>NZ_BMPZ01000003.1 GCF_014647855.1 Shewanella gelidii | reverse complement strand
GGCTTAACCATACAACCCTGATGGGTTTTACCAGCGATGGTAGTGGTTGGTTGCTATAACTTAGTATGAATATGAAGCACTTGATTAAAGTGAGAACAGCTTTCCGAATTATTATTTACTGTTTAATCGAGTTAGATGGTAGATAAAAGAATTTGTCTGGAAACCATAGAGCTTCATTTCCAGGCGCCTAATTAAAGTATAACCTGCAGAAAGCGTAAGACAGGGATATACGAGAAGACTTAAGCTGATATGGCTCAGTCGGTAGAGCGCATCCTTGGTAAGGATGAGGTCCCCAGTTCGATTCTGGGTATCAGCACCACATTATAGAATTTGTTTGGAAACCATAGAGCTTCATTTCCAAGCGCCAATTTATGTAGAAAAGCCACCTGAATAGGTGGCTTTTTTGCGTTTAATGCCTGAAAAATTATCGGTCAGGGACACCTAAACATTATATTATTTGTGCGCCGTGGAAGTCCTTGGCGTTTACAATGTCATGTAAACAAGTCTATCTTGGCGCTACTCAGCGTTAATTTGAACATGTGATGAACTGCTTTTAGTATTCGATAGGAAGCAACGCTTATATCAAAACCTTTGGGTTACAGCGAGTGATAGAGTTGAATTATCGAATTCAGGTTTCATTTTATGAATGGTTACTGCAAGAGAAGTGCAACAGCGTTTAGAATTTTCGCTTTACAACAAAGCGCCATTCCCAGTCATTTACTTCTTCCCCTGATGTAAAAGGAAGGGTCAAGTCGATATGGGCGACATTACCGTAGCTAGAGCGAGATGAGTAGAGCCTGGCGCCTATGCCAATACTGCCTAAGACACCACTTTCTTCGTTTCCGGCGTCTGCGCAGCCATAGGCATGCCCGATATCAATAAAGGCAGCCCAGCCTAACTCAGCAAGTTGATAAAGGTTAATGTTAGGATAGTTACGGACCTCAGCGGTGACTAACCATTGCTGATCCCCATATTGATAGTCATTTGGATATCCCCTGACACCGGTTTCATCCCCGAGGGTAAATGGTCGATCTAGATAGTTGTTCTGAGATGAGCTTACTCTTGTTTTGGCATAAGCCGTCCAGCGTGGGTTAATTTTGTAAAAGTATTCTGCTTGTAAGTTTGCCTGATAGAAGTCAGCTTGCGTTGTACCGAGCGTCGCTTTGGCATCAAATGAAAGTAAGGCCAGTTGGTTGGCAAACTTATAGCCTTTAGTAACATCGAAATTGAGGTGGTAGCCAAGGTCATCATGACGGTCTTTGGTTTCCACTCCTACTTTAATTTGGTATTGCCAGCCTAAATTGAAATCTTCGTTGTAGTTGATGAGGTTAACATTGGTCAAAACATGATAATCATCTTCGATGTGTTGATAGCTAACCCACGGATAGGTGAATTCTCGATCTTGAGGAAGTGGTTCTTGGGTGAATTCGCCGGTATGTCTAAATGAATGATGATCTTGTGTTGCACCGACCATGATACGTTTAGTGACCTGCTTATCGTGGTGGAGTCGCCAACCATAAGCAAAGTTTAGATATTCTATATCGTGGTGAAACTCATTCACATCACGACCATTTTGCCGCAATGTATCCACTTGTTTGGTGTGTGCAAAAGACGATTGATACATGTGCTCACCATTCAAAGTGTAGAAGGGCTTTACAAAACGCATCTGTGAGGACTGCCCATCGCTGTTATCGTAAAAACTGAAGCCGAGCGTGGCATGTTTGATCCATTTTAACGGTGCTTTTACCGCAAATTTGTAGCCGGTCCGATCATCGTCGGAGGAGTATTTAATGCGGGTTTTAATGCCCAGTCCCAGTAGGTTGTCCTCTTTGATACCGGCTGAGAATTTGCTTTCGCCACCACTTCGACCAACACTCATGGTCGGGAGTAAAGACCAATTATCCCAAGTCTCGACAATCACGACTTCTCCGTCTTCTTTGATATCGGCATTTGGATCTTGGTGGGCAAAACTAATCTTTGCGTCTCTTAAAAATGGCTCAGCACGCAGTAATCGTTGTGCTTCTTCCAAGTCATCTTGATCAATTTCATCATGAGCGCCAAAGCTGAGTAAGTCGAGTATTGTCGACTCTTTGGTGTTGATGTGTAAGTAGTTTGCCCAGTGGTGTAGAAAGAATGCGTTGGGTGCTGACTCATCAAAGATTGGGTGGCTAATCACAACAATTCTGGCGACCTTTTTCGGTTGCTCCAAGGTTTGACTTGTGACTGGGATTTTTGGGTCGGTTGCACTTGCGACCTGTGGTGTAAATGAGAGCAGCACAGTGAAAAAGAGTGGTTTTATTGATAGCATAAATTCACTCCTTTCTAGTCACTTAATTGTGATAACGGCTCGATAAAGAAAACATAGTGCTTGCTTTATAACAGTTGGAATTTGGAGTGAAGTCAAGGGAATTCAAGTAAATTGAATGTTCTGATTGGTTTGAAATTCAGGTAGAGGATCCGCAAGCCCATACTACATCAGGGCTGCGGCATAATATTGGTCTTACAGCGTTTTTTTCGGTGGTACAACAACGTTAGCAAATATTAACCCAGCGACCAGTGACATAAAAATTAAGAATACTTGTGCGCCAATATGAGACTGATTGAGCATGGTTTCACCTACAATCAATACATTTAGACCGATATACGCTTTACTGCCCGGAACCAGAATTACCAAGCCTTGTAGCAGCGCAATCGATGCCGGTGCTTTCATCCACCTTGAGAAAAGGTTGGCATAGATACCAACGGCTAACGCCCCAAAGAAAATGCCAATAGACGGATCGAAATAACGCGCAGCGAGTAGCGAAGAAAAGAAAGCCACGATCCCTGCCAAAATACCCCAGGGTGAATCCTGAGGTCGCGCTTTAAAAATCACAACAAGGGTCATTGATAGGATCGGTACGGCTAGCCAAATAGCCCATTGTGGAATCAGAGCTGGTTCAACATAGGTGGTTTCGCCAAATAGTGCGCGGCCAAGCACCATACCTAATATGGCGCCGAAATAGAGCTTAAATAGCGACATCATGGCGTCCATAATTCGAGCAGTGCCCGATATTAAGTCCCTCGCTGCAAGTTCTGAAAGCCCAAGGGTTAACGCAAGGCCTGGTATAAATACGATGATGCCTGAAAGGATGACAACGGGAATATTGATGCTGGGATCAAATTGCGCAATCCCACAAGCGACGATTGCGCATAGAATTGCGGACAGTGGTTCTAATGTCTCTGTTAAGCGTTTGGAATGCTCAGCTCGATATACCAGACCAAAAACCATTAAACCGAGTAAGGTCGACCAGAGAACGTTATTCCAACCAATGCCCATTAGCATGGCAAAGGCACCCGCAGTTGTGCCAAAAGACAGAAAGGTCGACCAAGTGCTGTAAGGTGCCGGTTTGTTTGCGATCTCTTCTAGTCGATTTAGTGCTTCCGTCAAGCTGCGCTTACCTGACACGAGCTCTTCAACAAGTTCATCTGTTCGTGCAAGTGAGCCTAGATCAAGCTCCCCAGGCTTAACCCGCGCCACATGGTTATGCTGCTGATCCTCATCGTGTTGCAGCACAAATGTCATCGCGGTAGGAGAGATAAGAAAGTAACCATCGATTTCAAGAAAATCAGACACAGCTTTGAGGTGGGCTTCGAGGCGGTAAGCTGGCGTGCCGAACTTATGCAATGCCTTGCCAAGCCGAATAATAAAACGTCTTTTTTCTAAAAACTCTGGAGTGTTCAAATGGGTAAGCTCTAGTTTGCAAATAACACGATATTGGACGCGCGCATCTTATATCAGATTGGCTTGAGTTTTAACCAAAATAACAGCGAAATATTCGATTTTGTGGGTGTAGTTGGCGTGAGAGTCAATTCCAAGTATGCTGAATTAATCACCAAATGTATATGAAGGACGATGAATGGTTCTGGTAGTCACGGGTTTTTACGGCAGTTTAACGGCATTACTTATACTTGCTTTGACATTCAATGTGGTGAAAATGCGTCGCCGCTTTAAGATTGGTGTCGGTGATGGCGGGAATATGCAGTTAAAAATCGCTAACCGGGCACATGGTAACTTACTTGAGAATACTGCAATCGTGCTCCTATTGTTGGCAACGGCGGAGGCAAATGGTCTCGGGCATTTTTGGTTACATAGCCTTGGGCTGATTTGGATTGTGGCTAGGGTGTTGCACGCAATCGGTTTGGTACAAGGAGAAGGCGGTTACCACTTTGGGCGAGCGAGCGGCACGTTGGCAACTTGGCTGGTGATATTGGTTTTGGTCTTGGTAAATATCGGATTGTTCTTGACCTTGTAGCTCGATATGTTGTGCTAGGTGAGCGCGGATTATTGATGCGCTGGCTGTTTTTTAGTCACACTTGAGTGCTTTTGCCTGCTATACTCCGCGTCCGGTAAAGAAATGAGCAAATAACGAAGCGTGATTTGCTCATCGGTACATTAATTATCGAAACACATCCATCGATAGAAAAGCTAGTAGGTCAGATTGCATGCAAGTCGAGTCAACCCTCTTTAAATATCCTAAGTTTTGGGCCGAGAGCTTCGGCACTTCGCCATTTTTGCCGATGTCTCGCAAAGAGATGGACAAACTAGGCTGGGATAGCTGCGATGTGATTTTGGTTACTGGCGATGCATATGTTGATCATCCCAGCTTTGGTATGGCTGTGATTGGTCGCGTGCTAGAGGCGCAAGGGTTTCGAGTGGGAATTATCTCGCAGCCAGATTGGTCAACTAAAAAGGATTTCATGAAACTTGGACGGCCGAACCTGTTTTTTGGGGTAACCGCCGGCAATATGGATTCAATGATTAACCGCTATACCGCTGAACGTCGCATGCGTCATGATGATGCGTATACGCCGAACAATGAAGGCGGAAAACGACCTGATCGCGCTGTCACGGTATATACCCAACGTTGTAAAGAAGCATTCAAAGAGATCCCTGTTGTTATTGGTGGGATCGAAGCAAGTTTGAGACGGATTGCCCATTACGACTATTGGTCTGACAAAGTTAGGCGCTCTGTTATATTTGATGCCAAAGCTGATATTTTAATGTATGGCAATGCAGAACGGCCGTTAGTTGAAGTTGCACATCGTCTGGCAGCTGGAGAACATGTCAGTACATTACATGATGTACGTGGCACCGCCGTGATCCGTAAAGAGCCATTGCCTGAATGGCGAGGAATGGACTCGCGCAAGATTGACCAGCTCCATAAAATTGATCCAATCCCAAATCCTTATGGTGCAGACGATGTTGGTTGCCGTGATTTGTCAGGCCCCAGTGATGTCAAAGTGTTTGATAGCGAAGCTCCTCAAGCCATCAGTGTGCAGCCGCCGAAGCCAAAACCTTGGGAGAAAACTTACGTATTGTTGCCCGCCTACGATAAAGTTGCGGCCGACAAGTATCTGTATGCGCACGCATCACGAATCCTGCATCAAGAGACCAATCCAGGTTGTGCCCGTGCCTTATTTCAGCCCCATACCGACCGTGGTGTGTGGGTAAATCCACCTGCTTGGCCACTCTCGACAGAAGAGATGGACCAAGTTTTTGGTTTGCCCTATCAACGTGTTCCGCACCCAGTGTACGGAAAGGCAAAAATTCCTGCGTACGACATGATTAAAACCTCGGTAAACATTATGAGGGGCTGTTTTGGTGGTTGTTCATTTTGTTCGATTACAGAGCATGAAGGGCGAATCATTCAAAGTCGTTCGCAAGAATCTATTGTGAAAGAGATTGAGGATATTCGCGATAAAGTACCGGGTTTTACCGGTGTGATTTCAGATCTGGGTGGACCCACGGCCAACATGTACCGCTTGGGGTGCTCGAGCGTAAAGGCTGAAAAAACTTGCCGTCGTTTATCTTGTGTTTTTCCGTCGATATGTGGGCATTTAGATACCGATCATAAAGCTACGATAGATTTATACCGTACCGCGCGTGATATTCCCGGCATTAAGAAAATTTTGATTGCATCAGGTGTGCGCTATGACTTGGCAATTGAAGATCCACGCTATGTAAAAGAGCTGGCAAAATATCACGTAGGGGGGTATTTAAAAATTGCCCCTGAACATACAGAAGAAGGGCCGCTGAGTAAGATGATGAAGCCCGGTATGGGCAGCTATGATAAGTTTAAAGAGTTGTTTGATATGTACTCTCAAGAGGCTGGAAAGAAACAGTACCTCATTCCATATTTTATCTCTGCACATCCTGGGACGACCAATGAAGATATGGTGAATCTTGCTTTATGGCTGAAAAGCGAAAAGTTTAAGCTTGATCAGGTGCAAAACTTTTACCCGTCTCCGATGGCAAATGCCACGACAATCTATCACACCGGTTTGAACTCACTGAAGAACGTGAAGCATGGCAGTGAGGAAGTTACAGTGCCAAAGAAAGGTCGGCAAAGGAAATTGCATAAGGCGTTGCTACGTTACCACGACCCTGCTGGCTGGCCGATGATCCGTGAGGCACTGATAGAAATGGGGAAAGAGTATTTAATCGGCAATAAACCAGAGTGTTTGGTGCCACCAGAAGGAAGAGCTAAGCGGCTCGCGAGCCAAAAAGGTGGCTCGAACAAGGGAGCTGCAAATCGGGGCAAACAAGGCTTAACTCGTTTCTCTGATAATCAGTTTCAACACGATAAAGCGGGTACTAAGCGCAAACAAGGCGCAAAGAATAAACCAAACGCAGCTGGAAACAAAACGCAAGAGTTGACGGGGAACGGCACGAAATCTCAGTCAAAGCCAAAACCACAGTCCAAAGCGAAGTCAAAAAAAGGCTGGGCGACACCCTCTAAATATGCCCGATAAAAGCGGTATGGCAGTTTAGGAGCAACCCATATAAAAAAGCGCCATAAAGGCGCTTTTTTATATGATGCTGTTCAGAGATAAAGACTAACGGTCTTCGAAGGTAAACGATTGTCCTGCGAGTGCCGCTTCATACATTAAGCCGCCCTTGGCCAATGTAAAGACAGCCATGTTGTTAATGTACGCTCCGAGTGCTGCATTACTTGAATCATCAGCATGGTTACCTGCTCCGGCAGAGTTACCGGTTGACCCTGCCTGGGCATTGGCACCTAACGTAATGGCTACTGCAGAAGCTTGTGCGCCAAACTCGAAGGTTCCGCTGGTGAACTCGTTATAAGCTTGTGCATTCTTAAAGAAAATAATTTCGCTATAGGCTTGGCCGCCTAACTGAAAGCCGATGGAGACTTGGGTGACCGTTGTGTCTCCGGTATAAGTGCCGCGCTTGTATACACGCCCTTTCCCGTAAGCCGCGCCAATGCCAATACCACCTTTGCCAATGGTAGGAAAAAGCGCATAGCCATAGGCATTGTTAAAAAACTTTTGCGTTTGGCTGGCAGAGCGAAATTTTTTAAGTGCGGCTTGATAATCATCACTTGCGTCAGCGTAGGGGGTAAATCCTACCCCCAAAGCTAGGGCCAAAATTGCTATTGCGGTACATAAAAACCTGCTCATGAATGTTCTCCGATCACTTTAATGGCTTCAGCTTACGCTGAATTGGTAAAGATGTTAATCATTGCCAAATTAAAAAGCGCATATACAAGCCTGTTTTTCTCTAGCTGACAGCTCTGGTTCAAGTTAAAGGCGTTGACCTTATTTCAAGCTCTCATAATAAGCGGCAAGATTCGCTATGTCTGCATCACTTAAGGGGGCTGCCATCGGTGCCATGATCGCATCGGCGCGACTACCGTCTTTAAATGCTTTCAGCTGCTTCTCTACATACTGCGCTTTTTGTCCCTTGAGGTTGGGGTACATAGGGATCATTGAAATACCATCGGCCCCATGACATGCTGCGCACACCGCTGCTTTGGCTTTACCAGCTTCAATATCAGCAGCAGATACAGACATAGAAAATAGACTGACTAATCCAACGATAAGTAATTTTTTCATCGTGCTTCTCCTAGAGTCGTAATAACTCTTTTTGTTTGGCGTCGATACCATTACTGCACGTCTTTGGTATCCTACATTCGATTGCTTAATTTGTTGATTTTTAGTTTAGGTCAGACAATATTAACGCGAGCTGAATAGTGGAATGTCGACTTGGCTGCAGAATTATTAAGGCTCATTTGTATAACGAGGTATTTTTTATGGCATCGAACGGGTGGGGCATCACGTGAACTGGCAACTATTATCTTTTGCGGAATTAAGTGTCGATCAGCTCTATGAGCTACTGAAGCTTCGTGTAAATGTATTTGTTGTCGAGCAAGATTGCGCGTATGCAGAACTTGATGAAAAAGATCGTCATCCACAAACCATGCACCTACTCGCATTTGAAGAGGAGCAACTTTGTGGATACGCGCGCATTATTCCGCCAGGAGTGAGTTATTTGCAAGCGAGCATCGGGCGAGTCGCTGTCGCTGCTGAATTTCGAAATAAAGGCGTTGCTAAGCAGCTCATGCTCAAGTCTATTGAGACGACCAAAGCGCACTGGCCAACACAAGGCATTCAAATAGGTGCTCAAGAATATTTGAGCGGTTTCTATCAACAACTTGGATTTGAAGCCGTATCGGAAGTTTATTTAGAAGACGGTATTCCACATCTAGATATGCGGCTTAACTAAAGCGTTGCAAATCTTCGGCAACAAAAAAGCGCGTGATGAACGCGCTTCTTCGTGACGATCCTGTGGATCGCTAGTGACGAATCTGGATCTCGGGTTGATAGTCGATATCACCATCTTCTGTAATGGTGGCAATATCATTTTGCTGGGCAACAATTGCCAGCGGTCCAGACTCTAATTGACGGACAAATAATAACCTATAGCCATAAGGGTGAAGGTTATATAGGGCCATTTTTTGCTCAGCGTTCATGGCTTGCCAATGAACGTTATGATGCAGCGCAGTCCCTCGCCTTTCACTTACTTGTTGTGCTATGTATGACATAGTTATGTGTTCGCTATTTGAATATTTATTCGCGTAATCGGTAACTTATCACGCTTTTAATGCTGATACAGTATTTAACTGTGTTAAAAATGTAGCAAATTGCGTAATTCTAAAGTTTGAGCTAGCTCAAGTTTATGTTTGTTAAAAGCCATATGCTGAGTATTTTTTACCTGTTTTATAAGGGGTTGATAAATTGATCAAATACATTGAGCCGGTATTTCGCCCGCCATCAGAATGGAAATCTCTAATCCTACAAGTCACCAATGGGTGCAGCTGGAACCAATGTACCTTTTGTGACATGTATACCCAGCCCCAGAAAAAGTATCGCGCACAGAAGATAGAAAAGATCGAACAAGAAATTCGAGCGATCGCTGCTTCAGGGGCTATTGTGCAGCGAGTATTCTTAGCCGATGGAGATGCAATGACGTTGCCATTTGCTCGGCTAGAAGCGATATGTATGCTGATCCGCTCGTTGTTGCCACAAGTTCAGCGCATTAGTTGCTATTGTCTCCCAAGAAATTTAAACAACAAAACTCCCGAGCAACTAGCTCGGCTGAGATCGCTTGGGCTAACGTTAGTGTATGTTGGCTGCGAAAGTGGTGATGATGACGTGTTGCTTCGGGTTCAAAAAGGTGAAACTTTTGCTACATCTTTGGCGGCTTTACAAAAACTCAAGACCGCGAATATTAAGTCATCGGTGATGATCTTAAATGGATTGGGCGGCACTGCGCTATCAAAGCAGCATGCCGTCAACTCGGCAAAATTGATGAATGCAGCACAGCCAGAGTATTTATCTACCTTGGTTGTCACTTTGCCTTTGGGAAAAGTGCGAATGGATGAAGCTTTCGATGGTCAGTTTGTTTTGCCTGATCAACAAGGGCTTTTTCGTGAGATGCACGACCTATTGAGTGCGCTGGAACTAGATAAAACCATATTCCGATCCGACCATGCTTCAAATTATTTGGTCCTGAAAGGAATATTGGGACGAGATAAAGCGCGGCTCGTTAATCAAGTCGAACAAGCGATGGCTCAACCACAAAGTATACCGTTGCGTGAAGAGTGGCAAAGGGGTTTATAGCCCCTTCGCCAGAGGAACAAGAAGGCTTTAGTTTTTGCCGTGCTCAACAGTTTGCACATGAACTTCACGTATTGGGCAAGCAATATCAATCTTTGCGTCGGTTAATGCGCGGTGCAGCGCTAGGTTGATGTGAAACTTTGACTGGTAATATTGCTCAGTCGGCACCCAATAGCGCACGCCAATTTCAATGCCAGAATGATTAAACCCATTAATGCCAATTTGCGGATTGGTAACTGTGGCTTCTTGTGGATTGTTGAAAACAGTGCGGATGACGTCAATGGCGTGATTGGGATCCATGCTGTATTGAATATTGAAGTGATTCTCAACCAGTTTGTTTGCATGTGAATTGTGAATAATTTCGCCAACGATATGTTTATTTGGAATGCTAATGACTTCCCCTTCTTCATTGGTCAGTAGCGTTAAACCCAAGTGAATATCTTTAACTACGCCTGTGACGCCCTGTACGCTAATCGTATTCCCCACGATAAACGGTCTCGTCACAATAATGGTAATTCCGGCTGCGTAGTTTGACAGCATCCCTTGTAATGCCAACCCGGCGCCTAGAGATGCCGCACCAATTGCCGCCACCATTGGGGTTACACTAATCCCTACCTTGCCTAGTGCAATGATTGCGACCATCACGATGATACTGATTTTTACGAGATTGGTGATGAAGTTGCTAAGGGTGATGTCAATTTCATGCTTCTTGAACTGTTTGGCGACGATTTTGGCGACCTTGTTTGCAACCCATAAACCCGCTAAAAAAATCAGAATGGCGCCAATGAGTTGAAAGCTGTATTTCACAAGGAATTCAGTAATGAGATCGTATATTCCCTGAAGCTGCTCAAGTTCTTGTTTTAAATTGGGTTGTAACATTGCAATGTCCATATTTGGCGAGATATATCGATAGCTTACTGAATTCACTTGAGTTTGAATACATTTTGTTGGCAAAGTGCTATTGATTTGCACTAATTAAACCTGATCCCTAGCACATGGAAAAGTGGCCGAATCGTGAGCAAGCTCATGAAAACCAGCATTGGACGCTGAGTTCGCTTCTCGACCCATGTATCCTGAAAATAATGAAGGATTCGCAGAGGGTATCGAATGAAACATTGGATTGCCGTGTTTTGCCTCGTCGTTGCGAACTTTGTCCAGGCTGATACTTACCGTGAAGGAGATGTACTAATTCCAACGGTGATTGACGATCAATTTGGCAATGAGTTGGTAATTGATGAGAAGACACACATGTTGCTGTTTAGCCGCGATATGGAAGGTGGCAAGGTGGTGCAGCAAGCATTAGAGAAGTTTCCGCAGGGTGAGTTGACCAATCGTGTCGTTTACGTTGCCGATATCCATCAAATGCCTTTGCTCGTGGCTAAATTTGTCGCGATCCCCAAAATGCAGGATTTTGATTTTTCCGTGGGATTAGACCGCGCAGGTGAAAAAACAGCAGCTTTACCTGGAGAAGCGGAAAAGGCGACTTTAATTCTTTTAGATGGTTTAACAGTGAAGCAAGTAAAACTGTTTGATAAACCAGAGTTATTGGTGAAAGCGTTAGCAACAAGGCTATAGTGTTTTAAAGAGGGTGCAGCGATGAGTTGCGCCCCAATAATGGGTGTTGGCAAACTCAATTCGCTGCCCAGCGAATGGCTTTAATTAAAAGTTATTCGTGAGATTTTAGAATTTGATGGATTTCTTCTTTTAAGTGTAACTTCTTCAATTTGAGTTCTTTTACTTCAGATGTGTAGTCACTCGCATTGCTTTTCTCTAGTTCTTTGATGTCTTCATCCAAACGATTGTGCTCATCAAACTTTCTTTGGAAGTGTGCATCTTTGCCTTTAAGGTTTGTAATTAACTCTCTGTACTCTGGGAACATAGGCGTCGTCCTTTTTTGCAGTTTTAGATAAGGTCACAACTTCAAGTTACCGTGATTTAACTGAGCAGAATGTGAGCGAGATCTTGTTCTGTGCTCTTGGGCGAGCAAAGGGAATTATCTGTTTGTGAGAGCATGAAACGAATCATGTTTACCCTGATTGTGTGAATTGTATTAGGCGCGTTGCTGTTGGCAGCTTACCGCTAATTTCTGACTTTGTGTTGTTTTGGGGAAGTGAAGTTAAGACTGAACAATAATTATGCAATGACAGAGGAATTTTGGTAACTACATTACAGCTCTGGCTGGATAAAAGTGAATCAAAATGTGATCTAGCTAACCTTATCTTGTGCCTTTCTAGGTTAAAGTCGCATTTATTAGAATTTAATTACAAAAATTGAAAGGGGTTTTCACAATGTCTGATGTATTTCACTTGGGCCTGACCAAAGAGATGCTTAAAGGCGCGACGTTAGCGATTGTACCTGGCGATCCTGAGCGCGTTAAAAAAATTGCTGAGTTGATGGATAATGCAACTTTTCTTGCTAGCCACCGTGAATACACGACTTACTTAGCCGAAATTGATGGCAAGTCCGTTGTGGTATGTTCAACAGGTATTGGTGGCCCATCTACTTCTATTGCAGTGGAAGAGCTTGCACAGCTTGGTGTATCAACATTTCTTCGCGTCGGTACCACTGGTGCAATCCAACCACATGTGAATGTGGGTGATGTGATTGTAACACAAGCGTCAGTTCGTCTTGATGGTGCCAGTTTGCACTTTGCTCCACTTGAATTCCCTGCGGCTTCTAACTTTGAATGTACCACAGCGATGGTTGCAGCTTGTCGTGATGCTGGTGTGGAGCCTCATGTGGGAATTACAGCATCTTCAGACACTTTCTATCCTGGTCAAGAACGTTACGATACCGTTTCTGGGCGTATCACCAGCCGCTTTGTGGGTTCGATGAAAGAGTGGCAAGATATGGGGGTATTGAACTACGAAATGGAGTCTGCAACGCTATTTGCAATGTGTGCCACTCAAGGTTGGCGCGCAGCATGTGTTGCAGGGGTGATCGTTAATCGTACTCAGCAAGAGATCCCAGATGAAGCAACAATGAAGCAAACAGAAACTAGTGCAGTATCTATTGTGGTTGCTGCTGCGAAAAAACTGCTCGATTAAAGGGTGGTGATGGCATAAAAAAGGCGCCGACGGCGCCTTTTTTAATGCTCAAATCAAAGCACTATATGCTGTTGACCCATTTTAGAAGTGGTATTGAGCAATGATAGAGTATGTGCTTTGGTCAACGTTTTTCACGCCGTACTTGTTTTTCCAGTAGTCATACTCGAAACCAACAAAAAGCTTGTTGCTCTTTGCTTCACCCATAAGTGACTTACCAAGATCGTATTTGACTTGTGGATTGAAGTGAATGTTCTCTTCGTAGCCAGCTTTGTCCGCTGAGAATACCCAATCAATGTAACCATCGATGACAATGTTGGCATCGCCAACTGGTATGTCAAAACGGTACACCGGAGTCAACTGCCAGCCATCGCTATTGTTGCCAGAGCTAATTGGATCACGCTTGTAAGTGTTTAGGCTGAAGTAAGTAAAGCCTGGAACTTTTAGATCAAGACCCACACCGTAAAGGAAGCTCTCTACTGGGCCTTCACCTTCTTCATAAGTTAGCGCTAGAGATACGTCGGTCACTGGACCAAAACTTAAGTCTTTACCTAAGATCTTACCAGCGCTGAAACGTGGAGAGATTTCACCATAAGTAGTAGAGCTATCAGCACCATTAAAAGTGATGAAGTCTTGGAATGCGAACCAGTCGCCATATTTCCAAGCGCCAGCAGTTTCAACTGTAACCGTTGTTTGGCGATGTGAAGGAGCAAGATCATAGTCATCACCGTGTAATACAGTCACGCTAGCGTCCCACCATTGGACCAAATCGTCAGCCAAAACTGGTTGCGATACTAATAAAGCTAAGCCTAGGCATGCCTTTTTCATCATATTTACCTTTCAGTTTGCCAAGTCGATTATTTTCTATTTGGCATAATTATTAATATTTGTAGGGGACTTACATCGCAGAGGCAATGCCACTTTCAACGGCAACTACTCTTCCTGTTGAGTATCGGTGAGTGTGGATTGTTCGTTGTAGCAACATAAAGTGGGGGCAATATAGGGAAAATCACTGCAAGACTCAAAGTATTTATCATCGTTCAGTAATATTTTTGCTGTAGGCGCGATGCATTGACGACGTAATGTGAGCAATGTCTAAATTACGGCGGTAAAATAGCCATTTGGCGATTGTTGATTGAACGAATCGTAGAAATTTAGTTCAATCGGTAGAGGTGAACATCATGACATATTATGTCGATATTGCCGAGAATAGCTGTTATATTAGGGACAAGTTAGCCATGCATGCTAGGAGGCAATATGGCATTTTCAAATCCAATTGTGATTTGGTTAGTTGTGGGTGTTGTGATGATGCTTGCTGAATTGGTAATTCCTGGTGGGATTATCATTTTATTAGGGGGAGCTGCGGTTATTGTTTCTGGCGCACTTGCTCTTGATATTGTAGAAGGCGTGGTACAAGCGCTGACACTTTGGTTTATTGCTTCTATTGCACTCGTGATGAGTTTCCGCCAGGTAACACAAAAGCTGGTGGGCGGAGATTCGCACGTTGGTAACACTGATGAAGAACTCGATCTTTTCAATCAAACCGCTCTCGTTAAACAAACCATTGGGCCGGGGCAACAAGCTGGCAGAATCGAGTTTCAAGGGACGGATTGGACTGCGATTGGAGATGGCAGTGAAATTGTTGCTGGAAGCCAAGTCAGAGTGATTTGTCGGGAAAATATCGCTTTGGTTGTTGAACCCATTTCTGATTGTTAATTCTACTTTTTAAGGAAGGACTCTATGTTGCTATTTACTATAGCATTTCTAATTTTCTTGTTTATTTTATATAAACTGCTTTTGATTGTTCCTATGCGTGAAGTGAATGTGATTGAGCGTTTAGGTAAATTTCGCACAGTGTTGCAACCAGGGTTTCATTTTCTGATCCCATTTTTTGACCGTGTTGCTTATCGCCATGACACCCGCGAAGAGGTGCTAGATGTACCACCACAAAGCTGTATCTCTAAAGATAATACCCAGCTTGAAGTGGACGGACTGGTGTATCTAAAAGTCATGGATGGTCGTCTCGCAAGTTATGGAATTGAAAATTACCGTAAAGCTGCAGTGAACCTCGCTCAAACCACAATGCGATCAGAAATTGGTAAATTAAGCCTAAGTCAGACATTTTCTGAGCGTGATAGCCTCAATGAATCGATTGTGCGTGAAATCGACAAAGCCTCTGATCCTTGGGGAATTAAAGTGCTGCGTTATGAAATTAAGAACATTACGCCTTCACGTCACGTGATTCATACGCTTGAAAAGCAGATGGAAGCTGAGCGTAGTAAGCGAGCTGAAATTACCTTAGCCAATGCCGAGAAAGCCGCCATGATTAATATGTCGGAAGGTGAGCGTCAAGAAGCGATTAACCTCTCTGAAGGTGAAAAGCGGAAACGGATTAATGAAGCGCAGGGTACCGCACAGGAAATTGCTATTATTGCCCGAGCAAAAGCAGAAGGCATGCTGCTTGTTTCTGGCGCGCTGTCAAAAGAAGGGGGGCATGCGGCAATGAACATGCAGCTGAAAGAGCAGTTCATTAAGCAAGTTGGTGGCATCCTTGAGAATTCGGATGTTTCGGTTGTGCCAGCTGAAATGGCTAAGCTCGAAGGCTTCTTTGAAGGGATGGAGCAGGTTACAAGTGCAGTGAAAGCACCACAAGGAGGTCGCGCATGATTAGTATCGCAGGCGTCGTTATTTCATTAGATCTTATCGTCATGGCAATTTGGGGAATTATCTTTGCCATTTTTATCATCAAGCTGTTTCAGTCCATTCGCTTGGTACCAACCAAATCTGCCTACATTGTTGAGCGTCTAGGAAAGTATAAATCAACGCTGGATGCTGGGTTTCATGCGCTTATCCCCTTTATCGATAAAGTTGCATATATCCATGATCTTAAAGAAGAGACCATTGATGTACCGCCACAAGAATGTTTTTCCAGTGACGAAGTCAATGTCGAGGTGGATGGCGTTATCTATATCTCAGTCGTTGATCCAGTCAAGGCCAGTTATGGTGTGACAGATTATCGTTACGCGGCCATTCAATTAGCGCAAACGACAACGCGTTCAGTAATTGGAACGCTGGATTTAGATCGCACGTTCGAAGAGCGAGATTTGATAAGCGCGAAAGTGGTTGAAGTTCTGGATCAAGCCGGTCTCACTTGGGGGATTCGCGTCCACCGTTATGAGATTAAGAACATCACACCACCGGAAACGGTGAAAAATGCCATGGAAATGCAGGTCAACGCAGAGCGCGAACGCCGCGCATTACTCGCCAAGAGTGAAGGGGACAAGCAAAGTAAAATTAATCGCTCTGAAGGTTATAAAACAGAGATGATTAACCTCTCTCAAGGTGAAATGCAGCGGCGCATTAATGAAGCTGAAGGTAAAGCGGAAGAGATCCTGACTATTGCGAAGGCTACCGCGGAGTCCATCGAGCGCATCGCAGAGGTGATTGCTAAACCGGGCGGTGAAAATGTAGTTCGGTTGCAGCTTGGTGAGCAATATCTAAAACAGCTAGACGGTTTGGCTGAAGGTTCAAAGGTTGTATTACCTGGAAATATGGTCGACTTTGATCATTGGATGGATAGTATTGGGCTGCAGGAGAAAAAATAGCTTGTTGTGACCCAATACGTTTAAAAATCTAGTTATAAAATAGGCCCTCCTTACGAGGGCTATTTTTTTGGCTTAGCGCCACTGTTTCATGGAGAGCACAATATTTTGAATTCGTTTTTATTCCCTGCCGGATAAAAAAAGAGTGAAACCCGTGTAAAAATACCGTGGTGTTTTCTAAGAATCCGGATCTTTAGGTGAAAGCTATGCCAAATGACATCGCATGTTGTTGAGCATGGTCACACTAATTTCTTTGTTAATTCTTGATTTTTAAAACGATCACGATCACTTTGCGTTGGCGTGTTTTGTGATCAGGTCAAAGCAAAATTGCTTGAATGTGAAGTTAATGGCTGTTTTTTGAACGTTTTATAAAAACCGCAAAACATTAGTGTTTTTGCATGGAAAAAATTGAGATCTAGAGCGTGCAAATAATCTAATTAATCGGATCTGGACGATTTACAGGCTTCTCGAATAGGTCTAGCCTGAAATCACATTAGTTATTCCTTTAAATTAAGAGATGACTAAATCAGGGTGTAACTGACTGACTTATATTGAATTGTAGATTCAAAAAAAGGAGTTGTTTAGCTTACATCCTTTCAAAGCTGAGGTTGAAAATGAATTGTTAATATCCTTTGCTTGTGACAAGCATGGGAACGAGAGGTGAGTATTATGATCAAGCGAGTAACTTTATTAGTAGGTTTGGCAATCTGGTTAAAACTAGCAGTATCCCCTGTGATTATGGGTGCGCTTGTTGGTACCGCGTTAGGGGTTGTGCTTGAAGATATTAGTCATCATCTCATTTTTGGATTGAGCCTTGTTGGCCTCATTGTTGGGGTGCTTTGGGCTGAATGGAATCGTTTAAAAAGAGTCTATTAACCGACCTGTTCCTCAACACATTACATCGATTTAGATTCGTGGTTTGCCGGAGTTCTTAAGCTCCGGCATTTTCATGCTTGCCTACTAATTTACTCGCCTTTCTTGGACGCCTTTTTGCTATACTGCCTGCTCGATTTTTTTGGAGGCAAGAATGGACGTATCGACTTTATTAGATGGCTTAAATGACAAGCAACGAGAAGCCGTTGGTGCGCCGCAATCGAGTATGTTAGTGCTTGCGGGAGCCGGTAGTGGCAAAACCCGAGTTCTCACCCATCGAATTGCGTGGCTAATGCAGGTCGAACAACAAAGTCCTTATTCTATTTTAGCCGTGACGTTTACCAATAAAGCCGCAGCTGAAATGCGAGAGCGAGTTGAAAAAGTCGTGGGTAGCAATATGGGGCGCATGTGGATTGGTACTTTTCATGGCTTAGCCCACCGGTTGCTTCGTACCCATTACCAAGACGCAAATTTGCCGCAAAATTTCCAGATTATTGACTCCGATGATCAATTGCGGCTGATTAAACGCATTCTAAAAAGCCTCAATTTGGATGATAAGCAATATCCACCGAAACAAGCACAGGCTTATATCAATGGCAAAAAAGATCAAGGGTTACGTCCGAAGCACATAGAGAGTCATGGGTTCCCGATTGAGCAAACCCTCAGGCAAATTTACCAGGTTTACCAAGATGCCTGCGATCGCGCAGGCCTGGTTGATTTTGCCGAAATCCTACTGCGTGCCCATGAACTTTGGCTCAATAAACCCCATGTTCTGGAGCATTATCAAGACCGTTTCAAGCACATACTGGTTGATGAGTTTCAAGATACCAACGCAATACAATATGCGTGGATTAGAGTGCTTGCGGGTCAAAGCGCAAACGTGATGATTGTCGGTGATGATGATCAGTCTATCTATGGTTGGCGTGGTGCTCAAGTAGAAAACCTGCACCGCTTCTTAAAAGATTTCCCGGGATCAACCACGGTTCGATTAGAACAAAACTATCGTTCGACAGGCAATATTCTCAAAGCATCTAATGATTTAATCGCCAATAATAGCGGACGCATGGGTAAAGATCTTTGGACCGATGACAAAGATGGTGAACCCATTGCCGTGTATTGTGCCTTTAACGAAATGGACGAAGCACGGTTTATTGTGGGGCGAATTAACGAGTGGCATGACAAGGGCGGAAGTCTCAGTGATTGCGCCATTCTGTATCGCTCTAATGCACAATCGCGAGTACTGGAAGAGGCGTTGTTGCATAAAGGTTTGGCTTATCGGATTTATGGCGGCCTTCGCTTTTTCGAACGTCAAGAGATTAAAGATGCAATGGCGTACATGAGGTTGATTGCGAATCGAGATGATGACGCAGCGTTTGAGCGTATTGTGAATACGCCGGCTCGTGGCATTGGCGGTCGCACGCTGGAAATATTACGCAGTACAGCAAAGCAGCAAGAGATGACGTTATGGCAAGCGTGTTTGCGGTTACTGGAAGAGAAAGTACTGAGTGGCCGAGCCGCGAACGCAGTGCGTGGTTTTATGGATTTGATTGTGGGAATGCGAGAAGACACAGAGTCCCAACTTTTGTACCGCATGACAGATCAAGTCATTGTTCAATCCGGTTTAAAGGCGATGTATGAAGCGGAAAAAGGAGAGAAGGCACAAGCGCGAATTGAGAACTTGGAAGAACTCGTTACCGCAGCACGCAGTTTCGAAATCCCCGAAGAGCTAGAAGATATGGGCGAGTTGAATGCCTTCTTGTCCCATGCGGCGCTAGAAGCTGGAGAAGGTCAAGCAGATGCGTTTACTGATGCGGTGCAACTCATGACCTTACATTCCGCAAAAGGACTTGAGTTTCCTATGGTCTTTATGGCTGGCGTCGAAGAAGGGATTTTCCCAAGTAAAATGGCACTGGAAGAAGGCGATCGGCTCGATGAAGAACGTCGATTGTGCTATGTGGGTATGACGCGTGCGATGGAGAAACTATATATTACCTATGCTGAGTCTCGGCGTATTTATGGCCGTGAAGACTATGCACGTCCATCTCGGTTTATTAAAGAAATTCCCGAACAGTATGTAGATGAAATTCGCATGAAGGCAAAGGTGACTACACCGAGTTTTTCTCGTGGTTTTGCCAGCCAACCTTCTGCAGCCAGTATCAATCAAACGGGCTTTCAAGTTAGGCAAAGAGTGAAACACCCGAAGTTTGGCGAAGGTGTGGTTACTAACCATGAAGGTGCCGGTGCACAGGCAAGAGTTCAAGTAAATTTTGATGATTTCGGAAGTAAATGGTTGGTTGTGACCTATGCGCGATTACAGTCGGTTTAAAATCAATTGTGAGCTTGCGCAAGATTAAACTTGAATAGTTTTAGACCTCAGTCATAATGCTGAAAGATGGATAGGATTTACCGGGTTCAGGAGCAGCTAATATAGTGAATTTGAAGGAAAAAATAGACGTTTACAAACGTCTCACTCGCTTAGACCGTCCGATTGGGACTTTGCTACTCTTGTGGCCCTGTATGATGGCACTGGTTCTTGCCGCTGGTGGCATGCCTGACATCAAAGTCCTTGTTATTTTCGTCATTGGTGTGGTGGTGATGCGTGCATGTGGCTGTGTTATCAACGACTATGCCGATCGCAATTTAGATGCGCATGTTGAGCGCACGAAATCTAGGCCTTTAGCGGCAGGAGAAATATCCTCTAAAGAGGCATTAGCCTTATTTGTGGTCATGGGGCTGTTTGCTTTTGGGCTAGTTTTGATGTTGAACCCACTCGTGGTTCAGTTGTCATTTGTGGGGATTGCGCTCACCGTTATTTATCCGTTTACCAAGCGCTTTACCAATATGCCTCAGATGTTTTTGGGGATCGTTTGGAGCTGGTCGATTCCGATGGCATATGCAGCACAAACAGGAACTGTCCCGGCAGAAGCTTGGTGGCTGTTTGCTGCAAATTGGTTCTGGACGGTTGCTTACGACACCATGTATGCCATGGTTGATCGCGAAGATGACCTCAAAATCGGCATTAAGTCGACCGCTATTTTGTTTGGCCGATACGACCGTCATATGATCGCTTTGTTTCAATTTGCAGCACTGATGTGCTTTGTTATTGCGGGCTTAGTCGCAGAGCGAGGGATGCTCTACGCCTTTGGCATCATTGCGTTTTTAGGCTTTATTTTATATCAACAAATGCTGATCTCTGGGCGAGAGCGCGCGCCATGTTTTCAGGCCTTTTTAAACAATAACTGGGCTGGATTGGTACTCTTTATTACCTTGTCGATTGATTATGTGATTTAGTTGGTTGCTCACCTGATTGTTATTTGTTTTTTAAGGAGCTGTCGATGTGCAGCTTCTTTTCATTTCGGTCTAGCCAAAACTTCCCTAGTACTTTCAATGCTTATCGTGATTCGCAGCTTCACGCGGCGCTGTTGAAATAATGCATATAACTTGTTGAATCTTAAGTCGGCGCATATACTGAACAGCACATTCGTACGACGTGCTGTATGTGGTGTTGATGTTGACGTTAATCAACACGGCATGCATTTAAAAGTCTCGCTATTCAGGTCCGGCTTCACGCCAGGGAGCGCATTGATGGTGCGGAAACAACTACTTATTCTTTGGGTTGGTTTTCTCTGTTTGCTGAGTTTCGAACTTCATGCCAACCAGCAAACAAGAGTGATCCCGACCTATCTTGTTGCCGCGAAAAATTACCAGCTTAAAGACTTCACGTTGGCTTATCTGAAAGATCCAAGTAAACAGCTCGGTATTCACGACGTTGCGAGTGATCAAGCCAATTGGGGGCTCATTGCATCTCGTTTTATTGTTCCCAAAGCAGACGTGAACCATTGGTTTGCAATTAACTTGGTCAATGACACCCCTGTTAACTTAAAGCGATTCGTGCGTTTTGACGAAGCGTATATGAGCCAAGCAAATATATTCTATAAAAGGGAGGGGACTTGGCATTCCGAGCAAAGTGGCCTTTCGCAACCTTTAGAGAATCGCTCGCTCAGAAGTCGTTTGCCGAGCTTTGTAATTGATTTAGCACCGTATGAAACGAGAACCGTGTATTTACAAATGTACTCGGACTACTACTTGTTAACGATGGGGATAGTGATTGAACAGGCGGAGGCATTTCTCTCGAGTGAAAAGCGCTACACCGCGGGCTACTTTTTCTATTTTGGTGCGGCATTATCTCTGATCCTATACAACATGTGTCTGTTTCTATCGTTGCGGGAAAAGTTGTATGCATTTTATGTATTACATGGTTTGAGCTTTCTTGTTTTTGCATTTATTTATAGTGGCTTCGACTTACATGTGCACTCTAGCGAGTCGTTTAGATATATGCTGAATACTTCGCCAGCCTTGGCTTTAGGTTTTTTCACGCTGTTTACACGAGAATTACTGAAAACGAAAAAGAATGTGCCGGTTGCCGATTTAATGCTGCAAGTGCTTGTGGGGTTGTTCTTTGCTGCAGCCGTGGCAATTGCGATAGATATTCATCATTACTACTGGCTTATCGTGCTCGGTGTTCCGAGTACTTCCTTGCTATTAGCCGTGGGGATCTATTGTTATAAGCAGCGACTACAGTTTTCCGGAATTTATGTGTTTGGGGTTAGCTGGTACATTTTGGGCGTGTTTTTAATTGCTGGGGTTAATATTGGGTTTATTCCCTATGGCATGATTAGTCGCTATGGCTACCTAGCAGGATCGCTGGTTGAACTCAGCGTACTTTCTTTTGCACTCGCATACCGAATCAAACTGCTGCAGTCAGAAACATTAGCGTATCAGCAGCAAATTTTAACCAATGAACAGAAAGCTACTCAGCGATTGGAGCAACAAGTTCGAGAGCGTACATTGGCGTTGGAGAAAGCGAATCAACAGTTAGAGCAGCAAAATCGAATTGATGGCCTTACAGGGTTATTTAACCGTGCATATTTTGATGGGGCGTTAGCGACAGAATGGCTGCGGGCAAAAAGAGAGCAGCAACCTTTGTGTTTGATTATGTGCGATATTGATCATTTTAAAGATTTCAATGATCACTACGGTCACCAGCAAGGCGATGTATGTATTCAAGAAGTCGCTAAGAGTCTGCAGCAGTTTTGCTTACGCCCAAGTGATATATGTGCACGCTATGGTGGCGAAGAGTTTATTATCATTCTGCCAAATACCAGCCTCAAAAGTGGAGGTCAAATCGCGGAACGTATTCGACAACATATTTTGGAAAAAAGGATAGAAGATCAATCACCACAACAAGTCGTGACGCTGAGTTCGGGTGTTGTGGCTCTGATTCCTGATGCTGAGCGTCAGCCGCAATACCTGATACAACTTGCAGATAAAGCGCTCTATGAAAGCAAGCATCAGGGACGCAATCGAGTGACTCTTGTGGACCAGAATGAAGTATTTTCGGTGTTTGAGTTAAGGTAACGCATTGCATGTTAGCCGAGGCGAACACTCAAGCGGAGTTAACGTCATATACTGAGAACTTGCTGTCAATTCACCCTGTTGATATAGTGCTATGCGACTTACCTTTAGCTGTATGGCATTGATAAGTAAATAAAGTTATGTAACATATTATTCGAGCATTACACCATCTTGGTGAAGATTTTGAAGTTAACCAGCGACATATACGAGTCAATTTCCCATGGGTTCTCGGGCATTTGGATATTAAATTCGATTATGCTAAGAATCAATGGGTTTACCAATATCGGCAAATCAGGGATGTTTTGCTTGTGTTCATGTTGTTTGCCTACGCCGCAGTAACATTTAGTGAACATCACTTTGTCATACCTATGCTGATGTTGGCATTTGCGCTGACCAAAGTCATGACGAGTGTATTGAAGGAAATCCGAGTGATGGCGATTAAACAGCAGGTGAGCGCCGCGAAAACCTCATTGGCAAGTTCATTTACTGACACTTAGTTTTTATCCGCGAGGTTGTCTATTGACTCGAATCGATAGCTGATGGCTCTAGTCGATAGCTGATGGCTCCAATAGGTGCAATTGAAAAAGCCAGGGCTGACCATGCAACCCTGGCTTTGTATATTTCAACAAATACAGCTTTCGGTGACGAACTAACGCTTCATTCGTAATGATAAGTCCAGTGCTCGAATGTGTTTGGTTAAAGCGCCAACGGAAATGTAGTCAACCCCCGTTTTCGCATATTCGGCTAAGGTATCTAGCGTTACATTGCCTGAAACTTCTAATTTCGCGCCTTTATTTGCGGCTTGATATTGATGGTTAAGCTCCACTGCATCAACCATCATGGTGATATCAAAGTTATCCAGCATAATAATGTCAGCACCGGCATCGAGCGCGAGTGTTAGCTCTTTAAGTGACTCGACTTCAACTTCAACTGGTTTGTCTGCGTGCAATTGATTGGCTTTTGCCACAGCTTGTTCAATGCTGCCGCAAGCCATGATGTGGTTTTCTTTAATTAAAAACGCATCAAAAAGGCCAATGCGATGGTTTTTACCGCCGCCACAGGTGACGGCATACTTTTGCGCAGTGCGTAGCCCCGGAATCGTCTTACGGGTATCAAGCAGTTTGGTATGGGTGCCAGCTAAGCGATCGACATACAGCTTGGTCAAGGAGGCGACGCCACTGAGCATTTGAATAAAGTTCATTGCGGTGCGCTCACCAGTTAAGATCGTGCGCGCAGGGCCAGAGAGCTCACAGAGGACTTGGTTTGGCACCACAAGGTCACCATCATCCACGTGCCAATGCAGTGCAACTTCTCCACCGAGTTGGTTAAAAACCTGCTCCGCCCAAGCTTTACCGCAGAAGACGCCTTCTTCTCGGGTAATTAAACTTGCTTCTGCATATTTGTCTTGCTCAATGAGCTGGGCTGTGATGTCACCCGAGATTGCATCTAAGTGGCCTAAATCTTCATCGAGAGCCACTTTCACCATCAGACGAATATCATTTTCTAACATATTTGTTTCCTTGCACCCGAGTCAAACACGGCTAAAACGGTGATTTCCAAACCCCACGTGCGAATCCGATTCAATGGATCTTGGCAGATTCATTGAACGTCGTGATAAAGATTGAGTATTTGGATAATAGTATCCATTATTGTAACTGCTTCAAGGTTGATATTTGAAGTGATTTAGCGTTAATGGCCGATGTAATCATCTGGCGAAGGTTTTTCTTCGTTGAAATTGCAGGCTTACGTGGTCTTGAAATCTGCCACTTATTTTACTGGGCAGAAAACACCGCCTTGAATTCGCGTAAACAGGACTATTCCTGAATTGAGTATGTAGAGGTCAGTATTGAAATTTGAATTTGACCAAGGTTGGCTTAGGCCGTGTCGACACGAGCCTTCGCCGCATAAAAATGACCGGCCTAATGCTGAAGTGAGCTTGTTGGTGATCCACAATATTAGCTTGCCTGCTGGTTGTTTTGGTGGCGAGCATATTGATGCTCTTTTTAAGGGCTGCATTGATGCGGATGCGCACCCCAGTTTTCAGGAACTTGTGGGGCTAGAGGTCTCCGCGCATTTTTTGATCCGTCGTGATGGTCAAGTGACTCAGTATGTGAGTTGTGATGATCGAGCCTGGCACGCGGGCGTTTCTGAATTTCAGGGGCGTCAGCAGTGCAATGACTTCTCTATCGGGATTGAACTTGAGGGAGCCGATGATATTGACTATACATGTCAACAGTATTCACAACTCCAAAGATTAACGCTTGCCTTGTTAGAACAATATCCTATGCTCGATAGCAACCGAATTGTCGGACACAGTGATATTGCACCGGGTAGAAAAACCGATCCGGGCCTGAGTTTTGATTGGCCTCGGTATCTAAAGTCATTGGCTTAAGTGACCGTTTAAACAAAAAGTGAGGATGTCATGGCGCTGTTTTCTCTATTAATTGCCATTTTGGTCGAGCGATTAAAATTGCTGCCACAAAGTTGGCAGTTCGATAGCTTGATGTCTCACTACCACCCTTTGTTGTTCGGTGATAAACAATTACAGTCTGGTTTGATGATGCTAATTGCGATGTCGCTGCCTACTGTCGGTGCGGTCGTTTTATTGTGGGTCATTGAGGGTTGGCTATGGGGAGGGGTAACTCTTTTTGTGTGGCTGTTCACCGCAATCCTTTGTTTTTGTCATCAGCAACAGCGGCAAGCGTTTAAAGCATATATACAGGCGGCGTGTCGAGGTGATGTGCAAGCTTGCTATCATTTTGCGAATGAATTAGATAGCTCGATCTGTATTGATTCGACTTCAGAAGACGAGCTAGGGGAGTTAGCCGGTAAAAGTGCGGCGTGGATTAATTATCGGTTTTATGGGGCTGTTGCCCTGTACTTGATGGCGTTAGGCCCTGTAGGAATTGTGTTTTACTGTACGGTGCGTTTTTATGCCGAATATGCCCAAAGAAAAGAAATTGAACTGCCATTGGTTAAATCTGTTTTGCATATCTTAGATTGGATCCCGAGCCGAATAGTCTCATTTGGCTATGTTTTGAGCGGTGAGTTTGCCCCAGCATTGACGGTATGGCGTAAAAAGGTGCTGTCGGTCACGCTGCCAGCGCGCGAGTTGGTGATTGATGTAGCCGTTTCTGCGGAGGATTTACCTGAGGTTTCTTCTGCGCCAGTTTGTTTGCGGCCAACATTAGCACTTTTGCAGTTAAGTAAAAGAAATTTCATGTTACTTGTTACGTCCCTGTCTTTACTCACAATTTTTGGAGTAGTAAGTTAGAGGTTGTTGATTTTGTATGCAGGCTATTAACTTTTGTTAATTGGTCTGACCCCTTTACAGCTATTTTCCGCTATGCTCAATTGCGTGCCGTGCAATGACTTAGATCACAAGCTAGACATTAAAAGTGTGATTTGATAAAGTGCCTTCACTTTCATAATTGGTAAGACCAATTGACAACGGAGCTGGGGGCCACATGGCTTATAGCAAAATCAACCAACCAAAAATTTCTGATGTCATCATGGCGCAGCTTGAGCAAATGATCCTTGAAGGGAGTTTGCAGCCAGGACAAAAGCTCCCACCAGAGCGCGAATTAGCAATTCAATTTGAAGTCTCGCGCCCCTCTTTACGTGAAGCGATCCAAAAGCTTGAAGCGAAAGGTCTACTAATGCGCCGCCAAGGTGGTGGCACTTATGTAAAAGAACAACTTTGGCAAACCCTTGCCGATCCGATTGTTGAACTAATGAATAGTGACTCTGAAAGTCAATATGACTTATTGGAGTTTCGTCATGCGACTGAAGGCATGATGGCCTATTTTGCCGCCTTACGGGGAACCGATGCCGATATGCAAAATATCGAGCGGATGATCGCCGAGGTGGAAGCGGCCGATGATGTAGATACCAAAGCCGCTGCAATTGTACGTTTTTACCGTGCCGTTGCAGAAGCTTCCCACAATGTAGCCATGCTGCATTTGGTATTAAGTCTGACGCCGGTATTGCAGCAAAATATTGCTCAAAACCTAGAGCTTTTGACCCGCCGTGAAGAAGCCTCTAAAAAAGCGAATGCTCACCGCCATGCGTTACTCGCAGCGATTGTGCGTCGTGATCCTGAAGCAGCAAGAGAAGCCTCGAATGAACATTTAAGTTACATCGAGGAAGTGATGTTGTCTGTAAGGGAAGAAGACAGTCGACTGCAGCGTAGCCTGCGTCGTTTAAAGAGTGGCGTTTAATACCGATTTGGATTATAGCCGTACCAATCATTAATTAATTTGTATAGAGATAAGGACAGTGTCATGTCTGAAGATATCCTACAAGATTTAGACCCATTAGAAACTCAGGAATGGGTCGATGCCCTTCAAGCCGTCTTAGAACAAGAAGGCCCTGAGCGTGCGCATTACATTCTAGAAAAGCTCATTGATAAAGCTCGTCGCAATGGTACTCACCTACCTTACAACGCGACCACGGCCTATTTAAACACCATTCCAGCAGGCCAAGAGCCACACATGCCTGGCGATTTGGAAATGGAGCGCAGAATTCGAGCGATTATTCGCTGGAATGCGTTGGCCATTGTGCTTCGCGGTTCAAAGAAAGATCTTGAACTTGGCGGTCATATTTCAAGCTTCTCTTCAAGTGCGACCATTTATGACGTGTGTTTCAACCACTTTTTCCGTGCGCCAAACGAAAAAGATGGCGGTGATTTGGTTTACTTCCAAGGGCATATTGCTCCAGGGATTTACGCCCGTTCTTTCCTTGAAGGTCGTATCACTGAAGACCAAATGGCAAACTTCCGTCAAGAAGTTGATGGCAAGGGCCTATCTTCGTACCCACACCCTAAGTTAATGCCTGATTACTGGCAGTTCCCTACGGTTTCTATGGGTCTAGGTCCAATCCAAGCGATTTATCAAGCACGTTACCTGAAATACTTGACTGACCGTGGCTTAAAAGATTGTTCAGAGCAAACCGTATACTGTTTCCTTGGTGATGGTGAGTGTGACGAGCCAGAAGCACTTGGTGCAATCAGTCTTGCTGCTCGTGAAGAGCTCGATAATCTTGTCTTCATTGTTAACTGTAACCTACAGCGTCTTGATGGCCCTGTTCGTGGTAACGGTAAAATTATCCAAGAGCTTGAAGGCGATTTCCGCGGCGCAGGTTGGGAAGTTGTTAAAGTTGTTTGGGGTCGTTACTGGGATGCGCTACTTGCACAGGATACAACGGGTAAACTGCTCCAGCTGATGGAAGAAACCGTTGATGGCGAATACCAAAACTGTAAAGCCAAAGGTGGCGCTTATACACGTAAGCATTTCTTTGGTAAGTACCCTGAAACTGCTGCGATGGTTGCCAATATGTCTGACGATGACATCTGGCGTCTAAATCGTGGTGGTCACGATCCAATCAAAATGTACGCGGCGCTTGATCGAGCGAAAAACACCAAAGGTCGTCCAACCGTGATTCTCGCTAAAACAGTGAAAGGCTACGGTCTTGGTGAGGCAGGTGAAGGTAAGAACATCGCGCACAACGTCAAGAAGATGGGCGTCGAATCTCTACGTTACTTCCGTGACCGCTTCAATATCCCTGTATCTGATGAGCAGCTAGAAGATATTCCTTTCTACCATCCGGGCCCAGATTCAGAAGAAGTGAAGTATATGATGAGCCGTCGCGAAGCATTGCATGGTTGCATGCCTGCACGTCGCGAAAAGTTCTCCAAAGAGCTAAAAGTGCCAGAGCTAAAAGCATTTGATGCGGTTCTGAAGGGCTCTAACGGTCGTGAGATTTCATCAACCATGGCATTTGGGCGTGTTCTCAATGTACTGATTAAAGATAAGAATATTGGTAAGAGTATTGTGCCAATTATTCCTGATGAAGCACGTACTTTTGGTCTTGAAGGTTTGTTCCGTCAAGTGGGCATATATGCGCACGAAGGCCAAAAATATGAACCACAAGATTCGGATCAAGTTGCTTATTATCGTGAAGATAAATCAGGACAGGTCCTTCAAGAAGGGATCAATGAGCTTGGTGCGATGTCTTCATGGGTTGCAGCTGCAACGAGTTATTCTGTGAATGATACGCCAACTATTCCATTCTACATTTACTACTCTATGTTTGGTTTCCAACGGATTGGTGACATGGCATGGGCTGCTGGCGATATGCGAGCTCGTGGCTTTATGGTGGGTGGAACGGCTGGTCGAACGACGCTAAATGGTGAAGGTCTACAGCACCAAGATGGCCATAGCTTGATCCTTGCGAACACGATTCCGAACTGTATTAGTTATGACCCAACTTATGGTTACGAGATCGCGGTGATTGTGCAAGACGGTGTGCGCCGTATGTATGGCGAAGATCAAGAAGATGTCTTCTACTATCTAACAGCGATGAATGAAACCTATGAACAACCTGCAATGCCGGAAGGTGTTGAAGAGGGTATTGTTAAAGGTATTTATAAGTTTGAAAGTGCTGCAGGTTCTGGTACAGGCAAAGTACAGCTACTCGGTAGTGGTACCATTCTTGAGCAAGTCCGTAAAGCGGCGCAAGCCCTTGCGAAAGACTTTGGTGTTAGCGCTGATGTTTATAGCGTGACCAGCTTCAATGAGTTGACCCGTGACGGTCAAGAAGCGGAGCGTTGGAACATGCTGCATCCGACTGAAACACCGAAGACTGCTTATGTGACTGAAGTGCTCGCTGATGATGCACCAGTAATTGCCGCAACCGATTACATGAAACTATATGCAGACCAAATCCGCGCGTTCATACCAACGGATTACAAGGTGTTGGGGACCGATGGTTTTGGTCGCTCTGATAGCCGCGACAACTTACGTCACCACTTTGAAGTGGATGCCAAGTTTATCGTGGTTGCAGCATTGAAGTCGCTCGTTGAGCGTGAAGAGCTACCTGTTGAAGTCTTGTCAAAAGCGATCGAAGAGTACGGTATCGACGTTGACAAAAACAGCCCACTATTTGCGTAAAAGGGAATCAAAATGGCTGAATTAAAAGAAGTTTTGGTCCCTGATATCGGTGGGGATGAAGTACAAGTTATCGAAATTTGTGTGGCTGTAGGTGATGCACTAGAAGCTGAAGAGTCCATTATTACTGTTGAAAGTGATAAAGCGACCATGGATATCCCGGCACCATTTGCGGGAAAGCTTGCTGAGTTGAAAGTCGCGGTTGGTGATACCATCGCCGAGGGGCATCTCATTGCCATGATGTCTGCTGAATCAGCGGCTGCAGCACCTGAAGAGACTGCTCCAGCTCCAGCGGCTCAAGCACCTGCTCCTGCTGCAGAACCCGCTGCGCCAGTGGTTGAAGCGGCTCCGGTAGCTGCAGAGCCAACGGTACAAGTGATCGAAGTTGCAGTGCCAGATATTGGCGACGCAAGTGATGTTGATGTCATTGAAGTTTTGGTTGCTGCCGGCGAAGAAATCGAAGCCGATGCGGGCCTGATTACTCTGGAAACTGACAAAGCGACGATGGAAGTGCCAGCCCCTGAAGCCGGCGTTATTCAATCTGTTGCAGTGAGTGTCGGTGATAAAGTTTCTCAAGGTTCATTAGTCCTTACTCTTGAAGTCACATCTTCTGCACCTGCACCTGCACCTGCACCTGCACCTGCACCTGCACCTGCACCTGCACCGAGCGCACCAGCGCCAAGTGCTCCGGCACCAGCCCCTGTTGCTAGCAAGCCTCCAGTGCCACACCATCCAAGCGCGGGTAAGCAGCCAACAACGGGTGTTGTCCATGCATCGCCAGCCGTTCGCCGTTTGGCGAGAGAGTTTGGCGTGGATCTGACTTTGGTGAAAGGTACGGGTCGTAAAGATCGTATCGTGAAGGAAGATGTTCAAGCATACGTGAAGTATGAGTTATCTCGCCCGAAAGTGTCAGCTGCAGCAGCTGGTGAAGGTGGATTACAGGTTATTGATGCGCCGAAAGTTGACTTCAGTAAGTTTGGTGAAGTTGAAGAAGTGCCATTGAGCCGTATTCAAAAGATTTCTGGACCTAATTTGCATCGCAACTGGGTGACGATCCCACATGTGACGCAGTTTGATGAAGCGGACATTACCGAGCTTGAAGCTTTCCGTAAGCAACAGAATGAAGTTGCAGCGAAGAAAAAGGCTGATTACAAAATCACACCTCTCGTCTTCATGATGAAAGCGGTTGCTAAAACTTTGGCTGAATTCCCGGTCTTTAATTCAAGCTTAAGCGCTGATGGTGAATCGCTGATTCAGAAGAAGTACTTCCATATTGGTGTCGCGGTTGATACGCCGAATGGACTGATGGTTCCGGTTGTTCGTGACGTTGACAAAAAAGGCATTGTTGAGCTCTCGCGCGAACTCATGGATATTTCTGTTCGTGCCCGTGATGGCAAGTTGAAAGCGGTTGATATGCAAGGTAGCTGTTTTACCATTTCAAGCCTTGGCGGCATTGGTGGTACGGCTTTCACTCCGATTGTGAACTATCCTGATGTAGCGATTCTCGGTGTTTCTAAATCAGAGATTAAACCGAAGTGGAACGGTAAGGATTTCGAACCTAAGCTGATGTTACCTCTATCACTATCATATGATCATCGTGTCATTGATGGTGCAATGGCAGCTCGCTTTAGTGTCACCTTATCTAGCATTCTATCCGATATCCGCACCATGATTTTGTAGTTGAAAATGGCTGCTCTTCATGGGCAGCCATTTTTATCACGGTCAGATCTCTAAGTTAGACGATATGTTATTGTGATCTGTGTCAAACACAGGTTAAAATGCGGCCAAACTAGGGGACGTCAAATTTCTTTAGCTGGCGACATTCTGAGCTAAACATAGTCTTGTTTTAGCTCCATAAAAAGAATTAGAGGAAAACATGAGTAACGAAATCAAAACTCAGGTAGTGGTATTAGGTGCAGGTCCTGCTGGTTACTCTGCAGCATTTCGCGCAGCGGATCTCGGTTTGGATACTGTGATTGTTGAGCGCTTTAGTACTTTGGGTGGTGTTTGTCTTAATGTAGGTTGTATCCCTTCTAAAGCTCTATTGCACGTAGCTAAAGTGATTGAAGAAGCAAAAACAGTTGCTGACCATGGCGTTGTTTTTGGTGAGCCAAAAATTGATTTAGATAAACTACGTAGCTTCAAAGAGAAAGTGATTGGCCAATTGACTGGCGGATTAGGCGGCATGTCTAAAATGCGTAAAGTTGATGTGGTAAACGGCTACGGTAAATTTACAGGGCCAAATACAATTGAAGTTGCAGGTGAAGACGGTGTCAAAACCGTTCACTTTGAGCATGCTATTATTGCTGCTGGCTCACGTCCAATCCAGTTACCATTTATTCCGCATGAAGACCCACGTATTTGGGATTCAACTGACGCTCTAGAACTCAAAGAAGTGCCTGGCAAGTTGTTGGTGATGGGTGGCGGCATTATTGGTCTAGAAATGGGGACTGTATATTCGTCGCTCGGTAGCGAAATTGACGTGGTTGAAATGTTCGATCAAGTCATTCCTGCGGCTGATAAAGATGTGGTTCGCATCTTCACCAAGCAAGTGAAGAAGAAGTTCAATCTGATCCTAGAAACCAAAGTGACCGCTGTTGAAGCGAAAGAAGATGGTATTTACGTATCGATGGAAGGCAAGAAGGCGCCTGCTGAGCCGGTTCGTTACGATGCTGTGCTTGTTGCGATTGGACGGACACCAAATGGTAAGTCGATCGATGCTGAAAAGGCGGGTGTAAATATCGATGAGCGCGGTTTCATCAATGTTGATAAACAAATGCGTACCAACGTGCAAAATATCTTTGCGATTGGTGACATTGTGGGTCAGCCAATGTTGGCGCACAAAGGTGTGCATGAAGGTCATGTCGCTGCGGAAGTGATTTCAGGCATGAAGCATTACTTTGATCCAAAAGTGATCCCTTCAATCGCCTATACAGATCCAGAAGTTGCTTGGGTTGGCTTAACGGAAAAAGAAGCGAAAGAGCAGGATATTGCTTATGAAACTGCAACTTTCCCTTGGGCGGCAAGTGGCCGTGCAATTGCTTCAGATGCAAGCGAAGGAATGACCAAACTTATCTTTGATAAAGAATCTCATCGCGTTATCGGTGGTGCGATTGTTGGTGTGAATGGTGGCGAGCTATTGGGTGAAATCGGGCTTGCGATTGAGATGGGTTGTGATGCTGAGGATTTAGCATTGACAATTCATGCGCACCCAACACTTCATGAGTCTGTTGGTTTAGCTGCGGAGATCTATGAAGGCTCTATTACTGATCTGCCAAATCCAAAGGCTAAAAAGAAAAAGTAATCTTGCAAGCTGAGATATACTCAGTCGAAGAGATAGACAAAATGCAGAAAAGGTGCTCAATTTGAGCACCTTTTTTATTTGGGAAATGCCAAGTTAGTCATGCAAGTTTTGTATGAACTGATATCTTTAAAGCAGGGGAATCATTGGTCGTATCTATGGGTCGAGTTGCAAGATTTTTTCATTTTTTCATTTTGTTATGCATGGTGTGGCTCTGCGCTGCAGCTTCAGCAGACGATATTGTAAAAAGGGTCTTCACGCTCAAAGATGGGCTGGGCAACACGACCATCAATGACATCAGTTTTGATACGCTTGGCTTTGTTTGGGTCGCGACAGAGCAAGGCCTATACCGAGTCAGTAACGAGAAAATCCGTCGCGTAGATAAAGTGGGTTCAAAAGCACTTGTGAGTGATGACTATATTACTCACGTGATTAACATTGATAAAGAAAACTTACTTATTGGCAGTTACACAAACCTTTATCTCTACAACATCTATTCCAATACTTTTACTGAATTTGGTACTCCTGAACTTTTCCCTCATTTTCAAGCTTCTGGGCTCGCCGATCACGCACGCTTAGATGCTGATACGTTACTGCTCCTGAGTTACAGTGGCGAACTACAAGCGCTATCCATCAAAGATAAAACCCTAACCGATCTCGCAACATTAATACCTCAAACCGGCCAAAATTTCGATACCATGCAGTTACTGAGCAATGGTCATCTTCTGATTGCGAATGAAGCCCATATTGAATTGCGACAGTTAAATGGTGCACTTATCCAAGCAGTGCCATGGCAAGCTGAATTTGGTCATGTGAAACAGGTCTATCAGGATTCACTTCTGCGCGTCTGGGTTACTTCAAGTGAAGGTCTATTCCAAATTGCGACGGATAACTGGGAGGTTCAACGAATTGAGGAGTTACCTTTCTATCTGTCTACAATTCAAGAGGATGACGAACATAACTTATGGTTAGCGGGGCGATCTGGGTTATTGCATTGGTCGCCACAGACGCGTGTTCTCAATTCATACCAACAAACATTAAAACAGCGTGCAGACATAGAATATGTGACCGATATTAGTATCACTGCAGAAGGTTTAGTTTGGGTTGGCGGCGCCGGTGATGGGATCGCTGTATTAACCTTGCCACCCGATTTTTTATTGGCAACTATGGATAACCTGCCGCCCTACTATATCGGTAATGAAGTTGTTTGGAGTATTTACGCAGAAGAAAATGATGTGTGGCTAGGGACCGATGGCGGAGTCGTTAAGGTGGATCAAGCGCTACGGCGCTCACAGCCAGTCATCATTGCAGATCTAGAGCTGAACGATAGCGTTTATAAAATTGACCCGTTAGATGATGAGCACCTGCTGATTTCGACGACCAATGGCTTGTATGTGATTCACAAGAAGAATAGCAAGTCACAACGCTTTTCGAGTTGGGCTGGGGGGCAAAGCTCTTTAGAGTTGCAAGCGATATACAACAGTTATCAAGATCCAATGATTGAAGGGCGCATCTGGTTTGCAACCTACGATCAATTATTTTACTGGCAGCCGGGCATGCTGGCACCACAACTTATGCAGACCTACAGAGTTGATGGGAGTAACAAGCCTTTGAACATTAACTCAATGTTTAGAGATAGCTCGGGAACATTTTGGGTAGCAGGTGAATTCCTGTTTGGACATATACAAGAAGATGGGGCGTTTTACGCGCAACCCTTGTCGAATGCCCTCAACGGCAAACTTGCAACCATTAGCCAAATCATTGAGCCCAAACCGGGCAAGCTCTGGTTGGGGACGGGTCAGCAGGGCGTGGTTGAGTTTGATATTGCTTCGGATGAATTTCGTGAGGTTCGAGGTCAATGGAATGAAGAATGTGGTGCCATCTACTTTTTTGAAAGGACGCCAACCTATACGTTGATCGGTTGCGATAGCAGTATTGTTCGGCTCGATGAGGACACAGGTGGTGTGATTGTGGTTTCGCAAGCCGATGGTCTCATCGGGAATGAGCTGAATGAAGGCGCTGTATATTACGCCCCCGAAAAAGGTTTATATGTGGGGACTCCCGATGGCGCCATGCTTCTTGACATGCATACGTTAACTAATCGTATTCCAAGTCGTGGCATCGTATTAGAGTCTATTGCGGTTTACTTTGAACATGATACCGATGTATATCTCGTTCCTGAAAGGCTAAAGCGGGTCGCGCCCGATGCCAAGATGATCAGCTTTCAGTTATCTAACTTTGATTATTTAAATGATGCACCTTTAAAACTCAAATATCGAATTCGCCGGCCAGGTGACTCAAGTGAGATGAAGTATTTAGCATTAGAGGGACAATCTCAGGTTAATTTCTCCGGCTTGACCGCGGGCCACTATACCCTTGACGTGCTGAGTTTGCGCCATGGTGTATGGCAAACAGAGCCGTTTTCATTCCCTTTTCAAGTTGATCAACACTGGTGGCAAAGCCGACTATTTAAGTTGATGGTTATCCTGTGGGTGATCGGTGTCATTTATATGGTTGCATGGAATCGCAAGCGCCGAGTCACACGATTTCAGCGAATAAACACGGCGCTAACGGAAAGTGATCAGCGATTGAGACAATCACTCAAAGGGAGCGACTCTGATCTGTGGGAATGGGATCGTCAAACCGACGTATTACAGCTGGATAATCGCAGCGGGGTTTTGGAAACTCCAAATGACAAAATCATTTCAACCCTAGATGCTCTCCCCATCCACCCAAGTGACCGAGAGCGGGTGAATCAAGCTTGGCAAAAGCTGATTCAAGGGGAAGTCGACCGATTTGATGAAGAGTATCGCTTTCGTATTGAAGGGCTAGACTGGCGCTGGCTTCGGGTGAAAGGAAGTCCAGTTGATGTGCATCCAAAAACGGGAACATTTCAGCGTGTGGCAGGGATTTATAGTGATGTCACAGTGCAGCGCACTTTAGAAAGCGAAGTGAGCCTATTGGCGCAAGCCTTTGGCAACACCACGGAAGGGGTGCTTATTTTAGATGCGAATGAGCGAATTCAAGTGGCCAATGCCGCAGCTGAAAAGATTCTTGGTCTGGATAAAGAACAACTTAAACAGCACTTTTTCTCAGAGCTGGTGTGCAAAGGGCATGTGAGTTCCGATGAAGTGATGCAGCTATTATCTGGTAAAGATTCGTGGACGGGTGAACAATCAGTATTGTGCCAGAAAACGTTTGAACCTTGTCCTGTTTGGCTCAATATTTCAGTTATGCGCGGTCATCGCAATAAGCTAAAAAATTATGTGGTGGTATTTTCTGATATTACTGAGCGTAAGGTGCATGAAGCAAATCTACGACGTCTTGCCAATCATGATGTGCTGACCGGGTTGATCAATCGCTCTGCTTTTAGCGAGCACTTGAAGCTGTCAATTCATGAAGCTCAAGAATCCCATCAGAAATTGGCTCTTTTATTCTTGGACTTAGACAGGTTTAAACATGTAAATGACTCCTTTGGTCATGGCATGGGGGATGCGCTTTTGATGGAGGCCTCTGCTCGATTACAGCATTGTATTGGGCATGAACAGGCTTTGTGCCGGTTTGGTGGAGATGAGTTTGTGATTTTGGCCAATCATGCCGATGATTTGGATAAAATAAACCATTTAGCAGAGCGAATATTGGCGCAATTTCTCGAGCCGTTTGAGCTCTTTGGTCGCGAATTTCATATTTCAACAAGTATCGGAATTAGTATTTTTCCTGATGATGCAAGAAGCTCTGAGGGGCTCATCAAAAACGCCGACTTGGCCATGTATCATGCAAAAGATGAAGGTCGCGGAAACTTCCAATATTACTCATCTGAACGCAATGAAGAAGCTTTGTATCATTTACGATTAGAAGCAGATTTACGCAAAGCCATCGAACGAAATGAATTTGAGCTGCATTATCAACCGCAAATTGATATTGAGCAGGGTGAAACCTTGGTCGGTATGGAAGCACTGATTCGTTGGAAGCATCCAATTGATGGTTATATTCGCCCTGATATATTCATCGGTGTTGCAGAGGGCTGCGGCTTGATATTAGAAATCGAGCATTGGGTACTGCAGCAAGCTTGTCGTCAAGGTGCGCTCTGGTCTCAACGCACTCAACAAGCGTTTAAACTCTCAATTAATATCTCTGCGGTTCATTTTAGGCAGGCCAATTTCGTGGCAGATATACAGCAGGTGTTGGAAGCGACGCAGATGCCGAAGCAGATGCTTTGTTTAGAAATTACAGAAGGCGTGTTGATGAAAGAGTTGCATGTTGCCCGATCTCATCTAAAAGCGCTAAAGCAGCTTGGCATCTCGGTAGCGATCGATGATTTTGGCACTGGCTATTCGTCCCTTGCTTATTTGAGTCAGTTTGAAGTTGATACATTGAAGATTGATCGTTCGTTTTTAATTAATCTAGCCCATAGCGCTACTGATCAGGCGATAGTCAGCAGTATTATTGAGTTGGCTCGACACCTGAAAATGGATGTTGTTGCGGAAGGTGTGGAAACACAAGAACAGTTGGAACAAGTTTTTGAGCGCGGTTGCTCTGTGATACAAGGATATTATTTCTCCAAACCATTACCACACGTAGCAATGCAGCAATATATGGAACAAAAGCTCGATTACTGACCACTAATGTAGATTTTTTGTTAGAATGCGCAGCAACTTGGCGCATTCAAATAAAATGAACTGGCAATGATACGAGCACTTCTTTTTACTCTTTTCTTAGGTTTCCCTCTTTCTGTACAAGCTCAGAAGGATACTTCGTCTGAGCGATTGGCGCAGGTTTATACGCAATCGATGCCAGGAACGCAGGCAAATCAGCGACCTAAAATTGGTTTAGTTTTAAGTGGTGGTGGTGCGAAAGGGGCTGCGCATGTTGGCGTGCTTCAAGTTTTGGAGCAGCATCGCATACCGGTTGATTATATAGCTGGCACGAGTATTGGTGCCTATGTTGGTGGTATGTATGCTCTTGGTTATAGCGCTACCGAGTTAGAGGCTATCATGCTTGGTATTGATTGGAGCCAAGGCTATTCCGATACTATTGCGCGTGAGGCGCTGACCTTTCGAGATAAGCAAAAACGCGATCAATATAATATCCCAATAGATATTGGCTATAGCGAAGGAGAGCTAAAAACGCCAAGTGGTTTATTACGCGGGCAAACCATGTCGCAATTATTGCGAAAGTCTACCGATCTAGTGCAGCAATTTGGCCACTTTGACGAGCTCGCAATTCCTTACCGAGCCGTAGCTACGGATCTAGAAACCAGTCACGCAGTCATCCTCAACAATGGCAGCATTGTGAGTGCGATGCAGGCTTCTGCGACCGTTCCTGCAGCACTTCAGCCTGCACAAATTGATGGCAAGTTGTTGGTGGATGGCGGAATCGCCAATAACATACCGATTGACGTCGTTAAGGGAATGGGCGCGGATATTATCATTGCGGTCGATATTGGCTCGCCGTTGGTCAACAAAGATAAATTGAATAGTGCACTTGCTGTGTTAGATCAACTTTCGACTATGTTGACTAATGCTAGTTCTGACCGGCAGAAGCTACTGCTCACTGAGCATGATATTTTGATCCGCCCACAAATTGATGACTTAAGCACTACAGACTTCTCTATCATGCCCATTGCCTTTCCTTTAGGCGTAGAAGCTGCAAATCTCCACCTCACGCGATTAAAAGACTTTAGCTTGAGTGAATCGGAGTACCAAGCTTATCTGCAACAAAAACAAGCAAAGAGCCTTGCATGGTTGCGCCAGATCGATCGGCCAATCGTTGATGTGGTATTAAACAATGACTCAAAAGTGGGTGAGAGCTTAATTCGCGAATCTTTAGATATTAAGCCGGGACAAGTGGTGGATACACAGCTGCTGGATGCTGCAATCAATCAATTGTATGCACTTGATAAATTTGAGCGAGTAGATGCTGAATTTGTCGATACCCAGAAAGGGCGAATATTAGAGGTCACGACCAAAGCGAAATCCTGGGGACCGAACTACTTCGAAGTTGGTTTTAGTTGGGAGGATGACTTTACCCTGGATTCTGCAGTGACGCTGGATGTCGCTTACACTCTCACGGATTTAACAAAGACCGGGGGTGAGTGGCGTAGCGAACTTAAAATGGGGTTTGAAAAAGTACTCGCGACAGAGTTTTACCAACCGTTAGACTTAGACCAATTATTTTTTGTGAAAGCTAGATATCAATTTGAAATTGATAACTGGGACTACTTCGATGAAGACAATAATTTGGTTTTTGAGCTTGATAAAGAAACCCATTCTGTTGAGCTCGGTTTGGGGGTGAACTACACGCGTCAGGGAATGATTGAGTTTGGTGTCATTGCTGAGGAGGGCGCGATTTCTAATGATGCAATCTTGGCAACGGATGTTGACTTTAAATCTAAAGGCGCCTATTTCCGCTTTGGTTTTGATAGTTTAAATAGCATCAACTTCCCTACGGATGGTCGTCGGATCACCATTGATACCTATTTAATTAAGGAAGATTTTCACGACTTTGTCGGATATGAACCTGAGTATACTTGGCTTATTGAAGCAAACTGGAAAGGCGCATTAAGCCTTGGTAACCATGCGTTTGTTGGGAAGGCATCCTATGCAACGTTAGAAAAAGATAAGCTGGCAACCACGCATGTCTCTGAGCTTGGTGGTTTTCTGAATCTATCTGGTTATCACAAAGACTCATTAGCCGGAAATCACAAAGCTTTTGGTGCATTTATTTATCAATATGATTTGGGCCGGAGTGTATTGGGAATGACGGATTATCCACTGTATCTCGGGGGGAGTATTGAGGCCGGTAACGTGTGGATTGATCGCGATGATATCGCATTTAATGATTTGATTTATGCTGGTAGTTTGTACCTAGGAACGGATACAGACCTTGGTCCTGCGGCACTCGGTATTGGTGCATCAGATGATGGTGAACGAACCTTCTATCTGTTTATTGGTAAGAATTTTTAAATTCCCGTCGTACGGGGGCTGGCACTTATAGGTGCTAAAGCCCCCAGAAAAAATCACAAAGTTCATATCCATTTACAAATTTGCTCTGTAGCAATGCTCTGAGTATTGGTAACTTGTCGGGTTAAATCTAAGCCTATTGATACAAGGAATTGGGATCATCATGAAAAAAGTAAGCACACTTGCTCTGGGTATAGCCTTGAGCCTAGGCCTTGCGGCGTGCAGCACGAGTGACGCAGACAAAGCACTAACGGCACAAGCAGCTATGAGCTCTGGTATTGAACTGGAGAATTTTGACCATCAAGTACGCCACCAAGATGACTTCTATTATAGCGTGAATGGCAAGTGGCTCGCTAATACGCCAATTCCGGCCGACAAATCAAATTATGGTGCATTTAGTGTGCTCTACGAGCGCAGCCAGAACTCATTGCGGACAATTATTGAAGAAGCTGCCGCAAAATCTGGCAAAGTCGATGGTTCAAGCGAGCAAAAGGTCGGTGACTTCTATGCAAGTTATATGAACACTGAAAAGCTTGAGCAACTGGGTGTGACACCACTGAGTCAGCAGTTACAGTCGATTGCCAGTGCCAAGAGCCACGATAAAATTGCGTCACTTATGGGTGAGTTATTAACCAGTGGCACGAGCATGCCTTTTGGTTTCTATGTCAACAATGATGCTAAAAACTCAAGCCAGTATGGTGTGTATTTCTATCAGTCAGGTCTGACGCTGCCAGATAGAGATTATTACTTAAAAGATGATGCGAAGTTTGTCGGAAACCGTGAGGCGATGGTTGCCTATATTACCGATGTGATGACGCTTGCTGGTTATGAGCAGCCGCAACGCGCAGCCAAAAATGTTGCGAAAGTAGAGAAGTTTTTAGCGCAGAGCCAATGGAGTCGCGTTGAATCTCGCGATGCCAATAAGAGTTACAATAAAATGGACGTGCAAGCGCTCCAGCAACTGTTGGGTGGGTTTAATTTAGAACAGTTTGCTAAAGCTGCGGGCATGCAAAACGTTCAAGAAGTCATTGTTCGTCAGCCATCATTCCTTGAGAAGTTTGGTCAACAGTTTGATCAATTCCCTTTAGCCGCTTGGCAAGATTACTTAGCTTTCCATGTGGTTGATAACTACGCTGAGTTACTGAGCAAAGATTTTGTCGATCTCAATTTTGCTTTCCATGGCACGCGCCTGAAAGGTGTGAAAGAGCAATCTCCGCGTTGGAAAAAAGCGGTTGATGCTGCCGACCAAGTGATTGGTGAAATCGTGGGTATTGAATACGTGAAACGTAACTTCAAACCCGAAGCGAAAGCACGTATGGAAACCATGATTCAAAATCTAATTAAGGGCTTTGAAGTTAGCATCAATGAGCTTGAGTGGATGACACCGGAAACGAAGGTGGCAGCACAAGAAAAGTTATCTAAGTTTACTTATAAAATTGGCTACCCAGACAAATGGAAAGACTATAGTGGTCTGACGATTCAAGCGGATGATTTGGTGGGTAACTACCAACGTTATGCCCAGTTTGAGTATCAAGGCATGCTTGATAAGCTCGGTAAACCGATTGACCGTACCGAGTGGCATATGACGCCGCAAACAGTAAATGCATACTATAGCCCTGTAAACAATGAAATTGTGTTCCCAGCAGCAATCTTACAGCCACCATTTTTCAATATGGATGCTGATGATGCAGTGAACTACGGTGGTATCGGCGCTGTGATTGGCCATGAAATCAGTCATGGTTTTGATGATCAGGGTGCCAAATATGATGGTGATGGTAACTTGCGAAACTGGTGGTCAGATAAAGACCGCGAAGAGTTTAAAAAGCGTGGTGCGAAGTTGTCTGCACAATATGCTAAATATGAAGCGTTACCGGGACGCTTTGTTAACGGTGATTTAACCTTAGGTGAAAACATTGGTGACTTGGGTGGCTTAACGGTTGCAGCGAGATCTTACCAACTCAGCTTGAATGGCCAGCCGGCTCCAGTGCTTGATGGTTTGACGGCTGAGCAGCGCTTGTTTGTGGGTTGGTCGCAAGTATGGCGTCGAAATTACCGTGATGAAGAGTTGGGTCGCCGTTTATTGACGGATTCTCATTCGCCAAGCCATTTCAGAGCAATGGGAACACCACGGAATATTCCAGCGTTTTATGAAGCGTTTGAGTTGAAAGAAGGTGATGCAATGTATTTGTCACCTGAAGATCGCGTAAAAATCTGGTAGTACGTTTTAAGCATGAAAAAGCCCATCAATTGATGGGCTTTTTTTGTTTGAATATTGCTTGCACGGGCTTATTTGTGTGTTGAAACTTAGCTTTTATTCAGCAGCTGGGTTGCAAGTTCATCTAAGTCGTTGAGTTCTGCATGAGCGAGAACCCAGCGGGCTTGCCCCCGGTCTTCAGGCGCTGGGATGACAATGGTTTGCATGTTCGCTGCTCTGGCAGAAATCAAGCCATGATAAGAATCTTCAATTGCTAAGCAGAGGTGGGGTTCTATATTTAGCTGTGCCGCACAGTTTAAATAGACCTCAGGGTGAGGCTTGCCATAGCGAAGCCCCTCTGCGGATTCAATGGCATCAAAATGCTGGCGAATATCTAGACGCGTTAAGACGGCCTCTAAAATGCATTGAGGTGAAGAGGTGGCTAGCCCGATTTTGAGTTTGGTTTGCTTGCATGCCGCTAAAGCCTGCAAAACCCCTTTTAAAGGCGTTCCTGATTGTAAAATCGTTGCGACCATTCGCTCTGAGATTTGTTGAGTTGTTTCGCTATTATTGTAGTTGGCCCACGGGCGGCGTTGGTGCCAATAGCTCACCACTTGATCAATCCTGAGTCCAGTCGTTTGTTTGGTGTCTGCAAGCGTTAAGTTTAGACCCAGAGCATTAAACACTTCTAGCTCGGCTTGTTGCCAACTGGGTTCTGAGTCAATAAGTACGCCATCCATGTCGAAGATGACGGCTTCAATTTTAGATATCTGCATAAAAGAGTCATATTGTTGCGTGAAATATATTCAATAATGCCATTCATTATTATTTTTATGAATGATTATTAGCTTATCATTTGTCAGAGTTATAGTGACTATTTGATTTTGAGTATGGCGCTAGTTGTCCATTCATATTAGATTAGAGACTCGGATATAACTAACTGTAAAAATAGTTATTTTTTCTGCTTTCACACTATTGTCTAATTTTAAACAGCAGTTCAAAAGCATAGTCTACGGCCTATATCCAAATTGGCTCGTGATTTCTTTTATACCAGAGTGTGATCTAATTCATACTATTGCCAAGCTGTAGTATACTGCGGTCTGGAAAATCAGGTCGCCCCTGCCGGACTGTATCCTTCAATTGGGAAGAAGCGCAGTTACATCATAAGAGCGCCGCTAAAACAAAGAGGAATGTTGTCGTGCTAGAAGCATATCGTAAACACGTCGCTGAACGTGAAGCACAGGGTATTGTCCCTAAGCCACTCGATGCCACCCAAGTGGCTGATCTTATAGAACTCGTAAAAAATCCTCCAGCAGGCGAAGAGTCTTTTATTCTCGACTTGCTAGAAAATCGTATTCCACCGGGTGTTGATGAAGCTGCTTATGTTAAAGCAGGTTTCTTAGATGCGTTGGCGAAAGGTGAAGTGAGTTCGAGCATTGTTTCCGCTGCGCGCGCAGTTGAACTCTTGGGGACCATGCAGGGCGGTTATAACATCGACCCTTTGATTGCGCAGTTAGATGTTGAAGCACATGCTCCACTTGCCGTGACTGCATTATCTAAAACATTATTAATGTTTGACGCGTTCCATGATGTCGTCGAAAAAATGAATGCAGGTAACGACTACGCCAAACAAGTTGTTCATTCGTGGGCAAATGCAGAGTGGTTCCTGAACCGTCCTAAGCTAGCTGACAAGATCTCCCTGACTGTATTTAAAGTGACGGGTGAGACTAACACTGATGACTTATCTCCTGCACCAGATGCATGGTCACGTCCAGATATCCCATTACATGCACTAGCTATGCTCAAGAATGCTCGCGATGGCATTGAGCCTGATGAAGCGGGCGCTATTGGCCCAATTAAAAAGATTGAAAGCTTAAAAGAACAAGGTTTCCCACTCGTATACGTGGGTGACGTTGTGGGTACTGGTTCTTCGCGCAAATCAGCAACCAACTCCGTATTGTGGTTTATGGGCGATGATATCCCGAATGTACCGAATAAGCGTGGTGGTGGATTCTGTCTCGGTGGAAAAATTGCCCCGATTTTCTTCAACACCATGGAAGATGCTGGTGCACTGCCAATTGAGCTCGATGTTAGCAAAATGAATATGGGTGATGTGATTGATATTTATCCATATGAAGGTGCGGTGAAACGTCACGGTAGCGAAGAAGTGATCTCAGAGTTTGCTCTGAAAACTGACGTATTGATGGACGAAGTCCGTGCTGGTGGCCGTATTCCATTGATTATTGGTCGCGGTTTGACTGATAGAGCTCGTGAAGTGTTAGGTCTTGAGGCGTCAACTGAGTTTGTTCGCCCACAAGATGTCGCAGATACCGGCAAAGGGTATACATTAGCGCAAAAAATGGTGGGTAAGGCATGTGGCGTAACGGGTATTCGTCCGGGTCAATACTGCGAACCGAAAATGACATCTGTTGGATCGCAAGATACGACGGGGCCGATGACTCGTGATGAGCTTAAAGATTTAGCGTGTTTGGGCTTTAGTGCTGACTTAACGATGCAATCTTTCTGTCATACATCGGCTTACCCTAAACCTGTGGATGTAAATACTCATCACACGTTACCTGATTTTATTATGAACCGTGGCGGTGTATCGCTGCGTCCAGGCGATGGTGTTATTCACTCTTGGTTAAATCGCATGTTATTGCCTGATACTGTGGGTACAGGTGGTGACTCGCATACTCGTTTCCCTCTCGGGATTTCGTTCCCTGCAGGTTCCGGTTTAGTTGCATTTGCTGCTGCAACCGGTGTTATGCCGCTGGATATGCCTGAATCTATCTTGGTTCGTTTCAAAGGTGAAATGCAGCCGGGTATTACGTTACGCGATTTGGTTCACTCGATTCCTCTGAAAGCGATTGAGATGGGACTTTTGACGGTTGAGAAGCAAGGTAAGATCAATGCCTTCTCGGGACGAGTTCTTGAAATTGAGGGCCTAGAGCAACTCAAAGTTGAGCAAGCGTTTGAGCTTTCTGATGCATCGGCAGAGCGAAGTGCTGCTGGTTGTACAATTAAGCTTGATAAAGAACCCGTCATTGAATACTTGAATTCTAATATCGTCATGCTGAAGTGGATGATAGCTGAAGGATATGGCGACCGCCGTACCATTGAGCGTCGTATCACTGCGATGCAAGAGTGGTTAGAAAACCCTGAGTTAATGGAAGCTGATGCGGACGCAGAGTACGCCGAAGTTATTGAGATTGACTTGAATGATATTAAAGAGCCAATCCTTTGTGCGCCGAACGATCCAGATGATGCAGTGCTACTGTCTTCTGTGCAAGAAACTAAGATTGATGAAGTCTTCGTTGGCTCTTGTATGACTAACATTGGTCACTTCCGTGCGACGGGTAAGATGCTCGATAAGTTTGCCAAAACTTTACCAACGCGTTTGTGGGTTGCTCCACCAACCAAAATGGATAAAGACATGCTGACTGAAGAAGGTTACTACGGCATCTTCGGACGTTTAGGTGCACGTATCGAAACTCCTGGCTGTTCTCTGTGTATGGGTAACCAAGCGCGTGTTGCTGAAGGTGCGACAGTGGTTTCGACTTCTACGCGTAACTTCCCGAACCGTTTAGGCACAGGTGCCAATGTTTACTTAGCTTCTGCTGAGCTTGCGGCGGTTGCTGCATTACTTGGCCGTCTACCATCGCCATCTGAGTATCAAGAGTATGCGAAAGAGTTGGATGCCACAGCGGCAGACACCTACCGTTACCTCAACTTTGATGAGCTAGAGTCTTATACCAAGAAAGCTGAAGAAGTGATTTTCCAGTCAGCGGTATAACGGGGTTAGCAACAAACTAATCAAGTAACCATTCAATCCAAAAGCCGGCATTAACGCCGGCTTTTTTATGTCTCAGATTTGGGTTGAATTTGTGGCCTTCAAATGACCCTTTCCCGTTTCTTTTGGCCTCGCGGCCAACCAAAGTCGTGGCGCTTCGCCCACACCTGAGCAAAAGGGTAAAGCGTTTGTACCCCTTTGCAAACCCTCAACGCCCCATTGCGAAGTTGTCTTTCCTAGTGCTTATTCGAAATTAGCTAACATTTCCGATGGTATTTCCATATACCCCGAAAATTAGCTCAGCATCCATGCTGAGCTTACGCTATTTTCTTCAGCGCCCTGCGGCAGCTTCGAAGGGGGGGGCATCGCCAAGCCCATATGGATGTACTTGCGGCGTCACCTTGGGGATATGGATACAAAAGCCTGCGGCAGGCAATAGGTTGATTTGAAGTCATGGCTTTCAAATTGCCAAATTGATTGGAATGCGGCCTTGCGGCCGAGAAGGTCGTGGCGCTTCGCCCACACCCGACCAGAGGGGATCAACAGCAATCCCCTCTTGGATCACCCTGCCGCCCCTTAACGAAGTTGTATTTCCTCCCCCCTTTTGGATAAATCAGTAACGATTTCGATGGTACATCCTGTACCCCGAAATCTATGCTGACATCCATGTCAGCATCACCTGATTGATTCCAACGGGCTTCGGCAACTTCGAAGGGGAGTTATCGTAACCCGATGGTGCATCTGAACTTTCCAATTAAGGCTAAATCGAAGAGATAATTAACCCGTACAAGCGCGGCTGTGGATTTCCAAAACATGGATGTTTTGGTAAAGCCCCCAAGGATGGGTTCACGGCGTTCCACAGAAGCGTTTGTGCAAAAGCCTGCGGCAGGCAATAGGTTGGATTGAAGCCATGACTTTCAAGTTGCCAAATTGATTGGAATGCGGCCTTGCGGCCGAGAAAGTCGTGGCGCTTCGCCCACACCTGAGCAAAGGGGTAAAGCGTTTGTACCCCTTTGCAAACCCTCAACGACCCATTGCGAAGTTGCTTTTCCTAGTGCTTATTCGAAATTAGCTAACATTTCCGATGGTATATCCATATACCCCGAAAATTAGCTCAGCATCCATGCTGAGCTTACGCTATTGTCTTCAACGCCCTGCGGCAACTTCGATGGGGAGTCAGCTTAACCCGAAGGCGCATATGGAACTTCCAAATTTGGCGAAATCGAAGAGACAATTATCCCGTACAAGCGCGGCTGTGGATTTCCAAAACAGGGATGTTTTGGTAAAGCCCCCAAGGATGGGTTCACGGCGTTTCACAGAAGCGCTTGTACAGAAGCCTGCGGCAGGCAATAGGTTGAATTGAAGCCATGGTCTTCGATTTGCCAGCTTGATTCGATGAAGCGCAAGATGTTAACCATTGTAAGAAATAAAAAAGATACGATATTTTCACTGAAATTAAACACATAATAGGTGGGAGAATTCCGTGTTCAAACACAGGTTATTTCCGCTTCATACGCTGTTGGCTGAAAGTAATAAGAAGGATATTTAAAATGGGATGGAAAGGAACAGCCCGTTCATTTGGTGCAGCAGTTCGTGCTGCTGAGCGAGATGCCAAAAGAAGGCAAGGAGAGCTTGAACGGCAGCAAAAGCAATATGAAAAAATGCAAGAGTTAGAGCAGGCTGCATACGAAGTAGAAGTCTTTGAAAATCATATCGAAGTCATTCAATCAACCCACAAAGAATGCAATCCCACAATAGAATGGAAAAAAATTGCAGTATCTAAGCAACCTGCCGAACCTCAAAAGAGCAATCATAATGAAGCTGAGGCGCGTAAAATATTAGATGCTTATAAGCCTGGATTTATAGATCGTCTAATTAAGCGAGAGGAAAAGAAAAGAGCGAACCTTTCACAAAAAATCGATGAGGCTATTAGTGCCGATGAGGCTTACTACAAATCAAGAGCCTCCAAGTGGAAGAACGAAACAAAAGAATGGAAAGAAAGTGTCGCAATAGCTAAAGCTCTTTTAGATGGCAAAGCAGAAGCCAAAATAGAAGCAATTGAAATCCTTCAGCCATTTTCAGAAATTTCAAACCTTGGATCAAGCTTGTCAATATCTGTTTATGACAATGGTATTTTAGAGGCAACAATAAACGTCCACGGAATTGAAATCGTACCTAGTGAAACGAAAAGCTTACTAAAAAGTGGGAAGTTGTCCGTTAAGAATATGCCAAAGGGTAGATTTAACGAAATATATCAAGATTATGTCTGTAGCTGTGTGTTACGTATAGCCAACGAGCTATTTTCAGCTATTCCTGACAATCTCGTACTTGTCACGGCTGTAGATGAATTGCTTAACTCTAAGACCGGCCATTTAGAGGAAGCCCCTATTTTATCTGTGGCAGCATCACGCAGCACTATGGAAAGCCTGAATCTGGATGCAATAGATCCATCAGATTCCATGGTTAACTTTAAACACAATATGTCGTTCCAAAAAACTAAGGGCTTCAATCGGGTTGAACGCATAGAGCCAGAGGGTCTAGATTGGGTGTAGTCCAGCAGTTAACAAGCGTAACTACAAGGGAAAACAGCCGCTATTCTCCAATTTTCCAGTGTTGCGGGCGTTAATTTCTAAAATTCGATTTAGCTCGATGTTACCCGGATGGTAAGAGGTGAAAGTTCATTGATCAGTGATGTTCAAAAACATCACCACTGCGCCATGTAGGCAATGTCGCAGTGGTGACGATGTAGAGGCTTACGAGTGTTTCGTATGTAGAACTTCCAGCAGCTCATCTTCTAGAGCAAAGCGCGTTTCCATTGCATGGCCGAGAGAAGAGAGATCTTGATCGAGTTGGATCAAAACCTTATCACTTTCAGCTTCGGAGTATTTATCATTAAAATCTAGGGCACTATCTGTGGTATCGCTAATCCGCGGTACTAACTGCTGGGCAAGTGCTTTACTGGATTGACCATGCTTTTCACATGCCGTGACGAGCTGGTCGTATACCTCAAAATGTCCTTCCGAAACATAGTCGACAAGTAGCCCACAAAAAGCACGAATATTCTCAATTGTTGGTAAGGTTTTCTCTTCCGCATTGTATGGCGGTAACCCTGCAACTTGGCAGTAGTTCACGAGAAGCTTGCGACGATGTTCTAACCACTGATCGACGAGGGAGTTTGCTCCGCCCCATTTTTGTTGAGCCTTTTCAAGTTTTCTTAACATAATTGTGTCCACCTACTAGACCGCTATTAACTTCTAATGTAGGGGAGAGTGGGTAGGTGATCAACCGTTTTGTTGCAATTTTGAAAACAAAGTTTGAAGACAAAGCCGCTGTTTTCATGAAAGAAAATTGAGAATTAAATAACGGACAATAAAAAGCCCAGCCGTAGAGTCTACAGCTGGGCGAGTGCGATTTTTCAAGGGCTCGATTGAAACGAGCTTCTTCATAGTTCTTGCTAGCGCGTACTTTTTATATCAAACGGCTATTTTAGGTGCAACTTTTTTGTTCACCAGTGGGAGCAAGTCGCCAAGTCATCCCCGTTCTGTTAGCCAGTTCATGATAATGGTTATTTGCGCTGTGTGGCTTTTGGCTTTGTGAACAAGTTCCTCTCGGGTAAGCGGCACTAATTTGATCTCGAACCAGTTTTGGTCACAAAAACCTTGTTTCCTTAAGGTTACTTTAACAAGGTCGATGCTAAACTAGCGCCAATGCTGATCTAACTAAGTGTAGGAATTAAGCCAAATGGCAGAACTAAAAAATGATCGTTATTTACGTGCCTTACTAAAGCAGCCTGTTGATAGAACGCCAATCTGGATGATGCGTCAAGCTGGACGCTATTTGCCTGAGTACAAAGCGACTCGTGCAGAAGCTGGTGACTTCATGTCATTGTGTAAGAATCAGGATTTGGCTTGTGAAGTCACTTTGCAACCACTACGTCGTTACGACTTAGATGCTGCGATTTTGTTTTCTGACATTTTGACTGTTCCTGACGCCATGGGTCTTGGGTTATATTTTGAAACGGGTGAAGGCCCGCGTTTTGAGCGCCCAACAGATACAATTGATGCAATTAAAAAGCTATCAATCCCTGACCCTGAAGATGAACTTGGTTACGTGATGCGTGCAGTGAGCACGATCCGTCGCGAGCTGAAAGGTGAAGTTCCATTAATTGGTTTTTCGGGTTCGCCTTGGACGCTTGCAACCTATATGGTTGAGGGTGGATCAAGTAAGACATTCGAGAAAATTAAAAAGATGGCTTATGAAGAGCCAGCCACTTTACACCTATTGCTCGATAAACTTGCGGATTCAGTCATTCTCTATTTGAATGCACAAGTTGCAAACGGTGCACAAGCCTTGATGATCTTCGACTCTTGGGGGGGCGCACTGTCACACCATGCTTATCGTGAATTCTCTTTGCGCTACATGCAAAAAATTGTTGATGGTTTGACTCGTCATGCTGATGGCCGCCAAGTACCAGTGACCCTATTCACTAAAGGTGGAGGCTTATGGTTAGAAGCGATGGCAGATACTGGCTGTGATGCACTAGGTTTAGATTGGACTGTTGATATTGGTGATGCACGCCGCCGTGTTGGTGAGCGAGTGGCACTACAAGGCAATATGGACCCATCAGTATTGTATGCATCTCCAGAGCGTATTCATCAAGAAGTTGAGCAAATCCTTGCGTCATACGGTGAGGGTACGGGCCATGTATTTAACCTTGGCCATGGTATTCACCAACATGTGAATCCTGAACATGCAGGTGCATTTATTAACTCAGTTCATGAGCTCTCTAAGCAATATCACAAGTAACCCTTGTGATATGTAATAAAAAAGGCCCGTTTAGGGCCTTTTTTATGGGTGCAGATTGGTCCCACCGGGCGAGTTTTTCCCACATTTTCAAATCAAACCAGTTGAATTCGGAACTGACTGCCTTTCCCGGGTTGGCTTTCAATTTCGATGGGGTACTGCAGAAGTCCTAATAGTTGCCGCACTATCGCCAGCCCAACGCCGAGCTGTGGCAATGCCGCATTATCCTCGTATCGAATCGGCTTGCCAGACATTTGTTGTAGGGCGCTAAGTTCGTGTTGATGCATACCTGAGCCGGTATCCACGACATCGAGCCATTCCTGCCCATTTTTTGAGTGGTGTCGAATCGATATTTTGCCACCGCTAGGTGTATAGCGAATGGCATTATCGACGAGATTACTAATCACTCGCTTGAGTAGGTGTGGATCGGTTTGAATTGCGCGGTCATGGGGCAACTGAAAGTCCAGCTGAATCCCTTGCGTTTCTGCGCGTGGCGCAAAGCTTTGTTGCAGTTCTTCGAGCAATAAGCGGAGTGACACTTGCTGGACTGAAGCGTGAACCTGGCCATTTTCTAAAGCTGCTAATTCCAGTAGTTGCGCAAGCAATTGTTGCAGCGTTTTTCCAGAGTTGGCAGCAATTTCTATCCACTCAGCTTGGCGTTCATTTGGTGGTGTGACTAGCCATGTTTCAATATAGCCCTGCAAAGATGTGAGAGGCGTTTTTAAGTCATGGGATAAATGGAGAAGGAATTCATGTTTGGCCTGCTGTTGCCCTGCGATTGTTTGATGTTGCAGGCTCAGCTCTGCGAGTAATTTATCGATGTGCTGGCTGAGCTGGTTGATCTCACGGCTACCTCGATAATCCCCTGGCAAAGCAACGCCCTCACTGAGGCTTTGACTTGCAACTTGTCCAAGGTCGTATTCAAGACGTGCGAGTGGCGCAGTGAAATACTTGAGGAGAAGGGTAAAAATAATCAAAGCGGCCAAAATGCCAAAAGCAATTGCCGCACTCCACTGTTTCGGGGCTTGATGCTGACTGATGAGGGTTTGCCAACTATCAAATATTTCGCCGCCAATGATGACGTAAAGATATCCTGTATGCTGGCCTGACTGGTCTAATAAGCGAGTTGCGGAAAAAATCTTTTGCTTGGTTTCACTTCTGGGATCGGTGCCGAGCAAGGGTAATTCTTGGCCTGCAATAAATTGTTCAATGTATTGTATATCGACTTGCGAAGATTTAATTTTTTCTTTCTTCGCGTCATATGCAACGACTTTGCCCGAGGTATCTAATGTATATATCTCGAAGCTTGGCCCAAGTAGCATGAAATCATGAAATGCTTCTTTTAACGCTGCATCGGAGGTTACCCCTTTGGATAGGAGCGGGTTGATATGTGCCATGTGAGCGGCCAGCTCTTTATGCAGTGATTGCTGAACCTGCTGGCTGGTGAACTCATGGCTAAACTGTAGCCATTGCCATATTGACGCAAATAACAGAATGACGGCAAATGTTGCAGACAGCCAAAGCCGACTAAATAAACTTTTCATAGAGCAGCCTAAAATCAATGAGTAAGAGTCGTAGGGATTACTGGGTTGCTAGATTGCTCGGTGGCGCGAATTTGTAGCCGACGCCCCATACCGTTTTGACGAGATCAGGATTGCCCGGTGCTCGTGAAAGCTTGCCCCGCAGACGGTTGATATGGCTATTCACCGTATGCTCATATCCCGAATGGCTATAGCCCCATACGGCTTCGAGTAGTTGCATTCGGCTGAATACTTGTTGAGGGTGCTGCGCCAAATACAATAACAAATCGAATTCTCTTGCCGTTAATTCAAGGGCGTTATTGAAGGCAACAACTTCTCGCGTATCACAGTTGATGGTGATCCCGTTGAACTCTAAACGCTGCTGCTCAGTGTGCTGTTTAGCCCCTCGGCGCAGCAGAGCTTTTACCCGTGCTCTTAATTCTAAAACGCTAAAAGGTTTTACGAGGTAATCGTCTGCACCGGATTCAAGGCCGAGCACAATATCTGCTTCGCTATCCTTTGCCGTAAGCAACATCATCGGGGTTTCACGGCCGCTTTCTCTGAGTTGCTGGCATAACATAATGCCATCTCCATCAGGGAGCATTCTGTCCATTAAAATGAGATCAATCGATTCATCTGCAACCATCTTATTGGCCTGCTCTAATGTAGCGCAATGAAACACCTTGTAGTTCAAGGCATTTAAGTTGAGCATGACCAACTTGGCTAGATCTTGCTCATCTTCAACCAACAAAATTTGTTGAATTGTTTTGTCTGGGTTCGATGCATGTAATCCTTTCATTTTAAAAATCCTCTCGGCAGCCCTGTTTTCACAAGACCTGCCTAGAAGTATTTTTATTGCAGAGGATTCATTCGGGACGTTCAAATGACGGCTTCATCTGACGTCAGATTTGACGGATTTCAACGCCCGAATCGACGACATCTAACAGTTTACAGTTACTCGCTGCGTGCGATCGTGACGCTCATGGTTGGGTTATCAAAGCGATGAGAGGCGCCAAGTACAGAATCACTGAGACCATCATCTGCACTAATGACACCGGGGTGACTATGAACGCGGTTGACATCATCTCGCGCCGCGTTGAATCCTTCACCACCATCAGCAGGTCCGGGAATGGTTCCCTTGGCTTCAGAGTTGTTTTCTGTGCCAGCATCATAGGTGATGGTGCGCATTTTAACCATTGAGCCAGCCGCGAGGGCTGAGATGTCATAGTTACCAAGCCCAGTAAAAGCATCATTGGTGTTGACTAGCATTGTGACCACACTGAGGTTGCTTACTTGCGCTGCAGTGAGACTCAGGTTAATGGTTTCGCTCATGCCAGGTGCGATAATACCACTACCACTGACGAGTGCTGCAACGCCTGTTTCAGTCGCGAGCCCTGAGCCATCTCCTGACTCTGCGAGGGTTTCTAGTGCGACACTTGCAGGCATGCCTGCGGTCCAAAGCGGTGTATCTGCTTGGTGAGCGACCACAGCAACAGGTGAAAAGGGCTGATTTGCCGTTAAGTTGGTGACGGTAACCACGTAATCAAAACTCTCTGGCTCAGGTGCTGGCGTTTGGTCATCGTCATCGGAACAGCCCACGAGCGTCAAGCTGGCAACTACGGCAAACGCTGTCGCGCCGTATTTAAATGTTGAATAAGCCATGGATGTCCTCCTTACTTCACAACAACAGTGATGCGTGCAACTGGGTTTAACCAGCGATGAATGCGGCTATCTAAGTCACTTGCTCCGCCATTGGGGTCGGTGTCACCCAATACACCAGGGTGAATATGTACTTTGTCATTGCTCGAACCGTCCATGACTCCAGTTCCGTTCGCGCCGCCATCCATGCCCGGTGCAGCAGGGATTCCCGGGGTACCGGCAGCACCACCGCCATTGATGATTTCATCATTGGCCTCAGTGCCTGCGTCATAAGCATTGAGGTTTAGGGTATATGTGCCTGCTTCTGTTGGAATCTCCCATGCATCTAACCCGACAAAGGCATCGTTTGTGGGAAGTAACATTGCAGTGACCGATAAGTGGGTCATGGTTAGCGTATCTAACATAATGCTATCAACGTGGGCGCCGGGAAATAATAAACCTCCAGCAGGGTTCTCAGATGTGACACCTCCAGCACCGGTGACTGCCGCTGCAAGATCTGCGATATCGCCACCTTCAGCCATTTTTTGTAGGGCTGGCGTTGCCATTTCTCCTGCTTGGAATAGATGGCTATCACCATCATGGGCTGCAATAAGAATGGGAGTAAATTGATTACCATGAGTGAGGTTTTGAACGGATATTTCAAGTTCTGCTGCAGCCACTGTTTGGCTCATAATTCCGCTGACGATCAGTGCGCTTGCTAAGGTTTTAAGTTTCATGCCATGTCTCCTTGATAGTGTATGCACTGATAATGGCAGTTGATTATCACCCTGATATCGCCGATTTATCACAAAAGTTTAACATCTTGATTTTGTACCGCATGGATCGCAATTTTTGCTAATGCTATTAGGTTTCTTCACAATCAATGCGCTACATCAAAGTCTCACCCATCAGATATGGGCAATCTAACGCTCACTTTAGCTTTGTTTAAAGTAATGCCAAACGGGCATGAATACTGGGATTGCGGGTTGTTCATCTATACAAAAATGTGGGTTTTAAACTTACTCTTTTGAAATTAGATAGTTAGCTTTGCAGTAGTAGTGAGATTGTAGGCGAGACGAATTAGGGAGGATGAGTTTAAGGTCAAGAAATGATCGGTGTCGCGGCGTTGCTTTTTTTGCGTTGGGTCATTTAGCGGCTGTTCATGCATATTTGTAAAAAAGTCATTTTATCTATTATTGGTATAGTTTTCCCTATACTCGCGTTGATTGCGTGGTGGGTGAATGGCTGGTTTTCTGCTCAACTTGAAGCAACCTCTCAGCTATCCAAGCAAAATTTTTCCACGCAAGTTCAGGCTGTCATTGGTCAAAACCTGTCTAGCTTTGAACAATATGCAGCTTTGTATGCCAATACTTACGATATTCTTGTCGAACAGTCTAAATCCCATGGTGACGCTAGGCTTCCCAGTCTTCCTGAAGGGATAGAGGTTTTCAGGTATTCACCAATGAAGCCCAAATACCTTTACCCATTACATTCGCAAGCTGCACAATCGAGCTCTCTGGCTTTCCAACAAGCCCTAAATCAAACGTTCGCTCATGATAGCGGTTTCGTGTGGTTGGGTGGTCAAGCTTACCTCATGCAATTGGTACCGATTGCAGGTGGTGAATCTTTAGTTTTCAGACAGAGTTTGACACCTTCGTATTTGGCCAAATTGATAACGACAAGTGCACGGAGTCCTGTCAGTTCCGATACGCTTTCCCCTGTCCCCAAACCATTGGTGACAAATGCCACCCAATTTGATGTAGAAAACTATGCTGGTATTCGTGTCGCTTTGCCTGCATTTGCGCAAATGCCTTCAATCTACCTGCACGTTCCTTATCATCCCGCAATAGCTGCCGGTTTGACACGAGGGATTGCCTGGTTGCCAGCCGCGACTATTCTTTTGGGGCTATTGATTGTCGCATTGGCTTGTTTGTGGCTAAAACGTGCTGTAGTTGAACCCTTTGCGGAATTAAATCAGCAGCTTGAAGCGATTGATCCCGATGCAAAGTGTGTCGATGAGATTAAGCTCAAGGCTTCTAAAGAGTTCACAAAAGTAGTAGAGCAGTTCAATCATCTGCTCAAAACGATTTCCCTGCATAAAGAGCGCGCGAAAGTTACGCTTGAAGCCATTAATGATGCGGTGATCGTGACCAACACTAATGCCAATATTTGTTATTTAAACCCGCAAGCGGAATCATTATTTGGTCATCATAGTAAACAGGCGTTTGGTAAAGATATTGATCAGTTAGTGAGCAGTGACTCACTATTTACGCCCATGATTAGCAAGCTTTTTCGGAGTGATGATCACCAAACACTAAGCAATAAGGTTAAGCTCAGAACCCAATCTCCCAAAATTGCCGAACGCAATATTAGTAAACTTTTTGGCTATCAAGGTGAGGTTATCGGTAGTGTCATTGTCATCCGCGATATCACACAAGAAGAACTATTGAAAAGCGAGTTAAGACGACGCGCCAATTTTGATCGAGTGACAGGTTTACTTAACCGCAGTGCATTTGAATATCAGGTAGAAAGCTTTATCGCCAATGCGCAATCAGTTGCCATTTGTTATATGGATTTAGAGCAGTTTAAGCTGATTAACGATAATTGTGGCCATTCAGCCGGTGATGAAATGTTAGCGCTCGTTGCGCGAGCAATGCAAAGAAGCCTTGCTGGACGTGGGCTTCTGGCGCGGTTAGGTGGTGACGAATTTGGCCTAGTTTTACAAAACTACTCTAAGCATGAAGCTGAATTGTTATTGAAACTCCTGATCCATAGTGTGTCGTCACAAGTGATGCATAATGATGATTGTCATCATAGCGTCGGCTTAAGTGTTGGCGTTGCATTTGTGGAAGGGCTGAACCGGCCCAAAGCAATGGAAATGCTCAAAGATGCTGATATTGCTTGTCTCGCCGCAAAACGCAAAGGTAATAATCAAATCGACTTTTATGATGATCATGATAAAGAGTTAAATTATCAACGAAACGCGCCTAAATGGGCGGTGCGGATTGCCCAAGCGATAGAACATAACGAACTACTTCTCTACTACCAGCCGATCAAAGGGTTGGCTGCGCATTGCCAACGCAAGCGCCTTGAAATCCTGTTACGCATTCTTGAGCCCAATGGTAATATCTTACCGCCAGCGCAGTTCATTGCCGCGGCCGAGCGGTTTAAGTTGATGACAGAAGTTGATAAAGATGTCATACGTAAAGCCTTTTTATGGCTATCTCTACATGAAGAGGTTTGGCACGATCACTGCCTATCGATCAACCTATCGGGCAATAGTTTAGGTGCCGTTGGTATGATTGAGTACATAAAAGAGCAGCAAGCTCGATTTGAAGTGCCTAGCGAGTGCATCTGTTTTGAGATTACAGAAACCAGTGCCATTCAAAATCAAACTCGCGCCATGGAGATGTTAAAACAATTACGCGCCCTTGGTTTTGCTTTTGCGCTTGATGATTTTGGAACCGGCTTCGCATCATACGGCTACCTCCGAGAGTTGCCTGTTGATTATGTTAAGATTGATGGTTGCTTTATCAAGAGCTTAGCGACTAATGCAAAAGATTATGCCATTGTTAAATCCATTCATGACGTGTCTATCTCGATGGGCATTCAGACTGTAGCCGAATTTGTGGAAAACCAAGATATCATTGAAGCACTCCATGAAATCGGTATTAACTACGCACAGGGTTATGCCATTGGCCGGCCGAAGCCACTGGAAGAATATTTACCGCTACGCAACGCGAAACGCGCCTAAAAACGAATCATTTGTTCATTTGAATTCAGCCAATGAATGTGCGAGATTTGAGTTACCTCGTCACTTGCCTGAAGGCTTCTGCTGTGAACTCCATTCAAAACAAAGTTGTAATTCTAACGGGTGCCTCTGAAGGGATTGGTCGCGCATTGGCACTTGAACTGGCTCAGTTAGGTTGCCGTTTGGTGATTACCGCTCGCAACCTAGCGCGACTAGAGTCTTTGGCTACAGAACTTGAAGCTTTGGGGGCTGAAGTGGTCGTTGAGCCTGGCGATATCAGTGTGCAACAAGATTGCCAGCGTATTGTTGCAACTGCGCTAGCACAATTCGGACACATCGATATTGTGATTAACAATGCTGGCATGACGATGTGGACTCGGTTTGATCAGTTGTCGAATCTAGATGTGCTTGATGATGTGATGCGCGTGAACTATTTGGGTCCGGCTTACCTGACACATGCGGCGCTACCACACTTAAAGCAAAGCCAAGGGCAAATTGTGGTTGTGGCGTCTGTTGCAGGCCTTACTGGTGTGCCAACGCGCAGTGGCTATAGTGCATCTAAGCATGCGGTTATGGGCTTTTTTGATTCATTACGAATTGAATTGGCTGATGACAACATCGCGGTGACAATGCTCTGCCCTGATTTTGTTTTATCGGAAATACACAAGAGAGCCTTGGACGGTGAGGGAAAGCCGTTGGGGCAATCTCCCATGCAAGAGTCAAAAATTATGACGGCTGCACAGTGTGCGCAGCAAATGCTTCCTGCAATTATTCATCGAGAGCGCCAATTGATTACCTCAACTCGCGGCCGATTAGGGCGTTGGTTAAAACTGTTTGCACCACAGCTGATCGATAAAATTGCACGCAAAGCCATCCAATCCGGACATTAATTTTCTAAAATTCTGTAATCGGCACCCCTGCTGAGCTGAATGATTAGACTAGTGTCGCCTTTTCTATTTGTCCTCGATGTGGTTTATTAGCATTACATCAATAACAATTGATGGTCTCTTTGCATAAATCGGTGGGCCATTACATGGGCAACTCGGGTTGCTTCAATTGGCATGTGCCTATCCACATAATAACGACTTAAAGAGGATTATAAGATGGAAAATAGCTTTGCTATTTCAGCCACATTTATTGCTTACCTAATTTTAATGCTAGCCATTGGTGTCATCGCGTATCGTCGCACATCAAATTCATCAGATTATTTTCTTGGTGGGCGTTCGTTGGGGCCTTGGCCTGCAGCGTTATCTGCTGGGGCTTCAGATATGAGTGGTTGGCTATTACTCGGTTTACCTGGTTATGCTTATGCTTCGGGATTTGAAGCGTTTTGGTTGGCAGGTGCTCTGCTGATAGGCACGTGGGCGAATTGGTTGATTTGTGCCAAACGCTTACGTACGTATAGCATCACGACCGATGCGTTAACATTGCCAGAATTCTTTGCGCGTCGATTTCAAGATTCCTCAAAGTTAATTCAAACGATATCAGCGTTCTTCATTCTATTGTTCTTCCTATTTTATACCAGCTCAGGGCTGGTCGCTGGTGGTAAGTTATTTGAAACTGTCTTTGGGCTAGATTACACCGCAGCAGTCATTATTGGCACCGTGTGCGTCATGTCGTATACATTATTTGGTGGTTTTCTCGCGGTATCATGGACTGATTTGGTGCAGGGGTTGTTGATGGCCGCTGCGTTGTTGTTGGTGCCTATTGCCGCTATGAATGGTGGAGTTACGCAATTGAGTGCAGATCTCACGAGCATTAACCCAGAGCTATTAACGTTATGGAATGATGCCAAAGGCCAACCGTTATCGCTTATCGCGATTTTATCGTTAGTCGGCTGGGGTTTAGGTTACTTTGGTCAACCACATATTTTAGCGCGCTTTAAGGCAACTCGAACCAATCGAGATTTGCAGGCAGCACGACGCATCGCGGTGATTTGGTCTGCCGTTTCGATGGCAGGAGCAATGCTCGTTGGTTTTGTGGGGTTGGTTTATGTCACCCAAAATAGCAATGTGACACTTGATGATGGTGAGAAGATCTTTATGTTGCTGGTGAATGCCATGTTCCATCCTGTGATTGCAGGTATCTTATTGGCCGCGATATTAGCCGCAATTATGAGCACAGCAGATTCTCAGTTGTTGGTATCATCTTCGGCGCTGGCTGAGGATTTTTATAAGCAATGGCTTAACCCACAAGCCACTTCTGAACAAGTGGTGCTGGTGGGCCGTTTAGCGGTGTTGATCTTATCAGTGATTGCATTGATGCTGGCACTATCCCCTGATAGTTCGGTTTTAGGTTTGGTATCCTATGCATGGGCAGGGTTTGGTGCTGCGTTTGGGCCGGCTGTGATATTGAGTTTGTATTGGCGTCAAATGAATCGTTATGGTGCCCTTGCTGGTGTGCTTGTTGGCGGCGTAACCATCGTGGTTTGGAAACAGATCTCGGGTGGTTGGTTTGATGTGTATGAAATTATTCCCGGCATTATTTTCTCGTCTGTGGCGATTGTCGTCATAAGTAAAGCGACCGGTGGTGCAGATCAACAGGTAGCAACGCTGCATCAGCAATTTGAAGCGGACTTAAAAGATTTGCCATGAACAAACAGGCATGTCCGGATTAAACAGAGCCACTTCTGGAGCGGCAAAACTTGTCTATTCGGTGAAGGTTGATATGCTGAATGAAGAAGAATGAACGGAGGAATAATCCGTGGATAGTAAAAAAGCCCGACGATTGAATATCATCATTGCAGTGTTTTTTGCGCTTGCAATGTTGGTGACATCTTATGTGATATCCGATCGCTCCTTATCTCAGAACGTAAATTTTCTGTTGATCGCGGTTTGGTTGGTGCCGTTTTTCTTTTTTTCGAAAAGAGCCCAATCTTGCAAGTCTGAGCAAGAGCAAAAAGACTAAGCGCAAGATATACACTGGGTGTTATCTATAACAAAAAACCTGCTTTGCAGGTTTTTTGTTTTGGAGTCAGGGGTCTTTAGGTCGCGTTCTATTTATTCGCTTGAATGGCTGCGAACTCATTGCTCACTGCAGAGACGACACTTTGAGGATCGGCAAGATGCTTAGAATGATCGATAAAAATTGCGTCATCATTAAGCGTCATCACCAGTGCGGGAAAGTTAGACGTACCGATCAATTGCTGTATTTCAGCAATCGTTTCTAAGGCTGTTTCTGCATCGATGCTGAGCTCGTTACGAAATACCTTATTGGAAGGTGACAACTTAAATTGTTCGATAATGGCATTAAAATCATGCTTTTTATCGAGTGGATTTCCATTTACAAAATGTGCTTTTTGGATTGCATTGAGTACATCAAGTTGTTTGTCACCTTGCTTGTTTTGTAGCCAAGTCATTAAGTTCGCACAAGCAATAGAGCTTTTAGGGCTGTTCACGTAACGAAGGTGATCTTTTCCGAACTTCAATCCGCTGATTTGCGCGACGGTTTCTACTTGTGCTTCTCCTGCACAATCCTTGCCTATGTAGTGGGCACAATGCAGCAGGTGTACCGTCATTTCTGGGTGTGCTTGTTTGAGTGCGTTGACAAGTGGTGTCGCGGCATAACTCCAAGGGCAATGGGAATCGTAGACAAAATATAGCGCAGTGGTCATTCAGTGGTTTCTTGTTAGCGAGCAGTAGCGATGATCCTAATGAGTTTGTCGGTATTATTCAATCATTGAACGCGAAACGACACACTAAAACGTAAAGCTGCTGAGCTACTGATGTACAAAGAAAGAGGCAAAAAAATACCTTGCCAAAGCAAGGTATTTGATTCAATTCATTTTCAAATAGATTCAAGAGGCAGAAAACTATTTTGCTTCTCGGGCAATGGCTCGGTAAGCAATATCTGTTCTGAAGTAAACATCATCCCAGTGAACTTGATCGACGAGTTGGTACGCGGCCTTTTGCGCTTCAGTCACGTTAAGGCCCAACGCGGTCGCACATAAAACACGTCCGCCATTCGTGACCACCTGCTCATCTTGACTCGCCGTCCCAGCGTGGAAGATTTTTGCGTCTTGGGTGCCTAAAGATAGACCCTCGATAACATCACCTTTACGGTAAGCTTCTGGATATCCTCCAGCGGCCAATACGACACCAACAGCAGGTCTGCTATCGTACTCTGCTGTGACTTGGTCAAGTTCACCTTTGCAAGCAGCTAAGCAAAGCGCGACTAAATCTGATTTTAGGCGCATCATAATCGGCTGAGTTTCTGGGTCACCAAATCGGCAGTTATATTCCAGTACCTTGGCGCTGCCATCGGGAGCTATCATAAGGCCGGCATATAAAAATCCGGTATAAACGTTGCCTTCTGCAGCCATACCGTCGACCGTAGGCCGGATAACATGGTTCATGGTCCAGTCATGGACGGCTTGAGTCACGACAGGCGCTGGAGAATAAGCTCCCATGCCCCCGGTATTTGGGCCATTATCGCCGTTGTCACGAGCTTTATGATCTTGGCTGGTGGCCATTGGAAGAATATTTTCTCCATCAACCATGACAATGAAGCTGGCTTCTTCGCCAACGAGGAACTCTTCAACAACAACACGTGAGCCTGCTTCGCCAAACTTATTACCTTCAAGCATGTCTTCGATTGCAGCGTCGGCTTGCGCTTGAGTTTCTGCAATAATGACGCCTTTGCCTGCTGCTAATCCGTCCGCCTTAATGACAATTGGGCAGCCCATTTGAGCCACGTAAGCTTTAGCTGGTGCGATCTCGGTGAAGTTTTGATAGGCCGCCGTAGGAATGTTATGGCGTGCTAAGAAATCTTTCGTAAATGCTTTAGAGCCTTCCAACTGCGCAGCATCTTTTGTTGGACCAAAGATGGCAAGGCCTGCAGCGCGGAATGCATCGACCACGCCGATGACTAATGGCGCTTCTGGGCCAACAATGGTTAGCTCAACCTGTTTTTCTTGAGCGAATGCAAGTAGTGCTTCAATGTCGCATGCATCAATAGCGACATTTTCAATGTTTGGCTCTAGCAAAGTGCCTGCATTGCCCGGTGCGACATAAACTGTAGTGACTTGAGGTGATTGTGCTGCTTTCCACGCCAGCGCATGTTCACGGCCGCCGCCACCAATTACGAGTACATTCATGTTTTGATCCTATGCCGCGATGCGCACGAACCTATGTTGGAGGTGGCATCGCATTATTTCAGTAAAAATATTAATGGCGGAAATGACGCATGCCAGTAAAGACCATCGCCATACCATGTTCGTCCGCGGCTTGAATGATTTCTTCATCGCGGATAGAGCCACCTGGCTGAATGATACAACTAATTCCCGCAGCTGCCGCAGCATCAATACCGTCACGGAATGGGAAGAATGCATCAGAGGCCATGACAGAATCTTGCACTTCAAGACCTTCATCAGCGGCTTTGATACCTGCAATTTTAGCGCTGTAAACTCGACTCATTTGGCCGGCACCAACACCGATTGTCATCTTGTTTTTGGCGTAAACAATGGCATTTGATTTTACGAATTTAGCGACCTTCCAGCAAAATAATAGGTCATTTAGTTCTGCAGCGGTCGGTTGACGCTTGGTGACAACTTTAAAGTCTTCTAAACCAACCATGCCGTTATCGCGATCTTGTAATAACATGCCGCCTTTGACGCGTTTGAAGTCTAGGCTGGTGCTTGTGCTATCCCACTGGCCGCATTCGAGTAGACGAACATTGGTTTTAGCTGCAACAACCGCGCGCGCGCCTTGGCTGACTGCTGGTGCAATAATGACTTCTACAAACTGTCGGTCAACAATGGCTTGCGCTGTGGCTGCATCCAACTCTGCGTTGAACGCGATGATGCCACCAAAAGCCGAAGTCGGATCGGTTTTAAATGCTCGTTCATAAGCTTCTAATAGGTTCTCACCCACGGCAACACCACAAGGGTTGGCGTGCTTTACAATGACACATGCCGGTTCGTTGAATTCTTTCACGCATTCCAGTGCAGCGTCAGTATCAGCGATGTTGTTATAAGACAGAGCTTTACCTTGTAATTGCACTGAGGTAGCGATTGACGCTTCGTCTTGCACTGTATCCACATAAAATGCAGCAGTTTGGTGACTATTCTCGCCGTAGCGTAAGTCTTGTTTCTTCACCAACTGTGTGTTGAATGTACGCGGGAATTGAGAGTCTTCATTGCACTCATCTTGGCTATGAGCTGGAACCATAGTTCCGAAGTAGTTCGCGATCATGCCATCGTATGCAGCAGTGTGCTCGTAGGCTGCAATCGCCAGATCAAATCGGGTTGCATATTCAGTGCTACCTTGGTTGCTAGCCATTTCAGCGAGCACGCGATCATAATCCTTGGCATTAACCACAATGGTTACATCTTTATGGTTTTTCGCAGCTGCGCGCACCATGGTTGGGCCGCCAATGTCGATATTCTCGATGGCGTCTTCTAGGGTGCAGCCTTCTTTCGCGACGGTTTGAGCAAATGGGTACAGATTCACCACAACAAGGTCGATGGCTTGAATACTGTTTTGCTCCATAACGGTTTCATCGGTGCCACGACGCGCAAGAATTCCACCATGCACTTTAGGATGCAAGGTCTTTACACGACCGTCCATGATCTCTGGGTGACCAGTGTAATCCGATACTTCAATAACTGGCACGTCGTTGTCGGCTAAAAGGCGAGCGGTGCCGCCTGTGGATAGCAACTCAACACCTTGAGCGTGCAAAGCTTGGGCAAACTCAAGTATTCCGGTTTTATCTGAAACGCTTAACAGCGCGCGACGAATGGGTCTGGCATTATTCATTTTGGGTACAGGGTCCAGTAGTTGTTATGCAAGGATCTTTCGGAAAACAGAACAGTCTCAGGCGAGGCCGCCTTTGATCTGCTTTACAAAAGTCCCTATTTTTGGGGTACTGGTACGCTAGCGCGCGTATTCTATCCCAAAAAAGGTAATCTGGGGGTATTTTATACTCGATTTCACAATATTGATTTCAGAACGTGCCCTAATTGAAATTAATTTGGGTTCAACTCTTGACCCTAGATTTAACTCCAAGGTTTATACTTCTATTCACTGCTCATGATTCATTGAAGAAATTGCTATGTATAAGATTGGAGAGCTGGCGCAGCTCTGTGAGATAAAAACGGATACTTTACGCTTCTATGAGAAGCATGGTTTGCTGGCGCCATCATCCAGAACAGATGCCGGATATCGTATTTATACTGAGAATGACGCTGCGCGTTTACGGTTTATTCTCAGAGCAAAAGCAGTTGGGTTCACGCTAAATGAAATCACAGAACTTCTTTCTATTGAGTTGGACAAGTCCAATTGGGCTTGTGCCGACGTCAAGGGTCTAGTGGATAGTAAATTGGAGCAAGTAGTTGCACGTATAGCCGAGCTCAATGCATTTCGTTCGTCTTTGCAAAACTTGTCAAATGCTTGTTGTGGCGGTCCAGAAAGTGCTGAACATTGTTCAATTTTAGACGCGCTTGAAACAGAGCAGGGGCTAGAGAAGCCGCTCATCAAAGGTGTCAACCACCATAACGCGATTGTGAAGGCCGAGAGATAATCATGCTTGTATCGAATTTTATAGAACTGTTTTTAGATTCCGCTCCGTGGTTACTGTTGGGGCTTGTGCTTGCCGGAATGTTGAAGATGTTTGTCCCAATGGCCTGGATGCATAAGCAATTGGGCGGTTCAGGCGTGAAAACAACGGTGAAAGCAGCACTTCTTGGGGCACCACTGCCGTTGTGCTCTTGTGGTGTTATCCCCGCAGCCGTAGGGCTACGTCGATCTGGTGCATCCAAAGCTGCAACGACATCGTTCATGGTCTCCACCCCCGAGACCGGTGTCGACTCCGTGACCGTTTCCTATGTATTACTTGGACCGTTCATGGCGATTGTGAGACCAATTGCTGCGGTGGTGAGTGCAATTGTTGCGGGGTTGCTTGTAGGGAGTGACGGTGACGAAGCTGAAGCCAATCAAAAGAAGACGCCACAAGATAAAGTCACAGCAAATAGTGATTCAGGTATGAGTTGCTGTAGTCAAAACGTCAGAAAGGCTGTGCCAGCGCAACCTGCAGAGCCGTCTGCCCCCCAATCAACTTGCTGTGCGAGTAAAAAGTCAGAGCTCACACCTGCAAGTAACACAATGGCAGCCGCGCCAACGCTCACGCCCGTCATAATAAGGCCTGTGGCAGTTGAGCAAAGTGCGGTAATGGCTTCTAGGGCTTTAAGTCTTGAGCCCAAGCAAGCCCCGAACGAGGCGAACAGCAGCTGTTGTAGCTCGAAGGTTGAAGTGGTTGCGCCAGCTCAATCAAAATCTTGTTGCGCAACTAAAACCGAGGCGAATAAGGCGCCAGATGCTGAATCTTGCTGCACCTCAACGAAAGATGTTGCCGATGAACTAAAGCAAGAGACTATCGTGCATCGTCTAGGTCAAGGCTTAAAATACGCCGCAACAGATTTGGTGCGTGATACGACTATTTGGCTTTTGATTGGACTGTTCTTCGCTGCGTTGGTGCAAACGTACGTCCCTGGTGACTTTCTAGCAAAGTGGGGAGACGGATTGCTTGCGATGTTGGTGATGGTGCTGGTTTCTATTCCCATGTATATCTGTGCAACGGCATCTACACCGATTGCTGCGGGATTGCTTTTGGCCGGGGTTTCGCCCGGTGCGGTATTAGTATTTATGATGGCTGGCCCCGCGACGAACATCGCAACTTTAGGGGTGGTGACCAAAGAATTAGGTAAACGCGCCTTGCTGGGGTATTTAGGTGGGGTATTGGGTGTTGCTTTGCTTGCTGGTGGGCTTGTCAATTATTTAGTCGCGAATTTTGGGTTTGAAGTGATGCCGCAAATTGGCGAGCATCATCAGTTGTTGCCGCAATCGGTCGTGATTGTGTCTGGTATCGTGCTTGCGGTTTTAATGGCTCGAGTGCTCTTTGAAAAATTGCCAAAGCATTGGTGGCGAAGGGATTGTTGCTCTTAGCGCGTACCGAGATTAGCAAGGTATTTTTGAACGACAAAAAAATGAAAGGCCTGCATTCATCGCAGGCCTTTTAGGTTCTAATGATAGAGCAGGCTTTCTATGGCACCTGAATGCAATTTATAACTTTGCATTTTGGGGGGTTGAGTCGACTTTAAGTTAGTCGCGTTTTTCGGCTTTTTCATCATTGGCTTGAGCTTCGGTATCATGGTTATCATTGACCTCTGCCTCTGCCTCTGCCTCTGCCTTTGTGCTCTGAGTGTCTGCATTATCTTCGTTGGTGTCGGTGCTTAAAGCTTCTTCGCTGCCTTCTTCGGCATCTTCAGCCGCTTCTTCAGGTGTCTCTGGTAGCGGTGGGCGTGCGACTTTATCCTCAATTAAAGCAAAAATGACGACCATGCCAAAGCCAGCGAGCCACCATATTTTGTCATATAAAAAGATGGTGGGTGCGATAATTGAAACGAAGAACAGGCTAAATGACCACTTTAAAACCTGATTTTTTTTGGCAATGAAAAAAGTAACAAAAAATAGATAAATGACAGTCAAAATTGTAAGCAATATATCGTTCATAGAGGAACCTTATAGTTAGTGCCAGTCGTCGTGGTTGTATCGCCAGGGTGCTTCGGTGCGCTCATTTAAACTTTAACGCTGTTGATTGCGTGTTGGGTTCTTCGAGTTTACTTGTTGCATATTTTAGTTGGATTTTGGGCGATTGACTGGCCATTCTATCCTTTGGCTTCTAGAGTATGTTGCGTTTTTGTTGGAAGTGTGTCGAATATCACAGCTCGCTAAAGTTGCGAGCTGTGAATAGTGAAGTGGCTAAATGATTAGTTCACTTTTTTTCCTAGGACATAGTGCTCAAACCACTTTTTGTCCCATGTCATTTTCGCTCTGCGGTGTTGATATTTGCTTAGGCCGTGACCTTCTCCCGGATAAACAATTAGCTCTACAGGAATGTTGAGGTAATTTTTGAGTGCTCGATATAACCCTTGCGCATGGCCAAGTGGAACGCGAGCATCATTCTCTCCGATGTGGATTAGGGTTGGCGTTTTAATTTTGTCGGCATAGGTGAGTGAAGAACCATGGCTATAAGCTTCTGGTTTTTCCCATGGGAGCCCTTGCATAAAGTTGACCACATGCCCTGGTGTGTCTTCCATAATCCATTGAAGCCGTTGATCAAACACCCCTGCACCAGAACTTGCCGCTTTGAATCGCGTCGTCGTGCTGATTAAAGCATTTGTGAGATAACCGCCGTTACTCCAACCCATGACGGCCATCTTATCGCCATCGACAACGCCATCGGCAATCAGTTGATCAACGCCGGCTAGGATGTCATTGACCTCGATATCATGTTCTCGGCCAACAAGCTCTGTAAGGAATTTATCGCCGTAACCGGTAGAACCACGATAGTTTGGCGAGAGCAGTGCCCAGCCAGTCGCGGTGAATGTACTACGGCCATATGAGCGGTGCTGCAGCGCATAGGGAGTTGCAGCAGTCGGGCCACCATGGATTTGGACAATAAGCGGCAATGGACCGTCGGTCTTTTTATAGTCGGCAGGTAATTCAAGAATACCTTCGACTAGTGAGCCATCAGGCGCTTTCCATTTGACGATGGAAATTTGTGGTAGCTTCCAGTTCTCGACTTGAGGATTGATATTGCTGATCCGCTTTGGTTTTGCTTTATTGCGATCGGCATCTGCTACGAATAAGTCAGAAAAATGAGTTAACCCATTGTGGTTAAAGCTAACAGTTTCACCATCCTGACTAAAACTAAAGCTGCCAATGACTCGATCGCCAGCAATGACGGTGCGAGTCTTGCCTTGTTTGCCCTTGTTGATCTGGGTGCAGTAAAGCTCGACTCGGCCATGGTTCGCGCCACGATAACAAAGTTCTTGGTTATCAGGTCGCCAAGTGTGGTCGTTTGAAGTCAGGGTTGTGTCGCCCGGCCGTTTTATCGCAAGTGTTTGTTGACCTTGCTTTGAGTGCTGAACAACAAATAATTTTCCCGGATGCCCGTCGAAGTCGACTCGAAAAGCCAGTTGCTTGTTGTCTTCATGCCAGTCGAGGCCAAGCAGCCAACCATAAGGAGAGGGGGCATTTTCACGCCATTGGCTATCTTCCAAAATCGTATTTTTTTGAGTTTTAGTATTGAAAATTTCAACATCAGACCAGCCTTCAAGATAGACCAACTCATTGTCTTGCGTGGTTATACGTGCAATTTTGCTTTCATCGTTGTTGACGTCAAAATGCCAAACCACTTTGTCATCATCAAGTAGCTTTTGTTGTTTGTAACTGACTAAATCTAATTTATAGAGTGGGTTGGTATTACGCTCTCCATGGGCATATTCTGGCGCTTGATGACTGGCGCGGAGGCTCGCCCATGTATCGGTGTCTGTGCTGGTTTTATTGCCAAGAAAATATAAGCTTTTGCCATTTTGACTTAGCTCAAAGGCGTTTACGCCCTGATTTTCTTTGGTGATCGGCACCGCGTCACCGCCACCGGCTGCAATTCGAAAAACCTGACGTTTACCATTAAAAGGGGCCTTACCTTGATCATCACCCATTTGACCTAGAAAGTAGATGTACTGGCCATCAGGGCTCCACACCGCTGCAGACTCTTTCTCATTGGTGAATGTTAAGCGCTTACTTTGTTTGGTGTTATGATCAATTTGCCAAATATCACTTTGGGTCTTGTCCAGTTCCTTGTCCCATCGCGTTTCTAGCCAGATTGATTGTTGACCATTTGGGCTGATTTTTACACTGTGCATCAAGCCAATATCAAAAAAATCGTCAATGGTTATGGTGTGGTTTCGCTCGGCTGTTTGTGCAAAGCTGCTCCAACCGACTGCACAGGTTAACGCCACAAGGCTTAACTTCCCCAAATTCTTCATGTTTTTTCCTAGATGTTTTTATTTTATGCATGACCATGCTTCAAGAGCATGGAGGATGGTCAATACACTAGCGTAAACCAGGATTGTTTGGCTAGAAGTGCAATGGAGTTTTCTTTCTCAGTTGTTCAGTGACCTAGGATTTGCTTGAATGTTGAATGCTGAAAACAAAAGCAGAGAATAGAAAAGGGCGCTTGTTGTGTGCTCTTGAGCGTTGTCGCAGCCACTAGTGACGCAGCTGCGTTTGGATACTATCGCTAGTCATATCTGTATAGACAGCGAAGAGTGAGGTTGCTCGATAGATTAGTTGCTATCTACCTGTTTAATTTTGATTCTTTGGTGGCGGTTGGATGCGGCTGCCGGTGGTTTGCCCGGAACGGGTTGTCGCTCTGCAAGTAGATGTTTGATTGCCATAATGGGGTGTGGCAATAACATTCTCGGCCCCCCATAGACCATGATTTCCTTGGCTTTAGCGCGCATATGAGGCTTGTAGCAATGAACAGGGCACTTGTTGCAGGTCGGTTTATTCTGACCGTATGGACAACGGTCTAACTTCTCATGTGCGTAAGCTAGGAACTCTTGGCAATCTTGGCAGTCAGCCCACGTGGTCTCTTTATGGTGAGCTTTGCAATATATCTTGACCATTGCTTCAATAGTCTTGAATTCATAAAGGAGCTTGCCAGATAAGATTTCTTGAGACACTGCATATACCTTAGTGTTTTGGTCGGGTATTGTTAGGCTATCTTTTTCTTTGCATGTGTAACAGTTTTCTTGCGATTTTTTTGAAGGTGCGCACAAAATATTTCTTTTTAGCCTGTTTATGTGGTTATCCACTGCTCCATCCGCGTTTTAAGCTAGTCATTCTGCCGTATGTACCCCTAAGAATCTTGGTGCCAGTATTTACTAAATACCTCATCTAAAAGTTGGAAATACTGCCGCTAAGGCGACATTTTGAACAAGAATGTAATCAGAGGTCGAATTTTGAGGTGGCGATGTTGTCAAGGACTGATATATTTGTAACAGTGGTTAAAAAATTCAGTCCATGTGTCAGTTTTTAATTAAGCAGTTGATTTTGTGGATTACATTGCAAGTCGCGTGAGAGTGAATCACGCAAGAATAATGTTGAAAGCAGTATTTGAACTCGGCAAATATACAGCTATATGTTTGTTGCAGTTTATCAAATGACAACCTAAAGACTCTTATCGCGAGAGTTGAGTTAACCAACGGTGAATAACAATGTTTAAGATTTTAGCCATTATTATTTTGGTCGGATTAGGCGTGTACCTGTTTAAACGCGCTCAGCGATTAGCCGAAGAAGAGCAGCAACAGGCATTAAATGAATCTTTGCAAAAGCGGCGTGAAGAGTACCAAGCTGTAGCGAAGGCAGAAGCAGAAGCGAAAGCAAAAGCCGAAGCAGATAAAGACGTGATTGAAGGCGAAGTGATTGCTTCAGAAGCGACACTGGCATCAGAATCTGAAGTTCAGCAAGCTAAAAGTTCTGAACCATTAGCGTTTGAATCAAGTCAAACTGCAGAGCCAGAGCCAGAGCCAGAGCCAGAGCCAGAGCCAGAGCCAGAGCCAGAGCCAGAGCCAGAGCCAGAGCCAGAGCCAGAGCCAGAGCCAGAGCCAGAGCCAGAGCCAGAGCCAGAGCCAGAGCCAGATTTAGGTTGGGCGACGCCGGCACTGCAGCAAGGGATGGCAAATTTAGCAGAGCAAAGTGAATTAGCGGGTAAACATCAAGCGATGCTGGTCGTTATTGCTGAGTGCTATAAGCAAAGAAAGTTGAAAGAGTATTTAGATTTTGGGGCACACTTAAGTGATGAATATTCCTTGCTATTTGCAGACTATTACAAAGCAGAAGAGGCGAATGGCAATTTAAAAGCCGTTAAAGGTATAGGCTTTATGCAGCTTGCGACTTTGTTAGCTGATCATCATGAATTCGACCGTGCGATAGGTTTTTGCCATCAAGCGATAGGATACGAGTTAAGTGATGGCACCAAAACTGGCTTTGAGGGGCGTTTAGCTCGAATTGAGAAGGCCAAAGAAAAAGCCGCTAAGTCACAATAAACGCAGGATGACTCAGGTGGGGTTTAAAAGGGAGCTAACAGCTCCCTTTTTTGTGGGCGATTGATGCGAGTTGACGTTTATCTGAGAGAATGGGGTTCAAATGGTGGTTTTTTGATCCTGTTGTGGTGCGCTTGGGTATGACCCTTGAAAGCTTACGTTTTAAAAGTATGGTAGCCGTGGCAACATGGGGAGCGAATTCTGAGTGTTGAGGTGGCTGTGTACAAGATAAATAGTTTTTTATTTGGTTTGCTAATCCTATTAAGTGGTTGCGGTAAAACGCCTGAGTGGACTTTGTTTTATTACGCGAATGCAGAGGCTGCATCTAAAAGTGAGTTAAGCACAGAAGATATTCGTGGCTATTACGAGACCCTTGAGCAGTGCCAGCGAAAAGGCGAGGGGATGAAAAGGCTGAGTCAATCAAAACTTGAAACCTTCCAGTGTGGTCAACGATGCCAGATAGATGCTGAGCAGCAACTCATTTGTTTACAGACCGTAAAATAATGGTGTTGTAAATAGTCTGATAAATATAGTGAAAATAGCCATGGATTTCGTGCAAATGGCTGGTTAAACGACATTACAAGGAAAGCCATGCGATTCAAACAGGATTTTTTTGAGCAGCTAACGGGCTTTTATAGCCAAGTCGCGCCGCTCGGTTTAAGTAACCCACATTGGCTTGCATGGAGTCATGATGCTGCAAGCCTTGTTGGTCTTTCAACGCCTTCTGAGTCATTGCTACAAGGTTTTGCCGGAAATCAACAGATTGAGGGTGCTGCGTATTATGCGCAGGTCTATAGTGGCCATCAATTTGGGGGGTATACCCCAAGGCTTGGGGATGGGCGTTCTATCATCTTGGGTGAGGCTCTTGGTCCTCAAGGCGCATGGGATGTTGCACTCAAAGGGGCTGGGCCGACGCCCTACTCCCGCCAAGGAGATGGTCGAGCCGTGATGCGTTCGGCTGTCAGAGAGTTTTTAGTTTCGGAGGCTTTGCATCATTTGGGAGTGCCGACAACTCGTGCTTTGGCCGTCATTGGCTCCGACATGCCAGTATGGCGCGAGTCACAAGAAACAGCGGCAACAACCGTACGTTTAGCTCGCAGTCACATTCGCTTTGGTCATTTTGAATACTTCAGTTATAGCGAGCAAGGGAGCAAAACCAAGTTAAAGCAGTTGCTAGATTTTACGATTACACAGCATTACCCACAATTTAGCTGCGATTCTGGCGGCTATATTGCTTGGTTTCGTCAGGTTGTTACAGATACAGCTGAGCTGATAGCTCTCTGGCAAGCGATTGGTTTTGCCCACGGTGTGATGAATACCGATAACATGTCGATTTTAGGTGAGAGTTTCGATTTTGGCCCGTTTGCATTTTTAGATACGTTTAAAGAAGACTTTGTTTGTAATCATTCTGATACGACGGGACGCTATGCCTTTAACCAGCAGCCAGGTATCGGTTTGTGGAATTTACAACAGTTAGCTCAAGCGCTTGCACCAGTGATTGAGTCTGATGATCTTATTGATGCGCTGGAGCTATACCAGCCAGCCCTTGTTCGTGCCTATTTAGAAAAAATGGGAGATAAGTTGGGACTACCTGAGCGCCCATTGGAGCAGGTGGGTGCATCAGATCTACAGTTAGTCGGAGGGTTCACCCAACTGCTGGAAAAAAGCCAGCTGGACTATACCAATGGGTGGCGGAAATTGGGTGCGCTTGATCCAAGCAGCGAGCATTGTTCGCTACGTAACGACTTTATTGATGTGGTTGGGTTTGATCACTGGTATCAAGCTTATCGGGCACGGCTAGGACCAGTGGAAGATGTTGAATCATGGCAAAAGTTGCGCGATCTGGCCAACCCCAAGTATATTCTGCGCAATTACTTGGCCCAAGAAGCAATTGTTGCTGTCGAGGAGGGTGATCTTCAACCATTGCAGGATTTGTTTCAGGTGCTACAAAAGCCATTTGATGAACAAGTCGACAAAAACCATTACGCCAAACGCCCCCCCAAATGGGGTCAAGGTTTGATTATGTCGTGTAGTAGCTAAAATCTATATTTTGTGGGCGACACGACCCTGGGCACAGCTTTACTTTAATGAATAGAGAGACAGTGATTGAATCCGCTAAACACAATTAAGTCTGTGCAATTTGATGCAGATAATAAATCGTTACAGGTTCGAGCAGCAATTGAATTCGACCATTTTGATGCTTTTGCATTGCCTCTTGTCCAAGCTCTAGACTGTCAGGTGCTAGAGCAGCAATGGGGGGCAGACCGCCATCAGTGGCGTTTAGATTTTGAGTCTTGTGTCGTTTGGCTGAATTATGAGTTTTATGGGGACGTATGTTGGCTCGCGGTAGAGCGTGAGCAAGATATCGAAGTGCTTTCATTTCTTCAGACTCTGCTATTGCCTTTTGTGAAGCAAGAAGGGGAACTTGGATGAGTAAATCCAGTGCAGAATTTCATTATCAAGCGTTAACGCCAGACCTCATTTTGGATGCGATAGAGAGTCTTGGCATTTACCCTGAAACAGGGTTGTTAGCGCTCAACAGCTATGAAAATCGCGTATACCAATTTCGTTGCGATCGTGGCCAGCGTTATGTGGTGAAGTTTTACCGACCGGAGCGTTGGAGTAATGCCCAAATTCAAGAAGAGCATGATTATTCGCAAGAGTTGCTCGAAGCTGAAGTTCCTATCGCGGCGCCGACTCGTATTGATGGGCAAACTTTATTTACCTATCAAGGATATCGTTTTGCAATGTTTCCTTCGATTGGTGGACGTTGTTTTGAAGTCGACAACTTAGAGCAGCTAGAGGCCGTTGGTCGATTCGTGGGTCGGATTCATCAATTTGCAAAACAGCGAACGTTTCAATATCGAGAATCCCTTACACTGCAGAGCTTAGGCGTTGATTCTATTGAATGGTTAAAGCAATCGGGCCATGTGCCTACAGGACTTGAGCAAGCATTTTTTACGATTGTTGAGCAAGTATATGACAAGGCTAGTGCACTATGGCAGCCGCAGTATGATGCAATCCGTTTGCATGGCGATCTGCATCCAGGCAATATTTTGTGGACACCGACAGGCCCAAGCTTTGTTGATTTGGATGACGCCAAATCTGGCCCGGCTATTCAAGATTTATGGATGATGCTTACCGGTGATCTGGGCCAGCGACGAATGCAGTTGGAAACGCTGCTAGAAGGCTATGAAGAGTTTAGCTATTTTGATACCCGGCAACTCGCTTTGATAGAGCCGCTTAGAGCACTGCGAATGTTACACTACAATGCTTGGCTGAGTCGGCGCTGGCAAGATCCTGCTTTTCCAATGCACTTTCCTTGGTATGCAGAAGATAAATATTGGGAGCAACAAATTCTAGCGTTTAAAGAGCAACTGGCGGTAATGGATGAAGCACCACTTAGTCTCGTGCCCTATTAATGTTTCGTTAATGTGTGCTCCGTAATATAGACGCTATGTTTGGTGAAGGCGATGCAAATTAGCGATAAAGTGTGTTAGCCTCTCGGCAAAGAATTAACCTCACAATACGTTATTGAGGATGAAATTGGTTTCATACAGGGTCTTACAGAGTCAACCCATTCAGGGCGATCGTTACATACCTTGAAGTCCAAAGAATTCGCTTAGAAAATTAAAGGAAGAGTAATGAAGAAAGTATTATTAATGACCGTTGCGATTTTGATGATGCCATTCGCTGCAATGGCTGCAAACTATCAAGAAGGGGTTCACTATACGACCATTAACAAAGGGCCTGCGACGGCGAAACCCGAAGTTTCAGAATTCTTTTCATTCTATTGCCCTCATTGTTATAGCTTCGCTAAGTCGGTCGTGCCTAAGCTGGAGAGCAAATTACCAGAAGGTGTGAAGTTTACTCAAAAGCACGTAGAGTTTATTGGGCGAGAAATGGGCGTTGAAATGTCACGCGCATTTGCTGTTGCACATCAGTTAAACGTTGATAAGAAGATTGAAATGGCATTGTTCTCCGCTATTCATGATAAAAAACAGCGCTTTACTAACCGCGATGATATTCGTAAATTATTTATCGCAAATGGCGTGGAAGGCAAAGACTTTGACGCAGCAGCGAGTTCTTTTATGGTGAATGCCCAGATGTCTTCAATGAAGCGTGATACTGAAAATGCTAAATTGAGCGGCGTACCAGCATTGGTGGTTAATGGAAAATATCGCTTAGAAACGTCTTCAATCAAAAGCTATGATGAACTCGTAGATCTTGCGGTATACCTAACGACGTTGAAGTAATCTTTTATGTTTTAAAAAAAGAGCCTTACGGCTCTTTTTTTGTGCCGGAATGGTAGATGAGTATCGCTCTGGTAGGATAAATTTCTTTATGGTTTGAGAACTCTGTTTTTTGTTCTCAATTATAAATAGTTTGATAGTTTCAGTAATTGTTTGAATAGCTTATTAATTTTAGCTTTTGTTAAAGTAGAAGTTGCTTAGGCCTTGTTTATGAATTGAATGCGTGTTCTGAATCAAAGATAGTGCCACAAATGCGTATTGGTATTGCGTTTTTTGTGATTATGAGGTTTTGATCTCGTTGCAATATTGGGCTTTGTGATCTTATGAGATCTGATCCCAGTTCTCATAAAAAAAACTCTGAATGATGAAACTATCGTGGTAAAAGTGATGTCAAACAACGGTACCAAAAATTATAACTAGTGTTGTCGTTCGGAGGTCATGTGAGAGTATTTCCTGTATACGCACCTAAACTGATTGTTAAGCACGCAAGAATTTTTTTGACGGGTGTTATTTGGGTCAAAGATTTAGGGAAGTTAGAGTTTGAAAAAGGACGGTTTTTGCTGCCAAGAAAAAGCCAACCAAAGATTAAACAAGTGGTTCAAGAGCTAAATGAATTACTTGCCGCGCAAAATTTAGAGGCACAAATCGCCTAATTCCAAAAGTAGAAGTGGGATATTGAAGGGTAGCACCTATTTGCGTCGCAATAGGTGCTGATGTCCTTTGATTTGCTATTCAACTTCGCTATTTAGCAAACCTACCAGTCCGGTTACTTTCTCATTCCAAGAGTTTAACTCTTGTTTGAGTTGATCGTTCTGCTCAGTCAATTGTGAACTCTTTTGTTTTTCTTCTTCAAGTTCCATTTTTAGCAGTTCAATAGTTTCAACTGCAGCCTGGATTTTAGTTTCCAGCTTGGACAGTAATTCAAGGCTCATCGGGAAGTCCTATAAAGTTTCTGGATTGGGGTAACGATTTTAGCAGCCCATAGACCGTAAAGAACAGCGATTATTCCTCTGAAAACTAAAAATTAATCGCGGATTTGTGCTTTTTATTAAGAATTGCTTATAGATTGATTTAAACCGTGACGAAAATGACCTGAATGTATCCATTTTTGCTTTAGGTGATGCATGGATTCCATCGTGTGAATTGTTTTCCCGTTTTCGCGGGTCTGTTTACCTATGAGACCTAGCGAGGACGATGGATGAAAAAGAAATTTCTTTATGGAGCACCCATTGTGATGGTGGTGGCCATTGTTGGTTTCGCGAGTTTTAGCGGTGTAGAAGTGTTTGCAAGTCGTGATGAAACAGTGCAGCCCATCAATCGTTCAGTGAAAACGACTCACACTGAATTAGCGAGTCATTCCCGGGCAACCGATTTATCAAATGAGCGCGTTCAGCGTTTATTTGATTTTTCAGCTCAAAGCCCATCAAAGCGCCCCTACTTTATTGAATTATTTACTTCGCAGGGCTGCAGCTCTTGTCCTCCCGCAGAAGCATGGCTCTCTGAGTTCAAACAAGAGCCTAAATTATGGCAGCAGTACTTTCCAATTGCGTTTCACGTGACCTACTGGGACTACATTGGATGGAAAGATCCTTATGGACAGCGCAAATTTAGTCAGAGGCAATACGATCATTTAAATCAACTTAATGTTAAGCAGGTTTATACTCCACAGTTTGTTGTAAATGGACAAGAGTGGCGTGGCTGGTTTAACCGAGTCTTTGGTACCACTTTCAGTCAGGCGCCTCAGGACTCCGGAGTTTTAACTGTTCAGTTGGATGACTTAGTGTTTGCGGCTCATTTTGAGCCTACTTTACCCAACGTGAAAGGGCGGGCGAGTTTTCATATGGCATTGGTGAGTGCAGGGTTAAGCACTTATGTACGCAGTGGCGAAAATCATGATAAACAGTTACAACATGATTTCACTGTACGCTATCACCAGTCTTATGACGTGTCATTGAATCAGGGAGCGTTTGATTTAAAAACTCAACTCTCGCTGGATATAAAAGATCAGCTGCAACGCATTCATGCCGAACAAGGGGGTCAAGAAAAACTTGCCTGGCTTATCTGGTTTGAGCTTGATCGAAAACCACTTCAAGCGGTGGCGAGTTGGTTAGACAAAGCAGAACTGGCGGCGATAAATCACGCACCAGTTCTCGCTATCGTTGAGTGACTAGAAACGGTAGTCAATACCAAAGTAGACTTGTTGGGTATTATCAAGACCAAACTTGGTACTTTCAGTACCATTTGTTATTGATGAACCATAGTCCTGTTTTAGATAACGATAACCTAGCTCGGTACTCATGTTCTTCGTTAACTGGAAGTTGAATCCTGTTTGTGCCCCCCAAACAAAATCATCTTTGCTACGCAAGTCTCCGTGATCAGGGCTCGTGTGGTTTAAGCCTGCTGTTGCACCAATGAACCAATTGAGTTTATTACTCTGGCCTAAGTTGACGAGGTAATCATAAGACATCAGAAAGCTCTGTTGCGTTGCAAAGTCATCAGAATTGTAACTGTAAGTACCGTAAACACGGTGATTATCGTTTAAGTATTTACCAGCTCGAACTTGGTAAACCGCATCGTTCTCTTTATCCGAAGACTTGCCTTCTAGGCTGCTATTTACTTCATATTTATCTTTTTGTGTGCCCACGGCACCACCAATAAACCAATCGGATGCCATTGTCGGCGCAGTAAAAGAAAAAGCCATGACCGATGCAAGAATTAGTGATTTTGATTTCATAAGATACTCCAATGTTTTGAGTAAAAAAGAGCGTCTGCTCTGTGGCTGAACTCAGACTAGAGCAACGTCGCTGAATAATAACTGAATGGAATTTCTAAGGCGTTTTTTATAGGTTTTAGGTATATATGGTGTTAATTTTGTACAGAGCAGGTTACAAACTTGGTTAAATACTGCAGGGTCGATTGACGCAGTGCATTTGTTTATGGAATAGCTCGCTCATCCTGCATTGCTTTTGGGCATCCATGTTGCTGCCGCTTTTTGGCATGCCAATGTTTCGTAAGGTTGACATCATTTTTTGCTGAGAAAATTGACTATAGCCCCCGTCGTGCTTGACATTATTTTCGTCTCTCCATAATCTGCATGTTCAGTCAAAAAGGTGGAATGCAATGGAAATAACTTACAATCTAAAACCGGATTCAGAGCGCCGCATAGAGCAATTTAAACCAGATGGAGATGTCGGTTTTGGTAAGTTAAGAACGGATCATATGTTCTTGATGGATTATCGCGATGGCGAGTGGCAAGATCCACGGATTGTGCCGTATGCCCCCTTTGAAATGGCTCCAGGTGCAATGTCATTGCATTACGGGCAGTCGATTTTTGAAGGTGCCAAAGCCTATATGCATGATGATGGCGAAATTTATACCTTTAGACTTGATAAAAATGCTGAGCGAATGAATCGTTCTGCAGAGATTGTGTGCATTCCATACTTGGACGAACAGGTGCAGCTTGATGCGATAAATGCATTGATTGATGTTGACCGCTTATGGTTCCCGATGCAGCAAGGGGCGTGTATGTACATTCGTCCTTTCATTTTTGCGACTGAAGATAGACTATCGGTGAGTCCGAGCAATCAATATACGTTCTGCGTGATGATTAGCCCGAGTGGTGCATATTATGCAGCAGGTGTGAACAATGCGATTCGCTTGCTCATTAGTAAGAAGTTCCATCGTGCGGTTTCTGGTGGCACAGGCGCTTCTAAAGCGGCTGGTAACTATGCAGCTTCACTAAGAGCAGGTAAAGCTGCTGCGGAGTATGGAGCTGCTCAAGTTTTATATTTGGATTCAACCAATACTCAAATTGAAGAAGTTGGTGCGATGAACCACTTCCATGTTTTGAAAGATGGCACCATTATTATTCCTGAATTCACGGACACGATTTTGCAGTCTATTACGTCAAAATCGATTATGGAACTGTCGGAAATCTTAGGCTGCGAAATCCGCCAAGAGACAGTGATGTTAGACCAATTTATTGCTGATATTCAGTCTGGTGAGATTGTTGAGGCGGGCGGTTTCGGAACCGCAGCAGTTGTTTCTCCTGTTGGCTCTTATATTTTTGAAGACAATACCGTTGTTACCGTAGGTGACGGCAAGGTTGGCAAGCATATTCAGCGGATCTATCAGGTATATACTGATATCCAAAACGGTAAAATGGCAGGCCCAGAAGGTTGGGTGAAGAAAGTTGAGCGAACGCGTCAAGCATAAGCAAACCGCACGGTTATAAAAAAGGCTCCTCGGAGCCTTTTTTAATGGGTGTTCGCTTGAGTAAGCTCGAGATGTTGAGCACTTATTCGTTGGATAATGACTGTTGCTGCTGTTGATACAAGAAAGCTTCACAATCTTTGGTATTGAGTGGCTTGCTCAGTAAATACCCCTGAATTTGATCGCACTTATGTTGAGCAAGGAAGTTTAGCTGTTCTTGGGTTTCTACCCCTTCTGCAACCACATTGAGTTCTAGACTGTGGGCGAGCGCGATAATGGCGCTCGTAATCGCAGCATCTTCTGGATCGTCAGTAATATCGCCAACAAACTCCCTATCAATCTTTAGGGTATCGATAGGGAAGCGCTTCAAATAACTTAAACTTGAATAGCCAGTTCCAAAGTCATCCACCGCTAAAGTTAAGCCAAGCCCCTTAAGCTGATTGAGCACCGAAACTGAATCTTGTGGCTTTTTCATAATCATAGACTCGGTTAACTCAAGCTCTAACGCATGGGCTGGCAGCCCGGATACGGCGAGTGCGACTTCAATGGTAGATACAATATCCATTTTCAACTGGTTGGCAGACAGGTTTACAGCCACATTGAGATCAGTAAAACCTTGCTCGTGCCACTCTGCAATTTGGTGGCAAGCATGGTTAATAACCCAGTGACCAATCTGGTTAATCATGCCGGTCTCTTCTGCAAGTGGGATAAACTCAGCAGGTGAAATATGACCTAATTCTTTGCTATGCCAGCGTAAAAGTGCCTCTAATCCAGTGAGTTTACCAGTGGCAACACAGAATTTTGGCTGATAAACCAAAGAAAATTCATTAAGCGTTATTGCTTGTTTTAATCCTGCCTCAAGCTCAACATGACGGACCGCATATTCATTGAGCTTTGACGTATAAAATTGGAAATTGTTTCGTCCCAAAGACTTTGCATGATACATGGCTGTATCGGCAAACTTGGTCAATGACGTAGAGTCTTCCGCGTCATCTGGATATACACTGATCCCTATTGATGGTGAGATGGTTAGAACCTTGTCATCCAACAAAAATGGGGTCTGGAAGGCGCGAACAATCTTCTCTGCCACAACGGTGGCGACTTTATTTTTTGTGACGCCTTCAATGATAATGGTAAATTCATCTCCACCAAGACGTGCGACGGTATCACCTTCGCGAACAGAGTTTTTAAGTCGTGCCGCAACCGCTTTTAATAGAAGATCACCAATGTGGTGCCCCATTGAGTCATTGATATGTTTAAAGCGGTCTAAATCTAGGTACATTAAAGCCACAACGTTTTTAGAGCGATGGGCTTGGTGAATCGCATGGGACAGTCGGTCTTGGAACAAAGTTCGGTTTGGTAAGCCCGTTAGCGTATCAAAGCTTGCCAATACTCTTAAGTCTTCTTCGGCCTTCTTTCGGTCAGTAATATCGGTGAATACTGCCACAAAATGGCTGGCTTCCTGTTTGGTATCGATAACTTGGTTGATTTCCAACCAGATCAAAATTTTGCGCTTACCTTTGGTGCGAATGGTTATTTCACCAGACCAGCGTTTGTTGTGAAGAAGCTGCTTTTCTATCGTTTGATAAAACGTCTTATTTTGCAGTCCGCGTGTGAGAAAAAGAAAAGGTTTGTTCATCACGTCATCAGCGCTAAATCCAGTGACTAAAGTGAAAGCTGGATTGACGGAAATCATGCGATAGTCGAGCCCTGCGACGACGACGGCCTCATTCATGCTATGCAAAACTTGCGAAGATAACCGAAGTTCATTTTCTGTGGTCTTGCGCGTTGTAATGTCTTTGAGTGTGCCGGTCATTCGCAGCGGTTCTTTGCGAGAGTTTCGCTCAACAACTTTGCCGCGGTCTAATAGCCAAATCCATTGTTCGTTGTCATCGAGTGTTCGGTATTCTGCTTCGTAAAAAGGAGTGCGTCCCTTGAGGTGATCGTTCAGTGCAAGTTGGACACGAGTTTTATCCTCTGGGTGAATATCTCGGGTTAAACTTTCACCATTATCTTCGTAAATTTCGTCATCTTGAACATTAGTTCTAAACACGCGATCTTCTGGAATTTTCCAGTCCCACATACCGTCGCCTGATGCCCACAATGCCATTTTTAGGCGCTCTTCTGAGACTCGGATGCTGGTCTCAAATTCATGCTCAATTTTACGCTTAGTTTGTCTGTCAAAAACATTTTTTAGAATAAACAAAGCCAGTAGCAATGAATACAAAGCGTATGCGTAACTCGTACGGTAAAAGGGGGCATGAACTTGGATTGGGACTTCTAAGACTTGCGAGCTCAGAGGGTTGTTTCTCAGCCCATACCTAACTTTTAGTGTGTATTTGCCGGGTGTGAGATTGGTGTATGTGATATCACTTGAATTTTCTATGTAATGCCATTGTTGCTCTAGGCCATCAAGTTGAAACGCAAACTGTTCGTTATTGGTGTAGCTGAAGTCGAGAGACGTGATTTCAAAACTCACAACTTGCTCATCGTAATCCATATGAATCACTGGAGGCTGACGCAAATCAAAAATGCGATGATAGTTACCGGCGATGCTATATCCGGTCAATGCGAGTTGATTATCGGTGCGGTGGGTTGGAATCGTTTGTGGCGAAAAATGGTTAATGCCATTAATACCGCCAAACCAAAGTTCGCCATTAGCATCTTGCATTTTTACTTTGCCGTTAAACTCGAGCCCTTGCAGCCCCTCGGATTCATTAAAAGTAATGATTTGCTTTGATTGAGGGTTATAGCGACTAATGCCCGCGTTACTACTTATCCAAAGGCTACCTTGGTCATCCTTCAAGATGGCGTAAATGGTCGCGCTCGGTAGACCTTGGGTGGTTCCAATATTGGTAAACTTAAAGCCTGATAACTCTTTTTCCATAAGAGTGAGGCCGCCATGTGTCGCTAGCCATATGCTGCCATCTTCATTAAATAAGATGTCACGTATACGACTGTTGAACATGCTATTGGGATTATCTACATCCTTATTTAGGATTTCTCCCTTACCCGTATCCATATCGATTCGAATCAAGCCATCCATTGTCCCTAACCAAAGTTGGTTCTTGTGCGATCGGGTGACCATGATTTGGTTTTGAATATCGTTAAAGTTGTCGATACGGGTTAAATCGAACTCCGTAAAATCATCGGTTTCGGCCTGATAGCGATAGAGGCGACTCGCGGCACTAATCCATAGCTGGCCTTTGCTATCAATTGTAAGGCTGCGAATAAGGCCCTGACCGATAGCACCAGGGCGAATATCACTTTGTTGATATAATTTGAATTGGCGGTCTTTATCGAATTTACCTAAGCCTAAACTGCTCGCAAACCATAGGTTTTGCTGCTCATCTTGAATGATATCCATGATCCGCAGTTGTGCTTCTGACTGGCTTAAACCAGCGGCATTGGAAAAGTATGCAAGATAGTGCTGATAAAATTCATTGCCGGGAGTGAGACTTTTTAAACCCGCACCATCCATCCCTATCCAGAGCGTGTTACGACTGTCTCTGAATAAAGCGCGAATATTGTTGCTTTGACGAGGGTTTAACTGATGGTGTTCGTAAATATGTTTAAAATATTGTCGCTCAATATTGATTTTGTCGATACCTGAATAGCTGGTACCTAACCATAAAGTGCCATTGTCATCGAGTAAGAGTCTTTGGATATTGTTATCAACGACAGAGCCTTTAATCAGCGGGTCATGGCGGTAGGCGTAGGCCTTTATCTGTTCCTGAGCGTTTGTCGAGGTGTTGGTATTGGGAAGAAGTTGCACTAAGCCTGCATTAGGACCGACCAGCCAGATCACCCCTTCTTTACCGATTACGAAATCACTGATTGTGTGTGTGGTATTTCGCTTGGGCTTTCGCTGCCAAACCATTTCACCATGACGACTCCCAATATCATACTTCCAAAGTTGGTTAGCTAAAGAAAGATATATTTGGTTGTTACCTGCGTCGCGAATTTGATTGACTCGCAAAGATTGCGGTAAGTTTAAGCGGCTGATGGTGTCGGTATCAATGGCGAATACGCCGCTGGCTTCGGTGCCAATGACAATGTAGTCATTACCTACGCGCCGTAAACTGGTTACATTCGGTTTGGTTCGATTGCCAAGCTCGACTTTTTGGATGACATTGCGTCGAGACGACAATGTATAAAGGCCACTTTTTGTGCCAATCCATACCGTATCGCCAACAACGGTTAATCGGTTTACTCGCAGATCTTCTAAACCATTTTCTTTGACAAAGCGGGTCACCTTTCCGGTTTTTAAATCAAGTCGATTCAATCCTTGATTAAAAGTGCCAACCCATAAAGCACCATTTTCATCTTGGGCTATATCGGTGATGAAGCCCTCTGACAGACTGGTTTGGTCCTTTGCATTGTGATTAAACACATGGAAATACTTGCCGTTATAGCTGTGTAAGCCATCTTGCGTGCCGACCCATAGTAATCCAGCTTGGTCAATAAACAGTTTGGTGATTGTATTTTGGTTGAGCCCTAAACGGGTATCTAAGTGTTCAAACTTAAGTGGTGGTGCGTCGTGACTGGTGGGTTCAGCTGAAATAGCCCCTGCATGAGTGCAGAATAAAAGAAGAAAGCTGAAAAGGAACCTTGATAATCCTTTGAACATCGTTTGCTTCAAATTCACTCCCATGGCCAAGCTTATCTCCGCTAGAATCTACGACAATCAATACTTAAAAATGATACGACTGAGCAGGAACGAGCAGTGTTTTAGCTTAGTCGATGGTTCTGGTTGAGTCATCAAATTTATTGAACACTCGTCTAGGCCAAATCCATTCAAGCTAGATGACCATAATACCATCATCCGAGACTTTGTTGTCAATTGCTTTAACCCCGCACCACAGCAGCAATTTTCTGCAATAATGGAATGCGGAGCTTAGGCGAGATCTCTTGCTTGATAGGTGGTTGTACTTGCTTGATGTGATAACAGCAATTGATGGATCTGCTGATCTTTTTCATCCCAAAGTTGGTTTAGCCAGCGTTGAAAATCCACTCGATACTGAGCATCGCTAAAATATTGCTTATCATCGACTTCTGGTACGTCTATTACTCTTGCGCGCACAATGACTTTTTTCACTTTGCCGAACATTACGGCTTGTAAGATATTCTCCGGTGCATCAGGGTACAGAATGGTCATATCAAGTAAGCCAGTAAATTGCTCTCCCATTGCCGATAACGTAAAGGCAACTCCTCCGGCTTTGGGGCGCATTAAGTAACGATAGGGTGAACCTTGGCGTTGCCTTTTTTCTTCAGTAAAACGACTTCCTTCAACATAATTCATGATCGACGTAGGAAGGTGCTTAAACTTTTCACATGCTTTGCGTGTCGTTTGCAAGTCTTTTCCCCTTAACTTAGGGTTTTTCTTTAATTTGGCAGGGCTTGTCCGGTGCATAAATGGCATATCTAAAGCCCAGCACCCAAGGCCTAAGAAGGGGACATAAATCAGCTCTTTTTTCAGGAAGAACTTAAGCATTGGAATATTGTTGCGTAATAGATAGGTTTGAACCGCGATATCAAAGCCACTTAAGTGATTACTAATCACTAAGTACCAGCCTTGCGGGTCAAGGTCCGATAAACCGTCAATATCCCATTCAAAATTAGCAAGTAAAAATAAAATCCCGCCATTACAGCTAGCCCAAGCCCACATCAATTTATTCATGATTTGGGTTACGAAATTGCGAAATCTCTTTAAAGGAACCAATAGCTTTACAAGGCCGCCAATGCAGATGAGAGAGGCCCACACTAAGGTATTGATAATCAATAGCGAAAGGCTCATAACAAATAAAATCGGACCGGGTAAAAAGTTTAGCATTCGTGCGAGTTTCCTTGCGTACTCTGTTTAATCAGTTGATTCATGGTTGAGTCTTTCTTCAACCAAATGTGGTTAAGCTGAGATTGAAATTGTTGTTTAAACTGGCGATCGTTGACGTAGTCGCCCTTCATCGATGCAGGGATTTCACTGACAGTCACGTCCACATACACGGATTGACATTGACCACTAATAAACTCCCAATAGCTTGGTGTCTTCTCTGGATAATAAATGGTGACATCCACAAGTTGGTTTAATTGATCACCCATGGTCGATAAAGCGAAAGCCAAGCCGCCAGCTTTAGGGCGCAAAAGATGCTGATATGGTGAATTTTGCTTTTGATGCTTACTTGACTGAAATCGAGTACCTTCAACAAAGTTCATGATGCTCACAGGCTTTGATTTGAATTTTGCACAGGCTTTACGAGTAATTTCTATATCTTTGCCGCGCAGCTTTGGATTTTTCTTCAACTGGGCGGTGCTGTAGCGTTTCATAAATGGAAAGTCTAGCGCCCACCAAGCAAGCCCTAGAAAGGGAACAAAGATTAGCTCCTGTTTTAAAAAGAACTTCAGAAAGGGAATCTTACCGTTAAACAGTCGTTGTAAAATGAGAATATCTACCCAGGACTGATGGTTTGCTATCACCATATACCATTCATTTTTATCAAGCTTTGCGTCGATAGAAGCGTGTATTTTAACCGGGTGTAAAATGCGTTCGACGATTCCGTTAATACTAATCCAAGCGGATGCACAGGCATCGAGCAAGTAATTGATGGCAAGCCGAAGTGGTGCAACGGGGATAAGTTTGATGATGCTGAAGACGAATATAGGGAACACCCAAAAGAGTGTATTTGCGATGTAACATAAGAATGCGATTGAACCCGTTATTCGTGACAAAACAGCAGCCATTGAAATTTCCCTGTAAAAATTGGAGGTCTATGGTACTCGTTGCGCGACATTGGCTCAATCTGTTCATGCTATTTTGCGGTGTATATCCTTGACTTTTACAATCAAATTCTAGTTTGTTAACAAAATTTCAAGGCTGATCCTATGATATTTACGATTGTTTGCTCAGCCGCTGTAAGAGCCTATCCATCGCTCGATAACCGAGTGCTTGTGCAAGGTGGCGTTTTTCAACCTGAGGTTGTTGGTTCAAATCCGCAATTGTTCGTGCTACCCGCTGTAATTTATGGAAGCTTCGAATTGATAGTCCTAACTTGTTCACGCTTGCTTCTAAGAATTGTAAATCCTCTTGTTTAAAGCCACCCACCTGCTTGAGCTCATTACCCGAAAGTTCATGATTAGGTTTTCCTTGTCGCTGCTGCTGCATTGCTTGTGCTGCGGCCACACGCTCGGCAATATCTGTAGATTTCTCAGAATCTATCTGATGTTTTGCAAGCGAGCCTTCGGGGAGCCGAGGTACCTCAAGCGTGAGATCGAATCGGTCGAGGAATGGTCCGGATAGTCGAGAGAGATAACGCAATATTTGGTCAGGCGTTGCTCGTGCGTGCTCATCTGTATCGCCACAAGGGCTTGGGTTCATTGCGGCGATTAACTGGAATTTGCTTTGAAAGGTGAGTTTGGCTGCAGCTCTAGAGATCACGACTTCACCGGTTTCCATGGGTTCACGTAAACAATCGAGTACTTTTCTGGGGAATTCTGTCAATTCATCAAGAAATAACACGCCATGGTGCGCTAGAGATATTTCTCCTGGTTTGGGAACTGCTCCTCCGCCAACAAGAGAAATCGCCGAAGCGGTATGATGGGGGCTACGAAATGGCCGACGGACAAAATTTTCTAATTTTGTGCTTAGCCCTGCAACAGAGTGCAGTGCTGCTACTTCTAACGCTTCATTATATTGTAAAGGTGGGAGCAACTGCATGATCCGACTCGCCAACATCGTCTTACCAGTACCTGGGGGGCCGAGCATTAGTAAATTATGTTTTCCTGCTGCGGCAATTTCTAGGCCCAGTTTTGCATGATGTTGACCGATGACATCACTAAAGCAAAGATGGCTTTGGGCTAGGTTCGGCTCGAGCCATTCTAGATCCGTATTGATATTAGGGAGCTCTGCTTGTCCATGTAAAAATGCGGCGAGAGTCTGCAAATGTTGAGTCAAAAACACTTGCTGATAACCGACAAGGCGGGCTTCATCTTGATTCTCTAATGGGATAACAACGCGAACATCTGCCTGCTGAGTAGCAATGATGACAGGCAGTAATCCGCTACATCCCCTGATCTCACCAGACAATGCCAGCTCTCCAACAAATTCCATTCGCTGGGTGCTTTCATCGGGGATTTGCCCTGAAGCCGCAAGAATGCCAATTGCAATGGGTAAATCGTAACGACCGCCCTGTTTGGGTAAATCTGCTGGTGCGAGATTGACCGTGATGCGACGCATTGGGAACTCAAATCCGGCATTAATCAAAGCGCTTCTTACGCGTTCTTTGGCTTCTTTCACCGATGTTTCGGGAAGCCCAACAAGATTAAATGCAGGTAAGCCATTGCTCAGGTGAACTTCTACGGTAACTTTTGGGGCGTCAACGCCGTTGCTGGCTCGGGTGGTGATACAAGCTATTGCCATAACAATTCCTTTTGTTCGAGATCAGGCGGTTTATACATTCCATTGTGTTATGAATTGAGGGTCAAAATGCTGCCTTAGGAATTGTAGTTGTTTATTGATTGATTGCTAATGTTTGTTGTGCAGGCGGCAAAGCATCGATTTTTGCAATCCTAAGTTTAGGTGCATACTTTGAAGTGAATCTAACCGCATGGCGTGATTTTTCGGGACAATGGAGAGTGTTGGTACAGAGACGTAGGCTGCGAGTACTGTTCTGGATCGCCAAGATTAGCGACGCAGGGAGGGTGTCTAAATATATCATTGCTAAACTGAACACTGTGTGGACTACAAAAATTTATGGAAAACTTGGCAATTATTGTCGTTGTACTTGGCTTGGTACATGGCGGTATCGGCATTTTTGAGTAGCGTTTCTTTGCTTTCTCCATGGTCTGGGTATTCCACAATACCGATGCTCACGCCAATCCCCAATTTATAATCTTTACACTCAATATCCTCTTTAAAGGCATGCTGAATTGAGCGTGCAATTTCAAACGCTTCTTGAGCACTTGCTTTTGGCAACAGCACTGCAAGTTCATCACCACCAATTCGTGCCGGTGTCGCTTCACTTGGTACGGTTTGCATGAGCCGTTGTGCGAGGATCTGTAATACCTCATCGCCTCTTGCATGGCCAAAGGTGTCGTTGATAATTTTAAAGTCATTCAAATCGAGCATTAAACAGCTAAATTTAGCAACCTTTTGGCTGATGAGTTGATCCGCTTTCTCATAAAACAGTGTGCGATTCGGGAGCTGCGTTAACATATCGTGGCGAGATTGGTAGTGCTTTTCTTTGACAATATCTTGCAGGCTAAGAATGGTTTTTTTACTCATTTTGGTGACGGCATAAACAAACATGCCGCCGCCGGCGAAAATTGCCGCGACAACGAGTTCATAATTGCCAGTACTTTGCTTGAATAGCAGCCAGAGGAAGCCTAGATAACCAAAAATAAAAAAGAGAATCATCACAAATAGCAAATACCAGCCCGAATTTCGATATTCAGGTAAGGTGCAGATCTTATAGCTCGGTTTGATGGCAAACAGTAAGCCAATCAATCCGCTAAAGGTCAAAAGCATCGCGAGTAAATTCATTTACCAATCTCGGTATTTAACACACGCCGTTCGATATTTGTTTTGGTCGACTAAGTATAGGGATTTATCTATTGAAAACCATTGCAGATGCTAAACAACTGAGCAACAAATGTTATTTCTTTGCGTTATGTCTCTTTTCATTGTTCACTTCGTTGTCGGGTCTCTGCCCAAGTTACTGTCATATATATAAAAATAGGTATAAGCTGATTCGGTTGTTTCGTTTAAGGACTGTTAGAGAACTTCCAAAAATGCTTTGATTGCTGGTTCCTCATAGCGGTTTTGTTTACAACAACAACCTAATTCAAAAACAGGAATGTCTATAGGAGATTGTAGCATCTGGATTCGATCTCTTACTGGGCTATTGGTGACCACAACTTCAGGGGTGATGCTTAGCCCAAATCCCAGCGCCACCATGGAAACCACGGCTTCATGGCCTGACACCTGCGCGTAAATTTGTGGCTTGAAGCCCATCTGGCTGAACCAATTGTCAGCGCGCTTTCTGCCAGGCCCATGGTCTTGCACGATAAATGGTAACGAAGGCCAATCGATTTGCTTTTGATTGAGCTGTTCCTGTAGTGGTCCAGGTAAGTTTGGCGCAATTACACTTAGAGGAATATCTTCAATCTTTGAAAAGTGTAGGCTATTTGGAAATGTATCTGGTAAAGCCGCTATCGCAATATCCGCGCGATTCTGCATCACCTCGGTTACTGCATTGGCGGGATCACCTGTCCTCAGCGAAATTTCAACCAGCGGGTGCTCTCGCCTAAATTGGTCGAGCAATTCAGGTAAATGGCTGTAGGCTGCGGTTACTGAGCAAAAGATATTAATCTTTCCCCTGAGCAAATCTTGATGTGGGCCGATGCGAGAGCGCATTGTTTGCCAACTTTGTAGCGTTTGCTGAGCAAACTGTTGGAATTCTAGCCCGGCACTGGTAATGGTGACGCTGCGATTGTCTCGCTGTAATAACTTGGCGCCAACCTCGTCTTCAAGACGCTGCAGCGCGCGGCTTAGTGTGGAAGGACTCATGTGCATTTGCTGCGCCGTTTTTGCAAAATGCAAGCTATCACAAAGATGTAAAAATAACTTAATCGTACGGATATCCATGTGACTTCTCCATTATGCTAACTTGACGAGGATTGCTGCATTGAAGCAGATGAAATCGTATTGCGTAAATTGCAACGTAATGTTCCGAATATATCATTTTAAGCAATTAAAAGCTTGCGCTATAGTGTGTTTAATTCGTGCAGACATGCATTGCAACTTGCACCCTACAAACATCCAATTACAAGGTGGAACACCCGATGGCTAACTATTTTAACTCTTTGAATTTGCGTCAGCAGTTGGCGCAATTGTCACAATGTCGTTTCATGGACCCTGCTGAATTTAGCGAAGGCTGCAGTTACATCAAAGATTGGAACATTGTCATCTTAGGTTGTGGTGCTCAAGGTTTGAACCAAGGTTTAAACATGCGTGATTCTGGCCTCAACATCTCTTATGCATTGCGAGCTCAAGCCATCGCAGAGAAGCGTGCTTCATTCCAACGTGCGACTGAAAATGGTTTTAAAGTGGGTTCATTTGAAGAAATGATCCCAGATGCTGACCTTGTACTCAACCTGACGCCTGACAAGCAACACACCAATGTTGTATCAACCGTGATGCCATTGATGAAAGAAGGCGCAACACTGTCTTACTCACATGGTTTCAACATTGTTGAAGAAGGCATGCAAGTACGTTCAGATATAACGGTTGTGATGGTTGCACCTAAGTGTCCAGGTACTGAAGTTCGCGAAGAATACAAGCGTGGATTTGGTGTACCGACATTGATCGCTGTGCATCCTGAAAATGATCCAAATGGCGACGGTTTAGATATTGCCAAAGCCTATGCAAGTGCAACGGGCGGTGATCGTGCCGGTGTTCTTTTATCTTCTTTCATTGCAGAAGTTAAATCTGACTTGATGGGTGAGCAAACGATTCTATGTGGCATGCTGCAAACCGGCGCAATTCTTGGCTATGAAAAGATGGTTGCTGATGGTGTAGAGCCTGGCTACGCAGCGAAGCTGATTCAGCAAGGTTGGGAAACAGTCACGGAAGCCTTGAAACATGGTGGTATCACCAACATGATGGATAGACTGTCAAATCCTGCGAAAATCAAAGCTTATGATATGGCTGATGAGCTGAAGGAAATTCTAGCGCCATTATTTGAAAAGCACATGGATGACATCATCAGTGGTCACTTCTCTGAAACGATGATGGCTGATTGGGCAAATGACGATGCCAACTTATTAAAGTGGCGTGCTGAAACCAATGAAACTGCTTTTGAAAATGCGCCAGCATGTGATGAAGAAATCGACGAGCAAACCTATTTTGATAAAGGGATCTTCCTTGTTGCCATGGTTAAGGCGGGTGTAGAGCTTGCTTTTGATACGATGGTTGCAGCAGGTATCGTTGAAGAGTCTGCATATTATGAGTCGCTCCATGAGACGCCATTGATTGCAAATACGATTGCTCGTAAGCGTTTGTATGAAATGAACGTAGTGATTTCTGACACGGCTGAATACGGTTGTTACTTATTCAACCACGCGGCGCTCCCTATGCTAAAAGACTATGTCAATGCGATGCCAGCAGAAGTGCTCGGTGCTGCTTTAGAAGTTGAAAGCAATAAGGTCGATAACCTACGTCTTATCGAAGTGAATGAAGCTATTCGCAATACCGAAGTTGAATATATCGGTGCAGAACTTCGTGGCTACATGACAGACATGAAGCGTCTGGTTGAAGAAGCTTAATCAAGTTAATGCGATGTAAATATATTTTTTACATCGCGATTTCTCACCGCTAATGCGCTTTGTTATAGGCGACTTTTGAATCAAAATGTATTCACTTTGGTGAATAGTCATACCCTAATGAAATGGGTTGTTTGCACCAAAAATGTGCTTGAGTTTGCATTTAAAGTGAATAAATCGTGATTTGAAGTTTTTTTTGTTGTGTTTTTGAGCACGTCTATGATACATCTTAGGGGTCGCTGCAATGCAGTAACAAGAATTTAACTTCAGCGCGCCGAATAAGCAGAGGCAAGTCAGACTTATCGGGCCGTAAGCAACAGAGTATTAGACTAGAGATTAATTAGATTAGGATTGGGTTAGCTATGTTGAGTCAACTGACGAAACGAATTCTCGTGATTATTAGCGTTGTGATTATTAGATCACAGCGGGGGATTCGCACGGCAAACAGACAGAGTTAAGTCAAAGTCAAATTGCATAACCCCCCGCTCCGAAAGGACCGGGGGGTTTTGTTTTTCTAGGGCTAAAAATAAATAACAACCACACGATAAAGCAATGAGCGAGTGCAGTATATGGAACAAGGGCAGACGATGAGAGGAGCCGACGCAGTTATTAAAGTGCTAGCGGCTCACGGAACTACCACAGTATTTGGCTATCCGGGTGGTGCAATCATGCCCATTTATGATGCATTGTATGGCAGTGAAGTTGATCATTTACTCAGTCGTCATGAGCAAGGGGCTGCATTCGCCGCACTCGGATACGCAAGAGCGAGCGGTAAAACTGGAGTTTGCTTTGCAACATCAGGCCCTGGCGCAACCAACCTGGTGACGTCGCTTGCAGATGCTTTACTTGATTCTATTCCCGTGGTTGCCATCACTGGTCAAGTCGCCTCGGCAGTAGTTGGTACCGATGCATTTCAAGAAATTGATGTATTAGGCATGTCACTGGCTGTCACCAAGCATAGTTTTATGGTTCGCAGTATTGATGAGCTCGTGCCGACTCTCTATAAAGCCTTTGAAGTCGCGGCCTCTGGTCGCCCTGGGCCTGTACTTGTCGATATCCCTAAAGATATTCAGTTAGCTGAAATGCAGTATCAGACGCCGTTGCAAGCACTGGAAACGCCGGTGGTTGAGACCATTTCAAATCTTGAACAAGCCAAACAGCTGATCCGAGCAAGCAAAGCGCCCATTCTTTATGTTGGTGGTGGTGTGGGGATGGCAGGCGCTGTTGAGCAGCTTCGAGATTTTGCCAAGCAAACTGGAATGCCCTCTGTCGCAACCTTGAAGGGGTTGGGGGCAATGGATAAAGAGAATCCACTCTACCTTGGCTTGCTTGGTATGCATGGAAGTAAAGCTGGAAATCTTGCGGTGCAAGCGAGTGATTTATTGCTGGTTGTCGGCGCGCGTTTTGATGATCGCGTGACCGGACGGCTTGATAGCTTTGCAAGCAAAGCTAAAGTCGTTCACTTAGATATTGATGCAGCGGAGCTTGGTAAATTGCGTGCACCAGATGTTGCAATAACAGAAGATCTTCGCGAAGTGCTACCTGCACTGTCGATGACGCTTGATATTGAACCTTGGAAAGCAGAAGTAGCTGCGCTGAAAGCAGAGCATGAGTTTAATTATAACCATCCAGGCTCGCTGGTCTTTGCTCCAAGAATGCTACGAACATTAGCGGATAAATTGCCGGAAGATAGTGTGGTTTCTTGTGATGTTGGCCAACACCAGATGTGGGTTGCGCAACATATGTGGTTCCGTCGTCCAGAAGATCATTTGTCGAGTTCGGGCCTTGGTACGATGGGCTTTGGTTTGCCTTCTGGAATTGGCGCGCAAGTCGCGCGACCAGACGCTAAAGTTGTGGTGGTTTCTGGCGATGGCTCAATCATGATGAACATCCAAGAGTTGACCACGATTAAACGCCGTAAACTGCCAGTGAAAATCCTCCTACTGGATAACCAGAAGCTGGGTATGGTGAAGCAATGGCAGCACCTATTCTTTGAGGAGCGCTTTAGTGAAACCGACTTATCCGATAACCCTGACTTTGTCACACTTGCTAGTGCTTTTGACATTCCTGGTAAGCAAATCAGTACAGCCGAAGAAGTTGAGCCTGCTTTGGATGAAATGCTAAATAGTGAAGGTCCGTATTTCCTTCACGTTGCAATTGACGATGCATTTAACGTTTGGCCTCTAGTTCCCCCTGGAGCGTCAAATAGCGATATGATTGAAACCTTGGAGAAAGAATGATGATCCATGCTCTAGAACTTGAATTACATCAGCGTCCTGAAGTGTTAGAACGTATACTACGAGTGGCTCGTCACCGTGGTTTCAAAATTATTAAGATGAATATGCGCTCAACAAGTGATGTGGATGCCACCATGGAATTAGAAGTCGATAGCGAACGCACCGTTGATTTGCTGTCAAACCAGTTGACTAAGCTAGTAGACGTGACTCAATGTAGAGTCCTGAGTAGTACACAAACTGCTCAAACCGCTTCGTTATAACGCTTAAAAAGATTGAATAGAACAAAGGATACAACAATGCCAAAGTTACGCTCAGCAACCAGTACCGAAGGCCGCAACATGGCAGGAGCACGCGCTTTGTGGCGTGCAACTGGCGTGAAAGATAATGACTTTGGCAAACCGATTATTGCGGTGGTGAATTCATTTACACAATTTGTTCCGGGACATGTTCACCTCAAAGATATGGGGTCTTTAGTTGCTGGTGCAATTGAAGATGCCGGCGGTATCGCGAAAGAGTTTAATACCATTGCCGTGGATGATGGTATCGCGATGGGACACGGTGGCATGTTATACAGCCTGCCAAGTCGTGAATTGATTGCCGATAGTGTTGAGTACATGGCCAATGCGCATTGTGCTGATGCGCTGGTTTGTATCTCAAACTGCGACAAAATCACACCGGGTATGTTAATGGCATCGCTGCGTTTAAATATTCCAGTGGTGTTTGTGTCGGGTGGCCCAATGGAAGCGGGTAAAACCAAGTTGTCTGATAACATCATTAAACTTGACCTCGTGGATGCAATGGTTGCAGCGGCTGATGACCGCATTAGTGATGAAGACAGTGAAAAAATTGAACGTAGTGCTTGCCCGACATGCGGATCGTGCTCAGGAATGTTCACTGCAAACTCGATGAATTGTCTCACTGAAGCTTTAGGGCTTTCATTGCCAGGCAATGGCTCTATGTTGGCAACCCATGCCGATCGTCGAGAGCTCTTTTTAGAAGCGGGTCGTCGCGTGATGGCTCTAACGAAACGTTACTATCATGACAATGATGAATCTGCATTGCCACGCAATATTGCCAACTTTAAAGCCTTTGAAAATGCAATGACACTTGATATCGCAATGGGTGGTTCAAGCAACACTGTTCTGCATTTATTGGCAGCTGCTCAAGAAGCAGAAGTTCCTTTTACCATGGATGATATTGACCGCTTATCACGCCAAGTACCACACCTATGTAAAGTGGCTCCTTCTACACCGAAATACCATATGGAAGATGTCCATCGCGCTGGTGGTGTCATGGGAATTCTTGGTGAGCTTGACCGTGCCAATTTATTGCATACTGATGTGCCGCATGTCGCTGGAGAGAACCTGAAAGCGGTATTGGCGCAATATGATGTAATGCAAACTCAGTCTGAAGATGTTAAGCGTTTCTTTAGTGCGGGGCCTGCTGGGATCCCAACGACGAAGGCATTTAGCCAAGAATGTCGCTGGGAAAGCTTAGATACAGACCGTACCGATGGCTGTATCCGAACCCGTGACAATGCCTTTAGCCAAGAAGGTGGTCTTGCAGTCTTGTCGGGGAATATTGCTGAAAATGGTAGTATCGTCAAAACCGCAGGCGTTGATGAGTCAAACTTGGTTTTTGTGGGCTCAGCCCGTGTATTTGAGAGTCAAGATGATGCCGTTGCAGGGATCTTGGGTGGAGACGTCGTTGAAGGCGATGTTGTGGTGATTCGCTATGAAGGCCCCAAAGGTGGCCCGGGTATGCAAGAGATGCTTTATCCAACGAGCTACCTCAAATCCAAAGGCTTAGGTACTAAGTGCGCGTTGATCACCGATGGTCGATTCTCTGGTGGTACATCCGGCCTTTCTATTGGTCATGTCTCTCCAGAAGCCGCCGCTGGTGGGACAATCGCTCTGGTTGAAACTGGTGATCGGATAGAAATTGATATTCCAAATCGTAGCATGACTTTAGTCGTGAGCCCTGCGGAGCTTGCTAAGCGTCAAACTGCAATGCTTGCTCGTGGAAAAGATGCGTGGAAGCCTGTTCATCGTCAGCGCCCGGTATCCCAAGCGCTCAAAGCTTACGCGATGCTTGCAACGAGTGCCGACAAAGGCGCTGTTCGTGACGCCAGTAAACTGGAAGGGTAATCCACCCTTCGCCTCAATTGATTGAGTCGAAATTGTCGGCTCAATCAGTTTCAAAAAGAGAGACTCTATATGCTCGCACTTGCTAGCGAAAGCCAATTGCAACTGGCCCAGTACTATTTACAAAAAATTCTACTGTCTTCTGTTTATGATGTTGCCAAAATTACCCCACTCTCGAGTCTAAATAAGCTTTCGGCACGCCTTGGTTGTCAGATTTTCCTGAAACGAGAAGATATGCAACCCGTGCATTCTTTTAAGCTGCGTGGTGCATATAATCGTATTGCTGAGCTTAGTGCTACTGAATGTGAAAAAGGCGTGGTCTGTGCCTCTGCCGGAAACCATGCCCAAGGGGTTGCCATGTCAGCCAGCGCTCGCGGCATTAGCGCGGTTATTGTGATGCCCGAAACAACACCGGATATAAAAGTCGATGCGGTAAAACGTTTAGGCGGTGAAGTCGTGCTTCATGGTCAAGCGTTTGATCAGGCCAATGCCTATGCCCAGCAGCTTTCCAAAGAGGAAGGGCGGGTATACATTGCACCATTTGATGATGAGGCGGTGATTGCAGGTCAAGGTACTGTTGCACAAGAAATGCTACAGCAACAGCGCGATTTAGAAGTTATTTTTGTGCCAGTTGGTGGTGGCGGATTGGTCGCTGGAATTGCAGCGTATTACAAAGCGGTCATGCCAACGGTCAAAATTATTGGCGTGGAGCCTGAAGATGCAGCTTGTTTAAAAGCAGCACTTGAGGCTGATGAGCCCGTAACCTTGCCACAGGTCGGACTATTTGCCGATGGTGTCGCGGTCAAACGAATTGGCGAAGAGCCTTTTCGCCTTGCAAGGGAATACGTGGATGACGTCGTTACCGTGAGCTCAGATGAAATTTGTGCCGCGGTGAAGGATATTTTTGAAGATACGCGCGCGATTGCTGAACCCGCAGGCGCACTCTCGTTAGCGGGCTTAAAAAAGTATATTGGTGATACAGGCAAGGGTGAGAAAGTTGCTGCCATTTTAAGTGGTGCGAATGTCAATTTTCACAGCTTGAGATATGTCTCAGAGCGTTGTGAGCTGGGTGAACATAAAGAAGCTGTGCTTGCTGTGAAGGTTCCTGAAAAACCGGGTAGCTTTTTACGTTTCTGTGAGCTCCTTGGAAAACGTGCTTTAACTGAGTTTAACTATCGCTTTAGCAGCCGAGAACAAGCCGTCGTCTTTGCGGGGATTCGTGTCGCTGGTGGTCAAAGTGAGCTTGATGAAATTATTCAAACCCTTGAAGCGCATCAATTTGAAGTGAAAGACTTATCGGCCGATGAAACTGCCAAGTTGCATGTGCGTTATATGGTAGGAGGCCGCCCGCCCGAGCCTCTTGATGAGCGTCTATTCAGTTTCGAGTTTCCGGAGCACCCAGGCGCACTATTGAAGTTTTTAACCACGTTGCAAAGCCAGTGGAACATTAGTTTGTTCCACTATCGAAACCATGGTGCCGCATTTGGCCGCGTTTTAACTGGCTTTGAAGTACCTGAGCAAGACGCTGATGCATTTCAAACATTCTTGGATGAGCTCGGATTTGTTTACCAAGAAGAAACGCAAAGCCCAGCGTATCAACTCTTTTTGAGCAACAGCGCTCCAAGTTAAGTTGTTTAACTGCTTGCTATGCGGTGCAGGGATACATGCATAATCGATGAAGGCTAGCCGAAGGAAGAGCGCAAAATGCGCTCTTTTTTATTGGTAAACCCTACGGCTCTCTTTACAGATGAAGGTCGGCGTTGATATTTTGTGGCGAAGCTTTGCGGTTCGAACGTTTAAAACATCAAAGCGTGTCTTCTAAACCCATAACCTCGCAAGACTTTTGTCTAACTCTCGTGAATTCAAAATAACGATATTCGACGTACAATTTGTGATAGTGTCGTGAAAGATGCGGTTGAAATTCCAGCAGGTCACTCCTTTTCTCGATGAGATTTGAGAGTTGCCGGATGCGCATCATTTCAAGCTATTTTATTCCAACTGTTTAGCGTCAAGGAGACATCATGTTAGCTGCGCCTCAACTTCAAGCTTTTAATCCACCTCGCCGTACTTTGATGGGCCCAGGTCCATCGGATGTTTACCCTGAAGTATTGGCTGCACAATCAAAGCCGACTATCGGTCACCTCGATCCGCTTTTTGTTGGCATGATGGATGAATTAAAAAGTCTGATCCAATACGCCTTTCAAACTCAAAATGAAATGACTTTGGCGGTATCGGCACCCGGAAGTGCGGGTATGGAAACTTGTTTCGTCAATCTGGTTGAACCCGGTGAAACCGTGATTGTTTGTCGCAATGGTGTGTTTGGTGAGCGAATGCGACAGAATGTTGAGCGTGTCGGCGCGACTGCCGTAGTGGTTGACAATGAGTGGGGTGAGCCAGTGAGTGTGGATGCCGTCGCCAAGGCGCTTGCCTCTCACCCTGAGGCTAAGTTTCTCGCTTTTGTTCATGCAGAAACTTCAACGGGGGCGTTATCAGACGCTCAATCTCTTTGTGCCCTCGCTAAGCAACATGACTGTTTATCTATTGTTGATGCAGTAACATCTCTTGGTGGCGTTGAGCTTCGGGTTGACGATTGGGGCATTGATGCGATTTATGCGGGCAGTCAAAAGTGTTTGTCCTGTGTGCCTGGGTTATCACCGGTGTCATTTTCTCCTGCTGCGGTTGAAAAACTAAAAGCACGTAAAACACCGGTACAAAGTTGGTTTTTGGATCAGACATTAGTGATGGGATATTGGAGCGGTGAAGGCAAACGCAGCTATCATCATACGGCGCCAGTGAATGCGCTCTACGCGCTTCATGAGTCATTGCGATTGCTCGCTGAAGAGGGGCTAGAACAAGCTTGGCAGCGCCATCAGCAAATGCACTTATTGTTGCGTCAAGGCCTAGAAAAGTTAGGCTTACAGTTCGTCGTTAATGAAGGCGATCGCTTACCGCAGCTCAATGCTGTTTATATTCCTGATGGTGTCAACGATGCCGCTGTTCGTCAGCAATTGCTACAAAAATACAACTTGGAAATCGGTGCTGGATTAGGCGCACTGGCGGGTAAAGCTTGGCGTATTGGCTTAATGGGTTATGGTGCCCGTCGAGAAAATGTAGCGCTTTGTTTGCGTGCACTCGAAGAGCAGTTAGCGTAGGCAGCTTTGCGTTTCGAGATGGTTGGATAAAAGAGGCCTCGCGGCCTCTTTTTTAGGGTCAGTTTTCGGGTTCAGCAAAGGCTTGGGCGGGTGTTTCGCCCTTGCTTTTAAATTGGCTGAGACCCACGCCAAACATCACGATAGCGCAGGCACCAATTTGCATGGGTGAGAGTCGTTCATCAAGAATCAGATAAGCCAGCACGAGGGTAAACACCGGGATTAAGTTAATAAACCCAGCCGCGCGGGTGACTGGCATATGTGAAATGGCGTAGTTATACAAAAGATAAGCACCAATCGTGACAAACCCGCCTAAAAATACGATGGCGGTTAGCCCTTGGGCATCCCAGCTCCATGCATTGCCTTGAAGCAGTGCTATCGGCGTAAAGAAAAGCATTCCCGTAAAGGACATCAATGCTGTCATTGTGAGCGCAGAGTATCGTTCGCTTAATATCTTGAGGCAGATACTGAAAACGGCAGCACACAACATGGCGAGAAACTCGAGTGAATTACCGAGCATCGGATTTGGAGCGGTTTCACTGCTATGGCCTTCAGAACCAAGAACCAAGACGCCAATGATGGCAATTCCAAGGCCTAGACTGGCGATTTTGCTGATTTTCTCTTTGAGTACGAAAAATGCGATCACTGCGGTGAGTAAGGGGGCTAAGGAGGTGATCATGCCAGCCTGACCCGCGGTCGTGTATTGTAGGGCGAGCGCTTCGAAAATGAAGTAGAGGCAGGGCTCTGCGGCAACGAGTAATAGTAGAAGTTTCCAGTCACCACTTTGGTAATGGAATTTTAGTAATTTACGCCAAAAACATAAAAAACAGACGCTGGCGACAACCATTCGGCCGGCAATAACAGTCCAAGGATCATAGCTCTGAAATGCGATTTTTAATGCGATAAAGCTGCTTGCCCAAAGAAGCATCGCGACAACAAGCGCAATTTCTGCAATACGGCCTTTCATTCAAACTTCCTCAATCAACGGTGGACGCTTGTGCATCCGCGCTCGGCATTCTAGTGGGGAAAGCAAGGAATTGCACGCATTGTTAGTCTTAGCAGGTATTCAAATTGTGTATATAAATTGCGCGGGTTTATGAAGATAACAAAGTCGTCGTTGCTATGTATTGAATGGCCGACCTAAAAGCTCTTTGCACTGTGTGAGTTTGCAGCGTATCGCATCAACGTTGGATATGGAGAAGCATCTATATTACGTTGTGATGAGCTCTACGGATGGTGTACTGAACAAATCAATGATAATGGCTTCGTGGTATAGGGAGGCGTTGAATCCGCTCTTCATGGAAGTTTTCTAGGTCGTTGAATTCCCGCCTAATCAATCAAAAATGATTCAATAAGTTTACTTAAAAATAGACGACTAAATTTAATATTTAATGGATACGATAACCTTGGATGAAAAATTTGTATTTCAGTCAGGTGTTGAATTAAGCAGAAATAGAGCAAATTGAAAAATTCTAATTAAGATATCAAGATAAATTTAGCCTAGCTCACTAATCAAATAAAAACATTTGCAAAGATTACAATCTGTTTGTAAAGGCCTATTTTCTTTAGTATTATGGCTCGCTATTGATTTGCTCTTGACCAGGATGTGGCTAGAGTGCTAATTCATATATGGAAATGACGGAGAAATCAGTGAGATACACAAAAATCACTTGCGCGTTGTTGTGTTTAGTTGCCAGCAACAGCTTTGCTTTGGAATTGATGACCAACAGCGAGAACAAAGCACTGAAGCAGATTGAAAGTCAGTATAATATTGATAGTCAATTGATCTCTGCCAATGACCGTTTGTCTTTATATAACAAGCGTGTTCGAGACCACTCTGGTATTGCTGGCGATATTGCAAATAAAAAGTCGCAATACGATTCTGCTATTTCAACACTTCCTCAAAAAATTCTCGCTAAATCTAATGTCGCCGAAGCATATAAAGAAATTGAAAAGCTGGTGAATGATATTGAAGCGTTAGAGAATAACCAAAAGCAAGAAGAGTTAGCGCTAAAGCAAGAATACAAAGAAATTCAAGCCGATTACAAAGCGATTGGTGAAAGACGCACAGAAAAAAGCAAAGAGCTTGCAAGTCTGAAAAACCAAATTTCAAAACGCTTGATAGCCGATCTTTCTAAATCAAAAAGCTCGTACAATATCAACCTAGACGGTGATTTATCCTGTTCTAAGTTCCAGTCAATTTTTGATTGTATGCGAGATGCAGAAACACAAATCGTATCGAATACCGTTGCGAAAGACCCATTCTTGAATGATCGCAGCGTACTTCTTGATTACGATGTGAAGAATGCCAGTATGGATATGCGTGGTAAGCTGAACTACAGTGTTAGCATGCGTTTTAAGCCTTCATACAACAAGAAAATCGACTTACTACTGAATGAAAAGCTTGGCTTTAAAACCGCTATGGTGACGTTAGTCAGTAATGTTAAAGCCGAATGGTTTGTTGACGGAATGAAAGTGGGTGAGGGTAAAAAGCTTTCCCATGAAATTTCTCTTGGTAAACATGGTATCTTGGCATCTTATAACTCAGAAGATAAGTCGAGTGTTGAAGTCGTTGAAAGCAACGCGGTCTTTAACTACAACTTCAAGCCGGGTCTCGCGACGACCAAAGACGGTGAGAATGTGGGTGCAGCACCAGTTGCACAGAAAAAAGTGACAGCGAAGGCGAAGAAGGCAGAGCCTAAGAAAACCGCTGAAACAAAGACAAAGCCTAAATTAGCGCTATTCACTGACAAGACGATTCGTCGTATGAAAGACGTTGAACTTGAAAAGAAAGTCATTAAAGATGGCGATAAATCTTTTGAATACTTTATGGGCTTAGAGCCTGCTTCAAAAGAGCAAGAAGAAGCGTTTTTAAATAAAAAATAGTGCCTTTAATTGGCGACAGATTAATCCCACCGCTCTTTGAGTCGTGGGATTTTTTATTGCCTAATCGTGTCACCTAAAAGCTTTTTTATTCGAACCCCCGTGTACCTGTCCTGATGTGGCGCAATTGTCAGCTTACAGTTAATCCTGTGCCTTTTTCCTTGGTTCAACAAATATTGTCTCGCTGCTATCCGCATGTAACACCGCAATTTTTGCCGGTGATCCATCTGCGTTGAGCTCGACTAGGCCAAGGCCACTTTGATTGACTAAACGCTTACTTCTATGACCATTTGGGCGACGGCCTCGTATAGTTAAGCGTTTTCGTTTAGTGAATAGGTTTAATGGTGAAAAATAGCCATATAGCCAGCCGTTGAGCTTACCAAAAATGGGGAGTAGCTTTTCTGGGAATTGATTTTTAATGCCGCTACAACAGATTTGGTAAATATTGGGGCCGCCATGGCGAAATCGAATGCCAATATCATAAGCAAATGAATAATGAACATCGCCCGATAGAATGATGAACTCTTGTGGTGTTTTTTTATGTAGAAAAATACTGAGAAGTGTATTGGCTGACCCCGGATGTGCCATCCAGTTTTCGGCATCCACTAAAAGAGAGCCGCCCATCATGGTCGCTATCCTTTGTATGGCTTCAATAACTTTTACGCCAAAAATGGGAGCCGGAGAAACGATGATGACTTGAGATTGATCGATGAGTTCATGCTGTAAATCCATCAAGGCTTCCCAGTCTAAAAGCCCAGAAGGTTTACCAAGGTTGGATTCACTTCGCCAGCGACGCGTCCGTGTGTCTAGCACCACCACTTTAGGAGAAGTATTTAAGGTGTAGTGCCATTGCTCAAAGCTGAGTAGAGCTTCAATGAGTGTATCGTGTTTTGCCGAGGTGGGTGCATGAAACAGCGCATTCAACAAGGGTTTAATCTGATGTTCAAAATGCTGGGGTTGATTGCCTAAGCCTTGAAAAAGCGTATAGCCAATCAGAGCATTCCCAATGATTCGCTTCGAAAATGGATGCCCATAAGCGGCCATTTCCCACTTTGCAGTGAGGTTCCAGTCATCGGTGACATCATGATCATCGAAAATCATATAAGTGGGTATATGAGCAAACAAGCGCCTGACCTGCGTTAGCCCTGCTTTGAACTCGAGTAAATGTTGCCATTCGTTGTACCAGCGACGCTGCTGGATAACGCCAAGGCCGGGCAACTCTTTGGGTATATCGATTAAATCCCAAAGTTCGGGGGACCAAATTAATAGATAGAGTGCGCTAACCTCCCCTAGGCTTACCAAGTGATTTTCAGCTAAAGAAGAAGTAAAAATGGGGTGGTTAATGTACCAGCGCCAAAGGGATGTTTTGGCTTGGTATTCGGTATGGGGCAGTAATTGTTTGTGTCGCTGATAAATGGCATCGGCCTGATAGTTTATCGCTTCACTGCTGGTAATCGGAGCTTTGACAAAGGTTTCATGTTGTAAGCCTAGTAATGAGATGACTTGGCCGATGGCGTAGATCATTGGCCCCGCAATATCATCGACATAGACTTGGTCACCAGACAGCATGAGTAATGCAGGCCGTTCCTGTGGGTCATGCTGTTGTTCAAACTGAGCATCTGCTGCAACCAGTGCATCACCACTGTGATGATGTGGGTTGCGACAAGAGCCATGTAAAATCCGTTCAAGGTTAGGTTTAATGACGAAACTGGGTTGGATCTCATCGTGATAGTTCAGTTGGTTAATGGATGAAAATACATGCCCCTGTTGCTCATCGATTAACTGATAATGGATGAGAACTTGCTCAGGCAATAGATCTGGTTCATGTAGATGAATCAAGTATTGATGGGCTGCAAGTCCAAGTGCAACGTGGTGACAGTTCGTGTCAGTCAACTCATACTTTTTTTTGATGTTTTGTGATGCTTTCTGCGGTTCTAGGTTTTGCACATGCCAGTGTAAATGAAGCTGGGTTTGTTGCAGTGGCTTAGAAGTGACTAACCAAAGGGTAAAGTTGTCTTTGTCGCAATGACGTAAGATCGGCCCTGCTAGTACAAGCGGGAGCGATTTATTTCTGGTCATTTGAGCTCTCCTGAACGTTTAGCGAACCTCTGACTTGCAGCAATCAAGGCATTCAATTTTCGAGTCGTGTATTTCTAGATTAACTGAGTTCACTAAAATTAAAAGCATCGCCATTGAAATGATGATGATTCAATTGCAACAAAATTCTTTCTATTGGTTTTTCCTTGCTGCTTGGTGGGGAAAATGCCCAGACGTGCATGCAGCAATCTTTGATTACAGCGCTGTGTTACTCAGGCTGTATGAATATTAAGTTTATTTAATATTCATATGAGAAATAGCCACTCAGTACTGATATAATCTTGCAAGCTAGGTAAGTAATAATTGTTTCTTATCAATGGATTAATCATATGGCATTTACCTTCACGCCCAGAATAAGAACAGCCGATCAAGTGGCTTTGCTAAGAAGCCTTGGTTTGATATTCAAGCTGCTCCTCACTTTTTTTGCGGCGGACACCTTTGGCCTGACCTTGCAGCAAGTACCGCTCAATTGGGCACTCGTGCTGGAAGCCATCTTCTTAGCGATGACATTCAAGCTACGCTTACCCCTGCTTAAGCAAGAAAATGCCTTATTTATCGCCTTATTGCTCGACACGCTATTCTGGATTACTTGGTTGTATTTCTCCGGCGGTGCAACCAATGCGTTTATTTCTATGTTGCTGCTGCCGATTGCGCTTGCAGCCGTCATGTTGCCGATGTGGGCACCATGGGTGCTATCAGGTTTATCTGTATGTGCTTATAGCGCGATGATCTTTGCCGTCCCTGATCATCATATGCAGATGCACGGTATGGATATGAGCTCTCACTATCAAGGCATGTGGTTTAACTTTGTTATTTCAGCATTGGTGATGACCTCCAGCGTCGCGCTTATCGCCAAACGTGTGCGTAAACAAGATCAGGAGCTGGCTAAGATTCGAGAAGGGCAACTGAGGCAGGAGCAATTGTTAGCGCTAGGTACCGCTTCCGCACAAATGGCCCATCAACTAGCAACCCCCATGTTTAGCATGCGTTTATTAATTGATGAATTACAAGATGAAGCTGCTCAACCCCAAGAGCTCGTTGAAGAAATGGATGGTGCCTTAAAGCGTTGTGAAGATGCTTTAGGAGAGTTGCGCTTAGCGACGGATGTGATCCGTAGTGGCCATCAACAAACGTTACCGGTATTGGAATTAGTGAGCTCATTCAAACAGAAACTCGATCTATTTATGCCGCAAACTGAAGTTGACTACGAGATGAAATTGGCCGATGACCACCTGAAAGTTCAGTCTGATACCAGTTTATTACCGGCATTACTTGCATTAGCAGAGAATGCTGCCCGAGCTAGCCAAGAGCATATTGGCCAACCTAGAGTCAGTTTTAGCGTCGAGCGTAACAAACAAAGCTTGCTTATTCGTATTCGAGATTACGGTGCGGGCATTGACAATGAATTGCTTAATCAATTGGGGCATCACTTGGTACAAAACCCCAAAGGGCTGGGAGTATCTTTAATGTTAAGTCATGCGAGTTTAGAGCGAATTGGAGGGCGCTTGATGCTAAGTCATCATCAAAGTGGTGGCTCCGTGGCTACTGTAACTTTGCCATTGTCTAAGGATCTGCAATGAAGCAGTTGCTCATTATTGAAGATGACCTTGCTCTGGCTCCAGTTTTATCGCGTCGGTTGAGCCGTCATGGGTTTGAGTGTTTCATCAGTCATGATGCGAGCTCGGCACTATTGCAAGCCCGCAAATACAAGCCAACACATATATTGCTGGATATGAAGCTTGCAGAAGCCAATGGTTTGAGTTTAATCCCTCCCCTGCGTCAGTTACTGCCTGATGTCACTATGGTATTACTTACGGGTTATGCCAGTATTGCGACGGCAGTCGAGGCCATCCGTCTCGGCGCAGACAACTATCTTGCAAAGCCTGCGGATACACAAACCTTGCTCTCGGCGCTACAAGGAACAGCGGTGACTGCTGCGCCGCAGGCTCTAGATGAAACACCGATTAGTCCAAAACGATTAGAGTGGGAGCATATTCAGCAAGTGTTACAAGCCAACAAAGGCAACGTGTCTGCGACGGCAAGGCAACTCGGAATGCACCGCAGAACCCTGCAGCGTAAACTATTAAAAAAACCGATTTCAGATCATCGAGAGTCTTAATTCTTTCCATCGTGCTCTGGAACTAAACTTTGTCACAAGTCTTCAAATAAACTTCAAGTCACTTCATCTATTCGCTGTCTATACTTAACACTTTAGTGCTACGCGTCATGCAAGGGAGGGCAAGGGCGAGTGTCAATGACTGGCCGAAATGAAGCTTGTATAAGGTCGTTTTGGTCGTATTGAACTAAGTTTGCTGGTGAAGCGGTCTATTTATATGTAAGCCCAACAGGCTACTTGCATAGGTCGAGAATTGTTGATTGGGGTATGTCATGAATAAAATTGTCAGTTTTGATAAAAATAAGTTCCTATTGGATAGCCCAAATGACCTGATTTCACTAGAGAAGTGGCAGAATACAGTCAATCTATTGTCAAAGCTGTTTAACGCACCGGCAGGTTTTTTGGTGCAATATACCCCGCAAGGCTTTCAAACAACCATTAGTAGCCAACAAGAGAGTAATCCGTATCCCGCTGGAGCAATTATTGAGCCTGAAGTGAACATCTTCTGTCGCCGAATTGTTGAAACCGGTCATGAGTTATATGTCAGCAATGCGCTGAGTGAATCTTGCTGGAATACGAATCCAGAAGTGCACCAAGATGGCTTTCGCTCCTACTTAGGGGTTCCGGTCAATTGGCCCGATGGCCAGCCATTTGGCACCTTTTGTGTGATGGATTATGAAGTGACAGATTATGGTGAAACTTACTTTGAACTCATACGCCAATTAAAAGACATTTTAGAATCCGATCTCACATTGATTGACCTGTACCAGCAAGTTCAGCAATTAGCGATTACCGACCCACTAACAGAGCTAAGCAATCGCAGAGGATTTGCGATTTTGGCTGAACAGCGCCTTAAACTTGCGAAACGGATGCAAAGTCAGCTAGCGCTGTTTTATATCGATGTCGATGATTTTAAAGTTATTAATGATACCCATGGTCATGGGGTGGGTGATCGGGTATTGAAGCACGTTGCCGAAGCGATAGAAGGATGTACCCGTCAATCTGATGTTGTCGGGCGCATGGGGGGGGATGAGTTTGTCGCTCTCATGATGTTAGAGAATGAGAACGATCTCAGCGCGATAAAGTCCAAATTGCAGCAAGCATTTGTCACTCAACATTTGCAAGATTTACCTGCCTTTACTGCCACGGTCGGTGTTTGTCTTGTGACCGGTAAACTGCAGATCTCAGATCTGCTTGATCAGGCAGATCGCGATATGCTGTCACAAAAGTTGAATAAGACTAGTGGCTAGAGGAGAGGCAAAAAAAACTTCCTTGGGCATGACAGGGGAAGCCCAAGGAAGCAAAAGGCAGAGATGATTTAATGTCGAGATGTGTTACTTTGGTCTAGATTTTTCCAACTAAGTCTAAAGACGGGGCAAGGGTTTCTTCACCTGGTTGCCATGCCGCTGGGCAAACCTCACCATCGTGTTCTGCAACATACTGTGCAGCTTGAATTTTACGGACGAGCTCTGATGCACTTCGTCCAATGCCTAGGTCATGGACCTCAGCTACTTTGATTTGCCCCTCTGGATTAATGACAAAGGTTCCACGCAAGGCTAAGCCGTCTTCTTCAATCATGACCCCAAAGTTACGAGAAATCACGCCGGTTGGGTCACCCACCATCGGGAATTGAAGTTTGCGAATCGTGTCAGAACTATCATGCCAAGCTTTGTGGGTAAAGTGAGTGTCGGTTGAAACCGAGTAGACTTCGACGCCCATTGCTTGCAGCTTCTCATAATGGTCAGCCATATCACCAAGCTCTGTTGGGCAAACAAAGGTGAAATCAGCAGGGTAGAAGAAAACGACAGACCATTTGCCGAGTAAATCTTGCTCTGAAACGGAGACGAAATCTCCTTTGTGGTATGCCGTTGCTGAAAATGGTTTGATTTCGGTATTGATGATGGACTGAGTCATAATGTGCTCCAATTAAAATGTCATGAGATTTAAAAATTTTCGCTTCAGCGCATGCTTGTGCGTTGTTGATGTGAAGATAATAGAGCAGGTTGTGATTTTGATATAGCGGATAAAAGCTATCATGCTAATCGGATTTTTAGAGGGTGATGCTGAGGCTTGTCGTGAACGCGTTGTGACAGCATTTAGATCGTGGAGCAGTGACGTATGGATATCCACCTCAGTGGCATGTTGCTATCAAAAAATATTGGATAGATTTAACGTGTACCTAAAAAAATCCCGAGATAGAAAGGCTATCTCGGGAGTGGTTAAGCTGTAGTTTTAACCTAAGCGCTATTTTCGCAGTGTCACGAAACTTGTTTGCATCGAACGTATATGTATCAATGCTTCCTTGATTTAAAAGCGATATTCACCACTCAGCCATGCTGAAAGGCCTAAGCCTGACATACGCTCTCCCGGTGCTAAATCAGACATCATGACGCGGTTGTAGGCGCCCATATGGTCTTGGTATTCACGATCAAGGAGGTTGTCGATGCCGGCTTTAATTTGCCAATTTTGGGTGTCGTAGCCCGCAGAGACATGAATCAAGCCATAGCCTGCCGTTGCTTGTTCGCGTGAGGCTTGTGAAACCTTGTTCTGCCCCTTGACTGCAACTCCTTCTAGGCGTGCAAACCAAGCATTGTTTTGATAGTTAACACCCATCACTATATTGGGTGGTGCAATGCGATATAGATGATCATCAACATCAGTGCGCTCGCCAGTGGTGTACGAGGCGAGCATATCAAGATGCCACTGCTGACTGATGAGATAACTGGCTTGAATGTCCATGCCAAACAGGCGTGCATCGGTATTTTCAAACATCAATGGGAATGGGTCACCCATCATCGTTGCGGCCATGATGACAGCGGGATCTGTGGCCTGCACGCCTTGGACATAGTCGTCAATTTGATGAAAGAAGACGCGGGGCGTTAACGTGAGTTGGTTGGCTTGGTAGTTTAAGCCCAGTTCAAGTTGATAAGCCGTTTCCAAGTCAAGATCCATCTTGCCAACATAAGTGCGTCCATCGGCCATGCCGCCAGTGGATTGCATGGGAACCCAAAGATAACGTTGTTGATAGCTTGCGGCGGCTTGTTTACGCGCAAAACCAATGACAGTACTGAGCTGTGGGCTCACTTGGTATTGACCATTGATGACGAAATCGAAGCCAGTTTGGGCTTGACTCCGGTCAGCGTTGTTAAAGCGCTCCATTAGCATACGAATTGCAGCAGAGTTCGCCGCCATGGCATGACTCACTTCGTCGGCGTCGGTTCGATAGTGTTTGAGCCGTGCGCCGATTTGCCAATGCCATTGGTCGATGTCCTGTTGCCACTCGACAAATGCACTGTAACTTTCATCTGTAACATTGTTGAAGTTATCGACTTTGAACATGGGCTTGGTGAAGTCAGTAATGACGGAGTTATGGTCATCAAGTTGGAATTCCGCGCCGATGAACCAAGCATCTTTTTCAAAGTCAATGCCGCCGCTCAGAGCTGTACTATCAGCGGTGTTATATCGATGTGGCTTTAGATCGGGCTTAAAGCGTAAGCTGTAGTTATCCATGCCGTGGCGGGCATCGCTATAAGCAAGATTCCAATCCATGAGCCAGCTGGACAAGTCGTGTTGACCTTCGAGCTTAATACGATCGGTGCGGATATAGTTAATATCCATAGGCAGTGCAGGGGTTCCCGCATCCAACGTTTCTAAATGCTGGTAGTTGAGGGCGATGGACTCGTCACCCGTTTCGTCAAGCGCAAAGCGGTACTGACCGCCGGCAACAAATTTATCATAATCGCCGGGTGAGATTTCTCGGCCATCGCCAGTTTCTGGATTATCTGTCCCTTGCATTAAATCGACATATACAAGCAATGCATGATCTTGATTGGCAAGATTCGCCTTGCCGCCAATATAGCTGCGTTGACCATTGTCTTGGTATTGTCCACGCACGAGGCCGCTATCTTCTTGAAAGCGAGCTTGTGACTCGATTACGCGAATACTTCCTCCAATGGTGTCCGTTCCGCTTGATACCGGCGCTATGCCGCGGCTCATGTCGACAGACTCGGTTAAGATTAAGCTGGCATAGCTTAAAGGTGTATCCATGGCATTCGGGCCCGCGCCTGAAACCGATAGGCCGTTGACTTTGGTGCTGACGCGATCACCATATAAGCCGCGGTATTGAGCAATGCCTGTAAGTGGACCATTGCTGTTAACGGCTGCACCGGGAAGTGTTTTTAGGAGTTGACTGATATCAATTGCACTGGGGGCAGCGTCTAAATTGGTCGAGGCATTTTTTGCTTCAAGGTGGCCTTTTACCTCAATGACTTCCATTGCGTCGTCTTGAGCTAGAGTTGGGGTCGAAAGGCTAAGGCCAAGCATTGGGAGCATGGCGCAATTCACGAGGGAGCGTTTAGAAGGCATGGATTTATTAGTGATTTGTTGTTGATGACAAAATTGTCTCAACAACCTTGGAAACCACCAACGGCTATTGGGCAAACTGCGACAAGTCGTCGCAGATATTTTTCGGCATGTGGCGCGTGTCTACGAAGATTCGATATGAGCCAGTTTGGTGTACTTTGCTAGCTCCGCGAGGTTATGTACACCGAGCTTTTTCATCATTCTTGCGCGATGGACTTCTACGGTGCGCAATGACACAAATAAAGCTTGGGAGATTTGCTTGTTGGTGAGCCCTTGAATCGCCTGTTCCATAACATCTTGTTCGCGTGGCGTGAGGGTTTCGAATCGTTGCTGCAAGATCATTTGCTCAAAGGTATTCCTGCTATACGCGTGCGCTTTTTTAATCGCATCCGCTAAGGCCTGTCCGGCAACAGGTTTTTGAAAAAAGTCACAGGCACCTTTGCGAAATGCACTCACTGCCATGGGTAAATCCCCATGGCCTGTTAGGAAAATGATGCCCAGAGGACTGTCGCACTCAAGCAGTTTTTGCTGAATTTCTTGACCGGTAATTTCTGGCATGCGGCTGTCTAAAATAACGCAACCGGGTTCAGAGATATTCACTTGCGTTAAGAAATCTTGTCCTTGCTGAAACGTTTGTGCTGTATAGCCATATTGAGTGAGAAGGAAACTCAATGAATCTAAAATAGCGGCATCGTCGTCAACAAGGTACAGCGGTAAGCTGTCAGGCATGACATGACTCTCTCTTCATTTGGTCGCTCCGTCAGTAAGGTTTAGATTAACTGTCTCTCTTTTATAACCCCACCCTAGGGGTTAAAGATTGTTAGATTGATCACGGAGTGACACTTCATGAAGCTGGGCTTAGATCTTTACGCTTTGATTCACAGTATTCTAAAAAAAAACGGCATAGGTTAAGGAGATATGTTCGCGGTTAAGGTTGGTGATTTGTCTCAATTCAAGTTGATTATTTTGTGTTGGATTATGGTGATGAGCTTCAGTGCAACAAGCGTTGCCAATGTGCATGAGGCGCGTCCGCTTGCTGGTGACTTGGTAACTCCAACCGAAGGGGGGGCTTTAGCCAAAGATCAAGATATTCGAGTATTGAAGGTCGGTGTGCTGGCAAACCATGGCGTACAAGCGGGCATTTTAAGGTGGCAACCCATGATGGATTACCTTACCGAAAATGTGCCGAATCGCCGTTTTGAAGTTGTGCCACTTGATTTCGATGAAATGAGTCGTCAATTACTCGCCAATGAAATTCAATTTATTGTGACCAATCCTGGCCAGTACCTCAATCTGAGCAATACGTTTCCTTTGTCATGGCTGGCGACCATGAAGAGCCGCAAGCATTTAGGGACTACGTTTGCTATCGGTTCGACCATCATTGTGCCGGCATCTAGCTCAATCCAAACCCTTGCCGATCTCGAGGGCGTGAGTATTGTTGCCAGTGATCCGCAAGCCCTGGGTGGATATCAGGCGGTGCGTGGCTTGTTGTTAAAATCAGGATATGTACCTGAACAGTTTTTTGAAAATGTTCGCTTCCTTGGATTCCCGCTTGAACCCATTGTTTACCAAGTTCGAGATGGTACCGCAGATGCTGCAATTACACCGTTTTGTACGCTTGAAGAAATGGTGGAAGAAGGTTTAGTGCAAAGAAAAGATTTCCGAGTGATCCACGAAGTGACACCAGAAGGCTATGATTGCGCAGTCAGTACAGCCTTATATCCAAATTGGTCTTTTGCTGCTGCAGAGTCAGTTTCTCCTGAAACGAGGACGGATACCACGCTCGCCTTATTTGATTTGCAAGCGGACCACCCAGCAGCTATCACGGCTCGTACTTTGGGTTGGACAGCACCAATTAGTCAGTTAAAAGTCATTAAGCTATTTCAAGATTTACATATTCAAACCACAAAGATCCCGGCTCATAAAGCGGTCTGGCAGTGGATGGTTAAGAATAAGGAATGGGGCGCAGGTCTGCTTGGCTTGTTCGTCTTAGCCACGCTTTATCATTTATGGCTGGAGTATAAATTTAGGCAAAAGAGTGAGTTTTTGTTAGCGACAGAGCGTGAATTGCAAGATAAGGCGCTACAGGTGGAAAAACTACAAAGCGCAGCCATTTTAGGTGAGATTGGCGCGGGCTTGGCCCACGAGTTAAACCAGCCCATTGCTGCGATTAACCAGTATAGCGAGGGGGCGATGATGCAAATTCGCTCCCCTGAACGTGGTGCTCATTTATCTGGGGAGGGCGCGGATACCGAAGCACTTTATGAGGTACTGCAAAAAATCAATAGTCAGTCGATGCGCGCAGGTGCCGTGGTACACAGGATCCGTGGTTTATTAAAGCGTCGTCGTGCCAGTGTCGAGGCGCTCGATTTACAAGCGGTGATCCAAGAGTCGATCGTGTTGCTTGAGCATGAATTCAAACGGGCTGATGTTACGGCAACCGTCAGTATTCAAGGACAAGCATTTCGAGTGTTTGCCGACGAAGTTGGGCTTAGTCAGCTAATGGTGAATCTATTTAAAAATAGCCTTGATGCGCTGCAAGATATTCGTCAGCAACGGCCAGGAAAAATTCAAGTCCAAGTATGGTATGAGAGCGATAAGCTCCACATTCTAGTCGTGGATAATGGGTCGGGCTTAAAAGAAGAGGCAAAGGCTTTGGTGACTTCGTTTCGTTCGACGAAAGAGCAAGGGTTAGGGTTAGGGCTGGCAATTTGTAAAGATGTGGTCACTCAACACCATGGTACGTTTACGATTGAAAACTGCAGTCAAAGTCAGCATGACAAATTGCCTTGGCCGCAAGGTTGCGTCGTCACGGTGACACTGCCGCGAGACTACGCGCCAAACCGTCAACCTGCCAAAGTGAGTTAGGCCGAGATTACATGGGCTTGAAACTTGATGAGGTGCGGCAATTTTATCGATTGATGAAGTGTTTATGAAGTGTTTCAATAGCGACGCCAATAATCAACCCTGCCGCCGTGTTGATGAACAAACACCCCAGAGTGGTGATAATAATAACAAAGGTACAAAACGGCTTACCGTCAAATAAGCGCTTTGAGTATGCAAGCTGTAACCCCGCAATGGACAACAAACTGCCCAAAATAGCGACGGGAATGAGTCCTAAAAAGCTGGCCATTTGCTGATCCCAAAAGAGGGCGACCAACAGACAGCTGCCGCCAAAGATTATAGGCGTCCAGAGTCGTCTTGCACCGAAGTGATACTGTACGGCTAAGCCTCCGGCACCATGGCACATAGCTGCAGCTCCAAAGGGAGCTAGGAGTAAATTGCTAAATCCGGAACTTAGTGCAAAATGCTTGGGCGTCATACGCGCCGCATCCTCAGGAAACTTCTCTTTTGCAATCGCTGAGGTCGCAATCACTGCATTCGTCAATGTCAGCGCTAATTGTGGCAGAACTAATAGCAAAGCGGCATCGTGCCAGTCGTTTAGGGTCGGCCAGGTCAGCTGCCAAGGGGGGAGTTGTGTTTCAGTCAAAATGGCACTTCCCCCCATTTGCGCTTGCCAAATCACGCCCAAAACAATGATGAATGGCATCGCCAAATAGCGCAGTGGAAAGAATCGGCTGATGAACAGGACGATAAAAGCGCCATAACCCATCCAGGCTTGGTCAAGCATCATGTCGTGACCCATCAAGAGTAATTGCAAGCCTATGGCTAGCTGGATCCCGACGCTTACGGCTTGAGAAAGTTGTTTGGCCAGCCAATTCAAAGCGCCAGAGTAGGCCAGTACAATCAGGATCAGCCCCATAAGCATACCGCTAGCTTGTAGAAGCTGTGGGCTGAGTCCTTGCGCAATCACTAATGCGGAAATGACTTTCATCGGCTGAACGGGGATAGGACGTCGGTAAAGCAGGCCACTGGCGATAGCAAATACACCAAATCCACTAAATATTGCCTGTGGGGAAAATTGATTGAGTGCAATCATGCCAAGGACGAGAGGCAAGAAGGTGCCTAAGTCAGCGAATGCACCGCTGCACTCCCCCATAAACTGGTTGAGTTGTTGCTGTTTGCTGGGTAGCTCGGTACTAATTGCCATGCTTCTCACTAATGATGGGAGACGTCCTTTGAGGTTGCGCCACACTGCTATGTGCAATTTAGCAAATTAAGTGCCAATAATTTATTGATTTTCTTTCATAAAGAGTATGAAAAAGCACCTAGAATGGCAATGAGACGGACAATATGACGCGTTATGCGAGATATACTGGGTCTATGTGTCACAACGGTTTGATTGAGTGCCAAGTGAAAATATTCGATGTACAGCGGATAGTGAAAAGTAGCCAACGGGGTTTACCTTTATCGGGGCATATGTTCCCCGTTGGCTAAAGGATGCCTGAGATGGTGCAAAGGCATCAGTGAGGAAAGGGTTATTGGGTTTGGTGACGTTTGCCTTTTACTTTCATCGGGTCGCCATCATAACCAAGAGCTGACCAGTCCATGCGCTCTCCTTTACCATGGCAATCATTGCATTTTAGCGCCGCTTCTTTTGGAGAGACCATATGGTTAATGCGCCACCACATTTCGGTGGGGGCAAATCCATACTCGCCGCTGTATTTAAGCCCTTTGTCAATCATGGTTTGGTTTGCTTCCATGCCAAGTTTTGCTGCTAGATCCCAGTCAAACGTCTTCCAATAGCCACCTTCACCAAACGTTTTTGCTGTGATGATGATATTCTGCTTTTTGTCGAAAATTTGCTTACCCGTATGTACTTTGAATGGATAAATCTTGGCTTGCTTGTCATCAATGCTTCCCAATGGATAACTTAACTTGGTGACTTGATTCGGGTCCATTTTATCGCCTGCCATATAGGCATCGGCTTTACCGTTATACCAAGCATATGTTGGCTGCACCATTTTGCCCCAAACAAAGCTGCCTTTTTTCTTCTGGAAGGTTTTCTTACCGTACTCGTCACGTGTTTCTGGGCGATCGTCGCCTGCGGTTGACCAGTCCCAACTTAGCTTTGTCGGCTCATGTTTTGAGAAAAACGGAATATGGCAAGTTTGGCAGGCAACAGATGCTGAATGACTATTGAGTCGCGCTTTTTCATGTGGGGCTTTGTCATGGCAATTTTCACAACCAATATGGTCGATCCCGCCAGGAGACACACCCATCGCATTACCTGTGATTTGATGGTCTTGCGTGGTATGGCAATCCTGACACTGGAAGTCGTTGCCATCGGTATCCATGTGCACATCGGTTGCACGATCTGGGTATGACATTGAAGAATCAAGATCACCGTGTTTGACTGCGTCACCGCCGCCGCCATAGAAATGGCAAGTACCACAGTTGTCGCGTACCGGTGTGCCGACGTTTTTGGCGACTCGTTCTAGGTTAACTTTGGCGAGCGCTTCTCCTGCACCAACAGGGTCTTTCACATAGGTGCCTGTTGTGTCATGGCAAATGAGACAATCCACTTTTGTCATATCTGTGAAATCAAAGCTATTGTCTTTCCAGCCGTATCCAGCATGACAGCTTGTGCAACGGGGTTCATTGCCTGAAATAGATGTGCAGAAGTTATTTATACTGTTCTTTTTGCCACGTTTGACGGTGCGTCCGGGGAGCTCTTGTTCAAGACTCCAAGTCCAGTGGGAAGATTTCATAAAATCTTTGGCATGATCTTCATGACATTCGACGCATTGGGTTGTGACTTCCGTGCCTTTGCTAAATGGTCCTTCAACATAGTCCTGATGTGGGTTTTCAGCATGAGCTGACCATGCCATCCCCATGAGTATGAAGGCGATGAGTATGTTTTTCATTGTGCTGCTCCTGCCCCTAACCTTGGTTAGGGGCCGTCAGATGGTTTAGAAGTTCACAGTTAAAGAAGCATTGATGTCATAAGCGGTATCGACCACAGGTAGCATAGAGAATGCGGTACCTGCTTTTACGTCATCAATTTTTTGAGGTGCGCCAACTGGGGTGCCACTACCGGTATATTCGTAGTCGTAGTATATGCCTGACAATTTGATGAACATTTTCGGGTTGATATCGAAAATGTAATACGCTTCAGCAACATGTCCACGTGTGGCAAGTTTGCTACCGATAGGGTCGTCTTGAGCTTGGGTAAATGGCGTCCAGTATTCAGAACCATAGTTATATTCAAGACCGAATTTGCCGTAGGGTGCAGGCATTTGTATGCCAACATAGGCGCCGTAGCCATCTTGTGTACCCGCATCTTCAGCTGCACTAGGCATCATGATGATTTCGGTGCCATCGGCATTCAGCTGTGCATTGAATACTGCGTCAGTATTCATTCCACCAAACATGCCTGCATTTCCATTTGAGTCTGTACGTGTCCAGCCTGCATTGACGAACCACTTCACATCATTTTCTTCTTCTCTAGAGAAGCCGATACCGCCGAGCATCATGTCGCCGATTACGCCACTGGGTTGTACTCGAGTGACAAAATTGAAGTTGTCGAATTTCTGCAAATCTTGGTACATATTCGGTGCGAAAATACCCGCGAGCTGATTGGGGAATGCCATGGTTCCTTTAAAACCGTCATTCACATCTAAGGCAGCGAATAAAGTAAATTGCAGGAAGTTGGTACCATCATTGATGTAGTCGATATTAAAGCCACCAAGATGCGTATCTTTGGTGATGATGTCGCCATACAATTCGCCGTTGCCCCATTGGGATTCAAAACCTTGGCCGTAGCAGAAGCGGGCAACCTGTCCTTCAATACCGGTAATGTCTTCTAATCGATAACCTATGGTGGCGCCATCAAAGTTGAAGTTTACGAGGTGGCCAGAAGGTGTTCCGCCTCGCATTTCATTTTCACGGAACTGGGTTCCCGGACCATAGGTTGATGGTCGGCGGCCGATCGAAAGATAGAAGTTTGAATCGTTGATGTTTTTCCAATCAAAATAGGCGCGATCTACACGGAGCCAATCGCCACTTGGGTTTCCGCCATTGGTGCCATCCATTGTGAATGAGCGCCATGAGTCGAAAACTTGCACACCCGTTGAGTCACCCCAGTTTTTGAACATACTGAGACGACCAGCAAAGCTGACGTTGTCCCAAACTTTTGCTTTCAAATTCAGACGGAGGCGAGTGGTGTAGTAGATATCATTATCAATGTCGTAGGTTTTGCGTGGTGAAAGTACATATGGCATGACCCCTTGAAGCATGCCACTTTGAAAGGCCGTGGCTAAATCAGGATTTGCCGACATCATTTGTCCTAATGGAGAATTTGGATCCATAGGATCACCAAAAGCGCCGCTCATCGCCTTCGCACCAAAGTCGTTGAAATCAACTTTAATGGCAGGGTTCCAAGTCACATCTCGGTAGTGGAGCGAATGTGCCTTTGTACGGAAGTTTCCGGTAATCTCTACGCGGTCGACCGAAGTGTGGCGTTCGTTCTTGTCGACTCTGCTATTGAGGTAGTCTAATTCTTCCGTTATTTCACTAAGCTGTTCTTTGAGCTCTGCAATTTTTTGGGCGTCGGTATCATCAGCTAGTGCTGAACCGGAAATGGCAAGTGCATTTGCGACGAGGATAGAGATTAAAGTACGCATAAATGTCTTCCTTATTATCAACAGTAGAGTGGCCTTAAATGACTAAACTCTTGCTGTTTCGCAGGGGCAGAAGCATTGAATGATGGTGTCAGTTGTGACTGCTTCGGCCCTAAAATGAATGTTAAAATCGATATTCTTCCCAGCTTAACCACAGGTTTGCGGCTGGTCAGAATCTGCCGCGTGGTCGTACAGAAACTGTTGAATATCTTTGAGTTTTTGTTCAGATATATTGTCAAAAACATCAGGTTTAACTTTGTGTTTATTGCGAATAAAGAAGCGATCCCATTGCCCCATAGTCTTGCTCATTGGGGTAAGCTCTCCGGCTGCTTGCCCTTTGCTATGGCAGCTTTTGCAGAGCTTTTTGTAGAAATGTTTCCCTTTTTTGGGGTTGCCACCGTCGGCTGCATAAGTCGGTGCACCTATGGCCAATACCAATGCGATCCCCATACCTACTTTGGCTAATGTTTTCATCGTTAATGTCCTCACCTTTTTCCGCTTTGTAGTCAAATGTCGTCACAACTCAGTCACTGGTGTGATGCATTTGTTATTGTTGTAATTAACATTAGCAAAATTCGATGGATGTAAATTTGACCGAGATCACTTTCATTAAATTTATCTAATTGATAAAAAAATCATTGAATTAAATCTAATGAAAGGGGCAGTATGAATAGATGTTAATAAAAATCTTCGGAATACAGTTATTTACATAAGAAAATTTTCATATAGTTAAAATAGCAGATTTGATATGCCCTGAATTTGGTGTCGTTCGACTTCACACTTTTGATTTTTAGATATCACTAAGGAGGTAGTGTTCGGCCTGCTGATGTAGTTCTCCGTGTATATCGTTGTCTTTCAAAAATTGGGATAGAACCCAAAGATTAACTTTTAGTAATGTTTGTCTTTCTCATGTCTGTTGTTGATGGAGTGCGTTAATAAATAGTTATTGATGAAGTGCTTAGCTTGCGCGGTTTGGCAAATTCAGGTTGAATGGATACAAATCTAAACTTGCATATGCCATTTAAATCAAATATACATGGCATATGCTACAAATGAGGTGTTTTATGGGCCGGCCTAAGATCCCAAGAACCATTTGTGGTAAGCCTGCAAATAGCTGTTTTAAGCCCAATGGTATTCCAATGCATCGACTTGAGAATGTGCCATTGGCTGACGATGAATTTGAGGCGTTACGTTTAGTCGACTTACAGGGAATGCAGCAGCAGCAAGCCGCCGTAGAAATGGGAGTGTCGCGACAGACTCTGGCCAATTTAGTGAAAGCAGCGCGTTTTAAGGTTGTTGACTGTCTTGTAAATGGTAAAGCATTAATGATGCAACCCGACTCAGACTAAATCGACTTGTAGTGCCGGTATTGAATAGGAACCAAGATGAATACGCGGCGAATCAAACGAGCAGGGTTAAAAGTCACCAATCAACGGGTGACGTTACTAGAATTCCTTCGGAAACCGGAGAATCAACATCTCTGTGCAGAGCAAGTGTACTTGGGGTTACGTCAACAAGGTGAAGACTTGGGGATCAATACCGTGTATCGAGTGCTGAACCACTTTCTGCAAGTTGGAATTATTGTGCGTCATTACTTTGAGACTGACAAAGCGGTTTACGAACTTAATCGCGAGAAGCAACATGATCATTTAGTGTGTCTAGCGTGTGGGAAAGTGATGGAGTTCCATGATGAGATTATTGAGCAACGCCAAAAAATGGTGGCGCATCACCTGGGGATGGACTTTGAACGCCATAACTTGATTCTGTATGGCTATTGCGCTGATGGCTGCCAAGCAAACCCGCAACAAGTTTCGCAAGACATACAAGCTGCAAAATCTGGACAGATTTGTAAGCCCTAAGCTTATTGTGGGCTTGAAACGGATGAATGAGTGATTGCGTTTGAGTATTACAAATTACTAGGAGTGAGTTATGAGTAAAATCGTGATAGTTGGTGGTGTTGCTGGTGGTGCCTCGGCAGCAGCGCGAGCGAGACGAGTCTCTGAAACTGCCGAGATCATTATGTTTGAACGTGGTGAATTTATCTCGTTTGCCAATTGTGGTTTGCCTTACCACATCGGGGGAGAAATTGAGTCTCGCGATGCATTGTTGCTGCAAACCCCTGAAAGTTTTGATGCCCGCTTTAAAGTGGATGTTCGGATACAGCAAGAGGTCGTTGCCGTTGATCGCCATGCCAAAGTCGTTACCGTGCGCCATTCTCAAAGTGGAGAAACCTATCAAGAGTCTTACGATAAGCTGCTACTCAGCCCAGGTGCGGCTCCGATTGTGCCACCAATATCTGGGATGGATAACCACCATGTTTATAGTTTGCGCAATATTCCGGATATGGACAAAATCCTTTCAACCTTAGCTTTACATGAGCCTAGACACGCCACGGTTGTAGGGGGAGGGTTTATTGGGCTGGAAATGGTTGAGGCACTGCGACATCGAGGGGTTCACGTGACCTTGCTTGAACTCGCCGATCAAGTCATGACGCCTGTTGATCACGAAATGGCCAATATGGTGCACCAAAAGCTGGTGGACAATGGTGTTGATCTTCGCCTGAGCACTGGGCTTATCGCAATAAATGAAATTAATATTGCTCCACTTGAGCCTGAAGCAACAGATAGTTACGACAAGCCGATCGCACATCACAACACTTTGAATTTAACGTTAAGTAATGGCACCGAGCTCAATACGGGGCTTGTCATTATGGCGATTGGCGTTAAGCCTGAAACAACACTTGCCGTTGACGCTGGACTCGCGCTTGGACAGCTTGGTGGCATACAGGTGAACGCTGCAATGCAAACCTCAGACCCTGACATTTTCGCCGTGGGCGATGCCGTTGAAACACCGGAGTTTGTTTCCGGTGAATCCAGTTTAATTCCGCTTGCCGGTCCAGCTAATCGTCAGGGGCGAATCGCTGCTGACAATATGCTCGGTGGAGATCGGGTGTATCGCCGAACTCAGGGCACTGCGATTTGCAAAATTTTTGATATGGCCATTGCGAGTACCGGTCTCAATGAAAAGCGTCTGAAGCGTGACCAAGTGGCCTATGAAAAGGTGTACGTTCATACGGCGAGTCATGCAAGTTACTATCCTGGTGCTCATCCGGTGAGTTTAAAACTTTTATTTTCGCCTGATGATGGCAAAATTCTAGGGGCGCAGGCCGCAGGTCTTGATGGTATTGATAAACGTATTGATGTTATCGCTGTCGCGCAACGTGCAGGCTTAACCGTTCAGGATTTGGAAGACTTAGAATTGACCTATGCCCCACCGTTTGGTTCGGCTCGGGACGTGGTAAACCAAGCCGGTATGGTCGCGAGTAATGTGCTAAGTGGTGATGAGAAAATTTGTCATACAGAAGATCTGTTCTCCTCTGCTTCTGACCGTATGGTATTGGACGTTCGTAATCCTGGAGAGCTTGAAAAGTCGGGTGCGATACCAAATGCGGTGAACATTCCATTGCATCAACTACGTGCGCGTCTTGCTGAATTACCCAGAGATAAGCAAATCATGATTGCGTGCCAAGTGGGGTTACGCGGTCATGTCGCTTATCGAATTTTGGTGCAGCATGGTTTTGAGGCTCGCAATTTAACGGGCGGCTTTAAAACATTCCAGCTGATGAATGCGAGCTTTTAAAAGACCCATGGCTGTGCGTGATCATCATGAGTATCTCACCCAGAAGCAAAGTCATTGCAATTGTGTCGTTTGCAGCGATAAAGCAAATAACCCTGCGTCGTTACAGTGCAAATTCTTTGCTGATGGGGAAGGTCAAGTTGTCGGCTACTATAAAGTTGCTGAACAGGTGCAAGGCTACAATCAATTACTTCATGGTGGGGTCGCAAGCACGCTTGTTGATGCAGCGATGACCCATTGTCTATTCATGCAAGGGATACAGGCGCTCACAGCGGAATTGAATGTGCGTTTTGTGGCACCAATCGCCGTTGGTGATGCAATCAAAATCAGTGCTCGCTTGGTTGAGCAGCGATGGGGACTGTATCAGCTTGAAGCCAGCCTTTGTGTTGATGGCAAAGCGTGTGTAACAGCAACAGCCAAGTTTTTACAACCTAAAGCGGGCGTCATTGGCGTACAACCTAGTCTGTGAATCAAAATCAACTTGCACGATGAGCACCAACTCCCTCCAAGATGGACACTAAAGTCAGGCAAATAAAGCAAATTAAACCCATTGGATCTTGTTGGATAATTTGAAAAACGACGAACATAAAGCAGAGCAAGATGCTGATGATATATTTGTTTAAATTATTCAGTTTCATTTCTCCCGCATCTCATTGTCTTGACTTCAATAGTTTTCGATATAGATCCTAGATTAACATGGGGACTTTGGTATTATCTGTCGTACTTTTGTATGTTACCCATGACGCTGTGCGCAACAGTATAAGGTTTGTTTTGAAGCGTTTTGTCTTTTGTTTGATGGGTTTTCTCTGTTTGCCGGTGAAGGCGGAGCTTTGCAGTGAAGCTTACTTCACGATGGCCCGTGAAAATACCTGGCGTGTGAATGAAGTACTCGATGGCACAGGGAGTCATGTTGAGCATTTGGCTGCTGAGATCAAAGGTAAAATCTTTGTCTTAAATACTCGAAACGCGGAGCAATGGGCGAAAGAGTTGAAAAATGAAGTGGGTGCGATGCGCTTTGGTTTCTGGGGAATTGAAAGTGCAATGCCAGATATTAAAAAGCAACTTGCTGACATCGATGCAAGAATTGCTCAGTTTGTGGAAGAGCGACACATTGGTGCCGATCTTTGGCGGCCAGCAGTAAAGCGCTGCTTGGAAGTTAAAAACTATGAGCAGTTAGAAATTGCCGAGAAGTTTTTGCAGAAAGAAAACGATTATGAATTCGATATTCTCGTTTTTAGTGAGCCAGTGCTAAACGGTATTCGCAAAGATATTCAGCATGCAACTGAGGTCATTCAGTCTGTTCGTCAACTGGTGCCGAAAGAGACAAATTAATGCTCAATGGGGGCCATTCATCATGAATGATAACGTGGCTGCCCAATGGTAAAAATAAAATAGTTAGGTAAAACATGACAGATGTTTGGTGAATACACCAATTTATAACTCTGGACAATATCAGGGAAGACGTGAATGAAAAAACTCATTTTTGTGCTGCTTTTAGGGCTTGGATACTACTATTACGATACGCAGCTGGTACTTGGTCATGACAAGGTTTATCACGTTGCGAATAATCCAATGACTACCTACGACTATATTGAGTTATGGCAGCAACAAGCGGTTGATTTATGTAAAGAGAAAGCAGGTGATTACCACATCGAAGCTGCGAATTGCTCGGTTTATATTAGCCAGAAGTTCCCCGCTTGCCATATCGAGTTACCCGTCGACTTGCCGCCCATGATCGATAGTCTTGCATTGGGAGAGCAAGTGATAGGTGATTATTATCGCTGTATTTCGCCTCAACCTCATTGCCAAGGACAAGAGATTACCAGTGATGCCGCCTATGAACGGTATTGCGTTGCTCGCAACAGTGTCCGTTTATAACTGCGTGCGGAACGTGTTGGTATTGAAGGTTTAATCTTGAATCTCATTTCCTGTGCTACGCTTTATGTACCGTGGCAAGAAGAAAGTACAGGGAGTGTTATATGCCTCAGTTCATGATTAGCTACCTTGGTGGCCAGCAACCTGCATCATCAGAAGAAAGCCAACAAAGATATCTCGAGTATAAACAGTGGTTATCATCACTTGGTGATACTGCCGTCAGCCCTGCTAACCCCCTTAAGTCCACGACAACAATCCATGCCGATGGTAGCGTCGTCAATTCGAGCGCTACCTCTATGTCTGGCTTTACCATCATTGAAGTTGACTCTATGAATGCGGCACTCGTCGTTGCCAGAGCTTGCCCTTTCTTGCAAATCGGCGGGTCACTGGAGGTTTCTGAGCTTATCCCGATGTCGTAAATTCCCATCATTCCTTAACCTATCTCTGGGCGCTCACATATGCAAATTTGCGTAATTTGCGTAATGAGCGCCTCATTTTTTGTATATCCATGATTTAATTCACGCTTTATTCAGGTGTAAAGATTAAAAAATATTCATAGATCACACTCCCCTTGTCCATGTGGTTTACCACAATACCCCCAATTCTGCTGTGGATTAATACTCAACCCAAGCTTTGATTTTTAACAGGCCGCATCAATGGCCGAGTGAAAAGTCATTTAAAAATATCCAATGGGTGGAACCGTTTCCGGTGCGGAAATGATGGAGGTAGATATGATAGAGCTTGATCGACGAAGCTTTTTGAAAGGTGCAGGAGCAGGGGGCGCAACCTGTGCGCTCGCAAGTATTCTGCCAGGGTCTCTGGCAGCTTTAGAGAAAGAACCGTTAAAGGCATTAGGCGAGGAAGTCGCAAGTATTTGCGAAATGTGTTCAACGCGCTGCCCGATAAAGGCACGTGTTATAAATGGAAAAAATGTATATATCAGTGGCAATAAGGAAGCTAAATCATTTGGTGGCAAAGTGTGCGCACGCGGTGGGGCGGGACACGATTTGCTATACGATCCGCAACGGATCGTGAAACCATTGAAACGAGTTGGCAAGCGTGGTGACGGTCAGTGGGCAGAAGTCTCTTGGCAAGAAGCCTACGAACTGATGGCAGATAAACTCAATACAATTAAAAAAGAGTTTGGTGCTGAAACGGTTGCATTCTCATCCAAAAAAGGATCTTTATCAGGGCATTTTTTCCACTTTGCAAAGGCTTTCGGCTCGCCTAATACCTTTACCCATGGCTCGCTTTGTCCAGGTGCTTATGTCATGGCTTCAAAGGCAATGTTTGGTACTAAGCTCAAGCGCGATTTAAGTAACGCTAAGTATATTATTAACTTCGGTCATAACCTGTATGAAGGGATCAATATGTCCGAAACGCGTAACTTGATGAAAGCGCAAGCTGACAGAGGCGCTAAGTTGGTGGTCTTTGAACCGAGATTTTCAATTGTGGCTGACAAAGCCGACGAATGGCATCCAATTCGACCAGGAACAGACGTTGCGATTGCTTTGGCGATTTGTCACGTGCTGATCAGTGATGATTTACATGATAAAGCGTTTATTGATCAATATGTGGAAGGGTTTGATGAGTTTGCTAAAGAAGTGCAGCACTATACGCCTGAATGGGCTGAACCCATTACCGATATTAAAGCAACGGATATTCGCCGTATAGCTCGGGAAATTGCAGCCGAAGCACCCCATGCACTGGTTGATTATGGTCATCGAGCGACCTTCACCACTGAAGAGTTTGAAATGCGTCGAGCAATTTTTGCCATCAATGTACTTTTAGGAAACATTGAGCGCAAAGGTGGATTGTATTTAGGCAAAAAGGCTAAAACTTACAACAAGTTTGCGGGTGAAAAAGTTGCACCAACATTGGCAAAGCTGACCGTTGAAGGTATGCCGAAGCCAAGTGCTAAACGCATTGACCAAAGCGACAAGCAATACACAATGACGTGGAAGAATGGCGGGATTTATCAGAGCGTATTGGAAGCCGCGCTGAATGATAAACCCTACGGCCTAAAAGCATGGGTTATGGCACGCACCAACCCAATGCAAACCATGAATGACCGTGCGAAAGTGCTCGCAGCCATGAAAAAAATGGAATTCATTGTGGTATGCGATGTTTACATCAGCGAAACCGCGGCATATGCGGATCTGATTCTACCGGAATCAACTTACCTCGAGCGGGATGAAGATGTAGCGGACAAGTCGGGCAAAAATCCAGCTTATTACGTTCGCCAGCGTGTCGTAGAAACTATCGGTGATACCAAACCATCATGGCAGATATTTAAAGAAGCGGCAGATGCAATGGGCATTGGCAATTTGTTCCCGTGGCAGGATATGGAAACGCGCCAGTTTGCGCAATTAAACGGTGATGCGCAGGAGCTTAAGCGTCTGAAAGAAAAGGGCTACCTTAGCTACGGTAAGCCTTTGTTGCTAAGAGAGCCCAGCCTAGTGCAAGCATTTGTTGAGCAATACCCTCAGGCGAAAGCCACCGATGCAGATGGAACCTATAGCAGTCAGCTTAAATTTAAAACCCCAAGTGGCAAAATCGAACTGAGTTCGACTCAGGTTGAATCATTCGCGCCTGGGCGGGGGGTGATCCGTTATCGTCCTGTTGAGTTGAAGCAAGCAGATGAACTCTATTTCATTCAAGGTAAAGTCGCAGTGCATACCAATGGTGCCACGCATAATGTGCCAATGCTTGCCAACCTGATGTCTGATAATGGCTTATGGATCCATCCGGTGACCGCCGGAAAGCTAGGCATTCAAACTGGAGATCGCATTCGGGTCACGAGCTCAGTCGGCAGTGAAGAAGGGAGTGCGCTGGTTACGCCGGGTATACGTCAAGACACCGTGTTTGCCTATATGGGCTTTGGCTCGAAAACAAAAGAGCTGGTGCGAGCAACCGGTAAGGGAATTCATTGTGGGAACTTGCTCCCTGATAGAACTGCGCCCGTCGTCGGAATGAATTTACATACCACTGGCGTCAAGCTGGCCAAGGTTTAAAGGGGAGCCATTATGAAAAAACGTTATGTGATGATACACGACGAAAACAGATGTATCGGTTGTCAGGCATGCAACGTGGCTTGCCGAAGTGAAAATAGTGTTCCAGAAGGCGTGACTCGCTTACAGGTTCGAGTCGAAGGTCCTTTTGGTGAGGCGCCCGACTTACACTTCAAGTATCACCGTGTGTCATGCCAACAATGTGAAAATGCACCCTGTGTCACCGTGTGTCCTACAGGTGCCGCCTATTTTGATGACAATGGCATTGTCACCATTAACAAAGACAAATGTGTTGGCTGTATGTATTGCGTCGCCGCCTGTCCTTATAAAGTTCGATTTATGAACCCTGAAACCAAGGCCGCAGATAAGTGTAATTTCTGTAAAGACACGCGCCTTGCCCGTGGTGAAGATCCTGCTTGCGTTAGTGTTTGCCCAACGGATGCACTGACCTTTGGCGATGCCAATGACGTAAATAGCGAGGTTAGCAAGTTATTGAACACCAAGATTAGCTATCAGGATAAATCCCACCTTGGCACTCAGCCAAGAATCTATCGGATCCCGACTAAGCGTGGAGGTATACAGTCATGAACAATATTTGGGGAGATATGACTCAATATGAGCCAGTCACATGGCACTGGGTAATAGCGGTTTATTTGTTTTTAGCCGGGTTATCGGCTGGTAGTTTGCTGATTGGTATCGGGCTGCGCTGGGCAAAGTCGGAAATTAACTCTGCCCAAGAGGTCGCGACCCTAAAAGCAGCGGCGGTGATCGGCCCTGTTGCGATCTGTTTGGGGTTGGCTTGTTTGATTTTTGACTTAACCAAGCCATTTGATTTTTGGCTCATTTTAGTCAATTACAACTTTGAATCCGTGATGGCTATTGGGGTGCTTGCGCTCTTGCTTTACACGCCACTTGCTTTTGCATATGCCATGATCGTATTGCGAGACGATTTGCCGAAATGGGGGATGGCTTTCTTATCACCCATAGCAATGGCGTTATTGCCGATGCGAAAACTGATAGAGGGGTTGCTCTTTGTGTTGGCAATCGGTGTTGGTGCCTACACTGGGTTCCTGATTTCAGCGATGAATGCCTATCCAATGTTGAATACTGCTGTTTTGCCTGCACTGTTCCTTGTGTCAGGACTCTCCGCGGGTGCTGCTGCAAACTCAGTCCTTGCGCTCTTGATGTTCAATAGTGATGTGCATGACTTTGAACTTGGGCGGATGCATCGACTTGAAGTGCCTGTCATGGCGGTAGAAATCCTCTTTTTGCTGATGCTATTTAGTGCGCTTTACTTTAAAGGTGGCGCAGCCGCAGCCGCACTGGCCTCATTGAGCACGGGTCTGTGGGCGAATGTATTCTGGATTGGGGTTGTCGGTATCGGTTTTGGTGTACCGCTTCTATTTATGCTACTCCCTGCGGCCACACGACATAGTAAGGGGGCAATGCTTACTGTTGCCTGTGCGAGCTTAACTGGTGTCTTAGCGTTACGACATTTTATTGTGTATGCCGGTCAGTCTTATATCAGCTAGGCGGCTAACATACTGATAAATAATTACCTTGGTGGTTTCGGGTTTAATACTTTGGTATTAAACCCGTTTTTTTGTGCTATTTATTCATTTTTGATCAAGGAAAACTCTACGTACGTAAACTATCTTTAATGGGCTAGCGAATAAGAATCAGGGAGAGGGATGATGAAACTCAGCCAATTGGCGATCTGCATGGCTTTGTTGCCAAGCTCTGCTGTATTAGCAGGACAGCAATATTACGAGGCACGTAGTGATGCCATGGGTGGTGCCTCTGTCGCTTCATCTAACCGAGAAGGTGCAGCGATGGCAAATCCAGCCTTGCTTGCATTGCACGCAAATCAAACCGATGACTATGCACTGTTGTTGCCGAGCTTTGGGTTAGATGGTGCTGATAAAGATGAGATGGTAGATAAGTTTGATTCTCTGCAGGATTCTTATGATGCATTAGAAAGTGCGATTGACGCCAGTGATGTTTCTGGCATTGATCAGTCCCGACTCGCATTGATAGACGATTTGCAAGCGTTACAAGGTAATTCCGCGTATATGAGTGCAGGCCTTGGGTTTGCCATTGCGATTCCGACGCAAAGAATACCTATGGCGATATACTACAACAGCTATATCGATGCAGTTGGTGTTGCAGATATTGAGCAATCGGATATTGATACTCTCACTGCGTTAGATCCACTTAATCCGCCGGATATTGAAGATTTAAACTCTGCAGGCGTAGTGGCGGCTGGAGCCACCTCTGATTTTGGCGTTGCATTGAGCATGCCGTTATCAATTGTAAATATGCCTGTGACCGTTGGTATTACCCCCAAATTGCAGCGCATTGATACTTATTTTTATGCTGTTAGTGCCAATAGTTTTGAAGCATCTGATTTTAACGATGATAAGTATCGAACAGAGGAAACAACATTCAATCTCGACATCGGTTTGGCGATGCAGCCAATGGAAGGGATGGTCATTGGCTTGTCGGGTAAAAACCTAATTAGTAAAGATGTCGACACGCTCGCGATTGATGACCGTCGAGTAAGCTATAAAGTTGAGCCCATCATTACGGCGGGTATTGCATATGATTGGTCTGATTTCACGGTCACCACGGATCTTGATCTAGTGGACTATCAACGATTTGACGGACTCGATGGCACGCAGTATTGGCGTTTGGGCGGAGAGATGAGAGCGACAGATTGGATGTCGTTGCGGTTAGGGTATCGTCATGATCTAGAAGATAGTACGGCGGATATATATTCTGTGGGTACAGGCTTTAAGGTCGGACAAGCATTTCGTTTTGATTTTACTGGCATGTTTGGCAGCGACAATGCCGTTGGCGGTGTCATTCAAACTTCGTATCACTTCTAATGGTGGTGTTGAACGATGCGCTAGATTAAAGCCTGTATCGATTTTATTGCGAGCAATAAAGCACTCGCGCTACATAAAACCAAGGTTGCGACCTTGGTTTTTTGTTTATCAATTTTATGTACCCATGCGCCGCTGAGTTTATGAGTCAATAGAACGACTGGCAATAGACCTAAACCTAACCATAAGTCTTGCCAGCCAAACAATCCAACACTTGCCAAAATAACAAGCGTCATTGTAGAGCTACAAACAAAAAATGCTGACAGTGAAGCGCGAAATTGAGCGGCATTTTTGTCGGCGAGTAAAATAGCCATTGGTGGCCCACCAATCGCGGCAATACTACCAAACACACCCGATAAGGTGCCTGCAATAAATAAGTTTTTCCGATTGATACGTAAGGATATTCGAGACAAGCTGACGCACACTGCTGCGGCGACAATTGCAGCAATGATAAGACCGAGAATGGGTTGAGGAGCCAGTAAGAGTAAAAAGGCGCCGATGTATCCACCGGGAATGCGGCCGAGGAGAGCATACTGAAGGCCATTAAATTCTAGATTGCTACGCTCTCGAAGAAGAGTGAGCAAGGCGGTTGAGAATCCAACAATAATGATTGGACCGGGGACATAGCGCGGGTCTACCAGATACAACAAGGGGCAGGCCACAACGGCAAGGCCAAATCCAATCAAGCTTTGTACCAAGGCACCAAAAAATACAATGATAAATGCCAACACTAGGCTAACGGGTTCGATAGAAATACCTCATCGGTTGAACATCATTTCTATGGGGGTAAAACAAAATAAGGACCGCCAAGCGATCCTTATTTTGTTTTAAAATAGCGTCGTGCTGAAAGCACTAGTCTAAATCTTCCCATTCAATACCCATCTCATCCATTAAGCGTTTTGCCTCTGCAGGGATGCTATCTGGGCCTTCCTTGGTCAGGTCGCCATCATTCGGTAATGGTTGACCTGTATAAGCGTGCAAGAACGCTTCACATAGGAGTTCACTATTGGTTGCATGGCGCAGGTTATTGACCTGACGTCGAGTCCTTTCATCGGTTAGCACTTTCAGCACTTTTAAAGGAATGGACACCGTAATTTTCTTTACTTGCTCATTCTTTTTGCCGTGTTCAGCGTAAGGGCTAATGTAATCGCCATTCCATTCAGTCATTGACTCACCTGTAAAATCAAGAATTCGGTGCCGATTTTATACCCTTACAAAAAACAGTCAATTCATCTATACAGATTTCTGTATGTCTAGACGTATTTATGCCCATTTTTTTCATTCAAGTTGAATTTTAGTCACTTTCGAATAGATTTCAGTTGTGACATCGATAAGTAAAAAACGACAGGTGTTATCTTGCTAGAACGGAGTTGTACACTGAGGTAGCGACTATTTTTTTGCACTTCTAAACTGAAGTGCAGTTGTGCATTATCTATTTGACCATTGCAACTTGAAAAATTTGCAGGGGGTCATCTGCAATATAATGCCATAGGGCTATCCAATAAAGGTAAGTATAGTCACCGTGAGAAATCCTAATTTTAGATGGCTAAACGTCTTTATGTCTGTTGACCTTAAGTAAAAGCTTAGGTACATTTAGACGTCTGGACATCTAATTTGTCCTGCAGTGAGGAGTAATTTATGAAATCGGGTCGAGTCGCAACAGTTGCTGTGCGCCAAGGTATTGAGTCTGATACCCAATATGGGGCTGTAGTGCCGCCAATTTATCTTTCAACAAACTATGCGTTTGCCGATCACACCACTGCCGGCGAGTACGATTATAGCCGCTCGGGAAATCCGACCCGCTCAATTCTTGGAGATGCCATTGCTGAACTAGAACAGGGGAGCACAGGCGTAGTGACTTGCACCGGTATGGCCGCAATTACCTTGGTTACCAGTTTGCTGAGCCCAGAAGATCTTTTGGTCGTGCCCCATGATTGTTACGGTGGTAGCTATCGCTTATTTACCAACTTAGCCAAAAAAGGCCAGTTTAAATTGCTGGTGGTCGACCAAACCGATCCCGACGCATTAAAACAAGCTTTTGCTCAAAGCCCGCGGATGGTTTGGGTGGAAACACCGTCTAACCCACTATTACGGGTCGTTGATTTAAAAGCTGTCTCAGCTCAATGCAAAGCGGTTGGTGCACTGCTTGTTGCTGACAATACCTTTTTGTCTCCTGTATTGCAGCAGCCATTAACCCTGGGTGCAGATATCGTGATGCATTCAACGACCAAATATATCAACGGCCATAGTGATGTTGTTGGGGGGGCTGTGGTTGCTAAAGATGCAGAACTAGGTGAGCAGTTGGAATGGTGGGCCAACACATTGGGTCTGACCGGCGGCGCCTTTGATAGTTATTTAGCACTGCGTGGTATGCGTACCTTGAGTGTGCGTATGCGTGAGCATCAAGCCAATGCACAAAAAATTGTGGCGTTACTGGAAGCCAGTGAGCAAGTTGAAAAAGTCTATTATCCTGGGCTAGAAAGCCATCCAGGGCATCAAATTGCTGCAACGCAGCAGCTTGGGTTTGGTGCGATGCTAAGCTTTGAATTGAAAGGGGAGCAGCCACAATTATTGGCATTTCTCGGTGCTTTAAAGTACTTCTCGCTCGCCGAAAGCTTGGGTGGTGTTGAAAGTCTCGTTGCCGTGCCTGCTACGATGACCCATAGGGCGATGGAGCCGGAAGCCAGAGCAGAAGCAGGAATTAAAGAGACGCTATTGAGGCTTTCTGTGGGGATTGAAGACGCCGCAGATCTACTGGCTGATATCGAGGCTGGCTTAGCAGCGGCGAGAGTTGCTTAATTGTAACACTGGCTAAATATTTTAGGCGGTCGTATTTATTGCTACCGTCGCACGTTTATAAAGCAGTTGAGTCTGCGATTGGGGAAGCGCAATGGCATCTAGTCATTTACATAAATTTGGTGGTTCAAGCTTGGCAGATGCCGACTGTTATCGCCGTGTTGCCCACATTCTATTAACCCACGGTCATAGTGATGACTTGATTGTTGTGTCTGCCGCAGGGAAGACAACGAACCATTTATACAAGTTACTTGCGTTCAAGGCATCTGGTGACTTGTGGTTAGAGTCACTGCAAGACTTGATTAGCTTCCAACAAAACTTGATTGAACAACTATTGTCGAATCAAGACGCCCGCGAATTAAGAGAGCGGTTATCGACCGATAAAGCACAGCTCACCAGTCTACTCTCTCTCACTGAAATGAATGTCTATCAGCGCAATCAAGTGGTGAGCTTTGGTGAACGGTGGTCTGCGCGTTTAATGGCGGCATTGCTATCAGAGTCTGGTGTCGCAGCGACTCATTTAGATGCGGCAAGTGTCTTAGTGGCTGATGAAGGTGTAGTGCCACAGATTCGTGTTGAAGAATCAAAGCGAAAGCTGTCTGATAAAATTGTTGCGCTTCCAGATCAGCGTATTGTGATTACCGGTTTTATTTGTGCTAATGAGCAAGGTGATACATTACTACTTGGTCGCAATGGTTCAGATTACAGTGCCACCTTAATCGCCAGTCTTGCCGATATTAGCCGCGTCACGATATGGACGGATGTTGAGGGGGTGTTCAATGCCGACCCCAATAAGACGAATGATGCCAAACTACTGAGTAGCCTTTCACTATCTGAAGCGGACCGCTTGGCAAACTTAGGCTCTCCGGTACTTCATAGTCGAACGCTGCAACCACTATTTGATACCCAAGTGAGCCTTGCCGTTCGCTCTAGTTATGCTTCGCATACCGACTTCACCTTGATAACGCCAACGAGTGACAGTGCAAGTGCACCCGTTGTGACGAATTTGGATACGGTATCACTATTTCGGGTAAAACTAGCAGGAGACCTCGAGGGTTTTCTATCTGCGCTGAACCTTGCTGCAATTAGCCCGCTCGCGTTTTGGTCGCAAGCAAGTCAGCGAGTTGAGTTGGCATTTACGCCTGAGTTACAACCTCAGGTCGAGCAGTTCTTAAGGGACAATCAAGCCTTGTTTGATGTGAGTCTGCTGGAAATTGTGACGGATATGGGGCTAGTGGCGCTGGTGAGTTCGGATGCAAAGCTATATCACCGCAGTTTTGCTCGACTGCTGAGCCGGGATGCAAAAGCTCTCTATAGTGATGCCTTGAGTTTGGTGACATTAGTACCGAAAACCCAAGTGAATTTACTGACCCAAAAAGTGCATCGTCGCTGTGCCGGTCCGAGAAAGCGTATAGGGTTATTGTTGTTAGGTTTGGGCAACATTGGCGAAGCATGGATCCAATTATTTAAACGTTCTCAAGCGGCACTTAATCAGGAACTCGAAGCCAGTGTTGAACTGGTTGGCTTGATTAGCTCTCAACGTGCATGGTTAAGCTCGCAACAAGTGAATCTCGGGACTTGGCAAGATGAATTTGAAGCCAATGCTAAACCTTGGGAGTACGTCGATTTATTTGAAGAGCTGCAGCATCTTGGTTGTGATGAATATGTCGCACTCGATATAAGTGCTAGTGGGAGTTTAAGTTTGCAGTATCCCGCATTCTTTGAGCGTGGCATTCATATTGTCAGTGCTAATAAACTGGCTGGCAGTGGCCCATTGGTTTTTTATAAACAATTGAAACAGCAGCTTGGGAATCGTCGTTTATTCTGGCGATACAATGCGAGCTGTGGTGCTGGTCTGCCGGTGCAACATGCGCTCAATGATTTACATAATAGTGGTGATCGAGTTGAAGCTGTTGGCGGGATTTTTTCTGGAACGCTTTGTTGGTTGTTTGAACATTTTGATGGCAGTAAACCATTTTCAGAATTGGTTCTGGAAGCGAAAGCATTAGGGATAACCGAGCCCGATCCTCGTGATGATCTGTCCGGGCGTGATATGCAACGTAAGCTATTGATCCTCGCCCGAGAAATCGGCTTAGATATCGAGCTTGATGACATCACTTTAAATTCATTGGTTCCTGATGAACTTGCTCAATTATCGTTAGACGATTTTATTGCTCAAATCTCGGAATTAGATGGGTTGATGCAACAACAATTTGTTGCAGCCCAAGAGCAAGATAAGGTACTTCGCTATGTGGCCAGTCTAGATCATCACCAAGGCAAGTTAGATGCGAAAGTCGGACTTGAATGGGTGGATGCTAGTCATCCCTATGCCAATCTGACCCCTGGAGATAATGTGTTTGTAATCCGCAGCGCCTTTTATCAAGGTAATCCGCTGATCATTCGTGGTCCTGGTGCTGGACGTGAGGTGACTGCGGCAGCGGTACAATCGGATCTCGCTCAGATTTGTCGAGATTTAATTCAAGAGTAAGCATTCTTATTGTTGTGAAAATGGAGTTATTGGTAAAAGGGATGCAAAGCATCCCTTTTTTGTTGCATGAGTTCTGTGAAGAACAGACTAAAATTATCGATAGCATGAATAAAAATAGTGTAGATCTGACTAAATAGGCTTGACTTGAAATGGTGCTGCTCTAATATATGGATGTATAGACGTCTAAATGTCTAGTCTCTGAAATAAGCAGTCGAGGAATAAATAATGGCTTTTCATCATGCGCAACACTCAAACTCACTAAATCAAAGCTTAGCTGAGCTCAATGGTGATATAAATGTGTCATTTGAATTCTTTCCGCCTGCATCGCCAGAGATGGAAAAAATCCTATGGAATTCAATTCAGCGCCTTGAGCCTCTCAACCCTAAATTTGTATCTGTAACCTACGGCGCAAACTCTGGTGTGCGTGATCGTACCCATGGCGTGATTGAGCGTATTCAGCAGCAAACAGACCTTGTTGCTGCACCGCATTTGACCCTTGTTGATGCCAGTGACGATGAGTTGATTGATCTGGCTAAACATTACTGGAATTCTGGAATTAAGGATATTGTTGCGCTCCGTGGAGACTTACCTGAAGGCAGCCCCAAACCGACGCGATTTGCGGAAGATTTAGTTCGATTACTGAAATCGGTTGCTGATTTTGATATTTCGGTTGCGGCTTATCCTGAAGTGCACCCTGATGCGAGCAATGCACAGGCAGATTTAGTGAACTTAAAACGTAAAATTGATGCGGGTGCGAATCGTGCCATTACCCAGTTCTTCTTTGATGTCGAATCTTATTTGCGTTTTAGAGATCGCTGTGTTGCTGCTGGCATCGACGTTGAGATTGTTCCGGGTATTTTACCGGTAACTAACTTCAAGCAGTTAAAACGCTTTGCTGGCATGACGAATGTTTCTATTCCTAACTGGTTGCATAGCCAATTTGAAGGGCTTGATGACGACCCGTCAACTCGACAACTCGTTGGTGCTAATGTCGCGATTGATATGGTGAAAGTGCTTTCACGAGAAGGTGTCAAAGACTTCCATTTTTACACGTTAAACCGTGCGGAACTTACCTATGCGATTTGCCATACTTTAGGGGTGAGACCTACAGCAAAATAATGGCAAGCGTGAGACAAAAAAGCACCGAAATCGGTGCTTTTTTTGTCTATGAAAACAATTCTATCAACCGTGAGTGGCCCTCACGCCATTCTCGGCTAATTTGGACTAAACTCAATATAGAGCCAATTTTTAAGCCACTGATTTGTATTCTTTTGGCGGCGTATCCACGCCAAGAATAAATTGTGCAAAGGAATCTAAACACATCGTTTGCGGTGACAGGGAGTCAACACAATAAATTGAACAAAAATTCTCAGTGTTTGAGGTGTAAAATTAATGAGCGATTTGCCACAACAAATAGAAGTATCTTCAGATAATACGCCCCATGATGTAATCGATACTTGTTTATTGCAGGACTTGCCCGACGCAATATTTCTGATTGACCCTGAAACCTCAAATATTCTGTATGTAAACCGCAATGGATACGAGTCATTAGGGATGGAAAAACATGAGGTTTTGCATCACTCGGTAACGACATTGCAAGCCGATGTGATGAATCAGCCCCAATGGCAAGAAATTGCGCAAGTGATTAAGCAATCGGAAGAGCCTTTTTTATTTGTTGGACGCCATAAGCGCAAAGATGGCACAGTGTTTCCAGTCGAAGTTCGTACCAGCAACTTGTACCGTGGCGAGCAGCATTTGTTTTTATCCGTGGCACGTGATATTTCCCGCCGCGTCATTCTAGACGAGCAACTCGAAGGCCATAAACATAGCTTATGGTATGCACTCAATGAGGCGACCGATGGTATTTGGGAGTGGAATATTCAGTCCAATAGTCTCTTTATTAGTCCCAAACTAAAACAGATGCTTGGCTATGGGCCTGAAGAAGAGCCTGTGAGTGTAGATTTTTGGGTGAACGCCATTCACCCTGATGATGCGGAGCGGGTCATGACTAACTTGAATGAACACCTTGCTGGCAAACTCGATCGATATGAAGCGATTTATCGTTTGAAAAATAGAGCAAATCACTATATCTGGGTTCATGACCGCGGCAAGTTAAGCGAAGAAGATGAGCAAGGCAATCCTTTAATTGCGGTGGGAATGGTGCAAAATGTTACCGAGCAAATTAAATTGCAAGAGCGTTTAGAAAGCCAAGCCGCACGTGATGAACTGACCGGTGTCTTCAATCGGCGGATTTGCCGGGAAACCCTAGAGCAACAAGTGATGACTTCACGGATTACTGGTGATGATTTTGCTATTTTATTAATCGATATCGATCACTTTAAGGAAGTGAACGATGAGTATGGTCATGAGGTGGGTGACAAGGTCTTGCAAGCGTTTGTAAGCAATGCGCAAAAATATTTGCGAACCGAAGACGTATTATTCCGTTGGGGAGGAGAAGAATTTTTAGCGCTCTTACCCAAAATTAATGCCGAAAGTGCATATATTGTCGCGAGCAAGTTACGCCATAATATTGAAATTGAAAACGTGCAGCTAGAGAATGGTGAATTAATTAATTTGACCGTGAGCATTGGTGTGGCAGGCTATCCACTCCATGGTGATAGTCAAAAACGCCTCTTTCAAAATGCAGACTTGGCAATGTATCGTGCAAAGGCTAATGGCCGAAATCGAGTTGAAATATTCAAAGAGTCATAAACATTGCGATGAGCCCTGAACCTAATACATCTAGTCATATTGCAGAAAGCTGCCCCATGTGTGGGCAGTTCAACCAGTGCCAGCGTTTCGCAGATGGCGATACATTCTCCTGTTGGTGCATCGATGCAGATATTCCTCCCAAATCACAAGCGCCTGATATTGCGAATGAGTCCGCTTGCATATGTCAAAGCTGTATTGAGCACCTCGCAAAGTTGGCTCGATTGTCGCCAAAATCGATTTAGTCTAATTTTTGTTCGATCATCAAGGCTGGGCAAGTTATATTCAGTGATCTGGATTTTTATAGTCTAAAATTCTTATATAACAATAAATTGGAATTTGAATATGATCGAAGACTTTAAAGGTGATGAATCTTGGCGGCTATTTCGTATTCTGGCTGAGTTTACCGAGGGCATTGATACACTCTCAGGGCTTGGCTTTGCCGTCTCCATTTTTGGTTCCGCTCGTATTAAGCCTGATTCAGAATATTATCAACAAACGGTAACCTTATCTCGGCGTTTAGCTGAAGAAGGTTTTTCTGTGATTACCGGCGGCGGCCCAGGAATTATGGAAGCAGGTAATAAAGGTGCCAGTCAGCATAAAGGTGCATCCGTTGGCTTAAATATAGAATTGCCGATGGAGCAAAAGCCAAATGAATATCAAAGTATCTCATTAAATTATCGTTACTTTTTTGCTCGTAAGGTGATGTTTGTAAAGCATTCAATGGGCTATGTTTGTATGCCCGGCGGGTTCGGTACCTTCGATGAGTTCTTTGAGTCGTTGACCTTGGTGCAGACTGAGAAGATTTATCCGATGCCGATTGTGCTGTTTGGTAGCCGCTTTTGGGGGGGCTTGATCGAGTGGGTTAAAAGTCAGCCACTTGAGCTAGGGCTAATTTCTGCCTCAGATCTAGATTTGTTGAAAGTGACGGATGATATTGAGGAAGTCATTGAGATTATGAAGAAACATCGCGAGTTTAAGGAAAAAGTTATCGAGGAATCAAAAGCAAACCGCTTTTAATCTCGACTGTGCATCGGGCGGATTGATTGCAGCAATTTGCTCTGAAATCAGGTAATCTGGCAACCTTCATTGGGTTGCCTTTTTTTGCACACACGATTGTGTCTACGTTTGGTTGCGAAGCAGTCCACACCTTATTTCTCCGTTAGAGTGGCAATAAATTCATGGCGAATGACATCATTGAAGCGCATATCATCTTAACCCAAGATGGTGAAGATGCCCTTGGCTTGATGGCGTGTAAAACAGGCTTGTCAAAGCAGCAGTTAAAGCAAACTATGCAAAAGGGGGCCATGTGGTTAACGCGAGGCAAACAAACGCGGCGTTTACGGCGGGTAAAACAAACGATGCGAAAAGGGGACGAGCTGCATCTCTACTACAATCCTGCTGTCTTAGCTAATGTACCTTTAGACGCACAGCTTATTGAAGACCAAGGAAGTTATAGTGTTTGGGCAAAACCATATGGGATGTTATCCCAAGGGTCTAAATGGGGCGATCACACCACGATTAATCGTTATGTCGAACAACATATACAACCGCAACGTCCAGCGTTTATAACACATCGGTTAGATCGAGCCGCAACAGGGTTAATCGTCTTGGCTCACTCGAAAAAGGCCGCAGCTGCCCTATCGTCATTATTCGCAACGAGAGCGTTGAGTAAACATTATGAGGTGATTGTTGAAGGGCAATTTCCGCAAGGACCTATCACGATAGAGACCCCTGTTGACGAAAAGCCGGCGCGCTCAATTGCGGAGCGACTTGCTTACGATCCAGAGCTAGAACGTACCCATGTACGTGTAAAGATTGAAACCGGTCGTAAACATCAAATCCGGATTCATATGGCGAGCTTAGGTTACCCGGTTGTCGGCGATCGTTTACATGGTCATGGCGATGATAATGGCCCTAATTTGCAGCTCACCAGCTGCCATTTGAGTTTTGTATGCCCTTTTTCTAATCAGCCAAAAGAGTTTGAACTTCCTCAACCATTGCGACCTTGCTTGCACATTAATGCTCAGGCGGCATCTTTAAAATAAATACGTTGAACGCTGACAGTCAGACACAAAAAAAGGAGCAAATGCTCCTTTTTTAAAATCAAACTAGCCACATTGGGTTATTTGAACTTTATCCGTTTTCACGGTTACCTTTGCGGTGTGGTTTGCGATCGCCTTGCGGGCGACGATCACCAGAGTTATTGCGACGTGGGCGACGTGCAGGACGGCTGTCCAGATTCGCTTGGTCATTCTCACCGGCTTCACGAATATTAAGTGGCTTGCCACAAACGCGAACTTTCTTCAGGTGGGCTAGTACATCTTTTGGCATGCCAGCAGGCAGGTCAACAGAAGTGATTTGATCAAATAATTGAATTTGTCCAATAAAGCGGCTTTCGATATTTGCTTCGTTAGCGATAGCACCAACAATGTTGCCAACACCGACACCATTGTCACGACCGACTTCGATGACGTAACGGCGCATTTTAAGATCAGGGTTGTCTTTCAATGCATCGGCTTTACCGATACTTGTAGGCGTACCCCGGCGGCGACGCTCACCACGTTCTTGATTTCGATTATCGCGGTTGTCACGTTGACGCTCATGCATCGTTGGAAGCTGTAATGGACGCTCTTGCTGAACCTGATGTAATAGCGCAGCGGCTAACAGGTCACTATCAACTTCAAGTTGTTGGCAAAGCTGTGCAACAGCGTTCTTCATGAAGTCCAAATCACCATTAATAATGGCTTCAACTTGTTCACCGAGGCGAGATAGTCGGCGTTCAGAAACAGACTCTGGGCTTGGAATGCTCATTGGTGCAATGCGGCTGTTTGTTGCACGCTCGATGGTGCGCAGCATACGCATTTCTCGGTGGGTTACAAACAGAATAGCCATACCGGTACGGCCTGCACGGCCTGTACGGCCAATACGGTGAACATAAGCTTCACTATCGTATGGGATATCGTAGTTTACAACGTGACCAATACGCTCAACGTCAAGTCCACGTGCTGCAACATCGGTAGCAATAAGAATGTCTAGCTTGCCAGCTTTTAGCTGCTCAACCGCTCGTTCACGTGATTGCTGGTTCATATCGCCATGCAAAGGTGAAGAGGCATAACCACGTGCTTCGAGTTTTTCTGCTAACTCAACACAAGAGTTTCGTGTACGAACGAAGATAATAATGCCTTCAGTGTTCTCAACTTCAAGAACGCGAACCAATGCTTCCAGTTTGTTGTGCTGTGAAACTTGTACAAAGCGCTGTTCGATAGACTCAACCGTGGTGTGGCTAGCTGCAATCGAAATGTGCTTAGGATCATTCAAGTGCTTGTTCGCGACTCGGCGGATCTGTTCTGGCATTGTTGCTGAGAATAGTGCGAGTTGACGCTCTTTTGGCGTGTGATCTAAGATCCACTCAATATCGTCAATAAAGCCCATTTTCAACATTTCATCAGCTTCATCCAGCACCATAGATTTCAATGTGCTCAACTTCAGAGTGCCACGACGCATATGGTCCATGACGCGGCCAGGTGTACCGACAATGATTTGTGGGCCACGGCGCAATGCGTTAAGTTGCTGGTGCATGCTTTGGCCGCCATAGATTGGCAGTACATGCAAACCACGCATAAATTTAGCATAGCTGTTGAATGCTTCAGCAACCTGAACTGCAAGTTCGCGGGTTGGCGCTAGCACTAGGATTTGAGGTACATTTTTGCTTGGATCAATGCTGTTTAGCAATGGCAGTGCAAACGCACCGGTTTTACCGGTACCGGTTTGTGCTTGGCCTAGAATGTCGCCGCCTTGCATAAGAGGCTCGATACTCGCTGACTGGATTGGCGTTGGTTTTTCATAACCAAGCTCGTCAAGAGAACGCAACAAAGGCTCGGCAAGACCGAGTTCGCGGAAAGTTTTTTCACTGGATGACATGGGTTGTAGCCTTGTGGACGCGCTTAACTTAGCGCTTAAAGTTTCACAGACAGAAAATCAACCCCGTGTCGATTTCCCGCACCGAAAAAATGTGTAAACATAAATTTAACTAGCCGACCATTATAGCAGCCAATCAGAGCCTTGGCTACGCTTGTCACCGAAAATTAGCCTCGAAAACGGTTTTTTAACGCCAAAATACAGCAAAAAGCAGGCCAACTCATAAAAAAGTGTGTGTTAATTCAACAGCAAATGATCAGGTAAAGACAAAACTTTGAAGCTAGCCTCGGTCACTCCTGCGAGGAAGTATATATCTAAGGTCGCTAAAGTATCACTCGTTTGGTGGTAATGATTGTGTGCAGGAACCCCAAAATAAAGCCATGGAATCCCCGCCAAATGGAAAGCGTAATGATCAGAAGCTTGAAGCCAATTGGTACGAATTGCACTGGTACCGACTGGATTGGGTTGTCCATTACGAATGCATAAACCGTTGCCGTTGCTGATCTGAGTTTTTATCAAATCAAATTGGCTAAAGTTTCGCGCACCTTCAACATACAGGCGATAACGTCTGCCAGGATTGCCAATCATATCGAGATTAAGCACTAACTGGATCTGGTTCTTGATAGGGATACTGAGCTGCTTGACTAAAGCTTTGCTACCAAAAAGTCCGAGCTCTTCCGCATCGATGGCCACAAAAAGTAAGTTTACCTTTGACCGGGATTGCTGGGATTGATGGTGAAAGCGTTGTGCTAGTTGCAACATTGCGGCGACGCCAGAAGCGTTATCGTCGGCACCGGGATAATAGCGTGAACCCTTTTGGCCGAGGTGATCATAATGTGCGATCACAAGGCGCCAAGGTGCGTTGGCTTCTTGGGCAGGAATGTATCCTATGATATTCGTACCATTGCGACTTCGGAATTGATATTCAAATTCAAAAGCGTGGCGATATTGTCCTTGCCAAGGGAGCAGACCCGCTTGTTGAAAGCGGTCGACGAGGTAGTTTTGGCTGAGAATTGAGCCTTGAGTCCCACTTTTTCTCCCTGCAAATGCAGCTGAGGTGAGTACTTCAATATCTTTTGCTATTGAAGTGGGCTGCGCCCACTCTAGACTTAATTGGTCACGACAATTGGGAGAGGTTGAGCTGCATGCCGAAAGCAAACATAAACAAACGAGGCCCAAGAATATGGCCCGTAGGTGAAATTGACGATAATAAGCGCAGCGAACCAAAGTTTAGCCTGACAAAAACGAATGATAAGGTTAAACATAACAGCTTTCAGACCTATGGCTAGAGGCGGCATTCACTTGGACTTGAAATTGGCTGATAGGATAGCTCTTTTGAAATCAGTCGAGTATTCGATTTTACTATGAGTATTTCGCCTGATGTCGCGCCCTGAATATCTAGGCGAACGACATGGCCATCAATCAGTGCAAGTGCTTCCGTTGTGGATTTGTGTTCTAAAACCCGAGCATGGTGGCATTGTTGCTCACCCCAGGCTGGATCAATAGCTGCAACCATGAGCAAGGACATGCACAATAAAAGGCTGAATATAAGCAATATATTGTTTTTGGTTTGCATCGTTAAAGCCCGCACTTTCCTGTTGCCGCGATTTTGTTTAAATCGCGACGTTGTCTTCCGTGGATAGTCATTTATTTCTCAAGTAAGGGCTTTAAGAAGCGCGCTGTGTGGGATACTGGATCGTGGATGATTTGTTCTGGGCTACCTGTCACTTGGATTTTACCGCCCCCTGAGCCACCTTCTGGCCCTAAATCGATAATCCAGTCTGCAGTTTTAATCACATCTAGGTTATGTTCAATGACCACAACTGTGTTGCCATGTGATTTCAGACGATGCAAAACATCGAGCAGGAGTTGAATATCCGCAAAGTGCAAGCCAGTTGTTGGCTCATCTAAGATATAAAGTGTTTTACCGGTATCGCGTTTAGATAGCTCTTTGGCAAGTTTCACGCGCTGAGCCTCCCCGCCTGAAAGGGTTGTTGCGCTTTGCCCTAATCGGATATAAGACAAGCCGACATCCATGAGGGTTTGCAACTTGCGAGCGATTGCCGGCACTGCATCAAAGAAGCTACGGGCATCTTCAACGGTCATTTGCAGTACTTCGTGAATATTCTTCCCTTTATAGCGTACTTCGAGAGTTTCTCGGTTGTAGCGTTGTGCTTTACAGCTGTCGCATGGCACGTACACATCAGGTAAAAAGTGCATTTCAACTTTAATTAAACCGTCACCTTGGCAAGCTTCACAGCGTCCGCCTTTGACATTGAACGAGAAGCGACCAGGTAAGTAACCCCGGGTTCGTGCTTCTTGGGTGCCAGAAAATAGTTCGCGGATTGGTGTGAATATGCCGGTATAAGTCGCTGGGTTCGAGCGTGGAGTTCTACCGATGGGGCTCTGGTCTATGTCGACAACTTTGTCGCAATGGTCCATGCCCTTGATAGCACGATAGGGTGATGGTTCATCAACGGTGGCGCCGTTCAATTCACGATGTGCGATTTTGTAAAAGGTATCATTGATTAAGGTTGACTTGCCTGAGCCTGAAACGCCAGTGACACAGGTAAACAGTCCAACAGGCACAGTTAAATCAACATTTTGCAAATTGTTTCCCGATGCACCAAAAAGCTCAATCACTTTCTTGGGATCAAATACCGCGCGTTCTCCCGCAATATGAATCGATTTTTTGCCTGAAATATACTGGCCGGTTACAGACTCATCACACTGTTTAATATCGTCTAAAGTGCCATCGACAATGACCTGGCCACCATGCACACCGGCGCCAGGGCCAATATCGATGATGTGGTCCGCCATGCGCATGGCATCCTCATCGTGCTCAACGACGATAACGGTATTGCCGAGATCGCGCAGATGAATCAAAGTATTCAGTAATCGCTCATTGTCCCGCTGGTGTAAGCCAATCGATGGCTCATCCAATACATACATAACACCGACCAAGCCGGCACCAATTTGGCTGGCTAAACGGATGCGTTGGGCTTCACCGCCAGAGAGTGTTTCTGCAGAGCGTGACAAGCTTAAGTAGTTGAGGCCGACGTTAACTAAGAAGCCCAAACGGTCGCGAACCTCTTTGAGAATTTTCTCGGCGATTTGAGCTTTTTGGCCTTCAAATTCCAATTTCACAAAGTAATCCATGGCTTCGCCAATAGACCAAGTGGTGAGTTGAGGCAAATTTAGGTCTTGGATGAAAACATTGCGCGCTTCTTCACGCAGGCGTGAGCCACCACAACTTTGGCAGGGCTGGGTATTAATGAATTTAGCCAACTCTTCACGAACTGAGTTTGACTCAGTTTCACGGTAGCGGCGATCCATATTATTTAAAATACCTTCAAATGGATGGTTGCGTACGACGACGTCACCACGGTCATTGACATATTTAAAGGCAATGTTTTGTTTACCTGAGCCATATAGAACCTTTTTTACGACTTCTTTGGTGAGCTCGCCAAACGGTGTTTCGACATCAAATTTGTAGTGTTCAGATAGGGACGTGAGCATTTGGAAGTAGTAAAAGTTGCGCCTGTCCCAGCCTCGAATTGCGCCGCCTGCCAGTGACAATTCATTGTTAACGATGACACGTTCAGGATCAAAAAACTGTTGTACACCAAGCCCGTCACAGGTTTGGCAGGCGCCGGCAGGATTATTAAATGAAAATATTCTTGGCTCAAGCTCTGCCATGGAATAGCCGCAGTGCGGGCAGGCAAAATTCGCAGAAAAAATGATCTGCCCTGCATCTTTATCTTCCATACTCGCGATAGCTGCTATGCCGCCAGACAACTCTAATGCGGTTTCGAAAGACTCGGCTAAGCGTTGCTTAAGATCCGCTCTGACTTTAAAGCGGTCGACAACCACTTCAATGGTATGTTTCACATGAAGGTCAAGCTCTGGCGGATCGGAGAGATCGCAGACCTCACCGTCTATTCGGGCGCGAATATAACCTTGGGCAGATAAGCTATCGAGTAGCTTCACATGTTCACCCTTTCGCCCTTTGACGACCGGCGCCAACAACATTTGTTTACTGCCTTCAGGCAGTTCTAACACTCGGTCGACCATTTGGCTGACAGTTTGTGCGGCTAAAGGTTGTTGATGGGTCGGGCAACGAGGTTCACCAACGCGAGCAAACAACAAGCGGAGGTAATCATAAATTTCGGTAATCGTACCGACTGTAGAACGTGGGTTATGTGATGTTGACTTTTGCTCAATAGAAATGGCCGGGCTTAACCCCTCAATGTGGTCGACATCGGGTTTTTCCATCAGGCTCAGAAACTGGCGCGCATAGGCAGAAAGCGACTCAACGTAACGACGTTGGCCTTCCGCATATAGCGTATCAAAAGCTAACGAAGATTTACCTGAGCCAGAAAGGCCTGTTACAACGATGAGTTTATCTCTGGGAATGGTCAGGTTGATATTTTTTAGATTGTGGGTGCGAGCACCGCGAACTTCAATCTTATCCATCTATCACTCTAGCTTCACGTTCTACAAAAAAAGGCCGATCAGTATCGCATAAAAAGCAAGCGCTCCCTAAGGAAAATCTTGATTTTGTTCAGTGCTATGTTAGGAACAGAGGTCGGTTGCTGGATAAAGCAGCAATTTTAGCAATGACTAAACATGTATATGATATAGGTCTTTTGTGATCTGTGTATGGGTTTCACTCATTCAGTATGGTAATATTCGCCTCTTAAATTTCTCAGGTAGGGCAAAAGAATGGCCAGTAACGGTCTTTCCAAGACAGAACAAAAAGTCGCTTATTCCTTAGCAAGTGTGTTTGGACTGCGCATGATGGGTTTGTTTATGATTATGCCCGTCTTTGCACTATACGGGCAGCATCTTGAAGGTTTCTCACCTCTGTGGGTGGGAATTGCTATTGGTGCCTATGGATTGACTCAAGCTTTACTACAAATCCCGATGGGGATTTTATCTGACAAATATGGCCGTAAACCAATCATTATGATTGGGCTATTTATTTTCGCTTTGGGTAGCTTAGTCGCTGGTTATGCCGACAGTATTTATGGTGTCGTCGCGGGTCGTGCTTTGCAAGGTATGGGGGCCATTGCGGCGGCTGTATTGGCTTTAGCCGCTGACTTGACCCGTGACGAACAGCGAACCAAAGTTATGGCCATTATTGGAATGTGTATTGGCTTCTCATTTGCACTGTCGCTACTGGTTGGCCCAATTGCAGCGCAAAACTTTGGCTTATCTGGATTGTTTTTTATTACTGCAGGTCTAGCAGTTTTTGGGATGTTTATCGTGAAAGCTTTGGTGCCCAATCCTATCGGTCATGCCCCCAAAGGCGATACCGTGGCGATACCAGCCAAGCTAAAGCGAATGCTGATGGACCCTCAGTTATTCCGTTTGGATGCGGGTATATTTATTTTACATCTCGTTCTGACTGCGGTGTTTGTTGCATTGCCTTTAGATCTGGTTGATGCAGGGCTGGTGAAAGAAAAGCACTGGGTTTTATACTTCCCTGCCTTTATAGCGGCTTTCATTTTGATGGTGCCGCTGATTATTGTTGGCGTGAAAAAGAAAAACACCAAAGCCACCTTTCAAATCGCGTTGATTATTATGATGGTAGCGTTGGCTGCAATGGCACTGTTTGCCCAAAGCCTAACGGTACTTTGTATTGCCGTTGTGTTGTTTTTTACTGGATTTAACTATCTTGAAGCATCCCTTCCAAGCTTGATTGCGAAATTTTGTCCAATAGGTGACAAAGGCTCCGCCATGGGGGTGTACTCAACGAGTCAGTTTTTAGGTGCTTTTTGTGGTGGTTTGCTCGGTGGCGGCGCATATCAACTTGTGGGTGCTACAGGAGTGTTTGCGGTTGCATTTCTACTGATGTTGGCGTGGTTTGGCTTAACTTTTGGGATGGAAAACCCTGTGTTGCTTAAAAGCTACACCCTAGATGCAGAGCTATCCGATAAAGAGAATGCTAAGCAAGTGGCAAGCCAGCTTTCAGAGCTAGAAGGAGTGGTTGAGGCCATTGTGGTACTTGAAGAGAGCGTCGCATATTTGAAAGTCGATGAGCATTTCGATTTGAGTCAGGCCAGAGCTGTGTTAGGCTCTGTCAATTGACTTAAAAATACGTTTGTCGCATGTCGATAAAACGTCACATTTGAATTTATCATTTTAGTATTTCGCAGGAGTTTTCGATGGCCAGTCGTGGTGTCAATAAGGTAATTTTGGTCGGCAATCTAGGTAAAGATCCCGAAGTTCGTTATATGCCTAATGGTAATGCTGTTGCAAACTTTACCGTGGCGACCAGTGAGTCATGGAAAGACCAACAAGGCCAAACTCAGGAACGCACAGAGTGGCATAATATTGTCATGTACCGTCGCCTTGCTGAAATTGCCGGAGAGTACCTAAAGAAAGGCTCAAAGGTTTATCTAGAGGGCAAGCTACAAACCAGCAAGTGGCAAGATCAGCAAACCGGCCAGGATCGTTACAAAACTGAGATTAATGCGAGCGAGATGCAAATGCTCGATAGCCGTGGTCAAGGTCAAGGCCAGCAAGGCGGATATAACAATGCGCCAGCGCAAAATCAGTATGCTGCACCACAGCAGCAAGGTTATGGTGCGCCAGCTCAACCTGCGCCACAACAGCAAGCTTATCAAGCTAAGCCACAAGCACCGCAGCAACCTGCTTATCAACCTAAACCACAAGCAGCACCGCAGCAGGCCCCAGCACAACCTGCCGCAGCCCCAGCACAGGGTGGTTATGCTCCTAAGCCACAGGCTGCACCAGCAGCGCCTCAACAGCGTCCTGCACCACAGCCTCAGCAGAACTTCACACCAGATTTGGATGATGGCTGGGATGACGATATTCCATTCTAATTCACAGTTATTATAGTTATGTAAGATTAACTAGTATAAGTTACCTCAACCCAGTCATTTGACTGGGTTTTTCTTTTTCTGACACTTTGGACCGGTCAAAAATGCTCTATAACAAATCAGCGTAGAAAATGTGCAGATAAAGAAGTGATTTTGAGCAAGGTATTTCGCAAAAGAGTGATTACATTGAGAGCATTCGAGTTAGACCTTATTCTGAAAAAATTGCACAAGTAAAATACCTTTTGAGCCCTGCTAGTCGCTCTATACATCGACCTTTTAGACCATCGAGTTTCGTTGAGGATTAATGAATAGAAATGGGGGAGTCGAGTTAGGAGAACGAGCGTTTTTTAACCTCTTTTGTGAGCGATATACAATTCTTTGCTTAAAAACCTTGGCAACAGAAAATGGCTCATACATAATAACCGTATTGATAATCGTTATCATTACGGTGTGAGATGTCTGAGAAAAAGCAAATCAAGAAACAAATGAAACAGTTAAAAAAATTGCAGAAAAAATCTGCAAAAACGGCTGCGAGTTTGAAAAAGCTACAGAAAAAAACTCAGAAAATGCTGAATCACCTTGAACTATCGAATCAGAAAATTGAAAGCCTCGGCGGGCAAGTTGTTCGGATCCCACAATTTTTGCAAAGTACTTCTGCTTCTATGGCAAGTGTCGATAGCCATGGGGGCACATCAAATGGGCCAGTAAATCGTCATGTCGTAGATATTAACGCGCCTGCAGATGTATCTGACCTTCCACTTTCGAAAGCTCAGTTTAGTCGCGAGCAATGGCAAACAACGACGACCGCACAATGGGCCAGAACCCCTTATAAATCCAACCCATGCAAAAAGTGTCCAGCGCGTGCAGGTGGTTTGTGTAAGTGTGCGATTGCCAAAATAAAAATGTAACTTATGTCGTGTTAATTTTAACGCTTTCTTTGGGATGAACTCGGAATCAACCCGATTGTTTTCTGAGCCCACTGCGGATACACCTTCACCCCGTTCCCTCACAAAACTTATGAACTAATTGACTGGTAGATAGAAAGTTAGGGCTGCGCATCTTTGCAGCCCTGAGCTTAGGGTTAACTATTGAGGTGCCATACAAGTGAAGCTGGCGGCTTCCTCAACACTGCCGGTTCCTTTGTAAGTCGTGACTTGGGGGAAAGGGCAAAGGGGTCTTGTTCGGGTCGATGACCAGGTTTCAGGTGACTCCATATTTTCTGCACGACGTGATCTGGATCGCAAACTCATATGCCCAACTATTAATACCTATTTAGAGGTAGCACACTGGATAAGACCATTTAAAAAGTGTGGTTTTACAGGGAGCTTGTAATGAAAAAATTTATACAGCTAGGTTGTGTACCCGTACTATTTTTGCTCGGTTTAAGTTCAGCAGTCGCTGAATGGGATGAGAATAAAGGTTGCATGAGTTGTCATGAAGGCATTGAACGCTTCGCTGACATTGAAGAAATGCAAGATTTAACCTGCGTCGATTGCCACAATGGTGATGGCAATGCGACAACAATAGAAAAAGGCCATCAACAACTTTGGGCCAATCCGACAGATTTACGAATTATTGATGAAACTTGTGGCACTTGTCATGCCGATGAAGTCGAAAATGCCAAAACATCAATCCATGCCACAATGGCTGGAATCATTTCTGGTACCCGTTACAACTTTGGCGCGCAATCACGCGATTCAATCCATGCCACCTATGATGTAAAAGCTTTGAAAACCGGCCGTGAAGGTACGGTTGATATGCTGACACAGCTCCCCAGTTATGACCCCAAAAAGCCAGAGTCAGCGACGAACTCTCCGGGAGATGATTACCTCCGCAATCAATGTTTACGCTGCCATATTTGGAGTGACGGCCACCAACGAGACGGAGATTACCGTGCTTCAGGATGTGCTGCATGTCATGTGGAATACAGCAATGCCGCGACCTATGAGGGCGGGGATAAAGCCATTGATAAAAACCAAAAAGATCGTCCAAGACTGCATAAGATGACCAAGAAAATTACGGTCGATCAATGCCAGCATTGTCACAACCGAGGTGGCCGAACGGGTGTCAGCTACATGGGTATGATTGAGTCTGATGGTTACGGCACTCCTTATACCGCAGATGGCAGCAAGCAAGGTAAGCTTCATGGCAAGCATTACAATTTTGTGCAAGCCGATCTGCATTATGAAGCGGGTATGAGCTGCATTGATTGTCATACCTCGGCAGAAATGCACGGTGATGGATATCTTTACACTAAAAAAGAGCATGCAGTTGAGGTCCGTTGTGAAACTTGTCATGGCACAACAACGACAGATGCAACCTTGAAAACCGCCCGTGATAATGTGATGACCCACCTGAAACGTGAAGGCGCAAAGGTAACCTTAACGACCAAGAATGATGGCAAAGCTTTGGACGTGCCACAGCTCAACAGCAAAGCACTTTCTGAAGAAGGTCGTGTTGCCATGGTGAAGATTGCAACACATATGGAGAATATGGAGTGTTACACCTGTCATGCGCCGTGGGCTCCCCAATGCTATGGTTGCCACGCGAAACAAGATATAAGCAAACCCAATGGTGACTGGCTACAAGGTGCAAATGATGATGTGAGCCAATTGGGTAAAAAAGCGAATTTGCAGAAGAAAGCATTTAGCTGGAATGAATCAAGATCGTATGTGCGCTGGGAAAACCCGTCATTAGGGATTAACCATCGCGGCAAAGTGTCTGTCTACGTGCCCGGCTGCCAAGTTTTCTTGACCCAAGTAGATGGCAATAAGCCCATCGTCGCCAATAAAACATATACCACAGTGGATGGCACAAGCGGAATTTCCCATAACCCAATTCAGCCGCATACAACCAGTAAAAATGCACGCAGTTGCGCGGAATGCCATACCAATCCGAAGGTGCTTGGTCTCGGTGGCGGTATTTATGATATTCAACGTAACTTCGCCGCTGGAAAGGCGCCAATTGATTTTGAGCTGGAGCGATTTGTGGATGAAACTGGTAAACAGTTACAGTCAACATCTCATAAAGGGGCTCGCCCGTTTAATCAAGCAGAGCTGGAACGAATCAGCCGAGTTGGTACCTGTTTAGCTTGTCATGGTAGCGATGAAATCACGGATAAAGGCCAAGCGCCCGATGATGCGACACACAACAAGGTGCTCAGAAAAATGGTGAAGAAAAACCAATAATGTGGATCTGAGCACATGTGATTTTAGCAACTAAAGTCATCGCGCTTGCCTTTTGGCGCGGTGGCTTTTTCTTTTCTAGAGCATCAGCATAATGAGGTAAAAATCTCAGTTTGCTTTAGGCTAAAAATTGAATGAATCACCTTCACTCAATGATACGCTGTCGACAGTGTTTGAAGCGTTTAGGTAGACCAAGGGAGAAAACGTAACATGGATTATCAATGTGTTCAGTTTCAACAGCCTGGCGACGTCGATGTTTTACAAATTGGATCTGTCCCACGCAAGTGTCCAACAGATCAGCAAGTTTTAATTCAAGTTGCATATGCAGGAGTCAATGGCCCTGATATCGCTCAGCGGCGCGGATTATATCCTGCTCCAAAAGGTGCTTCTTCAATTCTTGGGCTTGAGGTTTCAGGTACGGTTGTCGCAGTCGGTGATAAAGTTTCTCTATGGCAGGTCGGTCAGCAAGTCTGTGCGTTGGTGCCTGGTGGTGGCTACGCAGAATATGTGCTGACTCATGCTGAACACTGCTTACCCATTCCACAGGGGTTAACATTACAACAAGCTGCGTGTCTCCCGGAGACTTTTTTTACGGTCTGGGGCAACCTATTTATGCGTGCCAAACTCGTTGCCGATGAGACGGTGCTGATCCATGGTGGGTCTGGCGGCATCGGGAGTAGTGCGATTGTGTTGGCGAAAGCTCTTGGAGCGAAGGTGATTGTAACTGCGCGCGGAGATGATAAGTGTGCACACTGCGAGCGGCTGGGTGCCGATCATGTCATCAATAGTGAACAAGCCTGCTTTGTTGATGCAGTCATGTTGGCCACACAAGGCAATGGCGTTGATGTGGTTCTTGATATGGTGGGTGGTGATTACATTAATCGGAATTTGAAGTGTTTATCGGTTGAAGGTCGCATGATGTCGATTGCAATGCAGCAAGCCCCAAAGGCTAATGTGGATATATTCCGGTTAATGGCGAAACGGATTAGCTGGAGTGGATCGACCTTGCGACCGCAGAGTGATGACGCGAAGGCTGAAATTGCACAAAGTTTACAGCGGAGTGTTTGGCCACTATTTGCAAAGAATAGCCAATTGACGCCTGTGATTTTTGCTGAGTTTTCGCTTGCTGATTGCGCACAAGCGCACCAGATTTTGGAAGCCGGATCCCATTGTGGCAAAGTCGTCCTAAAAGTTGGGATGGAACATCCTGCAGTTGACAGTTAATACGCTTATTTATGGGCGTTTGACGGAAACTTCGCCTTGGAGAAAAAGATTAAATTTAGGTTCTGCTTTATATCTGGTTGAATATTCAACATGCGTGTAAGCCCTGCTGTGCCTAGTTATCCAGCTAAAACACTGTTTTTTATTTTTGACCAAAAATCAATGTTAAAAACTTGAACAGATGCAAATATAGGCTACAGTCCTTAGTAATCGTGATGTACGTTGGAATCGTTGAAAATTCTTCAGCTTTTCGTTAAAAATTCACGATTATTGCTATTGATTATTGGAAATTTTCTGTAAAAATAGCGCTAATAATGACTTAGATTATTCATCAAAATGAAACGTTTAATCGTCTATGCTTTGATGGATTGTATGTGTTAATTAAAGGGCATTGGCATATATGTATAACACGGCAAAAAAACAAGTTTGGTATGGTGAGCTACGCACATCTCGGGGCAATACAGTTGTTATTTATGACAAACAATTTCCCGATGCGACGCCGGGGCGAGTGTATTTTTACAATACACAACGGGATTCGATTATTGAGTATGCCGAAGATATCGTTCAAGCCAACTTACACGACTTAAACAGCAGTGAAACCAAGGCTGCTGAAGAAGAATTTGGTGCCGCGTGGGAAGCCTGTCGAGCGGAGTTTATGTCGCAGCACCAAGCATGGGTTGATGCCAACCAAGCGAAAGCTACGCCAGCAAAGAAAACAAAGCCTGAACCAGAGCCGGTGATTGAGCCAGAGCCTGAATCAGAATCTCTAGAAGATGACTATGATGATTGGTCAAATGAGATTGATGATTAAATAGAATTCAATCATTAAAAACAGCGCATCAGCGCTGTTTTTTTTGGGTAAATTTCTGATTGTTATCGCGGTCGGGTGCTGTCGGTCATGTGCGGTTTATTCATATGGCAGTTAATCATTACGCGTCCGTATCAAATTGATAGCGACTAATATGATGATAAACCTCGCCCGGTGCTAACCACGGACTGCCCGGTAAATGGGGCTGATTCGGCGCATCAGGTAGTTGCTGCGGTTCTAGACATATGCCTTGATGTTGCTGCAGTGGTTTTTTCGACTTACCTTGTACACCTTGTAGGAAGTTGGCGCTGTATAAATGCACACCGGGTTGGTTGGTATACAAGGTCATAGAGCGACCGCTATTGGCGCTGCTGAGTCGCCCAACTCTTTGTACACTGGTGTCCGCATCATCGACGAGATAACACAGGTCAAAACCTTGAGTCGGTTGCAATGCCTGATCAGGAAGCAGCTTTTTAAAAGCCTGCGGTGTTTTCAAATCAAATACCGTATCCTGACAGGGTTTTATATCGGTGGGGATCAAAGTGTCATTGACGGTGAGATACTGACTCGCATCAAGCTGTAAGGCATGATCTGCACAATCTATACTGCCATCTAAATTGAAGTAACTATGCTGGGTTAGACTGACCGGACAGGCTTGATCAACAGATGCCATGACCTCAACGTATAAGTTGTTTCCCGCAAGGCGATAATCCAATTGAATGTTACAGGTACCGGGGAATCCCATGTCACCATCTGGGCTCACTAAGCTCAGGCGTACACCGTCTGACAGGGTACCTAAATGCCAACGTTTTCGATGAAATCCCTCACTGCCACCATTTAAGCAATGACCCATTTGGTTGATATCTAACTGATGCTCTTGGCCTTGAGAATGGAAGCGACCATTGGCGATACGATTACTATAGCGCCCAATCATGGCTCCAAGGTAGGCCTCTTGGTTGAGGTAATCTTGGGCGTTGTCACAACCGAGTACGATATTGGAGCGTTCACCGTTGCGATCTGGTGCCCAGACCGAGCGTAAAATAGCGCCTAAGCTCAAGACTTCAAAAGCTAATACACCGTTGTCGACACGAATGCGGTCAATGGGGCCACCGCGTGGATCTTCCCATGATTCAAGTACACTAAAACGGACCATGTTCAATTTCCCTGCTCAGTCCGGCGTTAGCTCGCCGGTTGATTAATTCTTTTTGCGCCATTGCTTGCGGAGCATAAATAGATTTTAGCTTCGAGCCCGGTTTGCTGTGGATATTGTTGCTCCACCGCACTAACAACGGCATCACTTAACTCATGACTCGTGAGCACGACAACACTTCCGCCTAAACCGCGGCCTGTCATGCGCACGCCGCCTTGATTGCCTACCACCTGTTGAACAATTTTAACGAGGGTATCAATCTGAGGCGCGCTCATATCAAAGTCGTCTTTCATCGAGGCATGAGACTCTGCCATGAGCTGGCTTAGTCGAGGCATATTATTTTGTTCTAGTGCACGAGCGGCACTTTGGGTGCGTTGGTTTTCAGTGATAACGTGACGGGCGCGGCGATAGAGCACGGGCTCCATAATGTCTTTTGCATCATTGAGTTGTTGTAGGCGCAGATGGCGCAACGCATCGAGACCAAAAAAATCTGCCGCTTGTTGGCATTGCTGCTGACGAAGGTCGATTTCATCATCAAGTCCGCGACGTTGTACGCTTGAGTCGATAATGATTAGGCTTAAATCGTCGCCAATATGCACCGCTTCATCGTCAAGGTCGAGGCAGTCGATGAGCAAGGCGGAGTCTTGCTCGCCTAGCGCGCTGACCATTTGATCCATCATGCCACATAAACGTCCCATAAATTGGGTTTCGCCCCGTTGGGCGAGCTGTGCAATAGCAAGTGATGAGAACTGCAATTGATTCAGGTCATTCATAGCAGTGCCAAAGGCGATTTCTAAAGCTGCCGAAGACGAGAGTCCGGCTTCAAGCGGTACATCACTGACGATGGCGATATCCATACCTTGGGACTCAACCCCTGCCATTGCGACTGCATGTGTGAAGCCTTTTAGATAATTTGCCCAAGTGTCTTGCGGATCCATGCAACCTTCTTCGCCGAAACACCACTCCTTGATGTCATCGGGGTAGGCTTCCGATGTGGCTCTAAAAATATTGTCGTCACGGCGACGTGCCGCAATAACGGTATGAAAATTAATGGCGCAAGCTAAAACAAACCCATCATTGTAATCGGTGTGTTCACCAATTAAATTCACTCGGCCTGGTGCTAGATATAAGTTATCTGCTTTGGTGCCAAATGTTTGGACAAAGAGTTTGGTAGCGCGCTGCGTAGGATTCGGCATGAGCGACATTTTCCAAGTTTAATGACCCAATCACCGACCGCGTTCTATTATTTTTATATTTGTCTACCGAGTACTGGGCTGACCAAGCCGAGTCGGGGTGACGGTTCACGTTATGGCTGCTGACCGGCAAAGTGGGTTGCGAGAGCACTTTGCGTTTGGCGGCATGACGCTAGCAGTTTAGGTGTTTGGTGGAGTTTCATAGTTGCCACTATCACAGCGGTATTAAATGTTTTATATCACGACTTTTGCCAAAGTGTAACCAAGTTTTACATTCAGCGACAAAATCACGATTAGATGAGTATTTTTCGTGGTTGCCCAAGGTTTTTAAGCCAAAAATTCGGAATCGGTAGCATTCGTTTTTTCATCGCTCTGGGTTTTGCTGATAAAAAAGGCCGCTGATTCAATCAACAGCCTTTTTGTGTATTCTTTGCGACAGGTAAATTATATCTGCGATACTTCGTCCATGCTTGCCTTGTCGCTTTAGTTCACCAATAAGTCTAGATGCTCCGCAAACGCTTTTGGCGCCATAAAACCCGTGACTCTCAGTTGATCATTGATCTCACCATTGGCATCGAACATCAGTAGGGTCGGTAAACCCAGAACATCATAGGTTTCTAAAAGCTCAATATCAATGTCATCATTGGCGGTCACATCGGCTTGGAGTAACACCATCTGGTTCATGCGCTTGAGGACTTCAGCATCTTTAAAGGTGATTTCTTCAAATTCTTTACAGGCGACACACCAGTCAGCGTAGAGGTCAAGCATCACGGTTTTGCCCTGTGCTTTGGCTTTCTCTAGCTCAGCCTCTAAGTCAGAGACAGACTTAATGCGAGTAAACCCATGAGACTCTTGACCTTGAGCAACGGTTGCAGAGTGTTGGCTATATCCCAGCTCGTTCATCAGCGATTGCAACCCGTAAGAGAAGCTCGCAAGCAACATTAGCAGGAGTAGTACAGAACGGGCGGTTTGTTTCCAGTTAAATTGTGTGAGCTTATTTTGGTGCATCAAATAACCGACAAACACGATGCCCCACACAGCCCATAACAGATCCGATACCAAGCCTGTCCATATCCGGCCCAACATCAAAATCGATACCGCAATCAGGAGGAAACCGAAAATGGTTTTGATAATGTCCATCCAAGCACCAGCGCGAGGAAGGAGTTTACCACCAGAAGTGCCGATGATTAGCAGTGGTACACCCATACCCATCGACAATACATAGAGGGCTAAGAAACCCAGCATTAAGTCACCGGTTTGTGCCACATAAATGAGAGCGCCAGAGAGGGGAGCTGTTGTACAAGGGGAAGCTACGAGACCTGAAATGACACCCATGACAAACACGCCGACAAGGTTGCCGCCTTTCTGGTTATTTGAGGTGGTGTTGAGCTTTTCTTGTAGGCTTGCCGGTAGAGTAATATTGTACAAACCGAACATGGATAAACTAAGTACAAAAAACAATATTGCCAGCACAATCAAGACGGCTGGGTGTTGCAACGCCGCTTGATATTTTAAGCCAGCAGACGCCACGATAAGCCCTAAAATTGAATAGGTGATCGCCATCCCTTGCACATAAGCCATCGATAAGGTGAAGGCTTTCGCTGTTGATAGTTTTTGCCCTTGGCCAACAATAATGCCCGATAGAATTGGATACATCGGAAATACGCAAGGCGTCAGTGCTAGACCGATCCCGAGCCCGAAGAAGATGACCAATGTCCAAATGACGCTATCGCCAGAAAGTGCCTGGGTTAAGCTATCTTGCTGTGTGATGGCTTCACCAGCTTTGACCGCGGTTGACTCAGCAGCTGGGGTTGCTGCAGTAACCTCGGATTGCACAATGGTGCCATCATTTGCTGCCACAGGCTCAAGCACGACGCTGCGCTTCGTGGGTGGGAAACATAGCTTTCCTTCGGCACATCCCATAAAGGTGACATCAAATGTCCCCTCTTGATTGGCACTTTTCAGCGCGACGGGGATTTCTACATAGCTGGTATAGACTTCTTGTTCACCAAAATACTCATCATGGTGCATCTTGCCTCGTGGGAGAGAGATCTCACCGAGCTCTGCGCCATTCGCGCCAAATTTGAGCTTTTCACGATACATATAATAACCATCAGCAATCACCCAGCTGACTTTCAGTTGATTCCCTTGTTGTTGAAAATCAATCACAAAGGCTTCATCTACTGGCATTAGCTCAGGACCGTCATCCAAAAAGCTAAACTTACTGCTACTGAAAACGCCTTCACTGTAGGCGAGTGGGGAAAGTAGCATAAGGCTTGTAACAAGCAGGATAATTAGTTTTTTCATGGTTGAGTCGTATCTTTTATCCAATCAAAATAGGCGGGAAGCCCATAAGTTAATGGCACTGCAACAATTTGAGGCACCTCGTAAGGATGCAAATTCTGCAATTCTTGTTGTAATTGTTGGTAGTGCTTAGCCTGACACTTGATATGCAGTGGATATTCGGTTTCTTGGCAAACTTGCTCCTGCCAGTGATAAACCGAGGTCACTGGGCTCACGATTTGAACACAGGCTGCCAGCTTGGCTTGCACGAGTGCGCTTGCAATCCGCTGAGCGCAGTCATGATCTGGGCATGTTGTGATGACCATTAAGTACTCAGGCTGCATCTCAAAATATCCTTTTACGCTGTATTACACAGCAAATTTGAGCAAATAGTTTGATGTTTGCATCAAATCACTAAACTATTGCTGCAATTGCCAGAATCTAGCCACGTACTTTACGTTTTTTGGCTTAAGTTTTCATTAAGACATTGGGTAAATCAGTTACCAACTTGAAAATAGACCCGATAGACCCAATTTAGGTTTCATACCCGAAGAAAAAACCGAGGTGAGCATGTTTTACGTTTTGTTTTTGTTGTTTGTTCTAATCCCTGTTGTGGAGTTGTCCGTCATTATTGAAGTGGGCAATGCACTGGGAAGTTGGACAACTGCAGGCCTCATTATTTTCACTGCCGTGGTTGGGGTTTCTTTAGTACGCAGCCAAGGTCTTGCGACCTTAATGCAAGTGCAACAGAAACTTGCCAAAGGTGAAGCGCCAGGACAGCAAATCGTTGAAGGTATGATGCTCGCCGTTGCGGGTTTAATGCTGTTAATTCCTGGTTTTGTAACAGACTTTATTGGTCTTTTATTACTCACGCCGTTTACACGTGCGCCGATGGCAGCTGTTATCTATAAGCGTATGCAAGTCAGAGCCGCGAACAATCCAAACTTCCATGGGGGAGGCTTTACTCAAGGTGGTTTTGGCCAAGGGCAAAACCCTTTTGATTCAGATGCTTTTCGCCAAAGCCCATTTGGTCAACAGGATGATGGCAATACCTTTGATGGGGACTTTGAGCGTAAGACGGACCCAGATGATAAGCGTCCAGAGTCGCATCAACTCGTTCAGGATGATGAGGCAAATGTCTTTGACGGTGAAGTCGATACCACGCCTAAGAACGATATCGAGCCAGAGCCAGTGGCTGATATTGAACCATCCAAAAATGACTCAGGTTCAACACCAAAATAGTGATGAGGTATTTTCCCGAATCCTCATAAGATAGCTGCGTTAATTAATCTTGTTTCATGTGCCACAGGGTTGCCCCCAGAATGCCGAATAACAGTTGAATGTCATTCGGCATTTTTGTGTGTGATTCAGATTTGCCAGTCAGATTTGTTACTCAATTTGTTATTCAGGTTTGTTAACCGGGCAAAGCGTTTTGTTTACTCAGTGCCTGACAAATCATTTCCGGGAGGTAAGGCCGAGTTTAAAGATGTGAATTCCGTTGATTCTTTGGCGGGCTGTTGATAGCCATTTTCTAGATGATTAGATTTGAGTTCGCAATGACTTTGTAACGAAAGGCCATGAACCCACGGGTTATAGTTTGTTGTCCGTAGAGGGGGCTAACTCAGTCGTTGGTTCGGTAATTTGTTTCGCTAAGATGTAGCAAAAGAGCCCCATAACTGCATTCGTCACGGGCAGTGCCATCAAGACACCTTTTACACCCGCGTAGTAAGCGCCCGCTAACGCAAGCGGCAGCATCACAACAAATAAACGGCAAATATTGAGAACCAATGAACTCATCGGTCGATGATAAGCATTGAGTGATGTAGCCACGAGAATGACAACGCCAAGTGGGCCGTAAGCTGCTGGCAATGCCACCACGTAAAAATAGAGCCACTCTAAAACCCGAGGATCTTGGCTAAATAGCTCCGCGATGGGCTGTGCCAACAACATCAGTGGGAAATATAATAAGGTTTGAAACACCAAGACAAACTTGAGGGAGAGCATGAGTGCTTGATGGGCCCGCTGTTTTTGGCCTGCACCTAAATTTTGCGCGATGAACGGCACTAAACTTGAAGACAGCGACATCACCACAATCAGCAGCACAGATTCTAGACGCACACCTGCACCAAATGCAGCCACCGAGGTCACATCAATTCGAGCGAGCAAAGCCATAATCAAAGCATTTGCGATAGGGTTGAGTAGATTCATTAAAGCGGCCGGTTTCGCGATATGGGCTAATTGCTGCCAGTTGGCCTGAAACCGCTCACGCTCAAAATCTACAAACTCGACCAAGTGACGTTTGATAATTAATAAATACCCTGACAAAGAAGCGGCAATAATCCAAGACAGAACTGATGCAATGGCTGCGCCTTGGATTTCTAAACGGGGAAAAGGGCCGATACCAAAAATAAGCAGCGGGTCCAGAATTAAATTGATGAGAGCAGCTAAAGCCATAATTGCAGCTGGTGAGCGAGTATCACCAGTTGCACGCAACCCTTGGTTCCCAACCATAAGCAATGTGAGTATCGGAGCGCCTAAATACCATAGATGCATATAGTCTTTAATTAGCGGAATATGGACAGGCTCGGCGCCTAATAAACCAAATAAGGGGGTTAAAAAGATGCTACCCAGCACCGAGACACTAAAGGTGATGAAAAAGGTGGCAAGTAGTGCGTCATGCAAAAACACTTTGGCTTTCGAGGTGTCGCCACTTCCAATGAGCCGTCCAAGGTTTGTGGATACGCCAGAACCGATGCCGATGGCAACGCAAGAAACCACTAAGGTAATCGGAAATGTAAAGCTGATGGCCGCGAGGGCGTCGGTACCGAGTTGGCTGATAAAATAAGTATCAATCAAGCTAAACCCAAGAACCGTAAGAATACCGATCAGGTTTGGTAAGCTCATATTAAGCAGTACACGACTAATTGGCGCAGTGAGCAGCCCGTGTCTGTCATTCATGATACATCATACCTAGAAATTATTACCTAAACCCGCGAACTTACCGATGGGCAAATTCTATCAGGTATGACGCAAAATAAGTGCGCGGCATCAAAAAAAACCACATTTTTTTTGTTCCCACACTTGGAACTGTCACCCATCACCCCCATATAGCCAACATCAGGTGATAAAGCCCAAGAGAGAAAGCTCTCGGGACACCATTAAACTCAAAAACATTCCACATTGAGTGGGCCAGAAATCATTAGGAGAATCCATCGATGAATATTCGTCCATTACATGACCGCGTCATTGTTAAGCGTTCTGAAGTTGAATCAAAATCTGCTGGTGGCATCGTGCTGACTGGCAGTGCTGCTGAGCAATCTACCCGTGGTGAAGTACTTGCCGTAGGCAATGGCCGTATTCTCGAAAACGGTGATGTGAAGCCACTTGACGTTAAAGTTGGCGACACAGTGATCTTTAACGAAGGTTACGGTGTTAAAAAGGAAAAAATCGACGGCGAAGAAGTATTGATCCTATCTGAAGCCGATCTACTTGCGATTGTTGAATAAACCTCGCTTACCTAAGAATCGATTATCCAGCTGATTAAAGAATAAAGGAAACGAAAACATGGCAGCTAAAGAAGTTGTATTTGGAAATGACGCCCGCGTAAAAATGCTTGAAGGCGTAAACGTACTCGCAAACGCAGTCAAAGTAACTTTAGGCCCAAAAGGTCGTAACGTTGTTTTAGATAAAAGCTTTGGTGCACCACTGATCACCAAAGACGGTGTATCCGTTGCAAAAGAGATTGAGCTTGAAGACAAGTTCGAAAACATGGGCGCACAAATGGTGAAAGAAGTTGCTTCTAAAGCCAATGATGCTGCTGGTGACGGTACGACAACGGCAACAGTGCTAGCACAATCGATTGTGACTGAAGGCCTGAAAGCAGTTGCTGCTGGCATGAACCCAATGGACTTAAAACGCGGCATCGATAAAGCTGTTCAAGCTGCTGTTGCTGAGCTTAAAGTACTTTCTCAAGAGTGTGCTGATTCAAAAGCAATCGCACAAGTTGGTACTATCTCTGCAAACTCTGACGAGTCTATTGGCGACATCATTGCAACAGCAATGGAAAAAGTTGGCAAAGAAGGCGTGATTACCGTTGAAGAAGGTCAAGCGCTAGAAAATGAGCTAGACGTTGTAGAAGGTATGCAGTTTGACCGTGGATACCTATCGCCATACTTCATCAACAAAGCTGAAACCGGTAGTGTTGAGCTAGAAAGCCCATACATCCTGCTTGTTGACAAAAAAGTTTCTAACATCCGTGAGCTACTGCCAATTCTTGAAGGCCTAGCGAAAACCGGTAAGCCTCTACTGATTGTTGCTGAAGATGTTGAAGGCGAAGCGCTGGCAACATTAGTTGTGAACAACATGCGTGGCATCGTCAAAGTTGCTGCAGTGAAAGCACCAGGTTTTGGTGATCGTCGTAAAGCAATGCTACAAGATATTGCTATCCTAACTGGCGGTACAGTGATTGCTGAAGAGATTGGTCTAGAGCTTGAAAAAGCGACTCTAGAAGATCTGGGTACTGCAAAGCGCGTTGTCATCACTAAAGATGATACCACCATCATTGATGGTACTGGTGAGCAAGCACAAATTTCAGCTCGCGTGAGCCAAATCAAGCAACAAGTTGAAGAGTCAACGTCTGATTACGACAAAGAAAAACTGCAAGAGCGCATGGCAAAACTTGCTGGTGGTGTTGCAGTGATTAAAGTTGGTGCGGCAACAGAAGTTGAAATGAAAGAGAAGAAAGCACGCGTTGAAGATGCGCTACATGCAACTCGCGCAGCGGTTGAAGAAGGCGTTGTCGCTGGTGGTGGTGTTGCACTCGTACGCGCAGCAAGCAAAATTGCTGACGTCGAAGTGATCAACGAAGACCAAAAGCACGGCGTAGTGATCGCATTACGCGCAATGGAAGCGCCACTTCGTCAAATCTCTACCAACGCTGGTGAAGAAGCCTCAGTTGTTGCCAACAATGTTAAAAATGGCAGCGGTAACTATGGCTACAATGCGGGCAATGACACTTACGGTGACATGCTAGAGATGGGCATCCTAGACCCAACGAAAGTAACGCGTAGTGCGCTACAGTTTGCTGCGTCAGTTGCAGGCCTGATGATCACCACCGAAGCAATGGTTGGTGAAGTTGCGCAAGATGCGCCAGCCGGTGCCCCTGATATGGGTGGTATGGGTGGAATGGGCGGAATGGGCGGCATGATGTAATCTAATTGGTTAAAATGGGTTATCGCTGCGTTACTTTGCAGCTCGTGTAGAAAAACGCTACACGTCGCTGCAAAAAGCCTTGCTCTAAGCCCATTTTTCCTGCATTAGATGCTCTGTTGTTTATAGCTCATCGCTAAAACTAAATTTTATAAAAGCCCCGCTACTTGAATGGTATCGGGGCTTTTCAATTTCAGTGCTAAATCAGGTTCAGGTTTGTTATTGTGACTTTGAATTACGCTGAAATATCAGATAAAGGAAATCGTTGTAAGTGACTAATTTTTAAGGGTGGACGTAGGGCATAAACTGGATTATGTTGGTTTCCATTCAGATTGGGCGTTTAAAGTTGGGGAATGGAAGTGAATAACAAGTTATTCGTCGTGATGGTTATTTTTATTGGTGGATGTGCATCCACGCCGTATGCGGTGATCGATGGCTCGTTAAGTAAAGCATCTGATCCTAATAACCATGATGTAAGCATTGTATCGATTGATGGAAAAATGGAATTTAATAAAAAGAGTAAAAAAAATGTCAAACCAGGATTTCATTACATCAATCTTTTGACGACAAAGAAACTCAAGCGGAAGAGTTCTTCACTCAAAATGTTTCCTGTTGAGGCGAAGGAATGTACTAAATATGTAGTCACAGCCCAACATAAGAATAACTTGTCAGATGAATGGGAAGTTCGCGTTCTCAGGGAGGTACCAATACCTTCATGTACTCCTAGTCAGACCAAAAAAGAGCCTGTGCCTATTTCTGAACACCTGAAATCTGCAGCAGAGTTATCGTGTTTTGAAGCAGATTCGCTGTTAAGCTCGTATAGTCCTGCAGACCTTTATCCTGCAGTTAAGCAGTGTATTTCTGAAGGTAAAGCGGAACAGGCTATCTACACCTATACGCTTGCTAGTGCGTATGGTGCATTTGATGTGAGTAGAGTTGTAGATAAGACCGCTCACGATGCAATTAATGCTATTCAAAAACACTCTACATGGGCTTTAACCGCGCTAGAGCAAGATAAGTTTCAAAATAAGCTTCGCAGCTTTATTACAACGCCGGAATCGATGAACCGGTTATGTGCCGTGGTTGAGGCGATAGGTAAACCCAGCTACTACCCTAGTTATATGGTAGAACATGGTGTTAAGAAATTGCCTGCTACTAGCCCAGATGGTTTAGTGCAAAAATTCAATGGTGATCTCGCATGGAGTACAGTTATGGCTAAGCACCTAAACTGCACAGCACTGTAATAGCTATTAAAGCGCTTCAGCTTAGCTAGCTGGTTTAAAATTTGATTAGTGCTCCAGATTAGACACCTTAAGCACCAGTTCCCCGGCGAAACTTTCTGAGAAGCGAAGTTTTTCCAACGGGGAAGGGATTGAGCCAGCAGGTTAAATTGGTGTGGTTTGTGAAAGTTTACTCTGACCCCATTTATTGAAGTTTGTTTTAGGCTTGTCCCGTCTCGGTGTAGTCTGTTTCTGAATGGGCTTTGGCATCACGTATACGCCATCTTTTTTGACAAAGAAGCTGTTCTATTAAAAACTGGACTGCCCCGAGTCTTATGGACAAATTTCACCTATCGAATTAGCTGGCAGAGTGCGTTTATTTTGGCCATTCGAGCTCGGCTTTGGCATGCAATAATGGCTTGTTTTTGTGCTTTTTTGGTGGATTGGGCTTGATATGAGTAACCATAGGCTTCTCTGCCATCTTCGGTTTGCACTAGTGCAAATGCTTTTTTACCTTTGAGCTGGTTAAAGTTTTTAAGACCTTCATAAGTCGATAAGCTGTAACTGTCGACATCGCAAATTTTAGCTTGTGGGTTTTGTTCACAGTAATTGGGTGTTGAGTTACAACCTGCCAATAAAAAAATGCTGGCAATACTCAGATATATTCTTGTCATTTTCGTTCCTTGATCGTCGTGATGTGCTCAAGCTGTAGAGATAAGTAGACGCTTGCCTCAATCCCTTTGCTGAATTCTTTTTCTTGTTCTGAGCTTACCGTAATTGATGTATGGTGTTGCGGCTTTTTTTGCGCCATTTCCAAATTTGAGACATCGAGAGAAACTTCAACGTCCCGCTCTTTGAATGGGGTACAGTTGCGGTGTTTTCAGTCATAAGTTCATTCTAAGCTCGCTTGCGAATCGGTGACTTCGCACTATTCAGTCGACTTCGTGTCACCCTCGTTGTCGTTTGTTTATCAAGTAGAACGCTTTAGAAGTACTTTAGCCACGGGATGCCGCTGGTTCGTTTAAAGCGGGCAAAGCGCACGGTGGGGAAGTAGAGCGCAAGTGCGAGTACCAAGGCAATTGCCCAAACTTGCCAAAGGGAGTCGAGTCCCCAATAGCTCCCCTGCGTGGCACCGTATATAGCAAACAGTACTTTATAGCCAATCAATAGAATGTAGAGATGGACAATATAGAAAAACAGCGGCGCGGAACCAAAGCTTTCGATGAATTGGCTCACGCGGTTGTTAACCGTGTCTAAACCCGCGAGCACAAGGGTGGCGATGCCCAGTGTGAACAGCAAGAAATTTAGCGAAGGCGGGTACTTGGTGTAATTTAAGAATGAGCGTGCGCTTTCAATAAAGCTGTCGCCAACCTGCCAAGGCAAAGTCTCACCATAGAGGTTCAACCCTCTGAGCAGGGCGAGTAGAAGCAAACAACTGACCCCAATTAATATCAGATTTTTTTGCCGAGAGGCAGAAGTCACTGTGTGCTGGTACAAAGGGCCGACAAAATAACCCAGCATGATGACGCCCATCCAAGGCAAAGCGGGGTATGACGCTTTTACTTTAAAGGCTTCGCTTGCATAGAGGTAGCCTCTGTCATGCAAAATCGTCCACAGGAAATAGCCCGACTCGCCCGTTGAAAACTGAACCGGCTCCAAAGCGTTATGACCCAACACGATTGCCAATCCGCTTGTACCAATCAGCCAATAAGGGGCTTTGACCATGAGTGATAATACAATCATGCTAAGTCCTATCGCCCACATGACTTGCAGATAGAGGGCATCATAGGCACCAAACCAAGAGAAGTTAATGAGGGTGACTTCAATACCGATAATAAACAACCCGCGTTTAAGTAAATACGCGCTGGCCGAGCGTGGTGCTCCTTGTGCAGGGTGTGCATATAACCAGGCCGATAGACCAGTTAAAAAGACGAAAACCGGCGCACAAAAATGGGTGGCAATTCGGGTAAAGAAAAGTGCAACGCTGGTTTCATCCAAAGTCATGGGATCACTTATCGGATGATGGTAATAAAGTCGCTCTCGGACGTGATCGACCAGCATTAAAAGCATCACCAGCCCACGAAGGATATCAATAGAGGCGATGCGCTTGTTTTGTCTCTGCAGAGCCGTTGTTGTCGCGCCTTGAAGAGCAGTGATGTGTGAAGACATGATGTACTTTCCGAGTGTGTGATGTTGAAATTTAGGTTGCGTGATGCCAAGGTCAATCTGACCGAATGTTCAGTATGGCGAGTGCAGCGTCAGCGTCTCTAGCTGCCCCATCTTGTAAGGCTGTGGCCGAATGAACGAGAAGTGTTTATTCAGCTGCCATGATGTTAAAAGCACAAGGTTGACGGTCTTAGCCTGAGGTAGAGTCTGGCCGCTAAGGTGTATGGCATCATGTTTTTTCATCGTTAGTTTTCCCGACTGATACTGGTGCGAACTGCTGCTTTTAAAAATACTTAACCCATCGAATGGATGTGCGCTGTCGGTAGTTGGCAAATGTTTTGGTCGGCCAATACAGCAGCATTGCCAGTAGTGCTGCGGCAGCCCAGATCTGCCATACATGGTCAAAACCAAAATAAGTACCTTGATGCCAGCCTGTATCTTTCACTTTATTCTCACCAAATAGGAACGCTAAGATTTTGTAGCTAAACAGCAATACATAGAGATGGACAACATAGAAAAACATCGGAGCAGAACCAAAATTTTCAACGATCTGGCTGCAACGATTATTGACCCTCTCCATCGCTGCCAAAATCAGGGTCGCGATGCCTAAGTTCAGCAGTATAAAATTCGCCGAGGGTGGGTACTTAGAAAAGTTGATCATCGATTTAAGTGTTTCTAACCCATTGGCTCCAACGACCCAAGGTTCAACTTCACCATAAAGATTGAATCCGCGTAATATTGTAAGTAGTGCCAATGCCAGTAAACCACAGGTGACTAAAACTTTTTGACGCTGAAAGGCGGATACGCTCTGCGCATAAAGGGGACCCAACACATAGCCGAGGCAGATCACCCCAAACCAAGCCGTGACTGGAAATCCACCTGCTCGTACTTTTACTAAACCTTCGGCAACCAAATAGCCGCCATCATGAAGGATCGTCCAAAGGGTGTAGCCCACTTCATCCGGTGCAAAACTGATGGGATCGAGTAGGCGGTTACCAAAGATGAGGGCAATGCCGATAGCGCCAATGAACCAGTGATTGAGCCTACATAGCAGCCCAAGCAAGATCATGCATAAGCCAATAGTCCAGATGATTTGTAAATAGAGCACATGGTAAGTGCCAAACCATGAAAGATTGACCAGCGCGATTTCTATAAAAATAAGAAACAGGCCTCTTTTTATGAGAAACGGTGCTGCGTCGCGAGAGGGTTTGTTGTGAGGGTTTGCGTATAACCAAGCCGAGAGGCCGGTCAGAAACACAAATGTTGGCGCACAAAGATGAGCTGTCATGCGGGTGAAAAACAATGCTGTACTGGTGTCGGCGAGACTCATGGGGTCGCTAATCTGATTGTGATAAAAAAAGCGCTCTCGAACATGATCGACCAACATCAGCAGCATCACCAATCCGCGCAGAATATCGATTGAGTGAATACGATGTTTGCTTGGCGCAGGGGTTGGCACGAAATCCATTTGTTTATCCGGCATAACTTATTTCTTCAGTGTGGCGCTACATTTTTTTAGCGCTTTCGGTTTTAAACTCTCGGAACATAGTGACGAGAATGTCACTCAATCCCAGAGTGAAAGCCAGCCAATATGAATCAAGGTCTATTGGCTGGCTTCGACAATTCAGGGAGACATTTAACCAGACAAGCGAGCGAATGAATCTCCTTTGCCTCAGGTTAAAAAGAGTACTTAATACTCGCATTGAATGACCGCGGCGCTCCGGGCATTGTCCATTCATCCATGTATGAGTTTGCGTAATACTCTTCATCAAGCAAGTTGTTGATATTTAAGTTGAGTCCCAAACTATCCGTCAGCTCAATGTTGGCAAATAGGTTAACCAAGGTATAGCTAGGTAGCTCATAGTCTTGTTCGAGGAAGTCACCTAGTTGGGTGCCGACATACTGAACAATAAACCCACCACTACCCTCAAAGCCGCCAAATTCGGCATATTGGCGTAGCATCAAGCTGCCGCTATGCTCTGGGACATTACCGAGTCGCGCACCTTCTTCAATGACATACCAGTCCCACAATTTAATTTCTTTGGCATTTTGCGCATCGACATAGGCATACGCCATTGAGATCAAGGTGTCAGGGGTCAGCTCATAAGACATATCAAGCTCAAATCCTTGGCTTGTGGCTTCTCCGATTGCTTCGGTTGTGCCGTCGCCATTTGGACTACTTGCGAGTATGTTCTTCTTTTCAGTTGAAAAGACTGCCGCAGTACCATGGAACCCAGTGTCTGATGCATTCCACTTGAGTCCAATTTCCCAAGATTGGCTTTCTTCTGGGTCGTGTCCATTTCCTTGGCTATTGACACCCGTATTCGGGCGCGCGCCTTTTGAATAACTGGTATATAGACGCGCTTCATCTGCGAGTTCGTAAACGAGCCCAAAGCGTGGATTAAAATATGATTTGGACACACTGTAATTTGAGTCAGGGTTACGGCGGTTTGTTAACGTCTGCTCAAAGTGGTCAAAGCGTATGCCGAACATTGCTTTCCAACGGTCAGACAGATCAAGCTGATCCTGAATGTAAACACCTTGGCCGCTTTGCTCTTCGAGATCATCGGTGTTGCCATACATTGTTGGCAGTACATCGCGGTATTCTGGGTTATCGAAGTCGATTGCGTAATATGCTGAGCTACTTTCGTCGCTCCCTTCCGGTGCTTGATTATGACGATAACGTAGAATCAGCCGATCGAGTTCGTAGTCATATGCATCACCGCCAATCAATAGGTTATGCTGCAATCCCAACAATTCTGTGGAGCCGCTAAATTCAAAGCGTCCAGACAAATCCTTGGCATCAAAATCCCGATATCGGCGTTGGCGAACAATATGATTCTCATCGGCGTTATACCATCGAGATTCAGTTGCGTTGCCCTCAAACGAAGATGTTCGGTAGCTTAGCCCCGCGTTGAGTACCCAGTCCCCCGAGAGATCATGTTGCAACTGAATTTGATGACCCATGGCATTGATTTCTACAGGGCCATCTGCTGGCTCGCCATAAAAATTTGAGTTTGAAAACGGCTTGCCGTCTACAACCACAACCCCTCGATCCATATTGGCTTCTTGCTTTAAGTATTCAAGTTCATAGCTCAATACGGTGTCTTCACTGAGTTGATATAGGAAAGACGGTGTTATAGCGGTCTTCTTTTTGGTGACAGTATCGCGGTAGCTCTCTCCATCCTCATAAGCACCGTTGATTCTAAAAGCAAGATCCTCAGTGAGGGCGTTGGTGTAATCACCTTCGGTTCGATAGGTATCAAAACTACCCGCGGTGAATTTAAGATAACCTTCTTGTTCAAATTGTGGTTTCTTAGTGGTGATATTGACGGTACCACCAGGTTCGCCGCGACCATAAAGCGCGGAACTTGGGCCTTTTAAAACTTCAACCATTTCGACATTAGACATATCTCGAGTGCCGCTAAAGCCACGTCCTGCGCTAAACCCATTAATCAGGTACGCAGAAGGTAGGTTTTCATCTCCGGCGAAACCACGAATCGCGAACATATCCCAGAGCCCGCCAAAGTCGTTTTGGCGGGTCACCCCACTGACTAACCCGAGGGAGGTTTGTAGATCTGTGATGCCAGCAACTTCCAAGGTTTCATGGGAAATGGTTGCAATGGATTGCGGGAGATCTGTGGTTTGCACGTTGCCACGGTAGGCTTGGCGCATCTGACGAACCTCAATCACTTCTAGCTCTTCCTCAACGACGGGTTCATTTTCTGTCGCCATCGCAGGCAATAATGCGGATGAGATAGAGAGTGATAACAGCATCGCGCCGCGGGCGGGGATATGTGTACTGCGTTTCATGCTTTCTGTGCCTCGTAAGGTAAGAATTCAATAAGAGATAATCAATAATTAATTTATGTTACAACATAACATTCGTGGTTGGAATGAAATATTCAAAAACTTTATCTTTGCTGCATGCACAAAGACGTTGTCACACGATTAAACTGGCTACGAATTTAAACGCTAATGAGAATTATTATCAAGTAGTTTTTCTCGATGATGATGAAAAAGTGTCGCCACGTCACATTTTGATGACGACGAAAATACTGATGCGAAATCCAAACTTGCAGGGAATGGCCGAATCGCAGCTGCTGATCATAAAGGACTTCATTCCGAGGTGTTGGACGATAACCATGACCCTTCACCTCCTGTATTGAAGGGTCGAACCGTCGTGTATTGATGATGGGAATTTGAGATGCGTGATACGGGGCAACTATTCTGATTACCAATTCAAGCTTGCAGTGGGAATCATGTTAAAGTAACTCGGTTATTGAACATCTACGAGAGGCAAGTATCAGGCATGAAGGTTGAAAAACTGCTAGAGCAAGCGCAACAAAAATGTCAGCAAGCTGGTGTACGCTTTACGGATAAGCGAAGCCAAGTTTTGAAGACTTTGCTTATTGCTAAGCAGCCCCTTTCAGCCTATGAATTGCTGGATTTATATAACAAGCAGGCAGAGCAAAGTATGCAGGCGATGTCGGCTTATCGAATCTTGGATCTTTTTGTTGAGCTAAACCTGATCCATAAGCTGACCTCGTCCAATAAGTACATCGCTTGTGCACATTTAGCTTGCCAACATGCCCATCATGATCAGTATTTTGTGGTTTGTAATCATTGCGGTGAAACCCGAGAAGTGGATATTCCTCAACCACTTTTAGCGCAGTTAGAAAAATCAGTTGCTGATGCTGGCTTCTACCTTCAACGGACTCAGTTCGAATTGGACTGTCTATGTAATGGATGTCGAGCGGCACTCGAAACGCCTTCCGAGTAAGCAAAGTTATGGGTGTTTCTCTAGTTCGTTGCCCCTTGATGAGCAAGAGATACAATTTGTCGCGCTAAGCTTTTCAAGCAGGCAGTCCCCAAGATCGTAGAGCTGCTGCGAGTCATCGCTCACGCTCACAATTCCTATTATTTTTCATTGGCCTACACTGTCAATTCAAAAGTCTACCTCCGAGAAAATCCCTGCTGCCTGACAAACACTATGGCTTCATTGTGCCCAAGTTTTGATGACTGTTTTCGCTTAGATTCACATTTCGAAAGAGATCAAATGATAATCATTTGCATTCTCATTTGATCTCTGTACAATTCCGGCCGTTCTTCTTGGATTCATCAACATGCGCGGAAATGTCATGAAAAAAAACTACTTAGCAGTGGCCGTCTTAGCAGCCTTAACATCCACAAGCCAGCAAGCCATGGCTCAGACTCAGGATATTGAACGAATTGAAGTTGTGGGCAGTTATTTTAACGGGTATCAAGTTGACAACGCGTCAGGAGCGACGCGAACAGACACGTCTTTACTCGAAACCGCGCAAGCTGTGACTGTTATTCCTGAGCTCATTATGGATGAACAGCTGGCAACGACGTTGGGGAGTGTGCTTGCGAATGATGCGAGTTTATCGCCGGGTTCGAAGCAACGAAATCGAGAAGTGTTTTACTCTCGAGGGTTCGCTTTAAGCTCGTCTACAGGCTATTTGCGAGATGGTCACCAACACTGGTCACATTATCAGCAGCCCATTGAAACCCTGTCGAGTGTTGAGGTGATTAAAGGGCCTTCAAGTATTTTATACGGTCAATCGGCTCCTGGTGGGTTGGTGAATATGGTGACGAAAAAACCGACCGAAAGACGTCTATTTGACTTGAGTGCTGATACTGATCAAAACGGCTCTACGCGCTTTATGCTCGATGCCGGTGGCGCGCTCACTGAAGACTTGAGTTATCGCGGTATATTGGTGAAACAGGACGTGGTTTATGACCGTGAATACCACAATGGCGAGCAGCGCGAACGAGATCGTTTCTTGGGTTCAATTGCACTGGCGTATCAAGTGTCTGAGAATTTGTCTGTGGATGTTTATTATGATCAAACGGATGATAAAGCAGGTTTAGATACCGGCGCTTGGCTCGATAGCGACGGGGATTTGATTGGCGATGAAAAGACGATTTATGATTTTTCATGGGCGTTTACCGATATTCGAGTCAATAATATCGGCGGTAACGCGACCTATCATTTTAATCCGCAATGGACGGTAAAACTCGGCTACAACCAACAAAATTTTGAGCGGCAACGGTTTGAGTCTGCCCCCCGAAAACCAGCTGATTATGCAGAAGGCGATAGCTATACCTCACAATATTATGACCGCTATGACGACTGGCAATTTAAAACGGCTTATGTCGATTTTACAGGAGAGTTTGCTACAGGTGATATTGAACATCAGGTACTCATTGGGATGAATAGCCTGGATTATTATTATGAGCAAAGACGAACGACGCCTGTTGCAGTGGACTACACGCCGGGCCAACCTGAACCGCTCAAGCCAGACATTAGCTACAAAAGTGACGATAGCCTCTACATCAGTGAGTATGATTACTATGGCTTCTATTTTCAGGATTTAGTCACGATAAATGACGAGTGGCAACTTGTCTTTGGTGGCCGTTTTGATCAGCAAAACCGAGAAGGTGCAGACAGTGAGTCTTTTGTGCCTAAGTTGGGTGCTCTGTATCATCCGAATGAAGATGCAACTATCTATCTAAGCTATTCGGAAGGGTTTGAGCCTGCTTCAAGCGAAACGCTGAATGATGAAAACGATGCGAACCATGGAATGGCGCTTGATGCGGTGACATCGGAACAAATTGAATTGGGTGCGAAGTGGCAAGTGTCGGACCGCCTGATGGTTGAAACCGCCATTTTTGATATCAAAAAGTCAGGCGCCCTCGTTACGGAAAGCTTAGACGGTGGTTCGGGTGCCGATACAATCACCACTCAATCGGGTTTACAAAGACACAAAGGGATTGAGCTTTCGGCCCAAGGTGCGGTGAATGACCGATTGTTCTTAATGGCATCGAGTATGTATCTAGATGCCGAATATGAAAAAGATGACACTTACCAAGGCATGACGCCTGTCGATGCCCCTGAATGGTCAGCGTCGATTTGGTCTCGCTATGAAGTCACTGAGAAGCTGGCGCTCAATGCTGGACTTTTCTATCAAGGCGAAAGATATGCCGATAGTGAAAATACCGTAACCAAGGATGCCTATACTCGGGTTGATTTTGGCGCAACCTATCAAGCTGAGATCTCAGGTATACCCGTAGATTATCGTTTTAATATTGAGAACTTACTGGATACCGATTATCTCGCTGGTGGTGGTGTAAATAACGTCACTGTGGGAGGCGGCCGTATGGCTCGCTTCGAAGTAAGAGCCTCGTTTTAATCAATGACAACTGTCGAGAATTTACTCTTCTCTCAATAAAAAACCTTTAAATAGAGCCCGCGCGCAGTTGCGCTGGCTCTCGGTTGATATTTATGAATATTCGGAAAACTCTGTTTTGGGTGCACTTAATCTTTGGCTGTGGTGCTGCTCTATTTATCTTCTTAATGTCATTGACGGGTGTTGTGCTCACCTATGAACGACAGATCATTAATGCCGCCGCGCAATCGGATTATCCTTTGCCACCAGAGGTCAACGCACAACGTTTATCATTAGATGAGTTAGCGATAATTGCTCTGGATTATCCTACCAAAAAAGCACCTAAAGTCGTGCTCACTCAGGGACAGAATGCCCCAGTAATGATAAAAGATGGTCGTAAAACAATTGCCCATTTGAATCCATTTTCCGGTGCGGAAATTGCTCCGCCAGCAGCCGGGGTGAAAAGCTTCTTTGCCAAGGTTCGAGCTTTTCATCGCTGGCTTACACTGGATGGTAAATTTAGCCAAACTGGGCGCTGGATAAATGGTGTTGCGAACGTCATGTTCATTTTATTGATCATCTCTGGCATCTATCTGTGGCTGCCGAAGCGACTAAACCTTAGAGCATTTAGAAAACGGTTAACTTTAACGACGAAACACCCTTCGGTTCAATCGCGTAACGACCAATGGCACCATGTTTTTGGTTTTTATATGGCGCCCATTTTGCTGGTACTGGCTGTTACTGCGATCTTTTTTTCATTTAAGTGGCCTGGGCAAGCACTTGAGCAATATGTTTCAAAAGACATGATCGCATTGCCTAAACCGATGGACACCGCTGCAAGGGTATTGCCTTTGGCAAGCCAGCTAAAACGGGTGGAACAGCAATTCCCTCAATGGCGAACCCTTAGCCTACCGATTAGTGCAGTGGCGAAGGATATGCAGGTGTTTGAGGTGGATAATGGGAATGGTGGGGAACCGCAAAAGCGTGTGTCTGTTGTGGTGAACACGGTGAATGGTGAGCTGATGCTGCAAAGGTTCGAGCAGCAATCAAATTATCGTAAAGCGCGAGGATATATACGCTTTTTACATACGGGAGAAGCCTTCGGTATTATTGGTCAGACGCTCGCAGGCCTTGCTTCATTATTTGCATGCTTGCTTGTTTATACCGGTGTGATGTTGTCATGGCGGCGATGGCAAAACAGCCGTCGTTAGTGGAACATGATTCGGGGGTGTGTGGAGGAGAACGGATTTAGCTGCTTTTCACCATATGGGCGTCTCATTTGAATTTGACTTAGGCTAACCTGTCTTTGGTTGGCCTAAGTCAACAACCTCAATTTAGTCCAGCGATTACCTACTTTTGAAGCTTTTCTTTTGCGGCTTCCACTTTTGAGAAGTCGAGTCCTAGTTCAAGCACTGCCTCTTTAATTAAGGCGGGATTTTGCATGATCATTGCCATTAACGGCTGTAGCTTCTCTGGTGGAATGCCGAGTTGACCTATGGTTGCCATGGCTGCGAGCGGATTCTCTGTTAGGGTTTGAAATAATGATTTAATCTTGTCGTCACTAATATTTTGTTCTTTTAACAGGGCAATAATTGGGTTCATTGCTGTGCCTTATGTACGGTTAAATTGTTTAAGGCAGGTATTTTATCACAGCAAAGCCCACTTTGGTTTGGTTGAGAAGGACTTGTGAACTTGACGAAAGTCGCAACATAAAACGATGCGACTTCCATGCTGGAGGGTTGTAATATAGGTTCAAAATGGCAGTTTTCGTATGGGTGCGCTGAGACGGGTGCAAAGCAGAGGAGAGAGCCACTGATGAATGAAATGATTCCACAGCAACAAGATAATGCTCATTTTCTCTGCTGGCAATGTAGCCGACCACTTGAAAATGTGATTTTGCCGTTATCTCGTCGTGAAGAATGCGCATCCTGCCGCGCTGATCAACACGTGTGCAAAATGTGTGTCTTCTTTCAAGATTCAGGGCGTGGAGACTGTCGTGAAGACCGTGCCGATTGGGTTTCTGACCGCGAACGAGCCAATTTTTGTGATTATTTTAAGCCAGTTATGACTGACATACCGAGTTCACCTCAATCCGGTGATTTTCCTTCGAATTCTGTGCGAAGCGCCCAAGAGCAAGCGGCGGCCGAATTTGCTGCACTATTTGGGGAGGAAGAGACTCGTACAGCAACAACGGATAGTGACAAACAAGAGAAAACCCCAAAAAGCGCCGCTGAAATTGCAGAACAACAATTGCGGGATATGTTGGGAGACTAGCCTTGCTTTGAAAGGAGAGTAATTCACATCAGGAGTCTATGACTTAAAAGTGAGATTTCGTTCAAATACAATAGTTTTGGTGTTTTTTTATCGAAATATTACTGGAATTTTATAGTGACCAAAGCTGTGCTATGAACATTCTTGGAATTAAAAAGCGTAGCTGAATGCAAGGATGCCGACTTTATCTGTTATCTCTCCCGCTCCTAAATACTGAAAATCTATCTTAAAGCCTGTTCAGCGTTGGCTTGTTGAGGGTTTTGATGGCGTGTTTTTCCGTCACTGATCTGGATTTACTATTGGCGTTGCAAGCCATTACCGCATGAAACCCTTTCGTAAGCAGATGCGAGAGTTTGACGAGCTTCTTTGAGTTAATCGATTTTGTATCCCATGCCATAGATAGAATGAATACGTTCTCGTTGCGGGTCATTCATCGCAATTTTTTTTCTTAGATTTTTTATATGACTATCGATGGTGCGATCACTAACAATTCGGTCATCCTGATAACTGGCTTGCATGAGCTGTTCACGACTGAATACTCGCCCTGGTTGGCTTAACAACTCCTTTAACATCCTAAATTCTACCGGGGTCAGCTCTACACCTTGACCATTCACTGAACATTGAAAACTTTCTGGTTCGAGTTGTATGCCAGCATATTCAATTGTTTGTGCAGATGGTTTGTGGTTTTTTAAACGATTGACCCGCCTCAAAATAGTTTTGACTCTTGCGACTACTTCTTTCGGTAAAAATGGTTTGCAGACATAGTCATCTGCGCCAGAGTTAAGCCCCATTAATCTGTCTATTTCATCGACTCTTGCGGTGAGCATGAGGATGGGGACTTCTGAAAACAGCCTTACTTCTTGGCAGATAGTTAAACCGTCTTTACCCGGTAGCATCAGGTCAAGAATGACGAAATCTGGTTGTGTCTCTTGAATGATACCCACTGCATTTGTGCCTTCAGGTACAATTTCAGCTTCAAAACCATCCAGTTTCAAGTAGTCGACGATGAGTTGGGCGATTTTCGGTTCATCTTCAATGACAAGGATACGAGTTGCATTCATCATTTAGTCTCTTGGTATCGTGGCAAGAATATATCGAAACGCATGCCGCCGAGCAAAGAAGGACTCGCTGCGATACGGCCTTGATGGGCTTCTATGATCTTCTGGCAGATGGCTAAGCCTAAACCAGCACCAGCATTTCGCCGGTTTCGTGATGTTTCTTGGCGGTAGAGTGGCTCAAAGAGTCGCTGACAATCTGCAGCATTGACACTTGGCGCTGAGTCTTCAATGCAGAGAATAATTTGGTCATCAGTATTTGTTTGGCTAATTTTGATTGTGCCAGGAGCGTCCGTATACGCTTGAGCGTTTAATAGTAGGTTATGAAATAGTTGTGTTAGGCGTTGCGCATCTGCGTTTACCCAAGCGGGTTGAATATTTTCCAGTACGATATGCAAACCTTTGCGCTCTGCACTGACTCGAGCTTTATCAATGCAGTTGATGAGACACTCGTCGAGAAGCAAAGGATAAAACTGATACCGCAGCGCTCCGATATCGGCTAAAGAGAGTTGGTAGAGGTCATCGATAAGATGACTGATTCTCTCGACTTCTTGTTCTAATGAATGAATTTGTGTCATTCCGAGGGGGCGCAGACCGTCTTGAATTGCGTGGATTTCGCCAATTAAGACCGTGACAGGGGTTCTCAGTTCATGGGAGATATCTGCGATCCAACGTTGGCGAGCACTTTGGTTTTCTTCGAGTTGATGGGTCAGGCGATCTAAATCTTTCATTAATCGCCCCAGCTCGTCGTTTCGAGGCTCATCAAGCCTGACGTGATAATCGCCGTTCGATATTTGAGAGACATGCAGTAGCATGCGCCTGATTGGAGCGAGCAAAACTTGGGTCAATCGTATAGACACAAGCAATGCTAACCCCATTGCGACACAAGCGATAATCGCACTTGTTATCCATTGTTGTTTTGAGAATGCTGTGGCTTGTGGTGACGAAAAATGACGTTTTGACGCGGTAATCAGTTCGGCGATGGTTTGTTGTTTAACGCGAATAGGCACTCGAATCCAATCTGACTCTTTTGCTTGAGGCAGTTGTCCGGCGAGCAATGATTGCTGAGTGTTGACCAATGCCGTCTCAGGACGCTGGTGGGAGCGAGGGGGGCGCAGCTTGTCATTTGGCGGCGGACGGTGCCTCGGCGGTGGAGGCCGGAGTGAATCATCTAAATACTGATTTAGTTCTTGAGAAGAGATGGCAGACCAAGCCTCTCCACGTTGCTGGTACAACGAAGAAAGTCGTTCGGCGATGCGGGTTAATCGCTGTTGCTCAAGGGCATTGGTGTAGTCGAGAAATCCTTGCTCAAAGCTCCAGCGGGCAAGAGAAAGCGTTGCCAGTAACACCACGAAAGTTAGACCAATAAAGGCCAACAGTAATTTCTTCGCTAGACTGACCTTCAAAGGTGATCCCTCTTGTTAACTAGGCTAGGGTATTGATGAGGCCGTTTTCTGGTGCAGCTTCATCTAAGATCTCCTTAATTGCCTGCAGTTGTGACTCTCGATCTTGCTCAGACAGACTATCACTATAATATTCATTGATCAGATTATTTAGTGTTTCTAGCATGTCTTCTGAAATATCAAGCGTGCCCGTATCCATTTGAAGTGGTTGAGGTGGGGGCGGATTTCCTGCTTTATCGCCTATCGCTTTGGCATCGAACTCATAGGTGGACATCAACTCTGCTAGCTCTCGTCCCGGCTGTATTCCAGCATCGGCAAATGTTTCGGTAATACTTAAGGCTTCTTCTTGGGTGAGATTTTCTGGATCAAATCCTTTGAGTGTTTCTTCGATTAAACTTTTTTGCTCATTCGACAGCGCTTGGGGCTGGCGTTGGCTGAAGTTCAAGGGTGAACCTTGGCTGGCTTGAATTGATGTCATGGCTTACCTCAACAGTACAATACAGGGCGACTTTTCTAAAATCAGTGATTAGAAAGCATATCGTATCGTTTCAATGTGCAGAAAAAGTGCAGAAACCAAGTATTCATTGCGCAATGAGTGGTTATGCGGGGAGCTATCGCTGTTGTTACTGTGTGACTTTTGATTAAAATATTTGCGATAGTGTGATCTTTGTCGAACATTTCTTTATGCTAGCAGAGTAATTACTTTAGAACTTACTCTTTAGCCTTTGGAGCTCGAGCCTCAATGACCTCAATGCAAACCCCTGAGTTAACCCTGAACAGCCCTTTGACACTTGGTAATGGTCAAGTCATTAAGAACCGCCTTTTCAAATCGGCCATGAGCGAACAGTTAGGGACACGTGAGCATAGCCCAAAACCCGGACTCGCGACCTTGTATGGCCGCTGGGCACACGGGGGCATTGGACTTTCCATGACTGGCAATATTATGGTCGATCGCACCGCATTAGGAGAGCCTAAAAATGTGGTGCTCGATGAAGCATCAGATTTATCATTATTTGCCGATTGGGCAAAAGCAGGGCAGCAAAATGGTTGTCAAATCTGGACTCAATTGAATCACCCGGGTAAGCAGATCCCCAACTTTATTTGTGATCAACCCGTCGCCCCATCCGCCATTTCACTGCAAGGTGGTTTAGAAAAGGGCTTTAATACGCCGCGAGCTCTGACTGAAACAGAGATTTTTACCATTATTGGAAAGTTTGCCCTCAGTGCGAAGCTGGCTAAAGAGGCAGGCTTTAATGGTGTCCAAATTCATGGTGCTCATGGTTATCTCGTTAGCCAGTTCTTATCAACACGCCATAATCAACGCGATGACCAATGGGGAGGTTCACTGGAGAACCGCATGCGGTTTGTACTTGAAGTTTATCGTGCTATCCGTGAACAAGTGGGAGATGATTTTCCCGTGGGTATCAAACTGAATTCTGCTGATTTTATGAAAGGCAGCTTCAGTGAAGAGGATTCGATGCAGGTGGTACAAGCGCTGAGTCAGGCAGGTATTGATTTGATCGAAATTTCTGGGGGTACCTATGAAAGCCCATCCATGATGGGGCATAAAGTCAAAGCCTCGACCTTAAAGCGCGAAGCTTACTTTTTAGATTACATTGAGAAGGTGAGAGGCCTTGTTGATACGCCACTTGTTTTAACCGGCGGTTTTCGCTCTGCTGCGGGGATGCAAGAGGCGCTGAATACTGGAGCGACCGATATGATTGGCTTGGCAAGAACCACCGCGGTAGATCCTGACTTCCCGAATAAACTTTTACAAAGCAATTCTCACAAACAAGAGCTTAAACATCTGACGACCGGGGTAAAAGCGATAGATGCCATGGCGATGCTGAATATTACTTGGTATGAACAGCAACTTGCGCGAATGGCTCAAGGAAAAGCGCCGAAGCCAAATTTAAGTGAGTGGCGAACCTTCTTCCATGTGATGCTCTCTGCCGGTATCTACTCATTTCGAAAGCGACGTGCATAAATGACCGAGTGAACGAGGGCAAACGAGTCGTTTTGTCCTTTTTCTATCACTAATTTGTAAACAGCTGCTTCAGCTCGTCATTTATCTTACCCATTGCTTCCGTTTGCTCGTTATACTGTGGCGCAACGCGTTTTGTGGCTTGCGTATGCAGTTGTGGGCAAAACGAAGATAAGAACAAATCAACCAACTTGGTATGAAGGAGAGACTCTCGTGAGAAAAGTAGGGATTCTATTGCTTTGCTTACTGATGCCTTTCGCGTCAGCTATTGCAGGGCAAGATAAGCCACTATCAGCGGAAGTATTGTGGCAACTTAGCCGTATCGGTAACCCCATTATTTCACCTAATGGTGAATATATTGTTGCACCTGTCACTCAGTACGATGTACCTGAAGACAAAGGCGCAACACAGTTGTATTTATTCGCGAAAGACGGTTCAGGCCAACGTGCCATTACTGCGAAAGGATTACGGGCAAGTGAGCCAGTATTCTCACCTGATAGCAAAACGCTCGCGTTTGTAAGTAAGCGAGACAAAGATGAGGCGGGTCAGGTTTATCTGCTGCCGATGGATGGTCCCGGCGAAGCACAACGCCTCACGGATGTGCCCGGTGGTGTGTATGGGATTAAGTGGGTCGGAGAGCACCTTTACTTTATCAGCCGTATTTTCCCTGGCAAAAACTGGGAAGAGATGGGCGAGCAGCTAAAAGCGGATAAAGACGATAAGGTCTCTGCACACCAATGGAATGCTTTACCATTTTCTAGCTTTGACCATTGGATTGATGAAGACAGAGAAGCCCATGTTTTTCGTATCCCGGTAAAGGGGGGTGATATTGAAGCGATTACTCAACCCCTCAAAAAGCAGCTTTCACGTTCTTCGCAAAGCGCGGGAAGCTATGATATTGATCCCAAAGAGCGCTGGATAGCATTTAACTCGAACGGTTGGGACAATCAAGTTGATGCTAAAGTTGATATTTTCCTTGCCAAAATTGGCAATGGCAAAGTTAAAAATATCACGCCAAAGAATAACGCTCCGGATCGTGGACCTAAGTTTAGTCCTGATGGCAAAACATTGGCATTCACCCGTCAGTTAATCCACGGTTTTTATGGTGATACCTCTCGTCTTGTGTTGTTTGATTTGAAGCAACAAAAAGAACGTGTGATGACCAAAGACTGGGATCGCTCTGTGTCTCGTTATAGCTGGACTCCGGATAGCAAAGGCTTTTATGCATCCATTGCAGATGCTGCGACGAATCGTATCTACCACATCAATGCTAAAAATGGTAAAGCGAAGCCAGTCACCAAGCAGACTGATTTTGGCAAGCCAGTGATTGCTAACGATGGAACTTTGGTTGCTGCGAATCAAAGCTTTTTGCATCCTGCTCGTATCGTGACGATTAATCCGCGTACCGGTAAAACTAAACGTCTTGATCGCTTCAATGACGATGTGCTTGCTGATGTTGAATTAGGCACTTATGAGTCTGTGACTTATAAAGGCTACAATGGTGACGACATTCAAATGTGGGTTCACTACCCTCCTGGGTTTGATAAAAGCAAAAAATACCCATTGATGATGTTGATCCACGGCGGCCCTCATGGCGCGATTTCCGATAGTTTCCACTATCGCTGGAATGCACAAACTTTCTCTTCATGGGGATATGTAACCGCTTGGCCGAACTTCCACGGCTCAGGCAGCTTTGGGCAGAAGTTTACAGACAGTATTAACCCTGACTGGAAAAATAAGTCTCTTGAAGATATCTACAAAGCGACAGAGTGGTTCAAGCAGAAAGATTGGATTGACAGTGAGCGTTTGGTTGCCGGTGGCGGTAGCTATGGTGGATACTTAAGTTCCATTATTCTTGGCCAGAAAGATAACCCATTTAATGCGTTATTTATTCATGCAGCTGTTTATAACATGTACTCGCAAATGGCCGCGGATTTTGCTGTCCATAGCACTCGCTTTGGCAACTATTGGGAAAAGCCTGAAATCTATCAGTCGATTTCTCCTCACTATGGTGCAAAGAACTTTGAAAAGCCGGCATTGGTTATTCATGGTCAACTAGATTATCGAGTGCCAGTGGGCCAAGGTTTCGAGCTATTCCGTACTTTGCAAACCAAGGGGATTGAATCGCGCATGATTTATTTCCCAGATGAAAACCATTGGATTTTGAAACCAAACAATTCCATCTACTGGTACAACGAAGTGAAAAAGTGGAATGCTCGTTTTGCTGAGCCTGGTGGGCGTTAAGCCTGAAGGATTTGAGTAATAAAACCACATTCAAAGGGCCGTATCGGCCCTTTGTTATTTCTGAACCTTTGCTGTCTCGATTTAACAAAATCAACAATTTGATTTCAATCTATTCAGAGGCGCAGTAACCTTGAGAGTAGATTAAAGGTTTTTGGAGTTTGAAATGCAGTTTGTTGGTTCAACCTCACGACGAAAAATAACACGACTCGAAGCGAAAGCGCACGGTACCAATCAGGTGCGCTCTAAACAACGCGGCTTTTCCGGTGGCCAGCTATTTCTGATTATTTTAGCAACTATTGCCATTACCATCGGCATCACCTTCTTTGTGATCCGCACCTATATCTTTCCTGCGCCCATGACCCCAGTAACGCTGAGCGCCAGTGAAGAGCAAAAGCTGGATGACAAACTGAACCAACTGGGTTGGCAAGGTCAAAGTCAGCCAAAAGCACGTCAGGTGGATACACGTTCGCCTCAACGAGGGGGCGCTCAAGGAGCGTCAGGGCAAAAAGATCTGGGTGAATTAACACCGCAACCCTATCGAGAGTTTGATGCTGACCGACAAGTGACGTTTAGCGAAAAAGAAGTCAATTCGATGATTGCACGTAGTCCAGACTTTGCAAAGCGCGCGGCAATTGATTTTTCTAATGATCTCGCCAGTGCCACCGTATTGATCACGGTTCCTCGAGATTTCCCGATTATGGCTGGTGAAACGCTGAGGGTGAATGCAGGATTAGACATTCACCTCGATCATAATCGCCGTCCTGTGGTTGCTCTCGTTGGAGTTAGCTTAATGGGCGTCCCGATCCCGAATGCTTGGCTAGGAAATATGAAAAATGTCAATTTGGTCAGCGAGTTTGGAGATCGTGGTTTCTGGAATACATTTGCTGATGGTGTTGAAGATATTCAAATACGAGATGGTGAATTGTCCATTAAGTTACGTCAATAAATGCAGTGCAAATCATTTTCGCCTCGCAAGTGAGGCGGTTCCAGCCGTCATTTTCCAGTGATTGACCATTGCAATTCTTCTTTAATTGCGGTTGTTCGTGCTGATTTAGAACGTTGAGTTGTTGGTGCAATCACTCGGCAAACAAAGCTTGAAAGTGGCGAGCCCTCTTGCAAAAATTTACGATGTTTAATCGGGCTCATTCTGTTTGTTGCAGTGGCGATGTGGCTTGCTATTTTTAATGAGTCAATCACCTTCAGACGACCACCAAGAGAAGGCTAACGCTGTTTCCTCGGTTTGCGCCTGTGGTTTTTTGGGTACAGCGACCAATTGCTCTTCGAGGAGCACACAAGTTGACTCTAAAGTGTCTCCTTTGGGGGATTCAAAGGAGACTTGATCGCCTTCATTCTTATTTTCGCAGGCGTCAATAGCCTCTTGTGGCGGCTTATCTTCTTTCGATGGGCGTGCTTGTACGATCGTCGCAGTTAATGAACTAAACAGTAAAATAGAAATTAAGGTCGAAAAATTTTTGCTGGACATTGGATTCCCTCTCACGGCTTCGTCAATTTTATAAGGTTTAAAGCCAAAGTAACCAGCAATTAAGGATAGAGCGTGTAGATTCTAAGGAGAAGGTGCAGAGTTTGAGTCGACGAAGGCCAAGACCGCACATATTTAAATACAAAGAGGCTGTAAAGTAGAGCGATATTCATTGGCCGATATAGTTTGAATAGTCAGCATCAGGGTAAGGGGGAATTTGCTTCCGGTTCAAATAGTGGCACTGAAACCGCTTTTAATTTCGTTTTATGTTCAAGTCTGACTTAAAATAATGAGGAGTGTTGAGTGCGTGCGGTTATTCCCCTTTGAATTTTAAAAAGTAGGGTTGTGATGCTAATTAATTTAAGCCAGAAAGAAGGTTATTATCGAGTTTTTGTGGGGGCTGGGCTAATCGCCGTGGGCACCCATGTGTTTTGGTTCATGTTGATCCCCATGGGGTTGATGCTGGTTCAGACTGGCTTGACTCATAAATGCCCATTAACGCAATTTTTTCATCGAACAACAGGCTCTGCGTTAGCGCATCGATATGCAGCATTTTTGCCTCGCAATAATCCGCAGCCAGTGTTTATCTTTACAGCTGACTCTAAGCTTGTTTTTGCAAATCAAGTCGCCAAGGAGGTGCTGCCCGCTGTCCAGCAATTTACGGATCTGATGTCAGACAATATTGTTGAGCTAATTACGCAGCAGTCCATGAGACAGCGCCAACTCTCGCTGGAATCAGGTCGCGTTTATTCGTTGGTGGCCCGCGGCTCTCAGCAAATTAATGGTGTGGCGGTTTACGCAACCGATATTACCGAAATTGTTGAACTGAACTTGGAGATTATCGACACACAAAAAGAAGTCGTTTATGCAATGGGCGAAATTGGTGAAACGCGCTCAAAAGAAACGGGCGACCATGTGCGTCGTGTGGCGGAATATTCCGAACGACTGGCTTTGCTTGCAGGAATAGAGAAAGAAGAAGCTGAGCTGATTAAGCTCGCGTCTCCGATGCACGATATCGGCAAGGTGGGGATCCCAGACGCCATATTGAAGAAACCGGGCAAATTGACCGACGAAGAGTTTGAAGAGATGAAGCTACATGCTGAAATAGGATATAACCTGTTGAAACACTCGTCTCGACCCATTTTAAAAACGGCTGCGATTATTGCCCATCAACATCATGAGAAATGGAACGGTCGCGGCTATCCACAGCAATTGGCAGGCGAATCGATCCATATTTATGGCAGGATTACAGCGATTGCTGATGTTTTTGATGCGCTCGGAAGTGCAAGGGTTTATAAGGATGCGTGGCCACTGGATAAAATCATGGCGCTTTTTGCTGAGCAACGAGGAGTTCATTTTGATCCTCAACTAGTTGATCTATTTACAAATCATTTAGATGACTTTTTAGCAATTCGTGAGAAATACCCCAACTAGCGGTAAGGTCGCATTTGCTAAACCACCACAGAAGAGAACCCGATAGAATAAAAGCCTGCTGAATCAGCAGGCTTTCCCATTATATGTTGATGCAGTATGTGTTTAGACTGCATCTTGCACGTCAGAATACAGCTTACTGCAATTGGATTTGGTAAACGCTGGTGCTGCCACTAACCTCATTGCTTACAATCAATAAGGGTAAACCAGTTGGGCTGTCGGTTGCTGCTACAAAACGCATCCCTTCAGGGCCTAAGTCACCAGCCAATTCCGGTTGACCATCGAGCGTATCGCCATCAATCTCAAACTCTATATCGAAGTTACGATTGACAATATAATCGACAAAGCTTACATCAAATGGGTTGGTGATATCGTAAATCATAAAACCGGATGTCCTTTCTAGGCCAATAAAGGCGTACATTTTGTCGGCTATTTTCCCTAATGCTAACGCTTCCGGCTCAGGGCCTTTGTCATCGCTACGCGCATCGCCTTTGCTTTCTTCATTGTGGTTATTGAAATTGTCGCCAAGTATTGCCGCGGTGATGCGTTCGAAATCACTACCGCTGTCGTAAACTTGTTGGCCATCTTGGCTCCAAATAGAGAATGAGCGTGCGCCGTAGGACACCACTTTATCCATATCGCCATCCATATCCGTATCCCCCATGCTGGTTGTCACTTTGAGGCGACCGAGCTGGGTTTTATCTTGTGCTGCGGCATACTGTGGATGGTTGGGGTCTAGGGTAAGATCGTCTGCTCTTTCTTCTTCAGAGAAGCCAGTATAGTCTCGAGCATCGCCTTCATTCGCTGTGACAATAAAATTCGATTCATTCCATGCGTAGCTGGCGATGGTATCGGGCTGGTACATGCCATAAACACCTTCATAAGCCATGATGTTAATTGCATCATCCTTATCGCTCGCATCAATAGCATTGTTTGCCAGACCGTAGTCTTTGAGGCCGAGTGCGATAACGCTTTCGATGCGGCTTTCCATTAAATCGATCACTGCAATGGCATTGTTTTCTTGCAAGCTGACATAGGCATATTGGTCATTTGCTGACACGCTTATATATTCAGGCTCTAAGTCTTGCGCCACGCTTGCGCCAGGGCCATTTAACTTGATCATGGCCGAGATTTCGTCAGCACGATTTCCACCGACGTTGAAGTCACTAAAGCCAATGTGAGTGGCGGCATCTGCTGGGACACTCTCATGAATTTGAATGAGAGAGATGCTGCCCTCAGGATCAACTAGATAGTCATCCGTTGGCTCCCCTTCGTTGGCAACGAGCACCTGCGTTCCAGCATGATTAAATGTTAGCGCATCGGGTAATGCACCGACAGAAACTGCCTTTAAATAGCTAGGCGCATTGGTGAGCGACAATTGATAAAAAGCAACGATGCCAGCCCCTTGTTTGCTGTTGCCAGCTTCATCTTGTCGTTCAATTGCAATTGCCATTAAATCACCATGTATGGCTACACTATTTGCGCTACCTAGTCCGGTAAGTCCTGTATCTGCAGCGATATCAAGACTCCACGACTTCGTCAGATTATTGAGTGTGTATCCCGTGCTGGTCGTTGCTGGTGTGTCGGCCAAGCCCGCGAGTGAAATGCCATCAATCGTGCCACTTTGGGCATTGACGACGTAGCTGTGGTTACTTGCCCGATGGTAAGCCACGATTTCTGCCGCGCTCGCACCGAATATTCCGGATTCGTAGCGACCAATCAAACTGGCATTGAGTTTTCCTTGCGATGCCTGACACACGTATTGTGTTTGTGTCGTATCGACTTCGTCTGCATCTAACAGGCCATTGAGGTTGCGGTCCAGCCCGGTTTCTATCTGCTTGCCACCAAACGTGCAGTTCACATCACCCGCAGCGAGTGGTGTGAGAGACACGAGCGCGTTAAAGCCATTGATACCATCTGTGCCGTTTTGCCCATCATCACCATCGCACCCGCTTAGGCTGGCTAAACTGATGGCGAAAGCCAAGGGAAGAAGTTTGTTATTCATGTGTCAGTCCTGTGGTCACTTTTAACAAAATTGACAAAAAGCTACGGGTCTAGGATGACAGTTTGGCGACAGACACATGATGAAATGATGACAGCCCTACCAAACGGCGTATCATTGCGGCACCGTTTGATGTTGTGTTCATTGCAAACAATAGCGCTGGAGCCGTTGTTATCGGCTCGAAGCATAGTGTGGGGTTTAGCCGAATTTATAAACGGTGGCGGTATGCAAAGGTAAATGCAATATCGGCACTGTTGTCCGCATTGATGACATTCTCAATCATCGCGATTTCAAAAGCACCTTGCTTGTAATGATAACGATAGCCTAAAGTAAATTCGTAAACACTTTCTTTCAGATCTTCTAAGTCTCGAGCAATTCCTTCGTAAATTTGCATTTCAGCAAGAAAGCTATGTTTGTCGTCATAACGATACTGGTAGCCAGCACCTAGGCTGTAGGTCCACTCTTTAAAGCGGAAGTTTTCGATGTCTGTGCTGTCTCGATGACTCAAACTTGCAAGGGTATAAAGGTAGTGCTGATGGTCAAAATTGACACTGTAATTTAGTTGCGCAGATTGTTCGAATGAATGATCTGCAAAAGGCCCATGACCGACATAGTTATAAAAGAGTGTCGCGCCCAGAGAAAGCGCGTGATGCGCTCCGAGGCTATCGGGTGCTGATTGGTATAAATTCTGCTCAAAATAAAGTTCCCAAACATTGTTTAGGGTTTCGTTGGCAAAGTCGGTTATTGGCGCATCGATATAGTTGGGGGCATCAATGACAAATCGATGCTTGTCGACATCTTCGCGCCCATTCTGTCCTAAACCAATGGCATCATGAAAAGCAATGGAGAGTGAATCAAGATGATTGTTTGCAGCAAATCTATATAGATAAGTGAGCTCAATTTTTGTGCCTGATTCAAAAGCATATTGCCCACCAAATTGCAGATCATTTTGATAGTAATCCATGGTGTAATCATCGTTAATCGCCCAAATGCTGGCCATGGATGCGGAAGCATAAACTTCGTGGTTCACACTTTGAAAGGCATTACGAATTTTGGTGGACACACTGCTGGACTGAAGTGGCGCTTGAGCACGAATAAGTAGGGGACCAAAATCAGATGAACTTGCATCCGGCTTGGCAACCACAGCTGCAGAAGCAGAATATGTGAAGAGGAAAACTAGCGATAATTGGCTTGTAAATTTCATCACGCTACCTTGTCATGCAATGTCGATTTAAGATAGAAATTCCATGTTATGTCATACGATTACAAATGTCATGGTTCCTGTTTTTACAGGGTAAGGTTTGGCGAGATTCGCCTCTTTTGTTTAGTCTTTCTGGTAGCGATAAAATAGGTTGGGTTCACTGACGATATATAGCAGGCCATCTTGGTCGAGTGTTATGCCTTCGGCTTGTGGGATGTCTTGCTTTAAACCAAAAAATCCCTTTTCAAGATCCAAATAACTAAGTTTGCTGCCATCGAGTGCGACTTCTGTGACTAACATCGATTCATCACTTAAAAATAGTAGTGTTTGGTTATTTGAATTGAAGTGCAATCCTGAAAAATCGTCCATAAAGTTGTTCATGCGATTCATCTGCTTTTCGGGACCGATACTGAGAGGTCCTTGACCGTTGAGCCAGTTGGATATCTTGATGACTTCCATTGGGAAACGCTCATTCACGATATAGAAGCCATCCTTTTCGGCGTGGTAGGCGATGCCTTCATAACCAAAATTTTCAAAGGCATCAATGTTTAATGAAAACTGTTTGGCATTATGTTGCTTGTAAATATCGGTGGTATCGTCGTTAATTTCGATCACAAAAATTGAGCCTTGCTCCTCATCCACAATGGCGAAAAGATTATCTTTTAAGAAAGTAATGCCCTCTGTATCTCTAAATTTGTGGAGCTTGATCTTGCGAAGGAGTTTGCCTTCTTTGTTGAGTTCATAAATGTAGCGAGGACTATTTGAAATCCCGTATAGCAAATTTGTTGTTGAACTATAGGTAATGCCGGAAAGGTTTTTCTCAATGCCTTGAATCGGTAGTGCATCGATTTCGATATCATATTCGTCGAGCTGAATACTCTGGTTAAACCCTTGATACTGATTCGTGTATTTGGTGAATTGATTAAACAGGTGATCGTCGAAATCAAATAGGCTCGCAAGCCCGTATAAACAGGCACAAATGGCGATTGCTTTTATCAACGATGGTTTCAGTTTCACTCACATTTTCCTATGTTTTGGTTGAGCCTATTTCGCAAGCGTTGCCATCGCGACTTCAATGGTGGTGCCTTGTTTTCAAATTGCACCCATCAGACTGGCTTCTTTTAAAGAAGTTCAAAGGGATCTTGAATGATTTTGTATTGATGACTGATTTAGCATCGAGGTAGCGTACAAAATTCTATCAGGTGACAAATGTGATTTAACATTTTGGTAACATGACGGTTTGTTTATTGTGCGTGCATTGTTCTTATAAATAGACTGAATTGTGACCGCCTTTACAGTGGTCTCTGGTCGTGCTTTGAACCATCCTGCAAAAATGATTTTCACCCCAAAACAAAACACTGAATTTGAGATGTAAAAAAGATTATTAACAAATGGTTGTGATAATCTTGCTGAAAAATTGAGCCAAACTTATGGGTTTCAACAGAGCACGTTGAGCCTATGGGTCTAGCTGCTTACTCCGGTAAAAAGACAATCAAACAGGAATGACAAATATGAAAAAGGGCGCGTTATTATTGTCGTTTATGGCAAGTTTAGTATTGGCAGGTTGCAGTGATTCGAGTGATATCGAAGAAAATTCTTCTGTGCAACGCAAGCCACTTAGTGTAGAAACTTCTCCTCAATACCTTGCAGTTATCAAATGTGTTGATGATCAGCTTTATAAAGGCGCTGAAGATATTGATGAAGATGTGCGTAAAGACATCTTGAATGACGCATTAGCACTGTTTGAACTTCCTAAATATAGCGCTTATAAGATTGATAAAATTGATCGTAGCAAACTTGATATGGCGACTTACATGAAGAGCTATTCTGACTGCCTTCTGTCTGAAGAGTTTGCTGGTAAGCTGAACAAGATTGCTAAGAAAAACGACTACGAGTTTCCTGAAGAAGATTAATTCTTTCGTTTAAGCTCGCGCACTTTACCCAGATGTCATTTGGCGTCTGGGTGTTTTGATGCTTTTATCGCGCAGATGAATTTTAGGGAGTACCTTTCGGGTACTCCCTTTTTTAATGGCTGATCTTGATTGGAGCTGGGGCCGTAGTGATCATTGAGTTGTCGATGAAAAGTCTAAGGATAAAGAGCTAATGAAACGTCTCTGGATGCTGTGTGTTTGTGTGTGGCTTACGGCTTGTGTTGGCGTGCCTGATGGTGTGAAACCTGTGAACAATTTTGAACTCGAGCGCTATCTGGGGACTTGGTACGAAGTTGCTCGACTCGATCATTCATTTGAGCGGGGTTTGACTAATGTGAGTGCAACGTATCGCATGCGTAGTGATGGTGGTGTCGCCGTATTGAATCGCGGTTATGATGCCGTGGATAAACGTTGGAAAGAAGCCGATGGCAAAGCTTATTTTGTTGAGTCACCTGATTCGGGCTATTTGAAGGTTTCATTTTTTGGCCCATTTTACGGGGCTTATGTCGTATTTGAGCTTGAGGCGGCAGCGTATCAATATGCCTTTGTCTCAGGGCCTGATCATGAATATTTATGGTTGCTTTCGCGTACACCTCAAGTCTCAGAGCAAGTGAAGCAAGCTTTTCTTGATGCATCAGCCACAGCAGGTTTTGATACCGATGCTCTGATTTGGGTTAACCAAAAATCAGTGAGCGAAGTTGCAAAGCCATGATATCTGCCCGTCAGTTCAACCCACTTATTCAGGACACATATGGTCGGTGCAAGTGGGTCGACTCAGTCTGAGGATAGCAGAGCTGAAGCTTACTTTTGGCAAGAGCCACAGCAAACATCTTCACCATTGTGTTTTGGCTGATTCCCGTTGTCCGCCGGCTTATTTGAGACAGGTTTCATCGTCGCTTGCTTGAGTGCAGCAGGCTTGGTGTCAACGTCTTGGTCTTTTTTGAACATTTTTGTAAAAGATAAAGCCATGGTAGAACCCCTGTATTTCGAAATATAACATGCTGTCTGAATGCATGTTATATGCCGCACGAACAAGCGTCAACATGAGCTTGTTTAAATTGCGACCTTGTCCAAAGTCGCTGTTGGCGGCTCAATATCAAGGTTGAATAGGCATGAGCGTGTTGGTGAGCAAAGGTTACAGCAAGTCTTGCGGGTCTCTATCTAAGCTCCAGCGGCACCGTTTGGCCTCAGGCAAGCTTTCAATTGTGGGCAGTGCCCGTTCTACTTCTTGTTGTAACCCCTGTCGGCTCTTGGCTTGGATCAATAACTGCCTGCGAAACTTGCCTGCTTTACGATCCAGTGGTGCAGGCATTGGCCCAATGATCTCAAGTGACTCTGAGGGCTGAAATTGCTTGGCAAACTGCGTGAGAAAGGCATCGGCATCGGATGCAAGATGTGCTTCTGCGCGCACCAATAGCATGTGCCATGCCGGTGGCAGCAGAGCCTGTTGACGTTCTTTCAGTTGCTGACGAGCAAATTCTCCGTACCCCTGATGCAGCAGGTCTCGCAAAACTGGGTTTTCATTCTGACAGGTTTGCAGTAGCACGGTACCCGGTTTACTTGCGCGACCAGAACGCCCAGCAACTTGCGTGTAGAGCTGGCCAAACCGTTCTGGTGCCCTGAAATCCGCACTAAATAGTGCACCATCGACGTCAAGTAGGCCCACTAAGGTGACATCTGGAAAGTGATGGCCTTTAGCCAGCATTTGTGTGCCTACAAGAATTTTATACTCTCCGCGATGAATCGCACCTAAGTGCGACTCAAGAGCACCTTTGCGGCGAGTGCTATCGCGATCGATTCTGATCACCGGATGATTGGGAAACTCCTTGCTAATTGCTGTTTCGAGCTGTTCGGTACCAACACCTTGCCCCATTAACATCGTACTTCCGCATTGATGACATTGCTTGGGGATAGCGTATTGATTGCTGCAATGATGACAACGGATTTCCCCTAACGACTGATGAACTGTGAAAAAAGCATCACAGCGATCGCATTCATGTAAGTGCCCACACTCTTGGCAGAGCAGTGCAGGGGAGAACCCACGACGGTTGAGAAACAGTAAAACTTGATTGCCCGCTTCAAGGTGCAAGCGCATTTCATTGATCAACGCATGGGACATTCCTGTCTTTAGCGGCTGATTACGGATATCGATGATTCCTTGGCGGACTTTCTGTGCTGCACCAGCGCGCTCCCCCAAATGTAAATGTTGATATCGACCGCTCAGCGCATTTTGTAAAGTTTCCAATGAGGGCGTTGCAGAGCCCAGAATGACCTGAATGGACTCCAAATGGCCACGCATCACAGCTAAATCACGTGCGTGATATCCAATGCCTTCTTGTTGCTTAAAGCTAGTATCGTGTTCTTCATCAAGAATGATTAACCCTGGATACTTCATCGGTGTGAAAAGTGCCGAGCGTGTACCAATAATAATCGCTGCTTCACCGCTGTTTGCCTGTCGCCAAGCATCGAGCCGCTGATTATCGGTAAGCCCAGAATGTAAAACTGCGACTTGAACTTTAAAGCGCCGTTTAAATCGGTTAATTGTTTGAGGGGTTAAACCGATTTCTGGTACTAGAATCAGTGCTTGCTTGCCCGCTTTGAGCACTTGTTCCAAAACGGCCAGATAGACTTCTGTTTTGCCGGAGCCTGTAATACCTTCCAGTAAAGTACATTGGTAACCTAAATTTTGATTGAGCGTCGCGACTGCGACCGCTTGTTCTTTATTGAGTTTGAGCGGCTGCTCACCCATGGCTAAGTTGTCGCGCCACTGCATATCGGCGACATGAGGTTCATCGTGCTCTTCGACCCAGCCTTTTTCTAGTAGAGCTTTCAGTCCCACTTTACTGAGCTCTAAGGTGGTGAATTCCACAGGAGTGAGCCGTCCAGATTGCAATTGTTCAAACACACGTTTTTGTGCTGGTGCGCGTTTTAATGTGTCGATATTTACTTGCTTGCCACTTGTCGATAGCTGGTAATAGTTTAGGTGATCCGCAGTTGTGTGAAGTCCTTTACGTAAGCCTGCTGGTAGTGCTTGGGTAAACATTTGCCCAAGGCTACAAAAATAGTATCGCGCAGCCCATTGTGTTAATCGATAGAGGCTTTCTGGTAAAACAGGTTTTAGATCAATAATTTCCGATATAGATTTGATCTGTTTTTCCGGCAGGTCACAATGCTGAGTGAATTCAACAATAATACCTATGAGCTGTTGACGACCAAATTGAACTTTGACTCGGCAGCCAATCGAAGGCAGTTGTTCGCATGTTTTGGGTAGGCGGTAGGTAAAGTTTTGTCGAAGTGGCACGGGCAGGGCGATCACAACATACGGTGCTTTGTGAATGTCTAGATCGGAAACTGCAGCCATGGACAGATTAAACTCATGTAGGAAATTGGCAGTCAGTTTAGCCAGCCAATGAAATCAAGGCTAGCCTTATTGTATAAACTAGAGACATAGTAAGCATACGATGATAAAAATGAAGTGGTTGATGACGATATTCTGCGTGATGCTGAGTGGCTCGCTCCTTGCTCAAGTCACTCATATCAGTGTAAACAAAATGGTGCCGCAATTGGGCGGCGCTCCAAGCTTGCGTGTCAACATTATCGCAGCGCCCGAAACATTGGCTAATTTAGAGTTTGAAATTCGTCAATCGCATACGCAAGAGCAACTGCTGGTTCAACCTCTGAATCAATTTTTGCTGCAGTTAAGCGGCAAACAAGCCATTAAGGATGCGCAGGCACGGTTAATCGTCCGCCATCAACAAGATGGGCAATGGCGGGTTATCCATGAATCTAAAGTGCTGAGTTCTGACTTTGGAGCGACAAGCCAATCTGATGTGACACAATCAAAAGTTGGCGAACAAAACTCTGTCATCACCGCCGTGCCAGCTGTTACTCAAGAATCTGCGCCTTCTCAGCACAGCAATGAGGCTAAATCACCAACTGCCGCTCCTCTCAAAGCAGCGCAAATATCTCTGCCTCGTTCGCCTCAATCCACGGCGCGTGCTCAAGGTAAGTGTCGGCTTAACTTTGATGGTAAAGAAACCCTTTGGCGTTTAGGCGTCCGTTATGCAAAGAGCTGGGGCATGAGCCCTTATGGTGCCATTATGGCAATTTTTGAAGCGAACCCTCATGCGTTTACCAACGGCAATATTAATGGGTTAAAGGCAGGCGTTCGTTTGATTTGTCCATCCATGCAGCTGCGGAAAAAATTCGCCCAAGGTCAGCAGGCTAGAGCAATATTTGAAGCGCTGTAAAAACAGCTGAAATACTTGTTTTGCTGTTGTGATTCCTGTATGATTTCGCGCCTTAAACACTATGTAATTAATATCATGTGGTGCCTGACTACGGGTTGGGAGAGCGACATGGCCTTAAACTGAGGTAATCCTTATGAAACCAGGTATCCACCCTGATTACGCTGAAATCACTGCAACTTGTACTTGTGGTAACACAATTAAAGTGAACTCTACTGCTGGTAAAGATCTTCACTTAGACGTCTGTGGTGCATGTCACCCATTCTACACTGGTACACAAAAAGTTGTGGACACTGGTGGTCGTATCGACAAGTTCAACAAGCGTTTCGGTGCACTTGGCAAGAAGTAATTGTCACTGCAATGAATTCGAAAAAGGCGCCTCTATGGCGCCTTTTTTCTATCTAAAACGTGGCCATAGCGATAATCGGTGACTGGCTAGTTTTAGCCAATTTTTTCTGTTCATACTAAAAATAGCTTATACGCTTGGCTGAAACCTGTGCGGAGAATATCTGTGCGCATAGAGAGACTTTATGATCCAAAATAATTCCAGTGTTGACAATGCATAGTAGAATTTTAGTGGTCACAGTATTCTAGAGAAAACCATGGATAATTTGAAAATTGTATTGCTCTGTCTTGTTGCTTTCGTTATTGGAGGCTGCGAGTCGAGACCCAAGATGTCGTATCAAGAGAAAATGCGCGCTTTAGAGCGTATGACTGGGCAAAGTCAGCAAGAAATTGAAGCTTCTATTGCTTCAGGAGAGCGTAAGAAAAAACTTCAAAGACAACAGCGACAAGAACGACAACTGGCGCAACAACAAGCGCAAGAAGCTGAGCGTAAGCGTATGCAGGCTGAGGTTGAGTATCGCGTGTTGCAGGCTCGTGAAGCAACTATAGTGTTACCAGACGCGTCAGTTCAGAAACCGATTGATAAGGATCAATCTAAAGGCGGTTGCACCAATCAAGCCGCGCTGGATGAAGCGATCAAAAATGGCACATTATCCAAGCAAGCGGTTTGTGGTGAATAGATAAAAGTGCTTGCAGCTGTCGTCTTACTCGCACGCGATGACCTGTGATTTGGTAAAGCATGAGTAACAGGGTCAGGAAGTATGTGTTAAATCGAAAATATGAATGACACAGACAGAATTGCTCAACGACACGCCTGCCGTCTGCGCATTGTCCTCCATCATTAAGTCATCATGATGCTTTGCCCCGAGAGGGTGTCAGTGACCCATCTTGCTTCAAGGGTGAGATAAATAAAAAGCCAGCATTTTGCTGGCTTTTATACTTCTCAAGGGAACGCGAATACCTTATTTATTGTGGTACTGCACGGCCATATCAATTAAAGGCTCTCTGCTGGCTTTTTCCGCACGAAGGCGGGCGAGGTAATCTTCCCATAATGTCGCTTGATTTGCGGCGAGATTATGCAGTATCGGCCATGAAAACAGACCCGTATCGTGACCATCGTCAAACACGATTTTAACTGCGTAATTGCCTACTTGTTCAATTGAACTAATGTTGACATTTTTTTTGTGGGTTACCAGTACTGGGTTACCGTGACCATGAACTTCTGCAGACGGTGAGTAAACTCGCAGCATTTCACAGCTAATGGGGTAACTGTTGCCATCGGAAAATGTCACCTCGAGAATGCGGCTCTTTTTCTTGAGCTTGAGGCCTGTAACACTCGGGCTTGCGCCGGTTTGATTGCTAGACATAGATGCATTCCATAGTTGAACGATAAAAATTAAATGGGTTAACGCTGTTAACCCATTGCCATATTGCGACAGCTTATAGAATGAAGCGGCTTAAATCTTCATCCTGTACGAGGTTGTCAAGATGGCTGGATACGTAAGCTTCGTCGACAATCAGCTTGGTACCAGCTTTATCTGAGGCATCGTAGGAGAGCTCTTCCATTAATCGCTCCATGACGGTGTGTAAACGGCGGGCACCAATGTTTTCTGTGCGCTCATTTACTTGCCATGCCGCTTGGGCAATTGCGTCAATGCCTGATTCAACGAATTCGACTTCAACCCCTTCAGTGCCAAGTAATGCAGAGTATTGCTCGGTCAGTGATGCATGGGGCTCGGTTAAGATGCGCTTAAAATCTTCGGCTGAAAGAGCGTCTAATTCGACACGAATTGGCAGGCGACCCTGTAGTTCGGGAATAAGATCTGATGGCTTCGACATCTGAAATGCGCCGGATGCAATAAACAAAATATGGTCGGTTTTAACCATTCCGTGTTTGGTGCTGATGGTAGAGCCTTCGACCAAAGGCAATAAGTCACGCTGTACCCCTTCGCGGGAAACATCCGGTCCAGAGGTGTCACCACGCTTACAGATTTTGTCGATTTCATCTAAAAACACAATGCCGTGTTGCTCGACCAAATCAATGGCTTGTTCTTTCAAGTCTTCTTGATTAACCAGTTTGGCAGCTTCTTCCTCGACCATTTGCTTGAGCGCATCTTTGATTTTCATCTTCTTGCGCTTGCTGTCACCTGGACCCATGTTTTGGAATAAGTTTTGAAGCTGAGATGTCATCTCTTCCATGCCCGGTGGTGACATGATTTCAATACCGACTTGCGGCGCTGCGACGTCGATTTCAATTTCTTTGTCGTCCAGTTGGCCTTCTCTTAGCTTTTTACGGAAGATTTGGCGTGTGCCTGAGTTGTCGGTGGTGTCTTTATCCCACTCGTCTTTTGGCTTTGGCAAGAGTGCATCCAATACCCGTTCTTCAGCCGCTTCTTCGGCTTGATGACGGCACTTCTTCATTTGTGCTTCGCGGGTGAGCTTGATTGCTGTGTCTGTGAGGTCGCGAATAATCTGTTCGACTTCTTTACCCACATAGCCAACTTCAGTGAACTTGGTGGCTTCTACTTTAATAAAAGGTGCTTTTGCCAGTTTAGCCAAGCGACGCGCAATTTCAGTTTTACCGACACCAGTAGGGCCAATCATGAGAATGTTTTTAGGGGTGACTTCTTGTCGAAAATCAGCATCGAGTTGCATTCTGCGCCAGCGATTTCTTAAAGCAATCGCAACTGAACGTTTGGCTTTTTGCTGGCCAATAATGTGGCTGTCCAGTTCGTGGACAATCTCACGGGGTGTCATTTCAGACATAATTTTTCCTCAACGCCGAAAACTTAATAGTTTAGTTCTTCGATGGTTTTGAATTGGTTGGTGAATACACAGATATCGCCTGCAATTGTAAGTGATTTCTCGGCAATTTCCCGTGCACCTAAATCTGTATTCTCTAGGAGTGCAGTGGCCGCTGATTGTGCAAAGTTACCACCCGAGCCAATGGCAATTAAGTCATTCTCAGGTTGCACGACGTCACCGTTACCCGTGATGATCAATGAGGTTTCGGTATCAGCGACTGCAAGCAGGGCTTCAAGCTTGCGTAACATTTTGTCGCTACGCCAGTCCTTTGCCATTTCTACCGCTGCGCGCAGTAAGTGGCCTTGATGCATTTCTAACTTAGCTTCGAACCTTTCAAATAGCGTGAAAGCGTCTGCGGTGCCGCCTGCAAACCCTGCTAGAACTTTATTGTGATATAGACGGCGAACTTTTTTCGCATTGCCTTTCATCACGGTGTTACCAAGGGAGACTTGGCCATCACCAGCGATGACGACCTGATTATTGCGGCGAACAGATACGATTGTGGTCACGTGAGTTCCTCTTTTCAAACTAACGATTCAGATCGCTAGTGGGTTGTTAGGATCAAATATGGGGACAGGAGCAAGAATATCAAGCCGTGAAGGGCAAATGGACGAAATAACGCGATCCTGCGCTAATAAAAAAGCAGCCTAGGGCTGCTTTTTGAGAGATAAATATCATTTCATCGGCGCTAATTTAGCCTTCCCAGTACCAAATCTTACAGTCGTTCAAGCCAACTTTTTGCAATACATGGCGATGGCGCTCGGCTATGCGTTTGCGATCATAAGGTCCCATAACCACTCTATACCAGGTGCCCTTACTGCCGATGCTTTTGCGAACCTGAGCTTCTAACCCTTGGAATGCGATCACTGCCTTCATTTCATTTGCTTGAGATTCTGTTCTAAATGACCCGCACTGCATCAGATAAGGTCGCTTTGGCTTGTTATCGGTTTGCGGCAGTTCGACTTCAACCTTTTTGTTCTTTAGCTCTTCAAGGTAAGTCCATTCCTCTTTTGGTTTCGGAGGTAAATCACCTTGAGGCTTTGGTTTTGTTGCGGCTTTGGTTTCGACTTGCGACGCTTTTGTTTCCGTTGAGCCTGTCTCTGCTTGGTCACTGGTTGAGCTATCTTTTATATTCCACAAAAAGTAGCCAAACCCTGCAATTGCAACAAGAACGACGATCAGCAAGAGCACAATGGGTAAGCGACGTGCAGGCGGCGCAGCTTTACGTGCCCCGCGCTTTTGCGGCGCACGTTTTTTGGGTTTACGATTTGCGTAATCTCGATTGGTCATGGTTTAGTCTCGATTTTACATGCGCTCTAGTGTTTCAATACCGAGCAAGTTCAAGCCTTGTTTGAGTGTTTTTGCGGTTAGCTTTGCCAGCATTAAGCGACTGAGTTTTTGTGCTTCAGTATCTGCTGCGAGGACTGGGCAAGCTTCATAAAAGCTTGAGAACGCACCGGCAAGTTCAAATAGATAGCCACACATTGCGTGCGGAGTGCCCTTATCGACCACGCGGTTCAGTACTTCGCTAAATTGTGCCAGCTTGTTGCCGAGATCTTTTTCTTTTTCATGCTCAAGTACAATTTTTCCTTGGCTCAAATCGATACTTTCAGCACGTTTAAAGATGCCCGCCACGCGCGTATAAGCATAGAGCAAGTAGGGCGCAGTGTTTCCTTCAAAACTTAGCATTTGTTCAAAGCTGAAGATGTAGTCACTGGCTCGGTTTTTCGAAAGATCTGCATATTTGACCGAGCTAATCCCTACTACGCGGGCAATTTCTTGCAGGGTGGCTTCATCCATGTCAGGGTTTTTGCTACGAACAAGCTCTAGTGCACGCGTATTGGCTTCATCAAGTAGGTCGACCAGTTTCACAACGCCGCCACTACGGGTTTTAAACGGGCGACCATCTTCTCCGTTCATGGTGCCAAAACCCGTATGTTCGAGTGTCATTTCTGGGCGTACAAATCCGGCTTTTCTGGCCAGACTAAAGACTTGCTGGAAATGCAGTGCTTGGCGCAAATCAACGAAGTAGAGTGCGCGGTCAGCCTTTAAAACATTCGAGCGATAACGCATCGCGGCTAAATCCGTTGTTGCGTAAAGATAGCCACCATCAGCTTTCTTAATAATGACAGGAAGCGGTTCGCCTTCTTTTGTTTTGAATTCATCTTGGAAGACAACTTGCGCACCATCGCTGGTGGCCAATAGACCTTGCGCATCTAAATCGGCAACGACTTGGTCGAGATCATCGTTATAGGCGCTTTCACCATATACATCGTCAGGAGTTAGGCTGACACCGAGGCGCTGATAGACATCGTTACAGTGGCTTAGGGATACGGCTTTAAACTCATGCCATAGTTTCATGCAGTATTCATCACCGGATTGTAACTCAACAACAAGTTGGCGCGCGCGGGTGGCGAAGTCTGCTGATTCGTCAAAGCGAACTTTTGCAGCACGATAGAAATTTTCTAAATCAGAAAGCTGCATTGATGCTTGCTCGTCACCTTGGGCGCGTAGCTCTTCCATATAGGCCAGCAGCATACCGAATTGTGTGCCCCAATCGCCGACATGGTTCTGACGAATGACTTTATGGCCAAGGAATTCAAGAGAGCGCACCACACTATCGCCAATAATACTTGAACGTAGGTGACCAACGTGCATTTCTTTGGCTAGATTCGGTGAAGAGTAGTCTACAACGACGGTTTGTTGCGTGGGGCGTGTCGCTCCTAATAATTCGTCTTCAAGCGCGTGTTGCAATTGGTTTGCGAGCGCGTTCTCATCAATAAAAAAGTTGATAAACCCAGGGCCAGCGATATCGACTTTTGCGACGTGGGAAGATGCCGGTAAGTTGTCGATAATAAGCTGAGCAATATCGCGCGGCTTCATGCGTGCAGCTTTGGTAAGCATCATGGCAAGGTTTGTTGCAAAGTCACCATGGCTTTTGTCTTTTGTGCGATCCACTTGAATGCGAGCTGCAAAATCAGCAGGTACAACGCCTTGGTCTTTTAGGCTTGCTAGGGTTTGTTCGAGTAAATCTTGAATATGTGATTTCATAGCTTGGTATCGGCACTGACATAGTTAAAAGGAACAACCGACTATTTTAGCCGTTTGTGAGGATGCATTGCTATCAATCGCGTTATTTTTTTCGCGATTAATAGCGAAATTGATGCTTATTTAAAGCCTGAGCCCCGCGGCATGGACCTAAATCATTTTGACAGGCGTGTGTAGTTGCAATCAAAGGTGGATGATGTCGACTAATTTGCGAAAGTTTGATGTAGATCGCGATGGAATTTTATAGAGCGCTTAATCTTAATCGTAAAGGCATGGGTTATATGTGGCTTGGCTGCTTTATAGAAGCACTGAGTAGGATTCAATTGCAGAAGTGAGTGTACAGGGAGCGTGTTTATGCAGATGACATTGCAAGTGTTGGGTGCTGCGAAGGAAGTGACTGGATCATGCCATTTATTGACGGTTGCAGACGCTCAGGTATTACTTGATTGTGGCTTAATCCAGGGCGGTAAGGCGGATGAACTGCGCAATCATCAGCCATTTCCATTTTCTCCGCAAGCGATAACAGCCGTTGTATTGAGTCATGCCCATATTGATCATTCTGGTCGGCTTCCTTATTTGGTGAAGTCTGGCTTTAACGGGCCTATTTATACCCAGCGGGCGACGGCAGAGTTATGTAAAATTATGCTCAGAGATGCGGCGATGCTGCAGGAGCGAGATGCAGAACGCGCCAATAAAAAACGCGTGAAGAAAGGTTTGTCACTCGTAGAGCCATTGTTCACACAACAGGACGTCGACCAAGTCTTGGCTTTGTTTGTCGTGTTGGATTATGGCGACAGCATCGAAATTGCACCCTACATTCAGATTTGTTTGCGAGATGCAGGGCATATTTTAGGATCGGCCATCGTTGAGATGAGCTTAGGCGATAGTCAATGTCGTAAAAAAGTTGTTTTTAGTGGTGATTTAGGCCGTGCAGGCATGCCAATTTTGGATGACCCCTATCGGGTTCAATCTGCGGATCTGGTTTTGATGGAAAGCACCTATGGCAATCGACTGCATCGGAGTTGGGAGCAGACTCTATTTGAGTTGAAATCGATTTTTGCGCGTACGATTCGAGAAGGTCGCGGCAATATTCTGATCCCAGCGTTTTCCGTGGGAAGAGCACAAGAGCTACTTTACTTGTTTCATCTTTATGCAAAAGAGTGGGACTTGTCTCGGTGGCGGATCTGTTTAGATAGTCCTATGGCCATTAAGGCGACTCAGATTTATGTCAATAATTATGGGTTAATGGACGAAGATTTTAAGCGGTTTACTCGGCTGTCTCCCGGTGAGCATCCTTTACTCTCCAATGTAGAGTTTATCGACAGCACAGCTGCGTCCATGGAACTCAATGAAATCAATAAAGGGCTTATTATTATTGCTGGCAGTGGCATGTGTAATGGTGGTCGAATTCGTTGTCACCTTGCCCACAATCTTTGGCGAGCAGAAGCTGATATTATTATTTGCGGTTTCCAGGCACTGGGTACACCAGGGCGGCTCTTGGTCGATGGTGCGGAGACGCTAACGATTCATGGTCAATCTGTGGCAACCAAAGCCAAAGTACATACTGTGGGTGGGCTGTCTGCCCATGCAGATCAAGCGGAGTTATTGAGTTGGTATCGAGAGTTTGAAAGTAAGCCGCCATTAATACTGGTTCATGGCGAAGCAGAGGCGCAGCAAACTTTACTGCGGGCACTAAACGCGCAAAAAGACAAAGCACCACAGCATGCGGTGATTGCTGAGTCTGGTGACTGTTTAGATTTGAGCTGTTTGCCTCAAATGGTGTGGTTGCCTAGTCCTCAATGTTGATTGGTGGGAGAGGTCTAACTTGTATACCTGAATGTACATAAATTTTGCCTGTAAAGACGCAATCGCCGTTGCGCTGGGCTCAACAATCAGGCGGTTTGTTTTGGAATCGCTTTTTCTATGAACGATGAATATTGATTGTGAGTTAAAATAACTTTTTGCTACGGGCTAGCCATGAAAATGGGGCTAAAAATGATAAAAAACCATAAAAACATCTAAATAATTGGTTATTGTGCAATTGTATCTTTAACTAAATTCACCTTGAGGTTGTCATGCTTTTAATTACAACAATGGCTGATATCTTCGCTGCTTGAAAATATCAATTTTGATCATAATTGGAGCGAGCATGTTAAAGGTTAACGAGTATTTTGATGGTCAGGTGAAATCGATTGGGTTTCAAAGTGAGAGTAAACCTGCTTCGGTCGGGGTAATGGAGCCTGGTGAGTATGAGTTTGCTACGGCTGCTGCAGAAGTTATGGTGGTGGTATCTGGTGTGTTGACGGTCATTTTACCGGGTGAATCAAATTGGACAAGCTATAAGGCGGGAGAGCAATTCCATGTGGGCGCAGATCAAGTGTTCCAAGTTAAAATTGCCCAGCAAAGTGCTTATCTTTGTCTTTATGGTTAAATCGAATTTATCAAGAAATAAGGCCAAATTTGCTTTTAGCCTTACTTCTTGAATTCTGAGTCTTTTTTAGCTTTTATCCTATCTCTTAGTTTTGCTGCATTTCCTCTTGGCGCTTGTTGTGCCTTGGCCTCAACTGTACCCACTGTCGGTTAACTTGGGCTGAGGTTCGCGCCAATTCTCGCTGTCAGTCACTTTGCTCAACGCCCTTCCTGGCTGGGAAGCAGGGCTTATCGTTTGCAAACCGGCTGGTTGATTGGCCCTATTGCTTTGCAGTTTGATTTACTGGTTCTGCCGATGATTGATTGGATTAGATTTCTATCAAAGTGAAATAGCACTACATGTTCGGATGTTTAACGCTATCCTATGAAATAGACTTGATAAATGAATGTACCGCCACATCACTGGATTGAGAATTTCGCGGTAGATCACAGCTTTAAGTTTTAATCTGTTTCTCTATAGCGCTCGAGACCTTTTAGTTATAGCATCAAAGAGATAAAACATGCATAATATTGGCATGTTTAAAATCGGAGCTTAACCATGCTAAATATCGATGACCCAGCTCAAGTCCAAAAAACGCCGGCAATCTTACGTCTTGGCTTTAGACCCTTTTTTTTAGGCGGAGCGACCGTTGCTGCTTTGTTTATCCCTTTGTGGTTGTTGACGTGGTTCTATCCCCAATATAGCTCCTTCGATAATCAGTTTTGGACCCAAGTCGTGCCTTTATGGTGGCATCCCCATGAAATGCTTTTTGGCTTTGGCTTGGCGATTGTTTGTGGTTTCTTGCTGACAGCAGTACAAACTTGGACGAATCAACCGAGTTTAAGTGGTTGGCCTCTGGCTGCGACTTTTGCGTGTTGGCTGATGGCGAGGCTATTTTTGCTGATGCCCGGAAATATTCCGTTATGGGTTCCTGCGCTATTTGACAGCCTATTTTTGGGCTTGGCAGCATTGCGCTTATGGCAGTGTATTTTTAAAGTTCGCCAATGGAACAACATCGGTTTTCCACTGATGATTATGATGGCGTTAGTGATTAACTTACTGAGCTATTATGCTCTATATCAACGAGATTTTAGCTTAAGCCATCATATCTGGCAGGGCATGCTTTGGTGGTTAGGCTTAGTGATTACCATCGTTGGTGGTCGCGTGATTCCGTTTTTTACTGCAATGAAGTTAAAGCATACCAAGCCTGCACCGATTGTTTGGCTTGATCGCACGATTATTGCGTTGATGCTGTTGCTGATTGCGCATGGCATTGGGCAGTTCTTACCCATGATGATTGAACAGGCGGTGCTTTTTGTGACGGCTAGTTTGCATTTGGTTCGCTGGCTGCGTTGGTTGCCGCAACGTACATTGAAAGAACCTATGCTCTGGTCATTACAACTGCCATACTTGTTTTTGCCCTTGACGCTCTTTGGGCTGGCTTGGTTTGTTGATAACGCATTTGCCTACCGTAGTCTATTACACTTATTTGCCATCGGTTGTATGGCTGGGCTGTGTCTTTCAATGATCTCTCGAGTGTCTTTAGGGCACACCAGTCGCAATATTTATCAAGGACCAAAGATGACCATTGCCTTTGTCAGTATTGCTTTGTCTGCCGTTGTAAGAGCGATTTTACCTATCATTGCGCCTCAATATATTGGGGAGTTTTTCTGGATTGCTGGTGGACTTTGGTTTGTCGCATTTGCGATGTTTGTTTGGCACTATGCGCCGATTTTATCGAAACCTCGGGTGGATGGTCGTCCGGGTTAATCGCTGTGGTAATGATTGAAGTTGTATAGGGCGTTGCCCTAAAGCGCGACGATGAGTATGAAGTGCTGTCATCTGGTGTGGCAGATTGAGTAAACTATGCAGATCATAGATAGTACGCCTTATGTCGCACTATCACGTCTATCCTGTTGGAAGTGTTTATGACGATTTCGAATAAAAATAGTAAGAATAATTTGTGGGCTCAATTGAGTGGGACTTTGGCATTTGCGATTGCGTTTACAGCGCCTGCATACAGCGCGGATGCTACTGATACCGCATTTGAAAAGAAGCACCCTGAGCAGTATCAATCTTGGTTAGCAACATCAGAGCAAGTTGAGCGAGAAGACATGCTCGCAAACTATCCTGCGGCAGTGATTCTATGGGCGGGCTCTTCATTCGCAAAAGAATACAATAGCCCTCGAGGTCATCATTTCGCGGTTGCCGATGCAAGTCATTCGCTGCGGACTGGCGTACTTCCGGCTGATGGTAAAAAAGGGTTGTCTGCGAGTTGTTGGACGTGTAAAACGCCCGATGCTCCGCGATTGATGAAAGAGCTGGGAGTTGAAGGGTACTCGGCGAAGAACTTTGCTGAACTAGGCACTGAAATAAACAGCGTCGTGTACTGTACAGATTGTCATGAAAAAGGGAGTGCGAAACTCGCATTACCGAGACCTCATGCACAAGATGCAATGGCGAAAGTTCATCTTCCTTTTGAAAAGCAAGATATCAACATGCAGGGGTCGCAGGTATGTGGTCAATGTCATGTGACTTATTACTTCCAACCAGAGCGCAGCAATAAGGTTAATATTCCTTGGATATTTGGAAATGACGCTGACAAAATTGAAAAGTATTACGATACTCGTCGGTTCTATGAGTGGTTACACCCAATATCAAGAACGCCAATTCTCAAAGCTCGCCATCCAGAGTTTGAGCATTGGAGCCGCAGCGTGCATGCTGAGCGTGGTGTAAGTTGTATTAGTTGCCATATGCCTGAAAGTGAGAACAAGGATGGGAAAAGCTATACCAATCATCAGGTTGGCAAAGCGATGGATAATTATGCACAAGTTTGCCAATCTTGCCATGGCAATAAGCAAGCGTTGTTAACCAAGCTTGAAGACGGCAAACATCAAATAGAAAGCCGTGCCCGTAAGGTCGAAGGCTTACTGGTCAAAGCTCATTATGAAGCCGGTGCTGCGTGGGATGCTGGTGCAAATTGGGCGGTGTTAAATGATGCCATTATGGCGATTCGACATGCGCAATGGCGTTGGGATTTTGCAATGGCGTCCCATGGTTTGTATGCCCATAATCCGAAGGAAGGGATTCAGTTGCTTGACACTGCGATTGAGCAAGTGACCTATGCTCGGAAGGCTTTGGCTGAAATTTTGAGCATGTATAAAGTGGAGAGCGTTGCGTATCCTGATTATTCAACCAAGCAGGCTGCTCATAAAGCCGTGGGTATTTCTCTTGAAAAGCTGACGGCAGAGAAAAAGGCATTTATTGAAGCTGAGCTTGATAAGCACTGGCCTAAAGTGTCTCGTCATGGTTACGAATAACCGAGCTGTGCAGGCATCATTGTGAAACTCTGAATGGACGATTTAGAGTGAATTGATTCGGAATATTTAAGATTGAAAAGCCCGCTGCAAAGCGGGCTTTTTTTGTTTTTTTAAATGTAAGCCAATGTATTTTTTGGGCATGTCCTGCGAGAAAGCAGGCTAGAATGAAAGTGTTTTTCGAAGGTCTACGAATAAAAGTCAAAAGTATTTCGCTTTGCCAAGAACTTTAGACTGGTTAACGAGTCGATAACAATAATGAATAGATGCCGAGTCCATGTATTGACGGGGCGGCAAGTAATTGCACCATATTTGAATCGTGTGCATTAGGGAGAAATTGAATGGATCGCTTTAGTACCAGTATATGTCTGACAGTAGCGCTCTACAGTGGACTGGCAAGTTTTGCGGTAACCGCACAATCTAGTCATGTTCCTGGCTTCACGCCCCAGCTGTTGAAAGCTCCATTTCGACTAACTCATCAAGTGATACCTGCCGATATATTGCCCGATGATGGTAAAGAGTTGGTGTTGCTTGGGGTGAACGATAGTAAACAACGCATGTTAGCCATTTACAAATTCGACACGAAATCGGCCCAATATAGTTTGGCATATCAGCATGAAATACCGTCAAAGTATCATAGCTTTGATCTGTCTTCAGAGTATCTGGGTCAGCGACAAACCTTGTATTTTCAATCCAGTGGGCAGGTGAGTCGATATCAACCGACACATCAGCAAAAGGTATTTGAGAAAGTCGCAGATATTGATTCCATGCTGCTGGCTCGTTATCCAGATTTCATTCGTGAAGATGACTTTGTCAAAGATATCAATGGCGATCAGCAAGACGATATCCTCGTGAGTGATTTCAGGCAGTCGCATCTATTACTTGCAGATGGAGCAGGACGGTTTAGTAAATTATCCTTGCCAATCCCCGCCCAAGTTCAAATTGAGTCAAATGGTGCTTCTTATACCCAAACCGCAACATATTTTGCAGATATGAACATGGACAATCGCCAAGACATTGTGACTATAGGTGAAGGTGAGCTACAGGTGTTCTATCAAACGCCGCAGCAGAAGTTTAAGACGATCCCTGAGTTTATTCCGGTGCGACAGGCAATCAGTAGTATGGATTGGTGGAAAAAGCGTGATGCGTATGGAGAGCAGCTCGATCAAAGCGATTTGACCTATCGTAAAGTGGAGGCGCTCAAGGATATCAATAACGATGGCGTGACCGACCTTATTCTGCGCTATACCAAAAGTTCTGGGGTTTTTGACCGAATCAATGATTATGAAATCTTTCTGGGTCAAGCTAAGCAAGATCAGCTAAGTTTTGCGAATGAGCCATCCAGTGTTGTCCGTGCCGATGGTACCTTAACCGGGTTGAAGTTCATTGATATCGATGATGATGCACGTGATGAAGTGTTAGTGGCAGGATTTGATATTGGTTTATCGCAAATCATTGGCGCCTTGTTAGCCGGCAGCATCGACCAAGACGTATATCTGTTTAAGATGGATGAAGCAGGGCATTTTGCAAGCCAGTCTAATATCAGCAAAGAAGTGGAGCTTAGCTTTAGTTTAACCTCGGGCCAAACAGGTAACCCTGTGGTCGAACTCGCCGATATCAATGGTGACGGCCGCAAGGATTTGCTGTTGTCTGACGGTTTAGATTCTCTCAAAATTTATTTTGGTCGAGATCATAAAAGTTTATTTAAAAGCCGGGCGTTAACATTGCCTTTTCAGTTGCCTCAAGATGGTGGCAATTTGATTTGTGATGATATTAATGGCGATGGTAAAGAGGATGTGTTGATTAAATATGGCCGCCAAGATGCCAAGGAAAGGCAACGTCAGTTTCGAGTGTATTTATCTAGTTAATTCGTTGCCGGTATGGTTAAAACCTTGCGGGTGATACACCTGTGAGTTTGAGGCGTCGGGCATGTTAGATGAACGATATTTCTGACTTTGCACCAGTCCCCCAAGCTTGCAAGGGGGAACCCTAGCAGATGCAAGGTTCTGCGATTATAATGCCCTGCTTTAGAGAATACTGGCTAGGTACAAGCGAACAATGGACGAGATTCAACTGCAGCTTACCGCTGATGGTTCACACACCCTAATGAACACTCGGCTTGATGAAAGCTACCATGCGCATAATGGTGCATTGAGTGAAGCTATGCATGTGTATGTAGAGGCGGGTTTTGATGCCGTTGCTAAGCTATTATGTCATCCCGTTCGCGATGACGGCGAATATCGTTCCGATTGCCTCTCTATAGAGCTCGGTCGACCTATAAACATTTTGGAGTTTGGGTTCGGTTCTGGGTTAAATGCCATTCTAACCCTTGAACGTGCTGTAGAAACTAAGCGTGCGGTGCGCTATATCGGGTTGGAAGCGCAGCCTTTGCCTCAAAAAATTACTTCGCAATTAAATTATCAACAGTTTTTAGATCCAGAAATTGAGGGGCTTCTCGCCAAATTACACTCGAGTCCTTGGGAGCATTGGACTCAAATCACGCCTCGGTTTGATGTGCTAAAAATAGCATCAAGACTTGAAGATGTTGTTGTATCGTCTAACGCGAATTACGGTCAGTTCTCCACGAAAGAAATGCCAATTGATTCAATAGATCTGATTTATTTTGATGCATTTGCTCCCAATCGGCAGCCGGAGGTTTGGTCAGTCGCAAATTACCAGAAGTGCTTTGATTTATTGCGAGCTGGGGGATTGCTGGTGACCTACTGTGCGAATGGTCAATTTAAGCGAGATTTGAAAACCATCGGATATCAAGTTGAGGTGTACCCTGGCGCTTTGGGTCGTCGGGAGATGACTCGAGCTTGGAAGCCGAGTTAGTTTTTGTAAAACATCGATGAATGAAGTGAGTCGCGGTAAATATCAAGGCGTCACAACAGACAACTGATGGTCTCAGTTGAGTAAAAATAGTGTCGCAAGCCCTAAGAAGGCAAATAAACCGATAACATCGGTGACGGTTGTAAGTACCATACCGCCGGCCAAGGCTGGGTCAATATTTAGCTTTTTCAGTATCAACGGAATACTCGCGCCCGCTAAGCCTGCGACCGTCATGTTGATTAACATTGCACCCCCAATTAGGGCGCCGAGTGCCATATCGCCTTTCCAGAGCCATATCGCACCAAATACGAGCACCGACCACAATAAACCATTGAGAAAGCCAATGGCGAGTTCTTTACCGATCAGCCAGCGTGAGTTACTTTGCCCAATATGACCCAATGCAATCCCTCGAATAACCAAGGCTAAAGTTTGGTTACCTGCGACACCACCCATACTGGGTACAATGGTCATAAGAATCGCAATCGTTGCAAACTGTTCAAGCGTTCCTTCAAACATATTGCTGACAGAGGCTGCAAGCAATGCAGCAAATAGGTTAATGGTGAGCCAAAGCGAACGCCGGAAGGTACTTTTTAAAACTGGGCCAAAAGTATCTTCATCATCATCCATCCCGGCCATACCCATCATTGAGTGCTCGGCATCTTCACGAATAACGTCGACAATGTCATCAATTGTCACCCTGCCGAGCAATTTACCATCGTCAGCAATAATCGGTGCGGATAACCAATCATGACGTTCAAACAACTGCGCCACTTCAGTATCTGACATGCCCACTGGAATTCCTTCGAGATCGGGATCCATGACATCTCGCACAGATGTGTCAGGATTGCAGGTCAGTAGGTGGGTAATTTTTATTCCGCCAAGAAGCTGATCTCGCTTATCAACGACATAAAGGGTATCGGTTGCATCTGGCAGCTCACCGCGGATGCGTAGATAACGTAGAATGACGTCAATATTGACATCCGGTCGCAAGGTGACGGTATCTGTGTTCATAATACTGCCAGCCGTGTCTTCTGGGTATGACAAGGCTTTTTCAACGCGAGCACGATCCTGACTACTCATTGAGTGCAGAACTTGATTGTAGAGCGTGTCTGGCAGGCTTCTTAAAATATAGGCAAGATCATCGGTATCCATACCGGTTGCCGCTCGGGCAACTCGTTCGGGAGCCATTTGGCTAATTAACTGATCTTTTAGATCTTCACCAAGCTCATCGAGAATATCACCGGTGTGCTCTTGATCGATGAGTTGCCATAAAACCTCACGGGTTTTTGGCGGTGAAGACTCTAGAATAAAGGCGATATCTGAGGCTGCCATATTATGCAACATATCGCGAACATGGACGAACATACCGCTACCAAGCGCTTCATTTAGGCGGCTTAGACGTTGTGCAGTGAGTTCATTGTCCAGGACTTCGATTGGCATATATATCCCCAGAAAAATGTAACGGGTTAAGCTTTAGAGGCGTTGGGCGCCATTATACCGATAATCTTAGAAACTTCAGCAGCTAACCTCATATTTAGATTGCTGCTCGGATCATTTTTAAGCGTTGATTATTTAGCATCGTTTCTTGCTGTGGAGGTACAATGTCGGTTTGCGACTTTATTCATGGATTTGAATGCAATCGCATTGAATAGCATAGTCGAGAGGGCGTCAGAGGTAAATGGTGGTGAGGCTAGCTTTCTTCGTCAAACCTGGCATGAATGAGATTGCAAACGGCCTCAAGCGCAATTTCTGCATCTGCACCAGTTGCTTCTACGAGAATAGATTTCCCCATCCCACTTTCGAGCATGAGTAGGCCTAAAACACTTGCAGCCGAGGCTTTTTTTTCCCCTTGATTTAGGGTGACTTCGGCATCAAACTCGCTGGCTAAAACAGCAAGCTTAGTTGCCGCTCTCGCATGAAGCCCTAATTTATTGCAAATGGTGATTTCACGTTTAAGTGTTGGCATTTGTGAGCTCACGGTGACGGGCTTGGACGTTGTGTTTCGTCGATGCGAGTCGAATAGCGAGTTGCTCAGCGATATAAACCGAACGATGTTGACCACCGGTACAGCCGATTGCAATGGTGAGATAGCTGCGATTATTCCGTTCAAGGTGAGGAAGCCAAGTTTCAAGCAGGTTTTCAATTTGTAGAATAAATTTAGTAACCATGGGCTGGCTGCTTAAAAAAATCTGCACCGGCTCATCTAAACCTGTGAGAGGTCGAAGCTCTTGCTCCCAATGTGGGTTTGGTAAAAACCTCACATCAAACATAAAGTCTGCTTCTGTTGGCATGCCATGCTTGAAACCAAAAGATTCAAAATTAATCACTAAGTCTTTTTCGACTCGGCCTAATAACTTTTCCCGAACCGTATCGCTTAAATCATAAATGTTCATATTTGAACTATCTATGTAATGGTCAACCATTTCTGATACTGGTTTAAGCATTTCACCTTCAGCTTTGATGGCGTCTTGCAGGGAGGATTCACTTTTGGAGAGTGGGTGTAAACGGCGGGTTTCGCTATAACGTTTGAGTAAGACCTTGTCATTTGAATTCAAGAAGAAGCTGGTGATTTCAATATCATCTGATAATTTAGATAACTCACGTTTAAGAACCTTTCCTTGTTCAATGATATTGCGAGCATCGACGCTGATTGCAACCAGATCATTATTGCCTTTGAGCTGCTTGAGCAGTTCGCCAATCATGGTTAGGGGCAAATTATCAACGCAATAGTAATCTAAATCTTCCAAGACACGCAGTGCGACGGACTTCCCTGAGCCTGAGCGCCCGGATACGATAACCAGTTTCATCCATTAATTACCTGATAAAGTTCTTCATCATCGATACAACGACGGAGTTTCTTAAGGGTTTGTTTATCGTTTAACTTTTCTGCCATACAAGAAAGTGTGCTGAGATGCTCTTGGCATTGATCTGCCGGACAAAGTAGTGCAAATAACACGTCAATCGGCTTTTTATCGATTGCGTCAAAATCGATAGGCGTATTGCACTTGATGAAAACGGCAATAGGCTCGTCAATGTTCGAGAGGCGGCCATGGGGAATGGCAATCCCGTTGCCAATACCTGTGCTCCCCATTTTTTCTCGAGCCAATAGACTTTCAAATACTTCTTGGGCAGAAAGGTGGCTATATTGAGCTGCGACAACATCGCTAATGAGCTCAAGCACCTTTTTTTTGCTGCCCGGAGCCGCACAAGTGGTGCACTCCGGTCGCAGAATGGTTGTGATTTCCATTATTAATGTTTCGTCAGTTTCTCTTTATGGCGAATAACCTGGCGATCAAGCTTATCAATCAATGAGTCAATTGCTGCATACATATCTGCATTTTCAGCAATGGCAAAAACTTCGGTACCTTTAAGGTGTAACCTCGCTTCTGCTTTTTGTTGTTTTTTCTCAACATTGAGTACAACGTGCACATTATTGATCTGATCGAAATGGCGTTCAAGTTTAGAAAATTTGGAATTTACATATTCTCGCAGAGACTCTGTGATCTCAATGTGATGACCTGTCAGGTTGATTTGCATAGAAATATTCCTCCAATGTTCTATTGTTTTTACAAACTCTTACGTTGATTTGAGGGGGGAATTAACATAGCCTCCCGATATTTGGCAATCGTTCGCCTAGCAACGTTTATTCCCTGTTCTGCCAGAAGTTGCGCCATTTTGCTGTCACTTAAAGGCTTCTTCTGGTTTTCCGCAGCGACGAGTTTCTTAATAAAGGCTCTGATCGCTGTTGACGAGCATTCACCACCATCTTCTGTACCTACATGGCTAGAGAAGAAGTATTTCAATTCAAAAATACCCCGTGGTGTATGCATGTATTTTTGCGTGGTAACTCGTGAAATAGTTGATTCATGCATTTCAACCGCTTCGGCAATATTATTTAAAACCATTGGCTTCATAGCTTCTTCACCAAATTCAAAGAAGCCTTGCTGGAAGTCAACAATACAGGTCGCGACTTTCAGTAGCGTATCATTTCGGCTTTCTAAGCTTTTAATAAACCATTTGGCTTCTTGCAGATGGCCACGGATAAATTGGCTGTCTGACTGGCTTTTGGTGCTGCGAGCCATTGCGGCATAATGCTGGTTGATATTGATTTTTGGCATGTTGTCTGGATTAAGTTCAACGACCCAGCGGCCACTTTTCTTCATCACAGATACATCAGGAATCACGTACTCATCTTCACCCGGAGTTATCAGTGCTCCAGGACGAGGGTTGAGTGTTTGGATTAATAATATCGCATCTCTTAATTCAGCTTCTTTAAGCTTTGTTTTCCGCATGAGCTGGCGAAAATCTCGTCCAGCAATCAGGTCAAGGTGATCTTTAATTAAAATGCGCGCATTATCGATGTGTGGTGTATCCGCTGAAAATTGTTGAAGCTGAATGAGTAAGCATTCACTTAAATCGCGGGCTGCAACACCAATGGGGTCAAAATGTTGTACGCGTTTTAGTACGGCTTCGACTTCATCTAATTCGACCTCTTCATCGCCCATTGCTTCTAAAATATCTTCTGTGCTTTGAGTGAGGTAGCCGCGCTCATCGATTGCTTCGATGATTGCTGTTGCAATGGCTAAATCGGTATCACTAAATGGTGTAAGGTTTTTTTGCCATTCTAGATGTTCATACAAGCCTTCACTGGTTTCACCTTGGAAGGGCATATCGTCCCCGCCGATTGCTGGTGCTGCACTTGTTGTTGGCGCCGCGCTGAGCACTTCATCCCAAGTGGTATCCATTGGAAGCTCATCGGGCATTGAATCTTTATTGAGGGCTTCAGAGGTTTCTAGGGATGAAAGGTCAGTGTCAATGTCATCGGGAACGGCTGTAACTTCAGATGGGTCTGTTTGTTCTATCTTTGCGGTATAATCAGCTTCATCATGGAGTTCATCTTTTTTATTTTCAGCTGCTTCTACTTCACTATCAAATTGATCGTCTTCCAACTCTAGCAAAGGATTCGAGTCCAGTGCTTGCTGGATCTCTTGCTGAAGTTCAAGTGACGAGAGTTGCAACAAGCGGATCGCCTGTTGTAATTGAGGCGTCATAGTGAGTTGTTGGCCCAGCTTTAGCTGGAGTGACGCTTTCATCGTGCCGCTAATCCCTACTCTTTAATTTTAAAAAGAAAAATCTACTAAGCTAACCCGTTGGTTGAGTATACACTTTGCCTGAGGCCTTGCTAATGCTCAACGTGCGTTTTGCTTGAATTATATTAACTATAGCTTGAATTGTTCACCTAAGTACACCGCGCGAACCTCTTGGTTGTCTAAGATCTCAGCAGGCGTACCTTCGGCAATCAAGTTTCCGTGGCTAACAATGTAAGCATGCTCACACACATCGAGTGTTTCACGGACATTGTGGTCGGTGATCAATACGCCCAGGCCACGGTTCTTCAGTTGTTCAATAATCTTTTTAATATCAATAACCGAAATTGGGTCTACGCCCGCAAAGGGTTCATCTAACAAAATGAATTTCGGGTTTGCTGCGAGCGCTCGGGCTATTTCTACTCGGCGTCGTTCACCACCAGACAAAGACATACCAAGGCTGTCACGAATGTGAGTGATATGAAACTCTTCCAGTAGGTGTTCCATCTCCGCTTCACGGTCATTGTTAGATAATGACTTTCGGGTTTGCAAAACAGCCATGATATTGTCGCGAACGCTAAGCTTTCTAAAGATGCTCGCTTCTTGCGGTAGATAGCCAATCCCCTTGCGTGCCCGCAAATGCATTGGATCTGCAGTCAGTTCATCTTCATCGATGAAAATTCTGCCTTTGTCACTTTTCACTAAGCCAACGACCATGTAGAACGTGGTCGTTTTTCCCGCACCATTAGGACCGAGCAGGCCGACAATTTGCCCTGTTTTGACGCTCAAACTGACGTCTTTGACTACGTTGCGGTTTTTATAGCTCTTCGCTAAATTTTCTGCAATTAGCTGATTCTGGCTCATTTGCTCTCCGGCTCTTTTGGCATCGGCGCAGTGTCAGGTTCGTTGTTTTTTGGCTGCTCAGTTTGAGGAACACCCTCTGTCGGCAGTTCTTCATAGTTTTGGGGTTTAATGATAGTTATGACGCGGTCATCCCCTTGACCGGAGCTTTCCGCTATAAGCTGCTGGCGAGCAATGTCGTAACGTATCTGGCTTGCGGAGACTTTACTCCCTGCTTGATCCAACGTGGCGTCGCCTTTGAGCGTCATGGTGCGCTTGTCTATCTCGTAACGAATTTCATTGGCACTCGCTGTTGCGATACGGCCATCATCCATTTCTTGGGAGTAGGTCGCAGGTGTTCCAGTCGCTACAATCACACTATTGTTGGACTTCTTCTCGGTAAAAGCGCGCAGTTCATCAGCATTAATTTTGATGCTGCCTTGGGTCACTTCTACTGGTCCGTAGTAGATCACTTGGTTATTTTTGATATCACCATTTTGTTTTACAGCTTGGACTTTGACCTGCTGTTTTAAGTCACCTTGCTTGGCAATGGCACCGACGCTTACAGTGCATAGAATTGCCGCAATCATTAATTTAGTTCGTTTCATATATTCCTACTACCTGACTCAATAAGTGCACCTCTTGTGCATTCAGATCAGCATAAAGGCCTGTTCCTTGGACATTAAAGCCATTCCCTTTGATGGTAATCTTATCATCAGAGGTCATAATCATTGTATTAAGGTCGAGCTCAAGTACCGTGGTCGAAAGTGACTGGATCGGTTCGTGTGGTGCTATGGCATCAATAATAACATTCGTTTCAAGAACAACCTTACCTGTGTTTTTATTTAAATTGCCGGTTTCGGCACTTAAGCGCCATTGGGTTTTGCCTTCATCTGGGTATACAAGGTACACCGGATTGGTGAAGAAAGTTAAATTGCTACTGTCGAAGTGTTCCATATGAGTCGCGGTCACGCGTGTGTGAACTTCGCCTTTTTCATCGAATTCAACACTGCGGAGGTCATCCACAACAAAATCAGGCCGCACACCGCTTTCAATCGTGCTGCTTTCTTGCTGGCTTCTTTTAACTTGAACTTGCCAATACAAAACTATGGCCGCGCTAAAGAGCGCGATGATGGCAAGTGTGATTCGATTCATACGCTCATTCCACGTGCGTCTTTAAACTTGTCTTGACTGAGAAGTAACAAATCGCTGAGCTCTCTTAATGCCCCTTTTCCGCCTGCAATATAAGTGACGAGATCTGCGTGTTGTTTCACATATGGATGACCATCTTGAACACATACGGAAAGACCGACTTGCTCCATCACAGCGAGATCAACCATATCATCACCGATATAGGCGACTTGCTCTGGTGTGACTTGATATAGGGATAGCAATTCTCGGTATGGAACCAATTTGTTATCAATACCTTGGTAGATATGTTGAATGCCGAGGGCTTGCATTCGGTTACTAACAATAGCGGAATTACGACCGGTAATAACGGCAACTTGAATGCCAGCATTAATGAGAGATTTGACCCCATACCCATCTCGGGTATGAAAAGCCTTCAATTCTTCTCCTTGGTTCCCCATATACACTTGGCCATCAGAAAAAACACCATCGACATCGCATATGAGCAATTTAATTTGAGCGGCTTTTTCCCATGACTCAGCGGCTACAGGGCCATATAATCCTTGTTTTTCCATGGCTTAAATCACTCCGGCTTTGACCATGTCAAGCATGTTCAAAGCTCCGATGGGTTGGTGGGCAGCGTCAACAACGATAAGGCCGTTAATGTTCTTTTCTTCCATGATTTTCAGTGCTTCGGCAGCCAAAATATTTTCAGTGATCGTAATGCAATTCGGCGTCATCACTTCAGCTATTTTTGTGGCGCGCAGGTTGATTTGCGCATCAATGACTCGGCGAAGATCACCATCGGTAAAAATGCCGGCTAATCGGTGATGTTCATCAACAATCGCCGTCATGCCTAAGCCTTTTTTAGAGATTTCGTAAAGGGCGTCGGTGATGCAAATGTCATGGTCAACTATGGGTAAACCGTTCCCTTTGTGCATCACATCGCTGACTTTTAGCAGGAGTTTTCGTCCTAAGCTACCGCCGGGATGTGACAGTGCAAAATCATCTTTTGTAAAGCCTTTTGCTTGTAGTAAAGCGACAGCGAGCGCATCACCCATCACTAGTGTTGCAGTTGTACTTGACGTCGGTGCTAGGCCTAATGGACAAGCTTCTTCTGGTACTTGAATACATAAATGTAATTGCGATACTTTCGCCATCGTAGAATTGGGTTTGCCCGTGACAGCTATGACCGGCAGCCCCATGCGTTTGATGACAGGCATCAGGGTGAGTATTTCGCTAGACTCTCCTGAGTTGGAAATGGCGAGAACGATATCGTTTTCCGATAGCACACCCAAGTCACCATGGCTCGCTTCACCTGGGTGAACGAAAAATGCAGGTGTGCCTGTACTCGCCAACGTGGCTGAGATTTTGTTGCCAATGTGGCCAGACTTGCCCATTCCCATGACAATGACTTTACCTTTACAAGCCAATATCAATTGGCAAGCGTCTGCGAACTCTTTGGAGTCAACGTATTGATAAAGATTGTCGAGGGCATCTCTCTCAATATCAATGACATTGCGTCCCCATTGGCGTAGCTGGGTTTGTTCTACCATTTTAGTCTCTCTTGTATGCTGTAGCCTTTATTGTTCCAACGGCTCGCTTCTATTTAGTGAGCGAGGAATAAAACGATTTGGTACACAATAAAGGTGATCAATAATAGGGCACCATGGACGCGATTAAGTTCGCGTTTCTTTCCACTTAATAATACCAAAACTGCAAGCGCAGCGCTGGTCGCTAAAACCATATAAAAGTCTCGACCACTGGCTGCGGCATCAATGGCACCAGGTGCGAGTAATCCAGGTATTGCTAAAACTGCGAGAATATTAAACAAATTCGAGCCAACAACATTGCCGATGGCGAGATCATCTTCATTCTTCAATATGCCGGCTACTGAGGCGGCTAGCTCAGGTAAGCTAGTCCCGATTGCAATAATTGTGAGCCCGATGACGAGGTCTGATAAACCAAACGATTTAGCAATTCCTACGGCACCTTGAACCATCCAGTCAGCAGATAACGGGAGTAAGATTAAACCTGCAATTAACCAAAAGACAGCTTTAGATGTGGGCACATCTTTGGGTATTTCTTGTTCCATATCCTCAACCATAGGATCTTTTGTTTTATTGCTAAGCGCTTGGCGTATGATGTAGGCCATCGTCACAAAAAATGCGATCGCTAAGGTAATACCATCAGCAAAGCTTAGGATGCCATCATGTAAAAGGTATCCAGCCAAAAGTGTTGCGCCCAACATTAATGGTACTTCGCGCTTCAGCGTTTGCGAGCTTACTGATATATGACCGATTAAAGCGGTAATTCCGAGAATGAGTGCGATATTGGCAATGTTCGAACCCAATACGTTGCCTACAGCGGTATCGGGCATGCCATCCAGTGCTGCCGTGGCCGCAACAAACATTTCTGGTGCTGAACTACCCATCGCGACAATTGTCAGACCAATTAACATTGGCGGCAAGCCTAGGTTACGAGCGAATGCGCCTGCGCCATACACAAACTTGTCCGCGCTCCACACTAAAAGTGCGAGCCCAGCGACCAAAATAGCAATATTGAATAACATTAATTAACAATTGAGTGGAATATTGGCATGCATTTTCGCTGGATTTGAGCAAAATTGAAAGTATCATGAGCAGATAGTCTCGATTTGGTTGTACAGAAGGATGCAATTACGTACAATTTGCGGTTCTTTGACGGTGGCTAGGATGGCTATACTCTCCCTCTTCTCCTCCCTTTTTTCGTAGTAGGTATCAATCACAAACATGACTTCACAACCTTTGCCTTTAGTTGAAATTCGTAATCTTGAGTTTAAGCATGGCTCACGGGTTATTTACGATGATATTTCATTGACAATTCCTCGAGGAAAGGTGACCGCGATTATGGGGCCAAGTGGTATCGGTAAAACGACACTGTTAAAGCTTATTGGTGGTCAATTGACCCCTAGCAAAGGGCAAGTTCTTTTCGATGGGGTTGATGTTCACGGGGCGAGTCGTAGCCAGCTTTTTGAGTTGCGTAAGCGTATGAGCATGTTGTTTCAAAGCGGGGCGCTATTTACGGATATCAATGTTTTTGACAATGTCGCTTTTGCGTTACGCGAGCATTCCGAATTACCGGAGAACATTATTCGAAAAATTGTGTTGATGAAGCTTGAAGCCGTAGGGTTGAGAGGTGCTGCGCAATTGATGCCCAATGAGTTATCTGGTGGTATGCAGCGCCGAGCTGCACTTGCTCGTGCGATCGCGCTTGAACCTGAGATGGTGATGTATGACGAACCATTTGCTGGGCAGGATCCGATTTCAATGGGCGTGCTTGTGAAGTTGATTCGAGATCTTTCAGATTCGTTAAGCTTAACTTCAGTTGTGGTTTCCCATGATGTAGATGAAGTGCTTGGCATTGCTGATTATGTCTATGTTATCGCCGACCGAAAGGTGATCGCAAAAGGCTCGCCAGCTGAGCTACGGCAAGCCAATACACCGCAACTGAAACAATTTATCGGCGGAGAGCCGGATGGACCTGTGCCTTTTCATTATCCGGCACCAGATTATAAAGAGGAATTACTTAATGGCAGTCGCTGATGGCGTTCAACTGCTAGGGCGCAGAACCCTAAAGGCGATTTCGGGCTTGGGACGTGCAGGCCTTATGTTATGGGGGGCGATCGTTCGCCAGCCAAACTTTAAGAAAGGGTTGCCACTGCTGTTGAAGCAGATCTATGTCGTGGGCGTCCAGTCAATGGTCATTATCCTCGTATCGGGTTTATTTATTGGCATGGTACTCGCGCTGCAAGGCTACAATGTTTTAGTTGAATTTGGCACTGAAGAGAGCTTAGGGCCTATGGTGGCTTTGGCGCTCATGAGAGAACTTGGCCCAGTTGTTACCGCGCTGCTATTTGCTGGGCGGGCGGGTTCTGCATTGACGGCAGAGCTAGGCTTAATGAAGAGTAGCGAGCAGCTTTCTAGCTTAGAAATGATGGCTATTGATCCTTTAAAGCAAGTCGTGGCACCACGTTTTTGGGCTGGTGTGATTAGCATGCCTTTGCTGGCATTAATGTTCACAGCGGTTGGAATCTACGGCGGCCACCTTGTCGGTGTAGAGTGGAAGGGGATTGATAGCGGTGCTTTTTGGTCAATTTTACAAGCTTCAGTGGAATGGCGACAAGATATCGTGAATTGCATTATTAAAAGTGGTGTATTCGCTTTTGTGGTGACATGGATTGCGCTCTATCGTGGTTATCATGTCGTGCCCAACCCTGAAGGGATTAGTAAAGCAACCACCCAAACTGTGGTACAAGCCAGTTTGGCTGTTTTGGCATTAGATTTTCTGCTGACCGCAATGATGTTTGCGCGTTAGTCATATGATATTTAGTTTTTGAATGAATTTGAGTGGTAGATAAAGATGTCGACAAGGAAAATAGAATTATTCGTAGGAATGTTCTTACTGGCAGGTATAGCAGCGTTTTTGGTGCTGGTTTTTAAAGTTGCGAATATCGAAGTGCAGTCGGCGGATAGTCGATATCAGTTAACGGCTCGCTTTGACAACGTTGGTGGTTTAAAAGTGCGCTCTCCGGTTAAAGTTGGAGGTGTCGTCGTGGGCCGAGTGATGGATATACACTTAGACCCTGATCGGCAAGAGCCGGTCGTAACCATTAGTATTGATAGAAAGTATAGTTTTCCGGAAACCAGTAGCCTTGCCATTTTAACTTCTGGGTTACTTGGTGAGCAGTTTTTGGGTTTAACACCTGGCTTTGTTGATGATGATATTGCCATGTTAGATGATGGAGACAGAATCGATGACACACGCTCGGCGTTAGTTTTAGAAGATTTGATTGGCCAGTTCTTGTATAGCGTGTCGAATAAAGACGAATAAGGAGAGAAAAGCACGATGAAAATTTTATTAAATTCATTACTCGGTTTGTGCTTGATGGGTGGGATGGCGCAAGTTCAAGCTGAGCCTCAAAATTCTGCAGCAATTCAAGCAGAGCAAGTGAATACCCATAATCCTTATGAGATGGTACAAGTCGTTGCTAAAAAGACTTTTGACCGCTTTAATCGAGACTTTCAAAAGATTGAAGCAGATACCGGTCATTTGAAAGTGATCGTACGTGAAGAGTTAATGCCTTATGTCGATTATAAGTATGCTTCGTATAAAGTCATGGGCAAATATTTACGCGAAACTACCAAGCAGCAAAGACATGATTTTGTCGACGCATTTGAAGGATACCTGATTTCAACGTATGCCCAAGCTTTTACTGAATATACCAATCAAAAAGTGCAGTTTGAGAAGGGCGCAGATTATACCCATGAAAAGATTGTGGAAGTAAAAGTCAGTATTATTGAGGATGGGCGCCCGCCAATTAAGTTGCTGTTTAAAGTTAGACGTCTCAAAGATGATTCTTGGAAAGCGTTTGATATGGTGGCTGAAGGCGTTAGCCTTTTAGCCTCTAAACAGTCTGAAGTGACCTCGCTGATCCGTAAAGAGGGGATTGATTCTGTCATTCAGATGCTCAAGAAAAAAACGGGTGAAAATATAAGTGCGGCTAAAACGGTGGAGAACCGTCTTTGATGGCCAGTTTTAATGAGCACGCAAATCAGTGCAACTTAAGTGGCCGTCTTTCTGCTACTGAAGTGAAAAGTTTGTGGTCACAGCGTACTCAGATTCTGTCTAGTGATATTCAGCAGCTGAATCTATCGCGACTGGAATTTGCAGATAGTGCTGGTGTCGCATTTTTGCTTGAATTATTGGCAATACAACGTACATTAAATCCAAATTTCAAACTCGTTGCGCCAGCAGCGCAGCTTGAAAAGCTTATCGCACTCTATGATCTCGAAAAGTTTTTTGAATCAAAGGGCGACGCCTAAACCTGTATAAAGGCATTATATTTATGGAAAACAATGAATTAGAACAAAAGCTTGAAGATATTAAACAAGCTTTGAATACAGCGATGGCGCTTGAAGAGCTTCAAGTGACTGCCGAAGGTACACATTTCAAAATTATTGCTGTTGGTGATTGCTTTGATGGATTAAGCAAAATTAAACAGCAACAAGCAATATATGGCCCGCTGATGGATAAAGTAACCAGCGGTGAGTTACATGCAATTACAATTAAGACTTTCACGCCGACTCAATGGAAACGCGAAAAAGTTTTCAACATGGTGTAGAGATTAATTCGTGGATAAGTTAACAATTCAAACAAGTGGTGCTTTGCAGGGGCAAGTGGTTATTTCGGGAGCCAAGAATGCGGCATTACCGATTTTAATGGCTGGCGTGCTCGCAGAAACTGATTTTATTGTCAGTAATGTGCCAAACCTTCGAGATGTCAAAACCAGCTGCCAGCTACTGCGATGCCTAGGTGCAGAAGTCAGTGAACTCGAAGATGGCAAAGTCTCAATATCAACCCAAAAGCTTGATCAGTATTGCGCGCCTTATGACTTGGTCAAGACCATGCGGGCGTCGATTTTGATCTTGGGCCCGCTATTAGCTCGCTATGGTCAAGCCGATGTATCTTTGCCGGGGGGCTGTGCGATTGGTGCGCGTCCTGTCAACCTTCACTTGCATGGCCTGGAAGCCATGGGGGCTCAAATTGAGGTGCAAGAAGGTTACATCAAAGCCAGAGTCGATGGACGCTTAAAAGGTGCCCATATCTTTATGGATATGATCAGTGTTGGCGCCACAGAAAACCTACTTATGGCGGCAGCATTAGCTGATGGTGAAACCATTATTGAGAATGCAGCCCGTGAGCCCGAAGTTGTGGATTTAGCAAATTGCTTAATTGCTATGGGTGCGAAGATTGAGGGAGCAGGTACAGATACAGTACGCATTCAAGGTGTCGAATCTCTCCAAGGTTGTGAATACCGAGTGATGCCTGATCGAATCGAAACCGGTAGTTTTTTGGTTGCGGCGGCAGTAACGCGAGGTCGCATTCGGTGTGTTTCAGCTGATCCGGGGTCGCTGGAATCTGTCCTTGCGAAGCTTGAAGATGCTGGGGCGAGCATTAGTTCCGGCGATGACTGGATTGAGCTTGATATGCATGGCAATCGCCCTCAAGCGGTGAACATCAAGACCGTGCCTTATCCTGGTTTCCCAACCGATATGCAAGCTCAGTTCTGTGTTTTGAATGCTTTAGCTGAAGGGACAGCGACCATTACGGAAACTATTTTCGAAAACCGTTTTATGCATGTGCCGGAATTAATTCGCATGGGCGCATCGATGGAGCTTGAAGGCAATACTTGCATTATTCACGGTATAGAAAAGCTCAATGGTGCCCAGGTGATGGCCACCGACCTACGGGCTTCGGCAAGTTTAGTGATAGCAGGTTTGGTTGCTGAAGGCGTCACGACAGTCGATCGAATTTATCACTTAGATCGGGGTTATGAGCATATTGAAGAGAAATTCCAAGGACTGGGCGGTGAAGTCACTCGCATAAGCTAATTTGTCAGTGAGTATCTGTCGGAATTATCCGTTTTAAAAATCATAAAAAGCCAATCGTCAGATTGGCCTTTTTCTTATTTGTTGCCGCTGTTGAGGGACTATTGGCTGTAGTTGATTGGCTTCTCTGCGATTGTAACAGCAACTTCGTAAGGTTGCCCCTGCCGGATAATGGTTAACGTGACCGTACTACCGGGCTTCGTTTCGGCGACTCGGTCCATCAGCATTTCAAACCCAGGGACTTCTTCACCTTCAAATTGAATGATCAGATCTCGAGGCTGAATTTGAGCTTTTGCTGCCGGTCCGGTTGGGTCCACGCCCGAAATCAAAACACCTTTGACTTCCGGCAATTTGAAAATTTGTGCCATTACTGGGGTGACGGCATCGCCAGAGACGCCAAGCATGCCTCGAATTACGCGGCCATCTTTGATGAGCTTTTGCATGATGCTATAGGCAAGTTTTGTGGGGATTGAAAAGTTAATTCCATGGTTACCACTATCTCCGCCCACTTTAAACGCTGCAGTGTTAATCCCTATTAAATCCCCTTGGGTATTAATCAGCGCACCGCCGGAATTACCTTCATTAATTGCGGCATCCGTTTGTAAAAAATCAAGGTAGCCAGAGCTTAAACCATTGCGGCCTGTGGCGCTGATGATGCCTTGGGTAATGGTTTGCCCAAGGTTATATGGATTGCCGATAGCCAGAACGACATCACCCACTTCAGGTAAACTATTCAAATTGAGGGGAGCTACTGGGAGATTATCACCTTCTATCTTGAGTACGCTTAAATCTGTGTCCGGATCTGAGCCGACGACTTCAGAAGTGAATTTCCGACCATCTTGTAGCGCAATGACGATTTCGTCTGCAGATTTTATTACATGGTAGTTGGTTAAGATGTAGCCTTGCGCGCTCATGATAACCCCAGAGCCGAGACCTTGAAGTGCTCCAGGGTTGAGCGGTCGGCGCTGGTCGATACTCAAACTATAGATATTGACCACAGCGGGTGCTGCGCGGCGGACAGCTTTGGCAAAAGATAGCTCGCTCCTGCCAGTATCTTTTGGTTTAAAGATTTGGCTATGCAAGGTTCCATTCGTTAAGTAAGAATTCGCCATAAGAAAGATGGCGGCGACCACCAAGCCAATAATGACGGCTTTTCCTACATATAAAACGGCGTTTTTAAACATGAAATTAAGGCGCTATGATGAACGAGACTGACTAGCGTAACATAATTCAACAATTGTGTATAAAGGTCTGTATTTATTGGGGCTTGTGCCGCAAACACAAAAAAGGAAGGCTGAATGCCTTCCTGTTCTTGTGCACGTTATAAGACTAGCGTAAGACTAAATACAGCTGGCTTTCTCCGCGGCGGATCTTAAGGGCTGCGGTTCCTGATTGATCCTTCAAAATTTTCTTCAGTGTTTTGAGGTTCTTCACTTTAGTGCGGTTTACACCAACGATAATATCACCTTCCAACAAGCCGTTTTGTGCTGCTGGAGAGCCCTGAGCAACAGCCGAAATTTTCACACCTTGTTTCGTATTTTCAAGGCTGGCTCCTGCAAGCATTCGATGTACAGCACCGGCAGTTGCTTCTTTATTTTGGTTGGCCTCGCCAAGCGTTACTTTGGTGGTTTCTTCGTCGCCATCACGAATAAACCCTAGTGTAACTTTGGCACCGGCACCAAGAGTGGCAATTTTAGCTCGTAATTCTTGGAAGGTTTTAATTTTTCGCCCATTGATGCTGGTAATAATATCGCCAGCTTTGATACCGCCTTTTTCTGCTGCGCTATCAGGCATCACTTCATTCACGAACCCGCCATGCTGCGTGTCTAAACCAAATGCCTCAGCAAGCTGGTTGTCGAGGTCTCGGCCTGAAATACCAAGAACACCGCGGCGAACTTCACCATGCTCGATAATTTGATCAATGAGATTGTGAACCATATTGGCTGGAATCGCGAAGCCGATCCCAACGTTGCCGCCGTTTGGACCAACGATGGCAGTATTAATCCCGATGAGTTCACCATTCAAATTAACGAGTGCTCCTCCGGAGTTTCCACTATTAATGGCGGCATCGGTTTGGATAAAGTTTTCTAGCATCTCAATGCCTAAACCGCTGCGGCCGAGCGCGCTCACGATCCCCGAGGTGACCGTTTGACCTAAACCAAAAGGGTTGCCAATGGCGACGGTAAAGTCACCTACACGGAGTTGATCAGAATTGCTCGATTTTATCTCAGTTAGGTTTTTGGCTTTAATTTGCAATAGTGCGATATCTGAATCTGCATCAGCGCCAATTAACTTTGCGTCGACTTCACGACCATCATGAAGACCAATTTTAATATCATCAGCCCCCTCAATGACATGATTGTTGGTGACAATATAGCCTTCTTTAGCGTCAATAATGACCCCAGAGCCTAGGCCTCTAAATGGCTTTTCTCTAACTTGTTCCTGAGGGGCATTTGGGCCGAAAAAATAACGAAATACGTCGGGTACGCGCTGTTTGGAAACATGAGTTCCTGATACTGCCACAGAGACTACTGCCGGTGTGGTACGTTCAAGCATTGGCGCTAGGCTTGGCATTGACTGACCATTAACCGTTTGCGGAATCGCGGCATGAGAAGTGGCAGGCATCATGGTTAAAGTAGCGCTCAGGATTGCGGCTGACAGTAAGGAAATTTTTGTCTTCATCTAATCGTTACTCCAATTTCTAATTCAAAGACTGTGATACGTCCTGGTAAGTACTCCGACCTTTCGTTGTTTAAAAAAGTTCAGCAATTTTGCCTCACTAGAATGTATCAGGATGTTTTTTCATCTTCTTTTACTTGGTTTTCTTTACATTCATCAGTTGGATTTTCAGCTTCAATTGGCTGCTCTGGTGCCGTTTCTGTGGCCTCATCAGTATCAGCATGTGCTGCTTCGAGTTCTGAAGTTTCTTCAACCTGTGCAACGCTTAAGATCTGCAGTGATTTCTTTCCTGCATCTTGTCCTAGGCCTTGAGCTGATTCATTCCAATGTTGATTGACGCGGTTTAATTGTTCAGTTAATTGGCTGAGCAATTGGTAGTGCTCGTCAAAATGGTCTGCAACCTCTTGCTTATGCTGACTCATTTCTAGCTTCGTTTGCTCTAACTCTTCATTGCGACTGTTATTGGTCGCATTACGAGAGAACATGCTACGAATCACATAACCTAAAATAACACCAATCGCTAATGCGGCAACGGTAATCACCCAACTCATACTAAAGTCTCCTTATTTAAAGTAACAAAAGCCCCCAAAATGAAGGCCAACACATTGTATTCAAATAAGGGGTTTTACCTACCCTTCGCTTAGCAGAAGCTGACTGAATGCAAGTTAATAACAAATATGTGTACGCGCATGGTTTTTTTCAACTGTTGGTTTGTCATTAGTTAGTGAAATCGATTCTAGTGTGACCTGTGACTATGTCGAGCGTACTTGTGGTAGTATTTGGTTGTTTATTAAATGCATAGAGAGAATTATCTAAGTGTCGCAGCTCACTCCTTGGGAACATTATCAGCAGGATTTACAAAGAGACGGTTTTTCGAAAGATGCGGCACAAGAGCAAGCCGTAAAGGCGCTGCAACGCGTATTTGATGAACTACTCGTGCTGCCTAAACCTCAATCCTCATGGGGACGATTGGTTTCTAGCTTTAAAGCGAATCAACCCGTTGAAGGCGTTCTTGGGCTGTATCTATGGGGTGGAGTCGGGCGCGGTAAGACGTATTTGATGGATACTTTTTATGAGGCCTTGCCCGGTACAAATAAGTTAAGAGCGCACTTCCATCGATTTATGCATCAATTACATCACGAACTCGATGAATTGAAAGGTACGCAAGATCCGCTACTCGTAATCGCAAAAAAGATGTCTGAAAAATATCGAGTCATCTGCTTTGACGAGTTCTTCGTTTCTGACATTACAGACGCCATGTTATTAGGGACGTTGTTTGAAGCCTTGTTTGCCCATGGCGTGACCTTAGTTGCGACTTCGAACATTGTACCAGATGACTTATATAAGAACGGCTTGCAACGAGCACGCTTCTTACCTGCGATTGCAGCCATTAATAAGCACTGCCAAGTTTTAAACGTAGACTCGGGTATTGATTATCGTTTGCGAACTCTAGAACAAGCTGAAATTTACCACTCTCCACTTGATGCGCAGGCGGAAATAAACTTACTTGCTTATTTTGATCAACTTGCACCGGAATCTGAAGTTCTGGATGCACCCATAGAGGTGGATGGCCGAGATATTCAAATTCGAAAGCAGGCTCAAGGAGTGTTGCTGGCAGATTTCCGTGCGCTATGTGACGGACCAAGGAGTCAGCGAGATTATATGGAGTTGGCGCAAACTTATCATACGGTTTTACTGAGTGGCGTCGAGCAGATGGGGCATAGTTCTACTGGAGATGATATTGCGCGACGCTTTTTGGCGTTAGTCGATGAGTTTTATGAACGCAATGTAAAGCTTATTGTGTCTGCCCAAGTTGCTTTGGAAGAGATTTATACCGATGGTCAGCTTACGTTTGAATTCAATCGTTGCCGCTCCCGGCTCATTGAAATGCAATCTCACGATTACTTAGCGTTAGAGCATTTACCTTAATTATTTTCGTTGAGCACCATACTTCTGGCGTTTTCAATTTGAGCCGGCAGATGCCGGCTTTATCTTGAGAAAAATTTACCTTGTAACTAAAAAATCAGGTGATTTTTACGTCAGCTTTGTCTATAATTCGCGACCTGCCCACGTTACTCCGCCAATTGGGCGGATGTTTTTAGCCAAATTTCTTTGCTCGAAGGGGCAGGGGATAGGCATTTTTGTGTTATTTACGCTTCTGTAGATAGCATGTGTGACAGAATTTTAACTTTGGGTTTTTGTAAATGAAGACTTTTACTGCTAAGCCAGAAACTGTAACTCGTGACTGGTATGTCGTTGACGCTGACGGCAAAACTTTGGGTCGTATCGCTACTGAAATTGCTAACCGTTTACGCGGTAAGCATAAAGCTGAATACACTCCGCACGTTGATACGGGCGACTACATCATCGTTGTTAACGCTGAGAAAGTAACCGTAACTGGCAACAAAGCGAAAGGCAAGACGTACTACTCGCACTCAGGCTTCCCTGGTGGCATTAAGCAAATCAGCTTCGAGAAGCTGCAGGCGCATAAGCCAGAAATGATCATCGAGAAAGCGGTTAAGGGTATGTTACCAAAAGGTCCTTTGGGCCGCGCTATGTTCCGTAAACTTAAAGTTTACACTGGCGCAGAACATAACCACGCTGCACAACAACCTCAAGTTCTTGATATCTAAACGGGAGTAAGCATAATGGCTGCAACTCAGTACTACGGCACTGGCCGTCGCAAAACATCTACTGCTCGCGTTTTCGCTAAAGTAGGTAGTGGTAACATCCTAGTTAACCAACGTCCTTTGGACGAGTATTTTGGTCGTGAAACTTCTCGTATGGTTGTTCGTCAGCCACTAGAGCTAGTTGAAATGACTGATAAACTAGACATCGTTGTAACTGTGAAAGGTGGTGGTACCACTGGTCAAGCAGGTGCAATTCGTCATGGTATCACTCGTGCACTAATGGAACTTGATGAGGCACTACGTCCTACATTACGTTCTGCTGGTTTCGTTACCCGTGACGCTCGTAAAGTTGAGCGTAAGAAAGTGGGTCTACGTAAAGCACGTCGTAAGCCACAATTCTCGAAGCGTTAATTCGCCCAAGAGATTGCAAAAAACCCGGCCTATGCCGGGTTTTTTCTTTTAAGGTGCTTATTTTCACAGTTTCGACATTTGGCTTGTTTTAGACTGGTTGCTACAAAAGGGTTTCGCACTTCTTTGTTTTTATGATGGGGTTGCACAAACCATCATTACAATGGAATGTTTGTTCTAATTTTTGAACAATAATCCCCTTGGATTTTTCTGAACATAAAGTGAGCTGTTTGTTACTGTTTTTAAAGAGGAAAAAGTTAAATGACCTTTCAAACCTTTATGTTGGCGATAGGCTTAATGTTAGTACTAGAAGGCATTGGACCTTGTCTATTTCCAAATAAATGGCGTGCCTATATGCTAGAAATTTCTCAACAAAACCAAAGGGTTTTGCAAAGAATTGGCGGGTCAATACTTGTAAGTGGAATAGTTCTATTGATTATTTTTTCATAAAGATCTTGCCAATTCCCCCCATTAATCTGTTAAAATTTCGCTTTAATCGCAACCTAGCAGCATACAATGGGCAAAAACGTAGTTGTTCTGGGCACCCAATGGGGTGACGAAGGAAAAGGTAAGATAGTTGATCTGCTTACCGAACAAGCAAAATATGTAGTTCGTTATCAAGGCGGTCATAACGCCGGCCATACTTTGGTTATTGATGGCGACAAAACTGTTCTTCATCTGATCCCGTCAGGAATTTTACGCGATAATGTTAAATGCATTATCGGTAACGGCGTTGTACTTTCTCCTGAAGCACTCATGACAGAAATTAACATGCTTAAAGAGCGTGGTATTCCCGTTGAGGAACGCCTATTGATCTCTGAAGCATGTCCGCTGATTCTGCCATTCCATTGTGCTCTAGATATTGCTCGTGAAAAAGCTCGTGGCAATAAGGCGATTGGTACAACCGGACGCGGCATCGGTCCTGCTTATGAAGATAAAATTTCTCGACGCGGCTTACGCGTTGGTGATCTGTTTAACGCAGAGTTGTTTGCTGAGAAGCTAAAAGAGGTGATGAAATATCACAACTTTATGCTTACAGAATATTATGACTCTGAAGCCGTTGATTATGACAAAACTCTCGCTGACGCCTTAGCGATTGCAGATTATCTAAAATCAATGTGTACTGATGTTACCGAACTATTGGATCAAACGCGTAAAGCGGGTGAACCGATTCTATTTGAAGGTGCACAAGGTACTTTGCTGGATATTGACCACGGTACTTATCCGTTTGTGACCTCGTCAAATACAACTGCAGGCGGTGTTGCAACAGGTAGTGGTTTCGGCCCTCGCCATATTGATTACGTTTTGGGCATCATGAAGGCATACACCACGCGAGTTGGTGCCGGACCTTTCCCAACAGAGCTTGCTTGTGAAATCGGTGACCATTTAGGTACCAAAGGACACGAGTTTGGCGCCACGACAGGGCGCAAGCGTCGTCCTGGTTGGTTAGATATCGTCGCAATGAAACGTGCGGTTCAAATCAATAGCGTGAGCGGTTTCTGTTTGACTAAACTGGATGTATTAGACGGTTTAGAAGAAGTGAAGCTGTGTGTCGGTTACCAATATCCAGATGGTTCAGTTGCGACGGTTACACCGCTTGCGGCTGAGGGTTATGAAGAAGTGACCCCAGTACTTGAAACCATGCCGGGCTGGAGTGACAACACCTTTGGCGCAACTTCAATTGATCAGCTTCCCGAAGCTGCTATCAATTACATCAAACGTATTGAAGAGCTGTTAGAAACGCCGATTGACGTGATTTCAACAGGCCCTGATCGCAACGAGACAATGATCTTAGTCAACCCATTTAACTAAGTCTTGTTGATGTTGATTAAAAGGCCGCTATCGCGGCCTTTTTTATGGGCGAAATTTAGTTGGTCGGATCTTGTTCAAGAAATACGTTATAATGCCGATGTTAAGAATATCCCTTTCTTAGTGACGAGGTTCCGATGTTGCGGATAATCTACATAAGTTTGATTTGTGCCAGTAGCTTTTTTGCATCAGTTTCACAGGCTCAAGAGAGCCAGCCTGAAACCCAAGCTGTGGACATATACAGTCAAGATCAACTGATAGAGCTGATCCGTAGTGGCAAATACTTACAACAAGTCAAAGCCGATGACTGTCAGCTCGTCCAGGATATCGAAGCCCGCTCAGAAGTGCTGCAGCAACCCTTGTATCAGTTTCTGTGGGCAGAAATGCTCAATTATGGAACTTGTGTAAAAGCGAATGCCCCGAGAGGAATCGCACTTCTAAAGACCGCAGCAGAACAAGGGAGCGCCGAAGCCATGGTTCGCGTTGCGGAGTACTATAATCAAGGGAAGTTTGTAACGAAGGATCCGGAACGAGCAGTGAAATATGCGCTGCCAGCTGCTGCGAACGGTGACTTACCGGCAAGAATCATGCTCGTGCGTTTGTTTGGCCAAGGCTATGGTAGCGCACGTGATTATGAATACGGTTATCACTGGCTGTATAACGCAGTCATTAGTGATGAAAAAACGAAAAAAACAGCCATGACGCTGCTAAAAAGACTTGAGGCAAAGATGCCTGCAAGCATCGTGGCAAGAGCCCAAAAGGCTCACTTAAGAACACACTAAAGGCCCAATCATTCGTCGATGAAGTATCGAGTGTGAGGGTCAATATATTGGAAATTGAATGATAAAAGACCCTCATTTTGAGCGTGAGCAAGACAAATACGAAAATCCTATTCCGAGCCGAGAGTTCATTTTAGATTATCTGCGCTCACAAAAATCCCCCCTTACTCGTGAACAAATATCTATTGCCCTCAATGTTGTTGATGAAGAGCAGCAGGAAGCGATACGCAGACGTCTGCGCGCGATGGAAAGAGATGGTGAGTTAGTATTTACTCGCGGGCGATGCTATGGATTGCCTGAAAGAATGGATCTGCTGAGCGGAACCATCATCGGCCATCGTGACGGCTTTGGCTTTTTAAAGCTGGATGAAGGAGGCGATGATCTCTTTATTCAAAACCGTGATATGCAAATGTACTTTCATGGTGACAAAGTCTTGGCTCAGCGAGCTGGCGTGGATCGTCGTGGAAAAAGAGAAGCGAGAATTGTGCGTTTGGTTCAAGAGCGAAGCGCTCCGTTAGTTGGGCGCTACCATGTTGATTGTGGGATGGCATTTGTTATTGCTGATGACAAACGAATCGCTCAGGAGATCCTGATCCAAAAAGAAGATAGCCAGGGCGCCCGTCATGGTGATGTCGTCGTTATTGAATTAACTCGCCGCCCAGGGCGTTATGTAAAAGCAGCTGGCAAAGTGACGGAAGTTCTGGGTAAGCAAATGGCTCCTGGAATGGAGATTGAGATTGCTTTGCGCAACTATGATTTACCCCATACGTGGTCGTCGGTGATAGAAAAAAAGCTCAGACGTATCCCGGATGAAGTCAGTGAAGACGACAAAGAAAACCGAGTTGATTTACGTCATTTACCACTGGTAACGATTGATGGTGAAGACGCGCGCGACTTTGATGATGCGGTATACGCAGAAACAAAACCGAGTGGTGGTTGGCGTTTGTGGGTCGCGATTGCCGATGTCAGCCACTATGTTCGAACGGGCTCGGCATTGGATGTTGAAGCGCGTTCGCGCGGGAACTCCGTTTACTTCCCTTCCCAAGTGATTCCGATGTTGCCGGAAAAAATTTCAAATGGGTTGTGCTCACTAAACCCTCATGTTGATCGTTTATGTATGGTCGCGGAAATGACGATCTCTGCTCGCGGTAAACTGTCAGGTTATAAGTTTTACCCTGCAGTGATGCAGTCCCATGCCCGTTTTACATATACAGAAGTGGCAGACATGTTGGAAGGCGGTGATATTGCTGATGAGCACGAAGCATTGTTCCCACACCTTCAATGTTTGCAGCAACTTTATTTAACGTTAGATGAAACCCGTGCTGAGCGCGGAGCAATTGCATTTGAAACCGTTGAAACTCAATTTGTTTTTAACGAGCATCGAAAAATTGATGCCATTGTGCCTCGTTCTCGCAACCAAGCTCATAAAATCATCGAAGAGTGTATGATTTTGGCCAACGTGGCCTCTGCTCGGTTTGTGAAAAAACATAAAGGCGAAGTGTTATATCGAGTTCATGAAGCGCCGTCTGAACAAAAACTGGCGAACTTTAAAGAGTTCTTGTCGGAGCGCGGGTTGACATTAGGTGGCGGTTTAGAACCTGAACCAAGTGATTATCAGGCTCTGATGGAGAAAGTTATTGAGCGTCCAGATGCGGAGCTTATCCAAGTGATGCTACTTCGCTCAATGCGGCAAGCGATTTATACACCGGATAATGAAGGCCATTTTGGTTTGGCGTTAGAGGAGTATAGCCACTTTACATCGCCGATCCGCCGTTACCCAGATTTAGTGCTGCATCGAGTGATCCGTTACTTGTTGGCAAAACAGCACTGCCAAGGTGAGCTGACCGATAAATGGACGGCTGATGGCGGCTATCATTATCAATTGGACGAGCTAGACCAGTTGGGAGAAGAATGTTCAACCACTGAGCGCCGTGCAGACGAAGCGACCCGTGATGTCAGTGATTGGTTAAAGTGTGAGTTCATGCAAGACCATGTGGGTGATACATTTGATGCCGTTGTGGCTTCGGTGACGAGCTTTGGATTATTTGTAAGGCTCGATCAGCTGTTTATCGATGGTTTGGTCCATATATCTAGCCTCGCAAACGATTATTACCAATATGACAATAAACGTCAGCGACTCATTGGTGAAAGTTCCGGACAGGTTTATCAAATTGGTGATGCCGTGCAAGTTAAAGTGGCAGCAGTCAGCTTAGATGACCGTCAAATCGATTTAGTCATGATTGGCGATGAAGGGCGTCGTAAGCGCAAAGATACCAGTAGAAAACCGATGACCGCACGTGAGCGGGCAAACCTTGAAGGTGCCAAACGAGGTGCTAAATCCAAAGGTGCAACAGACGAAGGTGCAGAACGTAAGAAGCCAAAGAGTAAAAAGTCTTCTGGGCGAACGAAACCCAAGACTAACAGTAAGGCCAAAGCGAAACCCAAAAAGTCTGCTGGCAAGAAAGTTAAAACCGCGACCCACAAAACTAAAGCTGCGAAACGTAAAACGAGAAAATAGATAAATGAAGAAACAAGATATTGTTTTTGGTATCCACGCCGTAGAAGCGCTATTGAAAAACACACCAGAGCGCATCATCGAGATGTGGCTATTGCAAGGTCGAGAAGATGAGCGTTTATTGCCACTGATTAAAACGGCCAAGGAATTTGGCGTTTCGGTGCAAACGTCGGCCCGAAAAGTGCTTGATAATAAAGCCAATAGCAGCCAACATCAGGGGATTGTTGCGCGGGTTAAAGCTGCAAAAATTCTGAGTGATAATGAGTTAGATGTACTCCTAGGCAAAACGGAAACGCCGTTTTTACTGATTCTAGATGGTGTCACTGACCCGCATAACTTGGGGGCATGTCTGCGTAATGCGGATGCGGCAGGAGTTCAAGGCATTATTGTGCCAAAAGATAACTCAGTTGGGATCACTTCGATTGTGAGCAAGGTTGCGTGTGGTGCTGCAGAGTCCGTGCCTTTGTTCCAAGTCACTAACTTGGCGAGAACCATGCGTTATTTGCAAGATAAGGGCGTCTGGATTATCGGTACAGCAGGAGAAGCTGATTGCGAGTTGTATCAAGCCGACTTAAAAGGCCCGTTAGCGATTGCCATGGGCGCGGAAGGAAAAGGTCTACGCCGATTGTCTCGCGAAGCCTGCGATACACTAGTCTCCATCCCGATGGCTGGTGAGGTGTCAAGTTTGAACGTCTCTGTTGCAACAGGTGTTTGCTTATTTGAAGCGGTACGTCAACGCCAAGCATAAGCGATAGATATCGAAAAGGCCGTTCTTTATTGGAGCGGCTTTTTTATCTCTGCCTTAAAAGCTTTATTCTCATCGCTTATATCTACAGCCAGCTATTGAAATGTATAAAGTAAATTAAAGCTGGTGATTGTATCCACTTGCTCGCTGCCTTCTGGTACCACCTCAGTATATTTGACGTTTACACCAATTTTGAATGCCCAATCTTGAAAGACAAGATTCTTATAGTTTAAGTCCAATGTCAGCGTATTATTGTCCTTACCGCTTTCGGCCGTCAGGTCGGCATTAATTGTGGTGTACTCATGGACTTTATGTTCAAGTTTGGTGGCGGCACGAAGAATGAGTTCTCGGGTTGAGCGAGGGGAGGGGTCATCATCGGTTTGGTTTGGCATGCTGTAACGATAACCAGGACCGACTTCTAAACTCAGGTTGGTTTTCGAATTATTCACTACATCAAAACCATAACCGCTCGATACGGTTGACAAGCGTGTGTAGCTACCAAACTCATCCCAAGTAAAATCGCCGCGACCAAAGATATAACCCTCTTTCAGCTTGTAGTTGCTCTGAAGTTGTAAGTCATATTTCTCTGCGGTGGTTTTTTCAGAATCAGACGCAAAATAAGCCTTCACCGTTGCTTCTTGCTTAGAAGCTTCCCCGTCATAAACAAGTTTGACGCGGCTATTGAAACTACTTGATTCAGTATTCCCGGTGTTTAATTGAAATCCAGCTTCAATTTCGGCTGTCAGGTCGCTTGGTGGTTCACGGTAGTCTGGTGGCACTAGCGCCCAAGCATTGATAGAAACAACTGATATCAGGACAGAAAAGGCAAGGTTTCGCATGGATCATTCTTATTGAAATTGAAGGAACAGGCCGCTCCGTAAACCTTTGTGGTTTCGGCGGTGCATTATCATACCCTTAATCAAGTGGGCAGCAAAGTTATTGCTTGAGTTTTCCTTTGTCTTTCTGTACTATTTCGCGCCTAATTCAGTCACTTTCATTTTAGTTCCTTGCCTCTATTAGGTCTGACTGAGCCAACAACGAGGCTAGATAACCGTAAGGAGCAATAAATGCGTCATTACGAAGTCGTATTTATGGTTCACCCTGATCAGAGTGAACAAGTACCTGGTATGATTGAGCGTTATTCAGCGATTTTCACTGAAGCTGGCGGTCAAATCCACCGTTTAGAAGACTGGGGCCGTCGTCAACTGGCTTACCCAATTCTTGAATTGCATAAAGCTCACTATGTTCTTATGAACGTAGAGACTACTGCTGAATCAATTGAAGAACTAGAAACAGCTTTCCGTTTCAACGACGCTGTGCTTCGTAGCATGGTAATGCGTACTAAAGCTGCTATCACTGAAGCTTCGCCAATGGCTAAAGCTAAAGATGAGCGTGATTCACGTCGTGCTGCGACTGAAGAGCGTCCTGCTCCACAAGCAGCAGAAGCCGCCGAGTAAGTTTATCAGTGACCACCAATCACTTGGTGTTGTCGGGAACAATAACCCGTTCCAGGCGCTTTACCAGCCCAGCAGGAATCGACCATTGTGTGGTGATGCTGGAACACAAGTCACAACGTTTTGAAGCAGAACTGCTGAGAAATGTGTACTGTCAAATGCAAGTGGTGATGAGTGGCGAACGTTTTGAAAACGTTACAGATAAGCTTAAAGCAGGCGTGGATATCGAGGTGACAGGCTTTATTGCATTGCAACAAAGTCGAAATGGTCAAAACCGCTTGGTATTACACGCTGAAAATGTCGAATTGAAAACTTAGGAGACTGTCAAAATGGCACGTTATTTCCGTCGTCGCAAGTTCTGTCGTTTCACCGCTGATGGTGTTACAGAAATTGATTACAAAGATATCCCAACTTTGAAAAACTATATCACTGAAAGCGGTAAGATTGTTCCTAGCCGTATCACTGGTACTAGTGCTAAATACCAACGCCAGCTAGCTCGTGCTATCAAGCGTGCTCGTTATCTTTCTCTACTGCCTTACACTGATTTACATCAGTAAGACAGTAATCGAATTTAGAGGATTATAGATAATGAACGTTATTTTACTTGATAAAATCGCTAACCTAGGCAACTTGGGTGACCAAGTTTCTGTTAAAGCTGGTTATGCTCGTAACTACCTTTTACCTCAAGGTAAAGCTGTAGTTGCTAACGCTGCTAACACTGAAGTGTTTGAAGCTCGTCGCGCTGAACTAGAAGCTAAGCTTGCTACTGAGCTTGCTGCTGCTAATGCTCGCGCTGAGAAAATCGCTGCGCTTGAATCTGTTGTTATCGCTTCTAAAGCGGGTGACGAAGGCAAGCTATTCGGTTCTATCGGTAACCGTGACATCGCTGACGCAGTAACTGCTGCTGGTGCTGAACTTGCTAAAAGCGAAGTTCGTCTTCCATTAGGCGCACTACGTAACACTGGTGAGTTTGAAGTTGAAGTACAGTTACACACTGAAGTTAAAGCTGTTGTTAAGCTTTCTGTTGTTGCAGAAGACTAAGCACTAGTTGGCTTTAAGCTAAATAGATTTAGCAAAAAACACCGCCTCGGCGGTGTTTTTTTATGGGAGAGATTTGGCTGGTCGAGTTGTTTATATCATAGAGTCTTTTTTATCTCACTGCCGCAATACATACACTTCACATGTCTTGGCGCTAATTCCCGCTTGCAACCTGGGAATTTTATTGCAGGGATATACTTGCCATCTAATTTGCCATCACGCAAATCAATCTCCTGGATTTTCGCGGCAAGCATTTGCTTGTTAAAACCAACTTCTTCCAGCAGCTCCGACATGGCTAAACAAACCATGGATAAGTGATCAATTTGATCTTGAAGTCCGCGTAGCGTTACTTCATTGGCCCGCGCATGGGATTTGGCTTGTCCCGCCTCTCTTGAAACGTCACTGATGCGAAAGTTTTTAATGATCTGATAAATATCCATATTTTATTCCTATTTCGCTGATGGATTAAACCTATCTTAGCGACTGACGCTTTTCAATTTATTTGAGTTGGCAATGAAGTGTTTCTATTGTCGGGAAGGCAAAAAAACCTCATTGGGCTAACAATGAGGTTTTTAGCGAAGCAGTGTTACTGAAGCCTAGTATTACTTCACGAGCTCAAGTTCATTCAGTAAATTTTCGGCGCGGTCAACTTCATCCATCATCCACAGGATATAGCGGATATCCACATGAACTGCGCGGGTGATGGTTGGGTTGAAGAACCAATCTTTGGTAATTGCTTCATAGGTGGAGTCAAAGTTAAGTCCAACCAGTTCCCCCTTGCCGTTAAATACTGGCGAGCCTGAGTTGCCGCCGGTGGTATCTACGCTAGAAAGAAAATTTACCGGCACTGAGTTAAATTCCTCTGGCTTATCTAGGCATGAGAATAAGCGGCAAATCCAGCTCCGTGGATCTGCATACACAGAGCTAACTTTATGCTCACCATATTGTTTCGCGGCAATCGCGTCTAAGATCTTCTGCGGTGCATTAAATGGCTCTGCACCTGTGTGTTTAGCCGCAAGACCTTCCAAACGGGTAAATGGTTGTTTGTACAATGCATCGCGAGATTGATAACCATCGACCATACCGTAGGTAATACGCAAAGTACCGTTGGCGTCAGGGTAGACTGGCCAACCATTGGCCTTGTTATAGGCGATAATGCTGGCCATGTAAGCTGGTCGTGCAGTTGACAGTTTTCCTTGTAGCGTTTTCATGGCTTTCTCATGAGCCATATTGGTGTCGTGAAGCGCGACAGCCATGCGGATAAAAGGATCGCTGCTGGTTTCAAACTGTTTTGGCGCCGCGTCCATCCACTTTAGACGCTGCTTTCTGTCTTTTAACGTTGTTAAAGCGTAAAAGCCGTCAAGCTTGGCACTGAGTTCTGTTTCTAGATTTTGGTTAAGAAGTGAATCGAGAGCTTTAACGCGATTATTCTGAGCAAGATAAGCTTGAATATCTTGTTGCCACAGCATTTTATCAACCGCAACGGCAAAAGACTTATCAATCCGTTTGAGTCGGCCTGCAAATAGTTTCATATCACGTTGCTGGTAACCTTGTTCTCGCTGCGCATCAGGCTTTTGTTTTTCTAGTGACAAGCGATAGAGCTTTTTCGCGGCATCAAGAAGCGCGCTTGATTGCGCTATTGTGAAAAAATAGTTTTGCTGCTGCGCTGATTGCTCCTCAGTGAGTAGTGCTTCTAAGTTTTCAATGACCTTTGCTTGCTCGGGATCTTCTCGATTCACCCACACCAGAAAGTCATCTTCTTTTTGTTGTTTTATGCCGACAATATCTGTGGCTTTGAATCCATCAAGTAGACCATTAAGCTTCTTCATACGATTGGCCATTGACGCCAAACCGCCAGCGTACTTAATTTTGACGTCAGCATCAGTTGCTGACATGGATTCAATCGTTTCAATCCGACGCTGATAATAATCAGCATAGGTTGGGTATAGCCATTGGCTAGCAAATTTTAGTTCGCTAGTTAAGCGGTAACGACTGGTTGAGCCTGGGTAGCCTGCTGCAAATACGCCGTCGCCAGCTTTTACGCCATTGGCGTTAATTCTCAGGTAGCTTTTGGGGGTGAAGGGTACGTTATCCTCGTGATAAGCCGCAGGCTTCCCATCTTTACCCACATAGGCGCGTAAAAAAGTAAAGTCGGCGCTGTGGCGGGGGAATTCATAGTTATCAATATCACCGCCATAGGAACCGGCACTTTCAGGTGGTGCATAAACTAGACGCACATCACGAATAATCAATTGTTTGATCAGATAATATTCTAAACCATTATGATAACTACGCACTGAACAGCGGTAGTTGTCGTCGCTTTCACAGGCTTTTATTAGCTGTTTAGAGTTTTGCTGGATTTCTTGGTATCGAGTTAGAGGCTCTTCGCTTAGATCATGGGTGACTTTTTCTGTCACATTGGTCACAGCTTCGGTAATATAGAGCCGCTCATTGGGGCCGGCTGACGGCTCTTGTTGTTGGTCGCTGGCGAGGAAGCCGTTGGCTAAATAGTTGTGTTCTTTTTTGCTGTTATATTGGATCGCTCGATATGCACAGTGGTGATTTGTCACAACTAGGCCTTGGGGCGATACAAAACTGGCGGTACAATAGCCGAGGCTGATGACCGCGTTCATTGGGTACTGGCTCAGATCTGCCAGTTGTTTGGCAGGGATTTGGATACCGCGTTCGCTTAGTTTGTCGGCGATAGATGGCATTTGATAAGGTTGCCATTGGCCTTCATCTGCGATGGCCAAACCGGAAGACAGCATGAGAGCTGCTACCAATGCGTAGCGCATGTTCATTCCTTATTATAATTGATTAGTTTTTCGTAACAGCTGACTAGCACTCGACCGCAGTGTGCCTGAAAAGGCGCGATGATTGCGGTTTTGATGGTGAGAGTTTCCTGTTCAAATTGACCCAGCGTTTATAACATAGTTTGCCTTCAATCAGGTAATGGAGTCTTAATGTCACAGCAAGGTGGTTTTAACAAAGCCAAGAACTTTAAACCTAAAGATGCACAACTTGATGCATTGAAGATGCCACCGCATTCTATAGAAGCGGAGCAGTCTGTTTTAGGTGGCTTAATGCTTGATGCTGATGCATGGGACAAAGTTTCTGAAGCTGTCGTTAAAGACGATTTTTACTCCCGTTCGCATAAGATGATTTTTGCGGCGATGCATAAGCTAGTGGAAAGTAGCCAGCCTATCGATTTGATTACGGTTTCTGAGCAGCTTGAAGTTGAAGATGAACTCGAAGATGCTGGGGGCTTTGCTTATCTTGGTGAAATCGCGAAAAACACGCCAAGCGCTAGCAATATTCTGTCTTATGCTGAAATTGTCCGCGAGCGTGCCGTTGTTCGAGATATGATCCGTGTCGCCCATGATATTGCGGATGCGGGATACAACCCCGAAGGGCGAGATTCCGGAGCACTGTTAGATCTGGCCGAGAGCAAAGTATTTAAAATTGCAGAGCAACGCACCAATGCCAATGAAGGCCCTGAGGGCATAAAAACCATCTTAGAGAAGACCGTCGATAAAATTGAAGATTTGTATAACAATCCACATAACGGCGTGACCGGGGTATCGAGTGGTTTTGGTGATTTAGATAAGATGACTGCCGGCTTCCAGTCCGGTGACTTAGTGATTGTGGCTGCACGTCCATCGATGGGTAAAACTACCTTTGCGATGAACTTGTGTGAACAGGCCGCGATGAATGAAGATAAGCCTGTGCTCATTTTTAGTTTAGAGATGCCCTCTGAGCAGATCATGATGCGTATGCTTGCTTCTTTAGGTCGTGTGGATCAGACCAAAATCCGTACGGGTCAGCTTGATGATGAGGATTGGGCACGAGTCTCGTCGACGATGGGTATCATGCTTGAGCAAGGCAAAATGTACATTGATGATGGCTCAGGATTGACACCAACGGAAGTACGTAGTCGCGCCCGACGGATTGCCCGTGAATATGGCGGTTTATCGATGATCATGATCGATTATCTACAGCTGATGCAGGTTCCCGCTTTATCTGACAATCGTACCCTTGAAATTGCAGAAATTTCCCGCTCGTTAAAAGCACTGGCTAAAGAGCTAGAAATTCCCGTGATTGCTCTGTCTCAGCTCAACCGCTCATTGGAGCAACGTGCAGACAAACGGCCAGTAAACTCCGACTTGCGTGAATCGGGTTCGATTGAGCAGGATGCCGACTTGATTATGTTTATTTATCGAGATGAAGTTTATAACGATGACTCGCAAGATAAAGGCACAGCCGAGATTATTATTGGTAAACAGCGTAACGGCCCTATTGGTCGTGTTCGGTTAACTTTCCAAGGACAATTCTCTCGATTCGATAATTACGCAGGGCCACAATTCGAAGAAGATTAAACCCCAGCGCTGCAGGTTGATTCAGTGTTAGCACTAGAATCCGAAGTTGCTGATGGTTGTTATTTATTTCATCGCTTGTGACGGTTCAATAAGGTTTGTCTTTGTTTTACCGTTTCGTTTTAAGTTTGATTACATGTTTAACAAGGCCATTTTTTGAAGCCATTTCCTAGAGCTGAGATTAGCGCTCAAGCGCTGAAACATAACCTAATTCGACTGCGAGAAATCGCACCATCTAGTCAAGTGCTTGCAGTCGTAAAAGCAAATGGCTATGGCCATGGATTACTCAATGTGGCTCGCTGTGTCGACTCTGCTGATGGCTTCGGTCTAGCCAGATTAGAAGAGGCATTGCAGCTCCGAGCAGGTGGCGTGACCGCTAAACTGTTACTGCTTGAGGGATTCTTTAGAGATGCTGATCTAGAAACCATTGTCCGTCATGGGATTGATACTGTGGTTCATCATGAATCGCAGCTAGAGATGCTTGAAAATGCGCAATTGACTGCCCCTGTGACGGTTTGGTTAAAAATTGATTCTGGTATGCATCGACTGGGGATCCTTCCAGAAGATTTTCTTGCAGTGTATCAGCGTTTGCTGGCCTGCCCTCAGGTTGCTAAACCGATCCATTTAATGACGCACTTTGCATGTGCTGATGAACCAGATAACGCGCTCACTCACCAGCAAATGAATGCATTTAATCGATTAGTTGAAACATTGCCCGGAGACCGAACGCTTGCCAATTCAGCCGCTGCCTTATATTGGCGAGATAGCCAAGCGGATTGGATACGACCAGGCATTGCTTTATACGGTGTTTCGCCGGTAACTGGAGATGTTGGTGGTAACCATGGATTAGTTCCGGCCATGACATTGGTTTCCCGTCTCATCGCCGTGCGTCGCCATAAAGCTGGGCAAAGTGTTGGTTATGGCGCATTTTGGACTGCTAAACAAGATACACTGCTTGGTGTGGTCGCCATCGGATATGGCGATGGTTATCCGCGTAATGCACCAGAGGGCACTCCAGTATGGATTAACGGTCGTCGTGTCCCCGTAGTCGGTAGGGTTTCAATGGATATGGTGACCGTAGATCTCGGTATTGATGCAACCGATAAAGTGGGGGACGATGCTGAGTTATGGGGACCGAACCTGCCCGTTGAAGAAGTCGCCGAGTTTATTGGTACCATTGCCTACGAACTAGTAACCAAACTCACCCCTCGCGTAGCCGTGTGTATGGATTAGTGACACTTAGCGGGTCAATCTGTGCACGTTGATACAAAAAAAGCTCATCAAAGAGATGAGCTTTTTTTGTATGAGGAACGTCTGTGTTGTGGTGAACCTAATTAGTGCTCGAAGCAAATCTCAATAAATGCGGTTCCAAACTCACTACTAAACGGCATAATGATTTTTTTACCTTTAGCTTTATGCGAAATGGTGTGGTCTTTTCCTGTGACGACCATTGGTGTTGCCATTTCGAACTCATAACCTTTGTCACTGAGTATGTTTTTGGCGCCACCGGTTACCATATTGGTAATTTCACCGACTAAGTCTGTCACTTCATCATCAATTTCTTCGTGCTCTTCACCGAGCATTTTTTGCATGGTGGTGAGAATGAGCTCTCTTTCAAAGGTAATTGATAGTGAACCTTTGGTTTGAGGGCCAACCATACCAATCAGGCCGGAGACATCACCTTTGGCAATTGGGTCAGTTTTGAGTGCTGGTTTTCCGGGTTCGAGCTCCATACTCGCCATTGTGGACATGACGTTAAGTAAAGATGTTAAGAAGGGGTTGATAAACTCAACATTCATAGTGACGGCGTTCCTTTGAAAATCATTTCATATGACCAATACAGATTAGAGCAAACAAGCAAAGATTTATATAACTTAGTTCACACTCCCTTATAGCTTAGAAGAAAATTTGGGTAACTAAATATTTTTTATACTGATTTTAAATCATTTCTTTTTAACTGATGCCCCATGAGGGTGTGAGCTCACGTCGGCGCTTGAATGCGTGTGGATTCTTGTTCAAGCGCATCAGGTTTGTACTGGGCAAAATTACATGACGTGTATGTTGTTTTACCCATATCGTGTGTAAAATGTGCGCCCGCTTTGCCAAAACTGATTTGTGAACTGAAAATATGACCAACGCCACTGAGATCAATCGCACCTTTTCTATCGCGCCGATGCTGGACTGGACGGATAGGCACTACCGCTATTTTGCGCGTTTGATGTCAACGCAAGCTTTGTTGTATACGGAAATGGTAACAACTGGCGCGATCTTGCATGGTAAAGGAGATTACCTTGCCTATAACCAGGAAGAACATCCATTAGCGTTACAGCTTGGGGGGAGTAACCCTAGCGATTTGGCTCTTTGTGCGAAACAAGCCGCAGAACGCGGCTATGACGAAATTAATCTTAATGTGGGTTGCCCGTCAGATCGTGTGCAAAACGGCCGCTTTGGTGCGTGTCTGATGGCGGAACCGCAGCTTGTAGCAGAATGTGTTGATGCAATGAAGCAGGTTGTGGATATTCCTGTCACGGTGAAAACTCGAATTGGTATTGATGAGCAGGATAGTTACCAGTTCTTAACCGACTTTATTGATACAGTTCAGGCCGCGGGTTGTCGAGAGTTCACGATTCATGCACGTAAAGCTTGGTTGCAAGGGTTAAGCCCAAAAGAAAACCGTGAAATCCCACCGCTTGATTATGAGCGGGCCTATCAACTCAAGCGTGATTACCCACACTTGAACTTGAGTGTGAATGGTGGCATAAAAACGCTGGCCGAAGCCAAAAAACACTTATCTCATCTTGATGGCGTCATGGTCGGGCGAGAAGCGTATCAGAATCCATATTTGCTTGCTGAAGTTGACCAGCAGCTTTATTACATGGATATCCCAGTGATCAGCAGAGATGCTGTTATCGAGAAATTACTTCCCTATATAGAGAAACATTTACAACAAGGTGGACGTCTAAACCATATTACACGTCACATTATCGGTCTTTATCAAGGGTTACCTGGCTCAAGAGCTTGGCGTCGTCATCTGAGTGAAAACGCACATAAGGCTGGTGCTGGTGTTGAAGTAGTAACTGCAGCAAGACAATTGATCAGCAAATAGATTCAATCTAAAGGAGAGGTAATCTCCTGTTTATGTTCCTTTTTTGTGCAGTTTGGAATATGAGAAAACGTGATCTATGCCCATTTTATTAACATATTGGCGAAATTTGCTACTGCTTTAGTGAATTTCGCTAGTTCCCATCATACTCATGATAAACCTTCCTCTAGCTCCTTTGTTGAAAACTGATTAAGTCATTGATAATAGTAGTCTTAATTGTTTTTTCTTAATGTTGGCACGCCGCTTGTATTACCTCTAGTGTGATTAAACAACATACGAAAGGAATACACCATGTTAAACATTAACTTAACGAAAACACTTCAATCGGTTGTCGCTGCTACGGTTTTATTAGGGACGAGCGTATCAGCACAGGCTAATGTGCCTAGTACATCAGATGTCATGAACGCAATTGAACAGAATATCGCAGCGCAATCGCAAGAGATGTTGGCGACCGCAAAACGCGAATTTATGCTTTCAGTTCAAACCCAGCTTGCTGAATCAATGTTTGAGTTTGAAGTTGCGGATAACGAACAAGCAGCAACCACTGACCAAGTCGCAAAAGTAGAGGACTAGTCATGGGATTACCAGACGGATTAGCGATGCTGTTGTTATTACCTGTTGTTAGCTTAGCCATATGTGCGGCGGTTGTTTGCTCTTTACAATGGCATCGTTTGAATTAAGTTTTGTTGAAGATAGAGGTGATTATGAATAGGTTAGAACGGTTGATGAGATCTGATGACAGTTTAATTTGTGGTGTTGCATCAGGGATGGCGAACCGATTTGGCTGGTCGAAATTTTGGACTCGTATTGTATGGGCTTTTGCTATTTTTTCGAATCCTGTACTCGGTTTATTAGCTTATTTTGCCCTAGCAATTGTTGAACCTGATTGGATTAAGCGTTACTAATGTCGCAAGGTAAGTTCGTTAAATTGACTCATCGACTACTTGGTGTAGCAATTGTTCTTTTTGGGGTTTTTCTTTGTGTTGTCGCAGTTCAGTTTTGGGGCGCACCCCATATTTTAGTCGCGGCGGAATCTCTTTATTGGATGGATACACACCTGTGGGTTTTGGTTTTATCCTGTTTAGCCGTGATGTGCGCGTTATTGTGGTTAGCGGCTTCGTTTAGTTTTTTGGCATTGGCTTCTGTCGTATGTGTTGCTATTGCTTTGTACATCGTTATTAGTGGTCTTTCATTCTTTTGGGCCTTGATCCTTCTTTTACTTGCGCTATGGGGCGTCAGTCGAGCGAGCCAAGAAGACTCGCTGTAGACCTGAATTCATTTTATTTATTTAAAAAAGCTTTGAATCTTGCTTGTGCTTGCTCGCTGTGGAGAAGCTTAGCAAACTGCTCAATTTCTAATTCCATTTGTCGATTTACTTGTTGTTGGTTTGGTCGCATAAGCTGTTTGGTTTGCTGGATGGCCTCTGGTGGTTGGGCTGCAATTCGTTTTGCTTGTTTTAACGCAAACCCATAGAGTTCAGATGACGAACATATGCGATTGATCATTTTAAGATCTTTGGCTGTCTCAGCGTTGAATGGCTCACCGAGTAGTAGGAGCTCAGCGGCGTGCGGGTGGCCAATTAACTGGGGTAACAGTAAGCTTGCACCAGCTTCGGGAACAAGTCCCAAATTAACAAAAGGTAACATAAACTGCGCACTGTCATCGGCATAAACAAGGTCGCAATGGAGCAAAACCGTGGTGCCTATTCCCACGGCACTGCCAGAGACGGCCGCAATAAGAGGCTTTTTAAGCGTTAGTAAGGTGAATAGAAAGTTAACTGCTGGGTGATTGCGACCCATGTCAGGGTTGCTGAGGAAATCGGCGATGTCATTTCCCGAAGTGAAGCAATTTTGCTGGCCACGAAGCAGAAAGGCACGAATCCCATTGTCGCTCTCACCTTGGATCAGGTATTCTGTCATTTGTTTATACATATCAAGACTTAGAGCGTTGAGTTTGTCTGGGCGATCGATGGAAATAATGCGGACGCCTTGCTCATCCTTAATTTGAATATGACTCATTCGTTGGTTCCTTATAGACGAAATGGGATTACATGGAGTTTAAGACATTGAAGCCTATATTCAAACAACTGTTTAATTTATTCATCTTGAGTGCCGTCAGTGTTTCAGCTTGGGCGGAAGTTTCGTTGGTTGAAGGTCACGTTCGCGCAATGCCTGCCTCGGTCCCAAATACGGCGGCTTATGTCACGCTGAAGAATGATGGTGCGGCAAAACGCTTAGTTGCTGCCAGTACCAGCGTTGCCAAAGAAGCGCAGCTGCATACCATGTTGATGGAAGATGGCGTGATGAAGATGCGCCAAGTAGCAAATTTTGAAGTACCTAAAAATGGCCAGTTGGTTCTGAGTCCATCTGGGGATCATATTATGATCCTTGGGCTCCATGAGCCTCTGCAATTAGAACAACAAATCACTTTGTCATTAGAGTTTGATGATGGCGAAAAACTCACAGTGACGTTACCTGTCATGAAAAAGGTGGATGGTGGCATGTCTGGCCATCACCATCATCATTAAGGAATCAAAACATTATGCAATTTACATGGAAAAAAGGGCTCGCAGCCGCTGGCCTTGTCTGCTTGATTGGATACTTTGTTAGCGTTTGGTGGAGCTTTGAGCCTGACGCAATAACTGAGGAGCAACTATCTGCGCAAGCAGCAGGCCCAGAGCAGCAAAAAGTTATAGGCTATGCTACAACAACTGCTTTGATAACCACCATGGAAACCTTGCTACAAAAACCCGGCGGATGGTTATCTAATGACGTTATGCCACCTTCGTTACTGATGGATAACATGCCTGCATTTGAGTTTGGCGCATTGGAGCAGACTCGTGATTTAGCGCTGGTGATGCGTAAAGAGTTTAGCCGCTCTCAATCACAATCAACGGCCGATGCCGATTTGTTACAAGCACACACAAAGCTCAACATTGGACATACAAGTTGGTTGGTACCAAGCGCTGAGAGTGAATATAAAGACGCAGTTCAGTTGCTAAAACAGTACCGAGCGCGTATATCAGATCCTCAAAACCAAGATGCCCAGTTTTACGCTCGTGCGGACAATTTGAATGAGTGGCTTAAAGAAGTTCAAAAGCGTTTAGGCAGCGTGTCGCAACGTTTGTCTGCCAGTGTTGGTCAAGACCGTTTGAACACTGATCTCGCGGGTGATAGCGCGGCACGTCAATCGACGCCAAATCGAACGAGCCAAGAAATTAAAACTAGCTGGTGGGAAATTGATGATGTGTTTCATGAAAGCCGTGGAGCTTCATGGGCGCTTCTTAATTTTATGAAAGCCATTGAAATTGACTTTGCCGACGTATTGAAGAAAAAGAATGCGGAAGTTAGTGTACAGCAAATCATTCGTGAATTAGAAGCGACTCAGCAAACGGTTTGGAGTCCTATGATAATGAATGGCAGTGGCTTTGGTCTAGTTGCGAACCACTCGTTGGTTATGGCTAACTATGTATCGCGCGCAAATGCCGCAGTTATTGATCTCACTAATTTGCTATCACAAGGTTAAGAAGCACGATGATGAAAAAAACACTAATTACTGCAGCGGTGCTCGGTGCAATTGCTGCTGGTTCAGCGCAAGCCGCAACAATTGTTGGGTTTAAAGTCGGTGCTGACTATTGGAAGGCGGACACCTCAGGTTCTTTTGCTGAGCATCCAGGGGTTCAACAGACCTTTGATTATGACTCTTCTGCACAACATAGTTTATGGGTGGGTTTCGAGCACCCAGTTCCCTTCTTGCCGAATTTTAAGTTACGCCAAAATAACTTAGACGAGAAAGGCTCACTCAATGGTGCAGATTTCAACTTTAATGACCATAACTTTGTCGGTGATGTCACCACGAATATGGATCTGAGTAATACTGATTTTGTGTTGTATTACGAGATTTTAGATAACGATATTGTTGAACTTGATTTAGGCGCAGCCTATAAGCTGATGCAGGGCTCGGTTCGCGTGGTTGATCCTGGACACCCAGAAGAGATCGATCTCGATAGTGGTGTTGTGATGGCTTACGGTGCCGCAGAAGTGGGGATTCCAGGTATCGGTTTGTATGGTTTTGCAGAGCTCTTTATGGGGGCAACAGAATCTAGCGTTACTGATTATGCCCTCGGTGTGGGCTGGGAATATGATGGCCTAACTGCAGACTATAAGATCAGAGCGGGTTACCGTGAATTTCAGTTTGATGTAAAAGATTTTTCAGATCTAACCATGGATATGAAAACCGATGGCTATTTTGTTGGTGTAGAAGTGGATTTTTAAAGCATCTACATCGCGGGAATATCCCATAAAAAAACCGCCGATTGGCGGTTTTTTTGTGGGATAATGTCCAATGTTACTCGGGCATGAGTCCGTTATTAATTGCAGATACGTCATCTTCAGATAATGAACCTGCAGCTTGTTTAAGTGCAACAATCGAGTTGATATAGCCGTAACGTGCATTGGATAGCTGACGTTTCGAATCATATAAGTCACGGGTACGGTTAAGTACATCTACAATTGTACGCGTCCCAACTTCAAAGCCTGCTTGAGTTGCTTTAAGCGCGCTTTCTGAAGAGACAACAGATTGCTCGTAAGCTTTAATGGAAGTGATTGATGCACGAACGTTATTAAAGTTGTTACGTACATCTTTCACCACTCGACGGTGAGATTGTTCTAAACGCTCACTGGCTTCTACAAATTTGTACTGAGCCTGGTTAACTTGAGAGTCGACTTTAAATCCTTGGAAGATCGGTACACTGAGTGTAATGCCGACATTACCACGATCATAATCACCAACACTTTGCCCCTCTTCTTGCTGCTCGAAGTTAGTGGTGTATCCAGCATTCAAGTTGAGTGAAGGCATGTGTCCCGCTTTGTAGAGCTCGATGGTTTCTTTGGCAATGTCTTTTGCGATCCGCTGACTTTGCAAATCTAAGCTATTGCTTTCAGCCATTTTGATCCATTGCGATGTTACGCTAGGTGTTGGTGAGCTCGCAGAGAAACGATTGGTATCTAAGATGTTGATCGACTTATGTTCAATGCCGGTAATTTCGCTGAGAGATTCATAGCTATTCATCAACTGATTTTCAGCAAGAATTTCTGATGCTGTGGCTAAGTCATATTGAGCTTGTGCTTCATGCACATCGGTAATCGCAGTTAGGCCTACAGCAAAGCGTTGTTTTGTCTGCTCAAGTTGACGTTCAATGGCTCGTTTTTCTGCACCCTTGAACTCGTAATTATCTTTTGCTGAAAGCACATCAAAATAGGCCGTCGTGACACGTGTAATTAGTGTTTGCAACGTTGACGCGTAGGCTGCATCAGCTTGTGATGCTGCTTTTTCTGCAAGACTTAAACCGACCCATGCAGCGTGATCATAAATCACTTGGCTGAGTGATAAACCAGCATTTAATCCGTTAGTGGTATTGCCTGGATCATTCCAAACTTTGTCGTAACCAACGCTACCACTGAAAGTAGGGAGTAGCGGTGAGCGGTTTTCTTCTATGCTTTCATAGAGAGCGTCTCGTTGTGCTTGTGCTTGTAACACCAGAGGGTCACTGGTTAATGCTTGTTGATAGATTTGCATTAAATCATCGGCTTGCACTGCAGGCGCTGTGATAGCGAGCGACAAGGCTGCACACAGAGAACGGATCTTGAATTTCATTGGCTGTCCTTATAGACAAAACACCCTTGGGGTGAAGTACTCTTAAGTAATTAAGTCGTGCCTTTAGATAGGCGGTTTGCGCTTCCCGACGCTTCCCGATACAGCTAAAACTTAATAGCGTAGATGATAAAAAATCAACCGTTTTCAAGTCAACTTTGAAGTGTAACAGATTTTATCTTTAACATGAGTAATATTAGATAGATAATATTAACTTTAGCGATGCATAAAGTTCATCAATATTTAGGTAAGGACAACGCCATGGCAATTACTAACTTTAGCGAAAGTGACCTTCAGGTTCTAAGTCAAAAGACGCTCTATAAAGGTTTCTTCACCATGGAGGCTTATACGTTTAAGCATCGGCTATTTGCTGGAGGTTGGTCTGAGCCAATTACGCGCGAGGTTTTCGAAAGGGGCGATGCTGTGGTGGTGTTACCTTATGACCCGAAAACGGATCAAGTGGTGTTGATTGAACAGGTGAGGATGCCAGCTTTAGGGAAGTCCAATTCACCGTGGCTGTTAGAGCTGGTCGCTGGGATGATTCCTGCAAATGAGTCCGCCGAGTCTGTGGCACATAAAGAACTATTTGAAGAGTCGGGGTTGCAAGCAAAGCAAATGAACTATGTTAATAGTTACCTAGCAAGCCCCGGCGGAACCAGTGAACGGTTCTTTTTTTATTGTGCTGAAGTGGATGCCAGCCTAGCGACTGGGTTGCATGGCCTAGATGACGAACATGAAGATATCAAATTGCATGTTGTTAGCAGGGCAGAAGCGTTTAAGCGGGTTGTAAATGGTGAAATTGACAACGCCTCGACCGTGATAGGATTGCAGTGGCTCCAGTTGAATTACCAAAATCTGATATAGTAAAAGCTTGAGAAAGTAAAAGTTTCAGTGAAACGTCGGTTAGCAAAGCCATACCAACTTCGAGTTGAAAACGAGATAAGATAGGTTCAGTGAATTCAAAACAAGTACCAAAAAAATATAACCCGAATGTCAGTGAGTTCCTCGCTTTATGTGGCCGGAATTATATTCGTATATTGAAATGGCTCCCCGAGGAATTGAGCCTGAACCAAAATGTTGCCTTAAAAGGTGAGCACGGCGTGCTCATGGTTAAACTCCTAGAAAACACTAAATATACTCAGTTGGTAGAAATTTACCGAGATGTTGGAAAGTCTCAATTTGTGACGACTCCAAGCGTGGTTGTGCGGGTTTATCATGATGCTAAATTAGCAGAAGTGTTAACTAGCCAACAGATTTATAAGCTGCAGCCAGTGTATGATTATCCTAATTTACGCATGTTTCATCGTGATGAAAAGTACCAGGTTAATGCATTCCTGGAGGAGCTACTAAAGGTTGGCAGGAGTCCTGTGCTCGCAAGCCAAGTCTAATATTTTGGGAAAATATACGTGTTGAAAGAGGCTATCTCTTATTCAATTCCACGCTGTGAAAGTGTGCGGCTCGTACAGGTAACCGACCCACATTTGTTTGCCGATCCCGAAGCTCAGCTCTTAGGTGTCAATACTGCAAACAGTTTGAATGCTGTGGTTAATACCATTGAAGCATTGCATTACCCTGCGCATATGTTGTTGGCAACAGGTGATATCAGCCAAGACTACTCCGGTGATTCCTACCACAATTTTGTTTCAGCCATCGCCCCTTTAAAATTGCCTTGCCACTATTTACCTGGCAATCACGATGATCCGCGGATTATGAATCTTCATATGCAAGGTGCTGAGGTTTACGGACATAAGCGTATTTTGGCGGGCAATTGGCAAATCATTATGCTCGACTCTACGGTGACGGGTAAGCCCGGTGGGCATATGGGGGAAGAAGAGTTTGAATTGATCCGTGCTGCAATTGAAGCTGAGCCCTATCGCCACGTACTATTGGCTATGCACCACAACCCAGTATTGATGCAGTGTGGCTGGCTCGACCAACACTGTATGGACAATGGCGAAGAATTTCTGCGCAGAGTGAGCCGCTATCATCAGATTAAAGGTGCACTATGGGGACATGTTCATCAAGAGTTTGATCGCGACTATGACGGTGAACATGGCAATATGCGTTTGATGGCAACGCCGTCGACATGTATTCAGTTCAAACCGTTGTCAGATTATTTTGCACTGGATAGCTGTCAGCCTGGTTACCGTTTGCTGGAGTTAAAGCCGGATGGTAGCATGCATACCAATGTTTATCGTGTACCAGGAGACCGTTTTGCTCCGGACGCTAAGGCTAGCGGTTATTAAATAGTAATCGCAGCGAGAGGACCTATGCTGCTATATATTCACGGATTCAATAGCTCACCCTTATCGGAAAAGGCAGTCGTTACAGCAAACTATTTGGCTAAACATTTTCCTGATACTCAACTATTCCAGCCTCAACTTGCCAACACCCCTCAAGCAGCGATGCAGCAATTGAGTGACATTGTAGAGAACGCAATCTCACAAGGGTTGCCGTTACGTTTTATCGGCTCTTCTTTAGGGGGGTATTTTGCTTCCTACTTAGTTGAAAAATACGGCGGTAAAGCCGTACTCGTAAATCCTGCTGTTCGGCCTTTTGAGTTGTTTGACGAGTTTATTGGTGCGCAGCATAACCCGTATACTGAGCAAGACTACGAAATTATGCCGATTCACAAGCAAGAAGTTGCTGAGTTTGATACACAGGTCGTTCTCAATCCCGACCGATTTTTTGTATTATTACAATCCGGCGATGAGGTGCTTGATTATAAACAGGCACTCGAAAAGTATCATTGCTGCAAAATGATTATCGAATCCGGTGGCGACCACAGTTTTATGGGTTATGAAAAACACTTGCAAAGCATAAGCCAATTTTTACAGTTACCTTGACAAATAGACATGTAGGGCCGCACCATGGCCTGAATAACCATATATTGTGTGTGCTATGACAAATCAATACACCTCCGATGCAATTGAAGTCCTCAATGGGCTTGACCCAGTTAAACGTCGCCCTGGCATGTATACCGACACCACCAGACCGAATCACCTCGGTCAAGAAGTGATCGATAATAGTGTTGATGAGGCACTGGCTGGCCACGCTTCAAAAATTGACGTAATTTTGCACCAAGATAATTCATTGGAAGTGATTGATGACGGCCGTGGTATGCCGGTAGATATTCACCCTGAAGAAGGGATCCCCGGTGTTGAGCTTATTTTAACTAAGCTGCATGCTGGTGGTAAGTTTTCCAATAAAAATTATCAATTTTCCGGTGGTCTCCATGGTGTGGGGATTTCTGTTGTTAATGCCCTGTCTAAACGTGTCGAGATCTCAGTGCGCCGTGAAGCACAAGTGTATGAGATGGCATTCGAAAACGGGGAAAAAGTAGAAGACCTGACGGTGACAGGAACAGTGGGTCGTCGTAATACCGGTACTCGAGTTCAGTTTTGGCCTGATGCTTCTTATTTCGATAGTGCAAATTTTTCGTTAACGCGGCTGGTTTATATTCTGAGGGCCAAGGCCGTATTGTGTCCGGGCTTGAGAATTAAGTTTGTAAACAAGCAAACCAATGAAACCCACGAGTGGTATTACGAAAGTGGTTTAACAGACTACTTAAAAGAATCCGTTAAAGGTTATGCACTGCTGCCAGAGGAACCTTTTGTAGGTAACCTCGCAGGACAACTAGAAGCTGTCGAATGGGCCATTACTTGGCTGCCAGAAGGTGGCGAAGGGGTCAGTGAAAGCTATGTGAACCTAATCCCCACTCCCCTAGGTGGTACCCATGTCAACGGTTTTAGGCAGGGTTTGCTTGAATCTATGCGCGAGTTTTGTGAATTTCGTAATTTAGTCCCGCGTGGCGTAAAGCTCTCCCCTGATGATATATGGGATCGCACCGCCTTTATCTTGTCAGTCAAAATGCAAGACCCACAATTTGCTGGGCAAACAAAAGAGAAACTTTCGAGTCGCCAGTGTGCCGCGTTTGTTTCTGGGATTGTGCGTGATGCATTCTCTTTATGGCTCAATAGCCATACAGATCAAGCTGAATTATTGGCTGAGTTGTGTATTAGTAATGCGCAAAAGCGTATGCGAGCAGCCAAAAAAGTTGCTCGTAAAAAAGTGACATCAGGTCCGGCACTGCCGGGTAAGTTAACGGACTGCAGTGGTCAAGACCCCCAACAATCTGAGTTATTTTTAGTCGAGGGTGACTCTGCTGGCGGTAGCGCTAAACAGGCCCGGGATCGGGAGTTCCAAGCGATCATGCCGTTGCGAGGAAAAATCCTCAATACCTGGGAGGTCGATGCATCACACGTATTAGCATCGCAAGAAGTTCATGATATCTCGGTTGCGATTGGCTGTGACCCTGATAGCAATGATATTTCTGAGTTGCGTTACGGAAAAATTTGTATTCTCGCAGATGCGGATTCAGATGGGTTGCATATTGCAACCTTACTCTGTGCGCTTTTCTTAAAGCACTATCAAGTGCTAGTGGAAGCTGGGCACATTTATGTGGCTATGCCACCGCTATTCAGAATCGATATTGGTAAAGAAGTGTTCTACGCCCTCGATGAAGATGAAAAAACAGGTATTTTAGATCGCATTGCTGCCGATAAGAAAAAGGGTAAGGTGCAAGTCACCCGCTTTAAAGGCTTGGGCGAAATGAACCCGTTGCAATTGCGTGAGACTACGATGGACCCAAATACGCGTCGCTTGGTGCAGCTCACGATTGATGATGCCGAGGAAACAATGGCCATTATGGATATGCTGTTAGCAAAGAAACGTTCTGGGGATCGCAAAATTTGGTTAGAGTCGAAAGGCGACTTAGCGCAAGTTTAGGTGCACGCTCTTTATCGAATTAATGAAAGGAAGATCATTCGTGTTTAATGTTTGGCAATGTCACAAATCGATCAAACAAGGGCTAGCGACGCTGCCCTTGTTCTTTTGTGCTGCATTTGTCGTGACGGCTCAACCTATGGTTACGGTCACTAAAGGTTTCGGCCTCGCGCTGTATGCGTCTGATCTTGGGGATGCGAAACAACTCGCGATTGGCGACAAAGGTACTTTGTTTGTCGGTTCGCATAAAAGTGGAAAAATCGTGGCTTTGGTGGACAGCAATCAAGATGGCCGAGTCGATAAACGGTATGTGATTGCCAAAGGGTTAGAATACCCAGAAGCGATCGCATTTCATGATGGTGCCTTGTACGTTGCAGAAGAAGACCGAGTGATTCGCTTCGTTGATATCGAGCAAAGACTGAGGCGCCCAGGTCGAGCAAAAGAAGTGTATAGCCGCTTGCCGGAGCGTGCGAAAAAAAGCACCCGAGCATTGCGCTTTGGTCCAGATGGAAGACTTTATGTTGCCATTGGCGTTCCGTGTAATGTCTGCGAAGCGGAAGCCCCTTTTGGTAGTATTTTAGCAATCAATGTAAGAACTGGAGCAAGTGAACAAGTCGCGATGGGAATCCGTCAAGTGAGCGGCTTCGACTGGAGCCCAGAAGATAAACAGCTCTGGTTTGCTGATATGAGCCGAGACTGGATGGGTGACAACTTACCCCCTGATGAAATCAATCGAATAGAGCGCATTGGTGCCCACTATGGTTTTCCTTATATCCATGCGAAAAATGTCGTGGAGCCAGCTTACGAGAAGCCAACAGGATTAAAAGTTGAAGCGCCTGAATATGAACTTCCTGCGCATGTGGCACCAATGGGGCTGCATTTTTATCGCGGCGAATCATTTCCTGAACGTTACCACGGGCAAATGTTCATTGCAGAGAATGGCTCTTGGAACCGTTCGAGCAAAGTAGGTTATCAAGTGGTGATGCTGACGCTGAAAGACAACCAAGTTGTGCAGCGTGAAACTGTGGTTAGTTTTCTTGATGGTGAGTTTCCAGTTGCTCGCCCACACTCCATATTGACGGCACCCGACGGTGCCATGTTTATATCTGATGATTTAAAAGGCAATGTTTACCGCCTGTTTTATAAAGGGATTGAACCTAGTGCAGATGCCGAGGATTTAGAAGAATGAGTGACGCAATAGATTTAAGCTTAGATGGTGTTGAGCAACTCCCTTTAAGGCGCTTTACTGAAGATGCCTATTTGAACTATTCCATGTACGTCATTATGGATAGAGCGTTGCCACATATTGGGGATGGTTTAAAGCCAGTACAGCGCCGTATCGTCTATGCCATGAGCGAACTTGGACTATCTGCAGGCGCCAAGCCGAAGAAGTCTGCACGTACGGTTGGTGACGTGCTTGGTAAGTATCACCCTCACGGGGACAGTGCTTGTTATGAAGCCATGGTCTTGATGGCACAGCCATTCTCTTATCGCTACCCTTTGGTGGACGGTCAAGGGAACTGGGGTGCGCCGGATGATCCCAAGTCATTTGCTGCCATGCGTTACACGGAGGCCAAACTCTCTAAGTTTGCGGATGTCCTACTTGGCGAATTAGGACAAGGTACGGTGGACTGGGGAGTGAACTTCGATGGTACCCTGAAAGAGCCATTGGTTTTACCTGCAAGACTTCCCCATATCCTGTTAAACGGTATAACCGGTATTGCTGTCGGTATGGCAACTGATATTCCCCCTCACAATGCACGAGAGTTGGCATCAGCATGTATCGAGCTTCTCGATAATCCAAAAGCGGATTTGGATCGCCTGATGGAGTTTGTGCCTGGGCCTGACTATCCAACAGAAGCTGAAATCATTAATACCAGCACTGACATTCGCAAAATCTACGAAACCGGGAAAGGCTCGCTGAAGATGCGTGCTGTTTATACCTATGAAAACGGCGAAGTTGTCATTCACGCCCTGCCACATCAAGTGGGTAGCGGTAAAGTACTTGAGCAAGTTGCCGCTCAAATGCAGGCGAAGAAACTGCCGATGGTTTCAGATCTTCGCGATGAATCAGATCATGAAAGTCCAGTGCGACTGATTATTGTGCCTCGCTCTAATCGAGTTGATATTGACCAATTGATGGCTCACTTATTTGCCACAACGGATTTAGAGAAAAACTATCGCGTTAACCTTAATGTTTTAGGGCTCGATGGTCGTCCTCAGGTGAAAGGCCTCAAGCCTATGCTCACTGAATGGCTGACTTTCAGACAACAAACGGTTACACGACGCCTTGAGTATCGACTTGAGAAAGTCTTAGCCCGCTTACATATTCTAGAAGCGTTAATGATTGCGTTCTTGAATATTGATGAAGTGATTGAAATTATTCGCCATCATGATGAGCCTAAAGCAGAGTTGATGTCGCGGTTTGAATTAACAGACATACAAGCTGATGCTATTTTGGATTTGAAACTTCGCCATTTAGCGCGTTTAGAAGAATTCAAAATTAAAGGGGAACAAGAAGACCTAGCTGAAGAACGCGATAAGCTGCAATTGATCTTGAGTTCAGATCGTCGCCTCAAGACTTTGATCAAAAAAGAATTACGCAAAGATGCTGATACTTTTGGTGATGACCGTCGTTCACCTTTGATCCAAAGAACTGAATCAAAAGCATTGTCTGATCAAGATTTAGTGCCGACTGAACCAGTGACCGTTGTTTTGTCTGAAAAAGGTTGGGTACGCTGTGGTAAAGGTCATGAGCTTGACCCAACGGCTTTGAATTACAAAGCCGGTGATGGCTTCTTATGTGCAGCCATTGGGCGGAGTAACCAACCCTCTGTGTTTATTGACTCATCTGGGCGTGCATTTGCCACTGAAACGCATACATTACCTTCAGCAAGAAGCCAAGGAGAGCCGATTACCACTCGCTTTAACCTAGCAGCAGGAGAGACGATAGAGCATGTCTTACTGGGCGACGAAAAGCAGTGCTATGTGATGGCGAGTGATGCAGGCTATGGTTTCATCTGTAGCTTTGGTGACATGGTCTCTAGAAACAAGGCTGGTAAAGCTCTGTTGTCTTTGCCAATGAATGCCAAATCGCTATCCCCTAAACTTGTGAAATCAACGGAAGATGCTTCTTTGTTAGCCATCACCAATGAAGGGAGAATGCTTGTCTTTTCGTTAAGCGCCCTACCTCAGTTAAGTAAAGGTAAAGGTAACAAAATTATTGGTATCCCAGCCGAACGCTCTAAAAACAGAGAGGAACTACTGACTCACTTACATGTGGTGCCAGCAGAGACATCGGTAACACTCTGGGCGGGTAAGCGTAAGTTAACGTTAAAACCGAGTGATTTAGAGCACTACCGCGGTGAACGCGGCCGTCGAGGTTCTCGATTACCGAGAGGTTTGCAGCGTGTGGATAGTATTGAGCTCGGAGACGGTACAGACAATTCGCTTTAAACAAATACGTTATCCAATTGAATGCCACTTTCGAGTGGCATTTTTTATTGAAGACTTCCATGGTTATTGCAAGAGCTTTGCTTCATCGTCAAATCATTAAAGGCTGCATGGTAACAAACCTCGATTTTGAGCAAGAATTAAAGACTCCTGAAGGCAACTGCAATGTTGTTTAATTATTCGGGGGTCACGATATGGATGTCAGTTGGAACAGCTGTAGTTGAGTTGGGCAGATATTAAATATGGTTATGCTAAAACGGAATGAGTCGTCGCCTTTGTATGCGTCTGAGTTATTCCATCATAAAAATGAAATTATTTTCAATTATCTTACTCGTACCCTGTTTTCATAGACTAAAATAAGTAGTCATAGCAACAATGTTGTTGATATAGAGTTACTTTCAGTATGCCTGTGGTAAAGCTATTTCGGTTCAAGGAGGACAAGTAAAGCAGCATCCACAACTCTTTGGAGCGAAAAATGAGAAGAAACCTACCCGTGACTCAGAATGAGTACGATTATCCCGCAGACTGGATCCTGCTTTCCACTACAGACACCCAAAGTATCATTAAATATGCCAATGCTTCTTTTTGTAAGGTGGCGGGATACGATGTCGAAGAGTTAACGGGCAATCCCCATAATATGGTTCGCCACCCAGATATGCCTGAAGCGGCTTTTGCTGATTTATGGAAAAATATTCAAAAAGGGGATCCTTGGAAAGGTTTAGTCAAAAACCGATGTTCCAATGGGGATTACTACTGGGTTGATGCGTTTGTGACCCCGATTACCCATAACGGTGAAGTGGTTGAATACCAGTCTGTGCGTACCAAACCGAGCCGAGAGCAAGTTGCCCGAGCAGAAAAAATCTATACTGATTTGAACAGTGGAAAAACAGCATCAACATCCCCAAGTAAGCTGGGTTTGCCATTGAAAGTCAGCATTGTGTTTATGTTAACAATGCTACCTATGTTGTATGTAGCGAGTGAAGTCGGAAGTATGGGGTATGGCATATTTGCGTTGTCATTTATTGCGGGTCTTACTGGGATCAACTTTGCATTTTCTCGCTTCCGTTCATTAGTCAGTAAAGCAGAAAATATTTATGACAATCAGGTGGCTAGTTCAATATATACCGGTAAAAATGATGACATTTCCAAGATCGATCTAGCGCTGCAAATGCAGGCTTCGGAGTTAAAAGCTGTGCTCGGTCGAACTTTGGACTCGAGTGAACAGACCTCAGCAAACGCAATGGTTTCAGCCGCGAAGGGCGAAGAAGTTCAAGGAAACAGTGAAGCGCAAATGGCGGAAATTGAGCAAGTCGCGACTGCGATGCAAGAGATGACGGCAACGTTAACGGATATGGCTTCAAACTGTAGTGATGCAGCACAAGCCTCAGAAAAAGCGTTGCAAGAAACTTCAACAGGGGATGAGGTTGTTACCAAAGTGATTTCGTCAATTGAAGATATGGCATCTCAGCTCACACAAACCTCAGATGTGATTACTGAGCTTGAAGAGCACAGTAAAGGAATTGGTTCGGTTCTTGATGTGATCCAGGGCATCGCAGAACAAACAAACCTGCTTGCATTAAATGCCGCGATTGAAGCCGCACGAGCGGGTGAGCAAGGGCGAGGTTTTGCCGTGGTCGCAGACGAAGTCAGATCGTTAGCGCAGCGAACCCATGAGTCAACAACTGAGATTCACAATATGATCACCAGGCTACAAGAAGGGACTGGGAGCGCTGTCAATAGCATGCATCAAGGCGTAAAGGCTGCTGAGATTTGCGTAGATCAAGCCGAACAAGCTGGACTCGCGCTGACAGGAATTCGCTCATCGGTTGAAACCATTACAGATATGACTCACCACATAGCAAGTGCAGTTGAGGAGCAATCGAGTGTTTCTGGAGAGGTGAACCGTAACGTAGTCAATGTTTCACAGCTTGTGAATTCAAGTAACGTGCTTGGTCAAGATATGGTTGAATTAAATCAAAATGTGATCGAGAAAATTGATTCGCAAAAGGCATTGGTCGAACAGTTCTTGAAGCGGAGTTTTAAAGCGACCACTTAAAACGTATCTACGGCTAAAACAGTCTTAACCAAACCAGTCTTGATACAATGTCGCGGCATGTTGTACCTCTTGGGGTTGCAATAGTGCCGCTTTTGCTTTGTCTGGGTAGTTACTAAATATGCCATCCACCCCCATACACTGAAGCGCTTTTATATCTCCTTCATTATCGACAGTATAGACATAGACTTTTGCACCACGGCTATGGGCGTCGTCTACAATATCTTGATTGATTATGTTTATGTTTAAATGTAACGAATAGGCTTGTAGGTCACTGACCACTTGAGCGCCACAAAGGGGCATGCTTGCTAACAATGGTGCGACTAAGGCATCTGGATACCGCTGCTTTAATGTGTGTAAGAATTGATGTTGGAATGAAGAAAAGATGATGTCTTGCTGCTGGTAGCCTAGCTCATTAAATATCTGAGGGTAAAATTTGAGCAGAGGGCGCAGGCAGGTGAGGCCTTTTAATTCAATGTTTACTTTGCAATGACCGCTTAAACAACTTAGCACCTCAAAAAGAGTTGGAATAGGCTGCCCTTGAACTTGCAATGACCTGAGCTCTGTTTGTGGAATGTGATGGATTAAACCGTGGCGCGATGTCAGCTTATCGAGATAGCGATCGTGAAACACAAATAATTCACCGTTATTGGCATGTATATCGATTTCAACCGCTTCAGCGTTTAATTCAATGGCTTTATCCATGGCTGCAAGGGTATTTTCTGGGGCGTATCCACTGGCTCCTCTGTGGGCGAAAATTAGCATTTTAGCCTCTCAATAGACCACTAGGGTCTTTGGTCGGGTTATTGATATGAATTTCCATTTGAGGATAGGCCAATTCCAAGTTATTTTCTTTAAGCTTTTTGGTGATTCGTTTATGTAGCTTGTGTTTCAGTGGCCAGCGAGCAGACATATCTTTGGCGTAAGCGCGCACTTCGAAGTCTTGGGTGTGTTGTCCAAAGCCGGCAAACCATACCTCGGGTTCTGGAGAGCTCAATGCATCTTCACATTCTTGTACTGCTTGATAGAGCGAGGCCTCGACTTTCGATGGGTCTGAATCTCGAGCTACTGAGACATACACGATGACGCGAGTAATCGGGTCGGATAAAGACCAATTGACCAGCTGCTCCGTAATAAATGCTTTATTCGGGACAATAATTTCTTTGCGATCCCAATCAATAATGGTCGTTGCGCGGATTTGAATTTTACTGACGGTGCCGGTTAAGTCACGAATCGTTACGGTATCCCCGATCCGTATAGGTTTTTCAAATAAGATGATGAGGCCTGAAATGAAATTGGCAAAAATCTCTTGCAGACCAAAACCTAACCCCACTGAGAGCGCGGCGACAAGCCATTGCAATTTTGACCATTCCATTCCTAGTGTTGAAAAGCCAATCAGCAACCCAAAAAATACAACCAGATAACGACTCACAGTCGTAATTGCAAACCCGGTGCCCGGACTTAAATCCAAGCGCTGTAAGACCATGAGTTCAAGCAAGCCGGGTAGATTGGTTGCGATCATTAAAGAAAAACCCATGATGATTAAACCAAACAGAATCGATTTAATCGTGACAGGCACTTGCTGTTCAATACCGTTAACAACTGCAGTATTGGTCCACAATGTGATTTCGTCAAAAAAGGAAAAAAGTGCGGTGTGGGTTTGTGTCCATAGCCCTAGCAAACTTGCTAATAAAGCCAAAACAATCAAGGAGCGCACCAAACCTAATGACTGGCTTGATATGGTTTCTAAGTCAACGATTGGCTCTTCGTAGTTTTCTAGTGGATCGAGCGACGTTGCAAGTGGGTCTCCGCGTTCACGCGCGGCAAGCTGTTCTGCACGTTTGGTTTTTGCACGATCAAATGCAATTTGGCGGCGAGCAATGAGCATCCAACGTTTGATTAACTGGTACAAAAGTAAGAAGCCTAGACCAACGAATAGCGACAGTTGCAGCTGACTTAGGAGTTGAATGGCAGTGTAATAAAAGCCATTGAATGCGAGTACTGCGCTAATGATGGGGACGGTGAGTAGTACGCCCCATAAAAGCTTTTGAATCAGCTTTTTGTTTTTCCCATCTAAATGAAACTGCCGATACTGCAATGAGATCTTGAGAAAATCTTTGTACAGCAAAAATAGAAGAATACACAATGCAATAAATGCGGTTCTGCCAATGCTGTTGCGCACCAATGACAAATCCAGCATTTGGGTAAAACAGAAAATACCTAACAAAGGCAACGCGAACACATAGAACCGATTAAAGCGAAAGAAACATTGATTGATTACATCGGCCGGATGTTTAAAATGCCCGACGAGTAGACCGTTTGCTTGCGCAAGTAAGGCGATTAAACGGTAGAGTAGATATAGTAGCCCGACTGCCAATATTGCCAGTCCTAACGCATGAGATAAGTTACTACTTGCTTGCATAAAAATAACCCCGGCAACAATGACAGGGAAAGGCTTTAATAGCGCATAGCTGAAAGTACAAACTAGCGCTTTAAAGGTATAAATAAACTTATCTAGGGTAACGTTACCCACATAGGTCATAAAAGACGCCATCGCGTTTGCAAATCTAGGCGTCAGAATGTCTTGTGCGGCAAGGCACAGTACAAACAGAATAATCCACCAAGACCAATAATCACTTTCTTCATCAATTGAAGTGGTAATCAGCTGCCAGTGATTCTGAGCAAGTATCCATTTAACAGACTGATGGAACTCAGATATCCACAATTTATTGATACGGCTCGCGTTAGGAACCCAGAACAACTGCTCATTCAGTGTGCTACGCATAATGGTGAGTTGGTGGTTAAGTTGCTCATAGCTCAAGCGCAATTTAGCCAACTCAGCGAGTAGTAAATCTTGACCTTCGATAATTTGGTTTAACAATTGCTGTTGATGGCTTAATACCCGCATTTGATCTTTGGTCAATGGCATCGATTCTTCTAAATCTGCTTGATTTTGATGCTGCAGGTTTAAAGAGAGTGCTTGTTCAGCTTCATAGCGGTTTAGCCGTGTATCGGCGATACGTGCTTGCAGTCTGTCGATGTTTGCAGGTTTAGGCAATGCGTGTAGCAGTTGTAAAAAACGCTCCCCAAAGGCTGAGTTTATTTGAACCCATGCGATTTGTTCTTGAATGTTACTGAGCTGCTGCACCTGAAGTTGGTATTGTTTTTCAGCGCTTTCTTGTTGCCCAACCGTGTCATTGAGTTGCGCGTTGAGCTGATGAAGCTGCTGGACAAGTTTGGCATTTGTTGTCTGTTGACGAAGCACAAAAGGGTCATCAGATTGACTTTCTTCTGATTGTGTCCCGGCAATGGCGGCTTGTGTTTTGGCTTGCCTTTCTTCGGCAATGAGGCGGTTTAACTCTTCGATTAGCCCCTCTTGTTGGCTGAGTTGTGCTCGAATGACCTGCAGAGATAACTGGCTCAATTCAATTTGTTGAGGTGCATTTTCATATTCAGCTTTGAGTGCGCTGAGTAACATTTCAAGTCGCTGAATATTGCTCTGTTGTCGTTTACCGGCAGGGGTTTCCCGAGGAAGTTGCAATGCTTTTTGCGCTTCCAGCAGCTCTTGTCGGGCGCTTGAAATTACCTGTGGTAGATTGGATTGCCGCGTATGGAGTTCATTGATCTTGCGTCGGAGGCTGTCGTCGCTTTCTTTAAGCTCAGACTGGCGTACATAGGCCATTGATGCTTGTTGATTAAGATGTTTTTTTGTCCACTTTAGCGGCGTTTGAGCCAGTGCAAGTTGCGTATTTAATTTTTGCTTTTGAGTCGAAAAGTCAGCCTTTTGTTTTATGTAGGCCTGCAAAATAAGCTCAATTCGAGCGATTTCAGCATCTAAATTTTGCTGTTGGCTTGCTGCGGGTAATGACTCACTGGTGCTTTGAGAAGGCAGTTGAAGAGACTTCCCAAGTGTTGGTGACGTGGTTGCCGTTACAACGGTCGGTAACAGCAACAGAATAAACAACAAAGCACGCATCATAGCGAATATCAAAAGGTGAGAAGACAGATGCTGGCAAGTATAGCAAGTTGCTGTATTTAAGAAATGAAAATTAAACGATTACAGTTTGTTTTTTATTGCAGAATTCACTTTGGCAGCTCGGCGATTTTGGCCGGTTTCAAATACCGCTGTAGCAACAATAAGTGTACCGCCAAGTACAATATTGGAAGTTAGAGGCTCTCCCAAAATAATCAAGGCTAGAACACTGGCATATAGGGGTTGTAGGCAAGAAACGAGACTGATGGTTTTTGCACTTAACAAACGAAGTGCAGAGGTAAATAATGCATGGGGAGCAGCAGTAAACGCGACGCCTAACAAAACCACATACCACCAAGCATCCGTTGGCATACTTGAAATCTCATCGCTTTGCCAAGGCATTAAAAATAAAGCGGCCACTGCGGTTTGGTAGAACATCGCATGACCGCCACTATAACTCGCAAAATAGCGCTTGTGGAGTAAGTTTCGAGCCGTAAATAGCATGGCTGAAACAATGCCTAGTGCAATGCCAAGTGTGATGTCGTTTCTTAGATCCAATTCAGGAACCAATATAATGACGCCAATTAAGACGGTAATACCGCTAAGAACATCTTTAAACATTAAGCGGCTTTTCGTGAAAAATGGTTCCACCAATACGGTCATCATTGGGTATGTAAAAAACGAAATGATGCCGATAGCCACCGAAGATAGTTGCATGGAAGCAAAGTAGGTGACCCAGTGCAAGCTGACGATCACACCAAGCATAATGGCCACTAAATAATCTGTTTTGCACTTCAATGCCAAATTCTGTTTACTGCATTTGACCAGCAAAGCAAGTGCAAAGGCTGCGACGATCGCACGAAGCATGGTGATGTCGAGTGCACCAAGTGGAATCAGCTTTGAAAATAGAGCGGTCCCTCCAAACAGAAGCACCGCAGAGTGTAAATAGAAAAAACCGGAGTTGGATTCAGAGCTCAGCGGCGTAGACATTAATTGCCTATCTTGGCAAATGGTTGACCCATTCGCGTGACGGCTTCTGGGACGACATCGTCGACAAAATCATCGATAGCATCTTTGGCAAATAACATCACCACAGTACTTCCCAACTTAAAGCGGCCCATCTCTTCGCCTTTTTCAAGGGTTAATGCTTCAGGGCCAGAAGTAGGGTAGCTCCAGCTGAATACTTGTTTGCCCGTTGGTGGAGTGACTGTGCCGGCCCAAACTGTCTCGATGCTTGCAACAATCGTTGCGCCAACTAGAACCATAGCAAGGGGACCAATATCGGTTTCAAATATTGCGACAACGCGTTCATTCCTTGCAAATAATCCGGGTACGTTTTGCGCAGTCAGTGGATTGACAGAAAACAGATCTCCAGGAACGTAGATCATTTTAGACAAGGTGCCTTTAATTGGCATATGGATTCGATGGTAATCCTTTGGCGCTAGATAAATGGTTGCAAAGTCACCCTTATCAAAGCGTTGGGCATCCTTTTCTTTCTCACCAAGGAGTGTCAATGTTGAAAAGCTATGACCTTTCGCTTGGAAAACAAGCCCTGATTGTATTGGACCTCGCTGACTTACCGCACCATCAACCGGATGCACTATCACGTCTTCATCTTGGCAGATTGGACGCACGCCATCCCGCAAAGGGCGCGTAAAAAATTCATTGAATGTTGCATAAGCGCTCGCTTCTGGGCGTGCAGCTTCGCTCATATCAATCTTATATTGTTTAATAAACCATTTGATGATGGTTGTTGTGAGGGCGCCTAATTTTGCCGCGGCGAGCTTCCCCACTAATCGCGATACCAAATGCTTTGGTAAAATATACTGGAAGGCGATTTTTAATTTATCCAATGTTCTTTCCTTTCTTTTTCTTATTGTTCGTCTGGGCCGGAGCGGAAATGACGAGCATGTCTTTGTTCATCTAAACTGGCAATGATTCGGTGATAGTTATCAAATCTATCTTGAGCGATTTGTTGCTTCGAAACCGCATCTTGAATTGCGCAGCCCGGATCATCGAGGTGTTTGCAATCCCTAAACTTACAGGTGCCAAGAATATCTCTGAACTCAATAAAGCACCATCCCACTCTGTCTGCTGGTAAATGCCAGAGCGCAAATTCTCTGACACCAGGTGAGTCAATGAGATCGCCGCCACTAGGGAGATGCAGTAGCTTCGCGGTTGTTGTCGTGTGTTGGCCGAGCCCTGAGTTTTCAGAGACATCACCAATGGCCAGTTTTGCATCAGGAAGTAGTGCGTTGATAAGCGAGGACTTACCGACGCCAGATTGGCCTGCAAAAATACTCACTTGGTCGTTTAAAAGGGCTTTAATCTCTTGTACCCCTTCGCCCGTTTTGCTGCTGACCTTGTACACAGGGTAACCAATCTCTTGATATCGTTGTAATGCTTCATCAATCGCCGCTTGTTCGTCAGCTTCAATCAAATCAATTTTGTTTAGGATGATAACTGGCGGAATGTTGGTATCTTCTGCTGCAACTAGATAGCGGTCAATAATTTGCGTGGTAAATGCGGGAACCACTGACGAAACGATTAAGATTTGGTCGATGTTCGCAGCGATGATTTTTACACCATCATATAAGTCGGGGCGGGTGAGCGTTGATTTTCTCGGGTGGACTGCTTCGACGACGCCACTAATCGTTGCCGTTTGTTCTACGGCAAGGCGAACGATGACTTTGTCGCCAGTCACGAGCCCTGTGATATTGCGCCTGATATTACAACGATAAACTTGACCGTCTGTGGTTTCAACATCGGCATGCTGACCAAAACGAGAAATAACAATGGCAGGCTGTTCTGGCCCTAATGAGCTATCCTGTATTTCAGGTAGGTCATCGCCAGATTTGCTGCGGGATAATCGTTTTTGCTGGTTAGCTCGCATGCGCCTTAATTGGCCATGACTAAGAGGTTTCTTTTTGCTCACAAGTTCGACTTCGTTGAATTAGGTGATTTTTTGTTACTTAAAAAAGCAGTATGATACACGGTCTTCAACAAAAAAGCCTGAATTTAGGCGACATGAAAGAAAAGGCGATGATATGGCTGTAAATGCAGATAATTTAATTTGGGTTGATCTTGAAATGACGGGGTTAGAACCTAGCGTTGACCGTATCATTGAAATTGCGACGATTGTAACTGATAAAGAGCTCAATATTCTCGCAGAAGGTCCCGTGATTGCGATTCATCAAGCTGATGAAGTGCTCGCGGGTATGGATGACTGGAATCAAAAGCATCATGGCCAATCTGGTTTAATTGAGCGTGTTAAAGCGAGTCCATATTCAGAGCAGGACGCAATTGAGCAAACTATCGATTTCTTATCTCAATATGTACCAGCTGGGAAGTCTCCCATGTGCGGTAACAGTATTGGACAGGATCGCCGCTTTTTAAATAAATACATGCCAGTATTAGAAGACTATTTCCACTATCGAAATGTCGATGTCAGCACGATTAAAGAGTTGGTCAGGCGTTGGCAGCCAGAGGCTATGGCGGGCTTTACCAAGAAAAACACTCACCAAGCATTGATTGATATCCAAGAATCGATTGCTGAATTGCAGTTTTATCGTCGTCAAGTATTTAAAATTTGAGCATTCAGACCGATTATTTACATCAAAGGGGTTGCCACTGAGTCAAATTCTCATATAATGCGGCCTCAACTTTTTACTCACGGGCTATTTTAGCCGAGTAAAAACAAGAATTGCGACATTAGCTCAGTTGGTAGAGCGATACCTTGCCAAGGTATAGGTCATCGGTTCGAACCCGATATGTCGCTCCAAATTCAAGCCAGAAAGTGCACCATCATTTTCTCGCTGTAACAAATAAAGCGACATTAGCTCAGTTGGTAGAGCGATACCTTGCCAAGGTATAGGTCATCGGTTCGAACCCGATATGTCGCTCCAAATTCAAGCCAGAAAGTGCACCTTCATTTTCTCGCTGTAACAAATAAAGCGACATTAGCTCAGTTGGTAGAGCGATACCTTGCCAAGGTATAGGTCATCGGTTCGAACCCGATATGTCGCTCCAATTTGGTTATCAAGATTACGCGACATTAGCTCAGTTGGTAGAGCGATACCTTGCCAAGGTATAGGTCATCGGTTCGAACCCGATATGTCGCTCCAATCTCCTTCCTCTATTCTTATACTTAATTTTTTGAATCTATTTTAGCTAGTCGCTAGCTTTCCGTGTGGTTCATTGTTTTTCTGTGTCGATGACTTCTTTCACTAAACGTATTTTCTATCCCCCTTGCCTAGTGGATTTGTATCTCTGAATACAGGGAGCTGTTATGAAGGCTTCAGTTCGGATAGTACCCACTCTGCATCTTGTTTATAAAAACTAATTTAATTTTGACTAAACTAGCTACTTTTTGACCTTGTTCAAGAAATTTTAGTGCGATTACTCTCATAATGGCTTTTGATGATTGTTAACTAAGTTCAAAGATTAGCCTAAGTGGAGTGTGTCAAATGCGTATTCAACAGTTACGAGAGTTGCTTCAGTTCGTTGCCCAATGTCGCCTAGATATGGCGCAGCTCTATAGCCGGCTACATACTCACGCTGATTCAACGCGAGTCAAAATGGTGCTGACTTACTTTAAACAAAGCCAGGAGCATCTCTCTGAGTCTTTAGAAAACTACGTGGACGGCGCTCCGGCTCGCATTCTTGATACTTGGTATAAAGACATCACATTTGAGGATTTCTCTAAGCGTTGTGCCGATACTGTTTTACCTGCCAATATGTCAGAAGATGACGTATTGAGCTTACATCTTGATTTGGAAAATCGATTACTTGGGCTTTTAAATAAAACGGCCGAATCCTCCGCCACAGAAGAAATTCGTAGTGCGCTTAAAGAGTTAGTGCGTGTCGAGCGTATACAGCAACAGCGTTTAGTACACAGCACGTTGCGGATGGATGATCTTTAATAAAAAGATTTGAATTGACTTAAATATGAAACTAAAGGCCCGCTTCGGATTGAAATGGGCCTTTCTCGCTCTTTGGTCGATGAATTTTTATCGCTGAAATTTGGAAAGTGCTCAATGTGAAGGCGGGGGATCGTCGTCTTTAGCATCTTTATCTTTGAGAGGCTGCCCGATAGCTTTGTAAATGCTGAAGAGCACTAAAATCAAACAAATGACCAAGACCGCACCAATCAATATTGAAGAGTTGATGGGCAGCTTTAGTAGTAAGATTGATAATGCAAGAATGACTAATGTTAAAAGCTTCATTCAGCGATCGTTATGATTCCATTCATAGAATTTAGTGTAGCTGTTATTGCTATAGAAAACGAGACGGTACGTTTTTAATTCAACCGTGAGCATATTTTCTTTCACGAATTGTGCTCTCGAAACATCCAAATTAGCGCCCGGTTAATAGATTGATTTGACCTGATATGAGAATGATCTCAGAGAAATGAAGCGCGAAATGTCATTAGAGCAGGGAGCGGGAAATGTCGCGGAATTTGTCCAATTTGCCCACTGACTTATATCTAAGTCAGCAAGTACGTGACGCTGAAGTTAAAGCGGTCGCAGAAACAAACCTCGAGCTTTATTCCTTAGTTGAAAATGCGGGGCTAGCCGCGTTTCAGCTGTTAAACCAGCTGCATCGAGTTAACTCGCCTGCCGTTTTAATAGCCGGCTCAGGTAATAATGGTGCAGATGCTTTTGTTTTGGCTCGCTTGCTCCTAGAGGCGAATTGTGATGCCACTCTCATGACTTTGACATCCGAGCTCAAGAGCCCAGAGGCGAAACAAGCTTGTGCAGCTTTTGAATCGAGTGGTGGCCAATTGACGCCTTATAACGCTCAGTTGATAAAAGACGCAAAGTTAGTTGTTGATGGCATTTTAGGTACGGGCCTAACTGGTGCCGTCAAACAACCAGTGCAAGACGTCGTCTCAGCAATTAATGCAAGCCAAGCTTGGGTGCTTAGCCTCGATGTACCTTCTGGCATATTGGCTGATACAGGAGCTGCTCATGGCGCAGCGGTTTGTGCTGATGCAACATTGACCTTTGGCGCGATAAAACGGGGACTAGTTACAGGCCGGGCTCGGCATTGCTGTGGTCACTTATTTTATGCGCAAGTGGGGTTTGAAGCATTTTTACCCTCTGCAATTGCCCAACGAGTTGGCCAAGATGCGCTGAAGGCATCCTTACCCAAAAACCGCGAGCGAGATAGCCATAAAGGCGATTATGGCAAGGTAACTGTGATTGGCGGGGATGTTGGCATGGCAGGCGCGGTAAGGCTCGCTGGTGAAGCTTGCTTAAGAGCTGGTGCAGGATTAGTGACCGTTGTGAGTAAGCCTGAACACCAGTTTACCGTGAATGCGAATCGACCAGAGTTAATGTTTTGGGGCTGTCAATTAGTTGATATGGAGGTTTATCTCCGCTTGGGATGGGCGAAAGTGCTGGTTCTAGGACCCGGTTTAGGAAAAAAAGATTGGGGATATAACCTATTTAAAGCGACTTGTTTAAGTGACAAACCCTGCGTTTTGGATGCGGATGCGCTGAATCTTTTAAGTTTAGAACCGGCGAAGCAGGATAATTGGGTGCTGACGCCGCACCCCGGGGAGGCTGCTCGTCTACTGAATATATCCGTAGCGGAAGTGGAACAAGATCGCTTTATTGCCGTTTCAAAGATTCAAAGTAAATATGGTGGCGTGGTACTATTAAAAGGTGCCGGCACTATTATCAGTGATGGCCACAATGTAGTGGTTGCTCCCGTTGGTAACCCTGGGCTTGCTAGTGGTGGCTGCGGAGATGTCTTATCCGGTATTATTGGAGCCTTGATGGCTCAAGGGTTAGATAACTTCACCGCTACAGTTGTCGGTGTAATTGTTCATGGTGAAGCCGCGGACTTAGCGGCAAAAGATGGCGAGCGAGGTATGCTTGCAAGTGACTTAATGCCGCATATTCGCCGACTCGTGAATTGCTAATGTCGGCTTGAAGTGGTGGTTTGTTCTTATAGCTATGTTTTAAGTCCGTCCAATAGACTTTATTTTTGTGAGAGATAGTAAAGATTTGAAAGCGTGTAAGTTAGAGATTGAAACCCTTACCTTGAATTTAAAGGATGAGCAGGAAACGATAGCGGTTGGTGAACAGCTAGCGAAAATTACCGCTGCGCCTTTAGTGATCTATCTTACCGGCGACCTAGGCGCGGGGAAGACAACCTTAAGCCGAGGGCTGATCCAAGGGCTTGGTCATCAAGGCGCTGTAAAAAGTCCGACCTACGCTTTGGTTGAGCCCTATGAACTAAATGGTATGGAAGTCTTTCACTTTGATCTTTATCGTTTGTCGGATCCAGAAGAACTTGAATTTATGGGGATCCGTGATTATTTTACCGAGCGGAGTGTTTGTATAATAGAGTGGCCAGATCACGGTCATGGATTATTGCCGCCGGCTGATATGCATCTTCGACTTAAATATGTTAATACTGGTAGAGAATTACAAATAGAGGCGCTGTCTCCATTAGGCTTGTCGCTTTTACAACAAATAAAGTAATGATGTTGAGAATTAAAAATATAATTAGAATCAGTATATTATTTGTCCTTTGCTTTGCTTCTTTGCAAAGTTACGCTGCAAATCAATTGAATGGCGTACGGGTTTGGGCTGCGCCAGATTCAACGCGGGTTGTTTTCGACCTAAGCAACAAACCAACTTTTAAATATTTCACGCTTACCAATCCACATCGTTTGGTCGTTGACTTGCAACAAGCGAAAACCAAGTTGAAGTTGGAGAAGCAGTCCCACAACAGCAAAATTGTAAAACGCGTTCGAATTAGCAAACCCCCGAAGAAAGGTGTGTTAAGACTTGTTGTTGATCTGACGCAACCCGTTAAAGCGAACTTGTTCTCACTGTCTCCGACAGCACCGTATGGCAATCGCCTAGTGGTAGATTTGAGTCACCATGCCAAAGCGAAAAGCCCTCAAAAAGTTGCTAAACCACAATCGAACTATAGAGACGTCATTATTGCCGTTGATGCGGGACATGGTGGTGAAGATCCTGGTTCTATTGGCCCAAAGGGCACCCATGAGAAAAAAGTTGTACTGCAAATCGCAAAACGTGTCGCTGCGAAAATCAACGCAACGCAAGGAATGAAGGCTGTCATGACCCGTAAGGGTGACTATTTTGTGAATTTAAATAAGCGCTCTGATCTAGCCAGAAACAGTAAAGCAGATTTGCTCATTTCTATTCATGCGGATGCATTCACTTCTCCGCAGCCCAAGGGCGCTTCGGTTTGGGTTTTGTCAATGCGCCGTGCCAATAGTGAAATTGGCCGCTGGCTTGAGCAGAAAGAGAAGCATTCTGAGTTGCTTGGTGGTGCGGGCGAAATTATTAAGAATACTGACAATGAGCAATACCTCGCAATGACCTTGCTAGACATGTCGATGGATCGCTCGATGGCGGTTAGTCACGTGATCGCTGGTGAGGTCCTTGGAGATTTAGGGCGAGTGACTAAGCTGCATAAGCGTAAGCCTGAGCAAGCAAGCCTTGCGGTTCTAAAGTCCCCTGATATTCCGTCCATTCTGGTCGAAACCGGTTTCATATCGAACCATAAAGAAGAGAAGCTATTACAGAATCGCAATCATCAAGAAAAACTTGCAAAGGCGATCCATTCAGGTGTAGTGAGCTATTTTAAAGACAATCCACCCGCTGGTACTTTACTGGCGAAGAAAAGCAATATTAAGCACCAAGTGAAAAAAGGTGAATCCCTGTCGGTCATCGCCCACCGCTATCAAGTGTCAATCGCAACGATTAAGAAAGCCAACAATCTAAAATCGAATGTGTTGCGCATTGGCCAAAAGCTCGTGATCCCGCGAGCCTAACTAGGTAAAACTCATGGCAATTGAAGTACTGCCTCCGCAACTCGCGAACCAAATTGCTGCAGGCGAAGTGGTTGAGCGGCCCGCATCGGTTATTAAAGAGCTCGTTGAAAATAGTATTGATGCTGGTGCAACCCGGATTGATATCGATATCGAAAAGGGTGGCAGCAAGCTGATTCGAATACGAGACAATGGCTGTGGTATTGAAAAGGACCAGCTGGCGCTCGCTTTGTCTCGTCACGCCACATCAAAGCTGCATAGCCTAGATGATCTCGATGCTATTTTGAGCTTTGGCTTTCGTGGTGAAGCATTGGCCAGTATTAGTTCTGTTTCTCGGTTGACGTTAACTTCGCGAACGAAAGAGCAAACGGAAGCCTGGCAAGCTTATGCCGAAGGGAGTCAGATGGCGGTGAAAGTAACGCCTGCCGCACACCCGGAAGGGACTACCATTGAAGCGGTCGCTCTCTTTTTTAATACACCTGCTCGGCGTCGTTTCCTTAAAAGTGATAAGACCGAGTTCACTCATATTGATGAGTGGCTAAAACGAATCGCAATGGCGCAGCCTAAAGTACATTTTACATTGCAGCATAACGGCAAGTCGGTTCGCAATTATCGCGCTGCAAATACACAGTTGCAATTTATCCAGCGCTTGGGACAAATCAGTAGTCGTAGTTTTGCTGAACACGCACTGCACGTTGACTGTCAGCATAATGATTTACGATTAAGTGGGTACTTACAAGCGCCAAGTCATTTTGATGTCAATGCAACACAACTTGATGTTCACTACTTTTATGTGAATGGTCGCTTGGTTCGAGACCGATTAATCAATCATGCAGTTCGACAAGCTTTTTCATTTGCAGAGAGCCGTGGTGACGCAAAATTACCTTGTTATGTCATGATGCTCGATTTAGATCCGCATCAAGTGGATGTGAATGTGCATCCAGCCAAACATGAGGTTAGGTTTCACCAAGCGCGATACATCCATGATTTTATTCTGCAGGCGTTACAATCTGCGATTGCAGAGGCTCATAGCTTGGCCTTTGACGGCGGAAATGAACAGCCGATTGAAAAGGATATCGGTTCCAGAACGGGGCAAGGTCAAACGACTCAAACATCTAATCATGCGCAGGCGATGGAAAATTCTCAAGCCTCTGCTGATTCATTGCCTGGTCCAGCAAAGTCGTTTAGTGCAATCCCACAAAGTACCTGTGTTCAGGAACCCCCTCGGCGACTGTATGAGGCAAAGGACTCTGATTCACAATCAGATGAAAATGCGCGTAAATTAAGTCGACAGCATCAAATGTCTAGTTTCCCTGCTGCTCAGAAAGGTCGTGAGCAACACGCTGACTTGCCTTCACAAGCCGCTATTGACTCGTACTGCCAGTTGATCAGACCACTGCAGCCTCGCAATCACGATGCTGCTTCAACACAGCGAAATGAGCAAGCGAACCCGCCAGCTGAGAGTTTCATGCTCATGCCGCCACTATTGGATGGCCAATGGTGGGTGATGGTTGAAGGCGGAAGATTAAACTTATTACCTTTGAGTCGAGTGGCTTTTAAGGTCGTTGAGCGAGATATTCGCAATAAATGGCAAAATGGACTAGTTGCGCAGCCGTTGCTGATGCCCACATCAGTGCCGTTAGACAAAGACTGGGTTGAGACGCTGACACAGCAAGAATCTTTGTTGCGCCAAATGGGTGTCGAATTATCAATTCGACATCAACAGTTGATTATTAAAAAAGTGCCCTCATATCTTAGGAATGCCAAATTGGCGACCGTTGTGCCTGAGCTATTACAATGGTTGCGATATGAGCTGCCGGCCGAAGAAGCGGTAATTGCTTGGTTAGCAAAGTTTGGCTCGCAAGATTTTCAACAAGCGCAAATATTGTGGCAAGGTTTTCAATCGCTGCCTGCGCCAACGCAGCAAGCACTCAAAGACGAAGCCATCGAGCTTCCTTGGGAGCAATGGATAAAAGAGCAACTGAGTGACACAAAGTAATCGACCGAAAGTTCTAACATTGATGGGGCCGACTGCATCAGGCAAAACGGCTTTGGCAATTGCTCTTGCAGAACAGCATAATTGCGAGATTATTTCAGTGGACTCTGCGTTGATATATCGTCAGATGGATATTGGTACTGCAAAACCGAGTCCTGAAGAGTTATCGCGAGCACCACATCAGTTGGTAAATATTAAAGATCCGAGTGAGACATATTCTGCTGCGGATTTTCGACAAGATGCTTTAAGCGAGATCGAACAAGCGATCGCTACCGGAAAAACGCCACTGCTGGTGGGTGGCACGATGATGTATTTTAAGGCCCTGCTTGAAGGCTTGTCACCGTTGCCTAGTGCCGATGCTATAATTCGACAGCAAATCGCCTCCGAAGCGGCGGCGCATGGCTGGGAGTTTTTGCACCAACAGTTGCAACGGGTCGACCCGGTATCGGCGCAACGGATCCATCCAAATGATCCACAGCGTCTGTCGCGAGCAATTGAAGTATATCGGATCAGTGGTAAGACTTTGACTGAATTAACCGAAGTCAAAGCACCTGAATTACCATATGAAATGGTGCAATTTGCAATCGCACCCCAAGAGCGTAAACATTTACACGAATTAATTGCACTCAGATTTAAATTAATGCTAGAACAAGGGTTTGTGGACGAAGTTCAGCAATTAAAGCAGCGTGGCGACTTAAATATTGATATGCCGTCTATGCGTTGTGTTGGATATCGCCAGTGTTGGCAATATCTAGATGATGAATTTAACTATGATACTATGGTCGAAAAAGCTGTCGCTGCTACTAGGCAATTAGCGAAACGTCAATTAACATGGTTGCGAGGGTGGCCAGATTTGAATTGGTTAGAAAGTGGAAACAAGGATAATTTAGTTACACTTCTGCGTTCCCGTGGCTAGCATATTATCCCTTGCTGTATAATACTAAAACTAAACAAGAAAACTAAACTTAATAAGATTTATAATTTTATAAATTAAAAAGGATAACAAAATGGCTAAGGGGCAATCTTTACAAGACCCATTTTTGAATGCGTTAAGACGTGAACGTGTTCCTGTATCAATTTATTTGGTCAATGGTATTAAACTCCAAGGACAGGTGGAGTCATTTGATCAATTTGTGATTCTTTTGAAAAACACAGTCAGCCAAATGGTTTATAAGCACGCGATTTCTACGGTTGTGCCGGCACGCCCATTTAACGTCAGTGCACACCAAAATACACAAAGCAGTAATTACCAAGCAGCACAAGATGATTCATCTAGTGCGGAGTAATCGTGTGTTAAGAGGTTTTTTGCTTGTTTGATCGTTATGAGGCAGGAGAGTCTGCAGTTCTTGTCCATATCGATTTTCCCGATGAGAATAGTCGCGAAGATCTAGTCGAGTTGCAACTGCTGGTAGATTCAGCTGGTGCTCGAGCGGTAGGAACAATTACCGGTAGCAGGCGCTCACCGGATAGAAAGTTTTTTGTAGGTACTGGTAAAGCTGAAGAGATAGCCGCGCTTGTGGCCGCAACGGATGCCAATGTTGTGATTTTCAATCACGCCTTGAGTCCGGCACAAGAAAGAAACCTTGAGCAAGTCTGCCAATGTCGCGTATTAGACCGTACCACGCTTATTTTAGATATTTTTGCGCAACGTGCACGAACCCATGAAGGTAAGTTGCAAGTTGAATTGGCACAGTTGCGACATATGTCGACTCGGCTTATTCGAGGCTGGACACATCTAGAAAGGCAAAAAGGTGGTATCGGTTTAAGAGGACCTGGTGAAAGTCAGCTAGAAACAGATAGGCGATTATTGCGCGGCCGGATCAAGACGATTAAAAATCGCTTGGAAAAGGTCGATAAACAACGCGAACAAAGTCGGCGATCTCGAGTTCGAAGTGATTTACCTACAGTGTCACTCGTTGGATATACCAACGCTGGTAAATCGACACTTTTCAATGCGCTAACATCGTCAGATGTGTATGCGGCGGATCAATTATTCGCAACACTTGATCCAACACTGCGAAAACTTGAACTCCCGGATGGTGCAATCATTTTAGCGGATACAGTTGGTTTTATTCGACACTTGCCCCATGATTTAGTCGCGGCGTTTAAAGCAACACTGCAAGAGACTCGAGAAGCGGATCTTTTACTCCATGTTGTCGACTGCGCTGATGACAATATGGGCGATAACTTTGAACAGGTACAGGCAGTTTTAAAAGAGTTGGATGCCGATGAGATCCCTCAGCTGGTCGTCAACAACAAGCTGGATTTACTAGAAGATGTTGCGCCACGTATTGATTACGATGAAGAGGGGAAACCAACTCGGGTTTGGGTTTCGGCCCAGAAACAAAATGGTTTTGAATTACTATTAGAAGCAATCGTTGCCTTGGTCGGTGAAAAAATTCTTTCACTGCAATTAAGAATACCAGCGGCGGCAGGACATTATTTGGGCCGATTTTATCGTCTCGACGTAATACAAAGTAAAGAATATCAAGATAACGGTGACTGTTTAGTTGAGGTACGCCTTAGTGAAACAGACTGGAATCGATTAGTTAAACAGAGTCAAGGCGAATTAGAATCCTTCCTTATAGAGAATATAGGGCAGGAAGTAGTAAATTGATTCATTTATTTCATCCACTTATGGAGTGCTAAATGGCTTGGAATGAGCCCGGTAACAAGGGAAATGACCCTTGGGGAAATAAAGGCGGTAACGGCAATGATAAAGGACCACCTGATTTAGATGAGGTGTTTCGTAATCTTGCAAAACGTTTTGGTGGCGGAAAAGGCAAAGGGCCTTCAGGTAACGCGTTTGGTTCAATCAGCTTATTGATTGCACTTGGCATCGCATTAACTGTATGGGCAGCTTCTGGTTTCTATACCGTAAAAGAAGCTGAGCGTGGCGTTGCACTTCGCTTCGGTGAGTACATTGGTGAAGTTGACCCAGGTCTACATTGGCGTCCAACGTTCATTGATGCTGTGTTCCCAGTTGATGTGCAAACGGTTCGTTCTATTCCTGCGGCCGGCAGCATGCTAACTGCAGACGAAAACGTTGTTAAAGTCGAGTTAGATGTGCAATACCGCGTGACCAACCCGTATGCGTTTATTTTTAGCGCTGTGGATGCGAACGAAAGTTTACGCGAAGCAACAGATAGTGCATTGCGCTACGTTGTGGGTCATAACACGATGGATGATATTTTGACCACGGGCCGTGACAAAATTCGTACTGACACTTGGGAAGAAATTGAACGTATTCTTGAGCCTTATAACCTTGGTTTAAGCGTTGTGGATGTCAACTTCCTTCCTGCACGTCCGCCGGAAGAAGTTAAAGCGGCATTCGATGATGCAATTGCTGCGCAAGAAGATGAGCAACGCTTCATTCGTGAAGCAGAGGCATATGCAAGAGAAATCGAGCCTAAAGCGCGTGGTACCGTACAGCGCATGAGCCAGCAGGCGAGCGCATATAAACAACGTGAAATTTTGGAAGCTGAAGGTAAAGTTGCTCGATTTGAAAAGCTTTTACCTGAGTATAAGATGGCACCTGAAGTCACACGTAAGCGTTTATATATCGATACGATGCAGCAAGTCTTGTCGAGCTCGAATAAGGTACTCATTGACGCGAAGAACAGCGGGAATATGATGTATCTTCCGATCGATAAGTTGATGGAGAACAAGCGTCCAGCGACGAATACGTCAGCGACAACGACTCAAAGTCAGCCTCAAATCAATTCAACTAATACCGTGTCACAAAATAGTATGCAGTTTGACGGTCGCCAGAGCCGTGCTCAACGCAGCCGTCAGGGGAGAGAATAATCATGGGTAGATTAGGTGTTATTCTTGTCGCAATTTTGATTGCTATTGGTCTGTCGTCTGTATTGGTTGTGAATGAAGGCGAACGTGCCATTGTGTCTCGATTTGGTAAGATTTTGAAAGACGATGGTGTGACTCGTGTTTATGCGCCGGGTTTGCATTTAAAAGTACCTGCAATTGATAAAATTCGTTACTTAGATGCGCGTATTCAGACACTAGACGGTGCAGCAGATCGATTCGTAACGTCTGAGAAGAAAGATTTGATGGTTGATTCCTACGTGAAGTGGCGCATCAAGGATTTCGAAAAATATTACCTTTCAACGAATGGTGGTATTAAGGCGAATGCAGAAACGCTGTTACAACGAAAAATCAATAACGACCTTCGTACAGAGTTTGGTCAGCGCACGATTCGTGAAATTGTTTCCGGTAAGCGAGATGAGCTACAAATTGCCGCACTGAAGAACGCAACAGAAAGTGCTCAAGATCTGGGTATTGAAGTTGTCGATGTTCGAGTAAAGCAAATCAACTTACCTGATAACGTGAGCAGCAGTATTTATCAGCGTATGCGTGCCGAACGTCAAGCGGTTGCCAAAGAGCATCGTGCTCAAGGTAAAGAGCAGGCTGAAATTATCAAGGCAACAATTGATGCCGACGTGACTGTTAAAATCGCTGAAGCTGAAAAGCAAGCTCTGACCGTTCGTGGTGAGGGTGATGCTGAGGCTGCAAAGATTTATGCGGATGCTTACGGTAAAGACCCTGAGTTCTACGCATTTTTACGAAGCCTAGAAGCATATAAGAAAAGCTTCTCTGGTAACTCTGATGTCATGGTGCTTGAGCCTGATGGTGAGTTCTTCGAATATATTAATAATGCAGGTGTTAAATAGTAAACCTGTGGATTTGACCTAAAAAGACCTAGCATTATGCTAGGTCTTTTTGTTTTTGCGGTTAAATGGGCATATTTCTTCTTTATAATCGCTAAGCTGCTAATTTAGCGAGAGGCAAATCACATTGTTCTTTTCACTTTCCGTCTTATTTTTACGACTTTGGTGTTAAGTTAAGTCGTTTTTTTGAGCTATTTTCAAAAAAAATTCAATATCCCCACTTAAGTGATGTGTTTTCACTATGATCTGCTTCAAATTTTTAGCTATAATGGGCACCGCCTCAAAGTTCATTTCTGTGTCATGAGTCACAGTTGAACGAAAAGAGGTCTCGAACAACAAGAATTCCAACACCCTCTGGGAGAATAGTGGATGAGCAATGCGCCAGTCGATACCGGACGTCGCAGATTCCTGACAGCTGCAACCGCCGTAGTAGGTGGTGCTGGTGCCGTCGCAGTAGCGGTTCCCTTCATCAAGTCATGGAATCCGAGTGCCAAAGCGAAAGCTGCAGGCGCGCCGGTTGAAGTAAACATTAGTAAAGTTGAACCAGGTCAATTAATTCGCGTTGAATGGCGAGGAAAGCCGGTTTGGGTTGTCCGTCGGACTGAGGAAGTGCTGCAACAGCTTCCTGAGAATGACGACCAGTTGAGAGACCCGGACTCGGTTGAAATGCAACAGCCTGAATATGCAAAAAACCCTGGTCGCTCAATTAAGCCAGAATTTTTTATCGCAGTAGGTATTTGTACTCACCTCGGGTGTTCACCAACTTATTTACCAGATTCGTTTGGTGAGCAAGTTGAAGGTGTCACTTCAGGATTCTTCTGCCCTTGTCATGGTTCTAAGTTTGATATGGCTGGTCGTGTATTCCAAGGTGTACCAGCACCATTGAACCTAGTCATTCCACCTCATCAATATGTGGATGATGGAACTGTGCTAATCGGTGTCGATACAGGAGCTGCGTAATGGTTAAGAATATAGTCAGCTGGATTGATGAGCGTATTCCAATGACAGCGACCTACAATCGTCATGTCGGTAAATACGCAACGCCGACCAACTTTAACTTCTGGTACTTTTTTGGCTCATTAGCTATGTTAGTACTCGTTAACCAACTGCTCACTGGTATCTGGTTAACGATGAACTACGTTCCGACCGCTGAAGGTGCGTTTGCTTCAATTGAGTACATCATGCGTGATGTCGAATATGGTTGGTTATTACGATATATGCATTCTACCGGTGCATCGGCATTTTTTGTCGTCATCTATTTGCATATGTTCCGAGGACTGATTTACGGTTCTTATCAAAAGCCCAGAGAGCTATTGTGGCTGTTTGGTATGCTCATTTTCCTTGTGCTTATGGCTGAAGCCTTTATGGGCTACCTATTGCCGTGGGGACAGATGTCATATTGGGGTGCGCAGGTTATTATCTCTTTGTTTGGTGCGATTCCATTCATTGGTGATGATTTAACTCTATGGATCCGCGGTGACTTCGTGGTTTCTGGTGCGACGCTAAATCGATTCTTTGCATTGCATGTCATTGCGTTACCGCTTGTTCTCGTCGTGCTGGTATTTTTGCACTTAATCGCCTTGCATGAAGTTGGCTCTAACAACCCTGACGGGATTGAGATTAAGCAAAACAAAGATGAGAACGGTTGGCCAAAAGATGGTATTCCATTCCACCCTTATTACACGGTGAAAGACATCTTGGGCGTGGCAGGCTTCCTTATTGTCTTCTGCTATGTTCTGTTCTTTATGCCTGAAGGCGGTGGTTACTTCCTTGAGAAGCCAAACTTTGAAGCTGCGAACCCAATGAAGACTCCAGAGCATATTGCGCCTGTTTGGTACTTCACACCGTTTTATGCAATTCTTCGTGCAATTCCAGACAAGCTTGCTGGTGTTATTGGCATGGGTTTAGCAATTGCCGTGCTATTCGTTCTTCCTTGGTTAGATCGCTGTAAAGTGAAGTCAATTCGCTACCGTAGTACGGTCCACAAATTGAACATCACTCAGTTCGCAGTGTCTTTTGTAGTGTTGGGTTATTTAGGTGCTGTTGCGGCCACCCCGGTACTCACCATCGTAGCGCGTATCTTTACCGTGACTTACTTCGGTTTCTTCTTATTCCTGTTCATCTACAGTAAGAATGAAAAAACTAAGCCAGTTCCTGAGAGGTTGACACACTAATGAAGAAATTATTAATTGCTTTAGTCAGTTTAGTGCCAGCCCTTACTTTTGCTGCTGGTAGTAATGTTCCGCTCGAATCAGCAAACATCGACTTGCACGATAAAGCGTCGTTAGAGCGCGGTTTGGATTTATTCCAAAAGTATTGCTCGGGTTGTCATAGTACAAAATACCAGCGGTACAGTCGCGTAGCTGAAGATTTGGATATTTCTATCGATGATATGAAAGCCAAATACAAGTATAACGACAGTAAAGTCGGCTCCTTAATGGAAAATGCTATTCCAGCTAAAGATGCGGCAAAATGGTTCGGCGCTACGCCACCGGATTTAACATTGGTGGCACGTGTACGAGGTGAGGATTGGGTATACTCTTATTTAAAAGGGTTTTATAAAGATCCGAGCCGTCCATTTGGCGTCAATAACCGCGTGTTTCCTTCGGTAGGTATGCCGCATGTTTTGGAAGAGCTGCAAGGTGTCAGTGAGCCAGTATTTGAAACTCAACAAATCGACGGCGTTGAGGTTCAAACGCTGAAAGAATTAACACCTGCAACAGGTGGATCGATGACAGCCGAAGAGTATGACCAAGCCGCGAAAGATATCACGGGTTTTCTTGTGTACTCTGCAGAACCAATCCGCCTTGAGCGTGAAAGTACAGGTGTTTGGGTGATGGGATTCCTATTTATCTTCTTTATTGTGGCCTATCTCTTAAAGAAAGAGTACTGGAGAGATGTACACTAGGTAGCAATAACGGGTAAAATGTAATATCCGCATAATTTAAACGGGGGGCTTTGCCCCTCGTTTACGTTTGTTTTTTTTTGATTTTGGAGGGTACCAATGGCTGTAGCTGCCAATAAACGCTCTATCATGAGCTTGTTCTCAGGTGCTGATGATCTTTATAGCCATCAAGTGCGCATAGTACTGGCTGAAAAAGGGGTCACTGTAGATGTGCTGCAGGTGAATCCGAGTGATATGCCTGAAAACTTACTGGAAGTGAATCCATACAATTCTGTACCCACTCTAGTTGATCGTGAATTAGTACTGTATGAGTCTCGTATTATCATGGAATACCTTGATGAGCGATTCCCACATCCACCACTAATGCCTGTATATCCGGTATCTCGTGGTAAAGCGCGATTGATGATGCATCGCATCGAGAATGATTGGTACACTTTGGTGGATCGTATTCGCAAAGGTGACCGTGCAGAAGCGGCTCGTAAAGAGCTGCAAGAAAGCCTGACTTCTATTTCACCTATCTTTGGTGAAATGCCTTACTTTATGAGTGAAGAGTTTGGTTTAGCTGATTGTTATTTAGGTCCGCTACTTTGGCGCTTACCTGTCCTAGGTATTGAGCTTGATACGCGTGCAACAAAAGACATGAAAGCCTATATGACGCGTATCTTTGAACGTGAATCGTTTAAAGCGTCATTGACAGAGACTGAGCGCGAAATGCGCATGGGTATCTAATGCAAGGTTTGACTCCTAGTCGCCCGTATTTATTGCGGGCTTATTATGACTGGTTGATGGACAACCACCTGACACCACACGTCGTAGTGGATGCTTTCGTGCCCGGCACTGAAGTACCACAACAGTACGTGAAGGACGGACAAATCGTATTAAACATCACGGCAAGCGCCGTGGGTAATTTACAAATTACCAACGAGTTTGTTGAGTTTAATGCCCGGTTTGGAGGCGTGCCGCAACAGGTTGTATTACCGATGGCGGCCATCGTTGCCATTTATGCTCGTGAAAATGGTGCAGGTACAGTATTTGATGTTGAGGATGCTTATAGCCAGACGGCTAAAGATAAAAGTGCTCCTTCGATTTCAGAGACACCAACTCAAGAAAGTAAATCCATTGAAACACCAAAGTCGGCGAAAAAGACTAGCCATTTAACTTTAGTGAAGTAGATTTGCTCGTCGAAGATACCGAAAGCCAGTTGATAACTGGCTTTTTTATTGACTGCGATTCAAAATGTTATAGTTCACCCAAATCTTACATAGTTATGAACAACCGAATGCAAGCCACCACCAGAGACTCAACATGTTGTTGATGATAGATAATTACGATTCATTCACTTTTAATCTAGTGCAATACTTCCAGCAGCTAGGTCAGGAAGTTGTGGTAAAAAGAAATGACGAAGTGACCATCGCTCAGATTGAAGCTTTGCAGCCCTCCCATATCGTGATATCACCTGGGCCATGCTCGCCAAATGAAGCGGGTATTTCTATGGCCGTCATTCGTCATTTCGCTGGCAATATTCCCTTGTTAGGCGTGTGTCTTGGGCATCAAGCTATCGCACAGGTCTTTGGCGCGAAAATTGTAAAAGCCAAGCGAGTCATGCACGGTAAAACCAGTCAAATTAGCCATCACGGCGCTGGGTTATTTGAGGGCTTAAATCACCCGTTGCGCGTGACGCGCTATCATTCTTTGTTAGTCGAGCAGCTTCCTGATGGATTTGTGATGGATGCGTGGCTAGATGACCCTGAGCAGGGTCTTGAGATTATGGCAATGCGTCATCAAAAATTACCGATTTGGGGTGTGCAATTTCATCCAGAATCGATATTGACTGAGCAAGGGTTAAGTTTACTCAAGCATTTTATCGCAGAACAAGCGCTTCCTGTTACAAAGCCTTAAACTTTTTGGCCATTGGTACATTCAAAGTTATGGTATAACAAGATTCAAACAATAAAAGCTAATATAAAGGATATAGGATGAAACTCGCGTTGCGCCATGTTGCACTTGGCCTATTTTCTACGGTCATTATTGCAGGCTGCTCAACTACCCGCCTTGATAATCAAACCGCTCCACAAACCAACACTAAAGTGATGTTGCAAGCGCCATTAGATGCGCAGACATCTTTAACATTGAAGCAAATTATGGCAAACCCAGATTGGATGGGGATTTTGGCAAAAGGCGCCTATTGGAGTGATGACAGTCAATCTGTTTACTTCTATCGTCAAAAAAGCGCATCGCCGTTAAAGGATTATTACCAGCAACCGATTGATTCCGAGGCGGCAAAGAAGCTTGCAATCAATGAGCTGCATAAGGCTGATCAGCAGCGTGGAGTTATCAATAAAAGTGGTACCGAGAAGGCGTACCTATTTCAAGGAAATGTATTTGTTAAGCGCCTTTCGACGGGGGTGGTAAAGCAACTGACTCGATTCAACCGCCCTGCAAACGGCTTACAGTTTTTAGTCGATAATGACATCGCATTTTGGCAAGGGAATGCGGTGTACCGTATTCGTCGAACATCTGGGCTTATTGAACAAATCGCCGATATTAAAATGGCTCAAAAGCCTAAATCTATTCAGGCTCCCCAAAGCTATATCGCGAAACAGCAGCATCGTTTAATTGAATATGTTGCGCTGCAACAAAGTCATGCTGTTGCCCAACAAAACTATAAGCAGCAGCGCCAAGATCTGGACCCTACGGTTGCGAATATGACATGGTATCTCGGTGATACCGAGGCTGTGAACGCAATGAGTGTATCGCCAAGTGGCCGTTATATTATTTTGTCGCTGATTGATAAAAACTATAGTTGGCGAGGTGAGCATGACATCATGCCAAACTATCTAGGGACTAAGGGGTATGTTGATGCTGTCCCTGCTCGTGCTCGAGTTGCAGAAGACAATCCTCCAGGTGAGCGTTTAGTGGTGCTTGATTTAGAGCAGCGCAAAAAAGTGAATGTCACTATTGAAGGCTTAATTGGTTACGATGAGGACGTGCTGGCTTCAGTTAAGTCTGAAAATGCTAACAAGAAAAATCAAAAGTATGATTCGAAGAAACAGCCAAGAAAAATTCAATTGATGCAAGACTGGGGATGGCGCCAAAGTGCTGTTCAATGGCAGCAAGATGATGACCGCGTCGCGTTAATGATCGAAGCTGTTGATAATAAAGACCGTTGGTTAACAACTCTAAACCTCACTACAGGGCAGCTCACAACCCAACATCGGTTGCATGATGATGCTTGGGTCAACTATAACTACAATCAATTTGGTTGGGTCCCAAATAAACAGAGCTTGTACTTTTTATCGGAGCATACTGGATATTCCCAACTTTATACGAAAGCACTTGATGGCAAGCTAGAAGCTTTGACCCAAGGTCGTTACGTTGTGAGTCAGCTTGAACTGGGACCAGAACAAGAGTTTATTTATTATCGGGCCAACAAAGACCATCCCGGAATCGAGAATGTTTATCGGGTTCATCTGAATTCGGGCAAAAGTGAGCAGCTCACAAATTGGCAAGGAAAGCTTGATTATGACCTCAGTCCCGATGGTCAAAAACTATTGCTGCAAGCTTCAAAACGAATCCAGCCAAACGAACTTTACATTCAGCACATCGGCGGTGAGTTAAAGCAGTTAACTCATTATACCAGTGACGTGTTTACACAATACCCTTGGCAAGCCCCAGAAGTTGTTCGGGTACCTTCTACCCACGGCGCTAATGATGTTTATGCAAGGGTCTATTTGCCCCAAGGTTTTGACCCATCGAAGGCAGAACAATACCCAGCGGTTATTTTTAATCATGGTGCCGGCTATTTGCAAAATGCCCACTATGGTTTTTCTGGTTACTTTAGAGAGTTCATGTTCCACAATTTGTTAACGCAAAAAGGCTATGTGGTCATGGATATGGATTATCGGGGTTCAAAAGGCTACGGCAGAGATTGGCGTACTGCTATTTATCGTAATATGGGGCACCCCGAAGTCGAAGATTTGAAAGATGGTGTAAGTTGGTTGGCAACACATGCTAATGTCGATCGCCAGCGTGTGGGTACTTACGGCGGCTCGTACGGCGGTTTCTTAACCTTTATGGCGCTTTTCAACGAGCCTGATTTATTCCAAGCGGGCGCAGCACTACGACCGGTAACGGACTGGGCGCATTATAACGCGCCGTATACTTCCAATATTCTGAATACACCAGATGTAGACCCTATTGCTTATGAGAGAAGCTCTCCTATAGAGCATGCTCAAGGCTTAACGAAACCGCTTTTGATTATGAGTGGGGTGCTCGATGATAACGTATTCTTCCAAGATAGCGTCCGGCTAGTTCAGCGACTCATCGAACTTGAGAAGCCGATGTTCGAAACGGCAATTTATCCAGTTGAGCCTCACGGCTTTAAGCAGCCATCGAGTTGGCTAGATGAATATCGTCGAATTTTTAAATTGTTTGAACAAAATCTTAAAAACAACTAAAACCGAGTAAAGGCCTCCTCTAGAGGCCTTTTTATTGGTCGCAATTCAGTTATATAATTCAAAAAGATAAAGTAAGCCTAAGCGCGTCAATCGTGAGGATAACTATAACGTGGCAATCTCAGTAGCTGGTGGTCTAAAAACAGGAAAAATAGTGGATGTTGAAAAAAGACTCTACCAGCAGCTGATTGTGGGCAAGCAAAAATCAAATGCCATGTTTGATGAACTCGATGCAGAGCTAGAAGCGAGTGCAAGTAAATTAGATATTGAGCGTGAAGCGATTTTAGCGCGCCTACAAAAACAAATTGATGCTAAAGCCATTTATGAGGCGATATCCACACAGCTAACCGATACCGTGTGCAATGCTATTGAGCATCAGTTATCGCAACCTGAGCTTGTATTAAAAAGCGCTACTGTTGATCAAGCACAATTGATGTTGCTTGAGATTTTGCAAGCGAAGAATCTCGATTTAAACCGCTTACGCCCGATGATTGCTGGGCAATCTTGGATAGCTAAAGATTTGCTCACGATGGTCAATAGCCCAGCATTTCGCGCCAAACGCCCACAACGAGCAGATGTAAAAGTGACCGATATTAAGTTGGTTCTCAACTTTGTCGGCATTGAAAGCCTCAAAACCATCATTCCTTATTATTGCCTGCGACACTGGTTACCCAGCGGACATGCAAGTTTACTGTGGACAAAGCGTAAGCTGTGGCGTTATAGCGTGGTGAGTGCGATTGCGGTGAAAGCGCTTGCCAATTTACATCGCCGTAACGAGTGCTTGCTATATTGCGTATCTTTATTAAGCCAGCTAGGCACTTCAGTGATCCTAGGTAATAGTGCGCGTTTATTTGAAAAGACTTGGGGAACTTGGTTAAGAGAAGCCAGTGGTAGCCGAGATAAAGAAGTGTATGACGCAATCATTGCCACCGAATTTCCAGCACAAGCGGTTTTGGAGCAAGTGCTTAATCGTGGCTCAGAGCTAAACTGGCAGCTGCTCAATTTACTTGATTTTAAAGAAAGTAAGCTTTCCTCACTTCTCACCGAGATAGATCAAACCATGGTGTTTCGCGAGCTTTCTGAAGATGCAAAACTTATTGCCAAGGCGAGCTGTTACGCAAAAGTGATGCTGTTAGAGGAAATGCGGCAAATCGAGCCCCAAGAAAAGCGCGTCATGTTTGATTACTATGAATTTACAGAGCAAGAGCTAATTCGACTTAAAGGGCAAAATTATCGTAAATTGGAGCTGCTATAACTACTGCGCCGATGACTGGAGTGTAGTGTCTGAGCTTCAACTTTTAGCAAGGTTACGGCTTGAATTAGTGTGATTCTGTACCGTTAGTTATTCAATTATGCTGAATAACTAAAGGTAACTTCTTGAAACAGCTTTTTTTATGACTAAATATGCTGCGACACCCGCCCTTATTCGCTTGCTTAGTATTAAAACGACAAACTTTATGCAGTCCTGTGTAACTTGGTGTTAACAGGGTGTATGAAAAACTAGTATTTTGATCACAATTTCGCTATTAATGACCCCCTAATAAAAATAACTACCCTAGGCGCCACAAAGGCAAACCTAGACAGGTAGCCGCTATCGGCGCGGTTTAGCCGTGCAATACAATTGAAAGGAACCTAGATTATGAGCGTTGAGATGAACCTAACCCGAGCCCAGTTCGATGAAGTTATGGTGCCTAATTATGCGCCGTCCGCTGTGATCCCTGTTCGAGGAGAAGGCAGCCGAGCTTGGGACCAAAACGGTAAAGAGTTTATCGATTTTGCAGGTGGTATTGCGGTGAACTGCTTAGGTCACTGTCACCCAGCTCTCGTGTCGGCACTGAAAGAACAGGGTGAAAAGTTATGGCACCTTTCAAATGTGATGACCAATGAGCCTGCGCTGGAATTAGCAACTAAACTTGTTCAATCAACATTTGCAGAGAAGGTCTTTTTTGCGAACTCAGGTGCAGAAGCAAATGAAGCGGCACTGAAATTAGCGCGTCGTTATGCTCAAGATAAGTATGGTGAAGATAAAGACCAAATTATTGCGTTTACCCATGCATTCCACGGCCGTACGTTTTTCACCGTAAGTGTTGGTGGCCAGGCGAGCTATTCAGATGGTTTTGGACCAAAGCCGCAGGGGATTACCCATATTCCTTACAATGATATAGAAGCATTAGAAGCACTTATTTCTGATAAAACTTGTGCCATTATGCTTGAGCCTTTACAGGGCGAGGGTGGCATTATTGATGCGGAACCGGAATTCCTAAAGGCTGTTCGTCGTCTCGCAGATAAGCATAACGCCCTAGTTGTCTTTGATGAAGTACAGACCGGTGTTGGTCGTACTGGTGAGCTCTATGCTTATATGGACACCCCTATTGTTCCAGACATCCTCACTACCGCAAAAGCGCTGGGTGGCGGATTCCCGATCGCTGCAATGTTAACCACAACTGACATTGCCACTCACCTTAAGATTGGTACTCATGGTTCGACGTACGGTGGTAACCCACTTGCCTGTGCTGTCGGTAATGCTGTGCTAGATGTAGTGAATACGTCAGAAGTACTTGATGGTGTAAAAGCTCGTGAGCAGATTTTACGGGATGGTTTAAACGCAATTAACCAGAAATATCACGTGTTTTCTGAAGTCCGTGGTAAAGGTTTGCTTATGGGGGCTGTGTTAAACAATCAATTCCAAGGTAAAGCCAAAGACTTTCTTGTTGCTGCTGCAGAAGAGGGGCTAATGTGTCTCGTCGCTGGGGCCAATGTGATTCGCTTTACGCCATCTCTTATTATTCCTGAAGCAGATTTAGCGGAAGGTTTGGCCCGCTTTGAGCGAGCGGTAGCGAGTATCGCGTCTAACTAATTGGACGTGTGAACACAAAAGTTCACTCAAGGTTTAGTGCGCTTGAGGAGAGTCAAGCGCGCTTTGCTGTTAGAGAGGAAATATCTAGATGCTAATTATCCGTCCGATTTGCGCCAGCGATATTGATGCGCTGATGCAAATCGCCGTCGAATCAGGGCATGGGTTTACATCCTTGCCGGTAAATGAAGAGTTATTGACTAAAAAAATTGCACGCGCAGAATCTTCATTTAATAAGACGGTAACTCAGCCTGGGGATGAAGGCTATTTCATGGTGCTGGAAGACACCGAAACAGGAGAGGTTGTCGGTACCTGTGGTTTAGAAGCCGCAGTAGGCACAGCCGATGCCTTTTATCACTATAGACTCGGTACCGAAGTCTATCATTCAGGGCAGATTGGTGTTCGCAACGAAGTTGAAACCCTAAGCTTGTGCCATGACTATACGGGTGCAGCAGAGTTATGTTCTTTGTTCCTGCGTCAATCTTATCGCCAGGGAAACAACGGGCGTTTATTGTCTCGAAGCCGCTTTTTGTTTTTAGCGCAACATAAAGCGCGTTTTGGTGAACCTGTCATTGCGGAGATGCGAGGTGTAAGTGATGACCGCGGTAACTCACCATTTTATGGGTGGTTACAAGAGAACTTTATCGGTATCGATTTTGTGCAGGCGGACTATTTATCTGGCCTAGGTCAGAAGTCATTTATGGCGGAGATGATGCCTAGAGGTCCGGTCTATGTTTGCATGTTACCTAAAGAGGCACAGGAAGTGATTGGTGAGGTGCACTCAAGTACGGTGCCCGCCTTGAAACTATTGAACTCTGAAGGTTTCAGGAACCGAGGTTATGTTGATATTTTTGATGGTGGTCCAACGGTTGAGTGCCGCTTAAATGATATTCGTTCTGTGCGCGAGAGCCAATCTCTTGTGGTCGAAGTCGGTGAACAAGAATCGACGGGTGCAAGTTATATTATTGCCAACTCTGAAGTTGCGCAATACCGAGCGACAGAAGCGCAATTGGATGTAACTGACGAATCTGAGTCTGTCGTCATATCTGCAGAATTAGCTAAGGCCTTGAAGGTCAAGTCTGGTGATACGGTTCGTATCCTAGCAATGTAAGGAGCTTTAGATGACACAATTTATAAATGGCCAATGGCAAGCTGGGGCTGGACATTCAATGACGTCTAGCAATCCTGCAAATCAACAAGTAATTTGGCAAGGTTTAACGGCCACCAACGAACAAGTCCAGCAAGCCGTGATGGCTGCGCGAGAAGCGCAATTCGATTGGTTCATGTTGGGGTTTGACGCTCGCGTAGCAATTATTGAAGCCTATAAAGCACAGCTTGAGGAGTCCAAAGGCTTGATCGGCGAAACAATTGCACAAGAAACAGGGAAGCCTCAATGGGAGACTGCGACTGAAGCGGGCGCCATGATAGGAAAAATTGGTTTGTCTATTAGTGCGTATCATAAGCGTACGGGGCAAACAGAAAGTGATATACCTGCAGGGCGTGCTGTACTTCGACATAAGCCACATGGTGTTGTAGCTGTATTTGGCCCCTACAATTTTCCTGGTCATCTTCCTAATGGTCATATTGTTCCAGCCTTAATTGCTGGTAACACGGTTGTATTTAAGCCGTCAGAATTAACTCCGAAAGTTGCCGAGCTTATGGTGCAGCTTTGGGAGAAAGCCGGGTTACCCAAAGGTGTGCTTAATCTCGTTCAAGGCGAAGTCGAAACTGGTAAAGCTCTTGCGGCGCACCCTCAAATTGATGGCCTCTTTTTTACTGGGAGTTCAAGAACCGGTCACCTGCTACATCAACAGTATGCTGGTGAGCCAGGAAAAATTCTCGCGCTTGAAATGGGGGGGAATAACCCGCTGATCGTGAAAGATGTTGCAGATACTCAGGCTGCGGTTCATGACATTATTCAGTCTGCGTATATTTCAGCAGGCCAGCGTTGCACATGTGCCCGTCGTCTCTACGTTGAAAAGGGTGCAAAAGGCGATGAACTCATTTCGCAACTGGTAGAAGCGGTTAAGAAGATCCACGTGGCACCTTGGAACGCTACACCGCAACCATTTATGGGCTCTATGATCTCTGAAACTGCGGCAAAAGGAATGGTGGAAGCTCAGCGCAACTTAGTTAATTTAGGTGGCACCGCCTTGGTTGAACTCAAGCATCTTGAGCCTGCAACGGGGCTTGTCTCTCCAGGTCTCATTGATGTGACGCAAGTGATAGAGTTGCCTGATGAGGAATACTTTGGCCCGCTATTACAAGTGATTCGTTATAGTGAGTTTGATGAAGCGATTGAGCTGGCGAACAATACCCGCTATGGATTATCCGCGGGGCTTCTTGCTGATAGCCGCGATGATTACGACTATTTCCTTGCACGCATTCGTGCGGGGATTGTGAACTGGAACAAGCAGATTACAGGCGCTTCTGGTGCTGCACCGTTTGGTGGGGTGGGTGCTTCAGGGAATCACAGAGCTAGCGCATTTTATGCTGCTGACTATTGTGCGTACCCAGTCGCTTCAGTCGAAGCTGATCAAGTGAGCATGCCAGCGGCATTGAGCCCCGGATTGTCACTATAAATTGAGAAAGGGAAGTGCAAATAGCGCTTCCCTTTTTTGTATCAAACAGATTTGCGCCCTGTTGTAGGCAGAGCTTCAAGCTCAATGGCCATTGCGGTGTATTTTTTATCAAATGTAGTAAAGGAGAATACTATGCATACTGATGTAAATGCATTGTTTGACGCTCTATGGCAAGACTATATCGAAATGACGCCTTCTGCGGCGAAAGTGCATGCGTTATTAAGTGAAGGCCAGCCGATAGTGAATGATCACATTGCACTGCGAACCTTCAATATTGCTAAAGTGAACCTTGACGTGCTGGCAGCTCATTTTGAAGCACTCGGTTATAAAGCTTGTGGTGATTATCGGTTTGAAGCCAAGAAATTAGTCGCAAAACATTTTGAGCATCCAGATCCAACCCAGCCGAAAGTTTTTATTTCTGAGTTAATAGTGGAAGCATTTAGCCCTGAACTGCAGGCTACGGTTCACGCTTTAATTGAGCAAGTGGATGTTGAGGCCACTACAGCGGATAATTTCATTTATTCTGGTCCCCACTGGCAGGTCGATTATAAAACTTATCAGTCGTTACTCGCTGAAAGTGAGTATGCGGCCTGGGTTGCTGCTTTTGGTTATCGTGCGAATCATTTTACTGTATCGATAAACCATTTAGAAAAGTACGACACAATTGAAGCGGTAAATGAATCGTTAAAGCAAGCCGGTTTTGTGCTGAATAGTGCTGGTGGAGAAATTAAAGGTTCAGCGGAAGTTCTCTTGGAGCAATCGTCAACAATGGCCGACAAGATCAATCTTGAGTTTGCCGATATGTCAGCTGAGATCCCCAGTTGCTTCTATGAGTTTGCACTACGCTACCCAAAGCCCGACGGTGACATCTATACTGGTTTTGTTGCAGCGTCGGCAGACAAAATATTTGAGAGTACAAATGCTCAATAAGAGCGAATCTAATCGGTTGGTTTGTAACAGTGAAGTATTAAGGTGATGCCTTCAGCATGCACTAGCCTAATGACCGACAAATTTTCCGATTAAATCCAAAAAGCTAAGCCCTGCTTAGCTTTTTTACGTTTAACCTTGAATGATAGTGTTACGGCCTGCATGTTTTGCTTGGTACATTAATTCATCGACTGTTGATACCGTGGTTTCTACATCAATATCACCCCCTCGAAATGTGGTGATACCAATGGAAACTGTGATTTGAGTTTTCTCCCCGTTAAACTCAAACGGCGCTTCTGCAATTTTTTGTCGCAATTTTTCTGCGAGATCGTAAGTGGTTTCTTCGTGGGTTTCTGGCATTAAAACCAAGAATTCCTCTCCCCCCCAACGGCAGACCGAGTCAGATTCTCGTGTATTATGTTTTAGAATGCCCGATAGGCGCACAAGAACTTCATCACCAGCGTCATGGCCATACTTGTCATTGATATTTTTAAAGTAATCAATATCAAGCATAAATAAACTAAAGGGGCGCAAATACCGCTGCGCACGAGAAATCTCCTTGGTTAAAATTTTGGTGAATTGGCGCCGGTTATAAAGGTTTGTAAGAGAATCTTCTTGCGAGGCTGTAACGAGCTCCTCCATCAGTTTATTGCGCTCCGAGATATCTCGTATTACTGCGGTCATCTCGACACGGTCATCCACATTGATTTTAGAGATGGTGACTTCAATAGAAAACTCAGTACCATCGCGCCTTAGCCCGCGGACGGAAGCACGAGTTTGCATGGGGCGAGAGTCGACTTTTGAATTTCGAAACCCTGACACATATTGATTGTGGTTGGGCCGATATTTGTGTGGAAGCAATTCTGTGAGCGGCATGCCTATACCTTCAGATTCAGACATGCCAAAGATCTTTTGTGCTGAACTATTAATGAGCTTGATATCTTGGTTTTCATCAATGGTAATAATGCCATCATATGCTGTTTGTACGACGGCTTCATAGCGCTTCATGGTGACATCGAGCTGCTTTTCAAGCTTCTTTTTCTCTGTGATTTCAACACAGGTTTGAATAATTCGAATATTGGGGGAGTGTGGATCCACGATGGGAGAGACGATCGATCGCCACCAACGCTCAGAAGCTTTGTAATCGACAAAAAACTCAGACTCGCAAGCAGACTCTTTCGACTTACATTCTGTAAATGAGCTATACATTTGCTCGCTAATGTAGCGAGGAAACAGAGTATCAATGGGCTTGTTGATAGCGTCCTTTTTATCAAAACCTAGAATATCTTCATACAGTGTATTGCAACTGACCATAAAGAAATTATTGGACTCTGGACTGTATTCATAAACAGCAAAGCTTGCACCAATGACTTCGATTGTGGACAGTAATTCACCGTGGGTTTCTTTAAAGAACATAGCGTCCCTTAGCTAGGATTCAACATATCTAAAAGACTAGTTTAGCTATTGATATTTCGCCACAAACATTGCTGATGAAAATGACTGTGCTTTGAATCTTAAGGTGAACGAAATTTGGAGCTAAGCTTTGCGAAATACGCTAGGGTTTATTGGGCATTTGTAAGGTGATATCTAAACCACCTAATGGCCCCTTGTTGCCAAAGATAAGCTCAAATTCATACTGTTCTGCAATATCTTTGACAATGGACAAACCGAGCCCATGACCACTAACTGACTCGTCTAGTCGAATGCCCCGTGCTGTCAGTTGTTCGAGCTGTTCGTCTTCGACCCCTGGACCATCGTCTTCAATCTGCAATGAAAAAACATGATCCTTTTCAGTAATATGTACCGTGACTTGGCTATGTGCCCACTTATAAGCGTTATCAAGTAGGTTGCCGATTAGCTCCATGCCATCTTCCCGGTGGATGGGTAAACGGTTAATGTTGGGCTGTATATCCATTTGACAGCTAACGTGTCGATGCTGATGCACTTTATCGAGTGTTTGTATTAGGCTTTCAAGATCAACGGGCACACTCAATTGTGAAGCCGGCAATAGGTCTCCAGTTGCTCTTGCTGCAGCGAGCTTGCGTTCAATCATTTTATGGATGAGCGTAATTTGTTGCTGAAGTGCCTGTGCTTTTTCGGGGTCGCTCAAGCCGAGTGCTTCGACTTGTTGTTGCATCACCGCCAAAGGCGTTTTTAACCCATGACTGAGGTTGCCAAGATTGTTGCGGCTGCGGGCGATTTGTTTACTGGTGTAGTCAAGTAGCTCATTATAAGTGTCGGCAAGCGGTTTGATTTCTGGTGGAATTTTGCCCAAATCAAGTGAGCTAATTTCGCCTTCGCGTAACTTGTTCAGAGATTGTTGTACGTGGGCAAGGGGTTTGAAAGATTGTCGAAGGACCAAAAATATACCGGTTAACATCGCAAGCAGAAGCAGCAGGTTAACCATTAATTTAAAACCGTATATTTCACTGAAAACTTGGCGGCCGATACTCAGATCCTGCGCCACCGTGAGTGTGGCATCAATGTGTGCAGACTCAGATGCAAGGCCGATAGAGAGGAGTTGCATATCATGATTGAGTGGTCCTTTCGCTTGCCAAGCTCGTGTTTGACCGAGAGCTAAGGTTTTAATGTTTAGCTGACGATCCCAAAGAGATCGTGAGCGAATCACTTGGTCTGGTAGATCGAGTTGGTAGTAGCGGCCTGAATATGCCGGATTATAAAAGTCTGAGAGCTGAGATTGATCAATACTGATTTCACCTTCATGAAGGTGAGTATTATGTACGACTTGTTGTAAATCTTCTTCTAAGCGATTGATAATTGAATCATGAAAAGCATGTCGGAGCATGGTTTCGAACACAAGTAGTCCGATGACTGTACTGACTATCACCAGCGCAGATAGCCAGAGGCTCAACTTGGTACGAATCGAAATCATGACGCGTTGTTTTCGTTGAGTCCATGGAAGATATAGCCTTGACCGCGGCGAGTTTCAATTGCAGTTTTACCAAGCTTTTTACGTAAGTGCGTCACATAGACCTCGACGACATTGCTTTCTTTCTCATCGTCAAATTGATACAGCTTATCTGTGAGTTGTGCTTTCGACATCAACATTTTAGGGGACATCAAAAAAATCTTTAACAGTCTAAACTCCATGGCGGTGAGCTCATATTGCTCACCTTTGAGCTCAACCCGTTGCTGGGTCTCATCGAGTGTAATACCGGCGTAGCTTAGAAGTTTGCTGCCCTGATTGGCGCGACCATGCGCTCGACTAATCAGCGCTTGAACGCGAGCCAGTAGTTCTTGGGTATGGAATGGTTTGCCAAGATAATCATCTGCACCTGCATTGAATCCTTCAACTTTCTCATGCCATTGGCCTCTTGCAGTGAGCATGATGACAGGTGTGCTGATGCCCCTGCTGCGCCATTGAGTTACCAACTCTAAGCCGTTACCGTCAGGCAATCCTATATCTAAAATAATACAATCATATTGAGTTTCTTGAATGAGGTAGTCGGCTTCAACGGCACTCATTGTTGTATCTGTTACATAACCGGCTTGTTTGAGCTGTTTTTGCAGCTCATTAATCAGTAACGTATTATCTTCGACGAGAAGTAACTTCAATTTATAGACATCCTATCAAGATGGTTTGTGGCGAATAGAGCTCACTGGTCTTTGCATCGATTTCTAGGAAGATCGCTTCGCCAGAAAAGGTCATCAGGTGTAAATCATACCGCCATTTGCTTCCTATTTGAAATAAGGTTGCGTCCACCAAATTGCAATTGAGGTTGAGTCGCGTTAAATGGGTGTCTAAAGATGTTATATGGCCTTGATTAACCAGCTTAATGGCTTGGTAATGCTCTACTTCAGTCTCGATGGAGTTGGGTTCGTCGGCGAATAGAGGTGTACTAAACAGCAGGGTTGCAAATAGAAGCAGATGAGCGTGCGAATTATCAGCTTTGAACATTTATTGCATCCAATAAAAAAGTGGCTTGAGTCAGTACTCAAACCACTTTATAAAATTTGCATTAAAGCAAGCTTAATCGTTTAGCGAGTACCGTAAACAACGATAGTCTTACCGTGAGCTTGGATGAGGTTTTGCTCCTCTAACATCTTCAAGATGCGTCCAACGGTTTCACGAGAACAACCAACAATTTGGCCGATTTCTTGACGTGTAATCTTAATTTGCATGCCATCAGGGTGCGTCATTGCGTCAGGCTGTTTGGCAAGATGCAATAATGTTTGCGCGATGCGACCTGCAACATCAAGGAACGCAAGGTTACCTACTTTTTGGCTAGTGCTTTGTAAGCGATAAGCCATCTGAGAAGAAAGCTTCATCAGAATTTCAGGGTTTACTTGGATAAGCTGCTTAAATTTCTTATATGAGATTTCTGCAATTTCACAAGCTTGCTTGGCACGAACCCATGCACTACGTTCCGCTTGTTCTTCAAACAGTCCCAATTCACCGATAAAGTCGCCTTGGTTCAGGTAAGAGAGGATCATCTCTTTACCTTCTTCATCTTTAATCAATACAGCGACAGAACCTTTAACAATATAGTAAAGCGTGTCAGAGTCTTCGCCAGCATGGATCAAAGTGCTTTTGGCTGGGTACTTGTGAATGTGACAGTGTGATAAAAACCATTCCAGGGTCGGATCCGGTTTTGGCTTGCCAATCAGTGCCATGCCTATGTTCCTCGATTGAATAATACGAAAGTAAGAATATTCTAAATAAGCATTCTAGGTCAATCTTAATCCAAAAAACTTGATTAAGGTCCGAAATTAATAGACTAACCCAAGTCGTTATAAAATATTTCAAATTAAAGCTATTTTGATTCTTCGGTGATATAAGTCAACCACAACCCCCCAAAAGGGGTACTCTTGATGAAACTATGCTGAGTAAATCACAACTTATTAATATATGTGTTCGATGTAAAAAACAAGTGAACAAGAAAAGTGTTCATGACCACAAGCAAGGATTTGATGCTATTTATCTGTTTTGGCCCCAATTATGGTAAGCTAATAGGCTAGCTTGCATAGTTTTGTATTGAAAATGAGGTAAAGAAGTAATGTCTTATCGCTGGTTAAAGCTCGCTGGATTAAGCCTTATGATATCAGTGACTACTGATGTCGGTGCTTTTTCGATCCCGCTTCAACAAAAAGACATCGCTGCTTCTAAGCTTGCACATATCCAACTCAATGCAGCCAGTGGTGACGCGCGAGCTCAATATTTGTTGGCTTTAATGCAGTTGTCCGGCAAATATACGGTAAAAAATATGTTACAGGGCGCGCATTGGCTTGAAAAAGCAGCGGAGCAAGGTCACATAAAAGCGCAGCAAACACTCGCGGATTTAAGTTTTGAGGGGAAATTAGTCACAAGAAACCTTAAAGTTGCCGAGCGCTGGTATCTTGAGCTTGCGCAAACCGGTGAGCGATGGGCTCAGTTCCGCTTGGGGTTCATCTATGCTTCTGGTGATGCTGACGTGCCACGCCATTGTGGAAAAGCATTAGAGTATTTTTATCAAGTTGGCGATACTGTGGCAATGGGGAATGCAGCTTGGATTTTGTCCACGTGTCCTGAAGCTGAGTTTAGAGATGGTAACCGCGCGCTGAACCTTTCACTTGAGCTATTAAAAGATAACCATAACGATCCGACGTGCTTGGATAATCTTGCAGCAGCCTATGCGGAATTAGGAAAGTTTGATGATGCAGTTGCGACACAGAAAAAAGCGATCTATGCGTTAGCGGGAACAAAAGATAGCAGCAAGATTAATGGATTTAAGGCGCGACTTGAACATTATCAAGCCCGTAAAGCTTATCGAGAAGTGTTGCCTTTACATATTCAAGATTAGCATGAACAGCCTGTAGTTCAGATGTACCATTTTAATGTGCTAAACCTTATGCGACCCCCAAGAACATTGATGTGAACACACAAAAATAAGGATCTTATCGTGGTGCTTTCAACTCATCGTTAGAGCTCTTTTTACTCTCCTTCCATCGCTTTTAATTGTAATTTTTTGTCCATCAGGTTCTTGATCAGTGGCGTCAAAATGAGTTCCATTGCGAGTGACATTTTTCCACCAGGAACAACCATGGTATTAATGCGTGACATAAATGCACCATCAATCATGCTTAGATAATGTGGAAAATCGACATTGGGCACATCCCGAAAGCGAATGACAACAAAGCTTTCATCTAGGCTGGGTATATCTTTGGCGCTAAAAGGGTTTGAGGTATCTACCGTTGGGACACGCTGGAAATTAATGTGGGTACGAGAGAACTGAGGAGTCATATGATTAATATAGTCATCCATACTTCTCACAATTGAACCCATCACTTTCTCTCGGCTGTGGCCTCGATCTGAGGTATCACGCACGATCTTCTGGATCCATTCCAAGTTAACAATCGGGACCATGCCGATAAGTAAGTCTACGTGCTGTGCGACGTCGTGCTCCCCAGTCACGACCCCTCCATGTAGCCCTTCGTAGTAGAGAATGTCAGTATTTTCTGGCAAAGGGCTCCATTGTGTAAAAGTGCCAGGCATCTGGTTAAAGGGCACGGCTTCATCAAATGTATGGAGGTACTTGCGAGTTTCCCCTTGTCCTGTAGCACTGTAGTCAGCAAAGCATTTTTCTAAGCGAGCAAAGTCATTGGCTTCGGGCCCAAAGTAACTGATGTTATGGTTTTCAGTCTGCCCTTTACGGATCATGACTTCCATTTCAGCACGGGTGTAATGATGGAAACTATCCCCTTCTACAAAAGCCGCATTGATCTCTAACTGACGAAAAATGTGGGAAAAAGCTGTAGTTGTGGTCGTGGTTCCTGCTCCTGAAGAGCCGGTAACTGCGATGATGGGGTATTTGGCTGACATTTGAGTACCTAGCTTAGTAATCGCGCTAAATGTTAAGAAGGCGTATTGGAACTGTTACGCAATTCCATTTATACGGAGATGCATCCACGAGGTCAATTATTGGGGGGAAATATTGAGATCGTTTCGTTGTCGAATGGCGATTGATTCATCGTCTTCACTATACTCGACTTGTAGCTCGCCCGCTTGGAGTGCCCGATGGCATTGCGCGATAGCTGTCTCTAGCGATTGTGAATTCGTGGCATCAAAGCTGCCGTCTTCCATTTGAGAGAATAAATATTCTTTAATTAAATTGTCTACCGTTGATTGGGGGAGAGCCTTTAAAGATTCATAGGGTACTAACATGGGCTTTCTCCGGTTAAAAAGTTATAAATTCTGCGTTCTAAATAATATCGCGGTTTAAGCGGTGTGCCGCCATCAATAAAGCCGACATGACCACCTTGATGGTGAAGTTCATATTCTACGGTGTCACTTATCTGTGTCGCCGTAGGAATGACAGCGTCGGTCATAAATGGGTCATCTCTAGCATGCATGACCAAAGTCGGAACGCATATTTGTGATAAGTAAGGCAAGCCGCTTGCGCGTTGGTAGTAATCATCAACTCCGGTAAAGCCATTTAACGGTGCTGTGACTTGATGGTCAAATTTATAGAATGAGTTTAATTGCGTAACTTGCTTTGCAGTAACTGGCATGTGCTGGCCGAGTCGTGGGTGACTGACTTTTTCTCTGGTTTTGTATTGAAGCTGATTGATTAAGTGTTTTTGATAGACTTTGGAAAACCCTTTTTCGAGTTTTTCTGCACACGCATCTAACCGTAATGGTGCAGAGATGACAACTGCCCGTTCGATTAATGCTTCAGATTGCTTCTCTCCTAAATATTTCGTGAGCACATTGCCTCCCAAGCTATAACCCACCACGAGTATTGGAGAGCTAGGGAATTGACGTTTTAGTGTGATGAGGGTGTGTTGTAAATCTTGAGTATCGCCACTGTGGTAGCTACGGGCAAGTCGGTTCGCTTCTCCAGAGCAGCTTCGATGATGGTGCACAACAGCAGCTTGATGGTGTTGCTTGCAAGTTTGCAACATGCGTCGAATATAGTGCGATTTTGCGCTGCCCTCTAACCCGTGGAGCATTAACACAATGGATTGATTTTCGGTAGGCTTTCTCAGCCAATCTAAATCAATAAAATCACCATCGCTAAGCTCCAAACGCTGCCGTTCCAATGTGGGCATGGTAACCTTAGTCATGACGGGTAAAATCGTCTGCACATGGGGGCTTTTTGCCCACCAGGGTGCTTTAAAATGATGTTGTGTCACTTGCTTCAAATCTAGTGTTTCCTAGCCAATTAAGTTGTGGGAAGAGCGAATCACACCTGATGTATAAATGAATAAATCAAACGGATGACGTTGCACATGCCGCCGTTTAACAGGGCTTTAATTTTGGATAACTTTTATCAGTGTGATTTTTTTGTGCAAACTGAATGAGCCTTGTAACGCCGGTTTTTTACTGCTCAATTTACTCATTGCCAAATACGTAATGTATCATGGATTCGATCAAAGCAACTGCCTAGCCAATTTCGTTAGCTTTTTGAACCTTAGAGCCATGTTAGACTTTATTATCCGCTTGTTTCTGGCTGCAAAAGTGTTTATGAATCTGTGTTTTTCAATTTTTGATTGGTAATCGCTTCGTTTCACATTAAGCTAAGTTTTTGCTCTAAGCTCAGTTACCACACGCAAGAAGATGGCACATGTTCATAAGATGAGACTCAGGGAATAAAAGATGAAACGGCGTACATTTTTAATTTCGACTTTTACCGGTACCGCGGCATTAGCTTTGGGTACGAACCTGTATTTATCGGATGATTTGCCGTTCGAAGATAGTCACCAAAATCATCACATGATTTTTAGTGTACTTATTCCTGTGTTTCTTGCTGGCGCATTACCCAAAGTGCCAAATTTACGGGAAGAGAGTATTCAGCGCACTTTAGTTGCGATTCAAGATAGCATTAAAGTACTACCTGTACATCAAGCTGCAGAATTGCAAGAGTTGTTAGGGTTATTAGAAAGTCGACTCGGACTGCTGTTTTTAACTGGGAGTATGACGCCTTTAATGCTACGTACGCATGCTCAGCTGATTAATATGCTTGAAAGCTGGCGCTTTCATTTCACTGAACTGATGATGATTGCCTACCAAGGATTACGTGAGTTAATTATGGCGAGCTATTACAGTTGTCCTGAGCATTGGGGTGGGTTGAATTATGCAAAGCCAAACTTTTTGGAAACTTAGCGGAAGCGGCTCATATTCACATGCTAATGGGGTCATCGCTTCACTCAACCTTATCTAGCTTTTCTATTTATCAATTAGAGCGCTTGTAAAACTCGGCAATCCAAGGAACTAACCAGTGGCGATTAAAGATCCTGTTCAGGAAGGGCTAAAAGCGGGGTGGCAGCATATCGATGCGAGCCAACTGAAACAACATCAAGCTTTTGAGGCTGATGTGGTTATTGTTGGGACTGGTGCTGGTGGCGGAGTCGCGGCGGAGGTGTTAACCCAGGCCGGGCATAGTGTCATCATGGTTGAGGCTGGGGCGTTGAAGTCATCGAAAGATTTTGTCATGGAAGAGCGAAAAGCCTACCCCGAGCTTTACCAGCAAGCAGCGGCAATGAAAACCCAAGACAAAGCCATTAGTATTTTCCAAGGGCGAGCTGTGGGTGGTTCGACAACGATTAATTGGACGACATCAATTAGAACACCTGAGCCAACGTTAGATTATTGGGCAAGTGAGCATGATGTGCGAGGGCTGTCGGCAGACGAGATGTTGCCTTGGTTTGAAAAAATGGAACAGCGGCTTAACATCCATGAATGGCAATATGAACCCAATCGCAATAACTTGGCTTTACGTCAAGGCTGTAGTGCACTTGGTTGGGATTATACGGTCATAAAGCGCAATGTAAGTGGGTGCTGGAACCTAGGCTATTGTGGCATGGGGTGCCCCGTGAATGCTAAACAATCCATGTTGGTGACGACGATTCCCGAAGCTCTTGCAGGTGGAGCAACTTTAGTTAGTCAGGCGAAAGCATTTAAAGTCGAATACCAACATGAGCAAGTCCAAGCTATCAAAGCGGTGGCTCTTGATGAAAGCCAATCTAAAACAGGAATTGAGCTCACTTTTAAGGCAAAACATTTTATTCTTGCGGCGGGTGCCATTCATACCCCCAGTTTGATGATGCGTTCCAAACTGCCCGATCCGCATCAGTTGCTGGGAAAGCGAACTTTTTTACATCCTTCTGTGTTATCCGGCGCAATCTTTAAGGACCCTATCTATGGTCATAGTGGTGCGCCACAATCTATCTATAGCGATCAATTTGTCTGGCCTGATAATCCGCAGCAATTAGGTTATAAACTTGAAGTGCCACCAATCCACCCAATGTTAATTGCCTCTAAAACTATGGGGTATGGACAATCTCATGCGCAATTGATGTCAGATTTTAATCAGCTGCAAGTGACGATTGCGTTGATCCGTGATGGGTTTAGCCCTGAAAGCCTCGGAGGTCAAGTGCAGTTGACAGACAATGGAAGTGCGTTGAATTATCCGTTGACGCCGAGCTTTTGGGATGCCGCGCGCCGCGCCTATATGAGCATGGCTGAGTTGCAATTTGCTGCTGGAGCAAAGCGAGTTCTGCCTATCCATGAGGGGATGCCGTACCTGAAATCTTGGCAACAAGCGAAAACAGAAATTCCACAAATGGATTTAGCCCCACTCAAAACCGTCGTCGCTTCGGCTCACGTCATGGGAGGCTGTCCGATGAGTGAAGATGTCAACAAAGGACTCGTATCGAGTCAAGGCCGATCCCATTATATAGAAAATCTATCGGTAATGGATGGTTCGGTATTCCCCACAAGCTTAGGTGCCAATCCACAGCTGACGATTTATGGCATGACGGCTCGAAACGCGACCTTATTGGCCGAACAATTAGGAAACTAAAACGCTTCATAGTTTCTGCGTTTAATAACGGTGCTGGCGTGAACAAATCTTGAATCAGTTCACTGACGACGGCTTAATCAAATGTGGTTAAGTTCTGTTGCCAAAACTTAAAAGCTGGCTCGGGTTGAATGAGGAGTTGTAAATATTGTTTCACGTTAGAGTCAGTCGTTGCCGTTGCTTGCTGTTGATGTTGAATCGGCAGCGTAAAAGTGCGCATTGCGTTTGAAATTAGCTGCTGACTTTTGCGCTCTAGCATGAGTTCTACTTCGAGCATCTGCTGATATTGTTCGGCTGTTAATTGTGATTTCCCTGTGCGACGAATTGTTCTGTAGGGGATTAGCATGCTTGTATCCCAAGGAGTGACCGCGAGGGAAAGTTCTTGCCATTGCTCTGACGAAAGCGAGATAGGATTTGCTTCCGATTGTCTGTGGTCGTCACCATCCAAATAAACGGCCAGTAAGAACAGATTCACGTTAACGCCAAATTGATCCTGCATGGCAATAAAGCAAGCAGGGTTGTTCCGATAGAGTTGCTCACATTGCTGCCATAGATCTGGGGCGAGAGTCAGTTGCTTGGCCACCTTTTGCTCCATTGCTACCTTTCTACTTTTTTATTCGAGTTACGCTGAAGGCTATCGTTCCGCTGCGACCACTGAAGACTATAGTGTATCCGTGGTGGCCAATTTCTATTGTTGCTCTATGGCTTCAATTTGTTCTTGTAATTCAAGCCACGCCATTTCACTGTCTTCAAGTGCGCGGGTGAGTTGAGTTCGCTCAGAAAGAACCTGTGTTAGTGTCGCTTTGTTTTCTGCATCGTACAAGCTTGTATCTGCAAGCTGTTGCTCAATGCTCTCGAGCTGTTGATTGATTTTATCTTGCTCTTTTTCGAACTTAACTTGCTTTTTCTTTAACGGTGATAGCTTCACTCTAAGTTCGGCTTCTAAGCGTTTTTGTTGCTTGCGATCCACCTGAGGTTTGGTTGACTCAGTTGTATCTTCAGCAGGCTTAGCGGCTTGCTTTGCTGCATCAAGCAACCATTGATGATAATCATCCAAATCGCCGTTAAAGCCTTTTACTTGACCTTGGTCGACTAAGTAATAATCACTGCAGCTCAGACGGAGCAAATGACGGTCGTGCGATACAATGACCATCGCTCCTTCAAAGTCTTGCAATGCCATGGTTAACGCGTGGCGCATCTCTAAGTCAAGATGGTTGGTTGGTTCATCAAGTAACAGTAAATTGGGTCGTTGCCACACTAGTAGTGCTAGAACGAGACGCGCTTTCTCTCCACCTGAGAAAGGAGCAACTGCTGAGAGTGCCATATCGCCGTTGAACCCAAATCCGCCCAAAAAGTCTCTGAGCTCTTGCTCTTTATGATTGGGAGCTAGCCGAGTGAGGTGCTGTAAAGGCGTATCGTCTAATCGTAAAAATTCAATTTGATGCTGGGCAAAGTAACCAATATTCAGCCCTGGGTTGGGTTGATATAGCCCGTGCATCGGCTCGAGTTGCTTTGCCAATAATTTTATGAGTGTTGACTTACCCGCGCCATTGCGCCCAAGTAAGCCTATTCGGGCACCGGGTACTAGGTTGAGATGAACTTGTTCTAAGATGGCTTTGTCGTCATAACCAACTGCCACTTTCTCCATCGTGACCAATGGGTTTGGCAGCGCTTCTGGCTTTTTAAATGCCATTTGAAATGGATTATCGGCCTTGGAGGGGAGTAGTTCCGTCATCCGCTCGAGGGCTTTCAAGCGGCTTTGAGCTTGCTTGGCTTTGGTCGCTTTATAGCGGAATCGGTCAACAAATGACTGCATATGAGCGCGTTCTTTTTTCTGGCGTTCATAGGCAACTTGTTGTTGGGCCATGCGTTCTGCTCGGACCCGTTCGAAGGCGCTGTAATTGCCTTTGTAATAATTTAATTGTTGATGCTCTACATGAACGATTTCATCCACAATTCCGTCAATAAAGTCGCGATCGTGACTAATCAGAATCAATGTGCCTTGATAGGCTTTGATCCAACCTTCTAACCAGTACATGGTGTCGAGATCTAAGTGGTTCGTGGGTTCATCCAAGAGTAACAAATCGGAACGACATAAAAGTGCTTGTGCCAGGTTAAGGCGCATACGCCAGCCTCCGGAAAATGTCTTGACGGCTTGGCTTTGTTCTTTCTCACTAAAGCCCAGTCCTGCCAACAAGGTTCCCGCACGAGCGCGAATTGCGTAACCGCCAATCGCATCAATTAGGCCATGTAATGTGGCAATCGCATTCCCATCATCTTCGGCCTGTGCAATGGCTAATTTTGCTTCGAGTTGGCGAAACTCTGTGTCGCCATCCAGTACATACTCAAGAGCTGGTGTATCTAATGCCGGTGTTTCCTGCGCAACCGTCGCAATTTGCCAGCCACTGGGTAAGCTGAAATCTCCTTTATCCAGTGATAGCTGTCCAAGAATCAAAGCAAGTAATGATGACTTTCCGGTGCCATTGGCTCCAACTAGACCGACTTTGTGGCCTGGGTAGACGGTTAAATTTGCCTCATCCAGCAAAGTTTTGCTGCCACGGATAAGTTGAGCGGATGTGATACTAATCATCGATTACTACTGACTAAAAGTCTGTCGGAAAGTTAGGGGCAGAATGATAGCCTAGTCGGCCCTTGCTGTTAATGAAAATCAAACAGAATTACCTAAACTATGGCAAAATAGCGGGACTATTTGAAATGGATATCGTGTATTTAAAATGGCAAAAGTAAAAAAAAGATTTGTCGCTGGAGCAAAGTGTCCGAAATGCGGCGCGGTTGATACGATTCAACTCTTTAAAGAAAACAATATTGAGACCGTGACCTGCATGGATTGTGACTACCAAGAGCAGCAACCTGAAGCTCCTGTGGCAGAGAAAGCAAGTGGTGCTGTCATTGGGGTCTTTAAGCCCTAAAGCGACTTAGACAATTGGTGAAGGTGAACCGGAAGATGATAACCACAATTATTTTGTTGTTTTAATCGAAGATACAAAAGCTTGTCTTTTCTCTAACCCGACTATAATTACCTAGAATAGTAGGAGTGAAATATGAGCTTATTCGCCATCATGCCCCCAGTTGAATTTGAGCAGCAATATCCACAGTTGCATACTGAGGTGTGTGAAAAGCTGGGTCTAGGTTTCGTACCAAATATTTTCCGATGTATGGCGTTAGTCAATGAACCGCTCGCTCTATCCTCATGGCAAATGGTGAAGCAGAACCTGTGCGCCGGGAATTTACCTCGGATGGTCAAGGAGCTTTTGTTTTCATTTGTGGCGTATAAACGTCGTTGTCAATATTGCTATATCGCACATCATGCCCTTGCCATTCATCATGGTTTTTCAGAGGGGCATGTAAAAGCTCTTTTTGATGATATTGAAAGCGCGGAGCCGCCTATTTTAGGCGCCGTGCTTAAATTTGCCGATCTTGCCACGGAACCACATTTTGTTGATCCAGATTCTGCGTACAAAGATATGCAGGCATTGGGGTTATCGCAAAGTGAAACCGTTGAGGTTTTGGGAATGGTTTCGTGTGCGCTGTATATGGTCAACATTGCCGATGGCTTGGGATTGCCAGTTGATGAACGTTTCATCACCGTGATTAATCAAGAGTAGCTAAATGGCGAAGTTTATTGATGCGACAAAGGCATTCCAATGTAATGTGAGGAAAAGCCCGATTAGCTCGGCCAAACCTGGGTTCGATGAGCTTTTTCAAAATGTAGAAATTGACTCAGACTCTGCCAATCAGGTCATCAAGTCTTCTTTGAGAGCTGAAAGTTTACTTCGTTTGAGCAAGGTTATTGGTAGCTATAAATCGCTGTATGCAGATCTAGAGAATATCTACCGTACGATTCGTTTCTCTGTTGATTTAGAAAATTGTATTTTGGTGCGATCGCTGAATCACAATCAATGGGAATATCTACACTTCATTAAAGGGTATCAGTTACAAGTTGGGGCGGAATGGGTTCAGGTTGATTCCAACCAGTCTTACGGTATTGACGAATTACTCAACATGCCAAAAGAAATATTGTGTACATTCCCGACGTCAAACTTTGACAATTCAGTGCTTGATCAATTGTTGACACAGAAAAGCTCTTATTTTGAGCACTTTGTCCATAATAAAGGTGGCGTGATATACGCAACCGGGGCCGACCTAAATTATAGCCATTGTGATATGTGTTATCTCAGTCATGTCACTTCCATTATTTCTTATTGTGTTGAAAAAGAGATCTCTGATGACTTTCTAGCGCAGGTGTATCGAAATTTAGGTAGTGCAGCAGCTGTAGGGGATAGGCTCAAAAGCGAAGGTGAAAAGCAAGTTGTTATCCCCGCAATTTATATGGATACACCGACAGGGCTGCCCAATCAGCGCGGCTTTTTAAGAATTCTGCGTCAAGCCATTGAGGTAAAATCCAAAGCTATTTTTGTCGTGATCCTGTCGATCGACAATTTCAATTACTTCTGCGGCTTGTTTGATGACTCAGTGCAGCAACGCTTTATTAAAGCTGCGATTGATAAAATTAGAGAGGTGGTGACCAATGAAACTATCTCTTACCTTGGTGGAAGCAAATTTGCCTTTTTTTTGTCGGATACCCATGTGGCTGAAGTCAATATGTTATTGCAGCAGGTGGTTGATCGCTTTGCCGTCGATATCGTCGTTACAGATTACCGAGCAAACTTTAATATTTTAGCGGGTTACGTAAACTATTCCCGTGAGCAAGTGACGCAGCAAAATCCAAAAGAGCAGGCGGCTGATTTACTGTTGAAGCTTGCTGAAATCGCACTGTTCCAGGCACGAAAAAATCGTCAAATTAATTTTCTAGGTTATGAAGCCGGTATGGATGACGAACTCAAGCTCAAAATCGATTTGATGCGTAGTTTGAGCCAAGCTATTTCAAACGAAGAGTTTGAGCTTTATTTCCAGCCCATTGTTGCTGCGGATGATGCCGCCCATGGCCGATATTACTATTTTGAAGCCTTATTGCGATGGCAGCATCCCGCATACGGGCTCGTCGGGCCTGATAAGTTTATTCACATCGCTGAAAAAAGTGGGGATATTGTGGCCCTCGGTTATTGGGTCGTTGAGCGAGTGTGTCGCTATCTCGCAGAGTCAAACCTTGAGGCCAGCATTCGGGTTGCAGTCAACCTATCTCCCGTGCAGCTGCGAGAAGATAATTTGGTCAACAATTTAATTCATATTGTTGAAAGGCATGGTATTGCTGCAGAATCGATCGTCTTTGAAATTACCGAAACCGCGGCGATGCAGAATGCCGAATTATCGAAAATACAGTTTGCCAAGTTACGCGAGTATGGCTTTAAGTTGGCAGTTGATGATTTTGGTACTGGACACTCCGCACTGAGTTACTTGCTCGAGTTTTCTTTGGATATTCTTAAAATTGATAAGAGTTTCATCGACCAAACGCAGGATAATCAACGCTATGAGTTGATTGCTGAGTCAATGATTATATTGGCGCACCAGTTATCAATGACCGTAGTTTGCGAAGGCATTGAAACCCCGCAACAATTGAAAATGGTGCAAGACTGGCAATCTGACTTTATTCAAGGCTACTTTATTTGTAAGCCGAAACCTTGGCACTACTTTGTTGATAAGCTCAAGAATATCGGCAGCTCCAACAACCTCAAAGAGTTCAAGAATTAGCGGGCTGACTTTTCTTGTGATGCCCTTTCACGTTTCTGCTTCTGGATTTTGCTTGTCTTGAGCGCAAATTGCCTCAGCTTTCATGATGAAATACTGCTATGATCTCGACCTGCATATGCCCCTCGAATTTTGGGGCTTTTATTTGAAAATAGGACAACCCCGTGAATCCCAATTTGGCTGACAAAGCACAACCTTTTACTCAACTTCCATTAAAGCCTGAGTTGCTTACAAATCTTGTGACGATGGGCTTTAAGCAGATGACGCCAATTCAAGCGCAGAGTCTCCCCACGATTCTGCAAAGTAAGGATGTTATTGGCCAAGGGAAAACGGGCTCAGGTAAAACAGCGGCTTTTGGATTAGGTATTCTCAACAAGTTAAATGTGAAACGCTTTCGTATTCAATCTTTGGTGCTCTGCCCAACTCGAGAGCTTGCGGATCAAGTTGCAAAAGAGATCAGAACCTTAGCGCGCGGTATTCACAATATAAAGGTATTGACACTATGTGGCGGCGTGCCAATGGGTCCGCAAATTGGCTCACTTGAACATGGCGCGCATATTATTGTCGGCACGCCAGGGCGTATCATGGATCACTTAGACCGTGGTCGCTTAGATCTTTCCGAGGTGGACACTTTTGTTCTCGATGAAGCAGACCGAATGCTGGAAATGGGGTTTCAGGATGCGCTTGATGCAGTGATTGAGCATGTGCCAAGTCTGCGTCAGACATTGCTATTTAGCGCCACTTATCCGAAGCAGATTGAAGCGATCGCTAACCGGATCATGGTGAAGCCTAAAATGGTCAAGGTCGAGTCAACCCATGACAGTTCAAGCATTGTGCAGCATTTTTACCACACCAATAACAACAATGACCGTTTGTCCGCGTTGCGGTTGTTGCTGTTACAAGGTAAGCCCGAGAGTTCGGTTGTATTTTGTAATACCAAGCGGGAAACCAAAGATGTCGCTGCAAAACTCGCTAATGAAGGCTTTAGTGTCATTGCATTACATGGCGATCTGGAGCAGCGAGATAGAGACCAAGCATTGCTGCAATTTGCCAACAAAAGCGTTTCAGTGATGGTGGCGACTGATGTCGCTGCGCGTGGGCTGGATATCGAAGCGATAGACGCAGTATTTAACTATCATGTGGCTTACGATAGTGAAGTTCATATTCATCGCATTGGTCGAACTGGGCGAGCAGGGAGTCAGGGAGTGGCGCATACATTTTTTAATGAGCAAGATACCCCGAAAATGATCTTACTTGAAGATGAGCTTGGTTATGAGATTACCGCCACGGGTTTGCCGTCTGACGGGTTGTTGGAGCAGCGTCCGTTAGAGCCAAAGATGATGACCATTCAAATTGATGCGGGTAAAAAGCAAAAAATCCGTCCAGGCGATATTGTGGGTGCGTTAACTGGGGAGCGCGGCATCGATGGCAATCAAATCGGCAAAATTAAAGTAACGGATTTTAGATCCTATGTCGCTGTAGAGCGTCATGTCGCGAGAAAAGCACTTAATAAAATTGTTAAAGGAAAGCTTAAAGGTCGCAGTTATCGCGCATGGGAAATGCAATAGTTTGCCTTATTCTTTTAAAAAATGAGCTGAAGCACTGAGAATGTTCGTTATGAACCCTCAAATTTAAATGCCATGATTATCGATTAAAACCGACTGCTGATAGCAGTCGGTTTTGTTTTATCGGTTAGTGGTTGCGGTTCAGGCATTGGCAACGCTTGAAAAACGGGTCATGTCAGGCCTGCCACCTTTTGATACATGTTTTGTTTACACTTTTCACGAAAAGGATTTATATGTCTTCTGTTCAGGTGTGGTAAATTTAACCTATGGGATCCTCGGTTGATTGGTTGGGGTTTGATTTCACACTAAGAAGTGCAGGTAGACCACGTATCGTCGAAAGGGAGTAGCGTTTGATGAAAGCAGTGAAGCATATCGCTAGCTTAAGCCGCGACAAACAGGAACGTGCTCGTGCCATGATTAGAAATATCTTGGCGATGTCCCATCTTGCGCCGAAACATTTCAATGAACTGATCCGTCGCATCCGAAAACAAGGTCGTGTGGCACTACATTTCCACCCCGATCGGCTGGATAAGCGCGGTTTAACCGTGATTCAAGGTCTGCTCAGTGATGGTGAATACCGAAGCCAGTTTGAAACGCAAATTTCAAACGGTTTGCTGTCACCAGTCTTGGGCGGTCCGCGGGATCATTGGGAAAATGGTTTGTTTGCAGACGCCTATCATGGTGTAGAGGGGCGACCTAAGTATGGCGCCTTGGATCTCAACTTACACCCGAATGGCCCAGCCCCTCGATTTGGTAGTTGCTACCTACTCACATCGCCAGAGGTACAGCAGCGGGCCACTTTTACTTATTTAGATTCTTATCGAAATCCACCAGAAAAAGGTACCCTCGAGTTCTTTGATGATGTTCTTGCAGCATTGATGAGCGAAAGTTTTGAAAGGCATTATGCGCTTGGGATTTGTGACTGTCCGCCTTCAACATTGGTCGCACACTTGCTGACACAATTATCCCAGTCGCCGCAAGCTCGCTTCGCTCAAACTGCTTCGAAAAACTTAGATCACTACATTGAGGCGCAGGTACATGGTCGGGTTTCGCTACAGCATGATGTTGACTATTTAGTTGCTGACCCATGTTTTCAACAAACAGACGTTCATGCGGCTATGCAAGCTCTTTGCGATGAATATGAAGTGGTTTTGTTGTGGCAACCAGAGTTAAGCCTTGCGGTGTCAGATGTGCCCGACAATTTTAGAGGGCCGCTAATGCCCACAATAGCAAAGCAAGTGGCACCACAAGGAACTCTGGATGCTCGCCAGATTGGTGAAGCTGTGAAGCAGGTTAATGTGAACTTTCATCTTTGGCAGGCGTATGGAACGCGTGCCGAAGTCATACAGCAGCTGAAGTTGCTATGGCATGTATTGGTTCGTTACGGGCATTAGCTTTTGCTTACCATTGCTAGTTCTATCTCGCAGTTTGTTTATTCTATGTTCTTCGCCTGAATTACCTTGAAGTCGCATTTGATTCGACAGCTTTGCCCTTGAGTCTCAAACTGATTTTTATTCTCTTTTTAGAGCAAGCGCTTCAAAATTAATGAATGATTTAGTTATGATTGTTAGTCTGCTGCCTCTCACTACACATGCTTTCAAACAAACAGGCTTGTGTCGGCATTCATTGGAGTCTCATGGATAAGTCCCAAGAAAAAATTTTAATGGCTTGGCTCAAGCGGCAAAAAGGTGCGTGTGGACGTTATCTTTCTCTTGCAGTGATATTTGGTTTTTTAAGCGGTGTGGCGCTGATTATTCAAGCATGGTTGATTGCAACGATATTGCAAGGAGTCATCATTGAACAGTTAGCCCGTGATCATTTTCTAATGCACTTTACGATTCTTGTCGGGTTGATTTTTGTCCGAGCAGCATTGAGTTATGCGCGTGAAATCACAAGCTTTGAAGCTGGCAGTCAACTCCGGTCGACGATTCGAGAAGCTGTCCAACAAAAATTAGTCGACCTTGGGCCTGCGTTTATACAAGGCAAGCCTGCTGGTGCTTGGGCGAGCATTGTATTGGAACAAGTTGAAGATCTACACGATTACTATAGTCGCTATTTACCTCAAGTAACGCTTGCCGGAATGATTCCTTTGGTGATTCTGGTGGTTGTATTTCCAATCAATTGGGCTGGTGGCTTAGTCCTTCTGCTGACTGCACCATTGATCCCGTTGTTTATGGTTCTTGTTGGCATGGGGGCTGCGGATGCTAATCGCAAAAACTTCGCGGCATTGGCGCGGTTAAGCGGCCACTTCATGGACAGGCTGAAAGGTCTGAATCAAATTCAGCTTTTTTCGCAAGGTGAGACGGAGCTAAAAGCTATTACTCGTGCTTCTGATGAATTTCGGGAGCGTACCATGACCGTTTTGCGCATGGCTTTCTTGAGCTCGGCGGTGTTGGAGTTTTTTGCTGCAGTATCAATCGCAGTGCTTGCGGTATATTTTGGTTTTACCTATTTAGGTCATCTTGATTTTGGTCACTATGGTGAATCTGTTAGCTTATTCACTGGGTTATTCATACTGATACTTGCGCCTGAGTTTTATCAGCCTCTGCGAGATATGGGTACTCATTATCATGCGAAAGCGCAAGCGGTTGGTGCTGCTGAAGAATTGATGTCTTTGTTAAACTACCAGCCCAGCGTTGAACATTCGTCAAATGCTCCCGCGTTGGCTAAGCCGCTGGCACAAACGAATACTGCTGTGAGCGCTGGTGCCAATGTGTCCCCAAAAATTTCAAACCAAATTGGCAAAATTGACAAAAAAATAGTCGCAATCGAAGCCACGGATTTAACCGTGATGAGTTTTGATGGTCAGCCGCTTGTGGGTCCCCTAAGCTTTAAACTGCAAAGCACACAAAAAGTTGGGCTTGTTGGCCCAAGTGGCGCCGGTAAAACCAGTTTAATGAGCGCTTTATTGGGCTTTTTACCCTATGAAGGTTCGCTCGCTATTGTTGATGAGTCAGGACGACGACAGTCATTATCACAGTGCGATCTGCAAGTATGGCGTTCGCAAATTGCTTGGTTGGGGCAAAATCCTCAGTTGTTCCATGGCACGTTGCGAGATAATTTGCAGCTTGCCGGTCAAGATTATTCCGATAAACACCTCAAATCAGTGCTAGAGAAAGCGCAAATTGGCGACTTTATCGACTCACTGGAGCAAGGCTTGGATTATGAAATCCAAGATCAAGCCGCGGGACTCTCCGTTGGTCAGGCGCAAAGGATTGCGCTTGCTCGAGCCATGATGCAAGACGCCCAGTGGTATCTACTTGATGAGCCAAGTGCCAGTCTAGATAGCGTAAGCGAAGTGGCTGTGATGTCGGCCATTTCTGAAGCAACGATAGATAAGTCTTGCTTGATGATTACGCATCGACTCGATCAGCTCGCTGCTATGGATGAAATTTGGGTGCTCGCGAACGGCAAACTGGTACAGCAGGGGCATTTTGAACAATTGAGTGCTAAGGAGGGGTTATTCAAATCAATGCTAAGCGGGCATGAACAGGGGCTTGCGATTGATCTCGGTACGACCGAATTAGAATTGCAGGAGGGCAAACAATGAAGTCTTTGCTGCCATTTTTGAAGTTGTTTAAAAAGCAGTGGTTCATGATGCTGCTTGGCCTGATACTTTCTTTCATCACGCTCGCGGCGGGTATTGGTTTATTGTCACTGTCGGGTTGGTTTTTGTCAGCAAGTGCTGTTGCAGGTTTAAGTGTTGCAACAGCGCAGGCATTTAATTTTTTCACCCCTGCCGGTGGAGTTCGTTTTCTGTCGATTGCCAGAACGGCAAGCCGTTACGGCGAAAGGCTGGCTACTCATGAGGCAACTTTTCGGTTGCTCACTGATTTAAGGCGCTGGAGTTGGCGCCGTATCTTGCCGTTAAGCGCCGGTAATTTGCAGCAAATGCGTCAAGCAGATATTTTGAATCGGTTGGTTGCAGACATCGATACTTTGGACCATCTGTATTTGCGACTGATAACCCCCATGTTGGTATCTGGGGTGATGCTTGTCGGGCTCTATCTGTTTATTGCTTGGTTTGACCCAGTTTTAGCGATTTCACTTTGTGGTTTGCTACTGCTTGCCTGGCTAGGCTTACCGGTGATCTTTTATCGCTTAGGTTTACAGCCTGGGCGTCAACAGGTGGAAGCAAAGCGCCATTATCGAGTCATGCTGCTTGAAATGATTCAAGGCCTTGCAGAACTCAGCTTGTTCAATGCTGTACCTCTATATCGAGAGAAACTTCGTCAATCTGAGCTATCAATGCTGCAATCTCAACGCGCAATGGCAAAAATTGCAGGTTTAAGCCAAGCTGCATTACTGTTGATCAATGGCTTTGCAGTTGCGCTTATTTTGTATCTTGCATCTGCTGGTGTCGGTGAGCACACTCAGCCTGGCCCGCTGCTGGCTTTGGTTGTTTTTGCCACCATGGCGAGTATTGAAATGATGATGCCTGTTGCTGGTGCTTTTTCGCACCTATCTTCTTGTATTCAAGCGGCTGAACGTGTCAATGAAATTGTAGAGCAGCGACCACATATATGCTTCCCTGATTCCGAGCAAAATCTCGCTCAAGATGCAAGTATTGAACTCGCCAATGTAGCGTTTTCTTATGTGCCGCATCGTCCTGTTCTCAAGCATTTTGATTTAAGGATTGGTTCTGGTCAGCATGTAGCGCTTCTTGGAGAAACAGGCTGTGGCAAGTCCAGTGTGTTGTCGTTAATGAGCCGTCAGTGGCAAGCTCAGCAAGGGCAGCTCAGTATTGGCGGACACAATGTGGCGGATTATACAGAGCCGCAGTTACGCCAAATGATGACGGTCGTGAGTCAAAGAGTTTATATCTTTAGTGGCAGCTTACGGAATAATTTAAAAATGGCGTTGCCCCCGGGTAAAGCGGTGGATGATTTGCAACTAATGCTGGTGCTGCAACAGGTTGGATTGGATAATTTGTTGGATGCTGAAAAGCCACTAGATCAGCTTGTTGGAGAAGGTGGTCGTTCTTTGTCTGGCGGGGAGCAGCGGCGTATTGGCGTCGCTCGGGCTCTACTGAGAGACGCACCGATATTATTGTTAGATGAGCCAACAGAAGGGCTTGATAAACAAACTGAGCGTGAAGTGATGTCACTGTTACTAAATTTTGCTCAAGGAAAAACGTTGCTCATGATAAGTCATCGTTTGCTCGCAATGGCGAATATGGACGTGATCCACTTGATGGCCGACGGAAAAATTCGCGTGTCTGGCACCCATGAGCAATTGCTAGAATCCGATACCGTTTACGCCAAGTTACAACGCCGTCCACAGATATAATCGATGAAACTCCCCGCATTAGTTGTCACAGAAGACTGCGATTGATGTGGGAAGGAGCTTTCACCGGACTGTAAGTGTCTGTGCCTCTAGGCTGAATTTTCTCTCATTATCGCTATGGTTAAGAGTATTCAAGGTGCTCCCTTTATCAGCGTTCTCAATGCGATTTATCGCCTCATTTGGATCGTAATAGTCATGATAATTCATCACTAATTTCACAATGTCTTACCAACTTTTAATCTAGCTAGTTCAAAAACAAAAGCCAGATCACAGTAATTATTGTTGGCATACGCCAATAATTAGGTGGCATATGCTATTTACTGTTGATAGTAACAAGTGCCTATTCAATCGCTAAGAATTATTCCAAATGATAATGGGGAACCAAGAATGATTATTGCCATGCCCATGAGCCGAGGTCGTCTATCTGCTCATTTTACCAAAGCGCAGAGGGTGGTATTTTTTGATGAAGAAATGCAAGAGATCGCGAACTTTGAAAACCCTGCGTTGGGAGGAAGCTGCAGTGATAAAAAAGCAATGTTATCACTTATTGTGGAGCAGGGAGCCCAGACCGTCATTGTTCATCATATTGGTCAGCGCATGCTGGGTAAATTGCTGGATCGTGGTATTTGTGTGAGCAAAGGATCAACGAGCTTAACGCTAGAGAAGCAATTGTTGTTATGCCAGCAGTCCCATCGTCATCTGGTGGAGCAAAGCCAAGGGCGACCTTCTTTAAAACATGAGGCGAAAGGTGGGTGTGGTGGCGGTTGTTCCGGTCACGATAGCGACTCACATCATTGTTGTAGTGAAGACCATGGGCAAGCAGAGCAAAGTAATCATTCGCAAAATTCGACAAAATGTTGCGCAGGAAATACGGCGTGCAATAACCCCGAACGGAGAAAAAAGCGCCAAGCGCAGACGAAATCAAAAGCAAGCGCACGCTCGTCATTGCAAGCGCCGTCAGTGCTAGGATTATCTCGTCCATCTGAGCAAGTTGGATCGCAGATCACTGGTTTTAGTACTATCGATAAAACGAAGAGTTGAAGTTAGCAAGCTGCAGCGGCTTGTATTGTGTTCACCAAAGCATATAGACCGTTTGCTCTTGAAGGGCTCAATTGGCCTTCAAGACCTAGGTAATGGAAATGGTCTCGAGCATCAAATCGTTGTAATTCCTCAGTTGTCTTTCCTTGGCAAGCAAGTAAAAGAAGTGCGATGAGGCCTTTCACGATGCGTGCTTCGCTATCGGCAATAAAATAATGTTTGTTACCTAACTTTCGATGATAGACCCAGGCTTTACTTTCGCAGCCTTGCACCAAGGCGTCATCATGCTGAAGTGATGGCGCAAACTTGGTCATTTGTTTGCTGAGTTGCATCAGTTGTCGATATTTATCTTGCCAGTTTGTTGCTTGTGCAATCGACTCAGCTTGGTGCTGCTGTAACTGCAAAAACTCTTGGAAGTCTGAATCATTGAGCTTTGTTTGTGGTGGGGCGCTATTCATATTATCTATTCATTTAAATCAAAAACGGGTGAGCGTCGATTGTAACATCGCACTATTCTAGAAGCTCTTTCACTGAGTGGAGCGCCTCAATAAAGCGATCAATATCTTGTTTGGTGGTGTACACGCCAATCGATGCTCGACAGCAACCTGGGATATCAAGTGAAGCCATTAAGGGCATTGCACAGTGATGGCCACAGCGAATAGCGACATGTTGTTGGTCAAGGAGTATGCCAACATCTTGATGGTGCTCATCTGCAAGATTAAAAGCGACAACGCCCACGTTATCAGGGTGAGCGCCATAGAGGTGAATATCGTCCAAGGCTTGTAGCTGTTGCTGTAAATATTGCAGTAATGTCGCTTCATGAGCAAATATGTCTAGTGTTATCAGTGATTGCATAAACCGTACGGCAGCGCCTAGGCCGATAACTTCAGCGATAGCTGGCGTCCCGGCTTCGAGTCGATTGGGGAGCTGGCCAAAGGTGGTTCTCGAAAAACTAACCGTTTTGATCATCTCTCCACCCGTTAGCATCGGCTGGAGCCGATCAAGCTGGTGATACTTGCCATATAAGACGCCAACGCCTGTAGGGCCATACATTTTGTGACCTGAGAACACGTAGAAATCACAATCGATAGATTGCACATCGACGTTCAAATGCGCCACAGCTTGCGCGCCGTCAATGAGTGTTAGAGCTCCTGCAGCTTTCGCCTCTGCAGTCAGTTCGACGACAGGGTTTACGATTCCGAGTGCATTTGAAACATGGCTTAAAGCAACAAGCACGGGCTTCTCGGCTAATAACTGGCGAAAAGCGTCGCGATCTAATCTGCAATCTGTCGTGAGTGGAATCGCGGTTACGGTTGCACCTGTTCGCTTCGCAAGTTGTTGCCATGGAACAATATTGGCGTGATGTGCACTGCCATCAACGAGGATGAGATCGTTAGGATTTATGTGTTCGGTTAGCCCGTGTGCGACCATGTTAATCGCTTCAGTTGTGCCATGGGTAAAAATAATCTCTTCTAGGCGCGAGGCATTTAACCAGTGCATGAGCTGGGATCGAACAGACTCATATTGTTCAGTAGCTTCAGTGGATAAGCGGTGCGCTGCACGATGAACATTGGCATTGGTTTGTAGGTAAAACTGACGCATTGCCTCTGTAACTACGAGCGGTTTTTGGCTCGTTGCTGCCGTATCTAAATAGCAAAGCGCGTGGCCGTCGACCTGTTGATTCAATATTGGGAATTGGTTTCTCAACTCGGCATGCGTCATTGGGCAGTCCTACAAGGTTACGGGGTGATAGTCTGGTGGGGCGATTTTCTGGTATCGAGCGAACTTTTGCAAGCCAGCATGACTGACTTGCACGGGTATACAAGGTGTTTTTGGGATTAACTGGCGTAGCTTTCTAATTGAAAGGCTTGGCGCAGTTGCGCAATATATTGGCTGTCTACTGTCATCGATTTGCCTTTGGTATCGGAAATCTTAGCGACGGGTTTGCCGTTACATTCAATCAGTTTTAAAACAATATTCATTGGTTTCACGGCTGGAATATCACACGTTAAATTGGTTCCAATGCCAAAGCTAGTCTGGATCCGTCCGCGGAAATGTTGATGCAACTCAATGGCTTTACTAAGGTTTAAACCGTCTGAAAAAACCAGTTGCTTTTGCTGTGGGTTAATTCCTAATGCCAAGTAATGGGCGATGGCTTTTTCTCCCCAGATGAAAGGGTCACCTGAATCGTGGCGTAAACCTTGAAAGCGCTCAGCAAGCTCAAAGTCAAAATCACGTAGAAATGCATCCATAGTAATACAATCTGTTAGTGCAATGCCTAGCGCACCTTTATATTCGCTATACCATGACTCTAATGCAGCGGTTTGGCTTTGTTCTAATGGTCCGCCAAGTTGTTGGTGGGCTTGGAACCATTCATGGGCTTGGGTGCCAACCGGTGACAAATTATACTTTTGAGCGAAGTGATAATTGCTGGTCCCTACAAAGTGTTCTGGCAAATGTTGCTTAAAATATGCAATGACAAAATCTTGAACTTGGTAAGAAAAGCGTCGCCGTGTGCCAAAATCGATAAAGCTAAACTGCGCCATATCGTTTTGTTTGGCGAAGTGTTTAACAAGCTCAACTTTCTTCTCTAAAGCAGGTAATGCCTGACTGATATCAATCGTGGAAAAGCGGTTGCGATTGCGAACTTCACTGACAATAGCCAGTATTGGGATCTCCCACAAAATCACATCGAGCCAACGACCACGAATATGTATATTGAGCCTGCCGTCAATAATGCTGAACTCCACCATATCGGGTTGCAGACGAAAGTCCTTTAAAAAGTCTAAATAGTCGCTGCTGAAATGGCTAAATCCGGCTAAGAAGTTGAGTTCTTTTTCAGTAAATCTAAGATCACCCAGTGCATGAATATGGGCTTCAATTTCACCTTGGTATGGGCGAAGGTCTTCACCATCACGGCAGCGAAACTCCGCCACGACCTGAGCATCTGGATATTGATGATACACGGCTTGTTGCATATGCAATTTATAAGCATCAGTATCGGCCAAACTATTGATAATTGGCGTAATGGTATTCATAGGTTAATTCTGTTTTCCCACTTCAGCGCGCTTGCTGGCTAAGATGAACGAGCTGCCGATGGTCTTCAATCATAATTGCGCCGTGTTGCTGCATTAGCTCGATTGCGGTGGTTACACCATGCGGGTCGATACCTCTGCACGCCGCGAGGTTCACAAAGACTTGTAAACCGGCGTTGCATAATTGGATTACCGTGGTTTTGACGCAAAAATCAGTGGCCAATCCACCAACCACGATTTGAGTGACATCATGGGCACGGAGAAACTCAATGAGGCCTGTGCTCATTTGCTCTTCAATATCATGAAAGCAAGCGCCATAAGGGTGTAAATCGGGTTCAACACCTTTCCATACAAAGAAATCGTAATCTGTTGGAGCCGGTAAACCGTCAATGAGTTCAAAGCCTAAGGTGCCAGGGACACAGTGAACAGGCCAAGTGAGATCAGCGTTATCGTACGGTAATGGCTGGAAGGCTTCGTCGATATTGTTGACAGCCCATACTGCCTTTGCACTATGAGCATCTTTGCTACCAATTCGAAGATCGACGAGCTTTGCTTGGGCATTTAGCTCTTTGGCAATATCTGCGCCTTCCGGTACCGGAAGCTCCTCTGGACAAAGTGGAGTAAAGCCCTTTTGTGCATCCACATCTAAACTGGCAATCATCCTTCGATACCACCCTTTGATCTTGAATTTAGTATAAGCTTAATATACTTTGTATCTAAAAGATAATATCTTTTAGATAATAAAGAAGAACCCAGTCCTCAGAGGAGTTAGCGTCGATATGATGACCACAGTGGATGCTGTTAGTTTTCGATTGCATCAAGCCAAGTTACAGGTGTTATTTTATCGACGTCCATGTGCTCCGTTTCAACATGATCTCGCCCTACCTTCGACCCAGGTCAATAAAGCCCATGATCGCTGCCTTGCTGATGCACTGCTGCGTATTTTCATTGACTACAAACTGCCGACGCCTGCGTTCTCAGAGCAGGTGATTACAGTGGGTGGGAGTGAACGCGATCCTCGCGGTTGGTCTGCCAGTGTGGTGTATTTTTGCCTATTTAAAGATGAGCAAATGCTAGCCCAGGAGGGGTGGCACTGGCTTGATGTAGCGCCTTTGCTACAAGGTGAAGGAGAAATTGCATTCGACCATCGCCAATTGGTAACCCACGCTGTTGAGCGGCTGAAAATGAAAAGTCGTTACAGCACATTGCCAGTGTATTTGCTTGGTGAGGAGTTTACCTTAAGTGAGCTGCAACAAGCGTTTGAAGTTATTCTTGATGTGCCGTTAAATCGTGCCGCTTTTCGGCGCCGCATTTCTAGAGCAAACCTACTGGAAGAAACCGGCAACAGTCGCACCGGTAATCAACGCCCAGCCGCTCTGTATCGCCGCCGAGGCAGTGGTGAAGTCTTGTTTGACCAAGTGATGAACGGCTGTGCTCAATAACTTGTGTCATCCATGACGGCTCTGCTGTTACGTTCATGCAATAGATACTTGCCTATTAAGTCACCAGCGCTAAACCACAAGCGCTAAGTCACCAGCGCACTGGTAACTTTGAAGTAGCCTTATTAAGTTGTTGAATTTTATTCAGCGATTTTGCTCACGATTTTAGATACCAAGCTGGGATAGTTTTTACCTTGTTCGCTGAAGTGGTTAATATGTGTTCAAACATCAGAAAGTTGCTCGATAAGGAACAAAGGCATATGGAACAGGCTGCGAACAACCAACTAGATAGTGTTAGAAGGGGGCTGTCAAAAGGCATTGTTGGCGCAGTCGGTGTTGGCCTTTGGGGGCTGAATTCAACAGGCCTAATTGCAGGCGCAAGGCCTGAAGAGTTCCTATTCCCCGTCGGGTTTATCAAAGCTGATAGTGATTTATGCCGCAGATTTTTTAAAGATGTATGTAATCAAATTGATGGGAAAAGTGAACCTGGAAGAGAATTAACTCAAGCTGCGTTTGAGAAATATTTACAAAATAGTGTGCTTGAGAGATGTTTTGAACCAACAATGCAGTTTGCAATTGAGTTAGTAAAAAGAAACCTTGGATTAAACCCGTTTTATAATCAACCTAGGACTGACATAATAGCAGTAAACACGCCAATTACTTATTGCAATTCCGCAGTAAATTGGGCGTTTAGTACTAAAAAAGAAAATGATGGAGATGAATTCTTTATTAATGTTCCTAATGGGATTCAAAGAAATGCAATTGCTTCTATTTTTGATGCTGCTAAGTTTGGAGAAGCCCATTATAATAGATTGGTTAATACATTATATGTTCCAGGGGATTTAAATCCTGACGCAGATCTTGCTTTAATTGCTGAAGAATCAGGAGATAATATCTCAGAGAAATTTGGAAAATTATATACTAGAAGTTCAACTCAAGGAAAAGTTAAATTGTTGGCATATGTAGCAGATAGTATTGATAAAACAGATTATAAACTGGGAGATTTCAAAAATTTATATATGAAAAAAGAATGGTGTAAATCTGAACTAGATGAAGGAGAAGATATGAGATTGAGAGGGCCATATGATTATGTTGGGGAAATGGACTACGACAAAGAGTTAATGGAATATTATCATCAATATAGTGCCGCAATTGCAAATATGCTACTAGTTAAATTATATCATGATGAACACCAGTATAGTGGAAGTGTAGAGAGTAAAAAACTTCAAGTTGCCCACCAAGGAATATTAGCAAGAACATTAACAAAAATTTTAGGTTTTGATGTTACTCAGAGCTTGAACTTAAGTCGTATAAATAAACATAAAGCTATTGCAGGCTCTTACAGGCTGCCAAATATCTACCTACAAGACAGTAAAGTCTGAATTGGAATTAATTTAAAAGATTTTATCTAGTTTGACTTCGTAATTCTTAGAGCGATATGCTAATCAAGGCGCTAGCTTTTAAATCAGTCGCCAACGCCACAGTCTCCCCATCAAATTATGGGCAGGGGATACGGTATTCCTCGCCAATCAATTGAATTCGCGCCAACACTTCATCACTGAGACAAAGCTGTAAACTATCAATATTGTGTTGTAGCTGCTCAAGCTGGGTTGCGCCAATAATATTGGCGGCGACAAATGGCCTTGAGTTGACCCAGGCCAATGCCAATTGGGCTGGTGATAACTCAAACTCTCTCGCTAATTCGACATAGGCCTTCGTGGCGCCAAGTGCTTGCTCGCTGCTGGTATAGCGTTGAAAGCGCTTATACAGGGTTAGGCGGGCTTTTTCTGGCCATTGGTCGTCCAAATATTTGCCAGTTAATGTACCAAATGCCAAGGGGGAATAGGCGAGAAGCGGTACTTGTTCGCGATGGCTGATTTCTGCCATGCCGACTTCGAAACTGCGATTCAGCAAGTTATACGGATTTTGCACGCTGACAATTCTAGGTAAACCATGTTTTTCAGCTAGCTGAATGTACTTCATAAAGCCCCAAGGGGTTTCGTTAGAAATACCCAAGTAACGCACCTTGCCGCTTTGTACCAGCTCAGCCAATGCCTCTAACGTATCGAGAATTGGGGTCATGGGCGCTTGTTCTTGATGTTCATAACCCAATTGACCAAAAAAGTTCGTATGGCGATCTGGCCAGTGCACTTGGTACAGATCTATGGTATCGATTTGCAGGCGGCTTAAGGAATCATCAACCGCTTGATGAATATTGCGCCAATTAAGGCTCATGTCTGGGCGTATGGTGTCGCCTTTTAAGCCTGGGGCGGCGACTTTGCTGGCGATAATCAGTTGGTCTCGATTGCCCCTTTGCTGTAAATACTGACCCAGTATAGTTTCTGTATCTCCCTGGGTATCCGCCTGCGGCGGTACCGGATACATTTCTGCGGTGTCGATAAAGTTGATGCCTTGGCTGATGGCTAAATCGAGTTGGTCAAATGCTTCGCTTTGTGAGTTTTGCGCTCCCCAGGTCATGGAGCCCAAACAAAGCTGACTCACTTCTAAGCTAGAATGTCCGAGACGGTGATATTTCATATGCACTCCTTGTGAATCAACAGGCTACAACCAAAAATGCCAAGTTGGAAAGTGGAGAGAATTGGGGTTGTAGTGCTCCCAAGTTAGCAACTTTTAAAACAAATGCATAGCGAATCGTATCTTAGCTAGAGCTGCTTCAACATGGGGATTTCACAGGCATCATGACCGGTATCACCAAGGTGACGTTCAAGGGTTGCAAAGCCTAGCGCCTGATAAAGTGCAAGCGCCTCTTTCAGGCAAGCTGTGGTTTCCAAATAGATTTGCTTAAAACCGTATTGTCTTGCCTCTGTAAAACAAAGCTGGCTCATATGCCAGGCGACTCCCTGACCACGTAATTGCGGTAAGAAATACATCTTTTGTAGCTCGCACACATCTGGGTAACCAGGCAAAGGCGCAATGCCAACACCGCCTTGAACCATGCCATCTTGCTCAACTAGCCAGTATTTAGACTTGGGTGCCTGATAGACCTGATATAGGGCATCTAGGGTGGGATCGGCGACGCTAAAACCCCGATCTGGCGTGAGACCATATTCGGCTGATACTGCGCGAATAATCTGCGCCAATACCGGATTGTCTGCTTCGGTTATGGGCCGGATAGCAATATTATTGGCGAGCAGGCCGGAGTTCTTAGTCTTGCTGGTAGAGAATACATTTTTGCTAGACACAGATTAGTTTCCTTCTACGTCTGCTGTGATATACAGCTCAGGATTTAGCAAAGGCGCCATTGCTAAGATAAGTGCCTGGGTATAGCTTGATTCTCTCGTAGCTTGGTGATGGGTTAGCAGGCCAATTGCGCCGCCTTTTTGTTTGATATTTTCAGTATTAAATAGCTTGTCCATCACATTGCCAAGTTCTTCCCCAGCCTCAAGCGCCTGATAAACCTGAGCTGGCAATGGCAGTTCAGCGCTGCGGCCGACGCTCAATTGCTCGCCTTTGAGAATCGCAACATAGGCAAAGGTGGCGTAACCATGGTCAAAATGATCGACGCCGCCTTCCATTGCTACATAAAAGTCCGCCTGGCTGGTCTGTTGGCAGTATTTGGCACGGTTGATGGCGCCAAGTTTGGTTTCGGCCGTGGTCATGGGTTGCTCGGCGACCCCAGAGGGGGCATGCATGCCCTGACAATCAACTTCTGTACCTGGATAAAAACAGGCGATGGCTTGCTTGGCAGCGGCTACTTTTACTGGATTGTTGGAGCCAACACGGATAACAATTTTATTGCTCATGGTTGTCATTGCCCGTTACTTTTGTTCGTACATCAGGTACTGGCAAGGTGCCATCCCTAGTGCTTCATAGGTGGTCTGGGCGGTTTGGTTATCACGCTCGACATATAAGCGGAAGCTAGCAGCACCGCCAGCTTCGGCTGCGATTTGCTGCACTGCTTGGTAGAGGCGTTTATATATGCCCTGACGGCGGTTTTGCGGCCGTATGTATACGCTTTGGATCCAGTAATAATCTTTTGCTTGCCAGTCACTCCACTCATAGGTGACCATTAAGGAACCAAGGAGCTCTCCATCTTGCTCTGCCACCATGTAGAAGCCTCTTTCATCATTTTGCAGCAGTCGTTGCACCCCTTGGCTTAATACAGCTTGGTCGAGCTGTTTGTTTTCGGTTTCTTGGGCCATGGCTTGGTTGAAATCCACAAGGGCCTTAGCATCGGCCGCGGTTGCTTTTCTTATTTTCATCATTCACTCGTTGTTGGTAATTGTGAGGTCTATATCACCTTTTGCTAAATCTGAAGCCTGTGCTGCAAAAATAGACAAATTCTTATTAGACTAAAGTATAACTCTGCTAGACTTTAGTCTATGTGTGTTTCTCCTTTTCAATTTGAGGTTGCTTATGTCGGCGAACATCGACAACAGTGAAGCGAGTGCACAGAGTGTGAAACAGGAGTCTAAGCAGAGACAAGGAGTCAATCATACTCTGCACTTTTTTTTAACGCTAATGACTTTTGGTCTTTGGGGAGCTGTCTGGTGGTGGCTAATCCTAAAATCCCAAGGGAAAAAGAACCAGTGGCTTAGTGGCTTTGATGAAGACTACTGGAGCTATTTGATTGAGCGCGATCAGCCCCCTGCATCCCTGTACCCGATTCGATTTAACCAAGATGGCTCGCGAACAAACTTTGAAGCCTAAAATCACCTGATAGCGTATCAAGAGTGCCTGGAATCTCAGTTGCACTCTAGCGTCATTTGGCTCAAATTCGGCTTAAAGTTAACAGGGATTTTCCATCGTCGTTGCGCAAAATTAGTTTCCCTTTCAACATCTCCGCTTGGCTTATTTCTGGCAAAATCTGCAACATATTTTGCTCTTGCTGCATTAATGCGTCAACACAGGCGCGTTCTGTGTGGCCCGTGGTTTCGATAGTAAGATGCTGGTTTTTAAGTGCATATGAGCCAACAAAAGTATTGCAACTGTTGTTGCCACTGAGCTTATTGTTGGTTGCAAATGTCAGTTGTGCTGGAGAGTAGTCTATCGTAGGCTGAGACTGAATGACCTCTATATGCCAAGTGCCAAGTATATCAAGCTGTTGGTTATGTTGAGGCTTTGGCGTTGATTGGCAGCCAGCAAGCATCAATAAGAACGCACAACAAGTTATTGCTGGTTTTAGCATAAAACTTCCCTATGAATCATTCGTTGTACTTAGGGTAAAGTGTTTATCAAAAAAGGAAAGGCAAAATCGTGACAATTAACCAAAATAATAGCTTAACTTGGTTGAAGTATGCTCACTGGGTCGGCTTATTCATGCTGTTGGTGGGTTTAGTGTTATATTTTTTTACTGAGTTGAGTTTACAGGTATCCGGAATGCTATGGATTGCTTCTTTCATTGGACTTGGCCTCGTCGCAATGTCACCTTTTCCTGTGGTGTTGTTTATTCAGTGGGCGCAATCTCAAGACTCAAACTTAGATAAATAAGACAACGGGTAATCTGCATTACATCAAATAGTGGTCGCATTATTTACAACAAAAAGGAGCCGTGAAATTGTTCCTGTCGACTCCTTTTTCAATTTCTTCAAAGCCTTAAGATCGAGCCGTCGTTACTCTAGCTTTTCCGGCGTGATCGGTGGTTCTATAGGGCTGACTGAGTCAATCGCTTGAGCTGGTACTGCATGTTGAGGCTGATTCACTTCATTAGATGAGGCCGAACCCTGTTCGTAGGACTTTAACTTTGTTCTGGCTTGCTCAATCATTGGCGCGAGTTTAGCACTTGAGTCTGGGCTAAAGAAGCTATAGCTAGAATCAATGGTGATGCGCTCATTTTGTCGAGACACTTGTTTGTCGACGCGTTTGAGAATGTGTTGTAAGTCGACTTCAGAATCGATAAAAACCAACACAACAAATTGAGTCTCATTAAAGTGCGCTGCAATATCCGCAGTGCGAATCGTATCTTGAATTATGCTTCCTAGCATTCGGTGCTGGCTTTCGAGTACATCTTTGGGCTGTTGCTGATTGGTGAGTTCGAAAAACAAAATGCCCGCATGTGCACCGAAACGTCGGCCTAAGTTCAACTGTCTTGGCGCCATCATGATGAAACCATAGTGGTTGAGCATACCAGTATTACGATCTCGCATCGAAAGTGACTCAATTCGATGGCTTTGACACAGGAGTGTTAATTCTTGCTGTAATAGGATTTGAAACGGCTCAAGCATGAACGGACTGATGGGTTGGTCATCAGACGTGCTGGCGTTTAAGACACATAGGCACCCGAATATGCTGCCATCAGGCCAAAATAATGGTCTTGATAACAAGTTGCTCGTGCCGTGGAAATCGTCGGGGATCTGATCCGTTGTTGTTTTACCCAGTTCTACACTAATGCCTTCCGGTGGGCTCGCAATGAGACGATTGAATAATTTAGTTTCAGGCGGGAAAAGCACTCCTGAGTCGAATTTACGCGTGTTGTTGATAGAGCTGACAATGACTTCAAAGCCGTCGCTGACTTGCTGAACCACGAACACCACTTGTGCTTGGTAGTATCGTTTAATGAGTTCGCACTGATGCATCCAGCGAACAAGGTTTATTTGCGGATGTTCGTTTTCAAGCAAACTGACTTTAGGATCGACCGTTTCAGGGAGCATTATTTTATCATCCAACCGGTTAGATAATGGTTAAGTTTGGCGTGAAGCGTCTTAATTTGCAAACATTGCTTGTAAATTTACCTGTTACAATTCAGTGATATCAATCGCAAATCGTCATTTTGCATGTCATCGCTTGCTTCTCAATCCTGTGTTGTATGGTGTGGTCTGGCAACCGATGGCTTTGCCATAGGATAAGTGTTGCTAAAATCGAGCTCCAGCGCACCTAAGCCCAGCACGATTCAGGATATACTTAACTATTGCTTATCAGTGAGAGCGTATATGAGAGTTAGACTGGCCCAAGTTGAAGATATTAAGCAGCTTGTAGTTCTTGAACAACAGCATATCAATGATGAAGTTGGCAATGAACAAGATGCCTTGCAGGGGCACCATTTTGACGAGGAAGAGTTCAAAGTACTCGTTTCAAAATATTGGGTTGTTGTTGCTGAGAAAAATCAGCAAATTATTGGTTATGTTCTCGCGGGGGGCTGGGAATTTTTTAAGCACTGGCCCATTTATCGTGCAATGGTAAAGCGTTTACCGCGAATCGATGCCCAAGTGTCAGAGAGAAACTCTTGTCAATATGGTCCCATATGGGTTCACCCTAAGCACCGTGGTCAAGGGATCTTTCGCGAACTTGTTCGTGAAGTGTCACGGTGTGCTGCATTGCAATATGAATATCTGGTGACTTTTATTGCCGAAGACAATCAGCACTCTTATCTCGCGCATACCTCAGGTGCGAACATGCAGGTTCTCGATTTTTTTACATATGATGATAGAGATTACTTTCTGCTGTCAAAGCGAGTAAATGTATTGTGAGCCGCATTGATATGTTCATGGTGAAGGTGGGAGTTCGTGAATATGGAAACTAAATTTGAGGCTCTCTGTACGAACTTGAAGCAAGCTTTCGGTCATCAACGAATATCTGCTGCTGACAATGTGAAACTGTTGGCATCAGTGATTCAGCCGCAATATGGCGAAAGCTTTGGGTTCAAGGCATTATATTTGCCAAAAAATGATCAAGCACAGGAGATATATGGTTTTTGCTGGAAGCATGAAGCTCAAAGTTTGTGGATCCATTGTGGGGCGGTAAATTGCTATAGCTCGCATTTTGAATTGATGAATTTAAACCAAGCGGCAGATTTACAACAAATCGAAGTTATTGAGATCCCACTTTTACCGATTGAACAACTACACCTATTGTTTATGCAGTATGCTCACTTTGATCACTGTTAATACGATGCTCTGCGTATAAAGCGCAGCGTGCTATAGGAGAAAACCCATGAATAAATCAAAAATGATGGCACTTGCTGCGGTGTTGAGTACTTCATTGCTTTGCCAACCGCTTGTGGCAAAGGATTTCGGAACCCCTGTGAATACCGACCAATTAATGGCAATTTCTACTGTATTAGCTAGTCCACAGCAATATGTGGGTCAACAGGTCACCGTTGCTGGAACGATTGTTGGGGTTTGTGAAAAGCGCGGCTGCTGGATGGAACTGGCATCGGATGCCAAATTTGAGAAGCTTAGAATTAAAGTCAAAGATGGTGACATGGTGTTTCCTGTCAGTGCGAAAGGCAGCAAAGCTTATGCGACGGGAACACTGGCTGAGATCGAGCTATCATTGGAGCAAACCCAAAAGTATCTTGAGAAACTGGCTAAGCGTCGTCAAGAGCAATTTGATGTTAGTAAAGTAACGGAGTCGATGCGTATCTATCAGTTAGTGCCTACGGGTGTCAGCATCGCGGATTAGCAGTGACAAAGCGTAATCGAATCAACTGGTTTAGAATTAATCGTGGTTTGCATCGAGACATTGGTTATTTTTGTATTGGCATGACCATTGTTTTTGCAATTTCTGGAATTGCTCTAAATCATATCCATGATTGGAATTCAAATTATAAAATCGACAAACATATCTATCCGTTGAAAGTCGATGGAGAGATAGTGCGCTTATTGAGTCACCCTGCAGTGACTGATTTTGATCATCAGTTATCGCAATTGATGTTGCAGACAACGAAGTCGGTCAGTCCATTAAAAGCAACTTATTGGGAAAATGAGTGGCAATTCAAAGCATTTCTCAATGATGGCAGTACCATCACTTTAATGACGGATGCGCGGCAGTTGGTTTATGAGCATGTTTCGCCGCGAGTCGTTTTAAAAGCTTTTAACTTTTTGCATTTAAATGAAGGGCGTAATGCTTGGGTGTATTTTTCAGATTTATATGCAAGCTTATTGTTGTTTTTAGCGATTTCAGCGCTTTTTATGGTGAAAGGAAGACATAGTCCTTGGCGCCGTAAATCGCTCTATGTTGTTGCTGGTATTTTAGTACCTTTGTTTTTTATTTTGATGATTTAGCTCCTAATAAAAGGAACCCATAGTGAAAGATAACCTTGAACCTTCTGAAGCCAAAGCCGCTGAGCAAGAGCAAGTAGAAGACGCTGTTGATACTAGCGTTGAAGAAACAGAAGCAGACAAAATTCCGTTTTTTCATGTGTCGCAAAAAAAGTTTTTGGTCATGTTTGTGATGACGTTGGGCTTTTACTCTCTCTATTGGTTTTTCAAACAGTGGCAAGCGCTCAAAGAGTATTACCAACTTAGTTGTTGGCCGGTTGCTCGAGCGTTTTTCTCCGTTTTCTTTACCCATTCTTTGTTTCGATATGTTCGCGAATATATCAAAGAAATAGGTCGAGATTGTGAGTGGAAGGGGAGTAATTTAGCAACTGTATATGTCGCGCTCGTTGTGGGTGGTGGCGTTGCAGGTAACGTCGATAAAATTGTTGCATCCCTGTCCAACAATTTGCTGTTGGCATTGGTTTCAGTCGTATTTACGTTTTGCTCTGCAGTCCCTTTATATCAGGCGCAGGCGGTCATCAATGAAGCTCTGCAGCCATTGGAATTTGAGCGTAATGACAAATTTACAGGGTTTAACTGGATTTGGATTATTTTAGGCGCAATTTATTGGGGCGTAGTTGGTTTAGGGGTTGTCACAATTATGCAAACCCCTTAATTGCTGCAATCGTTGATTGTGCGATTATAAGTCTCTGAATGCAAAAGAGCGGCTGCCGAACCCATCGCTTATTACGTCCATTATAGGGCATAAAAAAACCGCCTACTGGCGGTTTTTTTATTACTTCAGAACGAAGCAATAAGCTGGTAAATATTACAGGCCGGAATCAGCACGCAGTGCATCTGCCTTGTCTGTCTGCTCCCAAGGGAACTCATTGCGACCAAAGTGGCCATATGCAGCAGTGGCTTGGTAGATTGGGCGAGCAAGGTTCAACATTTCGGTAAGGCCGTAAGGGCGTAAATCGAAGTGTTGACGAACGAGTGCGATCAACTTGTCTTCTGACAGCTTACTGGTGCCAAATGTTTCTACGTTAATCGATGTCGGTTCAGCAACACCAATAGCGTATGACACTTGAATTTCACAGCGCTCAGCTAGACCCGCAGCAACGATATTCTTCGCTACGTAACGTGCCGCATATGCGGCACTACGGTCAACTTTTGACGGGTCTTTACCTGAGAAAGCACCGCCACCGTGACGAGCCATACCACCGTACGTATCGACAATGATTTTACGACCTGTTAAACCACAGTCGCCCATTGGACCACCGATGACAAAGCGGCCTGTTGGGTTAATGAAGAACTTGGTGTCTTTGTTTAACCATTGTCCGGGTAAGACCGGTTTAATAATGGTTTCCATGACCGCTTCAACGAGATCGTTTTGGCTAATGCTATCGCAGTGTTGTGTCGACAAGACGACTGCATCGATGCCCGCAATCTTGCCGTTATCATATGCAAAAGTCACTTGGCTTTTGGCGTCAGGTCGTAACCATGGCAATGTGCCATCTTTACGAACTTGTGATTGACGTTTGACTAACGCATGGGAGTAAGTAATGGGAGCAGGCATCAACACATCGGTTTCATTGCTTGCATAGCCAAACATTAACCCTTGGTCACCAGCACCTTGATCTTTTGGATCTGCACGATCAACACCTTGATTGATGTCTGGAGACTGCTTGCCGATGGCATTGAGTACTGCACAAGAGTCAGCGTCAAAACCCATGTCTGAATGGGTATAACCAATCTCTCGTACGGTTTTACGAGTAATTTCTTCAATATCAACCCAAGCTGATGTCGTGACTTCACCACCGACCATTACCATGCCTGTTTTGACGTAAGTTTCACAGGCAACGCGTGCCTTTGGATCTTGCAGCAAGATCGCATCTAATACCGCATCAGAAATCTGATCGGCAATCTTATCTGGATGACCTTCTGAGACCGACTCAGAGGTGAACAAGTGCTTTGCCATAATAGGGGAAATCTCGTTTGAAAGAATATATACGTGTAGAAGCATCTACATCTAGACGTCTATAATAGTTGAAAAAGCGTCTCTAATCACCCCTGATGCAAAATTATTCTCCAATAATTGTGATTTACCTCGGTTTTACTGGTGCTCTGTAGGTGATATTGCCTTTGATTTGAGCTGGTTAAGAGGGCCCCTTTACAAAAGATGAGTTTTTCTTGAATCAAGGACGTCGTCTCCAAAAAGATAGAAATCTCGTCGAGGCATTGTATAAAAGTTCAAATACTGAGTTTTATTGTGGTTGTTCGGTTAATTTTCGTTTGCTTCAATTCAGTATGTGGGGGAAAATACGCCATCATTTTTGCCCCCTAAGATCTCAAGTAAAGCAGGAGAGAGCATGTCTTCCCGTAAAGAACTCGCAAACGCAATCCGTGTATTAAGTATGGATGCTGTTCAGAAAGCCAAATCTGGTCATCCAGGTGCACCAATGGGTATGGCTGATATAGCAGAAGTATTATGGCGCGATCATTTGCAACACAATCCTGCCAACCCAGACTGGGCAGACCGTGACCGTTTCATTCTATCGAATGGCCATGGCTCTATGTTGCATTACTCTTTGCTGCATCTTGCTGGTTACGAATTATCTATTGAAGATTTAAAGCAGTTCCGTCAGCTACACTCTAAAACTCCAGGTCACCCAGAATATGGTTACGCGCCGGGTATCGAAACAACGACAGGCCCGCTTGGTCAAGGGATTACTAATGCCGTTGGTATGGCGATTGCTGAGCGGTCGCTTGCGGCTCAGTTTAACCGCGATGGACATGAAGTTGTCGATCACCACACCTATACTTTCTTAGGTGATGGTTGTTTGATGGAAGGTATTTCCCATGAAGCGTGCTCTCTAGCTGGAACCTTAGGGCTAGGCAAGCTTATTGCATTTTGGGATGACAACGGTATCTCAATTGATGGCCATGTTGAAGGCTGGTTTACCGACGATACTGTGAAACGTTTTGAGTCGTACGGATGGCACGTGGTTGCAGGGGTTGATGGTCACGATAGTGATGCAATCAACGCAGCGATTGAAGCGTCTAAAGCAGATCCTCGTCCAAGCTTGATCTGTTGTAAAACAGTCATCGGTTATGGTTCGCCTAATAAATCCGGTAGTCATGACTGCCACGGTGCGCCTCTTGGTGATGCTGAAATTGCAGCAACAAGAGAATTCCTTGGTTGGGAGCATGCGCCATTTGAAATCCCTGCTGATGTGTACGCAAAGTGGGATGCCAAACCAGCGGGTGAAAAAGCTGAAGCAAACTGGAATGACAAAATGGCTGCCTATGCTGCTGCATATCCAGAACTTGCAGCTGAGTTAAAGCGCCGACTTCAAGGTGAGCTACCAGCTAACTTCAGCGCAGATGCAGATGCTTATATTAAATCGTTGCAAGCAACTCCAGCGAATATTGCTTCTCGTAAAGCATCTCAAAATGCTTTGGAAGCTTTCGGTAAGCTTTTGCCTGAATTTATGGGAGGCAGTGCTGATTTAGCGCCGTCAAACTTAACCATGTATTCTGGGTCGCAAGCGATTACTGCTGAAGATGCTTCTGGTAATTACTTGCATTATGGTGTGCGTGAATTTGGTATGTCTGCCATCATGAACGGTATTGCACTGCATGGTGGGTTTGTACCTTATGGTGCGACCTTCTTGATGTTCATGGAATACGCTCGTAATGCGTTGCGTATGGCTGCATTGATGAAGCAACGTTCAATCTTTGTTTATACCCACGACTCTATTGGTTTGGGTGAAGATGGACCGACGCACCAGCCTGTTGAGCAAATGGCTTCACTTCGTGTAACACCGAATATGAGCACGTGGCGCCCATGTGACCAAGTAGAATCTGCAGTGGCTTGGAAGTACGCAATTGAGCGTAATGACGGCCCCACGTCTTTAATTTTCTCACGCCAAAACCTGTCTCAACAGCCTCGCACTGATGCGCAACTAGAAAATGTCGTGAAAGGTGGTTATGTGCTACTTGATAGTGCAAATACACCTGAGATTATCTTAATTGCGACGGGTTCAGAAGTAGAGCTTGCAACGAAAGCTCATGAGCTGTTAACTGCTCAAGGTAAGCAAGTGCGTGTTGTGTCAATGCCTTCAACAGACGCCTTTGATAAGCAGGATATTGCTTATAAAGAGTCAGTACTTCCTAGTGAGATCACAAAACGTGTGGCAATTGAGGCGGGTATCGCTGATTACTGGTATAAGTATGTTGGCTTGAACGGCAAAATCATTGGTATGACAACCTTTGGTGAGTCTGCACCTGCTAACCAACTGTTTGAAATGTTCGGCTTTACTGTTGATAAAGTCGTTGAAGCCGCGAACGCGCTTTAAACGACGGGTAAAGTGAATACACGTGCTTGCCAAAGCAACACGTGGCAAGTAAGGGGGCCAGAGCCCCTTTACTTAAATAACAGAATAGCGGCTTGCCTTTGGGTAAGCCGTTGCTGTGTTAAGAATTCGTTCGAATGAGGTTGAATAGCTAGAATGATTAAAGTTGCTATTAATGGTTACGGGCGTATTGGCCGCTCTATCCTCAGGGCCTTATACGAACTTGGTAAAAGGCAACAAATACAAATTGTTGCGATTAATGAGCTCGCAAAACCTGAAGCTATTGTTCATTTAACACAATATGATACCACCCATGGTCGATTCCAAAACCAAGTCAAACTGGTTGATGGCTACATGCAAATTGGTGATGATCGGATTCGTTTATTGCATCAAGCTGAACCGACCGAGTTGCCATGGGCAAAAATGGGAATTGATATTGTTTATGAGGCAACGGGGGCGTTGTTAGATAGACAGAGCTGTGAAGCACACCTTAAAGCGGGTGCTAAACAAGTGTTAGTTAGCCATCCCGCTTCTGCAGATGTTGATGCGACCATTGTTTATGGTGTCAACCATGATTTACTTAGTGCAGATGACACGATCGTCTCAAATGCTTCATGCACCACCAATTGTATTGTGCCTGTGATTGATGTTCTGCATCGTCATTTCGATGTCACCAGTGGTGCAATAACAACGATTCATTCTTCAATGAATGATCAGCAAGTGATCGATGCCTACCACGATGATTTGAGAAGAACACGTGCGGCTGGGCAGTCAATTATTCCTGTTGATACCAAGTTAGCGCGGGGAATTGAGCGCATCATGCCAGTGATGAAAGATAAGTTTGAGGCTATATCTGTGCGTGTGCCAACCATCAATGTTACGGCGATTGACCTGTCGGTTACGTTGAGTAAAAAAGTCGATATTGAAGCGATTAACGACGTACTAGAAAAGGCTGCTAACGGTAGTTTTAACGGTATCTTAGGCTATACAGATGAGCCGCTTGTTTCGTGTGATTTCAACCATGATCCTAGATCATCGATTGTCGATGGTACCCAAACCCGAGTGAGTAGTGGGCATTTAGTCAAACTACTCCTGTGGTGTGATAACGAATGGGGCTTTGCAAATCGAATGATGGATACCAGCTTAGCCATGATAAAAGCAAAGATGGCTTAATAGATTTAATCAGGTCGTATGGATTCGCGGCCTGAAAACAGCTTTATTTTTTGATTAAGAAAGGAAATGTAAAAATGGCAATTATCAATATGACAGATTTAGATCTACAAGGTAAGCGAGTGCTTATTCGTGAAGATCTTAATGTTCCTGTCAGAGACGGTGTGGTCACAAGTGATGCACGTTTAAGAGCATCTTTACCTACGATTCAGCTCGCCTTAGAAAAAGGTGCTGCGGTCATGGTGATGACACACCTTGGTCGTCCAACTGAAGGGGAGTTTAATGCGGATTATTCGCTCCAGCCAGTTGTTGATTATCTTGCAAATGCTTTGGACTGTCCTGTCCGTTTGGCGAGCGAATACCTTGATGGTGTTGAAGCCAATGTCGGTGAGGTGGTTGTTTTTGAGAATGTTCGCTTTAATGTTGGCGAAAAGAAAAATGATCAAGCTCTTGCGAAGAAACTTGCTGCACTATGTGATGTTTATGTCATGGATGCATTTGGTACCGCACACAGAGCACAAGCATCGACTCACGGTGTCGGTCAATTTGCACCAATAGCTTGTGCAGGCCCGCTACTTGCTGGGGAACTATCTGCACTAGGAAAAGCGATGGATAATCCAGCGCGTCCATTAGTTGCAATTGTTGGTGGTTCAAAAGTCTCGACCAAACTCACAGTGCTTGAGAGTTTGTCCGGTATTGTTGACCAGCTTGTTGTTGGCGGCGGTATTGCGAACACCTTTATTGCGGCTGCCGGGCATCAAGTCGGTAAATCTCTGTATGAAGCTGATTTAATCGATGAAGCGAAACGCCTTATTGATAACGCTCAGAGCCGTGGTGGTGATATTCCTGTGCCAACCGATGTGGTTGTCGCTGGGGAGTTTAGCCCGACTGCTGCAGCAACATTGAAAAATGTTGATGCGGTAACTGACGAAGATATGATTTTTGATATTGGACCAGAGAGTGCTGAAGCGTTAGCAAAAGTGCTTGAGTCAGCTGGTACTATCGTCTGGAATGGCCCTGTGGGTGTGTTTGAGTTCGATCAGTTTGGTGACGGTACCAAGCGCATTGCTCAGGCAATTGCTGATTCCTCTGCATTCTCTATTGCTGGTGGCGGCGATACCTTAGCTGCGGTTGATAAGTATGATATTGCTGATAAAGTATCGTACATTTCAACAGGCGGTGGCGCGTTCCTTGAGTTTTTGGAAGGAAAAGAGCTTCCTGCTGTGGCAATGCTTGAGAGCCGTGGTAAGTAAAGTTTAATTTGAAGAGGGCTTTATCCTGCGTTCAACGTTTGATAATGCTCTCTTGACCATAATTATAAAAAGGCTTTGTTGTAAAAAGCCTCTAAAGATTCTTAAATGATAGCGATCTGGGTGAGTCGATCACCCATATAATGGAGTTTTAAAATGGCCCTTATTTCCCTACGTCAAATGCTTGATCATGCAGCGGAACATGGATATGGCGTTCCTGCATTCAACGTGAATAACCTTGAGCAAATGCGCGCAATTATGCAAGCAGCGGAAGCAACAGATAGTCCTGTTATTGTTCAGGCATCAGCGGGTGCACGAAAGTATGCACGTCCGCAGTTTCTTAAGTATCTAATGGCCGCGGCGCTTGAGCAGTATCCAGATATTCCTGTATGTATTCACCAAGATCATGGTACTGACCCGGATATTTGTCAGCGTTCGATTCAGTTAGGCATGTCTTCTGTGATGATGGATGGCTCTTTGATGGCTGATGGTAAAACACCTGCATCTTATGAGTACAATGTTGATGTTACGCGAAGAACGGTTGCTTTTGCACATGCGTGTGGTGTTTCTGTTGAAGGCGAAATTGGTTGTCTAGGTAGCCTTGAAACCGGCCAAGCTGGTGAAGAAGATGGCGTTGGCGCAGAAGGTATCTTAAGCATGGATCAAATGCTAACAACGCCTGAAGAGGCTGCTCGTTTTGTCAGTGATACACATGTTGACGCTTTGGCAATCGCGATTGGTACCAGCCACGGTGCTTATAAGTTTAGCCAAAAGCCAACAGGTGATGTGCTACGTATTGACCGCATTAAAGAAATCCATGCACGTATTCCGAATACCCACCTTGTTATGCATGGCTCATCTTCTGTACCACAAGAGTGGTTAGAAGTGATTAATCAGTTCGGTGGTGCTATCCCTGAAACTTACGGTGTGCCTCTTGAGGAGATCGTTGAAGGAATTAAACATGGTGTTCGCAAAGTGAACATCGATACTGATTTACGTTTGGCTTCGACTGGTGCAGTTCGCAAATTCCTAGCCGAAAACCCTGCAGAGTTTGATCCTCGTAAGTTCTTAAAAGCATCAATGGAAGCCATGGCAAACATCTGTACTGAGCGTTATGAAGCGTTTGGTTGTGCAGGTATGGGCTCCAAAATTAAGCCTCTGTCATTACAGGCAATGTATAAGGCTTATCAATCAGGTGAGTTAGACCCTAAGGTCAACTAAATTAAACTTGATATTGAAAAGCCGCGCATGTCGCGGCTTTTTTGTGGCTATCGTTCTCACTTCAAGTTTGCTTTGGCATTTAAGCAGGATCTAACGTGGGTTATCCATCTTTCGAGTCATGATTTTCGATTTCATTTTATAAATCGAAGTGCTACTATGCGCGCAAAATTAAGCCAATCAAGATGTTAAGCAAGCAGAAAGTCCACTAACTGCGGTGCTTTTAAGACTACATGGAGTCATGGATATGAAAAAAATGCTACTCGCTTCAGCGATTGCAATGACAATGCCTTTTACTGCAAATGCTGCGGCAAATTTTGTAGAGGGTGATGCCACATGGGCTGGTGAGGCAGAGCTGGGGGCGACGCTGACGACTGGTAACACGGATACGTCTTCTGTGAAAGCACGATTAAATATTAACCATGAGCTTGGTGATTGGGAAAATCAGTACCTATTTGAAGGCCTGTACAAAGAAGATCAGGAAGAAGTGACTGCGAAGCGCTATTTCGCTGGTTTTCAGGGCGACTATAAACTGAACGAATCAAGTTATATTTTTGCTGGAGCAAGCTATGAGGTTGACCCATTTACGGGTTATGACTACAAATTGGCAGCTGCAGCGGGTTATGGTCATAAGTTTGTATTGAGCGAAAAAAGCACTTTGAAAGCTGAAATTGGCCCCGGTTACTTGTACCAGCGTCTTGATGACGAGCAGCAGGCTGAATTAGGTTATAAAACAGAAGATAGCATGGTCGTGCATGGTGTTTTAAATTACGAAGCAGCTATCGGTGAAAGTGCGAAGTTTAAGCAAGAATTTATTGCTGATTATGGTGATAACCTCATCGCGCGCTCAGAAACGTCACTAACTGCAAATATTGTTGGTGCTTTAGCAATGAAGTTTGCAGTTGTGGTTCGTTACAATGACGAGCCACTGGATAACAAAGAAAGCACAGATACTGAAACAAACATGACGCTACTCTATTCTTTTTAAACTTACGGCGATTTCGAAAGCAAAGAGCATTAGCTCTTTGCTTTTTTTATGTCTGATTTTTACTCGATTGAGTGTAAAGTGTACTCATTGGGCTGACGTTGTTTGTCTGGTGTAACCGTTGTATGTGGATTGAATGGGGAGGCGACGATGAAATCGATACTCTTTAATTGTATGGTGCTGATATTGCTGGTTGTCGCGATAGCAGCAATACCCGCTCTTGCTGCTGAAAAAATTGTGGTTCGAAAATCGAGTGAGTCTTTTGATGCTTTTGCGGTTCGAGACCAGCTTTTGAAAGATCATCAATGGCAAGAACAGTTAAGAATGCAGCAACAAATAAACATACTACAGTCTTTACCGGTAGGCTGTATCGTTCGCCTCACGCCTTATCGGCACTATCAATGTGGTGCGGCACTGTATCGACCTTACTCTTATCAAAACCAGCAGCTCTATATACAAACTGATCCAATCCAGAACCAGCCAAATTCACCGTAGGATAGTGCCAATTGCTGAGCCTATTTCGTATTTGTCCGTACTGCGTTCGCTGCAGGTTGATTGAGCGCAGCAATAGATTTGTTATTATTTTGTAACGTTTTGGTTCGACATCTGCGCAAAACATGACTTAAGCTTAAATAGTCGCAGTGTGGAGGAAAGCGTATGCGAAACCTATTCCGGCTCAGCTTGGGCTTATGTTGTTTGGTTTGGATCGTTGGCTGTGCGAGTCACAAATCGAATCATGTGACGGCTCATGAAGTAAACCAGTTATTTCATGATGCTTATTTTTCTTCTGTGGAAGGTATACCTACGCCAGAACAACTATTCGAGTTGCCCGCATCCGTCAAAAATGAAGTACGTCGTAAATACACCATGCAAAAGCGCCACAGCGTAAGCGCCCTTGAAGAGAACGAGTGGCTCGCAAACTATATTAATGCGAGTCAAGGTGGATTTGCTTATCGAGACAATATTACTAGGGTAGCGAGCGAAACGTATGCCGATCGTGAAGGGAATTGTCTCTCTTTAGTATTGCTAACTGCGGCACTGGCTGAAACGCTCAATATCAATGTTGAATTTCAAGAGGTGGATGTTCCACCAGTTTGGGACAAACAAGGTCAATTTTACTTTGTGAATGGTCATATCAATCTTCGGCTTAACTCTGTTGAAAGCCATCAAGCGGTAAGCTTGCGGAAAACAAAAATACTCATTGATTTTTTGCCTGAAAGAGCGGTGCGAGGCTATGCAAAACGGGAAGTTGATCGTCAAACCGTGATCGCAATGTTTTACAACAATATGGCTGCAGAGTCCTTGGTGCATAAGCATTATGACCGAGCTTACGCATTGCTCAAGCAGAGTTTAAATGCAAAGCCGGACTTTGTTCCGGCGATTAATAATTTGGCAGTAATATACCGACATAAGAGTTTGTTGGAGGCGTCTGAGAGTGCCTACAAGTTTGCGCTGAATATTGCGCCGAAGCAGTTAAATACATTATTTAATTATGCTGTTTTACTTGGCTCTCAAAATCGTTTGGAAGAGTGGGCTGAAGTCCATCGTGTGCTGGAGTTAAGCCGCATAAATAACCCTTACTACTATTTTGATATTGCGCAGCAAGCTTATTTTGATAAAGAGTATCGTGAAGCCATACTTTGGTATAAGCGTGCCGTTGAAAAAGCAGATTACCGGCATGAGTTCTATTTCGGTCTTTCTAGAACGTATTGGGCAACTGGTGATAAAAAGCGAGCGAAAAAAAATATGCAAAAAGCATTGGCATTGACAGGCGATCTCAATAGTAAAAAACGCTATCAAGCCAAGTTACATGCAATGAAGGCTCATTAGTTTGCTCCAGCGGTGAGGCAAGATAATCAACTATACTGCTCGTTTGAAACTCATGAATGTTGCAAGACGTAGAGAATTGTTAGTGAAGGCTGAGAATTTTCTGATATTGCGGGGTATTTCTTAAATCTGCAATCGCTGCATCTAAGCGCTGAACTATACGTTTATTCCTGCAGGCAACTTTGCGAGGAGCCTTTTTAAACAATGCAAATTCAGTGACGCTTTTGCTGGTATCGACTCTGGTTGCTAGCATTTGTCGGTAAAATTCAAAGATCCTTCTTTCCAACACGATAGCCTGAACCCGACCTGTAAATAACATAAAGATCTGACTCTGTTGATTATCGATTTCATTATAGTTGGGGTTGTTTTTGACCATTTGAGAAAACCTTGCACCGAGAAACTTAGATGCATTTTGAAAGGCGAGTAAAGAAATGGTTTCTAAGTCTTCTACTTCATTAAGCAGTAATCGAGAGTCTGTGAGTGTGAAAACGCTATTTTGATATTCGTTCAGGCTTTGGGTGTAATGTAATTGAGGGATATTTTCAGGTGCATTGACAAGACAATCTTCCGCTTCTGAGAGCACAAGTCGCAGTGCTCTGCGATTAGGGGCTAGCGTAACTCGTTTTATAAACATATTTTGGCGAGTGAGAGCAGCATTCAACAATTCATACTGAATTCCCCCTGGTTGTTGCGGATAAAAATAAGGGGCAATGGTGTTACTTGCAGCAAAGCTGATGCCCTCATCAAGTGCAGATGAGTCGGCAGTAGAACTATTACTCCATAAAAAAACCACAAGCCAAAACAATGATTGAGTGAACAAATGAGTCACTCGGCATGGCTGCATGCTCTTAATGTTGAGATGTTTTAATTGATGCATGAGAATAAGTTTACGAACAAATCTCATTCCGCTCAATAGGCCATGAGAATGAAAGACAAAATTTAATGATTACAGAAACCCGTTCATGGCGGGAAAGACGTGTAAAACGTGTTTATATTGGGTTGTACCGTTTAGATTTAAGATGGGCCCCGCGTAGCTCTATGATGAAGAGAAGCTTTCGAAGGTCAGTAAGCTTTAGCGGGTGAGGTTAAGTTACTCTTAGCTTTGGATGAGGAAAAAACTTGTAAAATGCTTAGGGATGGTTTGAATCTGTCTTATCTATAGAATAGATAAGGCCCTGCGACTTGAACATGATTCGCAACTTTTATTTTGGTAATACACTAATTTCAATAAAATTATGCAGTTAGTAACAGATATTTTATTTCACGTGATGTTAATTGCAATCATGAGACAAACTGGATAAATTGATAAGGTTAACCTTGTGATGAGATATTCAAAAAATACCAAAGAGAGAAGCGGATGTATTACCAAAATGATGATGTTCGAATTAATGAAGTAAAAGAGTTATTGCCTCCAATAGCGGTGTTAGAGCGCTATCGAGCAACAGAGAACGCGTCGGAAACGGTATTTAAAGCTCGCAATGGTATTCATAAAATTCTTAAGCGTGATAACGACAAACTGCTAATCGTAGTCGGGCCGTGTTCAATTCATGATCCTATTGCTGCCCTTGAATATGGCAAAAAGTTAGTGAAGCTGAGAGAGCAATATAAAGATCAGCTTGAGATCGTGATGCGTGTTTATTTTGAAAAGCCAAGAACGACGGTTGGTTGGAAAGGGTTAATTAACGATCCATATATGGATAATAGCTTTCGTCTAAACGATGGCTTGCGAACGGCCCGTAAACTATTGCTTGAGTTGAATGATTTAGGCATGCCGACCGCTGGTGAGTTCCTCGATATGATTACGCCTCAGTATGTTGCTGATTTGATGTGTTGGGGCGCGATTGGAGCTCGTACCACCGAGTCGCAAGTACATCGAGAATTAGCGTCAGGCTTATCATGTCCTGTAGGTTTTAAAAACGGCACCGATGGCACGATTAAAGTTGCAATTGATGCCATTGGTGCAGCCAGTGCGCCGCACCATTTTTTATCCGTGACCAAAAATGGGCATTCAGCGATTGTGTCTACCAAAGGGAATGAGGATTGTCATATTATTCTACGAGGTGGCAAAGAGCCCAACTACAGTGCTAAGCATGTTGCAGAAATTACAGAACAACTTCAAAAAGCGAAACTGCCTGTTAATGTCATGATTGATTTAAGCCATGCCAATAGCTCTAAACAGTTTAAAAAGCAGCTGGATGTTGGGGCGAATGTAGGGGCTCAGGTCGCTTTAGGTAACCAAGATATATTTGGGGTTATGATTGAGAGTCATCTTGAAGAAGGTCGCCAAGACTATGTTGAAGGTGAAAGCTTAAAGTATGGTCAGAGTATTACAGATGCCTGTATTGGTTGGCAGGATACGGAACAACTCCTATCTACGTTGAACCAAAGTGTCATTGCGCGTCGTCAGCGATAATGTGCAATTAGGATATAGGTTGGCTTGCCATTGAATAAAAATTTCGATGGGTTAGAGTTGAAATAATACCCGTCATTCTGGCGGGTCTTTTTTTGTGTTTTTGCGTTGCTGGGAGGCAGCTTTATAGCGGGAGGCTTTTTAAACCCAAGTTACTTATTGCTTGCCAACTGATTGGCTACATAATCATTTGCTTTGGCTAGGCTGCCAAACGTTGCAATTAAGTTACTCTTTCCTTTTTCTCTGATGTCTGGATTATCTGATTCAATCATCATCCATACCCAAGTGCGAACGAGGGGAAGTGGAGGATACTGTGATTGTTTAGAATCTAACATGGCACATCCTTTATTATTGTTATTTTTTCATCAGGGCCTCAGCATGTTGGGGTTTGCTGAGTATTAATACCGTGAGCATGCTTAACTATTGTACCCAATTAGACATAAAAAGTAATACTTTGGACTGATCTTTTCGGGTCGGTTTTTTCCCGCTCCAACTTGCAACATTCTGCGCCGTCAATGAATGAGTTGTGATGGAATAAAATTCAAAAAATCGTTGCTTTAGTAACTATTTACACCTGCTCTCATGCTATTTAAAGGCTCGCTTTTGCGGTGAAATCAGCAGATACTGGGATTCCACACTATCGTTTTTATTTTTCAATTGTTAAGACAAGAGTTATCTGAATGCGCCCATCGTTATATTTTGACGGCCCTATAGAAAAGCTAAATTGGCAAGTACTGAAGCTGCTATGGCCTTATTTACTAGAGTTTAAAGGACGAATTGCGTTAGCGATGTCTTGTTTGATTATCGCTAAGTTAACGAGTGTGGGTTTGCCGTTTGTGCTGAAGGACTTAGTCGATACCTTAGACACGAACCTACAAGCACAAATCATTGCAGTACCATTGGCACTCGTGTTGGCATATGGTGCACTACGTTTTTTGACTGTGGTGATCGGAGAGATCCGTGATGTGCTGTTCGGCCGAGTAACTGAACGTGCCATACGTCGTTTAGGTCTCGTGGTGTTTGAACATTTACACCAACTCGATTTAGATTTTCATTTGGAGCGACGCACAGGGGGCTTATCTCGAGATATTGAACGAGGCACCAGTGGCGTGAGCTTTCTGATGCGTTTTATGGTGTTTAATATTGTACCGACGATTTTGGAAATCGGTTTGGTGATTGGGATTTTACTGTTCAATTATGGAGTTGGTTTTGCGTCCATCACCTTGGTTTCAGTGGTTGCCTATGGCTTTTTTTCAGTTAAAGCAACTGAATGGCGAACTGAATATGTACGAGAGGCAGCAAAAGCTGACTCCGCATCAAACACTAGAGCGATAGATAGTTTGTTGAACTACGAAACGGTCAAGTATTTTAATAATGAACAATATGAAGCAGGCTTATATGATGATGCTTTAGCAACGTGGGAAAACGCAAAGCGGAAAAATCGTCTTTCTTTGTTTGCTTTAAATGCAGGTCAAGCGCTAATTATTGCCACTGCAATGACGGCTATGATGGCGCTGGCAGCTTACCAAGTTTCCTACGGGAACATGAGCCTTGGTGACTTTGTCCTGATTAACGCATTTATGATGCAGCTGTTTATTCCACTTAATTTCCTCGGCTTTGTTTATCGTGAAATCCGAGGCGCTTTAGCCAATATTGAACGAATGTTTGGCTTGCTTGAACGCTCTCCCAAGGTCTTTGATTGTGATGGCGCGATAAAGCATCAGCAGCTTGTGGGCCATATCCAGTTTGAAGATGTTGGATTTAGCTACGATGATCGTGAAATTTTGCATGGTGTAGATTTTGATATAAAACCAGGGCAGAAAGTGGCCGTGGTTGGTGATAGTGGCGCTGGCAAATCGACTATCGTGAAGCTGTTGTTCCGTTTTTACAATTTGAATCGCGGTAAAATTACGCTCGATGGCGTGGACATTCAAACGTTGACGTTAAACTCATTGCGCCGACTGATCGCGATAGTCCCCCAAGACACTGTGCTATTTAACGATACGCTATATGCCAATATTCTATACGGTCGCCCAAATGCGTCTGAAGATGAAGTGCTGCAGGCGATTAAACTGGCTCACTTAAGTGACTTTGTTGCCGAGCTACCCGCTGGCTGGGACACGAAAGTCGGAGAACGTGGGCTTAAACTATCTGGGGGAGAAAAACAGCGGGTGGCGATTGCAAGGGCCGTGCTTAAAAACGCGCCGATCATGGTATTTGATGAAGCAACGTCTTCTCTGGATAGCCGCTCTGAAAAAGCAATATTGGAGGCTTTGAGTGACGCTGCTAAAGATCATACCAGCTTGGTCATAGCACATCGACTGTCGACGATTACCGATGCAGATAAAATTATTGTATTAAGTAAAGGGTGTATTGTTGAGCAAGGGGATCATGACTCGCTTCTTGAAGCTAAAGGTCTTTATGCAAAACTCTGGAATATCCAAAACCAATAATTGTTCATCATCAATATTATCAGCACGCATAGTTCAGCTGCAGTACAGTGTTGTCGTGTAAAATTCAGGGATAAATTGTTGGGGCGTGAAGGTGGCTTTATGCCTAGAGATTGTTGTAATGGAGCCTAGTGAGTGAACAATATCCCGATTCGAGTGATGGTCGAAGGTAAAAAGCAAAGTACCCAAAGTGATTGGTCTGCCTTGAAGGCTATGTTGGCTCAAAAACATGTAGATTGTCAGCACCTGCAAACTATTTATGATGAATTAAATGCTGGCTTAATCGTAAGTACTAGGGGCTTAACAATTGAAAAGGTGCTGAGGAGTCAGCCTCAGTACAAAGACATTCCAGCAGTCGCCACTTTATTTTCGTAGCATTAAATCGTGAATGAGTGGACTAAGGACATCAAGTTCTCTGAACATGAAACGAAGCTTGTCATATTCTCAAGAGCGTATGATAGAAGTAGTCATATTATGAACTGCGTGCGCCAAAGCGAGAATGCTGCGGCACACATAAAATATATAGATGGTATTGAGTGATGACTGGGCTGATAAAGTCTAAATTATCTAAAGAGTTCGAGATCTTCAGTATTTGTAGATATGGAACGACTAAAATGCTCTCGCTAGCTGAGATTGTTGCTGCCAACCTTCACAAAGCAAATTGAGTTTGGTCACAGTGCCTGTGGTTTCACTTACAGGCAGAAGCTTGGTTATTCTACCTTTTCTGAAACATACGAGTTCGCCTTCTATTTCAGCTAACCGATCACAGCTACGACAGCTCGCGCTAATCGCCTTGGATGGCAGTTGATTTTCTACGCAACTTGAGTTCAAAAGAACCTTCCTCGAAACATGACTAAGCCTAAAGTCGAATATTTTACACGTTTTGTGACCAAGCTTCAAAATAAATTTGATTTTTGGATCTTGCGGGGAAAATGTAAACTTTTGACGCTTGTTTTATCTCACATTTTGTATTTGTTTGAGGGTTGGTGCATCACCAAAATGCGAGCGTTTCCAGCTGATGAGTTGGTCATCTTTGAGGTTTAGCAAAAAAAGATCGCCGTAGTCTGACTCTGTTAGTTCAATAGGCTGCTTTATCCCCAAAGCCGTCAAAATCATCGGAACCGTATTGGAGTGGCCGGCAATAATTACGCTGCCAGAGCTTGATTTTGCCATGTTGATTGTCTGCGCAACATGATGAATGAGCGGCCGTTGAGCAGCAACGATAGTTAGATTCAACAGCTTTGCTTGTGCAAGTGGCTCTAGTGTCTGCTGTGTTCGTTTAAACTGCGTGGCAATAAGCATATTGATTGGCTGGTTTGCCATGAGAGCAGCAAGTGCTCTTGCTCTCTTTTGCCCCGCCATTGAAAGCTCTGGATCTTTTCCTTTTAGTTTTTCTACGTGCCTCACGACGAAAATTTGCTGCTCATTGGCCTGTAAGTTTAGGCTTGTCATGCTGGCAAAAAGTGTGAAAGCGATGAATAGAATACTAAGGTTAAATCGCATAAATGATTGGTGAATTGGCTATGAGTTCTGCCAGCAAAGGTAGCCTTTGCGTGCTCAGAGTGCCAGTTAAATCCACAAAAATAACTCAAGTTGTTCAAAATATGGTCGATAATGTATGAATAGAACCAATGTGTAGGAATGCTCGCTATGGAAATACAACAACCCCCTGCAAACCACGGTAAAGCGGTTTCTGAGGTCGCAAAAGATAAATCCCATGCTAAGTCATCTCATGGAGAAGCGGTTTCTGAGGTTGCTCAAGGAAAAAGCGCCTCTCAAATGAGCCGTGAATTGTCCAATGCCACATTATTGTCTGCGCTGGAAGAAGTGAGTATTTCTTCGGGCAATAAAGCGATGACACTCCTTTATCGCGCAGCGATTGATGCTATCGATGAATATCTCGCGCCAACTAAAGGACCCAACGCTACACAAAGAGCGTTTGACGAAGGCGTTGATACTTCACCAGAGGCGACAGCAGGACGGATTGTCGATTTTTCCACCCAGTTTTTTAGTGTGTATCAGGGGCAGAATTCTTCGTTGAGCTATGAAGAACAAGTGGATGGTTTTTTGGAAGTTATTGGCGGGGCAATCGATAAAGGAATTGGAGAAGCCAAGGACATTCTAGAAGGACTTCAGGTATATGAAGGCAGCATTGCTGAAGATGTAGAAGCCACTCAAGCGCTGGTTCATCAAGGGCTGGAGGAGTTTCGTGAGCGCATGTTAGGTGAGTCTTCTCAGGAGCAGGAGCCTACTGGTTCAATCGAAGATTAATCGATGACAAAACCTAGGCAATGACGTGAATGAAAACTGCTCATTGCCTAACGTTTTTCCAATCTATTCCGCTTTATCTGCAACTTGATCATAGTTTGCATTGGGATCGTATGTTTCTGTACGGTTTCGACCATCTTGTTTGGCTTTATACAGTGCCAAGTCAGTTTTGGAGACCCAAGACGAACTATTTTCAGGCTTATTCGCTAAATCGCAAATCCCTAAGCTAATCGTACAATTAATAGCTTTGCCCTCAAAAACAATGGAAGATTTGGCGACTTTCTTTCGCAGCCGCTCTGCAAAAAATAGTGCTTCTTGTGCAGAAGTATCACTGAGTACCACTGAAAACTCTTCGCCGCCATATCGCCCAGCACAGTCAGTTTCTCGTACCGATTGCCCTACAAGGTGTGCAATATGTTGAATAACTTTATCGCCTGCAACATGGCCGTACTGATCATTGATCCGTTTGAAGTGATCGATATCGAGCATAATCAGGCTGGCATTTGAGTCATATCGTTCATGGCGATCATATTCACGCTGCATACAAATCTGCCAATGGCGGCGGTTGTTCAGCTGAGTTAAACCATCGGTTTGGCTGAGATGTTCTAATTGTTCATTTGCCGCTTTTATTTGTTGATTGTTCACCACCGTATCTGTGACGTCGTAAATAATGACGCTAATATGCGTGATTTGTCCTGTTAATGATGCAAGCGGTAGTAGGGTAATGTTTTGATACATATGGTCGGCGCGACCGGTAATAGGGCGGTAATTTTTAAACTTGAAAATGTAAGGTCGCTGCTCCCAACTGATAAAGGCTCGGTTTTTTAACATAAATACCGATTCCATCTTTTGGGTCAGCCATTCAGATGGTAATTCTGGAAACTCTTTAAACAGGTTTTTACCTTTGATCGAATTTGGAGAAACACCACTATGGTTTTCCATAAATCCGTTCCAAAGTTGAATATTAAATTGGCGATCGAGAACAACAAGGCCAACTTCTATGGTTTGTACCATATCAATGAGCCAATGTAGTTCGTTCATTCCAGTGGGGTCGTTTGACATAACCTAAGATCCAGCCTGTTTTAATTAATCGAGTAAATAGCCAAGTTTGAAGTTCATCGTTGGGATTGAATCTTCGGTAAATAGCAGCAATAAATCACATTGAATATTGTGGTCTTCAATTCGATAGTTAATTTCCATGGCTAACGTACGATGCCATTTTGCTGAATTGTCATGGATAAGTTCGTTGACTGTGCAGTGGCGTCCAAGAACCACTGGGTGTGATTGACTAAATTGCATGTCTAATTGTTCAGATATACCATTTAGAAATGCGCCAATCAGCACGTTACCAGTATCAATCATCACTTCAATTTCTGTGGCTTCATCTTCTGGGTTACTAAGTCCCATCAGTTTTGCCATATCGTTGAAGCTCGAATCGTGAAATAACAATAGTGCTTCTCCGGCTATTCCTGCGCCGATAAAGCCTTGGCATAAAGCGGAGATCGTTGGATTTTCTTCAGTTGCTTTCAGTGCCATGGTTAATTCGCTGACTTCCAGAACATTCACGTTAGGAATAGGCAGTAGTACAAACACATCGAGTAATTTACTCAACAAATCAGCAGCTCGCCCCATCGCGACATTTGCAACTTCTTGACATGCGTCGCGCATGTCAACTTCAATCATATCTTCATCAGTGGTCTCGCCTTCATTTTCAAGCGTAAGAATCCCGTACTCTTGTAAAATATGGCTGATCGCTTCTGCACTCACGGGCTTCTGAATAAAATCGAGTGCGCCTAGAGCTTTGACCCGTTCATGAGCTTTAATTTGAATATCACCAGAGACAACAATAACAAGTGCAGGTAAATCATTCTGTTGAATGCTTTCCAAGACTTCATAACCGTCCATGACAGGCATGTTTAAGTCGAGAAAAACGACTTCGCCTTGACCTGCTTTAATTGCTTCAATTCCCTCTGCGCCATTTGCTGCAAATGTAATATCAACATCCCACTCTTTGGGCAGTGTTCTCGCCATTTGTTTTCTGGCTAAGGCAGAGTCATCGCATATTAATACAGGAATGGTCATATAAACTTATGATCCTTTTCTAAAGTGTCTCGTGTCGATTTACCCACCTCCATCAATATGGCAGAGTTTGAGTCTATCTCTCACTAAGTGTAGTGTCTTTTGCACAACACAACAGTGAATTTATGCGCCAATCGCCCTGATACTCTAGCAATATAACATTTGCTAATCACATGAATTGATTCAAAGTTTTGCAAAAAGCAATTCTGATATATTTTAGAATTGGGGTGGCGAGCTTAATTAGCTCTTATTCTAATATGTTTAAAAGTGATCTCATACCTAGTTTTAATAAAAAATGAAAGTAATGAGAGATTGAATGTCAGGGTGTTGATTTGATAATAGAGAATGGCGGCGTTTATTTCTGTGGATTGAATTCGTTTTGATTCAAGTATAAGAAAATAAATGGTTTATTTGTCAGAGATGCCCAATATTGATTAGACAAAAGGCCAGTAGTGAAAAAGTGTGGCCATGATATGATTTCAACTGGACAGACCAGGAGAAAGTCATGGATTGGAAAAGTTTAACTTTAGATATCAAAGATCAAATTGCATATGTGCAGCTGAATCGGCCTGAAAAATTCAATGCAATAGACTACACGATGTTTAAAGAACTTGATGTGGTGATCAAGCATTTGAAAAAAAATAAGCAGGTGCGAGCCGTTATTTTGTCGGGCAGCAATGGGAACTTCAGTTCAGGATTAGATGTAAAAAGTGTCGCGAGTTCTCCTTCTAAAGCCTTTAAATTATTAGTAAAAATATTACCAGGCAATGCTAACCTCGCTCAAAGAGTCTCACTCGGTTGGCAGCAGTTGCCAGTGCCCGTTATCGCCGTAATTGAAGGGCATTGTTTTGGTGGAGGGACTCAAATTGCGTTAGGCGCAGATTTTAGAATTGCAGCGCCAGATGCGCGGCTCTCAATTATGGAAGCAAAGTGGGGGTTGTTACCTGACATGGCTGGTCTCGTTGCGCTGCGGCAAATCGTTGGTAAGGATAGAGCCCTTGAATTGACGATGAGCGCTCGTATTATTGGGGCGGAAGAAGCGCAAACCATTGGCCTTATTACGCAGGTGAGCTCAGAGCCTTATGCAGAAGCCAAAGCTCTCATTCAAAGATTGACAGTGACCTCCCCTGATGCGATTGCAGCAATTAAGCTAAGTATTAATCAAAGTTGGACTGGCTCTGTCAGAAGTCTACTTGCCCGAGAAACTCTCAGCCAAATCAAGCTCTTGATTGGAAAAAATCGTGTGATCGCTTCACTGCGGCAAACGAAGCAGCCTGACAAAAGCTATATTGATCGGCAAACTTGGTCGTGATGATCAACCTTTTTTCATCACTCGATATGCAAAACCTTCAATCAAGTCGAGACAGTCTTGCCAAGCACTTGGCGTATCTAGGTTCAACATGACTTTTCGGTGACTATAGTGGTAGGGGCGATGCTTAGCTGTTTGTGCAATTCGCTCACTTAGGTTCTCTAATGCTCGTTGGTTTGCATCGGGCGAATGAATATCAAGTACTGGTACATCTAGCTTCGCTAATTGCAGTGCAAGATTATCGTTTTGCACTTCGGTTGGTCGATAGGGGTTTATCAGTACTAAGATATCAGGTTGTGGGACCTTTCGATTGGCCAGTAAGTCGATAATATGCCCTGCGGTATCATCCAGTGTGATGAGCACGCGTTTACCAGGAAAGGGTTCGCCAATAGCGTCGAGTTGATTAAATGTTTCAACGATAAAGGCTTCTTGCGTTTCATTGACTTGTTTTTGTTCTTCTTCACTATAACGCGGCATCGCTTGATTGTTTGGGTGTGAAAGTTGTTTGGTGCCAGCCTTATTGACCTCATTGACCGACGTAGCAAAATTTGGCTGCTTGCCTGCATCTTGTGGGGTCAGGCTAATGCTAGCCCAGCCCAAAGGGTTAATATGCCGACGTACAAATGATATTAGACCCGGATGGTCTGCACTTTGGCCTGAAGCGGGGAGAAGAATAACGGCGCCGAGTTTTTTTGTGCCTTGCCAGCTTCTAACAAGTACGGATTGCTGTTTTTGCTGCACTGTAATTTGTTTGATTTCAGTCGCAGGCAAATCCCGGTACTGGCGTTCAACCGCAATACAGCTTTCTGAAAGCAGTAATAACGTGGTGCATAAACAAATTAAGTGTTTGATGGTCATCGTCCGAGTATTGTGCCCAATGTTTATCATTTGAGTATATCAGCATAACAAAAGCCCCGTCATCGGACAGGGCTTAAATTTGGGGATTTCAAATGAATCGGCGAAGTCCCTGCTGGGATGCACGCAGTTCTGGATTGTTGTTTACGTATGACTGACGAGAACCATGCGCACGGCATCAAGCTGTAATTGACAGTCATCCATATAGCCACTCAATTCAATCATTTGCTGTCGTAAATACTCCAGCTCAGTATCTCGAATATTTGGATTAACCGCTTGTAGTGCTTCGAGTCGTTCTAGCTCTGAGGTCAGTTGTGATGTCATCTGAGCCCTAGCATTTTCTAACAATGCGTCTAATGCTTGGGTTGCATGGGTTTCCCCATGGGCAAATAGAGGGTGTAATGCTGCTTGTGAAGCATTGACCAACTTGCTTGCGATATGGCGATTTACCGCAGAAAGCTGCTGATCAAAACTGTCATAGGTGACTTTCTCTGACAGGTTGTTGCCACTTTTATCCAACAATACACGGATGGGTGTTGGTGGTAAGTAACGATACAGCTGACTTGATTTTGGTGCACTAGCGTCTGCCATATATATTAGCTCGAGAAACAATGTTCCCGCGGGCAGTGCTTTGTTTTTTAAGACTGCGACAGATGCTGTTCCGGTTTCTGAACCCGTGATTAAGTCAAGACCCGTTTGAACAAGTGGATGCTCTTGGGTAATCAGTGCAATATCATCGCGAGCAAGTGCGGTTTCACGATCAAATGTGACGGTGTTGCCATCTTCATGCAAGCCTGGATACGTCGGGAACATCATATGTTCACTTGGACGTAGGATAATAGAGTTTTCACCTCGATCTTCTTGATCGACACCGATAACATCCCACAAGCGAATGACGGAGCCAATTAAATCCGTGTCTTCATCTCGCGCAGCTAAACGCTTTACTAACTCGGTTGCTTTGTCGCCGCCATGACTGTTGATCTCTAGTAACTTATCCCGGCCTTGCTCCATTGCGTGCTTTAGCTCTTTGTAGCGCGACTGCGTACTGTTTAGCAATTGGGTCATGGCATCACTATCTGCCGTTGCTAATTGTTGTAGCAACTCTGACTCAAACTCTTGATATAGAATATGGCCACTGGGGCAAGTGAGTTCAAAGGCGTTTAGGCCTTGGCGGTACCACGCCATTAATCGTGCCTGAGCCGTGTCTGCTAAGTAAGGTAGATGGATATTGACATCATTTTGTTGACCAATTCTGTCCAGTCTACCAATACGCTGCTCTAATAAATCAGGGTTGAGGGGCAGATCAAATAACACCAGATGGCTGGCAAATTGGAAGTTCCGTCCTTCAGAGCCGATTTCAGAGCAGATTAATGCTTGAGCCCCTGCATCTTCTTGTGCAAAGTAAGCGCCGGCTTTATCGCGCTCGATAATAGACATTCCTTCATGGAACACGGTCGCCTGAATGCCTTCGCGAGTTCTTAAGGCCTCTTCTAAACTTAACGCCGTCGCAGCTTGGCTAGCAATAATTAAGACCTTTTTACTGCGGTGGCTCTTTAAGAAGTCAATTAACCAATCAACACGCGGGTCAAACTTCCACCAGGAAGCATTATTTTGATCGAATTCCTGGTAAGTTTTTTCAGGGCTTAATGCAAGTAATGCTTGGCTGCGTAAATCTTGCTGAGAGCTCATCATGGCGCTCACTCGCGCAGCGGTTGCATATTGCTCCGGCATCGGAACTGGATATGCATTAAAGATACGCGTCGGAAAACCTTTCACTGCAGCGCGACTGTTGCGATATAAAACTCGCCCCGTGCCATGTCGGTCTAACAACTCTTGTAAGAGTTCATCTCGTGCAGCTTGTTTAACGTCGGCTGCAACATCATGATCAGCAATAAGGCGAATGCTTGGGTCAATATCTTTTTCACTGAGCAGCTCAGTTAAGCTATTTATTGCTGAGTCAGAAAGTGGTTTACCAGATGCGAGAGCTTCTGCAGCTTCAGCGACTTCTTGATAGCTTTGTTCTTCATGAATAAAAGCTTGGTAATCATAGAAGCGATCAGGGTCCAATAAACGTAGGCGTGCAAAATGGCTTTGATGACCGAGCTGATCCGGCGTTGCCGTAAGAAGCAACACACCGGGAATCTCTTGACTTAAAGCCTCAACGACCTGATAGGCTCGGCTTGGTGCTTCTTCAGTCCATTCAAGATGATGGGCTTCATCAACGACCAGTAAATCCCAGCTGGCGTCTAGCGCTTGATCAAGGCGCTTTTTCTTACGTAATAATTCCATTGAGCAAATGATGAGCTGCTCGGTATAAAATGGATTGTCATTATCTGCAAATGCTTCAACACAGCGGTCTTCATCAAATACCGAGAAGCGTAAGTTAAATCTACGGAGCATCTCTACGAGCCATTGATGGCGAAGCGTGTCCGGAACGATAATGAGGATCCGTTCAGCGCGGCCTGTTAACAGCTGTTGGTGGATAATTAAGCCTGCTTCAATGGTTTTACCTAGGCCGACTTCGTCAGCAAGCAATACCCTTGGCGCATAGCGTTGACCGACTTCGTGGGCTATCCACTGCTGATGGGGGATCAAGCCAACCTTCGGCCCCTGTAATCCCAGTAAATCAGACGTCGCAAGTTTATGACGTAATTGCTGACTTTGATAGCGCACACCAAAGCGATCGAAACGATCAATTTGCCCAGCAAATAAGCGGTCTTGTGGTTTGTTTAAACGAATATTGTGGTTGAGCAGGGTTTCTCGTAGCGAGACCATTTCGCCCGTTTCTTCATGACGACCATGGTAGATAATTAAGCCGCTCACTTCTTCAAGCTCTTCGACAGTCATTGACCAACCTTCGTGGCTTTCGATGGTGTCACCAGGATTGAATATCACCCGGGTGAGTGGCGCATCTTCGCGGGCAAACATTCTATTTTCATCCGCGGCTGGAAATAGCAAGCCAATCATACGGCCTTCTATTTGTACAACGGTACCAAGTCCAAGCTCTGATTCGGCGTCGCTTATCCAGCGTTGACCAAGGGCAAACGGCATCTTTAACTTCTCATCTACGGGGGAATTACAAAAGGTCGCGTATGGTATAACAAACCCAATGATAATTAAATCATATCGCGTCGAAATTCATAGAGATTATAGAACAAAAAATCACCTAGGTAGTGATTGTTAAGTGACGCACTTTACGGTTGACATATGACGGCAACAAACAGGACTTATGTTGACTAAAAAAGTTGTGAAATTGGAATTGAAGGTATAAGTTAAAATTAATCAATACCTTTAATAAAAAGTAGGAGAGAAAACGCCCCGCAATGAAAGCAATGTCTAGTGAGTGCTGATATGCCCAATGGAGACGATATGGATAAAGACGACCGCAAGTTGTTTGTACTCGATACCAATGTGTTATTGCATGAACCCCTCGCAATATACTCTTTTAAAGAACATGACGTTGTTGTACCAATGACCGTTCTCGAAGAGCTGGACCAAATTAAAGATAGAAAACGCGATGTGAGTCGCGATGCTCGAGTCGCTATTCGAGCCCTAGAAGATATTCTCGGTGGTGACACCACGCCAGAACAAACGATTCAAGGTGTATCCTTACCTGCACGAGAAGGCTATGAAGGCGCAGTAGGGACGTTGTCCATTTTTCCTGATCATCAAATCGAATTTACCATCGGTTCATTGCCTGGCGGCAATAATGATAACTGTATTATTAATACTGCTCTTCATTTACAAAAGCAGCACCATCCTCGCAAAGTTGTTCTGGTTACCAAAGACATTAATATGCGCCTGAAAGCCAAAGGTGCGGGTATTTTGTTTGTAGAAGATTATCGAACGGATCAGTTGATTGATGATATTCGATTTCTTACCAAGGGCTTTCATGTCTTTGAAGGGAACTTCTGGGAACACTTAGAAAAAGTTTCAACAACCAGTCAAGGGCGTCATACCATTCATGAAGTTCCTAAAGAGGAACTTCATGTTGATAACTTGTACGTTAATCAATATTTGTTGGATGAAGAATCTAATTTCTGTGGTCGCGTTGCCGCGTGTACGGATACACATGTCCATATTTTAGACCTAGGTCAAGACCGAGTCTTGAATAAAGAAGCTTGGGGTATACGACCCAAAAATGTGTATCAGGGCATGGCGATGCAAGCGTTGCTCGATCCTGAAATTGATTTAGTGATCTTGACTGGCCCTGCCGGCTGCGGCAAAACGTTGTTGGCAATGGCGGCGGCATTAGAAATGGTGGTGGAGCGAGACATGTATGACAAGATCATCGTGACTCGAAACACACCGGAAATTGCGGAGTCCATCGGTTTTCTTCCGGGCACGGAAGAAGAAAAAATGGCGCCATGGCTTGCGGCGATTACTGACACACTTGAGATGCTACATAAGAATGATGTAAATCCGAGCGGCAGCATGAATTACATCATGGAAAAAGCAAATATTCAGTTTAAATCGGTGAACTTTATGCGAGGTCGATCGATTCAAAACTCTGTTGTCGTGTGGTACCCTAGTCTCGATATGGCTAAAAAACTGTTACCACCAAGTAATCAGATGCCTAGATTGGTCGTAACAAGAAATTATCAAATTTTAACCATGTCAACTATAGAAAATACTATAAATACTTATCAATTGTTACCGATAGAGCCGGCGAACAGCTGCCATTACGAAGTTCACAAAGCGCCACAGTTAACCTTCAACTCAGAGGTAGCATAATATGATTAAAACAACAAATTGCCCTCGTATTTTGGATACTAGTGCGTTAGTTCACGATCCGAAATCACTGTTAGCGTATAGCGATGATATCTATGTGTGCTTAACAGTGTTAGAAGAGCTGGATAACCTTAAAGAGCGCAAAAGCAAATCTGTCAGCGCTGAAGCTCGTGTATGTATTCGAATGCTCGAAGACATTGTCAATGGTCATGGCGCAGAAGAAATGGAAGCTGGCATCGCATTACCGTCAACTGAAACAGCTAAACGCGGTAAATTGTTTATCGGCATCGATACGAATCTAGAGATTAGCAATGCGTTAAAGCACGGAATTGGTAGTGATGCAGATAATCGCATTATTAATTATGCACTGCATGTACAAAACAGTTTAAAGCAAGATGTTGTCATTGTATCTCGAGACATCAACATGCGACTAAAGGCTCGAACGATGGGGGTCTTAGCTGAAGATGTTGCTGTTGATAATCAGATTGCAGATATTGACTTGTTATACTCGGGTGTTCAGTCATTCGATGGCAATTTGTTTGACCGACTCAGTTCTGATAGTGAATTTAAGATGTCAGGGGAAGTGTATACGCTTCCAGTTGAGCTTTTCAATGATGAAGTTCAAGAAAATATGTATTGGTATGATGAGGCTGGGCATATCGGACGGATTTCTGAGGTTGCTCCAGAGGGAGTCTATACAAAATTACTACCAAGAAAAGTAGAAAAGGTATGGGGAATTTTGCCCAAAAACCCAAGGCAAGAAATCGCCTTAAGTCAGCTTACAGACCCCCATTATGACCTCAACATCATTCTTGGCCCCGCAGGGTCAGGAAAAACATTTTTAGCTGTTGCTGCTGCACTGCATCAAGTATTGGAAACGAAACAATATAAGAAGATTGTAGTTGTTAGAAGTCGCGATTTTCTCGATGACGACCCAGGATTTCTCCCTGGCGATTTGAAAGAAAAGTCTCTTCCACTCCTTGCGGGCATTACTGACGCTTTGATTTCGATGCATGGTGTTGATGATGATGAAAATCACAGTACATTCGAAACAATAGAGCACATCGTTGAACGTGCCAATATCGAATTCACTTCGATGGCGTATTTTCGGGGACGTAGTTTAGATGACGCAGTGCTTATTATCGATGAAGCTCAAAATATGACACGTGCACAAACAAAAGGCATGTTAAGTCGCGCTGGTCGCAACTGCCGTACACTTTTGTTGGGAAATCTGGCCCAAATAGATGATAAGTTCGTCACGCCAGCGTCTAGTGGTGCTAGTGCTGCGGTGAATATTTATCGCAATTACGAACATGGTTCAGTGTTGATATTTGATGAAGTTGAGCGTTCTACATTAGCGGACTTCACTGAAAAGAACTTCTAAACGTCTTAAATGCTCATACGGCACATGCTGATAATATGGCGGAACTGATATAGTAACGTGTCTGAAACGTCTCTTTTCCTTTGAGTACGCGATAGCTGATGACTTTGCCAAAGGTTTGTATGGCCGGCCACTTGGCATCTATTAGCTCCTTGGGTGCACCTATAGTTTGGTATTCCCGATATTCTTTTCGGCCGCGCTGCGCCTAAATTTGAGTGGCGCTTTCGACTTCATCTCGCTGAGCGGTGAAAGTGATCTGCTTTAATCAGACCGGACACTTCAATAAAGGAATATAATCCCTGATATTGAGGTGACTATGACAAAAAGAAAAAACAGAACTTATACCAGCGAATTCAAACAAGAAGCTGTGGCACTGGTGACAGAGCAAGGATACAGCGTGCCTAAGGCGGCCGCTTCTCTCGGCATTACAGACAAATTGCTATACAACTGGAAGGCAATCATCTGGGATTTCGAAGTAGTGTTCGCCTTCTTCGGTTACTTTTATCGGTACTCTCATGGGTTGGTCACTCCTTAAACGATTGCTCTATAGTCAGCACTATAGTTTCATAATGAAAACTAAATCAAATGGTGCGCAAAGGTTTTAGGTGAAAAATAGGTGCTAGCACGGAATGGGGCAGATTCAGCTTAGAACGATCACTCTAAGCCGCAGATGGACAAATACAAGCTAGAAATAGATAGTCAATAAAACATGTTGGATTAGTTTTATTCATTGAGTTGCGGCTTTCTGAGCCTCCATAAACCAACTATATCTTGGGAATTAGCACGTATAACCCAGATATTCCTCTTGAGGTGTTCTATGTTCGCTCCATCGTCCAGTATACCCCTCAGGTCTTTGTCTCATCTCGCAGTGAGTTAACACCAACCTTTGCTTGGCACGTGACACCCCTACAAAGAAGGCACAACGGTTAGCCTCCTGATCGCCAAAAAATATCTCATTCTCAATTGCCATCATTATCACTGAGTCGTACTCAAGACCCTTGCTTTTATGGATGGTTAGAATACTGACAGCCTGATCATCTGAAAAGCGACATAGTGCCCTCAACAAGTCGGCATCAAGCCTTCTTAGATCATTTATACGATTACGAGTTTCGATTACTATCTCATCAAGCCGCTCTTTTGACTCGTAATCTGGTGACAAGGATGTAGCAATTTCAACGCCAATGAACTTCAAGAATGAACGGACTCTTTCCCACCAAGACGAATATCGGTCTCCACCAACATCCTCTTTAGTAATTGCTTGTCTTTCCCGCCGAATGAACTGACCAAAGGTTTGTTTAGCACTTGAGCGAGAATCCTCATCCTCGAATGGAATAAGGAGCTTAGACAAACTTCTCCAGGCATCTGGGTAACGCTCCCCATAGAGACATTGAAGGTAATCGACGATGAGTCTGGCTAGTGGCTCACTGGTGATATCTTGCATCTGTTGTTCGTTACGATAAGGTACGCTACGAGCTTCAAGAGCTGCCATAAGTGGAGCTGCGTACAATTCGAGTTGCTTGGAGACTAGTATGGCTATTTCAGAAGTTGGCACCAGCTCGTCTCTAATCCACTGTAATACAGAGTCTGCTATCCATTCAGCTTCATTGGCACAGGTGTCAAACCTTAACGAACTGATTTCACCCTCCTGGCCAGTTAGTTGCTCATCGGGCATGACAGATGCAGGGTCCAGAGTAAGAATTATCTCGTTTTGAAGTCGCAGTAATTTCGGCTGAGATCGAAAATTTCGATACATGTTTAGTGGTCTAGCTCCAAAGTCTCTGGAAAACTGCAAGAAAATTCCTTCTAGTGCTCCAGCCCACCCCATAATCTTTTGTTTAGTATCACCAACTGCCGTAAGGCGCACACCCGTTCCAAGAAAAGCCAATTTAACCAACTCATACTGCAGATTGGTGCAATCCTGAAATTCATCAAGAAACACGTCACTATATGTTTGCCTAATTGCGTTTCTGGCAACCTCTGAATTATGGAGTATTTTTATTGCTAAAGGGACAAGGTCAAGAAATAGTATCTGCTGATGTGGGATTTTAACTTCACCAATCGTATAGCCAATATTCAGCGCATCATTGCCAGTGAGTACTACTCTAAATCTATCAATAATGCGCTTTGCAAATGCATGGAAAGTGTAGCTATCGAGACGGGAACCAAGTTCCGCACCACAGCGACGCTGTACTCTTTCTTTCAAGTTCTTACTAGCGTCGACCTTGAAAGAAATAGCCAAAATTCGTTTGGGGTACCTTGATACACCTGTACGTAGAAGGAAATCTGCTCTTTGAGCCAGCATTTCCGTCTTGCCTGCTCCAGGTCCTGCAGTAAGCGCCAGAGATTGATTTTGCTCTGTTGCGGCGATGTATGCATTAGGTTCTAGCTGCAACCCATACGAAGGCCTCCATGAGTCTATAGCTGTCATTCTGGTATAGCCTCTAGCCGCTCTTTGACTACACGCGCTAAACGGTTTATCGATTCAGGTATGTTTCGAAGTATGTCTGCATCAGATAATTTGGCGAAAGCTTCGATATGTGACGCGGGTTTGCTCCCCAGTTTAAACAGCTGATGATAGGTGTTAAACAGCCTTCGTTCATCGGCAGCGTATTGTTCTGAATTGAAATGACTTTTACCTAGTACAGCCTTAATTGTGGACTCTTCAGGATCTTCCTTTAGCACACCGTAAGCATCTGGGTAAGCAAGTAGCATCGCGAAATCCAGATCCATCGGAAAGGAAAAATATATCCCCCTCTCCTCTAGGGCTGAACGATAATGTCCATAGTCCCTAACCATGTGCGTAGTATCGCTCCACGAAGGGATAATGTGACCTGCAGGAAGTACATTTGAAGGGTTAAATGCTGCTAATTGATCGTTCACATATTTCATTCTTCCCCAGCCGCCCTGATATCGAGCAATATCAAGATCAAGCAGAGTTATGTAGGGGATTTCCAATGCTGACAGAAGTCGCCAAAAGTGGTTCACATGTCGCCCACCAAGAGGAGCTACTGTTATAGCTGACTCATCAACTGGGATACCTTTTGCGGTAAGGAGCCTTGGAAGAACAATCTCTTCGCTGTCGCCTTCCCCGAGCACTACTAGGCGAGAAAAATATATTTCAGGAAACGCTTGGACAGCTTGACGGACAAATTTGTGCGCTTCATCGGTGGTTGGTGGCATCTGAACATGCTTCACCTGAGTGTTGCGAGAAGTGCAAAGTCGGAGGTAACGAATGTCTTCTGGTTTTACGCGACGTAACATTGAAGGCGCGTGAGTGGCAATCAAAGCTTGGGCATCACCGCTATTTGTCATTTCCTTTAGAGCATTAACTATTCGCCCAAGATAATGAGGCGAGAGGCTATTTTCTGGCTCTTCCAGAGCAACGATAGTGAAAACTGGTGGTTTGAGTTTTTCAACGTCGAATGATTTATCCGTACCACTGAGGGTGGCTTTGTTAACCATCTGGGATGACAAAACCAAGGAAAGATACAGCATCGACTTTTGGCCATCGCTCAAACGAGTAAAGTCAACGAAACCCTCGTCATGTCCAGGACCAAAGGAAATCGAAGTATGCCTTAGTAAGGCTTCGACTTCCGATGCCACAAATGTAACCTTTGGGTCAGTAAAAAAGTTTCCTTTATGCAGTTTGTTCCATGTAGTTGTGAGCCCGTGACTCAGAGCCATGATGGAAGGGTTTCCAACTAAACTGTTAGTTATTTCACCTGCTAGTCGACTGATGGTTTCTCGCTCATCCTTCCACTGGATTGCACGTAACATCCTTCCCAAAATGGCGTTGGAACCATAGGCTACATGGTCGGCTGGATCGCGCCTGGCTGGAAGGTAGTGAACATGGATATGATTGCGTTCACCACGCGGTACCTTCGCGCAGCTAAGTGGAGAGTCATCTGGGTTTACTTCAAGCACATAATCGAATGATTCTTCGATATCTCCATCAATTCCCATCGTTGCTGTAAGGCGATAGCGAACTCTAGGTAAACCGTCTGTAATGTCCAACCGCATATGTCCGAAGTGAGGGGCTACGGTGCTGCTATCGATGTCCTCTCTCAACTCTGGAAAAGAAAATTCAGCTTCCAGCCAAAGAGTCCGTTCTTCAGGAGTTTCCTCTTCCCTTGATGGTACGTGAAAATCTGAGCGCTGAACTCTACGCATAGCAGGATTGAAAGCGAACATGCGACTCAGAGCCAATAGGGCAGCCGTTTTACCTGAACCATTTGGACCAATTAAATAGGTCACGTCGTCGAGTGTAAGAGTGGTTGGCTCAGGCCCGAACGATTGAAAGTTCGATAACCGGATAAAACTAAGCTTCATATTCAATCCCAATAAAAACTTTGTGATTATTCAATTAATAGAAACGGCCTATCGATTTTAATAGGTCTTTCCTAGCAACGTCATCTCATAACGTTACTCAGGCGGCTAACAACTGCACCTAATTCGATGTTAGTATAATGTCGTTTCTTACTCACTTATTCAACATAAAATCAACATCTTATAATTCAAGCCTGAAAATTACACTGCTCCTTGACGTTTGATTTCTAGATGTTCAGCGTTCAATAACTTTTGGTAAGGGAAACTCATATGAACAAGATGTGGACGAGTATTTACTCTGAATGATTTTGGGGCATTTTCGTGCTTCATGCCCCGCCAGAAAGCTTCTGGACATAAATGAGTTAGTTCTTTAGCTCTAGGTAACACATTAAGATTAGTATTTTTATGGGATAACGCTTAGAAGCGTGATATGCCGCCCACCTAGTAGGCGACACTATTTCTTGGATAGAGGCGTGGTTTTATCTAGTGGCACTAACTTCGCACTCAATTGATAGCTTGCGCCCCTTGCCTCTTACCTCTAGTTTTCCTGATAAGTCATTTGTGATTAGTAGCTTAACGCTCCAGTCTTGCAATTCGACATTTTCAGATAAGGCATCACTCTTGTCACCAAAGTAATGGAAATCAATTTTGAAAATGGTTGCTTCCACCTCTGAACCTTCTTTTGCAACCCTCTTAGACACTTTAAGCGTTTGTAAGTCGGGAAAGTGAACGCCTTGAAGGCACTGCCCGGTAACCTGAACTGGTGCCCCATTGCTTGATATGGACACCTTACTCAAGCCGAAGTCTTGGTCTACATACGCAGAGTATTTGACCTTATCAACATCAACTAGGTGAATTTCACTTAGCTCCACATAAAGGTCTGGTATACCTGTATATGAAAGGCTAGACGACTCTTGCGGTGCTGCGTAAGAGGTGCAACTTGATACTGCCAAACAAATAGTCACCCAGAACATACTGTAATTCATTTTTGATTATTCCTTATTTGCAGGTGGCAGATATTCGTAACCATCTGGAGTTGCCAAATACAGCCCAGTTCCGCCTTTAACAAAGTCATTGTCATTTCGTGAGAAATCCTTCACATCAGCAGTCCCTCTCCTCTGTCTAGAGTTCCAGAGGCTTGGATACATTTTTCTCAACTCTCTGGTAATTTTGAAGCGCCTAACGTGTGCATGTATTGCTTTTCCCAGAGGTTTTTCATTTGATGATGAGCAGGATTTTGTAGCAACACCACATTGTAGCGGTGAGCCGTCTGTATAAATTTCAGCAGAAAATTGGTCACCCGAAGTGCAGATGTTTGCACAATGCTCTACGCTAGTGTCTTGTGATAAGCCGTAAATCTCACTACTCAGTCGCGTAAGAAAATCCTCTGTTAATTTGCATCCAAAAGTGATCCACCATTTGCATTGAAAAGTGATCCACCTTTCCGACCTAATTATGGTCACATAGATAGTTTATTTTCCAGTTTTCTTCTCCTTAGATTTCTTCGTTGACTCTTTAAATCGATAACTGTCGTTACCCGTTTCTATGATGTGGCAATGATGCGTCAGCCTGTCTAGCAAAGCTGTTGTCATCTTTGCATCGCCAAAGACTTTTGACCATTCAGTGAAGTTCAGGTTTGTCGTGATTAGCACGCTGGTTTGCTCATATAACTTACTGAGCAGGTGAAATAATAATGTACCTCCCGCTTGGCTAAAAGGGACGTAGCCCAGCTCATCTAAGATGATTAAGTCGCATTTGGCCAACCGATTAGCCATGCGTCCGACGTAGCCAGCTTGCTTCTCTAGCTCCAAGGTGTTGACCAGTTCAAGGGTGGATAAAAACCTTACACGCATTTGATGGTGTTGGATTGCTTGAACGCCTAAAGCGGTAGCAAGGTGCGTTTTACCTGTGCCAGGACCGCCAACAAAGACTACGTTTTGACTGTCTTGAATAAATTCACAGCGATGTAAACCACGAAATAGGTATTCATCCACACTACTTTCGCCAAAGTTAAAACCATACAAGTCACGATATGCGGGGAAACGTGCAGATTTCATTTGATAGGCGATACTGCGTACCTCTCTGTCTGCCACTTCAGCCTTAAGCAGTGTTTCTAGTATGGGTAAGGCTTGCCGATAAGCTGGTGAGTCTTGGGATGACAGCTCGACAATACTGCTGACCATGCCATGTAATTTCAAGGTTTTTAAGGTGCTGAGTAAGGCTTCATTGTGCATAGCGTTTTCCTCTTAACGTGTCATAACGAGACGAATCACTTGTAGGCTCGGTCACCAGTTTTAATCCTATATCGACAGGCAGATGAGCCGGTAAAATGTCTGGATTGAGCATGCGGTTTAAACAGTTAATGACATGTTGTTTGGAGAAATTACCTGCGGCGAGCGCCATTTCTATCGCACGTTCAACCAGAGCCTCATCGTGATAGAGGACTAATGCTAAGATTTCAGCCATTTCTTTATCACCACCTTGACGCTGTAACAGCTGAGATTGCAGTTGTTTGAAGCTTTCTGGTAAAGTTTCAAATGGAGCACCATTGCGCAATGCTCTAGGCTTTCGCTGCGCCACAAGTAGGTAGTGTTGCCATTGATAAATGACCTGAGCTGGCAAGTCATGATTGGGTTGGAACGCGCGAGGATGCTCTGCGATTTTTTGTCCTTCTGCGATAAAGGCTAATGTATCAGGGTAGATATGTAAGCTAATTCGGCGGTTGGCATAACTGGCTGGCACTGAGTATTTGTTTCTATCGAAGTTCACTAAACAGGTAGAAGATACGGGTTTAATTTGCTCAATAAAGCCATCAAAGGGTGCGGTGATTTTCATTAGCTGAGAGCGTTCTTGCAGCCAAACGTTATGCACTGTTTTATGATGAAATTCAGGATGTTTACGTGTTTGCCAATCTTGTACGCAGGCCATTTCTAACCATTGATTTAGTTCATCTAAGCTATGCATTCTGGGGATGCGCTGCCAGATGGTAGAACGTGCATCACGCACATTCTTTTCAACTTGCCCCTTCTCCCAGCCAGATGCCGGATTACAAAAGTCCGCTTCAAATAAGTAGTGGCTTACCATGGCTTGAAAGCGCCGATTAATCTCACGTTCTTTGCCTTTTTTAACGGAGTCCACAGCCGTTTTCATGTTGTCGTAAATGCCACGTTCTGGTACGCCCTCAAACACCCTAAATGCATGGTTATGAGCATCAAATAGCATCTCATGGGTTTGGGTATAGTAAGCCCGTAGAATAAAAGCACGGCTATGGCTAAGCTTAAAATGAGCGACTTGAAGCTTAGTTTTTCGGCCATCGATATAAGCCCAATTCTCACCCCAATCAAATTGAAAAGCTTCTCCAGGTGCAAAACTTAAAGGCATGTAAGTATGCTTAGAAGCGGCTAACTTTTCCTCTTCGCGCCATTTACGGGCAAAGGCGGCCACTCTGTCATAAGAGCCGCTGTAGCCCAAGGGCACTAAATCTTCATAGATATTTTTTATCGTTTTGCGTTGTTTTCTAGGTCTTTTGGCTTCACGTTTCAGCCAACTAATAAGAATTTCCTTAAACTCATCAGTCTTACTCAGAGATGAGCGTTTAGGGTACTCAGGTACAGGGATTTTGCCATTTAGATAGCGCCTGACGGTATTTCTCGATAATCCTGTCCGTCTAGCAATCTCTCGTTTAGACATACCATCACGGAAATGCCAACGGCGAATAACGTTTAATAAAGACATGTCGATCACTCCATATTTCTCCCGCTTCAATGACGCAGGAGTTAATTAAATATGTGGATCAGTTTTCGGTGCAAATCAGGGGGGAAAGTGGATCACTTTTGGGTGCAAATTAACACCCGTCGTCATCACACTCAAATCGTGGGAGCTTACCTAAGTTGACTTTAGATCTCTTTATTTTAACAACTGTATTACCCATTTAGATTCTCCGAGTGATTCTATTGGATGGTAACACATTTGCGGGGGGGGGTTAAAACTAGGGTTATCGTAACAAGATGAGGACTAGGGTAATCCTTGATGAGTGTCAGAACCTCACGGCTTCACAAATTAAAACCATGATCACGCGTATGGGGGAGGGCACTAAGCTTATTTGTAGTGGCAACCTATCGCAGATCGATTCAAATTATCTAACGGGCGTTACCTCCGGTTTAACTTACATCGTTGAGCGTTTTAAAGACTTTGAAGGCAGTGCAAACATATATCTAAATGGTGTCGTGCGTTCACGTTTAGCTGAGTTTGCAGAAGAACATCTTTAATTGGTTTACGCTAAAATGACGGGTGAGAAAGAGGCTCAAGTAGAGCCTCTTTTTGTGCGTATCACTTGAGTGTGATGTACCGATAAAATTACTGTGAATTGAGCGTACATACACTTTGTATTACGAGGATTATTTCGTGTGCAAGGTGACGGGTTCCTGATAATATGTGCTCAACTTATTAGGCATGTTATTTTTGAGTGAACTGACACTTTTTGATGCCTCAACAAGCAATTAAATTGATTTTCTTGCAAGAAATATTTGTCTTCCCAAAGGTCATGAATGAAATCAAATGAGCCCGATCTTCAATTAACCGCGCCGATTCAAAAAGGCTATAACCGTGCGGTATTTTACACCTATATTGGGGTGATCGTGATGGCGCTGTTAACCGCCTGGGTGTTTTTTGATAAGCAAAAGACACAGTTGATGAGTGAGCGCGAGCAGCAAATTGATCGTCATGTTTTGCAAGTTGACTTACTATTAGAGTCGAGTATTCGAGCCGTTAAAAGCTTGAGGGATGTCGCGATTAATCACCTAAGACTTGGTGAGCAGGTTCGCCGAGAAAGGTTACTGGATTATGAAAAATTCGATGAAACGGGGAAGTTTTTTACGCTAGAACCTAAGTATGCAGAGAGTCAGCGTTCCTTTAGGAACATGGGGCGTATTACAGGGGTCGGACAGTTGGCCGAGCGCAGTGATAAGTTCTATCAGGAACTCGAAATGTTATTTGAGTTGTCTTTGGCTTTTCCTGTTGCAAAGGAAGCAGCGCCCAAAGCCTCATCGATTTACTATATTTCAAAACGCCGCTTAATGTCTTATTTTCCGTGGCCTAAAGATGAGCAGAGATTTAGAGAGGAGTTGCTCAATAAAAAGCAATTCCAATTGGCAACTCCGGAAATGAACCCGCAGCGCAGCGTATTTTGGAGTGAGGCCTATGTCGACCCGACGGACAAAGGCTTACTGACCACGCTTGGTGTGCCAGTGTACTTGAAGAATGAGTTTATCGGTTCAATTAATCTGGATATGACGCTTGCTTCTTTGGCTCGACAGATCCGCTTATATTTCAAAATGCCGGGCACGGTGATATTGCTAGATCAAAGCAATAATATTTTATCTCATAGCAATATCGATAGCATGGATATCAATCGGGTCTACCATATCAGCCAGCGTATTCCATCAGAATTACATTCCATTCCTGAACATGAGTTATTTGAAGCTGATGAAGGGGTGATCCGCAATGGATATTATATTCACTCTGTTGCGTTACATAATGCACCTTGGCGCCTACTCTACCTGCAAGATGTTGATGACTTGTTCATGGATTCGTGGCAAAAGTTACAACAAACTTTTGTGCTAGTCGTTATCGCACTGTCTGTGCTGGTAACCATAGTGCATTGGCAAACACGCCGCTCATTTGTTAGTCCGGCATCAAGGCTGCTTGCACATCTTGAGGGGTGCTCTCAAGAGCCCAAAGGCCCGCCTAAGGTAATAACACCGGGTTGGGAACCTTGGTTTTTACTGGTGAGTCGTATTTTTGAAGAAAACCAGCAATACACGACCCATCTTGCCGAGCAAAATAAGCGCCTCGATAAGCTGGTGGCGCGACGAACAGAACGATTAAAAGATACGACTGAGCGTCGAGAGCGCGAATATGCATTGCTACGTTCTTTGTTGGACTCAATCCCAGAAGCTATTGTATTTAAAGATAAAGAAGGCCACTACCTTGGTTGTAATAAGTCCGCTGAGCGAATGCTGGGTTATACCGAAAGTGAAATGGTTGGATTATCATCGGATGTGATAACAACCCCTGAAATTGGGAAACGGATCCGTGCTGAAGATCAACAGGTGTTGTCAGAGCGAATGCCGTTACGTTACCAAGAAAAAGTAGAATTGGCCGGTAAGCCAGTATTGCTCGATACGTTAAAACTACCTTTCTATAACCGTCGTGGTGAATTGTTGGGATTAATTGCGGTATGGCGTGATGTGACTCGTGAGTATGAATCAGCTGAGCAATTGCGTTTGTCTGAAGAGCGTTATCACCTCGCCATGGATGCGGTAGAAGATGGTTTGTGGGATTGGTATTTAGACTCAGAGCAAATCATATGTAACTCAGCGTATTATTCGATGCTTGGCTATCAAGCGGATGAGTTTCCTGCACTTTGGTCAACCATTGATGAATTGATCCATCCAGATGATCGCATCAGAGTCGCCGAATATCGAGATCATTATCTGACCGATCACCAAGATGCATACGATATTGAGTTCCGTATGCAGGGAAAAAATGGCGAATATCACTGGGTATTGAGCCGAGGACGGGTGGTTGAGTTTACGGATGAGGGGCAGCCGAAGCGACTCGTCGGTACCCATAAAGACATTACGCGTCATAAGCACAATGAAGTGGCGCTGCTTGAAGCCAAGCAAGATGCTGAAATGGCCAATCTTTATAAGAGTGAATTCTTGGCAAATATGAGCCATGAAATTCGCACCCCAATGAATGCCATTATTGGTATGTTACAACTCGCGCAGCGAACTCAGCTTACTGAGCAGCAAAAAGATTACTTAGAGAAGGCCGGTTTCTCTGCGCAGTCCTTGCTGCGCATCATTAATGATATTCTCGATTTTTCGAAGATTGAAGCCGGCAAGCTTGAACTTGAACGTGTTGCGTTTCCACTCGATAAAGTCCTTGATCATGCGCTGGATCTAAATGCACTCAAAGCCCAAGAAAAGGGTGTTGAATTGCTCTTGTACGCGCCTGTGACAGCAGGCTTAATGTTGAGTGGAGATCCGCTACGTTTAGGTCAGGTTCTTGTCAATTTACTTTCTAATGCCGTGAAGTTTACCCAGTCTGGTGAAATTGAGTTGGGCTGTGAAGATGTGGGAGAGCGTGATCATCGCATTACCCTTAAATTCTGGGTGCGAGATACCGGCATTGGTATTAGTCGAGAGCAACAGCAAAGCTTGTTTGATGCATTCTCACAAGCCGATGGTTCAACAACACGCCGTTATGGTGGTACTGGCCTTGGACTTTCAATTAGTAAACACCTCGTTGCTTTGATGGGTGGAAAGATGGAGGTTCATAGTGAGCCCAATGTTGGTAGTACCTTTAGTTTTACCATTAGCTTTGAAATTGCCGAAGAAGCCAAAGTTCCGCCTTTAGTCGTTCCCGAGAAGTTAAATCATCTATCGGCACTCGTGGTCGATGATAACCCTACCGCGCTACAAATTTATTCAGGCGTGATGCGTGATTTCCACTTTGAGACGGATATCGCGGCGAGTGGTGCAGAGGCTCTATACAAGCTTTCTAAGCAGCCCGTTGATTTGCTTCTGCTCGATTGGATGATGCCCAAAATGGATGGTTGTGAAGTGATCCGGGCGATTGATGAAATGATTGCTGATGGCACGCTACAACGACGTCCGGTGATTATTATGATGACGGCCTATGCTGCAGAGCCTTTACGGCAGGAAGTTGAGCAAGCCAATATTTTTGCGTTGTTGCAAAAACCATTTAAAGCATCGGTTCTTTTTGATGAGATTATTACCGCCTTTGCTGACTCCCCGCCATTGACGCTAGAATCCAGCGAAGAGGCTCCCGAATCAGATGAGTGCAAAGGCTCAATTTTATTGGTGGAAGATAACTTTATTAATCAGCAAGTGGCGACAGAGCTACTAAAAAGTGCGGGTTATGAAGTCCATGTGGCGGATAACGGCCAGATAGCAATTGATATGATTGACCAACAGCCATTTGATGCCGTGTTGATGGATATTCAAATGCCTGTCATGGATGGTTTAACGGCGACCCAAGCGTTACGAAAACAATTTACACTTGATGAGCTGCCGATTATCGCGATGACCGCGCATGCAATGTCGGGCGACCGAGAGAAAAGTTTAGCGGCAGGAATGAATGCGCATATTACCAAACCTATCGTATTAACTGAGCTGTTTGATACCTTAGATCATTGGATCAATCGAGAAGGCTAAAGCTAATTTTTGAAAACTTTTTCCTTAAGCGTTGAAGTCATTTGGGTTTCTTGGATAGAAGTCATCGTCGAGTTTTTCTATTGCACTGAATTTTCGCGTATTTTTATATGGTAGCTTCATAAAGCCCGATACCCCATGGCCTTGAATTTTATCGATATGATTGATGATTCGGTCAAGACTTGCTCGAAATGCCGCTTGTTTGCGGGGATTCAATAAACGCAAATAACTATGCACTTTGAGGTGAGTTGGTAGGGCTTCAAAAATAATACAGCCCGTATGGTGGATTTGGTTAATCCAGCCTAATTCAGTCATAATTTCGGCGGGTAAGCTTAAGTTCTCATCAGGATCTCTTCCATCCTCAAAATAGGAGTGCAACCGGGATTTATCTTCAAGACTGGGAGCATTGCCAACTTCAAATGGCAATTGCTGTCCGCGATTGGCATGAAAGGGTTCATTTGCGGAATCCCGTTCAAAATGCAGTGTATCTTTAGCGTTAAAAAAGCATGCTTTAAATACCCCAGTGCGTTGAATACCACGGGCCAAAGTGACCATATTGTTGACAGCTTGGATCAATGCAAACTTCTCTTCAGCTCGATAAAGAGCAAGATTGGAGTCGATATATACTCCCTCGTTTTGCCAGTGAATTGCCAGCCCACCGACAATGGGGTATTGCGCTAATCGACCTACTGCGGCAACGAACCCTTTCTCGGTATCCCCCATTCCAGCCATAAAATTGCGGTAGTATTTTTCCAGCTGAATATCATCCATTTTCTCAATGGGATCGTGTTCGTTATGCTCCTTTAAAAAGGACTTTCTTGAGCTGTAACTGACAGTTTCAACGTCTTTGTCTTTGGCTTGTTGCCACACAGGAATAAGGCCAATACGTTCTTTTGTAGGCAATACGGGTAGATGAATTTGATGGCGATAATCCATCATTTTTAGAAAATAATCGCCAGCTTTTTGTCTGAGTTGTGGGTCATCACTTAGCATACCGTCTAGGGTTCGAGCTAACTCAATGGGTAAGCCTACACTTGTTGCTGGAATTACATTTTTGCCAAAGCGACTGGTTTGGCCCGAAGCTAACGCATAGAGTGTTGCGGCGACACCTTGCTCATCAAATCTGGGGCTTGAAAGTGCGCCATTTAGTTGTTCTTCGCCGATGAAATACACGTCCCCCATGCGCGCATTGGTATGTTGATGATCGCTCGACATCAAATCCATCACGCTGTCGTTTACTGGCAGGCCATTTTCATCCCGTTGTGCGAACACCGCTGAGCCCCAATCAATTAATGAAAGGTGCTCGGTTTGACGGTCATAAACTAAATTAGACGGCTTTATATCGCCATGAACAAACGGTCGGCCTTTTCTGAGATAAATAAGAATATTGGCAAGTTGTTTGGCAATGCTCATGATGGTGGCAGGTGGCAGGGAGCCTAGGCGGCGACACATTTGATCAAGATCTTCACCCACGGCGTGTTCCATAACGAGAATGCCTTGTTTGCCGGCTCGCTCGAACTTGATTGCTGCAGGGATATTGGGATGAGTTAACAGCCCCAACATAAATGCTTCTTCTTCAAGTCGATCTTGTACATTTTGAGGGAGAGTGATCCGAGAAAATTTAAAGACATGAGATTGTTGTTGCTGGTTTATGCCGGCAAAAACAAATCCGTATGCGCCTTTACCAATCATCTCAATTTGGCCATAACCAAGCTTGGTCAGTTGTTGTTTACACAGCCTGATCCAAGCTTTATGTTTGCGGGCATCATTCGCTTTCAGCAGATAAATGGATTGCTCTTCTGAAATGTAAAAATGCTGCAACTGCGGTGCATGGCTACTCACAAATAACGCATCCTTTGATAAAGACTGACGGCGTGATGAAGGATTATAAATATTATCTTATTTTGTATAGGTTTGGCACTCACCTGGGAAAATTCGATGTTGAGCAATCCCTACGACTTGAGACTGAGTGCGATCCGCTTCAATAAATGCTAACTAAATGCAAGTTATAGAATACCTACTCTACAATTTCGATTTGCATCTTGACCTACGTCAAATTTGTCCACCTAAAATGTAGCTAACCTTAAGATATGCTAATATGAAACTAGTGATGACACCTAGATTGCCGATTGTGAGGAGGGCACATGTCACAGCTTGATAAAGCCCTATTAATAGAGCTATTTGAATATCCACGTAAGCGTATCATCCAGTCAATGGAGTTGCGCCAATGTCCCCATGCTGGTTTTTTTAACAAAGCAGATGAAGAGTGTATATATTGCCATCAAGGGATGGAATGCGTTTGGATGAATCACAATGATGAATTGGTGGATTTACAAGAAAAGTCGGTTGACGATTTGAAGCAGCAGCTTTTAATTGCCGTTGACTATATCGATTCCAATTTGAGTCCGCACCATCTATCACGTAGACAATGCCAATGTGAAAATTGTGTCTGGCTCAAGAAAGTACAAGCTACGCTTGGTATATAATGAGACAAGCTACGTTCGTTAAATAAATGCCAAATACTGAGCTCAATGAAAAAGCCAAAGTCGAATGAAAGACTTTGGCTTTTTTAGTGTTTGTAAATTTGGAATGAGTCCGCCTGAGACCATCCATTGGTCTATTTTGTGATGCTGCCTTTGCAAGTGTTGAAGACAAGTATTAGGATAATCGAATGAAATAGCATAGAGGAAGATAAAGAACATGGAACCAAGTTTTTGGCATGAAAGGTGGGAAAATGAGCAAATCGGATTCCATCAAGGAGATGTGAACCCTTTTCTGATCCAACATTGGCGTGATTTAAACTTACCAAATGATGCCAGCATTTTTGTCCCTTTGTGCGGTAAGTCGTTAGACATGTGCTTTCTCGCTGAGCAAGGTCATCAGGTGATTGGCTGTGAATTGAATCAGCAGGGCGTCGAGCAATTTTTTTTAGACAACAATTTACCTATGCAAACCAGCTCTCATGGCACGCATCCGTGTTATGCGACCGAACAATTGGCCATTTATCAAGGTGATATATTCACTTTGAGTGAGGAAGTCACCCGTGAGTGCAGCGGCTTTTATGATCGTGCTGCTTTGATCGCTTGGCCAGAATCGATGCGTCACGCTTATGTCAAAAAACTAGCGGCTTTACTACCCTCTGGTAGCCAGGGCATGTTGATTACGCTGGATTTTGAGACCGATGTGATTAGTGGACCACCATTCGCTGTTTCGGAGTTGTGGGTCAACCAGCATCTCAGTGAGTTTTTTGAAATTCAACAGCTTGCCTGCATCGATGTATTAGCTGATAACCCTCGTTTTTTAAATAAGCAAGCCACTTGGCTCAATGAAGTGATTTACCGGCTCGTACGTAAATAGCCTTGAGACGTGTAGCCGTACATTTACTAAAGAAATTTATAAAAAAAGCGACTCGATGAAGAGTCGCTTTTTAGTTAACTTTTGTATTGAGCTCGCGAGCGCTTGTTTAAATTAGAAGTTGTAACGCACACCAACGGTGAATACATTTTCATCTTCTAAATCAACTTTAGCATCAGCAACAACGTGCTCACCTTCGTACATAGCGTAGTGGCCATAGACCATGGTTGACTTAGAAACTTTATAATCAGCACCAACAGTGAATTGTGTGATATCAATATCAGAAGTCGCAGTAGGAGCACCTACAGAGTTTTTATAGTACTTACCGAAACCTGCATCGTCTTTACCGAATTCAGCTTTTAAGTTCACGCCATTTAGGTTGTAAGCAACGTTGACGAAGTAAGTTGAACCATCGATTGCGCTGTCTGTTGTTTTCTCTGTTTGCTGGTAAAGTCCACCTACTTTAAAGTCACCCAGTTTTACTTGAGCAACACCGCGAATCGCATCAACACCAGAGATCGCTTTGTTGTAAGCAACCGCTGCGTAGTACCCTTGTTTCTTCAGCTTCTTGTCACCAAATACGGCACTGACGGCATACATATCTTCATCAGTATCTTCATAGTTATCGTCCATCAAGTATGTTGCATTGATGGTGAACATATCGGCGATTTTTGGTGAGTAGTAAGTAATGCCATCAGCCGCACGTGTTTGGCCTGTTAACATACGGTCGATATCTGCGTTGCTGTTGCCAAATAGGTCGACACCACCTTCAGACTTTTTGAAAACTGTGTCATTGCGGCCAACAAGTACCGTGCCTGCGTGAGCTTTAATACCTAGGAAGGTGTTACGCGCTTTGAATGGATCCGAGCTGCCAGTGTCGGTTGTATTTTCAACTTGGAATTCCATTTGATAGATAAGCGTTGCACCATCAGTAATTCTTTCAGTGCCTTTTACACCGAGGTGCGAGAAGTTGTTCTCTAGAACGGTGCCGTCTTTTTTGTTCTGAGTCGTGAAGCCATTGTCAGAATTAGAAACAGTTAAATCTAAACGACCATAAAAGTTAGGGCCATCAGCCAAAGCACCGAAAGATGCAAGGGTCAGTACGGTTGCAACAGACGTCGATACGATAGTCTTGTTCATGTTTTCAAACTCCCAATATTTTAAAATTATTTTTTTATAAAACTGTTATTTCTTTGTTATTGCTAGTAATAGTGAGGTTTCGCTCGCTATATCGCCGCTGATTCTTACAGCTTTATTCGGCAAAAGTTGTGCGGGAGTTCAAACTTTTCAAGCTAATATACGTATGTAGCCAGTTTTTACGTGAATTTTTTCTTTGCTCGTGAACAGTTGTCATAAATTTGTGCTACCTCGCCATTTATGGCTTGCTGAATGATTTTACATTTTTAAAACAAGTCGCTTGTTCGCTATAGCGGAAAGTAGGCCAGTGCTGGATATGTTCGGTGGCATAAAACCATGAGAGAAAATTTGGGGCAGCGGATGAAATCAGCTAGAATTGCCGGCTGCAATTAACAGGGGGCAATATGTCGGATGCATTTCAAAATCGGTTTGGTGGAATAGGGCGGCTATATGGCGAACAAGCTCTTAAGACTTTTTCCAAGTCCCATGTTGCGATTGTCGGTATTGGTGGTGTCGGAACTTGGGTGGCCGAATCATTAGCCCGAAGTGGCATTGGTCATATAACTTTGATCGATTTAGATGATATTTGTGTCACCAATACTAATCGTCAAATACATGCCATCGCAGACACCATTGGGGAATCTAAAGTTGCAGTGATGGCTGAGCGTATTCGTCAAATCAATCCTGAATGTATCGTGCATGAAGTTGAAGACTTTATTGCCGCTGACAATCTTGCTGAATACTTTGTGGGGGCGAAACAAGGTGGTGACATTGATTACGTGGTCGACTGCATTGACGCCGTGAAGCCCAAAGCCGCTCTAATTGCTTGGTGTAAAAGAAATAAGATTAAAATTGTTACCGTTGGCGGTGCGGGCGGGCAAACTGACCCAACGCAAATACAAGTTGCTGATCTTGCGAAGACAGTGCAGGACCCATTGCTAGCAAAAGTGCGAAATATTTTACGTCGTGAATATAACTTTTCTAAGAACCTATCCCGCCGCTTCGCTATAGAAGCAGTATATTCAACTCAACAGCTGGTGTATCCACAATCCGATGGTAGTGTTTGTGCAACGAAGGCCGCATCAGAAGGGACTATGCGAATGGACTGTGCTTCAGGTTTTGGCGCGGTCACTATGGTTACCGGGACTTTTGGCTTTGTCGCAGCGAGTCGAGTATTGCATAAGCTGGCGAGCAAATAGTGCATTGGAAGGCTTGAGCGAATATCTTGATCTAAATCGCCTTTGATTATTTTGGGGGCTGCTAATATTGGGCAACTTTTTTAGCTGGACCCTAGCCCCATGACTCAAGTACTTTTAGAGCGTTTTCTTCGCTATGTAAGTTTCGATACTCAATCTGACCCCTCTCAATGTTCAATTCCGAGCACCGATAAGCAATTCAGGTTTTCAGAATTATTATTTACTGAACTCAATCAGCTCGGATTCCAGCAAGTTGAGCTAACCGAAAAAGGTTATTTGACTGCCGTGGTGCCAGCAACGCAGCCCGATCTTCCTTGTATAGGTTTCATCGCCCATGTTGATACCGCGCCAGACTTTAGTGGTGCTAATGTTAAACCTCAGATTATTGAAGATTATCAAGGTCAGGTCATTGCACTGGGCGATACGGAAGTGCTTTGCCCTAAGCAATTTCCGAGTCTAAAGCGTTACATTGGTCAGAGCTTGATTACTACTGATGGCACCACGCTTCTTGGAGCCGATAATAAAGCGGGTATTGCAGAAATTATTACTGCGCTTCACACCTTGATTGAGCATCCGGAAATCCCCCACGGAGAAGTGAAGCTTTGCTTCACGCCCGATGAAGAGATCGGGCGCGGCGCTGATCATTTCGATGTTGAGGGCTTTGGGGCTGATTGGGCATACACAATTGACGGGGGCGAGATTGGCGAACTAGAGTATGAGAACTTCAATGCTGCCTCTGCGGTTGTGACTGTTTTTGGAAATAACTGCCATCCAGGGACGGCTTATGAAGTGATGATTAATGCCCAGACCATCGCTTGCCAATTTCATGCACAAATGCCTCTCAATGATACGCCAGAGCACAGCAAAGACTATCAAGGTTTTTTCCACTTGATTGGAATGGAAGGGGTGACTGAGCAGGCGAAACTAACCTATATTATTCGTGACTTTGACCGAGATCAGTTTGAGCGAAGAAAGGAACAACTGGTTGAACAAGTCGAGTCTTTCAATCGCCAGCTCACAGGCGCACGGATTGAAATTAATATTCAGGACTCCTACTTCAATATGAAAGAGCAGGTGACACCCCACATGCATATTATTGATATCGCCAAGCAAGCAATGGAGAATCAAGGGGTTGAGCCGTTAATCAAACCGATTCGAGGTGGAACGGATGGCGCGCGTTTATCATTTATGGGGTTGCCTTGCCCGAACCTATTTACAGGTGGGCATAACTTTCACGGTAAGCACGAGTACATTTGTATTGAGTCGATGCAGAAGGCGGTTGATGTGATTCTTGAGGTGGTCAAGCTTACTGCAACGAAGAATTGTAAGTCGTAAATCACGAGTTTTTGTTCGATACAGATTGAAGAATACTGGTAGCCTCGATGTCGATGAGGAAGCGGTTAAACTCTTGTGTAGGGAGGGCCGAGCTTTAGCTCGGCTTATCTTTCGATTCTGCAAGAAAACCAACAGGAAGACGAATAATGAATTTAGCACCACCTAAGACCTTACTATTCTCGTAACTAATTGTCCCTTTTAGCAATGTTGCCGCGTTATACGCTGCAGAAAGCCCTAGGCCGGTCCCACCTTTACCGCGAGTTGTGGTAAAGAAAGGCTCAAACATATGCTCTGCTATGTCTTGAGGGATACCGTCGCCATTATCTTGAACACAGATTCGAATGTGTCCTTCATCCATTTTAGCGTGAATGAGCAGTTGGTTATTTTGTTCATTAGAAAATGCATGGGCAAAAGAATTGGAAATAACATTGGTCAAGACCTGATTAAACAATGAATGGTTCGTTGTTATTCTCAAATCTGGTTGCACATCAATCTTCACGATTGCTTCCTTGGGGGTATGCATCACTGCGACTGCCCCTGATATTTCTTCAATGGTGCTTTTGAGATTGAAGTCTTGATCTTCTTCTTGTTTTTGTTCTGCTGCGACGGTTTTAAACTTTTTAATCAGCTCACTGGCTCGTGTCACATTATTCACAATTAAGTTGCAGCTTTCTTGGTACTCATCCAGCAGCATGTTGATTTGTTCCAATGATGGCGACTGTGAATTAATGAGCTCTATTAGTTCATCTAAGCGAATGATTTGCGTGCTGGCAGCTGTTAAACAAATACCGATGGGGGTGTTTATCTCGTGAGCGACTCCAGAAACCAGACCACCTAAGGCCGCCATTTTTTCTTGCTCAACGATGACTTGCTGTGCCTTTTTAAGAATAAGTAAAGATTGTTCCAGCTCTTCGGTACGTTCTTTGACTTGGTGTGCGAGTTCTTCTTTGTAACTTCGTTCGACTTCTAATAGCCTTTCTCTGTCTGCTAAAGCATCTTGCAAGCTCGCTTTTGACTGCTTAATTGCAGTAAAGGAATGGCGTAATTGCGTTTGCATTTGGTTTATTGCTGTCGCGACTTGATCAAATTCATCTTTTTTTGTGTAGTTTTTAAATTGTATGGGTTCAAAATCCTCATCTAAATCAATTTCTTGGCAGTATTGACTGAGTTGGAGTAGGTGGCGGGTAATGTTGAGCCACACAAAGAGCAGAATAAAGCCCGCAACCAAAAAGGTTTTTACAGCATTAGAAAGCAAAATGAGAATGGCTCGATCCCAGAGGCGTTCATAGATTGCATTTAAGTCAGCTTGAATAATTAATGAACCAACGCGCATTTCGTCGGTACTGGAGCGGTAATGCAATTCGAATTTTTTCTGAATAACGCTGGTTAATTTCTGTTGATGCTCACCAATACGCCATTGCTGGCCGCTGTCATCTAATACTTCTAAATAGGTGATGTCAGGTAATTGGATTAATCCATTGAGCTGGGTGTTGAGTAGTTGCTCGTCCATTACCCAAATGCTCGCAGCAAGGACGTTGATGTTAACTTTTTCAATATCGCTAAAGGCACGTTCAATCCGACCAATATCGCTACGATAATCTGCCAGCAACTGAAAGCCCGTCGTCATTAGAGTGATCAACGAGCTAAACAGCACAATTGAGATAGTAAGCCGTCTTCCTATAGGGCTTTTAATCAACTTATTATGAAATCGTATCATATGTTTTTTGTTATATTTTCATATCCTTGAGCGTATTGTTTAAGCATAGTCTGGCTGTAAAAAAATGCAGGGAAATATTGTATCGAGATTTAGATTCATACTTACTGCTCAGTAGCATATTGCTGGCATTAGACTTGCAGTTACTGGATTGTATTGAAAATCTGGCGCAGGAACTTGCTATGCAAAAATTTAAATTAGACTCATTAATATCTCTTAAAAACAAAGGGTTATTGTTCCAGTTAATGCTGTGGTTGACGATCTCTTGTGGTGGCTTACTCGCACTACCTGGATCTACCTTGTCAATTTTACGACTCGATCAATTTGTATCGAGCAATGCTCATTTTATTGGTTTGGGCATGATAGTGGGCTTTGCTTACTTAATCAGTGGCGTTCTAAACCTTGCTTTAGATGCATCGATTGCGCATTTAACTCAGAAGAAAGTTATTCAAACTGTGGAAAGTAAGGTGTTATTGCTTGATCCTGCAGAAAGGGCGTTACTAAGAGAGTTTTTCTTACAGGGCAGTACGAAGTTAACCTTGCCACAGGATGAGGAAGCGGTTAAGTCGCTTATCAAATCATCGATACTGGAATGTTTGGGCAATGAGCGTCACTATGCAATACATGGCCCAACGGCGGATTACAAAATTTCCATGCATGCTCGAGAATATTTGAATCGACAGGTATTACGGTTGCCCGCAGGTGAACCTTCACAAGAAGAAATGCAATTATTAATTCGCAGTCGCCCGCATTTTGTTGGTGGAATTGTACAACCAAGAAAGCACGCTGCTTAGCCCCGCCTCCTTGCAGAGTTTTACCGGTACTAGTGCCATCTTCTGGTGCTAGTACCTCTAAGTTTCATGGTGCTGGCATTTTAAAGGCTGGCTGAGCCTATCAATTCTCGCTATATATTTATCTAAGCGTCAGACTTATAAAAAATCTCATCCTGCCCCGTCGTAAAGCCGCAATTTCGCATCCCATTTGCTAATGGGCGTCATGGTGGGCTCCTATGCAAACCGTAAAACATACAATTTACAGTCACACCATTCCGTTTTAGGGGAGTGCTTAAGAAAGCATTTTGATAGAGGTTTCAAAGGATGTGGTAAAACTGGCCATGAAAGCCATGCGTTATAAACTGAGTCTAAGGTTTGCTCAGAAGGCGAAATTGAGAAATTCCTTTGAGGATTATTGCATATAAAAATGGGAGCCTTAAAAACAAGGCTCCCAAAATACTCAACATTACACACGCATTTAGGAAGTAGTTCTAGTTATGATCTCTCGATTTCACGATAAACATCCAAAGCATGTAAGACATGATGCCTATGGTGCAAAAGATAACAATCATTGAGAGTAAGCCCACTGGGTTGCCGAACATTAAGTCTAACCAAAAAGCCATGATTGAAATCCTCTTTCTCGTGAAGTCCCCATTAAATTACCTTTAAATCGCACCACAAAATCTGATCTTGATCAATAAACAGGCTTTGCTAAATGTGTTGGGCGTCTCATTGATGGCGAATTGTGATTGCGATCGACTGTTTTATTGTTGAACTCATAGCTGCTCACATTTGATTTTTTTGCCTTATGATGAGTGGATGCTCAATAAAGTGGATGCCCAATAAATGAAGCAGCGTTTGAATTTTACCCATTTGACATCGATATGAATTAAAACGCTTGCCATTCAATATTCCAAATGTATAATTCTGCTCACTTACTCAGATGAGGTATTTGACCTTGGCTTGGGTAAAGACAATTTGATATGCCGGTGTGGTGAAATTGGTATACACGACGGATTCAAAATCCGTTGCTTTCGAGCGTGTCGGTTCAAGTCCGACCACCGGTACCATCAAATCTAATAAAGCCTCAACTTTTGGTTGGGGCTTTGTTGTATCTAGACTAATCAAAGTCTTAGCTCAGTTTTTCTTCCTCGTTATCAACAAATTTCACTCTCGAATTGACCCACTTTATCGACCTTGAGATTTCTACCATGGTTTATCTATGGCGCATCGCATGCCGATTCTGTGCTCAAGGCAATCCTAGTAAATCCAACAAATGCTAAAAGCTGTCATCTCACAAGCTAGTATCACCAAGGCTTGTGGACTTGAAGAACCATGGTAAGACCATGGTGACTTTACGGTGCTATGCAGTTCTGGTTTGGCTGCTATGTGGTTCCTAAACGTTTTGATGGACTGTCGAAAAGTCGGTTTGAGATAGGTGGCGATTCACTCGCAGCTTTATGGGTTGGGTTTACCGCTATCTCTGCCTGAAAAATTCTCTATATCAGATCTTTCATATTCTTTGATTCATTTAAAGTTTTTGCTTCTATGGCCGATACAGGTTTGTCCAAATTGAACAATATTGTTCATTAGTCGGAAGACTTACGTGATAGCTATCACTAATCAAAGATTATTAAAGATCAATTGTGCACGAAAGTGCTATTAATTTAACAGTTAATTTACGTATGTATATTTGTTTTCCTAAATGAGAAGTATTTCATATGCATTTTAGAATTTTGCTGTCTCTTACTTGTATTTCTGCCTTTGCCGCCCCCCTTTGCTTTGCCGAAAAAGCATTACAAAGTGACTTCTCTGAAATGAGTTTTGATGAACTGATGCAAGTTGAAGTGACATCTGTGAGCAAAAAGGCAGAAAAGCTATCGAAAGCTGCTGCCGCTGCTTATGTTGTCACTTCTGAAGAAATCCGCCGCTCCGGTGCGACTTCAATTCCTGAGGCGCTGCGACTTGTGCCCGGTGTCGATGCTGCGCAAGTTGACCCCAATAAATGGGCGGTCGGCATTCGTGGTTTTAATGGACAGTTTACCAATAAATTACTGGTAATGATTGATGGCCAAAGTGTTTATACACCAACATTTTCAGGCGTGTTTTGGGAAAATTTTGACTACTCGATTGCAGATATTGAGCGAATCGAAGTGATTCGCGGTCCTGGTGCAACGCTGTGGGGAGCGAATGCTGTAAACGGTGTGATTAATATTATCACTCGTGAGGCATATGATGAAAATCGCGCCGCTGTTGCAATCACCGCCGGTAACGAAATTAAGCATATTGCCAATATCAGTGGTGATTACGTGTTCAGTGATGCTGTTAAAGCGCGGGCTTATGCCAAATCTAAACAGTTAGATGGAGGCATTTCTGCTTCGGGACCAATGCTTGAGGCAGGCCGAAAGCAACATAACGATGCAGAATATAAGCAATTGGGCGGACGTATTGACTGGCAAATCTCTAGTGAGCAATGGCTGACGGTACAAGCAGATTTGTATCGTAACGATATTAACCAAGAGCATACTTTCCCTCTATTTGAATCGCCTTTTTTGAATTCGTTAGTTGAAGATACATTAGAAGGAGAAGGCGCAAAAATTCAGGCGCGATGGCATAAAATTACCGGCTTAGACTCTGAGCTACAGCTACAATTCAGCTATGACTATTATGACCGTGTCGATGGAAAGCTGACCGAACATCGTGATACTGCCAATATTGAGTTCCAACATCAGTTCGCTCCTCGCGTTGATCATGAAGTGGTTTGGGGCGGTGGTGTACGCTGGAGTGAAACCGAAATTCTACCAAGCATGATCATTTTGCAGAGCGTTCGTGATGATGTTTATAGTTGGAATTTATTTGCACAAGATACGGTGACGTTTCCTGAACAACATCTGTCTTTAACCGCCGGTGTTAAAATTGATGGCTTTGAAAACGGTGATAGTGAAGTTCAGCCCAATGTTCGAGCAAGCTGGCAACCCAATACGGCAACGACTTTGTGGGGGGCTATTTCTCGGGCAAAACGCACGCCATCCTTTGCAGAAACGCAAGTCGAGTTAATTTTGGAAACGAGTCCCCCGGTAGGACTCGCACCACTTCCAACAAGGATTCAGGTCAATGGGCAATCAGAGTTTGGTGCAGAGCAAGTCGATGCATACGAGCTTGGTTGGCGTTGGCAAGCAGCCCCCAACTTAGCATTTGATGTCGCAGCGTTTTATAACGAGTACTCAGATCTTCGAAACTATCTTCCAATCTATTTTGACCCAAGTGTACCGCCAATTGATGTCATTGGTATGCAACCATTCATTGCCATTGACTTAGAGTCTGAGAATAGCATTGAAGGCCATAGTCAAGGCGTTGAAGTCTTGGCGCGGTGGCAAGCAAGTGAGTCAGCCCAGTACCGATTTGTCTATAGTTATATTGATACCCAACTGGAAGACAAGTTGCTTGGTCGTGATTCTCTTGTTGGTGCGAGCCAAATTTCTGCCGATGAGGATCGCTCACCGAATCATTTAGCATCCATATGGGGGGCTTTCGATCTGGCTGACAACGTAGAGCTCGATGTGCGCCTTTTTTATTCCGGAGAGCGAAGCTGGGTAAGAACGCCGGTTTTACAAGAGTTTCATATTGATAGTCAAGTGAATGCCGATTTAAGGCTATCATGGCGTGCTAGTGAACACCTTGAGTTGTCATTGGTGGGACGAAACCTTTTAAAAGATGAGCATCAAGAGTTTATCTCTGAATCTTGGCCCGTGCCGACTCAAATAGAGCGTAGTGCTTTCTTGAAAGCTGTTTATGCTTGGTAACCTAGTGAAATGAATCCTTTAAAAATTGTTAGTGGGATTTTTACAGTCGCCTTCATTTGGCTGGGGATGACTGAGCTGCAGGCTGCACCGAAATCGTCGCCGCAACTTGCCAGTTTAAAATCTGCTTATATTTACAACATTGCCAAGTTTACTCGATGGCCAGAGGGAACCTGGCATCGTAACGATGAGTCGTTAATTTTATGTGTATATGGGCGTGGTGATGTTGTCTCCGAGCTAAAAAAGCTAGAAGGTAAATTGGTCGACAGCCACCCAATTGTATTGAACTCGCCAACCGAACAGGCAGAGTTTTCAAAATGCCACCTGCTATATATCAGTCCGCAGGAACGGAAACGTTTCCGCTACCTTTTTGATTTGCTACCAATGCGCAGCTTGTTAACGATAGGGGATGACCCAAGTTTTATCAGCAGTGGCGGTATGGTGAATTTCAAACAGCTCAATAAACGTTTGCGTTTTGAAGTGAACATGGACCAGCTTCGCTCCTCTGACCTGACTTTCAGTTCGAACTTGATGAAACTCGCGATTCAAGTTGAACAGCAGGGAGGGCGCCGCTAATGGGCTTACCACATTATTCGCGACTATCTTTACGTCAACAGCTAACGGGAATTGGGCTGATTTCTGGCACTATCGTCGCGATTACCATTGTTTGTTTGTTTGGTGCCTTACAATATTTTTATAGCCATGAATCGGCGAAAACCCAGCTAGAAACGCTCTCCAAAATTGTCGCGGTTCAAAGTACGGCAGCGGTGAGCTTTATGGATACCCAAACAGCGCAAGAAACATTAGATAGCTTAGCTGTGAAGCCCGATATTTCTATGGCGAAAATATATGACCAGTTTGGGAATTCACTCGCGGAATATATACAGCCTAGTTTTGAGAGGCATTCGCTCTATGGCTTGGCCACTCACTCACTTGAAGAGCTTCAACGTTTACAAACGGACGAAGTTTTATTGCATATTGAGCCGGTAAAACTCAATGGGCAATTGCTTGGTTTTGTGATGTTATTGAATGATCAGAGCCAGTTGACTCATCAATTACTGGTACAGGCTTCATTAGCGCCGATTTTTGTCATCTTCGGAACCATTGTTGCACTGATGTTAGCCATTCGATTGCAGCGAAAAATATCTAGCCCACTCATTCACCTTACGCAGGTGATGCGGCAGGTTTCTGCAGACAAAAATTACCACGTGCGGATTGAGCAAGCTCGAGAAGATGAAATCGGCTCCCTGATCCAAGGGTTCAATATGATGTTGGAGCAAGTGGAGCAGCGCGATCAGGCATTAGAAGAGCATGGTGAAAACTTAGAGAATGAAGTTGCAGCCCGTACCGAAGAGTTATTATTGGCAAAGGAGAAGGCTGAAGCAGCAAGTAAAGCAAAGAGTGAATTTTTGGCAACCATGAGTCATGAAATCAGAACGCCAATGAATGGCGTTTTAGGGATGGCTGAAGTGCTGCGGGATACGCAGCTTGATCCTCGACAGCAAAGGTTTTCAGAAGCTTTATATCTATCGGGCAAAAACTTACTTGCTATCATTAATGACATTCTGGACTTTTCGAAAATTGAAGCTGGTAAAGTGGAAATTGAAAAGGTGCAGTTTAACCTAATTGAAATGATTGAAGATTTGGCTGTTCTCTACACAGAGCAAGCTCAAAGGAAGCGGTTGGCCTTGCAAATTTTGGTTGCGCCTGAGCTCCATAGTACATTTCAAGGGGACCCGATACGAATTCAACAGATTTTGACCAACCTATTGAGCAATGCGATTAAATTTACTGAGTCGGGCTCGATTACTTTAAAAGTAAGTCAAACCGATGATTTGAAAATCCGCTTTGAAGTCGAAGACACTGGGATTGGTATTTCCAAAGATAAGATAGGCCATATTTTTAGCGCATTTCAGCAAGAAGACAGCACCATCAATCGCAAATATGGGGGCACAGGGTTAGGGCTGTCCATTGCGAGGCAGTTAATCGAAATGATGGGGGGTGAGTTAGTCGTGGATTCGGTGGCCGGCCAAGGGAGTAACTTTTCATTTTGCTTACCCTTAGTTGCAGTCGCGTCAGTTGAGCAACATATTCCTGAGTCACTGTCCTGTTTACAAGGTCGGCAGATGTTGGTTGTCGATGACAATACCGTTAATCAGCAAGTGCTCGCAGAACATTTAAGTGCATTAGGTGTCACTTGCGAGTTTGCCAATGACGGTCACCAAGCACTGAGTATGCTTGATGCTGCGGAAAAAGGTCAGCGACAATTTGAGCTTGTATTCCTCGACATGCACATGCCGTCGATGAATGGCTTAGAGTTGGCGCAACGTATTCGTGAACGACAGTTTAAGCAGCCCCCAAAAACCATCATGCTGAGCTCAATGGTGACGGATCGTAAAACAATCCACAGTAAACAAATTGACCATTTATTGCATAAACCGGTATTAAAAAGAGAACTCATCCGTGCTTTACAGTCGGTGTTAACTGTAGATGAGGCCGTCGATACTGCTGACAATCAAGCCTTGCACTTCGCTTATCCTTATCGAATTTTAGTTGCAGAAGATAACCTGGTAAATCAACAGGTTGCACTGGCAATGCTGGAGTCGTTCGGTTTGCAGGTTGATTTGGTTAGTCATGGTTTAGAGGCGGTTGAGGCTATACAAAGCCGGGTTTACGATCTGGTGTTGATGGATATGCAGATGCCGCAAATGGATGGCTTACAAGCAACAAAGCAAATTCGTGCGCTTGAATCTTCTGGCGCTGTTGAATCAAACTTACCCATACTGGCAGTGACTGCGAATGCAGTGGAAGGAGATCGAGAGCAGTGTGTTGCAGCAGGAATGAACGGCTATTTAAGTAAGCCATTTTCACGTGAGCAGCTATTTGACACCTTAATTCCTTGGCTGATCACTCCGAGAAGTAGTTTTGCTGAGTCTCACCGTCAAGTGAGTGAAGCGACGGAATCGGACTCAATTGTGGATCCCGCCGCCCTGGAGCGCATTGCATCTTTGCAAGCGAGTCCGCAACAAGCAGCAGCGTTGGTGGAGAAGGTGATAGAGCTCTTTTTGGGTTCGCTTTCTCAGGCATTAGAACTCTTTTCCAATGAAACTCTGGTGCCAAATAACTGCCGCCAAGTCGCCCATTCTTTAAAGTCGAGTTGTGCCAATGTGGGGGCTACGGAGTTATCAAGTTTATGCCGCCAATTGGAAGAGGCCGCCGAACAGGAAGACGTTCATACAATGAACCTCTTGATCGTCGATATTCGTCATCAAGCTCAGTTGGTGATGCAGTATTTCACTAAGCAACAATTGCAGGCCGCAGAAAAAGGAGTCACAGATGCATCTCAATGAAACAATTCTGATTGTTGATGATGATGAAATGACTCGATTGCTTCTCGTGCAAGCTTTGGTCTCGCTTGGGGTCAGCACGATTGAAGCTGTCGATGGTGAAGAAGCCATGCAGCAGTTTGAACGCCATCTACCAGAACTTGTATTGCTGGATGTCGACTTACCAAAGTGCAATGGATTTGAAGTGTGTAAAGCAATCCGGCGAACCCCAAAAGGGGCGGATGTGCCGATTGTGATGATTACTGGTAAAGACGATACGGCGTCCATTGAGCAAGCCTACCAATTTGGTGCAACTGATTTCATCGTCAAGCCGATTAACTGGGCTTTGATAGCCCATCATGTGCGCTACGTTTTACGTTCAAGTCGAAATTTTAAAGCGTTGAAAGCAAGTGAAAGCAAGCTTGAGTATGCGCAGGAGTTTGCCAAACTTGGGCATTGGCGCCTTGATTTACAACAAGATGTTCTGCAGATTTCTCGGCCGCTTGCTAAGATGTTCCAATTGGACGATATTGAGTTCCCCCATGGGTTGAGTCGATTTCTTAATTTGGTACATCCCAGTGAACGATTGCATGTGAAAGCGCTATTTCAAAATGCGATCAACACCAGACAGCGATTTGATCTCGATGTTCGCATGATTCTACTTAATGAACGCTTAGTTCATGCCCATATGCAGGGGCAAGTAGTCGTTGATGACGGCGTAGAGTACTTATCTGGTGTGTTGCAAGACATCTCTGAACTAAAAGAGTCTCAAGCCCAAATCACCCATATAGCGCACCATGACCCACTTACTGATTTGCCCAATCGAGTTTTGTTTCAGCAGCAGCTTGAATCTTCGATTGTCAGGGCAAAGCGCAATCAAACAAAGCTAGCTCTGCTTTATATCGACCTTGATCGGTTTAAGAACATCAATGATTCTCTCGGTCATGATATGGGCGATTTGTTGCTGCAAGAAGTTGCTAAACGTATCACGAGTAAATTGAGAACTTATGATCTATTGGCGCGACTCGGAGGCGATGAATTTGCCATTATATTAGAGCCCATTAAGCAAGATGAGGAGGCGTTGCTGATGACTCATCAGCTACTCGATATATTTGAAGCGCCTTTTGCCCTCAAATGCAAGACTGCCTATGCTCGCGGCAGTATCGGTATCTGCTTATTTCCAGATAATGGGACCTCGGCGGAAGAGTTACAACGAAACGCTGATAGTGCGATGTATCAAGCAAAACGAGCCAGCGCCCAGCATTTTGCGTTTTATTCCCATGCCTTAACGGCACAAGCACAACACCAGTGGACCATAGAAAATGGGCTGCGAAATGCGATTGAGCAACAGGATTTCGAGCTGGTTTACCAACCGAAAGTGGCGATAGATACTCAAGAGGTTGTGGGGGTGGAAGCGTTATTACGTTGGACACCATTTGATAAAGCATCGATTCCACCGAATATCTTTATTCCGATTGCAGAAGAAACTGGGCTAATTATTGCGATAGGTGAATGGGTTATCCAGCAAGCCATTTCACAGCTTCAGCGATGGCAAAACACCAACCGTCGCGAACTCAGTATTGCAATTAACGTATCGGGGCGACAATTGCACAGCCAACACTTCACTGAGTTTGTTGAAACTTCCCTTGAGGCCGCACAAGTTCGAACGGGGTTGTTAGAATTTGAAATGACCGAAGAGTATTTGGTGTCCACAACTGAAACCGAAACTTGCTTAGCGACGTTAGAACGCTTGAAAATACTCGGCATTCGTCTAGCCATTGATGATTTTGGAACCGGCTATTCTTCTTATGCACAGTTAAAAAACTTGCCGATCCATACGCTGAAAATCGACAAATCTTTTATCGACAACCTCCCCGAAGACTCTAAAAATTTGGCTATTGTAAAATCAATGATTAACCTTGCCGATAACCTAGGGATGCAAGTTGTCGCAGAAGGAGTAGAAACGCACAAGCAGCTACAGTGTTTACGACAACATGGAGCCCATTTAGTGCAAGGGTTTTATTTTGCGAAACCCGTTGCGCCAGAAATGTTAGAGCAAACTATCGAAGAGATTAAAAACAAACGGCCGTAGTCGAGACGGTTGAAGGTCGTAGTGATTATTGGTATAAGCTGTGGCTACGAACAAAAATGGGGAAGGCACTATTAACGCGTTAAGTTTTTATAAATGTTTAGCGGATGAAACTCGACTTAAATGTTTACTGTTGATGCTAAATGAGGGTGAGCTTTGTGTGTGTGAGTTCGTCAGCGCACTTGCTTTACCGCAGCCCAAAATTTCTCGACATCTCGCTTTGTTGCGGCAACAGGAGCTTATTCAAGATCGTCGTCAAGGTCAGTGGGTGTTTTATCGTGTCAATCCTCAGCTCGCCACATGGGCCACGAATGTCTTAAAAAATACCCTTGCTGCAAACCCTGAGTTTATTCGTGAAAACCTAGCCAAATTAAATGAAATGGGACAACGTCCTGAGCGTTTGAGTGCTTGTTGCCCGTAATTTTCGTTAGCATCGCGTTAAAACGGCGGCAATGCTGATGCCGCCTGAGCCAAATTGTTATTTGATTATAAGAGATTTGGACTTGCTTAGCTTTGTAGCACTTTGAGTGGTAGGCCCAATATGTCATCGCCTGTACCCGCCAAAAGCCAAATAATACCAATTAACAATCCAACCGTTACGACATACCAAATGGTTGAAAAGATTTGACCGTAGCGATCTAAAGGAATTAAGTCGTTATGATGACGGGTTTTCCATTCTAAAAAAATCTCTATGCTACCAATGAGTAGTAGAAAACCAAATAGGGCTAAACCTAAGCTGTAGCTAATAAATATCCCCAGTGCCGCAGCAATGGCACAGACAGCTAGGCCAAGCTTACTATTCATTGAAAAACTAATGCTTTTTAATATGTGTCCACCGTCAAGGGGTAAAATAGGTAGCATGTTAAAGAGGTTTAAAAGTGCATTCATTGCGGCGATACCCGCGAAGAAAATGTGATCGGTTAAGCCGTAAAGGATGAGTGCAAGTAGAGACATAAATAGCCCAAAAGTGGGCCCCATGATGGATATGACAACGTTTTGCCAGCGCGTATTAATTTTGTCATCGCTGACAGCCATCCCTCCCATAAAGGGGATCAGGTACATGCCTTTGGTTTTCATTCCAAAATAACGCATCGCTTTGATATGACCATATTCATGAACGATAAGACAGCCAATCAAGGTGAGCGCAAATGGCAGAGAAAACAACCAAGAGTATGCGGCAAGGCTTGCTCCAGCCAATACGACTTTGATCATTTTGGCGCTTTTGAGCAACTTAAACCCAAGTGAAGCGAGGCCAATGATGCTAATTTTTGCTTTTGCTGCGACCTTGTGTTTTGGCGCTGATTGTTCCAATTGTTTCTGTGTTCGACCCCCTTCATCTTGTAGTTGATCGTTGACGAATATTCGATATTTTAAATGAAAGGGTTGCCAGCACAGATCAACTTCGACTTTGACATGAATGCTCACCGTGCGTTCTGCATCGGTTCCGGCATGAGAGACTTGTTTGAGTTCAAACTCATGGGATTGGATAGCGGGTTGTTCACTGTTGGCTTCAATGACTGAGACCGCTTTGTTGTCCCAAAAGACTTGTTGCCAGCCAGCCATAGAGGCTTCAAAGCGCAATGGTCTCCCGAGGCACTCTGTGTTAAATAATTCCACGTTTACTTACCTAGTATGATGAAAAACACACTCACGGGGTGAGTGTGCTTGTTGGATATAAATTCAAGGGCTCTACAGTAGCGCTTTGCCTAGAGAAGTTCTATTTTTTACTATCACTCGCATAATTAAATTGAATTTCTTGATCGACATTGAGCAAAGTACAGGGACCGTGTTCTCGATTGCTTTTGTGCCACGCTGGGCCGATATGAATTTCCGCATTCGGGAATATATGCTTTATCGCTTCAACTTTATGCTTCTGATAATATTCTTTTATCTCTTTTTTTAGCGCGTGAAACTCTTCTTCTTCCCGTTCTTTTTCGGCAACAATCATTTTTTTCTGTTCAAGCATCATGTTGACTTGCTCAACCATTACATAATCGTCTTGCCACTCTTCTTGAGGGGGGAGTTTTTTAATCCGAGCATTGATATCGAGGCCTGCAACTACAATGGATTTGACGCTTTCGCTGAGCTCTTTGAGGTTATGTTTCATTTCGTCTTGATTCATTGCACAATAGATTTCTGTTTTCGTGCCCGCTGTAGCGCCAATCACGACGGCTTTTACGCCATTGTCAGCATGGACGGTCCCGCCAATGAGGTCGCCTCTGCGATTATTCGGATCGCAAACCGTAAGGCTAGCATTGGTTTTGGTATGGCTGTGCAATAACTGTTTGGTGACGAGAACTTCGCCTTCAGCTTGTAATTCTGAATACTGAACAAACTGAGCGCAAATTTGTCCTTTTGCTTTAATATGAGCAGAGACTTCAAAGTCTTGATTTGGTTGTTGTCGCCCAATAATCCCCTTGCTCACAATAATATCTCCGTCAGCTTCTAGGGTGGCTGAGTCGACAAACCCCATTACGGTGATATCGCCTGTGCTTTTAACTTGCATGCCTTCGCTAACATCACCAGTGATAAGTACGCTGCCTTTAAAGTTAACGTGACCAAATCCTACGTTGACATCTTTGATTTGCAATACATCATCAACTTGCATGCCTTTGGCGGTTTCAACCGGTTGGCCTGATACTGTGGCAATGAGCTCTAATGAATTGCGAGGAGATCGCTCCGTGCCTTCTCCTGGGGTAAAGTCAGCATCTTTGCCTGGTTTTGCTGGCAGCGTTTCGCCAAGAACATTGAACCCCGGGATACCTTCGGTGGCCGGTTTTTTACGCATGAGGACGTCATTGGGCTTAACCATAACCATTGAGCCTAAATCCCGCATATCGACCGTGCCGTCTTCTCGCTCTTGTGGGTGTAGTAACCTCTCTCTTGCCAAGGCAACTTTACGCTCGATAACGGCGTTCACACCGTGCACAGCCTGTTTTCCTTGGGCAATAATTGTTTCGCAAGTTTGGCCGGGCTTTAAACGCTCATAGTGTTTGATTAAGACTGTGATGCGCTTCTTTTTTAACCCCATTTTAATTTGGTGGTTTTTGAGGGCTTGCAAGATGTCATTGAGCGTGAGTGCTTGCCCTCCCCAAGGGGCGGTGAGTAGCGCTGATGCTTCCATTTTATCTTTGCTGATCGTGATATCAATGGTGCCATTTTTGCGTTCAGCTATCGGGTAGAATAGCTCGACACCTTCATCTTCACTGCCTAAGGCTGAATTGACTTCTTTGATAGCTTTTTCATGCACAGGCAGCATGGGGCAAAAGCGACGAAATTCCGATTGCTTGAGCAGCGTGAGAATATCGTCGGCTGAAATAGGGCCGTGCAAGGCCGGAGTAATTCGCAGCTCTGCTTGATTACCGTCATGACTCAGTTGAACTTGATCTGGAGCTAGCATCTAAACCCCTGGTAATACAATAATAATCAGTCTTATTACATCACCTGAGTATAACAGCAGTTTCTTTCATCAATACAGCCCTAAATCAGACTAAAGTCTCAGTGAGTGAGCTTGCTTGAATAAACCTCATACTTGCTTTGAAAGTCACATAATAAAAAGGGGATGACAACGCATTAACTTATTATAGAACAAGCACTTCTATTTACTGCTTATCGGTACGTAATTTGATGAGTCTGTGGACGTTTTCTCGAAGCAAGCCATGCTGAAAGGCCGAAAGAATTGAGTGTGACAACCGATTTGCCGCCACACTTCATTGAAAAACAGCTATTTAATTCGGTTTTGGTAAATCTTGTATTTATTATTTTCAGCGATGCAATTAACCGTATCAAAATGTTGCGCAATCGCGTCACTATAGGGTAAGTGTCGGTTGGCTACGATCTGCCACAGTCCATTGGCATTCAGGCGCTGGCGGCTTTCGGCAACAAATTCAGTGGTGATTGACAGTGTACTGGCCAGGCCATCGTGAAAGGGCGGGTTAGAGATGATGGCATCAAACTTACCTTGGGTCTGTTTCAGTCCGTCAGAGGGGTAAACTTTGGCCTTTAAATCGTTTGCCTGCAAAGTAAGCTCGCATGACGCTAGTGCCATGGCATTAATATCAACACACTCCATCTCGAGCTCGGGTTGCTGTTTTAGCAATATGGCTGCTATCACTCCTGCACCACAACCAAAATCAAGTGTGCGACCGTGCAAAGATGGCAGGTTTTCGAGCATTAACGCTGTACCTGCATCGATTTTCTTCTCGCTAAAAACCCCTACAAGGTTGCAAATTTCAATGGTGCCCGCTGCTGTTTCGAGTTGATAACTCGACGACCAGTCTTGTAATTGAATTGCCGGGGCGCTTTGCACTAATTCGGCCGCAAACAAAATGCAGTGGCGGGCACTGTCGAGTTTATGAAAGCGTGAGAAACAGTGATGTGTGTTTTTTGCCAAAGACTTAATGCCGCCTTTATTTTCTCCGACGACGAGCAATTGTCCTGACTCGGATAGGTGGCTTGCCGCAAGCGCAAAAAGATAGGGGGCAAGGTTTTTGGCTTTTGGGAAAAAAACAATAACCGTATCAAAAATTTTGCTTTGCGGCAGGCTATGACCAAAGTGTAAGTGCAGGCGATCACTCTGGTGTGGCACCATGGTTAAATGGTGGTGGTAGTCCAGCGCAAGTGCTTCAACCTCTGTCGTGTTTTCTAACAATTTTAAAGGCAGTAAGTCGCTCTCATAATTTAAAACGAGAACACGTTGATGCTCAAATAATTCGCTATTGCGGATAAGGACTTGCGATGGATTGGATAGCACTAGAGTTAATTTGTCGATAGAAATTTGGTTGGCATTATAGCTGAACAAATCATAAAAACTCATGATTAATTGTGCGAGAGAGTCGTTTCTCTCCTAGACTTTAAATCACGAAGTCGTGGTTCAGGGTCTTCTAAGTTCCCCGATAGCGAATAGAAACGAGCAGATAAGGAAGACTGCGGAGGGAGAAGCAGGATGCGATTTTTAACGATAGGGATGTTGGTTCTGTGCCTATTTTGTGCGCGAACATTAGCTGCTCAAGTGATTGTTCACGATAGCGTGTTGCAGTTTCCTACCCCTTTACCAGAGCTTCGATTAATTTTCTCCAAACAGAAAACCTTCTGGCCAGATGGGCAGCCTATTGCCGTATTTATCTTGGCACCAGACTCTGATCTTCATCAAGAGTTCTGCATTAAACAGTTAGATATTTTGCCATACATCCTCCAACGACGATGGGATCGACTTGTGTACTCTGGTACCGGGGAAAGGCCCGTTATTCTTGATTCTGAAGAAGAAATGCGCGAACGAGTCAATTCGACCCCCGGCGCCATTGGATATATCTCTGAATCAATCGCATTAGCAGGAGGCAATTATGTTTGGGAGCAGTAAGAAATACCTACATGGAGCTGTGCTCATTTGGTTTGTTTCTCCAGCGGTGAATGCAAGTGAGTGGCAATTTAATGGGTTTATCAGTCAAGGTTACGCTACAGCTGAAGATAGTCAGTTTGTGGTTGGCAAGTCGGGCGATACAGCAAATATCACAGAAGCTTCTATTACCTCCTCATGGAAGATTAACGATAATTATCGTATGGCAGGCGCTTTGAACTTCAGGCAATGGGGAGAGCTGGCTGAAGCCGACGTAGATTTTGATTACTTATTTGCCGAATATACGCGCAATGTGAATAGCTCTCTTTATGGTGCTCGACTAGGTCGATTTAAAAACGAGTTTGGTTTTTACTCGAGTACTCGTGACGTGCCGTTTACTCGACCAAGCATCATGTTGCCGCAATCAATTTATGCAGATTATTTCAGAGATACCCAGTTGCATATTGATGGTATTGATCTCTTTGGATCCCATGCACTGAATTCAGGAGTTATTCACTGGCACACGTCCTATGGACAAATCACTGTGACCGATGATTTGTTGCGTAATGTCAATGGCTCTGTCGATTCTGGCGAGTACGACTCTCAGGAGTTCTACGCGCTTGATATCGATTACCAAATGGATAACGCGAGGCTAGGGGTAAGTTATTATCGAGCCGGTGTTGATTTCTCGCCAATTGCCCCTGCTTTATATTCCGAGGGCGACATTGTTCAGCATACTTGGGTTTTCTCTGGTCAGTATCGTTATGAGATGTTTGAGTTGACTACAGAGTATTTGACAAGTGATCGCGCGATTAATCAGATCATTTATCCAGAGCTTCTCGGTGAGGTTGAATCAAGATCATCTGGTTTTTATGCCGATATCCGAGCTTATCTTCCTTATCAGCTGGAGGCTTTTGTTCGGTATGATCAACATTATGACGATATCGACGATAAAAATGGTGCCAATTTAGAGTTAACCACAGGGGATCCTAGATACTACGCCTATACCTATGATTGGACTGTAGGGCTGCGGTGGTTCCCTGATTCAAATTGGATGGTTGCTGCTGAATATCATGACGTCAAAGGCGCGTCTTGGGTAACACCTTTGCTTGTTCGTGACCCAACCTCGCAAGCGAAACGATGGTCGCTGTTTGCTTTACAGCTCTCCTATCGTTTCTAGCGGGGAGACAATATGGTTAGCACCAAGTTCAACTCAATTTTCATTAGCCTCAGGTTTAAGTTATTAGCCGGTGTCTTGGGGATTCTGACTTTTGTTGCCTTGTTCTTGGGAGCTTTTGCATACAGCCAACTCATTCATCAACAAAATTACCTGTTAGATGGCCAGCAAGAGCGCTTGGCGCAAAACCTTAACTCTTCGATTCGTTTGGTGGTTGACCAAGTTGCAGCCACGAGTCAGCAACTGGCATTAATGGCTCAGGCTGATGAAATTGATGTGGGTGTTGAAGATTACCAGCGGCTGTTGAAACAGCAATGGTCTGATATTCAGCTCTATTGGGACATGAGAACGGTCAGCCTAGTTGAATCAAGTGGTCGTTTACTCGCACATGCCGGATTACCTTTAGAGGTTAGTGATCATCAATGGTTAGATAAAATCGGTGTTGTTTACGAGCCGCAATATCGGTTTGATTGCGATGCAAGTTGCAGTCTAAAAGTCGTGGTACCGACCTTGTTACAAGGACAAATGCATCTTCTATTTGTTGAAACGGATCTAACCGAAATCTTGGCTCGGTTTCGAATTAACGAAGAATTTGAACTGGCGGTATTGGGGCCTGAGTTAGCATCTAATCAAGCGCCCCTAGATAACGCGGTGCAGTTTTGGTCGCGCAAGCTTTATAGTCTCAGCAATCGCCATAATAGTATTGCAATACTGGATTCGGCATCAAAATCTTGGTCGTGGCAAACGCTCAACCATGGGGATGGTATTTATAAGATTGCCGATGAAACTTGGGCGCTTTGGGTGTTTCCCTTTCAACATGTCGAACCGTCACCCGCACTGTTAGTGATGTCTAATATGGATAGCTGGCATGCTTTGCTTTATCAGTTTCAGCAAAATATGTTGGGTTCTTTATTGTTTTCACTTCTGCTGGCCGGTTCGTTAGTGACGATTATGTTGTGGTCACCGATTTCCCGTTTGGTACAGCTTGCAAAAGTTCTTCCTCTCCTTGCTGAGCATAAGTTTGATCTGCTTCGTCAAACCCTACCGATGCAAAAACAACATTCAATTGATGAAGTCGATTTAGTTAGTTTTGCGACTCATAAACTCGCGGATCGACTGGAAACCCTTGAAGGGGAAGTCGATAGCTATACCAAAGAGCTGGAACGGCTTGCGATGTTGGATACTCTGACGGGGTTACCCAATAAAGCGATGCTGGTTCATGAGCTGAATAAAGCGGTAGCCTGTGTGGGACGAGTGCATAACCAAATCGCTATTTTGTTTTTAGATTTAGATGAGTTTAAGCGAATTAACGATACGCTTGGGCATTCTGAAGGTGATGAGCTATTAAAGGTGGTCTCTACCCGCCTGAATACCAGTGTCCGAGCGATGGACACTGTTTTTCGCCTCGGTGGTGATGAATTTATTGTGTTGTTACGAGGCATGAAGTCGAGCCAAGATGTCAGCAAGGTGATTCATAAGATCTTCGCTTCTTTACAGCAACCAGTGGTCTTGGGTCGCAACAAGCTGATTGTGACAACCAGTATTGGCGTCGTATTTTGTACATCGCCCAATATTCCAGCAGAAGAATTAATCAAGCAATCTGAATTAGCCATGTACCAAGCCAAAGATGGTGGGCGTAGCAACTATCGCGTCTTCACCGAAGATATGATGTTGCAAGCCAATAATCGCCTCATGATTGAACAAGACATTGGTACTGCGATTAGCGATCATCAATTGGCTCTATTTTTACAGCCCATCGTGGCATTACCCCACGGTGAGCTCAAAGGTTTTGAAGCGTTAGTGCGCTGGTTCCACCCTGAACGTGGGTTGATTATGCCGGGCGACTTTATTCCTGACATAGAGCAAAGTGATGCCATTATTGCCGTAGGCAACTATGTTCTTGAGCAAAGTGTGATTTTACTTAAGAAACTATCCGAGCAGGGGTATCAAGATATATACGTTGCCGTGAATTTGTCAGCCAAACACTACCTTGCTCCTGGCTTGAAACAATTTATAGAAGGTTTGTTGCTCCGCTATGATGTTTCGCCGGAGTGTTTGTTATTGGAAGTTACCGAAGAGAGTGTGATGGAGCAGGTTGAGCGTGCCATGATGGTGATGAAGCAACTGAAAGAGCTCGGGGTTCGGATTGCGATTGATGATTTTGGTACGGGTTATTCTTCTCTGAATTACCTGAAACAACTTGCGTTTGATGTGCTTAAAGTCGATCGTTGCTTTACATCTGGTGTTCTGGAGGGTGGCGTTGATACTCATATCGTCACTACCGTCATTGACCTAGCCCATAACCTTGGCAGAACCGTTGTCGCTGAAGGTGTGGAAACATTGCAGCAGAGTCAATTCCTAGCCAAAGCAGGTTGTGAGCTTGCACAGGGCTATTACTATTCTAAGCCGCTAAATCAAGAAAAAGTATTCCAGTTACTTGAGGGAATAGGTCAAGATAACATTTGGCCACGGGTCGATAATGTCAGCCCATTTATTCGCAAGCTGGGGTCATAAGCAACCCACGAATCATCAATGACTGACCAATAACAAAACCGATTGAAAGTGAACGTTAGTTTTGTTGCTGAATCAGGCGAAACAGCTTTTGTGCAATCTCTGTATTGTCTTGAAAGCCGTGGAATAACTCTGAACCTGCACCTTTAGCAAACACTTGCACATCAATACCTGTGTGCCCATTACCAGTCCAGCCAGTATTTGAGCGAACATCGATAAGTTTTTTCAATACTTTATGTATTGCCTTTTCGCCATGGGGGTAAGCGACCTTCAGCGTTGCTAACTCTTGTTCTGTCAGCTGAATACCAAGCTGTGACTGCACTGAGGTTAACCAGTTTGCTTCAGAAGCAGCCTGTGTAGCTATAGCTTGGGGCGTGGCTGCAATTGATTTGAGTATCTCGGGGCGCCATTGGTATTCTCCATTTGCCGCGACCGTCATACCGCCCGTACTGTGGTCTGCTGTGACGAGCAATAGCGTTTGCGGATTTTGTCTTACATATTGTTCAGCGACTTCAATCGCGGACGCAAACTCATCAAGTTCATGCATAGCGGTTGCGATATCATTGTCATGACCTGCCCAGTCAATAAGGCTACCTTCGACTAAAAGAACAAACCCTCGTGGCGACTGCTCTAGGGTTTTGAGCGCATGTTGGGTCATTTGCGTTAAATATTGGGCTTGTTTGTCATCGATCGCCCACGGAAGCTGTACGTCTGCAAATAGTCCCAGCACTTTCTTACTAGAAGAGGAGGAGAGCTGCTCAATATTTGTCAGCGTTTGGTATCCCTGAGATTGAAATTGTTGCAGTAGGGATTTAGGGAAATAACGCTGGCCACCCCCGAGGATGACGTCGGTATTGCTTTTTAGATAGCTTTTGGCTATCTGCTCGTAATTTCGGCGGCTCTCGTTATGACTTATAAAAGCCGCTGGTGTTGCGTGGTTAACTTGAGATGTTACTGCTATGCCTGTCTTTTTACCTTGCTTGTATGCCAATTCAAACAATGTTGTTAGCGGTTGGTGTTGTGCGTTGACGGAGATCGCACCATTGTAGGATTTCTCTCCCGTAGCTAAAGCTGTCGCCGCAGCTGCAGAGTCAGTAATATAGCCACTTTCTTTTGCCGGATAAGTGCTTGAGGTGCCTACGAGCAGCCGATCAAAAACCGTTTCTTCAACTTCATTTGTTGACGGGTTATCTTTGTAGTAACGATAGGCGCTGGTATAAGCTGGGCCCATCCCATCGCCAATCATTATGATGATATTTTTAGGTGTTGGGGTTTCAACTTGTGCAAGCGTACTCGCTTGTAAACCAAAAGATATGACCGTGAAACATGCAGTAATCAAAGCAATGATTGGTGTTGAAACTTGACCCATGAAAATATCCTTTTTCGTTATTGTGTTTGTAAACGTGCTTCAATAGCATCCATGAGCATGCCTGTAATATCAACATCAAATGCTGCTTGGATTTCTCGAATACAGGTTGGGCTGGTGACATTGATTTCGGTGAGCTTGTCCCCAATCACATCTAGGCCCACAAAAATTAGACCTCGTTTTTTCAATGTCGGACCTATGGTGCGCGCAATATGCCAGTCACTCTCTGAAAGTGGTTGAGCAACGCCTCGTCCACCTGCAGCAAGGTTGCCCCGTGTTTCTCCTTTTTGCGGAATACGGGCTAGCGAGTAGGGCACGGGCTCACCGTCAATCACAAGGATCCGTTTGTCTCCAGCGGTAATGTCTGGAATGAAGGCTTGTGCCATGGTGTATTGTTGACCGTGATTGGTGAGCGTTTCAATGATGACCCCTAAATTAGGGTCATTGGCCTTCACCCTAAAAATAGAGCTGCCACCCATGCCATCAAGCGGTTTCAGAATGACATCGCCTTTACGCTGGTGGAATTCGCGGATCCGATGTTCATCACGGGTCACGAGAGTTTCTGGGGTGAACTCAGAGAACCATGCTGTAAATAGCTTTTCGTTAGCATCTCTTAGGCTTTGAGGTTTGTTAACGATCAAAACACCTTGTTCTTCCGCCCGCTCTAACATGTAAGTTGCGTAGATAAACTCAGTATCAAAAGGAGGGTCTTTACGCATCAAAATGACGTTGAGTTCCGCCAGAGGCGTGTCAATCGCATCTTCTAGCTGATACCAGTTTTCTGGATCTTGCTGCACACGAAGTTTGCGCATTTTACCCATTGCTTGACCATTCACCATAGCGAGGTCTTGCATTTCCATATAATACAGCTCGTAACCACGAGCTTGTGCTGCCATCAACATAGCGAAGCTAGAGTCTTTTTTGATATTGATGTCGCTGATGGGGTCCATCACGATGCCGAGTTTGATCATGGGTTATCCTTTTGTATCGATATTATTCGATAGAAAATCGGGGCATAGTCGTCCCGTCTGTATTTTTAAATTGCTAATGTTTAAGTCGGTTGCGCGTAGCTCGCTTTGATAAAGAGCCCGAAAAACCAGTTGCTCATTAGCCTAAATCGCCAAATTTCATTTGTAAGGCACTGAGCGTGGTGAGTGCCGCAGTTTCTGTTCTGAGAACACGAGGTCCTAGCTGGATCTCCGTAAAAGACAGGGTTTCTGTCATTTTTATTTCCTGCTCAGACAAACCGCCCTCAGGTCCAATTAATAACCGAATTCTTGTCGTTTCTATATTTAATCCATTGATGCCAAATTGGGCTCTTGGGTGTAAGTTGAGCTTAAGGGCTGTTGTTGTTTCTGCGCACCAGTCTTGGACTGACATGGCTGGACGAATTTGCGGGACAATGCTTCGACCCGATTGTTCACAAGCACTAATGGCGATTTTTTGCCATTGTTGAATCTTTTTAGCCAGTCGTTCTCCTGTGAGCTTAACACCGCAACGCTCAGAAAATAGTGGCGTAATTGTATTCACGCCGAGTTCAACCGACTTTTGAATGGTAAAGTCCATTCTATCACCGCGCGAAATGACTTGGCCTAAATGAATGTTCAGCGGGGACTCACACGAGTTTTCAATATTTGAAAGTACTTTAACGGTGACATTCTTTTTGTTCGCGTGGCTGATTTCGCATAGGTAATCGTAGCCATCATTATTGAACAAACTGATTTGTTCGCCAGCGCCCATGCGCAGCACACGACCAATATGGCCAGCTCCTTCATCATCGAGTTGGAAATCACTTCCAACGTGAATGGGCGCATCCTGGAAAACTCTTGGCACTCTCATAAGGGCTTTATTACCTACCGAAAAACTACATTATGGGCTTATTGAACAAAACAGAGAAGAGCTACTCTGCGCTTTGTTGTTCGTGGGTCGCCCTACAAAAAATATTGCGGGCTCAATATACAAGCTCTTTAAGCGAATCGCCGCAATGTTTGCTGGCAGCGGCGGCAACGATATTGTGTCTCACCGCGCATCACCTTGTTATGGCGACGAATGGATAGTTTTACAAGGCCACATCCGCATTGATAGTCAAATTGTTTTCCTGTCACCGATTGCGTATTAAACTGATGTGTTGCCGTCGGGCGTAGAGCAAAAATATTGATCATCAATGCTTGCCATTCTTTTCCGTGAGGGCGTACTCGGCCAAATTGTTGGTGCGCAACTAAATGACAGATTTCATGGGGCACCACCTCTGTTAAAAATGCATTGAGGTTTTCGTGTAATAAGATTGGATTAAAGCGCAATTGGTTGGTCGCTAGATTCGCGGTGCCGGCGGCTTTACCGCGCAGTGAAAAACTGACCCTTGGCCGTGAAAAAGCCTGTTTCAATACGGCTTCCACTTGTTGATAGCAGATGTCGACCTGTTGGCGTACTTTAAGTTGTTCTTGTTCAGAAGTCATTGGGTCAATATCAAGGTGATTACGGTAGATAACTGAATTGTTTAACCGGATTGCAGCTAAAGGTGGTGCAACTTGTATGGGCCTAAAATAAAAGATGGGCTTAAATCAAACATTGAATTAAGCCCTTTAAATTTAGAGTGTTTGAGCCGCAGCCATTAACATGGCTTTGACCTGATCTACGATTTTCGCTTCAACTTCTGGGTCAAATCCTTTTACGCGAGGAGTATGGATATGGCCTACTGGTATCCGACTATTGAATTGCTGCTGAAGTAACACGCTACGATATGAAATCTCATTCGATAAATACCCGCCCCCAGAGCCTTGTACTGAAATAGCACTGTCGAGTTCACCTAAGCTGGAGGCGTCAAATTCACCGCGACTTAACGTTGTGATAGTTCGGTTATCATTGACAGCCCACTCACCTTTAACCGCTTGCATTGCTGCGACAGGTAAAGAAAATTCAACAAATTCCGGCCCTTTGAGTGTTGTGCCATTGAATCCAGGAGCCTTGGGGAGTGTCATGCTGGCACCGGTATAGTGATTAAGGTTATCCGGTGCGCTGGCGCTTCGGTTGCGCCCAGGGAAACGCTCAAGATCAAATGCATCGCGACCCATGCTGACTGTTGCAATCATGTCGACGCTATTGTCACGGTAAATAGGCGTTAACATAGACTCGATGATGCCATTATCAAAGTCAGAATAACGAACCGGAATCATGGCTGTTTCCACTTGAACGCGCTTTCCATTCACTTTAAAGCGATAACCATCTAGCGCGAGAGCCACTAACCCTGACGGGTTACTTTGTTCAATATTTCTATCTAAGAAAAATGGGTCAAATCCAGTGAGTAATATTTTAATTTGTGCTTGCTCAGAGAAGGCGATATCACTGAGCCCTCGAGATGCAGACTCAACCGCTTTGATTAAAATATCTTTTTGCCAAGGCACGATGTTGAATCCTGGGCGGTTTTGTTTAATCAAAGCCCGCATGGCGAGGCGGCTCCAATACAAAGAGCGGTCATCATTGTTGCCTGACTGTACATCGCGTACCGCTTGCTGCCAGAGGCGAACTCCTTGGCTAGCAACCATTTGCGTGATTTTTAATTCATCGTTATGGCTTTGATATTTGCTCGCTAACCCATCGACAAGGCCTGCATAACGCGCGGTGACTTCGGGCATGGTCTGCTGCGCTTTGAGTATGCGTGCTTCTTCAACATTAAATGAGAGGTCAACTGCCTGCGTCGCTGAGCTCAGACCGCTAACGGCAATTGCTGCGGAAACGAGTATCGCAAGACTGGGCTTCTTCATGGCTTATTCCTTTAATTCTTGTCGGTCGAATGCTTGATTTCAAGCACGCAAAATTCATTCAGAAAGTATAGCTTACCCTGTAGATTACATGGCAAAGCTTTGAAGGGAAAGTGATTAATAATCAACCCACTTACCCCATTAAAGATTGCAGCGACTCTTGGCTATTAAAGCGCTTATTAAAGAAATCCAAAAACACACTAATATTGGTCGCTAATTGTCGTCGACTTGAGTATACCCCATAGACTTTAAATGCTTCTATGGGCCACTCCTGCAAAATTGGCACAAGGCTGCCGTTTGCCAGTTCCGTTTTACAGACCGAATTCGATAGCATCGCAATGCCGTAATCATCCAGTGCAAGTTGTTTTACCATAATGGCACTATTAACGCGGACTTTACGCTTGAAGCTGACCATTGTTTTACGGCTCCCTTTACCCAATGGCCAAATGGGCAATGAGCGGGAGGTGCCTAACAGAATGCCTTTGTGGTTTGAAAGTTCTTTTGGTGTGGCCGGGGTACCGTTGGATTTTAGGTAGCCTGGGCTGGCGACCAAAATTGGTTGGCGCTCAAACAAAAGCCGGGCAACTAAATCGGAAGATTGCAGTGGTCCATATTTAATTGCGATGTCATAGCCTTCTCCGACCAGTCCCACGTCATTATCGGTGAACTGAACATCAAGTTCGATATTTGGGTAAAGGCGCATAAAGCCACTACACATATTGGCGATGAGTTCTTGACTGAAAGAAACCGGAATTGCAATCCGTAATGAGCCACTAACATCGTTATGTGTATTTTCAATTGTTGCCTTGGCGGCTTCGATTTCGTCACCTATGACGTCGCAATGTTGATAGAAAAGTGCTCCGACCTGTGTGAGGCTGAGGTTGCGAGTATCCCGTTGTAAAAGTCTCACGCCAAGTTGCTCTTCGAGCTGTGCAACCTTACGACTAATGGTTGATTTTGGTAACCCAAGTTCCCGTGCTGCTTGAGAAAAACCATTTGCTCTAACCACTGCTGCGAACAGCATCATCCCGTTTAAATCTGCCATAAAAAACCAACTGTCTCAAAAATGGAACAAAGCGTCTACAGCAGTTTAATGGTATTTGCAGGCATAACAAAGTTATATTTAGCCGTTAAAAATTTTAAGAGGCTAAGCAGAGGATCTTTTTTGATGACCAGCACTAATCAGCCCGTAAACACGACACAAATTCAGACTGCCGATCCGCTCTTTTTGGAAGCGGAACATTTGGCAAAAGACTTCTCTCTGTTTCCAAAGCATAGTAAACAGAGTTTGTCGGAAGAAGTTAAAGGATTGCTAGGCGAAGATACGATTCAGGCTAACCTGAAGGATCTTGCACAGTTAGATGTCGATGGATACGTGACGAAAGTAATTCAACCGACTCAAGACAAAAATCGCCCCGGCGCGAAACGTATGATTGCCGACTTAAAAGGCAAGCTTATTACAGAAACCCATAATGGCCCTTTTTATAGTGCTGAGATTGAACTGAATTTCGGATCTCGCACCCGCCGTGTTGGTTTTGTTGCCCAAGAACGTACCACGAGTAATGGTGCGTGGATGCCTGAGCACCACCTTGCATGTTGTCATGCGGTGCGTCATTTTGCTGAACTGGCCATGCCAATTATTTACCTTATTGACACCCCCGGTGCCGATGCAGGTGAAGCGGCGAACAGCCAAAACCAAGCGCACTCAATTTCAAAAGCCATTGCAGAAAGTGCCAATGTAGATGTGCCTACGGTTGGTATCGTCATTGGTGCAGGCTATTCCGGTGGTGCGATTCCACTGGCTGCGGCAAACATTTTGCTGTCGCTTCGAGATGCCATTTTTAATACGATTCAGCCGCAAGGTTTGCAAAGTATTGCACGTAAGTACAACCTTTCTTGGCAGGAATGTGCTAAATCAGTCGGAGTCTCTCCAGAAGAGCTTTACACCGCAGGATGTATAGACGGCATTGTTGATTTTTCTCCTTCAGACACCGATGAGCGTCAGCATAATTTACGCCGCGCAATTATCAGCAGTATCGAAGCTGTAGAAAAAGCAGCAGTAGAATTTGTTCGCGACTCTAAAGACTTACGTGAGCATTATGATCGCAGTCTAACGCGTTTTCTTGAACCATCTAAAGACTTAGTGGCTCTTGAAGACCAGTCCGAACTCGCGGTTGCGGCAAACCCAACGATGCACTTAAACCTGTTTGGTAGTGCATACCGTTACCTACGTTATTTGACTCTACGTAGTCGTATACATTCTATACCTGAAGGAGAGTACGGTCGCTTATCAAAAGTGAGCGTGCCTGAAGGTGACTTGCTTGCGCGTATTCAACGTGAGCAAGATAAAGTGTTCCAGTCGTGGTTATCTAATCCTGATAAGTTGGTTTACGACGAAGAGTTAAACAAGCTGTGGGGCAACTTCATTGCCAAGCGTGAAGAAGTCTCTACAGAGCGTAACGTATTAACGCGTTTAATTTTGGGTGAACCAAAAGAGAATTACAAAAAAGCACGTAAAGCGCTGATGTTTAACATTGGTTGGTCGCTTTACCATCGCTGGAAAGGCAACGCCAAGAATAACTTCAAAGGCCTGATCCACTACCTTGAGACCATTCCACCTGAAGTGACTCAAACTGAGTGGCCTGAGCTGAACAAAATGAGTGTGCTTGATGTGATCGTCCATGACGAATTACGTGAAGACTTCATTTGGCATTGTCACAACATCTTAGTCTTTGATTCTCTTTATGATCATGTTGTAGGTGACTTGGCTTCGATTTCCAAAGAAGCCATGCTCTCAAAAAGCCTGTCTCGTAACTCTGTAGATAACCTTCTACATACGTCGATTGATAGCGCATTGTCGACACAAGATACTGCCAATGATAAGAGCAAGTTCTACAAGTGGCTGAAGTACTTCATGAATCAGTCAAACCGTGCGGAACTGCTAACTCGTACAGAGCAATGGAAGAGTGTTGGTTTCCCGCAGTTAAATGACAGTCTGTTTGTGATCTTGACTTACTTCTTTGAGCGTTTGTTGCCTGAATTCTTCGACAGTGAAGAAGATACAAATAAGTATACCGGCGCCATTAACCCTGTACGTATCGGTCGTCGTAAAGACTTCTGGAACCGCCTCACTATGGGTTACCAAGATCTTCTGATTCAAAAAGTTCTACGCGATGAAAAACGCGCTGGCAAGATGACTTGGGAAAATATCATTGAGAAGTTCTTTACTCACTTCGATGAAATTAACGCAGATAAAATGTCTGCAAACTTACTCAACTTCCCAGGTTTCCGACTGTCTATTGAAGATGCATTAGACCGTGGCGTTCGTCCATGTGGTTTGATTACAGGTCTGGCTGATTTTGAGCGTGATGGACAAAACATTCGTGTGGGTGTGGCTGTGTCTAATACAGCATTCCAAGCGGGTGCGTTTGATATGGCAAGTGCCGAGAAATTCAGTGACCTGTTGATTGAATGTGCCAAACGTAAGCTGCCGGTGATCTGTTTTATCAGTTCTGGCGGGATGCAAACGAAAGAAGGCGCTGCAGCGCTATTCTCGATGGCTGTGGTGAATGATCGTATCACGCGTTTTGTACGTGACAACGAATTGCCTATTATGATGTTTGGATTCGGTGACTGTACCGGTGGTGCACAAGCAAGCTTTGTGACACATCCACTGGTGCAAACTTACTATCTGTCGGGCACGAACATGCCGTTTGCCGGACAAATGGTTGTGCCAAGCTATTTGCCTACTACTTCGACGCTTTCGAACTACTTATCGAAGGTGCCGGGTGCGATGAATGGCTTAGTTCATAACCCATTTACCGATTCATTGGATGACCGTCTCACCAGTATTGACCCGCTGATGCCAAGAGCAACAGAAAACATTGGCGACTTGATCACCAAAGCGGTATCTACGCTTGTTCCTGAAATGATTGTTGAAGATGAGACCATCGTACAAAACGATCCGCGCGAACTGATGAAGCCTATCGATAAGGTTCTGGTTCATGCTCGTGGTTGTACGGCTGTCAAACTGATTCGCAAAGCACATGATAATGACATCAATGTTGTACTTGTGGCTTCTGATCCAGACATGAACGCTGTTCCAGCAGACATGCTAAAAGAGAATGACAAGCTCGTTTGTATTGGTGGTAACACGTCTGATGAGAGTTATCTAAACGCATATTCGGTTCTTAAAGTTGCCGAGTATGAGCAGGTCGATGCGCTTCACCCTGGGATTGGGTTCCTATCTGAAAGTCCACAGTTTGCGGCACTATGTGTCAATAATGGTGTGAACTTTGTTGGCCCGAGCGTATTTAGTATGACGACAATGGGTAACAAGTCGAACGCAATTAAAACCTCACAGTCGCAAAACGTGCCGGTTGTTCCAGGAAGCCACGGTATTTTAAGCAATGCTGAGCAAGCCGTTAACGTTGCACGAGAAATTGGCTATCCGGTATTGCTGAAAGCAGTACAAGGTGGTGGCGGTAAAGGTATTCAGGTCGTTGAACGCTCTGAAGACATGATTGGCTTATTCCAAAAAACCGCAACAGAAGCCGCAGCAGCCTTTGGTAATGGTGATCTTTATCTCGAGAAGTATGTGACGTCTTTACGTCACATTGAAGTTCAGCTCCTTAGAGATAAGTTTGGAAATACCAAAGTACTTGGCCTTCGTGACTGTTCAGTACAGCGTAATAACCAGAAAGTAATTGAAGAGTCTGGTTCAACGATGTTGCCAGAAAACCTTAAGCAACAGGTGTTGGAATATACTCGAGCTCTGGGCGATGCAACAGACTATATGGGTGCAGGTACTGTCGAGTTTATTTACAACCTCGATGCCAATGAAGTGTATTTCATGGAAATGAATACGCGTCTTCAGGTTGAGCATCCAGTGACAGAAGCCACTTCTGGCATTGATATTGTCAGCGCTCAGTTTGATATTGCTGCGGGTCGTTCAATTGAAGATCTTGCTCCAAAAGAGCAGGGATATGCAATTGAACTTCGTATTACTGCCGAGAAGGCTGCGCTAGATAGTGACGGTGTGCTGCAGTTAGTGCCAAATCCGGGTCAAATTCGCGAGTGCGTAATGCCTGAGCGAGATGACATGGAAATTATCTCTATCGTTGCAGAAGACAAAGAAGTCTCGCCTTACTACGACAGCCTGATTGCACAAATTATCTGTACGGGTAAAGATCGTGAAGATGTTGTCAATAAGCTATACGAATACCTCGATTCGATTGTGATCAAGGGCATTGCGACTAACATTCCATTGTTAAAACGTATCCTGAAAGACAGCACATTTAATGAAGGCGTATACGATACCAACTATTTACCACGCCTGATGGCAGAGCTTGATGTCCCAGAGCTGATTGCAGAAATGGAAGAAGCGGCGGATACAGCAAGTGTTGATACGGCATCATTACGTGTGGGTGAAAGTAATGAGCTGAAAGTACTGGCACAAGGTGCTGGAATCTTCTATACCTCACCCGCGCCGGGTGAAGCAGACTTCGTGAAAGAAGGTGACATTGTTTCAGTGGATCAAACACTTGCGTTAACGGAAGCCATGAAGATGTTTAGTCAAATCTCACTGGCTAGCTTCAATCGTAAAGGTGCAGAGCTATACCCTGAAGACAAGCAATATCGTGTAGAGCGTATTCTCAATGGCAACGGCCAGCAGGTATCGCAAAATGATCTCTTGTTTGTCGTTTCACCCGTAGAGTAAATGTAAAAGGTCTCTGTTAACCTTTTAATTTAAAAGTTAAAAGCCGACTCAAATGAGTCGGCTTTTTGTTTGCAGGTAACTGGCGCTTCAATGTAGGGCTGTTCATAAGTTAACAAGTGAATTAAACCTGTTTTGTATCTAGTACGAACATTTATAGGCTTTGCCGACGCCGGTAGTATTTGTCGTTCCTAAAGAACCATGCGCATTAGTATTTTGTAAGTCTTGGATATAAACTAGATTCCCCCCCAGCTTATATGCTTCATTTCTTAGCTCATTTCTGGCACCAATTATAAGATCTTTATTTGAAGTGAGGTCACCTGTGAGCCAGTTTCCTTGAGAGCCAACAACCTCACCGAGGAACTTACATTGACTCTGATCGGGTCGTTCATTCACTAACTCTACTGTTTCGGCTCCGGGCACGGTTTGTTTCGCGGTACAACCAAAAAGAGATAAACCAACAACTGTAAATACGACTGCATTTAATACTACTTTCATTCGACCCTCATTACCTAAATAGAAAACTAAATAAGACTTAAGCGGATTTAATTCGCCTTGCATTGTTTTGTTAATCAAAAGCTATAATTTCGTTACTTTTTTTACAATGCAATTATTCGAAAATAAGTCCAAAGTATGAAGCGATAGCTTTCTCAAAATATTGTGCTGGATACATAAGTCAGGATTACTATTCAATCCACTGTTTTTCAGTCGATTCTAGCAACTCTTAATTGACCAAACAGGGTTTAGGTCATGCACTAAAGTTATGTTTTCATGATTCAAAAATGCACATTAAGCTGTAGCTACCTATTTAATATGCCTATTCATGGATGATTAGCAGTTCTTGATTTCTTGAACATGTTTATCCACGCTTTATTTGTGTAAACGCATGCAAATTGGAGGACTATGTGATTTAAAAACGGCTGCCTGTGTTAGAGTATTCTGTGGTTTAAACGTGTGAGTAATGCCACTGATGAACGATTGAATGGTGGGAGAATGTTGTGATGATAAGAAATATTTTTATCGTATTTTGGCTCTTTTCAGTAGTTGCTTCAGCAGATGAACAGTCGTTAAAAATTAAAAAAATCGCAGACAATGTCTATCAGCACGTTTCCTACCAAACCATAGAGCCTTGGGGAATGGTCAGTGCATCAGGGCTAATTGTTGTGGATGGAAAGGACGCATATATTATCGATACTCCTTGGTCACAAGGAGATACACAACAGCTCGTGAATTGGATTGAGTCAAAAGGGTTCTATCCTAAAAGCGCAATAATCACTCACTTTCATGAAGACGCGAGCGGTGGTTTATCATTTCTGAACCAATCTAGAGTTAAGACCTATGCGACCGCGAAAACGAACGATCTTCTACGAATAAAAGGCAGAGAACCAGCCAATAGTGAAATTACCAGTAGTACATTTCAGTTGGTGAGCGATGCCATTGAAATATTTTATCCTGGAGCAGGACATACCGTAGACAATGTAGTTGTTTGGCTGCCTCAAAAAAGCATTCTATTTGGGGGGTGTTTTGTTAAAAGCTTGGAAAGCAAAAGTTTGGGGAATACAGAAGATGCTTCTGTTCAAGCATGGCCAGATTCAATTCAAAATGTAATTCAAAAATACCCGAACATTGAAGTCGTCGTGCCAGGGCATGGCAAAGCTGGAGATATAGAGTTACTAAGGCACACCGAGAAACTGGCTTTAAAGATACAATCTCTTCAATAAGAGGTTACAGTGGCACCGTGGTTTAGACTGTGGTTTTGAGTGCCTATGGCAATGAGCCGAATTTTACCCAGCAAGACCAGAGGAATGCAGCAGTTGATTGCAAAGACCAGCATTGCTTCGGTAGTAGTATGCCATTTTAAGTATAGCTTTCGTTTTCCTTTGCATTCGTTTTGACAAATTTCTTGCTTGGTATTCCTTGGGTTTCAGTTATTGCTTGGTTTCTTCGAAATATTTTGGTTTGAATGGCTTGTGGTGGTTGGTCATTGCCTGTCTATTTCCCCTTTGATTAAACTAGAAAACCCAAAGATAAATAGGTTCGAGTTGTATATCGTTTCGTCACTATAGAAAGCCTTATCTGGTCGTAAAAAAAATCGCAGCGTAAGCTGCGATTTTTCTGGGGATTTGGGGGTTACGCTCGGAGCGTAGAGATTACATAGAAGCAGTGAAAGTACGCTTAATGATATCTTGTTGCTGCTCAGGCGTTAGCGAGTTGAAGCGAACTGCGTAGCCAGATACACGTACCGTTAGCTGTGGGTACTTGTCTGGGTTCTCAATCGCGTCTTCTAGCGTTTCTTTAGTCATCACGTTTACGTTTAGGTGTTGGCCACCTTCGCGCTCTGACTCATTCTTTACAGGCACTTCACGGTACTCAAACTTACCAAGAGAATCAATGCTTACTACTTTGTCAGTTTGCTCTTTATCTTGAGCTGCGACACAACGTGCTTCTTGCTTATCTTGGTCCAATAACCATAGAGAATTTACTAGGTTTGCTTGTTCAGCCTGTGTGATTTGAATTCCAATCATTGTACTACTCCAACAGTGATATTGCGTTTCAGTGAATGTATGTTCATTTCTACCAGTGCTTCCCGATGGTTTCTTTGATTTAAATCAATTTTTGCTCTGTTTGTTTTCGTGGGAATTTGCCGCAAAAACAATGTATTAGCGAAAGCTGTTTTTCTAATGTTAATCAACCACTTGAGTGGTAAGGGTTTTTAAGTGATGGGTGCGTTGTTTAGACCAAGGTCTAGTGTGAAATTGTTGCAGAGATTATTTCTCATGCTCAAGACTGATATTTAATGGATATATCATTTGGGGTAGAGTTTTGTTCGCGGGATCGATTTGGATCTCAAGAGCGATGAAGTGCAATGCCGTTTTGGAATGTATCTATGCATGAGTGTCAGTACTATCTATAAATAGACGCGAGTAAGCCCAAGAAACATAAACAGTTTTACTTGAAGATTAGTGAAATCATTGAGTCTTATTTAGGAAAGAATAAAATATTTTATGCCGATCGCTGTACAAAAAACACACTACTTCATTGATCTATATGCACATTCTTAAATGGAATTTAGTGCATTTAATTAATTCATTGTACCCGTATTGGTTTACCGATTATTGTGTTAAACATCATCAATGAATGACCCCATTGATGAAAAGGTTTAAGTTGTTTCGACGTGTGTTTTATCACTAAGTTAGGCGGAAACTCCCTCAATTTCTGCTAGTGACATACAGAAGGACAACGAAGCAAGGAATGCTAGCTGGTTTTGTCATCACCCCCAGCGAAAGCCTTGCAAAGTTATATTACGTTGGTTGCGTTATATTGATTAGTTGGCTAGAGGCTACACATACCTCATTCACCCCGAGCTTACCATAGCTCGGGGTTTTTTATGTCTGCGATATTGCTGGGAACTTTTCCTTACCGACATCGATGAGTGCTTTGGCCGCTGGTGTCAGTGGTAAGTTATTTCGCCACATGAGGGCAATATCCCATGCCAGTGGTGGCTCCATCGGTTTAAAGTCAAGTTTGTCTTGTGGCAGGCGGTCACAGATCGGTTGGGGTAATAGCGCTAGCCCCATATTTGCCTCGACCATTGCTGCTAGAAAATCCCACTGACCACTTCTGAAAGCAACGTTGAGTTTATAGCCTGCCTCTTTGCTGAGGCGAGAGATCAGCTTCGCCAACGAAAAATCTTCGTTGTAATTGATAAATGGTTGGCTAGCAATATCTTCCCAGGTGAGAAACTCTTTTTCTTTAAAAGGGTTGTCTTTCGGCAAGCAAACCAGCAAAGGGTACCGTACCAGCAGTTGACTAGAGATATGCTCTTCATGGGTCACTGGTAACGCTGTAAACGCGATATCTAAAGTATCGTGGAGTAATGCTTGCTCACAACCAAAGCCTCCGAATTCTTGCATCTGGATCTCTACACCAGGAAACTTTTCTCGGAATCGATTTAATAGACTGATGGTTAGACTGCTCATCATTGGGCAGACGCCTAGGCGTAAACGACCAGTTTTGAGACCGGTGAGATTACTGATATCTTCTTGCAGTCGATGCCATTGCCCAACCATTTGATTGGCACTGTGTTGAAATAGAATCCCAGCTTGGGTCAGTTCAACTTTTTGGTTATTGCGAATGAGTAATTGCTGGCCCAAGGTTTCTTCAAGACGCTGGATCATTTTACTGATTGTGGGCTGAGTGATATAAAGCTGCTCAGCAGCACGGGTAAAGTTACCCGTTTCCACAAGTGTTAAAAAACACTGCAGAGTCTTAATTGGTATATTCATTCTTGATTGGAATCCATGGTATAGAGTTTTTTCATTGTACTAAATTTGGGCTTTTTATTACCGTGAGCCGGATCTAGCCTGCGATTTGTTATTCTGCGATTTCGTGAGGATGGGTCACACTTTTGATTAATTCGAGAGTGTTGTTGTTGTACTTGCCCGCAAAATGACTTTGGTCTAATACCCTCGTTATCTGCACAACTTCCCCTTTAAATTAAGTGATTTTTGGCAACAGCACTAATCCAATCTGCTGTTTTATTAACCTTTTTAGTCACTAACTAGTGCATTCTACATTGGAATGTATGTGATGTGTATTATTCATTTTAAAAATAAACAAGCCGTTGCTATGCTGAATTTATCGATTTGGAGCGGTCAAGCATGCGCAAAGTTGGATGTGCCTGATTCAGACTGTGGTTGGTCATTTGCCCCGAATCGACTCTGTTTAGTTTACTTATTTAGTTGGCTAGAGGCTTAACACCTCATTTCCGCCCCGAGTCTGTATAGACTCGGGGTTTTTTTATCTGTAATAGATCACAGCATATTTTTCATACGTTGTTACCATGGCATTCGGTAACCTTGTCGGATATTGGGTATGCAACGTATGGTTTGCAAAGCAGTTTTTGCTAGTCTCTGTGGTTTATCTATGATGCTAAGCGCCTCTGCTGACGCACTCATTGACGGTAACCAACATGCGGATGTTTTTCATGAGCGCAAAAGAACAAGCCGTCAAACTCAATATATTGTTCTTTCCCCGCTGAACCCCAGATTCCAATCCATTGATAGAGTGGGTGGTGAACAGATCAACCGCGTCACTGGTATGCTAGTGAAAGAGTGGTGCCATGTGATAGAAGTTATGTCGGATGAAGCTGCGCTGTATTGGACAGTTTCTGGCGACGATGTAATGAGTAAACCCATTCCCCGTGATAGCAAGAGTGTCGAGCAGGCATTGGTGTGCACTTTCGCCGATGAAGCCTTTTACCATATCGAGTTTTCAGCACATCCCATGGCAAGTTATCAACTAAATATTCAAATCTTTGAAAAGTGTCGTACAGGAGTCGATTGTGAATAATCTACAAGAGCAAAATGAGCGCTTGCATATTCAATTGGCGCAAACGGAATCTTTATTAGAAGAGGCGATTTCAATGTTGGAATCGATGAGTTGTGAGCTTCGATTTCGTGGTTGTGAGAATAATCATAAACTGGTGCGTCGCGCTCGCATCTTTAAACAGAGGTTTGAAGAAGATCGTAAGCTTTAAGCTGGTGATCTTCCACCGGTGCGATGATCAGTTCAGTAGTTCGTGGGTCTCTGGCAGTTGTTTGGCTATCCACACAACCAAACGGTGTTTCATACCTGGTCCATCTTCTTTATCTTTTGGTAGGGGTTGGATCAGTTGGTCTTTTATCAAGAGTCTGTAGATACATTCCACTTTGTCTTTGACTGAAATTCCAGGGTCAAACTCGGCATACCCGCGCTTTTTTGCATAGCCAGTACCAATTTCCAGTGCGAGCTTTAACAGTTGTGCTTCGTGCTTATATTTCTTCATTGAAGGGGCACCTCTCAACGTTAATCTTGACTCTAAAATAAACCAATTGAATGACTTAGCAAGTACTTTCGCTTGTATATGAAAAAGCCACCTCAAATGAGGTGGCTTTTGTTCAATAAAGGCTCATATTGCAAGGAGCCTTGCAATTATTTAGTTGAGAATACGTTCTCAACAATTGCTTGCTTGTTGTCTGCTTGGGCAACGTGACACTGAGTACAGAAATAGTTCTGACCGTTCAGTTTACCTTGTGCATTCACAACGTGAGACTTTGCAACTGGTGTAGCTTTCATTTTCTCTGCTTTGTCCCAGCTATGACAAGTCATACACTTATTCTGGTTCAGACCGATTGTGTAATCGTCTCTGTGTGGAATGAGTGGTGGCTGCTCAATGTAGTTACGCTCAATCGACATTCCGCGTTTCGGGTAAGTCGGCATTGCATCAGCAGGACGTACATCTGTAATTTGGCTATCGCCAGCAAGTGAGGCAACGTTCACAGGTTTAGCTTGAGGCTCAGCTTGTTGGCCGGTACAAGCGCTGACTGCCAACATGAGCGCGGCTAAAGTGAGTACTTTTTTCATTGGTTGTTCTCCGCCTTTAGGGCAATTCGATTTAGATCTCGTTGTTGAAATCGGTTTTTATACTGAAATACGCGAGGCGCACAAACATCGATACATCGTCCGCAGAGGGTGCAATCACTGTCCATTATCATGGGTTGGGTACTGCCTTTCTTGAGTACAGGTTTTAGCACCTGACGCTCAGGGCAAACAGTGAAACAATCCATACAGTTATCGCAAGCCTCAGCATTAACCGCAGAGACTTTGATTGGACTCGTTTTGCCAATCAGGGAAAACATGGCACCTGTAGGACACAAATGGCTGCACCAAGCTCGTTCAACAACAAGTAAATCGAGCAAGAAGATGGCAGCAAGAATCCACAAACCGCTACCTGCACTAAACAAAATGGCTCGGTATACGATGGGAACAGGGTTGGCCCATTCCCAGACCGTAAAACCGGTCAAAATTGGTAGTATCAGGACTAACGCCAGTAGGTAATAACGTAAGTTTCTTGGCATCTCGCTGGTGCGAGGGAGCTTGAGTTTACGTCTTATCCAGCTTGCACAGTCGGTAATAATATTGACTGGGCAAACCCAGCTACAAAAGGTGCGACCACCAACCACGGCATAAAATGCAATGATAATGGCTGCGCCAATTAACAGCGTCACTTCCGGCCAATGTCCTGTGAGTAACACTTGCATTGTTACTAACGGATCAGTGAGTGGAATAACCCCAAGTAGCTCGCTGGAAGAGAGGTTTCCTTTGAAGAACCAAAGGCCAAACCAAGGGCCTATGGCAAATAAGGCAAGTACCAGCAGTTGCGATAAGCGGCGTAAGATTAAAAACTTATGCGCGCCCCACCAGCCCAGTTCATCAACTGCGGCTTGGGCAAACTTGTCTGACTTTGTTTGGCTATTGGCGATGTTCTTACTCATATCGATAGCCCCTTATTTAACATCTCTAGTGTTGTTTTTTCTGTGTTTTCGTAGGTGTCATGTGCCGCGGAACGACCCAAGGCAACTTTTGCAGGCAATACTTTGATAACCGCTTCTTCCGTAACGCAAGCTCGTTCGCATTTACCGCAGCCAGTACAAGTATCACTGTTGACAGTAGGAAGGAACATCGCGTGGTGACCACTTTTGTGGTTACGTTGGCGTTCTAGGGTTATCGCGTTGTCGATTAACGGGCAAACCCGGTAACAAACATCACATCGTAAGCCTTTAAAGTTGAGACAATTCTTCTCATCAATCAGAACTGCAATACCCATTTTTGAGTCATCGATATCCTCAAGACTGTGGTCTAGCGCGCCCGAAGGACAAACTTTGACACAGGGAATATCGTCACACATCTCACAAGGTATTTCGCGTGCAGTAAAGAAAGGTGTTCCTGTGGCTGCGCCTTCAAACCAGCGGGCTAGTTTTAGGGTGTCGTAAGGGCAAGCCTCGACACATAAGCCACAGCGAACACAAGATGAGAGGAAGTCCTCTTCATCAAGGGCGCCAGGAGGACGAATAGCAAACGGGTCTCTTTGGCTCGACTGTGTCGCCGTTGCCGTCAACCCTAAACCAACCAAGCCCATGACACAGCCAGCTTTGGCTGATGTCGCGAGGAACTTGCGACGATTAAAGTCGCTTGCCTTGGTTGATTTACTATTCGTGTTACTCATGACTAATTTCTCTTTGTTTATGCGTTTAAGTTAAAACTTAGGCCTTCATAACCTTAACTGGACACTTCTTGAAATCTGTCTCTTTCGACAGTGGATCAGTTGCATCTAGAATAAGTTTGTTGACCAATTGACGCGCATCGAAGAACGGCATAAATACTAAGCCTACTGGTGGCTTGTTACGGCCCTTCGTTTCAACACGAGTTCTCACTTCGCCACGTGGAGAAGCAACAATCACTTCGTCGCCACGTTTCAGACCACGCTTACGCGCATCTTCTGGGTGCATAAATACTTGTGCATCAGCATATGCACGTTGCAGCTCAGGTACACGTGCAGTCATTGAAGCTGTATGCCAATGCTCAAGGACACGACCTGTAGACATCCATAGATCGTATTCTTCGTTTGGAGACTCAGCAGCTGGCTCATATGGCAGTGCGAAGATAACCGCTTTCTTGTCTGGCTTACCGTAGAAGCTAAAGTCTTCACCTGGCTTCACATATGGATCGCCTTGTACGAAGCGACGTAGTGTTTCTTTGCCGTTCACAACAGGCCAGCGTAGACCGCGACCCGCGTGGTAAGTATCAAAGTCAGCAAGGTCATGCTTATGACCGCGCGTGAACTGTGCATACTCTTCGTATAGACCTTTTTGAACATAGAAGCCGAAATCTTCAGACTCTTCGTTCATGTCGCCTTTACAGTCAGAAACAGGGAACTTATCAACAACACCGTTAGCAAATAGCACGTCATATAGAGTCTTATCTGCATACTCAGGCTTCTTCGCAATAAGCTCTGCTGGCCATACTTCAGATACTTTGAAGCGCTTCGAGAACTCAACAAGCTGCCACAAGTCAGACTTCGCGCCGTCATGTGCTTTCACTTGCTGGTGCCACATTTGTGTACGACGCTCAGCGTTACCGTATGCACCTTCTTTCTCTACCCACATTGCTGTTGGTAGAATCAAGTCAGCGGCAGTTGCAGTGACTGTTGGGTATGGGTCAGAAACAACAATGAAGTTTTCTGGGTTACGGAAACCTGGGTAGATTTCATCGTTGATGTTTGGTCCCGCTTGCATGTTGTTGGTACACATTGTCCAGTAACAGTTCAGCTTGCCATCTTTCAACATACGGCTTTGCAATACAGCGTGGTAACCAGGCTTCGGCGGAATCGTTCCTTCAGGAAGTTGCCATAGCTTCTCAGTCAGATCACGGTGTGGCTTCTTCTTCACAACCATGTCAGCAGGTAGACGGTGTGCGAATGTACCCACTTCACGTGCAGTACCACAAGCAGAAGGCTGACCTGTTAGAGAGAATGGACTGTTACCTGGAGTCGAGATCTTACCGGTTAGCAAGTGGATGTTGTACAACATGTTGTTGGTCCAAACACCACGAGTATGCTGGTTTACACCCATTGTCCATAAGCTCATAACTTTTTGCTTAGGATCAGCATAAGCTTTAGCAAGCTTGAGTAGGTTCTCAGCTGGAACCTTACTCATCTTCGCTGCGTACTCAAGGGTGTAAGTGCTTACAAACTTTGCGTACTCATCGAAAGAAATAGGCTTAGACTTACCATTACCTGGGTTCTTCGCTGCTTTCTCAAGTGGATGATCAGGACGTAGGCCATAACCGATATCAGTTGTACCTTTTACAAACTTCGTGTGTTTCTTAACGAAGTCTTTGTTCACGCCACCATTTTGGATAATGTAGTTGGCAATGAAGTTCAGAATGATCATGTCAGTCTGTGGCTCGAATACCATTGGGTTATCGGCCAAGTCGAAGCTACGGTTTTCGTACGTCGAAAGAACGTGAACACGAGCATCTTTATTGCTTAGACGGCGGTCAGAGAGGCGAGCCCATAGGATTGGGTGCATTTCTGCCATGTTACAACCCCAAAGCACGAAGTTTTGACCGGCTTCGATATCGTCGTAACAACCCATTGGCTCATCAATACCGAAGGTACGCATAAAGCCACCTACAGCAGACGCCATACAGTGACGTGCGTTTGGATCGATGTTGTTGGTACGGAAACCAGCTTTATGAAGCTTAGACGCTGCGTATCCTTCCCAAACTGTCCATTGACCAGAACCAAACATACCTACAGAAGTAGGACCTTTTTTCTGGATAGACTCTTTCCATTTGTCAGCCATGGTATCAAGTGCCACATCCCAGCTTACTGGGGTGAACTCACCTTCCTTGTCATACTTGCCATCCTTCATACGAAGAAGTGGCGAGCTCAGACGGTCTTTACCGTACATGATTTTCGACAGGAAGTAGCCTTTGATACAGTTTAGGCCTTTGTTGACAGGACTTTCTGGGTCACCTTTGGTTGCAACGATGTTGCCCCCTCTGGTGCCAACCAAAACACTACAACCTACACCGCAAAAACGGCAAGGTGCTTTGTCCCACTTGATGTTGTCTTTTTGCTCAGCTGCTTCAACAATCTTAACTGGCAAAGTGACCCCAACAGTGGTTGCAGCGGCTACTGCAGCGTTGGCTTTTAGAAACTCGCGACGGCTAATGCTCATGGTGTTTCCTCACTCTCTTGTTCTAATGGTTCGACTTGGTGGTAGATAAGGCTATTTGATAACACTCCTTTCAGAGCGTTAATTTTTTCTACGTTACTGAGGATGGCTTTTTGTGTTTCACCTTCAAGGGTTACAATCACTTTTCCTTCTTCAGTCACGGCATGAATTTCTGTGCCTGGAAGGGCACGGATTTCCGAAGAAACCTCAGACATGGCTTCTGGTGTGACAAGCACTACTAGACTGCTGACGTGGTATTCCTGGGTCATCTCTTGCTTTTCACCTTTTTTCTTTTAAACGATAGGTAACCAATTTAGTTCACTAGACTCTGGATTAGTAAGAGCTAAATAAGCATAGTCGGTTCTATCAAGAATAGAATTTAGTCTAGACCTCATAGAAATTGTGGGTATACCTCACAAGAGGTATTAGGGGTATATATAGATCGAGATCATATTTTTATGTGTGATCTAAATCGCAGATTGAAATTTAGACTAATGCTTTCGCAAAGCCTTATTTAGTTGGGGGTTTGTTTAGGATTGGAACAAAGACGTTAAACAGGTGTTAGCCAAGGCTGGAATGAGAATGGTTCACATTTTTGGTGCCACTTTAGTCGTATAAGACTAAAGTTATAGTGTGTGCTAGATCACGACAAAAAATAAATTTGTAATAGAAAGAAGCATCTACTTTTCGTAGCCGGTGAGTTCCATATAACCATTGCCTTGATGGCTACCGCGAACCTCGATTGGACCTTCCCAATACTGTGTGCTTAAAGGCATCGCAGAATTTACATTTAATGGCTCAATTGTTACATCAATGTTTTGTGAGGCAATCGCAATACGCCAGTTGACCGGGTAACGACCTTGGTCGGTTTCATGCCATTGTCGAACTTGCATCATAATGTCACCGTGACTGATGTTTTCCCCGCGACCATCGGCATACATTCTGCGACCACTATAAAACACTTTTTCGCCCCGCAACTGAAACAACATCAAAGCACTGCCATCATTGAGGCGTAATGCAAACCAATCCCAACCTTGCTGGCTGCGTGTTAAAAATTGCGAGCTCCATTCTCGGTCAAGCCAACCTTTACCATGGACCTTTTGCGTGTTGCCATTGAGGGTCATTGTTCCCGAAATGTCGATAAACGGCTGACTATAATAGTAAGAAGCAACCTTACCGTTGGCGGTTTTGATGCTGTATCCTGCATCTCCTTGTAATTGCAGTGGGGACTGGCTATCGAGTTGCAATTGATAGGCAAAGGCTTGGTCTTGTACTTCAAGTGTTGCAGGGAATAGTGCCTCGCTCTGGCTTTGCCAGCGCCAGTTATCGAGTTGAATGGTCAACGGTGTGCTAGATACGCCAGCGATTTGAGGATGCCCACGTGACCATTTTTCAGCAGCCACATGTTGCTTGGGCTGGGTCACTGCCGCGTGTGCCATATAGAGCTGCTGAGTTTGCCACGAGTTGGCTGCAGGCTCTGAAGCAAGATTCGTGTTGTATTCCTGGGAAGGGTTCAAATCCGCTTCATTGGGTGGGAACGGCGTCCCTAAAGCAATTCGAAATTGTGTCCACTGCAGTCCGAGAGGCTCACCTGAGTCAGTGGTTAGGTTGGCGGTGAGGTACCACCATTCAACTTTGTAATCCTCATGGGCTTGATGATCACGTGGGAAGCTTAAATTTGCTTGTGGGCTGACTGTTGCAAAGCCTTGCTGTTGCTGGCTTAAAATTGAGAGCTTACCCTCATCGCGTGTTTGTTGCTGAGGAGAGCATGCACTGACTAGGCTCACTAAGCCTATACTCGTGGTAAGTTGAAGTCGTTTCATAACATTCCGTGGCATCAGACTACATCGCCTCCTGTTGTAGGCTGGCAACTAAGGGACGTCGGGTTTGCCAGTATAAAGGTAGGCTAACCGCAATTGTGCCTGTAGCAAGGGCAATCAGCATCAGCTTCATACACTCCATCCAGCTCCAGACCATTGGAATACTCCAGCCAAATGCTTGTAGCGTGACTTTATGAATTAATAAATAACTTAATGCGTAGCCGGTGGGAATGGCCACGAACGCGCTGAGGCCGATGATTAGTAGCATTTGCCCAAAGACACTGATGCGAATTTGTCGTCGCGTTACACCAAGCGCGTAGAGCCGTGCTAGCGGGGCTTGACGGGATTGGGTCAACATCACCACAGCACTAAATAAACCAATGGCGGCCACGAGCAGCGTTAAGCTATTGAGCACAGATGTAATTGAGAATGTTTTGGCAAACATCTTCATGGCCTGATCTTTAATTTTTCCCTGGCTATAAACATTGGCACTGGAGAGATTATATTGTGCCTGCACTGCTTCGACTAATGGCGTAAAGTCAGCCGTTGTCGTGATGGCAATGCTTTTTAAATATGCTTGATGACCGAGTTGATGCCATAGTGGTTCCGCAATCATTATTTCGCCAAGAGGGTTACCGTAATCAAAAAACACCCCTGCTACAGTGAGTGGGCGAGGCGTATTGTTCTGCCCATTTGCGATGTGCTTTGACATCTGAGGTTTGAGATCCTGATACCAACGGCCAGTCACGTCATCCCAAGCAACTTTATCACCCATGTTTATGCCTTGCTTGATGGCAAGAGGCTCACTAATCAGTATGCTCTCTCCGGCTAAATAGGCAGGCCAAAAGTCATCCAAATGCTCCTTAAGGACAGTGGTGTTGCGCAGGGAGTATTCATCCTGAGTAGTAATATTCGTTGGCTGATCTCGAAATGATATTCGGGCGTTCCACTGTTCAAAAATGCCATTAACCTGTGGATGCCTTTCAAAGTCCTGCTTCAGCTTGGGGAAGTCACTTAAAGCGGGCCTGAAGTAAACATCTGCATGAAGCCGATTGTCGAGCCATTGCCTAAGGGTAATATCGAAACTGCTGACTAAGGTATTCATGGCAATATTGGCGCAAAGAGCCAGTAACATGGCCATCATTGCCAGTGAGAGTGGGGCAATTAGCTCTCGGGTTTCGGCAATACTGTAGTGCAGTAAATTACGCTGCTCAATGCTGAGTCGTATTGTTTGGCTCCACTTGGCTAGAAGCTGGCAACTATATTGCAACGCTAAAGGTAGCAGCATAGGAATAGCGACAATCACCAGCCCCATCAGTAATAAGCTTTGTTTGTAGTGGTTTGAGAAGGGCAGCAGTATGGCGGCGCAGCCGAGCAATACAGTTGCCAGAATAAAGAGTCGTCGGTTTTGTCGCTCAGCGCTACTTTGCAAAGCCACTCTCGTGGCACTGCGCGCTAAAGGTTGGCGGCTGAGCTGCAAATACAGTGGAATACAGGCAAGGCCAGCCGCAACTAAAGTCAGCACGATGGCTTGAAATAACCAACGCCATTGAAATTGCCCTGGCAGAAGCTGTGCGCCATAGAGTTGCTCTAACGTTAGCGCCACCAAAGGCTGCAACCATTGGCTCAGCTGCAAGCCGGTAACAAAACCGACGCAGGAACCCAGGATCACCAGTGCCAATAACTCGGTCAAAAGACCTGCCATCAATGCCTGGCGAGTTACCCCTTGTTGCAGCAATTTTACGAGTAAAGTTTGCCTTTTGAGTAGGGAATAGCGCACGCCGTTATAGGCAATAAAAAGCCCAACAATAAAGGCCAGTAAGCTCATGGCATTGAGATTGAGATGGAAGCTTTGGGTGAGTGCCGTGAGTGCTTCTCCCTGATCTTGTTTTATAAGCCGCAGATGCTGGTCATAACCCTCACCTAAAGCCTGCTGCAGCAGCGTCTCCAGCTGCGGATGTGGGTCGAAGAGGGCGATATAACTTAGGCGGCCCGTTTTACCCAGCAGAGTCTGAGCAAAACTAATATCCGCGACAATATTGTTGCCAAGCCCGAGATCATCATTGACCGAGAGCACCCGAATATCATGCTGCTTGAGCTGCAAGGTGCCATTGGGGGCGGCTCGCTTGGCCAGACTTTGGCTCATCAGCAGCAATGGCTCGCCAGAGAGCAGACGGTTTAAGGGCAGTTGGTTAAAGTTCACTGGCGCTTGGGCTTGCTTGCCATCTGAGTTTTTATTTGTGTCGCTGACCTGACGCTGGGACATGGCGGCGACTAAATCACTGCCGTGCATTTCCCAGCGTTGCCCCTGGCTGTTCTCTAGTACGCCAGTGACGACTGCTAATGGGGTCTGCAGTTGGCTTTGCCTTAGCTTAAAATACCAGGTTTCATCAAGGTCGCCCTGTTGTGCTAGCAGTAAACCCGTGGCGCGCTGACTCAATAGCTCTGTGGATTCACTGTAGCTACGAATAGCATTATCATTGGTGGCTCGCACCCCAACTAACAGTGTGACGGCTAGAACCACGCCAAGCAAGATCCCACCCGCCTGCAATGGAGCATGGCGATAGTGAGCGGCAAATACTCGAGCGCAATGCCAACTAAGGCGCAAAAAATTACTCATGCACAGTGCCTTGGTCTAAATGCCAGCGTCTGGTCATAAAGTTAGCGCAGGTTTCACTATGGGTGACCATTAAGATGCTGGTATTGGCTTCAGCTGCAAGCTGACATAGGAGTGCCATAACTTGCTCACCCGCATTTTGATCTAAATTGCCCGTTGGTTCATCAGCAAGGAGTAATGCCGGTTTGTGGGCAAGGGCGCGAGCAATGGCCACTCTTTGTTGCTGGCCGCCTGAAAGCTGCTCGACTCGGCGGTCCAGAACTGTTGAAAGGCCAAGGGTGTCGATTAGGGTGTCGCACCACGGCTGCCAGCTTTTCCCCAATAGGCTGAGAGGAAAAGTAATATTGTCGCGCACGTTGAGGGGAGAGAGTAGGTTAAACTGCTGGAAAACCATACCAAGCTCAGCGCGGCGAAAGTGGCTCCATTGACGATCTTGCCAATTGTGGGTTTCCTGATCCAATAGCTTAATATGCCCAGCATCTGCATGCTCAAATCCGGCGATAAGATTAAGGAGGGTGCTTTTTCCAGTGCCGCTTGGGCCGGTGAGGGCAACTGTGTCGCCGGTTGCCACAGATAAGTCGACGCCATTTAACACTTGATGACGTTGCTCGCCATCACTAAAGCTTTTGCTTAATCCGGTGATTTCAACAATCGTTTGGCTCATGAAACTCCCTCTTACTCCCTGCCAGTTATGGCTTGAGATTCAGTATACTGGATTCAATTAATGCGCAAAGTGATAAAACACAATTGCTGACGTAATGCTATACGTTGGAATGACTGATTTAGATCCGCGAGCGCAATCGATTGGCTCATTTGTTGGAATGAGCCTGAGTATTTCTGTGGAGCGTCAAGCACAGAGCAGGTTTATGTGTCCTGATGAGCACTCTTGAATTTCGTGAATGCTGGCATGTTCGCCTGTGCTATCCGTTGTCAGTTGATGAATCCCTAGGGCAGCGTTAGCAAGCTGGACTCCGCTGACGATTGCATGCACGCGACGGTTTATGGCTCTTTCAACTATACGAACTGAAGACTTACAAACATGGCAATAAGAATCATGGTCGCAATCAGACCGATCACACTAATGGCGATGATTTCCCAATTAGACGCGCGAACGAATCCCGCATGCTCTTGAATATCATCGCTACTCAGTTGCGTTTTACGGGAAAGCTCTCGTGCAGTAATGGCGTAAAGGAGGGGGATGATTGTGGGAGGAAAGGCGTCGGGCAGGTATGGAAGCACTGCAAATAGGGGAACCATAATCATGCTACCCAAAACCAAGGTCCGTTTCGCAAACCTGTCATTTCCTAATGATTGATAGTTCGCCCACAGAAAATAGATTGCAGAGATTGGCCCTCCCAAAAATGAGCCCAAGGCGATTTGGATTGGCGTATACATAGCGACGTCTAGATTAGCGTGAGGCTGGCTGTGTGCGTTAGAAAAATGCTTCATCGCTAGACTAATGGGGATGACAGGCATCAAAGACGCAAAAACCTTGAAAGCCATAAGCACGAAAAAAAATTCTGCCGTGGGAAGTGCTTCAATAAAAGCAGGGATCTGGCCCATATAAGTGATATAGATTAAGGTTTTATGAGCTAAATAGTAGGCTAAGAAAGAACACGCAAAAGCAATTACGCACCATTTCAAAGGCTTTAGGCTTAGTTTTTTAGCAACAAGAAATATCGCTGATGAGGCAAAAACCGAGGCCGCTAGCTCGGCCCACATACCGTTGTCCATTATATTCTCCCGCCTTCAGTGGCTTGTTGGTATATTTGGCTGCTGAATCAATGTTGCCGGATCAAGGATAGGGTAAGGCGCAATGTCTTGACCTTGTCACCAGGCCAAGACATTGCGCCCAACATTTTAATCATCAAATCTCTTTCTTTGAGTCGGCACTATACATGATGATGTATTTTGCGCTAACGAAAGTGCTGAATCACGCGTATGGGTACGCCAAACTCCATTGGATACGCCATATGCACAGTACTTTTATGTCAAGCGATTGATTTTTTGACGTATTCTATCAGTGAGGCGAAGAAAAAACGAGCACAGGTGCTCGCAGGGCGAAATATCAATCTAAACGGTTAGATTGATATTTCATTTTGTCGATTACCCGCCGTAGGCTCTCGATATCCGCATATTATAAGTGACATCGTAAGCGCAGCTATGTGAGTTTGAGATGACATCGGATAGGCAAAACGCCTGCTTGCGGTATTCGGATGTACGAGAAAAGCTCTGCCATCGACACATGTGGGCCTATGGATACGAGGGGCTGAATATCTTCGTTGAGATCTGACCTGAATGGTTCAAATAGGCTGGCGAATAAAAGCAGTTCCTTGGACTAAGTGGAATTGAAATGGCCAATAGAAGGCCATTTCAATCTATCGTCGTAAGCAAGCGGTTAGGCTGAGGCCGCCGCTGAGTCATCCTCTGAATTTTTGGCTTCAGTTTTAGCTGCTGTTGGTATGACCTCGACTTTACGCTGTTTTTCATACAAAAAAGTTAATACAGCTGAGCGCAAGCGGTTGTATTCAGAATCTTCTGCCAGTGCCAGACGATTGCGCGGTCGTGGCAGGTTGACTTCCAGAATTTCACCCACAGTTGCAGCTGGACCATTGGTCATCATCACGATTTTATCTGACAGTAATACGGCTTCATCGACATCATGGGTGATCATAATGACGGTATTATTGAGCTCATTTTGAATTTCCATCAATGAGTCCTGCATATGGGCACGCGTGAGGGCATCCAGCGCGCCAAATGGCTCATCCATCAGCAGTACTTCGGGTTCCATTGCTAGAGCTCTCGCTATCCCCACGCGTTGCTTCATGCCGCCAGATATTTCATCAGGACGCTTGTCCATTGCATGATCCATGTGAACAAGCTTGAGGTTGTGCTCAATCCATTCTTTGGTTTCAGCTTTTGATTTGCTGTTACCGAATACTTGCTTCACCGCTAGCTCCACGTTTTGGTAAGCGCTCAACCACGGCAGTAACGAGTGATTTTGAAAGACCACCGCCCGTTCAGGCCCAGGCTGCTTGACCTCTTTTTTATTGAGAATGACGCCGCCGGACGTCGCTTGGTGCAAGCCCGCGACGACATTCAGTACCGTTGACTTACCACAGCCCGAGTGGCCAATTAATGAGATAAATTCGCCTTTTTTGATTTGTAAATTGACATCTTTTAATGCCGTAAATTCACCTTTTGGGGTGGGAAATGTCATATCAATGTGGCTGATATCTAAAAATGCACTCATTTCAAAATCCTTAAATCGCTAAACTTTTATAGAGCTCACAGTGGGTGAACGGCTCGATTCTTCTGCTGATTATTTATCCCAAGAAACCCACGCTTGAAGTTTTTGCATGCCTTTATCGAGCAAAAATCCGATAAAGCCGATCACCACGACAGCGGCCATAATTCGAGCAAGAGATTGTGAACTACCATTTTGGAATTCATCCCAAACGAACTTTCCTAAACCTGGGTTTTGCGCCAGCATTTCTGCGGCGATAAGTACCATCCAAGCAACACCTAAAGATAAACGCATGCCGGTAAAAATCATTGGTATCGATGCTGGAAGAACAATCTTACGGACATGGGTCAGTGGCGAAAGACGCAGTACTTTGCTGACGTTGACCAAGTCATCATCAATCGTTGATACCCCCTGTGCAGTATTAATAACCATTGGCCAGAGGCTACATAAGGTTACGGTGAGCATTGAGTTCAAGAAAGATTTAGCAACCCAAGGGTCATCGCTAACATACATTGCACTCACAACCATAGTGACAAGGGGTAACCAAGCTAAAGGTGACACAGGTTTAAATAGTTGAACAATGGGGTTGAGGGCTGCATTAAGCGTTGTGCTTAGCCCCATCCAAATACCTAGGGGAATCGCAATGGCTGCAGCGAGTAAAAAGCCACTCATGACAGTGATTAAACTGGTGCCAATTTGATCGACAAATGTCTCTTTGCCGGTATATTTACGTTGCTTGGCTTGATAATTGGGGTCTTTAGCTAATTTAGCCGCGTTGCGTTTTTCTAAGCGCTCGTAAAATTTTTGCTCTTTTTCTCTAGACTCCATATGTTCGTCATACAGTGTTCCAAATTGCTGGGCGACGGCAACGGGCCCCGGAAACTGGCCGAGTGATGTTTTAATGTTCATGGACGATGCGGACCAAAGCACCAGAAATACAGCAATGCCTACAGCGGGTAATGTCAGCGTTTTGAAAATCTGTTTCGACCAACTATAGGCGGCCTCAAACCGCGGGTTGGTTGATGTCGATTTGAAGGTGAGGGACGTCGAGTCTGTCATAATTTGCTCTCCAGATATCCTTGATACGATGCTGACGTAGTGAGATTGAGTTGGGCAGCACGCTGCCCAACGATGGCTTAAAGTCGATCACCTGCTTTAAGGCCAATTGCGAACTTACTCAGGTATGCATTAGGCTGCGTGCCGTCATAGACGATATTGTCAATAAAGTGTTTTTGCGGCTTGCGATAGCCTGTTTCCTGCGCGAAATCTGGAAACTCATCTTTGCCAATTAGTTTATCTGCAATAAGCGATTCTGCCGCGGCTTGGTAGATATCAGGACGATAGACTTTCTTCGCAAGGTCCTTATACCAGTCGTCACTTTTATCATCTGAAATCTGACCCCAGCGACGCATTTGCGTGAGATACCAAATTGCATCTGAGTAGTATGGATACGTGGCGTGGTGGCGGAAGAACACATTGAAATCTGGCACTTCACGTTTATCGCCTTTTTCATACTCAAAGGTGCCTGTCATGCTGTTGGCTATGACGTCGTAATCTGCACCCACATAGTTTGATTGGGCTAGAATCTTCACGGCTTCAGGGCGGTTGCCGTTATTATTGTCGTCAAGCCACTTTGCTGCACGGATAAGAGCGCGGGTTAAACGAATGGTGGTATTCGGGTACTTTTTGGCAAACTCTGCGGTGATCCCAAACACTTTTTCTGGGTTGTTTTTCCATATTTCATAGTCTGTGACTACCGGAACCCCAATACCTTTAAATACAGCTTGCTGGTTCCAAGGCTCCCCCACACAGTATCCGTAAATCGTGCCTGACTCTAGAGTGCTCGGCATTTGTGGTGGCGGGGTCACCGACAGCAAAGCATCTGCATCAAGCTGTCCTGATGTATCGCCTTTATGTGGCGCGTAATAGCCAGGGTGAATGCCGCCAGCAGCTAGCCAATACCTTAGCTCGTAGTTATGGGTAGAGACAGGGAATACCATTCCCATTTTGAAAGGCTTTCCTTCCGCATTGTATTGCTCAACAACGGGCTTAAGTGCATCGGCTTTTATTGGATGTACAGGTTTGCCCGAAGCATCCTTGGCTAAGCCGGGCTTCATTTTTTTCCAAACTTCGTTGGAAACGGTAATACCATTGCCATTTAAATCCATAGAGAATGGCGTGATAATCTCTGCTTTTGTGCCATAACCCATGGTGGCGGCAATTGGCTGTCCGGCAAGCATATGAGCGCCATCGAGTCGTCCATCAATGACGCCATCTAATAAAACTTTCCAGTTGGCTTGGGCTTCAATGGTGACGTAAAGGCCTTCATCTTCGAAATAGCCTTTCTCATAGGCAATGGCAATCGGTGCCATATCCGTTAATTTGATAAAGCCAAACGTGAGATCTTCCTTTTCCGGTTCACCAAGTTCCGCATGACTTAAGCTGGAAAACATCGCGGTTGAGAACGCTAGTGCAAGACTCGTGAGTTTGAGTGTATTGAGCCAGCGACTTTTCGACTTCGGTAAAAATTCCTGCGTGCCACGCACTGTTTCTGCTACTGAAATGGCCGTTGTTGAAGTGCTAAGAATTGCTTCGGTATTGGACTTCATCCTGTCTATTCTCCCTCGTCTCTCAATAAAAAGTGTATATGTAAAAATCATTAAAGCGAGATGTTGCATGCGGGCATCTCGAGCCGATGGTTGTGTTACTGACATCTTGTGGATTTGGCAATGTGCGTCAGCATCAACTCATGACCTGTGTTACCAATGGAATTACACTTTTTATGCCAAAGATGTTATGCATTGATTTATAAGAAAATAATTTTAATGGGTAGGGTTTTACTCGTTATTTAATTACAACGAAGGTGCAGTTTAGGGCAGGAATTGCACTTAAATTGAACATGAAATGGTTGTAAAAGTACCTAATTAGAGGTATGCGATCGAAGTGGTCGGTCGCCATGATGGGGTAGAAACAGTGCCATACTTGGCAGTAAGCATTTGCGGATTGGTAGGGCGAACGTAGTGATTGATTGCGTGAGGCTATCGTTCGCTAAATAGGTTTTGTATTAACCTTGGCTGCGTGTACTTCTGATGATTTCGGCGAATTTTGCTTTATTGCTCACACGATGACCCCAATCTGTGGTGATAAATGGCCATTGGCTGTTTTGGCAGAATTGTTTTTGATAGGCCGCGGGAATTAAATCGTCTTGCTCACCGATTACAATGGTCGGTAGCGGAGTTAAGGCAGGGTTTATCGGTGCAAAATCGTCGAGCATTGCTTGATCGATTCGAATTGGCTGTTGCGTGACGTAATTCATAGCAGGCTGGTGTAAGTACTTTTGTAAATGTTTGGCTGGCTCAAAACACACATTGACCGCAACGGCACGAAGCCCCGTGAGTTCTGAAAGCTTTAATGCATAGTAACCGCCCATAGAGGTCCCTAAAACACCGGTAATGGGTTGTTGCATGATGAGGTCGGTCAATGCTTGAATACTCTGACTGTAGAACTCTGGTTGGTAATCCACTGAGGTCACCTCGAGTCCAGCTTGTTTTAGCCCTGTAACGGTAGAAGATTGACCGCCTGAACCTAACCCATGTAAATACAGATACATCTCAATCCCCTCGAAGTGCGTCGTGTTTATTCTTTCTCAGCCTGGCAAGTGATACAAAAAGCTGCAGTGGGGTGGATCTCTAAGCGTGGAAACCCAATGCCTTCTCCGCACGCTTCACAAAAGCCATACTCATCAGGCTCGGCTAAAATTTTCTTTATGCGTTTAAGTTGTTCAAGCAGATGCACTTCATTGGCTTGTGCCATTTGTTGCTGTTGGATGGCATCAATTCGAGACACTCTGCCAACGGATTGCTGATCGAGAGTCACTGGAGCACTATGCTCATGCAGCGACGCAAGTTGGTCACTGCCTTCTGCGGCAAGCCGTTTTAAACCTTCAAGCAAAGTGTGTTTTTGCGCTGAAGTGAGTTCCTCTGCCATTGTGGCCGAACCTTACTCGTGAATCTGTCAGTTTTTCATCCTAAGGGATGACCTGATACAAATAAAGCAAAGCACATCGCGCAGAAGGTGAAGTGTGATCTTTGCAATAAATTACAAGTAAATTGGTAACTTACGCGCACTTTTTTGTGCATTTCATAAAAATGCGCCAAAGGCAGAAGCACTTTTGGCGCATAAAAAATACTGATGTTTAAACCATCAATAAAACATTGCTGCTATTTTATAACACAGCAATTATTCTTCCGATTCAATCTCATAAGGTAATGGAATCACGGTTAAGCTCGATGATTCATCATCAGCGACCCTGAGTACGGCGTCATTTTCGGTGTCATTGGCCAACACCGCAGTCAATAACACTTGCTCATCGGTTTGTACCCACTCGATAATATTACCCGCACGGCGGAAACTATCTTCGACAGCCACTTCAAGTTTACTTTCAGCGTTTAGCAACGTTTTACATGTGCCAGACAAAATATACAGCGCACGTTTATTGCCGCCGCGATATTTCATTCTCGCAACCGTTTCTTGGCCCATGTAGCAGCCTTTATTAAAGCTAATGCCATCAATTGATTGTAGGTTACACATTTGCGGGACGAATTGGGCTGCATGTTGCGCTGAGATGTTGGGGTAACCTGCTTTGATTTCTTCGGCTTGCCAAGCATGACAATCAACAAGCTCTATTGCTTGCGACGTTATGAGTTGCTGAGCTGCATCTTGAGTTAACCCCAAAATATAGCGAGCTGGAGCTGAGCCGTCTTTGAGCAGAAAGCCATGATCGATCTGAGTGAAAAGCTCAGTGGTTTCACCATAGTGTTGCGCAACCCACTGGCTCGCTTTCGTACCAGCTATGCCAATAAGCACATAGTCAGAGGTTGCGTTTTTTAACTCAGCTTTACTAAAGACGGCGTATTTTTGCAGCTGGGGTAAATCAACATCAATTGCAGATACCGGGAGCAGCATTTTTAGACCATCTAAATGCTTAAAAATGCGAAAGCTGGCAAGCATCTTCCCCTTTGGGTCACAATGCGCTCCCCATTTCCACTGGTTTGCTTGCAGCCCAGTAACGTCAGCAGTGATTTGACCATTCATAAAGCTTTCGGCTTGTTCACCTTCAATTTCAATTAAACCTAAGTGTGAAAGCTGGGCAAAATAGAGTTCTGGCGCAGCCGCATTTAGTGGCCACATTGGGCGAGTTACATTGGTCGTCATCATGATTCCTAATACGTCAAAGGGCAGTGCATTTTCGCGATTGTAGCACCATTTAAATCAAGGGCTAAAGGGGAACCCTCCAATTCTATGAGTGACTTGATTTTGTATCGTGTCCGTCACAACTCATGGGGCTTCAACTCCAATCAGCCCATAGCGCTGGCGCTCGCCTATGCAAGTCATCTACTAGATAGTTGGGGCTAAATTTGGTAATTCAATTGATAGTGATGAATGCCATCAACTTGAGTGATAGCGAGCTCACCTTGGATGCCTTCGAGCTCGCCTTGTCCCGAGCCTGAGACGATTACGATTTGTAGTGACTGTTCAGAGTTGGACATATTACCGACGTGGAATAAAGTAAATGCGCCCGCTTTACCAGCAAGCTCGCCTTCGAACTCTTCAATCGCTGAGTATACGGCTGAGCCACTTGGTGTGCGCTTGCTCAGCATTTGACCTGTGCCAACGCCTTGAAGCGCGCCTGAATATGTTTTTGAAATCAACAGACGACCAACATTCGGTATATCTTCATGTTGCGGGGTGAGGTTGACTTCAAACGTACCAGTAACAGACATGGGCAACTCTCCTTGGGGGTTTCCATGATACTACGCAATCTGTCTTGGTGATGTCACGGCTTATCGTATTGGCTGTTGTGGCAATACTGAACCGTGAGTTTCTAGAAAAGAGTAAGAAACAAAAAACCTCCCGCAGGAGGTTTTTGACTATATCAGCGATGGGATCGCCGAGCTTGCCGTATCATTAATACAGTAAACGGGTTCGAATTGTCCCTTCAATTTTCTTCAACTGCTCAAATGCAGTATCGGCTTGATGGGTTTCGACTTCCATGACCACGTAACCAATTTCCGACGTTGTTTGCAGGTACTGAGCGGCAATATTGATGCCTTTTTCTGCAAACGCTTGGTTGATCTTAATCAAGATACCTGGACGGTTGTGGTGAATATGTAACAGGCGCGAGGTATCGCTGTGTTGTGGGAGTGTCACTTCTGGGAAGTTAACTGCTGATACGGTTGAACCGTTATCAGAGTACTTCGCGAGTTTACCGGCAACCTCAACACCAATGTTCTCTTGTGCTTCTGCCGTACTACCACCGACATGTGGCGTCAGCAGTACATTATCCAATCCGCGTAGCGGGCTGATGAACTCATCGCTGTTTGATTTTGGCTCAACAGGGAATACATCAATTGCAGCACCTGCAAGATGGCCACTTTGCAAAGCGTCTTTTAGGGCATCGATGTCAACTACTGTGCCACGGGAAGCATTGATCAATACTGCGCCTTCACGCATGCAAGCAAACTCTGTTTTGCTCAGCATGTTTTGGGTCTGCGGAGTTTCTGGCACGTGTAAACTAACGATATCAGCCAAAGATAACAGTTGCTCTAGCGAATGAACCTGTTGGGCATTCCCTAGCGGTAACTTGTCTTGGATATCGAAGAAAATGACTTTCATGCCTAAGGTTTCGGCCAAAATACCTAGCTGGGTGCCGATGTGGCCGTACCCGATAACCCCAAGGGTTTTACCACGTACTTCATAACTGCCACTGGCACTTTTCAGCCAACCGCCACGGTGTGCGACAGCGTTGCGCTGTGGAATGCCACGCATAAGCATAATGATTTCGCCAAGCACAAGCTCTGCGACACTACGAGTGTTAGAGAAAGGGGCGTTAAAAACTGGAACGCCGAGCTTTTCTGCCGTGAGGAGGTCAACTTGGTTCGTGCCGATACAGAAACAACCAACGCCGACGAGCTTCTTTGCATGCTTAAGAATGTTCTCAGATAACTGAGTCCGGGAGCGGATACCAACAAAGTGAGCGTCTTGAATGGAAGCAACCAGTGCCTCTTCGCCAAGGGCGACTTTGTGATACTCAATATTCGTGTAACCCGCACGTTCTAGAACATCGACTGCAGATTGATGAACGCCTTCCAGTAGCAGGATCTTGATTTTATCCTTGTCCAGCGAATGTTTCGCCATGATGTGGGTACCCTCTAATTAATATAATAAATGCTTATGCTATGCTGACTTACTAAGCCAGTTTCAAAGTAGCATGTTTTTTCGTGGCTGTGGAGGTCTGGATGGCTAAAAAACATGAATAATATCGAAGGTGAAAGGAATTTGAAAAATAAAATCTCATGGATAGCAGTCTATTTTGCTGTTTTGACTTGGTCATATATTGAACCAAAAGATGGGTTTACATGGTGGCTAGAGGCGATTCCGGCAGTTCTTGCCTTACCGATACTTTTATTCACGCGTCGCTCGTTTCCATTAACTTCACTTGCTTATTGTTTGATTTTGTTTCATTGCGTGGTGTTACTCGTCGGAGCGCATTACACCTACGCAGAGGTTCCCTTGTTTAATTGGATAGCTGATTGGACTGGTGGCCGCAACAATTACGATAAGATTGGTCATTTTGCACAAGGGCTAGTGCCCGCTATTTTGGCAAGAGAAATCGTAATGCGCCTGAACGTGATCAAACCCGGCGCATGGTGCAATTTCTTTGTACTTTGCTTCGTTTTGGCATTCTCTGCTTTTTATGAATTGATCGAGTGGTGGGTGGCTGTTGCAACTGGTGAAGGTGCTGAAGCATTTTTAGGGACACAAGGCTATGTATGGGATACCCAGTCAGATATGTTCTTAGCCTTAATTGGTGGCATCATTGCGCTCACGGTTTTGGCGAAGCGTCATGACCAACAATTACAACAACTTTAACCAAGTGGTGCTGTATTCACCAACCCTTGCCAACACGTAACATACGGCTTACTCAGCAGCGGCGTGTTGCTTCGCTGCATTGATGGCTTGAACTAAGTTATCGGCATCATCGGTTCCTAAGGAAATGATGGTGCCGTCTTTTAGTTTCAACTCTACTGCTGTTAACCCTGAAACGTTATAAAGCCAGCCTGTCGAAATTAAACGTATCCCTAAGCCGTTATACCACTTCGTTTCGATTACTCGTGCCGATTCAATTTGAGATATCTCTAAAGACTTATTCCAAAATCGAGGACCAAAGAACCAAAGGATTTTGCCGTTTTCAACACTAATTGTGAGTGAGGAAAACAGTATGGCAATGATTGCGAACAGAATGAAGATATAGCCGGTAGGTTCATTGGGTTTGCTAAATGATGCAAGTAATAATAAAAGTGAAACGATACCGATGATGGCTAACATAGCTTTTGCGAGTTGAGTATTTTTATAGTGCATCATACGTTCCTTGTGTGATTCAGAACCGAGTGGTGGATCAGTCCGAAATATTCTTTTTGCACAACAACTATATCGCGGTTACAAAATAACCATATAGCGATTCGATCACAGTACAAAAGGTTTTATCTTCAATCACTTTGATTCTCATTGTCTTAAGATTCATGGTGACTGCAACGAAATGCAAGAGGATGACGTCACCGTTGGTGAAATCCTGTCCGTTGTAATTTTGGAGTGCCGAAAGCGCTGTTATTGTGATGTGATACCGTACTGGTGTGTATATAAATGTGTTCAGAGCTCTTTTTTAAGGAGGGTTGTTCTGTATATTTGTATCATTTTTTGCTCAATATTTCTTCGCACCCACAACCTTTATTAAATTTTTATAACAATCCAGTTTGAGTTTCTATGCAGTCTATATTACATGAATATACGGAATGCAGGGCTGATTAACGTATTCTTATGAAATAAAAGCACTTTTTTTACACCGACTTATTGAATGTTTTTCGAATTTTACCGTCAATGATCGGGTTTAGTTTATGCTTAATTGGGGTGATCTGAATCTCAAATGCTTTTGTTAAAGCGTGATCAAAGCCATTCTTTTTGTAATATAACTTTGTGACAATCCCCGCGCACGCCAAAACAAAATTGGCGGCTTTAATTATAATTATGGGGTTGTAAATATGAGAAACACGAACAAGCTAACGGCCATATCATTGGCGGTTGCTGCTGCATTGCCGATGATGGCAAGTGCAGACATTATTATTTCAGAATATGTCGAGGGAAGTGGCGGCAATAAGAAAGCCATTGAACTATACAATAGTGGCACCTCCAGCGTTGACTTAACTGGATATACACTCGCACGTCATAGCAATGGTGCTGCAGCTGCATCGGTGATGATCTCCTTAGATGGTCAAACGATTGCACCGAATGCGACCAAAGTCATTGTACATAACACCACTGATATTCCTGTCGCAGCTGGTGTTGACTATCTCACAAGCACTTCAATGACATTCAATGGGAATGATGCGGTTGATTTAATGAACGGCACTACCGTGATTGACCGTGTGGGTGTGTTGTCGTCGAGCGACTTTGCCAAAGACGTCACCCTAGAGCGCAAGGAAAGCGTGACGATGCCGAGCGCCACTTGGGATCAAAGCCAGTGGACTGACAAAGGTGAAAATCACCTCTCTGGCTTGGGTGCGCGTATTGGCGATGTTGCTGGTGGTGAAGAACCTGAACCAGAAGCCTTCAGCTGTGAGGGGGCGCAATTCACTCCAATTTATGATGTCCAAGGTGCTGAAGAGAAAAGTCCTTTGATTACAGATGGCTTCGAGACTGAAAATGAGTATACCGTGCGTGGTGTGGTCACTGCCCGTGGTGAAAGCTTATTCAAAGGTTTCTATATTCAAGATATGGACGGCGATGGCTCTCCGTATACCTCAGATGGCATTTTCGTAAACTTAGGAGCAAAAGCTGCAGATGACATCCAGCCGGGTGTTGAGGTTTGTGTCCAAGGTAAGGTCAAAGAATTCTACAACATGACCCAAATTGATATTTCAGCTGACAATAAGGTTGAAGTACTTGGCACGGGTGATGTTATTGAGCCGACAGCATTTTATGTTGCTGACGACGAAACCTTCGCTCAAGCGCTGGAGCGCTTTGAAGGGATGCATATCTTAGTGGATGCTGGGAGTGATTTGAAAGTTAGCCGAACCTTTAGCTACGACTATGACTCGCGCCGCAATAACATGATGTTGTCTTATAAAGCACCATTGATGAAGCCGACTCAAGTATATGCACCTTTATCTGACGCCGCGGTCGCGCTAGAAGCTGCCAACCGCGCCAATCAGCTGTTCCTAGAATCAGATTATAAAGCGCAAAATGGCGAAGTACCTTACATGCCAACGTTTAATGCCGAAGATGGCTACATTCGTGTAGGGGATCAGCTGACCAACATGACTGGTGTTGTGAGCTACAGCTACGGTGAATATCGTTTAGTCGCGACCAATGAAGTTGTGGCTGGTGACTTTATGCGAGGTGAGGATCGTTTATCCACCCCGACGATTGCGAACGAAGGTGACATACGCGTGGCGAGTTACAACGTCTTGAACTTGTTTACCAGTGACAGTGATATCGGTGGTGATCTAAATCCAAGTTGTAGCGACCAAGCAGATGCAGATGCCAGTCGCGGTTGTGGTCGCGGTGCTCACACGCTAGATGATTATCTATTGCAGCGTACTAAAATCGTGAATGCATTGGTTGAAATGAATGCAGATATTGTTGGTTTGATGGAGATTGAAAACAACGGTTTCGGCGAAGACAGTTCGATTCAGTATCTCGTCAATGCACTGAATGCTGAACTGCCTGCACTCGATGGCTATGCATTTATCGAAGCTGCGGACGCGGATAAATATAAAGGAATGTTTATCGGTGGCGATGCCATTACTGTAGGCATTTTATATCGTCCAAATAAGGTGACGCCAAGCGGTGATGCATTTGTGATAGCGACGCCGGAGCAACACGCAGCGGAAGGTGTCTCAAGTCGTGGCGAAGGGGATGATATGGAGATGAGCCCTGCCTATGACAAATACCAGCGTCATAGCTTAGGTCAGGCATTTGAAATCAATGGTGAGCAGCTTACTGTGGTGGTCAATCACCTGAAATCAAAAGGTTCAGGTTGTCTTGAAGATTGGAATCAATTTGCAGAAAGAGATGATCCAGCAGATTTGCAGGGTCACTGTAATGCATTCCGTGTTTCTGCAGCCAAAGTTCTTGGCGAAGCGTTAAAAGGTGTTGAAGGCGACTTACTGGTACTGGGTGACATGAATGCTTATGGCATGGAAGACCCAATTGCTGTGTTAACCGACTATGATGCAACTACAGCTAACCGTGAAATCATGACCGCCTCTTGGACAACCCTTGATGGTAAAGTCTATGAGCGTGAAGGCAGTAAGATTGACAAAGGTTACGGCTTAGTGAACTTAAATACACAAGGTCATGGTCCAGCGACGTACAGTTATAGCTATAGCGGTGAGCTAGGTAATCTAGACCACGCCTTAGCCAACACCACTGCTGCAGCGCGTCTTGTAGCGATTGAAGACTGGCATATTAACTCCGTTGAATCGAGCTTATTTGAGTACTCTGGAAAGTACACCGGTGACTTGGAAAAATCTGAAAATGTGTTTGCATCTTCGGATCATGATCCAATCATCGTTGCACTAAGCTACCCAGAAAAAGTGGAACCAACGCCAGAGCCAGAACCTAAAAAGAAAAGTGATGGGGGCTCTCTAAGCTTTATCGGTCTCGCTCTACTTTCAATACTTGGCTTGCGTCGTCGTATGCACAGCTAAAAGGTGGTGAATGCCACAGTGATTTGGCGATGATTGAATGTGATTGTTGTCGTCAGTTCAATGCCAAAAAAGGGAAGTGAAAACTTCCCTTTTTTATTGCTTTGCGAAAGGAAAGCTTGCGAGGATTAAATCTTGTGCTCAAGTATGGCGTAGGTACAATATCGCAAGTTAACTGGCCAATAGAGCGAGCAAGATGCACGTACATATTCTAGGAATTTGTGGAACCTTTATGGGCGGTCTCGCCCTCCTCGCTAGAGCCAAAGGTCATCGAGTGACCGGCAGTGATGCGAATGTTTACCCACCAATGAGCACCCAATTACAAGAACAGGACATAGAGCTGATTCAAGGGTTTGATCCGCAACAGCTCAACTTTATCGATGAGCAAGGGCAAAAAGTCAAACCTGATTTAGTGGTCATCGGTAATGCGATGAGCCGGGGTAACCCATGTGTCGAAGCCATTTTAAATCAAGGTTTACCATACACATCAGGTCCGCAATTTCTGGCGGAGCACATCTTACCTGAACGTTGGGTATTGGCGGTCTCAGGGACGCACGGCAAGACGAGTACCTCAAGCATGTTGGCATGGATATTAGAAGCCAACGGTTATGAGCCTGGCTTTTTAATTGGCGGTGTACCACAAAACTTTGGCATTTCTGCTCGGCTTGGTAACTCGCCATTTTTCGTGGTTGAGGCCGATGAGTACGACAGTGCGTTTTTTGATAAGCGCTCTAAGTTTGTTCATTACCGTCCACGGACGCTCGTGATCAATAATCTAGAATTTGACCACGCAGATATCTTCGCCGATCTTGCTGCCATTCAACGCCAGTTTAACCATGTGATAAGAACGGTTCCCAATCAAGGGAAAGTCATCTGGACAAAAACAATACCCGCAGTGCAACAGGTGATTGACCAAGGTTGTTGGAGTGAGCAAGAACATTATCATCCTGCAGAAAATGCCCACGGTTGGTATGCCCACCGCCTAAGCGATGATGGGCATCATTTTGAAGTGTATTTTGACAATGAGCTGCAAGGCGAAGTTCAGTGGCAACTCATTGGTGAGCATAATATCGAAAACGCCATTATGGCGATCGCAGCCGCCAGACATGTGGGCGTGGTTCCAAGTGCGGCTATCGCAGCTTTAACCGGTTTTGCACCGCCAAAGCGACGCCTAGAATTACTCGCGGATGTGCACGGTATTCAGGTTTATGATGACTTCGCTCATCACCCAACAGCCATCGCATCAACTCTTGCTGGATTAAGGGCGAAAGTGGGCGAAGGTAGAATTGTTGCAATATTGGAGCCTCGTTCCAACACGATGAAATCAGGGGTGCACAAAGACACTCTCGCTCATTCATTGCAAGATGCGGATGAAGTATTAATCTATCAGGCAGATGCCATACGCTGGGATGTCGCTGATGCGATGAAGCAATCCGCTGTGCCAGTTAGTGTGTTTGATAACATTGACGAAATCGTCACGTTAGCCAGTGCCCAAGCCAAAGCAGGGGACACTCTATTGGTCATGAGCAATGGGGGCTTTGAAGGGATTCATCAACAATTAATTGCGGCGATCAAGCGTCAACATGAGGAATCATAAATGGGTTACGCAAAAGCGGAAAAAGCAATCAGTTTAGGTTGGACTGGTGCCTCTGGTGCGCCTTACGGTTTAAGGCTACTTGAGTGTTTGCTTGATGCTGATTACCAAGTGTTCTTGATGATTTCATCAGCAGCCCGAGTGGTGCTGGCAACGGAAGAAATGCTGCAATTGAGTGCCGACCCGGACAAAGCCAAAAGTCAGTTACTTACGCATCTCAATCAGAAGCGCAAGCAACCGGTTACCGGCGAGCTCGTAGTGCTAGGCAAAGAGGAGTGGTTCTCACCGCCAGCGTCTGGTTCAGCGGCGCCCAAGCAAATGGTGATTTGCCCATGTTCTACGGGTACCTTGGCTGCAGTCGCAACAGGAATGAGTAATAACTTGTTAGAACGGGCCGCAGATGTGGTCTTAAAAGAGCGGGGGCAGCTCTTGCTCGTGCCAAGAGAAACTCCCTTTAGTGCCATTCACTTAGAGCATATGTTATCGCTCACACGCCTTGGTGCCACTGTGATGCCAGCAGCGCCGGGCTTCTATCATCATCCCAAATCGATTCAAGATCTGATAGACTTCATGGTCGCCCGCATTCTCGACCACTTAGGGGTTGAACATGCACTCACAAGTCGTTGGGGCTACGACAAACACCCTACAGCCGATTAGTAGTATGAGACGCCAATGAAACACACCACAGAAGTGATGATCTCTGCGCAGGATATCGATCAACAAATTGATCAACTTGCCGCCCAAATTAACCAACACTATCAGCATAGCGAGCGCTTGTTGATGGTGGGCTTGCTGAAAGGCTCCGTTGTGTTTATGGCCGATCTCTGTCGCCGTATTCAAGGTCATGTGGAAATCGACTTTATGTCGGTTTCCAGCTATGGCAATGCCATGACTAGCAGTAAAGATGTAAAAATCCTCAAAGATGTACAATCAGATATCGAAGGTCGCGATGTCCTCATCGTTGAAGATCTGATCGATTCAGGCAACACGCTTAATAAAGTTCGTAAAATGTTAGAACTGCGCGGCCCGAAAAGCCTTGCGATTTGTACATTGCTTGATAAGCCAGAGCGTCGCGAAGTTGAGGTACCTGTTGAATTTGTTGGTTTTACCATTCCTGACGAGTTTATCGTAGGTTATGGCATCGATTATGCCGAGCAATATCGCAATCTACCTTATATCGCAAAAGTTGTGCCTTTAGATTAGAAATCTATTATGATTGGCTCCCTGTTTTCAAGGAGCCTTCATTCTTGCAAGGGTTCGCGACACATTGGCTGTCGTTTTATTGGTGCGTTTATTCTAAAACTAACCTGAACTACCCACGCGTGTGATGCCCCTTGGCAGCTTAATTCTACAACATCCATAATGTTGGCAGATCTTCTATGCAACGATTTGCAGTTTCATTTTCAGAATCAATTTTAGGTAATACCCATGTCAACAAAGCAACCCGCCTTGGTCATTGACGCTCTTAAGAAAACCTATAAAGGTGGCGTTGAAGCAGTTAAAGGCATTAGCCTGACAGTCGAGCAGGGGGATTTTTTCGCGCTCCTTGGTCCAAATGGTGCAGGTAAATCAACCACCATTGGAGTCATCAGCTCTTTAGTTCAAAAGACTGCGGGTTCAGTGAAAATTTTTGGTCATGATATCGACCAAGAATTAGAACTTGCCAAGCTGCGTATTGGATTGGTACCGCAGGAGTTTAACTTCAACCAGTTTGAAACTGTGCTGCAAATTGTGGTGAATCAAGCGGGCTATTATGGGGTTGCAAAACCGGTTGCACTTGAGCGGGCTGAGCGCTATTTATCTCAGCTCGATTTATGGGATAAGCGTCATAGCCAATCTCGTCAGCTTTCTGGGGGAATGAAACGTCGCCTCATGATTGCTAGAGCGCTAATGCATGAACCCAAACTGTTAATTTTAGATGAGCCAACAGCGGGGGTCGACATTGAGCTGCGTCGTTCAATGTGGGATTTCCTGACCCAAATTAATGCACAAGGCGTGACGATTATTCTCACCACGCACTATCTTGAAGAAGCTGAAATGCTATGTCGCAACATCGGTATTATCGACAAGGGTGTATTAGTTGAATGTACAAGTATGAAAGCATTGTTAAGCCAATTGAATGAAGAAACCTTCATTCTGGATCTCAGCAAAGATGTCGAACAACCCCCGCAACTTGATGGCATCAATAGTCGCTTAGTTGATGGGCACACACTTGAAATCGACGTTGCCAAAACCCATAGCCTTAACCAAGTCTTTGCTCAGTTATCGAGCCAAGATATTCAGGTTCTATCGATGCGCAATAAAGCCAATCGACTCGAAGAGTTATTTGTAGGCTTAGTGGAAAAAGCGAATCAAGAATCCACATCTTCAACGCAGATAGAAAAGGCGGCCAAAGCATCATGAGTTCACAACAAACACCCAATATGCACCGTTTATATGCGATTGCGTTCAAAAGTATCATCACTAAAGAAATTAATCGCTTTACCCGTATCTGGGTGCAAACATTGGTACCGCCCGCGATTACGATGACCCTATATTTTTTGATTTTTGGTAACTTGGTTGGCAGTCGCATTGGCTTAATGGGCGGTGTGAGCTACATGGAGTTTATCGCGCCGGGTTTGATTATGATGTCGGTTATTACCAACTCTTATTCAAATGTTGCATCTTCATTTTTTAGTGCAAAATTTCAGCGTAATTTAGAAGAGCTGATGGTTGCGCCCGTACCCCATTATGTGATGATTGCTGGATACGTTGGTGGCGGTGTTTCTCGTGGCCTTTTAGTGGGTTTAATTGTTACGACTGTGGCGATGTTTTTTGTCGACTTGTCTTTGCATCATGCTGGGCTGGTGGTCTTAACGGTCTTCTTAACGTCAATCTTGTTTGCTTTGGGGGGATTAATTAATGCCGTATTTGCGCGCAGCTTTGACGATATCAGCATCATTCCCACCTTTGTACTAACACCGCTCACCTATTTAGGTGGTGTATTTTACTCGCTAAGTTTATTGCCTGACTTTTGGCAAGGGGTATCTGCATTGAACCCTGTGGTCTATATGATTAACGTCTTTCGTTATGGCTTCCTTGGCTTTGCTGATATCAGTGTGCCATTTTCAATTGCCGTGATGGTCAGCTTCTGTGTTGGTTTATATGGAGTGGCTTACTATTTGATCTCACGTGGTATTGGGCTAAGAACCTAATCGTTGCGAATAAGGTCAACGATCCAAACAAAAAGCGAGCTCAACAGGGCTCGCTTTTTTGTTGAAAGTCTCTTCGCTAAGAGCGTGGTTTGCAAGTCGAACACTCTGCCATTATCTCAATGACTGTGTATGAAGGAGTCAATCCCGTCACGCGTTATGGCGATAAAAATTGTGCATATGCATCGATTTTGGTTTGGAGTCGCAAAGCTAAATAGGGACTAGTGTGGTGTAAACACTGGTGAATGAGCTGAGCCTCTTCACGGTAGCACATTGCTTTGTCTTTATCCCAGTGTGCTGGAGGTTGCTGTAAGTTGGTGATTCGATCAGCGAGCTTCACGAGGCCGACGGCTTTGGGTTGGCGTTGTAATCGCTGCAGGCTATCGCGCATCTGTGCCTGCTTGCTTTCAAGTTTTGTGTTTTTCGTCAGTGCTAAAACCCCATCTGCAACGGATTCACCAAAGTATTCAACAAGGGTTTGATAACTTGTTGGTGTATCTTCGATGGTGTCATGAAGCAGGGCACACTGCATGGCAAGATTAGCTGGTTCAGGCGCTATTTTCTCGATTGAAATTGCGCTAAGCACTTCCATCGCCACATTTCCAAGGTGATTGATATAGGGGATATCAGATGAGGGCAGGGTTTGGCCTAAATGGGCTTGACTGGCGAACTGCCATGTGAGTTGGTAGACATCTGGGTCCCACATTGATGATAGGGGTTGGCTCATGGCTTGTCCTCGTACTTGGTCGATTATCTAAGTGAGTTAACTTGGTTCGTTGTGCTCTGCCATGACAAACAGGCGCTCCAAGTGCGTTTTACAAGCAGGGCTGTGCCAGTGTATCACGCAATAGTGTGGTGATTGTTTCATAGCGCTTGGGTAAGTCCCGATGGCGCTTGTGCACCAAATAAAGCGTCTCTTTCACTTTGCGCTCGGTTGGGGCAATGGTTAAGGCTTGCTTATTGGCGAACTGTTTGAATGCACTTTCTGGGATCACGGTAAAGCCAAGCCCATTGGCGACCGGGAGCAATATTTGATGAATTTGATTGATATAGCCTGTTTTGGGTAAACGGTCGAGGCGAATTTTCGCGAGTTCTGGATGACCACACTGTTCAAAATAGAGGGATAAATAGTGCAGCGCATCGGGATGATCAATAAGGCCGCACGCCATTAACCCTTGCGGGGTAATTTCTTGGCCTTCATAGCTGCGAGGCAATACTAAACAAAGGGTTTCATAACCAATCACAGTGCTGTCAAACAGGTTACCACTTGGTAATTGAGTCACAATGCCTATATCTAGCTTTCCACTTTGAACATCGCTAAGAATTTGGTGATTCGGTGCAGCTTCTAACTGCATGTGCAGCCCTTGATGCTGCTGCTGTAGCTTTAGTAATTCTGGGTAGAGCATCAGAGCCAGAGCCCCTGAGCAGGCAACATTGCAGGTCCCTTGGTAGGGTTCGTCAGCACCGAGCTTCTCAAGCAGTTTGGACTCTTCAAGGCGAACTTGTCGTGCATAGCTGTAGAGCATTTTCCCTTGCTCCGTAAGTTCAAAGCCTTTGTTTTCCCGTTTAATTAGCGGGTATCCACAGCGTTGCTCTAACTTTTTGATATGTTGACTGACACCCGGTTGAGTCATATGTAGTTTTTCAGCCGTTTGGGTGAAATGACCCGTTTCAACCAGTGTTTGGTAGGTGTATAGCCACGTTGGATTTAGCATCATCTCGAACCGGTTGATAACAAAATATTATCATATTGAGAAGAATTAATAATTTCAACCGTGGTTTGTAAATGCGTATATTGACATTTCTGGCGGAGTCACCGCGAAAGCTAAATTAACTGGAGAGGTAAATATGTCAACATCAGCAACCGAAACATCACCAGCGCCCTACCCAAGAACGTTTTCCCACATTGGAATTTCAGTGCCCGATTTAGAGGCCGCAGTGAAATTTTACACAGAAGTCTTGGGTTGGTATCTCATTATGCAGCCCACCGAAGTGATTGAAGATAATTCAGCAATTGGTGAAATGTGTACCGACGTATTTGGTGCGGGTTGGGATAAATTTAGGATTGCTCACCTCTCAACGGGCGACCGAATTGGTGTTGAGCTTTTTGAATTTAAGGATCAGGAAAACCCCGAGGATAACTTTGAATACTGGAAAACCGGCATTTTTCATTTCTGTGTTCAAGACCCGAATGTTGAAGCTCTTGCCGATAAAATTGTTGCTGCTGGGGGGAAGAAACGTATGAAAGCGCCGCGCTATTACTACCCAGGAGAAAAGCCTTATCGCATGATTTATATGGAAGATCCATTTGGCAATATCCTAGAAATCTACAGCCATAGCTATGAGTTACATTATGCGAGCGGTGCTTATAATGGTTAATGCTGCGGGACTCCCTACTTAGTTGCACAGTTTTAGCAAGGATCATTCATAGATACTTTATCGCGGGTGGGCTTGTTAATTTGCTAAAGCCCTTGGTTTCTTTAGTACCCAGTTGGAGCAGAAAACCAAGGTTGAGTGCATTTTTGGACGACAGGTTAAGGATGACATTTTACCCTGCGCCAGCGAGCGATTGTGCGGCAGCTCTGTCACACTCTTATCATGTCTGGGCTTGAGGTGTGGCAATTATCGCTGTTATTTGTGAATTACCTATCATGTTGCTTGCGATGATTAGCTGGCGAACTCGCACAATTGAATTTGGTTTTGTGACGTTTGATGAGCCATTGATCCCAGTTTGCTTGCCAATGTGATCTATATTTTGCGCTTAGATCTCAGCCTCGTTTTAAGATGTGAATTAGTTCATTTTATCGCGCTTAGGTATTCTATTTTGGCCTTAATTGCCGAGGATTTATGCTAACTTTGCTATAGCCGTTGAAGAAATAATTCAACAGAAAACATTTCCCAGCAGTCACTTAGCCAGTATCTGTCGTGTTGTGAGTGACTCAACTTGGCAAATAAGAAGGGAGCGTTATGGAAAGTCCAATTTTAATTACTGGAGTTGGAAAGCGGATAGGATTCGCTTTGGCAAAATACCTCGTCGAGGCCGGTTATAAAGTTATCGGTAGTTATCGTACTGAATATTCAGCCGTAGCAGAGCTAGATCAATTAGGTGTTGACTTATATCAGTGTGATTTGGTTTCAGATGAGCAAATCCTTGCCATGATCGACTCAATCAAAGGCAAATATCCCTATCTTAGAGCCATTATCCATAATGCTTCAGATTGTATTGCGGATGATGAGGTCGAAGATCCCAATACCATCGATCGGATGATGAAGGTGAACGTGAGCGCGCCTTACCAAATCAACTTGGCTTTGGCCGATCGCTTGAAAGGTTATGATCAACAAGTCAGTTGTGATCGCGAATCAGAAGGTGATGTTGGTGCTGCTGACATTATTCATTTAACCGACTTCGTCGCGAAGAAAGGCTGTGATAGTCATGTTGCCTATGCAGCGAGCAAAGCAGCACTCCATAATATGACGCTCTCTTTTGCTGCGCGCTTAGCTCCTCAGGTGAAAGTAAATTCGATTGCACCCGCATTAATCATGTTTAATGAGGATGATAGTGAAACCCATAAGCGCAAAATGTTAGCGAAGAATTTATTGCCGGTAGAGGCCAGTCAAACAGAAATTATGGAGTTGGTAAACTACTTGTTGGGTAGCCGTTATGTGACCGGTCGCTGTTTCAATGTGGATGGTGGGCGTCATTTAAAGTCTTATCAGACCGGTTAATTGTGACTCCGAAGCAAGTCCCAAATATCAACAGACTCGTGCCCATGCACAGATGGTAACGCCATCGACTATTTAATCACTAATCCAATGCAAGTGACCTGCGCACTTGCATTGTTTTTTGTGCCTCTTATCAGAAGTTCATCTTTGACACATCAGATTACAATCGAGTCTTCAGAACTGAATTCAAATTAACAAATAGCTATGTTTTTGCTGTTGAATTAGCGATATGCTGTAGTGACTCCCACCCGATATTGGCGGTGGAATCACTGATAAAGGCGGCGATATGCAACACCCAATGTTGGCATTATTAGCAAGCTTACTTCTGTTCACGACTACCGGCCTACAAAGTGCCGAGCTCACGGCCAAGCAGATTGTGCATCAGTCGATGGAGCAATGGCGGGGCGTGAGTTCCGAGTCCACCATGAGCATGATCATTCACCGGCCCGATTGGCAGCGCACGATGACGATGCGAGCTTGGACCCAAGGCGACAAACTGTCGTTAGTTCGGGTCACTGCACCTAAAAAGGATGTCGGGAACGCCACACTGATTAAAGATAACAGTATGTGGAGTTTCGCCCCGAAGATAAATCGAGTGATCAAAATTCCGTCTTCAATGATGAGCCAAGGTTGGATGGGCAGCGACTTTTCAAATAAAGACATCGGTAAATCAACAGATATTGTTGACCAGTATCAGCACCGACTCATTGAAACCTTGCGTGAAGGTGAGCATCAAGTTTACGTCATTGAGTCGATTCCCCTTGAAGATGCTGCAGTGGTTTGGGGGAAAGAAGTCCTGCAGGTTCGAGATGACTTTGTGGTGAAACGTCACGAATTTTGGGATCAAGATGGTGAATTGATAAAAGTGATGGTTGCCAGTGAAATTCGACCGATGGGAGGTCGTGCCGTGGCCAGTCGTTTGCGCATGGCGAAGGTGGCAACACCGGATCAATGGACGGAAATGGTGACACATCAAGTGGCGTTTGATGTTGCACTGAGTCCACAAATTTTTACTTTGTCTAATTTACGTAACCCTCGGCGCTAACGCTTCAAGGAAACAGCAAGGTCGTGGCGATGAATATTGAATTACGGCTCGCATGGCGCAATTTATGGCGTCATAAAAAACGCACATGGATTACCGTCGCTGCGATGGTGTTTTCAAATGTGCTGTTGGTTTTAATGCTGTCTTTGCAACTTGGCTCTTATCAAATGATGATTGACAACGCGCTTGGATTATTTAGTGGCCAGATCCAAATTCAGCATCAAGATTACCTTGAGAACCCCAAGTTTCGCGATGACATTGTGCACCCCCAAGGGTTAGTCAACACACTAAAACAGGCCACAGATCTTGAGACGATATCAAGTCGCGGTGTGACCTTTGCGCTCGTATCTAGTGCCTCACGCTCATATGGCGTTCAAGTCGTGGGGGTTGAGCCTCAGAGTGAGCCTCTCGTTTCAACCATACCAGGGCTGATTATAGAAGGACGCTATTTACAAGCGTCATCTTCCAAACAAAATGAAGACCCCGTAGCTGAGGTGGTGCTCGGTAAGGTTTTGGCTAGAAACCTTAAGGTTGGTCTTGGCGATGAACTCACGTTGCTCGGCTCTGGTCGCGATGGCTCTTTTGCCGCCGGCGTCGCAACTGTTGTGGGAATATTTAACTCTTCTTTACCGGCACTGGATCGCACCATGATACAACTGCCGCTCGACTATTTTCAGCACCTTTTTGCCAGTGAAAATCGCGCAAGTTACGTGGTACTCAATACCCCAACACCTTTGGAGCTAACACAGCTCAATGCCACCATTGCAGAGCTGTTGGCGCAGCAGCGCCCAGATGAGTCCTTGCAGGTTCGCGATTGGGATGCTTTGCAGCCGGGGATCCGTCAAGCCATTCAAGCGGATTTATCGAGCGCCGCTTTTATGTATGGTGTTTTGATTTTGCTGGTGGCATTTTCAGTAATGAATACCCAGCTCATGTCTGTGTTAGAGCGTACCCGCGAATTTGGCACGATGATGGCCCTTGGGCTAAAGCCGTGGCGCCTTGTGAAGCTGATATTCCTAGAAACCACCATGATGGCCACTCTCGGCATGCTACTGGGGGCCATTTTAGGGGCAATGCTCACCCAGTATTATCACGTGGTTGGCTTTTACTATCCCGGAATGGAGGAGATGGCTGCGAAGTTTAATTTACCTGAGCGTTTCTACCCTGATGTTACTTGGTTCGCCACCTTTATCGGCCCTATTTTTGTCATGATTGCATCAATTATTGCGGCGATCTATCCAGCGCTTAAAATTCGCAAGCTCGATCCAATTTCAGCAATGAGGGCAGTGTAATGAACGTCTCCTCATTAACGATTGCTTTTACGCTTGCGTGGCGCAACCTCTGGCGTAACTATCGCCGCACGCTCATTATGCTACTCGCCATTGGCCTTGGGGTTTGGGCGATGGTGTTTATGACAGCCATGATGCGCGGTATGGTCGACGGCATGCTAAAAGATGGCATTCGCGCTTTGCCCGGTCATGTCCAAATCCATCACCCCAATTACTTAGATGACCCCAGTGTCGCCAATAGTATCGCCGAGCCTCAAGGTACGTTGCTGGATGCCCTAAACCACCCTCAAGTGGACGCATGGGCCATGCGAGTCAAAGTGCCTGCAGTGATTTCTAGTGAGCGTGAAACTCGAGGAGTCATGTTGCTTGGTGTCGATGCCGCAGCAGAATTAAATCTTAGCTTTGATATCAGCCATATCACCCAAGGCCAGTTTTTACCTTCGTTAACCGAGGAGGAGCTTGCAGTCGATGTACAAGCACAAAAAGCCGCAAAAGGTATTGTCATCGGTGTCAAGTTGGCGCAAAAGCTTGAAACCCGCTTAGGCAAACGCATTGTGGTGATGACCCAAGATATCGACAACACCATTGTGGATCGAGGGTTCCGTATTGTCGGTCTCTATCAATCTGATATTCCCGGATTTGAAGAGATGTATGTATATAGCGATCGCCGTTTGATCCAGTCGATGGTGGGGTTAAAGGGGCAGGTGTCAGAAATCGCAATCAATGGTGATGGCTATCGGGATAATCAAGCCTTGCTCAGCCATATAGCCAATGCCAGTCCAGCGGATATGAAAGTTGAATCATGGCGGCAAGTGGATGCGTATTTAAGTGCAATGTTAGAGATGATGGATGGCTTTGTGCTGGTGTGGATCGTGGTAATTTTTCTTGCCCTGTCTTTTGGTTTAATGAATACCTTGATTATGGCGGTTTTTGAACGGGTGCGAGAAATTGGTTTAATGCAGGCATTGGGAATGAGGAGTAGCGGCGTGATGCGGATGATCTTGATTGAATCTCTGCTGTTGCTATTGCTTGGGCTTGCGGCAGGTAACATTTGCTCGTTGTTATCCATCGCTGCAATTCAAGATGGGATTGATGTGACCGCAGTTGCGGAAGGTATGGCGATGTTTGGTGCCAAAGCTGTGCTCTATCCCGTTTTACAGTATTCAGACATGCTACTGGCCAATGTTGTGGTCATTGTTTTGGGGCTACTCACGAGCTTGTATCCAGCTTGGCGCGCTGCTCACTACGACCCTATCGTAGCGCTCAATAAGCATTGAATGATGACGGTCAGACTCGTCTGGCCATGAAGGGGTGTCGGCAACGCTCGGCGAGAAAAGCAGCTATCTACTGTCGAAGTCGCGATGAGCGCAAGATTAAGGGAAAGAGTCACGATTATGATTAAAGTTACTTGTCGCAAATTACGCAAAACCTTTGTTCAAGGGGAAACCCAAATCAAGGGACTAGATGACGTCAGCCTATCCATCGAAAAAGGTGAGTTTGTGTGCCTGTCGGGACCATCAGGATCGGGAAAAACAACTTTACTCAATGCACTTGGCGGCTTACATACGCCAGATGAAGGCACAATCGAGATTGATGGTGATGTGATTTCGCAAATGGGGGCGAGTGAGCTTGCTGACTTACGCTTGCGTCGCATCGGCTTTGTTTTTCAGTCTTATAATTTAATTCCGGTTTTGAGTGCGCAAGAAAATGTCGAGTTTGTGATGCAAATTCAAGGGGTTGACTCGCAAGAGCGCGACCAGCGCGCCAAAGCCATTCTTAAAGAAGTTGGACTTGAAGGCATGGAGACGCGATTGCCTGCAGAGTTATCGGGTGGCCAGCAACAACGGGTGGCTGTCGCGCGGGCATTAGTCAGTGAGCCCGCACTTATTCTTGCGGATGAGCCTACAGCCAATTTAGACAGTGCCACCGCCGAAAACCTGATGCAGCTGCTTGAAAATTTGAACCGTAAACATCAAGTCACATTAGTGCTTGCGACCCATGATACGCGGATTATGGGCTTTGCACGTCGGCAGATCCGTATGCAAGATGGCAAAATTATCTCCGATGAAATATCCAGTGGGAGCCAGCACGCATTACGCGGTGGCGACCCTTTGACGGCTTCGCATCAGGAGCAGGATTTCTAACCATGTTAATGCGTCGTATTTGCCAATCCATGATGACTTATAGGAACTCGATTTTATCGCTTTTTTTGCTGGGGGCGTGGGTATTGTTACTGTCGCCAATGCCATCCTTTGCTCAAGCACAAAATATGGCTGAAACCGCGAATGCGGCGTCCAGCAAAGACATCCAAATTGACTGGCGTGGACATCTAAAAGGTCAGGGGCGTTATCAAGCCTACCGCGATGGTAGCGTCTATCAGCCGCTTGGTTTTCAAGAGCAAGCTTCCTTGAATAGTGACACTCGGCTGAACTTCACGGCATCGAGGCAGCAGTTTAGTGTGGAAGTTGATTATCAACTTCTCAGCCAAGTTGGCGATGAGGTTGAACTGAGCCGACGATTTGTCGAGGCAGCAAATGACCCCATAAGTGGATTGTTCATCCCAGGCATTTTGAATGATGATCGGCGCTTATTTGATTTTACTCATACCTTGTCGCAAGGGGAGCGGCATCAATGGGTCCATCGCCTTGATAGAGCCAATCTTGCCTATATCGATGATCAATGGGTTGTAAAGCTTGGGCGGCAAGCGATTAGCTGGGGCAATGGTCTTATGTATAACCCCATGGATATCTTTAACCCATTTTCGCCAACGCAAGTGGATACCGAGTATAAAAGTGGCGATGACATGCTCTATGGTCAGTATCTCACGCAAGATGGCGATGATTTGCAAATGGTGTGGGTGGTCAGGCGTGATCTGCTGGGCAAGGTTAATGCTGAGCATGACTCAATCGCGGCCAAATACCATTTGTTTTGGCAGCCAGACTGGTTGGGCCAACCGGTTGACGAACCTATTGAGGTGGATTTTCTCCTCGCCGAACATTTTCGCGACTATATTGCTGCAGTGGGGTTGACGCAGAGTTTAGGCGACGCATTATGGCGGACGGATATAATGCTGACGCATGTTGCTGCTACCCAAATTCCCACAACTCTGCAAGCAAGCCCGACATTAGCGGCTGAAGAATTGCCCGCGGAAAATGTAGCGAGTTTGGTGAGCAACTTGTCTTACTCTTGGCTGTGGCAACCTCTGCAAACAGGAGGGGGCTTCAATATGAATGGCAGTCTCGAATATTTTTACAATGGTTTTGGCCAAGCTGATGGTGAGTATAGTCCCGAGCAACTCGTTGCCAATCCCGCGCTTCTGAGCCGTTTGGCTCGAGGCGAACTTTATAGCCTCGGCCGTCACTATGTTGCGGCAAGTGTCACTATGGAGCTAACCCCGCTTTGGTTAATCACACCAACGGCATTGGTTAACCTGTCGGATCATTCTGCATTGCTACAACTTGTCAGTCAGCATGATATCCAGCAAAACTTGCAATTGCTGTTTTCGCTCAATGTACCGGTAGGCCCAATAGGCACTGAGTTTGGTGGGCTCGAGTTGGCCGGTGTCCCGCTTGATTTGCAAACTGATTCACCGTTACACATTGGCCAGCAAGTCAGTGCGCAATTACAGTTGGCTTGGTACTTTTAGGGGCTGTTTTTATCGTGATGAAATGACTGCTGCATCGCTATCACAACACTTTACTTACATTGGATATGTAAATCAGACGTGATCTCAATGACTTGGCGTTTATTTATTTCACTTGATGTGAGGTAACCACACTGGCCTTCGCGTTCCTGACCATTGGCAAATGTGAAATGATATCGGTATACCCCATCCACCTGGGTTAAATCATAGTAGATTTGGTTTTGAGCCCGGCTTTGGATCGCCCCAAAATCCATTCGGCTATGGGGAAGGTACACGAAAGTTTGTAATGTCTGTGCGCTGGATTGATTGATGACGGTTACGCTGGGCAAAATATAGAAATAACCTGCGTATAGGCCTGCCAAAGATACACCTATCGCAAGCAGCACTTTTATCGCTTTGTCGCTCATTTCACTCGATACCCGCTCAATGGTTTTCCTTGACTTTCAGACTTCAGACTCGCTGTGACTGTTGTTCTTGATGGTGGACCACAAGATTCCGGCCTTGTTGTTTGGCTTGGTAGAGCGCTTGATCTGCACGTTCAATCAAACAAGTGTGATCCACGATATTGTGAGTTAATCCTGCGACACCAATACTGGCGGTGAGTTGCATCTCATGGGATTTTTCGCCACATTGACTGGCAATTTCCATCAGGTGCTCAGCAATACTGAGCCGCAGACGTTCTGCCAATTGCGCGCCACGTTCACTTTTGGTTCTTGGTAAAATAACAATCAGTTCTTCTCCGCCGTAACGGGCAACAATATCGGACTCGCGAAGCGAGTTTTTCACGAGTTGAGCAAAGCGTTTGAGCACTTCGTCACCAATGGGGTGGCCGTAGGTATCATTCACTTGTTTAAAATGATCAATATCAACAATAAAAATCGAAAGGGGTTGGCGATATTTTTTTGAGCGCCATACTTCATCGCTAATGCGTTTATCTAAATAACGGCGGTTGAAAATGCCCATTAACGGGTCGGTAATATTCTCTTGTTGTAGTGTGTAAATCTGCCGAATATCACGGGCTGTTTTCACTGACAAAGTATTTACCAATAGTACAAAGACGGCGCCGAAGAAGAAAATGACTGGCACACTTAAAGCGTCAACATGAACCAGTTTCCCTTGATGTTGCAACCAGTAGGCAATATAGCCACCGATAAAAGCGACAATGAGTACACCTAAAAAAAACCAAGCATTGCGAATTTTGCCAGTGGGTAAACGCGTGTATAGCAGAGAGATGGGATAGATGGCGATGGCAAGTACCAGTGCTCCAGCTAAAATGAAGCCTTCGGCGAAAAAGTTGATTAAGTTCGACAATCTCTATCCTTAGATCTGCCATAAGCGATAACAAGCTCAAGGGGTTTTAGATCTTCTGTACCACACAGTTTCAGATTAAACTTAGTTTATGTAAAAAAGTTGATGTAACGCATAAAACAAGATTGTCTAATTGAACGTTCGATCAAATGTGTGCGGTAAAGCAAGTTTTGACCCGATGCAGTACGGCAAATGGGCATCAATTTCCTCATCGCTATGCCGTTGGCGAATCTAGATAGCATTCATCAGTCCCTTCTCATTTTGTCCCCTTGTCATCAAATTGCCATTAAAATTTCACATTGCAGTTAAATCGGCTCATTAGGCTGTGGCTATCGTCAATCAAGCTTGCTCAATTCATCTTCGGTTGAGTGCAAGTGAGTCGGAGACTGGCCTCTATGTTTACTGTTGAAAAAGTTGTTGCAGAAAACCTACCGCGCGTGAATCAAACCCCCTGGCTAGCAAAGCCGACTAAGGCGGCGCTTAAATATCTATTGCACGAGCAAGAGTGCAATCAAATTGCAGACTCGTTTGCTCATCTTGAAGGTATAGATTTTGTAGAGCAGGTATTGGCCGAGTTTAATTTTAGCTACTTAGTACCAGATCAAGAGGTTGCCAATATTCCGGTGGAAGGGCGGCTGGTGATCTTTGCCAATCACCCCATCGGCTCACTCGATGGTTTGGCGTTGATTAAACTGATTAGTGAAGTACGCTCAGATGTCAAAGTGGTCGCCAATGAGCTATTGATGAACATACCGCCGCTGCATCCTATGTTGCTGCCGGTGCGCAATATGACGGGCGGGACGCCAAAGCAGCACTTGGCCAATATTCACAAACACTTGCAGCAAGAAGGGGTTGTGTTGATTTTCCCTTCCGGTGAGGTCTCTAGGCTGCGCCCCAATGGTATTCGTGATACAGAGTGGCAAAGCGGCTTTTTAAAAATGGCTATGGCCTGTGATGCCCCATTGTTACCAATTTATGTGGATGCCAAAAACTCTGCGGCCTTTTATGGCGCCTCAATGATATACAAGCCGTTAGCAACCTTGTTGTTGGTCAAGGAGATGTTTAAGCAAGCGCAGAACACCATTGGCGTACGTATCGGTGAGCTGATCCCCAATGAGGCGGTAGCGAGCAATCACTTTCCACTCAAAACTAATGTTAAGTTGCTGCGTAATCACCTGTATCGCATCGGCAAAAATCGCAGTGGCCTGTTTACGACCCAAAAAGCAATCGCCCACCCAGAGTCGAAAGTGGATTTAATCGCGGCACTCAAGCAATGTGAGCTATTAGGGCAAACCCAAGACAATAAGCAAATTTATCTGTACCAGCACACCGCAAGTAACCCAATCATGCGCGAGATTGGCCGGTTGAGAGAAATCGCTTTTCGCGCCGTAGGTGAGGGCATTGGGTTGCGCCGTGATACCGATAAATACGATCGCTACTATCAGCATTTGGTGCTTTGGGATCAAGACGACCTTGAGATTGTTGGTGCTTACCGTTTTGCTTGCGCCGCCGGGGTGCATCGACAACAAGGGCCAGAGCAGCTTTATAGTCAATCGCTATTTACCTATGCCAAAGAATTTGCGCCCTATTTTGAACAGGGACTAGAGCTAGGGCGCAGCTTTGTTCAGCCCAAATATTGGGGCAAGCGCAGTTTAGATTATCTCTGGTATGGCATTGGGGCTTTTCTGGCTAAGAACCCACAGTATCGTTATCTATTTGGCCCGGTCACGATCAGCAATCAACTGCCGGCTAATGCGAAGAATATGCTGGTGCACTTCTATCAAACCCAATTCGCCTACGGCGCAACTTTGGGTGCTAATGGTGGGCATGAATCGGCTGACTTAAAAGAGGTAAGCAATGACAAGATGGCTGAAGCCAATTTGCCGTTTCGATTAACGCCTGCACAGCAACAGGCGCTGGATGCCCTGTATCGCAGCGATAGTTCTAGTGATAATTTAAGCGCCACAATAAGCGACAACTACAGCGAGAATTTTAAAGTGCTTAAACACAGCCTCGCCAATATTGGTGCCAGTGTGCCGACCTTGTTTAAGCAATATGCGGAAGTGTGTCAGCCCGGCGGTGTTGCTTTTCTAGAGTTTGGCATCGATGTTGATTTCGCCAACTGCATTGACGGTTTAGTGTTGGTGGATACTCAGCAACTCAAACCAAAAAAGCGCCGTTATATTGATAGTCATCAGGTTGATTGTTAACGGCGGGACTGCCTTGCATAGCTAAATCCATTCATTTTTCATCGGCGCAGCATTCGTCTTGCAAAAAGGTGATGACTGTTTCTAGCTGTTGGTATTCGGCGACGCAGAAGAGGGTGCGGCCTTCGCGCCGCTGTGACAGTAAGCCTGCCGAGACCAGGCTAGAGATATGATGTGACAGGGTTGAGTTCGGAATATCTAGCTGTTGCTGCAGTTGACCGACCGCAATGCCTTGATAGCCAGCACGCACGACACGCTTGAAGATACGTAATCGGGTCGTGTGGCCAAGTTCTTTCAACGCTTTGGCGATGATTGAAATTTCTTTGTCTATTTCACTGTTATTTTTCATATTTTCATTAATCAGTTGCAGTTCAAGTACCGAGAGACATGATTCAAATGTTACTTATATTTCGATATTACTGGAAATATCTTGATTTATCCAATCGATGAAACTATATTTCCATTATTCTAGAAATGTAGTGGTGCCATTGAGCGCCGAAAAAATAAGAGAATATGATGTTGCAAAGTACATTAGAGATGTTTGTGTTCTTGGCTGTTGAGTTGACGCTGCTGTTTTTAATCATCAGCTTTTTGGTCGGCGTGCTGCAAAGATATATTCCACCGGCCAAAATTCAGCAAATTCTTGGTGCTAAACAAGGTAAAGGTTACCTAGTCGCTGGATTTCTGGGGGCGATAACGCCATTTTGTTCCTGTTCAACAATTCCGTTTTTAAAAGGACTACTCAGGGCGAATGCGGGCTTTGGCACCATGATGGTATTTTTGTTTGCGAGCCCTTTATTAAATCCAATCATTATTGGTCTATTTGTGGCGACATTCGGGCTACAAGTTGCGTTATTTTACTTTGTCGTGGCCTTGGGAGTCTCGATATTGGCCGGTGTGACACTAGAAAAGTTGGGGTTCGATAGATATATCAAGTCTGAAGCCTACCTTGAGCCCGTTGCGAAAAGCTGCGCGACAGGCTGTTCTGGTGCGCCAGTGCAACGTGGTTGGAGGCAATCGGTTTGGTGGCAGATTTGGCTGGTTACTTGGAAAGATTTTAAAGGCGTTCTGCCTTACCTGATGGGAGGCATTGCGCTTGGCTCTGTTATTTATGGGTTTATGCCAACAGAGTTTGTCGCGGGTGTGGCTAGTCGTGACAACCCTTGGGCGATCCCCGTTGCCGCTGTTATTGGCATCCCGCTTTATATTCGCGCCGAAGCGGTTATTCCTCTCAGTGCTGCACTTGCTGCCAAAGGTATGGGATTAGGGGCGGTCATGGCGCTGATTATTGGCAGTGCTGGCGCAAGTTTAACGGAAGTGATTTTACTGAAGTCGATTTTTAAGAACCAAATGATAGCCGCATTTTTGTTGGTGATTATTGGGATGGCTGTAGTCGCAGGTTTTGGGTATAACAGTCTGTTTTAATGGGTACTTTTACAGAATGGCTTAATGGATACTGGCGGTTCTATCTGTTGTTTAATCCAAGAAGCAAAGTTATTCGATATCCAATATCCATCATTCTGTGGGAAGAGCAGGGATTGCCACCGTCAATCTTACAGGGAAGTACTAGTAGCGCCCCATAGGGGATGGATACAACAAGCCTGCGGCAGCAAATAGATGAAATTGCAGTGTAGGGGTATAACAAATTTGGCCTCCGAGCTAGAGGCAAATTCACCAACTCAAACGCTATCTGGTGGCACTACTCATGTCTTACGGGCGTTTGTATAAGGTTCTTTTAAAGTGTAAACCTAAATCAGCATAGGGCTATTGCTAGCACTATGCTGATTTAGTAGGTTCGTTTACTCCACATCATAATCCAACACTGGCATGAGCCATTTTTCAGCTTCTTCTACGCTCATGCCTTTACGTTTGGCATAGTCTTCAACTTGGTCACGGCCGACGTTGGTGATGCCAAAGTAGCGGGATTGTGGGTGGGCGAAGTACCAACCTGAAACTGCGGCGGTTGGATACATGGCGAAGCTTTCGGTGATTTTCAAATCGATGGTTTCATCGGGTTTGAGTAAATCCCACAGCAAGCCTTTTTCGGTGTGATCGGGGCAGGCAGGGTAACCCGGTGCTGGACGGATCCCTTTATACTTCTCGCGGATCAGGTCGTCATTTTCCAACTGTTCTTCACTGGCGTAGCCCCAAAATTCTTTCCGCACTCGCTCATGCATCCGTTCGGCAAAAGCTTCGGCCAAGCGGTCGGCAAGAACCTTGAGCATAATTGCGTTGTAGTCGTCGTGGGCTGCCTCAAAGCGTGCGATATGTTCGTCGATGCCGTGGCCAGCGGTGACGGCAAAGCCACCCATATAATCGGCCACGCCTGAATCCTTGGGTGCGACGAAATCAGCAAGGCAGAAGTTATCGTTGTCAACGCGCTCAATTTGCATCCGAAGATGATGGGTGGTGAGAGCGACTTGTGTGCGGCTTTCGTCAGTGTAGATTTCGATATCATCGTGGCCAACACTATTGGCTGGGAAGAGACCCATCACCGCTTTTGCGGTAAGCCACTTTTCTTCAATGATGGATTTGAGCATTACTTGGGCGTCGGCGTAGAGTTTACGTGCCTCTTCACCAACGACTTCGTCTTGTAAAATTTTCGGGAAGTGGCCGTGGAGTTCCCATGCGCGGAAGAAAGGTGTCCAATCAATCCGCTCTAATAGATCTTCTAATGGATAATCATCAAATATTTGTCGACCGAGTACCTGAGGGGTGACGGCTTGGTAGTTGTCCCAGTCCTGTTGGCAACGATTCGCGCGGGCGTCTTCAATGGAGATGACTTTTTTACGTTTACTCTGATTTGCACGTTTCTCACGTAGCATGTCGTATTCGTTGTAAGCTGCATCAATTGTGGCTTGGCGGGTTTCATTGTTAATCAGTTTTGACACCAAAGGGACGGCACGAGATGCATCGGCCACGTAAATCGCACCGGCTGGTGAATGGGGAGCAATTTTCACTGCAGTATGGATTTTAGAGCAAGTCGCGCCACCAATAATTGATGGAATGGTTAAACCTTCTCGGTGGAAGGTTTTCACGTTGTGCACCATTTCATCCAGACTTGGGGTAATTAAACCAGACATGCCGATGATATCGACCTGTTCGCGTTTGGCGACTTCAACGATTTTTTCGACCGGAACCATGACCCCAAGATCAATTACTTCATAGCCGTTACAGGCCAGAACTACGCCGACAATATTTTTGCCGATGTCGTGCACATCGCCTTTTACGGTAACCATGAGCACTTTACCGTTAGATTGGCCTTCTTGCTTTTCGGCTTCGATAAATGGATTGAGATAGGCGACCGCTTTTTTCATCACGCGGGCTGACTTGACCACTTGGGGTAAGAACATCTTGCCCGAGCCAAATAAATCACCGACGACATTCATGCCATCCATTAACGGCCCTTCAATAACATCTAGAGGCCGCGTGGCTTGGGCGCGTGCTTCTTCTGTATCTTGGTCAATGAACTCGGTAATACCTTTGACAAGTGCATGTTCAAGTCGTTTGTTTACGGAGAGGCTGCGCCATTCGAGATCTTCTTTTTTGGCCGCAGCAGCGCCGTCGCCTCGGAATTTCTCTGCGACTTCGAGTAACTGCTCTGTGCCGTTAGAGTCTGCCACCGTACAAGGACGGTTAAGTACAACATCTTCAACCCGTGGTTTGAGCTCTGGGTCAATATCATCATAAATAGCGAGCTGGCCAGCATTCACAATTCCCATATCCATGCCCGCTTGGATCGCGTGATAGAGGAATACGGCGTGGATCGCTTCTCGTACCGGATTGTTGCCTCGGAATGAGAACGATACATTGGAGACACCGCCAGAGACCATCGCGTGGGGCAGGGTCTTTTTGATTTCACGGGTGGCTTCAATAAAGTCGACCGCGTAGTTGTCGTGCTCTTCAATGCCGGTCGCAATTGCAAAGATGTTTGGGTCGAAGATGATGTCTTCTGGTGCAAAGCCAACTTTGTCGACCAAGACGCGGTAAGCGCGGGTACAAATCTCAACTTTGCGGGCTTTGGTGTCGGCTTGGCCTTCTTCATCAAAGGCCATAATAATGGCTGCTGCGCCATAGCGTTTGACTAACTTTGCTTGTTGAATAAAGGTGGCTTCACCTTCTTTGAGCGAGATCGAGTTTACGATGCCTTTCCCTTGAATACACTTCAAACCGGCTTCAATCACTTCCCATTTCGAGGAGTCGATCATAATGGGTACACGGGAGATATCGGGTTCAGAGGCGATCAGGTTGAGGAATTTTTGCATCATCTCAACACCATCAAGCATGCCTTCATCCATATTGATATCGATGATTTGTGCGCCGTTTTCTACTTGGTCTCTAGCGACATCAAGGGCGGTTTCAAATTCACCCTCTTTAATGAGCCGTAAAAAGCGTGCCGAGCCCGTGACATTGGTTCGTTCACCCACGTTTAAAAAGAGTGAGTCAGCGTCGATTGAAAGCGGCTCCAGCCCAGATAATCGGCAAGCCACTGGAATCTCGGGTAACACACGGGCTTGATGTTGGCTGACGGCGTCACGGATAACTTTTATATGCTCCGGCGTTGTACCGCAGCAACCGCCAACAATATTTAAAAAGCCTTCAGCTGCCCACTGACCGATGACCTCGGCCATCTCTTGTGGTGACTCATCATAGCCACCAAATTCGTTCGGTAAGCCCGCGTTGGGGTGCGCCGAGACAAAACATTCGGAGATTTTCGATAACTCTTCAACATAAGGTCGCAGCTCTTTGGGGCCTAAGGCGCAATTGAGACCGATAGAAATGGGCTTCACGTGGCGCAGAGAGTTATAGAATGCCTCGGTGGTTTGGCCTGTGAGCGTCCGCCCGGATGCATCGGTAATGGTACCTGATATCATCACCGGAAGTTTTTCACCTCGCTGTTCAAAAACAGACTCAACAGCAAACAGTGCGGCTTTGGCATTGAGGGTATCGAAGATGGTTTCCACCATAATGATATCCGCGCCCCCTTCGATAAGGGCTTGGGTTGATTCGGTGTAAGCTTCGACCAATTGATCAAAATTGACGTTACGAAAGCCAGGGTCATTCACGTCTGGACTGATGGAACAGGTGCGGTTGGTTGGGCCTAACACACCGGCGACATAGCATGTGCGGCCGGTTTCTGCGGCGACTTCAAGCGCAGCAGCTTTCGCAAGGCGTGCGCCTTCACGGTTCATTTCGGCAGACAGTGACTCCATTTCGTAGTCGGCCATGGCGATTGGCGTGGCATTGAAGGTGTTGGTTTCAATAATATCGGCGCCAGCGAGCAGGTATGCTTTATGGATCTGCTGAATGATTTCTGGTTGGGTGAGCACTAATAGATCGTTATTGCCTTTGACATCGCAAGGCCAGTCTTGAAAGCGTTCGCCACGGAAATCCGCTTCTTCTAGCTGGTGAGCTTGGATCATGGTGCCCATCGCACCGTCGAGCATTAAAATGCGCTCTTTTAGCTGCTTTGCTAGTTGTGCGAAAAGTGGATTTTCAGTGGTCATAGATGTGTTCCTACCGGCGGTCGCAATTACAGAGTTTTTTCTATTGCGCTATGTTCTCAAGCACGTTTCGTTGAGCATTCTTTATCTCAAACGTTCTTTATATCAAGCATAGGGAATTAACTCTAAGGTTTAATCGGATCTATGCGATTTTGTCATTCAGACGTTTAAACGTATAGACGTCCATACGTAATTGGGTTTATAGTACCGACACGACAGCAAAGTGCAAGCTTAATGCGATAAGTTGTCATCATTTAAAGGTTCGCAGTGCGATCTGCTGTATGAGAGGAGGGCATTGACGTTGAAAGAGAGCATTCAGGTTCAGCAAACACAGCTCTGGTTATTGCGTCATGGCGAATGTGAAGGTGGCGATATCTTGCGTGGTCAGGTGGATGTGCCACTTACGCGTCGAGGCTTGCAACAAATGGAGCATGCGCTAAATGCCAACCTTGTATTTGACCATATCTATAGCTCGCCATTGCAACGCTGTGCTGAGTTTGCCAAGTCGTTTTGCCAGCAACAGGTAACCGAGTTAAGTCTTCAACCAAATTTGGCTGAATTAAATTTTGGTGATTGGGATGGGGCTGGTTTCGACACGCTTTATCAACAGCACGGTGATGCCCTCACTCAATTTTGGAATGATCCATGGACAAATAAGCACTTGCCACCCCAAGGTGAGCCCATGGTTGATTTTGAACAACGGGTCATCGAGTTTATTAAGCAATGCGCAAGTGAGCATGTGGGGGAAAAGGTGCTGTTGGTGACCCATGGGGGCGTGATCCGCTGCTTAATGGCATGGGCGCTCTCTGTGCAGCGTAGTGCAGGATTTTATAGTCAGCTCGCAATTGCTTATGCCAGTGTTATTCAGATTGATATTTTCGTCGATGAGCAAGGGCAGCTTCATCCCAAACTCTATTGGCCAACAATAGGTTAATGGCGCGCTTGTGCCCTCAATGCGCACTAAACCTCAAGCATGAAGGTGGAATGCTTCATGTTTGTTGCAAATACGGTTGCCTAAAGCATGCAAATTTAGCAACATAACCCCACTTTATGAATCAAGGCGTTGGGGATTTCACATTTATCGTGCGAAATAAACCCAAACTTAATAGGGAATCAGGTGAAGCCTGAGCTGTGCCCGCAACTGTGATGAGTACTTTGTTAGTGTGTACTCTAAGTCAGGATACCTACCTTGATTTGAATGCCCAACAACCGAGCGGGTAACTCGGCGGAGCGGATATGACAACTCACGATCTATTAGCCAAGCTAATGGCGAGGGAGCGATATTGCGCTAGGATGCGACATCAACAACTTGTGCTTCAACTACTCGAATTTAAGCTTGGCAACGGGAGGCTGACATGATCGTCAATGCGATAGATGTCGTCGGCTTGTCATGGCAGCTCGAGCGGCAAAGTATTCTTTCAAATATTAGTTTCAGTCTACCCAAAGGACAGATGCTGGGTGTCATCGGTGCCAATGGTGCTGGCAAGTCGAGTTTACTGCGTTGTTTGTATCGATATATCGAGCCAACTTCTGGCTCAATCTCAGTGCTTGGTCAAGATATTCACGGTTATTCAAGCCGAGCCTTTGCCCGTGATGTCGCGGTCGTGCTTCAAGAAACGCCGGCACACTTTGAAATGACGACCAGCCAGTTGGTCGCGATGGGATTAACCCCACACAAAAGCTGGTTTGAATTTACCAATCAAGATGACAAACAACATATTCAACGAGCCCTGCAGCAAGTGGGGTTAGAGCATAAAGCGAATCAAGATTATGATAAATTGTCTGGTGGTGAAAAACAGCGGGCATTGATTGCTCGCGCCATCGTTCAACGTCCAAGCGTGTTGATTTTGGATGAGCCCACCAATCATTTGGATGTTCGTTATCAAATCCAAATTTTAGAACTTGTGCGTAGCCTCGGGATCAGCGTGATCTGTTCAATTCATGACTTAAATTTGGCCGCAGCGACTTGTGATAATTTGTTGCTGTTGCATCAGGGTCATTGCGTTGCATATGGCTCGCCACAGGAAGTGCTCACCCAAACGCAAATTGCCAGCGCATTTGGTGTCAGTTGTGAAGTGCAGCCCCATCGTCAAACTGGTAAGCCTGCCATACAGTATTTTTATGGTTATCAGCCGTCTTCGGCAACGATAAAAAATGTGCCTACGCCGAAAAGTGCTGCGATTGCCGCGGGTCAGCGGAGGTCGCATGGAGATGCCTAACGCGGCGACCGCTAAGTCAAAAACGATGCACTCGTCATGGGCGATGATATTTTCTCCTTTATCCGCGCAAGCTTGGTTATTTATCGCTTTACTATTGTTGGTCATCATCACCCCGGTTGTCGCTGCAAGTTATGGCGCGGCGGATCTGCCGATGAGCCAAGTTCTGCGCATTCTTTTGGTCCCTATTGTTGGCCAGGACAGTGCAGTTTATCTGACGACCTACAGCTTTATGACGCCGTTTGATAGCACGCATAATTCAAATATTGCCGAGCGGATAGTCTTTGAACTACGTTTGCCGAGAATTCTTTTAGCCTTTATCGCAGGGGCGGGTCTTGCAATTTCAGGTAGTGTTTTGCAAACCGTGACGCGCAATCCATTGGCTGATCCATTTTTATTTGGGATCTCTTCAGGCGCTTCATTGGGCGCTGTAATAGCGATGTCAGCGCTTAGTGTATTGGGGCTTGAACTCAGTGGTATTGGTGGTTGGCTCAGTGTGCCGATAGGGGCTTTTATTGGTGCGAGTGCGGCTTCACTGATGGTACTGGGAATGGCCGGTACCAATGTGAATAGCCAGACCGAGCGTATGTTGCTCTCGGGCGTGGCCATTACTTTTATGTTTGGGGCGATGACGAGCCTGATCTTGTATTTTTCCTCGCCACAAGCCACAGCTTCGGTACTGTTCTGGAGTATGGGCAGCTTTGCCAAAGCCAGTTGGTCGAGCCTATGGATGCCAGCAATCGTTGTTGTGAGTGGTATCGGGGTGATTATGGCAATGAAACGTCAGATCTTGGCCATGCTGGCCGGTGATGAGACCGCACATACGCTGGGGATCCCTGTGGCTCGGGTTCGGTTAGCAATGCTCTTGTTATGTTCATTAATCACCGCCATTATCGTTGCCCACTGTGGTGGCATTGGTTTTGTTGGCTTGATGATCCCCCATATTGTTCGATTATTATTCCCTGGCCGCTATCCTATTATGATCACAGCAATTGCTGGTGGATTGTTTATGATATGGGTGGATGTATTCGCCCGCAGCCTTATGGATAATCAGGAATTGCCCGTCGGAATTATTACTTCAGTCATTGGCAGTTTATTTTTCTTGATTGTGTTGCGGCGTCGGCGACGTTAACGAAAAGGAAGTTTGTAATGTTTAAAATCACCCCTGTGGATCGCGCGCAACAAACGCAGATCCAACATCGCATCGATAATAAAACGAAACCAATTGGCGCCCTTGGCCAGCTTGAAACCATTGCCATGCAAATGGGTTTGGTATGGGGGGCTGATCAGGTGCAAATTAATCGACCTCAAATGCTTATTTTTGCCGCGGATCATGGCATTGCCAACTCTGGTGTCTCTGTGGTGGGTAGTGAAGTTACCGCGCAGATGCTGCAAAATTTTGTGCAGGGCGGGGCGGCGATTAATGTGTTCTGTAAGCAAGTCGGGCTTGATTTAGAAGTGATTGACTGCGGTATTATCCAGCCGTTGTCTAATGAGCCTTCAATTATCAATAGTCGTTTAGGGGGAGGCACTGGCGCTATCCATAAACGGGCGGCAATGACACTTGGCGCAGTGAAGCAGGGCTTTGCCATGGCTGATGATCTGATTGAGCGCCACCATCAAAACGGCACCAACTTGATTGCTTTAGGTGAAATGGGAATTGGTAATACTAGCTCTGCATCGGCCATTATGGCTGCAGTGTTGGATATCAGCCCAGCCGATTGCGTTGGCCGAGGTACAGGGATCAACGCACAAACCTTGAAGCGAAAACAAATGCTTGTTGAGCAAGCTTTGTTATTGCATCACTCGGAGTTGACCGATCCCTATAGTATTTTGGCCTGTGTAGGAGGCTTTGAAATTGTGCAAATGACTGGCGCAATGTTGGCTGCCGCCCAGCGAAACATGTTGGTTGTGGTGGACGGCTTTATTGCTTCGGTCGCCGCTTTACTTGCGGTAAAAATTGATGCCAATGTTCGAGACTTCTTAATCTTTTCCCATCAATCCGAAGAGAAAGGCCATCAATTGTTGCTGTCTCATCTTGGCGCCGTCCCTTTACTGAATCTTGGTTTGCGATTAGGGGAAGGGTCTGGTGCGGCATTGGCGTTCCCATTGCTCTATGCTGCCGCCAATTTTTACAATGATATGGCTTCCTTTGAAGAGGCTAATGTTGAGTCGGTGTTGCTGGATGATTAGCGCGTCTTGACGCTTTTTGAGGATGAACCGACGGGGTTAAACCCATCGTTTAGCCAATAGAACAACCCCTGTGATCATTTGGTACTGGATCATAGGGGTTTATTTTGAGGTAAGTATGGCTTTTCTTGTTTGCTGGCATCGGCAATTGATGTTGTTTTTTGTAGCGCTCGGTTTTTTTACTCGGATTCCAATGCCTCGCTGGGTGGTCGTCGATCGAATCGCACTAAACCAAGCGAATCGCTATTTTGGTGCTGTAGGCCTTGTTGTTGGCTTCATCAGTGCGGCGGTGTATTGGGCCGCAGCGATGATTTTCCCAGCGAGCGTTGCCATTATCTTAGCCATGATCTGTAGCATGTTCGTGACCGGTGGTTTTCATGAAGATGGGCTTGCAGATACCGCGGATGGACTCGGGGGCGGGTGGCGTGTTGCTGATAAGTTGAGAATTATGAAGGACTCTCGCCTTGGGAGTTATGGCGCTTTGGCATTAGTGAGCGCGCTTATTTTGAAGTGGCAACTCTTACTGGCGCTCAGTGGTCTTTCGGAAGCAACGGTTGTCAGCTCTGGATGGTATCAATGGGGGGATGTCCCCAAGCCTGATCATGTGATGTTGGCCATTATCATTGCACACACATTAAGCCGGGTTGTGGCGACAAGCCTTATTTTTTCAGAGCCCTACGTACAAGATGACGACAAGAGTAAGAGTAAGCCCTTGGCAGAAACGCAAACCGTAAATGACCTTTATGTGTTAGTGCTAACGGGTATCAGTGTTTGTTTTTTGGGTGTGAGTATATTGAGCAGTCGCGGTGGACTCGAGCCGTTCGAGAGTGTGTTGGCATTAGCATTCAGTGCGCTAATGGTGCGCTGGATTGCAGCTCGCTTCTTGCGGCGGCAAATTGGTGGGATTACAGGGGACACCCTTGGCGCTGTGCAACAAGTGAGTGAACTCGTTTGTTATGGCGTTTTATTTATGTGCTGGAGTGCAACATGATTACGCTGGTTTTAGGTGGTGCCCGTAGTGGCAAAAGTCGTTATGCCGAGTCATTCGTACAGCAGCTTGTACAGTCTCAGCAAGCGTCGAATCAACCGAATTTTCAATGTGTTTATATTGCGACGGCGCAAGGTCTCGATGCTGAAATGCGCCAGCGTATTGCGCATCATCAAACTGCACGTGCAGAGCAAACTATTACGTGGCAAACCGTTGAGCAACCGCGAAATCTTGCCGAGGCTATCGAGCAACACAGTAGCGACGACACTGTGATTTTAGTGGAATGCCTCAGCCTTTGGCTTAGCAATGAGCTGCTGGCGGAACTCGAACCATCGCACGTCATTGAGCAAGAATTTAATGAAGAAACCCTGTGGCAAGAGCCACCCTGTGACATGGTACCGGTTTGGCAGCCGGCAAGGTCGCGTTTGATGCAGGCGATAGAGTCGCATCGAGGTCACTTGATCTTGGTGAGTAATGAAGTTGGGCAAGGAGTTGTCCCCCTTGGAGAAATCAATCGCCGTTATGTGGATGAAGCTGGATGGCTCCATCAAGATATTGCAGCACAGGCCGATCGGGTTGTATTGGTGACCGCAGGAATACCGCAGATCTTGAAATAATGAAGGTCATTTAGACGGAAAGCCGCGTGCTGTGTTGAACTGGGACCGTTGTAAATCATGAGTAAGAGTTGTTGTACCTTGATGGTGCAAGGCACCACCTCTGATGCGGGCAAAACCACGCTAGTGGCGGGATTGTGCCGACTATTTGCCGACCAAGGCTATCGTGTTGCGCCTTTTAAACCGCAAAATATGGCATTAAATAGTGCTGTCACAGTGGACGGTGGTGAAATTGGCCGCGCGCAAGCACTACAAGCGAATGCTGCTAGGGTGGCATTTCATACTGATTTTAATCCCATCTTACTTAAACCGGGTTCAGATACCCGCTGCCAAGTCATCGTGCATGGCAAAGCCTTGACTTCTTTACAAGCTGACCAATTTTTTGGCAAGGCTAGTCAGCACTACAAACAGCTGGCGATGAAAGCTGTACTTGAGTCTTATGGCAGGTTAACTGAGCAGTATCAAATGGTGCTGGTGGAAGGTGCTGGAAGCCCTGCTGAAATCAATTTGCGCGCGCATGATATTGCCAATATGGGCTTTGCGGAAACAGCAGGTTGCCCAGTGATATTAATTGCCGATATTGACAAAGGTGGCGTGTTTGCACACTTAGTTGGGACATTAGCATTGTTGTCAGAATCTGAACGGCAACGGGTAAAAGGCTTTGTGATTAACCGCTTTCGCGGAGATATAAGCCTGTTGCAGTCAGGGTTAGACTGGTTAGAGCAGCATACCGGCAAACCGGTTCTTGGGGTATTGCCGTACTTGCACGATTTACATTTGGACGCTGAAGATGCATTGGTTGAACAACCGGCTCCGCAAAGTGAAACTATGCCTGCCACGCGTAAATTAAAAGTGCTGGTGTTGGTTTGGCCGCATATTAGTAACCATACTGATTTTGATCCCCTTCGACTTAACCCCAGTATAGATTTTCAGTACTATTCTTTGAAGCATGCAGCACAGCGCTATCAAGCTTTAGGAGAGTTGCCCAAGGTTGATTTAATCATTTTGCCTGGTAGTAAAAGCGTACGTCAGGACTTGGAGTTTATGCGTCATCAGGGATGGGATAGCGCAATTCTTAGACACCTAAGATATGGTGGGAAAGTGATTGGGATCTGTGGTGGATACCAAATGCTAGGGCATCGAATTGATGATCCTCTCGGGGTTGAAGGTCAAGCTGGTAGCAGCCAAGGATTGCGCGTATTGGATGTAGAAACCACATTGGCGGCGTCGAAACATTTAACTCAGGTCAGTGGCACGCTCAGGTTAGAAGGAGCGCAGCCAGCTCAGTTTAATGGCTATGAAATTCATTGTGGTGTGACGCGAGCGAGTCAATTGCCGGTGGATGACAGTGGTCACCTCTATACGTACCAGAGTAAACCGCGCCAAGCCCCTATCCAATTTAAGCGTCAAGCCAAGCCCGACTTAACCCATGCAAGTGATGGCGTGGTATCGCCTGATAATCAAGTACTCGGTACTTATATCCATGGGTTATTTGATGCGCCAGAGGCGTGTGCTCAAATGCTGCAGTGGGCTGGTGCAAAGGACGATCAAGCTGTGGATATTGGCGCAAATCGAGAAGCCCAATTGCAGCGATTAGCGACAACATTGGCGCAATCCCTTGATATGGAAAAACTCAATCAAATTTTAAATCGCTCAACAACTGATGAAAAGAGATCTTGCAATGACGACAGATAAAACGGAACAAAAAGCGCAACGCCATAAAAGCCGTCAGCAAAAAGTAAAAGCTGGGGTGGACGCAAAAATTGCCGCCGCACAGCAAGAAAAGGGAATCCTGCTCGTACTAACCGGGAACGGTAAAGGCAAATCCACGGCAGGTTTTGGCAGCGTGGTTCGCGCGGTTGGGCATGGAAAAAAAGCGGCAGTGGTGCAATTTATTAAAGGGACGTGGGGCTGTGGTGAGCGTAATGTGCTGGAACAGCTCGGTGTCGATTTTCATGTGATGGGTACAGGGTTTACTTGGGAAACCCAAGACCGAGAGAAAGATACGCAAGCTGCCGAAACCGCATGGCTTGCGGCAGAAAAATTACTGCAAGATGAATCGGTTGATTTAGTGCTACTCGATGAACTCACATATATGGTGAGTTACCACTATTTGGATGTCGAACGGGTGGTTCAAGCGTTAGCTAACCGACCTGCAATGCAGCACGTCATTATTACCGGCAGAGCATGCCATCGCCGTATCGTCGAGCTTGCCGATACGGTCAGTGATGTTACCCCAATCAAACATGCTTTCGAACAAGGCGTGAAGGCGCAGCAAGGGTTTGATTATTAGGTTTTTTATTGTCGCTGAAAGCATACATTGACATTAAGTAACCATAGTCTGGACTGCACCGAGTCTTATGTACATAGGGGAACTATGAAGCAACTATCGAGTTTTCTACTATTACTCGTTTTCATGAGTAATACAGCTCAGGCACTTGACCTAACTTACCACGATCCAGATAAAGCGATTAAGCAAGCGGAGCATGTACTCCAAGATGTGTTTTTCAAAGCTGATGCCAAGAGTGTTTATCTAGGAACTACTGGTACATTAAAGAGCGCAATTACCCCTGAAAACTTTCAGTTTCTAATTGAACAACTGGTATACAGTTATCCACATAAGAACATAACTATCTATGCTCATGAACTTTACGGTGCCGCCGAGAGAATAGCCGTTTTTGCAAAAAGCCAAGTACATGAGCAAACGCTTTTCTATTCTTTGTTCTTTAGCGGATCAGATATTCAAGGTTATAAACTGGAAAACCTTCGTATCACCTCTAATCCATTGCCTATTGGGGGGATGTATCAAAAGCTAGATACCCCAAAATATCTTGAATCGGAATTTCTTCTTAATCGTTTAATCGACCTTCCCAATTCAAAAGAAATTTCAATCGAAGCAGTAACAAAGACTTTCTTCGAAAGTGAAAACATATATGCCTATACCCTTAAATATCGTGCAGATGTGGACATGGAAAACCATCAAGCTCTTCAAGCTTTAGCAAAAGCTGTAATGGACTCATATGCTGGTGACAAAGCGACTGCTTACGGATCAGAGATTGCAGTAATGACTGTATCAAAAGCAAGTAGGTTGGATGATCCAAATAAGCCAATTCAGGCGTTCCGAACATTGTTTAAATACGAGGGTGGTGAATGGTTGAGGTGGAAATGAACATAACAAAAAAAGGCAATTGGACGCGCTATGCGCGCAATTGCTTTGAGCGTTACCCAAAGGGATTTTAATTCGAAACTAACTAGTTCGAATTAAAATTTCAACTCGGAAATGTCCACGTTCGTGGATAGGGGCGCTAGCACGATGATGCCCCAAAAAGAGTTTGAAGCCGCATCTTCACAAGATACTTTTTCTAATGGAAAGGCGTTTGGGTTGTCATCGATGAAGTTCGGACAACAGTACGTTGAGAAACTAGAAAGTATCTAAATAGATAAGGGCTTACCACGGTTCACAGTTTGAACAAGGTTATGCTAGGGTTGATGAAATTTGCGCTGCGTGTAAACGCGCATAATCAAGACTAAGCTGTAGCTGGATTCGATGGAATTAATCATAAAAATTATAATCAGGTTAGGGATAGGATCAGCGATCATTAGCACTCTTTTCATATTTTGGGGCGCTTCCATGTTTTCTGGCATGTGCGGTAACTACATCCACTCAAAAACAACGTCACTTGATGAAAAGTATGAAGCTGTCATTTTCCAAAGAGATTGTGGGGCTACAACGGGGTTTAGTACTCAAATTTCTATCATTAAATTTGGTTCTAAGTTGGAAAATGATCCTGGCAATATCTTTAGCATTAGCGGTCACCCCGAAAAAGTGGCACCAGAACTCGTTTGGATCAACACAAATACGTTACACATAAAGCATGATGTAACTGGCAACGAGTATTTATTAGAGGTTGATTTTGGCTGGTTCGAAAAGCTAAAAATAAAGTATGGTAAATAGTACAGCCCACCAAAGAGCATGATTCGTTCATAAAATCACAGGAACAATCTACGCTGGCTGGTGCTTTGCATAGTATAGTCAGCTCATATTTTTCCATATACAAAGCGTTGGTTTTTATATGAAGATTAGATTTGCATTTTTAAGTTTATTCATTGTTGTGAGGGGGGCGGTGGCTGCAAGCGAACTTGGTCCACCAGAGGGGGTATCGGAAGAAGATTGGAAGGCTTATCTAAATCTTAAAAAAGATAGGAAAGCCATGCTTAAGAAAAGGTTTGAAAACGAGCTGAGAATCGCTCCACCACTTCCTCCATGGAAAAAGCACCCAGATCATCAATCAGGTAGCATGTTTTGGCGAATGGGGGTGGGAGAAGAATATCTTACGGATTATTTTAGTGTGTACTTAAAATACGCGAGTGACGATGAACTAAAGGCCTATAAGCTAAAGTACCCTGCACCAAGAGGTTGGCAAGATTGGTATAAAGAGAACTAACAAGTGCATATGCTTACTTTAGCTTACCTGAAATGAGCTGGCGCATATTTTTACGTTTTTTCGAGGTAGTGCATTGAAATTTATAATTGGAATGTTTTTGACTGTTGTATTTATAAGTTTAAATGCTCACAGTTCAGACTCCCACTCTGTAGTTAATCAGAGTCAGGCGGATGAAATCGAAGAAATGTTTCACTATTTTAGCTCGGGTAAAAGATCTGTTTTTCAGTTATATAAATTTGGCGGCGTAGTCCTTATTCCTGGCAGATACTATATATCAGAGCATACAGAAAACAAGTTGAGTATGACTTCGTTAAAACTCGGTGGGCCAGGAGCTACATCATCAAGTGAAAGTGGCTCTATAGTTGTTGAAGTAAACTCTAAAAATGAAATGGTTTCGGTCTTTAAACAAAATGTAAATTATACTAAAAGAAAAGACCTTAGTTGTTATGGTTTTAAGCAGTTGGTAGGGGAAAGTGATGACTTTGGAAACATTCTTCTTTTGTATAATGAGGATGAATATTTCTTAATGATTGACAGCAATCCGGCTATATTTGAAGTTGTTTTAGCCTCATTCGAGGCAAAACACAGGAATGATAATAAAAATGCATGTTTCTCGTGGCCACTCGAATAGTATCCCAAATGGTTTCAATCTAACTAGCAAGTTTATTGCTAATTAGGACCTTGATATTCCTATTTGGATAGATATAACCGGAGAGTTAATAAAGATAACCAGCAAGTGTAGCCGACACCTTTTCACGCTAGTGAAAGAACATGCCGCTTTTCTGGTTAACTGATATTTTCTTCATTTTTATAGTTTGGCTGTTCGGCGTGGATGATCAGTAAATCGAATTAGCACTCATAAAAAAACCGGAGGCAATCGCCTCCGGTTTGTGGTTAAGCAAGGATATTTAAAGTAGTCCACGGCGAATTAGCAAGCCTTCAACTTCTGGTTTTGCGCCTTTGAAGTTTAGGTACTGCTGGTTCGGGTCGATTGAGTTGCCTTTGGAGTAGATGGTTTCGCGAATTTTGTCGCCATACTCACGGGTTAAACCGCCATTCTTTGCCATGTAATTAAATGCATCTGCGGCAAGCACTTCACTCCACATGTAGGCGTAGTAGCCCGCAGAATAGCCGCCGGCAAATACGTGTGCAAAGTAGTTAGACTTGTAACGTGGTGGCACGTAATCAGATTTTACGCCATTTTTACGGAGCGCTTTGTCTTCAAAATCAGCGAGTGACTCAATTTTAGTGCCGGGTGCGATGCTGTGCCATTCCATATCTAGCAAAGCTGCAGCAACATATTCGAGGCTATCGAAGCCTTGGTTGAATTTGTTTGCGGCGAGCATTTTGTTCAGTAGATCTTGCGGAATTGATTCTCCCGTTTGGTAGTGCTTGGCGTAGTTTGCCAATACATCAGGGTGAATTGCCCAATCTTCTTGGAACTGTGATGGGAACTCAACATAATCGCGTGAGACAGCCGTACCCGCAAGCTTTGGATACTTCACGTCTGATAACATGCCGTGCATGCCGTGGCCCATTTCATGGAACATGGTGGTCACGTTATTAAAGCTAACCAGTGCGGGTTGGCCTTCAGCTGGCTTAGGAATGTTCATTACATTCACAATGACTGGCTTTTTGCCGAGTAAGTGGTTTTGGCCTACGAATGCGTTCATCCACGCGCCACCACGTTTCCCTTCACGGGCAAAGTAGTCTGCGTAGAATAGACCGATACTGGTACCGTCTGCTTCGAACACTTCATAGGTACGCACATCAGGGTGATAAGTCGGTAGATCGTTACGCTCTTTAAAGGTGATACCGAACTGACGCTCTAGTGCGTAGAAGATACCCTTTTCTAGTACGTTGTTGATTTCGAAGTAGTTACGAACTTCTGATTCATCCAGATCATACTTTTGAGCACGAACCTTTTCAGCGTAGTAGGTCCAGTCCCAAGGTTTTAGGTCGTGTTGGACACCCGAAGCGCTCATGAGTGCTTTGAGTTCAACTGCTTCCAACTCATTTTTAGCGACAATTTTTGGCGCCATATCACCGAGCATGGTTAGCACTGCATCTGGCGTTTTTGCCATTTGGTTGTTCAGTACATAGGTCGCCCAGTTTGGGTAGCCCATCAACTTGGCTTTTTCTGCTCGTAATTCGGCGAGACGAATTGCAAGTGGACCATTCAGATCCATGCCTCGATTCGCTGATGCTTGCCATACCTTTTCACGCAACTCGCGATTATCTAAGCTGGTCATGATAGGTTGGCGAGTGGTGTTTTGGAGCGTGATTAAGTATTTGCCTTTCATGCCTGCGGCTTCAGCTGCAGCCGCCAAAGACGCTATTTTTGTATCAGGTAAACCCACCAGTTGCGCTTTATCTTCAACGATGACAGCGGCGTCTTTAGTCACCTTCATAAGGTTTTGACCAAAATCGTTGGTTAGTTTGGCAAGTTCAGCATTGAGCTCTCTTACCTTGGCTTTTTGCGCGTCATCGAGCTTAGCACCAGCACGAACAAAACCTTTGTAAGTCAGTTCGGTGAGGCGCTTATCTTCGCCTGTTAACTTATCGATATTGTTATAAACGGCTTCAACACGAGCGAACAGCTGAGGATTTAAATCAATGTTATCGCCATGTGCTGTGAGTAGCGGGATCACCTCAGACTGGATGGCTCGAACGTTTTCACCAGAAATGGTACCGGTAATGTTGAAAAACGCCCCTATTGCGCGTCGTAAAAGTGCGCCCGTTTTTTCCATGGCGACAATGGTGTTATCAAACGTTGGCGCATCGCTATTGTTTGCGATCGCAGCAATCTCATCAGCTTGCGCTTGGATGCCTTGTTTAAAGGCTGGCAGGTAATGATCGAGTTGGATCTTATCGTATTGTGGCGCTTCGTATTGAAGGCTACTTTTTACCAGTAGCGGGTTGTTTAATGTGTCCGCTGGGACTGCTTTTGTCTCTGCAGCGGCTACTTTTGTGTCAGCTTGTTTGGCATTTTTTGATGGCGAGGTTTGTGTTTCGCCACAGCCAGTGAGTACTAAAGAAGCCCCAACAGCTAATGCAATTAATGATTTTCGCATGGAAGTTTCCCTGAAATTATAATTTTTTTGGTGATACCCAATTTTTACACGCAATACTCTACCTTAACTGCCCCTAAGAACCTAAGCGCTGGCGGCTCTAAGGTGTAAGAACGAGACATGGATTGAGTTGTTAACAAATCGCTAATCTTGACTTGGCATATTTGGCGCAGGTTTTGGTGATTTTTTGATGGTCATTACAGCGGTGATGAATACAAGGCTGAACGGGGTTGCCATTGAGCTTGTTCATTCAAAAAGGAGCCGCAGCTCCTTTTGGGTTGAAGTCCGTAGAAATCAGCTGGTTTTATTGCTTATAGACGGTGCCACCTTTCATGACGAAATCGACGTCCAGCAGTTCTTCAATATTTTTTAGCGGGCTTGCATCCATTGCAATGATGTCGGCATATTTTCCGGCCTCTAGTGTTCCTAGCTTATCGCTCATACCAGCGAGATCAGCACCATTGACTGTGGCAGATTTGAGTACATCAGCGGTTGTCATGCCAGCTTGGTGCATCAGTACGGCTTCTTGGGCGTTGATTCCATGTTTTGAAACCCCGCTATCGGTTCCAAACGCAATTTTAACCCCTGCTTTGTATGAAGCTTTGAAGCTTTTTTGCATGTCTGAACCCACGCGAATTGCTTTGGCTTTTACTGCTGGCGACATAAAGCTTGAATTTTTGGCCATTTCCACTGCAGTTGCCCCTGCAAGTAAAGTCGGCACTAGATATGCGCCAGACTTTTTGAACAGTTTGATGGATGTCTTGTCGGCATAACTTCCGTGCTCAATACTGTCGACCCCCGCTCGAAGCGCGGCGTTAATTCCGTCCGCAGCGTGGGCATGGCTTGTGACTTTACGTCCAAGGCTATGGGCTGTATCGACTATCTCTTTGAGTTCATCATCCGTCATTTGCTGACCGGTGCCGGTGTTGGTATCTGACAATACGCCTCCGGTTGAGGCAATTTTAATGACGTCGGCACCATACTTGATGACATCACGAGTGACTTTTCGGCACTCATAAGGGCCGTCACAAAGGCTTTCCAGTGATTTGATATGGAGAATGTCGGGCGCCATTCCATCTGCATCTAGGTGTCCGCCGGTGACAGAAATCGCCGCACCTGCAATGACGCGAGGTCCATCAATCCAGCCTTTGTTTATGCCGTCGCGGAGTGCATACATCTGCTCGGTTTGGCTTCTGAGATCACGGACGGTAGTGAAGCCAGCCAAGAGGGTTTTCTTGGCGTAGTACACACTACTCATGGCAAGGTCTGCATCGGATTGCTTCAGCATATTTTTATCGTTGTCTGGGCCGAATTCAGCTTGTAAATGAACATGCATATCCATCATACCAGGCATGACAAAGCTGCTGGATAAGTCGATTAGCTGTGCATCTTGGCCATAGTCACTCGCAGCAACAAACCCTGAACGAACGGCTTTGATATGGCCATTTTCAATAATGACAGATTGTTTTGTCAGCGGTTTTTTGCCCGGTACCGTCAATAGCTCTCCTGCGTGTAACACTTGAATAGCCGCGACGCTAGAGACACTAGTTAATGCGCAGGCTGAGGCGACGAGTAACGAAATCAGGTTTACTTTTATCATTATTAGTCCTGTTATTTTTGGCATGGGAATCGCTTTGCATGGATTGCAGTTTGCAGCAAGGCATACGGGATGTCGATGTTCAAGCGAATGATTAATATAGCGTAAACCTCAAATATGTAAACTTATATTCACATTGCGAGAGGGCATAAGACGTTGTGGCTTGTTGATAGATGATATGAAAAGGTAGTTTTTAATCTGTTGTGGTCGGAGGGGGCAGGGGTTCTGATTGGGCAAAGGGCTTGCGCCGCGAGGGGGGGATGCTTGGTTGAGTTCAAGGCAAACCTACAAGAAAATAAGACAAAAAAGTGCCAATCCTGAATCGGTTGGCACGGTCTTTTGCAGGTGTTTATGCGCGTTATAGGCCTAACTTGTCAGCCACATAATCGGCGTCTTTATCACCACGGCCAGAGAGATTTACCAAGATGCGTTGTTCTGGAGCCATCTCTCGTGCTTGACGCATAGCCCAAGCAACGGCATGGGCGCTTTCTAGAGCCGGTATAATGCCTTCGACCTGTGATAGGGTCATAAATGCATCAAGACACTCTTGGTCTGTGACCGATTGATATTGAACGCGTTCAATATCTTTCAGGTAGCTGTGCTGCGGGCCGACACCAGGATAGTCGAGTCCGGAGGCGATTGAGTGAACCGGTAATGGTTCTCCATTTTCGTCTTGTAGCACGTAGCATTTAAACCCATGAATTGCGCCTGGGCTGCCGAGTGTTAATGTGGCCGAGTGACGATGGGTATCTAAACCTTCGCCGGCTGGCTCTACTCCAACAATTTTTACGTCTTCATCTTCTAAAAAGGCAGTAAACAGTCCGATGGCATTTGATCCGCCGCCGACGCATGCAGTAATGACATCGGGTAATTGATTAAACTTCGTTTGAAATTGCTCACGTGCTTCGCGACCAATAATGCTTTGGAAGTCTCTGACCATTGCTGGGAATGGATGCGGGCCAACGACTGAACCAATGGCATAGATATAGTCTGTTGGATTTTCTAGGTAAGCAACAAATGCACTATCAACCGCATCTTTTAGAGTCGCGGTGCCTTGGGTGACGGCGACCAATTTACAACCTAAGATTTTCATCTTGGTGACATTCGGATGCTCTTTTTCAATGTCGACTTGGCCCATATGTATTTCGCAGGGGATCCCGACTAATGCGCAGGCTGTCGCAAGCGCGACGCCATGCTGGCCAGCGCCGGTTTCTGCGATGACTTTCTTTTTACCCATATGCTTGGCTAGTAGTGCTTCGCCAAGACAATGGTTAATTTTGTGCGCACCGGTGTGGTTCAAATCTTCTCGCTTGAGATAGATCTGGGCCCCCCCGATTTGGTCACTTAATCGTTTGGCATGATAAACTGGGCTTGGACGACCTACATAGTCTTGAAATAGCTGCATGAGCTCATCTTGGAACGCTTGGGTTTGTCGAATTTCTTCGTAAGCCAAGCTGATATCATCCATGGCTTGTTTTAGCTCTGGAGGAATAATTTGGCCACCATACTCACCAAAATAGCCTTCGCTATTGGGCATTGGGGCGAATTCGAACTTGCTCATACTACCTCTCTATATCATGCTTGCATTTATTAGATTCATGGTGAAAACACGTCCCCAATATATCCTAGGGAGGTGATTAGACAAATGGCAATTAGTATAAGTTTGATCTTTAGCATGCTTGCAGACAATATATATTGTTACCAATAAAGACAAAGGCTTAGAGCTAGGTTTATCTCGATCTTTTTCTTGTGTATTCCGCATACGCTTTTGTGTGATTAGCGAGTGTTTTACGCCTAATTGAGATAGGGTTTGGCGGGAAAAAATTGCGGTAAAGGAAACGTCACGAGGATGCGATTTCCTGCTGAGAGTTTCGCTATTCTAGCCTTGGCTGTGTTATTTTAGCTGCAGATAATCTAGCTAGCCCTTTACACCTATAGGAATAAATGTGAGTCGTTTCGATTGCTTCCAATCTAAGTATTACCGTTTTCAATGTGCCTTTGCTCGACATTTTAGAACATTCATGTTGCTGCTCTCTGTGCTGGGTTGTGGTTCAGCCACTGCGGAAGGTGTACCCGCGAAACGGGTGGTTGCTTTATCTCCCCATAGTGTCGAAATGTTATTTGCAATTGGTGCTGGTGATACCATCGTGGCAACGACAGAACATGCAGATTATCCGCAAGCGGCAAAACATATTGATCGCATTGGCGGTTATCACGGTATTCAAATAGAACGAATTATCGAGTTGAATCCAGATCTAATTGTGATTTGGGATAGCGGCAATAAAGCCGAGGATATTCAGAAGCTACGACAGTTAGGTTTTCAACTCTACGGCAGTGATCCGCATACCTTAGCGGCAGTTGCAGATGATTTGTTAAATTTGGGGGAGCTAACGGGTCATCGGCAGCAGGCAGAGCTTGTCGCAGCGGACTATTTGCAGCAACTGCAAGCTTTGAGAGCTACGAATCAGCAAAAAGCGGAAGTCTCCGTTTTTTACCAGCTTTGGTCAACACCGTTAATGACGGTTGCGAAAGACAGTTGGATCCAGCAAATCATTGATGTTTGTCATGGGAAAAATGTGTTTGAAAATGCGGATACCGATTATCCTCAAATTAGTGTAGAGAATGTGCTGGTACGGCAGCCTCAGGTGATTTTGCAGACGCAAGATAAAGGCAATGCAAATGGAGTCGATTGGTCACGATGGCCGGAAATACCGGCCGTTGTGGATAATCAAATCTACCAACTTAATGCCGATTTATTGCACCGCGCTGCGCCACGGGCATTACTGGGAATACAGTCAGTTTGTGATGTATTGGATCAAAGCCGAGCAGAGCTTAGCGCTAAATAACGCCTTGTGAAATAGTTGCGAGACGGCAGCCATGAAATGCCAAGCCGTGTTGGCAAAGTAAACTTAAAATAAGGCTTATCAACTTGTGAGGGACAATCTATGCAAACCCTATTGATCTGCTTGTTTATTGCGATGTTACTACCTTATGTGGCGAAAGGACCCGTTGGCATCGCCATGGCTAAACTTGGATATGACAACCAGCACCCACGTGAGCAGCAGAGTCAGTTGACTGGTTATGGCGCGAGAGCTGTTGCTGCCCATCACAATAGTTTTGAGTCTTTAATTATTTTTGGCTTAGCCGTGGTTGCGGTGATTGCAGCTGGAAAAGCCAATGATGCTGCAGCGGCCTATGCCGTGGTCTACGTGGTGGCTCGCCTTGCATATATCGGTTTTTATCTTGCGAATTTAAGTACATTGCGATCTTTGGTGTGGTCCGTTGGGATCTTCTGTTCTTTTGCAATTTTATGGCAGGCCATTTAAATCGCGCCCATCGGCTTCTATCAAGTCATTAGCGCTTGAGCGTGTCTTGATTCCACGGCCTACTTGGCAATGGAGCGCCACATCATCGTAAAACTGGCTTCACGGTGAGCCGCATCACCCCATTTTTCTGGATTTTCAATAAAGAATTGTGCACTAGCCAAGTATTGGCCATGGCAATTGGCCAACATGAGGTGCAATGGATGTTTCGCGAGCAAACCCAACACTTGCCCCTGTTGTAGCATCGTCGAAAGGAACCCTAGGGTTTCATGCATGGCCTGTTGTCGAATGGACTCAGACACCGCCGGAGACAATGAATACTGTTGGAAAAATGATTGGCGCAATGGGTGCTCTAATGCCCATTGAATCGCGGCTTGCCATAAATGCTCTGTATCTCGCTTAAAGTCACCACTGTGGAGCATTTGGGCTTGAATACCATCTGCAAACCCTTGCTTTATATTGAGAAACAACTGATTCATCAAGGCTTCTTTTGATGAGAAATGATGAAACAACGTTCCTGTTGCCACGCCTGCAGCTTTGGCTATCGAGGCTGTGGATGTCGCATAAAATCCTTGATGCACAAACAAGCTGAGCGCAGTGTCGAGGATTTGCTGTTTCTTCGTTTTATCTGACATGTGGGACGATTCCGTCATGGGCATCAATAACATAAAAAACGTGGTGACATCATTATCATTAGCGCATAAAGAATTTGATGAGTAATTTTTGCATCCAACCATAGGGCGGGTGAACCAGCTTTCCGGTGTTTAGCTTGCCACGACTCAATATTGTTTTGGCATGACTAAAGGTTTGAAAGCCTTCCTTACCATGGTAATGCCCCATACCGGATGCGCCGATGCCACCAAATGGCGCATCGTCAGCTGCGACGTGAAATAGGGTTTCATTCACGCAAACTCCACCAGAATGGGTTTGCTGCAGTACTTGTTCCGTAATCTCTGCATCAAAGCTCATTAGATATAAGGCCAGTGGGCGCGGTCGCTGATTCACATAGTCGATGGCTTGCGTCAGGCTTTGATAACCGATAATTGGGAGTAACGGCCCAAAAATTTCTTGCTGCATCACGAGCATTTGATCCGTTGTATCGGTGATTAGTTGAGTCGGGATTTTGCGACTTTGTGGGTCAATGTCTTGATCGTTCGCGCTGGTGATGTTTGCCCCTTGTTGTTTTGCATCTGCTAACGTGTCTAGCAGCCGTTGAAATTGGCTCTGATTAATCACCGCGCTGTAATCAGCATTGTGATTGAGATCGCCACGATACATACGCTGAAATTGTCGCTTGTATTCTTCGACAAATGCAGCAACTTGATGTTCTGGACAAAGCACATAATCAGGAGAAACGCATATTTGGCCTGCGTTTAAGCATTTGCCGTATATCAATCTCTCGACAGCCGTAGCGATGGGCATATCTTCGGCAATGATGACGGGTGATTTTCCACCTAGCTCTAAGGTTACAGGGGTTAAGTTCTGGGCTGCAGCGGCCATGACATGTTTTCCGACACGGGTGGATCCGGTAAACAGTAAATGGTCAAAAGGAAGTGCCGAAAACGCGGCGGCTACATCTGCTTCCCCTTCAATGATGGTTACCCATTCCGGAGAATAGATATTTTCAAGCATGGCCGTTAATGCCTGATTGGTGGCGGGGGTAAATTCAGATAGCTTTAGCATCACCCGATTGCCTGCGGCCAATGCGGTAATAAGTGGCCCTATCGATAACATGACGGGGAAGTTCCAAGGCACGATGATGCCAATAACACCAAGCGGTTGATATTGAACTTTTATCTTTGCTGGTGCCAATAATAGTCCTGCATGTCTGGATTCCGGCTTCATCCACTTTTTTAGTCGCTTCAAGGTGTAATTGATGTTGTTTATACAGGGCAATATATCTGAGATGAGGGTGTCGTCTTTTGAGCGGTGGCCATAGTCTTGGGCCAATGCATGGATAATGGCATCTTGGTGTGTCATTAATGCTTGTTTGAGCTGCTTTAGTTTCTGGATGCGTAAAGAAAGTTCGGGTGCGGGATGACGTTGGTAATCACTTCGTTGAACCGTGAGTTTTTGCGCTAGTTGTGCACTGATCTCTTGTGTTGTCATACAGTTCATCTCGCAATCCTTTTTGATTAAATATGGTGAAATTGCATCCACCTGCATGGATTAATTCTGATTAATAATTAATCGACTGATTAGTCAGTCAAAGGCTATTAAAACAACGTTAATCTGTCAAGATATCGCTGTCAATTGTGATCTGGATCATGTTTGATTTGTTTGGCTAGTTCTAGACTTTAAGTAGAGGGGAGTACATTTATTGAGCAACTATGATGCATTTTAAAGATATGTTTTTAAAGCTCTTTATCTGTTCTTAGTGGTCAATATGTGCTGTTAATACTCCTGGCGGAGTCTGGTGTTCGGCAGGAATAATGGATAAACAACAAGTTAACGATATTTAACCATTTTTGACACACAAACCTGCTTTACTGTGGTTGAGATAAATTGATAACTGACTTGTTCCGATGACTTCAAAAAGAGGAAATAATCATGCGTACTCGTCAAATATTATGTCCGACTGATTTCTCTGAAACAGCTTCTCATGCATTGAAGTATGCCATTGAAATGGCCAACTTTTACAAAGTAGGCTTTCGACTACTGAATGTGATTGAGCAACCCTATGGTGATGAGAACTATCAAATTCTCGCAATCACTCCTGAAGAGCTCGCTGAAAACATGGAAGAAGATGCCGCCGCACGTATGCGCGATATTTTAAGCGAGTTAAATAGCGATTTACCAATAGAAACCGTATTGCGCCACGGCTCACCCGCGACACAGATCCTTGAGGAAGCGAAAGACTCTGATGTTGGCATGATTGTGATGGCGAGCCATGGTCGAACAGGTTTGTCCCACTTCTTACATGCAAATGTCGCGGAAGAAATTGTCAATAAAGCGGCTTGCCCAGTGCTTGTGGTGAAGTAAACACGGTTTTTAGCTCTATTTAGCGGGAATACTAAATCGCGAGGTCAATGCCTGAGGTTGCAGTGGCACCTCTAGGATGGCCAAAGGAGGGATTCATTATGCGTACTCGTCAAGTTTTATGCCCAACTGATTTTTCTGAGACTGCAAACCATGCGTTGAGCTATGCAGTTGAGATGGCAAATTTTTACAAAGTAGGATTACGTATCCTGCATGTAATTAGTAAGCCTTATGGTGAAACTAACTATGGGATTGTATCGATTACACCCTCAGAGTTAGAGAAGTATACGGAAACCTATGCGGCTGAAAAAATGCGTGATGTACTTGCACATTTACAAACACACCTAAGAGTTGAGACGATTATTCGTCGCGGATCTGCGGTCGGCCAAATCCTTGAAGAAGCCGAAAACGTGGATGTCGGAATGATCGTGATGGCTAGTCACGGACTGACTGGTGTTGGTCATTTCCTTCATGCAAGTGTGGCTGAAGAAGTGGCTATCAAAGCTAAAAAACCCGTGTTAGTGGTTAAATAGTAAGTCCACCTTGATGTGATAGTCGCGCCTGTATTGCAAGTGTCTGCTATCATTAAAATACTGGCAGGGTCGAGAAGAAAAGACCGAGGATTGAGGCCGTATAGCCCAAACCCTTGATGCTTACCTCTCGGACCTGCCTTTCTATTTGCCTCATTCCTGCTTTCCATTCGCTTTTGTCATTGTTAATCTTAGCTTTTCATTCTGAGTTGCTAGGCCGTATTTGTTATGAGTTTATGGAAAGAACTATACGATATTATCGATAAAGAGCGCGGCCGTTGGTTGCAAACCTCAGCTGAGAAAAATGCCCTGTACTTTGAAATTAAAGCCAATTTAGCTTTTATGATGGACGCCCTAGAAACAGGGCTTGATGAGCAAATGATTGTTGCTGGCTTTGAGACGAAAGCGTTTGAAAAGGCGTTGGTCACTGGGATTGAGCTTCCTGCCAAAACGGGAAAAACGGTACCGAACTCGTTTATTGGGAAGTACAAAGAGTTCAAGCCCTATATCGGTCAAGATAGTCGATTTTTAATTGAACGCTTGTATCTTAAAATTAGTGTATTGCAACGCGTTGTCCGCTCGAGTCAGGCTGCGCAAACTACTCGCCGAGCCAAGAATGCTTTGCCTGTATCCACATTAAAGCTTAAAAGCTTATTTCGTTTTTTGGTCTTTGTGGTTGCGTTTTTAGACAACAAACCTCTAGCTCAACTCTAGCTGGGGTTTAGAAGCCCGAGCCCGGTTGTTTTAAAAATTCTATTTCTTCTACTGTTGATTCTCGCCCCAAAATTGCATTGCGATGAGGATAGCGACCAAAGCGATCAATGATAGCTTTATGACTGATTTCAAATGCAAGGTTATCTTTTGCGGCCTCACGGGAAAACAACTGGATGGCGACTTGATGGATCAGCTTTGATTCGCTATGCATGTACGGCATGTAGAGAAAGGGAACTTGAGGAGGCGATAACTCAAAGTCAGCCTGAATCGCCACAGCCTCTTGTGCTAGCACTAACGCCATGCCATCTGAAGCAAAGCTCTTAGGGTGATCACGATAGATATTTCTCGAAAACTGATCAAGCACAATAATTTCTGCAAGTCGGCCTTGCGCTGTTGCGCGCCAAGTGTATAGGTCACCCTGTTTTGCGGCCATAAGCAACGGCTCAAATCGCTTGCGGATTTTGTCATCAAAAGCCTCATCCTTCACCCACCATTGTTTGGGCTCTATTTCATAAAACCAAAACTCTAAAACATCGGTTGGACTGTGATTTGGCATGTCTGACCCCTTGGTTTTAAATCCAGTTGCGGTTGTCGGATGTCACTAAGGATAGTGCATGTTCTGCGATTGCTCTTGCTTGTGACAGTTCAATATATGGTAGTTCTAATGTACCGCTGGCAAGGCCAATATAGAGTGTTGCCAGTCCACGTTTTCGCTGCGATGGAGTTTGCATCAGGTTAACATGCTGAACCTTACTAAGGGGTAAGCAGTGCCATGCGCGGGCGAAAGTGCCTTTGTGTATCCAAAGATCGTTGTCCGACTTGTGAAAGCCCCATTGCCTATACGTGAGATAATTAACCGCGATCATGATACCGACCACTAGCATGATTATCGGGGCAAGCTCAGGGATCCCAAGCCACTGTACACTGGCCGCGCTGATTATCGTGGCTGCCAGTATCAACCAGCTCAACCGACGCCAAAACCATAGTGGGTGGATACCCTGTCGTTGTGGCGGTAAAGCGTGTGCTTGTATCGAGAGTTGCTCAAGCTGTGGTAAGAGGTTAGCAATATCATGGCTACTCATACTGGGCACAAGCATGTGCTGGCCCCGCTTTTCAACTTCATGGCCTTTCACTTGTTTGAAATCAATGGTCCAAAGTTTAAATATCCGTCCGAAGATAGGCTGACTAAACCGCACAACCTGAATACGCTTTAGGCGCATAGCATCATGCTGTTTAGCAAGTACTCCACCTGTGCGATGCAATGTGTCTTGTTGCAAACTTAACTTGTATGGGAAGTACTTTAAAATGGCCGATACAATAGAAATCATTGAAAACAGCATGTAGCTTAAAAGGATCGCGAGGATCACCACGATGGCTTGCAAGCCTATATTGCCCTGGGTGATCGCCAGATACCAATCGAGGCCATCGTTGACAGCTTGGATTTCTAAGATGTCTTCCCATGGCAATTGGCTAAATATCGGACCCGCAATAATTGCAAACCATAAAAAGTTGTTTTGATAGAAACCAAATTTAATTAAATCTGTAAAAGATTTGCTGACCAAGGTGCTCGATGCCAATCCCTGCGCAGTATTGGCTGTAGAAATCGTGTGTTCTGAACTCGCTATGTTTTGGGCTGCGTCAGAGTTAAGAGATGTATGTGCCTGCTGACTCGCCGCGAGCAATTGCTTTTTCAAGCGAATTGCATGACGGTAGGGGATTGCTGCTAAGCTGGCTTCGTCATGCTTTGAGCCTGCGGTTTCAACCACCAGACTATACAGACCTACGGGTCGGAAATAGAAGGGTTGCTGCATCCGAACATTTTGAATTTTATTGAAAGGGATTTTATCGGCTTTCGTGAATAACAGGCCGCTCAGAATATCCAATTGTTGGTCTTGCAATCGATATCTAAATTTTAGCCACTTCACAATGGAAGCCACGAGGATGAGCAGCAAAATAGCTGAAGTCGCAGCAATCATCCATGGTGAGTCAAATCCCTGATTCCAGCCGGTATAGACAAAGGGCAAAATAGCATAGGCGTTCGTGAGCAAAAGTCGAAAATTATTGAAAGTGAAGCTAACCACAGACCATGGCGATAGCTTAGTCCATTGAGAAAGCTTACTGCCCATCGGTAATCCCTTCAGATTCAGTGTCGACATTGTCGGCAACCAGCCCTGCCTGAGTGAGCAAATGTTGTCGCAGTTGCTCTGCTTGGGATTTTTCGAGCCCTGGTAGGTCAATCTCGGCGCTGCCACTGCCAGCACTAAAGCATTTGAGTGTGGAGAGTTGAAAACGCCTCTCTATGGGCCCCTGACTTAAACTGACATGTTGTAATCGTGTGTAGGGTAGCGAAATGCGTTGTTGCCAGATGATTCCTTTTTGTAAGAGTAATTCATGCTGGCATACACCAAATGCCAATCGTTTCGATTGAGCCTGCCGAACGAACCCTGTGATAATTAACATGATAAATAGGCCACTAACGATACTGAGCACGAGCATTGTCGGGAGCCCTAGAATCACCATTGTGACTAGAGTGGCAATGGTCAGGACGACGATGGCTAAAAATAGATGTTCTAACGCGAGTGCAGAACTATAGCGAGGATCAACGGGAGTGAGCTGAACCTGATCAAAACCTTGCCACTGGCGCGTAGAGAGTATGGTGTGGTCGACTTGAGCTGTGGCTTGCTCATTGCGCTGTGGCGGACGTTGATTGTCACTGGTCATGCAATTCCCTTTCGTCTCATTTTGACTTGATGCTTATCTGTGTTTTAGACCCAATTTACTGCAATCTATGATGAAAGCCTATGGCTAGAAACATTCCGCAACAAGATGGAGGGTGCCAGCCAATGGATTTGCTGTCATTTGAGTCAGACCAAGCTGCCGAGCAATGAATGAACCCGAATCGCGAATGGGTAGGAAAGTCATTTATATTCTTCGATTTTGGTGAAGTCTATTCCTTCATTTGATAAGGGTTGATAAGCTGACGGCTATTCAAACTTTCTAAACCAGAGGATGGTATGACACTCGCAGCCCCACAAGCCTCAAAACAGCATAAAGCGTTTATTCGTAAACTTTATTTAGCGCATCTTATCGATAGTGAACAGCATAATCTTGGTTCATTGCAAGCTCTTACCGGCATGCCACGCAGAACCTTGCAAGACTCGATTACTGCGCTAAAAGATATCGGCATTCACTGTGGTTTTGTGCAACAGGGAGAGCGTCATAATGCAGGGTTTTATCGTATTGATACGTGGGGGCCGATCAGCCCTGCTTGGGTTGATACTCATGTTGATGAGATGAAGTCCCTGCTTGAGATTGCCAATTAAACCATCGACAAATAGACAGCAAATGCTATCCAGCTCAGTGCTAAGAGTATCCAAGGTAAGCTGGTTTTGGAGGATGTGACCGTCGTAGGCGTATCGCTCTGAACCTCTTGCTTGTCGAGTTCTTGCTTTTGCTTACTTTTTAGCTGTTGTTTGCGGTGTTTATCTTTTTGTCGCGATTTGGACTTTTGCTGTTTCTTATACTCTGCAATCCCTTTTTCAATGCCTTGAGCGATGAGCTTAGTTTGCTCTTTGGTTTGACCTGGCTTTTGAGTTGCCTTGGCGACTTTCATCGCTTCTGTTTTGGTTTCCGCTGATATTTGATTCATGCTGTGTTCTTATTTTGTGTAATGGACTGTGGCGCGCAGTTTTTCGCTGATCTTTGTTTCTATAGACGCAGTTTCGAAAACAATATTGGCCAACGACTTCGTGTGATTGCGCAGCAATGAACACTTGGCCTGAAACTACAAGCATGCCAGCCATTGAAGCGTCTAAGGGTCGTCAGCTTAGCATATTTTCTGTTGCACTTAATTGCTTGATTCGTATTCCGCGAGAGGGGATGATGATCTGCATTCTATTGTTAAAGAGATTATCCCGTGCCGGACTCATCTGTGAGCTTTTCTCCAAACTCTGCTTCTATTCGGCCTGCTAAAAGTATGCGCGTATTGCCATGGATTGGGCAATTCCTAAAGCCGCACCGTGGCAAAGTCGTCGCAGCGGTTATTTTCTTGTTTGTCGGCTCTTTGGCTTGGTTATCACTTGGTCAAGGGGTGCGGTTGCTGGTTGATGAAGGCTTTGTAGAGCACAATTCCCAGCGGTTAAATGAGATTATCTTGCTGATATTATTGATTACGGCAATTAGCGGTGCCGCTGTTTTTTGTCGCTTCTATTTAATGACTTGGTTAGGGGAACGTGTCAGCAATGACATACGGCTGCGCGTTTACAATCATCTGCTCAATTTGTCTCCAGCTTTCTATGAAAAGACGAGAACTGGAGAGGTTATCTCGAGATTTACGGCCGACACCACCTTATTGCAAAGTGTGGTTGGCTCAAGCCTGTCGATGGCCTTACGTTCGTCGGTCACTGTTGCTGGTGGCATCGTGATGATGGCCATCACCAGCTTCAAGCTGACAGGGTTGGTGATGCTCGCTGTCCCGATGGTGCTAGGACCGGTGATGTTTTTTGGTCGTAAAGTTCGAGATTTATCCAGAGAAAGCCAAGATAGAGTGGCTGATCTTGGGGCATATGTTGATGAGTCTTTACATGAGATTCATACCGTGCAGGCTTACACCCATGAATCTCGCGATCGCAGTTTATTTGCTGAGCGAATTGAAGCCATTATGGATGCTGCATCCAATCGAATTTTGTTTCGCTCGATTCTTATCTCCTCGGTGATGTTTCTCAGTATTGCAGCGATTGCTTTGGTGACTTGGATTGGCGCTCAAGATGTGATGACGGGGGCTATCTCCAGTGGTGAGTTATCTGCTTTTATGTTTTATGCCGTGATGGTGGCTGCGGCGGTGGCTACAATCAGCGAGGTTATTGGTGATATTCAGCGAGCGGCGGGGGCAACAGAGCGGTTAATTGAATTGTCGATGACACCGATTGATATCCCTGAACCTGATTCACCACAAAGTCTGCCTGAAACCGTACGTGGGGAGCTGCAGTTACAAGAGATGTGTTTTGCGTATGATGCGACTGAACCACATGACGTAACAGCAATGTCAGCCAACGAGAAGTACGATACCGATGTGCTCAAGCAGCTGAGCTTGCATATTCAACCCGGTGAACGGGTGGCGCTGGTAGGCCCAAGTGGCGCCGGAAAGAGTACTTTATTTCAGTTATTGCAACGGTTTTATTTGCCTCGTTCAGGCTCCATTTGGCTCGATGGCATTGAGATTAGTCAGTTGCGTACGGATACCCTTCGTCAGCAATTTGCACTGGTACCACAGGAGTCGGTCATCTTCGCGACCAGCGTACTTGAGAATGTGCGCTATGGGCGCTTAGATGCCTCAGAAGAGGAAGTTCGTCAAGCCTGTATTGCTGCAAGAGCGGATGATTTCATTCAAGAGTTTCCACAACAATATCAAACTTATTTGGGGGAGCGAGGCGTGCGCTTATCTGGAGGGCAAAAGCAGCGTATCGCTATAGCCCGAGCAATTCTCGCTCAGCGGCCGATCCTCTTACTGGATGAGGCCACCAGTGCGCTAGACGCTGTAAGTGAGCATAAGGTGAAGCAAGCCCTGGATACTTTGATGCAAGGTAAAACAACCTTGATTATTGCCCATCGATTGGCAACCGTCATGAACGCGGATCGCATTGTGGTTCTTGATAAAGGTCGACTTATTGCCAGTGGTCGTCATCATGAATTAATGAAAAGTAATCCGCTTTACCGAGAATTTGCCGAGCTACAACTACTCTCAGAAGAAGCCTAAGTCCAGAGAAATAGGCTTTTGGTCAGCACATAAATTTAGGGTTTGATGGTTTCATGAGGGGATTGCGCTGGATGATAGTCAGCATATTGAGCGACGATGGCATCTATTTCACCGGATTCAATAAAATACTGCAAAGATTGGTTAATTTGGGGCAATAAGGCTTGCTGGCTTTTATGCAGGCGAATGACCAATTCACCATCACTATGAATTGATGCTAAAGCGATAGAAATATCAAACTGTTTTGCCCAGTAGAGCGCAGGTAAATCCCCAATAATGGCGGCATCAACTCGCTTCTTATCGAGGGCTCGTACTAGTTCCCGTTCACTACCAAAATCAACACGAGTAAAGGTATGGGTATTGGGATAAATATAACCCATGACAGTCCCGATCCGCTTGCCGTGCAATTGATGAGTTTGCGCCCACGCGGATGACTTCCCTGCTAACGTGACGACATATTCTTTAATGGGTAGAAATGGAATTGAAGCAACAAAATCATCACTGATTTGATCATTCTCAAACCAACTTGGGCTGACAATATCGAAATCGAGCTGACGGCGTTGGAGCGCTTGGTTTGTTCGCCTTGGTGGGAATTCCAGTACTTGCCCTTCAATACCTGCTTTATCCAGCATGCGAGGGATAAATTCTCGCAGAATCCCAGGTTTATCGCCCCCATTTTTTATATAGTAGGGCACCCAAGTGCTCGATCCATTTAGATTATATTTTAGAATGGGCTTTGGTTCGGCAAACAAAGAAAAACTAACGGCGGAAAGTACGCTGAAGGCCAAAACGATAAGCTTTTGGATGCCATGAGGGGTCATTAAATACTGCCTATTTAAGTCGATAGCCAGCAATGTTGGCGCTGCTTTGAGGCGCGTAGTTGTCATTGCTCGGGTTATAGTCATTTTATCGAGTTCAACATTGAAACGCCATTCAAACTGCGAATACAGCCTAAATTAGCTATCTCTAAGTTGCCGCCTCAGAATCTTACCAACGGTTGACTTGGGCAATTGATCCACAAACTCAATTATTTTTGGGAGTTTATAGGCGGTCAGTTGTTGACGGCAATAGTCTTCAATAGACTCTATAGCTAGCGCTTTATCTTGGGCTGAATCCCGGAGCACAATCACTGCTTTGACTGCTTCACCGGTATGTTCATCGGGTACGCCGATAACGGCACATTCTAAAACGCTGGTGTGACCGGTGAGCACATTTTCAATCTCGTTGGGGTAAACGTTAAAGCCAGACACTAAAATCATGTCTTTTTTCCGATCAACGATTTGCAAGAAACCGTGTTCAAGTTCGATGGCTATGTCACCGGTTTTGAAATATCCGGATTCAGTAAATGCAAGGCGTGTCTCTTCGGGTTTATTCCAGTAGCCTTGCATGGCTTGGGGGCCTTTGACGGTGAGTTCGCCAGTAATTCCCTGCGGAACCGGGGTGTCATTCATATCGACAATTTGAACATCTGTTGCAATCACAGGTTTACCAATGGTGCCAAGCTGCTCCAATTGAGGCGCGTTCAGCGCCACCACCGGTGATGTTTCTGATAGACCGTACCCTTCTGAAATCGTGCAACCCGTTGTCGCCCGCCAAAGTTCAGCGGCGGCTTTTGTGAGTGCGGTGCCACCAGAGATGGTGAGTTTTAAATGACTAAAGTCCAATGCTTTAAAGTCGGGCTGATGACACAAGCCAACAAAGAGTGTGTTAAGCCCTGCAAATCCTGTAAAGGGGTATTGAGAGAGTGTTTTAATAAGCGCGTCGATATCTCTTGGGTTTGGAATCAGTACAGAACAAGCGCCGACCTCAAAATACAGCACCAAATTTACCATAAACGCGTATATATGATAGATGGGTAACGGGGCAACAAAGATGTCCTGCCCTTCGGTGATAGTATGCGCTAGACGAGACTTGGTTTGTAAGGTATTGGCGATTAAGTTGCCATGGGTCAGCATTGCCCCTTTACTGAGTCCGGTAGTGCCGCCTGTATATTGCAGCAAAGCTAAGTCATCAATTTTAGGGATTACACGTTGAAATGTATGTTGAGCTCCTACGGCGATGACATGGTTAAACTCAATATGTGAAATCGCTGTACTTGGATGGCACTGGGGCGCATGTAAGTCGAGTGCATGGGTTGAAATAATCGTTTGGACCCCAGTTTGTTGGATGTAATTTGCCATGCTGGGTAGTAGATCTGACAGGACAACGGCTGCTTTTGCGCCAGAGTCATTGAGCTGGTGAGTAAATTCTCGCTCAGTATACATCGGGTTGGTGTTAACCAGCACCATCCCCGCACGCAATGCACCATAAGCAGCAATGATAAATTGGCTAATGTTGGGCAAAATTATTGCAATACGATCGCCAGTATTTAAAGAGGTTTCTTGCTGCAAATAGGCAGCGAAGTTGCGTGACATCGTTTCGACTTCGGCAAAAGTCAAATGCTTACCAAGGCACGCATAAGCAGTTTTATCAGCATACTTTTCAGCAGTTTTCTCAATAATATCAACTAATGAGTGGTAGCCGTGATTATCGAGATGAGACAGGGCGTCGTATTGCATGATATTCACCTTTGGGTTGTCGGAGTGGCGCTTGCCAAAGTCACAATGTGTCAGATTTAAAAATAAAACACACGTTTAGATTAGTGTAATAATCAGCCATAAATCAATTGTTAAGTTTGTATCAATGGTGCTCATGACTGTTTTTACCCTGTGGGATAGGGGCTTGCGGGTCGCGACGTTAGACTAAAAGAGAAGGCGGTTGAGTCACAGTTTTGCTTTAAGCTGAGTAATCTAGCAGCACAATATCAGCATTTAGTGTAATATACGCGCCCAAATTAGCGGGGCATTCTCGGGTGCTATCGTCTGCTGGGCCGGAGTCAACCGACTTTGTAGCCGCGATTGATATTTTTGCTCTGCTGGGGTTGCCAGTGTGGGGCTTTACCTTTTTGCAATCATGATTATAAATGGGGACATTGCGATGTCAGAAAAACACTTTATTACCGCCCAAGAGCTGCTCGAAGATTCTTTTCGCTTAGCAGCCCAAGTATACGACAGTGGTTTTCGTCCGCAGTTTATTGTGGGCATCTGGCGCGGTGGGGCACCAATTGGTATTGCAGTACAGGAGTATTTTGACTTTAAAGAAGTTGAAACCGACCACATTGCTGTGCGCACGTCTTCTTATTACGGGATTAATCAGCAAAGTAAAAAAATTAAAGTTCATGGTTTGCACTACATTATTGAAAATGCCAATGCCGACGATGGTCTATTGATTGTTGATGATGTGTTTGATTCAGGCCGTAGCATTGATGCGCTGAAAACCAAGCTCACCGAATTAATGCGCTTGAATATGCCAAAAGATGTTCGTATTGCTTGTCCGTACTACAAACCAAAGAACAAAGCTGTCGACTTAAAGCCAGACTATTTTATTCACGAATCTGAAGAATGGCTGGTTTTCCCTCATGAGGTTTCTGGGCTGACCATTGAAGAGCTTGAACAAGGCAAGAGTGATTTGAAAAACATTACTCACCTGTTCAAGTAGCTCTGTACTTCATTGTCATCGGCCTTGCTGATGGCAAGCAATAAAAAGGTATCGCGATGCGATACCTTTTTTGTATGGAGAGCCATTTATAACCGATTAATTTCGTCCCCGAGCTGATAGCTTTTGTCGGTAACGATGGTTTCTAGTGTCTCAACCCGTTGCTGCAGCTTGGTCAGTTCAGCTTTTAGCTGCGTGACTTCTTCACTTTGTACGCTCTCTCTGTTTTCTTTATGATGTTTGAATGCAGAAAGTGCGACACCTGCAATAATTGCGACGACGGCTACTTCAAATGGTCCCATAGTTTATGTTCCTTGTTTTAGTTCTCTAGCAATGTGGCTGGTTATGACGCTAAGCCAAATCGTGCCTTTGCTGTACGAGTTCGTTTGTTTTTAACCTATTCAATTTTACAAATAATAGCAATTAGTAGGCCAATCTATAAATTCTTAATAAATCAATATGTTAAGCACTGGTAACAGGGCTGCATTTTATTATTTTCACCACTATTTAGTGAAATGCATATTTTGTTTGATGCTGACACATATTTCATCGTCTTGCTTGGCTTCTAGTAAAGCTCTATGACTTAAAACAGACAAAGCTTGTTGCGGTGTTTGCTTTTCAAGTTGTTGATTTATTGCTTGTATATTGGCGTGATTACAATGTTTAGGTACAAGATGTTGGCTATAGGCACGCATAAAAACGGGGCCGTTAGTTGCATCGAGTTGTAGCCAGTCATTCAACCGTTGTTCGGTTGTTGCTTTGCTCAGCAATCGCTGCTCTGCGGGATATAGGTGTGCCATCACAATTCGAGCATCGGCAAAAGGGAGACTATTTTGTTGAACGCGATTAAACCAGTCGCGTTTGTTTTTGGCTTCGGGACGTAACACATCTGCAGCTATTGCTTGCTGTCGCCCTTGGTTTGACGGATCGCGTTCTTTTTCTTGTCGCAGCAGCTGGCGGCTACTTAGGGTCGCGTATCGATTTAATTGTTTAATGATTTTCCAGCGCAGTGACTGATCGATGGAGAGCCCTGCAATTTGAAGCTCGCCAACGAGTAACTGCTTTAAATGGTGCAAGCTATCCATATTGCTCGCCAATGCAATATAAGTTTCAAACCATAGCCGTTGTATAGGGGGGGATTGCCAGGATTCCATCACTTTGCGGAGGCTCATTTGTTGCATCCCTTTCACGGCTTTGTTGGCGTAATTGCGCTGGCTAGGCTGCATATAAGCCAATAAATCTTTAGCATTGAGCATTCTTTGGGTAATTTGCTTTAGGATTGTGGCATCGGTCTCTTGGGGCGCATTCACAAATATGCTGCCAAGGTATTGTTGTAAAGTCAGCTCCCCCGCTTCAACACTGTCCCACAGGCTAAGCCAAAGCATTGAGCGCAGGAGGGGGTCTTTGAACTTACTTAAATTCCTCTGGGCTGTAGTGAAGCTTTTTTTATCCAAAGCAACTTTTAAATAGCCCCAATCCTGATAGTTTGGATAGATTAAGTCTGGACATGGTGTACCGATAAGCGAGGGCACTTCAGTGACTTCATCTGCATAGGAGACAGCCACTAGGTTGCTCAGATGCATCTCTCGTCGCCCTTCTTTAAAAAGTGCGAGTTGAATACTTTGCTCTCGGAGGGGCATGATTTGATCTGGTGCGGTTTGCACTAATTTTAGTGCTGCAATTTGTTGATTGCGGCATTGCCATTCAACCGATACTGTATTGACGCCTGCTTGATACAACCAATCTTGGCTCCAGCCTGATAAGTCTCGTTTTGCTGCCTCACCTAAGCTGTTGATGAAGTCATTCAATTCAGCATTTTGATAGCTGAATTTTTTGAGGTAGTTGTGTACGCCTTGGCGGAAGACTTCAGTACCGATGAAGTGATTCAGTTGTGCAAGAACAGCCGAGCCCTTGGCGTATGTGATGGCGTCAATATTGTCAAAAGCATTCTTGGTACTAGGGACTGGCGTTTCAATCGGGTGAGTCGTTACTCGACTGTCGAGCAAGTAGGCTTTGCGCTTGCCCTTACTGTAAAAGGTTCGCCATGCATGGGTAAACTCTGTTGCTTCTGCAGTGGCTAGGATGCCCATAAATGAAGCAAAGCTTTCATTCAGCCATAAGCCATTCCACCACTTCATGGTGACCAAGTTACCAAACCATTGATGTGCCATTTCATGCATGATGACACTGGCTGTTCGTTGTAACTGTTCTTGAGTTGCTGGACCGTGGGGCAAGAAGCGTTGCTCAGAAAAGGTGATGGCTGCGGCGTTTTCCATGGCGCCATATAAAAACTCAGGGACAAGCAGTTGGTCGTATTTTTGGAAGGGGTAGTCGATGCCAAAATAGTCTTCGAAAAATGTCAGTCCACGCTGGGTATAGCTAAACCAAGTTTCAGGGGTAACCTGTTTTGCAACCGATTGACGTGCAAATAGTCGAAGTGGATATTTGCCGCTTCCATCTTGCCAAACTTGATAGGGGCCGGCATGGACTGAAAAATTATAGGGGCTGAGTGTCTTTGTGGCAGGGAATTGCCAAGTATTCATCTGGGGGTTATTCACCGATGGCGTAATACTGATTTCGCGGGTGGCGCTGACCACTTGCCAAGTTTTTGGTACCGTCACCGATAACTGAAACTTTGCTTTGATATCTGGTTGATCAAAGAGTGCGAAGACTTGTTGTGCGGCGGCGGGCTCGAAATGCGAGTATAGATAGACTTGCTGATCGATTGGATCTTTAAATCGGTGCCAACCTTCGCCGTTTGTACTGTGCTCTCGGGTAAAGCTAACTTCAATCGTATTGTGGCCGGTCACTAACATTTTGGGATTAATTTTAAGATAGCTACCATTGTATTTTGGGTATAGCCAATGACCATTAATTTTTAGGCTATCAATTTGTGCTTGATGGATATCGATACTTAAAGGTGACTGCGTATCTGCTAAATCAAACTCTATTTTGTTTTTGCTTCTAAAGTGCTCAGAGCCATCGGCTGTCAATTGAATAAAATATTGAACGTTAGAGACTCTGCTCGCGCGATGGTGGGCTTGTTGTTGGGTGATATATTGAGAGTCATCTCTTGAAAATGGCGTTGTGGTACTGGTACATGCTGCAAGATATAGACAGATAAAAGTAATAATAATTGAGCGAAACCAACCCACGAAGCAACCCTTTCACAATGTAGCAGTAATAGTCTGTCACGTACCCTAGCTCATGTTGCTAGGAGGGGCAATAAAAAAGCCAGCGAACGCTGGCTTTGATTTAGCTTGTTTGCTGCTTACTTGCCAAACAAGGATTTTGACTTGGTTTTGCGGATTTCTTTTTCGTCCGACCATTCGATTAGACCGGTTTCAAGATCCATTAAGCGCATGGTCATCTTGTAATAGACGTCTTTGGTGCTCCCCGCTTGCTTTACGATGCTAGAGAGGTTGCCATACAACATATACTGTGCCCCGATTTGGCGGCCAAAATTAATTGCTGTAGATGGGTCAACTAATCCAGAGTTGTTTTGGTAATCCAACTGTTTACGCACAGAGTCGACTTTGGTCATATCAATAAATCTAAATTTACCTGAGCGCAGCAATTTATTGCTGATGGTATCGGTAACGGATTCAGTATCGATATGTTCAGAAGTTTTATTTTTAATTCGATCGACAAATACAATAGGGCGTTGAGACTGAGTGATAACAACCACTGGGGGGAATGTCATCATGCTGTCTACCATTTTGGCGGCTATAGCTTGCAGATCCGTTGAACCGAAATTCTCATTTACAGTTTCAACTTCTGTGGCATCGCCATACTCTACCTTTGATTGACAACCTGCCATTCCAATGGCCACCGCCAGTACAAATATCAATTTTAAGTGCTTCATAGTCAGTTCCATTTTGTGTCGTTAAATTAGTATTGAATAAAATCGTAGGTAATTGCCAGTATCAATTGCCCATATGAGGGTGGTTCTACCCGGTTCAACGGTGATCTGTGTGCTATTCGTGTTGTCTAGGTTTAAGGTGTATTCACCGCTATCTGCATATTGCCGTGCGATTTGCGCTTGTCGTGGCAGTGTTAACCAACTACGTCGATCAGCTTGTTCTGAAACAACATTAAATAGCTGAATGGCAATGGAGCCTATATCCAATTCATTGCGACCTCTCTTGCTATTGCTGGTTATACTGCTGGCGATTTCTGATTTAGCATAAACTCGAGCAGCTTGCCGAGCGAGTGCCGCAGGTAAGTCTTCTTTGAGCGCCGTGATTGCGAGCGCATCGATGTTCGCGATTGTTGCTGCAGTCATGGGGTTGGACAGACCGTTGATCGTGACATTGCTTTGGGCGGGCATGCGTGAGGGGTAGGTTGCTAAAGCGGCCGTTTGAATATTGCCGTCAATGGTAAATGGCACGGTAAAGCTTTGCTTTATCGGTACAAAGGCCTTTTCGATGATGATGACCACCTGTCCTTGGTGCTTCCCAGCAAATACCGGTTGACCAAATCTTTGTTCAAACTCTTGCGCTTGAGGCATTTTTAATTGGTTGGCAAGGCGAACGATATCTTGTTGAACGAAAGGGTTTCTCGGTGCAATTTGCGCGGCTTTGCGATAGTCAATGAAAGCATCATTGGGTTCACCAAGAATTTCATGGAGCAAACCGGTAACGTAGTAGCTATAGGCGTTTAGAAATGAACTACTAAGGTTGCCACTTGCTTCTTCAAGTCGCGCCACCTCTGAGTCAACGCTGCCATTAGCAAGCGATTGTATTGATTTAAGTGATTTTTGATATTTCTCTTGTTCGAGGCTTTGCAACTCATTGCTGCGACGAACTTCGACTAAGGCGCCTTGTGGATCGCCTGAAAATAGATAATTTAGTGCCTGATATTGGTGCAGTAAAATGCGTTCATAGCCGGGGCCACGGTATGGAATGACGTTATCATTGAATAAAAAACTAGATGCCGTACTACCAAGCTGAGAGGCACTAATCAACGCTTCATCATCAAATGTTAAATAGCGTGTGATGGCCTGTTGGTAGTATTGTTTGCTTGCGTCAAAATCACCCGCAATTTGGGCTATGCGTCCAGCCTCTTGTGCATATAATAATCCGTCATTCCCGCTAATCGCTGGCTCTAACTGAGATGCGCCTTTCAATGGTGTATTGCTGTTTAGCCCTTGTTTTATTGGCGCAATTTGAGAGGGGTAATTCACAAATACGCTGTTATGGGCGCAACCACTGAGATAAAAGCAGACTGCGATAAGTGCTAGCCCGCGTTTTAGCGCTGTTAGAGTCATCGACTATCCTTTTTCGGCCTCTGTCAGCTTGATGCGCTTAAACAAAGTGATGCCATTCATATGATCAAGCTCATGCTGGAAAATACGTGCGATAAAGCCTTCAAACCTTTGGCGGTGCCAGTTGCCTTGTAGATCTTGAAAGCTTGCTTCAATCCAGCTGTGACGTTCTATTTTAAGGCGGCGCCTTGTGAGTGATAAACAGCCTTCTTCTGCGACCTCTTTGCTGTCACTGACGGCTTCTACTTTGGGGTTAATCACCACGAGAGGTTCCATTTCAGGCGCATGGGGATATCGCTCATTTGGGTGTGATGCCACAATAAACATGGCTTGCATCCGAGATACCTGAGAGGCTGAGATACCCACGCCTTTTGCCAACTCCATACGTTGTTGGAGTTGTTTTGCAAATGTGGCAAGTTCTTCATCAAAGACTGTGACCGGCTCAGAAGCCTGATTTAAACGAGGGTCGCCAAATTGAGTAATGGTTAACATGTTGTTCCTTTCTAACTTTTTTACTTTAGTAATGAGGTGGCGGAGTTTCTTCACTGGGAGAGGCCATATTACTTGGCTCCATGTCTTTTAATTTTCCGATTAAAAGCTGCATGGTTTGCTGTTGCTCGCCAACTAATTGATTGAGCTTAACCACTTCCTGATTCAGCTCTTCTATGGTCATGTCTTGAAATGCTAGTTTTGTTTCTAGCTCTTCGACCCGCGTCTCTATATTCACCTGAGTACCTTAATTTTATTTTGTTTGTGGCCAAGCTTCGACAAGCCCATTACTGCTGAGGCTCATGATTTGTCCTGCTTGCCCTGTTGCTACAGAGTATACAACGACACCTCTATTTTGGGTGTTTTTCATCAATTGTACCTGCCAATTGGCTATTTTTTTACCAGTATCTCTTTGCCAGAGTATGACTTCCCTTGCGGGGGTGCCGGTTAAAAGGTGTTTGTCTTCATTGACAAATCGAGCGGCAGAAAAGTTCATTTGTCTGCGTTTGATATTTATTTTTGAGAGCTCTTGGCCAGTGATGTTATTCCATATTCTGGCATCATTCGTGCTATCACCGGCAAAGCCTAAAGTGCCAGACTGGTTGAGCGCAACTTTGGTGACGCGGGATTGAAATTGCCAAGTATGAATGGGTTGGCCAGTTTGCGCATGCCAAAGGATAGCTTGCATGTCGTTGCCACCACTTAATGCTTTTTTGCCATCGGCGGAGAGGGCAACACTGTTAACTTTTTCGGTGTGCCCTAAGAATTGAATGAGCTTATTGTTACGGGTATCAAGTGACATGACCGAACCATTGGTTAACCCAACCAATAAGCTGCCATTGTCAGCAACTGCGACCGTTTGTCCCGGTGCAGACAAAGACCACCATCCGATAGAGCTCCCATCATCAAGTTGCCAAAGAGCGACAGAGGTTTTACTTAAAGTGACTGCGTATTTTTTATTGGGAGAGAATCGCGTGTCTATGACGGTATTTTGATCCTCGCCATGGTGCCATGTGTATTTGAGAGCGTGACTAGAGAGATCCCAGACCTGGACGCCTTGCTCAAAGGTGCTTAATAGCGCTAAGTCACCTTGTGCAGAAAGGTTTGCGTGGTAGCTCGGCTCTTTGGTCAGCTCGATTACTTGGGTGGCTTTGGGTTGGCATCCGGCAATAAATAGCGTGCAAATTATCAGTATCAATCGTATTAGCATGAACTTGCTCCGAGATTCGTTGTCTCTAGCTAAGGACAGTTTACCCTTAAAAGTCAGGGTAATGGTATTGGAATAACAAAGATAACTAGTATAAAGTAGCGTGGTTTATATCATTGTAACCGCTAAGGGACGCTGAGGAAGCATTAATGAAATCGATTTATAAATTGTCTTTAGTCGCACTGGCTGTAGTTGGCTTGTCTGCTTGTAATCAAGAGCAAAAAGCTGCTGAAGCAAAGCCAGCTGTAGAGCTTAAAACTGAAGCTCAAAAAGAAGCATACAGTGTTGGCGCATCTATTGGTCGTTACATGGCTGGTCACATCAAAGAGCAAGAAGAGCTTGGTCTTAAAGCAGATAGAGATTTAATCATCACAGGCTTTAGCAATGGCTTAAATGATGAAATGAAGCTGACCGAAGAAGAGATGCAAACTATTTTGCAAGGCTTAGACAAAAAACTAAATGCGAAACGCACAGAACAAGCGGAAGCACTAGCGTCTAAAACGGTTGAAGAAGGGAAAGCTTTCTTAGCCGCCAATAAAGCAAAAGAAGGCGTCGTCACGACAGCTTCTGGCCTTCAATATGAAGTCCTTACTGCCGGTGAAGGTGATAAGCCTGCTGCAGAAGATACGGTTGAAGTTCATTATACCGGCACCTTAATTGATGGAACGAAGTTTGATAGTTCACGTGATCGCGGTGAAACAGCTAAATTCCCATTAAACCGCGTCATTGCGGGCTGGACTGAAGGTGTTCAGCTGATGAACGTGGGCTCAACTTATAAGTTTGTGATCCCATCTGAACTTGCATATGGAGAGCGCGATACCGGGTCAATTCCTGCGAACTCTACGCTTGTGTTTGAAGTTGAGTTGGTCTCCATCGTCAAGGCTGAAAAGAACGAAGCCCCAGCGAGTGAGTAATTTTGAGTTACGGCTCAACTGATGAAAGGCGCTGCGGCGCCTTTTTTAATGCCTGTCGGTTTTAAATGAGCTTCGATATTGGCGGCACAAACATTACCGCAGCACATTGATTTCGTAAGAATTAAAGTGGCAGATGGAATATCTGCGGCTTAATAAGTCAATGTTAACTAAGCAAGGTGGTGCAGCTTAGTTTAAAATAGATGAAAAGAAAAAACGTAAAGGTCGCACTATGGAGTATGAGTTTCGACGCAATACGCTTACCGGTACATTTCAAGCCAGCTTTAGTATGGATCATGAAGTGTTGGGGTTGTGGTTTTCTGAGGAGCTAGCAGACAATCGGGCTGGATATATAGAAATCAGTCAGGCCATTGTGCAACTACAAAAGAGTCACCTCAAAAGTTGGCGTTATGTTGGCAAGGGCCTTACTTTAGAGCTAGATTCTGAGCAAGCGCGAGTGTTTGCTAACGCATTAGAAATGCAAGAGACGCAACAGCTTGATGAATCGATGTCTTTTTACGATGCAGAATCTGAGGCGTTTTGCGGGCTAGAGGATTTCGAAGTCGCATTACAAAGCTGGCGCAAATTCCTAGATGAAAGTAGTTAGCTGTACAAGTTTCCAATAAGCCGAGTGACTGCTACGGCGCGCCGATGACATGCGGGATTAATATAGGTGTCGCAGCGGATAAAACTAAATAAAGAAAAAGCCGAAAAGAGTGATTCAACAATCATTTCTTTTCGGCTTTTTGCTGTGAGCACTGAGCAATGGATAACGAACACAGTGACTCACGATAAGCGATGTGCAAGCCGTGGTTATCGGTTCAGATAACGTACGGCCATTTCGGTACGAGATTTCGCATTCGCTTTACGGAGCAAGTTCTTCACATGAACTTTTACGGTGCCTTCACTGATATGGAGCTTTTCTGAAATCACACGATTACTCAGGCCTTCAGCGAGATGCTCCATAATTTGCAGTTCACGTGGAGTGAGGCTGTCAATCCACTGATCTTCATCTGCAGCATCTTTCATTTCATAAAGATACTCTTGGATTTCACCGCTGATGACACGATGCCCTGACATGGCTTCTTTTAGCTTATTGAGCAGGATATCTGGCTCAGTATCTTTCAAGAGGTATCCGTCAGCTCCAGCACGCAGTAGGCGAATAACATCTTGTTTGGCATCTGACACGGTTAGAATCACGATACGTGATGTGACGCCTTCCTGGCGTAAGCCATTGAGCGTATCTAACCCCGTCATTCCCTTCATATTGAGATCAAGCAATATGATATCGGGCTCTTGTTCTGCGACCGCAGCTAAGGCATCGAGTCCACTTCCCGCTTCACCAAATAGCGTGAAGTCTGAGTCCGAAGATACCAGCTGGCAAATCCCCCGTCGTAGCAGCGGATGATCATCAACAACAAGTACTGAGTATGGTTTACCCATCTTTAACGTCTCCTGCAGCAAGTTGGCTTTGTGAGTATACTCACTTGTTTTAGTTTAATTTTATATGACATTGTGTTTAGTTATTTGGGTTCTTCTTGTTGTGGTGGGAAGGTTAAAGTCACCGTAGTTCCACCATGGGTATTGCTTACAAAATCAACCGCGCCATTGAGGCGGCTGGCACGTTCATGCATGATGCCAATACCGAAATGTTGATCTCTCTCTTTTAAATGATCAACGCCAATACCATCGTCACAGATACTTACGAGGACGAGACCTTCAGCAGTTTTGTAACATTTTATCTCAATCTGCTTCGCATTGGCATGTTTGATTGCATTTAGTGTAGCTTCTCTGGTGAGCTGCAAAATATGAATATGTTGATGTGCGCCCAATAATTGCGGTGAAAGCTGGTAATTGAGTTCAATTTGCATCTCTGTTTGCCCCTTCAGTTGGTCAACCATAGCTTTCAACGCGTTGAATAAGTTGGGCTCTTTGATGGTCAATCTGAATGTGGACAGTAATTCACGAAGTTGCGCGTAGGCAGTATTGACGCCTTCATTAATCTCGTTGAGCTGTTCATCTACTATTGGGTTACGACACTCATTGTTTAGCCCTTTACTAAGAAGGCTGATTTGAATTTTAAGGAAGGCAAGCAGTTGACCCAGTGAGTCATGCAGCTCTCTGGCTATCACGCCACGCTCTTCCATTAAAGCTAACTGTTGCCTTTGTTCTGTCGCACTATGGATCAGTAAAGATCGCGCCAGCATAATGCTGAAGTTTTCAAACAGGGGTTTGTTAATTTTTTTGTCAGTAATTATCTCAATATAACCGTAATTGACATCGCCAAAGGTGAGTGGAAATTGTGTTGTGGGGTGCTTAATATTTGGCCAGCCGCCATCGGCTTCGATAATCTCTTTAGGCTCATTTTTTTGTTGAATAATCAGTCGCAAGTAGGATAAAGATTCATAACTTTTCAGCTTGTCGAGTGCATTTTTCAGGGTGCGAAAATCCAACTGGTTGGCATGCAAATTAATGAGGTTCTCATAGAGAAAGGTTAACTCGTTATTTGCGCTGGTTAATGCCAGTGTTTTTTCTTCAACTTGATGCTCAAGATCCTGATACAAAGCAGATAACTCTTTTGCCGTGCTTTCTAGGGCATCTGTTAACGCTGTAAGTTCGACATACTCCGTTTGTGGCATTTCTACTTCAAACGTTCCCTTCGAAATGGTGTTCGCAGACTCCATTAATTGCTGTAAAGGTTGCACCACTTTTCGCTTAGTAAAACGAACGGCAAAGAAGGCAATAAGCAACATAAGACCGAGCCCGAGAATTTGGCTGGTTGCAAGTAATCTGAGCTTAAATGCAGCGTGATGCTCCATCTCTAATACGAGTAGGTTGATGGTATCGACGAAGTCTTTTAGTGAGGCAGCATATCGTCGGGAATTCTCGTCCTCAATGTAGCCTTTCATGATTTTCCACTTATCGACCACGAGCAAATATTGATCGGCAAGTTTATCGGGACTTGACCAATCGAGAGAGCGCTTAAGTGCATCAGAGTAAAGCGTATTTTCAAACTCAACGATCTTATTTGCCGCTTCATTGCTTCCCGAGTTTGCGTAAAACATCAGACGGTAACTTTGCATGCGCAAAGAACCGGATGCGTTAATGCCACGTGCATCGCCTAAGCTATATGAAAGATTGATGATCGCAAAGATCGCAAGGCCACTAGAGAGAAGGATGAGCATAAGCATCAATCCAAGAATTTTTGAGGTAAGGCTGCCTCTTTTCATGCGCAAATTTCCGCCAATGTGATGTTTTTTGTGCTATTTATATTGAGTGTTCTACTTTAGATGGTAGTAGAGCACATTAGCAAATGGATAAAAATGTGAACAATGACACGTTTGCATATTGATCTAGCGCAAGTTTCGTCAAGGATACCCCATAAGGGGTATACCTTTCACGTTAGTATGGGACTAACTTTGACATTGGAGATGTCGTGGTTAATCAAACTAAATATAACGTAACACGGAGATGAGATGGTGAAGAAGATGACAGGTAAATCCTTTGCACTGAGTGCATTGGTAGCCGCCAGCTTCATGGCTGCGAGCGCAGTAGCTAGTGATAAGACTGAGCCTCGTAACGAAGTTTATAAAGATAAATTCAAGAACCAATATGCAAGCTGGCATGCGACTAGCGAAAGCAAAGAGATTATTGATGTTCTTGAAGAAGATCCAAATCTAGTTATTCTTTGGGCTGGTTATGGTTTTGCAAAAGACTACAACAAAGCTCGTGGTCACATGTACACAGTAACTGACCTACGTAACACTTTACGTACTGGTGCACCAACTGGTCCAGATAATGGTCCTATGCCTATGGCATGTTGGAGCTGTAAGAGCCCTGACGTACCTCGCTTAATCGAAGAGCAAGGCGAAAAAGGTTACTTCACTGGTAAGTGGTCTAAAGGTGGTGCTGAAGTAGTAAACGCATTGGGTTGTGCTGACTGTCACGAAAAAGGCAAGTCTAAGCTACGTATTGCTAAGCCATTTGTTGCTCGTGGTCTAGAAGCAATTGGTAAGCCATTCGACAAAGCTTCTCGTAAAGACAAGCAGTCTATGGTTTGTGCTCAGTGTCACGTCGAGTACTACTTCGAGAAAACTGCAGACCGTAAAGGTTTTGTTAAGTTCCCTTGGGACATGGGTATGGGCGTAGAAGCGATGGAAGCTTACTACGATGCGCTAAACTTCAAAGATTGGACTCATAAAGTTTCTAAGACTCCAATGTTGAAAGCACAGCACCCTGGCTATGAAACTTGGATTGACGGTACTCACGGTAAGAATGGCGTAAGCTGTACTGACTGTCACATGCCTAAAGTTAAAAACGAAAAAGGTCGTAAGTATACAGACCATAAAGTTGGCAACCCATTCGATCGCTTTGACGAAACTTGTGGCACATGTCACGAGCAAAGCAAAGAGACTATGGAGCACGAAGTTAAGTCTAAGCTAGCTGCTGTTACTGATCTTAAACTAAGAGCTGAAGCTCAATTAGTTAAAGCTCACTTCGAAGCTGGTGCAGCTTGGAAAGCTGGTGCGACTGAAGCTGAAATGAAGCCTATCTTAACTAACATCCGTCACGCTCAATGGCGCTGGGATTATGCAACTGCCTCTCACGGTGTTGCAGCTCACGCAGCTGATGTAGCGCTACGTATCCTTGGTACTGCTGTAGATAAAGCTGCTGACGCTCGCGTTCAACTAGCTCAACTACTTGCTGCTAAAGGTGTTGCTCAGCCAGTAGCTATCCCTGATATCTCTACTAAAGCAAAAGCACAAGCTGCGCTTGGTATGGATATGAAGAAGATGAAAGCTGACAAAGAGAAGTTCAAGAAGACTCTTGTTCCTCAGTGGGATGCTGAAGCTAAAAAGCGTGAAGCAACTTACAAGTAAGCTATCTTAAATAGATAACTTTAAAGCCCCGCAATCGCGGGGCTTTTTATTGCTTGGAATTTAGAAAAAAATGGTTTAGTGCAGTCTTACGGCAGATTAAGTCGTGGTGCTTCGCCCACACCCGAGCAAAGGGGTAAAGCGTTTGTACCCCTTTGCAAACCCTCAACGCCCCATTGCGAAGTTGTTGTCCTCATGTTTATGGCAAAATGACTAACGCTTCCGATGGGGCGTCCCTTCCCCTCGAAAGCTAGCCAGACATCCATGTCTGGGCTTACGCCATTTACGCCAACACATTTCGGCAACTTCGATGGGGAACCATCGCAACCTGAAGGTTAATCTGGGTATTTCGAATGAAGTGAAATCGAAGAGACGATTAACCCGTACAAGCGCGGCTGTGGACTTCCAAAACAGGGACGTTTTGGTGAAGCCCTCAGGGACGAGTCTACGGCGTTCCACAGAAGCGCTTGTGCAAAAGCCTGCGGCAAGCAATAGATTGGATTGAAGTTATGGCCTTCAAACTGCCAATTTGATTAGCGGACAATTCAATTCCTTTTGGCCTCACGGCCAACCAAAGTCGTGGTGCTTCGCCCACACCCGAGCAAAGGGGTAAAGCGTTTGTACCCCTTTGCAAACCCTCAACGCCCCATTGCGAAGTTGTTGTCCTCATGTTTATGGCAAAATGACTAACGCTTCCGATGGGGCGTCCCTTCCCCTCGAAAGCTAGCCAGACATCCATGTCTGGGCTTACGCCATTTACGCCAACACATTTCGGCAACTTCGATGGGGAACCATCGCAACCTGAAGGTTAATCT
>NZ_BMPZ01000002.1:707307-784234 GCF_014647855.1 Shewanella gelidii | reverse complement strand
TTGATCTTGGGAGCGAAAACAAGATTTCCTTCATTTGGCATTGAATCAGTCGCAATTGCTATAGAGGAGAAAGCAAAAATAAACGCAAACACAAGCTTCATTGAATCCTCCATGACGTATAACGCCCCAATAAGGGGCTGATAATGCTTGGCTAAACTTGTGTAGCGGAGCGAAACTGAGCCAAGCTTTAGCAGTCCCGCACTTAATTGGCTTGTTAGGTATACATTATTCACCGTACTCCGATAAGTACAGTTTTATACCTAATTTTCCCATTATACTCATAACCTTAGGTGAAAGAATAGCTCCGCCACCGCAAGCATTTTCTCTGATGCTGAAACCAACATCTGCAATGTAATTAGAAGAAGGAAGATTTAATGAGTTTTCAAAAAGCCAAGATTCTAGTTCTTGTATTTGAGTCGGAAGATCCCAAACACCTTTGGACAATATGGTGATCGTTTCCTTTGAGCCTTCGACTTTAATGTAAATTGGCACCTATCTTCCTTGTATACCTAACGCCCGCATTTGCGGCTGGTTTGGAGCGCAGCGGAAAACCAGTCCGACAACATGCGCTTGTTAGGCTTTGACTGCATGATAAAAGACTCCCAGCCCCTTGGGATTATAAAACTCCCAGCTAGCATTTTCATACCGAACGAAAACTTCATTGGTCTGGAGAGCATTCCACCACTTATTCAATGTTTCGAAAATAGCGATGTAGTAAATTCACCGCAAAGATCGTTTGGAAAATACGATATTTCAACAGCTATTTTTTCATCTTCAGGCCTATCGAGAAACAGATGAACTTGGCTTACAAAACTATCACTAGACTTCAGCTGACCATGAATACAACCTTCTTCGCGTGCTTTAATGTAAGACATCACGCTTTCAGCAGACAATTCAACAATTTCACCGTCTTGATCCAGTAGCTCACCATTGTTAAATGCTTCGAGAAAGAGCTTTGTGAACACTTCAACACAATCCAAAGCGGCCGGAGTAAAGGTGATATCCCTAGTACTACCATCGCTGTCGGTTAAATATTCGAGTATTTCAGCTTCATTCATACGAGAGCCTAACGCCCTAATAATGGGCAAAAAATTGTTTGCTAAAATGTTGAGGAACGAAAACAGCAAACTGTTTTTTGTCCTTGTTTATTAGCTTGTTATATAACTTTAACACTAACTAAATATATTGGTAAACTTGCTAGCAGCCAACAAACCAATACCAACTAATAATGCATGTAAACGATATTGTGACCACGAAAATGAGTCATCTGGTACTGCCTTAATATATTCGTCCTCATTGTCACCACTAAACAAATCGACGGGCAAAAAGTCAGATAGAAACATCATTAGCCCAAAAGCTATTAATATGATGCTAATTATAAAAATGAATTTGGTCACGACTCGATCCCGAGAGTTATATAACAGCGTAATAGACGGAATTATTCCGTGTTTAAACACGGATTTTTTCCGTCTATCCTGATTTTGCAATCTTGACACACTAAGCGATATATTCTTTAAAAACAATGATGAAACGCACAATTCGCAAGGGGCTCTCATGGAGAAAGGCAGAATAATTCCGTCTAACAGACAAAAATACGGAATATCACCACACTGTATATAAATTCAATGTTTTTGAGTGCGACTTTTAGGTTTTATCAGCTTTTAAGAGCGTATTCTGGAACTCCTGCACACAAGGCATGATGCCAAACAAGTCATCAAGACCTATCCAACCAGAAGTAGAGGCATTCTTATCCCATCTGAGTTGCCAAATGAAGTTGCCCTTACCCTTTCCTCTCTAACACGGCAACCTTGCTATCGCCCGCCGCAGCCAATTTCAACTTTGGAGTCCACTGCTCATACTCGCGCCGGTTAACAAGCAGGCTTTGATTGCATTGGTGACGGTTTTGGTTACGCGGCATTTATCAAGCTCACGTATAATTTTACCGCACTCAAAAAATGTTAAGACTCGAGAGCCTACTTTGGAGGCTGAACCAATATCGGAAGCCTTGAGCTGTAACACATCAACCGTCGATATCATTTGCCGACGTACAGCCCAATTCAGTATGGTTTTCAATTGCTTTAAAATAGCCCCTGAAGTCACCCTGCTCTTTTCAGACTTTTTATCAAAGAAATCTATCCAATCACCGAGTGATATATCTTCAACAAGCCGCTCTGCAAACGTATCAAACAAATGAGCGCGAAAACATGATTCATAGGTCGCAATAGTACCAGGCTTAAGTGCCGAGCTACGCTTGGCCATAAACTGTTCGCAGCAATACCTAACCGTTGCTCTTCCTGATTTTGAGTTGCGTTGTTTCCAATAAACTCTAGGATCTGTATCATTCGCCAGAGCACCGCGTAATTCGGGAATAAAGTGCCTAACTTCGGCGAGTTTTACATCGGGATACCGCCCCTGTGACACTCGGGAATTTTTGCCCGGAAACGGTACCGCCAAGTAATGGCACCTTTTGGCAATATTCTCGAACTTAATTCGTCTCGATCTGACAATTCTGGACTACTATATAGGGCTTTAAGTAGATTGCGCGTAACTTAAGTCCGATAAAGCCATTTCAGCAACGTATGTACACGCAACATGGTTGAAACGCTATAAGATAGGTAAAAAACGAATTGAATGGTTTTGGTGATATTAAATTATTAAAACCAATTATATAGAGATAAATCGTGAGTAAGAATAAATGAACAAATCACAAGCGAATCAGCCCTCAATTTTCTGGCACGATTATGAGACATTTGGCGCCAATCCAGCCAAAGATCGCCCGTCGCAATTTGCAGGGGTTCGTACTGATTATGATTTAAACATTATTGGAGAGCCCGTTACATTTTATTGTAAACAAGCAAAAGATAGCTTGCCGTCCCCCGAAGCGATTTTAATTACAGGGATAACCCCACAACTGGCCAACTTAAAGGGGCTGCCTGAAACTGAGTTTATGGGTCGCATTGAAGATTTGTTCAGTCAGCCCAATACATGTGTTGCTGGTTATAATTCTCTGAGATTTGATGATGAAGTGACACGATATGGATTTTATCGGAACTTTATCGACCCCTATGCTAGAGAGTGGCAACATGGCAATTCTCGTTGGGATGTGATTGATCTTGTACGTGCTTGTTATGCACTACGACCCGAAGGAATTGAATGGCCATTAAAAGAAGACGGCACTCCCAGCTTTAAGTTGGAAGATCTCAGTCAGGCAAACGGCCTAATTCATGAAAAAGCCCATGACGCAATGAGTGATGTTTACGCCACTATTGCTATCGCAAAATTGATAAAGCAAAAGCAGCCCAAACTTTATCAATATTACTTCGGCCTTCGTCGCAAACAAGAGGTCAGCAAGCATATCGATGTGCTCAATATGAAGCCACTGCTTCATGTGAGTTCAAAAATTCCTGCAGCCCACGGTTGTACTACCATCATCGCGCCAGTAGCCCACCATGAGACCAACAAAAATGCGATTATTTGTGTCAATTTGGCAATGGATGTATCACCACTTTTTGAGTTAACCGTTGATCAAATTAAACAGCGCATGTACACCCCAAGAATTGATCTCGCCGAAGATGAGTTACCGATCCCGTTAAAGCAGATCCATCTTAACAAGTGCCCGTTTATCGCTGCCGCTAAAACGTTAACAGATGCCAACGCAGATCGACTTAGCATCGACAAGTCATTTGCAAGAGAACAATTTAGAAAACTAAGAGAACACCCAGAGCTTAGAGAAAAACTCACTCAAGTCTTTAGCGACGAAGGGAGAGCTGCCATCACAGACCCTGATCTCATGTTATATAGCGGCGGATTTTTTAGCGCCGCAGATAAGGCAAAAATGGAAATAATTCGTCGCACAGCACCTCAAAACCTCGCTGCGCTAGACTTACAATTTGACGACTCTCGCATTGAAACCATGCTATTTCGCTATCGTGGGCGAAATTACCCTGAAACATTTAGCGAACAGGAATCAAATCAGTGGCGTGAATACTGTCAGCATAAGCTCAATGATCCAGACTATATGCTTCGATTGGAGAACTTGCTTGAGACCACGGCTGAAAATGAAAGCAAACAGAAATTACTAGAAGCTTTATGTCATTATTTGCGTTCACTCTAATATCTAGCACGCATTTTTGTGACCAACCCCACATCACAACCGTAATAAGATTACTATTATGACTATCCATTAGGTCAAACAGTAAGGATGTGGGGAGATGCAAGATAGATTTGTTAAGAGCATTACCCAACTGCCAGAACCACTGGCAAACGCTTTAGTGCCATTGTTAGGTCAGGATTTTGCGGGCCATATTGATGCACAACAACTGACAGAATTACAAGCCGCTTCAGGGCTCTCAGAAAAAGAGATGTTGCTTGCGCTGTTACCCATAGCAGCGACCATGGCAGAAACTCCCATAAGTCATTTCAATGTCGGTGCTATTGCTAAAGGAAAGAGCGGCGATATCTATATGGGGGCTAATTTAGAGCTCACAGGAGAAGCACTTTGCCATAGTGTTCATGCAGAGCAGAGTGCGATTAGCCATGCATGGTTAAGCGGTGAACAACAAATTGTTGATATCGTTGTGAACTACAGTCCTTGTGGTCATTGTCGACAATTTATGAATGAGTTAGTCCAAGGACAAAGCATTCGTATTCATCTCCCAGGCCAGGACGTTCATCCATTATCACACTACTTGCCTTATGGTTTTAGCCCAGCAGATCTTGGTGTTAAAGAGCCCTTACTCACAAAGCAGCAAATTGATATTGAAATAGACAGCGATGATCCGATGGTGATCGAAGCTTTAGATCAAGCAGGCTTGAGCTACGCTCCTTATACTCAGGCCCATGCGGCTGTGGTGTTAGAAACGAAAGATGGCCGCACCTATTGTGGACGTTACGCAGAAAATGCGGCCTACAACCCATCCATGATGCCGATGCAAATGGCGCTTTCTTGCCTTAAACGCCATAACCGAGATTATGACGAGATTAATCGAGCCGTTCTTATTGAGTCATCAAAAGGTGTCATTTCACTTGTCGGTGCCACGATGGACGCGTTACACGCCATTGCTGCAGTTGAACTTGAACATATTGTGGTAGAACCTGCTTAGCCGTTTCAACCTCAGACTAGAGCACCACTAAAGTCACAAACAAAGAAGGACAGCCTATTCAGCTGTCCTCCTTTGTATTTTCGACTGGCTAGATTCGCTCTACAGCCCACATGATCTGCAACAAATATATGGGGTAGATTATTCTCTATGCTTTTCAAGTCGAGCAAGCAAACTGGAAGTATCCCAACGATTTCCCCCCATCGCTTGTACATCACTATAGAATTGATCAACCAGCGCGGTCAGTGGCAATTGAGAGCCATTTCTTCGTGCTTCATCTAAAGCAATCCCTAAATCCTTACGCATCCAATCAATCGCAAAACCAAAATCATACTCACCTTGCCACATTGTTTGGTATCGGTTTTCCATTTGCCACGACTGTGCTGCGCCCTTACTGATCACCTCAACAACTTTGACGCCATCTAAGCCCGCGCTTCGAGCAAAATGAAGGCCTTCGGCAATGCCCTGTACTACGCCAGCAATGCAAATTTGATTGACCATCTTGGTCAATTGACCTGCCCCTACATCGCCAAGCAATTCAGCACAACGGGCATAAGCTTCAATCACAGGCTTCACCTGAGCAAAAACTTCCGGCTTCCCCCCCATCATTACCGTTAATACACCATTTTCTGCACCAGCTTGGCCACCAGAGACTGGTGCGTCCAAAAACTCTATATCTCGCTCGGCAAGTATCTTTGCTAACTCTCGAGCCACATCAGCAGATGCGGTCGTATGATCCACAAGAATGGCACCGGCTTTTAAGCCATGAATAACGCCCGAGTCACCAATGACAACTTCGCGTAAATCATCGTCATTCCCCACGCAGGTAAACACAATATCTTGCCCTTCTGCAGCTTGTGCAGGAGTGTCACGCCATAGGCCACCATACTCATCAGCCCATGCTTGTGCCTTTGCGGTCGTTCGATTGTAAACGGTAACTTGATGTCCATTTTTCAATAAGTGGCCGGCCATTGGATAACCCATTACGCCAAGACCTATAAATGCTACGTTTGCCATGAAAGTTCCTTAAGATATTGAGGTGGGATTGTCGGGTACGGACAATTCAACGTTGAATTGAAAAGAATGCTACGAGTGTGCTTGAAAAATGACTTCTATTCAATGGCCTAGTAAATCCGACCAAACAAAAGTTAGGAGCCAAGATTCATTTCAAGATTGTGGCATTGAATAAACAAAAGTCACCAAGAAATATGCAAGATTAAATCAGTACTATTCAGCGACGTGAGCCGCCATTTCATCACCAATTTTTTTCCGCATTTGCATCAAAGTAATTGCCGATTCACGGAGTTTAATATCCTTTTCAGATGTTGGCACCCACTCAGGAACCTGCGTTGCAACCCCGGATTCATCAACGGCCACCATAATCACAACGCAATGGGTGGTTAGCTGCTTTAATGGGCTTGTTGGTTCTCCCGCCTTGACGTCGATGCCAATATGCATGGACGTTCTTCCGGTATAGATAACCTTACCTGTAACTTCAACAATATTCCCTACGTGAATCGGCTTTAAAAAACGAATGCCGCCGGCATAAGCAGTGATGCAATATTTGCCACTCCAACCTGCGCCACACGCATATGCCGCAAGGTCAATCCACTTCATCACTGCACCGCCGTGTACCTTGCCACCAAAGTTGACATCCGCAGGCTCCGCAAGAAAACGTAATGTTATCTCTCTTTCTATCCCAGCCATCGCACTTACTCCTCACTGTTGCTTCATTTTCAGTCTACGTGACTTGCTTGATATTCCAAATAAAAAAAGCGCCACATGGGCGCTTTTCAAGTTAATGCTCATTTAAAACTAGATTTTCTTAAAGAGCAAAGAACCATTCGTACCACCAAAACCAAATGAGTTACATAATGCGTAATCAAATTGGTGATCTCGTGCGGTATGCGCAACAAAATCTAAATCACAACCTTCATCTGGATTATCCAGATTCAATGTCGGTGGAACTTGCTGATCTTTAAGTGCCAGTAACGTAATAATCGCCTCAACCGACCCCGCAGCACCGAGTAAGTGCCCTGTCATCGACTTCGTGGAGCTCACTAACAGATCATAGGCATGATCGCCAAATGTTGATTTCACCGCAGCAGCTTCCGCTTTATCACCTGCTGGTGTTGAAGTTCCGTGCGCATTAATATAACCCACTAACTCTTTCGCTATCTTGGCGTCGTTAATCGCATTTGCCATTGCAGCAGCAGCGCCAGAACCATCACTTGGTGGCGAAGTCATATGGAAAGCGTCACCACTCATGCCAAAGCCGACCAGTTCACCGTAAATGGTGGCACCACGCGCCTTGGCATGTTCGTACTCTTCCATGACCATCACACCAGCGCCATCACCTATCACAAATCCATCACGATCTTTGTCCCATGGTCGGCTAGCCGCTTGAGGATCATCATTGCGAGTAGACAGTGCTTTCGCCGCGGCAAAACCACCGACACCCAATGGACAAGTCACATCTTCAGCACCACCTGCTACCATTACATCAGCATCACCATATGCAATGGTACGGGCAGCGAAGCCAATATTATGAACACCTGTCGTACATGCTGTGGTCACGGCAAAGTTAGGGCCAGTCATGCCATACTTAATTGAAAGATGACCCGCGATCATATTGATGATGGTGCTTGGCACAAAAAATGGCGATATTTTACGGGCACCGCTTTTCAAATAAGCGCGATGGTTTTGCTCAATTAAGTGCATTCCACCCATACCAGCACCTATCGCAGTACCAACGCGAGCAGGGTTTTCTTTGCTCATATCAATACCGGCATCATCCATCGCTTGAATGCCTGCGGCCATACCGTATTGGATAAACAAATCCATTTTACGAGCATCTTTTTTAGACAGATACTGCTCTACATCAAAATCTTTGACCGAGCCACTAAAGCGAGTCGTGAGCTCACTCGCGTCAAACTTAGTAATTGGAGCAATACCACTCTTACCTGAAAGGAGTGCTTTCCATGAAGAATCAACGGTATTTCCCACTGGGCTAACTAGGCCTAGTCCTGTGACTACAACACGACGTTTAGACACGTTTTTCACCTCATCATACTGATTGTGTAAACTCATCGAAAATTTCTATCGTTCAATGTTTTATGCTGTAACAGAAGCAGTGTGCTGTGGATAGAAATAATCTTGGTAGGAGTACAAACAAAAACAGGCGGCAAAAATGCCGCCTGTTTTCTAGAATTCTAGATTACTGATTCTTAGAAACGTAATCGATCGCTGCTTGTACAGTAGTGATCTTTTCTGCTTCTTCATCAGGGATCTCAGTGTCAAACTCTTCTTCAAGAGCCATAACTAACTCAACAGTGTCCAGAGAATCTGCACCCAAGTCATCTACAAAAGAAGCTGCTGGCTTAACGTCTTCTTCTTTAACGCCCAGTTGCTCGATAATGATTTTCTTTACACGTTCTTCGATGTTGCTCATTAGTTTTCTTTCCTATTCAAATTACGCACTTGCGTAAGATTGCGAGTAGTTTATTCAATTTGGCAGACTTTGCAAGCATAGTTTTTGTGGTCTAACCACGAATTTGAGTTATTTGCGTCTGTGCCTCGATAAGTAAGCAGCACAATCAAACCCAAAGATACGCTATTAAACCATATACATCCCGCCGTTCACATGCAAGGTTTCCCCTGTGATGTAGGCAGCAGAATCTGAAGCTAAAAATAATACTGCATTGGCAATTTCTTGTGCTTGTCCCAATCTTTCCATTGGCACCTGCGACATAATCGCTTTTTGCTGGTCTTCGTTAAGCTCATCGGTCATATCGGTTTGAATAAAACCTGGCGCTATAGCGTTCACAGTAATGTTTCGTGATGCGACTTCTTTCGCTAACGATTTAGTAAAACCAATCAAGCCGGCTTTCGCTGCACAGTAGTTTGTTTGACCAGGGTTACCCATTGAGCCAACAACTGAGCCGATATTGATAATACGACCTTGACGTTTTTTCATCATCGGGCGCATCACTGACTTAGACAATCTAAACAACGAAGTCAGGTTAGTATCGATGATATCTGTCCACTCGTCATCTTTCATTCGCATCAGCAAGTTATCACGAGTGATACCAGCATTGTTGACAAGGATATCAACTTCACCAGCTTTTTCTTTGATCGAAGCAAATAAATCTTTCACCGATTGCGCATCAGTAACATTTAAGACAAGCCCATGGCCTTTGTCACCTAAATACTCCTGAATCGCAGCAGCACCACGCTCACTGGTGGCAGTACCGATAACAACAGCACCCGCTTCGACTAATGTCTCTGCAGTGGCGCGGCCAATACCACGGCTCGCACCCGTAACAAGGGCTACTTTACCGGTTAAATCTATGCTAACGCTCATTTACAGCTCCTTTATTCAATCAAACTTGCAAACGAAGCAAGATTGTTTACAGCTTTCGCTGAAATTGACTTATTAATTCTTTTGGTTAGACCGGTTAATACTTTGCCAGGTCCACACTCAACAAGTTGTTCAACACCCATTTCACCCATCTTATTCACGGTTTCAGACCAGCGAACAGGACGATAAAGCTGGCGCACGAGCGCATTTTTAATCTCTTCTTCACTTTGCGGGCTTTCAACATCCACATTATTAATCACTTGGATGCTCGGTGAGTTGAACTGAATATTCTTTAATGCTTCGGCAAGCTTATCTGCTGCTGGCTTCATTAGGTCACAATGAGACGGCACACTCACTGGAAGTGCAACGGCCATTTTGGCGCCAGCTTCTTTACAGGCCGCTGCTGCGCGCTCTGCTGCATTTTTTTCACCGGCAATAACCACTTGACCTGGGCTATTAAAATTCACCGGACTAACGACATCCCCTTCGGCGCTATCTTCACAAGCTTTAGCAATTGCGTCATCAGCAAGACCAATAATGGCAAACATAGCACCTGTGCCAGCAGGCACGGCTTGTTGCATCAATTGACCTCGAAGTTCTACGAGCTTAACCGCATCCACAAAATCAATGACACCAGCACAAACTAATGCGGAATATTCGCCTAAGCTATGACCAGCAACAACAGTCGGCAATGGCTTGTTCGCCGCCTTATAGGCTCTCCAAATGGCCACACTCGCCGTTAACAAGGCTGGCTGGGTTTTATCTGTCTCATTAAGCTTTTCAGCAGGACCGTTTTGAACTAGCTCCCACAAGTCATATCCAAGCACTTGGCTGGCTTCATTAAACGTATCCACTACTATCGTGTTTTCAGCAGCTAAATCAGCAAGCATACCGACAGTTTGTGAACCTTGGCCCGGAAAAACAAATGCTACATTTTCCATGAAAAAACTCTCTAATTAAGTGAATTAAAAGATGCACCTTCAAAGTCAGACACATCTTTATCTATTTAGTTTCTATAGTTTATTAATTTCAACTCAGAATAAGCCGATGCCTTAAAAGCGCACTAATGCACTGCCCCACGCAAACCCAGCACCAAACGCCTCAAGCAAGAGGAGTTGACCCCTTTGGATTCGACCATCGCGCACGGCTTCATCAAGTGCAATCGGCACTGAAGCTGCAGAGGTGTTGCCATGCTTTGCCAGCGTTAACACGACTTTATCTAAACTCATATCGAGTTTCTTTGCGGTTGCATTGATAATTCGGAAGTTGGCCTGATGAGGAACGAGCCAATCGATTTCAGATTTGTCGATATTATTGTGGCGCAAAGTTTCCATCACCACTTGCGATAACTGAGTCACAGCGACTTTAAAGACTTCATTGCCCTTCATTGTAATGTAATTCAGCGTGTCGCCTTCATTATTACCTTCAAGTCGATTTGGCAACTCACACTTTAACAATTCGCTTTTACTGCCTTCCGCGTAGATATGAGTAGAGATGATTCCTGGTTCTTGTGAAGCACCAACGACTGCGGCACCTGCTCCGTCACCAAATAAAATAATCGTGGTTCTATCTTCTGGTGCACACAAACGAGAAAGCACATCAGCACCAATCACTAGGATTTTTTTCGCAGCACCCGTTTTGATAAATTGGTCAGCAACTGACAGTGCATAAATAAAGCCCGAACACGCCGCCGCTATATCAAAAGCTGGGATTTTCTTCGCACCTAAAAGCGCTTGTATTTCACAGGCTGCAGCAGGAAAGGCATTGTCCGCACTTGTGGTGCCACAAATAATCATATCGAGTTCTTGAGCGTCAATACCCGACATTTCAAGCGCTTTAAGTGCCGCCTGATGACCCATGGTGGTTACAGATTCGTCATTGCTTGCGATACGACGTTCAGATATTCCTGTTCGCTCGACAATCCACTGGTCACTGGTTTCGACCATCTGTTCTAAATCTTGATTGCTACGCACCTGCGCTGGAAGATAACTACCAGTTCCGAGAATTTTTGTATGCATAAGGAGGTATCAGTTGTTTATGTCTAAAAGAATCGATTCCAGACGATCTTTAATCATCTCGGGAAGTCGACGTTGAGCTTCGGTGATAGCCAAACTAATTGCTTGTAAATAAGCGGTTTGGTCTGCGTTACCGTGGCTTTTTACTACTATTCCGCGCAATCCTATCAGACTTGCACCATTGTAGTGGTCGGGGTTCATCTGATTTAAGCCAGCCTTAATCCTTGGCGCAATCAATTTGGCCATTAAACGCACAAAAAAGCCTTGGGTGAGGCTATGTTGGATCTGGCTAATCAGCAAGCGAGCAATCCCTTCGGATGTTTTAAGCGTAATATTGCCAACAAAACCATCACATACAATGACATCAACATCACCATTGTATATTTCATCGCCTTCAATATAGCCGGTATAGTTCAACTGTGGTGTATCAAGAAGGTATTGGGCAGCTTGCTGAACTTGATCGTTGCCTTTAATTTCTTCGACGCCAACATTTAATAATGCGACTTTAGGTGATGTTTGCTTTGTCACCACTTCACATAAGACCGAGCCCATCACGGCAAACTGAAACAGCGTTTCAGAATCACAAGAAACATTGGCCCCAAGATCGAGTAAATAAACGGGCTTGTCATTCATAGCTGGTAGCGCGCTAACTAAAGCGGGTCTATCGACGCCCGGAAGTGTTTTAAGCAACACCTTTGCCATCGTCATCAATGCACCAGTATTACCTGCACTAACACAAGCATCAGCTTTACCATCACGAACCAATTCGAGAACGATACGCATGGAACTTTGCTTACGGCTTCTTAATGCGTGCACGGGTCGATCAGACATACTCACCACTTCCGTGGTATGGATGATTTCTATGCGAGAAAGGAGGTCTGCGGGATAGTTGGCAATTAGGGGGGAGATGAGGCTTTCATCACCAACCAATATAAAATTTAAAGACGGATATAAACTAAGTGCCTGCATAGATGCAGGCACTGTTACGTGGGGGCCGTGATCGCCACCCATCGCATCTAACGCGAGCGTCAGATTAGTCATAAGCTAAGCAACAATTACTTGTTGATTACCTTTTTGCCACGGTAGAAACCGTCAGCAGTCACGTTGTGACGAAGGTGTAGTTCACCGCTTGTTGCGTCAACAGATAGTTGAGCTGTGCTCAATGCATCATGTGAACGACGCATGCCGCGCTTTGAACGAGATTTTTTATTCTGTTGTACAGCCATTGGCCTGTCTCCTACTAGATTACTTGCTCTTCAGTTTTTCTAACACTGCAAACGGATTTGGACGCTCCTCTTGAGCGGCTTCAATCTCGCCTACGGACATATCCTGAGACCCTTTATTACACGACTCATCATCATGCATGGGAATCACAGGCATAGCCACTATCAATTCGTCTTCCACCAATTGATGCAGACGTATTTCGCCAATTTCATTGCACTCAATAGGGTCATACGCATCCGGGAGCTCATCGATTTCTGCTTCTGTCTTACAAGGACTGAAACAAAAGTCGACCGTAACCTCAGTGGTATATAGCGTCATGCAACGTTGACATAACAGAGTGAGCTCCGTCACAGCCTTCCCTTTCAGGTAGACTATCCCCTGTAAATCGACATCACATTCCAACGACACTGTCACATCGGAACAGTCGCCGGCACTTAACTCATTTAATCGTTTAAGTTGCTGACCAGGAATAACCCCTTGATAAGAGGACTTACTCGTGGCTGCACGAATTGGATCAAGTGAAACCGGTATCTTTACTGTTTGCATAAGGCGCGCATATTATAGTTTGAAATCGCTGGAGTCAAAGGATTATTTCTGACAATCGTCTCACTTCAGAGAATGCGAGGCGCTTTAAAACCAACAATGAAATTAACAGGCGCAAAATTCTACCCAAGCCAAGCCAGTTTCACAAGTCATTCTCGCCTAAAATAGAGGCATTTGTGATAGTTTCTAATGATATGACTTAGAATTCATCAAATCCTTGCGATCGCAGCGATCGTTTCTGCACAATACCGCAACTTTGCCGCCACTTTATGTGCAGGAAATACCATGTCATCCCGATTGATTTTAGCGTCTACATCAACATTTAGACAAAACCTTTTAAAAAAACTATCACTACCTTTTACATGTATCTCTCCTGATGTAGATGAGACAGCGCAAGAGAATGAATCACCACAGCAGTTAGTCGAACGTTTAGCGATTGCCAAAGCAAAAGCAGGCGCTGATAAGTCTCCGTCGGACAGTATCATTATCGGTTCCGATCAAGTGGCAGTCATTGAGCAAGAGATCGTAGGTAAACCCCTGACGCATGCAAACGCGGTTGCCCAGCTCCAACGTTGCTCTGGTCAACGGATTACCTTTTACACGGGGTTAGCCCTGTATCATAAGCAGTCCAACACCTTGCAAAGTGCCGTAGAGCCTTTTCATGTACAATTTCGAACGCTCAGCGATGCGCAAATTGAAGCCTATCTTATGAAAGAACAACCCTATCAATGTGCAGGCAGCTTTATGTGTGAAGGCTTAGGTATTGCATTGTTTGATGCATTAGAAGGGAGAGACCCGAATACTTTAGTGGGCTTGCCACTCATTTTGCTGTCCGAAATGCTGCGCGCTCAAGGTATTGAGGTTTTGTCATAAAAACATGAGCAAGCGTTACGGCATGATCAAGCGGAAAATAAAGGTTTGAATTGAAAATGGCTCAATCTTCAAAAGATTGAGCCATTTTTTGTATTTGAGTCAATGGCACCCGATGCTGATTTCGTTGTGCACATAATTGCTGGTGCAGCTCATCTTTTGGGTCGCCAATAAGCATTTCTCTGACTTGATAGCCGTGACTCTTTGCCGCAGCTTTGTAAGCGGCGAACTCCCAGTGAGCCATATTGGTATTGTCACAAATGACAATGGGTTGGTTTTGGCTCAGTGCAACAATAAAAGCCGTCAAATTCAATTGATGATATTCAGCAAGCTTCGCTCCAACGAATCGATACTTGCCATTCGACTCAAAATAACTATCCGTTGAAAAGTAACCATGTTGTTTTGCAGCTATTGCGGCTTCTATCGATAAAGACTCGAGATAATGGCGAACCCAGTAAGATTTACCGCTTCCCGGTAGACCGCGCATAATGATGGCGATCAGTGTTTGATTTTTAGTTTTCATATGCCAAAGAAGGTGTCACCGATTGCTTCGATAATATCGTTTCAATCAGCCGCGGTAAAACGGAGCTGGCTTTTCCTTGAAGGTGGATCTGAAAATGACTATTTCTTTCCATCGGCATAATATTGACTTCGACCGTTTGCGCGCCATGGTGATTTGCCGAGTCAACAAAACCTGCTGCTGGGTAGACCGTACCAGAGGTTCCAATCGCAATAAATAGGTCACAATGATCAAGCGCATCATGGATCCTATCCATACCAATCGGCATTTCGCCAAACCAAACCACATGGGGTCGTAATCGCTGTGCAGGAATACAACATGTGCAACAGTTGTCCTCCCCAAACGGCTCACGTAGTACGAATGTCTGCCTAGAACGTGGACATCGACCTTTTGATAACTCGCCATGCATGTGCAACATTCGACGCGAGCCCGCACGCTCGTGTAAATCATCAATGTTTTGCGTCACTAACAGCAATTCACCATCAAATTCCTGTTCCAGACGTGCCAGCGCAAGATGTGCTGGATTAGGCTCTATATCACCACTATGTAATTGTTGCCATCGAGAATTATAAAATCGCTCTACCAATAACGGATCACGCTCGTAGCCTTCAGGGGTCGCGACATCTTCAATATGATGTTGCTCCCAAAGACCATCTTGATCTCTGAACGTTCTTAGCCCTGATTCTGCAGAGATCCCTGCGCCAGTTAATATTACAATCTGTCGATACATTGGCAGCCCTTCATATTAATTACCACTATTGGCTCAAGCTACAGTTTGAACAATTAATTGAAAAATAGACATTATGCCTTGGTATAACCTTACTATATGTAAGTGTCCTTCTTCGCAAAATATTACATTTGGATCTAAAACTAAACAATTTGTCGACATTCCCAGCTATAAAGTGGGACTAGAGGTTTAAGTTTTCAAAATCAACACATATAATGAGCCAACTTACATGGACGAACCTTTAGGTTCTGCAATCAAGAGATCAGCAATGACAGATGGAAATCAAGCACTAAAGAAAGCCGGCCTGAAAATCACCTTGCCTCGAGTCAAGATCTTAGAATTAATGCAAGGGCCTGAAAATCAGCACATCAGTGCCGAGGATCTTTATAAAAAGTTACTTGATTTAGGTGAAGAAATTGGCCTAGCTACGGTATACCGCGTCCTCAACCAATTCGACGATGCAGGCATCGTCACTCGCCATCACTTTGAAAGTGGTAAAGCAGTGTTTGAACTGTCAACGTCACATCATCATGACCACTTGGTTTGTCTTTCATGCGGCAAGGTTATTGAGTTTTCAGATGAAGTCATTGAGCGTCGTCAAGATGAAATCGCAATGAAGCATAATATTAAGCTAACAAACCATAGCTTATACTTATATGGGCATTGCACTAACGAGACTTGTGATCACGCAGAAGACTAGCTGATATCGTTAGTCACAAACATCAATTTGTATAAGAAGCCAGCAAAAATGCTGGCTTTTTTGTAATTATTCCAAAGTACGATCCTTTTGTTGAACGCTTGACTCAGGTTTAGTGTTAAAATCTTGCCACTTATTTCTAGCCACGCCGTGATAAATTCAAGGCGACCGAAGACGGACCGTACCATGCAAAACGCCACCACTCGCCTCAATAAATATATCAGTGAAAGCGGGATCTGTTCTCGTAGGGATGCAGACCGATATATAGAGCAAGGTAATGTTTACATTAATGGCAAGCGGGCCAAAGTGGGTGATCAGGTAGCAGCCGGAGATTTAGTCAAGGTCAATGGTCAGCCGATTGAACCCAGAGACGATAGCGAGTTAGTGTTTATCGTACTCAACAAACCTGTCGGGGTCGTCAGTACTACCGAAGGAAGTGAGCGCAACAACATTGTAGATTTTGTAAATCATAGCAGCCGAATTTTTCCAATTGGACGTTTAGATAAAGACTCCCAAGGCCTGATTTTTTTGACCAATGACGGCGATGTCGTTAATAAAATTCTTCGTGCTGGCAACAATCACGATAAAGATTACATCGTCACCGTTGATAAACCGATTACTGATGAATTTATACAGAAAATGGGGAAAGGTGTGCCAATTTTGGGCACCATGACCAAAAAATGTAAAGTCAGTAAGGTTTCGACCTTCGCATTTAAAATTACACTTGTTCAAGGGCTCAATCGACAGATACGTCGCATGTGTGAGCACTTCAAGTATGAAGTGACCAAACTTGAACGCACCAAGATTATGAATGTGGATCTCAAGGGATTGCCTATCGGCGAATGGCGAGATCTCGATGACCAAGAGCTATATGATTTATTCAAGCTCATAGAAAATTCATCATCAGAAGCTCCCCAAGCGAAAAAGAAGTCGACAAAAAAACCGAACAAAAAATCAGGTTCTGGTCAAGCAAAGCACAAACCAGAAGGTGGTTTTGTAAAACAGAAATCAAGACGACCAAAACGTCCGAGTAATCGTCGTTAACCCATCTCGTCAAACGCCCAACCTCCCCTTTAACTAAGGTTGGGCTTGCTCAGCGCTTTCTATCACTAAATTACCCTATCAAACGAGCTCTAATCGACGGCACCATGCCTTAGTCAGTATCATTCCCGTCTCAATTCGAATCGACGCCCCCTATTGATGTTGCCTAAACTATTTGCAAGCAAGCCCTATGAAAGTCATTGACTTAGCAAACATCCGCTATAGACAAAAGTTATAGTCGATAACATGGCAATCGAATTGCTAAATCAACTTTAGAATGTAATATTAATGTAAAGACATTCAGTTTTTTACTGAACAATAGGCTGATTCACCTTCACGAAACATACCTGTACAAAATCGCTTCGACCTATGCAGTATTTAGGTACTCAATATTTTCAAAATCGTGAGTCAGCACTCAAGCCTGTCAGAATAACTGGTCAACATAGAAGAAGTTAGTCTACCTTCATAAATATGACACTTTTCTGACAGAAAATGGTCTGAATATCAAAGAATTAAGGACGGATATTGATGGCAGTTCCATTCCAGTACCCCTATTTAGAAAAAGAACTCAGCTGGCTATCTTTTAATGAGCGCGTTTTACAGGAAGCGGCTGACACATCTGTACCGGTAATTGAGCGCGTGAAGTTTCTCGGCATTTTTTCGAGCAACCAAGATGAATTCTTTCGGGTACGCGTTGCGGATGTTAGAAGACAAATTCTTATCGATGAATCAAAAGGCAGCGGTCAAAGAGCTCGCATTCTTTTATCAGATATCAATAGGAAGGTGTTGTCGCTACAGGCCAAGTTTGATGAGATTTATAACCAGCTGATCATCGATTTAGCACGTCGAAACATTTTCCTTATCGCTGAAGATCAAATCGAAGAAAGTCAACATGAGTGGTTGAAAATACACTTTCAGGACAAAATTCGCCGTCATATAGTGCCGTTAGTCGTGACAGAACACACAGACTTAATTCGCCATTTGGATGATGAATCTACCTATTTGGTCACCAGTTTCCGTAAAGGAAAGCACGTGAACTACTGTTTAATAGAAGTCCCAAATAAAAATGTCTCTCGGTTTGTCCAGTTACCTCCAACGCCGGGTAACAAAAAGCGCAAAACAATAATCCTGCTCGACAACATCATTCGCTATTTCTTAAAAGACATTTTTATGGACTTTTTTGAGTTTGATACCATTGAGTGTTTCTCAATCAAGCTCACACGTGATGCAGAATACAACCTGTCCAACGAAATCGAACTGAGTATGGTTGAGAAGATGTCTTCAGGGTTAAAACAACGCTTAACGGCAGAGCCTGTCAGCCTTATTTTTGATCGTGAAATGCCCCAGCATATGCTTGAAATGCTTCAAGAGAAAACCGGCATTAAAGGTATGGATGCGATGATCCCCGGCGGGCGCTACCACTGCTTTGAAGACTTTATCGGTTTCCCCAACCCTGGGCGTTCGTATCTTGAAAACGAAAAAATGAAGCCCTTACGGAATCGCCAGTTTAACCAATTCAGTAATGTTTTCGAGGCAATTACCTATAAAGATATTTTGCTGTACTACCCTTACCACGCATTTAACCATGTCACAGAGATGATGCGACAAGCCGCATTTGATCCCGCTGTGCGCTCCATTAAAATCAACATCTACCGCGTTGCAAAGCAATCACAAATTGTTCACTCACTGATCGAAGCCGTTAAAAATGGTAAAGACGTATTGGTGGTCGTAGAACTACAGGCTCGTTTTGACGAAGAAGCGAATATGGCATGGGCGAAACAGTTAACCGACCATGGCGTAAGAATTAGTTTTGGTATTCCTTCACTGAAAATCCACTCAAAGCTCATTTTGATCAAGCGCATGGAAGAAGGTAAGTTGAAAAACTATGCCCATATCGGAACGGGCAACTTCCATGAGAAAACAGCCAAAATCTATACTGACTTTGCACTATTTACTCAGCATGAAGAAATCAGCAACGAAGTAGAGAATGTATTTGAGTTTATTGAACACAGCTATAAACGTTTTAAGTTCAACCACTTAATCATTTCTCCCGTTGATAGTCGCCGTAAGCTCTACAGCCTCATCGATACCGAAATTGCTAACCAGCTAAACGGTAAATCAAGCGGTATCACCTTAAAGCTTAACAATCTTGACGATACAGGCCTCATCAAGCGTTTATACGATGCATCCCGTAATGGCGTGAAAGTGAAAATGATTATTCGCGGTATGTGCTCATTAGTTCCCGGCATTGATGGCGTTTCAGAGAATATGCAGGTCATCTCCATTGTCGATCGTTACCTAGAGCATCCTCGCGTGATGATTTTCAATAACGCCGGTGACAACAAGGTGTACATTTCTAGTGCCGACTGGATGACAAGAAATATTGATAAGCGTATTGAAGTTGGCTGCCCAATATATGATCCTGATCTGAAAGCAAAGATTAAAAAAATTCTCGATATCCAATTTAGAGACACATTGAAAGCAAGAATCATTGATGCAGCACAATCCAATGAATATGTTAAACGTGGCAACCGGAAAAAAAGTCGCTCACAAATGGCAATCTATGATTACCTGCAAGAACTAGAAAAGAAAAAGGTTTAATTGAATGGCAAATCCCCTAGAAGTAGCAAATGGCCGGCTCCTCGTCGCTATTGATTTAGGCTCAAACAGCTTTCATTTAGGGATTGCCCGTGAAGTAAACGGTAACATTCAGCCAATGTACAAAGTTAAACAACGAGTACAGTTGGCTGAAAACCAAGATGAGCAAGGGAATTTATGCACCAAAGCCATCGACCGCGGAATTGAATGTCTCAAGCAATATAGTCAACGACTCTCTGAAATGCGTTTTGATGATATTCGAATTGTAGCAACCTTTGCACTGCGGCAAGCCCCGAACCGTAAGCTTTTCATCAAGCAAGCCAGAGCTGTTCTTGATTATCCAATTGAAATCATTTCAGGGAAAGAAGAAGCCCGTTTAATTTATGCCGGTGTTAGTCAAAGTCGGCAAATCACCCTACCCAGTTTGGTCATAGATATTGGCGGTGGTAGTACTGAACTCATTGTCGGCCAAGGTCATAAGCCCTTTGCCATGGAAAGTCTATCTATGGGTTGTGTGAGTTATCAATCACGCTACTTTCCAGATGGAAGTATTACTTCCAAACGAATGAAAAAAGCAGTTCTCGCCGCTGAACAACAGTTAGAAGTACTACAAAAGCGCTATCTTAGCCTTGATTTCAAAGGCGCTCTCGGCTGTTCAGGGACGGTTAAAGCCATTACAAGTTTGATCCATCAAGGGGATTTAACTCAAAGCATTACGTTAGATCAGTTGAACCAGTTTGCCGATGTCTTGATTGATCATCAACATGTCGACGCCTTACCTTACGAAGATCTTGCCGCTCTTCGACGCAAGGTATTACCTTCTGGACTTGCCATTCTCATCGCATGTTTCAAGCAGTTAGAAATTAAAAGCATGAGCTTTTGCGATTCAGCACTTCGTGAAGGTGTGTTGAATGAAATGGCAGACAAAGAGCGCCACCATGATATCCAACTCCACAGTATTAACCATCTGCAAATAAGCTATCAGCTGGATCAGCTTCATAGTGAGCATATTCGTGCAAGTGCAGGCTATTTGTACCATTGTTTTGAAGCCAAACACCCAGAGCACAAAAGCTGGTTGAGCTATGCTGCTGCAATTCATGAAATTGGTTTGCAAATAAACTATCGCAGTATTCACAAACATGGCGAATACATTCTATCGAATATTAACTTGGCGGGATTTAACCTAGAAGAGCAGCAATTTTTAGCATTTTTAGTGCGCTGGCACCGTAAAAAGCTCTATGACTGCGAAGTACCTCTAGTTCAATTTATTGAAGAGCAACAGATTTGGCCATTACTTATTTGTTTGCGACTTTCAGTATTATTGCATCTCGGACGACGCCACCATATTGCATTACCACAGCTCAAACAAAAGAATAATTCGATTCAGTTGATTTTTGACGACGCTCAGCTCGACGATGAATTACTTATTGCCGATTTAGAAGAGGAGCAACTACAGCTTAAGCAAATTGGTTGGCATCTCACTTGGTAACCACTTGGCTCATAATGAAAATAACGAGCACAAGCCATTCATACCAATGGGTGATGAAAAGGCTAACGCTGAAAAATAGGAGTTTTCATTCAAAGCGTTAAATCTTTAGCCGAGGCTTTAATATTCGCCTGCTTCCTATAACTCATCTAAACATTAATAATTTTAACACGAGTCATCTTCGCGAATGTGGTGACTGACTGGGCCATCAATCATAATGCGCCAAATAAACTCAGCCTCGTCAAACACTGTTAAATCTAACCCATGTAAGCCACCATCAATACGGCAGTATGGATCGCTTTAACGCTTCGGCTTGCCCGCAAGCTCGACTAACACTGCGGCATACATTTTCAAATTCAGTCGCAGTTGTTCTACGGTAATAAACTCGTTTTCAGTATGCCCAGTGTATTCGACACCCGGCATCGCAGGGCCAAAGCTCAACGCATTCGGAAACAGTTTACTGTTCGTCGAACCACCAATTGAAACAGGTTGAGGATCTGAGATTCCGGTGTACTGCTCAAATACGTTAAGAAGTGTCGATAAATGAGGAGCATCTTCAACCACTAACGGTTGCCCCCAATAGGTTTCAATAGACTGCAGTTTAACTTGTCGGGCATTTTGCCACTGCACTAATGCTTTCATTGTTTGCTCATCAAGCAATTCGGCAGACTTTCCCCTTGGTCGGCGAAGATTAATATTCACTTTACTGGCGGTATCGGTTTGTTCAATGATTGTCGGCGCTAAAGTCATTTTGCCCATAAAGCTATCTGCATAGGCGATGTCACCAAATTTTTCGGCATACAGGCCGAGTCCTATCATGTCATTTACAAACGCGACCGTTAACGAGGCCTGACTTTTCGGCCATGAAAACTCTGACAACACTTGCGCCAAGTGCGTTAAAGCATTCACGCCATTCTGCGGGGTTGAAGAGTGTGTTGCTTTACCCTCAGCGAAGATGGTTACTTTGTTATTTGATGCTTCAAATCGATAACGCATTTGATTCTGCGTCTTAGCAGCCGCTTTTAACTTCGAAATCATCTGTTGATTTGCGCCAAGAACAATGGCCTTCGCTTGCTGCGGGACTTGGCTGCTAATATATCCACCGCCAAAGTAAGTGAGTAAAGGCTGTGAGTCGGTTTTTTGATTGGTTTTTTGATTGGTTATTGATTGAGCAGAATTGAGTACATTCGGAATTTGAAACGCAATTTTACTCCAACCCTTTTCCGCAGTAACGACAGGATATTTCGCATCAATCGTGATATTGATATCTGCAGGAGTGAACGTTTTTAAAAATTCACGTAATGGATCCCAATTGCTCTCTTCCGCCATATACACCATCAGTTCAATTCGCTTATCTAACTCAATGCCAAGCTCTTTGATGGATTTCATGGCATATAAAGCCGTCACAATTGCACCTTTATCATCTTCGGTACCACGAGCAATTAAACGCCCTGGAACAGAGTGTTGATCAAGTGTGTATGGGTCATGCTGCCACTGTTCTGCATCAGCGGGTTGAACATCACCGTGGGTAATCACGCCAACCTTGTCTTGCTGACGCCCTAAACCAATTAAAACCACGTAACCGTGGTCACTATAATCCAAACCGAAAGCTTGGCTCAAACGCGCTAATGCTTGTTTAAAACCAATAAACTCTGGATTAGTCGTTGGTGTCAGCCCCGGCTTTGCCACCGTTTTATAAGTGACAAGTTCGGCTAGCGAATCTATTGCTGCCTGATGATAAACGGAGCTTGTATGTTGCGCAGCTTGATTTGATATCTCTGAGACTTGCGCACCACTATCTCTCGGTGTCGCATGAGTAATGGGGAGTAAAAACATCGATAAAAAAACGATGAACACCGTGCAAAGCCTGACCATAAACCACTCCATACAACGCTGTTGCGTCTTTACATTACTGAGACACACGCAAGCAAATTCCATACAAAATAAGCGTGTTAGCATACTGATTTATCTATTTTCATACCAGACCAAATCGGCCAAACATAAGCAGTAAAACGAAAAACAGCCCCGAAGGGGCTGTATATAAAGACTCACATTCACCACATAAAACGATTCCTAGTAACGCATTACCGACTTTTCGCTTCAGAAGGTAGATAGCGCACCAGGTAACACATACAAATAATCGTCAAAAATAATAAAGTGTTGGATGGTGACTGTAAATTGAAGTCCACGGTACTATGGATCAGCATATGCACAATCGCCATTGCACACCCAAAGGCGACCCCTCGATACAATTTGTCCTGACGAACCATCATACTTCGACAGGCAAGAAACAATGCATACAGCACCCACATACCAAGTAAAACCGTAACAATTACACCAAACTCAACTGCGAATTGAATATAATCATTATGGGCATGATCGAAAAATCCCGAATAAATGTTGGGTTGATAATTTGGAAACACACCATAAAAACTGCCGCCACCTGTACCAAATAACCAATGTTGCTCGATGATGGGCAAACTATCCATGGCCACTTCATCACGGATCTCTGCGGCAAAACTTGTGTCTTCGATTCTTTGTTTGACCTTTTCAAGACCAAACATTGAACCAACAATAATCATATCCAGAATAAAAATACTGATGACAAGAGGCTTCAGTAATCGCGGTGGATTACGGTAAATCACCAAAGCCAGAAGCGCGACGGCGCCCAGAGCAGTGAAGAGTCCAGCATTCCCCATACGAGAGCGACTAAGAATTAGGCCAATAATCATAATAATAACAGCGAGACGTAAAATGAGTTTACGACTGAGCAACATCTTCACCGAAGCAAGCAAAGTCCCCCGAATACTATGGTGACGCTTTTGAGTACTCATTTCTGAAAGTAACCAGCCAACAGCAAGACTTAGACACAATGCTAGGAAGTTTGCAAAGTGGTTCGGATAAACAAACGATCCTCTTGCCCGCCCACCTTCGGCAACTTGCCAGATTGGCGATAACTCAAACTGTAAAAGGTTCAATAAGGTGCCATAAAATGCCTGCAAACAACCAGAAACAATAATCACAGTAAGAAATAATCTAAGCCTTTTAGCTGATGTGCAATAGCTACATACCAACAGCACGAAACAAGTGAAACTCAAGCTTTTCAACAACAACACCCATGTCTGGTATGGATCCATACTGGCGATATGGCTGCTGAGCCCAAAATATTGCAGAGCGATGTAGCTACAAAATAGGCTTAAAGGAATAATTAGCTGCCAATGCCAAGACTCTCGAACCAACGGCCTTCCATTTTTAAAGCTAAGTATGCAATGAAGTGTAGTTCCTAACACGATTACAAGTTCTAAAAGCGACCAAGCCCACGCTCGGTTACTACCTAACGGAATTGGCATCAACACAATCGTCACAAAAAGCAAAGCAAGAATGAATCGCTCAACCAGTCGATTAATAACTTGTTTTTTGTCTCGCCTGTCATTTTTACCAATATAAGAGAAGCTGCTCACACGATGCTCCCTTGAGCTTGAGCTAAACGAGTAGCATTCTGGTTTGGGTCTTGCTTGCACATGGAGAGAGCCAATTGCTCTCTTTCGTTTGCAGAAAAGTTAACGGAACGCTGTAAAAGAAAGGTGCAAACCACACTTTTTAATTGATATTGGCCCGCTAATTGGAACAAACTGGTTCTCAGTGAGCTAACTGATAAAAAAGCCTTTTCAGTAATCATTAGAATTTTAGCTTTTTGCTGAAATGTCAGACGGTTCCATGAAAAAAAACCAACAGCCATTGCTTGACGCAAAACCTCTGGCGAATTTCCCCCATAGCGAAGCCCTTGCATAAGGTACGGCCAAGCTCGTTCAATATCTTCCTGATAAAAAGCTAAATTGTATGCATAATCAGCATAAGCATTTGGCCAAAAACGCCTCGACTCTATTGCTGTTTGATATAGCTCATTTGCAGTTTGAATATCCATAGGCATTATCTGAGAATATGCCCCCCACTCCAAAATTTTTACGAGTGTTAACTGATAATGCGGATTTCGAGTATCAAGCCTATTGGCGTTTGTCGCAGCGAAATGTGCATCTTCAAACTGTTCTTTATTTATTGTTTTTTCAGACACCCATTTATCGATATAAAACCGAGATTTAAAGTGATACGCGCTAGCTAGCCCAGTATCAACTATCGTTGGAACAAGCGCCAAAACAGTCAGGGCTAAAATGATTGCGGACACTTGGTGTAAATTCCATTTCATAGGCTAATTAAACTTTACTTCTGAAATTAGTCGCGGGGTATGAGAAACCAAGTCGATTGCTTTCTCCTCACCAAGCAATCGAGATGCTTCTTGAAATGCACCTAATAACCTTGGAGGCCTTCTTTTAACCGAATGACTATCTGTTGCAATGATTGTAAACACATCATTCAATAACCATTTTTTGGCTAACGAGAGCGAAGTATCTCCCATATCACCAGTTAATACGGAAGCCGTTAACTGAAACAAGCAGCCTTGCCGAATAAAAGGTTCAATTTTCTTGGGGTTAGCTTGAAACTCTCGATTCCTCTCAGGGTGTGCAATCATGGGGCGAACCCCATTTTTCATCAGCCAATTGATTAACTTATCTGTACCTGGAGGAACATGACTATGGGGTAGTTCCATAAGCATTACATTGTCCCCTTCATATGAACCGATAAAAGGTAACTGGTTTTGCTGAACTAAAAGCATAATCTCGGGGCAGATCCTAATTTCGGCTCCAGCACTAACCTCTACATCAAGATTTAGATAACTCAAAGCTGTTCGAAGTTGAAACAATTTGGCTTCGATAATCCCTAACGTATTATCATATCGCCCCAGCTGAATGTGCGGCGTTGCGACGATTCGCTTAACCCCCTGCTCCACCGCAAGTTGCACAAGAGACAAGGATTCAGCCATATCCTTTGCACCGTCATCTATGCCAGGTAGAATATGACAGTGCATGTCAATCATTAGGCAGGCTCTTCGGCATCATAAGCTTGGTAATATCCATATTGCCCGTAATAGCTATTTGCATTTTTAACGTCAAAGTGATTTAAAACTACACCAGATATACTTCCTTGAGCCTGATTAATTTGTCCAATTGTTTGCTTAATCGCTCCGGAACGTATTTGCTCTGCCTTAACTGTCAAAACAACAGCATCCGTATATTTTAACAAGACGAGTGGATCACTCACCGCTTGCACTGGTGGGGTATCGACTATAATTTTGTTATAGGTTTGTTTTAACTGCGCAAGCATTGGTTCAAACCGAGGCGATGCTAATAGTTCCAAAGGGTTTAAAGGAATAGCTCCCGCTGGCATTACATCCACTTTGTCCCTCACATCACACACAATGCAATCATCCAATGCGTCTGTTCCTGAGAGGTAATTTGCTAAGCCTGCTTGATAAGGAGGTAAATCAAAACGTTTACCAATCATTGGCTTACGCATGTCAGCATCGATAATCAGTACTCTTTCAAGACCTGAAAAGGCAAAACCCAAATTCATTGACACCGAGGTTTTACCCTCTCCAGGATATGACGAGGTTACTTCGATGACCTGTAATGGCTTATCTATTGAGAGTAGCGATAAAGAAGTTCGAATCGACCTAACTGCCTCTGCGTGCAATTTCTGCTCATTATCAAAAAAAGCGAAACTCCGTTGTTCCTCAGTCGTTCGTTTTTCAGATTTGGGTAAATAGCCTAGCGCCCGCTGCGACAAAATGAGTTCAACATCTTCTAGTGATTTAACTGTGTCATTAAAAACATCAAGCACGATGGCTAACATAACTCCAACGCCTAAACTCGCGATAAAAGCTAATACCGCAATGAGGCTCTTTTTGGGTTTAACTGGAGATGTGGGAAGTACTGCGCGATCAGTAAACCGAGCCACAGGGGAATCAAAATCTCCAGTAACCTCGGTTTCTTTCTGACGTGAAAGGAAGCTTTCGAACAGTTGTCGATTCGTTTCAACTTCTCGAGTTAATCGACGGTAATTCGTTTCTACCGAGCTTAAGCTCTGGAATTGACTTTTTGCTTGACCAAATTGACGTTCTAAACCTAAAAGATTTTGTTTGGCTGTTTGTGCCTCATCCTCAATCCCCTGCACTAAGCGACCGATTTGTAACCTTAAACTCTCTTTTACAGAGGCTAACTCAGCTTGAGCAGCAATCATTTTAGGATGTTTGGGACCATATACTTTACTTAGCTCAGAAACCTTTCGTTCAACAAGAATAGCTTCCTTTTTTACATTTTGAACGGAGGCATGAGAGGTGACTTCTGGAAGACTTTCAAGCCGAGAAATATTTGATGCCCCGTATTTGCGTACAACTTGCATAAAACTTTCAGCTTGATTAAATCGAGAACGAGCGACAGTAATCTCATCACTCAGTCTCTCAAGCTCTTGCGCATCTAAAGAGGTCACCCCCTTTAAATCAACCAACCCATGTTGATGCCTATACTGTTCTAACTTGAGCTCCGAAGCGTCTAGGCGATGCCGCAACTCACCCAACCGACCACCGAGCCATGAATTCGCTTTTTGGGTTATTCCGACTTTCGCTTCTAATTGACTGTTGATATATGCTTCACCAATAGCATTAGCCACTTTAGCGGCGAGTCTAGGGTCAGGACTTAGATAACTTATTCGAACAAGTTGTGTATTACTTACTGGAGATATTTTTATATTTTTAGAAAACACATCCAGCATTTGGATTCGTTTAATATTTGCAATCTCACTAGCTGTACGAGTCTCTATTTCCTGAGGCAAGAAGGATAACATTGCGCGCAACTTAGCTAACATTGAAGGCTCTTGCTTTACTTCAAACACCTTCGCTAAATTTAAATCATCATAAACTCGCTCTGCAATTGAACGAGATTTCAAAATTTCAAATTGCGTTGAATAATACTCTCCTTGACCGGAGTTTATGCCGTAGACTTCGTCAATTTGGATTGCTCGAGCCTGCTGCGCTTCAATCAGTAGCGTTGCTGATGATTGATATATAGGTTGCATACTTAACGATGCAAAAATACTTAAAGTGGTTACCAACAAAGATAAGCCTAAAATTCGCCATTTGACGCGATTTATAGCTTTAAATAAACGTGTTAAATCAATTTCATCGTCATGTTCTGAAGGCTTAGATAATGTAAAAGAACTCATTAAAAAAACCTCTGCTCTATAACGATGGTGTCTCCAGCATTAACTCGACTATTTAAACTCACAGTTTCCGCTTTATCTTTGCTACCTTCACGAGTTATAAATATTTTTTCCGTCGACGCTCTTTCAGTCAGTCCACCAGCTAAAGCAACTGCCTGATTCGTTGTCATACCTGGCTGATATGGGTATCCACCTGGTTTTTTTACTTCACCATGAATATAAAAGGGTCGATAACTAACGATACCAACATAAACACTAGGTTCAACGAGGTAGTCACCTTTGAGTCCTTGATAGACCACATTTTCTACCTGTTTAATCGTTAGACCTTTAAGTTGTAACATTCCCAAAAACGGGTAATTTACCGTGCCACTATCAGTCAATTGTGTTTCGAGTTCTAGGTTATCTTGCCCATACACTTTAATAACAATCTCATCACCGGGACCTAAGGTATAATCACTTGCTGCACACACACCAAAACTCAGAGTGAATATAAAAAATAATAAAAGCCAAGCTCGCACTGAGATCTCCTACAATGTCATTTCTGCAGTAATATAAAAAACGGTTTTGTCATATTTAATTTGAGCTTGACTAGAAGACTTGTCAGTAATATCAACACCAGCTTTCAATGTTAGCCATCTTGAAGCGTTGTAATTTAAACCTAGGTTAAACGACTTCATTTCATCTTTTCGACTGATACCAGTAAAGTCTTCTTTTAGTAAATTAACTCCGACGTTTGATGCCCACAATGGTGACCATTCATGACTCCAAGTCACGCCATAAGTTGTTTCTTGAACATAGTCGCCATCAGTTGATGGATCTTTTGCCTTCCGGCCTGTATTGAAATCAACAGATGAATATGTCAATGGTGACCAAGTGACATTAATTGACCAAGCTAGTCCACCAAAGTCTTCTCGTAGTTGATTATCAAACTCTTTTTTCTGGTAACCAATACGAGCACTTCCTTGAGTTAGTGCTGTCGCTTCCCAATCAACGCCCACTTTGACATCGCTACTCACACTATCTCGATCGCCAGTAGGATCTACATATTCATAACTAATATCTTCTCTAATCAAATCTACAACCAAGCTCGTAGACGCTCTTGTGTCATAATAAAGTGAAGTGCCTAGCGTATAAGATTCATAGTTTTTAAACTTAGTGACCGACTCAAAGTTTGTATATTCTTTATCATAATATTTGGCATTGATTCTTAGCCTTGCTGGAGTGGATAAAGCGCCGTATTCGTAATAGCCCCCAATTGATAAGTTTACAAATGTATTTGGTTCTTCCTGTTCACCACCGACCCCTTCGGATACTCCCGTACCTCGATCTTCATGACCAAACAGTATCAGCCCATCTAAATTCAACCGATTGCTTTGATCACCTTCTAGATAAGCAGAGCCTGAAACTCGAGCATCTAGGTAATCATCATCTTGGCTATCAAAAAAGTGTCCCGCTGCAATTCCGAACTCTGCAGTATAGATATTTAGGCCATCTTCAAGTTCAGCGACAATTGACGGTCTGACTTCCATGATCCAGCTTTGCTCTTCATTGTTACTAGAGCTCGCGAGGTTATCATCATGTTTTAACGTTGCATCAACACGAGGAACCAAATCGATTCCTGAAGATGTGGCAATCGCACCAGCCTCATTCGCAGATACATTGAACGCAAACAAACAGCTCAGCGCAATAACACTCTGCGTAATTCCATTTTTCATGATTTCCAGCCTCTTCCAATCAACGAGCAAACAAAAATTCAAGAGATATCTAACTTGCCAGTTATAAATAACTAAACTAAATAATAATGAACAAAATCAATTCAACTGTTGTGTTCAAGCTATCGATACAGTCAAAGATTTATGTGTAAACGAAGAAGAGAAATAGAAGTAAAACTGCACGATAAAGTCACTTCAAAGCATCTAGGTATCTGCTAGAAGATAATACGCTTTTTAAATGTCATAACTGTTTGTAGCAATGGTCTTAATAAACAGTAATAACACGAAAAACTCTCTATTCCTTGAAGCCCAGCCACCGTCACTAAATATTTGACTATGAAACCGAACTAACTTCCTTTGATTACGGACAAAACTTCTTATAAACATGAATGTCAAGTATTTGACGGCTGCCAGTATACTGACTCCCCTATAGAAAATAAACCGCAAGATTCTCACGATAGAGCACTTTGGCTACAATAATGTCAACGAAAATGCTTTTTATAATTTGCATGCATATGTAGGACATTTATACTAGCATTCCTCATTGATTTTTTTGCTGTATTATCGGGCAGTTGCACAGATCAGACCAGATAAAACCACAAAAATAGCTGAACGCAAGAAGCATAAAAAACTTGTTGAATAATTTTAATTTTGTAAGTGAGCTCTCAACAAGGCCCACAATAACAGCACGCCCCCCCAATTCACTTAGAAATATGATGCAGACCAACAAACATATGTTCGCACAATGAAAAGATAAAACGAGGTAAAAACAGAGGGTAAGGCCCGCAACATCTAAAAGTACTATTAAGGCGAATCCACAGGTTTAACTTGATACAATCAAGCCATTGATCACTCTGAGCTCAGCTAGTATTGTTAGTGACGAATATGTAACGATTTTATAGTCAATCTTCATAGTAAAACATGATAATTTAACGGAATCACTAAAAGGTTTGGCAATTCTGAACAAAGCCAATTTAAAAAAATTTGTAAATCACTTATCTAAATTAATGCAGGGCAAAAGTGTTCACTTCAGGCTCGCTTTACTGATCGCGGTTGTTTGCATTAGCCTGAGCTCACTCAACCATGCAAATGTAATAAATAAAGTCTTTAGTCAGGACAAGCTGCAGAGCCTAGCCAACCAGTATGGAAAGCAAATAGAACCTAAAATGCGTAGCTGGCAAGCATTAATTGAAGAGAATTTTGATCGTAGTGACTGGCACCGTTTACATGAAGTCAATCACTTTGCTCATCGAAATATTGAATATGCTGACGATATCATTCAATGGCAAACAAAAGATTACTGGGCAACACCGGTTGAATCTTTGGCCCACGGTAAAGGGGATTGTGAAGATTACGCCATTTTTAAATATATGACGCTAAGAGCCATGGGGGTTACAGAAGACAAACTAAGGCTCATGTATGTGAGAGCCATAACAGTCGATACCCCCCACATGGTACTCATCTATTTTGATGAACCCAAAGCAATCCCTTTGGTTCTCGATAACCTAAACCCTAGAATTCTACCCGCAAATAGGCGTTCAGATTTAAAACCTATTTATTCATTCAATGGACAAGGACTCTGGTTAGCTCGTGCGCATGGTTTAGGTAAAAAAGTAAAAAGTGGTTCTGGAGTTAAAAACTGGGACTTGTTGTTAGACAGAATAGAGTTAGGCGAATAGCAATGAAACAGGACGTAAAAAACCGAAAAGGCATGTCGTTACAAACCCAATTGTATGGGCTAATCGCTGGCCTTTCGCTGCTCATTCTGGGCGCATCGTTATACAATAATGTTGAGAGCATGCGTCATTATTTAGAAGATCAGCTCGCATCCCATGCACAAGACGCGGCACATAGCTTAGGACTATCAATTACGCCCTATATGGATGAAGAAGGCCTCGTCATTGCCGAAACAATGACTAACGCTATTTTTGATTCAGGTTACTACCAACATATTTCTTTTGCCGATATGGACGGCATTACCAAGATTGATCGCCAATATGACAAAGTAACTCGAATCGTACCCAGCTGGTTTATCTCTCTGTTTCCGCTCTCCCCGCCCATTATGCGAAGTGAAGTCAGCAGTGGCTGGGTTCAGGCTGGCGTTTTATCGGTTCAGTCTCACCCAGGTGCTTCATACGAAACCCTTTGGCAACAAAGTATTAAAGATGCGACCGACACACTGTTATTGCTCGTTCTTGCCCTTGTTGTTTCTTACTTCATTTTAAAAGCCGTACTTGGCCCGCTAAAGAACATTGAATCACAAGCAAAAGGCGTGACTCAAAAGCGGTTTGAACTCAACACCAAAGTCCCTTTTACAACAGAACTCCAAGTCGTAGTGGACGCACTCAACCGGATGGTTAGCAACATTAGGCAATCTTTTGAAGAGCAAACTGAAATTGCTGATAAGCTTTCAAAACAAGTCTATCTAGATGAATTAACGGGCTTACCGAACCGCCGTGCTTTGTTGCAGCAGTTCTCCAGTATGCAGAATGAACGCGAGCATTTATCTGATGGTGTCTACCTCTGTTTAATTAGCCTGCCCTCACTTGCAGAACTCAATAATGCCGAGGGTTATGGCGCTGGTGATGATTATGTAAAACATGCGGCGGGACTGATCACTCAAACCTACCAAGAATGTGGTGAACACCAGGTTTTTAGAATTTCAGGCTCCGAAATCGCGGTATTGGCCAAGCTCGCAGAAGCCGATGCGCAAAAGCTCGATGAGCATTTAGTCTCCTGTTTCGCCATTGCCAATCGAGAAAAATACACTGAAGGCTTTGCTAGGCACGTGATGATTGACGTAAATCCAAACGAAGCTTTTGTTGCTTGTATGAAGCGCCTTGATAACTTAATCGCCCACAACTGTTATTATCAAGTTCAATATGGTCTTGTGCCAACGCAAAGCGATAGTGAAAGCAAATCACGCACCGAGTGGCAAGATGTGTTCGAGCAATTTCATCAAACAATTCAAGCCAACAATGTCGCTACAATTTCCGCAAAGGAAATACTCACAGATCTACAAGAACTCGAGAATATTTTCGACCTGCTGATCCAACCGGTTATCGATGCCAAACAACAAATGGTTTATGCGGAAACATTTGCTCGCTTTAAACTTGACAACAAAATACTACCCACTGCTGATGTATTTGCAATGGCCAGTAATCTTGGTGTGTTACATGAACTTGAGCAAGCGGTGATTTGTTTTATGCTGAACAAGTTACAGCATGTCAGTGAATCAAAAGTTGCAATCAATATCAGTAATAATGCCTTACATGATGAAAAGTTTAGAGACTGGCTATTTACAACGATTAACGCACTACAAACAAAGCTGCCACCATTGCTATTCGAAATCAACGAAACTGCCATTCTTGCCAGTTATGATTCAGCAAAAAGCTTTATTAACCAAACCAAAGCGTTAGGCATTGAAGTAACCATTGAGCGCTTTGGCTCTAGCTTAAGTTCATTTAAATATATTCGTAACTTAGATATTGATTATATCAAAGTCGATGGCAGCTACATTCGAGACTTAAAAGAGGCGGATACTCGTTTCTTTATTCAAACGGTCACACAAATTTGCCACGGTATTGGCGTAAAAATTATTGCTCCTCATGTGGAAGATATGGCTATAGCCGACTCCTGTTTAGAACTCAATATTGATGCTCTTCAAGGGCGAGGTTTGTTTCAAGTCTATGAATTTGATTCAATATGTGATGAAAATAGCTGCAAAGATAGACCCGTTAGTCTAGAATCCTTGCTAACTTACGTCTAATTCGAATATAAGGGAATATAATGCGCGCTAATAAACTAGCAATACTTTTCGCGGCATCACTGTTCGCTACTGGTGGCTTCTCAGCTGCAGTACAAGCGGAAAATAGCCTCGAAAAAAGCTTGGAAGCAGCGGTTGCTGGTGGTCAGTCTTTAGCTGATTATGTAGCAAGCGCGATTACAGCAAACCCAGATATGGTTGAAGCCATTCTTGCTTTAGCATTAGACAATGCTGGCACAACTGAAGAAATTGAAGCCGTACTTGCAGCTGCAAGTAATGCGAATGTTGACTCAGACACCATTTTGGCGGTCGCAATAGCAAAAGGAGTCGACCCATCTGTGGTTGAGAATGCCGTTGCAAATACTGAAACTGCAGCGGGCAACCGCGGTAAAGGACAAGGCCAAGGTCCTGAATTTGGTCTAACCCGAGCAAGAAGTCGTGCTGCAGCGCCTGCTACACCAGGTTTTGGTGGCGGTAGCGGCGGTGGCGGTGGTACCGTTTCAGGTAACTAAACCGGTTACTTTTTCCGCTCAACAAATAAAAGGACCTGAGGGTCCTTTTTTAGTATTCAATCATCCGCTTCAAATGACCTTCTTACTTTACAAAATCAACAAGCATGCCACCAGCCATTGACAAACACAGTAGCCAAACGCGCTCAATGTATAGCTGTTCCCCTGTTTTGATTAGCTCCGCCACTTACACAGGGCAACGCTTCAGCCCAAAGTGACTTCCCGTAGAATCAAGCTAGATGTCTCAATTAGCACCGAGCAACGATATAACAACCAACAAAACTAACGCATAAACAAAGGCTTAAACTCAATCGAAAAAATACACACAAAAATAATGTGTAATTGCCCCAAATTACTTTTAGAGTACATGCTCTAGGTCACATTAATTTCGAAAACTGTTCTTATAATCAAATGCTCTGTCATATATATAAAACAATAAGCATGGCAAAAAGTGGGAGCAACATGCTCTCGGGGTTAACTTTTAATTGTTGAGTAATGGATATGTTAAACAAGAAATTATTGGCTGTAGTTATTTCTGCGGCGCTTGGGGTAACAGCTTGTGACTCTGATGATACGGTCATCGTTGAAAAAGAAGTCATTAAAGACAGCGGCTACACCACCATCGCAACCCAAGGTAAAACGCTAACGAATACACCAGATGTGGTCGTTAAAAGCCAAGAACAAGCTGATGAAGTGACCATTACCATTGGTGCGACATCGGATTTACACGGTCGTATTTTTGGTTATGACTACGCTTTGGATAAAGAAGACTCAGATGCAGGCTTAACACGTGTTGCAACCTTGCTGAAAACAGAAAAAAGCAAAAATGAAAACATGATTTTGCTCGACATCGGTGACACAGTTCAGGGCAACTCAGCACAATTATTCAATGATGATCCAACTCACCCGGTTGTTTCCACCCTCAACGCGCTCGACTTTGACTTATGGGTTCCAGGTAACCACGAGTTCAACTTTGAACGCACTTTTGTCGATCGAAACCTTGGCCATTTCAATGGTGCCGTAGTGTCAAGCAACATCAAATGGGAAGAAAATGGTGCCAACTATATCCGTGCCTTCCAAATCTTTGAAGTCGATGGTGCTAAAGTTGCAATTGTTGGTGTCACGCCGTCATATGTCCCAAATTGGGAAGCCTCTGCACCAAGTCATTTTGCCGGTTTGCAATTTGACAACGAACTCGAATCAGTCAAAGCAGCTGTTGCGGCAGCAGTAGAAGCACATGAAGTCGACGTCGTCATTGGTGCATTCCATCTCGGACGTAACTCTCCAAGTGGCTACGGGGTTCGCCGCATTGCTGCTGAAATGGCTGATCAATTTGATGTGATTCTTGCGGGCCATGAGCATGCAACTTACATTGAAAGTGTCGCCAAGGCTGAAGCTGGCGCAGAAGTGGTTTATACCGATATTTCAGTGGAAGGCAAAGATTCTGTCGAAGATAAAACTTTGGCCGGCACATACGATGAAAGCAATCGAGCCAACAGCGTGAAAATCATGGAGCCAGGAAAATGGGGTTCCGCACTAGCGACTGCTGAAATTAAGTTGAAAAAAGGCACCGACGGCAAGTGGGAAATGGTTGACACCACACTGGCGAATATCAGCACCAAATATGTTGAAGAAGATACAGATATCAGTGCTCAGTTCCAATACATCGATGATGCCGCGAAGTTAGACGCACAAGAAGTTATCGGGACAATTGCAGGCGTATTTACGCCAGGCTCTGGTGCTGACGAAGCGGTTCATGAAGACACCGATCTGATTGGCCGCCTTTACACCACGATTCACACTGCCAAAGTTCAAGATACACCATTAATGGACTTTATTAACCAGACTCAATTAGAAAAAGCCGGTGCAGTTGTTTCCGCAGCGTCACTGTTCTCTGATGCCTCCAATCTCATTGATGGCGATGATTACGCGAAAAAAGATTCAACTCGTCTGTATAAATACGACAACACGCTCGTGGGTATCAACATTAGTGGCGCAAATCTAAAACGCTACATGGAATGGTCTTATAGCTACTTCAATGCCTATCAGGACGGAGACATTACGGTTTCCTTCCGTAAAGGCGCGAAAGCTTATAACTATGACCAATTTGACGGAAAAATTAACTTCACGGTTGATTTAACTGGTGAAGCTTTTGCTATGGATCGTGATGATGACAATAAGGTCACCAATGAAGGTAGCCGTGTTGAGATTATTGAGATTGACGGCAAACCATTCGATCCTACCGCCACCTACAAGCTAGCGCTGAACAGCTACCGCTGGGGCTCGCAAATCAAAGCTTGGGGTTGGGCAACTGATGAAGATGTTTATTACGACTCCGTAAATGAGCAAGTCTATGCAATTCGTGACATGCTCACTGAGTACGTCATCAATAACCAAGGTGTTAGTGCAGCTGACTTTACTAATCCGAACTGGGAAATTAAGCAGTACCAAGACAATGGTGCCATCACGTTGCTACGGAATGACGGCGCTGCAGGTGAAGCTTTATGGAATCAGCTTGAGAACAAAGAGATCTGTATTAATATCGATCTAGATAACCCGAAATATCCGGGCATTGTTCAATCTGTTAACTTAAATGATGCAACCTCATACTTCGATAACCCAAATAAAGGTGATGCCGATCCTGTGAAGGTTTACGAAGGCTGTGTTGTTGCCGAGTAAACACATTTCATAATAAAGGCCCGGTAACGGGCCTTTTGTGTTTTCTCTATTCAAGCAAAAATGTACGACACTGATTTTTTGTTCATCCTTATTTGATTCAATGATGCCCTAAAAAAACCTTAGGACTTCAAAAGATTGAAACGTTGTTAAGAAGCCAAATATGCTTAAGAATTATCGATTCGCACTGTTTATCGCTTTACTCTCAACTGGAATTTTTTATTTTTCCCCGAGTTTGAGCGAAAGTTTTAAGCCCAAAACACAAGTTAAACAGGACTTTGTTGAGGCACGTGTCATCGATGTTCTCAGTAGTGAACTCGCACCAGATCCCCGTGTTCCTTCCATTTTGACAGGAAAACAGGTTTTTACCGCCATCATCCTTGAAGGACCCGAGCAAGGAAGCCGTGTTGAAGTCGAAAACCCATTGAGCCGTCAACACAACATTTTAGTCAAGTCTGGCGATGTGTTTATTATGATGATCCGGCAAACTGCAAATGGCCCGGTTTATTGGGCGTTTAACCACAAACGGTCCACTGCAATTTATAGCATGTGCTTTGCTTTTCTGTTGTTACTCTTGTCATTTGGTAAGAAAGAAGGTCTTAATTCAGTCGTTTCACTCTACTTCACTGCAGCACTGATTATTGGAGTATTGATCCCGTCCATATTTGCCGGTTACAACCCAGTCATGGTCACAACGGTACTGATGGGGCTTAAAATTGTGGTCAATTTCATTTTGGTCTCAGGGAATAACCGTAAGAGTTACTGCGCCATGGGCGGAACCCTACTTGGTGTGATTGCCGCCGGGATCATGGCTCAACTTTTTGGTGAATTGGCCCATTTATCAGGCATTTACTTAGACAAAGGCGAAGACGTCATCTATCTCACCACTCAACCGATTCAAATTCGTTGGCTCATGTTTGTCGCCATTATGGTTTCGGCACTCGGTGCGGTTATGGATGTCGCAATCTCAATTGCTTCAGCTTATAACGAGCTGCAAATTACCGACCCGAAACTGACACCAAAACAACTCATGCAAGCCAGCATGAATATTGGCCGAGACATTATGGGAACCATGACCAATACCTTGATATTGGCATTTGCAGGCAGCTCATTAACAACCATTATGATGGTCTGGGGATTGGATATGCCAATCACCCAATTCATTAACACCCCGATTATTTCTTTAGCAATAATCCATGCTCTCGCAGGGAGCGTTGGCATCGTGCTCACCATTCCCCTTACCGCTTGGCTAGCACGTTACGTTATGGGCAACCGAGCAAGTGAAAGTGCATTGCAACATGCAGCCGATATTATCCATCGCCCTGAGCACAATCGCTAAAACCGTTAAAACGCACGCACAAAAAAGAGCCAAGCGTATCGCCTAGCTCTCTTTATATTGCGTTCTCTAACTACGAAGCGAATTAGAAAAGGCCGTCAACCTCGCCAACGTCCATGCCTTCGTACTGCAATATCCCATATTCGCTTGCGAGTTCATAAAACTCTGCATTGCGCTTCGCTAACGAGTCGACAGTATGGGTTTCTACCATATCTACGCGTAAGAACATGACATCTGGGTCGTCATCATCAGCATCGGCTTCCAAAAAGCCTATCGGCTCATAACCTTCACTTTCTAAATGACTCCCCAAATCAGTTAACCGGCGCTCATCTCTATCGGCAAAGTAGAAAGACCAGCGACACTCTTGGTCGATATCAAACTTCGCATCATGCTCACGGGTAAACTCACGGGTATCTTCGAAGAACGTTTCTAACGCTTCACGAGTAATTTGCATTGTCATTTCCACCTCTGTTTTTTTGGGGAGGATAACAGCATTCTTAGTCAGAGAAAATGAAAAAGCCGATCGTAAAAGCAGATGCTGTATCCGATCGGCGACGCGGGAAGCGACTGGTGCCAAAAGTACGGCTTCAAAGGCACGAAGTGACCTTTAGGCCGCACTTCGAAAACTAGGCAAGGCTCGATTTACTATGCTGCTATCAAGGCCGCCGGAAAGCCTCCTTTAACAAGCTTCTATGCAAGCGCCCATTAGGCAGCCTCGCTTGCTGGTTGATAGGCTATTTTGAATAACAAGGTATAAGTGACCGGCAAGACGACCAAGGTGAATAACGAAGCAAACCCTAAACCAAAGATGATGGTAATCGCCATGGAACCAAAAAATGCATCATTAATAAGTGGCAGCATGCCTAACATTGTCGTGATTGCCGCCATTAATACAGGACGAACACGACTGACCGCAGAATCAACAACAGCAAGATAGGGTTCTTTTCCTGTATTAAGTTCTATATTGATTTGATCGACGAGAACAATCCCGTTTTTAATCACCATGCCAGTTAAACTCAACAAGCCAAGTAGCGCCATAAAACTAAACGGCGCATCAAAAAGTAACAGTCCAGAAACCATGCCTATCAATGCCAAAGGTACGGTAAACCAAATGACTAACGGTTGGCGAACCGAATTAAACAACAGCACGGTTATCAAAAACATAACCAAATAACCCATTGGAATCGAAGCGAAGATTGACGATTTAGCTTCGTTGGATGTTTCAAACTCACCGCCCCACTCCAACGAATAGCCTGCAGGTAATTCGATGGCTTCTACTTTTGCCTTAAATTTTCGATGTACGGAATCTGCTGTTTCATTACTACCCAGCTTAGGGTCCGCCATTACTGACAGCATGCGCTTACGATCCCGACGCATTATCAGCGGATTTTCCCACTCAGTCTCAAATGAGCTAACCAACTGAGACAGCGGCACAAAAGCTTTAGATTCAGCGCTCCAAACCTGTAATTTACGTAAGCTATCAGCATCTAACCGCTCACTGTCTGGAGCCCTGGCAATCACAGGCAGAATATGGCTTTGTTCACGGTAAATCCCAACCTGGCGACCACTAAAGTTTACGAGTAATGCATTGTCAATATCTTGCTTACTGATACCGATTTGACGAGCCTTTGCATAGGCCATTTGTGGTCGAACCATCGTAACGGGGTTCCGCCAGTTTTGCCGTACATTATCAACGGTTGGTTCAGCCTTAATAATCGCTTCCGCTTGCATGGCAAGAGCGCGAAGCACTTCCGGATCATCACCATAAAAGCGCGCCTCAATTTTAGCCGCAGGAGAAGGGCCATTCTCGAGACGTTTTAAGCGGAATTGTGCTTCAGGGAAGTTTTCCCGCAACGCGCGCTCAACAATAGGCATAGTCGATTCAATACTTGCTAGATCTTTCATTTCGACGAGAATTTGAGCAAAAGCGGCATAACCACGCTCTGGCGCATAGGGCAATACAAATCGCTGCGCTCCTTGGCCAATGACCGCAGTCAAGGCAACCAGCCCAAGCTTTCTGTCCGCTTCAACAGCCAACATTTTGCTTTCAATTTGAGCAACCAGTTTTTCAGTCGTTAAAATGTCAGTCCCTTCAGGCATCCAAACATCAATAAAGAAAATTGGCGTATTTGAAGCAGGGAAAAATACATTTTTGATATTGCCAAAGTTAGCAACCGCAGTAACCAATGCGCCAAGGACAAACAGCAAGGTCAACGCTTTAAAACGCATGGCTAGATTTAACAAACCACGGTACGCACTAAACAACCAGCCTTTATAAGGATCCACCTCTGGCGCATCTTCTTCATTTGGCACCCCATCCTTAAACAACAAATGACAATAGAATGGTGTCAAAGTCATCGCGGTAATCCAGCTGATAAACAAAGAAATCAATAACACTTTAAATAAAGAAACACAGAACTCGCCAGCGGAGGTTTCTGACAGCCCAATGGGTGCGAATGCGATGATTGCGATAACCGTTGCTCCAAGCAGTGGCCACTGGGTTTGCGTCACGACTTTTTTGGCAGCTTCTAGGCGAGTTTCTCCCCGTTTGATGCCAATAAGAATGCCTTCAGTCACTACAATTGCATTGTCCACCAACATCCCAAGGGCAATGATCAGCGCGCCCAGAGAAATGATTTGTAGCTCAATATTAAGCACGTTCATCACAATAAATGTGCCCAAAATGGTAAGCAGCAATACCGCGCCCATTAATAGGCCTGATCGGACACCCATAAAGAGCAGTAACACGACGATGACAATCGCAATCGATTCAGCCAAATTGATTAAGAAGCCATTCACTGTCTCGTCAACCATATGAGACTGATTGTAGACTGTCGTAAGCTCCATCCCAATTGGTCGCTGACTTTCAAGTTCTTGTAGTCTGGCTTCAACCATCGCACCAACTTCAACGACGTTGACACCAGAACCAAATGCAATTCCGAACGACAGCGCACGTTGACCATTGTTGTGATACAACACGTCTGGCGACTCATTCGATGCTTTGTATACGTCGGCAATATCCCCTAAATAAATAAGGTCAGTACTACCTGGCGCACTCACGAGTAATTGTTCAAGCTCGTTCACGCTTTGAAATTCGCCCGTTGGATGAATACGTATACGATTACCGTCGACCAGCATACTACCGGCATTTGAGACCACATTTTGATTCGTGATTAAGCTGTAGATATAGTTTTGATCAAGCTCTAGCGACACGAGCTTTTGTTGTGAAATTTCAACAACAACCTGCTCGGGCACCATGCCAACTACTGAGACTTTTTTTATCCCAGGAACCAACACCAGCTCTCGTCTTAAATAATCCGCATAATTCTGCAGTTCACGGTAGCTATAACCATCACCAGAAATGTTGTACAAAATCCCATAGACATCGCTAAAGTCATCAATTATGGTCGGCGTATTAACCCCCGGTGGCAGCAGCCCAACGGTATCATTCACCTTACGACGAACTTCATCCCAAACTTGAGGTAAAGTCGTTTTGTCATAGGTGTCTTTGATCTCAATTTCAATTTGAGACAAACCAGCACTATTGATAGATGTAATATGTTTTATCGCGTCTAGCTGCTGAATAGCATCCTCAAGCTGCAGCGTCACTTCTTCTTCTACTTGCTCGGCAGAAGCGCCTGGATACGCCGTAATCACCAACGCATTTTTAATGGTAAATTCTGGAAACTCGAGTTGGCCCAACCCTAAAAAAGAGATAGAACCGCCGACAAGAAGCAAAAGGGTAAACATCCAGCTAATCACACGATGCTGGATAGAGTATTGTGCAATATTCATATTTAGACGCCGCGCTCCCAACGTAAAGGCTTCACGAGCATGCCTTCACTCAAGTGCTGAATGCCGGCAGCGACCACTTTTTCACCGGGCTTAATGCCACTTAAAATCTCAATACCCTGACTGCGAACCTCACCCAATGTTACCGGAGCTGAGCGTACTGAACCTTTGGCTTCATCAAACAACCACACTAAACTTTGATTGGGCTGCAAGCCTTTACCTACTGCAGCAACGGGAACGATCGCTAAGGTTTGAATGCCACGTTCGACCAGTTGCACCCGCAACTCCGCGCTCATACCTGGCAACACTTGAATATCTTTGGGCTGCTGCAAGGTAAACGTTGCTTCATATGTTTGAGTACCTGGCGATACTTGTGAAGAGAACTCTTTAAAAGTAACCGGATACAGTTTATTGGCATCATTTGCAAAACTAACCTGAGGAAGCATATCTTCCACAGAGTCCTTATCTTTTGTCGCCTGCACTAATGACTCTGACACTTGAATTACGACATCAACGGCGTCATTTCGTTGCAATGTAAGAATAGGAACACCCGCTTGTACGGTTTGGAAGTTGTCAATAAACCGTTTGGCGATAGTGCCAGAAAATGGAGCCTTTAACTGCGTGTAGCTCAACTGATCTTGCGCTGTCGCGAGATTGGCTTTTGCGGACTTAAGCTTCGCTTGGGCATTATCAAACTCTGCTTTTGAAATCAGCTCTTGATTCCGTAAAAGCGTTTGGCGACGAAAGTCAGATAAAGCAAGCTCGTAATCTGCTTCTCTCAATAACACCTGATTCTTAGCATCTCGGTCATCTAAGTGCGCGAGTACCTGCCCTTGTACCACAACCTGCCCCTCCAACAGAGGCAGCTGATTCAATTCACCACCGATCCTGAAAGCTAACTCAGCCTGCTTATTGGCCTTAACTTTTGCTGGGAATACTCGCATCTCCGCACGATCAAAATTGTCGACTTGAAACAATTTAACTGGCCGAACAATCGTTGGCTCCACTTTGCTTTCAACTTTTCCACACCCCACTAACATTGAGCTAGCGGCGGCAACTGCTAAAGCGACTGTATACAGCCTCATGGTGAATACCTCTAAAAATAAGTTGTGAATTCGTTGCGAGAACAATGATGGCAAAATTAAAAATGGCCAACCGCCGAATACGTATCAATTTGTAATCGGAATATTGTACCAACAAGTACGTTGATAAAAATGGGATTATATGAAATCATCAGTTTCACATAATGAAACGAATAGTGGTTAATGCTGCCATGAATACTGAAGATTTAGCTTTATTCCATAGAATTGTTGAAACAGGTAGCCTCGTCGAAGCTGCGGATTTACTGCGGTTACCCAAATCGACGGTAAGCCGACGGCTAAAAAACTTGGAAGATGACTTAAACTTAAAACTGTTTCACCGTCAAAGCCGCTCAATGACCCTCACTTCCGATGGCAGTCACTTTTATAATCGCACATTAAAAATTGTTGCCGATATCGATGATACGCTGGCTCAACTGACTGATCCTAATAGTGAAATTACAGGTCATCTTCGAATCCAAATGTTTCCCCTACCCGATATCATTCCTTTGACGCATTCCACATTTAAATTTATGGAGCTCAACCCCAAATTGTCTGTAGAGTTGATTGCTGCTAGTGAACCTTTAGATATGATCCGTCACAACATTGATGTTGCATTTCGCGTAGAAGACTTAATGGAAGAGCCAGATCTTGTGGCAAGACCTATCTTGTATAGCCAGTGTCGTTATTATGCTTCACCTGAGTTTATTGAAACCGAAGGTGTCCCGACAAGCCCTGAAAATCTCGGTCAGCACAATATGATTATGTTTCGATTTCCAAATGGCAAAGTCTTTAGCGAGCTTCCCTTAGATAATCATGGTAATGAAGTCTCTGTTAGCGGAAACTTCTGCACAAACAGCATTTTATTAGCTCGTGAAGCTGCAGCTTGTGGTAAGGGAATTTCATTCTTACCAGTCGATATTTGCAATGAGCATGTGGATAAAGGTTTACTAGTACCACTTTTTGAAGATCACGAAGCCTATATTGGCGAGTGTTTACTGGTGTACCCGGCTAAACGGTATGTCAGCTTAGCATGCCGACGTTTTATCGATTTTATGATGCAAGAGCTTACCGACAACAATCAACCACGGGTAACCCCTTTGACTCAAGAGCGCTCGATATACAACAAAGTTTTACCGCAAAGCTTTACAGGGACTCGCTTCTAAAATGAGTAAAGTTACAGCTGAAATTGACATTAAGTTATCGATGTCTTAGCAAAACAATAATGATGAAACCATGATGAATTGAATGAGGGTTCCACGATGCAACTTGCATTTTCTCAGTCTTGTGAAAATAACAAACAACCGATTTTAGAGGTCTTATCGACCGCCTTTGCTAAAAGCACACACATTCTTGAAATAGGCAGTGGAACCGGACAACATGCGGTACATTTTGCTCGCGAAATGCCCCATTTATTTTGGCAAACTAGTGATCAACAGCCCTATCTTGAACAAATCAGTCAACGTTTGCTTCAATACCCAACAGCAAATATTGGCCAACCTGTTGCACTCGATGTGTCCCAATCATGGCCAATTAAAAACTCTCACTTTGATGGTATTTTTACCGCAAACAGTGTGCACATCATGGATAAGATTATGGTCGAAGACTTGTTTAGTGGCATCGGAAGGTTCTTATCACCGTTTGGCAGCCTTTGTATCTATGGCCCTTTCAATTACAACGGTCAATTTACCAGTGAAAGCAACGCCCGCTTTGAACAGTGGTTAAAACAGCGTAACCCCCATAGTGGGATTAAAGACTTTGAATGGATTGTAGAGCTTGCATTCAACCAAGGCTTAAAACTCCAATCCGATCATAGTCTGCCTGCCAATAACCGGCTACTCCATTTTAAACGTGAATAAAAAAGCCACCGGCAAATCCAGTGGCTCATTTGTATGTTGTTACTAAAATTCCAACACTCACGTATACTTACTTCTACTTATTACTTACTTAAATTGCTCCCTAGCAAATCTTTTTCTGGGTTAACTTTGCCTAAAACAATGCTGCATCATATTCACAAATTTGTTCTGCACTCGATTCAATTTGAACCACAAGCCCTCGGGTTTGTATCGCCCAGTAACTCATATAGAAGTCCGCAGTTTTAAGCTTACTTTGATAAAAGTCATGCTCTTGGGTTTGCGACGCAAGTGCACGCAAGGCTAGCTTAGCCATACGAGCCCACATCAATGTCAACGACGTTATACCAAGCAGTTGCATATAGGCCATTGACGCACTTCCCAACACATCAGGCTTGCTTGGTGCATGCTTAGCCAAATATTGAGTTGCTTTTTCTAAATCACCTAAGTTCTTGATTAACGTTTGAGAATACTTTTCCATCTGAGGCTCTGTGCGGCTCTCTTCTATAAATTGTTTGGCTTGCTCAGCCCAAGTCATCAACGCCGCGCCTTGATCTCCCATAATTTTACGGCCAACAAGATCGAGTGCTTGCACACCATTCGTCCCCTCGTAAATCATCGCGATGCGTGCGTCCCGTACAAACTGCTCCATTCCCCATTCATGTACGTAACCATGGCCACCAAACACTTGCTGCGCATCAACACAAGCCTTAAAACCCTGATCGGTAATAAAGCCTTTGACTACCGGCGTGAAGAGTGCAGCCAACAAACTTGCTTGCTGACGAAGCGCTTTATCTTGATGCCGCTCAGCCTGATCGATCCATAGTGCCTGTTGACCAACTAACGCACGCGCTCCCTCGTTAAATGATTTTTGTGCCAGCAGCATTCGCCGAACATCACCATGTACGAGGATGGGATCAGCGACGAGCTTAGGCTGTTGCACACCCGAAAGTGCACGTCCTTGCAATCGGTCTTGTGCATAAGCGAGCGCATTTTGGTAGCTAATGTCAGACTGAGCTAGACCTTGCATTCCTACGCCCAGCCGCGCTTGGTTCATCATCGTAAACATTGCCCGCAGGCCTTGATGTGCCTCTCCCACCAATTCACCTTTGGCACCGTCAAAGACCATGACACATGTTGAATTCCCATGGATACCCATTTTGTGTTCAAGTGCTGATGCTTGAACCCCCGTATTCTCGCCAAGACTACCATCTTCATTGACCCAAAACTTAGGTACAGCAAATAGCGAGATGCCTTTCACCCCAGATGGTGCGCCAGGCAGCCGTGCCAATACCAAATGGATGATATTTTCTGCTAAGTCATGGTCACCGGATGAGATAAAAATCTTTTCTCCAGAGATTGCAAATACATCTTCACCACAGGGTTCAGCTTTCGTCCGCAGCAACGCTAAATCTGTACCGGCATGGGATTCCGTAAGATTCATGGTTCCGGTCCACTCACCGCTAACCAACTTCGGTAAATATTTACGCTTTAACTTTGCACTGCCATGAGCATGAATTGCTGAATACGCACCATGGGTCAATCCGGGGTACATCGCAAAAGCCATATTCGTTGCCGCTTGTATTTCAGTCACAAATGTACCAACAACTTCAGGGAGACCTTGGCCACCATACTCGGGGTCACAAGTCAGGGTTGCCCAGCCGTCTTCGACAAACTGCTTATAAGCTTGTTGAAACCCTTGAGGTGTCGTCACCTGTCCATCTTCTATCTTGCAACCTTGGGCATCACCACTACTATTCAGCGGTAACATGATCTTTGTTGCAAAGTCTGCCATTCCTTGAAAAATAGCATCAACGAGATCAGCGTCGACCTGCTCAAACCCTTCAAGGTGTTGCTGCTCATAAATATTTAGCATTTCATCAAGAATGAATTGAAAGTCTCTCAAGGGAGCTTGATACGTGGGCATTGGTGGTTCCTTTTGGTTTATCGAAAAACAGAGGAGAAAGCACTATTTAAACAAGCGTTTTAACCACCATAAACCAATTGGAGCAATAACTCAGTAAGACCTTGGTATTGAGTCACAAACCCATTGTAGACTTACGGCAACGCGAACCTCTTTCAAACCCGCTCCAAAATTGACTAACTTAATGATTAAACGATGAAACAAGCCGTGCTAGCATAATGCCATATCAGGTGAAGTCGGCTGGAAATGGCTCAGCTAAATATTAAAAAGGAAACTCAATGACTTGGCTGCAAACCAAACAACATGACAATGGTTTAACCTATCTGGAAGTAAATACAGCTCTATGTCAGGCTAAAATATACCTCCAAGGTGCACAAATCACTGAATTCAAGCCAAGCAACCAGGCATCACTTTTATGGGTTTCTTCAGCCAATGACTATCAGCCAGGTATCAGCATTCGCGGGGGTATCCCTATTTGTTGGCCTTGGTTTGGTCAATCAACTCAGGAGAATTGGCCCGCACATGGTTTTGCTAGAACGAAGCTGTGGCACGTAGAAGCATCTCTACTTGAGCATGACATTGCCATAATCACCCTAGCCCTGTCCCCACAAGAATTTGATTGTGAATATTGGCCATACAAAACTCAGATTCGCGTCAAATTTGAGCTTGGAAAAAGCTTAAGAGTTAGCTTAATTAATCAAAATTTAGATACCCAAGCCATTACACTAACTCAGGCACTACATAGCTATTTCCCGATTGATGATATTCATCAACTCAAAGCAAGAGGCTTTTTAGGTTCTGATTTTATTGAGTTTGCGAAAGGCCCATTCAATCAGGAGTCTGATACGGTGCGCTTTGATCGTGAAACCGATAGAGTGTATGCAAACTTACCCCCGGTACAGTATCTAGAATCGACACAGGGTACAATTGAAGTCCGCAGAGCACAGAGCCAATCAGCAGTGTTATGGAACCCATGGATAGAAAAATCAAAACGACTTTCACGCTTTTTGAATCAAGATTATCAACAAATGGTGTGCTTAGAAGCTGCTAATGTTCGAGAAGATTCGATCACTTTGGCCCCGAATGAACAACACACCCTAATGACAGAGATTCGATGGAAAGAGTAGTAGTGGCGCCCATAAACCCACAAAAGCAAGAGATGCGACGGTGATAGGATCTAAGCTGGGCAAGTTTGTGCTCATCATCATGCTGACACTTTGCGGCCTATTGGTGGGACTTGCCGTTAGCCTTGAGTGGTTGACGGTGAACATCGCGAATCGGTATTTGTCTGAGTATAATACCCAAATTGAGCGGGTGACTATCAGTCCAAAAGCACTCAATCATTGGTCTTTTGAACAGGTTGCCTTTCAGGTTTATGATAGCCAAATCATCATCAAAGACATTGAAATCAAATTAAAGCCCGGATTCTATACAGAGCAACTCGATAGCACTCTGATCCAAGAAATCCGACTCGGCACTATTGATGTATTGTTAGGGCAAACATTTTTAGCCGACGAAGATAAAAATACTGATGAGCAAGGTGCAGCCTTTGCCCTCAACCTTGAACAATTGCCTTTAATCGATATTGGTGCAGTTAACTTACAATTTCAGGGCTTACCAGAGTCAGAGCTTTCACTGGTCATTGAACGATTCAAACTTGACCCTCAAGGTCAACTCCACAGCCAAATTAAAATCAATCAAAAAGAACTTCTGGGGATTCATGGCAAACTTCAAAAACACAACTGGCAGCTCCATACCAAACTTGATTTTGCAGCGTTCCCCCAAGTTCATTCCGAATATCAACTGCCTCAGACCGATGTCACTTTAACGCCATTACTCAATAAAATCCGAGCGCTTCAAACACAATACGCGATTACAGGAAAACTTGAATCTAGCTTTGAACTGGGTTTAAAAACAGGCGTTTTAACAACCGCACACCGCTGGAGCAATGCAAGTCTCACGCTAAAGGAGTTTGACAACCTAACCCTGCAACCACAAAGGCTGGTTAGTCATTCGGCTACCCCCTCAAAAGGGCAGCAACTCTCTTCAGAAGAAAATGCCTTGTCATTTACCTTTGGTGGCCATTTGGCAGATTTATCTTTCAAAATAGAGCCATTAGCATTCACCCTAATACCCAGTGAAAAACAAAGACAAAATCTGCTTCGAGCATTCGCTCCTGCCCATCAGCAAGATCTCAACCAATTAGTGCGGCGAGTTTTCAATGGGGGGTTATTTAAATTGGAGTTACCGCAAGAAAGCAAATTTGCACTCACCGAGGAACGCCTCAATATCCCCAAGTTAACTCTATCTGCATTTGAGAATAATTATTCGGCGCAAACATCACATTCAGCCCTCAATCATGTGGCACTCCACTTTGACGAGATCACCATTGATAGAAAGCAAATGGTTGAGAGTCGAGTTGAAGACAAAGAATCTGATAGTACAGTGCCTGAGAATACGGGGGCTGAACACAAAAGCACATCAGCCAATCACTATCGTGCAACAGCGAATTGGCAATTTAAGACTCAGTTTTCAAACCTTGCTCCAATTCAACATCTATGGCCCACAGCTTTTTCGACCTCTCAAAAAGAAACTCAACAACACATGCCACATCTCGCTATTCCTGAGATAGCGGTAAATGCATCTGGTCGGTTGTCTGTAAACACAAGTAATAATGAAGCTTCAGCAACCCGTTTGTTTGCATCGGTCTCGCTTAACAAAGCGTCAAGTCTCCAGCTCGCCAATATAAGCATCAAAAAATCCCCAAGCGAAGCCATGCTCGCAGCGCAACCTGGCCTTCCCCACCAATCGATTTTCCTTGACTCGTTTACGCTTCACACCTTAGGCAAATTGCAATATAAATTTGATCAACAGCATCAACTAGAAATACCACCGTTGCAGTTACAGCTCGACAACCTCGATGTGCTGTCTGCTGACAGTCAAGAAAATACAGGACAAAGGTTTCAGTTACTTGAAGCAGCTTTAAAACTCGAACAATCCAACACACTGGCTTTTGAGACGCTTTCACGACTGAAAGAGCGCACTCAAATTCACCCCTGGCAAAATCAGTTGTCAATGAAGGCATCTTCAATGTCATTGCGAAAATTTCAGCGTCCTGCAAAATTACAAAAACAGCCGGAGCCCTTTAACGTCCAGGACAATAGTCCTGACTATTTGAGCCGCTGGCTTGAGCAACATAAAGCAAGTCCACTATTTAGATTAGATACTTTCGATCTCAAGCAAACGCTCAACTGGAATGGCAAACAACTGCGTACTCAAGAGAAATGGCAACTGTCATTGCTTCCGCTATCGAGTCAGCATCTATGGGAACCTGACACAACAAGTCGCCAATGGGAAAATTGGAAGCTAACAGGTAATATGTCGCTAGCAACCACACTGACGGAGTTACAAGCGCTACTCAATCAAAATATCGAATTGAACGATGCTTGGTATATTGATGGCGAAGCTCAGTTAAGTGGCAGCTACGCCATCTATTCACAACCTGAAGGACAAAGTATTTCTTTTGACTTCATCCCATCACTATCTCAAGCTGAAGGCAGTATCGAATTATTGCCATTCTCAGGCGTTGATTTTTCGACCCACTGTTCAGGATATTGGCACAGCTCAGCTCAAGCACAACGTCGTAATGCGCAGCACATGGAAACCAAGGTTGCAAAAATAAAATCAAATGCTCAACCCAGCAAAAAATCAACTCTGCACTGTCAACAGTTACGGGTCGATATCCAAGCATTTAACCCAGGCACCTTAATCACTGAAACCGTAATAGAGGGCACCACATCAATCGCTCAATCTTGGCCAGAATCAGCAACAGATGGGGACGATAAGCAGGCACAACCCAAGGATTTTGAATTAAATAGCCTTGATGCAAATATCAAATTGACGGCAAATGGCCATTTACTTGATGGCACGCTACTCATCCCAATATTTGATCTCAATTTACATGCCCCATCGACAACCTATATGGTGCTGCAAGGGATTAATTTACAACAAGTGATGCAGATACAGCCACAACAAGGGGTTTATGCAGATGGCATATTTGATGGCGTACTTCCGACGACAATAACCGGTGGTAAGTTTGCGATATCGGGCGGTAAACTGGTATCAAGGGCGCCTGGGGGCGTCATCAAAATTGATGGTAATCCAGCAGTTGACGAGATGCGCCGGTCGCAACCACATTTAGATTTTGCTTTTTCAACCCTTGAACATCTGGATTATCACGAGCTGTCATCAACTTTTGATATGACCCGAAGCGGTGACGCCACGCTAAAAGTGCAAGTCAAAGGCACAAGTCCAAATGTCGAACGCCCTATCCATTTTAATTACTCTCAAGAAGAGAATATGCTACAACTAATGAAGAGTTTGCAGATAGGCGATAAGCTGCAGCAACAAATCGAGCAATCGGTTCAATAGAAGGATAAGTCAGTGAAGACGAGAAAACATCAAGCCCTAGCATTGGGCATAATTACCGCATTTATTTCGCTTACGGGTTGCTCACCTACGGTTAAAATTGAGCCGCCAGAGAAACCTATTGTCATCAACCTAAATGTGAAAATAGAACATGAAATCAAGATCAAAGTCGACAAAGAGCTTGATGAATTACTCGCAGACAGTGAATTGTTTTAGTTAGAAAAGGATTGAGGAACTGATGATGAAAACCAAATTACTTGTTGGCGCGTTAGGCTTATTACTGAGTGTAAGTGCTTTTGCGATGTCACTACAAGATGCAAAATCTTCTGGCTTTTTAGGAGAAAAGAATAGTGGCTATTTAGGCGTTGTAAAAGCAAACAGCGAAGCGAAAACTTTGATGCAAAAGGTAAATGCAAAACGCCGAGCACACTATCAAAAAATTGCTTTAAAGAACAAAATTTCAACTGAGGATGTTGCGAGCATGGCTGGCAAAAAAGCAATCAAAGCGACTGCGCCAGGTAACTATGTTGAAGGTCAAAATGGCAAATGGGTAAAGAAATAGCCAATAGATAGCTGAAGAGCTATAGTCGATTCGTCAATGCAGACACTGTCCAGCTTAGAAGCGCTCAACACAGGTAAATTTCAATAAGGCCACCCCATGGTGGCCTTATTCATTGATACAATCTATCGTTGACGATGGTTATCTGCGTGAACAACCTTTAAAATCGATAACTATTTATTGCAACTTAAAACGCCCTACTAACGCGGTTAGCTGCTCATTTGCGGACGCTAATTGGTGAGTACTTTCCTCGGCTGCTAGGCCATTTTGAGCGAGTTCTTGTACCATCCCTTGAATTGCACACATATTGCGATTAATTTCTTCAGTGACAGCATTTTGCTCTTCTGCGGCGGTAGCTATTTGAGAAGTCAGGTCATTTATCTCGACAATTGAGTCCGCCATTGCATCTAAGTCCGCAGTCACCAGAGAAGTATTCGTGGCGACCCTATGACAACTTTTTTTAGTGCCATTCATCACCTTAACGGCAGCTGCAGAACCTTGTGTCAGGGTTTGTAAGATCTGGCTAATTTCCGCAGTACTATTTTGTGTTCTGCCCGCCAAAGTTCGAACTTCATCAGCAACAACAGCAAAACCACGCCCCTGCTCTCCGGCTCGCGCCGCTTCAATGGCTGCATTTAAAGCGAGTAAGTTCGTTTGTTCAGCAATTTCCCCGATCACACGTAATACATCGGTGATCTGTTGCGTATTTTCATTCATGGTGTCGATACTAGCAGCTGCTACATCCATCTCTTGTACCAACGACATCACGCTTTGAGACGCTTCCTCTACGGTTTGTTTCGCAGAAACCGCCTGCTGGTTCGCACTCTGCGTGCTCGTTGATGTACTCACGGCATTGCCTGCAACTGTCTCCGCAGTCGAGCTCATTTGTGTAATTGCGGCGACAGCTTGCTCTGTTTCTTGGGTATGCGAATCAAGTGCTTGCGTATTATTTTCTGCTTGTTGATTTAACTGGATAATTCCTTCAGTTATATGTTGAGAAGATTTAGAGATATCAAGCATCATGGATTGAAGGTATCCAATAAAACTATTCACTGACTCACTGATTTCACCGACCTCATCCCGGCTCACAATATCAAGTCGAGAAGTTAAATCAGCCTCCCCAGTTGATAACGTATCAATGCGACTTTTCAAAACAATTAGTTCGCGAATAATACGGCTTACAATCCAAATAGAGATAGCTAAAGTCACCAGAAACAGAATAAGCGCAAAACCGATGCTTTTACTGACTTCTTGATTAAAAATACTTTTAGTCGCCTCAGTTAAGCCCGTTTGAATTTGAGTGATATCACTCTTATACGCACCAGTTCCGATCACCCAGCCCCATTCAGGCAAAATTTTTCGAGCATAAATAATTTTGTCTTCGCTCTTCTGAGTTGTTGGATTAGTAAAAGCCAATGAAATAAAGGTTTCACTTTGGCTCGCTATTGCTTCGCTGACCTTTTGCGTATTTTCAACCACAGTGCCAATAATCTCAGCCTTAGGGTGAACTAAAATCTTTCCTTGTTTATCTTGAATCCAAAAATAACCATTTTTACCATATTTAGCAGCATTGATACTCGCTAACGCCGCTTCGATTTGAGTCTGCTGGAACGTACTTATGTATTCACCCGTCGCAATCACAATATTTAACGGTCTGAAATAAAAAGACACGGTAATTTTTTCTTCCACATTGCCTGTAACTGGATTTTCAAAAAAATAAGTGGTGAAGCCAACACCATCCTTCATTGCGTTCGCAACTATTTCTCGAGCATAAAATCTCCCTTTCGTATCTTGTGCATCAAAGCGGCTTTCACCCACACTGAACAAATCCGCACCGTTTGCTCGATACTCAATAGTGTCAACATCATAGGCAAACAAATACCGGTCATTACCCCAATGGTGCTCATTAAGAAATGCGATAACACTCTCGTTTGCGGTTTCTTCCGTGCGGCTATTGGTATGGATATTACTTAAGGTGTCAGCAAAGTCGTTAGCTTCAGCCCTAAGTGCTGCTTTTATATTGCCCAGCTTCGACTTCTCGTAATATCCACTGATTGACAAAGTCACCGTATCCACTTGGCCTAAAAGACTATTCTTAATAAGCGACTCGACTTTTTCACTGACATTGAGCTGCTCTTGTGCTAACACTTCTCGCTCGGTATTGAGCATACTCAAGGTAAAAAAGCCGCTCATTGCAACCAACCCCATGGCCACCGTAAGTGTTAATTTCGCTTTAATTGTCATTTTCATCCAAAACCACCTCTATACAGCGTCCTGATTTCAGCAATGGCTGCAGCCAATACAACTAAAAAAAGTGTAAGTCACATCTGGGTAACATCAAGGAGAACCAATAAAAAGTTTAGATAAATTTCAAATACATCCATCAAGGTGGAACCTAAACGCGCTGAAGAGCACTCCCCTTGATACTGCCAGCTTGATGACCAAGTAACTCAACAGGCAAATTCTATTGCGGCGGTTTCATTTCTGCTAGGGACATCTCGCTTCGATTTATGTATCCGTAATGGGTGCTGCTAGATACGAAAAAAAGCGAAACTGAGCGCCTTTGATATACTTATATTAGCCTTGCTGTACTTTTCGTGATCGTTTAAAAGAACTGAGCAATCTATGACATCAAAGCAATCCCCTGTTCTGCAAATACTCTTTGTAATTTTACTCGGTATTTATTCATCAAATGGATATAGTGCAACGGAAAAACAAACGGTATATGTCGGCGGCTACCTATTTTCTCCCTATGTTGAGCTAGTTGACGGTGAAAACTATGCTGGCCTGACAATTAAGATGATCCAAGCACTCAATTTGATCCAATCAAACTATGATTTTAAGTTTGTACCCACCAGCATTGAAAAACGCCATCAAGCGTTCCATCACGGTCGGTTTGATATGGTATTATTTGAAAGCCCTCAGTGGGGCTGGTTATCACGTGAAGTCAACTTCATTCCACTCCCTATCTATGACGGCGAACCTTTCATCGCCCTAGCAAAAAATGCACAAGCGCCAAATTACTTCCATGAGCTCGGAAACAAGAATATTATTTTGGTGAAAGGCTACCATTACGCAATGACGCAGTGGCAACAGGTTGATGTAGGCTATAGTGAAAACATGCGTTTAGTTAAATCAACCAAAGCAGCAATTGAGAGCATTCTAAAGTCACGAGGAGACATTGCGCCTGTGACTTATTCATATTTAATGCAATATTTAAAACGAAACCCAAGTAAACGAAAGCTTTTACGAATATCCGGTAAATGGGATCAAACTTACCAACATTCAGTGGTTTTAAAAAAGGATGCAAATATTCAACTTGCAGAGCTACAAGGGCTTATCAAACAACTCATCAAATCTGGGGTTTTAGCAAACTTAGCCCAAGAGTATGACCTACCCACAACAGCGAAATAACAATAAAATCAGGCATGCTTTAAGCGATGCCTGCTACACAAATAATGCGCCACAACTCATACCGGCGATTGCAAAACAAATCACCCAGTAATACTGTCCAATATAATTGTGGGTACTTTGATTGGTGCGCCACAAAAACAGTTGCCAGATCCCAAGCAAACCGTAATTCATCGCGATGAATAAAACCAAACCATAGCTATGCATCGTGGCAACTACCTCACATGCACAAGCTATAAAAACCAAACCAGACAGCAACATAAAGACAAACAGACTATAAAACGTAAACTGCAATACTGACCTTGATTGGATTTCTATCTGCGAATGCAGCACTGGAACCAGATATTGAGCACGCCCATAGGTGGCATGGACAACCGCACTTGCAAAGGCAAGAACCGCCGCTAAGGTAAACAAAACTTCCATGGTTCAACCCTCACTAGTAAACTCAGTTAATAGACAGAGAAAGAAGACGATTAATTTCGAGCCGGCTAAAAAAACAAGTTATAGAATAGAGCTGTCGCTGAACAACTGCTGCTTTCATTACCAATAGCAGATACAATAGCAACCTTAAATCTTGCACTCAAACACGTTCCTAAATTGCGATTTGGCTCAAAGTTACGTCAATGGTCCAAAGTCAGAGTACAAATTCCCTTTCAAATACCCTTAAATACAAGTTGATGAGGCTCGGATGAACCACACATATATCCCCGGCAAAGATGAGGCTCTTGAAGTCTCAATTGCTACCATGCAACAAAAACTCGTCGACCTTGGTTTTGACATTGAAGAAGCCTCTTGGCTAAACCCAGTCCCTTATGTCTGGTCCGTACATATTCGCGATCGTAATTGCCCAGCTTGTTTTACAAATGGGAAAGGTGCGAGTAAAGAAGCTGCGTTAGCGAGCGCATTAGGCGAGTATTTTGAACGTCTCGCTTGTAACTACTTTTTCGCCGATTTTTACTTAGGACAAGAAATAGCTAAACAGCCATTTGTCCACTACCCCAATGAGAAGTGGTTTAAAACAAAAGAAGGACTGATGAATCCTTCATTGTGGCAACATTATGATCCTGAAAATGAAATTGAGCTAACACACCTCACCGACATTCAGTCTTCAAATCCAGAGCGTGGCGTTTGTGCTTTACCGTTTGTACGTCAGTCAGACCAACAGACCACGTATATTCCAATGAATATTGTCGCCAATTTATATGTCAGTAATGGCATGTCCGCAGGCAATAACCCAATGGAAGCACGCACACAAGCCCTGTCCGAGTGTTTTGAGCGCTATATTAAAAATCGAATCATTGCTGAGAGCATTTCGTTACCTGAAATTCCACAGGAAGTCATTGCTCGCTACCCCAAAGTCGTGGCAGCGGTGAATGAACTCGAGCAACAAGGCTTTCCAATTACCTGTTTTGATGCGTCGCTGGGAGGGGAATATCCCGTTATCTGCGTGACCCTATTTAACCCAATGAACGGTGGTTGTTTTGCATCCTTTGGTGCGCATCCAAAATTTGAAATCGCCTTAGAGCGGACGGTAACCGAGTTGCTTCAAGGTCGTAGCTTAAAAGATCTTGATATTTTTCCATCTCCCTCATTTGACAATGATGAAGTCGCAGAACATACCAATTTAGAAACCCATTTCATTGATTCTTCAGGTTTAGTTTCTTGGGATCTCTTTAAAGAAACCGCGCATTTTCCTTTCCATGATTGGAATTTTGAAGGCAATACAGAACAAGAGTACCAATACTTACTTGGCAAATTTGAAAGTTTAAGCGCCGAAGTCTACATCGCAGATTATGCACATTTAGGAACCTATGCTTGTCGCGTTTTGGTCCCCGGTTATTCTGAAATTTATCCAGTGTATGAGCTGACTTGGGTTAATAATAACCGCGGCCAACAACTGAGGACCTTGATAGAACAATGGCAACAAGAACCTGCGAACCCGTCAATTTCAGAGCAAATTAGTCAGGTCATCGATGCACTCGATCTCGATGATTTTCAACCCCTAGATCAGCTGCTCGGTCTAGCCGTTGATGCACAGTCTCCTTGGTCTACGTTGAGGGTTGGTGAGTTAAGATGTTTACTTGCACTCGCAAATGGAGATTTGGAAACGGCTTTCGATTATGCGCAATGGACAACAGACTTTAATGCGGGAGCTATCTCCTCACAGCAACAAAAGCGTTTACGTTTTTACCATGCAATAATGGCACTCATTACCATTGATCTTTCTGGACTGGATCGCGATCAGTATGCTAACAAGTTGATCCGAATGTTTAGTGACCACGACTATAAACTCGCACTTGCACACATTGAAAATAACGCTCAAGGGTACGACATTCTTGAACCGCAAGGCATTCTAAACTTCACAAAACATAAAAGCCTATTAGAAGCCTATGAAAAGCTTCAAAAAGCGAAGCGAAAGTATCAAGGTTGGCAATAAGTCGAGTGCTCAATAGCGCTCTCGCCTCATGCTCTACAAAATAGACAAATAAGACAGTGTTAAATGGATTTAGCACTGTCACGATTTCCTATTCTACCCATTGGGTCATCCAAGTTTTTCCCAAACAATTGCTTTTCGCCAAATCCACTGCAACTTCTTAGAACATAAATCGTCGACTAAAAAGATAGCAAAACCGCATATGCAGTCACAAACACCCTGCCTTGGCTAATTTATATGCAAGCAGCTCAATGTTTGCATTATTATCAAATTTTTCAGCTTCCCTTTGAATTAAGTAAGATCAGCTACGCTTTTGACGCCCATAACAAACAAAACACAATAAAACCGGGAAATTATTGAGGATTACTTAAATCAAGCCCATACATTACCAACAAAAACCATAGAGTTTAGGCCCGTTTACTAATAAATTCACAATATCTCATTTGGAATGCTGCAAAAAAAATGGCACATTAGTCATTCATTACTACGTTGTGTGTTTGGGAGCTAAAGCCATGTGTTCAATCTTTTCGATACTGGATATTCAATCTGATGCAAAACCTTTGCGTCAGGTCGCCTTAGAAATGTCCAAGTTAATGCGTCACCGTGGGCCAGATTGGTCTGGAATATATGCCAGTGACCGTGTAATTTTAGCTCATGAGCGCTTAGCGATTGTCGATATCGATCACGGTGCTCAACCATTATTTAGTCAGGACGATAATATTGTTTTGGCTGTGAACGGCGAAATATACAACCATAAAGAACTCAAAGCAGAGCTTGGTGAAAAGTACCAGTATAAAACCAACTCTGACTGTGAAGTCATTCTCGCGCTATATCAAGAGTATGGCGTTGATTTTCTAGATAAATTAAATGGTATTTTTGCTTTTGTTTTATACGACAAAGTCAAAGATGCTTACCTTGTCGGCCGTGATCATATGGGGATAATCCCACTCTACACAGGTCATGACGGAGACGGTAACTTCTATGTGGCGTCAGAGATGAAAGCGCTCATGCCGGTTTGTAAAACCGTCGAGGAGTTCCAGCCAGGCTACTATCTCTTTAGCGAAGATGATGCGCCAGTTCACTACTATGTGCGTGACTGGATGGAATACGATGCAGTTCAAGATAACCCAGCAAGCAAAGAAGAACTTAGAGAAGCACTTGAAGCCGCAGTGAAGCGTCAACTCATGTCAGACGTACCCTACGGAGTGCTACTTTCTGGCGGCCTAGACTCTTCGGTGATCTCCGCCATTACGCAAACATTTGCTAAACGTCGTATTGAAGATGATGGCGAGAGTAACGCCTGGTGGCCGCAATTGCACTCATTCGCAGTGGGACTAGAAGGGGCACCGGATCTTGCCGCAGCACAAAAAGTTGCAGATGCAATTGGTACAATTCACCACGAGATAACCTTTACTTTCCAAGATGGACTTGATGCCATCAAGGATGTGATTTACCACTTAGAAACTTACGATGTCACCACCATTCGCGCAGCAACGCCAATGTACTTGATGGCACGTAAAATTAAAGCGATGGGGATCAAAATGGTCCTTTCAGGTGAAGGCGCTGATGAATTATTTGGGGGTTACCTGTACTTCCATAAGGCACCAAATGCTCAAGCCTTCCACGAAGAGTTAGTCCGTAAACTCGACAAACTGCATTTGTTTGATTGTTTACGTGCGAACAAAGCCATGGCTGCTTGGGGACTAGAAGCAAGGGTACCATTCCTTGATAAAGAGTTTATCGACACGGCAATGCGAATTAACCCAGAAGCGAAAATGTCAAAAGATGGACGTATAGAAAAGCACATCTTACGTGAAGCATTTGAAGACAAGCTTCCCCATGAAGTAGCTTGGCGCCAAAAAGAGCAGTTCAGCGATGGCGTAGGCTATTCTTGGATTGATGGTTTGAAAGAACTCGCGGAACAACAAGTGGACGATGTTCAATTGGCAAACGCAAAGTTCAAGTTCCCATACAACACACCAGAAACAAAAGAAGCATACTTCTACCGCTGTTTCTTTGAAGATCACTTCCCATTGGCAACAGCTGCTGAAACTGTTCCGGGTGGCAAATCCGTAGCCTGTTCAACACCTGAAGCGCTAGCTTGGGATGAAAGCCTTCAAGGCATTATTGACCCATCAGGCCGTGCGGTACAATCGGTTCACGAAAAAGCTTACTAAAAGCGAAGGGTTAAATAGCTTGATGACTCTTTAGACCTGCCGTCATCAGAATGCAAAGGCGCCATATGTTGGCGTCAGCGCCTTCCAAACCAGTAGCGCAGATTTCATCAAATAAAAAGCCACCTTGACGGTGGCTTTTTTGCATATTACAGAGTTGATTTTCAACTCCTATAAGATGCGTTTATGGTACATCCGATGGGACTTTTTTGAAGATGCTATCGCACTTTTGGCAACTGTTGCTTTCGTCACGCGCTTACCTAGCGTCGATTCTACTGCCATTCTAGCCTTGCGCTTACTGCACGGTTCGGGACAGTTGCACACTTTATCCACCCCCACGCTTGCTAGGCCGCCACATGACCCATTGATACTACGACGCTTCACTATATATCCAACAGACATCAAAAGAACCGTTGTGATTAACAATCCAAATGTGACAAAAAACTCAGCCACCTCAATACTCCTAACTTGCCTTTAACTCAATCAACTTAGTTCAACTGAAGCCAGACAAAAATCCAAAATAGTTTTCAATAAAAACTCAAATGACCTCTGTCTTCTCCAATTGATACAACAACGTAAACGCTAGTCACCAAAATCGTCCAACATGATGTTTTCTTCTTCAACGCCCAGATCTTCGAGCATTTTAATTACCGATGAATTCATAATTGGAGGGCCACACATATAAAACTCACACCCCTCCGGTGCTTTATGATCTTTTAAGTAATTTTCAAGCAACACGTTATGAATGAAACCTGTATAACCTTGCCAATTGTCTTCTGCTAACGGCTCAGACAAAGCGACGTGCCATTCGAAGTTGTCATTTTCTTCTGCAAGCTTATCGAATTCATCTTGGTAAAAAATTTCCCGAGCCGAACGAGCGCCATACCAAAAGCTCATTTTACGTTGGGTCTTTTTAGTTTTGAGTTGGTCAAAAATATGCGACCGCATAGGAGCCATACCTGCGCCACCACCAATGAAGACCATTTCAGCATCGGTTTCTTTAACAAAAAACTCACCAAATGGTCCCGAAATTGTGACTTTATCTCCGGGCTTTAGATTAAATATGTATGAAGACATGATTCCAGGCGGAAGCCCTTTAGATGGCGGAGTCGCGATCCGCACATTAAGCATAATCACACCTTTTTCAGCGGGATAGCTCGCCATGGAATAAGCTCGCAAAGTATCATCATCGACTTTAGACTCGAGGCTGAACAAATCGAATTTTTCCCAATCGTCACGATACTGCGCTTGAATATCAAAATCTGAAAACTTTACTTCATGAGCAGGCGCTTCAATTTGAATGTATCCACCGGCTTTAAACGGCACTTCTTCGCCTTCAGGGATCTTCAAAATAAGCTCTTTAATAAAAGTGGCCTGGTTCTCATTAGAAACCACCTCGCATTCCCACTTTTTAACTCCGAAAATCTCTTCTTCTAACTCAATCTCCATATCCGTCCTTACCGCCACCTGGCAAGCAAGTCGACACCCTTCTTTGGCTTCCTTTTTAGTCACATGGTCAAGCTCCGTGGGTAAAATTTCTCCGCCACCAGACTTTACCGTGACACGACACTGACCACAGGTTCCACCGCCTCCGCAAGCCGAGGGAATAAATATATTTTGTCCCGCGAGCGCACCGAGCAACTTGTCCCCTGCAGGGGTGTCTACTGATTTTTCAGGATCATCGTTAATCCCGATGTGCACATCACCACTTGCAACCAACTTGCTTTTGGCAAATAAAATCACCAAAACGAGCAAGCAGACCACGATTGTGAACATGCCTATACCAATTGCCATTTCCATCGAATCTACCTTCAATCAAATCTATTTCTAATTCAAACTGTCGTTGCGCTATATCGAAATACCGGCAAAAGACATGAATCCAAGAGCCATCAGTCCCGTTGTAATAAACGTAATGCCAATACCTTGCAAACCTTTAGGAATGGCATTGAACTTCATCCGTTCACGTAGGCCTGCAAGCAACACAATTGCCATGGCCCAACCGGTCCCAGACCCCATTGCAAAAACAATGGATTCAGTGAGGTTATAACTGCGATTAGCCATAAAGATAACACCGGCAAAAATTGCACAGTTCACCGTTAATAGCGGTAAGAAAATCCCCAAGGTTTGATATAAGCTAGGGACATACTTCTCTAGAAACATCTCTAGGATTTGCACTAGTGCGGCAATAACACCGATAAAAGTAATGAGCTGTAAATAACTCAAATCTAAATCCGGCAAGCCAGCCCAAGCAAGTGCTCCGGGCGCAAGAAAGTGAGTGTAAATCAGTTGGTTTACCGGTACAGCGAGTGTCATCACGACAACAACCGCAACGCCCAAGCCAAATGATGTAGACACCTTCTTCGACACAGCCAAAAAGGTACACATACCCAAGAAGAATGACAGCGCCATGTTGTCGATAAATATGGCCTGAACAAACAGGCTAATATAATGTTCCATATCGCTGATTATCCTTTTCTGTCTTGTACGATATTAATGACCCAAATCATCAGACCAATTAAGAAGAATGCACTCGGCGGCAACTTGAACATTTCGTTCGCTAAATACCAACCACCATTCTCAATAGTGACAAAAATTTCATGCCCAAATAATGTCCCGCTACCTAATAGTTCACGTACAAAAGCAACACCCATTAGGATCACACCGTAACCAAGGCTGTTACCAACAGCATCAACAACGGAAATCAGTGGTTTGCTCTTCATCGCAAATGCTTCTGCACGGCCCATAATGATGCAGTTGGTAATAATCAAACCGACAAAAACCGAGAGCTGACGTGACAACTCATAGGCAATATCTTGTAACACCATATCAACCACAATGACCAACGAAGCAATGACCGTCATTTGGGCAATAATGCGCACACTGTTAGGGATAAAGTTACGGATGACAGAAATAATTAAGCTAGAAAAAACCAATACAAAGGTTACTGCAATGGTCATGACTAAAGCCGTTTGCATCGAGTTACTTACGGCCAGCGCTGAACACACACCTAAAACTTGTAAGGCGACTGGGTTGTTCGCGAAGATAGGACTTGTCAATACCTCGCGTGTTGTTGGTACGCTACTCATCCTATACCTCCGAAGCTTTCAATTTATCGAAAAAGGTTTGGTAACCTTCTCGACCGAACCAAAAAGTCACTGCACGCTGAATACCTCTTGCAGTTTTCGTTGCGCCACTGACACTATCCACACCATGGATGTCACCGTCTTCTGCACCACCTTTGACGATGCGAAACGCAACATCACCTGACGCGTCAAACACTTGCTTGCCATGCCACTGTTTTACCCAGTCAGGTGCGCTGACAAAATCACCAATACCAGGTGTTTCACCGTGTTCGTAAAACACCACGTTTTCGATAGTATTGAGATCGGCTTTCACCGCTACATAGCCATAAATAATCGACCATAGACCTTTGCCGTGCACAGGAACAACGACATGAGCTAATTGCCCGTCCTTATCTGCGACTTTGAAAACGCGCACTTGATTAGCACGACGTTTAATTTTGGCGGTATCTTTTTTGGGTTTACGAGATGTATCAGGGTTAATCGCAGCCATACGCTCATCAAAATCCATCACCGCGTCATTGCTGTCCATTTCCCCTGTATCTAAATCGACGAGCATGGGTGTAACCAACTCATCAAATAGCTCTTGAAAACTTTGCTCACCGTCTAAATCGACATTTGCCGCAGTTAACACATACCGCTTCAACTCATCTCGTTTTTTGGCGAGCTTTCTTTCTTTTAAAATTTCTGCCGTACCTGTAATCATAAATGAGCACAGCAAACTCAAAGAAATCGTAAAGATCATGGTTCCCATGATGCTGTCTTTATTAAAGGCCATTGCGCTTTAGTCTCCGTTTGATGTTTGCTTGTGCAACGACATAGTCGAATATTGGTGCCCAAAGGTTGGCAAACAAAATCGCTAACATCATGCCTTCAGGCATCTTAGGGTTCACGACCCGAATAAGAACGACCATCAAACCAATCAACGCACCGTATGCAAATTTGCCTTGGCGTGTATATGATGTGGTAATCGGATCGGTCGCCATAAACATCATGCCTAACGCAAACCCACCCGTTACAAAATGCCAAGTCCACGGCATCGCGAACATTTCATTTTTAGTAGACCCAATGACATTGAACAGGACAGCAGTCGCAAGCATACCTGCAAAAACACCAGCGACGATTCGCCAATCAGCTAAACGAGTGAGTAGTAAAATGGCGCCACCAATCAATATGGCAAGCGTGCTCGTTTCACCAACGGCACCAGGCGTAAAGCCTAAAAAAGCATCGCGCCATGCAGGATCTTTAAAAGCATCACTCCATGAATAATCGGCAAAGTTCATACTTCCGGCAGCAACCTGACCTAAGCTTGTGGCGCCAGAAAATCCATCTACAGCAACTAATTGTGCTACGCCAGTGACTTCTGAAGGGTAAGCGAAGTAAATGAATGCAAGGCCGGCTAACGCTGGATTTAAAAAGTTGTAGCCCATGCCGCCAAAAAGCTCTTTGGCTACCACCACCCCAAATGAAATTCCCATTGCAACCAACCATAAAGGTGTTGCTACAGGTAAAATCAGCGTGAATAACAGAGCTGTCACGAAGAAACCTTCATTCACTTCCTGCTGCCTTGCACGAGCAAAGACAAACTCCCAAAACAGCGTCACAGCAATTGCAGTAAGATAGATAGGAATGTAAAAACTTAATCCGTAGAAAAATAAACTAACAAGACCGCTTTCCTCTGTAAGCCCACCAGTAAAGAGGTTGAACAGCCCAAGTTGCCAAGTCGCCAACGGTGTTGCACCTGATGCAACAGCTAGCTGAGCTTGCAGACCGATGTTATACATACCAAAGAAAATTGTCGGCAATAAACACATCGCCACAATTGTCATGGTGCGCTTTACATTAATCATGTCGCGTACATGGACACGACCTTTGGTTGAGCGTCCGTGGGCAATGATCAATGAGCGGAACAGGCCACGCATTGAGTTGCCATGTTCATAATAGGCATCTTGCGAATTTGCCTTATTTTTTGGCTTCCCCATTACCCTTCCCTCTCAATAATATCTAAACAGGTACGTAGTTCTTTGCCGAAATCATATTTCCCAGGACTAACGAACGTACATAACGCTAAATCTTCTTCGTCTAGTTCTAAAGCACCCAAGGCTTGCGCTTCATCAGTATCTTGCACAACAAGATCTCGCACTAAAAGGGTCGGTAAAATATCTAAAGGCATTACGCGGTCTAACTGACCAAATGCCAAAATTGAACGCGCCGCACCACGTGTGTTGGTGGTGAAATTAAATAGTTTTTTGCTTCGCTTAAAACCAGAAGTAATCGAACGGATCACGGAAAACTTGTCACTCCCGGGTTGAACCCAAGGCAGCAATTGATGCTCAGCATCTTCTTCTAATGCGGTGACTTGAACATGGAAACGACCTAAATAATCATGAGCGCCGGTTGCTTTATGCCCTGATAACACCGAACCAGAAACAACCCGAGGAAAGCCCGGTTTTAGCTCGCCATAAACCACATCGCTTAACTTTGCGCCAAGACAGGTACGAAGCAGTCTAGGTTGAGACACAAACGGACCCGCAAGTGAGATGACACGTTCAGTAAATAACTGACCGGTCATAAACAACTGACCAATAGCGATGACATCTTGGTAACCAATATGCCAAACCTGCCGCTCTATACTCACCGGCAGCGTAAAATGAATATGGGTTCCGACAATACCTGCAGGGTGGACACCGGCAAAGCGACGAACTTCAACCCCATCTAGATCTGCGCCTGGCAAAGACTCCTGAGCATCTTGACACAAATACACTTTCCCCTCAGATAAGTGCGTTAGTGCTTGGATACCTTGAGCAAAAGCTTGCTGCTGCTCGGCGATAATGACTCTGGGTTCTGCAGACAATGGATTACTATCCATCGCTGTAACGAAAATTGCAGCCGGCGTGTCGTTTAGTTGAGGTACATGAGAGAATGGACGAGTCCTTAAACTGGTCCACAATCCACTCGCCACTAGGTTTTGTTGTACGCTTTCTCGGTTTAACTCACCAATTTGCTCAGCAGTAGAGAAGGTAATTTCTTGCGCATCCTCTTCTTCATGGCACTCAATCACAACCGATTGTAAAACTCGTCGCTCACCGCGATTGATTTCGGTCACTACACCACTCGCGGGCGCGGTGTAAATAACACCTGCTGCTTTATTGTTTTCAAATAATGCTTGGCCTTTTTTCACAACATCGCCGACCTCGACAAGCATCAATGGCTTCATGCCAATATAATCTTCGCCTAGAATAGCGACAAATGATGAGTGCTTCGCATGCTCAATCTCTTGTCTGGGCTGCCCGGAAATCGGTATATCCAGCCCCCGGGTTATCGTTTTTACTTGATTAGTCAAAAGTCACCACCGCACACTTCAAGTTTTTTAAAATTTTGTACGATAGTATCCAAATGGCCAATTTTTTACCGCTACCAGCGTCACAAATTTACCAGAAATGTAATTTTACAACACAAATAAGAAATGCAATCTTGGAATGGATCAATAAATCACGAAGCAATCGCTCCGCGGTTAAATCCTGAAAGAACCTGACATGATTTACACATAAATGTTACAGACAAGGTATCCTTTTGGTAATCCTAAGCCGTAGTGCAACAAAAACTTGAGAAGAATAATGTAATTTTACGACTCAACAGCAATTTTACACCGTGAGAACGGCATTCGCTCAATAAGTCGCAAATCCTAAAGAAAGGTTGGATCGGAGGCAAATTGGAGGTTTTAGGCTCCAAATACAAGACGGGTGAATATACTGGGCACCACTCTTATTGAATAGCACTGTGTTGAAATCATGAATGGAAAGAAAGCCTATGATGATGACGTTGAGCAGACACATCTATAACTTTTAGCTTGCAGCGCCATCAGAGTGATGGCTTACATAAAGTTAGGTATCAAGCTTACATATATTGAACACGATTCCTGCCCGTTTCCTTCGCCTCATACAAAGCACTGTCAGACTTATGCAAAACCTCTTCAACCGTTTCTTCACCATTAAAGGAGGCGACGCCGATGCTCACGGTCAAAGAAAAGCTTTGTTGTTGATAATGAAACACGTGCTCTTCAACTTCTTTGCGAATTCTTTCTGCTAAAAATTTAGAACCGGCTTTTTCCTGCTCTAAACAAACAATAACAAACTCTTCACCACCGGTTCGACATGCCGTATCCGCCGCACGGGTATTTTTCTTCAATATGTCAGCAATATCTTTTAAAGCAACATCACCAGCGGCATGACCAAAGCTATCATTCACTTTCTTAAACCAATCAATATCAATATAAACAAGGGTTAACTCCAACTGCTGCCGCTTAATTATTTCCAGGTTTTGATTAACCACTTCTAAAAAGCACCGACGGTTAGCGAGCCCAGTTAATGGATCGGTTCGCGCATCAAACTCAGCCTTCTCTCTGGCATCCTTAAGTTGTTTCGTTCGAGCTGAAACAATCAATCTTAATCGATAGGCATGCAATAGCAGCAATAACCCGATGATCATCACAAATCCCAAAGCAAACAACTCATAATTGCGACGAATTACTGACATCAAACCATCATCGACATGATGTGAAAACAAAAATGGTCCGATCCCTTTAACCGGTGTTGCTTACTCTCCAGCATCCTGTAATACCTTGCCAATATCTCGCCATCGCTGCTCATTCATATAGCCGACTGGAACTATGTCTGAGTAAATCAATTTGACCAGTTCATTCGCTTCAAAAATCAACTGAGCTCGGGTTTTGTATTGCGAATTATACTCCTCCTCAATCAAGGTCACGATTTCATCAACATGATTAATCGCATACTCCCAACCTTTGAGCGTAGCTTCTCTAAACGCTGTCACTTGTGCGAGATCATCAGTCAGCTTTTGTTCTGTCGTTAACAAAATGTCACCGTAGAAGTCGATGCCATAATCTTTAGGATTAAAGCTATAAAAAGGTGTGTTGTTTAGATTTAACTCGTAGGTTTCATTGGTTACATAACCATTGTAAGCATCAATTTCTTCAAATATATAAGCGTCGAGTGATTGCTGGCTGCGAATCGCGACATAATCCGTACTTTCTAAGCCTTGCTTTCTAAGCATTGCCGTGATTTCAGCGTTCATCACGCCTTGGCTCAACATAATTTTTTTATGTCGCAGTTTTTCCATGTCGGCGTATCGACTAATCAAAACTGATGGAGAGTGTTGATAAATTGCAGCTAAAGCAACGAGTGGGACATTATTTAGCCTGTAAATCAGCGCACCAACTCCGCCAACAGCATAATCCACATTGCCGAGAATTAACTTGTCGATAGGAGTTGGTCCGGGTTGACGCTCAAGCAAGACCACTTTTAATCCAGCGTCTTGATAAAAACCTTTGTGAATCGCGGCATAGTAACCCGCAAATTGAAATTGATGGCGCCATTTTAATTGTACGGTAACTTCTGCCAAAGACTCGGGCTCGTCTTTAGCGGCTAGCTTAAATATAGCTAGTGCACTAAGCACTAAAATGTAGACAATAAATTTCACCACTCTACCCCGTGATGGGCTCTTTAACGCTTTTTGTTATTTTTGCGTTAAAGGGTCAATAGTGACCTGTACACTCCGAAAATGACAACGGTGCCATATCAGAGTTCATTTACAAAACTGAGTACTTAAAACACGAAAACTCAGCACCTGTAATTCAAGCATAGCAAGCATTTATAAAAGTGGATCGGAACTCCTCACAAATCCACTCATAAAGTGTGGGGTTTACACCAAACTCGATATAAGTGCTCGCAAAGCAGCGGGTTTCACCATTTTAGCCATGTAGTGATAACCACGTCCTTGGATGTCTTCTATCAAATCTTTTCTGGTATTGGCGGTAATCAAAATACCGGGAAGATCTTCTCCATACATCCCCCGAATGGCATCCATTGCATCAACACCATTTTGGCCATGATCTAAATGAAAATCAGCAAGTACAATATCGGGAGCAACGCCTTTCAATCCAAGTTTAATGCGAGCATCTGCAAGATCTTTGGCGCAAATCACTTCACATTGCCAACGCTTCAGCAAGCTCTCTAGACCTGCCAATATAGCCTCTTCATTGTCAATACATAAAACTTTGACCCCTGCGAGCGGCTGTAGCATTTTGGGGACTTTATTGGCCTTTGGTTCGGTGGTTGTTTGGCCTAGCGGCACTCGGATCGAGAACAATGAGCCCCGCCCTAAAATGGATTGAACCTGAATATCATGATCAAGCACTCGGCTAATTCGATCAGCAATAGCAAGCCCTAAGCCAAGTCCACTCACGTTTTTACTCGCTGGATTATCAAGCCGCTTAAACTCTTTGAAGATTTCATAGGTTTGCTTTTCATCAATACCACAACCGGTATCTAAGACTTGTATTTCGACCGCACCTTGCCGATGCCGACAACCTAACAAGACTTTGCCACCTTTAGCATAACGATAAGCATTGGTTAAAAAGTTTTGAATTGCGCGCCGTAGTAACGAAGGATCGGAATTCACCGTGACACTGGTAGGACACATACTGAAAGAAATTTGCTGATCTTTGGCCATTGCCGCAAACTCAACCGCTAAACCGTCAAACAGCTCAGACAGGGCAAAGTCTTTGCGATTCACATCAACCATCCCCGAATCTAGCTTTGATATATCGAGCAAATCAGTTAAAAGCTCTCCCGCTGTCTTCAGCGAGCTATTCACATGGGATAAGGTCGTTCTCCCTTCTTGATCGAGGTTCGGATATTGAGATAAAGATGCGGTAAATAGTCGAGCCGCATTCAATGGCTGCATTAAGTCATGGCCAACCGCAGCAAGAAAACGGCTTTTAGATGCATTAGCCATTTCTTCTTGGGCTTTGGCTTCTAACAATTGGCTATTCAGCAATGCCAACTCATAGGTTCGCTCTTGAACCCTAGCCTCTAGGTTTTCATTTGATTCTTTTAATGCCTTTTCCTGCAGACGATACTGAGTAATATCCGTAAATGTCATCACAAATCCACCGTCAGGCATTGGATTGCCTTGAATTTTGATGACTTTGCCGTCGGAACGTTGCCGCTCAGAAGTATGTTCGGTGCCGTTGCGCATATGCTGTACACGCTTTGCAACCTGCTCCTCTATATCGCCATCACCACAGTACCCCCTTAATGCATTAAATCGAACCACATCAGCAATTGGCATACCCGCCTGCAAAAAACCTTCAGGGTATTCGTACAAATCCGCATACTTAAAGTTCCACGCCACTAAATTTAAATCACTATCAACCACACTCATTCCTTCATAAGCATGCTCAATCGCAGCGCGCAGCATATCTTGGCTCAAAATCACTTTAGACGAAGCTTCATCAACCAGATTAAACACTTCGTCGAGCGCTAAATCACGTCCTTCCAAAACTGAGTCCATCACCAATTGCGCACTTGATGCACCAAGTACACCGGCAAGCATATGTTCCGTATGCGCGATTAACTCAGGTGGAGCCGCCTTATTCCAACTATCACTCTTAACCGCCTCAGGAGAGAAACGGCTAAAGCTCTCGTAAGCACGCGTTGGACTAACAAAGCGACTTGCGAGGATCAACAGGTCTTGTTGTGAAATCGGATTACTCTTCTTGCTGGCATCACGTCGAAGCTCACCGGGTGTAACAAACTCACTCGCTTGTATACGCTCGGCAACGCCAGCTCTAAACCATAGAGAACCGAGAATGTAACAAACCAAATTTGCCATTAATGCGGTTAGTGTATCGCTGACATTTGGAGTGATACTCTGCAAAAAACTAAGCTCACTCGGCAAAGCAGCGAGATTCTCTGTCGCACCTTTGACCAGGATGTAGCACCACAGCCCAAACCCCACAGCTAGGCCACAAAAGACCCCACTGCGGTTACCATGCTTCCAATACAACCCGCCGACTAATGCTGGCGCAAGTTGCGCAAATGCGCCAAATGACAACATCCCCAGATGCGATAAAGAATCGCTATCCGCGAGCATGAGGTAGCTGATATATCCAAACCCTAAAATCAACGCAATCGCAATTCGCCTTGCATTCAACAAAATGCTAGAAAACTGGCTAAAGTTTTTCTCTCGGATCTGACCTGTTTGCAGCATCACAGGCACCAACCATTCGTTACTCACCATAATACTGATCGTAACGACTGCGACAATCACCATACCGGTAGCGGCCGATAAGGTACCCAGCAATGAAATAATGGCGACTGATGGCATTTCTAATGCCAATGGCAAATTAATCACATAGGTATCGGCAGGTACCGTATTGCCCAGCAGTAATTTCCCCGCTAAAGCGAGTGGCGCAACAAACAAGCCAAATAGGAAGATATAAACAGGGAACATCCATCGAGAACGAGACAATATAGAAGCATCTGCGCACTCAACCACCATCACATGAAATTGCCGCGGCATACATAAGAACGCGGCAATACCGACAACTAAATCTGGTAGTAAAGACTCGATTCTCAATATTGGTTTTTCAATAAGTGAACGCTCAGCGGCCTGCTGCCAAATATCAGAAAAGCCGTCAAAATAACCGAAACTAACGGTGATACCCACTAGCAAGAACGCCGCGAGTTTGACCAAAGACTCAAACGCAATCGCCAGCATCATTCCAGGGTTGTGCTCTGTGGCATCGAGTTTACGGGTTCCAAACAGTATTGCGAACATCGCCAACAAACACGTCATGATTAAAGGCACTGTGATGCCATCAAGTGGTTGATTGGGTGGCTGGAACAAATTAAGGCTCGAGACCATCGCTTTGAGCTGCAAAGCGATGTAAGGCATGATGCCAAACAGTGCTATCAACGTGACAATCGCTGCAAGCACTTGTGATTTTCCATAGCGCGCAGCAATAAAATCCGCGACAGACGTAATATTATGGGCCTTTGAAATCACCACCATTTTGCGCAACATGCCAAAACCTAAGGTGAAAATTAGAATCGGGCCAATGAAGATTGGTAAGAATGACCAAAGGTCGCTGGCAGACTGGCCAACAGTGCCGAGAAAACTCCACGATGAGCAATAAACCGCGAGACTGAGTCCATAAATAGTGACCTTCAAGCGCTGGGTGATTTTACCAAACCAACGCTCAGCCCCCCATGCCATCCCAAAAAGGATGAAAACATAGAGTATCGCGATAAAAGCAACAAATAAGGTCAAGTTCATATTCGGACCCACTTTTTTGAACCTATTGTGCGTTAAATACGCCCCAAGATCCAGACAAAACTTTTACCGCAACACCATAAAAAATAAGGCTATTTTATCACTAGACCAATGTCTAATAGAGAATCATTCCCGTTGAGGACCATACTCATTGCCACGCATTCTAATAAAAGGGAAGCCCTATGAGCACGCAGTCTCTCTACAAAGTTTCAAGTGAAATTGCTAACAATGCACTTGTAAACGATGAAAAATATAAAAAGATGTACCAAGAGTCTATCGTTAACCCAGAAGGCTTCTGGAGGGAGCATGCCAGCCGAATTGATTGGATGACCCCTTTCACTAAAGTGAAAAAAACCTCATTTGACGACCACAAACTTTTCATCAAATGGTTCTATGACGGCACACTCAATGCGTCGACAAACTGTCTTGACCGCCACCTAGAAAAGAATGGAGATAAAGTCGCCATCATTTGGGAAGGCGATGACGCATCCGAGCAACGAAAAATTACCTATACCGAATTACACAGAGATGTTTGTAAATTTGCCAACGCCTTAAGAAGTCAAGGGGTTCGCCGCGGTGATGTCGTCACGATTTATATGCCGATGGTACCCGAAGCCACCGTTGCCATGCTTGCTTGTGCACGTCTTGGCGCTATTCACTCTGTTGTCTTTGGTGGTTTCTCGCCCGATTCTATAGCCAGTCGAGTTATCGATGGCAAATCAAGAGTCATCGTTACCGCTGATGAAGGCATACGTGGCGGACGAGCAATTCCACTGAAAAATAATATTGATGATGCACTAAATAATCCAGATGTAGATTGTATTGAAAAGGTCATCGTTCTGAACCGAACCGGTGGCAAAATTGATTGGGTCGAAGGCCGCGATGTGTGGTGGGAAGATCTGATGGCTACGGCTTCAGAGCATTGCCAAGCTGAGGAGATGGGTGCAGAAGATCCACTATTTTTGCTCTACACATCAGGCTCAACCGGTAACCCCAAAGGCGTGCTGCATACCACTGGGGGGTACATGGTTTATGCCTCCATGACCCACGAGTATGTCTTTGACTATAAAGATGGCGAAGTGTACTGGTGTACTGCTGATGTCGGCTGGATTACTGGTCACTCATACATGGTTTATGGCCCCCTCGCTAACGGCGCAACAATATTGATTCACGAAGGGATCCCGAACTACCCTAGCCCAGCAAGACTTGGGGAAATGATTGACCGTCACAACGTCAACATTCTGTACACTGCGCCAACACTAATTCGCGCACTCATGGCTGAAGGCAAAGAGCAGTTTAGTGGTTATAAAGGCGATTCGCTACGAATCATGGGCTCGGTTGGTGAACCAATCAACCCTGAAGCATGGCGCTGGTACCATGAGGTAATTGGCCATGAACAATGCCCGATCGTCGATACGTGGTGGCAAACTGAAACCGGTGGCATTTTAATCTCACCACTGCCAGGTGCAACTGATACTAAGCCAGGCTCAGCGACTCGACCTTTCTTTGGTGTGCAACCTGCCCTTGTCGACAACATGGGTAACATCTTAGAGGGAGCGACCGACGGTAACCTCGTTATGCTGGACTCTTGGCCTGGACAAATGCGTTCCGTCTTTGGTGACCACGATCGCTTTGTTTTGACTTATTTCAAAACCTTTAGGGGCATGTACTTTACTGGTGATGGCGCTCGCCGCGATGAAGATGGCTACTACTGGATAACTGGGCGCGTTGATGATGTGATTAATGTTTCAGGTCACCGCCTAGGTACTGCAGAGGTTGAAAGTGCCCTTGTTGCCCACGACTTAGTTGCTGAAGCCGCCGTAGTTGGTTACCCCCATGATATCAAAGGTCAAGGCATTTACGCCTATGTCACGCTAACCAAGGGAACCGAAGAGACAGAAGAGCTACGTCAACAATTACGCCAATGGGTTCGCAAAGAAATTGGCGCCCTTGCGACACCAGATCTAATTCAATGGGCCTCAGGGCTACCGAAAACTCGTTCAGGTAAAATTATGCGCCGTTTCTTGCGTAAAATTGCTGCCAATGAGGTCACTAACTTAGGGGATTCTTCTACGCTGGCGGATCCAGCAGTAATCGATACCCTAATTGAGAGCCGCTTAAATAAGGAAGAGTAATTTAAAAGAACTTCGTGTTGTTGTCATTTTGACGAACTAGTGGTTGTTTGCACCTGTTCGCCCCTCATTTATGAGGGGCTTTTTTCTTTAGGTATGCTAAATTGCTTGCACTTAGCATGAATCCAAACCTATCTATTCGTGAAGCTCAGAGATTACCAAACCCAAGCGGTCAATGCCGCTGTAAACCACTTTCGGCAAAGCCAACAATCCGCAGTGCTCGTTCTGCCAACAGGTGCGGGAAAAAGCATAGTGATTGCGGAACTCGCACGCATCGCGAGAGGTCGTGTTTTAGTGCTAACCCATGTCAAAGAACTGGTCGCACAAAACGCTGAGAAAGTAGCGTTATTAACTCAAAAACCGGGTATTTACGCTGCAGGACTTAAGCAAAAAGACACGGATGAGAAAACCACGGTAGCAAGTATTCAATCAGCAGCTAAAGCGGCCCACAAATTCCACCAGACCTATTCGTTAGTTATCATTGATGAGTGCCATCGCATAAACCCTGATGAAAATAGTCAATATCAGCAATTACTATCTGCACTTAAAGAACATAATCCCAAGATTCGAATTTTAGGTTTAACCGCAACCCCTTATCGCTTGGGTATGGGCTGGATTTTTAAGCACCATTATCACGGTAAAATTGGCAACACAGAAAACCCAGTATTTGATCAATGTGTCTTTGAATTACCGATACGTCCTCTCATCAAACGCGGCTATCTCACCCCGCCAAAAATTTATGATGGTTTAAGCGCCCAATATGATTTTTCTTCTTTGGTCGCAACACATTGCGGAGAATATCCAGAAGCCCAAATCAACAACATTTTGAACCATAGTGGCCGAGCGACCACAGCAATCATTGACCAGATCACTCAGCTTGCAGAGCAGCGTCAAGGCGTAATCATTTTTGCAGCTACCGTTCAGCATGCACATGAAATTATGACCCGGTTAGACCCACAAAAATCAGCGCTAATTACCGCGACGACAAGCCATCATGATAGAGACAATATCATCACCGAATTTAAAGCCAAACGCTTAAAGTTCATCGTTAATGTCGCGGTACTGACCACAGGGTTTGACGCACCCCACGTTGACTTCATTGCCATACTACGCCCAACGGCTTCGGTCAGCTTATTTCAACAAATGGTTGGGCGAGGATTGCGTTTAGCGGAAAATAAATTAGATTGCCTAGTCATTGATTACGCAGCGAACGGTTACGATCTCTATTTTCCAGAAGTAGGTTTTCATAAACCAACAAGTAAATCTGTACCGGTTCAAGTTCATTGCCCAGAGTGTCAGTTTGCAAACATTTTTTGGGGGTTAACAGATAATGATGGTGACATCATTGAGCACTATGGTAGACGTTGCCAAGCTCTGATTGAATCGGGTACTACAAATGAAAAAATTCAGTGCTCTTTTCGTTTTCGCAGTAAAGCTTGTCCTCAATGTGGGGCAGAGAACGATATTGCGGCAAGAAGTTGTTTATCATGTCAAACGGTTCTTATTGATCCAGACAAACGATTGCAGCAAGTTTTGCAACAAAAACATCACCACTTATTCAAATGCCACGACATGCATTTCGAATCCGCTAATAACACCCTCACAGTGCGTTACTTTGATATAGAAGGTAATGATTTCGAACGCCACTTTAAAATGCAAACCCCAAAACAAATCAATGCTTGTTTTGCGCTATTTATCCATCCGCATAATCGCACGCCTGGCATACTCAAACATACATACAAAAGTTCGGATGATATTGTGAAATATAAAGAAGATTTCCGTGCACCCGATATGATTCTGCTGAAACAATCTAAGAAGCACTGGCACCATGTTGAAAGCTTCTTTGACTACCAAGGTCGTCATCAAACCCTGAACTCTTTGAGCGATTAAAAGAAGAATCCGATTAACCTGACCTGTATTTATCATTATGAGTGGCTTAGCGAATATGTTATAAATTCACCAAGTTAAAAATTAGGAGCTATTATGTTTGTTGTTATTTTTGGTCGACCAGGCTGCCCTTATTGCGTAAGAGCAAAACAGATTTCAGAACAGCTTGAAGAACAGCGTGAAGATTTTAAGTTCAAGTATGTTGATATTCATGCAGAAGGCATTAGCAAAGCAGATTTAGAAAAAACGGTCGGAAAGCCTGTAGAAACAGTACCGCAAATTTTTGTTGATCAAAAACATGTCGGTGGTTGCACTGAGTTCGAACAGTTTGTTAAAGAAAACCAGCTTTTGGCATAATCGAACTTCAATACAACATAAGGAGGCATAACGCCTCCTTTTTGTTTGTCCATTCCAATAAGCATTCGGTTGGAAATAAGCAGAACTGAATTTTTGAACTGAGTTCCGAGCTTATTGGTTAGCAAAAAGGACACAAACCACACTACCTAGCAATAAGTATCATTGAATTTTAAAGAGATAATTTGAAATGGTGGGTCGTGAAGGATTCGAACCTTCGACCAATTGGTTAAAAGCCAACTGCTCTACCAACTGAGCTAACGACCCGTATTTAGACTACGCTTGGTAAGGGTTGGTACAACAGCGAACAACATGCTTTAAACAATAATTTCGCTATAGACCATTTAGATTTTGTGCTGAATAGCATTCTGAATTAAAGCCAAACCGGCT
>NZ_BMPZ01000002.1:512316-707297 GCF_014647855.1 Shewanella gelidii | reverse complement strand
ACCTCTGAATTAAAGCCAAACTGGCAATCTCACTTTCAGAAAAGTGGTGGGTCGTGAAGGATTCGAACCTTCGACCAATTGGTTAAAAGCCAACTGCTCTACCAACTGAGCTAACGACCCATCTGGATTTCCGTGCTGATAAGCACCTCTGAATTAAAGCCAAACTGGCAATCTCACTTTCAGAAAAGTGGTGGGTCGTGAAGGATTCGAACCTTCGACCAATTGGTTAAAAGCCAACTGCTCTACCAACTGAGCTAACGACCCATCTGGTTTTTCGTGCTGATAAGCACCTCTGAATTAAAGCCAAACTGGCAATCTCACTTTCAGAAAAGTGGTGGGTCGTGAAGGATTCGAACCTTCGACCAATTGGTTAAAAGCCAACTGCTCTACCAACTGAGCTAACGACCCATCTGGTTTTTCGTGCTGATAAGCACCTCTGAATTAAAGCCAAACCGGCAATCTCACTCTCAGAAAAGTGGTGGGTCGTGAAGGATTCGAACCTTCGACCAATTGGTTAAAAGCCAACTGCTCTACCAACTGAGCTAACGACCCATCTTTATCAATCTAAAATTGATCAAGATGATAATTTAAGCGCTTGTATTCACAAACGTTTGCGTAATCACCTTGTGCTAACCAGTATGTTTTCCAATCTAGCATCGCCAGTAAATTGTGAACCAAACTCTTTATTCACATTGAAAAACTCTTCCTGTTTCGCGTCCCCAAGCGAGCTGCCTCGCTCTGAGGGCGCCTATAATACCTTTTTCATTTTGTCATGCAAGTGCAATTTTATGATTTTTTGCCGTTTGCATGAAAAACAAACGAAGAGTTTGTTTTTTATTTCAATGCTGTTAGCTGTTGTTTAGCGATCCTTGCTGCAGCGCTATCTGCATGGTCTTTTAAGACTTGATTATAGTAGCGTTTTGCCGCAGTAATATCGCTAGATTTTTCCGCGATCATACCTAACTTAACGAGGCTGTCGCCAAACTTACTCGAAGTTTTAAATTTAGCGATGACCGTATTAAATGCCACAGACGCTTCTTCAAACTCACCTTTAGTATAAAGCAGCTGCCCTAACCAGTAATGCGCATTCGCTGCGTAGCTTGACTCAGGGAATTTTTGGATAAAATCTTTAAATGCAGGGATTGCTGCATCATACTTTCGCTCTTTTAGCACCAAGTTAACCGCTTGCTCATAGCTAGCTGTCTCACTCAACGACGCTGCTGCAGTTTCAGTATTCGTCTCAACGGTCACAGCGGTCGGTGCTGGTTGCGCTTGTAAATTGGCAATTTCATCATAAAGCTGACGTTGGCGCTGCAGCATTTGATTAATTTGATACGACTGCTGCTCTGCTAAACCGCGCAAATCTTGAACTTCACGTTGCAAACTATCTAGTCGCTGCATCATTTCAAAATCTGATTGCTGCTTGGCCTTAACCATTCTTTCTAAGCGGGCAACTTTATCACTACCACCAGCAAGATCCTCAACAGGCGCAGGCGCTGCAACTGCAGCGCCTGCCCAGAAGAAGACCGCCGCAGTGAATACGGCTCTTCTCATATCAAAACTCCTAAACATCGAACACGATGACAGCGTAGATTAATAAACCAATACAGCACGACGATTCTTAGCAAAACCATCATCAGTACGAGAAACATCAAGAGGCTTCTCTTCGCCATAGCTAACCATTGTCATCTGGCTCGGTGAAATACCCATACTTTGTAGATACTTAGCAACGGCTTTTGCACGACGCTCACCCAAAGCAATATTATACTCAGGCGTTCCACGCTCATCAGCATGGCCTTCGATCATAACGCGAACATTTTCATGCTCAACTAAATACTCACCATGTGCCTGCAAGATCTCTGCAAATTGCGGCTGAATTTCGCTACGGTCAAAATCAAAATAAATAATGTGCTCTTTACGCAGCTCTTGGAATTTAAGACGTTGCTGCTCTTGTGGTGTTAACACTTGATTGACGCCACCAATTTCAACACCACCTTGACCTTCACGTACTTCACCCGAAGTTGCAGACCCATCTGCACCGCCAGCACTTGTAGCATCAGTTTCTGATTCAGAAGTAGAGCTACATGCACTTAATGCCATAATTGGAAGCGCGACCAACATAGCTTTTAACAACTTATTCAGATCCATTGTGTAATCCTTATTTACTCATTTAATTTAAATTAAAGAAATGGTGACCAGGTTGGCGATTTAACTTCGCCTTTCCCTACAGGTAGTCTTGCTTTAAAACGCCCGTCAACTGAAACGGCAGCCAATACCTGTCGGCCATTATGTGTCGTCCCGTAAATTACCATGGTGCCATTTGGTGCGACACTTGGTGACTCATCTAAACGCGTTGATGTTAGTACTTGCATAAAGCGCGTTTCTAGGTCCATTTTGGCAATATTAAATTTGCCTTGGGTTCGATTTACAAAAACAATGCTGCGACCATCTGGCGTAATTGCTCCGCCAAGATTCCACTCACCTTCATAGGTTAAGCGTCTAATTCGTCCGGTGTCCAAATGTACGCGATAAAGTTGGGGTTTACCACCTCGCTCTGAAGTCAGCAACAGTGACTTACCATCAGGGAACCACTTCGCTTCAGTGTCGATTGCGTAATGATTGGTCACTCGTTTAATCGCTTTCGTTGCGATATCGATGACATAAACTTCAGGTTGACCATCTTTCGATAGTGTTACCGCAAGTTTTTTACCGTCGGGGGAAAATACGGGAGAGCCATTTATCCCTGAAAAGCTACTCACTTTAACTCGGCTTCTCGCTTGAAGATCCTGAACAAATATCTCCGCTTTACGATTTTCAAAACTCACATAAGCAAGCTTTTTACCATCTGGTGACCAAGCAGGAGACATCAAAGGTTCACTGGAGCTAAGCAACATATTTTCGTTAAAACCGTCATAATCCGCGACCATCAATTTATACGGTTTGTTTTGACCATGATTTACGACGACATAAGCAATTTGCGTGAGAAAGGCACCACGTATACCGGTCAGTTTTTCGTAGACAATATCGCTAATACGGTGGCCATAACGTCGAAATGCAACCTCAGGAACAATCGTCTCACCACGTCCATCAAGCAACAAGTCGCCCTTACTTATCGGTTTTGATTCATCCTGCAGCTGTGCCTTCACCAGATCAATAAGGTCAAACCTGACTTTAAACTGGTTATTTCCCACCGGCTCGATAGAGCCGACCACGACAGCTTCAGCAGCTACGTTCTGCCAAAGTTTGGGATCAAAATCTTCAAGGCGGCTAATCTGTCTTTGGGGCAGACTTAAATCATCCAACACTTTAAACGTACCACTACGCGTTAAATCCGAAGTTACGATGTCAGATATTTGCTTATTTGCAGGTCCAGCGCCTTTCCAAACAAATGGAACAACCGCTATAGGGCGAGACTCATCCACGCCATCGGTAATCACAATATCTAACGCAGCAAAAGCAGGTAAAGCGCAAAACATTCCTATAAGCGTCAACCATTTCCCTAAGATTTTCATAACACCCCTTTAGTCAATTTCAGGTCTGTAGGTTAAATTAATTTCTTTCATTTTCGCGTAAACGTCAGGCTCTTTTGAGACAGGAAGACGTTGTACTTTCTGAATCGCGGCTAATGTTGCACGGCATACTGCTTGATCACCGGATTGCACTCGACTGCTGACCACAAAGCCATCGGGAGCAAGGCGAATCAAGACTTGGCAGCTTTTGCCACGCATCGACTCCGCTTTCAACACATTTCGGGAAATAGTCGCTGAGATCATCGCAGTGTACCGTTGCACCTCAGAGATCACTTGCTTATTACGTGTCGCTGATAAAGCAACCTGCTCTGCAGCCAAGGCTTCTTGCATCTGCCTTTCTTGCTCCTCACGGGCACGCTGCTCAGCTTTGCGTTTGGCTTCAGCAGCTTCTTTCCGCTTGCGCTCGTCTTCTTTTCGTTTACGTTCTTCAGCCGCCTTTTGGGCTGCAGCTTCTTCTGCCTTTCGTTTATCAGCCGCTTTCTGAGCCGCTCGCTCAGCTGCTGCTCTCTCTTGTTCTTTCTTTTTACGCGCCGCTTCAGCCTTTGCCGCTTTTTCTTTTTCTTTCTTTTGTTTCAGTTGAGCAGCTTTAGCTGCGTCAGCCGCTTTTTTTGTTTCCTGCTCTTTGCGCTTGCGTTCCTGCTCAAGCTTTTTAATTTGAGCTTGCTCGCGTTCACGGGCTTTTTTGGCCTCTCTTGCTTTTCGCTCTAATTCCGCTTGACGATCTTTCTCTTTTTGCTCTTTGTTGCGTTTTTGCTGCTTTAATTCTTCCACCCGCTTGGCGACTTTTGCTTGGTCAATGACTACAGCTTTCAGCGCAGGTGCGCTCGCCTTCGGCGTGGGCAATGGCTGCTCCGAAAAGTCTACGCCAACGGCAAGCACAACAATAACGCCTATATGGATGACTGCTGATACAATCAACGGCATTGTGAATTGAGACTTTACACTCACCGATTACTCCTCCGGAGAATCCGTCATCAAACCAACTGACGGAACGCCAGCAGCTTGTAGACTGACCATCAATTGGATCACACGTTCATAGGGAATTGCTCGGTCTGCTTTTACAACGACAGGTCGTTCAGGCTCAAGCTCGATAATGGCTCCGACGCGAACACTAATGGCTTCGAGATCGAGCGCTTCATTGTTTGCCCCTTCTCCCACATTTAAAAAGTAATCCCCTGTCGCATCAATTGATGCAACAACCGGCGGCTTCCCATCAGCAGGCAAAGACTCTGCGGATGCTTCCGGTAAATCAACCTTCACCCCTTGGGTCACAATTGGCGCAGTCACCATAAAGATAATCAGCAACACTAACATCACGTCGATATACGGAACCACGTTAATCTCGGCGACTGGTCGCCGACGTTTACGTTGATAACCCTGATGCATTAGCCTCGGTCCTTATCGCTATAGGCTTGGCGATGTAAGATACTCGAGAACTCTTCCATAAAGTTGGCATAGGACATTTCCAATTTCTCAACCTGTGTTGAGAATCTATTGTATGCAATCACCGCAGGAATGGCGGCAAATAGACCCATTGCAGTTGCAATTAACGCTTCAGCAATACCTGGCGCAACCATCGCCAGAGTGGCATTTTCTACAGCGCCCAATGCAATAAACGAATTCATAATTCCCCATACGGTTCCAAATAAGCCGATATAGGGACTCGTTGAACCAATTGTTGCAAGTAAAGGCAGATGATTTTCTAGCGCTTCAAGCTCGCGAGACAAGGTCACTCGCATGGCTCGATATGTACCGTCCATCACAGAACTGGGATCACGACCACTAATTTTGGTCAGCCGAGAGTATTCTTTAAAACCAGTGACAAAAAGTGACTCTAAACCCGAATTGGACTCCCCTCTCGCATTAAGTTCTTGATACAAACGATTCAAATCAACGCCAGACCAAAATTTATCTTCAAATGCAATTGATTTCGACTTAGCGGAAATCAGAAGATTTCTACGCTGAATAATAACGGCCCAAGATGCAATGGATAAGCCCAGCAACGTAAGCATGACAAACTTAACGAGCAAACTCGCTTGTAAAAATAGCCCAATAAACGAAATATCAGCTTCCACCTTTTAACTCCTTGGCAATATGCATCGGTATAGCTTTAGGCCGCATCCGAGAAAGTGCGACACAAACAACAATTATTTCACCTGAACAGTAACAATTACCTTCTTCATCCAAAAGTTGCTGCTCAAACGTCAAAGACGTTTTTCTCATGTCTATGACACTCGATTCTACGATAAGGTTCTGCTCAAATTTTGCAGGACGCTTAAAATCTAAAGTCGCATGCTTTACAACAAAGGCTGTATCTTGCTGCAAGAGCTCAGTTTGCTTGACATGTATGGCTTTTAACCATTCAGATCTTGCTCGCTCAAAAAAGTTCAAATAATTGGAATGATATACAACGCCACCCGCGTCGGTGTCTTCATAATAAACAGAAATAGGCCAACGAAACATAGACAAAAGCTGACTCAAACAGTGAATAAACTGTGACTTACTATACCTATCCAGTCATGGATTGTGAATGCTTGAGCGATGCAGTGGGAATCATTAAACATAAAAAAAGAGGGCTTTTGCCCTCTTTCTTATTTTTAACTCATATTTTGACCGAGTTAGTGACCGATATGTTGCGGAATTGTTAGGTTAAAATTGTGAAATAGAAAACTATAGATGTCAGCAAATTCATCAATCTTCATTGCTGTGGGCTTACCACGACCATGGCCAGCATTGGATTCAATTCGCATAATCACTGGAGCATCACCCGTCTGTTTTGCCTGCAGCATGGCACCAAATTTGAAACTATGTAATGGCACCACACGGTCATCATGATCTGCCGTCATCACCATCGTTGCTGGATAGTCTTGCTTTGTAACATTGTGATAAGGAGAATAAGCGTATAGTGCTGGAAATTGTTCCGCGACATCTGCACTACCATATTCACTCGTCCAAGCCCAGCCAATCGTAAACTTATGGAATCGGAGCATATCTAATACCCCCACTGCCGGCAGTACCGCTGCAAATAGCTCTGGTCGTTGCGTCACAGCTGCGCCCATTAACAAGCCACCATTGCTTCGACCATAAGCACCAAGCTTACTGCTATTGGTATAGCCATTATCAATCAAATATTCTGCGGCGGCATAGTAATCATCAAATACATTTTGTTTCTTATCGAGCATTCCTGCGACATGCCAGCTTTCACCATATTCAGCTCCCCCCCTTAAATTGGGTACTGCGTATATGCCCCCCATATCTAACCAAGCAATATTAGCTGGGCTAAATCGTGGTGTGACAGAAATTGAAAAGCCACCATATGCATACAGCAACGCGGGATTTGCCCCATCTTTTTTCATGCCTTTCTTATAGGAAATAAGCATCGGCACTTGTGTACCATCTTTACTCTTATAAAAAACTTGCTCGGTTACATAATCATCTGGGCTAAATGAAATTTTTGGCTCGGCATATACGGCTGAACTACCGGTTTTAAAGTCATATCTATACGTTGTTAGTGGCTGGGTATAGCTGCTGAAGACGTAATAGAAATAATCTTTTGAGCGTTTCCCATAGGGACCGGTAATTTTACCTTTACCCGGTAGCGCAATATCTTTAACTTTGCGACCGTCTAGATCATAGACCGATAGCTTACCTAAGACATGGTGTAAAGAACTAACAACCAGCTGGTCATTCACGATCTTCACTCGGCTAATTGGGTCCGCAGACTCTGGGATAATCGTTTTCCAATTTGATTTTTGAGGACGATTGACGTCAATCGCAATGACTTTGCCATTCAATGCGTCCAAATCGGTTTTAAAATAGAAAACAGAATCATCATTCCCAAGGAAGCTGTACTCAGCCTCTAGCTCTGCGATTAATTCAACCATCTCTGCATTTTTTTCATTAAGCGCTTTATAAAAGAAACGATTACGACTGTCCGTTCCCTGGGAAATGGATAGCAGTAGGTAATTACCATCTCCAGACACTTCGGCACCGAAACCCCAATCTTTGTTTTGCGGACGCTCGTAAACTAGAACATCTTGAGTTTGCGGAGTTCCTAAACGGTGGTAATAAACCTTTTGATTAAAGTTAACATCCGCTAAAAGATCTCCGCCCTTCGGTGCATCATAACGAGAATAAAACACACCTTTATTGTCTTTATCCCATTCTGCACTAGAAAATTTAATCCAGCTCAACTGATCGTCAAGCAACCGCCCTGTCGCTACATCCATGAAATACCATTGTTGCCAATCAGACCCTGATTTAGATACCCCGTACGCTAAGGTTTTTCCATCATGACTAACCGAAAGACCTGATAGTGCAGATGTACCTTTAGCGGATAGTTTATTGGGATCCAGTAATCGTTTCTCTATACCTGTGTCATCTTTAACAAATAAAACTGACTGCGATTGCAACCCATCATTGCGATAATAAAAAGTGTTAGAACCATGCTCAAAAGGCGCTGACACCTTTTCGTAATTCCAAAGCTCAGTAATGCGATCAACTAAAACCTGCTTATTTGGTATTTGATCGAGGTAATTGTCACCAAATTCTTGTTGAACTTTCACCCAAGCATCGGTTTTGGAGTTATTTTCTTCTAAATAGCGGTACGGATCTGCCACCTCAACACCATGTAATACATCAACCTGCTGGGTCACTTCGGAAACCGGATAAACGAGCTGAGCTGTGGCTCCTTGAATACCAGTCGATTGGCAAGCACTCAAACCAATCGATGCCCCCAAGGCAACAGCACTTGCCATAATCAATTTTATTTTTATTCGCATTTTGCTGACTTCCTTTTTATTGCAGCGCAAAAGTTTAATGTGGGTCACTATACCCACATATTTTTTCTACGCCAATGGGTACCATTTCATTGTTCAAGGAATAAACAGCAGTCAAAATTAACAATTAAACAACATATAACTAATCTATAGTGTGTATTTTTATGCACCTTTATTAATTAAAGCGCTAAAAACACCGATTTATAATGACTTACGGTGTCCTTCATCACCTTTTATGCATTAGTTTTATTTATGCTAGTAGGTATTTTTTTTAGTTTGCGGCTTTCTAATGCTGACCATACAATGACCACGTTTTCAGGAAGTGTCAGTTTACTGATATTGAAAACAAAGAACTTTTAAACTGATGTTGTTTCGCAAATGTCAGTTTTTCCCTGGTTCTTATGCTTGACTTCCTTCCTTCAATTTGTTGATTGCAATAGAATATTTGCAGCCCGCTCAAATGAGCGGGCTTTTTTTTGCGCAAAAAAAGATGCTATATTGACTAAGACATAAAAAAGGGCCGATTTTTCAATCAGCCCATTTCATCATTAAATCAAATTCACATCGGTTTGGATATTCTAATCACCACCCGACGGTTGCGGCTGCGCTCATCGACTGTTGTATTTGAAGCGACATGCCGTGCTTCACCGTGCCCCATCGTATGGATGCGTTGTTGCGGAATTCCTTTGGCCAAAAAGAATTCTTTAATAGAGTCAGCTCTTTTTATCGAAGTACGTTTATTCACGCTCCGGCCGCCATAACTATCGGTATAAGCATCAATCAATACCAGTTCCACTTCGTTATCATAAGATAAATATTCTTGTACACGGGCCAATTGCTGTTTTGAAAATCGCGTCAACTCGGTCCCACCAAATTCATAATTCAAAACGGTAAATGCTATATCTTCAAAGCTATAAGGTAGTAGATTAGCGAGGCAGGATTTGAATTCTCTAAAAGTTCTTCCGAAATTTACAGTAGATAATCCCACTGCAATTTTATTACTTTGGTTATACCAATCTGCGTAATAAAAAGTGGGTTCCATACCGCGCTCTAACTCAGCAAGCATGGACCATGCTGCACGCTTTGGTACTTCCCCATTAAAGTACTTTTGATATTTAAGCGTTGTAATAGGCTTGGAGCGCACCCCGGGTCGCCAATTCGGCGCTCGACTCATCAGCCGCGCATTAGTCACTTGATCGGGCTTCATCCACATATCTAAAATAAAATTGAGATTATGATCTTTACTAGCTTGGCTACTAAAGATGGCTTTGCCATACATTGGAATGTCATGCTCAAGCCTACATGCAACTGGAGAGTTTTGGCTCACACGCCATTGAGAGTCTTCCAATGAAGCCACATAATGCCTCAACTCAGCAGAAGCAAAGCTTGGAAGTAATAAACTGGTGATAAGAAGTGCCGGTCGCCACATGGTCTAAGTCGCTCTCTTTATTTTCATTGCACCTTATGTATCGGCAGGTTTTTTCGTTCCTTTAGAACATAAACCCAGCAAACACACATGACAGCAGTGATCAGTTTAAGCATAATAGCCCACTATAAAAAAATGGGTGGTATTTTAATGAGCGATATTTGCGACTTCAACAAACTGAGCAATCGATTTCGAGGCTATTACCCTGTCGTTATCGACGTGGAAACAGCGGGCTTCAACGCAAAAACAGATGCACTTCTTGAAATCGCGGTCACGCTTCTCAAAATGAATGATGAAGGCGTATTAGCCCTTGATAAAACGCTCCATTATCATATTGACCCGTTTGAAGGTGCAAATCTTGAGCCTGACGCTCTTGCATTTAATGGCATCGATCCCAGCAACCCACTTCGCGGCGCAGTATCAGAAAAAGAAGCATTTTTAGAAATCTTTAAAGAAGTCAAGAAAGGCCAGAAAGCTGCGAACTGCCACCGCAGTATCATTGTTGCTCACAATGCGGCATTTGATCACGGTTTTGTCAGCCAAGCCATTGAACGAAATGGACTAAAACGCACACCATTTCACCCCTTTGCGACCTTTGATACAGCAACGTTAGCCGGATTAGCAATTGGTCACACAGTCCTAGCCAAAGCTTGTATGATGGCGGGGATCCCTTTTGATAATAGTGAAGCTCATTCAGCTCTTTATGATACAGAACGAACAGCAGAGCTATTCTGTCACATTGTAAACCGCTGGAAGTCTCTAGGTGGTTGGCCACTGGCACCTATAAATGAAGATCTTAAGGAACCTGAGTCGTAACACGATCACTCCCCTATGATATTGCTTTGATCCACGATGGATTTGCATTCAATGCATGTCGAGGAAATCATGACAACTAAGCAATACAAACACGCATAAAAAAAAGCTGCCAATGGCAGCTTTTTCAATTCATGAACTGGTCTGTGCCTTATAGGCCTTCCGAGTTCTCTGTAAGATATGCTGCAACACCTTCAGGGCTTGCATCCATACCTTTTTCACCTTTTTCCCAACCTGCTGGGCACACGTCACCATGCTCTTCGTGGAACTGAAGTGCATCGATCATACGTAGCATTTCATCAACGTTACGGCCAAGCGGTAAATCATTCACGACTTGGTGACGAACTTGGCCTTCTTTATCAATAAGGAATGAGCCACGGAAAGCAACGCCGGCTTCTGGATGCTCAACGTCATAGGCTTTACAAATTTCGTGTTTCACATCAGCAACTAAAGTGTATTGCACTTGGCCAATACCACCTTGGTCAACTGGCGTATTACGCCATGCGTTATGTGTAAATTGTGAGTCGATTGAAACACCGATGACTTCAACACCACGTTTCTTGAACTCATCCATACGGTGATCAAATGCAATCAACTCAGAAGGACAAACAAAAGTAAAATCAAGAGGGTAGAAAAACACTACCGCTGGCTTACCTTTAATTGCAGCGGTAAGGTTAAAAGTATCAACAATTTCACCTGAACCTAAAACTGCTGCTGCAGTAAAGTCTGGCGCCGGACGGCCTACTAATACGCTCATTTTTTATCTCCATCTATGGAATGAATTGAGAATAGACAAACAATTCCCTATAAAACTCTGGCTATTATAAATAGCCTGTCTCTGCTGACAACCTATTTACGATCAATATCACAAATTGGATGAAAAATATTTTCAATAAACACCAATTTGCGTCAGGGGCGAACAAAAAAACAGCAACTCATGGCTTTACAAGCGCTATCTAAGTGAATTCGCATCACGAACTAAAGTCGCTTATCACGCTGATTTGCATTCATATTCGAATTTGCTAGACAGCCTCTGCTTAGAATTGACAAAATACAGCCTTTCCCACTATGAAAACAGACTACTTTTATGAATGCTGTTGTTATTTCAGTCAGCTTAATGCTTTTATTGAGCTTTTTTCGGGTCAATGTAGTCATCGCACTAACAATCAGTGCTCTGGTGGCTGGGTTATTTGGCGGTTTAGACATACAGCAAACCATCGATGCATTCAATAATGGCCTCGGAGGCGGAGCCAAAATTGCCCTCAGCTATGCCCTCCTTGGCGCTTTTGCGGTAGCCCTATCCCACTCAGGATTAACAACGCTTATTTCTACCACCGTCATCAAGCGGTTAGGCCACGCACCAGCGACGGCAAACATTCAAAAAGTGCGTTGGATTTTGTTAGCCGCGCTTCTCGTTATGGCGATGTCTTCGCAAAATATCTTACCGATTCATATCGCCTTTATTCCTATCCTCGTGCCACCGCTTTTGCATGTGATGTCAAAACTATCACTAGACCGAAGGTTAGTCGCCTGTGTATTAACTTTTGGACTGGTCACGACCTATATGATTTTACCCGTTGGTTTTGGTGGGATTTTTCTCCATGATATTTTGCTATTCAATCTCAACAGTAACGGTTTAGACGCAGCGAGAGAGCAGATTCCAGCCGCAATGCTGATACCGGCTTTAGGCATGATAGCAGGCCTTCTGTTTGCCTTATTGATCAGCTATCGTAATCCCCGTATTTATCGAGAAGAGCTCATCCTCGCAGCCGAGCCCGAAGAAAAGCTTAGCAAGAAAAATATTTACATCGCTATCATCGCTATAACCACGACTTTACTCATTCAATTGCAAACCGGTTCGATGATCATCGGCGCGATGTTTGGATTTATGATTTTTAGTTTATCAGGCGCTTTGAAGCATGTTGCTGATCAAGATGTATTTACTCAAGGTGCACGCATGATGGCCAATATCGGTTTTATAATGATTGCCGCAGCCGGGTTTGCAGCCGTAGTAAAAACCACTGGGGAGGTCTCGACCTTGGTGGCATCTCTTGGCGACTTTATCGGTGACAACAAACCACTCGCTGCATTTTTAATGCTGGTGGTTGGTCTATTAATTACGATGGGGATCGGTTCTTCTTTTTCGACGATACCAATTATTGCGACGATTTATGTACCACTGGCGTTGAATTTTGATTTTTCAGTGCCTGCAACAATTGCACTGGTTGGAACAGCCGCCGCGCTCGGTGATGCTGGTTCACCTGCGTCCGATTCAACTTTGGGGCCAACGGCAGGACTCAATGCAGACGGGCAACACGATCACATTCGAGATAGCGTCATCCCAACATTTATCCACTATAACTTGCCTTTATTGGCCTTTGGTTGGATAGCAGCAATGGTGCTTTAAAGACTTTAAAAATATGTTCAGAGGCACGAAACAAGAACGGTTTCGATTAGCATCAAAAACAATAAAATAGAATAGTGGTGTGCAATGAAACGACGAAAAATCGTGTTGCACATTAATCGCTGAATTCAGTTACGCATAAAAAAGCGGAAAGATGAGACTACATCTTTCCGCTTTTATTGTTTATTTGCCGGTACGCTTATTTGGTACCAAAAATCTTATCGCCTGCATCACCTAGACCGGGCAAAATATAACCCTTTTCGTTCAGGCACTTGTCAACAGCAGCTGTATATAGTTCAACATCAGGGTGAGCTTTTTGAAGTGCTTCAACACCTTCTGGTGCAGCAACCAGTACCAGCGCTTTAATCGAGGTACAGCCACGCTCTTTAAGTAAGTCAATTGTTGAAATCATCGAGCCGCCAGTTGCCAGCATTGGGTCAACAACCAGAGCGATACGCTCATCGACATTACTACAAAGCTTTTCAAAATATGGGACTGGTTCCAGTGTTTCTTCATCACGGTAAATTCCCACAACAGAAATCCGCGCGCTTGGAATGTGTTCTAATACACCGTCCATCATCCCTAAACCAGCACGAAGAATCGGGACAACCGTAACCTTTTTACCTTTGATTTGCTCAATTTCAACAGGGCCATTCCAGCCTTCAATCGTGACTGTTTCAGTCTCGAGATCTGCCGTCGCTTCATAGGTTAATAAACTCCCAACTTCAGCAGCTAACTCGCGGAAACGCTTAGTACTGATATCTCCTTCACGCATCAAACCAATTTTGTGGCGAACTAAAGGATGCTTAACCTCAACGACTTTCATTTTTATCTCCTGCTGTTTTTATAAGCTTTCAAGAAGCAAATTTTATCGATCTTAGACTATTTAAGACGAAGGTAAAATATAAAAATGCGCAGACCCAAAAAACCGTGATGCAACTCGCACTGAAACTTACACAAGTTTATAAAAACTTCGCTTTCTCGGGATTGCACAAACTGATAGAATAGCGCCGCACAAAATCCCATATAATAACGATGTACCCGAGAGGATCTCCGTGAGCACTCCTACCCCACTGAGCTATAAAGATGCAGGCGTCGATATTGATGCTGGCAACGAACTGGTTAGTAATATCAAATCTGCTGTGAAACGCACCCACAGACCCGAAGTTATGGGCAACCTAGGTGGCTTTGGCGCGCTTTGTGAATTACCAACTAAATACAAACACCCTGTTCTCGTTTCTGGCACTGACGGTGTCGGCACCAAACTTCGCTTAGCAATCGACTACAAAAAACACGACAGTGTTGGTGTTGATCTCGTTGCGATGTGTGTAAACGACCTAATTGTTCAAGGTGCTGAGCCACTTTTCTTCCTCGATTACTATGCGACTGGCAAGTTGGACGTTGCAACAGCAACATCGGTTGTCAACGGTATTGGTGAAGGCTGTTACCAATCTGGTGCAGCATTAATCGGTGGTGAAACTGCTGAAATGCCTGGCATGTATGAAGGCGAAGACTACGACTTGGCAGGCTTTTGTGTCGGCGTTGTAGAAAAGGCTGACATCATTGATGGCACTAAAGTAAAGGCTGGAGATGCATTGATTGCTCTTGCTTCTAGCGGTCCTCACTCAAATGGCTACTCGCTTATTCGTAAGGTCCTAGAAGTTAGCAAGGCTGATCCGCAGCAAGATTTAGCTGGCAAGCCGTTGATTGAACATTTGCTAGAACCAACAAAAATTTATGTGAAGTCACTGCTAAAACTGGTCGAAGCATCAGATGTACACGCAATGGCTCATATTACTGGCGGCGGATTCTGGGAAAACATTCCTAGAGTTTTACCTGATGATTGCAAAGCGGTCATTACCGGTGACTCATGGCAGTGGCCAACCGTATTTAACTGGCTTATGGAAAACGGCAACATTTCTGAATTTGAAATGTACCGCACCTTTAACTGTGGTGTCGGAATGGTCGTGGCACTGCCTGCTGATAAGGTTGAATCTGCATTAGAATTGTTAGCAGCTGAAGGTGAACAAGCCTGGCTCATCGGTAACATAGCCTCTCGTTCAGACGATGAAGAGCAGGTGGAGATCCTTTAATGGCAAAACAATTACGTGTACTGGTACTTATTTCAGGCAATGGTAGTAATTTACAAGCAATCATAGATAGCTGTGATGACCATCTTCAAGCCGATGTTGTCGGTGTCATCAGTAACCAACCAGATGCTTTGGGCTTACAAAGAGCTCATCACGCTGAAATTGATACCAGTTGCGTGATCGCCAGAAAGGGGGAGTCCCGTGAGTCTTACGATCTACGTTTACAGCAGCGTATTGAAAAATACCAGCCAGAGCTCATTGTTCTCGCGGGTTTCATGCGTATTTTAAGCGACGACTTTGTCAGTCAATATGAGGGACGGATGATCAACATTCACCCTTCTTTATTGCCAAAATATACAGGGCTCAACACGCACCAACGCGCAATTGATGCAAAAGATACAGAGCACGGCGCGAGCGTACACTTCGTCACGCCACAGCTCGACTCTGGCCCAGTTATTTTGCAAGCTAGAGTCCCTGTTTATGCAGAAGACACTGCTGAGCTTTTGACGGAGAGAGTCTACGAACAAGAGCATGCTATCTACCCAATCGTAGTAAAATGGTTCGCTCAAGGTCGACTAGAAATGAAAGATAACCTTGCATTTCTCGATGGCGAGTTAATTGGCCCATCAGGCTTTGCGCCCGATTAATGCAGATTCTGTAGTCGTGATATTCCAAAAGAGAGCCAAGGCTCTCTTTTTTGTTCACACGCTTTCACTCTTCGAGCAAATGACTCAAGGCAAATCTCCCTGATTTAAGCGACTTTAATGACATTTAAACCACAAAGAGCAGAAGAAAAAGCCATGGGATAAGAGCGCTCTTTTCATTCCATGAAGCGCTGAACGGTTTACATTTGCTACGCCATCAAATGCGACATAAGCTGCTTGTCAATTCTACCTCTCCGGTAGTCGCTCGAACAATTATAAAATCAGGGGTTGGGGAAATCGATACTATCTAGTGCCAACTACCACTTGAACGTCGGCCCTGAAGCAAGGGCTCGCGTGTATATCAAAGCCTCCAATTCAGCATCGAAACTCCGTAGACATGACTCGTATTTGCTGCCTCATCGATACTGCATCACCGTTAAGCCACAGACACCAACACTACCAGATGTATACTGGCAGCATGGAGGCATCAAGCATTTCCCTATTCCGGTTTTACTGGGAAGATTCGGAATTCAAATTATACAATTTAAATTTATATAACTGGCGCTCTTCTTTTTCATAAGACCATTCTAACGCCTGTTTCAGAGTCTTTTTCGCCTTTAAGTGCCGACCTTGAGACAAATAAATTCGATAGAGTCCAATATAGGCAGGCTGTACATAGGGAGCGAGCTCTAATGTCTTATCAAATAGTATTTTCGCTCTGCTTTGCTCACCAGCGGCTTCAGCTCGATAAGCTTGCTCCAACCAAATATAAGGATTCGGGTCATTCAGCGTGAGCATTTTTTCTCTATACTCGTTTGCTAAGCTCTGGCGCCCATTCTTTTCTAACAACACAATATAATTCGTCAGTAAGCTGAGGCTATTTGGATTAACCTGTAGCCCAAATAGATAAATATCTTCAGCAGTTTTTACATCGCCTTGGCGACGGTGCAAAACAGCTAGCAGATTCAATACTTCAATATCTTGAGGGGCATGTTCATACGCCTGCATTGTATATGAAAAAGCCAAATTGATATCATCTAGGATCAATGCATCAGCCGCTTTATTGCGATAATACATCGCAATAAATTGGTTCGAATTCACATGTTTACCTGCATAGTTGGTATTCACAGGGAAGTAGTCTACGACTACATTTGCTCGCGTATACGAAATATGATTATTTTTTTCCTGAGAAGGTTCAAAAACGCGAGTCTGCACATGGGTTGAAGAAAGTAGCAAATTATTATTTTTTTCAAAAACGGGTAATGTGTTCACTTCTCGGTAATCAATTTCTAAATCAACTAATTGAGCAAGCGCTGTGGTTAACATCGCCAAACTCATACAATTGCCTTTATTCAACGACCACGCTTGATCTGCGACATAGGTGGCACCATAAAATGTAAAATTATCGAGTCGCGTTTCCAAGAACTCTGAAAGTGCAATATGTGGCCTAACTCCCCGCGAGAGTCGATAATTAAAATCGGCTAAAAAATCTTGCTGGTGCTCTTCGGAAAGCAAAAATAGCGTATCTGATTCCACTATAGATTCTTGCTGTTGAAACAGCGCATAATTAATTGGCAGCGCAGCAGCACCTAGTTGAGACTCTGAATTCGTAAGCGCTTGATGACGACTGCAACCCCAAAGCCCCAAAAGAAGGGTAATCAACATTACAATTCTTACACCCATTTCTACTCCTCTTTTCACTCAATTGAATGTAAATCATAAATAGAGCAAGCAGCCGGCAGATGAATGCCAACTATCAGCAACAATACATCATGCAGCACTCATTTTTGTTTTAATTATCAGATATAAAGGGAGCTTAGTTTTATGAAGTTTCTGCTGACTGTCAAGCAATGCGTGATCAATGTCACAGCAATTCTAGCTCGCTTAAACAGAAGCCTGTTATGATTCTTCATTATCTCTATCTGTTTTGGCGCGCACGTGCATAAATTAACATTTCTTATTAAACCAGTAAGAGCAATCATGGTGGGCCTTTTGGTTTTGTTGGCAGGCTGTGAACAAGCAAGCAACGAACTTGCTTCCGTTCAAACCAAACGCCTGACGCAAGAGACCCTCATTGATGGCGTTCTTTCTTCTCAAGCTTCAATGGCCGTAACACTCAATAGAAAAAGTGACGTCATTGTCTGGAACACCGAAAGTAGTCAACCTATTTATCATTGGTCCAGTGATGATTTTTCCGTCCCCATATTCAAATTAGCACTCTCGGGCAACCAGCAACAACTCGCAGTTGCAGGCAAACAACAACTGATACTATTTAACTTAAAAGATGGAACTCGGGTTTTACAGTGGCAAGCAAAGAGTTTTAATCCAGATGCTAGCATTAGCAGTCTTTATCTCAATCACGATGCTGGGTTTATGTTGGTGGGCATGAGCGATGGCGCCATTTTAACGATTAACCGCCAGAGCAATCAGCTTTCTCAGTTTAAGCAACATGATGCGAATGTAAGCCATGTCGAATTGTATTCGGCCGATGAACAGGTGTTTTCAACAAGTCATGACGGCAGCGCCCTAATTTGGTCTACAAATACAGGGGACATTATAAAACGATATGAGTTTCCGCAGCGAATGAATAGCGCAGCGCTTGACACAAAAGCACAGCGCATTTTTTTAGCGGACGCGTTAGATAATCACAAAACTTTAGATCTAATCACCCATGCAAGCTTTCCTACTTTAGAGTTCTGGGGTCGCTACCGCTACTTCCGAAAAGCGCTATTTATTCGCCAAGGCACGGAACTCATTACCGCCACATCGAAAAACAAAGTCTTTCAATGGGACGTAGCCACAGGCAAACAACTAAGCCAATGGCAACTCAAAGCATATACGGCAGGAACGACGGTACTGTCGATGGTTGAAACCACAGCTGACACTCATCATCCACAAACGAACAGCAGAACACTCACGACGCTAAGCTCAGATGGCGCAATTGAAGTGTGGCCAATAGATTAAAGCCTACAGACGCCGCCTTTCTTTTTGAGCGCACTGAATGAACATGCTTAAAGGAACCGAAATTAACGGCGCATAAACTGATACCCGGCTTTTACGGCTCCCCAGACTTGCTCACCTTGCCCATTCCAGCCACGGTCCCAACTTAATATTTGATCTTTGGTGACCGTAACTTCTGATGTGGCATAACTTGCTCCCCTGAGGGTGCTTTTACAAGTACTGTTATCTGTCGCACCAGAAAAACTTTGACTGGCTTCATTCCAACTTAAATAAACAGCGCAGCCCGGCTTTAATGCCAAATCTTTAGGCGTCAAGGAGGCAAGAGGCCTAAGTTTGCTGTACTCGCCGGCATAATTTAGAGGATTATCAAAGGTAAAGACTTTACTGACAAACTCAGTTTTTGACAGTGCTTGAACTTGATACACACGCTGTCGATATGGCTTTTCAAGATGAGACGCAGCCGCTTGTTCAACATAAATCCAAGCATCTTTTTGTTGTAACCAAATACGCTTCATATTGAGGTGGATATTAAAGAAATCTTTATCTGCGATAGATTGCTGTTCACTATCAAAGTGTCCAACCATCCAGTCCAATAAAAGTTCTTTTTTATCTTGGTGATTACCATGTGCTAGCGCACCCGTTGCACCAACAGTACTCACTCCTACAGCCACTGCAAATACCATACTGAGCTTTTTCATTTAAAAATCCTTCTATTGAACGACTTAGCATAATGCGCAAAGGATAACATGAGAATTCAATTGGAGTGAAGCTAGCGCATGACACACAACAAAGCGCAAATTACTCAGCTATGTAGGTTTATGACTTCCAAAGATCAACGTTGGTGTTAAGATTAATCTTTTAAATCCGTCGCACACGCAAAGCAGTGGTAATCCATCACCATACCATTAAGGACAGGCAACGACATATGAGCAAAGAAAAACAGCAACTTGATACCCAAATCGTCAGCCTAGGTCGCGACAAAAAATGGTCCCAAGGTGTGGTCAACCCACCCGTTTATAGAGCCTCTACTGTAATTTTTGACACCATGGACGATATGCGCCACGCCATCAAGCACAAAGCAAATGGTGAAATGTTCTACGGGCGCCGAGGTACACCGACTCACTTTGCCTTTCAATCCGCTATCGCAGAGCTTGAAGGCGGAGTCGGGACGGCACTCTACCCATCAGGATCTGCAGCAATCAGTGGCACTTTGTTGTCATTACTGAAAGCTGGTGATCACTTGCTAATGGTGGATTCAACTTACGAGCCCACTCGGGCGCTCTGCGATAATATTTTAGCCGGATTTGGTGTTGAAACGACCTACTATGATCCGATGATTGGCGCAGATATAGAGTTGCTTATTCGTCCAAACACCAAAGTGTTATTTCTTGAATCACCAGGTTCGATCACGATGGAAGTGCAAGATGTGCCAACGCTCGCGGCTATCGCACATCAACACGGCTTAAGTGTTGTGCTAGACAACACTTGGGCCTCGCCTATCAACTGCCGTCCTTTTGACATGGGCGTAGACATCTCAATTCAAGCAGCGACGAAATACATCGTGGGCCACTCGGATGTGATGATGGGAACAGCAACCGCCAATGAAGAGCACTGGGATAAGCTTAGAGAAAACAGCTATTTGCTTGGCCAATGCACTTCCCCTGATGATGTATATCTTGCAGCACGGGGCTTAAGAACATTGGGCGTTCGTATGGCACAGCATGAAAAGAACGCATTACTGATCGCCAACTGGCTTGCTGAGCGTGCCGAAGTTGATCATGTTCGCCACCCCGCTTTTGCAACATGCCCAGGTCATGAGTTTTTCAAGCGTGATTTTAGTGGCGCCAATGGTTTGTTTTCTTTCGTTCTTAAGCAGGGCAATCTAAAAGCAACCACAGCTTTTGTTGAAAACATGCAGCATTTCAAAATGGGGTTTTCATGGGGAGGATATGAAAGCCTCATTCTTGCGGTTAGCGGTATCGATAGCATCCGAACCGCAACCCCGTGGGATAGTACAAAACCACTCATTCGTCTACATATTGGCTTAGAAGATCCACAGGATCTCATTGCCGATCTTGAAGCGGCATTTGAACGCTTTCATGCCGTGCTTTCATAACACACGAAAGATATTTAGAGTCACCCAAGAATAAAAAACAATCACTTTACTTCGTATCAAATGGGTTAAGTGGTTGAATTGAATTATTGAACGCGGAATTAGCTCGGAAAAGCCAAAATGCGATTTGAATTTTTGGCGCATAAGTAAGACAGGAGGCTGTAAACCCGAATGCAACGAGAGCAGCCTATAAATCCCAATATTATTGGATATTTTCGAAACTATTTGCCCATTGTATAGCTTCGGTATACGCCGTCAATATACATTGATTCGGCACCGCAAGTTGTTTACTCAAGTTGTCAACCTGCACCCAATTAGCTTGTTCAAATGCCCGAATGAGCTCTAAATAGCCACCGAGACTGCCCACCTTGTCAGTGAGTGCAAGCTTAATCTGCTCTTGTACCGGCAGCTTTTCTAAGGCAAGGCCTAGTTCCATATCTAACATCACATCAATCAATGAAAAAAGACCGGTTAAAAATGCTGAGGGTGGATTCTGCGACTCATTTTTATAAGCTGACAAATTTGAACAAAACTTGGCACGTATAATCGCCATATTGGTTAACTCAGGGTTTTTATCTTCCGCGAGTTTTGCAAGGGCGATGAGCGAGATAAACTTCTTAACCTCAACTTCTCCCATGTATGACAACGCATGTTTTAGCGACGCGATTTCCTGACGCTTAGCAAACGCTGAACTATTTATAAATCGCAATAACTTATATGACAGTGAAACATCGCGCTCAATGATTGTGCTAACGACTTCGAGATCAAGGTGTGGTTTCGCCGACTCGGCCATCAATTGCAACAGGTTTTGCTTACTGGGTGCAATATTCTTTTGCTTAAACATTTCAGGCCGTGCGAAGTAGTACCCTTGAAAATACTGAAACCCTAAATGTCTCAGGCGAACAAACTCTGTTTCGGTTTCTACTTTTTCGGCCAACAAAATTATCCCCGAACCTTCGAGCTGTCGAATGTTCTTCGAAATTTGGATAATGCTGAATTGCTGAACATCAACTTTGATCATCGAAATGTAGGGCAGCAATGGGTCCCATTTAGAGTCAAAGTCAAAATCGTCAAAAGCTAAGCGATAACCTAATCGATGTAATTCTTGGCATGCTTTAACGAGTTCTGGAGTAATATTCACGGTTTCCAAAACTTCAATATATACCTGCTCAGGATCAATTGACGTTGGAAAGTGATGTAAAATTGTATCTTCACTAAAATTGATGAACGCCATTTTATCCTGCACGATGGACTCAAATCCTGACATCAAATGATTTTGCGCAATAATCTTCGATGTCGCTTCATTCGAATCAATGTTTGGAAAGCAGTTTTTGTCCCCGTCTCGATACAGCAATTCATAAGCGATCACCTTATTCTCAGCATCAAAAATAGGTTGTCGGGCAACATAGGTGTACATCAAAAACTCCAATCGAACAGGTTATTATTTCGGCGGAAAAACAGTGGGTATTCTGTTGTTGTATTCTTCAAAAAGGATGGTTGAATCAAATACTTTTGACTGACCTCATAAAAAGATGCAGCAAATATATCAGATTAGCTTTTGGATAGCGCAGACAAAGATCATGCTTTACATGTGTTTATGGTACGCATTTCTGTATCCAAGTAAATCCAATCGCCATAACTGTATTTACCTATACCAACTATAATACTTTCGAATGACAAAATGCAGTAATTTTGTATTACATCTTATATCTAAAATTTCCAGCCGAAGCCACATAACCGCGATGCACGCAAAAAATCTTTCGCTTAGCCCTATTTTTCACAGACTTGAGCAGAATTGTCTGGGGCTTAGAAACAATTCAAATTTACCGCTTTTCAAAAGATATATTGAGTCGATACAGAGAGTCCTCTATATTGCCTCGATACTATAAAATGATGGGGTTACACGACACATGAATCAAAATGCTTTCTATCCAATTGGCACGATGGGCCAGCCTTGGAGTGAAGAAGATAAACAAGCTTGGTATCAAACTTGTCAAATTCGTCGGAGCTACTTAGAAGAAGTGGCCAGTAAAATCCAACCGCTCTCTGAACAATTTGAATTGATTCAATATGGCGCCCTAACCTATGCCCCAGAAATCTATCCACTGTTTGCCTTGAAATCAAATAATTGGGACGACGACAAGCCAACTATTCTCATTACTGGCGGCGTACACGGTTACGAGTCAAGTGGTGTACATGGCGCTATCACCTTTGTACAAACAAAGGCGAGCGATTATGAAAAGTTTTTTAACTTTATTATCGCGCCTTGTGTCAGCCCTTGGGGTTATGAAACGATCAATCGATGGAACCCAAGTGCCATAGACCCAAATCGATCATTTTATCACGACAGCCCAGCAGAAGAGTCTGCAGCACTGATGCAACTTGTAGAAGATATTGAAAATCAACACAAGCCAATTCTCGCGCACATTGATTTACATGAAACCACGGATACGGATGAACTAGAGTTTCGCCCTGCTCTGGCAGCAAGAGATGGCGTGCCTTATCAAGCGGGTTCGATCCCAGACGGCTTCTATTTAGTGGGTGATACCTTGTCCCCGCAACCTGAGTTTCAACGTGCGATCATTGAATCCGTCGCCAAAGTAACGCACATTGCACCAGCTGACGGGCAAGGACAGATCATTGGTGCAGATGTTACACAACAGGGCGTGATCAACTATCCAACCAAAGCACTTGGACTATGTGCAGGCTTAAGTCATGCCAAATATTGCACGACTACAGAAGTATACCCCGATAGCCCTCAAGTGAATGCTGATGACTGCAATCAAGCACAAGTTGCGGCAATCGTAGGCGCATTGGATTATTTACAGGCTAAAGCTCAATCACCCAGCTGACTTAACATCTTCACATTAAAAAATGGCGCGATACAGCTTTAACTGTACCGCGCCAATTCAAAATAACTTTCGATATTTAGAGACTAGTTATTAGCCTTACTAGATCCGCCCCAAGCTTGAGTACCAAACAGTGGTACGCTCGATAAAGCATGCTTATGGCTACCTTCAGTTTCTTTGGTCGAATATGACAAGTAAAGCAACGTCTGATTTTGAGCATCATATATTCGTCTCACTTTGAGCGACTTAAATAGAATACTCAAAGACTCTTTAAAGACAACTTCACCATTCTTTGATTTATCAATGCTATCAATATCTTGAGGCAAAATAGGCCCTGTTTGGCGACATGCGATACTCATATCCGATGGATCGGCAAAATCTAAATCAGCCTCAACTCGGCTAATGTGACAAGTAACCCCTGCGATTTTGGGATCTTTCCGAGCGTCAATCACAACATCTTTTGTCGTAAATAACCCTAAGCTGACCTTACCAACATCATCACCACAACCACTAACACCGGCACAAAAAGCGCCAATCAAAATATATTTAGTATAAATAGCAAGCTTAGATTTCATCGTGTAGTCCTACTTTTTCGCGATTGGTGACAATATAGTGATAGATACTTTACAGGGAATCATTTATAGATGAAAAAGCTTTCTGAGCCCAATGCGTTAAACCTGCAGTGACACTGCCAAAATGGTCACCAATGACGACTTCTGTCTCAGGAAACAGCCGAGAAATTTGATTGTAGATCACCGGGCTTTTCGCCGTGCCCCCCGTAACATAGACTAAATCTGGCTCCACACCAGCTTGAGCTACGACATCTTTCATTAAACTAATGACTTTGCTCATAGGTGCAGTTACTGCTTGCGCAAGTATGGACTGGCTGGCTGAAGTTTCTAAATTTGCCTCGATGCAAGTTAAATCAATGACCGTTTGCTGTGCATCAGAAAGCGCGATTTTGCTCAGTTCCGCTTGGCGCACGATTAGATAGCCCAATTGTTGCTGTTGCACTTTTAACAATCGTTGCAACTTTTGTGGTTGCTGCGCATCTTTTATTAAACTTTCAATATTTTTGCGGCTCGTTAACGTCGCGAAATCCCGCTGCGCACTAATATCATTCACAGCAACTGCATTCCAAAACGGTTTACTCGGCATGGGGCGTCCGGTGACTAGATCACTATGCAGACCCATTTTTGGCATTATTCCATACATCGCCAAGGCAATATCTAAATCATTGCCTCCAATGCGTTGACCACTATGGCCAAGAAAGTCTTGTGCACGTTCAGTCTTGTGACAATGACTTGGCCCCATTCTCACCATAGAGCAGTCAGTTGTACCACCACCAACGTCCACCACTAAAACAGTTTTATCTTGTGTAAGACGTGCTTCGTAATCCATCCCTGCGGCAATGGGTTCAAATAGGAATTCCACCTGACTAAATCCAGCACGGTTCGCAGCTATGCGGAGAATACTTTGTGCTTGCTGATTACTGTCTTCGCCACCAATCGCTTGAAAATTCACGGGCCGACCAATAACCGCATGGGTCAATGTTTGATGTGTTTGCAGCTCAGCTTTACACTTCACGTGATGCATCATCAAAGTGACAATATCTTCAAACAGGCCTATTTGTTCAGCTCTTAGACCCGTGGCACCCAAAAATGACTTCGGAGAGCGAACATAAAACCCTTCCTCAGGCATGTCTAAGTAGGCCTCTAACGCTTGTTCACCCACAAAAACACCGACCTCATCCACATCAAGGTCTAACTCATGCCTTACGCGTTTTGCAAGACTCAATTGCGCGGATCGCGCTTGGCTATATTCCGCTTGCTGGTTCTTGGGCAAAATTCTTAGCACTGCTTCTGCAATTAATTCTCTATCCATTGCATAAAGCATTGAAGGCATATAAGCGCTATCGGCGGTTATTTTAACGAGTTCAACTTGACCATTCTGAATGATCCCAACCGCGCAATTGGCACTTCCATAATCAAAACCAACAAACATTTGAACAATTACCTTTGCGTTAAACAGTACACTTTACCTTGCAATAGATCTCAATCGATACATGCAGGCAGAGCGATAAAATGGGGCGCAGAAGGTACCATAAAAATTGCTTCTATAAAACTTGCTAAAACGACATCGTAAGCAACAAAACTGTGACAATAGGTGCTTCGCAAATACGGCGCTCAATCTCGCTTCAATCTTCAATAGAAACTCATCGACCATGCTGCAGTATATATAGCCAATCCATGCACCAAAGCAACCGTTCTCCCCTACAACAATCAAAGAAGAATTAAGAGGGTTTACTTTGCGATTTAATTCTAGCGGCTTTAGCTGCTCGGCGTTGCGACGCGACACGATTCACATCATCACCTAAATGAGATTCCCCTCGAGATTTAGCCAGCTGCATTTGACGTTCTCTTTCTTGAAAACGTTGCATCTGCTCCTCACTATGCGTACCGACACAATGTGGACATTGGATCCCTTGGAGATAATCCTCACTTTGCATATCTTCAGCAGTAATCGGTTTTCGACAAGCATTACACTGCTCATAACTGCCTTTTTGTAACTGATGATTGACGGCAACTCGATTATCAAATACAAAACATTCCCCACGCCACATGCTTTGTTCTGATGGAACTTCTTGTAAATATTTCAATATACCGCCTTCTAAGTGGTATACGTCTTCAAACCCTTGCTCTTTTAAATAAGCCGTCGACTTTTCACAACGAATGCCACCAGTACAGAACATAGCAACCTTTTTGTGCTTAGCAGGATCAAGTTGAGTTTTAACGTATTCAGGAAAGTCACGAAAAGAATCCGTTTGTGGGTTCAATGCATTAGCGAATGTGCCAATTTTGACTTCATAATCATTGCGTGTATCAATCACTAAAACTTCGGGATCCGCAATCAATTGATTCCAATCTTTGGGTTTTACATAAGTCCCTACCACTTGCAACGGATCAATTCCTTCAACACCCATAGTGACGATTTCTCGTTTCAGCTTCACCTTCGTCCTATAAAAAGGGAGAAGTTCATCGTAAGAAAGTTTATAGCTAATTTCACCCAACCCTGGTTGCGCTGTGAGCCATGTCAATAGAACATTAATAGATGACTTTGACCCCGCCACAGTGCCATTAATCCCTTCATGTGCAAGCAATAAAGTGCCTCGGATCTGGTGTTGAGTCATTAGCTCAAACAACGGCTGACGGATAGATTCAAAATGTGGCAAAGACACAAACTTATAAAGTGCACAAACAACAACTTTAGACATAAAATCCTCAAAGAGGCTAACCAAGACTTAAATCAGGGCGCCATTGAAATTCAAAAGTGAGCGCGGCATAATCACCTCGCAACGTGACGTAGATCACGCGCGCATTTTAAAGCAAAATAGCTGAGCTAAATACAGACAGTCTTTGTGGATATTTATTTGAATTGAGCAAGATCACCGCCTACACCATCGAGGACAATGAAGGATAAATGATGCCACTGCCGATTCTCTATTCGTTTCGACGTTGTCCCTATGCAATGCGAGCTAGACTTGCGCTGCACATCGCTAGCTGTGCTGTTGAACATCGAGAAGTCATACTAAAAGAAAAACCGCCTGCGTTACTTGCTATATCGCAGAAAGCCACTGTGCCAGTACTACAAACTGAAGATGGGAAAGTCATAGATGAAAGTCTTGATATTATGCTTTGGGCACTCAATTCAGCACCATCGAACCTAGCTTTGACCCACTATAAAAGTGCTCCCGACCGGCGCATTCTTTGGCCTGAGCAAAAAAAGCTGATTGCCGAGAATGATGCTGACTTCAAATTTTGGCTCGACCGTTATAAGTATGCAGACCGTTACCCAGAACACACTCAGCATTATTATCGCTCGAAGGCGGAAGAATTTATCCTTAAATTAGAGCAAAGATTAACTCAACAAAGCACACTAAATGCATCTACCCAAATCAAACCATACCTATTTAGCGATTATCAAAGCATTGCCGATTTAGCGATCTTCCCATTTGTAAGACAATTTGCTGGTGTCGACTCGACTTGGTTTCATCAGTCCTGCTACGTCAACGTGAAATGTTGGTTAAAACGCCAATTAGAGAGTGATTCATTTCGTCAAATCATGATAAAACACCCACAATGGCGAGAATCCAGAGAGATCTAGTACTTTTACATTTATCGAGACGAAAGCGCGGAAAACCATCGAATTTGATGTAAAAATGCTGATTTAAAATACAAAAATTTTAACTTCGTCATAAAACGACTAAAAGCGATGGGGTAGTATTGCTGCTGTTTTTACAAATCACATGAAGTTTTTTGCAGACAGAGATCTCCTATGGATAACTTAGATCTAACCATACTGACCATGATTGCTACACTCGTCGTCTTGCACTGTATATTTTTCATTGCAGCACTGACGTCAAAAGTCGATATCTGCTTAAATCGCAAGTTAGTGTGGAGTGCATTCAGCCTTATTTTTGGCCCGATTGGCTATTATGCCTATCAAGGCCGTATTCCTTGCGAAGTACTCGCTGGCGAATAAAGCAGTTTACTCAAGCATTCAACGGTTTTCGCATTAACTTCTTACAATCTTTTTCGATTCGTTTATCGCCGTCGTTTAGCCTTTCACGTACAATTAACGCTCTTAGTTATTACGCCCAAAAGTTGTATATCGATTGAATTCTAGCCCTTCACATACCTCGCCAAATATAGGCATGAAGATGATGTTTTTCATCCCTATGCTTTCCGCGATTGTCGCCATCACACCGCTTGCAATTGACATGTACCTACCTGCGATGTCAATGATTGCGACTAGTTTTAATTCAAACATTACAACAATAGGCCAATCTCTTAGTATCTATCTTGCTGGTTATGCGCTGGGCATGTTGTGCTTTGGCCCAATTGCAGACCGTATTGGCAGGCGACCATTAGTCATTGCTGGCTTAAGCGGCTTTACTTTAATCAGTCTCCTACTCGCATTTTCCCAATCCGTCGAAGTTTTTTTAGGGCTGCGATTTATACAGGCCTTTATTGGCGCTGCAGCTACCGTGGTTATCCCTGGCTATATAAAAGAGGTCTACGGTGAACACACAGCCAAAGGCATGTCCTATGTCAGCCTCGTGATGATGTTGGCTCCCTTGCTTGCACCAAGCATCGGCAGTTTACTTATGGAATTTGACGGTTGGCGAACAATCTTTTTCACTTTGTGCCTGTACGGTGCTCTGTTGGTATTGCTGGTCATCACCAAGTTGCATATGCCCAGTGACCAAGACACGAGTCAGCGAAGCCGTCGTTCCTTTTTTCATGCCTATATTAGTGTATTGCGAAAAGCAGGTGTTTTACCGCTAATCCTAAGTGGCGTACTCACTTCTTTTGCATTCTTTTGCTACCTGACAGCTTCTTCATTTGTATACATGGAAGTTTTTGGACTTGATAAGTCAATGTTTGCGGTTTTGTTTAGCATGAATGTAGGTGCCCTAATGCTCGCAAACATCATTAATACGCGTATTGTCACCCGATTTGGCTCTCGCCGAATGTTACGGGTTTCAACCTTTTTTGCGATGATTTCTGCAGTGTTATTGCTTTGGGTTAATTTGCTTAGCCTAAGTTACCACTTTACTGTCGCGATGCTGATCCCACTCATGGGATGCTTAGGGATCATGTCAGTCAATGCCGATGCAATAGTATTGATGAAATTCAAAAAACAAACAGGTACGGCAACCGCTGTCATTGGGACATTACGCTTTGGGTTTGGTGCGCTTGCAGGCCCATTGCTCGCATTACTTTACACAGGTACTGCGGTTCCATTTTCCGCACTGATGTTAATTGCGGTCATTTTAGCAGCGATATGCCAATGGTACGGTTTTCGGCTAAAGCACAAACACTAGGCTAAACCGAACTCACGAGATGTCATGGTATTCCCCTGTTTGGACCCTGTTATGAGTCGCAAAGGTTCCGGCTGTCACTGATGTGTCAATCGCTCGATTTTCACAAACAACCATGATCAAGTTCATAAACCATGCTCGCCATTATCTGCGCACCAAACTATTCAACTAAAGTCTAAGGTTTCATTTAGCTTTATTTAGAAAGTACTGAATTTTATTCATTTGCAGCAGTTTTTTAGCCAAAACACTTGAAAAAATAGCTTGATTGAATATGATGAAAATCTGTCCATTTTAGACAGATGCAAACTCCTAGTTAATGAAATTAGTAGAGTAGAATCAATTGGTATCGAATTGATTATGCAATTGGCGAGTAAGAATTACCTTTCTTACTTTATTTTTAGAGCGATTACCGTCGCTGTAACAAGATACTGTTTACCGTAGCGGTAACTTAAGAGGATTAACACATGGAGATGTTATCTGGCGCTTCAATGATCGTCCGATCATTAATCGATGAAGGCGTAGAACATATTTTCGGCTATCCAGGCGGTTCTGTACTGGATATTTACGATGCTTTACACCAAAACTCTGGCATTGAGCATATTCTCGTTCGACATGAACAAGCGGCAGTCCACATGGCTGACGGCTATGCGCGAGCAACTGGTGATGTAGGCGTTGTTCTCGTCACTTCAGGCCCCGGTGCAACTAATGCCATTACAGGTATTGCTACGGCGTATATGGATTCAATTCCAATGGTTGTGCTTTCTGGTCAGGTTCCCAGTACGCTCATTGGTAATGACGCATTCCAAGAATGCGACATGATTGGCATATCACGTCCCGTTGTTAAACATAGCTTTTTGGTCACTGATGCCAAAGATATCCCCGAAATCATCAAAAAAGCATTTTATCTTGCATCCACTGGGCGCCCCGGACCGGTTGTCGTTGATTTGCCAAAAGATTGCTTAAATCCAGCAGTACTGCATGAGTACCAATATCCAAAAGATATTAAAATGCGCTCATACAACCCGACAACATCAGGCCATAAAGGCCAGATCCGTCGCGGTGTCAAAGCACTGCTTGGTGCTAAAAAGCCCGTACTTTATGTCGGTGGCGGAGCAGTCATTTCCGGTTGTGATCAACAAATTATGAAAATTGCTGAACAACTTAATATTCCAGTTGTGAGCACACTTATGGGCTTAGGTGCTTTCCCTGGCACGCATAAAAATAGCCTTGGCATGTTGGGCATGCACGGCTGCTACGAAGCCAATATGGCAATGCATCATTGTGACTTGATTTTTGGTATCGGTGTACGTTTTGATGACCGTACAACCAATAATGTCGAAAAATACTGTCCAAATGCCACGGTGCTTCATATTGACATCGACCCGTCCTCAATTTCTAAAACGATTAAAGTCGATATCCCGATTGTTGGCTCTGCAGACAACATTCTTGACCATATGCTCGATATTATCGGAGAGCAAACGAACCAAGATCCATCAGCCAATGCGTCTTGGTGGAAAGATGTGGAAACATGGCGCGCTAAAGATAGCCTCGCCTATGACACTTCAAGCGAGAAAATTAAGCCACAGCAAGTGATTGAAGTATTACATAAACTCACCAATGGTGACGCTTATGTCAGTTCAGATGTGGGTCAACACCAGATGTTTGCGGCTCTATATTACCCATTTAATAAACCAAGACGTTGGATTAATTCTGGCGGTCTCGGCACCATGGGCTTTGGTTTACCGGCAGCGATGGGAGTCAAGATGGCCAAGCCAGATGACACCGTCGTTTGTGTAACCGGCGATGGCTCAATTCAAATGAATATTCAAGAGTTGTCAACCGCCTTGCAGTACGATACACCCGTCAAAATTATCAATCTCAATAACCGCTTCTTAGGCATGGTGAAACAATGGCAAGACATGATTTATTCTGGACGCCACTCTCACTCTTATATGGATTCAGTTCCTAATTTTGCAAAAATTGCGGAGGCCTACGGCCATGTTGGGATGACCATCACCAACCCTGCGGAGCTTGAAAGTAAACTTGCAGAAGCGCTCGCGATGAAAGATAAGCTCGTTTTTGTAGACATCAATGTTGATGAAACAGAGCATGTCTATCCGATGCAGATCCGTGGTGGGTCAATGGATGAAATGTGGTTAAGCAAAACGGAGAAAAGCTAATGCGTAGAATTATTTGTGTATTGCTGGAAAACCAGCCTGGCGCCCTTTCGCGTGTTGTAGGCCTTTTCTCTCAGCGTGGTTATAACATTGAAACGCTCACCGTTGCACCCACAGATGATGAAACCTTATCTCGTCTGACCGTTTCGGTAGAAGCAGATGAGAAAGTACTCGAACAGATTGAGAAGCAACTCCATAAGCTCATCGATGTACTCAAAGTTTCCAATATTACTGAATCGGCTCATATTGAACGTGAAGTGGCATTAATTAAGGTAAAAGCTGAAGGCAATATGCGTGAAGAAATCAAGCGAACTGCTGATATTTTCCGCGGCCAAATCGTTGATGTGACCTCTGGGCTATACACAGTACAAATGGTTGGAACGTCAGATAAGCTCGATGCATTTGTGACCGCTCTTGGAGAAACAACCAAAGTTATTGAAGTTTCTCGTTCGGGTGTCGTCGGTCTTGCCCGAGGTGAAAAAGTCATGAAAGCCTAAACCGGCTTTGCTGTTGCTTGAGAACCGCTATTAAAACTAAAAAAGGGAGCAAATTGCTCCCTTTTTTACGCTATCCAGAGTCGAATATGGTTAGCTTGATTAACGCTTCGCATCCAAAGGGCGAGAAGTGTTAATCTCAATCGTTCGCGGTTTTAATGCTTCGGGAATTTCACGAACTAAATCGACATCCAATAAGCCATTTTCAAGATTTGCGCCAACCACAGTGACGTAATCTGCGAGCTGGAAAGTTCGCTCAAAGCCTCGTTCAGCGATGCCTTGATATAAATATTGACGCTCTTCTTTGGATTCAGCTTTAGTGCCTTTGACGAGTAGTTTCTCGCCTTCGCTCGTAATTTCAAGCTCTTCCATGGTAAATCCAGCGACTGCCATCGTAATGCGGTAGCGATTTTCACCGAGCAATTCAATATTGTATGGTGGGTATCCAGAGTTGCCTTTGTTTGACGCGGCATGCTCAGCCATTTGGGCTAAACGGTCAAATCCAATGGCACTGCGGTATAGGGGAGTAAGATCATAATTACGCATAATATATCCTTGTATAAAGCAATATAAATTAACAAAACCTAATCACCTTGATGTGTTAGGCAAACCAGAACCCCGAAGGCATTCTTTAATATTCAACAGCCCCTTTCAGCGACTGTAATTTATATATGGCGTTGGCATTTCCAATTTCAAGGTCAACAATAAAAATAATTAAGTAACCAATCACAAGGCCAATACCTAGCCTCAATTGGTGACTTTTGCTAAAGTGTCTCCATTAATCACCGTTCTGAGGATATTTGATGATTGTAATCAAGCCCACCGGTGTTGTTAGGTTGCATACCGCTTAAATCCTGCAATACCCGGTTCCTACCGGGGCTCATGCCCCCAATTTTTTTATGCGCAAAAGTACCGAAATACTTTGCGTAGGGGTATATACATCATGACAAACTCTTTTACTTTAGCCGAACTCGGCTGGGGTCCTTTTTTTCAACAACAATTGACGCTTGAAGAACTTGAAGCCAATACGGTTGCTCGCGTCATTTCGCACCACAAAAGTCAATTACAGCTCTTAGCTCCTCTCGGAGAAACAGCACTCCATCTATCTCCAACCATGCCATCACTTTGTGTCGGCGATTGGATCGTAATCGATCAACAAGGTAGCTTTGTCCGCAAACTAGAAAGAATGACACTCTTCAGCCGCAAATCACCCGGCTCAAGCATCAACATCCAATTGCTCGCCGCAAATATCGATACGGTATTTCTCGTAATGTCGCTCAACCACGATTTTAATTTGAGTCGACTTGAGAGGTATCTGACGTTAGTGAATGAGGCGGGCGCTGAACCTGTCGTCGTCTTAACCAAAGCCGATCTCTGCAATCATACTGAGACTTTACGTAATCAAGTGCAGCAATTAGGCCCTCTGTTAAACGTCGTCTGCGTGAATGCGCTCGACTCAGACAGTACCTGTTCGCTAAGACCATGGTGCGCCCCAGGTAAAACATTGGCGGTTTTGGGTTCTTCGGGCGTTGGGAAATCAAGTTTACTCAATACACTGCTAGGGACTGGCTCGTTAGCCACAGCTCGTATTCGAGAGGATGATAGCAAAGGTCGACATACGACAACTGCACGCTCATTACATGTTGTGAAAAACATAGGTTTATTCATGGATACTCCCGGCATGCGGGAACTGCAATTAAGTGATGTTGAAGAAGGTCTCGCGGTTACCTTTTCAGATATTGACGCTTTGATTCAGACCTGTAGATTTACTGACTGTAGCCATAAAAATGAACCCGGATGTGCGATATTAAAAGCGTTAAAATCGGGAGAGCTTGAAGAACGACGCTTGCAAAACTATCAAAAAATCTCTCGTGAACAAGCCTTAAACTCAGCCTCTCTTGCTCAACGGCGAGCAAAAGACAAAGCTTTAAGCAAAATGTATCGTGCGACACTCGCAGGCAACATGAAGCGAAAAACTTAACACCGTTTGTCAGTGATAGTTGTCGTAAAGGTGACAATCATCGATAGTCGCCCATAAAAAAAGCAGCCATGTGGCTGCTTTTTTCATTAGAATAATATAATCATTTTGATTAAATTACTCCGCAGTAATCAAGCACCCTTCGATACTTTCAGAGTTTGAATATGTCACATTACCTGCTACTGGCTCAAAGTCTGCTGCAACAATGTCACCAGTATCTTTTATAAAGGTGTAAAGTACTTCTGCATCAACATAACCAGTCATGACTGGTGTTAGTACTGGGTAACCATCACCACCTGCTGCGTTGTAGCTAGGAACCGTAAAGGTATAGCTAGCAGACGCATCATAGGCTTTGCCATTGATTTCACTAATCGCAACGGTGCTAGCAGCACAATCAACATCCATTTTTAAGCCAACAAGCTGCGCATAAGCACCAGCGCCAACTTGGAACGTGGCCACAGTATTCAAGTACTCAGTAATTTCAGCGCCTGTTAACGTACTAAGCGTAATACTGTTCCCAAATGGCTGTACCGTTAACACGTCTTTATAGGTAATCTCACCTGGCTCGATAGACGCACGGACACCACCAGAGTTCATCACAGCAAAATCTGCGGCTACTTTCGTGCGTTGTGCTTCAGCAATCAAATGACCAAGGTTGGTTTGCTGTGCTCGAACTACAGCGCGATCACCTTCAAGTTTCGCATCGGTGGTACCAATGACTTCACTGAGGCCCGCTTCACCTTTGTCTTGATACTGTTGCAGCACTTCAAGTACCGTCGCATCAGGAGTGATTTCTTCGGCGATAAACTGGCGATCACCATTTTCATCTTTTGCTTTTAAGTTGACCGGAACTAAGCTATATCCCGCCAAATGCAGTTTGTCGTTGTAATACTCAAAATCAGCACGACCTACATATTTACCCCATTCATGGGCTTGCATAATAAAGGTGCCATTTTGTACATCTGGAGCACACTCGCCACCAGGTGTAAATTCAGGATCATACGCATTGCCTTCCATACACACAGGATTTTGCGAGTGTCCACCAATGACCGCTTGTAAATCACCTTCAGTCATTGCACGGGCAAGCGCAACATCGCCGGGAGCATTGCTACCATTAGCGCCATCTGCATAGTGGCCCATATGTGTCGCTGCAAAGATCAAATCAGCTTCATCTGCAGCTTTAATGTCTGCAATAACTTTAGCGAGCTCGGCTTGCGGATCTCTAAAATCTAACTCACTAATAAATTCAGGGTTACCTAACTTAGCCGTATCTTCTGTTGTTAAACCAACAACTGCGATTCGTAAACCGTTTACATCAAATACTTTATAAGGCTCAAAGTACCGAGCACCAGAAGCTTTATCATAAATGTTTGCCGCAAGCATTGGGAACTCAGCAAGAGCTCGCTGCATGTCCACAACATCAAGAGGATTATCAAACTCGTGGTTACCGACTGCCATGGCATCGTAACCAATCAAATTCATACCTACAAAATCAGGACGAGCGTCTTGAAGATCTGATTCTGGCACCCCAGTATTGATATCACCGCCAGAAAGAAGCAAAGATTCACCACCATTGGCTTCGACTTCAGCACGAATTTGGTCAATCAATGTTTTACGAGCCGCCATGCCGTACTCGCCGTATTTGTTCTGCCAAAAGCGGCCATGGTTATCATTAGTATGAAGAACAGTGAACTTGGTACATGCATCACCCGCTTCAGCACAGCTTGCTGGTGGTGTAGGTTCAACAACTTTTTTGTGATCATCGTCATTACAACCAGCTAAAGCAGCTAAAACACTAACGGCGACGAGTCCCTTAATAAACTTGTTACTCATTTAATCAACCCCTTGATTATCATTTATGAAATAAAATCCATCATTTTCTAATTTTGAGAATTCTGTGTTCTCAGTGCCCCACATCATATCAAGAGTATTCAAAAAATGTGGCGAATTTATGAAAAATTGAAAGCTAAATGTGTAGTAAAACAAAGATTTACAACAGGGACGGACGTATAAAACAAAACAATAAAAACCCAAAAAGAAACCCCAGAACACGCAGATAAAATGCGCATTATGTAAACCTTTGTAAATTAACACCTTTGACAGGTTGGACCACCAGAGCAATTACGCTCAAATTTAAAACAAAAAAAAGCTTTCCTGAATAAGGAAAGCTGATCGTTACCGCATTACAGATTGTTTAATACTTGATCGGCATCACATTTAAGTGAGGCGTTCAGTAATCCAACGCCCTATTTCAGTCAATTGTTGAGGCAACAAGCTATGTAAAGCAGTATATTCACGCCACTCTGTATCATAACCAGAAGCTTTTAAAGTCTCATAAGCTTGCCGACCTGCAGAAACCGGAACAACATCATCATGAGAGCCATGATTTTGTAAAATCGAGGTAGAACGGTTGGCCTCAGACAGCTGTTCAGGTAATTGTTCACCACTCGCCAGATAACAAGACATTCCAATGATCCCAGCGAGTTTGTGGCGCAGACGCAGTCCAGTGTACAAGCTCAGAACTCCCCCCTGACTAAAACCCGCTAGAATGATTTTTGAACTTGGGATCCCCGACTGAATTTGCCCCTCAATAATCTCTAGAATGAGCTGCTCTGATTCATTTATTCCGTCCATGTCCACACGGTCACTCAGGCGTTCGCTTTTAATGTCATACCATGAGCGCATGATATATCCCGCGTTAATTGTCACAGGTTGCTCTGGTGCATCAGGAAGGACAAACCGAACATTCAGAGAATCATCGAGCCCAAGGTAAGGAATTACAGGAGCCATTCCAGCTCCACTGTCTCCAAGGCCATGAATCCAAATAACACATGCTTGTGCGCTCTCTTTTGGTTCAATAACAATTTTTTCTAACGACATGACTTATCCTAAATTCAAAAACGTTTTTATTTAATCTGGCTCTATCGCCAACTGCTCACAAATTTGCTGAACTTGTTCCTGATTATCTAAAGTTAGCGTCCAACGTACAGCACCTGCATCGGCAATCAGTAACAACATTTCATAGCGACACTGAATATCTTCGGCCATTGCGGTAAATGTTGCACCTTCCATACGCACTTGAACTTCGTGGGGCGTCACAATCAGTTTGCCCTTGGAGAAATTGATTACCATTAATTCATACTTCTTGAAAGTGGACGATTGTAGATGAGGAGGCCGAGTTTCCGTGCCTTAATTCCAGTCAATGGAAGCAGCTTACCATCGACTGGTCGAGTTTTGTGACTCAATAAAAGGAATCACTGGAAAGTGATCGCTAGGAGTGTTGGTGACCACCTACGCCGTGTGCATGACCATGAGCAATCTCCTCATCGGTCGCTGCACGAACTTCAACAATTTCAATATCAAAAGTTAATTCGCGCCCTGATAACGGATGGTTAATATCAACCGTTGCCATAAACTTTCCAACTTTTAGCACAGTAACCTGCCGCTGACCTTGATCAGTATTCACCAAAGCTGTCATGCCTGCTTTCCATGTCTTTGCACCTTGCAGGTGCTTCATGGAGACTCGCTTTTCACAATCTTCAATGCGCTCGCCGTATGTTTTTGTCGCTGGAAGTGTGGCAGAAAAACGCTCTCCAGCAGCTCTCCCACTAATCGCCTCTTCGACACCCGGCATCATATTATCGTTTCCATGTAGGTAAGCAATGGGGTCACTACCTTGATTCGTTTCTAGCACCTCACCTTGCTCGTCCCGTAGCGTGTAATTGAATAGTACAACTGAATTATCCTGTGCTTTCATCTTTTTTCCTTAGAACGACAAGTTTCTCTATTGAATGGATCTTAGCAGATTGACGCGTGAATTCACAAAACGAGCAAAAACAAGACAGCAGAGCTTTAAAGTCAACAGCTCCCCACGGGAGACTCATTGGCAATCAAAGCACTACCTTTTAAAACCAATTCATTGCGCACCAGGAACAATCGCTAATGGTGCAATTTTTTTCAATATATCGATATTGGCCAAAGCTAACTGACAAACACCGCTATTGATTCGGTGCCCTTTGGAGCAATCAACGCTCCACTGCCTCAATATATATGCAGCTAACGCTGCCCTGCAGCTGACTTTCAACTCACCATCGTGCATTTGGTAGTCCAAAGCTATGGCTTCTGGATGATGTAAACTCGGATGTGGTGTTAAAATCAATTCAACAATGTTCGACCAAGCTTCATCATGGCATTGCAATTCATGGTCACCGCCCTGTTGAGCACGGTTTTGGCATGATTGAATTCGGGTCACCACGAAATCACTAAATTGCTCGTGTTCTCGATCATAAGCCCGTACGTGCCAACGCTGACCATTATTCACGAGAGCATGGGGAACAATTTCCCGTGACTTTAATCCCGAAGAAGTAGAAACATAATTTACGTGTAGCACTTGCTGTTGCTGAATGGCACGCATCAATGCGGCAATAATATTTGTATCGGGATGAATAAGCTGAACAGCATCAATGCAAACGTCACTTGGATTAACTGCATGGGACAAACCGTCACCGAACCCCTTCGCAAGGCCATGTAAGATGACTTCAGGATCGTGATGAAAAAGAGGCTTAAACCCAGTTTGTCGGTGATAGCATTTCGTTCGATGCACAAGCTGCATATTGTCAGCTGCCAGCTCACGATAACTCGTAAAATCTCGCGTGGCTGCGGCTAAGCCGGTCGCGAACTTTTTAATTAAATCCTGCCGAGATATCTGACCAAAATATTGCAAAGAAAAATCGATATATGCTAAACGTTGACGTTGCGCATAACTAAGTTTTTCGAGTTTTGCATTTAGCAGTTGTTCACTTGAATCCATGGGTACCCTCTCCTCGTAAGCAATAATTCAACCTAAACCAAAACGCCCTCACATGCAATCATTATGATTGCATGTGAGGGCGTTTTCTGTTCTAAATTATAATTTTATTGAGAGCGCTTTAAACGAATCTTCACTTGGGTAACCATCAGCGATCATGCCTTGAGAACGCTGATATTGTTGCAATGCCGCAATCGACTGCTTGCCCATAATACCGTCAGCTTTTCCTAATTCATAACCCAAATCAATTAAGCTTTGTTGTAATGCTTTGATTTGCGCTCGACTAAGTCGGGTTTGCAAGGGTGGTTTTTTTTGCAAAGGCGCAGCACCGTTAATTCGATCCGCCAAATGACCAACAGCAATTGCATAATTTTCTGAACGATTCCAGCGCATAATGACATTAAAGTTTTCATAGGCTAGAAATGCTGGCCCTGCTTGCCCTGCCGGAACATATAGCGCTGCATCCATTTTCGGTGTAGAGATTGCTTGACCGTTCGCCTGCCGCACTCCAGCTTCCGCCCATTGGCTCAAAGGTAATCTATCTTTCGCACCCAAATATTTAAAATTGTAATCACTGGGTAATAACACTTCTCGACCCCAACGTTCATTACGTTGCCAACCTAATTCAGCTAAAAAGTTGGCTGCTGAGGTTAACGCGTCTTCAGTGCTATTCCATAAATCAACAATCCCATCACCATCACCATCAACCGCATATTGACTATAAGCAGAAGGCATAAACTGAGTATGACCCATTGCCCCAGCCCACGAACCAACCATTTGTTGCGGTTCGAAGCCATTTTTTTCCATTAGGCCAAGCGCAAGAATAAACTCCTGAGTAAAAAAGCTATCTCGGCGAGGATCACAAGCGAGTGTCGCCAATGCGTCTAACACTGGCATTTTCCCCTTATAACCACCGAAATTAGTTTCTAGCCCCCAAAATGACATCAAGTATTGTGGTGGCACTCCGTACTCTTTTTGCAACTTTTGCAATAAAGCGCGATGCTTCTTCAAAAGTTTTCGCCCTTGAGCGACCCGTTTTGAAGTCACTCGTTTGTTAAAGTAATCAGCAAAGGTTTGGCTAAACTCAGGTTGGCTTCGGTCTAATTTAATAACACGTTTAATGGGTTTAAGATCCCTGAGACCTTTTTCAATCGTACTTTGCTGAATCCCTTGGGCAACAGCCGCTTTTTCAAGCTTGACCTTACATTGGGAGAAATCCTGCTCTGCAGCAGATGCGCTAAAGCTCATTAGCCCTGCGCTAAACATCAACGGAATAACTGCAATTATCTGTTTCAAGAAGTGCTCCTTGGCCATAGTAATGAAGGCGGGCCTTTAGAAAAGTAGAATATTAAAAATGCCGACGTAAGTTTCTCCTTCAACACTACGCAGACTCAAAAGCAAGATATACTTTACTCTATGCCTTGAGACTCATACAACTCTTACAAGTTGCATTTGTCCAATAAAACTATTGAATTAATTGTTCTCAGCGCCACCGAAAATAAGTAGTAATCTACTGCAATTGCATAGCATTTCCGTATAATGCTAACGGTTCATTCATCCTAAGAGATCCAACATGATAGAAAACAAAGCGCTACTCGCTAAATTTGTCGCTAATGTGAAAGAAAGCCAAACACTTTGGGGGCTGCAAGATAAAGCCGGTGAAGGATGGGTCGTGTGCGATTCAAGTGAGTATGAAGAAACCGATGTGATGCCAATTTGGTCTAACAAAGAGCAGGCAGAAGGTCACTGTACACAAGAGTGGCAAGACTATGTCGCTGTTGCAATTCCTTTGGAAGAGTTCATGGAATACTGGGTATCGGATCTCAATGATGATGGCGTTCTTGTTGGGCTTGATTGGGAAGCTGAAACAGATTGCCTTGAAATGGACCCTATCGAGCTTGCTAAAGAGCTGGTCAATATCGAACAAGAGTAATATCCAGCTTGATGTATCGCGATAAATACCGTTAGGGCGTCACTTGTGAAGAGTCAAGTTCAGACGCCCCAAATTGATATTCCTTTTGCCAAGCGCCACAAGTGCTGGTTTTGTGAAGAGCCCTGTAACCTCACCTTTCAATATATCAGCACGTCCCAGTGTGCTCACCCATCGCTCAGTGTCCCCTGTTGCAAAGAATGTTTGCAATTTGCACAAAAAAATCAACTAAACTCCATTTGGAATTGTCGAGACGCTGTCAAGGATTCGCTGATGACTCGCTACCAAAAACACCTTGCGATAGGCATTAACTGGACAGAGCAAGAATTGGAGGAGTCAGAGTTTGAATGTAAGGCGCTTGGTGGTTTCAAAAAAAGTGCTTGGTTTATGTATACAGTGGCTCGCGACCGTATCAATGCACCGGGCTGGCCGATTTATATTAATGGCGTAGCCATTGATGATCATCAAGGTCACGATCCCTTTCAATTCGACGGCATGGCTTATACTTCGGTTTATCGAGCGATACAGCATTATGCGAAACATAAAAGCTTAGATCATAAATTTCTTGCAGACTTAGTGCGAGTATTAGGGGAACGGCGATTTGGTTTTTGCATTCGACTTGCTCAAATTCATATTGCGGCTAGCGCAGAGATGAAGCGTCATGTTCTTGCCGAACTACAGCAGCAAGAACATGACAATTAACACGTATTCAGCGTCCCAAAATTGATTTCAACTGTTCTTGGACCGCACCAACGAGCAGATCTGGTTGGAATTTAGAGATAAATCGATCACACCCGACTTTTTCAACCATGGCCTTGTTAAAACTGCCACTTAATGAGGTATTCAAAGTTATCGACAAACCGGACATTCTCGGATCGTTGCGAATTTCATCGGTAAGTTTATACCCGTCCATTTCAGGCATTTCTGCATCAGTAATTAACATTAATAAATCTTCTGCAGGATTACGCCCCTCATCACACCAAGCTTTCAGCATATTCCACGCTTGCAAGCCATCCGACGCCTCAGTGATTTCGATGCCTAATTGCTCTAATGTGTCTCTTACCTGACGCCGAGCGGTCGATGAATCATCCACAATAAGAATTTTTCGCCCGTGGAAAAATGGTAGTAGCTGCTCATCAAGCACGCCTTCACTTAAACGAATATCGTAGTCAATAATTTCTGCGAGGACTTTCTCTACATCAATAATCGACACGAGTTCAGTCTTTTCTTGATATTCAACACGGCTGATTGCGGTCAAATAGTTATTCTTGCCCGAAGTTTTAGGCGGCGGCAAAATATCGCTCCAAGTCATATTCACAATATGCTCGACCTTCCCAACCAAAAAACCTTGAACGCTGCGATTATACTCAGTGATGATCAAGTTGGACTCTTCATCTTGCGACATCGGCGTAAACCCTATCGCCCCCCTTAAATTAATCACGGGAATGGAGGTTCCACGAATATTGGCAACACCACTAATACTCGGGTGACTCCCAGGTAAAGCGCTCAATTGCGGCAGCTTCACAACCTCTTTGACCTTAAACACATTAATTGCAAATAGTTGACTACTATTAATTCTAAACAGCAGTAACTCTAAACGGTTTTCACCAACCAGCTGCGTTCGTTGATCTACCGAATCTAGGACTTTCGCCATATCAATCTCTTACTGTGGCACGATATTGTTTGAATGTTCTAATTATAGCGGCTAATCAAAATAAGAACCTGTTTCAGTTCGAATTTAATAAACAAAGATGCAAACAGCATGCAGATTTTATGTCAGTCACTAAATAGGGTTACTCATGTAAGTCATTGAAGTCGATGCGTCACTTTTGGCTTCGGGTATCCTGTCCATTTAAAATGATTGTGATCGCTTAAGGACTCACCGTACGTAACAGGTCTCAATAACCCAAATTGAGACGATTATGAAGTTACCTCTATTTCCGCTTAAAATTTGCTTGTTGCCCCAAGGTTATACGCAACTAAGAGTTTTTGAACCAAGATATCAACGCCTTGTATCCGAGTCACTCAAGGCACAAACTGGTTTTGGGCTTTGCATGCTAAACGATTCGCAGCAAATCTTATCCATAGGGACTTTGGTCAAAATTGTCGATTTTGAAACACTCGAGGATGGTTTGCTTGGAATCACCATCAAAGGAATTTCTCGATTGAAGATAAAAGAAATCTCAGTCGATGAAGATGGCCTGAAAATAGGAGAAGTCGAGCAACTCAATAACTGGCCAAGTGAGCCGATTCGCGAAGTAGATAAACCGATATCTGAGAAGTTACAAACATTACTTGCCCAGTACCCTGAGCACTTTCACCGCTATGAAATAAATGATTTTAAGGATGCATCTTGGACATGTCAGCGCTGGCTAGAGATCTTGCCGTTAGATAACCATCAAAAAGCCAAATGTATCCAAGCAAATAATCATCAAGCAACACTAGAAATACTGAGAACCCTCATCTAATTGCACTCTACAATTTAGACTGGTGAATTACATACTCAACAGACCTACACTTAAAGAGTCAATATGAAACCACGCCACAACCTTAACGAGAACACTGCGCACAAACACATTAGATACAACAACTTAAATCCACTAACACTCGCAAGCCTTATTAAAACTTCTAATTATTCGAGCCCTTGTTGATCTTCATTTTACTCATTGGCGTATAGAAAATTGTGCAACGAATGAGTTGATAACAAATGCGTAATGAGCACGCGCAATTTATGAAGAGTGTACAAGATGCCAGAATTGCAAACATATCGACGACAAAATCGCTATGATAACAACAGTAAATTGTTATCTGGGCGATCTATGGACAAAGACAATCAGCCTGTACCCCATGAGCATCTCGAAAAAATGATAGCGCTTGTAGCAAACCAACGCGATAAACAGGCCTTTGGTGTTTTGTTTAAGTTTTTTATGCCCAAAATTAGAAGTTTTGGCATGCAAAAGCTCGGGCACCAAGGATTAGCAATGGATTTGGTTCAAGAAACCATGCAAAACATATGGACCAAGTCTCATTTATATAACGGAGACAAAGGCGCAGTCACCACATGGGTGTATACCATCATGAGGAACCGCTGTTTTGACATGCTCCGAAAAATACAACACAACCGAGAAGATACTTTTGGTGATGATATCTGGCCAATCTTTGAGTCCGATGAGTCAATAGACACTCAACAAGATAACGATCCCCTGATGTCTAATTTACTCATGCAGCATTTAGAGCAGCTTCCCCTTGCCCAGCGACAAGTCGTCAAAGGGATCTACTTACAAGAGTTGAGCCAACAAGAGCTCGCTGAAAAATTAAACATACCGCTCGGAACAGTAAAGTCTCGACTAAGACTCGGACTTGAAAAGCTCAAAAGCTTTTTGGAGAAACATCATGATTAAACATCATCCCCAACAAGCACTTCTTGATGCTCACGCACAGGCACAGCTCCCTTTGTCCATGACAATTGCAGTGGCAGCCCATTGTGAAATGTGTCCAACTTGTCAACAGTATCTAGAACAGAGACAAGACTACATCGCGGCACAAACTCTCACATCAGCAGACAACTGCACAGATGATAGCAATGGCGACGAGATAGATTTACAAGACGACTGGTCAACAATGATCGATGATATTACCGCACTCCCGCCTGAAGAGCTTGCTCCCTTCAAGCCCGACATCGTCGAGATTAAGCAAAGAAACTATCATTTACCAAGAGCGTTCAAGCACCGCGTCAGTCGTGACTGGAGTACGCTGGGCAAAATTAGTCGCATGCGTCTGGGTATCGATGAAAATGACTCGCGAGCGAGCCTATTGCACATTGATGCCGGCGGAGATATCCCTGAGCATGGCCATGGTGCGCAAGAAATGACATTACTTTTGGCGGGCGAGTTTAGCGATGAGTACAATCAGTACCAAGCAGGGGATTTCATCGTACTCGATAAAAATCACAAACACTCACCCTCCACCATTGAAGGGTGTTTATGCTATACCGTTGTCGATGCACCGCTTCACTTCACGAAAGGGATCAGTAAATTGCTTAATCCTATCGGGAAGTTGATCTATTAACTCAAAGAAATGAGATGTAATGCAAAGTAATTGTTTGACAAGGCTGACGCCGGCTATATAATGACCGGCGTTTTGAGATTTGAGTGATTACCTGCTACATCTATCGCCTGTATCACCCCGCTAGTACAGACTTTTAAGTTGTTTTCTTCGTTTACTCATCTACAAGCTGTGTCATGTCCCCGTCATAATGATGTGCTTAACTGATCAATATTCTTAGATTGAATATTTGCGTTGCGGTGCAATTAGAGTGATTTTGTGACTTACGCTTGATTTTATTTGAAAAAACATGCTTGATTTGGCATTAAAACAAAGATAACCTCAAAATCCACTAATGATTCATCTTTCGCATAATTGCTAAGGATTTTTTATACATAAACAGTGTCACCAAAGGGTGATGTAACAAAGGAGTATGGCATATGTCATATCATGCAAACGGACATGAAATTACAGTAAACTTTCCAGTTGACTCAATTTCAGTCAATAAAACATCAATTGCTTTCACTGACAGAGAAGGGAAAAACAAAAAAACCTTTTCTAAACGTACTGAAGCAATACAATTTATGAAATGGTTAATTACCAGCAACAAATAATAACTTGCTCAATAATCGAAGTTTCATAGTAAAAGATTTAAAACGTTCGACAAGCTAAGTGTGTTTTTATTCTACGATACCCTTCCTCTCACTGTATCGGCATACTTTGCAAATCAATCCGTTGGATTCTCATTTGGCCTAGGTTGTATCTCTTCATAGAGACTCACCTAGCCAAGTGGCGATGACAAATCTCCTCAATCTCCAACAATAAATCCCTTCCCTTTCAATCACTACGAATATTTTCTTTGATACCTTGGCAGCATCGTTTGATTACCCAATACGCCCCCTTGATGAATGTACAGCACATCACAAGCACCCTTACTGCTTAAAAAATCCCTTAACGCAATGAATCCAACAGGGTCATAGAGCAACTCAAATTCAATTCCCTGCTCGCAAACTTGGCACCACATTTTGTAGCAATCTGAATGGAGTTTGCCAAAATGGTACTTTTTAGGCAGGGGGAGAATCTGTGGGTAAAAGGTTGAATCAGGGCTTAGCTGACGAAACTGTAGCGTTAAATACTCTTCATCACCAACCGTCGCACAAGTGATAACTTGGATGTTACAGCCCTGCTCTACGAAAAACTTATTTAAAAACAGTGCTGTTGTTCCCGTTCCAGAAGGCAAACAAACATAAAGATGTGGCAATGCCTGTGCTCCTGCCCATTGCATGATTTCTAATCCAAGTTGACTAACACCAAATTCCGCATATTCACAACGCCCCCCTTCTGGAACAAACAAAGCGGCTGGCTCATGGGGGAGTACTTGCTGTTGAATATATTCAATCGTCGTTAGACTCGGACTTAAAGCAAGTGCAGACACATCAATGACATTGGCACCAAAGGCGATAGATTCAGCATAGTTGCCCACGACGCTCTGCTTCACTTGTTCAGAGATATGGGCGACATAAAAATCTAATTGCCAGCCCTTCAGCTTTGCCAATGCAGACATGGAGTACAACGAATTTGCTTGCGCGGAGCCATGCCCAATCAGCTTTTTAATTCCTTTAAACTCATGTTCTAAAAAGTATGCAAATTTACGCGCTTTGTTTCCTGAAAAGTGAGGGTGAATGAGGTCATCTCTTTTAACAAAGATATCCTGCCCAAATAGGTTGATTTTATCTACTGGTGTGCTTGGAAACATGCGACGTCTCATCAATTGGCGAGTGATGAGCATTCTAACCCTTGTCATAAGTTTGAAAAACCCTAAAACCTAGTAAAACACACCAATCCATGCTGAGCACCTGCGTTAGACAAACAAATAAAAACATGAAAAACAAATAGTTAATTTATTGGCATGAATTGAGCATGGAATTTAATAGCTTATGAAATTTAGGGGAAATAAATGGCTGTTTTACGCTTACTATTTAACATTGCTTGGTTTGTATTGGGTGGATTCTTGATGGGCTTAGCGTGGTGGCTTGCGGGCATCTTATGCTATATCAGCATCATTGGTATTCCGTTTGGACGTGCATGCTTTGTCATTGGTGAACTCACTTTTTGGCCTTTTGGACAAGAACAAATGAATAGACGCCGCCTTACTGGAATGGAAGATATCGGTACCGGTACGTTTGGCACCGTTGGCAATATTATTTGGTTTTTGCTGTTTGGAATTTGGTTAGCAATTGGACACCTCACCCATGCGCTCGCTTGCTTCGTTTCAATTATTGGCATCCCATTTGGTATCCAACACTTGAAGCTCGCAGTTCTTAGCTTAACACCAATAGGGCAAACTATTGTCACTGCCGATCAACATTAGAGTTTGGCAAGTGCTGAGACATAATGGCGACGGTATCTATTTTTGCAAGACCTGCATCAAAGATATCCCGCCAGCGCCGGCCTTCAGCGGTATTTCTGAAGCCAATATATAACTGCTTTTCACCCAGTAAGCGCTGGTTAATTTGAAGTTTGGAGCGCGTTGAGTTGAACTGTTTACCCGCTATCAAATAGCGCAAAACGTGAGTGTCGATAGCCGCAGCCTGAACACGGGCTGACGCTACTTTTTGAATATTGTGTATATCTGAACTGGCAACCTCTACAGGTTGATCGCCACTGGCAATCATTTGATCAAGTTCACTGGTATTCACATATCCTTCAACGACGCCTAAATAGTATTGATTCAGATCGGCGACTTTATGCCAGCGGATTGGATGCGACTTACGCTCGACCAAACCCAAGGGGCTTGAACCCATTGAATCAGTAAAAATGAACTCCTGAGTCTGATATGAATACTCGGGAAAATAGCCTAAATACTTGCTTGATGACATTTTGGCGAGCTTTTTGGCACGACTCCACGGATAGAAATCAACCACGAGTTCGTGTCCCATCGCTTTGAGAGCTGCGCGAGCAACAGCGACACAGGCACCTTGGTGTTTGAATTCCTGGCTCGAGTAAGGTGGCCAATGCAATGAAGTTAAGTACAGCGTGTCGGCCCGTAGGTTGAAAGAAACAACAGTTCCAACACACAGTATGGAAAGGACAAAGCACAGAGACTTAATCAAATAAATCGGTTTGAAACACATGGCGTTCCCTTTACCTGCAAATGAGTCACATGGTGATTAGACCCTACAGAGTATAGTCAACTACGTCGAATGGGGGATACAGAGAGTAAAAGTTAAGCGGTAGCCACAGCTTTGTTCAAATTTATTAGAAGAGAGAAGCACATGAAAAAAACTACAATCACCCTTGTTGGCGGCACAATAACTATTCTTGGGCTCATACTGATTATTGTTCCAGGGCCTGCTTGGTTGCTACTTCCAATCGGACTTGCCATCCTAAGCATTGAGTATCCTTGGGCCAAAAAATGGCTAAAAAAAAGCCAGCGGCACATGAAAGAAAGTGCCCGCTGGCTAGATGACAAAATTGCGAAGTTAAAGAAAAAATAAGTCAACGGCTTTTAACACCTATATTCAGCGTGTTAAGGTGCAGCCTTCAAATCAGCAACACCGATACAGTCTGCGACACGATTTATTTAAGCATTAATATCTTGATGTAATTCTTGATACATCAACTCACGCATTTTAAATTTTTGAATCTTACCAGTGACTGTCATTGGATATTGTTCTACAAATTTAATATAGCGTGGCACTTTAAAGTAGGCGACTTTCTCCTGTAGAAAGTGTCTCACTTCATCAAGAGTAAGACGACTTTGGGGTCGGAGTTTAATCCAAGCACAAACTTCTTCACCATATTTTTCGCTCTGCACACCAAATACGGCAGCATCTAAAATTTCAGCATGGGTATAGAGCTTCTCTTCTAACTCTCGAGGATAAATATTTTCTCCTCCTCGAATAATCATGTCTTTTATTCGACCCACAATTTGCACAAAACCTTCTTCGTCCATGACCCCAATATCACCAGAATGGAGCCAGCCCTCAGCATCGATAGTGTCTTTAGTTTTTTGCTCATCATTCCAATAACACTGCATAATACAATACCCGCGACTACACACTTCTCCTGGATGTCCTACGGGGACAAGCTCACCAAACTCGTCCACAATTTTAACTTCGGTATGGGCTAACGCTCTGCCAACGGTGGTCACACGCTTCACTAGTGGTGAATGAATTTCTGTCATATGATTAATTGGGCTGCACTCTGTTTGACCGTAACCAATTAATACTTCCTCCATATTCATTAGTCCCTGAACCCGTTTCATCACCTCTTCTGGGCAGGTTGCACCAGCCATCACCCCGGTACGAAGGGAACTTAAATCGTAATCTTCAAAGTTTTCCAGCTCTAGCTCGGCAATAAACATTGTTGGCACACCATGTAAAGCTGTACAACGTTCTTTTTCTACAACCTCAAGGGTCACTCTCGGCTCAAATGAATCACTGGGAAAAACAGCTGCCGCCCCTTTCGCGATACACACAAGATTGCCAAGCACCATGCCAAAACAGTGATAAAGGGGAACAGGTATGCAAAGGCGATCATCCTTGGTCATTGCCATTGCCTCAGCGACAAGTAAGCCATTATTAAGAATATTGTGATGAGATAAGGTTGCCCCTTTCGGGTTGCCAGTGGTACCAGATGTAAATTGAATATTGATTGCATCTTGGGGGTCTAGCCCAGCAGCAATCCGTGTCATTTCCTTATAATCTTCGCTGGTCCCTTTCGCCATGACTTCAGCAAAATTAAACATGCCAGCACTTTTTTCTTTACCCATACGTATCACCATTTGCAGGCTTGGCAAACGGTGTGATGTCAATTGACCAGGAACACTACTCGCTAACTCAGGAGCCAATTCATTTAGCATTTGCAAGTAATCACTAGATTTAAACTGATCCGCGCAAATGATCGCGCGACATCCAACATTATTGAGCGCGTATTCAAGCTCTTCTGGACGATAGGCAGGGTTAATGCAGACCATAATGGCGCCAATTCTTGCCGTTGCAAATTGGGTTAAGCACCATTCAATATTATTCGGAGACCAGATCCCAACGCGATCACCAGGTTTTATACCGAGGGATAACAAACCACTGGCTAGTTCATCGATTTTTTGCAGGTATTGGCTGTAATTCCAGCGGATCCCTTGATGATGCATAACGATGGCAAGCTGCTCGGGATAGCGACTCGCGATGTCTCGCAGATAATCACCAATGGTTTGGTTCAATAGAGGTGTCTGGTAATCCCCCGCAAAATAGCTCTGAGTTAAAGGAAGTTTATCTTGAGAAAGAGTGCCTACAACTGACATAAAGCCCCCGGTATTGGTGAAAGTTCCAGACTAATCTAACCAATACAGAGAGTTAACTACAAGGCGAACACGTCGATTCTAGACTAAAGCACTACGTAACACGATCAACAAGGTTTTTGTTTATTGAGTGTTTGCAAGCGCTCAATAATTGCAATGAGAACACCTTTACGACGCATATTATCCAGTACACCAGGACTAAACCTTTCCAGTCGAGTCATTGCTGTCAGTAGCAACATACACTCATATCGAGATGCACTCGCAATGTACTCGGGTCTGTCAACTAAGTGGCTATTTTGATACCAGTCAGCCCAATCAAATTGAGTTAATAACAGTCCTTCTTGAGCAACATCTTCGATAAAATCCTGAATTCGACCTTGAGCAACGATATTATTGCCGCTACGAAATTCATCAATATATTGATTTAAAAATAGTTGTCTTGTTTGCTCTAAATAGGTTTGCATGATGCACCTCCGACATACTAGCTCAAGAATTCACTGCATCAGAACTAGATGTTGATTAACTTCTGAGTACTCTGCATAAGCTATACCAAGTCATATACTTCATTAGCACTTTATGAATAAGCAGCTGAACTTGCGCTTAACAAACCTATAAATGCAAAAACTTTAGAACCATTTTGTCGCAAGTCTAATCAATTGCCATGTTAAGCCACCGCCCCTCCATAACGACACTTATTTAGTCTATTTATTTCAATAACATACATAATCACACCGCTATGTACGGGTAAAAAAACAGGTCCAAATACAAGAATGACAAAGGATATTAATGCTGATCTAGCGGCGAAGAAATAAAGAAAGTTTAAAGAAAACAGCTCGATTCAGCGAAAAGAAATCACCACTTAGAAACCAAGTAAAGATCGCCGAACTTCCGCTGTATTGAAAGAAGATATCGACCTTCGACCAATTTATACAGGTCGGCTTCGACGGAACGTTTAAAATGCATTGCAAGATGCAAATCTGTTTCAACTTATCAAAAAAGGGCCAATGATGGCCCTTGATTCACTTAGCTCAACATGGATTTAACGACCATCAAGCATACGGCCAATGCCCCCGAGCACCGAACCTTCCCCGCGATCGCTACCGCCCATCGATGGTGCATGTCCAATAATTCGGTCTGCCATCCGAGAAAATGGTAAGCTTTGCAGCCACACCGTACCATGTCCACTCAAGGTTGCTAAAAATAGGCCTTCTCCACCAAAAACCATGGACTTGAGCGAACCAGAACGCTCGATGTCATAATCAATTCCCGCAGCAAAGCCCACTAAGCATCCAGTATCTACACGCAGTGTTTCACCATTCAGTTCTTTTTTAATCAGAGTTCCTCCGGCATGAACAAAAGCCATGCCATCCCCCTGCAGGCTCTGGAGAATAAAACCTTCGCCACCAAAGAACCCCGTACCCAGCTTGCGGTTAAAGCGCATACTGACAGACGTACCCATCGCTGCAGCTAAAAAGCTATCTTTCTGGCAGATAAGTTCACCACCATGCTCATTTAAATCTATCGCCAATATCGTTCCGGGATACGGCGCGGCAAATGAAACGCGCTGCTTTCCCGCACCTTGATTACTAAAGTGCGTCATAAAGATGCTCTCGCCGGTTAAAACTCGCTTGCCAGCCCCAACGAGCTTGCCGAAAAATCCGGAATCGGGTTCTGAGCCATCCCCCATTCGCGCTTCAAAATGAATACCTTCTTCCATATAAGTCATGGCACCAGCTTCGGCAATCACGGTCTCATGGGGATCAAGTTCCACTTCAACCAACTGCATGCTGTGACCTTTAATTTCGTAATCCACTTCATGACATTGCTTAGACATAGTTTCTTCCTTATCAATAAATGAGGTCCAATAACTCAAACGGCTTCAACGTGCTTTTAACCAAGTGAAATGTTACCTTTCCATGAGTGACATATTATGTCAACCTAAGAATGTATCAAGATAATTCAGCCCAGTTTGCTGAACGCTTTTCGAAGAACGCATCGACACCTTCTTCACATTCAGCAGATAACATGGCTTCCATCATACATCGACTCGCAAAGGTCAAAGCATCTTTGGTTGGCAAGTCTCGCTGGAGGTAAAACGCAGGCTTACCACTCGCGATTCCCAGAGCAGATTTAGATGCAATTTTCTGTGCCAATGATTGAGTTTGCTGTTTTAGCTCGACCGATGGCACAACGCGGTTGACTAATCCAAAACGAAACGCATCTTGCGCACTAAACATGTCGCCAGTGAGCGCCATTTCCATGGCATGTTTGCTTGCGATATTGCGACCAATTCCAACAAGCGGTGTACTACAAAAAATACCGATATTTACACCTGGAGTACAAAAACCCGCGTCTTGGCTCGCGATGGCTAGGTCGCACATAGACACCAACTGGCATCCAGCAGCCGTCGCAGCTCCTTGAACACAAGCAATGATAGGCTTTGGAGATTGATTCAATGACAACATCAACTTTGCGCAGGTGTCTAACATCGTATTTACGGTTTCTTGTTGGCTACTGCCTTTTAGGTTCTTGCGACCACTCGCTTCTTTCAAATCATGCCCTGCACTAAAAACGTGGCCGTTGGCTGCAATTACGATGACTTTTACTTTCGGATTATCATTGGCCTGCTGTAGTGCATTGGACAAGTCGGCAATCATGCCGCATGACAGGGCGTTTCGTGATTGGGGATGATTCATAATCAGCCAGTCAACGCCATTCAGATGCTCAACGTTTACCTGACGAAAACCCGAGACATTGCGCTTAATTTCTTTATTCCCACCACGATTACCTAACATACCTGCTCCATTTTCATTAGTTGTCTACTACTATCAAAAACAGATTGAATTGAATGAAAGATGATGACAACTATGCTTTAGGATGAAAGTCTAAGATTATTTTCAAGCAATTAAACTCATAATGTTCATTTTAAGCGACACTTCACACCATAGACACACATACTTCAATATGCAAAATTTTGTGACATATCACTCAGTATACATACTATTTGGTAACCATTAACTTTGATTTATATTACTGAACATGTACTTTGTAGTACCGATATTCAAAAACCAACATCAATTAACAGCTTGAAATCTAGGGCTTAAATTCGCGGGAATAAATAGAAAAGGCGACAAAATGAATCAGTATTTAAAATATGTTTCATCTCTAGTCATAAGTATTCTTCTTTTTGGCTGCGCACAAAAATTAGAGTCCATGTCGGCAGACAGTGACCAAAAGCTAGAAGAAAACATTGGTTATCTGCTATTAGGAATCGACACGAACACCGACTTGCATAGCATCACAATAGGCGGTGAAAACTACCTAAAGTTGACACAAAATGACCTTCGGCATGGTTCTAAATATATACTCGTCGATATTCCTTCAGGAAAATATAAAATAAACGACATTCGGTTTGCCAAGCGTATATATATGAAGCTAATAGACGGGTACTGGGACTTTGAGGTTAAGCCTGGCGAGGTAAATTATATAGGTGACATACATGTAGATGCGCAATCTAACGGCTTCCGAGCACTTGATATTTCAGCTACTTTGTTCTTACAAAATCGATCGACAGCAGCACTAAATTATCTAAAAACATCATTCCCCAAAGTTTTTGATTCTAAAAATGTTAGATATGTAGGCCCAGGGAACGATGATTTCCTAGAGTATGCAGAAAGTCTGGCTAAAGAAAAGGACAATACCCAATGAGAAAGCTAATATTTGTATTATGTTTGTTTACGACATTTATTGCTGAATCAAAGCCAATCCCAACAACAGTTCTTTATCAACCACCAGCTATTGCTCAGATACAGTTTGCCCCTATAGAAGGTCACCTTTCAGCATTAGTTACGGAAAATGGTCAGCAATATTTAGCACTTATTGATATTGAAAGTAAACAATACAGGCTTTTGACAAAGTTTGAGCGCTACGATCAGTTAGAAGAGTATGTCTGGATTAGCGGAAACGCGATCTACATCAACATGCACCGTAAAAACAAAAACTACAAAATTCTTCTTGAACTGTCCAATTTAGATGGAAAAATTAAAACAAAAAACTATTCTCTACCTAAGAACGGTTACTTAGTAAGTACCTTAAATAGTGAACCAAACCTCCTTCTCTATGCACAAAAAAAAGACAAAGGCGAGACAGGTAATCAATTATATAAAATATCGATCAAGCAGCTAATTGAAAAAGACTTTAAGCAATCAATAATAATTGAAAGCAAACTAAAGGATGTCATCTATTTTGCTCATGACGATACAAGCAACATGTTATTTGCAGTTACTTATCAAGCAGAAAACAATACCATCAGTGTAAAACATAGAAATTTAGAACAACAAGAATGGAACGATATTTATCAGATTAATGATGCTAACCAAACATTTCAACCAATCAGCTTCATCGATAACAAAACTTTAGCTGTACTTAGTAATGAACAAACAGATAAAGTCGCGCTTTATAAATTTGACATACACACTCAAAAGTTAACTGACATCATATTTGAACATCCAAAATATGACTTAGTCTACGCTACTCCAAATAATAGCACCGGCAAAATAGAATCTGTCTCCTACTTTGAACATGGAGTATTAAAAAGACACCACTTGGAAAAGGTGCATTTTGATGAAACTGTAAATACGAGCATTTCATCTAAATTCCCTAGTAAAAACTACAATATTATTACTACCAGTACAGATAGAAAAAAATTAGTAGTTTTTGTTTTTTCGTCTTCGGATCCGGGAAGTTTCTACTTACTCGATAACGAAGACAAGCGTTTTAGTTTACTGACTGAAATATCGCCCGAATTATCTAAGTATGACTTTAATACCACCGAGGCTTTTGTTGCAGAAAGTGAACTCGGAATCAATATTGAGGGCTACTTAACTTTACCAACAACCTCTACAGCTAATAGAACACTGATAGTTATCCCACATGGTGGCCCTATAGGCGTTAGAGATTATAGTGGTTATTTTAATGAAGAAACTCAATTTTTCACTAGCCGAGGTTACGCCGTACTAAGAGTTAATTTTAGGGGATCGCTTGGTTACGGAAAAAAATTCATGGAAAGTGGGAAAGGAGAATTTGGAAAATCCATAGAAAAAGACATTACAGCAGCGGTAAACCACGTTAATAAAACTCACCAGTTTAAAAACAAATGTGTCATGGGAGCAAGTTATGGTGGATATTCATCTATGATGCTTGCGATTATGCATCCAAATGAATACCAATGTGTTATAGGAGCTTATGGTGTATATGATTTACCTTTACTTTTTAACAGTTACAACTTTAATATGTCGGATGACGCTAAAAAGTCAATAGAAGAAATTGTTGGTCTAGAAAATTCTGAACTCCTCAACTACTCCCCCGTATATTTAGCTAAATACATTAATTCACCTGTTCTTCTCATTGCAGGTAAAGATGACCTAATTGCTAGTATTGAACACTCTTTGCGAATGGAGTATGTACTAAAACACTTCAACGCTAACGTAGAAACTCTCTTTTATGATGAGACAGGCCACGGACACATTTCTACAAAATGGCGTAGGCATGAACTTGCGTATATTGCTGATTACATTCAAAGACAATTAAACCACGAACAGAAACCAAAACGAACTCCACTAGATCCTGTTGATGAACAATTGCTTGCAAAAGACATTGCTATGATCGCAGATGGCTTTAACTTCGACAACCGAGCTCCATCAAATATAGATAAAGCACTAGAATATTATCTAAAAGCTGACAAGATGCTACATACTCGCTCTGCAAATAATGCTGGGTACTTACTATTAAGAAAGGGGGATTTAATTTTAGAGGAGAGTAAACACAATCAAAATCCGATCTCTGACGCTATTCCTCCAAATGCACAAAAATACATTGCTGACGCTATAAAATTTTATAAAAAAGCAGCAAACAAAAACGATGTCAATTCGCATACATCTTTAGGACATATATATCGAGAAGGACGTTATGCAGCGAGAGATTTAGAACAGTCTTTACATCACTATTCTACAGCTGCGAAACTTGGCTCAAATGCAGAAGTATTTATTCAAATGGCAAAAATCTACTGCCTTTATTATGAAAGCAATAGGGATGTAGAGAAATGTACACAACTATTGTCATTAAAAAACATTAAAAGTGATTCAGAAAACAAACCATTTAATGCGGTCAATAACAAAACGAGAAACACCCAACGAGAAGCTCTAGTTCAAATATTCACTGAGGGTAAGTTCGACTCCTCTGAGCTAAAATTGCTTCAAGAAATGGTAGCTAACGAATTCAAATATAAACACCATGAGTTTGAAATTGATGACATAGAGTTTGGCCTAGCAGAACATAGTAAGCGCCATTGGAGATGGGACATAATCAATTCCCCAGAAAGACTCAGCCGTACCAAAAATGTTGATTTGGCACTAATATATGAAATTGATTTTTTGCATGCTTCAAGAAGTGACAAAACAGCGCTCTTTGCGACTTGGACACATATTTCTCCAAACGGATACAGGAAAAATATTGCTCGCCACTTACTTTATGGAAATGACAAGGGTCAATGGTCCTCTAAAGTAAGCGTCGGCGGGCCAAATGAATGGCCAGGAAAAGTTGAAGCTACATTGGTAGATTTAAATGGCAAAGTACTAGTCAAGAAATCCATACAACTTTTTTAATAATGACGGTGAGAGAAGTATGTTCTCTCACCCCTTTCGATGAATAAAAAAGGTTGCTCTCAAATATTGCTCCAATGTTTTACAGGTACTCATTAAATCACCTTATTCTATGGAACCGGTATGAGACTCATGTTGCATAGCTGAAAACTCTTCTGCTACAAGCTGAGTGAACAGCGCACCAGCCCGCCCCAGTGGCCGCTCGAGCGTAGCAACTAATTGTGGAGTAAAGCTAAAGCGACTGCCCCCGACAAAGTCTACCTCGACTAGTTCACCTGCATCTAAAGATTCTTTAACCATAAAGTCTGGCATCCATCCATAACCCAAGCCCATACTCAAAGCGTTTTTTTTCATAATAAACCCCGACAGATAGAATACTTTATCGCCCCCAAACTGCATCTCATCTCGAAACGTTTTCTCTGGTGACGAGTCTTCAATCGTTAATTCAACATGTTGTTGCAATTCATTTAAATTGACATTCGACTGCACCGATAATGGGTGATGGCGCGATACAACTAGCACGCTGGTGATTTTGGGTAATGTTTGCGGTACATATGCAGGGCCACTTCGGTAGTCTTTAACTAACATTAAATCGGCTTTATCACGTTCGAACCGATGTTGAACCCCTCCTAAAAATTCCATGTTCAGCTGGATTTTTGTAGGAATTTGATGCTCGGTCATCCGTTTCAAAGCGATCATGATGGGCTCCATGGGCAGCGCACCATCAATAATTATCGTTAGCTTCGGTTCCCAACCTTGACTATAGCGATCTGCTAGGTGCTCAATATTGGCGAGCTGCTGTAACAGCCTTTGGCCCTCTGTAAGAATCGCTGCACCCTCAGCCGTCAATTGAGCGCGATATGGGTCTCTATCGAATAGCTTGACACCAAGGTGGCGTTCAAGCTTTTTCACTTGGTAACTCACCGCCGATTGAGCCTTATGAAGTCGCAGCGCGGCTTTTGCAAAACTGCCCTCTTCAACCAGCACTTGAATAACATGAAAAGCTTCGATATCAATTCGCATTTTCTTATCCCCTTGGTTATAAATCGCACTTCACGTTATCAATCAACAAACACCTTTTTATAACAAACAATCATATTTTTTGATTAAGACAACCAATTTATTATTCTTTTTTTTGTTCTTTCGAGCAACTAAATTGTTAACTAGATCACATTAAATAAGAAGCGATGTTCAGCGCTCCCTGCCACCAATTGTCGTGGCTTGCTATGGAAAGGAAGATGATTCATGCCATTTTATATATCACAAGGCGATATCCCACCTAAGCGCCACACCACGTTTGAAAAGCCAAACGGAGAACTCTACCGAGAAGAATTATTTTCGACCCACGGGTTTGCCAATATTTATTCCAATAAATACCACCACAATATGCCCACTAAGACGTTGCAAGTCCGTCCATACCAACTCTCTCATGGGGATAGTTGGCATGATCCATTAGTCCAAAACTATAAACTTGATTCTCGATTAGCGGACACTCAAGGCAACTTTTTTAGCGCACGCAACAAGCTCTTTTTCAATGCTGACGTTGCGATGTATACCGCAAAAGTAACCGAAGACACGGAAGAGTTTTATCGCAATGCCTACTGTGATGAAGTGATTTTTGTCCATGAGGGTCAGGGGGAATTGCGAAGTGAATATGGTGCGATTGCGATCAAGAAGTGGGATTACCTTGTCATTCCTCGCGGCACCATCTATCAGTTGAAGTTTAGCGACTATAAACAGGTTAGGTTGTTTGTGATTGAATCGAGTTCTATGGTTGAAGTGCCCAAACACTTCCGCAATGAATATGGCCAACTACTTGAGTCAGCTCCATATTGTGAACGAGATATTCGTACACCCACCCTGCAGCGCCCTGTCGTTGAACAAGGCGAATTTCCACTTATCAGTAAATTTGGCGAGCGATATCAGCAACATGATTTAGAATGGCATCCCTTTGATTTAGTCGGTTGGGATGGGTGTGTCTATCCTTGGGCATTCAACATTGAGGAATACGCCCCTAAAGTTGGCAAAATCCATTTGCCTCCTTCTGACCACTTGCTATTTACCGCTCACAACTTTGTGATCTGTAATTTTGTGCCCCGTCCCTATGACTTCCACCCTCAGGCAATACCAGCACCCTATTACCACAATAATATTGATAGTGATGAAGTGCTTTACTACGTCGATGGTGACTTTATGAGCCGTAGCGGTATCGAAGCAGGCTACCTCACATTGCATCAAAAAGGAGTTCCCCATGGGCCACAACCTGGGCGAACCGAAGCATCCATAGGTAAAAAAGAAACCTATGAATACGCCGTCATGGTTGACACTTTTGCCCCCCTAAAACTCACAGAACACGTTCAATCAACGATGAGCACAGACTACAACCGCTCATGGCTTGAAAACTAAAACACTTTTATCAATGACGCGTATGTAATACGCCAACTAACGCAAGACAACACTGACAGAGAATCAGTGCAGAAAAGAGGAAATTGACATGGCTAGCGAACAAAACCCTTTGGGCTTACTTGGAATCGAATTTACCGAGTTTGCCAGCCCTGACGGCGATTTTATGCACCAAGTGTTTTTAGACTTTGGCTTTTCCATGCTGAAAAAGGCGAAAGACAAAGACATCGTGTATTACAAACAAAACGATATTAACTTTCTGCTCAACCGGCAAAAATCTGGATTTAGCGCGGAATTCGCCAAAAGCCATGGCCCAGCAATATGTTCGATGGGCTGGCGGGTAGAAGACGCGCAATTCGCGTTTAACCTCGCTGTGGAGCGCGGTGCCAAACCGGCGACGGAATCAGCAAAAGATCTGTCTTATCCGGCAATTTATGGCATTGGCGACAGCCTGATTTATTTTGTAGATACATTTACAGGTGACAATAACCTTTACGCAACGGATTTTGTCGATTTAGAAACTCCGATTCTCGTAGAAGAAAAGGGTTTTATCGAAGTCGATCACCTCACCAACAATGTTTACAAAGGCACCATGGAAAAATGGGCCAATTTTTATAAAGACATTTTTGGCTTCACCGAAGTGCGCTATTTCGACATTAAAGGCTCTCAAACTGCGCTTATTTCTTACGCTTTGCGCTCGCCAGATGGCAGCTTTTGTATCCCGATTAATGAAGGGAAAGGCAATGATAAGAACCAAATCGATGAGTATTTAAATGAATATAACGGCCCAGGTGTGCAGCACTTAGCATTTCGGAGCCGTGATATCGTCGGTTCGCTCGATGCGATGGAAGGTACATCAATTCAAACGCTAGATATTATTCCTGAATATTACGACACAATCTTTGACAAATTGCCACAAGTCACCGAAGACAGAGAGCGCATTAAACATCACCAGATATTGGTAGATGGCGACGAGCAAGGTTACTTATTGCAGATCTTTACCAAAAACCTGTTTGGGCCAATTTTTATTGAAATCATTCAACGTAAAAATAACCTTGGTTTTGGAGAAGGTAACTTCAAGGCTCTATTTGAATCCATAGAGCGTGATCAGGTCCGGCGTGGCGTGCTGTAAGTTCAACACACAAGAGTTTCTATTTTAAGCTCAGTTCATCTTGAATAATGAGCATTATATAGGGCGTTTAGACCTTGGGGCTGAGCGCCTTTTTCTCTATTTTACCTTTGCCTGATTAGCTAGGCTCCCAATGCACTGTCAAGCTTAACATTAAGCTACAAAGCTGCTTCTTTCACACCGACGGATCTACTACACTATGGCCTTTCTCATTGCCTATACGAATTTTAATGCCTGATTTTACGCTGCTCGCGGTATTCCTCCCAACTTTCTTCTTTGTTTCTATTACCCCTGGTATGTGTATGACACTGGCAATGACCTTAGGCATGACAATTGGCGTACGTCGCACGATGTGGATGATGCTAGGAGAACTCGTCGGTGTGGCCTTAGTCGGAATCGCTGCAGTAATGGGAGTTGCCAGTGTGATGCTCAATTACCCCGAACTTTTTAACGCGCTCAAATATATCGGTGGGCTTTATTTAGGGTTTGTGGGTTTTCAAATGTGGCGGGCAAAAGGGCGTATGGCGAACTTAAATGGCGAGCCCATATCAACCACTCGAGTTGGCCTAATTTCCCAAGGCTTTATAACCGCAATAGCCAATCCCAAAGGCTGGGCATTTATGATCTCGCTGCTGCCGCCTTTTATCAATGTGGAATACCCTGTCGTTCCGCAACTTGCGGGCCTTTTAGCCGTGATTACAGTCACTGAATTTACCAGTATGATGGCCTATGCTAGCGGAGGAAAAAGTTTGAGACTGTTTCTAGCCCGTGGTGACAATATCAAATGGATGAATCGAATTGCTGGCAGCTTAATGGTCGGCGTTGGTTTATGGCTCGCACTCGGCTAGTCTGATCATCAATACTCCTGCCTATCAATTTATAATGCTTACCCATTCAGTGGCAGCTTCTCCTTTCCTTTTCTCATTAGAGAAATTAACTCACGAATTACCCATCAACGTTGTCCCCTTTTTTAAAGGGTAATGCTGCCTGAGACTGTTGCAAATATACCTTCATATTTCGTCGTTCCTGAGCCGTATACTCGGCAATCGCTTGATAAAATTCAGGATGAGCAATTTGATGATTGGAGTATGTTTGAACCGGCTCAAAGCCTCTTGCTAATTTATGCTCTCCCTGAGCACCCGCATCAAATACCTGTAATCCATTGGCAATACAGTAGTCTATTCCTTGGTAATAACAGGCTTCAAAATGCAACCCTTCCACCTCTTCCAATGCCCCCCAATAGCGACCATAAAGATGCGTCTGGCTTTTAAAAAATAGTGAAGAGGCAACTAACCGACTTTGAGGCTCGACATTGTCGTCACTGAGGTCTTCAGGTGGAACGCTTTGCGAAGTTGGCCCAAATAACTGCGGCTTAAGCTGTTCTTTCCCCTCGCTCGATGCAACCCGTTGTCTATCGAGTACTCTCAGCATTAACACTTGCTCAGGCATACTCATCACTAAGTGTTCAAAAAATGCCAAATTGAGATACCCATGATGCCCTGAGCGCTTCAAATAAGTCACTTGATAACAATGATAAAACTCTTGAATTTGGGCTTTACTCAGTCGTGTTCCTTCCACAAATTCAAACTCAAACTTCATCGATTGCGGCGTTTGACTAGAAGCTCGCGGTGCAAACACAGCCCGCTCTTTACGGATGTTTTTACGCTTTCTTGAGGTGAGTGTGGCCAAAAAGTCTTCAAAACATCGATAACCTTTATTTTGCCAATGAAATTGTACTCCGTGACGAGCTAACCCGTATGCTGGCGACTCCGGATCAGCGCAAGCAGCAATCGCCCCCTTAGATGACAATGTCATCACTGACTGGGGCTTGCCGTCGGCGTGTTGCCCCATCAACTGTCGCCATTGATTTTGAGGCAAAAAAAGACAATGCCAGCTCGATAAATCAAGCTGCAACATCAGTTGATCGAGTTGCGTTCTCAATAGCTGATAAACTTGATCAATTTCTCCCTTGGCTAACCATGTGGCGATTCCAATTCGATTTCCAGCAACTGGCGTAAAAGGGATTGACGATAACAGCTTGGGATAATACTCAATTTGATGTCGCTCATAGGCCTTAGCCCACGCCCAATCAAAAACATACTCACCATAGCTATGACTTTTTAAATAGAGCGGCATGACCGCAACAATATGTTGATTACTCTTCAATACTATATGCATTGGGCGCCAACCCGTTTTGGCCGATACACATCCGGATTGTTCGAGCGCATGCAAGAAATGATGGCGATTAAATGGATTCAAGCCTTCAGGGTGACCGTTCAGGCTTATCGAATCAGAATCTGGATTTCCTAGCGATGCCATCAAATCATCCCAGATTTTCGCGTCGATTTTTCCGATGCTATCTAAGGTTTCAAGGGTCAAAGATTCAAGCAATAAAAAGTGCCTCCAATTGGTTGCAATTCAGGTGCATAACCGTCACATTGCTATATGAATTCGGCGACTAATCGCAGAATATTTTTCGCAGCTTACCTTGAGAACCTAACAGATATGCTACTAATCAAAAAGGCGGCGTTTACTTTTGTTATCGCCATTTTGTGTTTCAGTACCCCTAGTACTTACGCTAATTCATCTTCAATATTTAGTTATCAAGCGACAGCCCAACCAGTGTGGGCAAAGCATGGCATGGTTGCTAGCCAAGAAGCCCTAGCAACACAAGTCGGCGTTGATATTCTCAAACAAGGTGGCAATGCCGTCGATGCTGCCGTTGCGGTTGGATTTAGCCTTGCTGTAACGCTCCCCCGAGCTGGTAACCTTGGTGGAGGCGGTTTCATGTTGGTGCATTTGGCCAAAGAAAATAAAAGCATTGCAATCGATTATCGTGAAATGGCACCCGCAAAAGCACATCAAGATATTTTTCTCGATACCGAGGGGAATCCAGTGAGTGCGCTAAGCCGTAGCCACGGTTTAGCCGTTGGTGTTCCCGGCACAGTCATGGGTATGGAGCTCGCATTAGCGCAATACGGCACCATGAGCATGCAACAGGTGATTCAACCCGCGATCAAACTCGCACAGGAAGGGATTATCGTCACTGACGACCTTGCGCGTTCTCTCACAGGTCTGCAACGTCGATTGAGTAAGTGGCCCAGTACTGCTGCGGTTTTTTATAAAGAGAATAATGTCCCCTATATGGCCGGAGAGCGATTAATTCAAACGGATTTAGCCGCAACCTTAAAAAATATTGCGGAGCAAGGCAGCAAAGGCTTTTATGAGGGCGAGACCGCAGAGAAAATAATTGCCAGTATCCAACAAGCCGGTGGCGTGATGTCTCTAAATGACTTAGCAAATTATAAAGCCGTCGCTCGTCAGCCAATTCGCGGGAGCTACCGCGGCTACCAGATCATCTCCATGCCGCCGCCATCATCTGGCGGAGTCCATATTATTCAAATGCTGAATGTCCTCGAGCAATTCCCAATTGCTCATTACGGTCATAACACCGCAAATACGATTCACCTGATGGTGGAAGCCATGAAACGTGCTTATGCGGATCGCAGTGAATATTTAGGAGACCCTGACTTTTATGATGTGCCGCTTCTCCAGCTTACCGATAAGCAGTACGCCAAACAGATAGCAAAATCAATCCGTCTTGCCAAAGCGACCCCGAGCAATACGATAAAGCCGGGACTTCTTTTGCCCTATGAGAGCGATCAAACAACCCACTTTTCAGTCGTCGATCAGTGGGGAAATGCGGTTTCAAATACTTATACACTGAACTTTAGCTATGGCTCAGGACTCGTAGCACAAGGCACTGGAGTATTACTGAACAATGAAATGGATGATTTTTCAGCAAAACCAGGAACCCCTAATGGCTATGGCTTAATTGGCGGTGTCGCGAATAACGTGCAGGCCCATAAACGCCCGCTAAGTTCGATGAGTCCAACGATTGTGATGAAAGACAACGCCCCTTATTTAGTCACTGGTAGCCCCGGCGGTTCAAGGATTATCACCACAACATTACAAGTGATTATGAACGTGATCGATCACGGTTTGAATATTGCTGAAGCAAGCATCGCACCGCGCATTCATCACCAATGGCAGCCGGATTACGTTCGCGTTGAACGCAGCCTAAACCAAGATAGCGTTTCTTTGTTAAAGTCCAAAGGCCATGATGTCCGCGTTAAAAATGCCATGGGAAGTACGCAATCCATTATGGTGACAGAAAAAGGATTATACGGCGCTTCAGATCCACGACGTTCCGGCAGTGCTGTCGGTGGGTACTAGGTTTAACCCTGAATTCGGCTTTCTAACAAGGAGTATCTACAATGGGATGGCAAAACAGAACAACACAATGTTTGAATACTTTCATTATTCTATGCTGCACAACATATGCTCAACTGAGCGCTGCCAATGGATTGCCAGATCACCGTTATATCTCTGTTACGGGTTCAGCAGAAGTTACTGCAAAACCCGATATCGCAGTCGTTCAACTCCACCTAGAAAGTACGCAACCGACTAGTTTGGCTGCTAAAAATAATGTTGATCAGCGGGTAAATCAGTTTCTAAAAGGCCTAAAGGCATTTAAAGTCGATAAACAGAACGTTTCCGCCTCAAGCATCAATACCCAGCCAAATTACCAATATGGCTCTAAAAATAAACGGGAAATCACCGGCTATAGTGCCCGCAGAGATGTCACTGTCAGCCTAGAAGACATTTCTCTATTAAACGCCTTGATGGATTTTGCACTTGAAGTCAAAGTGAATCAGATTCGCCACATAGAACTCAAGTCTTCAAAAGCTGAATCACTGAAGGCTGACGCTATCCAGTTAGCCGTAAAAAATGCGCGGAATCAGGGGCAGATATTGGCCCAGTCTTTTGGAGCTAAACTTGGCCCAATTTATAGTATCAGCCAACATACCCAGCACAGTCAGTATCGCTTTGGTGCCAACCGTGCAGTCGAAATGATGGCTGACGCCAAAGCTGCCAATGCACCAGGTCAATATCTCCAAGAAAACATCAAATTCAGTGCTTCTGTGAACGCAGTATTTGATCTCACGATAGATTAAGTATTCATCCAAAACGAAAGCTTTAGTGGAGAAGCCCATCCGCTAAACAAGGTAGAATCATGAAAATGGAGCAATTTCTGTGAACAATTGCCATCAACTTCTAAGAAAATTAACACTCTTTGCTATGCTTTTTTTGAGTACAAACACTGCTTGGGCTCAATGGCATCAAAAAACATTCAATGTGATGGGGACACGTGCTCATGTTGAATTCTGGCTTAATGACACCGCCAACGCCCCTCGCCTAGCCACAGATTACATCCAATTAGTAGAACAAGAAATGCAGCGGATTGACGCCGCGATGAGCCCCTATATTGAAAGCAGTGAGCTTAGTCGTATCAACCAAGAAGCTGCAAAACATCCCGTTCAAATTAGCGCTGAGCTATATCAGTTAATCAAAACGGCACTGGATGTTTCGATTCTTAGCCAAGGTGCATTCGACATTACCTATGCCTCTGTAGGTTACCACTATAATTATCGCAAACATCAAAAACCAAGTGAGGCACAAATCTCAAAGTCACTGACAGCCATTGACTACCAAGCCATAAAACTCAACTCGAAAGAGCAAAGTATTCAGTTCGACAAAACAGACGTAAAAATCGATTTAGGTGGGATAGCCAAGGGCCATGCAGTAAAAAACTGTCTAGCCATTTTAAAAAATAATGGCGTTGAACATGCCTTAGTCAGTGCCGGTGGGGATACAGGTTTATTGGGCGATCGCCGCGGACGTCCTTGGCATGTTGGCATTAAACACCCCAGAGCAGAGCAGAAAACTGCCGTTCATTTGCCATTAAATGATGAAGCCATATCCACATCTGGAGATTATGAGCGTTACTTTATTCAAGATGGTGTTCGTTACCATCATATTATCAACCCAAAAACTGGCGACTCCGCACGAAAAGTTGTGAGTGTCTCCATTATAGGTAAAGACCCAACTTACGTTGATGCGCTCTCCACTGCTGTTTTTGTAAAGGGTTTAGTCGATGGCATGACTTTAATTAATAAATTGCCAGAATTTGAAGCCATTATTATTGATAATCAGCAAACGATGCATGTTTCCAGAGGCTTACAACAAAATTAACGTCTAGATTCGCGCTGTATCGAAGCATGCAATCACATGGATAAAAAAGCCTCGGACTCTCATCCAAGGCTTTTTTATTGTCACAATAATAACATCACAAACTCAGGTAAACGACATTCAATTCATCCACTAGACAATGGGTTGAAAAGCAGTCAAAGCATCTAGTGCCGCCCCACTCCCTAGGCCTTGACGAGGTGCAACATTCGCAAATTGGCCTTGTTCGCCGTGCAGAGCCATGTAGTTAAGTAAGACCGTATCTACCAGCAAATTGACATTGTTGGCGGCTGGGGCCGATGCAGTATCAACCGATGCATCAGGTCGCATGAAACCGATTTGCTGATGACGAGCCGCTTGTTCAACGTCAGCCCCCATCAGTTGCGGTCGTCCGCCAGGGTTATAAACCAAAAAGAATGAAGCACCCGTTGATGAGTTGTCACCAGTCCACTCCCCTTTCCCTCGTCCTTCAACGGAGTCATCAATGCGGCCATTACTTGCGACCGAACCGTCACTAAAGACATACAACATTAATGGCATATTGCGACGGGCTGCGTACTCTAAACAAGCGCCCATACAGCGTCCAGCGCGAAGATCTCTGAGCTCTCCAGTTCCACGTTCGCCAGTATGGTAATCAAATCCTCCCATGGTAACTGTGCCCGCGCCTGAATAGCCATTAACAACCAGCTTCATTATGGAAGAGGTCTTTCTAAACTCTGATTCATTGTCAAACTCTTCGATATTAAAAATACCCCCAGGGCCAACAATATCAGGATCAAGCACAGGGTTTAATGTCGAGGGATCCCCAAAGCGGTCAGCCAAATCAGCACTCTTCACATACCCACAATTGACCATATCTTTAATGACGTCATCTCGGGTCACTTGACTATTCACCGACGACATTTTTTGTGCACTCACGCGCTGGATACTTTCCATCACAGCAACCGCATCACTTTGAGACAGTAAGCCAAATAGGTCCCCAACATCCACCAAACCAGTCACATCTGAGGGACGGTCAATTTTGGTTGGGCGTTTACTCAAATCAATAAAACTTGCCGGAGCCATCGAATTACCACCAGAATCGGTGTTACGCGAACCAATTAACGGCATCAATGAACCATTGGCACCTGCTGCGGCAATTGCATACATCGGATTGTGGGGGTTATTGCCTGTATCATTGTCAGAACGACATGGAATAACCGCCCCGTTAATTCGGCTTGCCGTTTCAGGGGAAACCTTTTCTAAAATCCCCCTTAAAAAACTGGAATCGGAGTGAAATGCAAGCCCCAAGTCGGTATTAACAAAATCTGAAGCCCCCGTGTCTGGATTGGCAATCGAAGGCGCCATATCCCCAGGAAGGCCGAGCTTGTTATATCCCGCCGTCGACAAAAAGTCTTGCTGCCCGCCAGCACCACCGACCAGCACATTAGAGCCTGCTATGTTGGCGCCACCAGCTAAATCAAAGCCAATAAAAGGTATTTTCCCAGCCCCTTGAACACTGATCCCGCAGGAGTCTCGCAATGCCTCAAGATCACTAGAAAGCGCGCCATAAGCTTGGTTAGGATTCGCAAATAAACTGAACAAGGACATGCCGGCTATAGCTTGGCCGCCTTTACACAAGCCGGTTGCAATAAATTCCCGTCTTGTCAGCGGGCGTCTATGATCGGCAAATAGTAAAGGACTATCCGGGTGTAAATGCTTCTTTTTCATCATGGCTTCATCCTTTTACACTTGCTTATTCTTTCCATCGACGTTTGCCCACACGCAATCCATAAGGCCCCAGGACGAATGATCACACCGACAAGGTGCTGAGGCAGAACTTCAACGTCAATTCGTTTTAGCATGCTTAAACTATTCATTCATCCCCCTATTGAACCAACATCACTGCGCTGGCTAATACAGCTGCGCAACTTGATTTTGCGATGGTTCTGGTTCGCTCTGCATTACAATTGCTGCCACAGACCGAAAGCCGAGTCACTAAATTATCGAGTTCAGTGTAAACGGTAGATTGATCAGGCTGAGTCGTTAAATCGAGAGGCATAAGCTTTGCGATCAAAGGCGTCAATAACTGGCTGCGATTGGCGGCACTTAAAGCACTCGCAGGGGCTTGGGTAAAATCAATGCCTGGAAACCATTGTGTGCGAATGCTGCTGTCTTCTATTGCGGTATCACAATAGGCAATCGCTAACTGAGTAATTCCCATTTGCTGCGCTGAGATAAAGGTTTCAATATTTTCTATATTCGGTAACTGACGTTTCACCAATTGATAGGTCTCTGCAACCTTACTTTCATTTTGAGCGACGCCAGTTAGCAGGCTCATTGAATGATGAATTTCAGCAAAGTTACGAATACCAATTTGTGCAGTTTCTGAGGTCGCAGGCACCTCATCGACAGGCACAATCACCCCAGGGATGACCACATTTGTATGTTCGCCGAGTTGCTCAAAAGTCAGGAAGAACTCATCTTGGCTTGCACCTTTTTCAAGACCAATAATCGTCCCTAATCGAGATAAAGATAAGGGTGAAGCAAGCGCTTGACCACTTACAATTGATTCACTCAAGTTGGAGTAGGCTTGTCCTTGAGCACTTTCTTTACCGTTTAAACCAATACGGAGCCCTTTCACCTCAAAACTATCAGAGACTGAGGAACCATCTATATTGACAAGTGCCGCATCATTAAACAGGTAGCTATAGTTATCAAATTGGCTGACCTCAAACATGACATAGGTTTTTGGTAAATCGATTAAATGACTAATAGAGAACAACAAGAAAAACTTCTCACCAACGCCCACATTATAATTTTGCTGAATTTGTTCAGTCTCTAGTGCGCGGTTATAAATAGCTAATAACCGAACATCACCTTGCCATACATGTTGATTTGATGCCTCCCGGCCTAAAATTAACGCGAAGCTATCATCCCAAGAAGCCAACGGGGCAATATCTTCATCGGTAACCTCAATAAGTTGGCCATTGACATAAATACGTCGCCCATCCGTAGCACTATAGGTTAATACCACATGTTGCAAAGTCGCTTGTAACACTTCTGAGGCGTCTGGTGTGCTTAAAGCGGGTTCACCATTGGGGCTTGAAGCTTCGCTACGAAGCATAAAGTCATAATTGTATTGAGTCTGACCTAAAGTGAAATTTCTCTCATTATCTCCCGCAGAATAGGTCACAATTCTTGCGGGTCCTTCTTGAACAACGTTGTTCGGGGTAACCCAAGCCTCAATAGAAAATTCATTGGTTGCGGTAATCAAATCATGAAGCTTTTTACTGCTCGCGGTACTGGCTTGGGCTTTGCCGTTATTAAAGGTTAACCCCCAACTTCCTAACCACTCAAAATCACCAGTTAAAGTCAGATTCGCTGCGGGTGAAATTCCCGACGTATCATAAGCGGTATTCCCTTCGCCCGCTTTAAACTGGTATAGCGCAATCACATCATTTTCAAACCGCCCCCCACTTGAAGCCGTAATGCCATCAGTCAAGCGCAATGATCTCGAAACAACCATTTCAGCTGAAATTTCATCGACAGGGATCTGATCTGTCATCGCAGTTATGGCTGCAAGCATTTCGGCGCTGTTCGCCTGACAACTCGACCAGCAGTTGTGGAATTCCGTGCCAAGACGAACCACGAGGCGTGATTGGGCGGGTTCATCTAAGCTGATCACTTGTTTCGCAGACTCGTAAGCTTGCACCATATCGCCACTGGCGAAGAATGGCGATTGCGCGACATCTGCAGCTTCGTTATGGCATTCAACACAATATTGATTCAGCAGTGGATAAACATTTTGCGCAAACAAAGCTGAGTCAGCAGGAAAGTTTTTACTGGCACCCGGTTGCCGCTCAACTGGCTCGGTTAACTCAATTGTATTGGCTGTGCTGACTCTGTCATCTGACCACAGTTTGATCCATTGGGTCATGGTTTCACCACAAGCGATATCGCTTGCCAGCCAACAGTTATGACCTCCGGCAACCTTTTCAACGAGCCGAGAAGTCGCAGGGTTAACCAAATCAACCAGTGGGTTTGTAGCGGCATAAGCATCATTGACATTATTGCGGCTAGCGAAAAATGGCGCTTGATTACCTTCCGTATGACAGGCACCACACTTGTCTTCAGTCCAGATATTGTCCCACAAAGAGACTTTATACTTTTGAATATCTTCGGTTTGCGGCGCCGGCCCCGTATATTCATTTGATTGCGGGTCTTGTTGCTGCGGCGGGTTAGATTCAACATCACCACCGCCACATGCACTCAGCAGGAGGGTAAATGCGATAATCGAGATATAGCTTTTCATTGGATGATTCACAATCATTCTCCCATACAATAACCACTAACTTCGGCAAAGACTTGCTTCAGTTGATAATCACTTTGCTTAAATGATTCTGTGGTGACGTGTATTTGGCTCAAATCCGCTTCGCTTTCCGCATCCCGTAAGCACACGGTTCGAAAAACCTTTTTCACTTGGCATTGTGCAAAAGCTTGACTGTTTGCCAGCTCCTCACCCAGTGACTTCATTCCACTACCTTGACCCGTCAAATTGGGGCTCCAGCCTAACCTTTGATTTGGGCCTTCACGCCAATAATTCTGCCAGTTGTCGTTTTCAGTCACATAACCATAAGGAAATGTCGTGGCATTGATATGATATTTCGCCGTCACTCGACTTCCGGTTGCCGCATCAATTTGCCCACTTTGGTTATAATGAATCGCACCATTTTCCCCTAACGGATCCGCATCACGGTCAAACTGATAATCATAATAGGCAAAAGCTTGCGCTAACGGGTCCATCCCAGCATGGCACGCCAAGCAGTTATTAATAAATAGGCGACTATCTCCACCGGGGCTTCGGCTAATATCTTGGCGGATCCGATCTGCAGCCCGAGTATTGTCTTTAATCGGCTCAAGATCAGTACACATGTGGTTCATCAGAGTAAACCTCAGCATGGCTCGGTTCGTGCCTAAATAAAAAAATGATTTTGCAGCCGCTCGGCTGGTCATCACACCTGCGGTTGCCGCAGCAGGTAACCCATTCACACTCGATTGTGTCGTCCGCTCTAGGCCATCTGCAAGGTCAACAAAACGTTCATCTAACGCCTCATAATGGTCATTGTTGTTGGTGTTATAAGCTGGCAAGTTTAGGCTAGCCTTTCCCACATAAACCATATCCGCTTGCAGAATTTGTCGAAAATCCACATCATCTCGCACCGCCCCGATCACCGTTGCGGTGTAATCATTTAACGGCGCAAAATTGTCCTGATCGATATTCGTCCAAGGCGTTGCGAATAACTTTAATGTGGTTGAATAAAATGCTGGCGACTCCATTGCCAAATAAGCAGCATCTATGACTTGATTGTTATCAATCATATTTGCCATCGTGACGAGGGTCGCCTCAGAAGCCGGTACACCAGCAATTCGGTCATGCAGTCGTTTTGCTTGCTCTAATGAACCCGCATGAGCGTTCTGTCCAACGGAAAAAAGGCAACCCAAAACAGTGGCGAAAGTCGTCACAACAAGGTTTTTTCTACTTGTGGAAATCGCAGATTTTTTAGCAAGACATGTATTCGTATAAAGTTGTTTCTTCATACCTTCTCCCTGTCACCATTTCGTCCTTCGCTTCTATACAATAACAATTCAATTCATATTTACAGCACATGAAAAAAGGCAGCAACCATATAACTTGCTGCCGCAATTTCAAACAGCTTAAACATCATGAGGACAAAAATTAATTTTTACCGAAAAGTGTTGAAACACTGATATCAGACAGCAATAATGTCAAGTTAAATCACAATCTGTTATCTAGCGCACAAAACCACTCTCACTTTTTGTGGTAAGAGCTAAGCAGCGTTGATAGATCATTAAGGAAAATGAATGGGATCGACCATAGCCGATAAAGCACTGCTGTTATTCATATTTGTAATTTTAACCGCATGTGATACCGACACGGCAATAAAGGATGAACAGCCTGATCCTGTTCTAGTCGAATACCCAGTCCTTTATATAGAACGCGATTCGGTAATCGAAGATGGTGATACCACAGAAATCCCCCGGTTCTCTCCAAGAGAACCTGCCCGCTTCAATCCTGGAGCAAACTTATTCGTCAAGCGTAATGCGTTCGCAGATTCCCCAGCCACAAATATCACAGCAGGCTTGTTTGCAGCAGAACAACCTATAGATATTCGTGATATTTCAGTTTCTGATGACGGCCAACAAGTATTATTGTCAATTCGAGCTCCCGAAATCGAAGGGGCTGACGATGAAGACCAACCTAAATGGAACATATGGCGTTACGACCAAACAACGCAAATTTTGGAACGCGTGATAGTTAGCGATACAACCGCAGAACAAGGTGATGATTTGATGCCATCTTTTCTGCCCGATGGTCGTATCATTTTTGCTTCAACTCGGCAAAGATTAGCTCGTGCGATTCTACTCGATGAAGGTAAACCCCAATATACGGCCCTTGATGAATCTCGGAACACTGCCGCTTTTAATATTCATGTGATGAACGCTGACGGTACTGGGATTGAGCAAATCAGCTTTAATTTAAGCCACGACTTATACCCACTGGTCCTGCAAAGCGGACAAATATTATATAGCCGCTGGGATGCCATGGGCGGTAATCATGGTATCAACCTTTATCGCATGAACCCTGATGGGACCGAGAACCAATTAATGTTTGGTTGGCACTCACACCAACTGCCTCTTGATGAGCAAGACGAATTAGTGGAATTCATTAAACCCCAGCAAACGCCTGATGGGAAAATCCTTATGCTGCTGGCTTCTCAGGATGATCGTGCTTTGCAAAAACGGCCTGTCATAGTCAATCTTACAGATTATACGGACCACCAGCAGCCTATTGCTGCAGCGACACCACAACAAGCAGCGGTGACCGATTTAACACTTAACTTTGATTTTGATTTTAACTTCTCTGATTCACTTTCCCTTTCTGGTCGACTCAACCACCTCTTCCCACTCCCAGATACAAGTGAACGGTATTTGATGAGTTGGGAGCTTTGTCGAGCGATTGTAGAAGAACAAATTCGAGCCTGTGGTCAACTCACACCAGAACAACTAGCAGATGAAAACTTACAACTTGCCCCCCCTCTTTATGAGCTTTGGCTGCTAAATAACAAAGACAGCACACAACAACTTGTCGCTTCAACTCTTGAGGGTAAAGTAATTACAGAAGCCGTCGTCATGCAGCCCTCTGAGCAGCCGAAAACATTTATCCCAAACCAAATTATTGGTAATGAGTTAGACGCCCAATTGAGCCAAGACCTTGCTGCTGCAATCCATATTCGTAGTGTTTATGACTTTGACGGCCAAGACTCAAGCATCCAAGCAAATAATATAGGTGGCATCACTCAACTCAGTGACCCAACCCAAACTACAGCAGCTCAGCGACCAGCTCGCTTTATGCGAATAGTGAGGGGCGTCCCCATGCCGCCTCAAGACGTTAGAAACATACCCAACACTGATTTTGGCCGCAGTACGAATCAATTAATGCGAGAAATTATTGGCTATACCCCAATCCAACCTGATGGCTCTGTGAAAGTAAAAGTTCCAGCCAATATTCCACTGGCAATTAGTATATTGGATGACAAGGGGCAGAGAATTGGGGGCCGCCATCGTCAGTGGATAACCTTAAAAGCAGGTGAAACACTTGAGTGTCAGGGGTGTCATACCGCAAATAGCACGCTCCCACATGGTCGACTCAACGCACAAGCGACGAGTATTAATCTAGGGGCTTCTGGCGGCACTGCTTATCCCAACACCAACTCCAATATCATTCCTGAACAAGGCCAAACCATGGCACAGGCGGATGAGATGACTAACGGCTTAGCCACACTTTCAGCTGATATCCGTTACCAAGACATCTGGACAGATCCTGCGCTGTCGGCTATCAATCCTGCGCTGAATTATCAATATCAGGAGCTTTCAACCCAAGCACCCAATGGTCATGAATGTTTTAGCAATTGGACTGCTTATTGCCGAATTCAAATTAACTATGTCGAACATATTCAACCCTTGTGGGAGCTTCCACGCATACAAATAGACGAGATAACACAAGAGGTCATTGCAGATAACACCTGTACTCGCTGTCATAACATTGTCGATACCGATAGTGCAGCAATGGTTCCTGCAGGCCAATTAGAGTTACTCGGCACGCCTTCTGGCGATCAAGCTGCTCATCTCACCAGTTATCGCGAACTCTTTTTCAACGATGTTGAACAAGAAGAAGTTGATGGAATTTTAATTGACCGACTTGTCGAAGTCCTCGATGAAAATGGCAATGTCGTCTATCAAGTCGACAGCAATGGAGAGTTAATCTTGGACGCAGATGGCAACCCCATTCCGGTACTAACAACAGTGGGCGTGTCACCTATAATGTCGGTGAACGGTGCCGCTGCTAGTGAAAGATTCTTTGATATTCAATCAAATAGCACACATGATGGTATGCTAACCGAGCATGAACTTAAGCTGCTACGAGAGTGGCTTGATATTGGTGCTCAATATTACAATACGCCTTTTTACCCACAAGATTAAATCGGCCCAATGGCAATTGTATGGCAACTCGTGACTAAAGAAACAAAGGGATTTATGAATAAAGCGCTACTTAATTTCATAACTGCAATTTTGATGCTTGTATTGTCACCCGTGGTTTGGAGTGCTTCAGATTCAAACCCAAGCTTAAAAATTGAAGTACCATACGTTGAGCTCCGCTCAGGCCCGAGTGCTGGATATCCGGTCGTGCATGTAGTCGAAAACAGTGAATATGTAACGGTTCTTGTTAAGCGTACAAGCTGGCTAAAAGTCAAAGATAAACGCGGTATAGAGGGTTGGTTCCACGAAGACGATCTTTTGGGGCTAACACAAGGCGGACAAGCCATCTCGAACCCACAAATAGATGAACAAGATTTCCAGCAGCGAAATTTTGAAGTCGGCGTCATGTATGGCGATCTAGAAGGCGCAAATTTTTATAACTTATATGGCAGCTATGCCTTGAGTTCTGTATTTAGCACTGAGCTATCGGTTGGTAAGGCGCTCGGAAATATTTCAGACAGTGATGTCATTGAGTTAATGCTCATGAGTCAGCCATTTCCTGAGTGGACCGTTATCCCATATGTTGGGGTCGGTGGCGGGATGATAAATACCACGCCCCATAGTGTCCTTGCGGATTCAGAATCACGTCGTAGCACTCTCATGAGTGCAGCGACAGGGATTAAATATCACATCGCGCGAAATTTCTTATTGCGTGCCGAATATAGATTCTCGCTTGCTTTAACAGACCGAGACGACAACGAAGAGATCCAAACATGGAAACTAGGTTTCAGCGTATTTTTTTAATGCCTATGATGACTGCAGGGCTGTGTGCAGTTGCAGCTTTGGCCATCCCTCAAATTGCGCAAGCAGCAGAGCCAGAGGCAACAGGCACAGTGAAAGCCGATGTCGACCGCCGGACGGTATTAGACGATGTTCTCGACACAGAGAACTTTGAAGCTGGATTGCACGGCGGAATTATCTCGATTGAAGATTTTGAGTCTAGTGGCTGGGTTAATGCTCATGTGGGCTATCACATCAACGAATATTTTTATGTTAAAGCGCGTTATGGCCAAGCAAAAGCTGGCACAACAAGTTTTGAAAAGCTTGCTAATGCAGCGCCTTTGCTTACCGATGATGAACGAGACCTAACGTACTATGGCCTCAATATCGGTTACAACCTATTACCAGGTGAGATTTTTTTTAGCAAAGACACCGTTTTTAACAGTATGTTTTCAATTGAACTTGGTGGCGGAAACACTGAGTTTGCCGGCGACGAACAGTTTACTGTAAATGTGACGGCTAATTATCGTGTATTTCTAAATGACTGGGTTGCTTGGGATATCAGTATGAGTGACTACATTTTTGATACCCAAGTGACGGGTGAGTCTAAAACAACGCACAACCTAAACTTTACTACGGGAATCGCCGTGTACTTTTAACCGACCTAGGTCGATTTGAATTGAACAATAAATTCATGGAGCGCCAATGCGATTGAATATGAATATCTGGAAACCCCTGAGTATTGCTTGCGTAATGCTATTCACAACCGCTGCTAACGCGCTTACAGCAGGAGAAAACGCACCAGACTTTACACTCAAAAGCATGGCGGGCGACAACTACAAGCTTGCAGAGCAACGGGGCAACATCATTCTGATCAATTTTTGGGCATCATGGTGTGGTCCTTGTAGAAAAGAGATGCCTGTATTACAGAAGTTACAAGATAAATACCAAGATTTAGGCGTACAAGTATGGGGAATAAATGTCGAGCAAGAAAACCAAGCGGGCAAAGATTTTCTAGCTGAATTGGATTTAAGCTTTCCCATTTTCTTTGATGATGAAAACACATTGTCAAAATCCTACAAAGTGGAAGCAATGCCAACCACAGTAATTATTGATCGCAATGGTACGGTTCGACACATTTTCCTTGGATACCAAAGCGGTTACGAAAAGAAATACGCAAAAGCAATTAAAACACTGATTAGAGAATAACTTATGGATAAGTGGCAGCGTAAAATTGGCACAATAACCTTCTTGCTCGCTCTGGGTGGATTATCTGGTTGTTCAAGCCTCGAGATTGAACCATGGGTAAAGCCCTATGAGCGACAAAACCTCGCCGATCCAATCATGAATTATAGCCGCCATCCAATTGCGAATATGCATGTCGCACACGTTTTAGAAGCGCGGGAATCTGCACGAGGTGCAGAAGGCACAGGAGGAGGCGGTTGTGGCTGTAACTAAGATGTTCCCTGAGAACAAGATATGCCAAAACATCCTTCAGGTGACGTGGCTAGTACTTCTCTGCTGCGCATTCAGCTTGTTTACATTACAGGCGAATGCAGCCGTATTAGCGCCCGATCGCGCAGATATTTTGTACCACAGCTATGAAGGCGGTGGAATGAAGATTGACGGTCCATCGCTTCTCGTTCGTAAAAAAACCTCAGAATCCCTCGCTTTTAAAGCGTATTACTACCTAGATAGCATCTCTTCTGCATCGGTTGATGTCATGAGTACTGCCAGCCCTTATTCTGAAACTCGCCATGAGGGACAGCTTGGTGTGGAGTACCTCCATGGTAAAACACTCATGTCCTTCAATATTCGCCAAAGTGATGAAGATGACTTTCTGGCACGCTCGTTTGGTTTCAATGTTTCCCAAGATACATTTGGTGATCTCACGAATCTTAGCCTTGGGTTTGCGTATGGTGATAACGAAATCGGCCGCAATGGCGATGAATCTTTTCAAGAACAAAGTGAGCAATACCGCATAAATGCCGGGATCAGCCAAATTTTAACCCGTAACTTAACCGCAAGCCTCAATTTTGAAGCTATCGCAGATAAAGGTTACCTGAATAATCCTTATCGAACCGTGCGGTTTATTGATAATTCGCTGCCTTCAGGGGTTGGTTACCAAACCGAAATCTACCCAGAAACTCGAAACTCGTTTGCCGCCAAGCTATCGGCCAGTTACTACCTGCCCTACCGAGCAGCCTTATTCTTTCATTATCGCCATTTCAGCGATAGTTGGGAAATTACAGCGAGTGATGTAGAGCTCGGCTATCGACATCCTTTTGGTGATTCTTTCGAGTTAGAACTAAAAGCAAGGTATTACCAGCAAACACAAGCTGAGTTCTACAGTGATTTGTTCCCCTATCGAGATGCGCAAAACTACCTTGCGCGTGATAAGGAGCTGAGTGACTTCAACGACCTCACCTTAGGAATCGGTTTGACTTATACAATGCCAGCATCATTGTCGTTCAATGATTGGCCCGCTGAAGCCACACTGCAATGGGACTATATGAAATTTGACTATAACAATTTCAGAGATCCCACCGCAGAAGGCGGCATTGGTAACGAACCATTTTATGGATTCTCAGCCAATGTCATCAGAGCCTTTTACAGTTTGTATTTCTAACGGAAAACGTAATCTGCGAATAACAGGGATTGAGACGGCTCAATTCTCAACTAAGCCATTGTAAATGAAAACAGAATCATAATAAGCAATGGACATAAAGAGTATATGGATATGACGCATACAGCTTTTTGGATTTACCGGCATACAATTTCTCAATTTGGGCGCTTATTCATTGGCCTTTTTACGCTTGCCTTATGCGCATCAACAGCAGCAAATGAACTGGATACTCAAAAGCCACTCGCAACAGAACTTGAAGAGATTAAAAGCCAAGTTCTGCAACTCAACCGTGATTTATTTATCTTAGAAGAAGATCTACTTTTCCCAGCCAGTACTCAAATCGCAGTATTTGTTTCCGTCGATGTTGGCCGATTCTTCGCAATTGATAGCGTGGAACTGAAGATCAATAACAGCAGTGTGGTTGGTTTTTTGTACACACCAAGACAACGACAGGCTTTAGAACAAGGGGGAATACAACGTTTATACCTGGGTAATTTGAAAACAGGCGCACACCAGCTAACTGCGATTTTCACAGGCAAAGATGCGGAAGGACGAACGATACAACGCGCAGCAACACATCAATTCGACAAAGATGATGAAACCGTCATGATTGAATTAAAAGTGGTCGACAGTGAGTCAAATTACCGCGCAGATGTTCAAATTGAAGATTGGGTGCTCTAGTTCATGTCCGATTTAAAGCACATGCGCTCGCTGCCATTCACCTTCAAATTACACGATATGTTCGTGCCCAAGGTACGCGTTTGCATCCAGCTTTTAATGGTTAGTTTAATCCTAGTTTTAACGCTGTCCGTCAATGCAGAAGAAACTACAGTTCAACCTGCCCCGGCCCCCACACTGCAAGAAAAGCAATACCGTCAAGCTCTCTATTTTTATTTCGCAGGTGATTATGCATCAGCATTACGGCAAGTCAGTTTAAACCGCAAAAAATCAAAATCATCGTCAGCTAAAAGCAATTTATTTGAAGCGGGACTGCAGGTTTCAGTGGGGCTCCACCAACAAGCAACTGAAACACTAGAAGGCTTTGAAGCAAGCCTATCATCTGCTCTGAAACCAACGAAGTCATCACAACAGTCGAGCAACACAAGTCCGCAGGAGTTATTGCTCATCGCACAACTTCAGCTGGCTGAGCAGCAATTTCTGCAAGGAAGCATCACCACTGCTCGCCAAACCTTAGAAAAAATAAATCGTGTTCCAGAAACTTATCAAGATCAATACACGGTGCTTAGTCAATTAGTATATTGGCCTGATTCACCGAAAGAAAAAGCACTGGGAACCCTAGGCAGCTCCGGTTCAAACAACGGCCCAACATCTAGTGATACCTCGCAAACACAACCACTCACACGCGCTTATATCCAGCTGAATCAAGCATTGTTAGATATTGAGCAAACTCGCTATGAACAAGCAGAAGCTTTACTCACCCCTTTAAAAACCAACCGTTGGCAAGCTATCGCACCAAGCTTTTGGCAAACGCTTTTTAATCCATTCAATAACTCTGGGATTGAGCTTGCCCCTAATCAAGCTGACTTCGACCAGTATCAAGCAGTACAAGATTACGCTCGCTTGTTACTTGCGCAGATGTACGTTAAGCAAAATGACTACACCGCGGCATACCATGAGCTGAAAGATTTCCCCAAAGCCAGTCCATACAGTGAGGCCGCACTGTTTCTCTTTGCCTACGCTGCGCAAAAATCAAAACAATTCGACACGTCACTAAAGCTGCTTGAAGTTGTGAAAAACACATACCCGCAATCTCATCTGGGATGGCAAGCCGCTTTACTCAAAGCGATGCAAATCGAAGATCAAATATCTTTTCAGCAAGCAATGTCCAGTTACCTGCAAGCCGAACTATTTTTTACCGAACAAGAACAGAGCTTGAAACACTTCCATGCCGAATTTAAAGCAGTTTCAAATCCTCTTGAATTTGCACCGCAGCCATCAATCGCAAAACCAAACGTACAAAGCCAATTTGCAGCATATGAACAGGAGCAAACGACAAGAGCATGGTCGGCAAATAACACTCCCCTAGTACTCGGTGAGCAAACTCGTTATCAAACCCAGTCACAGTGGTTGCGTAAAGCGCTCAATGATGCCAGTTTGCAAGAAAACTATAAAAATCTAGCCGAATTAGACGCCTTAGCGAAGCACCTTCAAACCCTGAAACAACAAAGTCAGTGGCTTAATCATACCATTGCGCTAAACCAACAAAGGCAAGCCCAAGTGCTTACTCGGCGCACACAAGTCGATTACCAACAGCAGTATATTCGCCTTCATAGCGATACCCAGGAATTAGCGAAGAAAATCGAAGAAGCAAAAAGGAATCAAAACGGACAAGCTTTTGCTACGTTGGATGAATTGCGTCAATTACAAAAAATTCAAATCAATGAACAGCGTCTCGAAAACCTCAAAAAACACAGAAATATAGAAGAGTATCAACATCGTTTATCCCGCTTAAAGTCGGTATTGCAGTGGAAAATGCAAACCGAGTTACCTCAGCGACTTTGGCAACATCAAAAGCAATTGAAGCAACTCAACGCCGTACTCAGTCAACTACAAGCCCAGAATTTACGCTTAGATGATATTGCAACTTCTCCAGAACGGCTTACACAATTTCAAGTGCGTCAGCAACATTCTGAGCAATCGATTGACGACACGCTCATGCGGATTGCAAAGCTAAGAGTTCAAACGGCTCAACAAATACACCAACAAGTCGCCAAATTTGTGCAAACAGAGCAAAGTACCCTCGCCCAGCTGTTACTCACAACCCGCCACAAGATGGCTTCTGCTTTAGAGCAAATGTCACTATCGCAAACCCAACCCGTTGGCCGCCTTGATGGAGGAACCTTGTAATGCTCTTTCATCGTGCAAGTCATTCATACTCTTCCTTACATAGCTTACTGCTTGCGCTTTGTATCGTATTAACCGGTTGTTTAAGCACCGGTAATCGCTCTGACACACCAAGTAAAAGGGCCACGTTGGCAGATTTTGCAGCGGAGCAGCAAGCTGTATCTGTTGCACAAGTAGAGCTATCAGAGTCACAACGGGCAGCGAAGCTTAAAGCCATTTATTTACAACTGTTATCACTTGAGCCTGATCCAGAAGTTCGAACAAAACTTGAATATAGATTGGTACAAATCAATTCTGAAGCCTATGAAGCGCAAGCGTTTGGCACAGATATCCCAGATAGCAATTCGGCACATAGTGAGCGCCTGGCGTTGGTAAAAATTAAAAATGATGAACAAGCACTTCAACAGCTTATTGACGATTATCACGCTCTTTTACAACGTTTTCCCAATCGCGCTGAAAATGAACATATTCGATATCAGCTAGCAAAAGCACTTGACTTGCAAGGCCAATTACAACCCAGCTTAAATCAGATGGAGCTATTGCTAAGTCGCTATCCTCAAACCAAATACTTTGTTGAATTAAACTTTAGGCGAGGAGAAATATACTACAACTTAGAAGACTACTCGGCAGCAATTCAAGCTTACCATCAAGTACTAAACGCTAGAAATAATGAAAAATACCGCGTCAATAGTCTTTATATGCAGGGATGGTCTCATTTTAAGCTTGGACGTTTTTATCATGCAGATCAGAGCTTTTTAAAGGTTTTTGATGCCATGTTAACTCTTGAAAATCTAGAACAATCCCGAGATAACTTCTCTTTTGAGCAACTCAGCAATCGTCACCAAAATTTAGCAATCGATACTCAGCGCGTCCTCAGTATATCTTTAAGTCAACAACAGCAATCTCTATCACTAGTTGAGCTGGTTAATCACAGTCAAACACAATACTTGCCACTTTATCAGCACCTACTATTTAAACACTTAGCGACATTCTTACTTCAAAAAGACCTTATATTCGATGCACAACAAACTTACCAAGCTTACATTGAACTCGCCAAAGACAACATCTGGGCTGCACGGTTTACGCTCCCACTACTCGACTTGTTAAAACAGCAAGGTAAATTTAACGAGGCGCAAACACTCAAAGGCGATTACATTCAGCAATTTGGCTTAACAAGTCGTTTTTGGCAGCAAGCGCCCCTGGCACAACAGCAGGAACTTTTGCCGAAACTCCTTGAATTTAGTGAAGAACATAGTCGGCGTTTATACGCTCATGCCCAATCACAATCTAATGGGACAGTGCGTATTCAGGCCTTCACTTCTGCAGCGAGTGCTTTAAAAGCGTATCTAGAAATTGCTCGATATGCATCTGTACACAGCCAAGCCTTGCTAAGTGGCAACTTACTCCCTGAAGAGTCCTTATATGCTGACGCCAACTTCGAAGCGCAAGATTATCCAAAGGCCTTGCAGCTATACAAATCGATTGCCTACGGCGACAAGCCTATAGCCCTGCAAACAAGCTCCGAGGCACAAGCACACCAACCTTCTCGTTCGGTTGCAGCGCAAGATAAAGAAATTAAACAAAATGCAGCTTATGCCGCAACAGTCACCATTAGGAAGATGACGCCATCCAATATCACCGCAAATTCAGTGCATACGGATGATTGGCGTTTGGAAAGAAATCAGCTCGACAAGCTTTTTATAGAACACTACCCGCAGGATAAACGTGCATTAGAATTAGCAACCCATGCCGCAAAATATGCTTTTGATGACAATGACCTGACTGCCTTAACTCAATTCAAAAATTTTGTTTTACAATCCCATGGGTTAGACACTCAACATTTAAGCACCAACCAAGCCTCCCTACAGGCAAGACAGCTTTCTCCAGTGGCCCTGCAACAAGCACAAGTTGTCAGCCAGCTTTTTGCACACAAGCAATACCAAGATAAACAATTTAAGCTAGCAGAAAACGCTTATGGGGTTGCGCTGGGGTTTGTCGATAAAAATATTGAGTCCAGAGCAAAAACACAAGATCGTCTAACAATCCGTAAAACTCGAAAAGAAATGCGGGAGCGTCTTGCATCCAGTATCTACTTGCAAGCCCAAGCCTACAAAAATTCTCAGCCACAATTGGCAGTTCAAACCTTGTTGAGAGTTGGACAAGTTGTTCCTGAATCTGAATATCGCAGTACCGCAGAATTTGATGCCGCAAACTTATTGTTAGAACAAAAAAATTGGCAACAAGCAGTCACAGTGCTCTTAGCTTTTGAACAAAATTATCCCAATCACAAATATAGTGCCTCAATTCCTGCGAAGCTAACCCAAAGCTATGAAGCCTTAGGGCAATGGCAACTTGCTGCAGCACAATTGTTAGTGATGGCGGAGCGGGCAGACACTCCAGAGTTGAAACGAGAAGCTCAATATACCGCGGCAGATTATTATGACAAGTCCGGCAACCATCAAAAGGCTTTACAAGCTTTTAGAACCTATGCAAACAGCTACCCTGAACCCTTCAACATCGCCCAAGAAGTTCGTTACAAAATGAGTGAGTTTTATCGAATCAGTCAGGAAACGGATAAACAATATTTTTGGTTCCGGAAAATCTTAAACTTCCATAGCAAAAAAAATAAAGTCGCGCCTCAACAGATAGGAGCCAGAGAGATTGAGCTCGCTTCTACGGCAGCTTTTGGACTCGCAACTGCACATCAAACAACATTTAATCAAGTACGCTTAAAAGCGCCTCTACAAACCAGCTTGAAACGTAAGCAAAAAGCAATGAAGCAGGCGATTCATTATTTTCAGCAGGTTCTGACGATGGAGTTAGCTCAATATGTCCCCCAGTCTACCTATCAATTGGCTGAAATGTACCGTCAATTGGCGGCAGATGTCATGCAGTCAGAACGTCCGAAGAATTTGGATGAGCTCGCGCTTGAAGAATACGAAATATTGCTAGAAGAATTAGCCTACCCATTTGAAGAAAAAGCGATTGAGATCCACGAAACCAATAGCCAGAGAGCATGGCAAGATATTTATGACCGCTGGATTGCCCAAAGCTTTAACAAGCTTGCCGAAATGTCTCCGGCACTCTATGACAAGAAGGAGCGTAGTCATGACGTTATTGATACCATGTACTAAACTCGCTCATCACAGCGGAAGAAACCTCAAACGACACCATAGAACTGTTGCGATAAGCTCGCAAAAGAAAGGTGTTGGACAGTACCAGTTAGGCATTTGCAATTCTGTGATGATAAAGCTGCTGTTAATCATAGCGCTATTGATACTGCTAGCAGGTTGTAGCAACTTGCCAAACTCTCAAACCAGCACCCAAGAAACAAACCAAGAAAGCATCGAGAGCATGGGTGAGCATATTGTTGCTATGATGGATACGGCCAACACAGCGTCAGAAGCAAGCGACCAATTGAATCGTTCAGATGCGAAAGACAGGGACAAAATCAATGGTAATGGGACTTCGACCGATACACCTAGCGTGCGCATGCCTTTCCTCGACAAAGCGAAACAAATGGATGCACAACTGCCACCTGTAATCATTGAAACGTTTAAAATTGCGAAACAACAAATGAACCAGCAACAATGGACTCAGGCAGAGGCTTCATTTGATCAAATAATTCAATCTCACCCACACCTCTCCGGAACTTATGTAAACAAGGCTATTATTGCGTTACAGCGAGCCAAACAAAAAAGCGGGCTTGCTTCATGGTCGCAGCTTTCTCCCGATGACCCTGCGTTTCATGTTGCTGAGCAACTACTCAAGCAAGCGATTACGTACAACTCGAGCAATGCTTACGCGCACCAAATTCGCGGGCAAGTCGCGCGACTCGCAGGGCAACTAACTTTGGCAGAACAAAGCTACCGCAAAGCACTTGTAATTTGGCCTGATTACCCTGAGGCACAACTCAATTTAGCCATCTTTTTAGAACTGTTTCGCGGGCAACTGATTGAGGCAAGAGGACTTTATCAAGCCTATTTGTCACAAAAACCCGATGATAGTCAGGCTCAGCGTTGGTTAGCCGCTATTGAGCTCAAAATTGACCGCGCCGGTTTAACACCATCGGCTGCAATACAAGGCGAATCTGCTCACAGCCTTCCAGCTCAGCCTAGAACAAGCCAAAACTTAATCCATGGGGGGGCATAAAATGATGCAAGCATGTAAGAGTTTCAATCCCTTTGACCGGTTAAGTGCTCGCAAGCAGCATAAAGCATGCACATCGGCTACTCCCCGCTGCAGCTCAAAAAACACAATTGCAACAGCGAAAATCCTAGCCATGACTTTAATGACGATGTCGTCGTTGACGCTCACGATATACGCACAAGCAAAAACGGACTCCAGTGGTCAATCAAAGAAACCCGTTGTCATTGAAAGCCAAGTAAAAGGTTCACAGGAGCAACCTAAAGTGCTGTACATCATGCCTTGGCAAGGCATCACGAACCCGATTGCACTGAGCGACAAAGAAATGCAGGTTCAATTACCTGATTTTCGCCCGATCCACCCAAAAAGCTTTCAACAACAAGTCTCAGAATTTAATGAACAACAAGCACAAGTAAAAGAGTAATTTTTTATCATCAACAATTTAAAGGTGTTGTTGTGGCAAAGCGGTAACACTAAAAAAACATAAGCGTATTGATCACCGGTTAAATCTCATAATGATTTGACAGGTAACAAATTTAAAAAGGAATACACCATGAGCTTCACCGACCATATCATTGCTTTTTTACAAAATGGCGGACCTTTCATTTACCCGATAGCACTGGTATTGGTCGTAGGTCTCGCGATTACTATTGAACGTTGGCTCTATCTTAGTGCTGCCCATAGAACCAACCTAAAGGCTTTTGATCTCATCAAGGATGCCTTAAAAACTGGTGATCTTGAGACGATTCTCAAGCATGCACAAACTCACAAAGCGCCGGTATTTGATGTCTTAAAATCTGGCATTGCCCGCACCCAACATGCCAACCGTCGCGAAGATATTGAATACGCAATGGAAGAAACCATTATGGAGTACATGTTGCGACTCGAGAAGAGAACGCCTTTTATTGCCACATTGGCAAACATAGCAACTTTACTCGGCCTACTCGGAACCATTATGGGACTTATCGCGGCATTCTCCGCAGTTGCTAGCGCAGATCCAGCAGAAAAAGCGAACCTGCTTTCCTCTAGTATCTCAGTGGCGATGAATACAACAGCATTTGGTTTGATTACCGCAATACCGCTCATTTTGTTTCACTCTGGGCTACAAACCAAAACAGCAACCATTGTAGACTCCATTGAAATGGTAGGTATTAAGCTGCTGAACTCCTTATCATTTAAGAAGAATTCGGACGTTAGCCGAGGCGAATAACTATGAGACGTCGTCGCTTATCTCCAAAACAAGACGCAGAGCTCGACATTACATCATTCATGAATTTGATGATCGTTTTGGTACCTGTGCTACTGCTTAGTTTGGTCTTCTCTCAAGTGCGAATTTTAAACTTGCAATTGCCAGTGCAAGCCGAAACTGAAAATGCCGAAACTGACGAAGAACCCAAAATTCTTGAACTTTTAATCACTAAAGATCGTTTTGAGCTCAATTATCCAGCAGGCATTCTCCTGAAACGTTTTGACATTGACGCACAGGGCTATGACTTTGCAGCCCTCTCTGTCTACTTGCAAGATCTGAAATTCACGTTTCAGCAGCAGTCTATAGAAAAGAATGACATCCTGTTATTGCTCGACGCTTCGGTCAATTACCAAACAATTGTGACAGCAATGGACACCGTTCGATCCTATAAAGCTGTGGTTGCAGCCAACCTTGTGGATGCAGAACTATTTCCGATCATCTCTTTGGGCGATGCGCCTGAAGATACACCACAAATAGACGACACGAAGCAAGCGGCTCCGCGACAAAAAGGCCAAGGAGCGCGGCAATGAAGCAATCATCTAGAGCAAAGCGCAGAGTTAAACATCATCAGCGGCTCAATGCTGGCGGCAAACTCAACTTAGTCGCATTAATGGATATTTTTACCATTTTGGTTTTCTTTTTAATTGTGAACCAATCGGAAGTTCGTGTTTTACAAAATATTGAGAAAATAAAACTTCCGGTATCTGTTGCCGATGAGCTGCCAGTGGAAAACCTTGTCATCACCGTTCTTGAACAAACGATTTTGGTTCAAGAAAGAGCCATATGGCAACAAAGTAAATCGGTAATGCTAGACGATGCTGCGCCATCCAAAAAAGTAGACGTAACAAACCGCAACGCCCCCGAGAGCGCACTTTTGTCCGCAGACTTCTTTCAAGCGCTCACGGCTGAACTGAACTATCAAGCCGGCAAACGCCCACAACTCACGGCAGCTGAACAGCTCAAAGGCCGAGGTGTGACGATTATTGGTGATGCATCGGTGCCCTACGCAGTGCTAAAGCAAATCATGGCCGCTTGCGCACAAACTGGATACCGAGATATGTCACTCGCAGTTGAAAAGCAAGCCTTGCCAAGCGATTCGGAGGGATAACAGATGAGCACTGTGACCCTTCCCAATACGAGGCAACACCATGGCTTTAGCCACATGGGAGAATTATTTAGGCCAAGTAAACAAGATAAACTGTTTAAGCGCATATTAATGCTTCTACTACTGATCTACCTTGGTTTTGCCATTCTCATTCCCTTACTTGAACAAGCTGTTATTCCTCGCGAGATAAAAGAACAAGTCCCACCTCAGCTTGCTAAAGTCATGCTGCAAGAAAAGCGGCTGCCTCCGCCAGAAAAGCCAAAAGAAGAACCGGTTCCTGAGCCTGAATTGAAAAAGGAACCAGAAATCGTCGAAGAGGTGAAACAAGAGCAACCAATCACGCCACCAAAAATGACGCGAGAAACTGCAAGAGAAGTAGCAAAAACATCAGGACTTGCTGCGATGAAAGACGAGTTGTTTTCAATGCGAGAAGCATTTGATATCAAACCGGCAGCCCAATCACAACTTAAACAAACACAGGCAAAGGAAGTAAAAGTAAAACGTAAATTAATCGCTGCTGCGGCCAATAAACAAAGTGACGGCATATCTCAGGCAAACGTGACACAAACCGTCACCTCAGACGCTCTTAGTACCAATAATACACAACAGGTACGTCTAGCCAAAGAGGAAGTCATTGCGAGCCAAGGTGCTATTGCAGAAAAGCGTAGTCTTGCCTCGTCTGCTGGTCAACGCTCTGAAGCCGCGATTCGCAGAACTTTAGAAGCCAACAAAGCACGTCTCTACGCACTCTATAATCGCGCTTTACGTAAAGACCCATTCTTGAAAGGAAAAGTTCTATTTGAAATTGAAATTCAGCCCAATGGCACAACAAGCCGAGTAAAAATTAAGTCCAGTGAACTCAATCACAAGAAATTGGAGCGACAACTGACACTGGTCTTAAGATCAATTCGCTTTCCCAAAGAAAAAGTGGCCACAATGACCACGATCTGGGCAATCGACTTCTTACCCAGCTAGATTGACCTGCGAAAGATAGCTCATGTGCTCCCAACCATCATAATATTGTTCAAGTGGGGGCACTGGGTTTCCATAGGTGCACGAGCCAAGATCCAACATCAACTCAACATCTTTGAGCAATCATCAATGTAGCAATGATTGCCTAGAAATGTCGTTGGACAACAAAGCCTTAAGCTATGACATTAAAGTCTTAAACGATGACATTAAAGATCGAAATTTATCGATGTCTTTTGTAGTGGCTTTTCGCACTGACAAATTTTTGTCCCAAAATGAGTTTGAAAACGCCACTTCAAAAGATATTTTTACTAATGAAAAGGTGCCAAGAAAATTAATGGCGATTCAACCTCAAGTGAACTTGTTCTTTGTAGCTTAATCACTTGTTACACCAGATAATTCCACCTATAATCCGATTACTCTTTAGCGTTTGGGTAGAATACCAATTCAACCTTGTCGGGCGATTCGCTAGACACTAACTTATTGAGTGTATTTAGGGTTGCGTTAGAACTTTTCTGACGATCCTTCGTACCTCAGGAGCGTCAGAGAAAGTTCTAACGCTAGCCTCTGAGTAAAGAGTAAACCGTGTATAGACGGGCACACTGTGCCCGTCTATAGCTTTTTTGAGGGAACAAACCGCAGTGAGCAAGAAGTTTGAAAATGCAGTTATTGAAGTATTCGAAGCTTTTGATGCCACAAAGTTCAAGGTCAATTACCCCGACCATCGAATTTTTGTATGCGGTGGACGAATCGACGTAAAGGAAGTCGTTCCCCCGAGCTTTCGTCAACGATTAATAGATAAATTAGCCTCTGAGCACCCAGACGTTGAAAGTGAAATTGTATTAGCTGAAAACTTTAAAGATTATTTTAGGGAGCATGCTTACAATGATTTACTTACATTCGAGGACGATATCGCTCAACTAGCTTCAGTTGTTGTTATATTCTTGGAAAGCCCTGGTTCACTAGTTGAGCTTGGCATGTTCTGCACTAAACCTAATTTTTACAAAAAACTTCTAGTCGTAGCACCAAGAGAAGAAACCGAACAGGAGGACTCGTTCATCTATCTTGGTCCTTTAGATCACATTCGGAGTAGAGAGCCATCTTCAGTAGCAATATACCCATGGCCAAATGATCAAACTCCAATTTACCCTGACATCCACTTGCAAGACTTATGCGGTACTTTGTTGGAAAAGCGAAATACACTTCCTAAACACCCGACATTTAGCAGAAAAAATTCAGGCCATGTTGCTTTATTACTATTAGAAATCGTCCGCCTCTCATATCCCGTATTGTTGACGGAAATTGAGCTTGCATTAGCATCACTTGAACTTGATGAAGACAAGGCTAAAATAACCAGACTATTGTACCTTCTTAACCGATTAAATTATTTAAATACATATGAATACGGCGGATACAAGTTTTACTACCCTTTAGATAGGAAAAATCCAAGGGTTAAGTTTGGAGTAACTAAACATTCAACTGCATTTGATGAAAAAAAATTGGTGATGGCTTTGAAAATGTCATACGTGAATGATGTACATGATGGATCTTCTCGAAAAAGAATAGCAGCAGCGGCTGAAATACAGAAGATTCTTAAGGGTGAAGAAAAATGAATCTATCTGAATTACTTGCAAGCCTAATTTTCATGGATGATGAAGAAATAATTTCTTTTGCAGCCAGCTCTCCTTATCGCTACAAGGTTTATTCCATTCCTAAACGTAATTCCGAAGAGCGTAGAATAATTGCACATCCATCAAAAGAGCTAAAATTCTTCCAAAGAGTTATTGTTAAACAACTATCTGAAAGATTACCTATCCATAGTGCAGCCAAAGCATACACTAAAGGTCTAAGCATAAAAGACAATGCTCTACCACATGCTAACTCTAAATACTTGCTCAAAATGGATTTGAAGGACTTTTTTCCTAGCATAAATCCTTCATTATTTTTCAAAGAATGCCGTCGACATGGTATTGATTTTTCGGATCTTGATATCGAATTGCTCGAAGGATTCCTTTTCTGGAAACGCCGAAGAGCAACAAAATTAGTTCTAAGTATAGGGGCACCGAGCTCACCACTTGTGTCGAATTTTATTCTCTACAAGTTTGATGAGGACATTAGCCGTTACTGTAATTCTATAGGTATCAACTATACCCGATATGCAGATGATCTTACTTTTTCGACCAATAAGAAAGATGTACTTTTGAAGTTCCCTACAAAAGTTAGGAATACACTCAATTCGCTATATGATGGCCAAATTAAAGTAAACCTTAGAAAGACCGTACTATCCTCTAAAGCGCACAATAGACATGTAACCGGGGTAACATTAACAAACGAAGGAAAATTAAGTGTAGGCAGAGAAGCAAAGCGTAATCTATCAGCTTCTATACATAGTTTTACCCTACAAAAGCTTTCCAATGAAGAGATATTTAAGCTCAAAGGCCATCTGGCTCATGCTGAGTTTATTGAGCCAGATTTTCTAGAGAGGATGGTTAAAAAATATGGTCAAGAGGCCATCTGGGAGTTGAAACATTACACTCATTCCAAAAACTAAAACCTCAAATCGCAGGATCGGTCATTTTTTATATGTACTATAGGATTGACTGAGGCAATCTACTTATTCAGATCACCCAACAGCACTATGAACTACCCATTTCTCAGTGATTTCTAAATCAGCCTTATAAGGATATTTATTGCGAATGATAATATGAATTGTGGCTGTAGATTCTTCATTCTAAAACGTTAATATCCAGCAGTGGGTTTCGAGCTTTGTTGTCACACTTTCTTTGGAAAGCCACGTTGATCTAGTCTAAGTTTCAATCTCTATTGTCATATGCGACCTCAAGTAGCCATGATAGAAACGAGCTTAGGAAGTAGAAAACTTTCAAACTTTAATGTCCGTCGACAGGAAATAGCACAACAATCGCTTTTCATCGCCCATCAAATAGCTTTTCAACAATCTCCGCACCACAACCCAAATCGGCATCAAGAGGTTCGTTTCCTGTTAGCGTTTTTCATCAAAAGTTGTACTTTTTCACTACAATTGTAACAGCCCCTCAACTTCATTTCGCACAAGACTGCATAAGCTGTTGTATTTAAACAATATGCGTGATTGGCATGTTTACTGCAAATACCGCTGCAATGAGAAAACAAAAAATAGGTACCAATCACATGGATTCCCTGCAAAAAGTAAAATTTATACTTCCTGTTCTGTTCGTTGCCGCTTTAACCGCCTGCGAGAATGAAGAAATAGCAAAAGAAGAAGAGAAATATGCAGTTCCCGTCGAAACCACACGCGTCATTCAGGGGGACGTATCTTCTTTTTATAGCACTACTGCAACCTTAGAGGCTCCGCAAGAAGCAAACGTTGTCTCTCGAATTTCAGGGCTCATCGAATCCATCCAAGTAGAAGAAGGCGATCGTGTAAAGCAAGGCCAACTTCTGGCAATTATTGATTCAAAGCGACAGCGCTATGATTTAGACCGCTCTCAAGCCGAAGTAAAAATAATTCAACAAGAACTTGAAAGACTGCAAAAGATGAATAACCGCGAGTTTATTAGTGCCGATGCAATGGCCAAGCTCGAGTTTAACTTGCAAGCTGCGACGGCAAAACGAGATTTAGCAGCGCTGCAAGTGCAAGAGAGCATGGTGCGCTCACCAATCGAAGGTATCGTTGCCATGCGTCACATCAAAACTGGCAATATGGCAAAAGAGTTTGAAGAACTGTTTTACATCGTCAACCAAGACCAATTGCATGGCATTGTTCACTTACCCGAGCAACAACTCAATAGCCTTAAACTTGGCCAGCAAGCGCATATATTCACCAACAGTCAATCGACACAAGACGCACCAGTTCAAGCGCACGTTGCTCGAATTAGCCCAATAGTCGATGCCCAAAGCGGCACATTTAAAGTTACGCTTGCGGTTCCCAATCAGCAAGCCAAGCTCAAAGCCGGTATGTTTACTCGAGTAGAGCTCAAATATGATACTCATAAAAATGTCATCACAGTGCCGTACAACGCAATTGTCAATCAAGACAACCATCATGCACTTTATGTCATCAACGGGAAAAATGCTGATCGTCGAGAAGTTCAGCTGGGATATCGTGAAGCGGATACCGTAGAAATTATTAGTGGCATCAGCTCCGGTGAGCAAATCGTTATCCGCGGTCACCAGAATCTTAAAGATCAATCACTTGTTGAAGTGATTGATGCCCTAGACGTTGCTTCTACAGTAAAGCAGTAGGAGCCAGATATGTCGATAATTCAGACTTCGGTCAAGCGACCGGTCACTGTATGGATGTTTATGTTTGCCATTATGTTATTTGGCATGGTTGGCTTCTCGCGTTTAGCAGTAAAACTACTGCCAGACCTAAGCTACCCAACAATGACGATCCGTACCCAATACATAGGCGCAGCACCGATAGAAGTAGAGCAATTGGTATCCAAACCCATTGAAGAAGCAGCGGGCATCGTCAAAGGTTTACGTCAAATCAGTTCGATTTCTCGTTCAGGGATGTCAGATGTCGTGCTTGAGTTTGAATGGGGCACAGACATGGATATGGCCAGCCTCGATGTCAGGGAAAAACTCGATACAATTGAGTTACCACTTGATGTGAAAAAGCCATTATTACTTCGATTTAACCCCAATCTTGATCCCATTGTCCGTATGGCACTTTCCATGCCCGAAGCAAGCAATGCAGATCTGAAACAGATGCGGACCTATGCAGAAGAAGAACTAAAGCGCCAGCTAGAATCATTGTCCGGAGTCGCTGCGGTTCGATTATCAGGTGGTCTTGAGCAAGAAGTTCACATTCAATTAGATCAAGAGAAGCTCGCCCAGCTAAATCTCAATGCGGAATTAATCAAAAATCGCATTGCAGCAGAAAACATTAATTTATCCGCGGGTAAAGTCATTCAAGGTGACAAAGAGTACCTCGTTAGAACCTTAAACCAATTCAATACATTAGAAGAGCTTGGCCAGCTGGTCGTCTACCGGGATGAACAAACCTTAGTACGCTTGTTTGAAGTCGCAGAAATCATTGACGCGCACAAAGAACGAAGTGATATCACCCGAATTGCCGGTCAGGAGTCGATTGAGCTCGCAATCTATAAAGAAGGCGATGCAAATACTGTAGCAGTCGCACGTAAGGTCAATGCTGAACTAGAGAAAATTTCGACACATCAAAAAGCGACAGCGCTCGCGGTCATCTATGACCAATCGGAATTTATTGAAAGTGCAGTTCATGAAGTAACCATAGCAGCGCTCATTGGTAGCTTACTTTCAATGCTAGTTATCTATTTGTTCCTGAAAGATATTATTCCCACTCTAATTATTTCTATTTCCATTCCTTTTTCAGTTATTGCAACGTTCAATATGATGTACTTTGCAAATATTAGCCTCAATATTATGTCGCTTGGTGGTATTGCCCTTGCGGTCGGACTATTGGTGGATAATGCCATTGTTGTGCTTGAGAATATTGACCGTTGTAAAGCGCTTGGAATGAGTAAAATGGAAGCGGCGGTTCAAGGCACCAAAGAAGTCTCTGGGGCAATATTTGCTTCAACACTAACGACCCTCGCGGTGTTTGTGCCTTTAGTTTTTGTTGATGGTATTGCTGGCGCATTGTTTTCAGATCAAGCGTTAACGGTCACTTTTGCCCTCATCGCATCCTTACTCGTTGCATTAACGAGCATCCCCATGCTCGCTTCTCGACAAGGGTTCCAATCTCTGCCTGAGATGGTCGACAAAATCAGTAAACCGAAGCCTGAAACTAAACTGCAAAAAATAAAGCATTATAGTGCCACTGTCTTTAGCTTTCCGTTTTTGCTGGTCTTCAATTATTTACCGAGTGCATTGCTCACTCTAACGATTACCCTCACCCGCTTTTTTTCTTGGTTGATTGGTCTCGTAATGCGTCCTGTCAGTAATGCTTTCAACTGGTGCTACCGCTTATTGGAGCGACTTTACCGTCGATTATTACATGTTGCCCTACAAGCAAAATTTGTCACGTTAGCGATTGCGCTGATAGTCACCACCGCCTCAGCAAGCCTCATTCCTCGCCTCGGTATGGAGTTAATTCCTCCAATGAACCAAGGAGAGTTTTATATGGAAGTGCTTTTGCCACCTGGAACTGAAGTTGCAACAACAGATAACACCTTACAGACACTTGCGCAGTCAATCGTTGGTCGTGAAGACGTCAAGCATGCGTACAGCCAAGCTGGTAGCGGAGGTCTGATGACGTCAGATACAGCTCGAGGCGGAGAAAACTGGGGGCGACTGCAAGTTGTACTTGCCGATCATCAAGCGTTTGAAGAGGTCACTCAAGTATTAAGGCAAACCGCTCGAAAAATTCCTGCCCTAGAAGCAAAAATACAACACCCTGAGTTATTTAGCTTTAAAACACCACTGGAAATAGAGCTTTCTGGTTATGAACTTGATCAACTGAAAACAACCGCAGATCGCTTTGTTACCGCACTTGGTACCTCAAGCCGCTTTGCAGATATTAATACGAGTCTACGTGACGGCCAGCCAGAGCTCAGCATTCGATTTGATCATGCTCGCCTTGCCGCACTAGGTATGGACGCGCCGACTGTTGCAAATCGCATTGCACAAAGAGTAGGCGGCACCGTAGCGAGCCAATTTACAGTTCGAGATCGTAAAGTAGACATTCTCGTCCGCAGTGAAGCCAGTGAGCGAGATCAAATCGCTGACATTGACGCAATGATCATCAACCCCAATAGCAGCCACCCCATACCTTTAAGCGCTGTCGCAACGGTGAGCCTTAAACTTGGGCCTTCGGCAATCAATCGAATTAGCCAGCAAAGAGTAGCGATTGTTTCGGCAAATCTCGCCTACGGTGACTTAAGCGAAGCCGTCGCTGAAGCGCAGGATATTTTATCTGCACAAACAATCCCAAGTTCAATTCAAACAAGATTTGGTGGTCAAAATGAAGAAATGGAACATTCATTTGAATCACTTCAAATCGCATTAGTATTGGCCGTATTCCTAGTTTATCTGGTAATGGCCAGTCAATTTGAATCGTTACTTCACCCACTCATCATATTAATCGCCGTACCAATGGCTGTCGGCGGTAGTGTTCTTGGGTTGTTTGTCACGCAAACCCATTTGAGTGTGGTGGTATTTATCGGCTTGATCATGCTTGCCGGTATTGTGGTTAATAATGCGATTGTGTTGGTTGACCGTATAAACCAACTTCGCTCCACCGGCAAACCCAAGCTTGAAGCTATCACACTGGCTGCCCACTCTCGTTTACGCCCTATTGTTATGACCACATTAACGACGACCATAGGCTTATTACCTATGGCTTTGGGCATGGGCGATGGCGCAGAAATTCGTGCGCCCATGGCAATCACAGTCATCTTTGGACTGAGCTTTGCCACTGTACTCACCCTCGTGGTCATTCCGGCACTCTACGCGATTTTTGACAAAAAACAGTTTCAACAAAATCAGGATAACGAGCTGAAAATCAACGACAGCCTGCAACAAGGAGAGCAAGGATGAATATAACAAAACTTGCAATCCAAAGGCCTGTCACCACCAGCATGTTTTTCTTCGCCATTTTACTATTTGGTTTAGTATCTACGCGCCTCTTACCACTTGAGATGTTTCCTGGCATTGATATCCCACAGGTCGTCGTTGAGGTGCCCTATAAAGGTTCAACACCAGCTGAGGTGGAACGAGACATCACCAAAGTTCTTGAAGAGTCTTTAGCAACGATGGGCGGAATTGAAGAGCTACGTTCACGCTCTTCGCAGGATGGGGCTGAAATTGAATTGAGAATGAAGTGGGGAGAAAACGTCGCCACTAAAAGTCTCGAAGCTCGCGAGAAAGTCGATGCAGTCAGTCACTTGCTCCCTCGTGATGTTGAGCGAATTTTTATTCGCCAATTCTCTACAGCTGATATGCCGGTGCTCACGGTACGAATTTCTAGTGAGCGTGAATTATCAGGTGCATTTGATTTACTCGATAAGCAATTAAAGCGGCCTTTAGAGCGTGTTGCTGGTGTATCACAAGTGCGTTTATATGGCGTTGAGCAAAAACAAATTGAAATCCGAATCAATGCCAACAAACTCTCGGCAAGTGGTGTGTCGCCTCAGCAATTACAAAGAAGACTACTACAGGAAAATTTCATTACCAGTGCAGGAATACTTCGAGCGGATAATCGGGTGCTTCAAATATCACCCAAAGGAGAGTTTAGGAATTTAACAGATATAGAGTCACTGGTTATCGCGCCTGGGGTTCATGTAGGAGACATCGCTAAGGTTCAATATGCACTGCCAGATCGCTTTGACGGTCGACATTTGGACCAAAATTATGCCGTGGGCTTAGATGTTTTTAAAGAGTCTGGTGCCAACCTTGTTGCGGTATCGGATCGTGTATTGAAAGTTATTGAACAAGCGAAACAAGACAAACAATTTAATGGCATCAAGCTGTTCGTCATGGAAGATCAAGCCTATGGCGTTAAATCGTCACTCACAGATCTGCTAACAGCAGGAAGTATTGGAGCCCTGCTCTCTTTCGTAGTGCTTTATCTATTTTTACGCAACATCAAGATGACCTTAGTGGTGGTATCTTCAGTGCCCATTTCGATTGGGATGACGCTTGCTGCAATGTATTTACTCGGATACAGCCTGAATATTCTCTCAATGATGGGGCTACTACTCGCCATCGGTATGTTGATTGACAATGCAGTGGTCGTGACGGAAAGCGTCATGCAACAAAAGCAAAAAGCACCACAACAATCGACCGAAGACGGCGATGCCGCCATTCTTCGTGGCGTGGACAAAGTCGCATTGGCTGTTGTCGCCGGAACCTTGACGACTGCAATTGTATTTTTACCCAATATATTTGGCGTAAAAGTAGAGTTAACGATTTTCCTTGAGCACGTGGCAATATCAATCTGTATCTCGTTGGCAGCTTCACTTTTAGTGGCAAAAACACTCATCCCGTTAATGCTGAGCAAAATGGATTTACAGCTCAAGCCTCAGGCGCAATCAAGCCGCTTGAAAGAGCGTTATCAAAAAAGTCTCAATTGGGTGCTGGCCCACCCCAAATGGTCTGGGTTTATCGCAGTGATTTTGCTGAGTTCGACGGCTTTACCTTTAAGTATGGTGACTCAAGATCAACAAGATAGCCAAAGCAAGGAGCGTATGTATATTAACTATCAAGTTGAAGGACGCCACACTTTGGCGGTTACTGAAGCGATGGTAAATCGAATGGAAGAATACCTTTATGCCAACAAGGCTGCATTTCATATTGATTCGGTTTATAGCTACTACGCTCCTGATCGTGCAACGTCGACCGTTATTCTCAAGCAAGACTTACCCATGCCGGTTGCCGAACTAAAGAAAACGATACGTGAAGGGTTTCCTAAACTTTCTATCGCTAAACCTCAATTTGGCTGGGGAAATGAAAATACGGGAATACGAATTACATTAACAGGGCGCTCGACAAGTAAATTAATTTCGTTGAGTGAACAGGTTATTCCGCAGCTCGCGGCGATTAAAGGGCTGCAAGATGTTCGTTCTGAGATTAGTGGGTCGCAACAAGAGGTATTGATCCAAATTGATCGCGAACTTGCAGCTAGACTCGATTTACCACTCAATGAAGTCGCTTCTAGTATTTCTATGGCCTTACGGGGCTCGCCATTACGCTCATTCAGACATGATCCTAACGGTGAATTACGTATTGAAATGATATTTGAGTCGTCTTGGCAAAATTCATTAGAAAAATTAAAACAATTGCCAGTGGTTCGCATCGATAACAAGGTCTACACGCTTGAAAGTCTAGCTCAAGTCATTATTCAACCCAGATTTGATACCATTAGGCATTACGACCGACAAACCGCCTTATCTATCGGTGCAAATCTCGAGGACATGACCACAGAAGAGGCTCAAGACGCTATCAAACAAGTCATGGAAACTGTCAACTTCCCTGCCGGGTATGACTACAGCTTACGCGGTGGCTTTCAGCGCCAAGATGAAGATCAAGCGATTATGGCAACCAATATGATTCTAGCTGTTGCGATGATTTACATCGTCATGGCAGCTCTATTTGAATCTCTTATTTTACCCAGCGCCATCATTACTTCGATCTTGTTTTCGATCACCGGCGTATTTTGGGCGCTTCTCTTTACTGGCACGCCAATGGGAGTAATGTCGATGATCGGCATTTTGATCCTGATGGGGATTGTCGTGAATAACGGCATTGTATTAGTGGATCAGATTAATCAGAAAACACCCGAACTAAGCGCCCTTCCTCAGGTGATTAGCCAAGTGTGTATTACACGCTTACGCCCCGTACTCATGACTGTTAGTACAACGGTTCTAGGGCTCATACCGCTGGCCTTAGGCGATACACAAATTGGCGGCGGTGGACCTCCATATGGCCCGATGGCAATTGCAATTATTGGCGGTCTTAGCTTTTCAACACTAACGAGTCTGTACTTAGTGCCGCTCTGCTATCAAGTTCTTTACCAAATGCGTCATCGCTCAGCGATACGACTAGGGCAAGCTAACCGCTTTGCCAGTCAAACGCTAAAATGGATTGATTAAAGGCAAGCAGTTTAAATGAGACCGCTTCGTCGTTGACCAAGGATTCCATAATTACAATATGTGTCCGCTATTGCCACAGTGCTCTTTATTGAGGCTGTGGCTTTTTATTTTCCATGATCTCAAGCTTCAATGACTACGGCTCATTCTGCCAAATGACACCGTGTCTTCATTTGTGGCAAGTGATCAATCTTTACCTATCTAACGTACAAGCTGCTCTTGCACGTGAGACCCTAGCTTTGGTCACATAAAAATGTCATCTTAGAGGTTTGAAGGTTAAGTATTTCAATTCAAATCCAATAAACAGAATAATGTGGGTACAGGATGAAAACACCAAAAATCTTACTAAGCGCAAGCTTGTTGTTATCGATTTGCTTTCAAAGCAATGCCGCTGATGATCGGTTTGCAAATGTAGAAATTAAGGCACAAAAACTCACAGAAACCACATATATGTTTGCTGGTGCAGGTGGGAATATCGGGGTGTCAGCAGGTGAAGATGGCATTCTAATTATTGATGACCAATTTGCGCCACTTGCGAATAAAATTGAAGCAGCACTTGCCGATATTCAACCCGGAATGCCTAAGTTCATAATCAACACCCATTACCATGGTGATCACACTGGGAGCAATGCACACTTCGGCAAACACGGTACGATTATGGCGCACCACAATGTGCTCAAACGTCTGAGCAACAATGAAAAGTCGACTGCATCTGCGCTGCCAGTTATCACCTATGAACAGGGTATTTCTGTTCACTTCAATCAAGATACCTTGCAGATCATTCACATGGGGCCAGGACATACAGATGGCGACAGTATAGTGCTGTGGAAGCAAACACCATTGGTCCACATGGGCGATCTGTTTTTTAAAGACCGCTTCCCTTACATTGACTTAAAAGGCGGAGGCTCAGTCACAGGTTATCGTGACAATGTTGCGAAAGCACTGGCAATGATGTCAGCACAAACACAAATCATTCCTGGCCACGGCAGCCTGGCAAATAAACAAGATTTACAGCGATTTAAAGCCATGTTGGACGAATCCATTGAGTGGATGCAGTCAATACAGAAGCAAGGCATCAGCTTAGAGCAAGCCAAACAACAAGGCGTACCGACGAAGTGGAAAGATTGGAGCTGGCGCTTTATTAGTGAAGATAGATGGATTGAAACACTATACCAAGGGCTGCAAAAATAACGGGGCTGGATGATACTGCTCTCTGATTATTTCGTGCGAACATTATGCAGGCTAAACGGGTGTTGGCCTGCAACTTCAGCGAAGTGTATAGTTTGTATAACATCCTCTCGAGAAAGACCAACCAATTCATAGATAATTCCCTTTGAGCAGACAGTATAGATTGATAAGCACGGGTGCCAATGTGCAACTTGCACCGGCTGACTCAAATTGTATTCTCTAATCCTGTCAATTTCCTTTCATGACAATCGATAACAATTCAAAAGCTCTAAAGGCACGTTTTCGACTAATTGCTCCCGCTGTTTGACGCAAAATGAAGGATTTTACAGTGGGTTTTACAAAAATATTATAAAAATGCGTTGTCTAATCATTAATCAATCTTTGCAAGGACAATTCAAGTTTTTAAGCGCTGGCCAAAGCGTCACGAAAAATGACTGGCACATAAAAACACCTGACTTCACCCGTCTGAGCAATTCAAGGAACAACTGTATTATTTCAATCACTTAAATGAACACCAAGTTGCATAACCAAACCAATATACGTTGCAACCGCAACCGATGATAGTGACTAAACTTGCTTGTTTTCGAGTGCTCAATATGATGCGGTTACGTACGGTCGCACCTAAAACGGCTTAAAAATCCATGCCAATTTTTAACTATTTTTGCCGATTTCAAGGATTTTAAGAAAAAACCGTAAAACTTTGCCAAAAGTATTGATATACTTCCCCCCGAATTTTTGAATGACATTCTTATAGAGTAGAGAAATGACTGATTTATCAAAGTACAGAAACATTGGTATCTTCGCTCATGTTGACGCTGGTAAAACCACGACAACCGAGCGTATCCTAAAGCTAACCGGTAAGATCCATAAGATCGGTGAAGTGCATGACGGTGAATCTACAACCGACTTCATGGAACAGGAAGCTGAGCGTGGTATTACTATTCAGTCTGCTGCTGTAAGTTGCTTTTGGAACGACCACCGCTTTAACGTAATTGACACTCCTGGTCACGTTGACTTCACCGTTGAAGTTTATCGTTCACTTAAAGTACTAGATGGTGGTATCGGTGTATTCTGTGGTTCTGGTGGTGTTGAGCCACAATCAGAAACCAACTGGCGTTATGCGAACGAATCTGAAGTTGCTCGTATCATCTTCGTGAACAAGTTAGACCGTATGGGTGCTGACTTCTTACGTGTTGTAAAGCAAACTCAAGACGTTCTAGCGGCTAACCCACTTGTTATGGTACTTCCAATTGGTATCGAAGATGAGTTCACTGGTGTTGTTGACCTATTAACCCGTAAAGCATGGGTATGGGACGAAACAGGACAAGCTGAAAACTACACCATCGAAGACATTCCAGCAGACATGGTTGACAAAGTTGAAGAATACCGTGAAATGCTAATCGAAACTGCTGTTGAGCAGGACGATGACCTCATGATGGCTTACATGGACGGCGAAGAGCCTTCTATCGAAGACATCAAGCGTTGTATCCGTCAAGGTACGCGTACTATGGCGTTCTTCCCAACATACTGTGGTTCTGCGTTCAAGAACAAAGGTATGCAGCTTCTACTTGACGCTGTAGTTGATTACCTACCAAACCCAGTTGAAGTTGATCCACAACCGCTTACTGATGAAGAAGGTAACGAAACTGGCGAACACGCTCTCGTTTCTACCGAAGAAACTTTCAAAGCACTCGCATTCAAAATTATGGATGACCGTTTCGGTGCATTGACCTTCGTACGTATCTACTCAGGTAAGATCAAGAAAGGTGATACCATTCTAAACAGCGCGACAGGTAAAACTGAACGTGTTGGTCGTATGGTTGAGATGCAAGCTGATGAGCGTAACGAACTTGATTCTGCGCAAGCCGGTGACATCATCGCTATCGTGGGTATGAAGAACGTTCAAACCGGTCACACGCTATGTGATGTGAAAGATCCTTGTACTCTTGAAGCCATGGTATTCCCAGAGCCTGTAATCTCTATCGCTGTAGCGCCAAAAGATAAAGGTGGCAGTGAGAAAATGGGTATCGCTATCGGTAAAATGATTGCAGAAGATCCATCTTTCCGCGTTGAAACTGACGAAGATTCAGGCGAAACCATCCTTAAAGGTATGGGTGAGCTTCACTTAGACATTAAAGTTGACATCCTTAAGCGTACTTACGGTGTTGACCTAATTGTTGGTGAGCCTCAAGTTGCTTACCGTGAAACTATCACTAAGGTAACTGAAGATAGCTACACGCATAAGAAGCAGTCTGGTGGTTCTGGTCAGTTCGGTAAAATTGACTATGTTATCCGTCCTGGCGAGCAAAACTCTGGCTTCACTTTCAGCTCTTCAGTTGTTGGTGGTAACGTACCGAAAGAATTCTGGCCTGCAGTTGAGAAAGGTTTCGCATCAATGATGCAAACTGGTACTGTTGCTGGTTTCCCAGTACTTGACGTTGAGCTTGAGCTTGTTGATGGTGCTTTCCACGCAGTTGACTCGTCAGCTATCGCGTTCGAAATCGCTGCAAAAGGCGCATTCCGTCAGTCTATGCCTAAAGCGGGTGCCCAACTTCTTGAGCCTATCATGAACGTTGACGTATTTAGCCCTGAAGACAACGTAGGTGACGTCATTGGTGACCTTAACCGTCGTCGTGGTATGATCAAAGACCAAATGGCTGGTGTGACTGGTGTTCGTATTAAAGCTGACGTACCGCTTTCAGAAATGTTCGGTTACATCGGTTCACTACGTACAATGACATCTGGTCGTGGCCAATTCTCTATGGAATTCGCTCACTACGCACCATGTCCTAACAGTGTTGCTGAAAAAGTAATTGCTGAAGTTAAAGAGCGTGAAGCTAACAAGTAATTGTTAAGCCTTAAGCACTAAGCTTTAATAAAAAACCGCTACCAAGGTAGCGGTTTTTTTATGGGCGTTGTTTGTAAACTAGGCTTAAAGAATTAGACCGAAATTATGCGCTCTACTTGACGTGGAGAGTAATGCTAACGCCTCAATCACCGGCTTGGTGAAGTTGGCGGATTTTTTGGAACAAAAAATGTGACAGCTTTAGCAAGTCCGAGTGCATTGACTTGTTAAGTTTCACTTGCAACTTCTAACTCGGAATCTTGCTCTTCATTGTTACTGCTAAATTTTTCTATCAAAAAGCTAATTGGTGCTTTAATAATTTTATGTATTTTTAGAGCCTTAGAAGCAAATGAGTCCATTTTATCAAGTAAGGTTCCTAACTTTGTTATTACCTCATCATTTTCGTTTTTAGCTTTTTTCAGTTCTTCCTGATTTGCAACAACGGCACCAATAGCCCCTTGTAATGCTTCTTTTAAGCCTTTAGCCCCTTTAATTTGATACAAACTTATAGCATTTCTAATACGCTGAACTTCTTCTAATAAAGTAAGCCTTAACACGGTTGGTAAAGTTGAGTTATACAATGAGTCGTAAAGTTCATCTGTTTTTTTGATAATATCGGCTAAATCTTCTTTGGTTAATGATTCTTCAGAGTAAAAACCTGATAGCTCTTGCGCACAAAACTGTAATCTAGTTAACGCTTCCTCTGTCAGGTGTTGTTTTGCACCTTGCCAAGTTGTGCCTAAATTTAACGGAAAAAATACTCGATCAATCCGATGAAATGATGATAAATAAAGGTCGTGGTTTAGGTTCTCATTCATTTTTATAAGAGATTGTATTTCTTGCGAAAGAGAATATAGCTCTATTACTGACTTCGTAACGACAATATCGTCTTCCTCAACTCCAAGAGTTTTACTCCAAGCAAATTTAACAGTTTTATTATCTGGTTGCGCTTTTGCCTGAGACAAAATTTTATGTAATCTCCCTGCGGGATTTGATTCATCTATCACTGAAATTTATCTCCATAGTATCCGTGAAACTTAACGCTTATTAGCGAGCAATCCGCCTATGTAAATCGGCATAATCTAATGCACGCATTGAGCAATATGTTTAATTGCTTGAATCTTATAACAATAATCTACACATTTAAGCAAGGGTTCTGTGATCATGGCTAAAGAAACCGAGCCCCGATTTATCGAGCCTGAACCTGCTTCCTATTAAATTAGTTTGAAGCTAAATTTAACCCTATATAAACAATAGGTTACGATAACACACATAAGGAGAAAGAGCCTCGTCAAATTACATAATAGGAAGCAAAAATTAGCCAATTTAGTACTTTTTCATTATACCTGTATAGAAATCCAGCCTTGAACATGAATGCCGATAGATGAACTGTTCACCATGACTTCAATCCAATCTATTGCCTGCAGCAGGCTTTTGTATCCATATCCCCAAGGTGACGCCGCAAGCACTTCCCTGTGGGCTTGGCGATGGCATCCTTGCCATCAACACACCTGGGTCTATGGATACGGTGAAATTTGTCTCTTCGATTACGCTTCATTCGGAATATCCAAATAAACCTTCGGGTTACAACGCTCCCCCATCGAAGTTGCCGCAGGGCGTTGAAGAAAATTGCGTAAGCTCAGCATGAATGCTGAGCTAATTTTCGGGGTATATGGACATACCATCGGAAATGTTAGCGATTTTCGAATAAGCACAAGGACAACAACTTCGCAATGGGGCGTTGAGGGTTTGCAAAGGGGTACAAACGCTTTACCCCTTTGCTCAGGTGTGGGCGAAGCGCCACGACTTTCTCGGCCGCAAGGCCGCATTCCAATTTAATTGGCAATTTGAAGGCCATGGTTTCAACCCAATCTATTGCCTGCAGCAGGCTTTTGTATCCATATCCCCAAGGTGACGCCGCAAGCACTTCCCTGTGGGCTTGGCGATGGCATCCTTGCCATCAACACACTTGGGTCTATGGGTACGGTGAAATTTGTCTCTTCGATTACGCTTCATTCGGAATATCCAAATAAACCTTCGGGTTACAACGCTCCCCCATCGAAGTTGCCGCAGGGCGTTGAAGAAAATTGCGTAAGCTCAGCATGGATGCTGAGCTAATTTTCGGGGTATATGGATTTGCCATCGGAAATGTTAGCGATTTTCGAATAAGCACAAGGAAAAACAACTTCGCAATGGGGCGTTGAGGGTTTGCAAAGGGGTACAAACGCTTTACCCCTTTGCTCAGGTGTGGGCGAAGCCCCACGACTTTCTCGGCCGCAAGGCCGCATTCTAATCAAGTTGGCAATTTGATGGCCATGGCTTCAATCCAATCTATTGCCTGCAGCAGGCTTTTGTATCCATATCCCCAAGGTGACGCCGCAAGCACTTCCCTGTGGGCTTGGCGATGGCATCCTTGCCATCAACACACTTGGGTCTATGGATACGGTGAAATTTGTCTCTTCGATTACGCTTCATTCGGAATATCCAAATAAACCTTCGGGTTACAACGCTCCCCCATCGAAGTTGCCGCAGGGCGTTGAAGAAAATTGCGTAAGCTCAGCATGGACGCTGAGCTAATTTTCGGGGGTATGGACATACCATCGGAAATGTTAGCTATTTTCAAATAAGCACAAGGAAAAACAACTTCGCAATGGGGGCGGCACGGTGATCCGAGAGGGGATTGCTGTTGATCCCCTCTGGTCGGGTGTGGGCGAAGCGCCACAACTTTCTCGGCCGCAAGGCCGCATTCCAATTTAATTGGCAATTTGAAGGCCATGGCTTCAATCCAATCTATTGCTTGCCGCAGGCTTGTGCACAAGCGCTTCTGTGGAACATTTCAAATGCGCCTTCGGGTTACAAAGGTTTCCCGTTGGAAATTTTTGCTTCTCAGAAAATTTCGCCGGGCGTCATGGAGAATCCAAGGAGGATAGGACGAGCAGTCCTCCTTGGTCGGGTGTGGGTGGAAGACCCACGACTTTGGTTGGCCGCAAGGCCAAAAGGAATTGAACTGGTCACCTGAAGACCATAACTTCAATCCAATTTATTGCCTGCAGCAGGCTTTAGTATCCAAATCCCCAAGGTGACGCCGCAAGCACAATCCATGTGGGCTTGGCGATGGCATCCTTGCCATCAACACACTTGGGTCTATGGATACGATGAAATTTATCTCTTCGATTACGCTTCATTCGGAATATCCAAATAAACCTTCGGATTACGATGACTCCCCATCGAAGTTGCCGCAGAGCGTTGGAATCAATCAGGTGATGCTGACATGGATGTCAGCATAGGTTCCGAGGTACAGGACGTACCATCGGAATCGTTACTGATTTATCCAAAAGCACAAGGAAAAACAACTTCGTAATGGGGCGTTGAGGGTTTGCAAAGGGGTACAAACGCTTTACCCCTTTGCTCGGGTGTGGGCGAAGCGCCACGACTTTCTCGGCCGCAAGGCCAAAAGCCCCCTATGTCAATAAATGGGGAGGAGTCAAAACGATTTGATGAAATCCATCATTGGGTATAACGGCCGTAAATCCTTTCCAGCAATAGGCTTGATTGGTCGCAGCAACATTTCGAGCCAAGAAAGGCGGCGCATTTTTGCCAGTGCATGTTGCCACACATCTTCGCCACCAGCCTCTCTATAGGCAGCCACTGCTTGATGAACCAATGTATGCCCTGCTTCTCCTAAATCGCGATAAAAACTATGGATCAGCACCAGTAAGTCGCGAGATTGCAGGCTGAGTATATCCATATCAGCACGATAAGCTTCAAAATCAATAAAAGTCACCTTGCCGTCACGCCAAGCAATATCCCTTAACGCGGGGCGACCATGGTTTAGCCCTTGTGCATGCAACTCAGCCAGTGCTTTACCTACCACTTGTACCACAGGTAGAGCCTGCTCAGTCGTCAGCTTCTGTTTTAAGAATAAGTGTTTAAGTGTGACACCGGCATCTTCAATCACAACAAAGTCTGTACCCGAGCATGCCACCACAGGAACAGGAGCCTTTAACTGGTTATAGCGCTTCAGCGTATCGATTTCAGTGGTTAACAATTGCTGCGGGTCAGACTTTAGCAGCTTCATCGCACCACGAACTTTTTCGACTTGCTTGAGCCAGTACTTCTTATGCTCATACTCAAATGAAAAAACGCGCTTGTTTGGCTGTTGCTGCCGCAAAGATTGCACGTGTTTTTCAAGTGATGATAGTTTCATGAGTGATTCCTTTAGCAATAACACTATAAGCCACTGCTATCTCGTCTCTAGAAAGATATAGACATCAAAGCTTAAACAACAAAAGGTGCCTAAGCACCTTTTAAAATACATTTTCCGGAGGCTTTTATTCAGCCAAAGAGATAGCTTTGTTCTCGAGCAACACTGGAATTCCATCATTAATCGGGTAAGCAAGACGATCAGTCTTACAGATCAATTGTTGTTGTTCCTTATTAAATTCTAGTTTTCCTTTGCATACTGGGCATGCAACGATATCAAGTAATTTTTTATCAAATGCCATTGGGGTATTTATCCTTTCTTTTCGTCTACAACGTGTTGCAGTCGCGTTAGCAATTTCTGATCAAATTCTGGTGTAAGCTTCGCATTTACTGCCAAATACCACCAGTTGTGTTTCGCAAATTCGCGACATTTAACCGCATCTTTTTCTGTCATTAACAACGGGAGTTCGTTGGCAAATTGGGTTAACTCTTCTAACTTAAATGCTTGATGGTCATCAAATGCTTTTGTTAATTCTACACGATATTTGAGGTGGTGAAGTGTGTCGAAAAAGCGCTGTGGATTGCCGATACCGGCCATGGCTGCAACTTTCATAAATGGGTCTGGTTTCTCAGCCCAAATAACATTAGCACTAATCGAATGCAAACCAGCGGGTTCAAGATCCATTTGCCACTCACCTTTCGCGGCATAGCCACCATTGTTAATTACAAAATCAACATCATCAAGCCTCAACTTTGGCTCTCTCAACGGCCCTGCTGGTAACAACATCCCATTCCCTAGCAAACGCTCTCCATCGAGGATCGCCAGTTCAATATCCCTCTGCAAAGCATAGTGCTGTAAGCCATCGTCACAAATAATGACATCAACATCGTAACCAGCCAACAAAGTAAAGGCGGCATCGACTCTCTTTCGTCCAACGACCATGGGCACTTTCGTTCTGGCTGCGATCATGGCCGGTTCATCACCAACATCTTCGGCACGACTATCTGGGTGCACTACTCGGCAACCTTCAAATTTAGCACCATAGCCGCGGCTAATGACACCGGGCTTATAGCCATGTTGACGAAGCAATTCTATCAAGTAAATCACCGTCGGGGTTTTGCCACTGCCACCAACGGTAATATTCCCAACAACGATCACGGGAACCGGTAGTTGCTGGCTTTTCTTTAACCCGAGTCGAAAAGCTTGTTTACGCAGCCAAATAACTCCCGCAAAAACGATGGTTAAAGGCCACAGCAACCATTTCAAAACACTGCGACCATACCAAATTTGATTCACTTTATCTTGCATGATGGAGTCCCGTTTGCCTAACTACCAAACTGCATTTGGTATAACTTGGCATACATACCATCTAGAGCCAATAATGACTCGTGTGTGCCTCGCTCAACGACTTCTCCTTGCTCAATAACAAGGATTAAATCTGCACTCTCAATTGTGGATAAGCGATGTGCAATCACAACCGACGTTCGATTTTGGCGCAAATTATCAAGACCCTGCTGAATCGCTTTTTCAGACTCAGTATCTAGTGCAGAGGTCGCCTCATCTAAAATGAGTAATGGTGTGTCTCTAAGCATTGCACGCGCAATCGCGATACGTTGGCGCTGACCGCCTGAAAGTAACACGCCGTTTTCACCCACTTGCGTATCGAGGCCTTCAGGCAGTTGCTCAATGAACTCCATGGCGTGGGCAAGTTTTGCGGCATGAATAATCTGTTCCCGTGATACATCACCAGGGTAAGCATAAGCAATATTATTCGCGATGGAGTCGTTAAATAGTGTCACTTGCTGCGAAACCAAAGCAACTTGGCTTCTTAATGAAGCAAGTTGATAATCATTAATATCGATATCATCAATGGTGATTTTGCCTTGGCTCAGCCCAGAATAAAAACGAGTAATCAAACTTGCGATCGTTGATTTTCCTGAGCCAGAACGCCCAACTAATGCTACAGTTTGCCCGGGATTGACCTCAAAACTAATGCCTTGCAACGCCAGCTTTTCTTGGCTCTGATAACCAAAGCTAACATCTTGAAAACTGAGCTTTCCTTGCGCTCTTTCAACCGTGTGTCGACCTTGATCAGATTCAGGTTCCACATCCAACAATTCAAATATGGTGCTACAAGCCGCTATACCACGCTGAAATTCGGCATTTACGCGTGTCAGGCTTTTAATTGGTTGCAACATACTTAACATCGCTGCTAATACGGTCGCAAAAGTACCTGCCGTTAACTCCGCTTTTAGGCTGTCAAAGCTAGCTGCATATAGAATAAATGCCAACGCAAACGAGCCGATGACCATGATTAAAGGCTGGCTGATGGCTTGCGCTACGGCAAGCTTCATGTTGCGTTTACGGTTATTTTCATTAACTTTGGCAAAGCGTTCAGCTTCTGTTTCTTGGCCACCAAATGCCAGTACATTTTTATGCCCTTTAATCATCTGCTCTGTCGCGGCAGTAACATCCCCCATCGCACTTTGGATCTGCTTCGATACCTTACGAAAACGGCGACTCACGATGGAGATAATCAAACCAATCAAGGGGCCAACAATAAAAATAACTAAAGATAATTTCCATGAGTAATAGAACATCAATGTCAGCATACCGATAACCGTTACCCCATCTCGGACAATGGTAATCAATGCACTGCCGGATGCTCTGGCAATTTGCTCAGTGTCATAGGTCACTCGCGAAATCAGGTTGCCGCTGTTTTCACGATCGATATAGCTAACCGGCAGCGTTAAATAGTGCTCAAATACTTGTTGGCGCATGCTTTTAATCAAACTCGCACTGATAAAAGAAATACCATAAGTTGAGGTGAAGTTTGCTAAGCCTCGTAACGAAAACAAGCCAATAACAAAAAACGGCGCTAACATCAGGACATCATTACTCGCGCTAAATCCTCCGCTATCTAAAGCATCAACACCAGCGCCAGCAGCAGAAGATAGTTCAGCGACTTGCCCACCGAATCCATTGTCAATAAACGGCTTCATAAATGCGATAAACGTGGCATCGACCACGCCATAAAGAACGAGCCCGAAAATGGACATTGCGAACATAGCTTTGAGAGGTTTTAAATAGACAAGTAATCGCTTAAAAACAGGGCCGATGTCATGAGAAGATTTGGTCATTGAAACACTTGAGTAATGGCAAAGGGCTTATTCTACTCTAGCTTGCCGCTTGGTACCAAATCCTAACAGGCGGTTATACCAAAAAGGCGCCATATTTCTGCGGTAAGTTAAACCTTGGATCCCCGAATTGCTTATGGTCAAGGTAATCTGACCTTGCTCACCTGTCACCAACCGGTTCGCAGAGTGATAACGCGCCACGACCTCTGGTTTAGGGAAGCCCCATCGATTATGAAAACCCGCAGGGAAAAGCACCCAATCGGGAGATACCGCATCAATAAAGTATGGAGTTGAAGAGCTTTTACTACCGTGATGCGGCGCAATGAGCACCTGACTACGCAGTTGATGAGGTGCTTCGTCAAAACTTGCGAGCAATCTTTTTTCGCCCGCCTTTTCAATATCGCCAGGTAACATGACTTTGTTCAAGCCATCACCAACCTGTACAACACATGAGCCATTGTTACCTTTTCGGGGCCAAGCAGGTGCGAGAATCGAAACAGATAATCCTTGCCAATTGAATGATTGGGGGCGGCAGCGAATGCCTTGATACTGCTCTATATCGGTCACAACTCGCGCTTGAGGAAATGCCTGACGTAAAACGGAAGCGCCGCCTGCATGGTCATTATCACCATGACTTAAAAATAGATAATCGAGTTGACGGATCCCTTGATAAGCAAAAAATGGCAATATCACGCGCTCTGCATAGCTAAATTTGGCTCCAAACGAGGCGCCGGTATCGTAAATCATTGCCCTACCTTGGCGTTCGACGACAACGCTTAGCCCCTGCCCAACATCAAGTAGATGCACTCGCCAAGGGATGACATAGGGCGCAAAACCATTGACTTGTGTCGAACTTGGTTTCAAGGGTAGTAGCGCTTGCGTTCCATCAAAGGCATGTTTTGCCGTCATCATTAGGGGAAACACCATACTGAACGATACCAGTCGCCACATCAGCCCTTTGTGAGCCTGCCAAAGAAGCACACCCACAATCAAAAATATTAGTTGTGCAACGATTTCGCTTGATACGGGTTGCCAGCCCCAAGGTAACATTTGACTCAAACGAAGGGTCCAGTCCAATGGCGTAATGCTTGCACTGGCGATTTGCATCACAAATGACCAATCGCTTCCGATACTTTGGCCTAAAGCCCATGTCCCACCACTCAACAGGCTGAGCGGGATCACCACAAAGCTAAACCAGGGCACCAACACAAAATTAGCCCATACACTGTGTATACTTAGGCCACCAAACAACACACCTTGCAATACGCCGAGCCCTACGCAAAGCCGCCACTGAATCCCCCAAAAGGTCTTAAGGTGTTCGCGTACTTTCAAAAAAATGTTGCGCTGAGATTTCTCATCACTCACTTCCTGCAGTGCGAGAGATTTCTCTTTCGAAGTTGAAATCGTAAAGAGAATAATCGCTAATGCCCCAAAAGATAGCCAAAACCCGGCACCAAGAATCGAAAACGGGCTGAGTAAGAATACGATAAATACAGCCCAAAGCAGCCGCTCCCACATTGATGAATAACGCTTAAACATCTGCACGACCATCAACACGATCACCATAATGAGAGCCCTTTGTGTTGAAACAGCTAAACCCGACAAGTACCCGTAGCCAATCACGTTCAAGGCGGACAATATCATTGCCACATCCAATTGACGTCCATCCGTCCGTAAAAAAATAGATTTTGACGCCGCGAAACAAAGCAGCAAGCTCCAAGCAGCAACAACGGACAAATGCAGCCCTGAAATCGCCACCAGATGCCCAGTTCCCGTCTGCCGTAATCCTTGCCAACGGGCTTCTTGGATCAACTGTTTATCTCCGGTGATTAAGGCCAACAAAATATCGCCGTTGGGCAAAGGGGTCAGTATCGGTTTAAGTTGATAAATCAGTTTTTGCCGCCAATTCTCATTGCGACCAACTTTCGACGCATCTAAGACACGCCCCCGTCCAACAATATGTTGACTAAGAAAGTATTTTTGCTGGTTAAAGCCGCCCTGATTCAATACTGATGTGATCGTTTTTGGTTTTATTACAAAATGCCATACATCTCCGACTCGAGGTTCCAGCTTCTGCACCTTGGGAAGCTTCCAATACAACTGCCACTTTGGAGCCACAAGAAATGGAATATTGCTTGCAGATGTTCGAATAACTACCCGAGCACTATCGCGGTTTTGGTGAACTAGTGATATGATTTCGCCGCTTAAGGAAACAGTGGCTTGTGATTGAGAAGGCTCTGGCGGAAGAAAGTAGTGGCTAAACACAATTAACCACCCGACGCCCACGCAGGATCCGCCCAACACCTGTGAATATCGATAAAGTAGTGCTCCTCCGAATATAACCAAAGGAAGAAACCAGATTGTCGGCATTTCAGGCCAAAGCAAACTGGAAAATATTGCGGCACAAAAGCCAAATATGAATCCATTCATACTGACTAAGTAAAGACACAAATTGCAGCTATGCCAAAAAAGATTATCGAAAGATTTATGCCAGACCCTGAATCACTGCAAAAACATAAACATTTGCAGATGTTCGGTCGCCTGCTCCATAAGCCAAACCTTTGGGCACTCAATCGAAAATCTGCACCGGGTGCTTTTGCTGTCGGGTTATTTGCAGCTTGGGTTCCTATTCCATTTCAAATGGTTCTAGCCGCGGCACTCGCCATCTTTTTTAACGTCAATATTCCAGTGGCAGTCGCGCTGGTTTGGATTACGAACCCGCTCACGATGCCGGTCATGTTCTATTGCGCATATATTCTTGGCGCAAAAGTTCTCGGTCAAACCACACAAGAGTTTGTGTTTGAAGCCTCTTGGCAGTGGTTTGAGGCTTCTTTAGCGACGATAGGACCTGCATTCTTGCTCGGCTGCTTCATTTTCGGCATTATTTTTTCGTTTTGTGGATTTTTTGGGATCAAGAGCCTATGGAAGTACTCGGTGCTATTTAAATGGCAAAAACGCAAGCAATAATCAGTCTATGCTTTAGCTAGACAAATCCCTTGCCTGCCCTAATAATTCGCGGGCATTCCCTCTAAAAAATTTAATAATTAAATCCAATAATTTTCAAGCGTCCCCATTAGTAACATACTAGAATTATTCAAATAAGGTACTTTCCATGCGGAAACCATTTGAAGCATTCAGTCGAACTTACATCAAAAACACCCCAGACCAATCGACCACGCCGAAACAGGATTTATTGGTTGTTCATTCTGTTGTTTCTCAGTTTCGGTTGTTTAGTTGCCGTGATCACCTCTGCTATCAATTACACCCTTCACTTTGCAGAAATAGAAAACGAAATTAGTACTGAATTTGAGCTAGAGAAAACCCTGAAACTGCAAATTATTCATGACTTCATCAACCACAACCAAGGTCTAATAACGGCAATCATTCACAACCCACTCACGCAAAACTATCTACTCGAGCAAACCCCAAAGAATTTAGATAATTTCACGCAACTATTGCTCGCCATAAGCCAAGCAGACAATCACTTTTATCAAGTCCGTTACATCGACAACCAAGGCGATGAGGTGGTGCGCTTACAGCAAAAACTCGACTCCGGTCAACTATATCGAACTGAACCAGAGCAACTTCAAAATAAGAAAAACCGCTACTATTTTGAAGCCGCGATGACCCTATCCAATAATCAATTTTGGTACTCTAACTTTGATTTAAATATTGAGCATGGCCAGATAGAACAACCCATTCGCCCAACACTTCGCGTAGCCAGCCCTGTTTTTCTCGGTGAAGAAAGGCGTGGCTTCATTATTGCCAATATCAACACGACCGAACTCTTTGAACAACTGATCCACTCTGACAATTTTTACATCCATATCATCGACAAACACGGGAATTACATTGCAAGTTCGACCGCAAACAATGTTTGGAATAAATATTTGCCTAACCGCACAAGTTTTACCAATGACTTTCCACAATATGAATTCGTTCTATCGCAAAAATTACCCGCGCAAGAAGAGATTTACCGCTTTAATTTACAGTCAATTTTACAAAATGAGGACGAGGTTCAAATACTCCTCATTCCAACGGGTCAATTAGTGCAATTGCATCAAAAAAATCATTTCCTTTCAGCTGGACTAACGGCCGTTACAGTGCTCGTCGTATCATTCATTTTGTCTTGGTTTGCCGCCATTATTCCCACTCGATTACAACAAGCGTTGCGGCAGGCTTATCACCAAATCAAGCGTTACGCTGACATTGTCGATAAATACGTGATCACTTCAACAACTGACGACAAGGGTCGAATTATCAGCGTTAGTAGTGCACTTGCCGAAGCCACTGAATTTAAAGCTAGTGAGCTCATCGGCCGCCGTCACAACCTAATCCGCCATCCTGATACTAGCGACAGCCTTTATCAAGATATTTGGTCGACCATTTCAAGTGGCAAGATTTGGACCGGTGAAATTAAGAATATGACAAAGTCAGGTGAAGCTTTTTGGCTACGTCATGTCATCACACCAGACATGAATGTCGATGGAAAAGTTATAAGCTACACCTCGGTAAGCCAAAATATTACCTTGAGAAAAAAACTCGAAGCACTGTCCTATGAAGATGCTTTAACCCAAGTCATGAACCGAAGAAAACTGGATATGGTTATTCAAAGCGAACTTGAGCGTTTTTTGAGATATGGCTGCCCATTTTGCATCATCATTTTGGACATCGACAACTTCAAAAGAGTTAACGACCAGTATGGTCACGAAATCGGTGACAGCGTTCTGATCGAACTCGCTAAATTACTGAAGAATAATTGTCGAAAAGTAGATTTTATTGGTCGTTGGGGTGGTGAAGAGTTTATGGTTATTTGCCCTGAAACGACACTTCAAGGCGTCCTAACCCTTGCAGAATCTTTACGGGCAAAAGTTGCAAACCATTTCTTTGAACCTTTAGGGAAAATAACCGCAAGCTTTGGTGTAACCATTGCCCTGCCAAATGATGATATTCACACTTTGTTTAGTCGAGCAGATACCGCGCTTTACCAAGTCAAAACCCATGGCAAAAACCGGGTTATTTTTTGTGATGAGAACCCACCAGCTAAGGCACAATAATATCACTACATTAAATCTCAGCTTCTAATTTTGCCTTCAGCATCCCCGCGCGTCCTTACTTGAAATCGACCGAGTGAAACTAGACTCGGCGGCATCACTCGTGCTGACTTCGTCTTTTTCTATGCACAATTTGCGTGTTACACTCGTCGTTCTTTTTCATTTGAGCTATCAATCACCCCATGAAACAACTGTTAGATTTTTTACCACTCGTCATCTTTTTCGTCGTCTACAAATATGTCGATATATACGTTGCGAGTGGCGCCTTGATTGTTGCAACAGCTTTGCAACTTATTGTGACCTATCTCCTGTACAAAAAACTGGAAAAAATGCACCTTATAACCTTTGCGATGGTGGCATTTTTTGGTTCTCTGACACTCATGTTCCAGGATGATACGTTTATCAAATGGAAAGTAACGGTTGTCTATGCCTTATTTGCCGCAGCACTTGCAATTAGTCACTTAATTAACAAGCCCATTTTGAAAGGCATGCTGGGTCAAGAACTCAAAGTTGCGGATCCAATATGGGCAAAGGTCACTTGGTATTGGGTGGCGTTTTTTATTGCTTGTGCACTACTTAATGTATACGTCGCATTTAGCCTGCCCCAAGCAACTTGGGTCAATTTTAAAGTCTTTGGTTTAACTGGCCTAACTCTAGTTAATACCTTTGCAACCGTAATATACCTTTTTAAACACATCCCAGAAGAACAACGTAAGGAATTCAAATAATGTGGTACATGATCTCCGCTCAAGATGTTGAAAACAGTTTAGAAAAACGCATGGCTGTTCGCCCTGCTCACGTCGACCGCCTTAAAGCACTAGCAGCTGAAGGTCGCCTATTAATTGCTGGACCTCACCCTGCTGTGGATAGTGAAACACCGGGGGATGCAGGATTCACAGGTTCTTTGGTTGTCGCAGATTTCGATTCGTTAGAAGATGCAAAAGCATGGGCAGCGGCAGATCCGTATATCGAAGGCGGCGTATACGAGAATGTTATTGTGAAGCCTTACCTAAAAGTGCTTCCATAAATGAAAATAGTTTCATTTAATATCAATGGACTGAGAGCCAGACTACATCAATTACAAGCTTTGATTGATGCCCACGCCCCCGATATTATTGGCCTCCAGGAAACCAAGGTGCATGATGAAGCCTTTCCTGTAGCAGATGTCGAAGCAATGGGATACAAAGTGCATTTTCACGGTGGCAAAGCACACTATGGTGTGGCCCTGCTGTCAAAAGTCGAACCAGAAGCCATACAGAAAGGTTTTCTCACTGACGAAGAAGATGCACAGCGGAGAATGATTATCGGGCGATTTAATCAGCCCAATGGTCGTCCTCTTACTGTATTCAATGGCTATTTCCCTCAGGGAGAAAATATTAGTCATGAAACTAAATATCCAGCGAAGCGAAAATTTTATCAAGATTTGATGCTGCATTTAGAGCAACATCATCAACCCGATGAAGATATCGCCATTATTGGTGACATCAATATTTCACCGGTAGATCTTGATATTGGTATTGGTGAGCCCAATGCTAAGCGCTGGCTAAAAACCGGAAAGTGCAGCTTCCAACCTGAAGAGCGCGAATGGCTAAAAAGGCTGTTAGATTGGGGCCTGTTCGATACATTTAGACAGTTGCACCCAACAAGAACTGAGCGCTATTCTTGGTTTGATTATCGCAGTAAAGGGTTTGTGGATAATCGCGGTCTAAGAATCGACGTGGTACTTGCTTCAGCTAGTTTAGCATCTAGACTTACTGAGTCGGATGTTGATTATGAACTCCGAGCCATTGAGAAACCTTCAGATCATGCACCTATTTGGAGCTGCTTCGACAATTAGTTGCTCTTCAAGCAATAAAAAAGCCTGCTCGTCGCAGGCTTTTTTATTGCTAATCAATGCTCACTGCTCAAGCTCTACAGAAACGCTTGGCTTATGTGCCTCCATCAAAGGCAAATCATCAGAGGAAGATTTTGAATGTCGCGATAAAAACTTCGATGATAAATGGATCAATACATCAGTAAACATCGCCATTGATAGACCAAGCAATGCTCCAAGCGCTAATGCAGGATAGACACTTTGAATATCCCCACCCGTTGCAAACATCGTGCAACAACCCACAAACGTTCCGGGAATAAACGCCAATTGTCGATAACTAGCTTGTAAACACATACCTGCAGTGGCGATAGCGGTACAAACATAACCCATCAGCGGGTTTGAAAAATATGCCCCCCCGATAAGAATAAGCCACGCCCAAAACACACCGGATAGATTGGTAAACCAACTCAGAAGAACGCCTTTCACTCCATCGAGAGGCTGCGCAAAGAAAGTGGTACACCCTAAGAAGCCGACCCATGTGATCAACTGAAAATAATCCGCTAATCCACTCCAAACCGCTGCGAGAATAGCTGCTGATATAGCAATTTGCCAGCGATGTTTCATACAAACCTCGATGTAATTTATTTACAGTTTTATTTATAAGCGACGAAATATACGCTTTATCACAACCGATTAATGAGATCTAACGCAAATAATCACAGACAAAAAGTTGCCTAGGAACACATATGTACCTTTTGCAGCAATAATTCAAAATTAAACAGCCTATTTCGATCTCACACCAAGTAATTTTTCCCAATAAAAAACCCAAGGCTATAAGCCTTGGGCATTCATTTTTTAGTCGACTGTAATGAGCAATTTCAGGTTATGGATTACTCAAACAATTGATCAGCAACAAACGGATTTGATTGTCGCTCAATACCAAAGGTAGATACTGGTCCATGACCGGGGACGAACTCAACGTCATTGCCAAGAGGCCAAAGGACTTTAGTAATGGATTGAATTAGATCTTGATGATTAGATTGAGGAAAATCTGTACGGCCTATCGACCCTCTAAATAGAACATCGCCTACCCATACGCGTTTATCTTTATCACTATAAAACACGACGTGACCCGGTGTATGACCAGGACAATGTAAGACCTGCAATGTTTGCTCGCCAACAGTGACCTTGTCACCAGCTTCAAGGTACTGCGTGGGTGTAAATGGCTCAACAGGTAAAAAACCAAAGTTTTTACTTTGACCAGATAAATTATCTAACCAAAACTGATCCGCCTTATGCGGACCAATAATTGGCAGGCCAGAGCTTTTCGCTAAAGTATCTGCAGCACCAACATGATCGATATGACCATGGGTAAGAAGGATTTTTTCTAGAGTTAAGCCTTCTTTTTTAATCACATTAAGGATGCGATCAATATCACCACCGGGATCAACCACAGCAGCCTTATTCGTCTCTTCACACCAAAGCACACTGCAATTTTGCTGAAATGGGGTAACGGGAACAATTTGATACTTCATTTTCTGGACCTAGAGTATTCTTATTGGAAGTTGGCGGACAACTATACTCAACTATCCTACCGAAAAAGAAATTGATCTTGACCATTAAATCGGCCAACTTCAAGATATTTCTTAACGAGAAAGAAACTCGTCACGGAAGGAATAAAAGTAAAAAGGCAATAAAAACATATTCATAAATCAAAATACAACTATCTATCTAAATGTTGCCAAATAGGAGTTAGGATTCACAATTTGCATTAATAATGAAAGAATTACTCCGATTTACGCCTATTCAGAGGCTTTCCTTTGGTTTGCCTACGTTTACTAAACTTTCGTTTTGGCGCATTTGATTTGATTCCAGATAAAGCATGGGGAAGCTGAGCACAGGCTTGTGAAATAAGCTCAACGAGCTGCAACGATAAAGGTGCCATAAATGACTGGTAACTGACTTCACGCCGACATATTTTCTCTAACTGTTGCTCCCATAATGCGGTCATATCCGGCGTTGTCGCACTTGTTGGTAGACAAGAAATGAGCCCCTTGCCAACCTCTGTGGCGGTGATTGATTTACCATGTCGCTGAAGAAAACCACGTTTAAATAACAACTCTATAATATTTGCTCTTGTCGCTTCAGTGCCAAGCCCATCAGTCTCTTTAAGAGTTTTGCGAATATCAGGATCGGTCACATATCTGCTAATCCCCGTCATTGCACTCAGAAGACTTGCATCATTAAATGGTTTCGGGGGCTGAGTGCTCTTTTCGATCACCTGAGCTTTACAACACAATAATGCTTGCTCGAGCGTAAGACGCGGTAGCTGTTGCGTGATTTGCATGCTTTCTTGTGTGTCTGAGGAGGAGCCGGCATTTGCTAAACTGTTTTCTGGTTGCGCCGATAACGTTTGGCTCGTGTGCTTATTCTTACCCACTTTCGGAAACAACTGTTTCCAGCCCTGCTCTTTTTCTTGGTTTGCTTTGGCAGTAAATAAGCCCCCTTCTATCGTCACTTCAACACTGGTTTGGGTGTATTGGTAAGCTGGGTAGAATTGGGCTAGATATTGGCGAGCAATTTGTAAATAAACCTGTTTTTCTTGAGTCGATAGCGCAGCTAGATTGGCCGGTTTTTCTGTTGGAACGATGGCATGATGCGCATCAACTTTACTATCATTCCACACCTTTGATTTCAGCTTTGGGTTTGGAGCATCGTGCCCCTCAACTAACATCGGCGCACCTTGCAGTAAAGCCGCAATAATATCTTTCACTAAAGCGAGCTGAGATTTGGGTAAATATCGACTATCGGAGCGTGGATAAGTAATGAGCTTATGTTTTTCATATAAGCTTTGACATACATCTAAAACAGCTTTCGCGCTCATCGCAAACCGTTTCGCCAAATCAATTTGCAAACTGCTTAGACTGTAAAGTAATGGCGGATTTTGCAGCTTATCCACAGTAGACAAGTTTGTAACCCGTGCTGGTTTGCCTTCAATTCGACGTTGTACATTCTGCGCCAGCTTTTTAGATAATACCCTTCCCTCTTCATCCATATAGGGTAGACAAGCATCACTGGGTTGCCATTTGGCAAAGAATATTTGATCTGAATCTGTCTTTAAATGTGCAAGTACTTCATAAAATGGCTTAGGCACAAAACCTTCAATATCTTGATCTCGCCGAACGACCAAGCCAAGCACAGGCGTTTGCACCCGCCCAACAGACAAAACGCCTTGATAACCAACTTTTCTTCCTTGCAAGGTATATGCGCGAGTCATGTTTAACCCAAAGAGCCAATCTGCTCGACTTCTTGCAAGAGCGGAAGTTGATAGTGGGACAAACTCAATATTGCTCCGCATCGACGCTAGTGCCCTTTTCACAGCGGCTTGATTCAGATCACTGATCAACAATCGCTGAGTCGTGCGAAGTTTTGTCCCAGTTACGCCAAGATGTGCAATGACTTCATCAACAAGCAATTGTCCTTCTCGATCAGGATCGCCAGCATTGACTAAATGAGTTGCCTGTTTGACTAGTTTGCGCAAAACACTCAGCTGTGACCGAGTTTTGGGCTTAGGTTTAAGCTGCCAATGCTCTGGTAAAATAGGTAAATGTTCTAACTGCCAGGTTTTATATTTAGAATCGTATGCTTCAGGCTCTGCTTGCTCTAACAAATGCCCAACACACCACGAAATTGCATCACCATTTGCAAGCTGTATATACCCCTCTTTTTTTTGTTGAGGCTTAGGTAATGCATCAGCAATAGCTCTCGCTAGACTAGGTTTTTCTGCGATATAAAGCTTCATTTAACCACCCTCAACACCAACTCACTGTTACCAAAATTAAAACGCTTGTGGAGAAAATAAGTACAGCCCTGAAAGCACTGTATGTATAGACAGTCAATTTACGCTGTGGCAATAAAACTAGCAAGTATTTGTTCGCAGGAGGACTTGTAAAAAACCATGGTGAAATTAGAGAACCAACGACATATTTCCAGTTCCTCAATAACATATTCAAAGGTTGGTTGTTGCGGGGTCATACAAAGGGAAAAATGCTGAGATAAGAAGCACAAAATAAGGCCTTACATGCACTATTTTACTTTTAAAAACAAATTGCGTGGTCACCTGAACCGCCAACTTGAAAACAAAGCCTGATAATCATGATTTGTGGCTCTAAACTTCCACTTTTCATGGATTAACGACCCATCACCATGACCAACGAATAATGACGAGCATTTACGCACTCATATTTAAGTACGTATGAATGTTAGCTCCCCCCTGCCAACGCACGAGCCGGAGCTGTGTGACTTGCTTTCCAAGCAGGATAGATTGTCGCGATGAGGCTCATGACAAATGCAAGACCAATCACCGCTACCACGTCGGTCAACTGAAGTTGTGACGGCAAAAAATCGATAAAATAGATATCACCTGACAATAGCTGAACACCAAATATGGACTCAATGCCCTTCGCAATTGCACTTAAATTTGCAGCAACAAGCGTTCCGATCAGTCCACCTAAACCACAACCAAGTAACCCATTAAATGCACCTTGAACCATAAAGATCATCATGATGCTGGCACGTTTCATTCCCATCGTCATCAAAATAGCAATTTCAGACTCTTTGTCTCGCACAGCCATGACGAGCGTCGAAACGATATTAAAGCAAGCTACGGCAATCACTAAAGCGAGAACGATGTACATGATCATTCGAACTAACTGTATATCTTGATAGAGATGCCCTTGGGTGCGAGTCCAGTCTGAAATATACATATACTGTTGCTGACTATAGCCAAGCTCTCGTATCAAACGTGGCGCATCAAACACATTATCGACCTTAATCCGGACTCCCGATACATTATCTTGCATATCAAGTAAATTCGAGGCATGGGCCAATGATATATATGCTGTTGTTTGCTCTATTTCGCCACCAACATCATAAAATCCAGCGATGACAAATTGATGGCTTTTAGGCTTTGCAAGCCCTTTTGATTTATGCGCTGGCGTGAACAGCGACAACTTATCGCCGATTTGCAAATTAAACTTTTTGGCTAAGCTGGCTCCCAACAAAATATTATTTTTTTCCGCTTGCTCAAGCGCCTGCCAAACGTCGGGTTTCACAAATTCAGGTAAGGTAGAAACTTTAGCTTCAAGCGCTGGGTCAATACCAAAAACGGTCAATCCATGAAAGCCACCTTGACGCTGCACTAGCCCCTGCATCGTAATAAACGGTGCCGCAGCTTCGATGCCCTTTATCTTTTGAGCGCTCGCTACGATTTTTTGCCAGTTTTCAAGTGGCGCTTCAACCCCGGTTAGTTCACCCTGCGCGACGATGCCTAATAAACGCTGCTGCAACTGTTGTTCGAAGCCATTCATAGCTGACAAGACGACAATTAAAACTGCAACACCAAGCGCGATGCCTGCCGTAGATGCAAAGGAAATAAAACTAATAAACCGATTTGACTGCCTTGCAACATAAAAGCGAAAGCCAATCCACAGGGAAACGAATTGGTTCATCATTTTGTGTCCTGAGCCAATAGCAAATGTCCATCGACCATTTGTAATTGTCGATCCATTCGTTGCGCTAATTTTGCATCGTGTGTCACGATCACAAACGAAGTTCCCAAAGACGCCGCAAGCTCTTTAATTAAGGTGTAAACTGAATCCCCAGATTTGGCGTCTAGATTGCCTGTGGGCTCATCAGCCAGCACCAGCTTAGGTTGGTTAATCAATGCCCGCGCAATGGCGACCCGCTGACGCTCTCCGCCTGAAAGTTCTGCCGGTGTATGCTCGATTCGGTGACCTAAGCCTACCCGTTCTAAGAGCGCTTTAGCTCGATGAGTGACGTCCCCTTTAGGCTGGCCAGCAATGAGCCCTGGCATCGCGACATTTTCTAATGCAGTAAACTCTGGCAACAGATGATGAAATTGATAGATAAACCCTAAATCTTGGTTTCTAATCTGGGCTTGGCGTTGATTTGAAATTTGATACAGATCTTCGCCGTCCAAAAAAACTGAACCTGAAGTAGGCTGATCAAGCGTCCCCATTATGTGTAGCAGTGTGCTTTTGCCTGAACCTGAACTACCAATAATTGCGAGTTGTTCACCTTTGTACACTTTTAACTCAACATCGCTTAACACTTGAGTCGCTACGCTGGCCTCGTGATAGGTCTTACTGACTTGATTGACCTGCAGCAGTATATCTGACATTTAACTCTCTCTTATTCGTAGCGTAGCGCATTTGCGGGCTGCACTTTTGCGGCCTTCAAAGCAGGATAAATGGTTGCCACTAAGCTTATCACCAGCGTACCGATGGAAATCATTGCTAATTGGCTGATTTGCAGCTGAATAGGCAAACTTTGACCGGCACCAAGAATGGAAACGCCTAGCACCTGAGTTATCGTGTTTAAATTTAAGGTGAGTAACACGCCAATCCCCATCCCCAAGGCCAAACCGATGACAGCATTCAAGGTTCCTTGAATAATAAAAATGCCCATAACGCCTCTTGTATCAAGCCCTTGTGTTTTTAATACGGCGACATCTGTCGTTTTATCAACGACCATCATGACCAGTGCCGACACGATATTAAACGCAGCAACTGCGACGATAAGACTCAACATGAGCGACATCATGTTTTTTTCCATCTTGACCGCAGCAAATAGATGTCCGTAACTCTTTCGCCAATCACTGGTTTGAGTTGATACTGGGTCTAAACCAACTTCAGCGGCCAAGGTTTCACCCATACCAATTGCAGCAAAAGGATCGTCTAAATACAGCCGTAATTGCTCTACGCTGTGTGCTGGTTGCCGCATTAAACGTTTCGCATCTTGATAATGGACATACGCAAGACTTGCATCAACCATTGAGCCCATTTCAAACAAAGCGATCACGCGAAATTTTCGCTGACTCGGAACTGGGCCGAGTGGAGTGTACACCACGCCATCACCACTCAACACTCTGATCTTATCACCGGGAGCAACACCAAGGTTTCGCGCGAGCTGCGCCCCCAAAATGATATTATATTTCCCTGGCTGTAAATGGTTAAAATCACCAGCATAAGTATGCTTAGCCACTTGAGAAAGCTGAGACTCAAGTTCTGGGTAAACCCCATAAACTTGGGCTGCGCCAATATTGGCAGAAGATTGCAACATGGCTTGAGTGGTTACACTAGGAGATGCTCCCAGGACATTTGGCAAAGCCGATAGGTTTCCTGAAACCGTTTTCCAATCTTGTATGGAGGGGCTTTGCGATAAAGTTAGTTGCGGAACAGCCCCTAATATCCGTTGCTTTAATTGCGACTCAAGGCCATTCATCACCGAGCTCACAACAATCAAAGCGGCAACACCAAGCACAATTCCTGTGACCGCAAATACAGTAATAAAGGAAGCAAAGGTGTTCGCCTTACGCGCACGCCAGTATCGATAGCCAACAAAAAAAGAAAATCTGGAAATCATAAAATGGGATACATATCCTTGGTACTGTGCTTGCTAAATCATGAAGATGCGCACGATAATAGGGGTAATAGCCATATAAATACAAGAGGCATCAACTTGCACAACGACGACAATTCATATTTTAGTGTGCCTCATCGCTTTAATGCATACCTATCACCCTTTGCCGAAGACGCAAAGATCCCCTCTGAAGACGAGCTCAAAGAAATGCAGTCGTTGGGTCTTAAGCTGATTAGCGAAGTAAAAACCCAGGAAGCCAGTTGCTTACTTCAGTTAAGACAGTTTGATAACGAAGCGAAAGCGGTAGTGGACTACCTTAAACTGCAATCTCGAAAAATTGATTTAGTTTTACAATATGTCATCGAAAGTGAGTCTCAGTCTGGTACCCGCTACCAGGGTACACAGTTTGGAGGGAGTGGCCTACGTATAGAAAGCCCTGCCCCCATTCCTGTAGGTCACCGATTCAAGCTCAGTTTATATATGCGTGAAGAGCTAGTGGCCATTTTATGTATCGTTGCAGTATATGATTGCCAGCAAACCGAGAATGGATATGCTGTCGATTTAAACTTTTTACAAATTCTCGATGCAGATGTTGAACTCCTTGTGAAAGCCAGTTTGAATGTCCAACAAAAACAATTAAAAGCGCGTAAACAGTCGAGAGCCGAATAAAGCTGAGCGAATTGTGCTGGCACCCTGTATCGCAAGCCTCTACAATGGCGGCACAAATTTTGTGACCCAGCATCAATAGATTTCCATGACAGCTTTTAGTGTACTGACTCCGCCTAAACCTTTTAAAGCCGGTAAAACCCAATATATATCTGCCTCAAATGGCGTGGCGCAATCCATTACGTTAGCAAATATTGCTAAAGCGCACCGGGGCGTCAGCCTCATCGTGACTCATGATACGCCGTCTGCCATTGCACTGGAGTTGGAGCTGCAGTACTTATTAGCCCCCCATGCAATAAGCGTTTGCTTGTTTCCAGATCGTGAAACGCTTCCCTATGATAGCTTTTCACCGCATCAAGATTTGATTTCTCAGCGCCTCGCATCACTGTCAACGATGGCTCACCTAGAGCACGGAATTGTCATTGTTCCGGTCACAACGCTGATGGTGAAGCTGCCGCCAAAGAGCTTTATGCGCTCCAATGTATTCGCATTAAAACAAGGCGACAGCTACAACCTCCAGCAAGTACGCCAGCAGCTCACCGATAGTGGCTACCATTTGGTAGAACAAGTCTATGAACATGGCGAGTTCGCCATACGTGGCTCGATTCTCGATATTTTCCCAAGCGGTAGCGCAAATCCGCTACGAATCGAGTTATTTGACGACGAGGTGGAGTCGATTCGTCATTTCGATGTTGAAACGCAACGCTCTAGCACCCCGGTGAACACCATTGAAATGCTTCCAGCAAAAGAGTTTCCCACCGACAGCGCAGCCATTGAAGGTTTTAGACAACGTTACCGTCGTCAATTCGATACCATCGTAAAGGAAGCGGAATCAATTTATCAGCAAGTGAGCCGTAACATCATGCCAGCCGGCATAGAAAACTACTTGCCGCTTTTCTTCGATGAAACCGCGACACTTTTCGACTACTTACCAGAAAACGCACAAATTATCAGTTTGGGTGATATAGAAAACGCGGTGAATCATCATCTCGTCGAAATCCATCAGCGGTACGAAGACCGCAGAGTTGACCCGCTTCGTCCATTACTTGAGCCAAAACAACTTTACTTGTTGACTGAACAACTTTTTGCACAGCTAAAAGTGAAACCAAGATTTCACTTTGCTGCTGGTACTCAAGCCAGCGCGAAACAAATAGATGCGTTAGCACTACCACAAATTTCTGCAAATCATAAGCTTAAACAGCCTTTGCACGCACTCGCAGAGTATGTGGAACAAAATAGTAAAGTTCGTATTCTATTCAGTGCTGAATCTGAAGGCCGCCGTGAGGCACTATTTGAACTGCTCGCAAAAATAGATATACGCCCAGAGCTATTTGAGCATTTTGACGACTTTTTTCAAAGCAAAGCCATGCTCGGTTTAGTGGTTTCACCGCTGGCACAAGGCTGCATTCTCAAAACCAGTAAAACTCGAGAACTGGCGGTCATTTGCGAAACGGAACTATTTGGCAACCGGATTTCACAAACCCGTCGTCGCGAAAAACAGAAGCAAATTAGTAGCGACGCACTGATTAAAGATCTGGCCGAGCTAAAAGTTGGGCAACCTGTCGTTCACCTTGACCATGGGGTTGCAAAGTACCAAGGCTTAGAAACCCTTGATGCAGGTGGCGTGGTCGCAGAATATCTCAAACTTGAATATGCAGGTGGAGACAAACTCTATGTGCCCGTTGCGGCATTGCATTTGATTAGTCGCTACAGCGTCGGTGCAGAAGAAGACGCATCATTAAATAAGTTGGGGAATGAAACTTGGGCTAAAGCGAAGAAAAAGGCAATTGAAAAAATCCGCGATGTTGCCGCTGAACTGCTCGATGTATATGCAAGGCGTCAAGCAAGACCCGGCTTCGCTTGCGACATTGAACCCGAAGAATATGCACAATTTGCTCAAGGGTTTCCATTTGAAGAAACCGTAGATCAAGAAACATCCATTGATGCCGTTTTAACTGACATGTGCTCTCCTATCTCCATGGATCGGCTTGTTTGTGGCGACGTTGGTTTTGGTAAAACAGAAGTGGCAATGCGTGCTGCCTTTGTCGCCGTCAATGCAGGGAAGCAAGTTGCAGTTCTCGTGCCAACCACATTGCTTGCCCAACAACATTATGAAAACTTCAAAGACCGCTTTGCTGACTGGCCCGTAACCATTGACGTCATGTCGCGCTTTAAAACAGCGAAAGAGCAAAATCATGCCATGAGCCAGCTTTTAGATGGCAAGTTAGATATTATTATTGGCACCCATAAACTCCTTCAATCAAACGCAAAATTTGAAAACCTCGGCCTATTGATTATTGACGAAGAACATCGATTTGGCGTGCGACAAAAAGAAAAAATCAAAGCACTTCGTGCGAATGTTGATATTCTTACACTGACCGCAACCCCAATCCCTAGAACACTCAATATGGCGATGTCTGGCATGCGTGACCTTTCCATCATTGCCACTCCACCAGCAAAACGACTGGCCGTAAAAACCTTTGTTCGAGAGTATGATATCGCCACCGTCCGTGAAGCAATTTTGCGAGAAATCTTACGTGGTGGACAAGTCTACTTGCTACATAACAGTGTTGAATCAATAGAAAAATGTGCTGAAGATATACGTGAACTATTACCGGAAGCTCGCGTGGCAACGGCACATGGGCAAATGCGCGAGCGTGAGCTTGAAAAAGTCATGTCTGATTTCTATCACCAGAAATACAATGTCTTGGTATGTACCACCATTATCGAAACTGGCATTGATGTTCCAAGTGCCAACACCATTATCATCGATAGAGCCGACAAATTTGGCCTAGCGCAACTGCACCAGTTGAGAGGCCGTGTCGGTCGTAGCCACCATCAAGCCTATGCGTACATGATGACGCCACATCCAAAGCGTTTAACCACAGATGCCAAAAAACGTTTGGAAGCAATTGACGCCCTAGAGGAGCTGGGGGCAGGCTTTATGCTTGCAACCCAAGATTTAGAGATCCGTGGCGCAGGCGAGCTGTTAGGTGATGAACAAAGTGGACATATTTCCAAAGTCGGTTTCAGTCTATATATGGAAATGCTTGAATCTGCGGTAAAAGCACTCAAAGAAGGTAAACAACCGTCGTTGGCTTATATGCAAAATCAGCACTGTGAGATGGACCTACGCATTCCAGCTCTCCTGCCAGATGATTATGTGACTGACGTCAATACCCGCCTTTCTCTGTATAAGCGAATCGCAAATTGTGACTCAGAAAAAGCACTCGATGAATTGAAAGTAGAATTGATTGATCGCTTTGGTTTACTCCCTGATGCGACGAGAAACTTGTTCGACATTAGTCATTTCAAACAAATTGCAAATCAGCTTGGGGCAAGTAAAATCGACCTTCATGCTAAAGGTGGTAGCATTGAATTTGGAGAAAATCACAAAATAAATCCAGAGTTTATTATTGGCTTATTGCAATCCCAACCACAAATTTATCGAATGGAAGGCCCGAATAAGTTAAAGTTCAACCTTGCCACAGAAACAAGTAAAGAAAAGCTCAACCTAGTGAAATTACTACTTGAGCAACTGGCTCAAAACTGTATTGGAGATAAATAGTGTTTGGTAGACTGGCAACACTCGCGACAGGACTCGTCATCTCAACTAGCATTCACGCTAGCGATGCACCATGGTACGAAGTAGAGGTTTATCTATTTTCTCACCCAACGACTAGCACTGAACAATGGCCTGATAGTGTCACCCCAATTGAGACACAAGGCAGCGTTGATTTTATTGCGCCTTTAATCAAAACGGATATCAATGCAGCCAGTCTTGATCAAGCAGGTTGTACAGCCAATGATTGGGCTTTTAATCCAAGTTACTGTCAGCAACAAATTAGCCAACCCAGTGGTTCCCATTTAAAACATGTTCCGGTGACGATTGCCGCAGATACTGAGCAAGTGGCTTCAACGCGATTGCCACATGTATTATTGGCGAAGTCGCAAAGCCAGTTCGCCAATTATATTGCCAGTATAGAACGCGAACCCGCACACCAGTCATTACTGCATATGACCTGGCAGCAACCTATGCTACCAAGACATAGCGCTAAAGCTGTGCGAATTATAGGTGGCAAAGACTTTAGTGAACAGTTTCAAATGGATGGACGTATAGTCAGCCACAGTGTTGACGTACAAGCTTTGTCTGAATATGGGGCACTGGTTGACGATATCGTGCCTGCATCACCAAAACAGGTGTGGCAACTTGATGGAAAAATCAATATCTACCTTAACCACTATCTCTACATAGAAACGGCACTGAACTATAGAGAAGCTGGACGCAAAGCACTTCCATTAACACACAATTTGCAAACTCTAGAAGATCAGCAATTCGAATCGGCACATGTAACAGATACCGAGTTTTTATATGCGACACCTATGATTCAAAATCGAAGAGTGAGAAGTGGCGAAGTGCATTATCTTGATCACCCCAAACTAGGAATGATCGTTCAAATTAGGAAAATGCCGCAACCTAAAGCCGAGGTAAGCGGTTCCATGAGCACTGCTCAGCCAATCGAACCTGTGCCTGAAGCCTCTAACTCGCAGCCAAAAACCACAAAGTAATACTCTTTGGCTTGAGGTTTTTAACACCAAACCAAATATAAGAAAGGTGACCCTACGGTCACCTTCATTTTGTTCTAATCAAAGCTACGCACTGTATCTCAGCCGACTTCCCAAACATTTTGGTGCGATATAAAACATAATTTAAAACTAGCTTTGAATTACAGAGAAATCTAAATAGATTTCATCTGCATCATCTTCTTCAACCAAAACACTGCTCACACTTGCCATTGGCGAGCCGTGTTCACACCAAGCAATCAGTTGATCAACTGCAGGGTAAGCGCCTTGCGCAAGAATTAACACGGAAAGATCATCTTGATTCGTCACATACCCTGTCAGCCCTAGCGCTTGAGCCTTGAGCTGCGCATAGCGCCTAAACCCAACACCTTGGACTTCACCGATGACTTTGATCAACACTCGCTTCATGTTAACCCCTCACACTATGAGACTGCAGCCTGCCTCATTTCTTGGCCTTTAAAACGACTTATCATTTGCAAATGAGCAGCTAAGATAGGAAATTTGTGTGGTTGTTTATCATCCCAAACGACGTCATAGTACGGCGCTAATGTCTCAGCAATTAAAGCCGTGTCATGAACATCATTCTGGCGTGAAAGAATACAAACCGATCGCCCTTTATTCTTTAATCTAAATTGCGAAACACACTTCGCTGCAATATCTTCATATTCCTCGGGTCGATCAATACGCCCAAGCATATTGTCTTGAGGCTTTAAATTGGGATTAATGATGACCGACCTTAATCCGGTCAAAAATGCAACCCGTTCAGCCCAGAACCCGCCTAGGCCAACACCAACAATGATCGCGTTCGGATCATCGCTATACTCGAGCTGCTTTTTTACCTCATTCAGTAAATGAGTCATATCACTTCTTGGATGAAGTGTGCTGTAACTAATCAGGCGAACATCGTCATCAATAAATTGAAGCTGACGTACTTTTTCATGATTCCCTGGGCTCGTTGCATCAAACCCATGAAAATATAAAATCATCTTCGTTCTCCTCTATTACATGACTTGAAACGCCTAGTTACCTAAGCTAAACGCGAAAACGGTCACGTTTTTTGTGCTACATCAATATTTATTCATTCCTATCGATAAAGCTATCGTTTTGGCTTGTTGCCATCGACTTTCATCTTCTAACGCTACCGCAACTCGATTTCTGTTCAGTCTAAGCGCTTGACTCACATGCTCAGTCACATTTGGTAATGGCCAATCCAAGCCTTGAATAACTTCGTCAACACCTTGGCTGTCGTTGCACAATAAAATCATGTCGCATCCGGCTGTTAACGCTGCTTTAGCCCTTTCACAATAGCTGCCCGCAACGCTTGCACCTTTCATTCCCAAATCATCTGAAAAAATAACCCCATCAAATTTGAGTTGACCTCGCAGTATGTCTTGCAGCCAGTACTTAGAGAAACCTGCAGTATTGCTATCTACTTTAGAATAGACTACATGTGCAGGCATCACACCTTCTAACAGTCCATTTGAAATTAATTCAGCAAAGGGAAGTATATCTGAAGCGGCAATCTGTGCCATTGGGCGATCGTCTACCGGTAAGTCAATATGGGAGTCGGCGACAACACTACCGTGACCAGGAAAATGCTTTCCAACGGACTGCATGCCAGCTTGATGCATTCCATGAACAAAACGAGAGGCAATTTCAATCACTTGTTGAGGATGCCCAGCAAAGCTTCTTGATCCAATAACCTTTGAAACTCCATTCAAATCCAACACAGGCGCAAAGCTCAAATCAATATCACAAGCCATCAGTTCAATAGCCATTAAAAATCCAAGCTCTTCAGCCCATGCTGAGGCGGTCTTCGAGTCACCTTTGGCTGCCAGTAAAATATCACCCATGGCAGGAATTTTCGTAAAGCCTTCAATAAATCGCTGTACTCGACCGCCCTCTTGATCAACGGCAATCAAGATCTCAGGCTTAACGGCTCGAATTGATTGCACTAATTCAATAAGCTGCTGCCTGTTTTGATAATTTCGGCTAAACAATATCAAGCCACCCACCATAGGGTGAGCAATTCGCTTCCTTTCTTCTTGGGTCAATATCACCCCATCCACGTCTAGCATTAAATAACTCACACACACTCCAACATCAATGATTGCAGGCTAAGATTTTTGTCATTGTACCGCAGAATGATATCCGGCCAAGCCTGTAATCCGCGAAGCCTGCGACCTTCTTCTAATCGGAATTGCCATTGATGAGAATCGACTATATTTACGGCAAGCTTTACTTTGACTAATCCGATCTCAATCGGATAGAAATAACTAATGGGATGTATCGTCCAGTTCTGTGTGATACTAAGCGGCACGATACGAGAAATTAACAAGATCTGTTCCTCAATGTTCTTCATCCCAAGGCATAAGGCAAACAGACGAATAACTAATATTTATAGGATGCCAGCTATGATCAGTGTGTTCGACATGTTCAAAATAGGTATCGGGCCATCTAGTTCCCATACGGTTGGCCCCATGAAAGCGGGTTGTGCTTTCATCGAACGGCTCAGACAAAAGAATTTATTGCAAAATGTGGATGAACTCAGAGCGGAACTGTTTGGTTCTTTAGGGCAAACCGGCAAAGGCCATGGAACAGGCAAAGCAGTCATTCTGGGCTTAATGGGAGAAACGCCTGAAGCGGTAAATACCCATACCATTGAGCAGACTTTACTCGCGGTAGAGCAGAGCCAGTCTTTGACACTCTCCTGCGGGAAAACAATGCGATTTAGTCGAGAATCAGGTCTAACCTTCCATAGAAGGAAAACATTGCCCGCCCATGCCAATGCCATGACCCTATTTGCACTTCGCGACAACAGGACTATCTATGAACGCACCTACTATTCTGTTGGCGGTGGATTTGTTCTCGATGAAGAAGAAATTGAAAACTCAAATCCTGATATTGCCTCGCCTTTAGCTTGCGCGCCATATGAATTTGATAGCGCAAGCCAATTATTGAAACTATGCACAGAGCATGGACTCAGCATTTCATCGCTAATGCTAGCAAATGAAGTCTCAGTGATTGCAGAAACAGAAGTTCGCAAACAGTTGTGGCAGATATGGCAGACGATGAAATCTTGTGTTGAACAAGGTTATTTAAAAGAAGGCATTTTACCTGGCGGGCTCAAACTACGACGTAGGGCACCAGCGCTATACCGTAAGCTCAAAGCTGAAGGTCGACACAATGTCGACCCACTCAATGCAATGGATTGGGTGGATCTATTTGCACTTTCTGTCAATGAGCAAAATGCGGCAGGAGATCGAGTTGTAACCGCACCAACCAATGGTGCGGCAGGCATCATTCCTGCGGTACTGTGTTATTACGATCGCTTTGTACAGGAAGTCGATGAAGATGTGTGCTGTCGTTACTTATTAACCGCTGCTGCTATCGGCATACTTTACAAAAAGAATGCCTCCATTTCTGGTGCCGAAGTCGGCTGTCAGGGTGAAGTCGGTGTCGCCTGCTCTATGGCCGCCGCAGCTTTAACTGAAATTATGGGCGGGACCGTTGAGCATGTCGAGAATGCGGCAGAAATTGGTATGGAGCACAATTTGGGGCTCACCTGCGACCCTGTCGGTGGACTCGTTCAAGTCCCGTGCATCGAACGCAATGCCATGGGCGCAGTAAAAGCAATTAACGCCTCTAGAATGGCGTTAAGAGGCGATGGCAACCACAAAGTCTCGCTCGACAAAGTCATCAAAACGATGATGGATACAGGCAAAGACATGCGCAGTAAATACAAGGAAACTGCAAAAGGTGGTTTAGCGGTTAATATCGTAGAATGTTAAAGACCACCCATACGAGCACTATTTGCCGACATATTGATGTGAGCCGTATGCGTTGAAAATTGCGTGTATATAAGGGTGATGTGTTTAAATGACTCTATAGCAATCGCGAATAAAAAAGCCCCTGAGCTTACATCATGGGCTTTTTTTCAATGCTATCATTAATTCATAACGCTTAAATGATGCTTGATTTAGCGTACAGGTAACTCAATATTGTTAAACATCGCTTCAATCATTTGCGGATCGCGTAAGCTAATCGCTTGTTCAACCACGGGACGGGTCAAATGCGGCGCAAACAATTCAATAAATTCATACATATAACTTCTTAAAAAGCTTCCCTTTCTAAAGCCAATCTTTGTCGTGCTATGTGCGAACAAATGACTCGCATCAATCGCGACTAAATCTTTGTCTAAGACTGGGTCAATGGCCATTGAAGCAATCACCCCAACACCTAGCCCCAATCGCACATAAGCTTTTAAAACATCGGCACTGGTTGCACTAAATACCACTCGCGGCTCGAGCCCTGCACGATTAAACGACTTCTCAATCTCAGAAGCTCTATCAAAACCAAATACATAGGTAACCAGCGGGAAACGAGCTAAATCTTGAATACTAATATTTCCCCGTGCTGCAAGAGGATGGTCTTTCGTGACAACAATGGAACGATTCCAGTGGTAGCAAGGAAGCATGATGAGGTCTGAATATAAATGCATGGCCTCTGTTGCAATAGCAAAATCCGCATCGCCTCTCGCCGCTTGTTCGCTAATTTGCGATGGTGTACCTTGATGCATATGCAGGTTAACTTTAGGATATCTCTCAATAAAGTTCTTAATGATATGGGGCAGCGCGTACCGAGCCTGCGTATCGGTTGTTGCGATATTTAGCTCGCCTTGATCTGGCTTTGTATATTCTTCAGCAACTTTTTTAATACTTTCAACTTTACCTAAAATATCATTCGCAATGTCAATAACTTGCTGACCAGCTGGTGTCACATGAGTGAGATGTTTACCACTACGCCCAAAGATCTGAATTCCTAGCTCATCTTCAAGCATACGAACTTGCTTACTTATCCCGGGTTGAGATGTATACAGGTTCTCTGCGGTTGCGGACACATTCAGGTTATGGTTAACCACCTCCGCAATATATCTGAGCTGTTGCAGCTTCATGTTTCATCCCTTTCGATAAAATTCCTAAATTGCGACTACAATCAGGTTTGTTTAGCCATTGTTAACTATAATGATTGGTTATAGTACATCGTGCAAATTAAATCAATTCGGTATATAGAGGAGATTCGACATAATTCATGTTGAATTGCAGCTAATCTTAGCATTTGAGAACTATGCTAGCTTGTTGATTTATTGTAGCATTGGCCTAATGATAGAAATGACGGAACAGTTATGACATTTACTTTGGTTTTGCTTCTCATTGGTGCGCTGTTGTTAATGGTTATTGGCATCAATGTCATCCAGCAACAAAAGGAACGCGCTGAAGCAGAAAAACGTATAGAAATGGCGAAGCAAAGAGCAATCATTGAAGAAACCGAAGAAGTACTGTCTAATTTTGGGCTTATCCTCCCCACGCCAAACACCTCACTGATTTTATATCGCCGCGTTTTTGAAGCACTTAAAACAGCAGCGGCACTCTCAACAAGTCAGCAGGCAGATTATCAAAGACGAATTGCGGATATTTCAGGGTTAATTGAAAAGCTCAATCAAACACCACCGACGGCACCGAGCGTCGAAAGCTTTCGATTGCCAGATGATGATAAAAAAGTACTTTCAATTGTAAAAACTCTAAAAAAGCTCAAGGCTATTCTTCGTGCAGAGCACAATAAAGGGAAAGTAGAGCCAAACATTTTTGCTGAAGAAGAAAGTCGCATAGACAGCCTACAATTAAGAATCAATGTTGAGTCGATGATTTCTAGAGCGCGCTCTGCATGTTATTTAAAGCAATATGGCTCAGCAAAACAAATGGTCACTAAGGCACTTGGAACGCTACAAGCAATTAAAGCCCAAAGCCCAAATGACCCTTTTATTGGCAAAAAAGTTGATGAAGCCAAACAGTTATTAAATGAGATTATGGGTGCCCAAGATACGAATGCACCAATCGTGCAGAAACCCAAGGACGAAGAAGACGATATTGATATGTTATTCCAACCGAAGAAGAAATGGTAAAAGCTTTCTTTAAGGTTATCGTCAAAAGTTAACGTCTACAAAGCTAATAAAAAAACCGCCCTAAAGGCGGTTTTTTGTTTTGAGGAGTGAGCCAAAGCGAAAACACTTTAACTCAGCCATACGTTTATTTCGCTTTAGTCTTGCGTTTTTTGGTCCACTCAGCAACCCATTTGCCATCGATATATTTAGCAACCCACCCAGTGGCTTTACCATCAATATCACTCGCAACGTATTGCTCTTTCGTCTTCCGGCTAAATTTAACGGCAGCTTTATTACCGTCATCATCAGCTACTGGCGCATCGGCCAAATACTGATATTTTGGCCACAGCAGCTCACGATACTTCACCAGCTCTTCAACTAGCGGAGCACGAGTCTCTCTTGATTTAGGGAACGTGCTTGCTGCTAAGAATATACCCGCAGCACCATCTCGTAATACAAAATGAGCATCTGACTTTGTACACTTAAGCTCAGGTAAGAAGATAGGATCTTCTTTTGGCGGTGCAGCTTCACCACTCTTCAGGAGTTTACGTGTGTTTTTACAATCTTCATTGGTACAGCCAAAGTATTTGCCAAATCGACCATTCTTTAACTCCATATCATGGCCGCAGCGGTCACATTCAAGCACAGGGCCTTCGTAACCTTTGATCTTAAACTGTCCGAGTTCGACCTCATAGCCTTCACATAGCGGGTTGTTACCGCAAACGTGCAACTTACGCGTTTCGTCAATGAGATAGCTGTCCATTGCTGTACCACACTTCTCACAGCGGTGTTTCGCTCTAAGCGCATCAGTTTCAGCGTCTTCACTATTCTCACTAATTGCTTCTTCACCCGGAGTCAGGTTCATTGTGGTTTTGCAGCGTTCTTTAGGCGGCAATGCGTAACCGGAGCAGCCTAAGAATACTCCTGTTGTTCCTGTTCGAATCCCCATTGGGCGCTCACAGGTTGGACACTTGATACTGTCGGTAAGCACCATTTGATTCGGGCGCATTCCACCTTCTTCCGGTGGAAGGTCAGCTTTCGCTAATTGTTTAGTGAAATCTGCGTAGAAGCCGTCAAGCACTTTCTGCCAGTCAAGCTCACCTTGGGCAACATCATCTAAGGTTTGTTCCATACCCGCGGTGAAATCATAGTTCATTAAATCACTAAAACTATTCACCAGACGGTCACTAACAATTTCACCCATCTTTTCTGCGTAGAAACGCTTATTGTCCACACGAACATAACCACGATCTTGAATGGTTGAAATAATCGTTGCATAAGTCGATGGGCGACCAATACCACGCTTTTCTAGCTCTTTAACCAGTGATGCTTCACTGTAGCGTGCAGGTGGCTTGGTAAAATGCTGCTTTGGCAGTAGCTCTTGCAACGCCAAATCTTCACCTTTTTCAACAACTGGTAATGTGTTGTCTTCTTCATTTTTCTTTTTCAAAGCAGGCTGAACTCGTGTCCAACCATCAAAACGAAGCGTGCGGCCATTGGCTTTCAACTCGTAATCACCCGCTGCGACGATGAGCTTTGTTGCATCATACTGTGCCGGTGTCATTTGACAGGATACAAACTGACGCCAAATTAATTCGTACAAACGCTGAGCGTCTCGCTCCATTGCCGTTAAAGAAGCGGACTGAACATTGACATCAGAAGGACGAATCGCTTCGTGCGCCTCTTGTGCGCCTTCTTTACTTCCGTAACGAATTGGCGATTCTGGCAAATATTTATCACCAAAAGAATCCGAAATCATCGCACGAACACTATCAAGCGCTTCTTGGCTTAAGTTTGTCGAGTCTGTACGCATATAAGTAATATGCCCAGCTTCGTACAACCTTTGCGCCATCATCATGGTCTTTTTCACACCAAAGCCCAAGCGCGTACTCGCGGCTTGCTGAAGTGTAGACGTGATGTAGGGAGCTGATGGTTTGCTCTTGGTCGCTTTATCTTCACGAGACAAAACACGATAACTCGCAGCAGATAGTGCTGAAACCGCATTCTGAGCTTGCTGCTCGTTTACAGGATTAAATGCTTTACCGGCATAACGATGCACTTGCATTTTTAGCGGTTCAGCCTGCTGTGTATGAAGCGATGCGTGAATATCCCAAAACTCTTCGGGCACAAATGCCTTGATTTCGGCTTCTCTTTCAACGACTAGTCGAGTTGCTACCGATTGAACACGCCCTGCGGACAAGCCTCTAGCAACTTTCTTCCATAACAGCGGCGATGCCATAAACCCAACCACGCGGTCGAGAAATCGACGTGCCTGCTGAGCATTAACCATATTAATGTCTAGCTCTGATGGTTGGCTAAATGCATCTTGAATGGCTGACTTTGTAATTTCATTAAATACAACACGTTGATAGCGAGACTCATCGCCACCAATAATTTGCTGCAAATGCCAGGCAATGGCTTCCCCTTCGCGGTCCAAATCGGTCGCGAGATAGATTTTATCAGCATTCTCAGCCAAAGCCTTGAGGTCTTTAACCACCTTTTCTTTGCCCGGCAACACTTGATACTTGGCTGCCCAGCCTTTCTCTGGATTGACGCCCATTCGCGCAACGAGAGCCTTTTTCTCCTTCATTTTTTTATAGCGGGCTTTTTCATCCGGCGACATTTTTTTCAACTCAGCAGCAGTTTTAGCTTTAACTGAGCTGTCTGCAGTTGAAGATGTCGGCAGATCCCTTACGTGGCCCACACTCGATTTCACAATGAATTCTTTGCCAAGATATTTATTAATAGTCTTAGCTTTGGCCGGCGATTCGACAATAACTAACGATTTTCCCATAGTTTGATATGCGCCAAAAAATCTCAGAAAGGTGGAAATTGGCACCATATATAGAGGGTTGTTGCACGACTTTCAAGTCAATCCCTCTTTTATGTGTGCTAGCGAGTCACTTTTTAAACAATTTGCTAAAAAGTGCAAAAAATAAAATTTCGTTATTAAAAACTAATATTTCATTATTCACGATGACGCAAGTAATAGTTATGCAATTATTAGTAAAACCACAAATATTCTCGATAAAGCACCACTTGTGAAGCCGAGTAGCTTACGTATACTTGTGCCATTCTGAGCCTACATTTTTATAAAAATCAGATCCAAATCACCTTATAGGAGCACCAATGAAGCATTTTGAAGCGAATTTCGATGGATTAGTCGGGCCAACACACAATTATGCTGGACTTTCTTTTGGCAATGTCGCCTCTTTTAGCAATGCTGAATCGGTATCAAACCCCAAAGCAGCTGCCAAACAAGGTCTCAGGAAAGCAAAAGCGCTCGCTGATCTGGGAATGACACAAGGGCTATTGGCTCCACAAGAGCGCCCAGATGTCCATACACTGCGTCGAATTGGTTTTTCTGGTACAGATGCGGAAGTTTTACAAAAAGCGGCTCAAGACGCCCCTGCGCTGCTTCAGGCTTGTTGTAGTGCTTCAAGTATGTGGACTGCAAATGCCGCGACCGTTTCTCCAAGCGCTGATACGCGAGATGGTAAAATCCACTTCACACCTGCAAACCTTGTCGATAAATTACACCGAAGCATTGAGCCGTCTACGACTGGACGGATTTTACAAGCAACCTTTGCTGACCCGAAGTTCTTTCATCATCATTCGCATTTACCAGAACATGCAAGTTTTGGTGATGAAGGCGCGGCCAACCATACGCGCCTGTGCGCGGAGTATGGACATGCTGGTGTCGAACTATTTGTGTATGGACAAGAAGCGACAAACCCATCAGCGTTAAAGCCGAAAAACTTTCCGGCAAGACAAACCAAAGAAGCCTCAAGCGCTGTTGCGCGACTCCACCAGCTTGATGACGAAAGCTGCGTGTTTATGCAACAAAACCCAGACGTAATTGATCAAGGAGTGTTCCATAACGACGTTATCGCTGTGGGTAACCAAAATGTACTTTTTTATCATGAACAAGCGTTTCTAGAAACTGATACGAAATTTGCAGAAATCCAAGCCAAGATAAATGCTGAAATGCACTTTATTGAAGTACCAACGCACAAAGTAAGTATTCAAGACGCTGTAGCAAGTTACTTATTCAATACCCAAGTGATAACGTTACCAAATGGTGAAATGGCAATTATCGCACCGACTAACTGCCAAGAAAATCAAGCAGTTTCTCGCTATCTAGAGGAATTAGTTACCCTAGGCACACCGATCAAACAAGTAAAGTACTTTGATGTCAAACAAAGTATGCAAAATGGCGGTGGTCCAGCCTGTTTGCGATTACGTGTCGCAATGAATGAAATAGAAAAAGCAGCTGTAAACCAGAACACCTTACTAGATGACGCGCTGTTTACCCGTCTCAATCAATGGGTGGATAAACACTATCGGGACCGCCTCACTGCCAAAGAATTAGCTGATCCACAGCTATTAATTGAATCAAGAACAGCGCTTGATGAGCTCACACAAATCATGCACCTAGGCAGTGTGTATCAGTTTCAGCGTTAATCAGCGTTAATCAGCGTTAAAAAGTGTCGAGCAATCAACCTTCTTCGGTCACATAAAGAACTGTTGAAAACAAAACACGACAAGCCCCAATTTGGGGCTTTTTATTGAACTGGTTTCTATGGAAGGCACAAGTATCAATTTACAGTCCATATTTGTCCCCCTTAAACAACGGTCGACCAGCACGTCAGATTGCTAGTACCACCAGCTAAACGATAAGCAACTTTGCTGCTACCACAGCGCAATTCACCAATTAACTATCGAATGACAAAAGTCGGTTCAATAAAAAAAAGCCTGCATCAGCAGGCTTTCTAAAAACGATTGACACCCGCAATTAACCTGCGTCAATTACCGTTACAGAAACAGAAACTGGGTCGCCTTTTGGCGTTTTCACTGTAATTGTTAACGTGCCGGTTGTTTTTTGGTTTGGCGACGATTCCGTTCCAACCGTAAAAGCATAAACAAGCGGCTTATTAGAACTATTACTACCAACTGTATACGAAGTGGTTGCTGAAGAAAGTACACCATTATCGGTCACAGCAGAAATTTCTGTGCCATAAGGCAAGGTATTATTATTCACGTCTGACGTAAACAAATATACTGTTTGTGGCGCTTCAATAATCAAGTTAATCGGCGCTACTGGCGAGATTGCGCCTGCCGAAATATTTGTCAATTTAAGCTGAGGCGAACTACCGGCCATAACAAGAGTCAGGTTACGGAACACGTTCAGCTCAGCTCTAAAGTTACCGCTACCGGTATCAGTACAAGCCGCTTCAGAACCCGCAGCACACAACAGCCCTGTATATAACCCGTCTTCTGCATCAAACGAGCCGTTGGTGTTGTAATCAACAAACTCTTCGTTAACTGCACCAGCTGGTGTAACACCTGGCGTTGCAGCATCACGATAACGACCATCCTCATTGTGATCGGTAAACGCTTCGGTTATATCACCGAATGGCTCACCTGAATCATATAAGCCATTACCGTTCAAATCGACAAAGCTCTCTTCACCAATCGCATAAGCCGTCACGGTAGCACGGCCAGGACGCGGCTCAGCAATGACAGAGTTGGTACCATCAGTAAATCCGGCAACGGTTGTACCAATACATGGCGGAGACATACTGCCAAATCCATCAATTACCGGACATGTCACACTTGTTCCTTCAAATGGGCGAGGGTCTTGGCTACGCCATTCAACAGTACACCCACCATCTGGAGAAACACCATCGGCTTTCGTCCCAGTGGAACACGTAGAGTCAATTGCTCCGCCTTCGGTTCTAAACGCCATTACAGTCCCACTGGGGACAAGGTTATTGAAATGATCCGCTGCCAGCACAGTTACATCCACCGTTTCATTGTCAAAATTCCAACCTTCGGGGTTTAAAATTGATGCAGCTTGAGAAAAGCTATCGTTGTCTGCAATTCCGGTCGTCACGACTAACTCAGCAGATACATTTGAAATAATGTCATTATGCCCACTCGTTGTACTACCAGACCATTGAGCAAATACTTTGACAGGCGTTGGCACATCACCAGCTTTAACAATGACAGAAACTTCCCCCGTTGCCGTTGTAAAGCCAACGGCATACTTATTGGGTGCGTCTAAATCAGTAGGGTATTCCGGCTCACCGACTTGAGGCATATTCGAACAATCGGCAAAGTCTTCTGCTCGCGGTGACGGGCTGAGAGACATCCCCCCCAATTCATTACTCAGCTCAAAACAAACTTTTTCGCCGGGTGCTGGTTGAGCCGTTTCATCTAAGAGTTTGAACGTCACGACAGATGTTTCATCTCGCTCGCCAGCACCAGCTAAACCGCCTGTACCGCGCAGCGCTAACAAGGTCGGGGTCGCTGAGACATATTGCAGTGACCCAACGCTGACAGCACCAACAGTAACATCAGTCGTTGCATTGACGGCTCCGCCACCAGTCACAGCTGAAACGGTAATGGTATCAGCACCTTCACAACCCGCGGCACGATATGTAGTAAACCCTCGACCAGCATTGGTCACGACTGGCGAATCAATAAATGCTGTACCCGCTGCGACACATTGTGAAGTAAACTCTAGCGTAAATGGTTGGCTTGTTTCGACAAAACCATCTGGATCCAATACCGTCACATTCACAATCGTCGAACCACCTGCTGGCAGTGTTTCAGTACCAACCTCTGTAGAAATATCTAAAGAGATATTAACTCGGCCAATTTCAAACGCTTTTGTACTGGTAACCTCTTGAACTTGCAGTGTAACTTCACCTGCTCCGACATCACCATCAGCGTATAAATCTAATACAGCTTTACCGTCATCATTGGTAATCGCTGTGCCTGAAGCTGGACTAATTGCCCCAAGAGTTGTCGCTGCCGAAACAAGTACTTGCTGCAGTGGCTGGGTGCTACCAGAGCGAGTCACTGTTGCGCCAATAATACCAGGGCGTTCATTAGTAATATTGTCTGTGGCAGTACAAACTTCAAAGTTCTTTAACGATTTGTCAAAACCTGGCGCATCATTACAATCATAAATATCGAAACTGATTTCCGGGCTCGCTTCAACCGGATCAATCTCATCACCAGCGGTTACAAAACCAACGATAGCTTGAGTCGAACCATAGCTTGCCGTAATTTCACCAGCACCTTCTATACTGCCCGCAGTAATAACAATACTGGCTTGACCAAGCACGTCGGTTAATGCCGTACCTTGCGCTGGCAAGAAAGAACCTAGCGTACTTGAAAAGCTAACAACTTTACCTTCTAGCGCAACATCATCTTTATCTAGCAGGGTTACCGTCACTTTTCCAGGCTCTGCCGAAGTAACGGTTGTGGTTGGCGCACCTGTCACATTGTTTGTCAACGCAATATTTAGCTTATTTGCCTCACCGTCACCACCAGGCGCATCGCCTGCGACTTCGTAATTGAATGTATCCGATATTTGGTCTTCGCCAAGTGTAAAGGTAGCGGTTACCGTACCAGCACCTGCAATTGTATCCGTAACCAAAGTCACTTTAGCTTCACCGATAGTGTTCGTAAGTGCAGAGCCAGAGCTTGGGTTGATGTTACCTTCACCATTGACACTAAATGAAACTGTTTGAAATGATGCCGCAATACCATTTTGAGTTAAGGTTGCAACAACTGAACCGGGTTCAGCTTGTGTGATATCACGAAGTACAGCACCTGCAGAATCAACTATCGTCAACTCAATGTTATAGTCATCAATCGGCTTGGGTTCGATGTAATCCCCTAGCGTTGTAAATCCGATTGTTACCTCATTGCCTTCGACACTCGCCGTAATCGTTGAAGCGCCAGCTGTGGTACCCGCGGTTAAGTCTATCGATGCGACACCGTTCGTGTTGGTCAAAGCAGTACCAGAAGTGGGGTTAAATGCCCCTAAATCAGATGAAAATGAAATCACTTCATTCGCAAGAGGCTCATTTAAAGAGTTGGTATAAGTGGCTCGAACAACGCCTGGGACCGCATTACTTATTTGAGTAATCGCTTGTCCTGCTGAATTAACCAATTCGACAGAGAGCAAGTTTCCTGTGACAGGGGTTGTGCCACCATCTCCTCGAGAGCTAAACGACAAACTATTCGAAACTGTATCACCACTAACAACATACTCTGCGGTCACAGTGCCGGAGCCAGCTTCAGTTCCAGGGAGAATTGAAATCTGTGCAATACCGCTGGCATTGGTTAAAGCGCTCGCTGCCGGTGGATTTAAAACACCTTGGCCATCAATGCTATAGGTTATTCGAGCACTGGGAACTGGGTCTCCATTTAGAGTCAGTGATGCAAAGAGTACACCTGGTGTTGCTTCGGAAACCTCTGTTATCGCCGAACCATTAGCATCTTGTAGAGCTAGGTTGAGCGCGTAAGTATCTTGATCCGGTGTGGTTCCACCACTGCCGTCGTCAGAAATATTACCACCGCCACCACAGGCAACAATGAAGAGAGAACATAGTACCGCACTTAAAAACTTGTAAGCTGACTTCATTGTCAGGCTCCCTGTTATTCTAAAAAAACCAAAGCTTTCTGCTTATAACTTATAGATTAACATTACACAAATATCATGCAACATATTCATCAATAGAAGCTTTTATTTGAGACGCTTTTCAAAAAACCTTGTTTATGCGCACTTTCATTTGTTCAACTATTCTTGGTAGGCTTAAGGGTTAGAAGCAAATATAAAATTAAAAATCATTAGAAAAGGGTGTCATTTTGATCACTAAAAACAAATTGGGCCTCACCGCCAAAATACTTTTGGGTATGTTGCTGGGTGTCATACTTGGCCTACTACTTAGAAATCTGTTTCCTGGAAGTGAATGGGTTGAAACTTATTTAACCAAAGGATTGCTTCATGTCATTGGAACCATCTTTATTTCAAGCTTGAAAATGCTTGTTGTGCCTTTGGTTTTCGTTTCGCTTGTTTGCGGAACCTGCTCTCTTTCGGAGCCTTCAAAACTAGGTCGGCTTGGTGGAAAAACACTATTGTTCTATTTATTTACCACGGCTATCGCACTATCTGTGGCTATCTTAGCGGCAATTGTTATCCATCCTGGAAATGCTTCAATGGTCACTGAGAACATGAGCTTTTCGGCCAAGATAGCGCCGAGCCTAGCAGATGTGATCATCAATATTGTGCCAACCAACCCGCTCAAGGCAATGAGTCAGGGCAATATGTTGCAGATCATCATTTTTGCCGTAATCTTTGGTTTCGCAATTGCACATATTGGAGAGCGAGGTAGACGAGTCGCACGCCTTTTTGATGACTTAAATGAAGTAATCATGCGCGTTGTTACGCTCGTGATGCAGCTCGCTCCTTATGGTGTGTTTGCTCTCATGGCAAAACTGTCATTAACTCTCGGTGTTGAAACATTTGGCAGCGTCGTGAAGTACTTCTTTGTCGTCTTAGGGGTGTTGTTGATCCATGCTTTTGTGGTCTACCCCACATTATTGAAAACATTTTCAGGATTAAGCCCAATTACTTTTATGAGGAAAATGCGCGATGTCCAACTGTTTGCTTTTAGCACCGCAAGTTCTAATGCGACCTTACCCGTTACCATTGAAACCGCTGAGCACCGTTTAGGCGTTGACAATAAAATCGCATCATTTACTTTACCGCTTGGGGCAACAATCAACATGGATGGCACCGCGATAATGCAAGGTGTCGCGACCGTGTTTATCGCTCAGGTCTTTGGTATTGAATTGACCATTACCGACTATATCACCGTTGTAGTTACCGCTACACTCGCCTCTATTGGTACTGCTGGTGTTCCTGGGGTTGGACTCATAATGTTGGCTATGGTCCTAAACCAGGTTGGTTTACCTGTAGAAGGTATCGCACTGATTATTGGTGTAGATCGTTTACTAGATATGGTTAGAACAGCCGTAAACGTCACTGGAGATACTGTCGCAACACTGGTCATTGCAAAATCTGAGGAAGGATTTAACCAAGATACATTCCACAACCCAGATGCTGGTCGAGTTGCACCAACTTTTGATGAACAAGTTCACCTGAACGAATAGACGAACTTACACCCAATGAAAAGGCGCCAATATTGGCGCCTTTTTTATTCTCGATTTATAGCCTCAAGCGAGGCTTAAGTGCAGAATTCTACATACAGTTATCTTTCCCAATATGCCTCTTCGAGACTATCCTCTCTTTCCGGTAACCCTCTTGATAAACGTGGGCTATGTTGCGCCAAAACTTGATAAGCCACTCGGTTGGCATATTTACATATTTGAGAAAAAGAAGAGTAACAAAGGCCGTCACGAATATGTTTACTCGAGCCTGGTACATTCGCTTTATGAAAGGTGTTAGCGGATAGATCATGTAGCAATGCAGCTAACGCACCGTCACCTGCACCATTGGTATTTCGAATACGTTCTGGCCCACCCATGTAAGGTGAAATATGTGCATAAACTTTAATGGGCGTTTGGCAATCACGTTTTAACTTAGGTCGCGAGAACTCGAAGCGGTTAAAATCAGGAATAGCTCCTGGTAACAATGTATGGCTTGTTTCTCTTTTTTCTGATTCTTCTGTATAGCCCGCTGTATACAATCCTAGGGGGCCAGCTGTCGTCAGCACCATATCGCATAACTCAAGTGCCGCTTCGCTTGCTAAAAGAGGATCGCTTTCCCCCGTCAGCGCTTCCCCTTCATCTTCATTCATTGCAAGTATTGTGACATGCTCACGAATGAAGTCCTGCCACCACTTTGGGTCTTCCTCAATTAAAAAACGCGTACCAAGTGTAAGCACGACAGGTACTTGCGCTGCTTTAGCAAGTTCAATCGCCTTCATTGCTGCTTGCGTAATTTGATCTTCACCACTCGCCCGCATTAGGTAAGCAGTTAACACTAAGGCAGAACTATTTTCGATAACTCGCTCATTGATATGAGCTGGCGTTAATTTATCCATTGCTCCTTTGCTAATCGCAAAGGTTCGCTCACCGCAGTCTGAAATTAATGTAAAACAACGGCCAATCGGACCATCAACAGGTTGAAGGTAGTTCAAGTCGACCTTCGATGATGTATTGCATAAATAGCGATAAGCATAACTTCCCACTTCAATATGCTTACTCATCACACCAAATAAAACCGATTTATCATCTGCAAGAACCGAGTAATTATGAACCGTATTTCCAATCGTCCCACCAGCAAACTCATCGCTAATTAGGTCATTTTGCTTCAGTTCAATATAAAGTGCGTGAGCCTTATCATCATCAATAAGGGTCGAATTTCCTGTGGGCAATCCATAACGCACGAGTAATTCATCGGCCACTTTCGCTTCAATGTCGACCAGTGTTTGATCAATACCGCAAACATAAGTCGACTTTGGCTTTGGGTTATGAGTCAACTGCTCTAAAAGGGGGTCTCGTGCTTTGACTGGAAAATAGTGCTTTGACTTACGCTGTCCGGGAAACTTCATAGCAAACTCTCTTTACTTAGCGTCCTTGCCGATTCAATCCCCTGTTGCGGGGCCTTGATTGACGAATTGAGATCACATATTTGACGGTTTTCGACGATGCATCTCAGTTAAGTGGGCGCAGATTCTAACACATATAGCTATTGATTCTAGTCGAGCAACCGTCGAATTCACAGACTATTTAAGCTTTGTGAACAGCAGTTCATTTCTGAGGAAAATTGAATGATTAGATTAACAACCCACAATAATTTTACTAACAAAATCATTACAACAACCCTCATGGCCGAAGTTCTTTGTAAACTGTATTTTTCCAGCAAAACCCAAAATACAAAAAAGCCTGCATCAGCAGGCTTTCATTAATCATCTTAGCAAATCATTAAGCCTATGGCTTATGACTCAAGAGCGTTGACCAGTAGTTCGCTCACCTGCGCAACAGGTTGAGTACCATCAAATTTACTGTAACTGGTCTCACCTTTCGCAGCGACAGCGCCATAGTAGTTGACTAATGGCTCTGTTTGCTCGTGGTAAATCGCTAGACGTTTACGAACCGTGCTTTCTTCATCATCAGGGCGAATAGAAAGATCTTCACCTGTGACATCATCTTTACCTTCCACTTTCGGTGGATTGTATACGATGTGGTACACACGACCAGAGCCAGAGTGAACTCGACGACCACTCATGCGATTAACAATTTGCTCATCAGGCACGTCGATTTCAATGACGTGGTCGATAACAATACCATTGGCGGCCATTGCATCAGCTTGTGGAATTGTGCGCGGGAAACCATCTAATAGGTAACCTTTCTCACAATCTGCTTGTGCTATACGCTCTTTAACAAGTCCGATAATCAATTCATCAGAAACCAGTTGCCCAGCATCCATCACTTTTTTCGCTTCCAGGCCTAGCTCTGTACCAGCTTTTACAGCTGCACGTAACATATCACCTGTAGAAATTTGCGGAATGCCGTATTTTTCCATGATGAACTGAGCTTGGGTACCTTTACCGGCACCAGGGGCGCCCAATAGGATAATGCGCATCTAAAGTGTCCTCTGTTTCGCATTGATATTGTTTTTAGGGCGCCGATTTTCGCATACTTCGGTAGTATTGAGAAGGGCTAAGCATTTCGACTTTAGCCTGATATACCTAAGCGGCATTGATCAGGCAGCCGCTAATAAAGCAAACTATACAGTTTACGGCGGTACTGGCTGGCTAAACTGTGCCCCTGACCTAGCGCGGTCAATATCTCCATAAAAGCTTGTTTTACCGCTCCATTCTCGGCATTTAAGTCAGCAGAAAGAACCGCGAATAATGGGGTCAACGCCTCTTCATCACGCCCTGCTTGATGGAGTGCTTTGCTCAATTGAATAAGTACTGAAAAATCTTCAGGGTTACTCTCAAACTGAGTTTGTAACTCTCTGATCTCTGGTGTATCTGCAGCTTCTTTCGCCAGTTCCAGCTTCGCCTTTAAATTTTGATAGTAGCCGTCTTGATCTTCTAGCTTGATATCATCGAGTAATGCTTCTGCAGTCGTCAGCTCATTTATCATTAGATATGCGTCAACAAGCGCAAGCGCAACATCTCCACGTTGCAGGCTTTCCGAATATGCAGACTTAAGCAACGGTAGTGCGGCTTCTGCATTTTTCTCAACTAAAAGCTCTTTGCCTTGCTGGAAATCTAACTCCCAAAGTGCAGGCAAATGTTTGTCCAACATCGTGCCTATTTGCTCAGGGTTTTGCATTCCAGCAAAACCATCCACTGGCTGACCTTGCTTCAAAACCATGCAAGTCGGCACACTTTGGATCCGAAAATAACCAGCAATCTCTTGCTCAAGTTCACAATCAACCTTTGCGAAGATAAAACGGCCTGGCTGTTGCCTTGTCATATTTTCGAGTGTTGAACCAAGCTCAACACTCTCAGGGCTTTGCTGTGCCCAAAACAGTAACACTATGGCTTGCTGATTAGAGGCTTCTACCACCTCTTGGATATTCTCTTTCGTCAGGTTTATTACTTGTTCCATAGGAACCTCAAATTCTTAGCGCATCGCATCAGATTATCAAACTTACATACAAATAAGGCGGGTTTTACCCCGCCTTTGCATTAATCAACTTCAGTACACTTATACTTTGCCAACTAACATCTGATTCATCAATTTAATAAATGCAGATGGGTCATTCAGGCTGCCTTTTTCAGAAAGCTGAGCCTGTTGGAGCATTAAGTTTGACCAATCGGCAAACGCTTGCTCATCTTGGATTTGATCCATATGCGCAATCAGTGGGTGCTCGGGGTTAACTTCAAATGTTGGCTTAACATCTGGAACAGGTTGACCAGCAGCTTCCATCAACTTAATCATCTGGCTTGACATCTCGCCGTCAGCTACCACGACACACGCCGGCGTATCAGTCAGGCGACTCGTCACTTTCACTTCTTTCACTTGATCACTAAGTACTTCAGAAATCCGTTTCACTAATGCTTCAGAGCTAGATGCCAGCTTCTCAGCCGCTTCCTTCTCTTCTTTATCTTCTAGATCACCAAGCTCTAAATCACCGCGGGTAACCGAGTGCAGCTTCTTGTCTTTGTACTCAGTGAGATGATTAATTAACCACTCGTCAATACGTTCAGACATCAATAGCACTTCAATGCCTTTTTTACGCAATAACTCTAGATGCGGGCTATTGGCAGCAGCTTCATGGCTATCGGCAACAATATAGTAGATCTTATCTTGACCTTCTTGCATACGTTCAATATATGCATCAAGTGCGACGGTTGGTGCTGCTGTTCCCGTGTGCGTTGACGCGAAGCGCAGTAGGCCTGCAACACGTTCCTTATTGGCAAAGTCTTCAGCTGGCCCCTCTTTTAGTGCTTGACCAAACTCAGCCCAAAACTGTTGATATTTCTCTTCGTCATTTTTAGCAAGCTTCTCAAGCATTCCAAGAACACGCTTAGTGATGCCGGTGCGCATCGCTTTTGTCACTTTGTTATCTTGCAAAATCTCACGAGAAACGTTCAAAGGGAGGTCATTTGAATCGACTAAACCTTGCACAAAACGTAAATAAGACGGCATAAACTGCTCTGCGTCATCCATAATAAAGACGCGCTGTACAAACAATTTTAAACCGTGGCTTTTATCGCGGTTCCACATATCCCAAGGTGCCTTGGCAGGAATATAAAGCAAGCTTGTATATTCTTGATTACCTTCAACACGGTTATGACTCCATAGCATTGCATCGCTATAATCGTGAGAGATGTGCTTATAAAACTCTTGATACTCATCATCAGAAATATCTGATTTACTCCGAGTCCAAAGTGCCGTGGCTTTATTCATCACCTGCCACTTGCCTTCGACCGCCTCAACTTTTTCACCTTCAGGGCCTTCGGTCTCTGGCGTTCCTTCCTGCCACATTTCAACCGGTACCGAGATGTGATCTGAATACTTGGTGATAATCGAGCGAAGACGGAAGTCGTCAGCGAATTCTTTTTCTTCCTCACGAAGATAAAGTGTAATTTCGGTTCCACGATTCGCCTTCTCAATCGTATCAACGGTAAAGTCGCCCTCACCTTCTGAAACCCACTGTACACCCTCGTCTGCGCCATGTCCGGCAGCACGGGTTTTCACAACGACTTTTTCTGCAACGATAAACGCCGAATAAAAACCGACACCAAACTGGCCTATGAGTTGAGAATCTTTTGACTCATCGCCAGAAAGGTTTTTAAAGAATTCAGCGGTCCCAGATTTGGCAATCGTCCCCAGATGCTCTATCACACCATCTCGAGTCATACCGACACCATTATCTTCAATGGTGACCGTATTCTTTTCTTTGTCTGTGCTGACACGTACACGAAGCTCACCATCACCCTCGTATAAAGCATCATCCGTTAGCGCCATATAACGTAGTTTGTCAGCAGCGTCGGCTGCATTTGAAACAAGCTCACGTAAGAAAATTTCTTTGTTGGAGTACAAAGAATGAATCATCAAATGCAATAGCTGTTTAACTTCAGTTTGAAAACCATGAGTTTCTTGATGTGACATGAAATTTCCCTTGTAAATACGTGTTACTCATGCACGGAACCGTGCGTATAAATCTTTAGTAATCAAGAAATGGGGTTGGAATATAACTTTTCAAGGGAAATGGGATCGATAAAAACTAAATGTTTAAAAAAAAAGCAAAAGGCCCATGATGGGCCTTTATTTTATCATACGGAATTCATCATGAAGCCGTGCCATGAAGAGCGCAACGGCTACAACTCAACTCGCCCATTAAATGACAAAGCTAGAGTCGTACTATCTACATACTCTAACTCTCCACCTACAGGAACGCCATGGGCAATACGACTAACCGTCACATGATGACGCTTTGCCATATCGGCAATAAAATGCGCTGTCGCATCTCCTTCCACCGTTGGGTTGGTGGCAAGAATCACCTCTTTGACATCGTCACTAGCGAGTTGCTGCTCAAGAAGCGCAAGCCCTAACTCTTCAGGGCCAATACCGTCAAGTGGAGATAAGTGGCCAAGCAACACAAAGTAACGGCCAAGGAAGTGACCTCCGGCTTCGATTGCCAATACATCTGCTGCCGTTTCAACGACACAAATGGTTCCTTGCTGACTACGTTTCGCACTAGCACATATTGGGCATTGCTTTTCTTCGGTAAAAGTTCGACACGTTTGGCAATGACCGACATCACTCATTGATTGCGCCAAAACATCTGCCAGCTTCCGGCCTGCGACCCGATCTCGTTCAAGCAGTTGAAATGCCATGCGCTGGGCAGACTTAGGGCCGACACCCGGCAGACACTTGAGCGCTTGGATCAGTTCATCAACTAAAGGGCTAAATCTCATTCAATTCATTGCCTAAAATGGCATTTTCATGCCCGGAGGCAATTGCATTCCACCGGTGACTTCAGCCATTTTCTTCTTTTGATCTTCTTCGAGGCGACGCGCTGCATCGTTACAAGCTGCTGCGACCAAATCTTCAAGCATTTCTTTATCATCTTCCATCAGACTTGGGTCAATTTCTACCTTACGTACACTATGAGCTCCCGTCATGGTTACTTTGACAAGGCCTGCACCTGATTCACCAGTCATTTCAGTGCGAGCAATCTCTTCTTGTACCTTTGCCATTTTGTCTTGCATCTGCTGGGCTTGCTTCATTAAGTTGCCCATGCCACCTTTTCCAAACATAGTGTACTCTCTTCTCATTCGATTGATTATTTATGCCGAAGCTGGCTTATGTTACTCATAACAGAGTGATTAGCAATATCCCGCATAAATTTGGTGTTTAATTTCGTTAGCTATCACTAAATTTTAGTCGAAACCGCTTAGTGACGGCTTCTTTAATTAGTTTTGCTTATCCCCGTTGGGTAACAAGCTGTGAATCGATTGGCTCCGCAGGCTCAGTAGCTCCGGAGGATAAGACAAGCTGTCATCCTCTAACTGTGCCGTAAATTGCTGCATAAGCCATTGCACGTGTTCATCATTCAGCAGGGATGATTTGGTTTTCCCCAATAATTCTCGATGAAATCGCTTACGGATTTCAAGCGGAGTCTCACGCTGTCCATCTAACCCAACCTCAATTTCAAGACTGCATGGTTCACCCAATACTGTCGACAAAGCTTGTGTTAGTTGCTCAATCGCCAACTCAGCGGCTAAGTGCTTTTGATCGGGCTTTAAAAGCAACTGCAAAGGCATGGTTAAAGTTCTACAAATTGAGTTCACAGCCAATTGACGAACCCGCCCACCGATGTCAAGCTCGCCCATCAATTTGTACCAATGCAAATCCATTGGGTCACCGTGTATTTCGGCAGCAGTGTCGCTACAACCTGTTGCGATATCATTTTTATGCGCCGCTTCGCCATTCCCAGTTGACGCGCCAATTCCACTGTTGTGATCCGTTTCTCGGGATGCGGTTTCAATCAAAGTCGTCGATTGACTCGGAGTGATTTTTTGCTCATCTGCGGTCGCATGAGGCGCCTCCCAAGGTGGGCGACTCTCTGTAGAACTGACGTGCGCTAACGGCTCTAACCTGCTGTCACTTTGGGTTGAGGATTGATGTTCCTCGTGATTGTGAACCGGCCCTGAAACAACACTTGCGCCTTGGGTGTCCTCATGAGCAGCCTCTGACGCAGGACGTTCATAATCTATAGAAAGACTTTGCGCCGGCTCGATATTCGTCGGCACTGAGTCAGCAACCGGCTGCTTTTTCTTGCCCAAATTTCTGGACTTACTTAAAGCATCAGTTGTCGGCTTTTTTGCGGCACCATCCTTAGCATCCTGCTGCTCTAGATCCGACATTAAATGCTCTCGTGTTGCAAGCACTGCGTCAAGTAAGTCATCCCCAAGCTCAAGCGTTGGCTGCTGGATCGTCGCGTCTAAAGATAATTCATTTGTTTCTGTTGGCTGCTGATGCGCTTGCGGAGTAATGGCGAGAGTATCGGCAACGGAATTTGACCCATGATCAACTGAGTGAATGGTAGGGTTGGCACCATCTGGCTTCCCTTGTGGATCGACAATATGTTGTTCTTGAGCAGCAAATTCAGATTGCACTTGCACGTATTCTTGAGCTTGAAGCGGCTCCTGTTCAACGACTTGAGCTTGAGAGGTATGCCCAAAACCTTGACTTTGAGCTTGACTTAAAATCACCTCTTGTTCGGCAATGAGCGCTTCATTTTCGTCGGTATCTCTAGCTTCTTCAGTTTCTTGTATACTCTGCGGCTCAGTCTCACCAACCTGTTCTTGCTGAGACTGAACTGCTTTTACTCGTTGCGATAGCTCAGGCTGATTCGTACGCTCTGAAACAGGTTTGTTTTCTACTGCGTCTGAACGCGTCGAGGAGACTTGCTGAGGCGACCACTGGTTTGCAGCTGATTGTGGACGGAATGCAACCACACGCAACAACGCCATTTCCAGCCCAGATTTAGGATCTGGGGCATGAGGCAATTCCTTTTTACCAGTAAGTAAAATTTGATAGTAAAGTTGAACCTGTTCAGGAGCAATGGTGTTAGCAAAATGCTGAATTTGTTCTTCAAACAATGACATCTGTGCGGCACTGGGGGCAAATTGAGTCAAAGTAATTTGGTGTAGTAACTCTAAAAGACTACGTAAAACCTCGGCAGCATCGGCACCAAAAGAAAGCACTTCGGCAACCTTTTGCAATAACGGTGGGATATCACCTTGCAGTAACGACTCCAGTAAGGCTAAAACATGGCGTTCATCCACACTGCCTAACATAGTTTGCACCTGTTGATGCATCACCTGCCCTGCACCAAACGCAATGGCCTGATCCGTCAAACTCAAACCATCACGCATACTGCCATTTGCGGACTTCGCCAATAACGTTAACGCCTGGGGCTCAAATTCAATATGTTCTTCAGTCAATACATACTGCAGCTGTCTTGAGATTTCATCTTGAGACAGGCTTTTTAAATTGAACTGCAAACAACGGGACAAAACCGTAATCGGAAGCTTCTGCGGATCGGTTGTGGCCAGTAGAAATTTAACGTGCTCTGGTGGCTCTTCTAAAGTTTTTAATAAAGCATTAAAGCTGCTTTTTGAGAGCATATGCACTTCATCAATCAGGTAAACTTTAAAGCGGCCTCTGGTTGGTCGATACTGAACGTTATCCAACAATTCACGTGTATCATCAACTTTCGTCCTCGAGGCAGCATCAACCTCAATTAAATCGACAAAACGACCTTCTGCTATTTCTATACAGCTGTGGCATTGGCCACAAGGGCTTGCTGTTACACCAGTTTCGCAGTTCAAGCCTTTGGCAAATAAACGGGCAATACTGGTTTTACCAACACCGCGAGTGCCAGTAAATAAATAAGCATGATGAAGGCGTTGTTGGCTAAGTGCGTTTGTTAATGCATGGAGAACATGCGATTGGCCAACCATTTGTTCAAATGCGGCAGGGCGCCATTTTCTGGCTAACACCTGATAGGACATGGAACTCCCCAAAGAATCACAGAATTGAGTATCGGGAGCAAGCTCCTCTTGTGGCCTAAACCATACCATGCCAAGTGATGACATGCTATATTCGACCGCTGAGGAGCTATTAAGATTTGCGGTTAATCACCCTCAAATTCGCACAGCGTAACTAACTCAAGATCAAGCGCTTGCAATCGTTTCTCACCACCGAGATCCGGTAGAGAGATAACAAACGCAGCATGACCTACTTCACCACCTAATTTGCGAATTAACTTTACAGTCGCTTCAATGGTTCCGCCAGTTGCCAACAAATCATCAACGACCAACACTTTATCTTCTGCGGTGATCGCATCCGTGTGAATTTCTAAAGTGTCATGGCCGTATTCCAGCTCATAGTTTTCAGAAATTGTTTCACGAGGAAGCTTACCAGGCTTACGTACTGGAATGAATCCAATACCTAATTCTAAAGCAAGCGGCGCACCGAATAAGAAACCACGCGCTTCGGTACCGACGACTTTAGTAAAGCCTTGAGATTTGTACTGCTCAACAAACAAAGCGATGGTAGCCTGATATGCTTCAGGATTTTCCATCAGGCTGGTCACATCACGAAACATGATGCCAGCTTTGGGATAGTCAGGGATTGTTTTAATGCTTTGTTTGATAAGCGTTAAGCTTTCTGTATTCATAGCCATAATTATTTACTTCGTTCGCCAGCAAATTTGCTGGGCTTTAAACAATAAAAAAGTCCACACGAATGTGGACTACTTTACAATATCCGGCACAAGCTTAAGCCGCTTTATCGTCAGTTGCAACTGCCAGTGTCGATAAGTGATCTACAAGTTGACGCTTTGTGTCACAATTTAGCGGTTTTCTTAAATATAAAGATAACAGCTGAAAATCAACCTGAGCTTCAACTTCTTTTTGTTCTTGAGTACTCAGCATAATAACCGGTAATTGGGCCAACTCTTCCATTTCCTTCAACATCCGAAGAAAATGCGGGCCATCAACAACTGGCATGTAAAACCCTGTAATAACAGCATTAAACTTTTTATCTTTGCATTTTTGAAGGGCTTGAATACCGTTTTCCGCGGTTGCGACTTGCCAACCCTTATCTGTGAGCAAATCAATCAAAACTTGACGGCAAATGGGATTATCATCAACTACTAAAATTTTTAAGCTCATAAACTTATCCAAGATAAATTCAACCGTTCACATAAAATACTAGTACATACCTGCGCCAACTTATACTTCGAAAGAGGTAAAGTGTGCTCTGCAAGTGATTATTAAAAATAATGTAATCGGCTCGAAAGATTACTCTAAAGTGAGGTCATTCTTCGATAATTTCAGGAATGCTACGTAAATATAGAAGGAGTGCAACAGCAAAGCAAAAAAGGAGTATCTTTACCCATATCAGTGGCACGATATAAATACTGAGTGCAAAACTAGCGCTACTGACCCAATACGCTTTCTTTTTCAAACCAGTACGAATCGCACCTTGTTTTTGCCAATTTTGAAGCGCTTCACTAAACCAAGGATGTTGCATCAGCCACGTATGCAAGCGTTCGCTGGATCGCGCAAAACAAAAAGCAGCCAATAGAATAAAGGGAACGGTTGGTAAAACGGGGAGCACAATACCAATCAAACCTAACGCAAGGCTAGAAAGTCCGCTAAAAAGATAAAAACCACGCTTAATTGCCATACAACTCCAAATGTCATTTGAATCGGTCGTTATTATAAAGCGTTTTTCATATCAACTCATCATTAGCGTAGAGTTAATGGTGCAAAGAAAAATTTGCACCAAATATCATAATGATGCGACTTTAAAGTAGTCCGGTATGCATTAACCAAGAGAGGCTAGCGGGTAATGTAGGAAGAAGAAGTACAAGAATAAAACCAAGAAAATACATTGCATTAAATGGCTCTTTAAAGGGCTGGCTCATGAATCGACTCCAAAATAGATGCGCACAAAAAAACGTGATAGAAATCACAACAGGCCCGCATTCTACTTTCTTCAACATCATTTATAAACCAAGTGAAAGTAGGGTTATTTTATATACTCTGCTTAAGGATCCCTTTCTGAGCCATTTGATGCAGCAGTGTCACACAACCTTGCTCCAAAACATGAGATTCAAACGTTGGATAACTCTCAATAAGCCATTGCATAATGGCTTCAAAGTTTGTAACTTGCAGCTCTTCAATCAGTGCCAACACTTGCGCGCTCAATGGATTTAATTGTAAAAACTTTACATCTTCATCCGAATCTAGGTAGATACAAAAAAACTGGGGCGAATCTGTTGGTTCAACTGGCTGATAATCAGCACGAATATGCTGCACTTCATAGCTGTATTGCGCAATTTTGGCATTTTGGCTTAAGCACAAAGCAACAGAAGTGACTTCCATCGGAGCAACAGGCGCGTGATGTGGGTTTGTTTGCGCAACTGAAACCACTAACTCCAGCCACTCATAATGGGCCAACTCCAACATAAATACCGGATCTACATCCGTAGGTTGATATTCGTTTTGCAAAAACTGAAGAAACTCTTCTGCAATTTCAATGAATACCGGCGTCTTACAGTCATGCTCAACAAAAAACTTACGCACTAATACTAACCAGTCTTCTTGGCGATAAAGACTTTTTAAAACTGGAAAGCCGCTCGAAATAAAGCCATCGATATTATTAAAAAATAGATCTCGATATATTTGCATTCGCCTTGACTCAACACCTTCGGGCATCGGCTTATTCGGGTCGCGTATATGTTCCATAAAGGACTGCTGAACCTGCTTAAACTCCATTAGGCACTCCTTTTCGCTACCGCTTCTGTTGCACGGGCTTGATAACGATGGATCTTATCAATCTCTTCAAGTAACACTTCGGTTTCTGGAATATTAAAATCTCGTTCCAACAACGTTGGATGTACGCCATGAATTTGATAACAATCTGCTAATAGCTTCCAAACTGGATCGTTAACATCTGCCCCGTGAGTATCTACAATTAAGTCTTCAGCCTCTTTGTAATGACCTGCTATATGCAAATATTCAATACGCTCAGTAGGCATCCCCTTTAAAAACTCATTGGCATCGTACTGATGATTAATAGAATTGACATAAATATTATTCACATCGAGCAATAACTTGCAGTCAGCCTCATTGACAACAGCATTTACAAAATCAAGCTCGCTCATTTTGGAACCTGAATCCGCATAGAATGAAACATTTTCTAAAATAAGGGGCCTCTCGATAATGTCTTCAACTTGCTTTACTCGAGCCGCAACATAATGAACCGCTTCTTCAGTAAAAGGGATCGGCATCAAGTCATACATATGGCCAGTTCCCGAACAATAACTCAAATGCTCTGAATAGATATCAATGTGATGCCGATCCATAAATCGTTTGACATTTTTTACAAAATCAATATCAAGTGCTTCAGGGCTGCCAATAGATAGGGATAATCCATGAAGAAAAACTTCATGTTGCTCTGCGATTTGGCTAAACTGGCGGCCAAACTTACCACCGAGTGTCATCCAGTTTTCTGGTGCAACTTCAAAGAAATTTATCTGCTCGGGCACTTGCTCACAAAACTCATCAAGCATTTCACGTCGCAAGCCTAAACCTACCTTGGATTCAACCGCCATTCTTGCACCCTCGATCATTACTTAAAAACAAACTAGGCCAGCAAGTGCTGACCTAATTTAACTGTCAGTCGTTCACTAGCATGTTTTTAGCACACTAGCGAAGTCGTTCCAATTCAAGATGGTATTATTTGTTACCACCACATTTACCTTCACCACATTTACCTTCTTTGGCTTTCTTCATGTCGCCGCCACACTTGCCTTCGCCACATTTACCTTCTTTGGCTTTCTTCATGTCACCGCCACATTTGCCTTCGCCACATTTACCTTCTTTGGCTTTTTTCATGTCGCCGCCACATTTGCCTTCGCCACATTTACCTTCTTTGGCTTTCTTCATGTCGCCGCCACATTTGCCTTCGCCACACTTACCTTCTTTGGCTTTTTTCATGTCGCCGCCACACTTACCTTCGCCACATTTGCCTTCTTTACCGTCAAGCTGGTAACCGGCGGTCATCTCTTCAAAGCCAAACGGGTTTGCTTGTGCTTCTGCTGCAAATGCAGAGCTCGCTACCACAGCACCTAAAGTTACAGCTAGAGCAGTCTTTTTGATATTGTTCATAATATTTTCCTTCCTAAATACATATTGAATGATTAACTGGTTCAGACACTGTTGCAGTGGCGTCTTGCTTAAAAAGACCTTACTAGTTTTAGATTTATTTCAAAAAAAACCACATTCATCACACTTTTATTTCAAAATGATTGCTAGGAGCCACATAGCAGAATAAATAACCCTTTTTTATCAAACAATTACACTGACTGTATCGCCTATTAAAATTTGTTCTTTTTTAGTAAAAATACATTCAAGGTCGGTCAATATGAGTTGATTCATTCATTTTCCATCACTGTATTACTCACAAACCCTAGCCCCCGCCGCTAAATATCTCGCCAAAAATTGGCTGTCATTAAGCTTCGCGACGAAAACAGCTACAAGTCGTTACACAATCCGTATAAAATGCCTCCCCCCAAAACTATGTTCGAGGAAACCACAGTTGAGAGTAATACTGGCACCGATGGAAGGCGTCGTTGATGATTTAATGAGAGAAATGCTATCTGCAATAAACCCTTATGACTTGATGGTCACTGAGTTTATACGCGTCGTTGACCAGCTACTTCCAGAAAAAGTTTACTATCGATTGTGCCCAGAGTTACTTCACGGTGGAACAACCGCTTCAGGAACTCCTGTCAGAGTCCAACTATTAGGGCAAGATCCAAATTGGATGGCTGAAAATGCCCTTCGCGCCATTGAACTGGGTTCAAAAGGTGTCGATGCAAACTTTGGCTGCCCTGCGAAAATGGTTAACCGTAGCCATGGCGGTGCGGTTTTGTTGAAGAACCCAGAAAAAATCCATGAAATAGTTAAAGCGATGCGCAATGCTGTTGACCAATCACAGCCTGTGACAGCGAAAATTCGGCTCGGGTTTGAAGATAAGTCTTTGTTTATGGAAAATGCTTTAGCTATATATGAAGCCGGCGCTTCTGAAATCGCTATTCATGCGCGCAGCAAGGTTGACGGATATAAGCCTCCAGCCTACTGGGAGTACATCACCGCAATCCGCAAAAAGCTACCGATCCCTGTTATTGCCAATGGTGAAATCTGGAGCGCTGAAGATGCAAGTCGTTGTATGGAAGTTACTGGTTGTGATTCCATAATGGTTGGTCGAGGCGCGATTAGTTTACCGAATCTTGCTGCAACGATTAAAATCAGTGCACCAGCTTATGACTGGCAACAAGTTCTCAAATTAATGCTCATTTATTCAGAAAAAGAACTATCAGGTCGAAAAAGTAGCTACTACCCATCGAGGATCAAGCAGTGGTTTGGCTATCTGAACCGTCAATACCCTGAAGCGGAGCAGTTATTTAGACAGCTTAGAATTTACAAAACAGCAGACGAAATTATTCGACAGCTTGAACAAGCCTACGCAGAATTAATGGAAATTGAGAAGCAACAACCGTGACTAGATCATGCCAACGTTCGTTTCAACACATAATTTCACTGAGTTTTGATCTTTATCATAGTTAAGCCTTTGTAGCGGGATAGACTAATCCCTAGAAGCACAAAGACAAAGGCAAACCCAGGTGAGTAGATCCCACATTAGACTTGAGCTGGCGGAACAAGAAACAATTTTAAGAAAAGAAGTCAACGCGCTGAGCCAATCCAAATCATTATCGATTAATGTTGGAGAAAGCTCTTTGTCAGACCTGATTGATGCATTCACCGCCCATAAACTTAATGCGCATCCACTGTTTCATAGGTTAATGAAGCTCGATGCAGCAAACTGTCAGCTCGACCTCGGCCTATATGGACTATGTGCTGATTGCGAAGCAGAAATTGATTTAAGGCGTTTACAAGCAGATCCCACAGAGCAACGCTGTTCAACTTGTGCTGAACAATACAAACACGAACACGGCGTGGAATTAAGATTAAACCACTGATCAATTTACACTGATACAATAAGCACAAAAAAACGGGAATGAGTTAACCTCACTCCCGTTTTTGTTCTTTAATTTATTTTTACACGTGAAAAGCTTTATAGCCTAGCGTGTACGAGCACAAAGCTCTTCTTTACTAAAGAAGTATGCAATCTCACGCTCCGCAGAAGCTACAGCGTCTGAACCATGTACGGCATTTTCGTCGATACTTGCTGCATAATCACTGCGAAGCGTGCCACGAGCAGCTTCTGCAGGATTGGTCGCTCCCATGATTTCACGATTCGCGAGTACAGCATTTTCGCCTTCAAGCACTTGAACCATGATAGGACCAGAGGTCATAAACTCAACCAATGCAGCAAAGAACGGACGCTCACTATGCTCAGCGTAAAAGCCTTCGGCTTGCTCCTTAGTCAAATGAACCATTTTCGAAGCGATGATTTTAAGACCAGCGCTTTCAAAACGATTATAGATAGCACCAATGTGATTTTTGGCTACTGCGTCAGGTTTGATAATTGAAAAAGTGCGTTCGATCGCCATTACTTGCTTCCTTTGTCAGCGAGTTTGATAAATTCGCGCGGATTATACGAAATAAATCGCATAAAGCCTATCTTTATCACAAAATTAACGAGAGGTAGATCACAATGTACTAGAAGGAGGTTTGATGGGATTCAAATTTCCTTCGAAACATGTCGCTTCGAAGGAACAATTTGTCACTGAGCATCATTGACTAAGCAGTAAATGAAGTTCAACTATCGCTATTGCAAGCGATAGTTATTAGCACAGATTACTTACGGTTTTTAGCCCAAACAACGCCATAGCCAACAAGTGCTACAAGCGTTAAAGCAGGTGCCATATCTACGAGGTGATGAAATAAACCGATGCCACCATGACCAGTGTGTGCCATTGCCACGCCAGGTACTAATAAAGTAGCCATTAAAAGATGCTTCATTGTTACGTCCCTTATAATAGGTTATTTGAGTGCCCGAGAACTGGAGTCCCCGCGCAAATATATAGTTAATGTACGATAACTAATAAAGGAGAGTTTGACTGTGATCAAAGGTCAGTATCAAAGCTTTGAAGCAAATATAAAGACATGAACAGGATCACAAGAAATCACCAGTCATTTCACAAACCACACCAAATTGTCGCACATCATAATCATCACTTTTCATCTATCCAGCATTGCTGAACGGCCTCTAAGATGCGTTCGTTACAATGATTGGGATCATCATCAAACTCATCTAAAGCCATAATCCAAGCATACAACTCAGGAAAATGTAATGTCACTGGATCGACATCAGGATATTGCTCTAATAAAGCTAAAGCGATCTCCAAAGAATCTATCCATTTTAGAACCATAAACTACTCCCGTACAAGTTGGTATTTAACATGACTAGAATGTGAAGCAGATTAGATAAACGTTAACAAAATTTGAACTCTATGCCAGTTCAAATCTGTGTAATTGCTATCCACTCACATCAAGCTAATTATCTGTAAAAAAGTCACTATTTTTCTGCTCTTTACGCCTGTTTAACACCGCAAAAATTGTTTATTTCAGCAAATAGAAGCGGATTTAAATCGATCTCTCTATATTATAAAACCACAGTATGGTTCAGATCACAGCCTCTCGCGAGAGACAAATTCCACATCTATCCATAAAGAGCCATACAACAATGTTCATCACCGCTAGCATTTCAAGTTTCAACGCTGAAAAATCATTGGTGGTTAGACCCTGCATAGTAGAACCTAGAAACAACGAATGCTGAATCCACGCGCCAATAGTCGAATTGCCTACATTAAAATATGCGCCATCTGTAGGCTGGTGTCGGCCAGCGCAGGGAAGCGAATAGAGTTCTTGCGTAGCAATAGCGCGCACCGCTAATGATTCACGCGACGGCATTACAGCTCATTCAAGTGATCGCTTAGTAAAGCCAGATTAAAAATTTGTTCTAGTGCCGGCGAGGAGTATTGCAAAATTGAGAAAGAATTTAGGAGATATACACCATAAAGACTGTCAACAGATAAGAGGGAGCCTTCTTTAAACTCAGTAAAACAAAAAAACCGGCAAGAAGCCGGCTTTTTTAAAGAGTGATTATTTATCCTTCACTGACCATATTAATCGTGTACTTAGGTATATCAACCACTAAGTCACAATCAACAACCTTAGCTTGGCATGATAGGCGACTCTCTGGTTCTAGCCCCCACGCTTTATCAAGCATGTCATCTTCTAATTCGTCACTTTCTTCTAACTCATCAAAACCTTCACGAACAACGCAATGGCACGTTGTACACGCACAAGATTTTTCACAAGCATGTTCGATGTGAATCCCATTCTTAAGGGCAACGTCGAGAATCGTCTCACCAACTTCAGCTTCTGCAACGACACCCTCTGGACACAACTCTTCGTTGGGTAAAAAAACTATTTGCGGCATATATTCACCTATATATTTTCAACCGACTGCCCTTTCAACGCAGTTCGAATTGAATTATCCATACGTCTAGACGCAAAATCCTGTGTATTTGCATCTAGCACTTCAATCGCATTTTGAATCGCGTCTGCATCTTCGGTTTTGGCAACCTGTGCTAATGACGCCATTGCTTGATCAATAACCTGACGCTCTTCGGTCGTCAGTAACGATCCATCTTTGCCTAAGGCAGCGTTCAGTGTCTCGAGCACTCGTGCGGCTTCGACTTGCTGCTCGGCAATCATTCGACGAGAAATATCGTCCGCAGCGTGTGTCATTGAATCCTTGAGCATGGTCGCAATTTCAGTATCAGACAAACCAAAAGACGGCTTCACCTGAATACTGGATTTCACTTCCGTTGATTTTTCCATCGCCGTCACATTCAGAAGACCGTCAGCATCAACCTGGAATGTCACCCGAATATGCGCAGCGCCAGCAGCCAACGCAGGAATACCCTGCAACGTAAATCGAGCTAATGAACGACAATCATCAACGAGCTCGCGTTCGCCTTGCACCACATGGAATGCCATGGCCGTTTGCCCATCTTTAAAGGTCGTGAACTCTTGCGCTCTTGCCACTGGAATCGTGGTGTTACGCGATACAATCTTCTCCACGAGGCCACCCATGGTTTCGATCCCAAGGGATAGAGGGATGACATCTAGCAGCAATAGATCTGAATCCGCTTTATTACCGACCAAGATCTCTGCTTGAATCGCTGCACCTATCGCAACGACCCGATCTGGATCAATAGACGTAAGCGCTGGCTTTCCAAAAAACTGGCTCACAGACTCTCGAACTAAAGGCACGCGAGTAGAACCACCAACCATTACCGTTTCAATGACTTCATCTGTCGTCACGCCAGCATCCCGCATCGCTCGGCGACAACTAGACACAGTTTTCTTCACCAATTTTTCAATCAGTTTTTCAAAAGTAGCCTTAGTCACCACATGCGTCTGCTTGGTACCATCGGCGAGATAGATTTTAGCAGTCACTTCATCTTCATGAGTCAGCTTTTCTTTAATCTCTCTGGCTTGTATAAGCAGCTTTCTATCCGCTTTTGGATTGAGCTCTTCAACACCCCATACCTGCATCAAATGATCTTTAATTAAATGGTCAAAATCATCTCCGCCTAGTGCTGAATCACCACCGGTAGCCAGTACCTCAAATACGCCTTTATTGAGGCGCAGAATAGAGATGTCAAAGGTACCACCACCGAGGTCATAAACCGCAATAACCCCTTCTTGGCCTGAATCTAACCCATAAGCTATGGCGGCCGCAGTCGGCTCATTTAACAGTCTTAATACGTTGACCCCTAATAGGTTTGCCGCATCTTTAGTGCCTTGACGCTGAGCATCATCAAAATAAGCAGGAACTGTAATCACAGCGCCTTCCAGCTCACCACCTAAGGTTGCTTCTGCTCGAGCAATTAGAGGACGAAGGATTTCAGCGGACACCTGAATAGGGTTAACTAAGCCTTGCGCGGTGGAAAATAATGGCAGACCATTTTCACTAGCTTTGAAGTCATAATGAAAAGTGTGTGAACCTGACAATACATCTTCAAGGCTTCGGCCTAGAAAACGCTTTACCGAAACAATGGTATTTTTAGGATCTTTTGCTGACTCAGCCTCAGCTTCATAACCAACGTTAACACCATCTTCGGTATAGCGAACAATAGAAGGAATCGCGTGTCGTTGCTGTTCGTCAGGTAAAGTCGAGATCTCACCACTTCGAATTGCCGCAACAAGAGAATTTGTTGTACCAAGATCGATACCAACAGCGAGTTTATGCTGATGTGGGGCGGCAGTCTGTCCCGGTTCAGCGATTTGCAGTAGGGCCATATAAATCCAACTCTATAAAAAATATGGCTCAATATAGATTGAGCCAAAGCTTTAAATACGGGTTTAATCAATTAACCAAATTGAGCATCTTCAATTTTAGCTAATTCATCTTTTAACTTTGCCATAAACTTTAACTTACGAACTTGATCCGCGGCTAATAACCAATCGTTTTCCTGCTCACTATTTAATAGAGCGATCAAACGTTTCGTCATTTCATTCTCATAGTTTGAAAACGAGCGATAGAGTTCATCAATCATCTCATCAGGATCTTCTGCGTGATTAATGTCTTCTAAAGCTTCACGCCACTCCATTTGCTGCATAAGAAACTGACCATCTTTTAAGGTCTTGGTTTCATGACTAATATCAATATTACGCAAGGAGAGCATGTGTTCTGCTCGACGAATAGGATTCTTAAGCGTTTGAAAACCATCGTTGATCTGAGCGGCACGATGGATAGATAAGAGTTTTTGCTGTTCGGTATCGTTAGCAAAATTGTCAGGATGCACCGCCCGCTGCAGTTCGCGGTAACGTTCTGCAAGCGTTGCGGTATCAAGATCAAATGAAGCGGTAAAATTAAACAGCTCGAAATAATTCATACTTCAACTTATGGTTTATACGGTAAAACTTTCACCGCAACCACATTCACCTTTGGCATTAGGGTTATTAAATTTAAAGCCTTCGTTTAAGCCTTCTTTAACGAAATCCAGCTCAATTCCTTGTAGATAAATGAAGCTTTTTGCGTCAATCACAATATTCACGCCTTCGATTTCATAAACTTCATCATCGTCATTCAGCTCATCAACAAACTCAATAACATACGCCATACCGGAACAACCTGAGGTTTTCAGGCCGATTCTAAGACCAAGTCCTTTGTTCCGGTTTGCTAGAAATGATTTTACTCGCTCTGCAGCAGATTGAGTCATCGTAATTGCCATGCTTACTCCAGACCTATTCGTCAGACTTTGATTTGTACTCGTCCAGAGCGGCTTTAATGGCATCTTCAGCCAAGATAGAACAATGAATTTTTACCGGCGGCAAAGCTAGTTCTTCAGCAATATCCGTATTTTTAATCGCAGCAGCTTCTTCAATCGTTTTGCCTTTCACCCACTCGGTTACCAGCGAGCTGGAGGCAATTGCACTACCACAACCATATGTCTTGAATTTTGCATCTTCAATGACACCCGCGTCATCAATCTTCAGCTGCAACTTCATGACGTCACCACATGCTGGTGCGCCAACCATGCCAGTAACGACGGATGGATCATCTTTTTCAAATGAACCCACGTTCTTTGGGTTCTCATAATGTTCAATTACTTTTTCACTATAAGCCATGGTCTTACTCCAAATTCTCTAACAATAAATTAAGTTAATTAGTGATGGGTCCATTGAACTTTTTCAAGGTCGATACCATCTTTGAACATCTCCCACAAAGGAGACATCTCTCTCAATTTACCGATAGACTTAGTAATCGTTTCGATAGCGTGGTCAATCTCTTCTTCAGTCGTAAAGCGACCAATGGAGAAGCGAATCGAGCTGTGAGCCATTTCGTCGTTCAAGCCAAGCGCGCGTAACACGTAACTAGGCTCTAAGCTCGCAGAAGTACAAGCTGAACCCGAAGATACGGCCAGATCTTTTAATGCCATCATCAAAGACTCACCTTCAACGAAGTTAAAACTTACGTTGAGGCTGCCACAGTAACGCTGTTCAGCATCACCATTAATATAAGTTTCTTCTATGTGTTTTACACCGGCCCACAGTTTGTCTCGTAAACTTCTAATACGCTCGTTATCACTTTGCATATCAGCTTTTGCAATCGCTGCGGCTTCACCCATGCCTACAATTTGATGTGTTGCCAGTGTGCCACTACGCATACCCCGTTCGTGGCCACCACCATGTGTCTGTGCTTCTAGGCGAATACGAGGCTTACGGCGAACATATAGCGCTCCGATGCCTTTGGGTCCATACATTTTGTGCGCTGAAATCGACAACAAATCAATCTTCATCGTTTGCATATCAATTGGCAGCTTGCCCGCGCTTTGTGCAGCATCAACATGAAAAATGATTTTCTTGCTGCGACATAGTTCGCCGATGGCTTCAACGTTATGGATAACACCAATTTCATTGTTCACATGCATAATGCTCACAAGAACGGTATCTTCACGCATTGCGCCTTCTAGGACATCCATTGGGATGATGCCATTTGCAGCAGGCTCGAGATATGTCACTTCATAGCCTTCTCGCTCAAGTTGGCGACAGGTATCAAGCACAGCTTTATGTTCAGTCTTGCTGGTGATGATGTGCTTACCTTTTTTATGATAAAAGTGAGCAACACCTTTAATGGCAAGGTTATTTGATTCGGTCGCGCCCGACGTGAAAACAATTTCTCTTGGGTCCGCGTTAATCAGTTCAGCAACTTGATTACGAGCAACATCAACAGCTTCTTCAGCTTGCCAACCATAACGATGAGAACGAGATGCTGGGTTACCAAACACGCCGTCCATTGTCATGAACTTGACCATCTTATCTGCGACACGTGGGTCAACAGGTGTTGTTGCTGCATAATCTAAATAAATAGGAAGCTTCATCACACACTCCGTACTGGGTAGCTGTTTCTCGCTACATACAACGTACAAAAAATAGTTATTATCATCGTACTCAATGTATTAACAATGGCACCTCACCAGGCTGACAATTCAACCCCAAGATGTCCTTTCAAGTCACTTACCTGAGAAATGTCTTCTACAAAGGTACAGTTCAAAAGTTGATTGCGTATTAAGCGATCACCCTTTGTTCCATTTGAATCTTGTCTTGCTTTACTGAGATAAACTGGACATCTCTCTTTTGCATCAAGCCTGCGAGGCTAATGCCATCCAGAAAATCTGAAATTTGTTTACTCAAGTCGCCCCAGAGCGAATGAGTGAGGCAACGGCTGCCACTTTGGCAATTCCCTTGACCTTGGCAACGCGTCGCATCAACAGATTCATCAACTGCATGAACGACCATACCCACTGAAATATCTGCGGCCTCAAGACCCAGTCGGTATCCTCCACCAGGCCCACGAACACTTGAGACTAAGCCATTCTTTCTTAACTTGGCGAACAACTGCTCTAAGTATGAAAGTGAAATTCCCTGACGCTCCGAAATATCAGCAAGAGGAACCGGCCCTGTAGCGGAATGTATCGCAACATCCAGCATAGCTGTAACGGCGTAGCGACCTTTCGATGTAAGTTTCATAACTACCACTGCTCCAAATAAACAGATATGTGGGAATTTCAACATACCCGAGTCAATCAGTCAAGTATTTAACCAACTAAACTGCTCGGATATTCTTGGAGGCCAGAATATATGATTTGGAATACCCTGCTAAGTTGCTGGGGTATTTAACCTGTTTCCTCGAAAAGATTCAATCCTAAAGCCGGATTAATCATGAGTTAGGTTCATATAATGGGATCAAACTCATCAATTGCGTTTTGACGCTTCTCAGCTGCTGCCATTTCAACATCGCTAAACTCTTCCACTTCCAGCTCTGGTAACTTATCAGTACAGACATCGCCGCCGACGGACTGTAACGCCTGACAAATTTCTTGAACTTTTGAATCCATTAAATGCATATGGTCTAACATTTGCCCAATTGCGTTTGCGACAGGGTCAGGGTTATCTGGCGAAACGGCATACGCATCAAAGCCATATTTTTTGGCCATGGCGTTTCGTCTTTCATTCTCTTCTTCTGTTTGTGTAGTCGGTGTAGCGACAACCCGCCCCGGAATACCCACAACAGTAGTATCTTTGGGCACATCTTTAACAATCACTGAGTTTGAGCCAACTCGCGCACCATCATGCATTGTAATTGGCCCCAAAATTTTAGCGCCGGCTCCAACGACCACGTTATTTCGAAGGGTCGGGTGACGTTTTCCCGCTTGCCAGCTCGTACCGCCTAATGTCACCGAATGATATAAGGTACAGTCGTCACCAATTTCAGCGGTTTCACCAATCACAACGCCCATGCCGTGATCGATAAAGAAGCGATCACCAATGGTCGCGCCAGGATGGATCTCTACGCCTGTGAGCCAACGAGAAAATGTCGATAGCAATCGGGCGAATTGACGCCACTCTGCAACCCACAAACGGTGACTAATACGATGAAACCAAATCGCATGCATACCAGGATAATTGAGCACAATCTCAAATGCATTTCGTGCAGCGGGATCTCTGTGATAGATAGATGCGATATCTTCTTTAACTCTGGCAATAACACCCATGTTGGTACCTTTATTTACTTCACCAATAAATCACAATTCAAGTGATTCAGTTCGATTACGTATGCCTACACACACAAATTGGCGTTTCCAGCCTTGTTTGCCACGACATCACTCGTTGGTCTTATCTTTTGCAGCAATTTTTTTATCAATCGAGGTTAAAATGCCTCGTAAAATATTCATCTCTGCCGCTTCAACTTGCGCTCGACTATATAATCTCCGCAGTTTAACCATCACCTGACCAGGGTGATTCTTGACGATAAACCCAGTCTCACTAAGCGTTTTTTCTAAATGCTCAAAAAATCGCTGTAAATCCGCAGATAGTGGATACTCAATGACCTCAACAGGCTTCTCATTCAACGCGAGATGCGCAATTCGTGTTTCATAACAAATTATCTGTACAGCTTGTGCCAAATTTAAAGAGCTATATTCAGGATTTGCTGGAATCGCTACATGATAATTACACCGTTGCAGCTCTTCATTGTTTAAGCCATGGTTTTCTCGACCAAAGACTATCGCCACAGGCCCAGTTGTCGCTTGAGCCGCTAACTTCTCGCCGCTTTGCCGTGGATCGAGCATTGGCCAATCCAATGTTCGGCTACGCGCACTCGTACCAATCACGAGGCTACAATCAGCAATGGCTTCTTCTAATGAATCCGTCGTGACAAGGTTTTTAAGGATATCCGAAGCGCCAGCTGCTAAAGCAATGGAGTGACCGTCGGGCTCAGTTCTCGGCTCAGCCAAATAAAGATTTGATAATCCCATGGTTTTCATTGCTCTAGCAACAGAACCAATATTTCCTGGATGAGAGGTACCGACCAATACAACACGGATATTACTTAACATTAAATACACTTACATTTATCTAAAACTAGGACGCAGAATACTAACATAGGCGACCTGATTTGCTTATATGAAAATCTACATTTGATAATATATTTAGTTTCTGTATAATTCGCGACCGCTATTTAACGTTCTTTCACATCCAGGGGATTATCCATGCATGCAATGCAGACTATTGCCGTGCGCGCCGCTCGCGCAGCGGGGCAAACGATTATACGTGCTTTTTCTGAGCTCGACCGAGTAGAAGTGAGCACCAAAGGTGTAAACGACTTTGTTACCAATGTAGACAAAGAAGCAGAAGCAGCGATTATCTACCAAATCCGTAAATCTTACCCTGATCATACGATCGTTGGTGAAGAAAATGGCGAAAATCGCGGTGAAGATAGCGATTACATGTGGATTATTGATCCCCTAGATGGTACCAATAACTTTGTTAATGGTATTCCCCACTTTGCAGTTTCAATTGCACTACAATACAAAGGCCAAACCCAAGTCGGTGTGGTTTATGACCCAATCCGTGACGAGCTATTTAGCGCGATTCGCGGTAAAGGTGCCAAGCTGAATGATTTCCGAGTTCGCGTAAAGAGCGTTAACGATATGAGCGGCTCAATCATTGCCACTGGATTCCCTTTCAAAGCACGCCAACATTCTGAAACCTATATGAAGATCTTTGGTGAAGTGTTTAACCAATGTGCTGATTTACGTCGTGCCGGATCTGCCGCACTTGATTTAGCATACGTTGCTGCAGGTCGTATGGAAGGCTTTTTTGAAATTGGCCTAAAACCTTGGGATATCGCAGCAGGCGATCTGATTTGCCGTGAAGCTGGCGGCACCGTAACTGACTTTATCGGTGGTCACGACTACATGAAGTCTGGAAACATTGTGGCAGGCTCTCCAAAAGTAACTACAAAACTAGTAAAAACAATGCGTCCTTTATTAAGTGACGCCTTGAAACGCTAAATAGCCAAATTATATGTAGAAAAACCGCCAAGTTAAGGCGGTTTTTTTATGTCTGTCATCATCAAGTCATATCAATGCAGCAAGCTAAACTGCTCTATTCGCCGCACAAACACTGCAAAGAAGTTTTTGCCATCCATACTTTTAATCAATAACAGTAATATGAGTTTAGAATGACTTGTCCCTACATCTTGATTTGAAATATGATAGTTGCTAGGGACAACATTAGGTATAGCAATGAATTTATACAAAAAATACGGTCACTCGAGTTTACGAGCTGTAGAACACTTTGTGCTCATCATCATCGCTTTAGCGACTATCGTAGCTATAGGGCAAGAAATTGTTCATATTATTGATGCAAAGAAAGTCGCGCTAGCCGATTTACTTTTACTCTTCATTTTCTTAGAAGTACTTGCCATGGTCGGGAACTATGCAGAATCTGGCAAACTCCCCATACGGATGCCGATCTACATCGCCATTGTGGCGCTTGCCCGGTATCTGATTCTGGATATGAAATCCATGGATGATTGGCGAATTTTAACCATAGCAATTTCAACACTCGTACTTGCATCTACAGTTATAATTATTCGCTGGGGACAACTGAAACTCCCTTATCCACGGCCAAAAAATTCAGATGAGTAGCAAAAAATAGATTTAGCAATGCTTTCGCTCTGAGAATTATGCTAGATTTAAAAGAATTACCAAACAATAGCTTAAGGGATCGGGTTATGGATGACGTTCAAAAAGAATATGTTGAAAAACGTGCTTCTTTACGGGTTGATATGGAAGCCGAGCGTGTACTGCTAACTTGGCAAGACAGTTCAGGCCAAGTCACATCAGATGACGCGATTTGTATTGACTTTGCCCGTAAAGGGGCCTTACTTGAATACAAAACGAATTTCGCTCTGGGTAGCCTGCTGGAAGTCACTTTCCATCCAAACTCTGAAAATGAGAACACGGTTAAGGGCCAAGTTTGCAGGTGCACAAAGTGCAACGATTTAAGCTTTCATGTTGCCGTCCAGCTCGTATAAAAGCTCGCAAACGAAACGATACAAAACGTTCTCAATGAGAAACTATATTACGACTCAATTGCTTAGATCCATTAGGCCGAGCACTTTTTAGTCACTGTTCTATAATTTAATGATTAATGCGTACCCACAGGAGATGGATCTATGATTTTGCTAGTAGGTGGAGAAAAAGGCGGTAGTGGTAAAAGCTGCTTGGCTCAAAACTTAGCGGTCTATATCCAACAAAAATTCGAAGCAAATGTGTTAATGGTTGATTGCGATCCGCAACGAACCACTTCAGATTGGATACAAGCACGAAATGAAGAGCCCGATCTGCCACCAATTAACTGTATTCAGCTCTACGGCAAAATTCGCAATGACTTACTCAGCCTGAATGAACGTTATGATTACGTTATTGTTGATTGTGGCGGCCAAGACAACCTCGCCATGCGTGCGAGTATGTCTGTCGCAACGTATGTCGTCATTCCACTACGTCCTAAACGCCGTGATTTAAAAACTCTACCCCATATGGAAGACATGTTGAGTACATGTAAAATGGTTAACCCTAAAATGGTTTCAACCATCGTTCTAACACAGTGCCCAGCCCTTCCCACGCAGTTCAAACGCATTTTAGAAGCCAAAGATGTCGTGAAATCATTTGGTTTGCGCGTACTAAACTCTGTCACATTCAGTCGTAATATCTATGATGATAGCGAAGAGAAAGGTTCTTCAGTGGTTGAGTTGGATCCCGATGGCAAAGCAGCCATTGAAATCAGAGCCATTGCCGATGAGCTCCTTGCTATAGAGCCAGAAAACTCCTATGAGCTTAATTGATCTCAAGCGTAAAAAGCGCAAAGTGCGCAACACTAAAGTCGATGTCGATGACTTTATTGAAGATGCGGTCAATTATGCGACCGGTCAACCAAGCAAATTCCCTGATGCACAAGATGTGGCTGATGAGACCGTTGGTCTTGACAAAAAAACCACTAAGATTTTTCGCCACGCAACTTTTACACTCACAGAAACTAGTATTGAACAGCTGAATAACGCATCGCTGCAAACCAATATTGCAAAATCTCGATTAATTCGCATTTTAGTTCAAGACTTTGTCAATAAAACAGAAGAAGAGCAACAAGCCCTACTCGACAGAATCAGTCAATAAAAAAGGCAGCAAAAGCTGCCTTTTCAATATTGATGGTACCAAGTTTTTAAATACGAGTTAAAAAATTAGTGATTGCAGATTTTGTCTGCTGCAGTGACAACACCACCATCTTTAGGAATAAACTTTCCTTTATTCTCAAGAAATGCGATCAAAGCATCGGCATCCATTTCATGAGCAGAACAGGTGTGAAAACGTGCATCTGCGCCGAAACGCTCATGCATTTTCGCTTTCAACTCTTCTTTTGTCATTGGAGCTGCGATCTCCAACATCATTTGCATAACTTCGTGGCCGTGAACTGAACCCGACATAAAACTCTCCGATAAGATGTAATTTCGATACCTCTTTATAGCTTATTTTTTTAAAACAAACACTGATCTTGTGCACAAGGTCTGGCAAAATGCTTTAAAAATAAAACGACAAATTGGCGATATGGCATTAATTTTACTTCTTACCCAACAAATGTGCCTGTATTTGGTCATTGTTTATTTATTTAGCAAAACCCCTTTATTCAAGCTTTTTGCCGAAACGGCTTCACGCTTACCGCATAAAGTCTTTATCTACCTAGTGTTCTCTAGCTTTTGCATTATGGCCACCTATTTTGGTGAGCAAACTAACGATGCTATTGCAAACACTCGGGCCATGGGCGCAGTGCTTGGTGGATTGCTAGGGGGGCCTGTCACCGGATTTTTAGTCGGCTTAACCGGTGGATTACATCGATATAGTCTTGGTGGGTTCACGGATTTAGCTTGTGCGATTTCTACAACGCTAGAAGGCTTATCCGCCGGTCTTTTTAGCTACTATTTAAGATCAAGTGGCCGCTACGAGAAAATATACGACCCACTGATCGTCTTTGGGCTGACATTTGTCGTTGAACTCATGCAGATGACAACCATTTTAATCGTAGCGAAGCCTTGGGAAGATTCCCTCGTCCTAGTCAAAGAAATTGCACCATCCATGTTACTGGTCAATTCTATCGGAACCGCACTGTTCATGAGTATGATCCGCGATCAGAAAACGATGGCAGACAAACTCTCTTCGGCGTTCTCCGCCAAAGCACTGAAAATTGCCGAGCGAAGTGTCGGAATCCTTTCCCAAGGTTTTGACCAAAAATCAAGCGCGACAATTGCCCAAATTGTTCTGGAAGAAACAAATGTTGGTGCCGTTGCTATTACCGATCGGAACCGCTTACTTGCATTTATAGGATTAGGCGCCGACCACCATTTACCCGGTACCCCAATCTCTTCCAATATGACTGAAGCGGCCATCAGAGAGAACAAAGTAATGTTCGCAGACGGTGTTGAATCTGCGTACGCCTGTTCATTGTCACCTCAATGTAAGTTAGGCTCGTGCTTAGTGATCCCCCTGCGAAATGATACAGAGGTCATCGGCACCATTAAGTTATATGAAGCCAAAAACAAACTCTTTTTGAATATCAATAAAACACTAGGTGAAGGTATCGGCCGCCTACTCTCGAACCAAATTCTACACAATCGAGTCACACAACAACAAAATTTACTGACCCAAACCGAGCTGAAACTATTACAGGCTCAGGTCAATCCTCACTTCCTTTTCAACGCACTGAATACGATTAGCGCAATTATCAAACGCGATCCGGATCAGTCAAAACAGCTCCTGCAGCAGCTCTCGCAATTTCTCAGAATAAACCTGAAACGAACCACGAGCTTAATCTCTTTGGGCGACGAACTTGAACACATCAACTCATATCTGGCAATTGAGAAGGCGCGTTTCATCGATAGCTTACATATCGAAATCAATATTTCACCAGAGCTTTATGAGCTGAAAATGCCCGCGTTTACCTTGCAGCCCATTATTGAAAATGCAGTGAAGCACGGCACCTCACAAATGCTTGAAACAGGAAAGATACGCATCGAAGCTCAATTGATTGAGAACGATACTTTGGAAATGATTGTTGAAGATAATGCCGGCCTCTACCACAATTCAGGTTTAGTAGAGAATGGTTCCATGAAATCAGAAGGCTTAGGGATGAACTTAGTTCATAAGCGCATTCAGAATATTTTTGGCAGTAAATTCGGCGTAACCGTTGATTGTTGCACCGACCAATATACCCGCGTGATAATCCGCATACCTGTAGCAGGGGTAACTGAATGATAACTTGTATTCTCGTTGACGATGAACCGCTCGCTCGCGAAGAGCTTGCCAGCATGTTGACTGCTTATCAGGATATTCAAATCATTGCTCAATGCGGCAATGCCATTGAAGCTATTCAACTGATTATTAAACACAAGCCTGATTTGATCTTTCTTGATATTCAAATGCCTAAAATTTCAGGTATGGAACTCATTGGGATGCTCGATCCTGAGCAAATGCCAAAAGTCATCTTCATTACAGCGTTTGATGAGTTTGCGATTAAAGCATTCGACAATCATGCATTTGATTACCTTTTAAAACCCATTGAAGAAAGCCGCTTACAACAAAGTATCGCGCGGCTTAGAAAAGACCTTACCCCGCAAGCGGTCCACTCCATCGCACCAACCCAGCTCAACCATTTGCCTTGTTACACAGGTAATAAATTAAAAGTCATCCTCGTCGATGAGGTTGAGTTTGTATGTAGTGATGTTGGCGGAATACATGTCACTACGGCCAAAGAAACTGTACACACTCAAATGACACTAAAAATGTTAGAGGAAAAAACAGGATTGGTTCGTTGCCACCGCCAATATTTAATCACCCCCAAGGCGATTGCAGAAATCGAATTGCTTGACTCTGGTGCAGAAGTCACCACACATTCAGGGGCTAAAGTTCCCGTTTCTAGGCGCTATTTAAAAACACTGAAGCAACTATTTGGCTTCCAATAATGTCTGCCAGTTCACATTTGTAAACAGATGTTGCAAATTCGTAACCGCTTAAGCATCAATATTGCCGCTTACCTAACGAATCTGACCGCTCACTGAGTCCTTTAAGACACCTCTAACGTCATCTTTTAAAATTCTCACAACTCAAAATGGGGAGATAAATAAGATGACGTGGTTCCTACTCTGTATCGGCCTGCTAATTGGCGGCTACTTTATTTACGGTGCTTTTGTTGAAAAAGTGTTCGGCATTAATGCCGAAAAAACAACACCAGCATTTACAAAAACTGATGGCGTTGATTATGTACCAATGTCTAAAGGCAAAGTGTATTTAATCCAACTGCTAAATATCGCTGGGGTGGGTCCAATTTTTGGCCCAATTCTTGGTGCACTATATGGCCCAGCTGCAATGCTGTGGATTGTCGTGGGTTGTATTTTTGCAGGTGCGGTACATGACTACTTTTCAGGGATGCTCTCTGTACGCAATAATGGTCAATCCGTCCCTAACCTAGCAGGTAAGTATCTTGGTAAAGGCGCCAAGCACTTTATGAATGTATTTGCCATCGTTTTGCTACTGCTTGTGGGTGTAGTCTTCATTAAAGCACCAGCGGGTCTACTTGCGAAACTAACCGGGTTTGATGTAACTGTGTTTTTAGGGTTCATTTTCCTCTACTACCTCATTGCAACCATCGTTCCCGTTGATAAGATTATTGGTCGCTTATACCCATTCTTTGGCGCATTGCTGCTATTTATGTCGATTGGTCTAACCATCGCATTGGCGTTCTCAAGTGAACACACGATGCTTCCAGGTTTCCAAATGGGCGATTTCTTCCAAAACTTAAACCCGAATGATATGCCACTGTGGCCTGCACTATTTATTACGATTGCCTGTGGTGCAGTCTCTGGCTTCCACGCGACTCAATCACCTCTTATGGCTCGCTGTATTGAAAATGAAAATAACGGCCGTTTCGTGTTTTACGGTGCAATGATTGGTGAAGGTATTATCGCCCTCATATGGTGTGCGATTGCCCTTTCATTCTTCGGCGGTATCGATGGTTTAAATGCAGGTATGGCGGGTAACCCTGCGAATGTTGTCTATGAGTCTTCAACAGGCCTTCTAGGCGCAGTTGGTGGGTTTATGGCTATCTTAGGTGTCATTGTGTTGCCTATCACTTCTGGAGATACTGCATTCCGCTCGGCTCGTCTAATCCTTGCTGAATTCTTTGAAATGAAGCAAATCCAACTCCCAAAACGTCTTATGCTCGCTATCCCTCTATTCATCTTGGGTGCGGCACTCACACAGATTGATTTTGGGATTATCTGGCGCTACTTCGGTGTTGCAAACCAATCCACAGCAGCACTGATGCTTTGGACAGCTTCTGCTTACCTACTGCGTCACAATAAATTCCATTGGATTTGTACAGTACCCGCGATGTTTATGACAACTGTTGTGATTAGCTTCTTGCTCAGCTCAGCCAAGCTTGGTGCAGGACTACCAATTGATGTGGCAACAGGTGGTGGCATCGTGACTACATTAGTCATCGCTGCGTTAGTTATCTTTAAAACCAAAGGCAAAGGTGAAGAGGCCCTTGCTGAAGAAGCCTAAATAAAGAATGATTCAGTTGCTAGTCCAAGTCGGAGGCTTTGTCCTCCGGCTTTTTTTATGTTGCTGACTTCCTGCAGGGCTCCAATGCCCTTTTATATAGAGCAGTGATATAATTAGGCAAGAACCTCAAAGAATTCAAACTGGCTACTTCATCCATGACTCAAAAGAACAACCCCTTACATGGGATTACACTGCAAACAATTGTGACAGATCTTGTCGACCACTATGGTTGGGAAGAGTTAGGGGCTCGCATTAATATTCGCTGTTTTACCCATGACCCAAGTATCAAGTCTAGTCTTAAGTTTTTACGCAAGACTCAATGGGCAAGGGAAAAAGTTGAATACTTATATCTAAAGACCAATAAACTGCCTCTGCCGAAGCCAAAACCAGTCAATGATAGTGACCACCAGCCATGTGACGATACGGATCTCAATGCTCATATTTGGGGAAAATAACCACGAAGAGTCTTTGCTAACCATCAAAAGTTTCAGTGCAAAAACAGATCAAAAAAGCCGCAATCAATTGCGGCTTTTTTAACTTTAGAGATTAATCTTTACCGTCAGTAAAATGATGCTCGGACATCATGTGGCCTAACTTAGTCGACTTCGTTTTCAAATAGCTTTCATTGTATCGATTCTTGCCAACTTGCAATGGGACACGCTCAACCACTTCAATCCCAAATCCTTGCATTGCTTTTACCTTTCTCGGGTTATTGGTCATCAGTTTCACTTTATCGACGCCAATTTTTTCTAGCATAGGAATAATCATGTCGTATTGCCGCATATCAGCGGGAAAACCTAATTTCTCATTCGCTTCAACCGTATTTGCACCTTTATCTTGCAACTCATACGCTTTTATTTTATTCAGAAGTCCGATGCCACGACCTTCTTGACGAAGATATAAAATAAAACCCTGGCCCGCTTCAGCAATATTTTGCATTGCGGTTTGTAACTGGAACCCACAATCACAACGCAAACTAAATAGCGCATCACCGGTTAAGCACTCGGAGTGGATTCGTCCCAAAACGGCTTGATTTGGTTCAAACTCTCCGTAGGTTAATGCAACGTGCTCTTTACCTGTATTCAGATCTTCAAAACCATGCATATTAAATACGCCCCACGGTGTAGGTAATGTTGAAGACGCTATGTATTTTATCGACATTTATCTACCTTAACGACGATGTTCAATCTGAAGAACATCAATCTGTACTTCTTTTTCGGTAACTAACTTCCAGTGATTTCACGCTCTATTGAGGTCGACTAGAAACCAAGCCATAACCTAAGGTTGTGTTGGCGAGGCGAAGATCAAATGCTAATGCGAATGGTCGGCCAAGGATTAAATTGCGTGTTTTAGAATGATTTGGGGGCGAAGCCGGTGACTTGAGTTACACCCATTTCACGACCCAGAGCTGTCATTGGATGAACAACGACCAAACCTTTCACTGACTTCTTGAGCTTGCCCATATCAGCCTGTTCAGCTTTTGTGAGCACACGTTTAAACGAAAGCTGTTTAATATCAGTTCCTTTTTTAGATAACTGACGGGTCTGTTGACCCTTAATACTTTCAATGCGTTTTGTAACCGTGGCGATTTCACGTTTGAACTGCTGGATTATGGCTTGGTCTCCACGCTTTTCAGCTGCTGCGAGCTTACGACGAAACTTATCGAGTTTATCGTTTAGATCGTGAAGTTCTTGCTTTAGATTCATCAATAACACCTTAATAAGACTTTGCGCAACTCACACAAATAGTTCAAAGAACAACACGTAAGTCACATAAGGCCAGTATTATACCAGCATGTTCGCCAAGACCGTAGCGTCTTTTACGCTTTCCTTGTATAGAAATGATGCAGCAATTGCCTTACTGGGCAATGAGGTCAAGCGTTTCACGCATAACGGCGTGATGGGGGACGCCAGTTCCAATGAATAAAACTGACAATCTCATATCAAGATGAGCGTTTAATATTGCACAATCAATATTTTCCATATTGAATTTCAGGACAAAGTAAGCACGTTGCCGGCCGCGAACTTCTATAAATTATTCATCTATTTCTAAAATTTGAATTTGATTTTTATCGGAAAGATCTCTGACAATTTGATTTGAACTACCGCGCCAGCGCAATGATGGATCGGCCAAACTTTGTTCAAACTTACCATCAATCAATATATCAACATATTCAGCCACCGCTTGCTGCGGTGCGCTCAGCTCGCCATACATATACCCTGTCCACAACCAGATATCTTTGTCTGGACATTCATTTTTAACCCGTTTAACCAGTTCCAAAATAGAATTGAGGTTTTGCGGATGGAGCGGATCTCCTCCGGATAAAGATAAACCACGACGTTTAATTCGAGTATCTTTCAAGTCGGCAATCACTTGATCCTGCATTTGTTGATCAAATAAATGCCCTGCTCGAGGATCCCAAGTGGTTTGGTTATAACACCCTTTACACAAGTGTTCACAACCCGAGACAAATAACGTCACTCGAGTTCCAGGACCATTGATAACGTCTGTTGGATAATATTTGTGGTAATTCATGATGTTCCTCAAAACAAAACGGCGCCTTGTAGGGCGCCGTTATTCGTCACTCGACGCAAACTACAAATGCTTCACACGACGTTTTACTTCTTCTTGCTTTCCGTGGTTGAACGGACGCGCATCAGGACTTCCTAGGTAGCCACATACACGACGTGTAACAGAGACTCGACTTGGCTCATGGTTACCACATTTTGGACAAGTAAAGCCTTTACTCGTGCAGCTAAACTCTCCGGTAAACCCACAGTCATAGCACTCATCAATGGGTGTATTGGTCCCGTAATAAGGTACGCGGCTATAGCTGTAGTCCCACACATTTTCTAATGCTTCAATATTATGTTGAATATTTGGATATTCGCCATAACAGATGAAACCGCCACTCGCTAATTCTGGATAAGGCTGTTCAAAATCGATCTTATCGTATGGATTAACATTCTTCTCGACATCCAAATGGAAGCTATTTGTGTAGTAACCTTTATCGGTCACACCTTCTACAACACCAAAGGTTTTTGCATCAAGCTTACAGAAACGACTACACAGGTTTTCACTTGGTGTACTGTATAAACTAAAGCCGTAGCCCGTTTCGTTCTTCCACTCTTCGGTTGCATCTTTAAGGCGCTTCACTATTGCAATTGCTTTTTCGCGCAATGTTTCACTCTCATAAACATGCTCTTGATGACCGTAGAGTGCATTAATGGTTTCATGGATGCCGATATATCCCATAGAAATTGAAGCACGACCATTCTTGAAAATGCTTGAAATATCATCATCAGCACGAAGACGAACGCCACATGCACCTTCCATGTATAGGATTGGTGCGACACGAGCTTTCACTCCAGCCAAGCGCTCAATTCGCGTATCTAATGCTCGACGAACGACTTTCAATCGCTGCTCTAAAATTTCAAAGAATCGCGCTTCATCATTGTCCGCTTCGAGTGCGATACGAGGTAAGTTCAAACTCACCACACCCAGATTATTGCGGCCTTCATGTTGGAGCTCTCCATCCACTTCATAAGTGCCCAAAAAGCTTCGACATCCCATGGGTGTTTTGAAAGATCCAGTAACGCGTTCGACTTGTTCGTAATTTAAGATATCTGGATACATGCGCATGGAGGCGCATTTCAAAGCCATTTTCTTAATATCGTAGTTACAATCGCCATCTTTATGATTAATACCATCACGAATTGCGAAAACTAACTTCGGAAACACCGCTGTCTTACGGTTCTTACCTAGGCCGGCAATACGAACTTTCATCATTGACTGCTGAATGAGTCGTGATTCCCACGATGTGCCGAGACCAAAACCAAACGTCACGAAAGGCGTTTGCCCATTGGCAGTATGGAGCGTATTCACTTCATACTCTAATGACTGAAATGCATCGTGACACTCTTTCTCCGTTTGCGCCGTAGCAAAGGCTTTGGCATCGGTGATGCCCCACTGCAATGCGACACCATAATGTTTGTCGTAACTCTTGGCCACAAATGGCGCGAGCACTTCATCAATACGGTTAATCGTGGTGCCACCATAAATATGAGAAGCAACTTGGGCAATAATTTGTGCCGTTACAGCTGTCGCAGTTGAAATCGATTTAGGCGTCTCGATTTCTGCATTGCCCATCTTAAAGCCATTGGTCAACATGCCACGTAGATCAATCAGCATGCAGTTAAACATTGGGAAGAACGGTGCATAATCTAAGTCATGGAAATGGATTTCGCCAGCTTCATGAGCGGACACAACATCTTTTGGCAAAATGTGGCGCTTGGCATAATGCTTCGCCACAATACCTGCAAGTAGGTCACGTTGGGTTGGGATTACTTTTGAGTCTTTATTCGCATTTTCATTGAGCAACGCTGCATTACTCTGCTCAACAAGGCCTTTAATTTCTAGATTCAAACGGCTACTTGCTTCACGGCAGGTATCTCGATCATGGCGATACTCAATATACTCTCTAGCCAGCCCTTTATAAGGACCTTCCATCAGTAAATTTTCAACCACATCTTGGATATGATGAATTTCAACTTCTTCTAAGTCAGAGATCTGCTTGGCAGCCATATGCGCAACGGTTGCTGCGTAATCGTCATCTTTTACATCTGCTGAATCAGCAGCCGCTATTACTGCATCCCGTATCCTTGTTTCGTCAAAAGGCGTGCGGTAACCATCCCGCTTTATAACTACAGGCATTGAACAATTCCTCTCCATACTTAGCTTAAAAAGACACCATATATAGTGCAATGTTGCGCTCACGACACAATATGTAGCGTATTAGGCAATAAAGACAGATGGGTTACTTTGATCTAGATCATTAATTAGCAGATGTGACTAAAGAACGATAAGAATGGATTTTTTAGCTGAATTTGATTTAAATTTTGACTTGACTTCACCATAATTCAGACAACCGAAACTGTGTACTCATCGGTAGGAAATGTTGAACACCAGACTCCGTCTAGGCTCATAGAAAACCATCTCTTTGTAGGGAGAATTTCGAACATCGCGTTACAAATTGATCAATTCAAAACAAAACGCCAATCGCAACAACTAATGGCGAAATCTTCACCAATTAACAATGAACAATTAGAATCAAACGCACTTAGCCTTTAACGCATGCGGAATAAACCAATGCAGAATGAATTTACCGTCAATCATAGTAAGCACACCCAACAATTAATTTAAATTCATATTCTCTCCTTATTGCCAAGTTTTAACACTTGGCAATAAGGAATCTCAATTTAGGCAGTGACCTTTAACAAATATTGCGTATCGACAATACCCAATACATTTGTGCTAGGCTGATGGCTCAAAAAACGACCAACTCAGGAACCTCCCGAGCGCGTGACCAAGGGAAATCTATATGACGCTTAATTGGCGATGTTTTATAACGCAGCTTCAATTAAATGTGCCACTTGCTCAACGGCTTTTTCACCAGCATATATTGCTTCTTTAGCCCGATGAAACTCCATCGTTCCTATATCCACAACGTCTGGCACAATACAAACATCTGGCGGGTCGCCCATTAAGCGAGCACGTTTATGCCGCTGCTCTAATATTTCCATGGATTGCGACATGACAGCGAGCATCCCCGGGGCGGCTCTTTCATCATTAGAGAACTTGTCCGTTAAGCCACTTATATACTCTTTTCCTCTTGCTAATAAATCCATAAAGTCCGATTCATCATGAGGGTCTGACTCTTGATGGGATAAGGATGAGACCGCATTTGCATCCATTTCAACAGGTAAGGTCGGCATTTTACTGCGACGGTGGCCATTCACATCAACAGCAATAACAACATCAGCACCTAAAGCACGTGTGATCGAAACTGGAATGGGGTTTACCACGGCACCATCTACCAACCAACGTCCCCCATGCTTTATTGGCTGCAGAATCCCTGGCATTGAACAAGATGCACGAACCGCTCTCCTTAACTCTCCCTGTTTAAACCATATTTCTTGCCCAGAATATAAATCAGTCGCGACGGCTGCAAATGGACGTTTCAAATTTTCTATGGATAAATCACCAATTCGAGATTCAAGGGCGTCAAACACTTTTTCGCCCCCAATTAAGCCACCACGGCGCCAGCTTAAATCCATCAATCCCAAGACATCCCAACTTGAAAACCCAAGTACCCACTCTTCTAACTCTTGATGCATGTCATTTGCATACGCAGCACCGACCACAGCACCAATTGAGCAACCTGCAACTTTATCAGGATGAACTCCTAAATTCGCTAAGCCACGTAGCACACCAAGGTGCGCCCACCCTTTTGCAGCCCCACTACCTAATGCTAAGCCAACAATTGGTTTGCTAGGCGCTATTGTTTGTTCATGTTCCATATTGCTCAATCCAATGTTTAACAAAAGTAATACTTAAATTCAGCCTGCCTGGGTACACCTTGTACACGCAATGCTGAATATCTCTTTTTCATGAACAGACGTCAGTTGCCGATTTGTCGAAAACCAAAGACCCCGTTGTTCATCACACTCAATACAACCCATTTTGTTATAAGCATTATCATACCGCCTTTAAAAGTCACGGGGCTAACTTGTCATACAATGTAACGCTTTTTAGAGACTTAACTTTGCGCTTGCACCGCTAACTGCGCTAAATCTCGATTGGCCCTCCCATTTCTAACCCTTACTTACACCCAAATAGCGAAAACATCACACTTCTTCCACAGCAGGCATATAAGTACCCACTCCGATTTCATTTTGTCTCCACTCCCTTCAAAGGTTGCTCAATGCCGCCGCCATAGAGATAGCTCTTCATATTAAAAACACGTTATAATGTTCGGTCGCATAATAAGTTGGAGTTCCCCTTTGCAATTTTCAGATTTTTCCCTAGATAAACGATTACTACAGAGCCTAGAGCATATGGGCTTTACTGCGCCAACAGAGATCCAAGCGCAAGCAATGCCAGTAGCACTCGCGGGAAAAGATCTCATGGCGTCGTCAAAAACAGGATCCGGCAAAACGCTTGCATTTTTGTTACCAGCGCTGCAAAGAATGATCCGAACCAAAGCCCTCAGTAAAAAAGATCCGAGAGCGCTAATCCTATTGCCGACTCGCGAACTCGCGAATCAAGTTTATGGTCAGCTTAGATTATTGGTCGCCAATACACAGTTTAAGTCCATTAGCATTTTAGGTGGTGAGAACTTCAATGATCAGGCAAAAGCCCTCGCTCGCGATCCACACTTTGTTGTGGCAACACCGGGGAGACTTGCTGATCACTTAACCCACAATCACTTGTACCTAAATGGTCTAGAGTTGTTGGTCCTCGATGAAGCTGATCGCATGCTAGATTTAGGGTTTGCTGAACAATTAAAAGCGATACATAAAGCGGCAGACCATAAGCGTCGACAAACACTAATGTTTTCAGCAACACTTGATCATCAGGAAATCAACGATATCGCCGCAGAGCTTCTCAACTCGCCAGAACATGTGGCAATTGGGGCGGCTAACACCGAACATAAAGATATTAGCCAACGCATTTACTTATGTGATCACCTTGACCACAAAGAAGCCATTTTAGAAAAACTGCTGGAAACCGAATCACAGAAACAGGTTATCATTTTTACGGCGACCCGCGGGGATACGGAGCGTCTTGCAGAAAAGCTAACGACCCTTGGCTATAGTGCTGCAGCGCTCAGTGGCGACCTAAAACAAAGTGCTCGCAATAAAATTATGGACGAATTTGCCCGTGGTCAGCAGCAAATCCTAGTAACAACTGACGTGGCCTCCCGTGGACTCGATTTGGTGAACGTATCATTAGTTGTTAACTTTGATATGCCCAAATTTGCTGAAGAATATGTTCACCGTATTGGACGTACTGGTCGAGCCGGAGCAAAAGGCGATGCTATTTCTCTTGTCGGCCCAAAGGATTGGGAAAGCTTCAAGAAAATTCAACTCTTCTTACGTAAAACCTTTGAGCTCAGTACGCTAGAAGGCCTTGTCGGAAAATTTTCTGGTTTGAAAGATAAACCAAAGAAATCGGTGAAGTCGAATAAGAAAAAACAGCAAACCTCTAAGCCTGCACGTAAGAAGCAAACCGCCCAGCCCAAAGCGAAAAGAGACAAACGCTTCGTCACTGGGATTGATGTGGGCGATGCGCCAATGCGCCGCAAACCAAAACCAATAATGGATGAATCTGAAAACTAATATGCTGCAATATACGCTGCTCCAATCCGCGAGCAGCGTGCACATTCAGACCGTTATGCGTCTGCAATGGTTAGGCATCAAATTTCAATGCTTTCGTATCGCTGCGACATGATTGCGCAACTCTCAGCAATGATTTGACCAAGCACTTCTAGATCAACGTCTTGCAATTTATTGATATACAAACACGAACTGCCAGTTTTATGTTTTCCCAGCTTTTGCAATAGGGGCTGTAACGATTCGAAGCCGGGCATTATATATATTGAAAGCCTCGCTCTAGCTGGTGCAAAACCGGTCACAAACCAATCACCTTCCCGCCCACTATCATAACGATAATGATATTGCCCAAACCCTATCATTTTCCCGCCCCAGACCTTAGGTGGTACTTGAGTATATTGTGCAAATAGCTCTAGCAATATCCGGCTTTCATGGGCACGTTTTTCTATGAGTGAGCCCAAAAATTCATCCAGACTCTCCGCACTTGCTTTGGTTTTTAGTTCTGCCAAAGTGACCTCCTTCATTTACGCTCATCCATAACCACCTTCCAATTAAATCGTCTTTCAACAGCCATAAAACACTAAATTCCTTCTCAAAGCAGATAAAAGCAGATCGCATTGAGTTTTCCCGCTACAATAGCGCCATTCAAGTTAGATTATAGGTATATCATGAGAGTTTGCGGTGTAGAATTAAAGGGCGGCGAAGCCGTTATCTGTTTATTAAGTTATGAAGGCGAGACCTTTAATGTACCTGATTGTCGTCAGCGTTCATTTACTGTGACTCATTCAGCCAAAGCAGAGTCTATTCGTGAATTTCATTTTGCGTTTCATAAGCTACTACAAGATTATAAAGTCGATGAAGTGGTCATCATTGAGCGTGAGCAAAAAGGTAAACTTGCTGGCAGTGCAACAAGCTTCAAGTTAGAGGCGGCCATTCAAATATCAGAGCTACCCGTACACAGTATGTCGCCACTTGCAATTAAAGAGCAGTTAAAACGTAACCCACCTCAAGTTGATTTTGATGGACTAGATCTGAAACGTTTCCAGCAACCCGCTTTTGAAGTCGCCTTTGCTTATCAAAACACCTTGATTTACCAAAAAGACTAATTGTGTAAGTTTTTACGCTTTCTTCCCTAAAATTTATGGGGGCACTTCATGGTAAGTTGGCCTCCATAAGTACACTTTAAGCCATGCTAAAATATCTCAACGGCTATCCCACAGAATTACAAAGTCAAGTCAAGCAGCTGCTCGCTGACGGAAAGCTTGGCGCGCTTTTATTGAAAAAATACCCTTCAAAACATCAATTCAGTTCAAACAAAGCCTTGTATGATCTCACCATAGCCTTAAAAAATAAGTGCATGCGCCAATCGGCTTCATTGGCAAAAGTGACTTACGATGACAAAATTCAATTGAGCCATCATGCGTTGGGACTACACAGTTATGTCAGCCGTATTCAGGGGAAAAAAGTTAAAAGCAAGAATGAAATTAGAATTGCATCTTCTCTAAAGCAAGCACCAGAATCACTGTTAAAAATGGTAATTGTACATGAGTTAGCGCACTTGAAAGAAAAGCAACATAATAAGGCATTTTATCAGTTATGTTGCCATATGGAGTCCGACTATCATCAGCTTGAGTTTGATCTTCGCTTGCTGCTTATTTTGATGGATTTAGGCCAAAATCCATACGCAGATAAATGACTTTAATTCGCTGGTAAATCTTTCCAAAACGTTCATTGTATATTCCCTGAAGCACCGCTCAAGCTCCGTTTGATTTATCGCTGAGTGACTTTCAGGTGCAAATAATCTGCAATCCCGCTTAAATTCGTCCACCTATAGGATCTTCAACAATTCCATCACCCAGCGACAGCTTATCCATACGAAAGCGATTCAAGAGAAACAGAAGCTATAAAATCATTTGAAATAACTTTGGGTGAAAAAAGTTTTGCGTCCCCTAATAAAAAGCTCGCCATGACGGCGAGCGATTCTTCAAATGTTGACTTGCAGACACAGTTACAGCCTTAGCTAAGCCCCATGATCATTTTTCGTTTACCGACCAATGCAGAAAAACGCTGCATTGCTTTGTTTGGCAATTGCTTAGCCATAGGGATTTTCGCTTTCATTGGGTTTACAGGGCGACCATTGATATGAAACTCATAATGTAAATGAGCCCCGGTAATTCTGCCGGTTTTTCCTGATAGCGCAATAACCTGGCCACGAGTCACGCGTTGGCCTTTTCGAACGAGCGCTTTAGACAAATGTAAATAGCGCGTTTTGTATTTATTTCCGTGTTGTATCACGACATATTTACCAGCATATCTGTGATTGGTCACCAAAGTGACAACACCATCTCCAGGGGCAACGATTTTGGTCCCTACTGGAGTCGCAAAATCAGTGCCATTATGGGGGGCTACACGTCCGGTCACAGGGTGTTTACGTTTTGGATTATAGTGAGATGTTAAGCGGTAGCGCCTTTGCAAAGGCGTTCGCTGGAAAGCTCGCGCTAAACTTTGGCCTTTTTCATCGTAATAATTGCCATCCTCATGCTGGTACGCACTAATGGTTTTACGACCGCGTTGTATATTTAAACCTAGAATTTGGTTTTGACCACTCGCTTCACCATCCACATATTGCTCGCTGAGCAGGATAGAAAACTCATCTCCGGCACGAAGGTCTCGAGCAAAGTTAAGTTTTTCCTTTAATAAGCCTTCAATCTGTTGGATTTGCCCTGCCGTAACACCAGCTCTTTTAGCTGAGAGGTAGAAAGAGCCATTGATTTGGCCTGACAAGTGACGATTTTGCCAAATGCCTTCAACATTCACCTCATCGACACGATAACTGCCATCATCGTAACGACTAAATACAACTTGTCGCGCTAAGTTAAAATATAACTCTAATTTATCAAGTTGACCGTCATTGCTTAGCCAAAAGCGAATCTCATTGCCTGGCTGTAATGTATCAAGGGCCAATATATTTAAATCAGCTTCAAGAACTCGATACATGGTTTGTTGATCTATCTGTGCTCGCATAAACAGTTCGCTCAGGGTATCCCCTTTTGCAACCGTAAAGCTTGCATCCGCCGACGGCGTGGTTAAGCGAAAATCGTTTGGTTGAGGGAGCTTTGACACAATAGAAGCTATATCAAGCTCTATTGGGATCCTCTGGGTTGGAGAAGAATGTACTTCTATCCCTTGACGATCTTTTGGCAATAACAAAGCGGCACCTATCATCAAGACACCGGTCAGCAATATTTTGCGATAACTAAATTTGAACAACCCGAACTTGTGCAGCAAGTGCTGTGGGAAACGGCTGTCCTCGGACCACATTTTGACTCGACCTTTCAACTATAACCTCTAACATATTCGTACTTTTGCAAAGCCTAGAATCCGTTCCGTTTACGATGAATGCATGTTTCTTCAATATGAGCACAAACTAGCAACTTATCTCAAAATGTTGGTCTGAATCAAACCCAAGATAACAAAAGTATTGCAAAGCTCCATGTTTCTATGGCAAAACGTGCCTGATTTCACTCCCTGTTGAAGATTTTAGAATATCCAAACGTGTCGTCAGTTGCTCCTTCATTTCCGAAACATGGGAAATAACACCAATCATTCTGCCTGACGACTGTAAATCCATTAAAGTTCGAATCGCTAATTCCAAAGAGTCCTGATCTAAACTGCCAAAACCTTCATCGATAAACAGTGTATCTAACTTAATTCCGCCCGCATAAGCTTGTACAACTTCCGATAGCCCAAGCGCCATTGCTAACGCGGCCATAAAACTTTCACCACCGCTTAAAGTCGCTACAGGTCTGACTTTAGATGTGTACGCATCCTCAACTTCTAGCTCGAGTCCGGATGCTTTATTGCCCTTGGCACGCTCTTCCTTCCTTAACAGGCGGTAACGTCCCTTACTCATCATTTGTAAACGCTGACTTGCTTCAATAAGTACATCATCTAACAACACACTTAGTACAAAGCGCTGAAGGCTCACTTTGTTGGCCGTCACCCCGTTAGCCACATCTGATAGTGTTCCTATCACACTATATTCTTGTTCTAGTTTAATGAGCTCGCCATCCAGCATGTCTAGTTGTTTAAGGGTTTGCTGCAGGTGCGTGAGACGACCAGAACGCTCTTGCCAGCACTGCAAGATATCCTGCTGTTGCACTTCATAGGACGAAATGTGTTCTTTTAAGGTGGCTAATTTCGGGCTCTCCCGATTTTCTAGCCTTTGTGCTAAAGGTTCAATTTGGGCACTTAAAGACAGTTTTTGTTGCTGATATACATCAACTTTCTGTCGCAATTGCGACATTTGCTCTTCTTTTAAATATGCCGCTGTCAATTGGAGTTCATCCTCAAATGCTGACTTCAGAAGGTGCTCAGTCAACAGTGCCGCTGCTTTTGTCAAAGCATCGTTTGCCTGCACCAGTGAAACTTGCGTCACTGCAACTGATGCTTTAGCGGCTTCGGCAGACTTCTCTGCATCTAAATGGCTTTGCCGCATTTTCTGCAACTTATCATTGAGCTTTACTAGGTGTTGCTGAATACCTTGAGTGCGTTGGTTAAATGCGTCAACGCTCGCCAGATCTGACGGCAATGCTTGATGAAGCTGCTGAAGTTGGCCTTGCAAATGATTCACTTGTTCTTTCTCGGCATGAAGCTGAGCACGTTGAGTTTCAAGGTTGTTTTGCAGTGTCTGTTCTTGAGAGAGCCACTGCTCTATTTGAGAATTTACCTGCTCCCATTGCTGCTGCGCGTCCTTTGCTTTGGTAAATTCTAACGCTAAATGTTGCTGCTCTTGTTGTATTTGTTCAAGTGAGCTTTCAGCGTAGTGACCGATTAAATCTCGCTGCTGCTCACATTGCACCAGAGCTTCTTCCGCCCGTTGACGAATGTTTCTGTAGTCAGATTGCGCTTGTGTATAACGCTCCTGGTTTTGAGTCAGTTTTGCCTGCGCAGCCTCTAATTCTTGTTCAGTGGGTATTTGCAACTCAGCGATTGCGGGAGCGGGATGCTCAAGGCTGCCACATACTGCACAGGGTTCACCATGCTTCAGTTCTGCCGCCAGCTTTGCGGCTTGTCCGGCATGCCAACGGAATTGCACCTGATGCAAAAACTGCTGAGAATCAGCTCTTTGCTGTTTAATTTTAATCCCTTGTTCTTTCAATTCACTCAACTGCTTTCGATGTTCACTGACCTCAATGGATTTAGCACGCCACTGCTGGAACTGCTCAGAAATGCGCTGAAGTTCAGATTGCCGCTGCTGGATATCCAGCAATGCACTTGCCTGTTGCTTTAACTCTATAAGCTGGCCTTGGCCTGCTTGCCGATTCGACAGCACACGCTTTAATTCTGAAGAGAGTTGATCAATCTCAATTTGCTTCTCATGCAGCTGCTTGTTGACCCCTTTTAGCTTCTCCTGCTGTCGCTGCACTATTAAAAACTGGGGTTTCAAACCTTCCAGTTGCTCTAATTGTACTGCACATTGTGCCTGTTCAACTTCAGCTTCAGCCATTTGTGGTTGACGTGAATGGCTTTGCTCAAGAGATTTCAGTGCTTTTTCTAGCTGAGTTTGTGCTTGCTGCGACACTTGTTGAGCAGCTAAACACTCTTGCTCCCGTTGTTGCTTTGACACGAGCAGTGGCGCTAACGTTGCGGCTTGCTGCCCTAAAGAAACCTGTTGCTGAAGTAGCTCAATATGCTGTTCTTGCTCATACAAGACCTTGAATTCAAGTTTTAGCGCTGCTAGTTTTTTAAAGTCGGTATCAAGTTGTTGGGCTTGCTCAAACTCTTGGTGCAGCTTAACAAGACACGATGCCACGTTATCTTTTTGCTGTTCTATTTCATCGACTTGTTTAGAGAGTTGCTGCAATTCTGCAGTTAATACTTCATCGGATGCCAACTCAGTACTCTGTAATACGCCTGCACGCCTGTTGCGTTTTTCTTCTACTAATTTTCGAATCTGGCTGGACTGCTGTTTAAGCTTATCTTCAATTCTTCGATAAATATGGGTTTGAAACAATTGACTAAATATTTTTTCGCGCTCTTTCGAGTCCGCCATCAACAATTGTCTAAATTTTCCCTGAGGCAATACCATGACTTGCCGAAATTGATCGACATCAAGCCCAGTAAGAGATTCGATTTCTGCAGTTGCCTCAGAAACTTTTGCCGCAACCAAAAGAGACTCTTGACCTTGTATATTACCGCAATACAGTTGCGCTTCTGGCTTTTGAACTGTATATCCTTCACCGCTTTTCTTGGCACGCGGCTGCTCTGGCACTCGACGAATTCTATAAATATTGCCAGATAAGATAAAACTAAACTCAATTTCGGTAAGCAAAGCGTCATCAGCCATGTCACAACGCATTTGACTGCCTTCGCGCTCATCACCCGTGGTTTTGCCATAGAGTGCAAAGCAAATTGCATCCAAAAGGGTCGTTTTTCCCGCTCCAGTAGGACCATTGATTAAAAATAATGGGTTCTCGCCTAGCTTTGTGAAATCGACTGTTTGTTTGGCTGCAAAAGGACCAAACGCGCTCATGGTCAGTGACAGAGGCTTCATCCGTTACGCTCTCCCTGATGCAATGAGTCAATGATATTTGTGATGACTTTATTCTGCTCTGGCGTTAACGACTCCCCATAAACTTGCGAAAAAAAGTCTTCAAACATCGACATTTCTCCTTTTTTAATATGATCTTTAGCCCGCTGTAATTGTGTATTGCTATTCATCAACCCAGTTCGCTCAAGATGCAGTACATGGGGAAAAACGGCTCTTAACTTACCCATAGCGTCAAGAATTGCATGCTTATCCAACAAGCGAACCATTAAGTAATCGTTGGCATTTTCATCCGCTTTACCTGCTACCAATAAATCGGCTAAATAGCCTTCTACTATTCTCACATCCCGTAGAGCGGGCAAAGGTAATAGTTCAGTTATAAGTTGACCTTCATGGTCAAGTTCTACCAAAGTAACGGATTTATTTTGGTGCTGTTCACTAAATGAATACTTAAGAATTGAACCAGAATAACGAACATATTCCTGCCCTTTATATTGCGGCCCATGAAGATGACCTAAAGCAACATAATCAAAGGGCTCAAATAGTTGAGGGCTTATTTTATCCGCACCACCAATGCTCAGTGGCCTTTCTGAATCTGACTCCGCTCCACCATCAATAAAACAATGGGCTACAACAACTTTAGGTAAGCCTTGACTATCATGTGCTTTAATGGGTTCTACGAGCACAGACATCGCTTCTTGGTGGGTTGATACAGGACAGTCATAAAGGTGACGGATGGTTGCAGGTTCAACATAAGGAATCGGATAAAACCAAGCGTTTGCATTTTTACCGGTGAGCTTGATGGCTTGGAATTCGCGTTGCAAGGGGCCAGTAATATAAAGGCCACTATTTAGCATTTGCCGAGCACCAAAACCAAGTCGCTCATGACTATCATGGTTTCCTGCTATCATCACGACAGGTACTTCGAGCTCGACAACAATTCGATGTAGAACATCATCAAGCAAGTTCACGGCAGCCGCAGGGGGGATTGCGCGATCATAAACATCACCCGCAATCACAACGGCATCAACTTGATGCTCCTTTACCATATCGACGAGCGCATCTAATACAAACGCTTGGTCCTCTAGCAATGATTGATTGTGTAACTGGCGCCCTAAGTGCCAATCTGAGGTATGAATGAACTTCATCTTTTTCCTTGTCGATACAAAAGATTTAAGCCGCGTCCGACCATTTCGGGAGCTCGTACGGAAGCTGGGTGTATTAGAACACCAATAACCCATATTGTTCTGAAAGTAGTTTAATACTCATCAACATTGACACGATGACAACCAATGGACGAATAAACTTACTCCCTTGACTTACAACCATTTTCGCCCCCAACGTTGCCCCGATCACTTGCCCTACAAGCATCATGGCTCCTAGCATCCAAAACACTTTGCCACCGATAGCAAAAAATAGTAAGGACGCAATATTAGTGGAAAAATTAAGTAACTTGGCATGAGCCGTAGCCTTTGCTAAGCCAAAACCAGACAAAGTGACAAAAGCCAATGCATAAAAGCTACCGGTACCAGGCCCAAAAAAACCATCATAAAACCCAACGCCAAGCGCAGCCGTAAATGCAAATAACGTCGGTGAAATCAATTGCCGTTTGTCATGTGCCGATATTCTTTTTGAAACCAAAAAATATAAGCCAATCGTCAATGTAAGAAAAGGTAAAACAAGCTTTAATACTTCGGTATCAACCT
>NZ_BMPZ01000002.1:0-512306 GCF_014647855.1 Shewanella gelidii | reverse complement strand
GCAAATAACGTCGGTGAAATCAATTGCCGTTTGTCATGTGCCGATATTCTTTTTGAAACCAAAAAATATAAGCCAATCGTCAATGTAAGAAAAGGTAAAACAAGCTTTAATACTTCGGTATCAACCCGCTGTACACACACTGCACCAGCCGCAGCGCCCAAAAACGCACAAACAATAGACAGGTACATTTGTCGCAAATCAACTAAGCCTTTGCGGACAAAATAAAGCGTTGCAGAAAAACTACCACCACTTGCTTGAAGTTTGTTCGTCGCCAACGCCGCAGTCGGAGGTAAGCCCGCCCACATAAGCGCGGGTATCGTGATAAGCCCACCACCACCCGCTACGGCGTCAATAAAACCAGCAATAACGGCGACTGCAAATAAGATACTAAACAACTCAAATGTAATCTCTATTGCCACGATATTAATCTCTTCTTATTTACGCGCATGACACTCCGATATACCCATTTGTTGGTCATGACCTCTTCGCGTGTAATTCAAATTCGATGATTCAAACCAAAAATGAAAAAAGCCACCAAATTGGTGGCCTTTTCATCATTCACATTCTAATGCTGACACTGGTCATCACATTGATGCTGCGACGTATCTTCATCAGCAAATTCATCATCGCCTTCTTGGTGTTGCATCACACCCCAGCCATCAGACTGACCACCAAACTCTTGCGCAAACTCATGCAATATCGTTTCTTGCTCTACCAGTAATTCATATTCTGGAACCATTTCGATTCCAACGATGAGCTCCCACTTCGCAAGCTCATCGTTCATGTTCAACTCTGAATCAGCCTCTAAGTCAGAATTCACTATTTCCTCAAGAGCAGACTCTGCATCTCTTTGGTCATCAAATACTAAAAAGAAATCTACGGCTAAAGGTTTTGACAAATCAATGCCCGCCTCCGCCATTGCGGCTAACATTTTGCCGTTGTCATCATCTGGAAACTGCATTTTTTTCTCCAATTTGTCAGCCTTACGCAGCCGCAACAACTAAAACTGACTCACCATTAAATTCGACTGTATCACCAGCGGCAATTTTTTTACGTTTGCGAGTTTCTACTTCGCCATTGACGCTAACCATACCTTCAGCGATCACGTGCTTAGCTTCACCACCCGCACTGATCATGCCTTGTACTTTTAGTACTTTATATAATTCGATGTATTCATCTCCAGCGTTTAGAGACAATGTAGATTCTTGTTTAGTCACGTTTCGTGAGTCCTTCTATGCTTTGCTGGCGCCATTATACCGAGTCGCTATGAAACTGCAGCAATATTATTGGGAATTATTGAAGGTTCAACCCCATACTCCTTAAAGCTTACATCATCAAAATAACCGAAAAGATTCGCTCAATTTAAATCACCCTTTTGACTGAAATAAAATCAGCAATATGTGTGTTTAAACGAATAGGAACTGCCATAAAACCAAACATGCATTAGAGTCAAAAAAGAACAAAACGATAACCTACAATAGCGCAGCAAACATCTAATTTATCAACGCATTATATAGACATGCATTTAACAGTGAATTCGAAAGTAGAAGTGACGAATGCCATTTTGTCTTCATCTTTATAACGAAGATCAATGATTGGGTAACTAACCTAAAGTCCCAGTTGAAAAATTAGCCATGACCATGCTACTTTTAGTGGCAAATATTAATTAGACTAACCACTATACCAATTCTTTTAAGAGGGCATTTCATGAGTCAAACTAGCATTCCTTCAAAATTGCTTGCCAGCACATTCGTTCTCGGTTTATCCGTCAACGCTTGTTTTTCTGCATTAGCAATTTCTCACGTGCCGTTTTCCGTGTTCCCGTTCTTAACCATTTACTTTGTTGCGACGTACTTCTACAAGAACTACATCGAAGCTCAAGATCCATTGCCGCTCGCGCCAGCCTGGGCTGCATTTTTCTTAGGCCTGTTTTCATACTCAGCGTCTTTAGGAGCTCAGTACCCTGAAAATGGCTCTAACATTATTTCAATTGCATTTACTGCCGTTCTAGCTATCTGGCTAGTTTACAAGTTAATGGTCAATAAAAAGCAAGCTTAAGATTTTATCAAATCAATAAAAAAAGGCGGCTCAATGATGAGCCGCCTTTTTCTTTACTGCCAAAAATATCAACACTTTCAACGTTGCCATTCATTTGGCAGTAGCCCCATATGGTTAGCCGCGGCTGGTTACTTCTAGCAAGTGGTAACCAAATTGCGTTTGTACAGGGCCTTGAACTTCATTCAATGGCGCACTAAATACAACTTCATCGAACTCTTTAACCATCATTCCGGGGCCAAAAGAACCGAGTTCTCCACCTTGAGCACCAGATGGGCACGAAGAGTGTGCTTTTGCTAAATCAGCGAAATCTGCACCACCAATAATTTGCTGTTTCAACTCTTCACACTGCTCTTGTGTACTCACAAGAAGATGTCTTGCAGTTGCTTGAACCATTTTGTTGCTCCTATTTCACAAAGGCTATTTGCCTTTTTGCTGCCACAGTCAGCAGCTTATCATTTCATGTGCTTTCGAGTATAAGGAAGTTCACCGGTTAAACAAGCAAACTTCCTGACAATTTGAGCTGTATTAACTTTTACTTTGTTGAGCTATCCAGCGATCAATTTTTTGTTCCATAACCGCCATCGGCAGTGAGCCTGAAGTTAACAACTGCGCATGGAAATCTTTTAAATCAAAGTTGTCGCCCAATTTATTTTCAGCTCTTTCACGCAGCTCCAAAATCTTCAGCTGACCGACTTTGTAGGACAGTGCCTGGCCAGGAATTGCCATATAGCGCTCAACCTCAGCGACAATATCGGAATCTGCAAGGGGCGAGTTATCCATCATGTACTGAATAGCCTGCTCTCTCGACCAGCCTTTTGCATGAAGACCTGTATCTACCACTAAACGCATTGCGCGAAGCATTTCATCAGACAATTTTCCAAAGTATTGGTAAGGATCTTTAAACAACCCCATTTCAATTCCTAGGTACTCTGCATATAACGCCCAACCTTCTTCGAAAGCATTATAGCCGCTGAATCGCTGGAACTCTGGTACACCTTGTAACTCTTGCTTAATTGCGATTTGAAAATGGTGCCCAGGCGCCGCCTCATGCAAAGATAATGTAGTCACTCCCCACTTTGGCTGTGCTTTTAGGTTGTAGGTATTAATATAAAAAATTCCAGGGCGAGAACCATCAACGGCAGGCGACTCATAAGATGCCCCTGCAGCTGACTTTTCGCGGAAGCTCTCAACAGGCTTGACGACATAATCCGCTTTAGGCATGACATTAAAATAGTCCGGAAGCACAGCGTTGATTCGTTGTTTGGCTTCCATATAGCCTTGGATCAAGGCTTCCTTACTTTCAAAGAAGTACTGCTCCTCTGAAGATAAAGCCTCGAAAAACTGAGGGAGCGTACCTACAAAACCTACTTGCTCACGTACTCGGTCCATTTCCGAAAGAATTCGCTTCACTTCAACCAAACCAACTTGATGAATTTCATCGACGGGCATTTTGGTTGTTGTGTGATGATTTGCAAGGTGTTGGTACCATGCTTTTCCATTAGGTAGCCCACTCCAGCCATCACTTCCTCGAGCATTTTCTAAATAAGTACCTTCTAAGTATTCAGTAAAATCTTGTAATGCGGGCATCAATTTACTCTGAATTTGAGTTTGATAAGCCAAAGTTATTTCTTGCTTGTCTTTATCGCTCAAGGTGTCTGGCAATTTACGAATTGGCGTATAGAACAAGCTATCTTCAGCGTTTTGAACTAACTGAGACTTGAATTGAGGAATCATGCGCTCAACGAGTACTCGAGGCAAAACAACCTTACTTTCAATGCCTTGATTCATTCTCAGTTTTACGTCACCAAGCCAAGCAATAAATCCATCCATGCGCGACAACCAATTGTTGTAATCAGCTACGGTCTTAAATGGCTGCGCACTTTCACCACTAGCAAGCTGGATCATCGTAATGACAGGGCTATAGAACTGATTAATTGGTATAAATCGCTCTGGAAATTTCTCACCAATCAGCGCCATGTTCTTATCATACGCAAACATGTCGAAAGAGAGCTGCAAACTGTCAGATAGTTTGTCACGGTCTAGAGCTTTGACTGCATCAAGGTATTTAGTATTTAACTCATGACGAGCCTTCAAATAAGCCTCTGTCAGACCGTTACCAAACCTATCATTATGTTCATCTATTCCAACAAATGTTGCATACATCGGATTCAGCTTAGTGACATCTTTGAAATATTGGTCAACTAAGTTCAAATAGGTTTGGTCAGCACTTTGCTCCGCAGATACCGTTTTAGTGGCTGGATTGGCAGTATGATTCTCGGTCCTTGAGCTATTGTCGCAGCCTTGGAGTCCTAGCATTAGCGCAAGGCTAGCGGCAATATAATGGGTTTTCATTTTTTGAATTCTCCTTAAATCTCACTGCTTGCTTATTCTTTTCTATACTTATTAATAGATGAGTAAGCGGAGCCAACTATGATTTTTTCATTTAGTAATTCTGGGTTTCGAGATCCTGAAACCGGTGTGTATAATTTAACCTACTTTATGGAAGTATTTCATCGAGAATGGTACAGCCACTTAAGAGACGGTCAAGGTTTAGCGCTATTGTATCTTTGCCCTCATATACATGAAACCCATAACCAACCTCATTTGTTAGAATTTTTTACTAAACATGTCCAGCAATCACTCCTAAGACGCACAGACTTGATAGCTCGGGTCAATCAAAATAGGTTTGCTGTCGGACTGTTTAACATTGATAGTAGTGGGGTTGAGAAGGTTCTTAATCGCATTGATGAAGAAATTGCCAAATTTAACCAAGAATTTGGTAAACAACAAAGTATGCAAGTCGATTATAAAATTGTAGCCTGCATCTGCCTACCTAAACAAAAAACCCAGATAGAGTCTTTATTTTCAGCGGCCGACGAACATTTAATTAATCTAGAGCGAACATCAGATGACCATCGCGCACTCTACACACTTGCGTCTTAGGTTTGAACTCTAGCGGCACATTTTATAAAGAACAGTCATGAGCAACTCCTGATTAAAATTTGGCAATAAAAAAGCCCCTTTAAAGGGGCTTTTTAACTGAACATATTTACTATAACGTCACATTATGAATGCGAGCTTTCTCTTTAATATAAGAGATGTAACTCTTCGCAGAGCGAGCCGTTTTCTTATCTTTGCTTGCTTGCGTCGCACGTTTATAGGCTGATTTGTATTGCTTCAAGCTTAAATGTGCTAAAGCAAGTTCAAACTGCGCCTCACCTGGATTTTTGATACCCAGAGACAATGCTTTTTCAAACACTGGAATAGCACGCTTAAACTGACGATCTAGAGCAAGTATTCGTCCCTGCTTTAAATACAGAGAAGCATCTTCATCGATCGCAGCAGCAAGACCATAATACTCAGCTGCTTCTTTCAACTCTTTAGCGTTATGATAGAAACCAGCAAGAGACTTATATGACTTCTTGTTAGATTCGATCAGGCCTTCTTTCATGTGCTTTTCAAAAATTTTCGCTGCTTTATAGTGCGAACCTTTTTGTGATAATAACTGCGCTAATCGCGTGATATTACCAGCAGTTTCCAAAAAGCCATTTTTATACGCAAGGTCATAAGTAGCCAGTGACTTTGGATAGTTCTCTGTCATCAAATAGAACTGCGCCAATTGTACCCATAAACGCTTATCGTCTTGGAATAATGGCACCATAGTTTCGAGCACTTTAACAGCATTCTTAAACTGCTTCTTGTTAAAGTAAGCTGTCAACTTCATCTGATAGAGACCTTTATCAGGCTTATCAACTAAAGAAAGACCTTTGTCAGCAACTTGTAGTACTTTATCCCATTGTGATAGCTCTGAGTGAGCAATACCAATACGCTTAAATACGACAGCTTCCGTTTTACAGGTGAAGTCCATCCACTTGTAATAACTATCAATTGCTTCTTTGTACTTTTTCTCTTGAATAAGCAGGTCAGAATACAGCCTTAAAGTTTGTGCATGATCCGCACCACCAAGGTTATCCGCATCTACAGCTTTCTTAAGATACTTAAGTGCTGAGCTCATTTTACCTTTTTCAGCGTAAAAGTTACCTAACATTCTATCAACAAAGGCTTTATCAAAGTCGTTTCGAGGGTTCAGCTCTAGCATAATCGCTATCGCTTCATCTAGTTTCGACTCCTGATAGGCTTTATATGCCTTACCAACTTTCTTACCGACTCGCTCACCAACAGCCTTGTTTTGACGATCATCAATTGGGCATTTTGGTGCAGCAATAGCTGGAGTAACAGCTAGTCCAGTTAAAGACAGAACCACAGCAGCGGTGATTTGCTTCAATTTATTCATTGCATATCTCCTCTACTTATTTTGGTCGTCAAGTGAAAAGTCTAACTGAACAGTCAAGCCAGTACGCTTCATCGGTTTGCCATCAACAATTTTCGGCTTGTACTTCCACTTTTTAAGCGCCTTGATTGCTGACTTATTAAATAAGCGTTTTGGTTCAGCTTTAATAACTTTAACGTCGGCTGTGCTTCCGGTTTCCGTAATCGAGAAACTCAGTTGCACCCAACCTTCTTTTCCATCACGTAAAGCTTTGATCGGCCATTGTGGTGGAATACGTACGATTGGCGCTACATCACCATCGCGAGTCATCATGTTGCCAAGTTTAAAACCAGTGCTTGCATCACCTGTGTTTAAACTGCCCATACTAAACGCCATATTGGTATCAATATCTGACGAAGAGTCAGGTGGCGGAGTATCTGGCAGTGGTGGTTGCTCTGGTGGTTTTGGTGGCTTAGGTTTAACCCTAGGTTTATCCTGAACTTCTGTATCCTGCTTGTCCATGCTGATCTCGATCACTGGAGAATCAGATTTGACGTCGGCGCGTTTAGCGCCGCCGCCGACCAAAAAGGCCATGAATACGAACAGGGCAAAAGTAACAGCACCACCAACAATGAATGATACTATTCCTCTTAGCATATTACTCCTTCCCCGCTGATACCGATATTTTATCGACACCTGCTTTCTTAACATTATCCATGACCTTAATTACAATGCCATGTTCTGCTAGTTTATCTGCTTCAATCAAGACAGCAGCTTCGGGAGTTTCCGCTAACATACGTTCAACGTTCGCTGTAACTCGTTCAATGTCAACCTGACGGTTTTCCATCTTAATTACACCTGTGCTGCTCACACCAATAAAAATGTTCGCAGCCTTTTTCGTGGTCGCTGTCGACGCTTCAGGCTTATTATAGTCAAGTCCAGATGGCTTGATAAACGATGTTGTTACAATGAAGAAAATCAGCATGATAAACACGATGTCTAGCATCGGCGTCATATCAATTTGCGCTTCTTCGTCTACACTGGAATGCTTTTTACGTGCCATTTTCAATCTCTCTCTAGTGGTGCGGCAGACTGTCTTTCAGTCTCTCTAAGCTGATTTTCATTTTCGCATCGAGTCGGGTACTGAAGAATACGCCCGATAATGCCGCAACCATTCCTGCCATTGTTGGCATGGTCGCCATTGAAATACCAGCTGCCATCATACGAGCATTACTCGTGCCATGAACCGCCATCACATCGAATACTTGTATCATACCTGTAACTGTTCCCAATAAGCCTATCATTGGACAAATGGCAACTAAGGTTTTGATAATCAGCATACGTGCATTCAAATCTTGTTTAGCTTGGGACATCCAAGCTTCACGGATACGGTGTGCATACCAAGAGGTAGAGTCCTCTCGAGCATCCCATGCTGCAATAATCGCTTGATGTTGCTTTGGTGATATCCAGTTAAGATACCAGTAGCGCTCAAGCATTAGCACCCACATAAGGAAAAGCACAGCCGCGACTAACCAGAGGACATCGCCTCCGGAGGCCATGAAGCCCCTGACGGAATCCCAAATGTCCATCAGGAATAGCATCATTAGGCGTTCCTCTTCTCAGCGTGCGCAGCAACAAGACCTGCACTTTGCTCTTCAAGTATTTGAACTACAGATTTGCTACGAGCAATTACAATCGCGTGCATTAGCATTAATGGTAGTGCTGCAACTAGACCTTGTACCGTCGTCATCAGCGCCATAGAGATACCACCAGCCATTAGCTTTGGATCACCTGTACCGAATAGTTGGATACTTTGGAACGTTGCAATCATACCCGTTACAGTACCAAGAAGACCCATCATCGGTGCGATTGCAGCAAGAACTTTAATGATCGAGATGCGTGCTTCTAATGCAGGCGTTTCTTTAAGAATAGCTTCATCAAGTTTAAGCTCAAGAGTTTCAACATCAACATTCTGGTTTTCTTGATACACTGTGAGTACACGACCCAGAGGGTTGTTACCAGGGCTATCAACTTTCTTACGCTGACTTTTAACTTGCGCGCCAACTAGGTACAGCTTAACCAAACGTTCGATAGAGATTAATGCACCTAACGCCAGAAGGCCGATAATGATGTAACCAATAGTACCACCCGCTTCGATACGCTCTTCGATCGTTGCTTTTTGAGTGAATACGTTTAATAGAACACCACGTGCTGGGTCAACAAACACTTTAGCAAAACCAGAAGTTGTGCCTTCGAAGTCTTTTACGCTGGCGACATGCTGGCTACCTGGTTGCTGAGATAGTTCCTGAATCAACCCTAAATCAGCGTTGTAAACTACGTACTTTCCTTCAGCAAGAAGGTTATATGCACCAATTCGAGTCACTTTAGCATTACGAACATTGCCATCAATTCCGGTTACTGAGCCGTTAAAGCTTACAACCTTCGCAGACTCAGCCATCTCGAATAACTGTTCTTCCCAAAAACGTTCTAGCTCATCGATTTTAGGTAGTTGTTTACGAGCACCTAGTTCAGCAATAAATTTGTCGCGACCAGGGTACTGTGCACTGATGTTTGAACTGACAAGCTTACCCGCAAAGTCGCCGGCCTCACCCTTCACAACACCAAACATTTCACCCAAGTCACCTTGAGCCGTTTTTAAATCTTCTTCTAACTGAGCAATTTTACGCTCGTTATCTAAAAAGGCTTGGCTTAAATCTTTACCACGTTGTTTTTCAGCAGCAAGAGCTTGCTTCTCACGCTTCAGCAAAGCGGCTTTGTCACCACGCTCGTTTAAGAATTCCTTCTCTCGAGCTTTGTTAACTTTAGAATCTTTAGAGCGATCAACTTTTACTTGTTGCAATAGCTCTTGTATATTTTTAGGCGCATCGGCAGCTTGGGCAATACCCGCTGTCATAGTTAAGCTTGCTGCGATTAGCGCGGATGTTAGTAACTTCTTCATTATTGTGCAGCCTCCGCAGCAGGGATTGGTAACGCAAACATATCAGGAGCACCTTGACCGCGTGCCTGGCGAATCGCCTTTGTGATGTTGCGTAGGTAGCCATCTTCTAGCTTATCCCAACCTTTCGACTCAGCGTTATACATCCAAGCAGCCTTTTGATCTAAGCTTTGAGCATATAAAGCAACACGACCAAAGTTGATAAAATCAACCAGGATCTCTTTACCATCCATTTCTAACTGGCCAGTTTCAACACTCATCTTAGAGCCATACTCGCGCTCGATGTTATAAGCATCAAGAATGAGACGATACTTTTCAGCAAGCGTCACTTCTGCAGTACTTAGCATATCTTTTAGGCGAGCAACTCGTTCTTGACGAATTTCTTGATTAAATGGCAAGTCTAAAGCAATGAATTGCTCTAGTGCTTCTACCATTTTGAACATCAACGGTACAACACCTTGACGTAAAGCATCTACGCCATCGATATCTTGTTGAATTGACTTCATTGTCGCTTCTTGGTCTGCAACCAAAGTAGCAACATAGTCGTTATAAGATTTAAGAGACTCTCTTTCATCAACCACTGAGCCATACTCAAAGAGCATGTCTTGTGCTTGATCAAAATATTTATTGATTTTCTTTTGAGAAGAGGCTGCTTCAGCATGAATTTTGCTATCAGCTTTTTGTACATTGCTCAGCTGATCTGCTGCAACAACGTTACTACCGGCTAAAGCCATCGCACCCAAAAGCGCAGATGCGATTTTAGTTCTATTGCTTACCTTGGACATAGTTCCCAACCAATTTGAAGTGAGTTAAAAAGCTTTGACTCGTTTAAAGAAGCCCTGACGATAAATCTCAAACAGCGACTTCTAACGGTTCTACTTTCTTATGTGATTGTTTTTTTATTTTCAATTTTCTATGCGCTTAAGACATAGACCCGCTGGCATCATTCCATAAAATGTTGACCTATGTCAACATTACCAAGTGAAGGAAAATGCAAGAAAGATGCGTTAAAACATAAAAAATCATGAAGCGCGCGTTTTTACAATTTATTAACCTTTACATTTAACCTCAAGCAATCTCAAAACCAAAAACAGCTAGCTAAGCTGTTGATAAAAACAAACTATAGCGCTAACACTTAGCAGCAATCAAAATGATAAAATTTTGTATATTTTATAGCTTTTCTGCCTGAATGAACCAAGAAACGATCTGTTTTTCTGCGGTTTTAAGCACTTTCACTGCAACTAGAGTCAAACCAAATTTATTCAATTTTGAGATCAACTCTCCCAATTGATTTTCATCAATTGAGGCGTCCGTCAGCTCTTTTAATCGGAGCTCTAGGGCTAAAATCTGTTGTTTAACAAAATCAAGATACCGAAGCTTCTCTGCCAAAGGCCACAACATGCCTTTTTGAAATATTGTTGCAACATAAGACATAAGCTCACTGTCCTTTAATGCGTCTTCATCATTCTTAACTAACTGGTTTATCGTTGAGTTCAATTCCTTTCTGATCGTTTCACACGTTTCATTTGCCTTCACTCGAGCAATATCTTCTGGCTCCCGCACCTCCCCCATAGCTTTGACTAAACGAGCCATAGTCTCGAGCAACTGTTTAGTTTCTTTAGAGCGAATTAAACTTAAAATTCGTTCGTTCCGTCGGATAACTAGCGACTGAAAGTGATGCGAAACTATGGTAAGCACCCCTTTTGGTTTTAACACCCGACTTGCTTCAGGGAGGGATAAATTAAAATCTGAATACTCAATACCAAACTGTGAAATAACTGCATCAAACGATTGAGACTCATAGTCGACTAGGGCTTCGCAATTCTTATTCGACACCAAATCAACTTTAATCGTCGTATGTGCTATAGGTTCGGGTTGATGGACCTTTGCAAAATCAACGCCTATAACAGTTCCAACTTTACCTTCACAGCACTCTCTCACAAGAAGAGCAAGCGCGCCGTTACCAGTAGCTACATCGAGCACTTTGAACTGCTCAGGAAGTTCAGTGAAAGTTTCTTGCCAACAATCTTTCAAGACTCCTTCATAGTTACCTTGAAAGCTATCTCCAAAGGACGTCAAATGCCCTTGATTCCAGTAATCGCTCCAATGAGAATCCATCATTTAACCTTTTAAATTTTTGTTTAGTTTTATTACCGCGAGACACAAACGGACAATATCAATATCAGCATCAAGATCAAGCAAAAACAAAAAAGGGCCCGAAGGCCCTTTTGTATCTATAACTAACTTAGCTTAGAACTTGATTGTATAACTCGCACGGTATTCACGACCGTAGTTGTTGTACAAGTCAGCATCGTTAAACTGACCAGATGAAGTCAATACAGGGTCTTCATCAGTTAGGTTGTTAACACCCAACAAGATTACACCGTAATCACCAGAGTCATAAGTATAGCTGATGTTATGGATAGTCCAAGAGTCCAACTTACCAGTTGGGTTGAAGTCCGTATCACGTTCTTCAGCCGTAGAATCTGTGTAGTTGATGTTCCAAGAGAATCTGTGGTCACCATTAGTGTAGCTAGTCGTTAGGTTAGACTTCCACTCAGGTTGACCAGCCCAACCAGCTGTATCAGTTAGGATAGAGTTGCCAGCAGAATCAGTTTCAGCAATATCTTGCTTGTAAGATAGAACAAAACTGTTGCTCCAAGCTACGCCGAACTCACCAACTTCAGTTTCAAAGTTACCGTTTAATGCTAAATCGATACCTTCAATTTCAAAGCTAGCATCGTTGCGGTAACCTGTACCAACTGATAATGCACGACCTAGTTCACCGTTCGCACCATTTGGAGCACGATTTACATAGAATGTATCACTAGTTGCAATTGAGCCGCTATCAATGCCATCAATCACTTTCGTGTTTGATAACTGAGTAATTACGTTATCTACAGTAAGGTTAAAGTAATCAACCTTAACAGAAATATCATCAACGATATCCCACGCTACACCAAAGTTAATGTACTCAGAAGTTTCTGGACCTAACTCATCATTTGCTGTGATATAAGTGTCAATCTGACGGCTTTCACAATCAGCAAGATCAATACCGTTTGACTCACAGAATGGTTTATCAGTACCAGTTTCAGCACTGAATGTTTCAGCAGCATAAAGCTGATCTAGAGAAGGAGCGCGGAAGGCTTCAGAGTAAGAAGCACGAACAACGACGTTGTCCATAGCTTGCCAGCGTACAGAAGCTTTCGGAGACAGTTCGTCACCAAAGTCGCTGTAATCATCGTAACGAACAGCAAGGTTAAGCTCTACGTCATCATGAACAGGAAGAATGGTCTCATAGAAGAATGCAGTAACTTCACGAGAACCACCTGCAGAGTTACCAGCACTACCACCTACGTTACCCGCTTCAGAAGCAGCATCGTAGACAGAAGCGTAATCTTGCTCGAAATACTCCATACCCACATAGTGGCCAATTGCAGTATCGTTAATTTCACCAGCTTCGAAGCCTAAACCTGCAAAGTACTGATGGAACTCAGAAGAGTCTTCAGTCAAGGTTGTTGCCTTCATGTTGGCAATACCTTCTTCAGAACCAAGGTCGATATCATTCGCCTGGTTGTATGCAAGACCTGTGTAGCTTAAGTAGTACTTACCAACAGACTTGTTGTCAGCCTTGTTGTAGTGGTAATAAACTTCCCACTCAGCATCATTCCAAGAGCTGATTGTACCTTTAAGACCAGTTAAGTAGTCTTGGTTATAATCAGTTACAAAACCATCACGGTTACCGATACCAACCCAGCGGAAGTAACCAGTCGTTTCTTCACCGAACTCATTATGCACGTTATCAGCGCCCATACCACGCCAAGGTGCCGCTGGTGGAGCATAACGACCAAATGATTCGTTTTGCGTGAACATTACACGGCCAAACCACTCAACGTCATCAGCAACTTCATAGTTAGCGTCTACATATACTGTATTACGGTCTACAGAAGCTTTGTTGTAAGAAACGTTTGCGTAAGCAAACATACAGTACTCAGAACCTGCAGACCAATCATCATCAGCACGCACGCGAGCAAAAGTATTTGAGCCATATTCAGCAATTAGATCTTCACACAGTGGAGAAGCAGCTGCAGTAGAGAAATCAGGAGCGGCGACTGTAGCACCATAGATGCTCCAACCGTCAGTTTCAGTATAAGCCTGAATGATTCCGTCACCGTTAAAGTCGGTCATTTTCGCTTTAGTGAAGTCACGATCGCCGTCTGAGATACCTTTACGGTCTTGATGATCAAATGCAAAGGTAATATTACCTTTATCCATCTGATAACCAGCAGTAACCGAGAATTCTTTGCTCGTTAGGCCGCCATCACGTTCACGATTACCGCCACCAACATTAAACTCTAGACCTTGATAGTCTTTCTTCATGATGATGTTTACAACACCAGCAATCGCGTCTGAACCGTATACTGAAGAAGCACCGTCAGTTAGAATTTCAATGCGCTCAACGGCCGCCATTGGAATCGCGTTCAAGTTAGCAGAAGCACCGCCTAACGTAGGCGAGCCTGGGAAACGCTTACCGTCAATCAGTACCAACGTACGCTCAGAACCAGCACCACGTAGGTTAATGGTTGCTTGAGACTGAGCAGAACTACCAGAACGCTCAGAGAATGAACCGAACGAGTTCAAGTTACTGTTACGTAGTGCGTCAGCAACTGTAAAGTTACCTTCTACTTTCATGTCTTCAGTAGAAATAGTAGCAACTGGAGAAGCACCTTCTAGGTCACTACGCTTAATGCGTGAACCAGTAACTTCAATACGTTCTACTTTATCGCCTTCTTCTGCAGCGTAAACTGCTGGCATGGTAAATGCTGTAGCTGCTGCGCCGCCAATTAGTGCGAAGCGCACTGAATTAGCCAAAAAGCTATTCTTATGCATTATCAATCTCCCTGGATATATGTCTTTTATTATTACTGCCACTACATGGTGTGAGACAGTATATAGTTTCGATATAACAAAATTTCGTTACATCTTTTTATATTCGCAGGGGAATAGAATCACATTTGAAACACATTATCAACATTTGAAACGAAATAATCGAAACTTATGAACTTCACTGTGGTCATAAATTAATCGGCCAAATTCGTTTTTTTAGCACCCAGAACACTAAGCCCCCGCACAGCCCCTACCTACAAAGGGTTTGATCGTACTCAGCATTTTTTAATCAGGTCTAATTATATTTTGCTAACTTTGCCAAATGTTAAAAAAATGTTTTGCTGATTGTTTGTTAAATAAAACAAATTTCTATCAAAACTGTATAATTAGCAGCTAGCAACAACATCACTATATATTCACTTTTTTTGCATCAGTTAAAGCCCGACGTCAATCACAATAAAATGGAATTCAAAGATAAAGATCACAAACCATCTATCGACAGAACCTAAAGATATTTAACGTTCAAAGGCATTTACTCAGCCGTGTGCACCGTCATTTACGAGAACCTTGTCACATTCCCAAGAATTACTTATGCAAGAGTAGTCATAACAGGTTTGATACTATTGAACGGTTTTCACCTTTGAAGGCTATTCGCCTTGGAACGCAGGCATCAAGCTCTAGGGTATTGCTGTTCATTTATTTACAGCAAAGACATTTGATTGCTAGTGATCGTTGTAATTTCCTTCCCCAGCACCGCAAAAACCGGTTCGGCAATGGGCAACAGCTGCTTGTCTAAATAGTAGGAGTAATCAATTGCTGATTGGAGATGCTGTGTCGGTTCAGCGCCATTTATCGTTATCATGTACTCAACAAGAGCACCGCGCTTGATCACTTTTGAATCGCCGTTCATACCAAATAGTTTTAATGCTGCTTTGACGTGTGGAATCGATTGCGATTTATAATGTTCCACATTACGTTTTAGTCGCTTTTGAAACACAAGTTCTTGATCAAGCTTGCCTTGCCACAAGCTTTCAATAATATCTTGCAAGTATTGTTCTACAGGCTGATGCGTAAAGAGCCTCTCATACAGTTCATATTGAACCTTTCGTGCTAAAGGGCTCCAATCCGTTCTTACTTGCTCCATCCCTTTAAATACAATTTCTAATTGTGAGTCTGCTTTAGTGTATGCCCCAACATAGCGCTTCTTTGACCCTAGTGATGAGCCCCTTAATGTCGGCATGACAAATTGCTCAAAATGCGTTTCATACTCAAGAACTAAGTGGCTAGTTAAACTCATCTGGCAATTGAGTTTCTCACGCCATTTTTCGGTAATTTGTTGTGCAAGTTCATGACCAAATCTCTGGACATCCTGAGCATCATGCTTTTCGCCTAGCCATACAAAGGTTGAATCCGTATCACCATATATCACTTTATACCCAAGCGCTTCGATCCAGGCTTTCGTCGTCAACATGATTTCATGCCCCCTCATCGTAATTGAACTCGCAAGCTTTGCATCGTGAAACACACAGCCTCGAGAACCGAGTACTCCATACAGAGAGTTCATAATAATTTTTATTGCTTGTGAGAGTGGCAAATCTTTAGCCTGTTTCGCTTGTTCACGAGATGCGGAAAGCTCGGCAATCAAAGAAGGAAGGATAGGAGTGTTTCTGCTAAATTGTGCACCTAGAAAGCCCGGAACTAAGTTATCTTCTCCTTGCGTTGAGATAAGCCCCTTTGGGTCAATTAAAAAGGTTTGGATGATCGACGGGTACAAGCTCTTAAAGTCGAACACCAAAATATCTTTATAAAAGCCAGGGATAGAATCCATTACATAACCACCAGGGCTTTCAATCCCTGTACTCACAGGCTCTGCAGGAGCAATAAATCCAGAACGATGCAAATGCGGTAAATAGAGACGATTAAATGCCTCTACAGACGCGCCGACACGACCAAGCTCTAGACCGGTCAACTGGGCTCGCGCAATTGCAAAGTCAAACAATTTAGTCGACTCAAATATATCCCAAACTAAGCGACTGTCAGTGAGGTTGTAATGAGCTAAAGCGGGTTTATCTTGTATGAACATGGTTTCAATTTCTTCGAGTCGATTATCAACCTGCTCAATTGCTTTCCCTTCACCAAGCAAAGCTCGCGCAACAAACTCTAGTGAATACCGTTCAAAGTGATAAAAAGCAGCTTTAAGCCAATCAATACCATCTAAAACGACACGTCCAGGCAAGTTGAGAGTTTCAGGTCGATATTTATCCTCAACCTTCCAACCCAAAGATTGATTTTGTCGTCCAATGGTTAAATCAATCCCCAGCTTTTTGGCTCTTCGATAAAGCAAGGCCAGATCAAATGTAACCACAGCCCAACCAATGATGACGTCAGGGTCATACGCTTCAAACCAAGCAATAAGACAAGTAATTAGCGCAGCTTCGTCTGCAACAAACTCAATATATTCTTGTTTACCGAAACTCTGTTGATTATTTTTCGTCACTTGACAGACATCGGTTTCCTTCCCTACGAGTATCACTTTGCGATAACTTTTACCATAGAGCGCAACAGAATATAGTTCGCCATGACCACTACATTCAAAATCTAAAGAAATCGCTTTGAGGTTAACATCAATAGCGGCCTTTCTCGCTCTAGTAATAACAAAAATTGCTTGTGAAATTTGATGTTCAAAATAGCCTTCGCATTCGATATCTAATGCGATAAAACGCTCCGTCAAAAAACGCTGCTGGGGCTTAATATCCGCTTCATGAAGGCTGACGCCAAGGTCCTTGGCAACTCGCAATAAATGACGATAGTCTTTTGTAGAACGGCAATAAATTGCGCTCATGGGAAGATGTTGAAAACTTTTTAACTGAAGTGGTTGGGTTCTATAGCCGTTGTGTTGCAAAAGTTTACTTAAGGCTGCTAAATCTTTGCTCGGACAAAAGCAGACATATTCTTGCCCTCTCACTTCAGCCACGACAGACCCATTACGCGTTGCGATATAGTATCGAAGCGTCAGTCCGCTTTGCCCTTGTATAAGGTGACGACTCAGAATTCGGCCTGTTATCGTCTCCCTATTTTGTTCAATTAACATAATTGGTAGTTACTCTGTATCTAGGCAAACAAAAATTAGCAAACGATTAAAATCAAACTCTAACCTTGAATCGATTTAAACTGCAAGCATTCACTGTTATTATATACAGCATCTTACTTGCAAGTGATCCTCCATGTTAAAAGACCAAGTTAAAACTCAAATTCGAGATATCTATAAAGACGTCGCCACGGCTTTACCAAACTTTCGCTCCCGAAGGGAGCAAAACTATATGGTGGCAGAGATCTCTAAGACACTTGCAGGCGAATATGACAAAAACCGTCGAATTATAGTCGTTGAGGCGGGAACAGGTATTGGTAAGTCACTATCCTACCTCCTCGGTACAATTCCGCTCGCACTCGCAAACAAGAAAAAAGTCTGTATCGCCACTGCAACCGTTGCACTTCAAGAACAATTGCTACATAAAGATTTGCCTTTTTTCGCGAAAGAATCTGGACTCAACTTCCGCTTTGGTCTCGTTAAAGGACGCCAGCGCTACGTATGCTTATCTAAGCTTCGTCAATTAACCGGTACAGACAATGAAGCGCAAGCTGCTTTATGGCAAACCCGTCCAGACAACCACCAGGTCAAACAGCTACAAACACTACTTAAAGAATATGAAACGGGCCAGTGGAACGGCGAAGTAGATACACTGAGTGAACCTGTACCAGATCATTTATGGCAACAAATTGCTTGTGATAAACATAGCTGCCATAAACAAGTTCCAAGCCATAGCCATTGCCCTTTCCATAAAGCGAGGGAAGATCTCGATACTTGGGATGTCCTCATCGCCAACCACAGTCTTTTATTTGCGGACTTAGAACTCGGAGGGGGGGTAATACTCCCTGAGCCAGAAGACCTCTACTACGTTGTCGACGAAGCACATCACCTTCCTGTCGTAGCCAGGGATTTTTCGAGTGCACAAGCGACCCTACGCGGTGCATGTGATTGGCTAGAAAAAATCGGCAAAACAACCGCAAAATTACAAACTCAAATCAAGAGCAACAGCATTATTTCACCAGCTCAATCAATGCTAGATCATATAAGTGAACTCACCACTCAACTCAACCAAGTTGCAAACTTTTGTGAAGGCCAGATTCAGCAATTCTCTAACCCAGAGAACCGATATCGATTCGAACATGGTCAAATCCCAGAATCCTTACTTATCCTTGCAGAAAATTTATCAACAACATCAAACTTAGCTGTTAAACAGTTCAATAAAATGATGATGCTGCTTACCGAAGCAATTAAGGATGGCGATATAAATAAAATAATCGCAGAGCCATTAGTCACCGAAACAGGTTTTATGATGCAGCGGCTTGAAAACCTCCACAAGCTTTGGAAGATGATTGCTAAACCTGACAATAAAAAAGGGGCACCTCTCGCCCGCTGGATAGAACTCATTACGGGCAACAAACAAGCAGATTTCCTGTTTTGCGCATCCCCAATAGAAGTCGGCTTTATGCTCGAATCATTAATCTGGGAAAAAGCGGCTGGAGTGGTTTTATGTAGCGCAACGTTAAGGGCGCTCAATCAATTCGATCACTTCACCCATCAAGTGGGTCTATCTATCAACGATGGCAGCCGTTATTTAGCGCTACAATCCCCTTTTGACTATCAAAACAATGCAACACTGTTTTTGCCACAAATGGATACAGAGCCAACCCATGATGGCTATACCGAAGAGCTCGCAGAAAAAATCAGGTATTTAGTTGAAGACGAAATGGCAACGCTCGTTCTTTTTGCTTCCTACTGGCAGATGGACAAAGTTGCAGATTTACTAACCAATAAACTCAAAATAAAACTTCTAATCCAAGGCACATTGTCGCGACAAGAAATACTAGAACAACACAAAACAAATTGTGATAACGATATACCAAGTATTATTTTCGGAACCGGTAGCTTTTCAGAAGGGCTCGATTTGCCTGGAGACTATTTAACAAATCTCATCATTACCAAGCTACCTTTTGCTGTGCCTACCTCACCAGTAGAACAAGCACATGCCGAGTACATTAAAGTCAAAGGTGGGAATCCGTTTTTAAAGCTCACGATCCCCGATGCTTCTCGCAAATTAATCCAAAGCTGTGGACGTTTACTTAGAAAAGAGCAAGACTATGGTCGTGTAACAATTTTAGACCGACGCTTAGTTAGCAAACGCTATGGCAAGTCTTTGTTAGATGCACTACCACCATTTAGAAGAGTAATCGAGTAACTTTGGGCGTTCTTGCCTTTCATTTTTATTTCACGGGTCAAGCCAATTGAATTCAAAGCAACTCATCACAAAACTCAAACAACAATATTCTGCATTGGCTCAGGAAGTGTTCAATCACGATACTCAGTTGCCCGCGTCACAACAAAAGTTACTACAAAATATAGAGCGTTTTAACGAAGAACTATTTGTTCAAGAAGGAGCAAAGCTGTCGCCATGTGTAGAACAGCTGCGCCACGACATTCAACAATTGGAAAAACTACTTAATCACAAGGCGCACAATCAAGCCATTGAATTACATTGTGAGCGAATTCAGCAGCGCTTTTCAGCGATAAAACGAGCCATGACAACCACGCAAATAGACATTAAATCAGTCAAGCAGCAACAAGTCAGCAAACGGGCTCGAATCAAGAAATATCAAGAAAAAAATCACCAAAATGCAGGCTTTAATTGGATTGCATCTAATGTAATGCAATCGAGCCACCAGCTCTATGATGAACTAAATAAGCATCTAAACTGGGCAAAAAAAATTGAATATAAGATCCAGCAATTGCAATATCAGTTAGAAAGCTGTCATAGTGCTGAAAAAATTGCGAAGCAAAATGAAATTTTGCTCATGCATCGGCGATTGGGTAAGTGTCGTCAAGCGATCAGCTATATCGAAGATCGTATCCAAGTGTTCGAGCGCCCATATCAAAGTCATAATCGTTAAAGGAATGAGAATGAAGAAGCTACTTTCCGCATCCGCTATTCTAGCGCTTGTCAGTTCAACCTCTGTTTTTGCGGCTAATCTAAACATCCCTATGGATTTCGAATATTTAGCTTTAGATGGCAAAAAAGTGAAAACGAGCCTGTTTAAACACAAAGCCGACCTAGACTTGACCCAAGGCGAACACAAGATCGCAATTCGTTATGCAGACATGATTGATGATGACTTTAATGACAGCCAAAGCGAAGTTTCATCGAAGCCGTTTGTCATTACAATTCAAGTTGATGGAGACCACGAATACAAACTGAAGCCTGCCGAAGGTGAGTTTGTCAGAAATCCCCATAAATTTGCAGAGAAACCGCAAATTGTCATTCGCAGAACGGATAATGGTCCAGTCAACTATGCTGTAACCCAAACAAACATTGAAGAGAAAAGCTATCTCTCCAGCGTTTTTGGTGGCGATTCAAATGACCAAGCAGAGAAGCATATCGTCGCAACAACTGCAGCACCGACAACAGCACCAACAGCACCCGTCGCAGTCGTGGCTCCAGCAACTGCAGTTGCAGCTACAGCGACTGTAGCTCCAATATCGGCACCAGCCGTAAAAGCTCCAGCAGCAACGGATGCACGAGCACAGCAAATGCTGCAATACTGGTGGTCTCAAGCCGATGAAAAAACCAAAAAAGAATTTATGAGCTGGGCAATTCAACAGCTTTAAACTGACTTTGGCTTTAATGATTCGAGCAGCGAAAATCGTTTAATGATTGACCTTGTCTACCACGCCAGCTACTCCAAGCTGGCGTTACCCCAACAACATGGTTTTCCAATAACTAAATATCAGCACTTATTTGAATATTTGCTTGGACACAAACTAGCAATCGAATCACAATTCCATCAGCCGCAAAAAGCACAACCTGTTGAATTAAAACAAATCCACTCTCCCGAATACGTCACACAATTTGTCAACAATAAACTCTCTAGCAAAGCGATTCGTAGAATTGGTTTTCCTTGGTCTGAGCACTTAAAAGAACGAACATTGTACTCTGTCAACGGAACATACAAGACAACCGAGCTAGCCTTACAGAAGGGCATTGCGATTCACCTTAGTGGCGGGTATCACCACGCCCACTATGCTTATGGTAGCGGCTACTGCATTTTCAATGATTTATATTTTGCAGCACATCAATTGCTTCACAATAAGCAAGTACACAATATTCTTATTTTTGATTGCGACGTCCATCAAGGCGATGGCACAGCCGCTTTAGCTAGCCATGCCCCTGAAATCATCACCGCCTCGATCCATTGTGATAACAATTTTCCTTCCAGAAAACAAAACTCTGACTATGATTTTGCGTTACCGGCTCACGCTAATGACCAGCATTATCTAGAAACCGTCGAGCAAGCCCTCACACTACTTATTCGGCTTCACCAGCCCGATATCATCATCTATGATGCAGGGGTCGATATTCACCAAGATGATCGCTTAGGACACCTCAACATTACCGATCAAGGCCTATTCAAACGAGAGCAATTAGTTTTATCCATCGCCCAAAATTCAGGCATTCCGATTGCTGCGGTCATTGGTGGTGGATACGACAGAAATGAAACAAGCCTGAGCCAACGTCATAGCCAATTATTTAAAGCTGCTAATCAATTATTTGCGTAATCCCTTGATATGACCTCAAGTTATCGACAAAGTGTGCGCTATTACAAATCAATAATTTGCACCTATAATAAACCAATATAGACTAAAAGATTGAACATGATATTGAGTCGTAGCGACGACTAACATGCTAATCACACTAGAATTATTTGATTTAAGATTTACAAAAATCAATTTCAAACGTATTGTTTCTAGTGATGGCTGAAGACGAGTCCAATGCGCGAAACACGGAGAGTAGGTATGCAACTTGAAATTCGAAACTATTATGAAGTTTTATTGCTTGAAATACTGCAGGATGAAGGCCTTTTAGATGAACTTCCTGAAGACTATATTTCTGATCTATGCTGCGTCACGCTAAACCAGTTACCTGTGCGTTATGTCAGACACCTAGTCGACACTTACTTCTTTGAAGATTATAACGAATTACAACAAATGAAAGCAGAGATCCAAGATAAGCTTGAAAAATCGAGAGCCTTCCTCAAACAAAATCTACACAAAAAACTGAAAGAAGCAGAATAAACCAAACGGAGAGTTTTGGAGGTTCCCCTAGAGCCACACTCCGGCACACGAGTCGCCTGCTGCGGTTGCTCCCTTCCGGGCCTGGCCGAGTTCACAAGTTATCGTTGCGGAGGGACCCTAGGGTCACCATTGAATTTCTAGAGTTGCCTCTAGAACGGCGTGGATTATCCCCTAACCTAGTTCGATGATCAAGCCATTTACTAAAAGAATCCCTCAAGCATGCGCTAGGTGGTGAATCTATAGACAAAAGCCTGCTTGAGCAGGCTTTTTCTTTGATGAAACTTCGCCAAAATCTTTACAGTCGTATATTGGCTCTGTTCTGCTCAACGATTACCGGGCCGATGCCAGGGACGGCCGTCAAATCATCAATACTGCTAAAGCTTCCATATTTATTCCGGTAATCCACAATGGCTTGAGCCTTCTTTTCACCCACGCCTTTCAGAAGACTCAATTGCTCCGCAGTATCTTTATTGATATCTACGCTTTGCATCGTGGTCTTCACATTGGCCTCAGCATGATTAACCTTGGTCGTCACTGCTTGAGTTGCGAGCGAGAGTTCAAGGCTAAAGGGTTCTGCGTCAACACTCAAAGTGGATAAGCTCAGGCCAACAAGCCCGGCAAGTAATAACTTGTTCATATTTAATTCCTTGTATAGTCCATGAATCACTAAACCTACCAACAGGTCACTGGCAACAATCTAGTTCCTTGGTTTAGTGACATAAATCTAGGATATGAACTCAACATTTGCAAAATACGAATTAAAATTAAAACCAGTCACATTGCGATTCAGCTCACTGGAACTAAAGCAACTTTCAATGCATGAATCAAGTCATCAACATCTTCTAAACCTACCGATATTCGCAACAAATTGTCTGTAATACCCGCGGCATCTCGAGCTTCTTGAGTATACGGAGAATGGGTCATTGAAGCGGGGTGCTGAATTAATGATTCTGCATCCCCCAAACTAACTGCGATTGAAAACAAATCTAGACGATTGATAAAAGCAAGCGAACCTTCAAAATCCGTCGCCAATTCAAAAGCAATGACGCCACCCGCTCGCTTCATTTGAGTTCCAATGTGGCGATGCCCTTGATGCTCATCGAGCCCTGGATAAAATACCCGAGCAACTTTCGAATGTTGATTTAGAAAGTTCGCTATTTTCTCCGCACTGTCGCAGTGACGCGTTAAGCGAATATCAAGGGTTTTTAATCCCCGAGAAATCAACCAAGCATCATGGGGGGATATTACTGCACCAATATCTTTAAGCGTTTGAAATTTTACTTTCTCAATAAACTCACTTCGTCCACACACAACACCGGCGATAACATCGCCATGACCATTCAAATACTTAGTGGCCGAATGCACAACCACATCCGCGCCTAAATCCAAGGGTTGCTGTAAAAGCGGCGTCATAAAAGTATTATCTACTATCGTAATAATTTGTTGTGGTTTGGCTATACCAACGATTGCTTTGATATCAAACACTTGCAAATGAGGATTCACTGGCGTTTCAAAAAAGATAACCTTTGTGTTATCTGAAATTGCGTGTTTTATAGCTTCAGGCTCGGTAAAATCGACCAGAGTACATTCAATTCCAAATTTAGCCAGCTGCTCAGTTAATAATGAAAATGTACAACCATATACCGCATTGGAAGCAATCACATGGTCCCCTTGCTGCAGCGCTGATAACAGGGCAGCAGAGACGGCCCCCATACCAGATGCTGTTGCGGCAGCGGCCTCTGCCCCTTCTAGACAGGCGATTTTTGTCTCGAGTTCGGTGGTTGTAGGATTACCTAATCGAGTATAGATGTAACCGGTTTCGTCACCACGAAAACGAGCTCCGCCTTGTTGTGCATCGTCAAAAACAAAAGTCGCGCTTTGGCATAATGGTGAAACTAATGCGCCACTGACATTCGGCAGGTGGCCCGCATGGATCGCAATCGTGGCTGGCTTCCATTTTTTTTCCATCGTTTGTTACTCCTCTCCCCTTCCGTTTAATTATAGTTATGGGGAGGCTCTAACATAATCGCTCGAACTATTTAGCCCAATGTTAGCTGCAGAGAAACCTAGTCTATCGATGTAAGATTTTTGTTACGCTCTTTGCGAAGTGCGTTGACTGAAAAGCGTTTGAGCTCAGCTAAAAGTTGTTGATGAATTTTTGAAAGCTTGGGTCGACTATCAGTAGTAAAAGGTACAGAACGACACAGTGCCATTGCTTGATACCCTAGCCGAGCAGTTAACAAGCCACCACCGAGCCCTTGACCCAACCTCGCCGATAATCGATGCGACATTTCAACCGAAAATAACTGAGTGCCTAAGTCAGTGATTATCTCTGTCGTCCCAGCATATACGATATTCGTAACAATCCCTTTTATAAGCCGAATGCGAGACCAATACCCCAACTCAATGCCATACACTTGCGCAATTTGATTTATCATCCGTTGATTTCGCCACAGAATAATGGCCATATCAACGATAGCTAAGGGGCTGGCTGCAAGTAATAAAGCAGATTCTGCCGCAAAACGGCTCACTAATTTTTTCGCTATTGTGTCTTGTTTCTGCACCACAGTTCGTTCAAACAATACAAGCTTTTCACTATCGTTATGATCATCATTTTGCAATTCAATGTAGCGCTGAATATCTACGCCCGGTGTAATATTCGCGAGCAAAGGATTGATAAACTTGTCCGCTTCACCAATTTGCATGCTTTGACGTAACCGATTAGCAATCTCATGTTGAGAAGCAACATGCTTTAATCGTCGTAGCTTTCTCCACTCGACAAAAGTCGTTTTGGCTGCAATGAATATAATTAAACTCGCAACAAAAGAATACAGCCCAAACAGCATGGGGCTCGTCAGCCAAGCTTGCTGTAAACTCAATGCAGTTTCTACGATAAATAGCAAAACTAGACTTAAAAGCAATAACTGAAATAATAGAGATTTAAATATGGATGATGAACTGTGGTTTTTGTTTCGCGTAGCGCCAAGGCCTAACTGTTCAATATCAAGCCCTGATTGTATTGCTGCTTTTTCGGTTTCAGAGTCCAGCGTGGCATCAAGCGCTTCCAGCTTTGCATCATTATCAAATTCTAATTGTTGTGCGAGTTGCTCAATATCGTCTGCCGAATTTGCATTAGTATTGTGATTTTCATTTTCAAAAACCTCTTCATGATGAGTGTTATCTGGCTCTTTAGCCGGTCTCTCACCTTCACTAAAGTCAACTTTTGGCTGCAAGCTATCCTGCTCGTGACCGAGCTCATCACGATTATTCGATACGTTCATATTCACTCCAACTTATCGCCAAGTAAGAACTGCAGTAAATGATCAAGGCGAATATGTTCAAATGGCTCTCGACGATTTAATGGCACAAAGGGCGGTGCAAATGAGACAAACTCAAATCCTTGTTTTTGCCAAAATTTAGAATCTGGTAGTTTTCTTGGCACCTCACCGGGATACAAAGTAACAGCCTTTCGTTGCTCGAGAGACAGGCCTCGCACAACTTCGAATGACTGTTCGTCTTTCTTTACCATTCCGTGTTGCGTGGACTTAATAGCGCTTATAGCCATGGTTTCTACTTCGCAGCCTTCGAAGCTCGCAAAGTGCTGGCAGTGGCTCAACATATCGCTCAACAGGCTCAAAGTATTCCCTTGTTGATCACGAGTAATGTGATCCACTTTACTCGCTGCAAACAACAATTTATCGACTCGCGGAGAAAACAAACGCCTTAAAAGGCTTGATTGGCCAAATTGAAAACTTTCAACGATGCCATTCAAGGCATGGGTCATATCTTCAAACTGAGAGCGACCTTTATTCAAAGCGCTAAAACAATCAACAAGAACCAGTTGTCTATCGAAGCTTGCAAAGTGGTTGCGATAAAAGGGCTTCACCACCTGACTGACATATTCTTGGTAACGCCGTTTTAATATCTTGTAATTAGATTCGCTATCGAGTCTTTCATAACGCTCCACCTGTTCCTCTGTAAGGTTAAGGAGTGGGAAAAAAGTCAGCAGTGGAGTGTCTTCGTACTCCCCAGGAAGCAGCATGCGCCCCGGCTGAGCGAGGTAGTAACCTTGGTTTTGCACTAAATCAATAAGTAAACTTCGGTAACAACCAGCAATAAGCTTGAGCTGTTTGTCCTGAGCTGGCGCTTCAAGGTCTAACAATTTAAATTGATTTTCAAAATCAGCAAATAATGGCGATTGCTGAAATGCTTGTTGACGCTTTGATTGACTTATAGACCACTGGCAGTAATCAAGCTTCAACATTGGTAAATCAAGCAGCCATTCACCGGGGTAATCGACAATATCTAAATATAACGTGGCAGTATCTGAAAGTTTGGCTAAAAGCCCTTTTTCTGGACGATATTTTATCGCGAGTCTGAGTTCAGTGATGGTTCGAGTTGATGCAGGCCACTGCGTAGGTTCTTGGCTAAAGCATGCCATTGCCGATGGATAATCAAAGGTGGCAATATCTAAATCTGGCTGCATGCTTGATTTTACACCAAGTAGTCGCCCTTCCCGATTGACTTGCCATAAAGGTAAACTACTTTGATTCGAGCACGTACCCGAAGCGAGAAGTTGATTCACCAGCCCTGTAATGAAAGCTGTCTTGCCAGCACCGGCCAGCCCCGTGACCGCTAGTCTTAAATGTCGGTCTGCGCTTCGACTGGCTAAATCTAATGTTTTCTCGGTTATTTTGTTGAATGATCTTTCAAATATGCTCATACAACTCACAAATCTAAAGAATGGGAGCGGTGCATCAGTTGTAACTGTTACCGCCCATGGGATAGTGAAACTATAAGTTGTCTATTTCTCTTTTCAAATCAAATTGATCAGATGTTACGTACTGTTCAAGCTTTTGTAGACGTAACTCGAGTGAACGAAACTGTCCATTTACATCTCGAAGTGCTTGTTGTGCCGGTTCTCCAGCCTGCCAAAACTTCTTCTTTACCTCGATATCCTTATGCTCATACTGCCCTTGCACTGTTGCCGGCTTAATATCAAGGATCATCCACAATAGAATATAGGCGATAACAATGATCCCAGAGCCGCCCAGCAAAAAGATTGAAACCGTTGCAACTCTGACTAACCAAGGTTCGAAGTTAAAATACTCAGCTATCCCTGAGCATACCCCAGCAATTTTGCCAGTTTGGGGTATGCGATATAGTGTTTTATTTTCAGGTCCGCTCATGTTTAGTCCTCCACTCTGGCGACTCTGTATCTAATATCGATTCGAGTGTTTCAATACGAGTCGCCATTTTATCGGCCTTCACAATCAGTTCATTGAGCTGGTTATACTCTTCTTCGCTAAACCCTTGGCTTACTTGCCTTTTACTTCGGTAATGAAGAATCAACCAAATAGGGGCAACAAATACCATGAACACAATAATTGGTACCACTAGAATCTCTAATTCCATAATTCACCCCGAGTATTAATTAAGATTTTGCTTTGGTTTTCTTTGCATTCACTTTGGCTTTCAGTGCTGCTAATTCATCACTTACTGCATCTTCAGCTTCCAGTGAGGCAAACTCATCTGCGAGTGTATTCTTATTCCCGAGGTCATAAGCTTCAACTTCAGCCTCTAAACCTTCAACACGGCGCTCATATTGTTCAAAACGCTGCATTGCATTATCAATTTTGCTTGAATCTAGCTGACGCTTGACATCTAATCTTGAATTAGCAGTCTGCTTGCGCATGATAATTGTCTTTTGGCGCGCTTTGGCATCGGCAAGCTTTTCTTGTAGCAAACCCACTTCTTCTTTTAAGCGAATAATATGCTCTTCAACAACAACCAACTCATTTTCTAGTGACTCAGCAATGCCATTGACCTTTTGCTTTTCAACTAAAGCGGCTTTGGCAAGGTCTTCTCTATCTTTCGAAAGTGCCAACTCAGCCTTATCTTGCCAATCTTGAATTTGCTGCTGCACACGAGTTATGCGGCGATGTAGCTCTTTCTTCTCTGCGAGTACCTTCGCTGACGTTGAGCGAACCTCAACCAGTGTATCTTCCATTTCTTGGATAATAAGGCGAACCATTTTTTCTGGATCTTCAGCTTTATCAAGTATAGAGCTGATGTTCGAGTTAATGATGTCTGCGAAACGAGAGAAAATTCCCATAATAATGTCCTCAATCTAAAAGTTATTTTCGATAAGAGTAATACACATACCGTGCCAAACTTACAAAAACAACCAATAACAATGACTTAATCAAATATTTAACTTTTTCTTTATTTTATTAACCAAGCCACTTATTATGAATTTCACCAAATGTTAGCGTGAAAGACTAAAAATTACTGTGACTACAAAATTTCAGCAAGATAACCTCATTGGACAATCCAACGCATTGCTTGAAGTATTAGAGCATGTCTCTTTAGTTGCGCCTCTTTCTAAACCTGTATTGATTATCGGTGAGCGCGGTACTGGTAAAGAGCTAATTGCAGAACGCTTACATTACCTTTCCCAAAGATGGGATCAAAGCTTTATTAAGCTAAATTGTTCATCTTTGAGTGAAAACTTACTAGAAAGTGAATTGTTTGGCCACGAATCCGGTGCTTTTACTGGTGCCAAAGGAAAGCATGAAGGACGATTTGAACGAGCCGATAGCGGCACGCTATTTCTTGATGAATTGGCGAATACGTCCGGTTTAATCCAAGAAAAGCTTTTGCGCGTGATTGAATACGGTGAGTTTGAGCGAGTGGGCGGAAGTAAAACAGTACAAACCGACGTCCGTTTAATCTGCGCCGCGAATGAGGACTTACCTTCACTTGCCGAAGCTGGCGAGTTCAGAGCAGATCTCTTAGATCGTCTCGCGTTTGATGTGATCACCCTACCGCCACTTCGTTCTCGCCCAGAAGATATCATGCCACTTGCAGAGTATTTTGCGGTCGGCATGGCGAGACAGTTAAGCTTAGAACTATTTAATGGTTTTGCTAACAGTGCGATTGAGCAATTAATGAATTACAGTTGGCCTGGAAATATTCGCGAACTAAAAAATGTCATCGAGCGCAGTGTTTATCGCAACGCAGCCGAAACTCAAGCCATTACTGAAATCGTTCTTGATCCTTTTGCGTCTCCCTACCGCCCAACGCAACGAGTAAAAACCAAGGAGCGCCAACAAACGCCAAGTAGCCAACCGATAGAAACAGCACAAGATATCACTCCTAAAACCCCGAATTCAAATACAGTTGAACCGGCAAAAGAATTAACCTTCCCTATTGATTTTAAAGAATATTGTGAACAAAGGGAGGTGGACGTAATTCAAGCGGCACTAGCTGCGGGTCAATTTAGCCAAAAGAAAACTGCGGAGCTCCTTGGGCTTAGTTACCATCAATTAAGGGGGATTTTGAAGAAGTACAATTTGCTTGATAAGACATAAGCACGTTGCTCATAGGCAATTACCCCTGCTAAAATAAATGCTTAACATCTTTTTTAACAATGGCCGCCCATGAGAGTACTGATGAGCCAATTCAGTATACGTCTACTTTGTTTCACTTTTGGCCTACTGCTAATCGCTTGCGGCCAGCAAAAAGTGCCGTCAGGCCTTGTGTACTGCTCGGAAGGTAACCCTGAAACCTTCAACCCTCAGTTAGTGACATCCGGCACGACAATTGATGCAACTTCTCACCAAATATACAGCCGCCTTGTTGATTACGATGCGCAAACAGGTCAAATCGTTCCTGCACTAGCGTCAGATTGGCAAATGGCTGCTGACGGGCTCAGCTATCGCTTCAACCTGCGCAGTGATGTGAGATTTCATCACTCGCCACATTTCATTCCCACGCGTGTCTTTAATGCTGATGACGTGTTATTTTCATTTAATCGCGTGATTCAAGAAAACCACCCTTATCATTTTGTGTCACGCACCGGCTACCCATTTTTTCAGAGTATTGGGCTTGATAAACTAGTTCGACAAATTGAAAAAGTTAATGATTACCAAGTGATATTCCATTTGAATCATGCCGATGCGTCGTTTCTTGCCAACTTAGCCACCGACTTTGCCATCATTCAATCGCAAGAATATGCCAATCAACTCTGGAAACAGAAAACGCCAGAAAGAATCGATAGCGATGCGATAGGTACAGGCCCATATCAGCTTGCCAAATACGTTAAAAATGATCATATACGCTATCGTCGCCACGAGTTTTATTGGGGGCCAGCACCAAAAACAGATGTTCTCGTTTTTGATATTACGCCAAGAAGTAGCCGACGCCTTGCAAAACTCATTACAGGAGATTGTGATGTTTCCGCCCTACCAAAAGCAGGGGAGCTTCCGGTCATCAATGAGCACGCAGAGCTTAGATTGGAACAACAAGCAGGCCTAAACGTTGCTTACTGGGCGTTCAACACACAAAAACCACCTCTAGATGATGTCCGTGTCCGAAGAGCGTTATCCCATGCGGTGGACAGGCAAAATATTCTACGCGCGGTTTATCAAGATACAGCCGTTGAAGCCACAGGTATTTTACCGCCTGCATCATGGGCTTATCAGCCGAACGATAGTTTAAGCGACTATAACCCGGCAAAAGCTGAAGCTTTGCTAAAAGAAGCAGGTATTAAGGATCTCGCGATTGATTTATGGGCAATGCCCGTTGCACGAACTTATAACCCCAACGCACTAAAAACCGCCGAGCTAATCCAAGCAGACTTAGCTAACATCGGAGTCCATGTGAACATTGTCAGTTATGATTGGAGCGTGTTTACACAAAAGCTGAATCAAAGTGACTATGACTCCGTTCTTATTGGCTGGAATGCCGACAATAGCGACCCAGACAACTTTTTTACACCCACATTGAGTTGTGATTCCGTCATTTCCGGTAGCAACCGAAGTAAATGGTGCCACCCAGACTTCGATCAAATTTTACGTCTCGCAACAGCAACGATGGATCGCAGTGAACGCACTGAACTCTATCAGCAAGCCGAAGCCATTCTCGCGGAAGATGTACCACTGATCAGTCTTGCTCATGCAAAGCGATTGGCTCTAAAACGCACAGACGTCACCGAAACCAGAGTCACTCCCTTTGGCGGGATTTCCTTTGCTGATTTAAAACCGATGAAGGTACTTCGTTAATGGGCAAATATTTATTGCGTCGACTCAACCTTTTTGTCGCAACATCGTTAGTTTTAGCGGGTGTGCTGTTCTACACGACGGGTTTATTCCCTGTTGACCGAATCACAGCACTATCAGGAATTGTATCACCCTCTCCCGCTCAGGTTGAGCAAGTCACTGAACTCTATGCTTTGAATAAAAATACCCCCCTGCAATTTTCTGCATTTCTTCAGCAGCGACTCAGTGGTGACCTTGGCATATCGATTACATCTCAACAAAGTGTTTCTCAAGAACTAATGGCCCGCTTGCCTGCCACGTTAGAACTGGCCAATGTGGCTGCGCTACTAGCCCTTGTCTTTGGCGTCCCAATCGGAATATTGGCATCGTTAACACAGCATCGCCTCACGCAGCATGCAATTATGGCAATGACGCTGACCGGCTATTCGATTCCGGTTTTTTGGCTCGGCCTTACCTTATCACTATGGTTCGGCGTCCATCTGGGTTGGTTACCCATATCTGGTCAAATAAACCTACTTTATGAAATAGAACCCGTCACTGGATTTATCTTATTTGATACTTGGGTCTCAGACTCAGAATATCGAATGGCAGCTTTTTTAGATGCGCTTCAGCATATGATACTCCCATCAATAACCCTTGCCGTTTTGCCTTTCACCGTTGTCGTGCGAATTACGCGGTCAGCAATGCTCAACATTATGAATCAAACCTTTATTCGCGCCGCCGAAGCGAGAGGGTTGAGTACAGCGAAGATCGTGCTTCGCCATGCATTACCCAATGCACTCATCCCTGTGTTAAAGCATTTGGGAATTATGCTTGGTCCCTTTGCGAGCTATTCCATCATCGTCGAAGTGATATTCTCATGGCCAGGTGTAGGCTCATGGCTAGTTTCAGGTATATACCAACGTGATTACACGGTGATTCAAGGCGGGATATTGGTCGTTGCGCTTTTAATTATGCTTTCTAGTATCTTGATTGAGATTGTGCATACAGCAACGAACCCAATTAGTAGGAAAGAGCTTTATGCCTCAAATTAAAATATATCAAGAAGATGAGATCCCCTCACCATCACTTCGAATATGGCAAGTGTTTTCATCAAACCCGTTTGCGGTTCTCGGCTTATGGTTAGTGATATGTTTACTGCTGCTGACCGTTTTCGGGCCGCTAATAGCACCGTACACAGCTGAGCAACAAGACACTCAGGCATTACTCCTCCCTCCCTCATGGGATCCTGCAGGAACTGTGGAACATTTTCTAGGCACAGACGACCTTGGCCGAGATATATTTAGCCGGCTGCTCCACGGTGCACACCTCACGTTTGGGATGGCGTTATGGATAGTGATATCTGCACTATCAGTTGGCCTCGTCATTGGCTCGTTGTCAGGCATGATGAAAGGTATTAAGTCCAGTATTTTAGGTCATTTGCTTGATGCACTCCTTTCTATTCCATCAATGCTCCTCGCTATATTAGTCGTCGCGGTTATGGGACCAGGGCTTGAAAATATATTCTGGGCTGTTGGTTTAGCACTTACCCCCCAGTTTGTCCGTTCAACCCATTTGGCGGTGCGTGAAGAATCACAAAAAGAATATGTGAAAGCCGCTATTCTTGATGGTGCAAACCCGTTACAAATATTTTGGTTTGTGATCATGCCCAATGTCTGGGAAACCATCATCGTACAAACGACGTTGGCAATCTCGGTCGCGATTTTGGATATTGCAGCACTTGGTTTTCTTGGGCTTGGCGCGCAAGCCCCTAGTCCAGAATGGGGAGCAATGATTGCGCAAGGGTTAGACAACCTTCTCACAGCGCCGTGGACAGTAACCATTCCCGGAGCGACAATATTGGTAAGCGTGCTTTCAATTAACCTTGTCGGCGATGGTTTACGAACTGCCTTAGCGCCAAGGTAATGGAAGATGTGTACCATGCAAACGATAGCATTATTTTTACTTAAAAATTAAAGACGGCTTTTTGCCCTTTTGCGACTAAACAATGCAGTTACTGGATATTCGAAACCTAACCATTGAGTTAGATACCCCACAGGGGAAGGTTAAAGCACTCGATCGCGTGAGCTTAACTATCCAAGATGGAGAGATCCACGGATTAGTCGGTGAGTCAGGCTCTGGCCGTAGCTTGCTTGCACGCGCTATTCTAGGGATCCCAGGCAGCAATTGGACCATAAAAGCAGACCGTATGATGTTGAATGGTCGCAATTTGCTTGAGATGAACAGCCAAGAACGACGTAGCATTATGGGTTCTGAGATGGCAATGATATTTCAAGATCCATCGAGCAGCCTTGATCCAGTGATTAGTGTTGGCTCGCAGCTCATCGAAGCAATGCCCGCATCAACAGGCTTTTGGTGGAGTCGTGGAAAAAAACGTAAGCGCGCTGCGGAGAAATGGCTTCACAAAGTCGGCATTAAAGATCATAAAAAAATTATGGCAAGCTTCCCATGGGAGCTATCTGAAGGTGAATGCCAAAAAGTAATGATAGCAATGGCCGTCGCCAATAGCCCAAAACTCTTGATCGCCGATGAACCAACAGCTTCAATGGAAACCAGCACCCAAGCTCAGATTTTTAGGCTGCTATCACAGCTCAATCAGCTCCATGGCGTATCGATACTGCTTATTAGTCATGAACTGGAAACTGTCTCTCAATGGTGCGAACGTCTGACGGTGCTCTATGCAGGGCAGGTGATGGAAGCCGGTCCGACTCAGCAACTGATCGCTAAACCTTTTCACCCATACACCAAAGCCTTGCTCGGGCATATTCCTGATTATACAGAGACAACACAACAAAAAAGCATTTTGCCGACCTTACCAGGTTCGGCGCCTGCGCTACAGCACCTTCCCATTGGTTGTCGCCTGGGACCTCGATGTCCTGAAGCCAAAAAGACCTGCGTAAAACAGCCAATTTTGTGTAGAAAAAAGGGCCGCCACTTTGCCTGCCATTTCCCTTATACCAACGAGACATGCCATGACAGCACCATTGCTTAGGGTTACGGACCTTCACAAACGCTACTTTGAAGGCTACCGCTGGTTTAAGCGCCAATACAAACAAGCGCTCAAACCCGTATCCTTTTGCCTCAATGAAGGGGAAACATTAGCGATTGTTGGCGAAGCGGGCTCAGGTAAAAGCACTCTCGCCCGAATCCTTGTTGGTGCTGCTTCTCGCACGGGTGGAAGTATCTGTTTTGAAGGTGAATCCTTAGCCAATAAGGACGTCAAACAGCGTTGTAAAATGATCAGAATGATTTTCCAAGATCCAAATACATCATTGAACCCACGACTCACTATTGGCGAGCTGCTTGAAGAACCACTGCGGTTTACTACGGGGATGAGTTCAAAAGAACGGAAAACACTCGTCTCAGAAACTTTAGTGAAAGTGGGCTTATTACCAGAACACTTTGAATTTTACCCCCATATGATTTCAGAAGGGCAAAAGCAACGTGTCGCCGTCGCTAGAGCCATAATCTTAAACCCTAAAGTGATCATTGCGGATGAAGCATTAACAGCTCTTGATCTCTCGGTTCGCTCTCAAATATTAAACTTATTGGTACAACTCCAAAAAGAGATGGGACTTTCCTATATTTTCGTTTCTCACAATTTAAATGTGATCCGACACGTTAGCGATAACATCATCGTGCTGCATAAAGGGGTTATCGTTGAGCAAGCTGCAACGGAAACCCTATTTAACGATCCGCAACACGAATACACCAAAAGATTGATCCGGGAGCAAAGTATGTTCACTCATAAACGTTGAACTGCTCCAACCACTGCTTGAATCACCCCAATTTTTTAAAAAAAAGTGCCATTTATTGAACGAAGTAATTATTCTATTGGCAATTTAAAAAGAAGAGCCTCAACATGATTATCAAACCAAAAATCCGTGGATTTATTTGTACAACGACCCATCCCGTTGGCTGTGAAGCAAACGTCTTAGAGCAAATTAATACAACTAAGGCCCTTGGCAAAAATGCAAACGGCCCGAAAAAAGTTCTGGTTATTGGCTCATCGAGCGGTTATGGACTCTCCTCTCGAATTGCAGCAGCTTTTGGAAGTGATGCGGCAACAATTGGCGTGTTTTTTGAAAAGCCGGGTACAGAAAAGCGTACCGGTACCGCTGGCTATTATAACTCAGCAGCTTTTGATAAATTTGCAAAAGCAGAAGGCTTATATTCTAAAAGTATCAATGGCGACGCATTCAGCCATGAAGCCAAAAACAAAGTCATTGAGCTTATTAAAGAGGATTTAGGCCAGGTTGATATGGTCGTTTACTCTTTAGCATCACCAGTTCGTAAGCTACCTGATACCGGTGAAGTGATTCGCTCTGCCTTAAAACCTATTGGCGAAACGTATACGGCTACCGCAGTTGATACCAATAAGGACGAGCTTATCGAAGCCAGTGTAGAGCCAGCGTCAGATCAAGAGATTGCAGATACCGTTACGGTTATGGGCGGCCAAGACTGGGAACTTTGGATTCAAGCACTAAGTGAAGCAGGCGTACTAACGGATAACTGTAAAACCGTCGCCTATAGTTACATTGGTACAGAGCTTACATGGCCTATCTACTGGCATGGCGCTCTGGGTAAAGCGAAAATGGATCTAGACCGTGCCGCAAACGCTTTAAACGATCAGCTCTCGGCAACGGGTGGAAGTGCCAATGTTGCCGTCCTTAAAAGCGTTGTGACTCAAGCAAGCTCTGCAATACCGGTTATGCCACTTTACATTGCAATGGTATTTAAAAAGATGCGCGAAGAAGGCCTTCACGAAGGTTGTATGGAGCAAATCAACCGTATGTTCACTGAACGTCTCTATAAAGCAGATGGCAGTGCCGCAGAGACAGATTCAGAAAATCGCTTGCGTTTAGACGACTGGGAGCTTCGTGAAGAAATTCAGCAGCATTGTCGCGATTTATGGCCACAAGTCACGACAGAAAACCTTGCTGAATTAACTGACTACCGTGAATACAAAGCAGAATTCCTCAAGCTATTTGGTTTTGGTATCGATAGTGTTGACTATGACGCCGATGCAAATCCAAAAGTTGACTTTGATGTGATTGATTTATAATGATTGGATGCCTTCTTTAGCTCTATAGAAGGCCATCAAGATATGTTCATAAAAACGCTGCTTCGCAGCGTTTTTTATTTTCTTCATTCATCACAGGTATTACTAACTGTATTTTCGTTGGCTTTGCTCAAGCATAAGTATTCAAAGCCTCTAAAAGAAGATCGAGTTTTTAAATAAAAAAGACCAGCATTTGCTGGTCTTTTTCAATATCTTTCGCAAAATCACTTTACATTTTGTAACCGTTATTCAGCGACTGGGTATAACACTTCTGAAGAAGCTTTCAACGAAGCCACCAGTGATTGATAATCAGCTTCACTATATTGTGAGTTCAAACGCTGTGTTATCGCCGCAACAGCTTCCTCTGCAATAGATTCAGCAGCATTAACCTTATCAAGAACTACAACAGCGTAACCATTGGCAAGCCCTACGGTGTCCACTGATGCGCCTTCTGCCGCTAATGGCATTTCGAAAGCTTTGCCGACGATCGAAGCATTAAGTTCATTAGTCATACGAGACAACTTAGAAACCGTTTTGAATTCAGCAGTTGATGCACCATCTTTAACTTGTGTCATCGCTAACTGAGCTTGGTCACGAGCTTGCTCGTTCGCTTTCTCTTGCTGCAAACGCGCAACAATATCTGCTTTAACATCCGCAAAATCACGTGTACCGGCTGCCTGATGTTCTTTCACTCGTAAAACCAATACATGGTTATCACCAAGCTCAATTACGTCGCTATTCATCCCCTCAACAACAACCTCACTAGAGAAAGCAGCCTTTACTGCATCGGCATTAAATAATGCCGGTGCGTTGTTACGGCTAAATAGATCAGTAGAAAGAACTTTTGCGCCAATTTCTGTTGCTGCTTCAGAAAGCGTGTCAGGTACTTCATAGCTGGTATCAGCGAGCTTCTGCTGTAAGCTATAGAATTCGTCAGCTGCTAGATTCATCTTCAACTGCTCTGTAACCTTATCTTTCACTTCCTCAAACGGTGCTGCAGCCCCGGGCTGAATATCAAGCAACTTAACAATGTGATAACCAAAATTAGTTTTTACAACATTTGAAAATGCGCCTTTTTCTAATGCGAATAGTGCAGTATCGAATTCAGCTTCCATTACACCAGGCTCAAACCAATCAAGTTTACCACCTTGCTCTCCACTAAACGCATCGCTCGACTCAGCTTTCGCTAACGCTTCAAACGTTTCGCCAGCAATTAGACGTGCATGGATTTTATTGGCTTGATCAGCATCTTCGACAAGAATATGCGCAGCTAAGCGCTTCTCTGCTGTTTGATAAAGTGATTTTTGAGCTTCATATTCAGCAAGGACTTCTTCTTCCGATACGGTAACCGACTGCGCGAGCTTCGCAGCATTGAGTTCAATGTACTCAACGCTTACAAGCTCTTGGCTCATAAACTGCGCTAGATTCTGCTCATAAAAAGCATTAGCTTCTTCATCAGAAACCACAACATCAGCTAGAAACGGTTGGGCTTCGATGATTTGGTAGCGAATATCACGGGTTTGGCCTTCAACTTCAGCATACTGCTTTGCTTCACCCTCAAGAACAAACTCAGTGCCAATGACTGCAGCTAAAAGCTGACGGCGCGTCATATCCACTCGCATCATATCTCTGAACGATGTCGTGGTATAACCGACTTGGCGAATAACGGCTTGATAACGCTCATTATCGAAAACACCGTCAGTATGAAATGCGGTTTCGTTAACAATCGCTTGCTTAATCTGTTCATCAGAAACACGTAGCCCAAGCTTATTTGCAGCCTGATCTACTAATCGTTCTGCGACAAGACGATCAAGTACGCGTTGCTTTATGCTCTGTAGGTAGACATCATTCGCAGCTAAAGCTTCGAACATCTCGCCTAACTGCTGCTCCATACGGCTACGTTCATTTTGATACGCTTGCTCAAGAGCTGATTGCGAAATATCTTCGCCATTCACCCTTGCCGCTGGCGTCTCAGTACTGCTGCCGAGATAACTACTTACACCTGCAAATGCGAAGGAAAAGATCACTAGCACCAAAATACTTTTGGCTACAACGCCCTGTGAACCTTCGCGGATTTTTTCTAACATTCGACTTCTCGCTCATTGCGATTAACAAAATAAAAAGGCGCATCACTGATTGATGCGCCTTTTGTAACCTTCGATGGACAAATATTTATGAAATGCCTGTCCTTAAAAAACGCAGCTTTGGCTCAATAGTGACCAAACTATGCTTTCTAAAATCCGTAAAAAGCACTGTCTAACCAGTGCTTAATACAGAACCATATAATGGCTACGGTGTTAAATTAGTTAACAGCGTCTTTCAGTGCTTTACCCGCTTTGAATGCTGGGATATTTGCAGCTGCGATTTTAATTTCTTTACCCGTTTGTGGGTTACGACCAGTACGCTCAGCGCGCTGACGCACTTCAAAAGTACCGAAACCAACAAGAGAAATCTTATCGCCTTCTTTTAAGCCGTCAGTTACCGCTGCGATAAAAGAATCTAGTGCACGGCCAGCAGCCGCTTTAGAAATGTCAGCACCAGAAGCGATTTTCTCGATTAGTTCAGATTTGTTCATGTCATCCCCTTGATTTTAATTTTTTTCGCCGCAACCAATTCCCTCTCTAGAGCGGTCTGCGGAGACTTTTTATATCAAGCCTGAAAGCAAAGTTCAAGCTTAGTACGAAAACCCAAAAATAATAATTGGATACAGCTCAAAGCCAGTCACGCCAAGGGCTTGGAAGCAACCAGACCCTCCACAGGCCTTAGGCTACCACAGCTTTGAGCTTAGTTAATCCCTTTTTTCATGTTTTTTTGGGTTTATTCAGCAATTTCTTGCATTAACCGGTATTTTTTACTACCTCAAACCCTTCAATTGGTCTTTCTAATGCCAACTTGAGCACTTCATCAACCCATTGCACTGGGCGAATATCAAGATCCGCGATGACATTATCCGGGATTTCCTCAAGATCTCTTTCATTATCTTTTGGAATTAATACCAATTTAATACCACCTCGATGAGCCGCTAATAACTTCTCTTTTAAGCCACCAATCGGTAACACTTCACCCCGTAAAGTAATCTCACCTGTCATCGCAACATCAGAGCGTATTGGGTTGCCAGTTAAACTAGAAACCAACGCAGTACACATCGCAGCACCTGCTGAAGGGCCATCTTTTGGCGTTGCCCCTTCAGGTACGTGAACGTGAATATCACGTTTCTCATAGAAGTCACTATTGATGCCAAGTTGCTCTGCTCGAGCCCGTACGACGGTCATTGCCGCTTGGATAGACTCTTGCATAACGTCACCCAGAGAACCGGTATAAGCAAGCTTACCTTTCCCTGCAACTGACGTTGCTTCAATCGTGAGCAGATCGCCACCAACTTCAGTCCACGCTAAGCCACGTACCTGACCAATCTGATTTTCTGACTCTGCCTTGCCGTAGTCAAAGCGCTGTACGCCTAGTAAAGACTTAAGGTTTTCTTCAGTCACTTCAACAGTCTTGATTGACTTATCCAGCAAGATTTTCTTCACTACCTTGCGGCAGATTTTAGACAATTCTCGCTCCAGTGAACGCACACCCGCTTCACGGGTATAGTAGCGAATGATGCCCAAAATCGCGCTATCATCAACTTGAATCTCTGCTGGTTTTAAGCCGTTGCGCTCTATTTGCTTAGTCAATAGATGCTGCTTAGCAATATTCAGCTTTTCATCTTCTGTATAACCAGAAAGACGGATCACTTCCATACGGTCCAATAAGGGGCCAGGAATATTCATCGAGTTCGATGTTGCAACAAACATCACGTCTGAAAGATCGTAATCAACCTCTAGGTAATGATCACTGAAACTCGCATTTTGTTCCGGGTCTAAAACTTCCAGCAGCGCCGAAGATGGGTCACCGCGCATATCTGAACTCATCTTATCGATTTCATCCAGTAGGAATAATGGGTTTTTCACGCCCACTTTAGACATTTTTTGGATAATTTTACCAGGCATTGAACCGATATAAGTTCTGCGATGACCGCGAATTTCTGCTTCATCTCGAACCCCACCCAAAGCAACACGAACATACTTACGACCAGTTGATTTCGCAATCGATTGCCCTAACGAGGTTTTACCCACACCTGGTGGCCCCACAAGGCAAAGGATCGGGCCTTTCAATTGCTTGACGCGGCTCTGAACCGCTAGGTATTCGAGAATACGCTCTTTAACTTTTTCTAAACCAAAGTGATCAGTATCAAGCACATCTTGCGCTTTACTTAGGTCGCGTTTAATTTTTGAGCGCTGACGCCATGGGACTGAAGTCATCCAATCCACGTAGCTACGAACAACGGTCGCTTCAGCTGACATCGGCGACATCATTTTCAATTTATTCAGCTCTGACAACGCTTTTTCTTTCGCTTCGGCAGGCATACCTGCTTCTTCGATTTTCTTGCCAAGACCTTCAAACTCGTCATGGCTTTCATCTAGATCACCAAGCTCTTTCTGAATCGCTTTCATTTGCTCATTCAGATAGTACTCTCGCTGGCTCTTTTCCATCTGTTTCTTAACACGCGTACGGATGCGCTTCTCAACCTGTAATAGATCAATTTCGCCCTCCATCATCGCCATTAAATGCTCTAGGCGCTTACCAACATCGACCATTTCTAACACGGCTTGCTTGTCTTCAAGCTTCAAAGGCATATGTGCAGCCATGGTATCGGCTAAACGTGCAGCTTCATCAATCCCCGAAAGCGAAGTTAAAACCTCTGGTGGGATTTTTTTATTGAGCTTGATGTAACCTTCAAATTGCGATATCGCTGAACGAACAAGAACTTCTTCTTCTTTTTCGTCAAGCTCTTCTGCCACAAGCGACTGTGCCGTAGCAACAAAGTAATCTTCTTCTTGGGTGTATTTTTCAATGCGTGCGCGACGTCCGCCTTCAACAAGAACTTTTACGGTACCGTCTGGGAGCTTAAGAAGTTGTAAAATTGAGGCAATAGTGCCTACTTCGAAGATATCGTCACTGGTTGGATCGTCGAGTTCGGCGTCGCGTTGAGCAACCAAGATAACTTGCTTATCTTGTTCCATAGCTGCTTCTAAGCAACGAATCGATTTCTCGCGGCCAACAAATAACGGAATTACCATATGTGGATAAACCACCACATCTCTTAGTGGTAGCACGGGTAGTTCGATATGAGCTTGATTTTCTATGGTCATAGTTCGATTCCGTTTGATGATTGTGAGTGCGTTAACTCAGTATATTGGGACGGGTCATCGAGTTTCAATGGCAAACATAAAAAAAGGAGCCTAAAAGACTCCTTATTTTTCATATCGATATCATTAGAAGAATTATTGCTCTCCTGATGCCACCTGTGATTCGTTATTCTCATAAATGAGAATGGGCTCAGACTCGCCTTTCACTACAGACTCATCAATAACCGCTTTTACAACCCCTTCCACAGAAGGTAAGTCGTACATGGTATCAAGCAAAATATCTTCCACAATTGAACGCAGACCACGCGCACCTGTTTTACGCTCCATTGCTTTTTGTGCAATTGCCTTCAACGCATCTTCACGAAACTCTAATTCGACTTCTTCCATATCGAAAAGAGCGCCATATTGCTTCGTTAAAGCATTCTTCGGCTCAGATAAAATTTGCACTAATGCTTCTTCATCTAGTTCGGTAAGCGTTGCAAGTACTGGCAGACGACCAATAAACTCAGGAATTAATCCGTACTTCACCAAATCTTCGGGTTCAACTTTCAAGAACGAGTCTGAAAGCGTCGCTTTATCCCCAGAAGCTTTCACTTCAGCACCAAAGCCGATACCCGTTCCGGTATTCGAGCGTTGCTCAATCACCTTCTCTAGACCTGCAAAAGCACCACCACATACAAATAAAATCTTTGATGTATCAACTTGTAAAAACTCTTGCTGCGGATGCTTACGCCCACCTTGTGGCGGCACAGCTGCAACAGTTCCTTCAATCAGCTTCAGTAATGCTTGCTGCACACCTTCACCAGAAACATCCCTCGTGATTGAAGGGTTGTCAGACTTACGGCTGATTTTGTCAATTTCATCAATATAGACAATACCGCGCTGCGCTTTTTCAACATCGTAATCGCACTTTTGTAACAATTTCTGAATGATGTTTTCCACATCTTCACCGACATAACCTGCTTCAGTCAAAGTCGTTGCATCGGCCATGGTAAACGGCACATCAAGAAAACGAGCAAGGGTTTCAGCGAGTAGCGTTTTACCACTACCGGTTGGCCCAATAAGCAAAATATTACTTTTACCTAGCTCGATTCCATCTTTAGGCGTGCCATTTCTTAAGCGTTTATAGTGATTGTAGACGGCAACAGATAGCACTTTTTTGGCTTGCGGCTGACCAATTACATAATCATCAAGGTGTGCGCGAAGCTCATGTGGTGTTGGCAACTTATCTTCATCACGCTTAGGTGATATTTCTTTAATCTCTTCTCGAATGATGTCATTACACAGCTCGACACATTCATCACATACATACACAGAAGGACCGGCGATAAGCTTACGCACCTCATGCTGACTCTTTCCACAGAAAGAGCAATACAGCAACTTACCATTATCACCGCTACTTTTATTGTCGCCCATTACACTACCTCTAACTGCAGCGAGTTGTTCTCACTGCCTTCTATATCTTTATTTACGCTATTACACACATGATAGCGTAGCGCTAGGCAAAAATCAGCTTCGCTTACTCAACACTGAATCGACAAGGCCATATTCGACTGCTTCTTCGGCACTCATAAAGTTATCTCGATCGGTATCGCTTTCAATAACTTCAAGTGGCTGTCCGGTATGATCGGCCAACATCTGATTCAGTTTTTTCTTAATACCGAGGATCTCTTGTGCATGAATCGCAATATCCGAAGCCTGACCTTGAAAACCGCCTAGGGGCTGATGAATCATCACGCGAGAATTCGGTAAACAATGACGTTTTCCTGCTGCACCACCGGCAAGGAGAAAGGCACCCATACTGCAAGCTTGCCCCATGCATACCGTGCTGACATTAGGTTTAATGAATTGCATGGTGTCGTATATCGCCATCCCAGCAGTCACAGAACCACCAGGAGAATTAATATAAAGATAAATATCTTTATCTGGGCTTTCAGATTCCAAAAACAGTAACTGAGCGACAATTAAGTTCGCCATATGTTCTTCAACTTGACCGACTAAAAAAATCACTCGTTCTTTTAGTAGACGAGAATAGATATCATAAGAGCGCTCGCCCTTCGACGTCTGTTCAACCACCATAGGAACGAGAGCATTCAGTACTGATTCTGGCGCATTATGCATCATGTAATTTCCCTAAAATAAAAATGGCTCGTACGAGAGACCTCATACGAGCCATTATAAATGGCTAAGTGCCAATTAAGTCAAGCGAAGCTTATACTTGAGCCTTAGCCTTGTTCATAAATTCTTCGAATTCAACAGGCTTGTCGGTAACTTTAGCTTGTTCAAGTAAGAATTCAACAGCTTGCTCTTCAAGGGCAACGTTGCGCATATTGTTCATTAACTCTTCGTTACCGTTGTAGTAAGCAACAACTTCTTTTGGATCTTCGTATGCAGAAGCCATAGACTCGATTAAGCCTTGAACACGCTCATCTTCAGCTTTAAGCTCGTTTGCTTTAATCACTTCACCAAGAAGTAGACCAACTTTCACGCGGCGCTCTGCTTCATCAGTGAACAAATCAGCTGGTAGCTCAGGCATGTTTTCAGCACCTTGGGCACCGAAACGCTGCATCGCTTGCTTGCGTAGCACTTCAATTTCACCGTCGATCAGTGCTTTTGGAAGCTCTAGTTCGTTGCTTTCAAGTAGACCATTGATCACTTGTTGCTTAACTTCAGCTTTAAGCGCTTGATCAAGCTCACGATTCATGTTCTTACGGATTTCAGTTTTCAGACCTTCTAGGCCGCCTTCTGCGATACCAAACAAAGAAGCAAACTCATCGTTAACTTCTGGTAGCGTTGCAGCAAGAACTTCATTCAGCGTGATAGCAAATGTCGCAGCTTTACCTTTTAGGTTTTCTGCGTGGTAATCTTCAGGGAATGCGACTTCGATATCGAACTCTTCACCAGCTTTGTGGCCAATTACACCATCTTCAAAACCAGGGATCATACGGCTGCTGCCGATTTGAAGTTCGAAGTCATCAGCTTTGCCGCCTTCAAACTCTTCACCATCAACACTACCGACAAAGTTCAATTTAACTTTGTCGCCATCTTCAACAGCACGCTCTACAGCATCATAAGATGCATGTTGCTGACGAAGAGTATCAATCATCGCGTCAACATCAGCATCTTTTACTTCAGCAACTGGCTTTTCAACTTCAAGCGCATCAACAGCTTTTAGCTCTACTTCTGGATAAACTTCAAAAGTCGCAACAAACTCAAACTGCTCGTCTTTAGTTTCACCTGGCGTAAATGTCGGTGCACCCGCTGGGTTTAGTTTTTCGGCAACAATGGCTTCTACGAAGTTCTGCTGCATAGCACGACCAATTACGTCTTGACGAATTGCCTTACCATAACGCTTGTTGATCACACTCACTGGTACTTTACCTGGACGGAAACCAGAGATGCGAGCAGTTTTAGCTTCTTGGACTAACATGTCTTTAACCGGCGTTTCGATCTGCTCAGCAGGAAAAGAAATGGTCAGGCGACGCTCTAAGCCTTGTGTTGTTTCAACAGAAACTTGCATTGTTTTAACCTCAAATATGTCTAACGTCCTTTGCTAATAGTCGAGATAGTCAACTATTAAGGTATTCGTTTCTTGATCTAAAAATTGTGACGACATTGACCTGCAAATATTGGCTATAGTTACCGTCATTCGTTGTTGATATTTATCAAGACGCGACATTATAGCTATCGATATCAATGGAGTCGACCTAATATGAAGAAATAAAGACGTAAAAAAAGCGACCTAAGGTCGCTTTTTTTATTTTTCTTCAAAAAGAAGTGGGGTGACTGATGGGACTTGAACCCACGACAACCGGAATCACAATCCGGGGCTCTACCAACTGAGCTACAATCACCACTGAAAATGGTACGCCCGGCAGGATTCGAACCTGCGGCCATCCGCTTAGAAGGCGGATGCTCTATCCAACTGAGCTACGGGCGCGTCGAACAGAACTACTCTTCACTAATATGAATTACATATCAGTTGTAACTTTCAATGGCACTTCGATTTAGTACGTCAAATCAAAGTTCCTAAATTTGGTCGGTGATAGAGGATTCGAACCTCTGACCCTCTGCTCCCAAAGCAGATGCGCTACCGGGCTGCGCTAATCACCGGATATTCACAGCGTCCTGATATACAGTATCGCTTGAACGGAGCGCATATTATCCCCTCGCCTATGCAGCGTCAATAACTTTTTGGATTTGAATGCTTGCATGGCGAATTTACCAGCTAATTCTATCTGCATTCAATCTCTCAAGCCTAGATTATTGAATTTATATCATCGTTTTGAAAAGCGGAAACAGAGTATTAACGGTGACACCCAGATCTGCCAATGCTAAAATATCGCCGTTTTATCGCCCTCCGTAGCAGCATTAACAAGGAACATCACCGCCAATGACAGCTCAATTGATTGATGGTAAGGCTATCGCCCAATCTATTCGTTCACAATTAAAACAAAAAGTCAGTGCTCGAGTAGCTGCCGGTAAAAGAGCGCCAGGCTTAGCGGTCATTTTGGTGGGAAGCGATGCAGCATCGCAGGTTTATGTCGGTAGTAAGCGACGGGCCTGTGAAGAGGTTGGTTTTGTTTCACGTTCATATGATTTAGAAACAGAAACATCAGAGCGTGATTTACTCGCACTGATTGATCAATGCAATGAAGATCCTAGCATTGATGGCATCCTCGTTCAGTTGCCCTTACCTGAACATATTGATGACACTAAGGTTATTGAAAGAATTCAGCCGAATAAAGATGTGGATGGTTTTCATCCATATAACGTAGGCCGACTCGCTCAGCGCATTCCAGTATTAAGGTCATGCACGCCGATGGGTATTATGACTCTTGTAAAGTCGACCGGTATTGCAACTCACGGACTAGATGCAGTTGTCGTTGGTGCCTCAAACATCGTTGGCCGCCCCATGACACTCGAACTTCTATTGGCAGGCTGCACCACAACAACCTGCCATCGCTTCACAAAAGATTTAGAAGCAAAAGTGAGACAAGCCGACTTATTAGTTGTCGCCGTCGGTAAACCCGGATTTATTCCAGGCGAGTGGATTAAGCCAGGCGCAATTGTTATTGATGTAGGCATTAATCGCCTTGAATCAGGGCAACTGGTTGGCGATGTTGATTTCGAAGTCGCAAGTCAGAGCGCTAGTTGGATTACCCCAGTTCCAGGTGGCGTCGGCCCAATGACAATTGCGAGCTTGTTAGAAAATACATTGTACGCAAATGAAAACTACCACGACTAACATGAATGCAAACAGTTGACTGGAGTATGCTATTTATTTCGTTAGGAGCAGATTGCTAAAAAGTCTCGCTCGCTAGTGCACTCGAGATGCAGTTCACTCAATGCTCAAATAATTCATACAAAAAAGCCTGCAAATTGCAGGCTTTTTCGGCTAAAAATAACAACTTTATTTTTTACGCCAAGTGGTTCCGTTTGGACCATCTTCTAACACAACACCGAGGGCATTGAGGCCATCGCGAGCTACATCCGCCGCAGCCCAATCTTTCTCTGATCTGGCTCGATTTCTTTCAACAATAAGGGCTTCAATTTTAGCAACTTCATCATCATTGCCTTCGCCTTTAAAGAACGCATCAACATCTTGATCTAAAATGCCAAGCACATCGGCCAATTGTTTCAGACTAACACCAAGAGCAGAAGCCGCCGCCATATCAGTTGTTTTTAAGCGATTAATTTCGCGTACCATATCAAATAATACTGAATAAGCTTCAGGCGTATTAAAATCATCATCCATCGATGTTTTAAATTTGCTGACATACTCTTCTGCCGCTGCGGCTTCAACTGATAAATCAAGCCCTTTCAAAGCTGTATATAGTCTCTCTAATGCAGCTTTGGCTTGTTTTAAGTTGTCTTCTGAATAATTTAACTGGCTTCGATAGTGTCCAGATAGGAGAAAATAACGTACTGTAGCAGGATCGTAGTGCGCTAACACATCACGGATCGTGAAGAAGTTATTCAAAGACTTTGACATCTTTTCTTTATCCACCATCACCATACCGGTATGCATCCAGTAATTAACGTATGGCGTATCATGAGCACAGCACGATTGTGCTATCTCATTTTCATGGTGAGGAAACTGTAGATCTGAGCCTCCGCCGTGAATATCAAAATGTAAACCAAGATGTTTACTGTTCATTGCAGAGCACTCAATGTGCCATCCCGGTCGGCCCGCTCCCCATGGAGATTCCCAAGTTGGCTCTCCTGGCTTAGACATTTTCCATAATACAAAGTCCATCGGGTTGTGTTTGTCTTCATCAACCTCAACCCGCGCCCCCGCCTGCAACTGCTCTAGGTTCTGACCAGACAACTGACCATACTGCGCATAGGAAGGCACACTAAATAATACATCACCATTGGCGGCCACATAGGCATGTTTTCGCTCGATTAAGCGCTGAACCATTTCAATAATTTCGTCAATATGTAGTGTCGCTCGAGGCTCAAAATCAGGACGTTCCATATTCAGCGCATCAAAGTCACTATGCATTTCACCGATCAAGCGTTCAGTCAGTGCTTCGCAGCTTTCTTTGTTTTCATTTGCACGCTGGATAATTTTGTCATCAACATCTGTGATATTACGCTGGTAATTCACATCGTAACCACAGTAGCGTAGGTAACGAACAATCATATCGAAAGAGACAAAAGTGCGACCATGGCCAATATGGCACAAATCGTAAATTGTAATACCACAAACATACATACCAACTTTGCCAGGGTTTATCGGCTTAAACTCTTCTTTTTGACGACTCATCGTATTGTATATTTTTAACATTGATATTCTCTTTCAGTAGTACTTTGACTATTTGCTACAACCTGCCCAACGTTTTATTTGATTGTGAATAATGACAAGACAGCACCTTGGCTCTCATTCCATTATCAAAAAACGCAGACATAAATCAGGGCTGGCAGTTTATCACGCTGAAATAAGCTTGAATACAGGACTTTAAGCCCCAACCTATATAAGTTAGAATCCTGCCACTTAATATTTTAAAGGTAAAAATATCATGATCACATTGCACACAAATTTAGGCGATATCAAAATCGAACTTGATACTGAAAATGCACCAGAAACTTGTGCAAACTTTCTTGAGTATGCAAAGGAAGATTTCTATGCCGGTACTATTTTTCACCGTGTTATTGACGGATTCATGATCCAAGGCGGCGGTTTCACTGAAGATATGGCACAGAAGCCTACTAAAGCGACTATCAAAAATGAGGCAAACAACGGTCTGTCGAACAAGGTGGGCACTTTAGCAATGGCTCGAACTTCGGATCCACACTCTGCGACAGCGCAGTTCTTCATCAACATTAAAGATAACGATTTCTTAGATTTTAAAAATGAGTCAGTCCAAGGTTGGGGATACTGTGTATTTGCCAAAGTTGCAGAAGGCATGGACGTCGTTGAAAAAATCAAAAACGTCGATACAGGTAATCGCGGTATGCACCAAGATGTACCTTTAGAAGCGGTTATCATCGAAAAAGTTACTGTTGCCGAATAAGAAAAGGCTGCATGAAAACTTTGTTTATTGCCGATCTGCACTTAAGTGCAGATCGGCCTGATATTACCGCCGCTTTCGAACGTTTCATTGACTCCTGCCAAGAAGACGTTGATGCCCTATATATCCTGGGTGACTTGTTTGAAATATGGATGGGTGACGATTTGGCAGAACCGTTTGCGCTCAATATCGCTGCCAAGCTAAAACAACTATCACAAACGACACCGATTTTTTTTATTCACGGTAATCGAGACTTTCTGATCAGTAAACCATTTGCAAAAGCCGCGGGATTGACGCTATTACCCGAGGTTTGTGTCATCAATTTATATGGCACACAAACTGTTATATTGCATGGGGATTCATTATGTACACTCGATAAGCCCTATCAACGCTTTCGCCGCTTTAGGAATTCAGCCTTAATCAAATGGTTGTACGCTCACTTACCAACGGCTAAACGTCGCACTATTGCAAACAATATTCGACAGAAAAGTCAGCAAGGGAACCAGCAAAAAAGTTACAGCATCATGGATGTTGAAAATAGCGCTGTAGAAGCACTTTTACAGAAAACCCAAGCAACGCTGATGATCCATGGCCATACGCACCGTCCAGATATTCATCAATTAGAGCACAATAGACAACGTATTGTATTAGGCGATTGGTACGAACAAGGCAGTATGCTAAGCATGGCGAAAAATGAGATGAGCCTAAGCTCATTCAAACTCTAGCTATACCATCAAACATGGTTTCGTCTAGAAATGAGCAGATTAAACATGAGGCGTACCGCTGTGAAATCTAAATTCATCATCGGGCGCCAAAATCAAATCCGCTTCCAATGTCGCAAAATAGGTCACCCGTTCGCCAATGTCACATCCAGCAACTTGCTCAGCTAAGGCAATATAATCTTGAAAATGTCGTGATTCTGAGCGCAAAAGCGAGATATAAAAGCGCGTTAGGTCTTCGGGAAGAAAAGGGGCAATTTTGGCAAATCGTTCACATGAACGAGCTTCAATCAAAGCGCCAATAATCAATTTATCAATTAATGCTGCAGGCTCAAAGGTCCTCACATGCTTCATCAACCCTTTGGCATAATGGCCTGAGCGAATGTTTTGGTAAGCCATGTCTCGACTTTGCATGATCTCTAAAACTTGATAGAAGTGATGAAACTCTTCTTTCACAAGCCGCACCATTTTTTCAATTAACACGTCACCAAACTGAACCCCGGCCTTGGGCTTGAGTCGGCCAGCAAAACTATGCTGCCGAGCCATTTGCGCTAGGAAATTAGATTGATCGCGAGATTTATCATAAATAAACCGTTCATAGGGCTTCGCCCACGCGACAAGTTCGGCCTGGCTTGACTCATCAACAGCATACTTCCTCATTAGCAAAAGTGCTGTCTGCGCAGCTTTCAATTCACAATTACAATGATCAACCAACAGCAAGTTTAACCGCTCACTTCGACGCGCTTCCTCTACCCAAGCTTCCGGTGTTTCACATTTTAAAAAGTCTAATATGGGGGATAACAGTTGATCCATGATGCTTTTCAATACGTTACTAATCTTAAGTTGATGATATCAGAAATCACCAGACAATCACGGCCATCTAACAGATAAATGAGAATCGTTTAAAATACGGGTAAAACTTGACGTAATGCGACTTTTGGCTAATAAATAAACAAGGTCTAATAAAAGAGCAACGCACAATTCGGTTACTGGTACAGCGTTCGTCTGTAGTTTGGCGAGCAATTCACATGCTAAACAAGGATAACTACAATGATACTGAATCACTTAATGGGGCTTTACACTCATCCGAAACAAGAATGGAAAGCAATTGAACAAAACCATGAGGAGTTAATGTCGAGCCTCAGCCACGTTTTAGTCATTGCACTTATCCCCGCCATTTGCAGTTATATTGCTAATGCACATATCGGTTGGAACCCAGGCGCAGGTGAGCCACTATTTTTGACAAGCCAAAGCGCACTGTTTATGTCTGTGGGGATGTACGTCGGCTTAATTGGCGGTGTTTTTGGTCTTGCTTACTTAGCCCTTTGGATGGGAAAGACATTTGATGCAAACCCGAATTTTTCGCAAGCCTTTGAGCTAGCTTCATACACAGCAACCCCGCTATTTATGGTTGGATTTGCGGCACTATATCCAACACTTTGGTTTATCATGCTTGTTGGACTCGTCGGCTTAACTTATTCGGTTTACCTTCTATATACCGGCGTCCCAATCATAATGAACATCCCCGAAGAAAAAGGCTTTATTTACGCAAGCTCCGTTGTCACAGCAGGACTAGTTTTACTTGTCGCTTTAATGGCAAGTAGTATTATCCTGTGGAGTATGGGATTTGGCCCAATGTACCAATAGCCTAAGCTTCAGAAAGCAACGCTGTTCCATGCCCCAAAGGCTGACACAAAATAAAAAAGAAGGCTATAAGCCTTCTTTTTTTAGTTTGCAATCATTATCAATTACGCAAATGAATCTCTTAACGGTACCGTCAAATTAAACACCAAATGCGCTTCACTTGAGTCTTGGTTATCAGCACAGTAATAGCCTTCACGTTCAAACTGATATGCTCGCTCGACTTGCGCATCTACTAAACTCGGCTCAACAAAGCCATTCACGACAGTTAGTGAGCTTGGATTTAGCACCTCGTCGACAGTATCTGCAGCTGCAGGATTAGCATCAAGGAATAAACGCTCATAAAGTCTAAACTCCGCAGGCTTAGCAGAAGAAGCTTCGACCCAATGAATCACGCCTTTTACTTTACGCCCATCACTTGGGTTCTTACCAAGCGTTTCAGGATCATAGGTACAATAGACGGTCGTCACATTTCCTTCAGCATCTTTCTCACAACGCTCGGCCTTAATAACATAAGCATTACGCAACCGGACTTCTTTGCCCAAAACCAAGCGCTTATACTTTTTATTTGCCTCTTCACGAAAATCTTCAGTATCAATGTAGAGTTCGCGTCCAAAAGGTAGTGTGCGAGTCCCCATTGATTCAATATTCGGATGTGCTGGTGCCGTCAGTTGCTCAAGTTCACCTTCAGAGTAGTTTTCAATCACAACCTTGATAGGCTTGATCACGGCCATAGCACGTGGTGCATTCTCGTTGAGCTCTTCACGAACACATGCATCGAGCACGCCCACTTCAATCATATTCTCTTGTTTTGTAACACCGATACGATGACAAAACTCTCGGATAGAAGCCGGTGTATATCCACGACGACGTAAGCCGGCAATCGTTGGCATTCTAGCATCATTCCAGCCAGTAACTAAGCCACGCTCAACCAAGTCGTTTAGCTTACGTTTAGACATTAAGGTGTATTCTAAATTTAAGCGAGAAAACTCATATTGACGCGTTCGGTTTGGCGCTTGAAAGTCATCTAAGTTATCCAAAACCCAATCATATAAACGGCGATTGTCTTGGAACTCTAATGTACACAACGAATGCGTAATATCTTCGATTGCATCTGAGATACAATGTGTAAAGTCATACATGGGATAAATGCACCATTTATCGCCAGTTTGATGATGGTGCGCATAGCGTATGCGATAAATCACCGGATCTCGCATGCACATAAACGAAGACGCCATATCAATTTTGGCTCTTAGCGCGCATTCACCCTCGGAAAATTCACCAAGGCGCATCTTTTCAAATAACTCGAGGTTTTCTTCTGGTGTAGTGTCGCGATACGGACTATTTTTCCCAGGTTCCTTCAAAGTGCCACGATATTCTCTCGTCTCTTCGGCATTTAAGAAGCAAACGTAAGCTAGTCCTTTTTCAATCAGCTCTACCGCATATTGATGAAGCTGATCGAAATAATTTGATGAATAGCGAATATCGCCATCCCATTGAAAACCTAACCAACGCACATCTTCTTGGATAGAGTTTACGTAATCGATATCCTCCTTTTCAGGATTGGTATCATCAAAACGTAAATTACATTGCCCTTTATAATCTTTAGCAATGCCAAAGTTCAGGCAAATCGACTTTGCGTGCCCAATGTGCAGGTATCCGTTTGGTTCCGGCGGGAATCGGGTATGTACACTGGTATGCTTACCGCTTTCTAAATCTTCATCGATAATGTTTCTGATGAAGTTGCTTGGACGAACGTCAGTGCCCATTTCGCTCATGGAATTCCTCTTAGCCACACATAATAAATTTTTGACAAACTGCAATGATCCTATAGATCTCGCGTAGTTACAATGCCCAAATTAACAATTTACGTCAATGATTGCTTAAAATCGGTGAGTCAAAAGCCCATAAAAAAAGCAGCTCAACATGAGCTGCTTTCTAATCGTCCGCTAACTCGCTCTATTCTGTGATAATTTTAATTGTCGGTATGATTTCTTGTGAGCGGGCACCTTTGCGTTTTAACCAATGGTAAAACACAATCAAAGCTCCGCTAAAGAACACTATCCAAGCCGTGGATTGCAACGGGTGCGCATTGAAGGTTGCTGCCTGATATACAACCGTTGCGACACCGTAAGCTAACCCAAAGGTCCATAGCGCCGAAAAGCGAGCCCATTTTGCACCATACTCAGCCACCAGCGCGCCAAGTGCTGCAACACATGGGGTATAAAGCAAAATAAATAGTAAATATGCAAAAGCGGCTGCCGTTGTCGTAAATCCAGATTTCAAAGCCGCAAATGTCGAACGGTCAACGCCCTGCTCTTCAGCTGCAATTTCTTCACTCGAGACATCACCAACTGAAATTGAAAGCGGATCTTCCGGTGCAATTCCAAATAGATTTTCAGGAATGGTTGCCAATGCCTCTTGCATACTGTCGCTGATCGAGGCAAGTTCTTCGCCACCTTCGTCGGCCGAGCTATAGAGGCTATTCAAAGTCCCCACAACCGCTTCTTTAGCGAAAATTCCCGTAATAATTCCAACCGTTGCTGGCCAATTATCTTGTTCTACACCCATAGGTGAAAAAATCGGCGTAACTTTTTGGCTCGCAACACTTAAAAACGAACCTTGGCTATCTTGGTTACCAAAGCTACCATCCACACCAATTGAGTTTACAAAGTTCAGTAAAGTGACCACCACGACAATGGTTTTACCAGCACCGAGAATAAAACTCTTCGTGCGCTTACCGGTTCGTGACATCACAGCTTTTACTTTCGGCAGTTCATAACTCGGCAATTCCATCACCACCGCACTGCTACTACCCGGCAATAAAGTACGGCTTAGCATCAATCCCGTACCAATCGCTGCAAAAATACCTATGATATAAAGAAGAAAGACTAGGTTCTGTCCGGATTCTGGGAAAAACGCAGCGGCAAAAAGCGCATATACAGGAAGGCGTGCACCACAGGACATAAACGGTGCCATCATGCCAGTAACAATTCGCTCACGCTCACTACCGAGGGTTCTCGTTGCCATAATTGCAGGAACCGAGCAACCGAAACCGACAATCATAGGCACGAATGCTTTCCCCGGTAATCCAATGCGACGCATTAAGCCGTCAATCACGAACGCCGCCCGAGCCATATAACCTGAGCTTTCTAAAACTGACAAAGCAAAGAACAATGCTGCGATTACCGGTATAAAAGTCGCGACCGTCTGAATGCCCTGACCAATACCACCGGCGACAATCGTCACTAACCAATCTGGTGAGCCCATATTCGAGAGGGCTGCGCCCATATGGTCCACAAAAATTGCACCCGCAGTAATATCAAAAAAATCAATAAACGAGCTGCCAACATTGATGCTGAACATAAACATCAAATACATCACGAACAGGAATACAGGGATACCAAGGATTGGATGTAAAACAAGTTTATCAAGCTTATCACTCATGGTTAACGCATCATCTTCGACGACAGAAGCGCGGAAAACAGTTTCTACAAAATTGAAGCGAGTGGTCGCAACCATGATTTCAATATCTTTGCCTTGGCGGCTGAGCTCGTCAGTTACTTGGGTAACTTCAGACTGCATCTTGCTATTCTTGCAGGTTCCACACCCAAGGCCATTGCCTAACATTGCTAACGCACGCCCCCGAACGAGCTGACTATCTTTACTCTGCAGCGCGTTGACACCAGCTTCAATAGCATCATCATATTCAAGTACTAGAGCTTCTTCTGATACGCGACCTTCAAGCAGATCGACAAATTGCTCTTTGACACGTTCTACATCTTGCTCTTTTCTCGAGCAAACCCCGATAACTGGACAACCTAACTCCGCACTCATTTTCCCGAGGTCAACACGGATCCCGCGTTTAGTTGCGGCATCAATTTTATTAATGACCACCACCATGGGTATCCCTAACTCTCGCAGCTGCGCAGTCAGGTAAAGGTGGCGTTCTATATTCGTCGCGTCGACAAGGTTAATAATGCCGTCAATATGTTGATCCGCGAGATATTGCTGAGCAATTTGCTCATCTAAAGAACAGTCGCAAGTTTTACCCGCAGGCAATAAGTCATAAATTCCAGGGAGATCGGTTAGGAAAACATCGGTATCTTCAATAGCAAATTGACCGGTCTTCTTTTCAACAGTTACACCCGACCAGTTACCCACCTGTTGGTTGGATCCCGTCAGAGCGTTGAATAAAGTTGATTTGCCAGCATTTGGGTTGCCGACTGTGACGCAATGAAACTGCTTAGTCATTAGCTTTAACTACCTCAATAATGTCGGCAAGATCTCTGCGCATACATAGTTTACTGCCACGAATATCAAGCTCAAGTCCTGAGCCCATAGGCGCTCTTCTGAGCATCGTAAAACGAGTATTTGGGGTAATCCCCATCGAAAGCAATTTTCTTTTCACTGTCTTTGGAAGGTTTATTTGACCAACTTCGGCAATCATGGCTCTTTCACCAGGATTTAACTGACTCAATTTCATTTATACTCCAACCATCAACAGCTCTTGCCACTTTAATGCTAGCGATTTTATCTGAACTTATAGGGCAATGATTTTACCTAGATCAAACTTTCAAACTGAAATGATAATAGTTTTCACTTATATTCATTTAAGAAGAATTTTGAAGATCCCTATCTAAATTATCATCACGCCAAATCGCAAACGAAAATGATTATCAATTTAATTCACCCAAAAGTCTAGTCTGATATCGATGCAATGTCGGGGCAACCCACAGTGACACAGGTCACACATAAACCAAGGTCGAACATCCCTATTGTTGGGCGCTTTGATTTTAGAAGACGCTAGCGGTCGATACCCACCATAGGAGCGCCAGCAGGAAAAAGTTACATTCCGGTGTTATATAACAACGAGTTAGCAATCATTGGCACATTCCCAAATCACACTTCAGCCAATAAAAAAAAACCAACAACTACCTCTAAAGGTATAGTAAGACCTAGCTCACAAAATAGTCGGTCATTTCCTGTTAAAAAGTACATAATTGGTTTGTTAATAAATGCGACAATTCCAATCAGTTAAATCTTGTTGACGAAATATGCCTTAATCAAATGGGTTTCAATTAGAACAATAACGAATTGCAGGGAAAATTATGATGAGACGCTTTAGCTTAAATACCGCCACAAAAGCCTTATTGGGAGCCGGTATGCTCTCATTCGTGCTTGTTGGGTGTGGCAGCGACGGTAAAGACGGAGAAGATGGCAAAGATGGTGTCGTTGGTGTCAGCATTGATACAACCTCTAGCCTCACAGCAACGTTTACCAATGCTTCAATAGATGCAGGAACAGTTACCGTTGATTTCGAACTAACCAATGCCAATGGTGTTGCTGTTTTAGGCCTCAACAAAGATTATGACCTTAGATTTGGTATTGCTCAGCTCACGCAAGTATTCGAAGCTGCTGGCGATGCTCAAGTGGATAGAGGCTTACAATGGCAAGCCTATATCAATAGCCAAAAGGAACCAAATCCAGATTGGATCCCGGAGGACGACGATAATTTAAGTCCGTCAACACAGTTCCAAGCAGGTGTTGAAGCGGCGAAGAACTGTGACGATTGTTTAATTGATAACCTTGACGGAAGCTATACCTACACTTATCAAATTGATGTCGCTAATGTTACCACCCCACTCCAAGTAACCTACAACGCCGACAATACCCAAAGAGCAACCCTCGAACTAAAACTTCCACAAATCACGGCAAACGCGGCTTATGATTGGCAACCTTCTACGGGCGCAACCGAGGGGATTACCAGTAGGGAAGTCGTTTCAATTACGGCCTGCTACCAATGTCACCAGCCTGAAAGCTTAGCTTTACATGGCGGCCGCCGACTTGATTTAGAAAACTGTGCATCCTGCCATACTGCAACGTCTGGCGATCCAGAATCAGGCAACAGTGTGGACTTCACCTACATGATCCACGCAATTCATAAAGGCAACGAACGTATGATTGCCACTGAAGAGGGTATGGTCCCTGCACCGTATAAAGTCATTGGCTACGGTGGTGGAATGCATGATTATGGCAACGTGATGTTCCCTCTATATCCCGCGACTGACTGCTCATCTTGTCACGTCGAAGGTGAAGGTGCTCCGGCAGATGCAGCATTGTTTAAAGCAGATAAGAGCAATACAGCATGTATTGCTTGTCATACTGAAAAACCATCCATGAACCACTCCAGCACTGATTGTGTGGCTTGTCATAATGCGACCGATCCATACAACGGCACCAACAACGCTGAAAAACGTCATGGTGATGTCAACAAACGTTATCAAGTGAGTAAACTGTATTCTGCAGTGTTCACAAATATTGCACCTGCTGGTCAAGGCTTAAGCTTTGATGTGCAACTGCTTGACGATAGCGGCAATCCGATTGCTAAAGAGTTTGTTTACAAAAAAGGCTTCTCTAAGCCGTATATTGTCGTCTCTTGGGATATCGATAAAGATTACCCGGCCTATGAGACGGGCAGCCGTTACTCAGAAAGACGTATCGATTTATATGATGACACGCAATCTGTTTATGATACTGCAAGCAAAACATTCAGCGTCACTAGTGCCAACATCGTTTTGCCTGCTGATATCAACGGTAAATCATTTGAGCTTCTTCCCTTAGTGAAAACCTGTTTCAACACTGGAGGTTATGGTGTCGACGAAGTCAATCCGATGGCATGTTACGACACTGAAGGTGAACTCTTAAATAATGCTGCACCAGCATATATTCAAGATCAGCCACTCCGGTTTACTTGGAATAACGGCTATAGCGATACAGCAGCAACCGCGCGCCGCACCATTATCGATGATGCGAAGTGCCATGCCTGTCACGGAGCGGAATTCTATCATGACTCAAATGGTGTGAATTGTATGTCGTGCCACACACCAGATAAATCACTCAAAGAGTCAGTGCGAGGATCTGGCGAATTTGATAAACCAACAAGCTTTGCCTATAAGGCACACCATGCTGACGGCCATTACCTCAAATATGCAGGTGTACAGTCTGGTACCGTATTGAAGACCGACTGCTCTACTTGTCATACCGATGGTGGCTTTGCTTTAGGCCGCTCTAGCGACCGAGTTTGGCACTATCCAAATCTTGATACCAAAGATGCTGATGGTGTTTGGGTCTCATCAGACGCAGGAACCTGTTTGAGCTGTCATCAACCCTATCTTAATGATGCAGCCATCAATCACATCGAAATCAATGGCGGCATTATCGATGGTGTTGACGCAGATGATGTACGTACTCGCGCTAAAGAAACCTGCTCTACTTGTCACTCGAGCGAGCAAGTTCTGAGCGTTCACGGGCATTAGTCCGATATCGTTATTCATGGCAGGAATGGAGAGCAAATCGCTCTCCATTCCATACCACTGAATATCACTCGACTAGTAACACCTTTTAAATACAGGTGTTTAATCAGTTATTTTATCAGCATGTTTTAAACATATTGAAAATTAATAGAAATATACACAACGGAAATATCAAATACCTCTAAATGAATATGAGGACCTGTGTCACATTAACGCTTACAATATGCGGATTTTAATCTTAGATTAAGCTAGCATTTTTGTAGGGAAATTTGATTTTCCGCATCGATTTAGAGACTGCATTGCGATCTGTCTTTGCTTATTTACCTCAGTCTCATTGTTATCGATGTCTAACCTATGCAGGGAAAAACGATGACCATGAACAATAATTCTAAAAAAAGCATAATGTTAATCGCTAGTGCGATAACGTTAGCATTAACTGGGTGTGGTGGTAGTGATGGCAGTTCAGGTGAACCTGGAAATCCAGGCGGCCCCGCTGCAGAAGCCATTGAAACGCTCCACCTTAAAGTGACAAAAGTTACTTATACAGATGGCTCACCGAGCATAGAAATCTATGCCACTAACCAGAATGATGAGCCCATTGTCGGTATCCAAGATTTTGGTGTGAAAGCCGCTCAGCTGTATCCGATGGGAACCACTGGCGCCGGCAATAGTGCCCAATGGCAAACCATTAGTATTCGTTCAAACCCTGCAGTCATCGTCGATAACAAAAACGGGAGCTACACCGCAACCGTTCCGGTTGAAAATCTCAACCAAGATCTAACTCAAAGATTTAATGTATATGCCGGAGGCCCAGACGCAACTCTGCTTGATGGTGTCACATCCCTACCTCGCCGAGAAATTGTCGCAGATTATGATGGTGAAGGTTACGCGGCAAAGTACACAAAAAATGTTGTGTCTCATCAAGTTTGCGCTAAATGCCATACCGAAGGCGAAGCACTAACTCGTCGCCATGGCAGCTATCAAACTCACGAAACCTGTGCGACTTGTCATAACGGTAGCTTTAACGAAGACACACAATGGAACCATTTAGTCCATAACATTCACAACGCAAACAAAAGCTTCACTGATAAATACGACAATGAATATACCGGTGAAGCCGCTGAAGCACTGCTACAAAACAACTGTCAATCGTGTCATGTTGAATCCGAAACCCTTACCGAGTGGGCAAACTACACGCGCGTTCCTACCATGGAGACGTGTACAAGCTGCCACACCAATATTGACTTTAAAGCAGGTGAAGGCCACTCCCAGCAAGACAACAATGCCAATTGTATCGCTTGTCACAATAGCCAATGGACAGCTGAAATTCATAGTGAGCAAGCCCTGGCCAAAAAAGCAGTGATCGATCAACTCGGTCTTAGTGCATCACTTGTCGGTAATTCCGATGACACCGCAACACTGACCATCAGCTTACTCGATGCAAACAGCCAAGCGGTTGATATCAATAGCATGCTTAGCAAAATTCAACGGGTTGAAGCCACCACAAATGTGGGACCTAATTTCCCGCAGCTGGGCTATCGTGGCAAAGACAGCCTAAACCTCGTCGAAAATGGCATACTACAAGACGGCGCCAGTATCGTTGATGGTAACCTTGTTCGCATCACCCCAGCATTGCCTTTTGGTGATGGAGATACGGATACCGCATTCAGCTTTATTGGCTTCTCAGTCTGTGTCGAGGGCGCAACTATCATTGACTGTGCACCGGACGGCAGTAGTGAATATACTGGCATGAAGGCCGAACTCGCTTTTGGTACAAAATCAGGTAATGCCGCATCAATGCGCCATATTGACTCGGTAAACTTTGCCAGCTGTGAAAATTGCCATGGTGACACTTTTGATATCCATAAAGGTTCACATCACCCAGGCTTTGTGATGACCGAGCAACTCGGCCGCGAGATAAACGGTGAAATAGTTGTTGGTATTGATGGCTGTGTTTCCTGTCATACACCAGACGGCACTTATGCTGGCGGGGTGAATAAAGGGGCAATCGAAATGAAGCTACACCGCACGCACATTGAAGATGCCTTTGCTCTTGTCGGCGGTGATTGCAAACAATGTCACAACGATCTGAATTTAGATGCATTTAAAGTCAAAGGTGCATTAGCAACTGCCGGCGGTCTCTACACCACACCGGTCACCGCAACCTGTACTTCATGTCATACCATAGGCTCTCCTTACATGGTTCATAGTAAAGAGTTTCTCGAAGCAAACGGCGCAGTGGTTGACGGCGATAAGGATACTGCAAATCAAGCGGTGACCTCTGAGTCTTGCTTGTTCTGCCACAAACCTACAGTCGACGACCATACCAAGTTGAATTAATCACTTGCTCACACGGGGAGACAACTCTCCCCTTCTTTTATTGGTTCGAGCAAATTGGGAAACGATATATGAAAATCATAAAGCGAATAAAAACTGTACTTGCGATCACAGCAGCCTCCTGCTTGTTGATGGTCAGTGCAATATCGCCAAGCTACGGGGCAAAATGGGACAAAACCATGACGCCAGATGAAGTAGAGGCAAGCCTAGATCTCAAATTTTCTGAGGGGAAATACTCTCCCAAAGGCGCAGATACTTGCTTGATGTGTCACGGCAAAGAAAAAAAGGTCACCGCACTTTTTCAAGGCGTGCATGGCGATACCAATTCAAGTAAAAGCCCTATGGCAGGATTGCAGTGTGAAGCATGCCATGGTCCATTAGGTCTGCATAATCGTGGTGGTAAAGAGCCAATGATTACCTTTGGCGAAAAATCCACATTAAACACGCAAAAGCAAAATAGCGTCTGTATGAGTTGCCATACCGATACACAACGCATGGCTTGGACTGGTGGACATCACGATAACGCTGATATTGCTTGTGCATCATGCCATCAGGTGCACGCCGCCAATGATCCAGTACTATCGAAAGAAACCGAAATACAAGTTTGTACCAACTGTCATACCAAACAAAAAGCAGAGCTGAACAAGCGCTCTAGCCATCCGATTAAATGGGCCCAAATGGTGTGTACTGATTGCCACAACCCACATGGCACCCTCAGCAATGCGGATTTGGTAGCACCAAGCACCAATGACAATTGCTATGCCTGCCATGCTGAAAAGCGCGGGCCAAAGCTCTGGGAGCACTCCCCTGTCACTGAAGATTGTTCAACCTGCCATAACCCACATGGTTCGGCCAACGAAGGCATGTTAAAAACACGCGTACCACAGTTGTGCCAGCAATGCCACGCAAATGATGGCCATGCGAGCAATCCGAACTTCGGCAACACGTCTGCGGGCTCTTCTGTCAATGACAACGCATTTACTGGCGGCCGAAGCTGTCTGAATTGTCATAGTCAAGTACATGGCTCGAATCATCCGTCAGGCAAGTTACTACAACGTTAATCAGGAGTGCTACCGATGAAATTTAACTTAAATTTGATCACTCTCGCCTTGATTACGAGTGCGGGAACTACCTTAAGCGATGATGTCCAAGCAGCAACGGGCTACAATCTTTCCAACGCAAAAACCGAAACGGTTAAATTTGATAAATGGGTTTGCAAGCGCTGTAAACCCACCGTTGGATATCAAGGCCAAATTGGCGTGGGCGCAGGCTATCACGACAGTGATGACCTACATTCGAGCAATGCATTTGCAACCGAAGATGAGTTTGTCGGTAAGCTCGACGCTAATGTGCGATATAAAAGCGAAACCGGTTATCAAGCCAGCCTAAAAGCAGAAAACTTGGGGATGGAAAACGGTCGTTTGAGCGCAGAAGCTGGGAAGGCAGGGCAATACAAACTGGCTGTCAATTTAAGACAATTTGCTAGTTATCAAAGCCAAACCGTTCAAACCCCTTATCAAGGCGTGGGACACGATCAGCTTAATGCACCCATTGGTTGGCAAACTGCAGGTTCTAGCAGCCAAATGCCTATGCTTGAACAAAGCTTGCAACCTTTTGAGCTATCATTAAAGCGCCGTCGAGAAGGAATTCGTTTCGACTACCAAGCACCATCCAGTTGGTCTGGCTATATCGGCTATCAGCATGAACAAAAAACAGGAATAAAAACTGCATCAGGTAGTTTCTACAATCAGTCCATCATGTTGCCAGAGCCAGTGGATACCAGCACAGATCAGCTTAATGCCGGCCTCAATCTACACGGACAGAATTGGTTTGCAAACTTAAGCTATACTGGCTCAAAGTTTGATAACGACCACAACCAACTCGGTTATGACAATTTGTTCAACCCGACATTTGGCGCTCAAACAACTGGCTACATGGCGCTTGACCCTGACAATGAATCCCATCAGTTTGCCCTGCAAGCAAGATATATGCTTGATAACACGGTCTTCAGTGGACGTTTGCACTACGCAAATATGACCCAAGACCAAGATTTCGTTCAAATGGGTTACCTATATCCAATGCCCGTACCATCATTGGATGGTCAAGTTGATGTTTCTGGGCTGACGTTAAAAGCGACCACCCGTATGAGCCGGGCACTACAAGTCAATGTTAGCTATGACTATTACAGCCGTGACGATGACACCCAAGTCGAAGCTTGGACTCAGTACACGGTCAGTGATGTCAACGGCGAAATTTATTACAACCTGCCCTATGATCATGACAAACACCTTGCGAAAATTAGTGCGAACTATCGTTTAGCACGAGGAATGAAGCTAGAAGCCGGATTGGACTATCGCAAAGATGAGCGAAACTACCAAGATCGTGAAACAACGGATGAGCAAACTTTGTGGGCCAAATATAGCCTAACGAATATTCCGATGTGGAACTTCTACCTCAAAGCCGACTACGGACAAAGGGATGGCTCTAAGTACCAAGCTTCTCAATGGACGTCGTCACAGTCCAACGATTTGCTGCGTAAATATCACCTTGCTGATAGAAAACGGAGTCAAATAGAGGCACGAGTGAGCCATACACCTACTGATGCACTAACGCTAGATTTCGCTGCGCGTTTCGCCCTTGATGATTATAATAAAACTCAAATAGGCTTAACCGAGTCAGAGGATATCGGTGTTGATTTCAGTCTGAGTTATCAGGTCTCGGATGATCTATATTGGAGCGGTTTTTATAGCAACCAAGTCATTGAATCAACCCAAGCTGGCAGCACCAATTTTGGGGCACCGAATTGGTCGAGCCAAGTTGAAGATCAAGTCGATGTTGTCGGTGTCGGTATGGACTATCAAAACTTGATGGATAACAAACTAGCCCTTGGAATCGACTATAGCTACTCAAACTCAGATAGTAACACCCAAGTCACCCAAGGACTCACGGGCGACTATGGTGATTATTACGCCAAAGTTCACAATATCAACCTCTATGCAAAATATCAGGTCGATAGCCAAATGAGCTGGCGATTTGACTATCAGGTCGAAAACTATAAAGACAATGATGCTGCAAATAGCATTGCAGCCGATGATATATGGAACGTTGTTAGTTTTGGTTCACTCAATCATGACTACACTGCGCATCTTGTTATGATCAGCTTGCAGTACAAGCTTTAGTTTCGTAAGAAAGCTTACGAACCAAGCTCACAATCCGTCATTTCTTTTAAAAGCCCGCAATTTGCGGGCTTTTTTATACTCAACCTCTGCGAACACAAAACCAAAACCATCGACAGGTGTTGAATAAAAAACGTTCAACATTAGCAATAAGCAAGATATTCTTGCAGCAAAGCTTGAATTCAGCACAAGTTTGATAGATCGTGACAACAATCTTCATCACCAATGTTAAAAATATGCGTTTAATACTTCTTTTATTACTGCTCATTTCTAGCCCTGCATTTGCGTTTTCACAACAAGGAAATACAGCAACGCTCATGCTATTTGTTGGGCTTGGGGGCTTTACAACGGCGAACTTGTTACTGCAACTTGCCTTCTATTTATCCGGGCGTTTACAACATCCTACATTTCTTCGTCGTTACGTGAATTTATCATTAATTCCAAGTGGATTGATGTTACTTATCGCTTTATGGGATTTTGCAGGCTTTGGCCCGCTGATGATGAATCTTGGTGGCATCTTGATTGCGGCAGCATTTGCGCTTATTCCATATCAACTCGTGCAACTCAAACAAATCAGCAGTCAACGCCCATGGTTATTATCCGCTGCCGCAGCTACCTTTGCCGCCATCGGAGCCTTTCTTGCGCCGGTTAATCTATTTGCTATCGCATGCGGGCATGTTGCTTTGCAGCAACAAAGCAAACTCAAAATCATCGATGGTGCAATCGTACTCATTAGCTATGGCGTGCTCGGTTACTGGATTTGGCAAACTGCCCAGAGCTGGATCTAAATTAAGTAGCCAGAGCTGGATTTAGATAAGTGCCCAGAGCGGGCGTCTAAATCGGTGTTTTCTTCTAGGCTGAGCAATCGCTCATAGCTAAAATAGAGGAAAACCCAAGGCAAGGTTGAATGAAAGCCAATGATAATTCGGCACCCGCAATCCAAACTTTAATGAAAAAAGGATGATAAAAAAACTTTAGCCACGCCTAAAATACAACCAAAGCGATATACTCTACCGAACAAACTGACGATGATGGTCCAAAGCATGGAGGTGTTGGACTTGCATTGAAACGATGAATTCACCGCTGATCAAGGTACAGCAAGAATTCAGGTTTAACAGGTCAAAACGAGATAAAAGGGATTTACTACATGAAAAGAAATCTAGCAATTTTGTTGTCAGGATTTATTTTAATCACCACTGCAGCATATGCGCTGCTCCCGAATTCAACGCTATTTAAATATTTGGTTCATGCAGAGCGAAGCTTGGCAGGCCTCGAGCTAAAGCGAATCCATGTTGATGGATTAGACATTGAATACCTGCGTGGAGGAAGTGGCCCAACATTAGTTTTGCTCCATGGGTTTGGGGCGGATAAAGACAACTGGAATCGAATTGCTGGCGACCTTGTGAATTACTTTGATGTCATTGCCATTGATTTGCCTGGTTTTGGCAACAGCACAAAACACATGGCATTAGACTATGATGTACGCTCCCAAATCGACCGTCTAAAACGGATCATCGATGCTTTCAAACTGGTAAAGTTTAATCTCGCAGGCAGCTCTATGGGGGGGTACATTGCTGGGAACTTTGCCGCTCAATACCCCAGTGCAGTCGAACATTTATGGTTAATCAGTCCTTTTGGAGTTGAGAACTCGAAAATCAGTGATATGTTTACAGCAACTCAAGAAGGCAAACACCCCGTCGTTTTACCGCGGACAGAATCAGAGTTCTTACAGCTGTTCGACTTTTTGTTTGTTGAGCCACCTTTTGTTCCTTCACCCATCGTGAATCATCTCGCCAATAAAGCGAGTCAAAACGCCGAAATCAATACCAAAATATTTGAGCAAATACATCGAATGCAAAATGGAGAACCACATCCAGATTTGCCACTTGACCGAGCCCTAAAAAACTATCGTGGCCCAGTCTTAATTTCTTGGGGAAGCAAAGATAGAATATTACATGTGTCGGGCGCAATGGAGCTTAAGCAAGTCATCCCCCATGCAAAACTAGACATCACCCCAAATATTGGCCATTTACCCATGATGGAATCGCCTTCGACAACGGCGAATTCATTCCTCTTATTTACAGCGGCTCTCTAATTTACAGAGCATAGGGCCATGATACAGCACCAGTTTGACACCATTAAATGACAAGCTTTAACCTATGCGTGTCTTCTGTCATTCAGTGACAAAACAAACGCCACATCCGTAACTGTATTTGACACGCAGGCACTCTATTCTTGCGGCTTGGTGCTTTGATAACTCCGAAATAGTGCGCACCACACATGCATAGCAACAGTGGAACGATAGCGATTGAACGAGTCAAACACTGCGATTTGCGGTTCACAACGGCGAACTTGGTAAAACAATGTTCATTTTCAATAAGATTGAGCGGTTATAGTTGCGGCCTGTTAAAGACAAAGGATAAAATATGCCTCTGCATACGGCGAGGTATCCTGAAGAGATACCGCTTCAATCGAAGGCTTGTCACCATGGATATCATGAATAAAAAACACTATAACTTCAGCAGCTTTGTATTTGCTTCTCTGATTCTAGGCATACAAGGGTGCGGTGGTGGCGCAGGTAGCCAAGATGATATTCAGGTCTCCCAAACGGAATACAGCTTTTCTCCGCTGTATGTCAATTTACTCTCTGCCGCCAATAGTTCGCATGACGACCCCATGGTTGATGTTTATTATCAGCAAGGAAGTAATGAATCATACCAGATTGTTGAAAACCTAAGATACTTGCAAAGCGTCAATACCTATTCTTTTGGATGGACCGGCTTACCACAAGCCAATGCAACATTTACAACCCGAGACGCGCTGAACAATCAAGCTCTGCTAACAACAAGCAATTTGACATTAAATGGAAACCAAACTGATTATTTTTTGCTGCTAACCGGCGCCATTGAGCAAGCGAACTCCATTCGAGTGCAGCGTTTACTCAAACAGCAAGGTGAAGATCCTACGGTACGCTTTTACCATGCCAATCCATTTTATGATGGCCCATTAGATATCTACAACGTGACCACACAACAAAGAATTGTAAGCAATCTGGCACGCTATCAGGCTTCTGCTGCAATTCGTTTTGATCAAAACGTGGCGCAAACTCCTGTCATTATGGTGCCAGCAGGAGTAAGCCCTGACTATACCAATACCAGCGGCTACTTGTTTCAACACACCTATGACACACCAACGACACAGCATTTATACGTTTTAACCTCAAACCAACCATCAAACTGGCAAAACGTTTCGCTCAGAGATTAACGCCTGCTTGGGTAAACCCATCAAAAGTCGACTGAAGGCGACTGTTAGCGTTCATTTCCTGAGCGCTAACGAAATTGCAACAAGCAAAGTTCAATGACTACAGACTCCGACCACCCGCTCGTCCAATGCACGTGGGTTAACAACTTGATTTAAATTGATAATAGATTACATCAGAACTAATTGAGCTAGATAGACGAAGCATATACCTGACAACTTAAGCATTAACAAATAATTAGCCTTTCATTACAGCTCACACGCGCTTTTTTGAACAAACATTTCTGGTTCACGGATTTATCTTTAGCCCTTGATGCGATATAACTCATACAGTAAAGTGAGCACCCTTTAGAAAAATGCTCCATTCTTTACCGCACGACAGATTGAGCACGACACAATAACAATAGAGATGGCCAGTCACATGACATCCAGACACACGCGTCAAGCAACGGCTTCTGAAGAAGCGCTTATGCGCATCTTTACAGTACCCGAAGCTCCCGAGTCCGCGTTAAGCATCATTGAGCAACGCCTGTCAGAAAATCTTACTGGTTTTCTGGGTGAGAGCATTGTCGCGGTAGAAAAGCCGCTTTCCTCAATTGAGCAGGATTTTCTGACGCATGAAATTCCGCAGTTACCGAGTTTTGTATCCGATTATGCTGATGAAATGATGCAGAAATTGGTTGCCCACTCGGTACATACTGCGTCGCCTAGCTTTATTGGCCATATGACTTCTGCACTCCCCTATTTTGTGTTACCACTTTCGAAAATGATGGTGGGCTTAAACCAAAATCTGGTCAAGATAGAAACGTCTAAAGCATTTACCCCGCTCGAACGCCAAGTGATCGGCATGATGCACCATTTGATTTATGGCCAGTCTGCTAGCTTTTATGAACAGTTAATGCATAGTGCAAACCACGCACTCGGCGCATTTTGTTCTGGCGGCACAGTCGCTAATATCTCTGCTCTATGGATTGCTCGAAACAAACTCCTACAACCCGATGGTGAGTTTACCGGTATTGAGAAACAGGGTTTACATCGTGCACTGCGCCATTACGGATACGATGATTTAGCGATATTGGTTTCTGAGCGAGGCCATTATTCTCTAGGTAAAACTGCTGACCTTTTAGGTATCGGCCGCGATCAAATTATCCAAGTTCCGACCGATGCCGACAATAAAGTTGACGTGACACTCATGCGTCAATATGCACAAAAACTTGCAGCGAAAAACATCAAAGTCATGGCCATTGTGGGCGTCGCGGGTACGACAGAAACTGGAAGCATCGATCCTTTGCCGGAACTCGCAGCATTAGCGCAAGAAATCGATTGTCACTTTCATGTTGATGCAGCATGGGGGGGCGCAACTTTGCTCTCCAGCAAATACCGCGCGTTATTGAAAGGGATCGAGCTAGCAGACTCCGTCACGATTGATGCCCACAAACAAATGTATGTCCCCATGGGCGCTGGAATGGTTATTTTCAAAGATCCGAGTTCAGCAAGCGCGATTGAACACCATGCAGAGTATATATTGCGTCGTGGTTCAAAAGATTTAGGCAGCCAGACCCTAGAAGGCTCTCGCCCAGGCATGGCTATGTTGGTTCATGCCTGTATGAAAATTATTGGCCGCGACGGATACGAGATCTTAATCAATAACAGTATTGAGAAAGCGCGCTACTTTGCCGACCATATCAAACAGCAACCTGACTTTGAATTAGTTACCAATCCAGAATTATGCTTACTCACTTATCGATATGTGCCTATTGCTGTCAGAAACGCGATGGATATTGCCCGTGAACGAGGTGACACTGAGCTATTAGCCCGCTTTAATACACTTCTTGATGGGCTAACCAAGTTTATACAAAAACGCCAACGTGAAAACGGCAAGTCATTTGTATCTCGTACTCGAATTACGCCTGAGCGAGACTTCAAACAACGCATTGTCGTCTTAAGGGTCGTACTCGCAAACCCTTTGACCACCCGTGAAATTTTACACGATATCATTGCCGAGCAACGCCAACTGGCAGAGCAGAATATTCGCTACTTACCGCCGCTCCTAGAGCTAGCGAGCTCAGTAGCAACCCCACAAGCGTGTTGAGCAAATGAAGGCTAGTCGATAAATCCCTATGAAAAAAGGACGCCTTGCGCGTCCTTTTTCATCAATTCATACATTATGATCTTAGCGCTTCTCCTTGAAGCCAATCCTGTAATCGCTTCATCCCCTCATCCATCGAGATTAAAGGTGAGTAATTCAGATCATTCTTTGCCGCACTAATATCAAAATAGTGACTCGTTGATAGCTGCCGCGCGACAAAACGCGTCATCATCGGCTCCTGTTGCTTCCCTAAAGCACGATAGAGGATTTCTAATACTGAACCCACGGCATACGCCAACCGTGCCGGTACACGCTTTGATACCGGTGGCAAAGCCGCTGCGGCAAGAATTCGATTAAGCATTTTTGCCATCGTAATGGGTTCGTCGTTACTCAGGTAGTAAGCTTTACCTGCACATTTAGAATCTGGTGACATTAACTCTAAAGCCGCAAGTAGATGAGCATATGCTGCGTTATCGACAAAAATAGTATCAACTAACTTGTCTTGCTGTCCCACTAACTTTAACCGACCAGCTTTTGCTCTCTCGATAACACGCGGCACGAGGTGTGGGTCTTCCGGGCCCCAAATCAGGTGCGGACGCAATGCAACTGTCTTTAGCCTCGCTGAATTGGCATTAAGCATCAGCTGCTCAGCAATCGCTTTCGACTCACCATAATGATTTAAAAAATGTTCTGCATAAGGCGTAGACTCATCGATCCCAGACTCATCTTGGCCATCAAAGGTTACACTCGGCGTACTGGTGTACACCAAATAATGAATATTAAGCGCTTGGCATGCTTGAACAATATGCGTTGCACCCGCCACATTAGGTGAGAAATAACTCGCTTTGCTCCCCCAAACTCCGGCTTTAGAAGCCACATGAAAAACTAAATCACATCCTTGCATGGCTCGTTCTAATTCGGCTGCATTGGCGATATCGCCTTGGCGCATATCCACTCCAAGAGCTGTCATTTCTGGGTAGCTAGATCGTGCAAAGCCCGTCACTTTGATGCCTTGAGACAATAGACGTAAGCAAATAGATTTCCCTAAAAACCCTCCCGCCCCAGTCACAAATACGCGCTTTACCTTGGGTTTTAAAGCTTTTAATACTTCGACTTCAAGCGGATGTAAGGGAAGTTCCGTCGCAACCATTGGTTATTCCTTTGCGTATTTTTGTGCCCAAACCGCTAATTTTTCACGGAATATTTTCGCATTGTGGCGAATATCTACTGGGAAATCAGGATGGATTAAAAAGCGGTCAATGCCATTGGTTTGAGGGTGCTTTGAAGCCAAATGACATAATTCATTGTAAAGCTTGCCGGTTTCATCACAGCTCACCTCTTGACTCAATTCGATACAGATCAGCGGAGTCGTCACCTCGGCAATTTTTATAGCGACCAATGCTGAACGCTTTACTTTGGGGTGTGTATTGATAATGCGCTCACAAGGAATGGAAAAATAGCGTTTTATACCCGCTGAATTGCCACTGGCACCGTCACATTGTTCGCCATCAAAATCCGCATGAGAATAAATGGCAACATCAACTCGGTGGGCCTTACGACCGCACATCCATAGCAAGCCTTTATCGTCTAAATAGCCTAGATCTCCCATACGATGACGAATAGAGTCACCATCTTGAATTTTAGCAGCCAGAGTCGCACTCTCCCGACAATAGTAGCTTTGACTCACCATGGGACCTTTGACCACAATTTCTCCGATTTGATTTGGAGGGAGCCGCTGCGCATCTTGCCATTGCACAATATCAGATTCATCAATGGCAATGATGTCAATTTCAACGCCAGATATCGGCGAGCCGACACAAATTCCGCCACCATTATCTGTCTTAGCCGTGGTTTCAAATAACGCCTTACTGCCGATTTTACTCAAGGGCAAAGATTCAGTGGCACCATAGGAATTTAAGACTTCTACCCCAGGGTTGAGCATTTTGCTAAAACGCTCAATGGATGCAATTGTGGCTGGTGCCCCCGCGGAAATCACTCGCTGGATACTGGAAAGCTGCCTTGGCGGTGTCGCATCCAAACGCACACCTGCTTGGCCTAACCGCTCAATCAAGGCTGGATTCACAAACATATTGCTGCATTGGTATGCTTCAATGGCAGCAAATAGATAGTCAGGGTTTGCGGTGATCGGCTTACTGGCATCCATATCGGGCACTATCGATGCCATCCCTAGCGCAGGACCAAACAAAGAAAATAGAGGAAATGTCGCCAAATCTCGCTCACCAGGCTTAATTTGGTAATCTCGCGCTAACGCATCAATTTGCGCTTCAAACATTTGATGGCTGTATACCACGCCTTTTGGCGTTCCCGTGCTCCCGCTGGTAAACAATATTGCCGCCATGTCCGCATCTTGCTTCGTCACCATAGGGTACTCAGCTAAATTTGGCTGGCGCATCATTTCACGATAACTGGTATCACAAGCCATCACCGCTGCCAATAGACGTTCAGCTGGAGAATGGTCACCAACCATCACTCGGTGTCGAATACTTGCTTTGCCCCAAGCAAATAATTTTCGAGCGAGATGAGCTTTGGGGATCCCAATAAATGCATCCGGTGCAGACTCAATAAAACACTGCTGTAGGTTTTTCACTCCCATTCCTGGGTCGACCAAGATGGGAACAATACCCGCTTTAAATAGGGCAAACGTCAATTCAAAAAATTCAAGGCTAGGCGTTACCATTAGCACAGCTTTCATCCCAGCTTTTAAGCCCTGCTGATTCAGGGCAAAAGCGAGCTGATCACTGCGGCGATGAAGCTCACCAAAGTTGAGTTCAGCATATTGAGCCGTGGTCGCCTTGCGGCCAAACCGACGGGGATGAGATTGCACAGCGACAGCCAGTTGCTCGGGAAAGTGCTTTGCAGCATGACGTAGATGACGGCAAAGATTGGCTTTGCCGCTATCGGTCATCGACGATGTGTTGATTTGGGGAGCATGGGTTTGTTTTCGGGGCATTAATCTGCCTCCCCAGGGACCTCTTTGGCTTCATGGTTAGACAGAAAGTCTTGAATATGACCAATCACCTCTTCCGCCGCATCTTCTAGAATATAATGACCACAATCAGCAAACTCATGAATTTGCGCATGGGGCATTTTTTGCTTCCAGACATCAAGGAAGTGCTTATCAAAGACAAAATCTTGCAAACCCCAACAAATTAAAGTCGGCACTTGTGCCTCTGCAAACTGTGACAAGCTATTCTCAATGTCGGTAACGAGTTGGTAGTTACGATCTCCGGGCTTTAATGGAATATCTTGCACAAACCGCAAAGTAGAAATTCGATTCGCCCACGAGTTAAAGGGAGCCACATAAGCTTTACGAATATCGGCAGCCATAGGTTTACGCTTGACTCCCACATAGGATGCAGCAGATGAAAATGCATTCAGCCCTCGCACCAGAAGCGTTCCCAATAAGGTATCACGACAAATGCGCAATCCAAGAGGAAACGGCTTGCTTGAAGGCAAATGAAATGCTGCCGTATTGAGAAATACCAGCTGTTTAATTCTATCTGGATGTCGCGCTGCGTAACCCATGCCAATCATCCCCCCCCAATCATGTACAACCAGGGTGATATTCTCTCGAATATTTAAACTCTCAAGCAGCGCCTCTAAATCATCGATACGGCAGCTTAAGGTATAATCATAACCTTGGTCATCGGGCTTATCAGATAAGCCTGTACCAATATGATCAGGCACAACGCATTGATGTGTATCGGCTAAAGCAGTCACGAGATTACGATAGTAAAACGACCAGCTAGGGTTACCGTGTACCATCACGACGGGTTCACCTTGCCCCTCGTTGATGTAATGCAGCTTATGACCATTGCGGTCGAGAAAGTTTCGCTTAAAGGGAAGCAGAGCGTCCAACATGACGTTTCCTATTATAATTAACCCCAGACTTACTCTTGCAATTGGCGTGAGTGAAATTCTGGGGTTACGTTTATTCTTTAACTAATAAGGTCGAATTAATCTGTTCAATCAAGCCGCAGCTTTACCACTTAATACCAAGCATCATGCAGTTTAGTCCGCTACCAATACCGAGGAAACTGACTTGATCGCCACGCTTCAAAAAGCCTTGGTCATGCGCCATTGCGGCGGTCACGGGTAAGGAAACCGTGCCCATATTGCCTAGACGTTGGTAGGTTGGAAACTCTTTCTCTACCGGAATATTTAATGCACTTAACACTTGCTTACGGTTAGAAGCTCCCACTTGGTGGCAAATCACTTTATCCACTTGCTCGACGACCCAGTCCCGTTGAACCAAGAAGTGATCCCATGTTGATTTCGCTAACCCAACGCCTTCTTTCAACAAAGAGACAGCATCGGTACGCATAAATTCACGGTAAAGTTTCTGGCCAGCTTCCTGTAATCCCCACTGACACAAGTTGTGATGCTCGGGTGCCGATAAATGGCTTGCTCCCAGCAACTGGTGCTGACGATCATTCACAAGGGGTAAGCTGCCATCGGTCAAAATAACGGCCACCGCACCTGATCCACCGGTCAAAGTCGCCAGTGATTGTGCAAAATTAGGCATCGTTGGCTCTTGCAACATATTATCAATGGTCACATCAACAATATCCCGCGCTGATTCACAAGATACAACCATGCCAGCTTTTATTTGCCCAAGCTCAATACGATTTGCGATATCTAAGATCCCAGATAAAACACCTAAGCAGGCGTTACTGATGTCATAAATCGCAGTGTCTTGAGACACCCCAAGCTCGGCGGCAATACGACAAGCCGTCGCTGGTTCGTGCTGATCACGGCACACACCGGTATATACCAATGCGCCAATGTCTGCGACATCAATGCCAGTTTCTCGGACAGACTTCTGCGCAGCAGCAATTGCACCATCGGACAACCGATGACCTTTCGGCCACCAGCGACGCTCGGTAATACCGGTCAAAGCAGCCAATTGCCCCATTGGAATGCGAAACTTTTGATAAAGCGGGGTCAAACGAGTTTCCAAATCTGAACTGGAAACTACTTCAGGGGCCAGTTCGTATGCCAGGCTATTAATAAACACGCGGGAATATTTCATGAAACTGTTTTATTTACTCACAATACCCGGTCATATTCACCCGGTACTTAATTGTTATTCTTAACTGGTGCGACATTTGAACAAGAAAAGGCGAATGATTCAATAAAAAACCCAAATTAGTAGCTCGTTCAAAAGCCTTGTCAGCACTATTTTCATTTGCAGCACATTCTACAGCATCTAGATTTAATCAGAAAATCAAAGAATAAAACTGAAGAAACATCATGTTATCCATCATTTACAGCAAAGCTTTGCTCACTCTTGTGCCATGTTGCATGAATTAAAGCATTTCTAGGGGTTAACTGAACGTCACAAAACGCTTGTAACGAAACGCAATAGCCCTGCTCTTCCAGAAAACAGCATCGATCAAGTAGCAACCACAGCTCTATAATTGGCCGGAACAAGTGGGCCACCAGATCAATCCGGCGCGTTAAGCGCTGCCGCTGAATACCCAATAACAGAAATGCATCAAAATCTATCGCGGGGTTCAGCTCCAGATTTTTCTGAGCAGCAGCCCAATGGCAAAACTCAACAAAGTTACCACTTAACTGGCTTTGCTTGACTGTGGGGATGGGTAAATATTCATCCACGCCTCGCGTTTGCCGCTGCAAACTATCAAAAGCAAGCCGCCAAGCCACTTCTTGTAATCGAAGAGCCTGTTGCTTGGGGTTAGCGATCACGCTTTGTTGTAATGGCAATTGTAAATCACGGCGACTAAGCCGCATTGCGCTCGCTTGAGCCACTTCTGATATTGGTTGATAGGTTTTATGTTGGATCAAATGATAACAGCAAGGCGAAAGGCTAACCGCTTGGGTCTGCGCTTGGCTCGCTTGCTTTAGCAATGTCACATGTAAATCACCACAAGCATGCAAAGCAACTGCATGCTGCCGACATTTAAATGGGCTTGGGTGCAGTTGAAATGCATCAGCACAGATAAAAGTTTGCGGTAATTGTTTTTGCAATGCCAATTGCTCCCCGGCATCACATAATTGCGCTTGCCACTCCAAGCTAACCACTGGCACCTGAAAACGACTCGCCAATAAACGCCCTAAATGCCCTTTCCCCGCACACCATTCGAGAACCGGCCGCGAATCACTGGACTGATTGTGAAGAGACTTGTTTTGAGGAAATTTGTTTTGAAGAAGCTTATTCTGACAAAGGCTAGATACATTCTCGCCTTGAATATCATCGTTCTGCTGCGAGTATTGACGGTTTAGATAGCCATCACTGAATTGACTGATGGCATCACTAAACGCGCAAATTTGTTGCCATTTACGCCCTTTAATTCCTGCGCTGAGGCGACTCAACTGCTGGGAAGTAAAATGACTTGCCGTTGAATGAGATACATCAGGGTGCGCTATAGACTGGTCGCAATGGATGCTGCTTCCCCCAGCCACTTGATCCCACGTTCCCTGAAACAAATGCCAACGCCAATCTAACTTGTCAGCGCGAGTTCCACTAGCACTCCTTTGGGTTTGTACCTGTTGGGAGACATCTTGTTTGAGTGCAGGCAGTAACTTCTTTATTAACTGTTCGGCATCGCGATCGATATCATCAATCTGGGCATCTTCGATCGCCCAAACCACCTGACTTAATGCGGGAAAATCACCCTCCCATGGTAAGCCCTTCGCTTCAAAGGGAGCGACTTGCCACAAACAACGACTTTGCAGTAATAGGGTATCCAGTTGGTGAAACAGACGGGAAAATTCAGATTCCAAAAGCAGTAGAACTCAGCGATAAACAAGTGTGAAGATCATATCACAGCAATGCCCATGACGCCTGTCTACACACTCAAGAATCTCTGTTGCAGTTACCGATATAAATAGCTTTTGTCTATATACGGTTCAATCCCAATAATGGGATTGGAAAAACGCCTTTATTTTCTCAAAGCTCAAAGCTCAAAGCTCAAAGCTCAAATTCCATAGTTTATGCTCATAAACTATGGCAATAAACATTGCCATCACTCAAGAGAAATTGTCCATACTGATCAATAACAAATTTTTGAACCTTCGCAGGCTTTCGCGAGGTACATCTGCTCGTCGGCCAAGCGGATGAGCTGCTCATCATCAAATTGGTCATCTGGTTTCAGGCTCGCAATCCCCATACTAAGAGAAGAATCCGGATAACGTTTTTCATATCTATCGATGATGTATTGGCAAATCCGTGCTGCATCAATCAATTTGCACTCAGGTAATATCAAGCAAAACTCATCGCCACCGTAACGACAACAAATGTCCACTTCACGCACACTCTCTTTCATCGCTTGACCAATATGCTTGAGCATTTCATCTCCTTTGATATGCCCTTGCTGATCGTTCACCAATTTAAATTTGTCCACGTCAAAATATACCAGCGATAGCTCCGTCCCACGGCGTTTGGCCGAAGACATTTCTCGCCGCAACCCTTCTTGCATGGCCCGTTGATTGGAAATTCCGGTTAAAGGATCGATTTTCGCTTGTGCCTCAAGCTGTTTAGTACGCTCCTGCACTTTGGCTTCTAGGCTTTTTGCGTACGCCTCTGTCTTGCGTTTGGCAGATTCGATTTCACCGACGAGGCTGTCAATGTAGGTATCAAAAACTAGGGTCGTATCAAAAAAGATGAGCCCGTTCAATGCAGTGACTGTGTCATAGAGCAGATCTTGATCTTTAATATTGTCCCGCAAAATGCTAACTATCAAACCTTTCAGGGTTTTAACCGCTGACAAATACAATTTAGGTTCAACACCGATCCGCTTATGGACGAGACCAATCCGCAATCGGTTGTTCACATATTCACCGTCATAGATCCCAGAAAACAAATCCAATACATAGCGACGCTGAGCATTCGTTAACCGCTGCAGCGTATCGGCATCACCAATCAATAGAGAGATTTCTTCAACGCTGGTTTGACGCTGGTAAAATTCTTCAACAATGAGATCAATATTTGTTTCAATTAAATGCTTTTGATTGGCTATCAGCGTTAGTGATGCTTCATCAAGATCAAGCAGCTTCATACGCGTGTTGATCTCCTCATCATTAATCCGCATTTGTTCTAAAAGCGTTGTATCCGTTCTTCGCATCAGCTAATCCTTACTGAATATATTTATCGATTCTACATCTCTTGCGTAAAAGGCTTCGGTCTTTGCATGAAGATGCAAGGCTCTTGACCTGCCGTAATTAAGGTGATTCATTTTAAGCTCAAGCACTCTCAAGCTTGTTTTAAACTTAACCGCTCGCAAGCATATTTTCAATTTATCAAAAGTAGGGTTCGACTTTTGATTCATGCCTCACCGAGGGACTACCAAGCGAAATCCATAACAATTTCCCGTCCATTAGCTCAACAAGCACGCTTACACAACAGGCACACTTTGGTTCAAACTTACATTCAATTTTGTCGCTATTTGCTGAATACAGGCTTCTTTATCGACAACCCATAAGCCATAGCTCACCGGTAAGACTTCTACACCAGCTCGCTTAAATAATTTATAGGTGTTGAGTTCAAAGAAGTCTTTCCAAGGTCCAGGGAAACCAATCAAGTCAATCGCAAGATATCGGTTCTGGTAACGACACAGAATATCAACTTCGGTTCCTGCAATGGTATACCCGGGCCAAGTTTTGACCTCTAGCATTGCAAGCTCTTTCACAACCTCATTTTGAAACTCATCAAGTTCAGTCACCGTAGAGTGTGTCGCTTCAAACTCATTCATTGTGCCTAAATACCGTCGTAATAAATTGCTTTTTGGCAGCAGCGTTTCATCAATTGACAAAAACAGGATTTGCTTCTGTCTTGCTCTGGTAATCGTCACGTTGAAAACATCGGCTTTGTTCAGGTAAACCGCTGCACGTTTTGATTCATTATCAACAGAGAAAGAGATAAGCATAATGTCTCGTTCTTCTCCCTGAAACCCAAAAGGAGTGGCCGAACGCAGCTTATGCTTGAGAATTTCAGCTTCACTGAAATTGGCCCCAATCTCTTTGGCAATGTATTCCGCTTGATGCCTAAAAGGTGAGATAACTCCAATGCTGTGACAGATACCAGCGCTCAAGTCTTCGCTAACTTGCTCTCGAATAGCGGCGACGACTTGAGCCGCTTCGATATGGTTGATTCCCGAGCTATCACGTACGCCTTCTAACCGATTCAAGTGCAGATGACCACTACTGGTACACGGCCTGTGCTGCATCACCTTGAGTTTGCCCTGATAGAACGACTGATTACTAAAGTGGATTAACTCGGGTTTACTCCGAAAGTGTTCATCCAAGAATGCGAGTTGATCATGGCTACTCAAAGCACTTAAGGTCAGGTCGAGAATGGAGCTATCTCGATAACTCGTTATTCCCTCGGTACTGAGTGACAATTCATATTTCGACATGATCTGCGCTTCTTTGCTTTTTGCTAAGAAGGAGTAATGTCGTAGCTGTTTTGTATCGCCCACCACCATCGCTCTCTTAGCTCTATAGAGCGCGGGCAAGCAACTACTAATATTGCATTGTGTTGCTTCATCGATAATGACCAAATCAAACATTTCAGCTTTCAGCGGCAGCACTCGGTACAAGGTATTTAAGCTGACCAGCCATACGGGAAATGCCGACAGCAATGCTGAATACTCTATGTTGTCAAACAACTCAAATTGCCGCTTGGATGTTCGACTTCTTATCGCTTTATTAAACGCTTGCAATGATTGGCGCTGTGTTTCCACTAAGGTTTTTAAATTGGTATTTTTAAGTGCGCTGAGATAACCGCTTGCGAGTTGCTCCCTACTTTCATGTTGATTAATGATGTCATTTAGCGACGACCACTGCATGACGAGTTTGCGAATGCCACTGGTCGCCAAGGCTAAGTAGAGCCGCTTCACCCATTGGATATCGCGCTCTTCTAGCCCTTTTAAGCGTTGGCCTCTCACAATTGCTTTATGGCAAAACTTCACAAAACGAGCTTCTGCTTTATCAAGTGAACGATTGAGCTTTTTAAGTTCCGACTCACGTGCAAGCGGTTCTTGGTTTAATTCTTCGTTGAAATACCCTGATAATAGATCAGCAATATAGCTTTTTAGCTTCTTTAAAAACTCTTTCTGCCCTGCTCTGATAGATACATCACTAAGGCCAAAATTCTCATCCAACTTGTCTGCAATGACGTCTAATGCCGCATCATTGTTCGCGACAATCAGCACAGATTCCCCTCTTGCCATATGCTCTGCGGCAATCGCAGCGATAGTATAGCTCTTTCCGGTACCCGGCGGCCCAGAAGCGCAACCTAAACTGGCATTGGCCGCAATAGATATAATTTTCTTTTGCGGCGTCGACAATAGACCTGGTAGGTAATTGAACTTCAATGGTTTACTGGCTTGAGCTGGGGCCTTCGGGGAAAAAAGGTGATTGATTGGTGATGACAATTGCGGAGACTCAATCAGCTCTTCTAATTCATGTAGCACGCCTCGGCTGCTGGTCGAACGCTCCACAAAAACTAACATCGATGCAGGCAGTAGTGTGGCTGTTTTTCGCCTCAGGGCACGCTTAATTTCATCATTGCCTACCAAGTTCGGAAACTTTAGTAGCTCAAGAGAATTAAGCGCTAACGGGCAGTCTTTAAGCCATGATGTCCATAAGGAAGGCGATTGAATATGCGTCATATTATCGACGACGGGCATGGTATGCCCTTCTGGCATCAGCAATTCTATTAACGATTCATTGATCTCTGGCGCAGGGTTGTTCACTGAGAAGTAATAATAATCGTCTTCTTTATCGATTGTTGCTTCGTTAAATAAAAGTGGTGATACGACTTGCTTCATCTCTCCTTTTATTTCTACCTTCCCTACCAAGATAAAGCTCGCGTAAAGCAGCACTCGCTCGCGTTGATAGACCTCAACACGCTTCATCATCTGCTCGCCAAAACTGCTTGGAATTGGCAGACGAGGGAGGAAACCGGTGCCCAAGTCATCTTGGCCTTCTAGCACCAGTCGATCTTCATCTTTCAGCTTATTCAGGTTCCACAAATTTAGATCGGCACTATCTTCTTTATAGCAATCACGGTAGTAGGAAAGAATATTGGGGAGGCTCAAGGGCAAAATTCCATTTTAAGTTCGTGTGTAGCACTTCAATCTAGGAGAAACCCCAGATCATTCCTTTTACAGTCAATAACTAGGCATCCACGATACAGTGAGAGCAAATCAACTTCGCTAACAACAAGCGGAAAATGCAGTATGTGAACACAAGAATACTACACGACTTTGCCACCTAGCAATGTTCCTTCATTCACAAAAACACCCTATTTCTCTTATACTTGTTACGAAATAAATGCCCAAACGTTATCAGCATTTTGAAACACAACGAATACAGCTAGGACACTTCTCCACGGTTTATTGTGTCGTTAGCCGCAACCCGATGCCATGCAGCCAATTTATATGGTTTCCAGCACCTCGTTGGCAATATGTGCACCATTGCATGGGATTGAATTTGTGTGATTAAACCACTTTCACTAAAACAAAATAATACAGGAGGATTCGCGCTTGCCTCTTGAATACATGCCATACATGATGCTTAATAAGTAAAAACTAAAAAGGAATTTTTGAATGCTATCCCCTTGTGTTGCACGCTGTGGCTTAAATGATGACAACTATTGTATGGGCTGCTACCGGCATATCGATGAGATTGTTGGGTGGGGACAAGCTGACGAATCTCGCCAACAGGCAATTATTAGCGCACTTGCAGAACGAAAACAGAAATATGAAGGGATGGTAAACCAGAAGACACTCAATCGAGAGCAATGGCTTGCTTCTGAGTCCAGAATTGCAAACCATTCAAATAAATCTAAAAACTAGCTAAAAAATAATGCCGTGCAAGGTTATTTTTTATTTCCCATCATCGCTTTCAGATCTGCAAATGGGTTGTGTGTCGCGGCTTCAACTTGATTCTCTTGAGTCGAACCGTATTGAATCAGCTCTTCATATTTAGAATGCTCATTGTCATGACAATACAAACACAATAGTTCCCAATTTGAGCCGTCTGAAGGGTTATTATCATGGTTATGATCCACGTGATGCACCGTGAGTTCACTTAAATTTTTATGCGTAAACTCTCGCGTACAGCGACCACAAATCCACGGATAAAGCTTTAATGCTTGCTCGCGATATCCCTTTTCTCGATTTTGCTTATATTCACGTGCTTCGGCTAGCACTTTATCTAATTTACTCTGCTCTTGACTCACGTTTTTCTTCGCCATTTTCGAAATTTATCAAATAATTATAGCATGGCACCTCACCTATAAAAGCGCGCTTTAAACACTTTTTAGGTCAAAGCTACAAAATAATTAGCCTATATAAAAAAAGCTTATAGTACATAACCTTACCTTATAAAGGTGACTGCCAAAAGTCATAACAAAAGTCAATCACTTTTGACTTACAATGGTCTGATCTGTATGGTCTGCGACAAAATAAAATTCAATTTGAGTATGAGGCTCTTATGAAAAAGACTTTATTGGTCGCTGGATTCCTAATGGGCTCACTACTTAATCCGCCTGCTTTTGCTGCTGAACAATGTGGCAAAGTCACCATTGCCGACATGAACTGGAGCTCAGCTTCATTAATGGCAAATGTCGATAGATTTATCCTAGAGCACGGTTATGGCTGTGAAGCTGAACTGGTACCTGGCGACACCATGCCAACAAGCACATCTATGATTGAAAAAGGCGAACCAGATATTGCCCCAGAGATGTGGAACAATAGTGTAAAAGAACTCATCGAAAAAGGCGTCGCCGCTAAGCGAATCGCAGTCACGGCACCATCACTTGCAGACGGCGGTGAAGAAGGTTTTTGGGTACCCCAATACATGGTCGATAAAGACCCAAGCTTAGCAACAATCGCAGGGGTCATGGCAAATGCCGCGTTATTTGAACACCCTGAAGATGACGATAGGTCAGCATTTTATGGTTGTCCTGCTGGGTGGGGTTGTCAGCTTTCTGCAGAAAACTTATATCGTGCACTTGATTTAGAAAGTGCTGGCTTTGATCTGATTGATCCGGGTTCAGGTGCAGGTCTTGCTGGTGCCATTGCTCGCGCATACGAACGCAATAAACCTTGGTTTGGTTATTACTGGGCCCCCACCGCTGTACTGGGTAAGTACAAGATGGTTAAGGTTGATTTTGGTACTGGTGTAGATGTTGAGCACTTTAGAAACTGTATCGGTCAAGCCGAGTGCGAAAACCCAAGAGTCTCTATGTATCCTTCAGCAGACGTGAATACGGTCGTTACGACCGAGTTTGCAGAGAGCTCCCCAATCATTGTCGAGTACCTGACCAAGCGCGCGTTCACCAATGCTCAAATGAACGAACTTCTCGCATGGATGGAAGACAACCAAGCTGACGGTATGATTGCCGCTGAGCATTTCCTTTTAAATAGCCCTGAGCTTTGGTCACAGTGGGTGTCCGCTGATGTTGCTAAAAAAGTTACGGCTGCTGTTAACGATTTATAATCGATTTTAAAAGCGAGGTCCTATTGGGCCTCGCTTTTTTTATGCGCCAAATATAGACCAAAATCAGGTTTATAGTTTCATTTTTTGACTCGTCCCCATGAGTTAAATGCATTTGTTAATTTTTTAGATTAGAGGTTAAATACCTATGGCTGACTCTTCTTGGCTCAGCAAGTTTCCGAAGATGGATCGCTCTACGCTTTTGGAAATCCGCAAAACCCTTGATGGACTCTACCGCGACTTTTCCCGTGAATACGGTGATTTAATTGAGTCATTTTTTGACCCACTCCTCGACTTTTTGATTTGGTTCGAAAAGTTGCTTGTTCAGTCGCCTTGGTGGGCGGTACTCATATGTATCACTGGCTTTGTTTATATGGCCAGTCGCTCGAAAAAACTCTCTGTAGGTGTCGTTGTTGCATTTTTGCTCATCGGTTACTTTGGCATGTGGCAAGACACGATGCGAACCCTCAGCATTATTACCGTGTGTACTTTGCTCGCTATAGCCCTGGGAGTCCCTATCGGCATTCTGATGGCGCGATCTAATCGCGTGCAATCCGTCGTCACACCAATATTAGATGTAATGCAAACCATGCCGGCATTCGTATACCTGATCCCTGTCGTAATGTTACTGGGCATCGGTAAAGTACCTGGTGTTATCGCGGTCATCATTTATGCCATTCCACCGGTGATACGACTTACAAACCTTGGCATACGCCTCGTCAATAAAGAAGTACTTGAAGCAGCAACGGCATACGGCGCTACCCCGATGCAACGACTGCTTGGCGTTCAATTGCCCTTAGCCGGTCCCACGATCATGGCCGGTATAAACCAAACCATTATGATGGCACTCGCCATGGTGGTAATCGCCTCGATGATCGGTGTGAAAGGTTTGGGCCAACCGGTTCTAAAATCTATTACCAATCAATACTTCACCCTCGGCTTATTTAACGGATTAGCAATTGTTGCTTTAGCAATTATTTTCGACCGTACATCTCAGGCCTATGCCAAACGCACACAAAAACATGTTCAGGGCGGTCACCATGACTAATCAACAAAACAAACCCGTCATTCAAGTGAGAGACCTTTACAAAGTTTTTGGTAAGCATCCAGCGAAAGTGATGCCAATGGTCAAAGAAGGGTTAGCGAAAGATGAGGTTTTTGCTAAAACCAATCATAACGTAGGTTTACGCTCGATTAATTTAGATATTGAGCGCGGCGAAATCTTCGTCATCATGGGCTTATCAGGCTCAGGGAAATCGACCCTGATCCGCCACTTCAATCGGCTTATAGAGCCAACTGAAGGCAAAATTTTGGTAGAAGATGTGGACGTCATGAAGCTCTCACCAAAAGAGCTAGAAACGTTTCGTCGTTACAAAATGTCCATGGTATTCCAAAGCTTTGGTCTATTACCCCATCACACTGTCATTGATAACGTTGCATACGGTTTATCTATTCAAGGCGTTGACAAAGCAACGCGCAATGCCAAAGCACATCAGTGGTTAGAGACCGTAGGCCTCAAAGGTTATGACGATCAATACCCCGCACAACTTTCGGGTGGTCAACAGCAACGTGTCGGGTTAGCACGCGCATTGTGCACCGATGCGGAAATCTTGTTAATGGACGAAGCATTTTCGGCACTTGACCCGTTAATCCGCAGTGAAATGCAAGATCAGCTCATCGAGCTCCAGAAAGATCTCAACAAAACCATTATCTTTATTACACATGATCTTGATGAAGCCCTGCGTATTGGCGACCGCATTGCAATCCTTAAAGATGGCAATCTGGTTCAAGTCGGTAAGCCCGTTGATATCTTGCTTAACCCAGCGGATGACTATGTTGAAGCATTTGTAAAAGACGTGAATCGTCCGCGCGCTTTAACCGTAGAAACCGTCATGCGCCCGCCAGCGCACCGCCTCACCGCAGATACCATTGGCGAGGCACTCAAAGAAATGAAGCGTATTCCGTCTAACTACGCATACTATATCAACGAAGATGGTTTCCAAGGCGTTGTCTGTCAAGAAGCGTTAGAAGAAGCCGCAAAAGATGATTTAAAAGCGCCGATGGATGAATTTGACACCGAAGGCGTTGAACCCGTCTTACCGGGGGCGTCACTGGAAAGTATCATCCCTGAGACCTTAGAAGCAGACTTCCCTATCCCTGTTGTTGATGCAGATGGTGACCTTCAAGGTGAATTATCACGAACACATCTTGCAGGAGTCCTTTCGGACTTCTACGAGACCGAAGAAACACAACAATCTGAAAAACAATAGGATAATCATAATGCGCACTACCCTAGCCATGTCGTTGGTCGCCTTAGCGCTTGCGTCTAATGCAAACGCAAATACGGTTGACCAAGAGCTTGAGTCGCTAAAAGCAAGAATTGCCCAGCTTGAATCAGACAAAGCAAATGAAGAAGCTGCTGCTGAGACAAAAACGAAACTGAACATAGGTGGCGCAGCTCGCTTTCAATATGCCTACCTAGACTACAGTGAGAGTAACAAAGACCGCGGTGGCGATTTTGACTTTGATGTTTTCCGCCTTGATGTGGATGGTTCACACGGCGACCTACTTTTCTCTGCTCAGTATCGCTGGCACCAATACATGGATATCGTCCATCACGCTTGGGTTGGTTACGACTTTGACGAAAAGCAGCAAGGTAAAATTGGTATCACTCAAGTGCCATTTGGCATCTTAACGTGGGCATCAAACAGCTTTTTCTTCAGTTCAAACTTCTATACTGGTTTAGAAGATGACTACGATTTCGGTCTCAACTACACCTACAAAACAGATATAAATCGTTTTGATTTTGCTTTCTACAAGAATGATGAGCTCGGCGGCATCGACGGTTATGTTTCTGACCGCACTGAACGTTATTCGTATGACGTTATTGGCGTGCGCGCTGACGGCGAAGGCACTTATGATGCACCAAGCATTGAAGTGGGTGAAACAAACACCCTTAACCTACGTTACGTACACAACTTTAAGTTTGATGATGTGGCACTGGAGCTCGGTGCTTCGGGTCAAATGGGTCAACTTGAATTTGCTGATAACACAGATGGCGATCACACCGCTGCAGCTATTCACGGCGTCGTCAATTACGATCGCTGGAATGTGAAACTACAGCTCACTGATTATGAATATGACGTGGAAGGTATGGATGTTGAGCAAATGGTTGTAGGTGCGTATGCGTTCTACGATTCAATTCCTGCAGAAGCAACCAGCTATATGGCAAACGTGGCGTACAGTCTTCCTGTTGAGCTAGGTCCGATTTCTAACCTAACCTTCTACAATGATTACACGGTCGTAACTGACAAACCCGGTGCACTAAAAGACACCTTTATGAACGTTACCGGTGTTGCCATTACCTCAGGTGGACTATACACCTACGTTGATTTCGTTGTCGCTGAGAACCAGCCGTTTATTGGCGGCAGCATGGTCGGCGACGGTGATACCAACAAGCGCCTTAATATCAACTTTGGTTATTACTTCTAAGTTGAACAAGCTTTAGCATATGGGGCCTCGCCGCCCCAACAAAAAAGCCGGCATGGTTTCAAATTCGTTTTTGAAATCATGCCGGCTTTTTAATTAAAAATTTGGCCTTAGAACTCTTTTTCCATATCTTCATAAGAAATATGTCGCACATCTTTACCTTTGACGTAGTAAATAATGTACTCACAAATATTCTTACAACGATCACCCACACGCTCGACTGCACGCGCAGCCCAAAGCACATCGAGGATATCTGGAATTGAGCGCGGGTCTTCCATCATAAACGTCATTAGTTGACGGATAATCCCCTCATACTCTTTATCAATTTTAGCGTCAGACTTATGTAGCTCTAACGCGGCATCCGCATCCATACGTGCTAATGCATCTAGGGTAGAGTTGAGTGTACGAGAGGCATGTCGTCCCATATTCTCAATGCTGACCAACAGCGGTTTTTGAGCATTAAGATCTTTATCTAATGCTGCTTTGGCAATGCGTGTACATGAATCGCCAATTCTTTCAAGATCGGTGATGGTTTTTGAAATCGCAATAATCAGGCGCAAATCGCTCGCTGCAGGCTGACGCTTCGCAATAATACGGGTGCACTCTTCATCAATCGAGACTTCCATACCATTCACTTTATGGTCACCACTTATCACTTTCTGCGCAAGTTCAGCATCCATAGCAATTAATGCATTCAAGGCACTTTCGAGCTGCTGTTCAACCAAACCACCCATGGCCAATACTCGGTTGCGAATGTCTTCTAGCTCTGCGTTAAACTGACCTGAAATATGCTTATTTGGATTGATATTTTCCATAAAAATCGAACCTTTTCCTCATTCAAATTGAAGTCGCTTAACCGTAGCGTCCAGTAATGTAATCTTCCGTCTTACGTTTCGTTGGCGTGGTAAAGATCGTATTGGTGTCTGCATATTCGATAAGCTCACCCATATACATAAACGCTGTTTGATCAGAAACACGAGCCGCTTGTTGCATATTGTGCGTCACAATGACGACGGTGTATTTAGACTTCAAATCAGAGATCAATTCTTCAATCGTTAGCGTTGAAATCGGGTCAAGCGCTGACGTTGGTTCATCCAAAAGTAAAACTTCGGGCTCAATCGCAATCGCGCGAGCAATCACCAAACGTTGTTGCTGACCGCCTGAAAGACCAAATGCGTTGTCATGCAAACGATCTTTTACTTCATCCCATATCGCAGCGCCGCGCAGTGACCGCTCCGCAGCCTCATCCAGTTTGCGGCGGTCATTGACACCTTGAAGACGTAAACCATAAACCACATTCTCATAAATTGACTTCGGGAATGGGTTTGGGCGCTGGAATACCATACCGACATTACGGCGTAGCGCAGCGACATCTACTTTTTTGTCATAAATATTTTGACCATGCAGCAGGATTTCACCTTGAATATTGCACGTCTCAACCAAGTCATTCATACGGTTTATACAGCGTAATAAAGTAGATTTACCACAACCACTTGGTCCAATAAAAGCAGTCACTTGCTTCTTCGGGATCTTCATCGAAACATTGAACAAAGCTTGCTTGTCGCCATAGCTTAAATTCAAGTCACGGATCTCAAGAGCGGTTTGCTCTTGGCTTAAGTTTTCTAAGTCAATTTTTGGGGTATTCATTACTGATGAATCTATAGCAATCATGTTCTGTCCTAATTAATTCAGGATAATCGTTAATTAATGCTCAAGCGAACGAAATTTTTCGCGTAAATGGTTTCGCACACTAATGGCCGTTAGGTTTAACGCCACAATGACAGACACCAGCAAGAAAGAAGTCGCATACACCAATGGGCGCGCTGCTTCTACGTTCGGGCTTTGGAAGCCCACATCATAAATATGGAAGCCTAAGTGCATGAACTTACGCTCTAAATGCACAAACGGGAAGTTCATATCAATCGGTAGAGTCGGTGCAAGCTTAACCACGCCAACCAACATTAATGGCGCAACCTCACCCGCAGCACGGGCAACGGCTAAAATTAATCCGGTCATAATTGCAGGACTCGCCATCGGGATAACAATGCGCCACAGGGTTTCAGCCTTAGTTGCACCAAGCGCTAAGCTTCCTTGGCGCACAGCACTTGGGATCCGGCTTAGGCCTTCTTCCGTTGAAACAATCACAACCGGTAATGTCAAAATTGCGAGGGTCAGTGCTGACCAAATAACACCTGGAGAGCCAAATGTCGGTGCAGGTAATGCTTCTGGGTAAAACAATTGGTCAAGAGAGCCACCAACCATATAGACAAAGAACCCAAGTCCAAATACACCATAAACAATTGACGGTACACCCGCTAAGTTAATCACGGCAATGCGGATCATTTTAGTAATAGGGCCTTTCTTCGCATATTCATGAAGATAAATAGCAGCGACCACACCAAATGGAGTAACGATGACAGCCATCAACATTACCATAAATACGGTACCAAAAATCGCTGGGAATACACCGCCTTCGGTATTCGCTTCGCGAGGATCATCACTTAAGAACCGACCAACGCCAACAAACCAGTGTCCTACTTTTTCGATAGCAGACAAACGATTCGTATAGCTGACGTCGATAATGCTATCGAGCTTTAGCGTGACATCTTGACCACGCATATCCTTGACAATTACTGCATCACGCCCAGCTTGATCACGCAAAGAAAATAGCTCTTTTTCTAGAACAAGGTAATCATCATTCAGTTGCTTGGTTTGGTCGATAATTTCTTGTTTACGAGTCGCGGTTAAGTCACCATCAAGCTCATAGCCTCGTTCTTTGAGGCGTAATCTCTCCAACTCGTAGTTGATAGTACCAATATCGCTTTTTTGTAGATCTAAGGCTCGTGCCGTCAAGTCTGATGAACGCTCAATCAGTTGCATTAACTTCTCTTGCACACCTTCGCCATCTATGCGTTTACCCGCTTCAACTACGGCGATTGGATAACCATAAAAGTTACCATTTTTAGTCCGCTCTAAAACGGCCACATCAGAAGGTTCTTCACGAGAAATGATGTCAGTCGCAAGAATCCATCTAAAATCTAACCCAACAAATTCACGGTTACCGGTTTTCACAAGGTAACGTTTAACCGTGTCCCCTGGGTGTTCGTTAAACTTGTGGCCAGCGGATACCAAGCGCTCAGTTGGTACCTCTTCAACATCATAAATCTCACCGATGAGAATAGATCGCTCACCTTGCTGGTTTTGCAACTCCCATTGATAAACGGTTGCTGGCCAGAAGTAGCTCAAGCCACGCCAAGCAATTAATAGCAATAGCCCCAATACCGCAATCAAACTGAGACTCACTGCGCCGCCAGTCATCCAAATCCATGGAGAGCCTGATTTAAACCACTTACCCATTGTAAGCACCCCTTTGGATCTCTGGAAAAATAACTAAATGCTTCATTTAAAATCCCCTATCACAGTGAGCTGTAGCGTTCACGCAGGCGTTGACGAACAACTTCTGCGATAGTGTTAAACAAGAAAGTAAAGATAAAGAGCACAAATGCCGCGAGAAATAGTACTCGGTAATGGGAGCTACCAATTGCAGACTCAGGCATTTCAACCGCAATGTTTGCAGCAAGCGTTCTCATGCCTTCAAACACACTCCACTCCATAATTGCCGTGTTACCTGTGGCCATAAGCACAATCATGGTTTCACCCACCGCACGCCCAACGCCCATCATGACGGCAGAGAAAATACCTGGGCTTGCCGTAAGCAATACCACACGCGTCAGGGTTTGCCACTGAGTTGCACCCAACGCCAAACTACCATTCGATAAATGACGTGGCACCGAGAACACTGCATCTTCAGCAATAGTGAAAATGGTCGGAATGACAGCAAAGCCCATTGCGATCCCCACCACTAAAGCATTTCGCTGGTCAAAGGTAATACCTAGCGTATTGGTAATAAACTGACGTGTATCGCCACCAAAGAGTGCAATTTCAATCGTCGGGCTAATCGCAAACGATGCCCAGCCAACAAAACACAGCACAGGGATCAACATCAGCTCTTGATAAGTATCAGGGAAACGCTGCTTCACCGAAGCTGGCAAGTTATGCCAAATAAATGCAGTACCGAGAATAGAGAGTGGTAGCAGGGTTATCATCAATAAAATGCCCGGCAAATGTTCTTCAATTAACGGCGCTAACCAAAGTCCAGCTAAGAAACCTAGGATTACGGTTGGCAATGCTTCCATAATCTCAATGGTTGGCTTAATAAAACTACGAACCGAAGGAGACATAAAGTATGCGGTATAGATTGCCCCAGCAATCGCAAGCGGTGTTGCGAACAGCATGGCATAAAATGCAGCTTTCATGGTGCCAAATGCCAATGGCATTAAGCTAAGTTTCGCTTCAAAGTCATCGGAGCCTGAAGTCGACTGCCAAACAAATTTCGGCTCGGGATATCCTTCGTACCAAACCTTGTGCCATAACGCACTCCATGACACTTCAGGGTGAGTATTCGACACACTAAATAGGTGCAGCTGGTTGCCCGCCTCAACCACTAATGCATTTGAACGCGGGCTAAAACCAAGGGTTTTCGGCTGAGCGATATCAAATTTTTCTTGGAACACCTGGCGTTCACTGGTCGTATAAAGCAATGTCAGTTCACCTTGCTCACTGACCACGGCAAAGCTCTTTCGGTAAAACTCTGTGGTGGCACTCGCGACGCCTTCTAAACCGTCGAAACTACGAATTTCTTCATAAAGCCGGCCTTTATCACTACGAACTTGAAACAGCTGTATCACTTCACCGTCGCTATAACTTACAAGCAGTGAGCTCGCACCCGCCAAAAGACTCACGTTAGTAATTTTTGCTTTGCCATGAGTCATATCAATAACTTGAAGAAGGCTAACTTCATCAATATCTCGAATATCATAGACAAAGATTTTGTTTCCCGTTTGCAACATCAATTGACGCTGATCCGGGGTAATAAAATAGTTCTCCACTTGAGTCGGCGCATCTTCAATCACCACTTGCGTTGCAACCCACTCGACCTCTTCGGTCATCATGTTTTCTTCACCTTCAAGGCGATTAACATGCCAGACATTTACGTCATCTTGGTATGCAAATGTCATAAAGTCGCTAGCATATACATAGGCGAGACGATTGAGACGATGACCTTGCTCATCAACTGTCATAGGTTGCGAGCCAGCAGGAAATCCAATTTTTGGTGTAATGGTGCGCACATTGTTCGGATACGTCACACCGAACTCTACATTCACCATCAATACCTGGCCATTACTTAAGCCCAATGCAAAACCCTGCTCCGCAGGAGAAGAAGCCGCACTGCTCACCACCTCAACGCCCTCAGGAAGCTGAGGTTGATAATGGAGAATTTCTTGCTGGGTATTGACACGATAGAACTTGGTTTCACCCGATGGCGCAACACGATACATAATTTCGTTTTGCTCATCTGTACCAACCAACAATGCCTTTTCACTCCCTTGAGCAAGTTCAATTTGCGTCACGGGTGTCACTTGGGCACTATCAAAAATTGGCTTAACGACATACAGTAAATAGAAAAAAATCAGCAACAAAGCAACAAACACCATGGTACCACCGACTGTGACTCCCCATCGTGCTGCTTTGTCCTTAAATGCTCTGCGGCTTGCGCCTTCGCCCATTAAGATTGAGCTAGTTGCAGGAACAGGTGAAGAAACCTGATTTTCCATTAAGAACCTCTATTATTAATAAATCTAACGACTGAATCTGAGTTTTATTCGCTTGTATTCACAGGGTGTGAGGGACACAATCGAGTAATAAAATCAGGCGCTATGCTAAGTGGCGCTGATTATATGACGCAAAGATGACAGTAGTGTTACACTGCTGGCAATCTCATCAAATGGAGAAAAACATTCTATGCTACGCTATTTATTAACGCTGCAAGTTCCTGATAGAAAAGGTTTAGTTGAACAAATCGCCCATGCAGTAAGTCGTCATGGTGGGAACTGGCTCGACTCAGAAATGCGTCATATGGACGGCATATTTGCCGCAATATTACTGTTAGAAGTAGAAAGTAAGCATTGGGATGACTTAGTTGAAGCATTGGAGTGCATCGAAGGCCTTGCATTAACTTATGCGAAAACTCAAAAGAAAATAAAACCGTTGCAGCGAGTGAGTTATAGTTTAGTCGCTTATGATCGCCCAGGGCTTGTCCATGATGTATCTAACATCATCAATGGTTTGGGGATCAATATAGAACAATTTAGTAGTCAATATGAAAGTGCAAGTCATACCGGTATCTCACTATTCCGAGCAACTATTGGCTTGAGCTTACAGGATTTATCAGTTGAAGATACGCTCGCAGAATCCTTATATACCATTGGCGATGACTTGGTACTTGATCGCCTTTCATAGCCAACCGAAAAACGTTGCAGTCATGATTCAGCAGCGCAGATGCGCTGCACGCAACATCCTTCATAAATAGCGATAGTCCAACCCTATTCTCAAATTCAAACCCGCAATCAAAACTTCTTGTGACAAACATTCAAATAATTAAGACCCGTCACACTAAAGCTAGCCGTAGCCTATATTATAATCAGTAGGAGCTTTGCGCTAAATTACTTTTTTCGCATATAAATGATGTCTGAACTGACCTATCAATATAAGCGGCTTTAACGTTCATACCTCGGGGATGTCTTGAATAGGCCCTTGAAACCCACCGGAGCATTCACCCAATTGGCTTACAGATGGCGCGTAATCATAGCAGCAACTTTAATGAGCGGCATATTAGGCTTATTCGGCACCGCAACTCATAGCTACGCAAAAAGTAAACCAACACACGTTTACCAATTTGTGGCGATTCAAGGCTTGATTGAACAAGAAATTGCTTTGGATATATTTCAGCGCATTAGCGAGCAAGCACAACTCAACATCACGGTCAGTCCACTTCCCGCAAAACGAGCAGAACATTCAGTTTTTAACGATATTAAAGATGGAGAAATTCTGCGGATTTTTGAATATGGAAAAAACAACCCCAAGGTTATACGTGTCCCAACGCCCTACTACAAACTAAGAACCGCAGTATTTTTCAATAAAAATAAACCACTACAAATCACTCAAGCCAGTGAGCTCGCGCAATATCGAGTTGGCGTGGTCCGCGGGGTGAAGCATACACAAGTGATAACGAGAGGCTTAAACAACGTTATTCAATCGAATACAACCGAGCAACTCTTTTCATTACTCAACTCGGGTCGCATCGATATCGCCCTTACCAGCAAAATTGACGGTTTAATGACCTTGAATCAGCAAAATTTACATAGCATCAGTCATCAAGAGCAATCACTTGCAACCTTAAATCTCTATATCTATGTCAATCATCGCTACCCGCAAATGGTGAATCAATTAGAACAAGCAATTGTAGAGCTCACTCGCAATGGCCAATTGCAAGCCCACACTCAGCAATCAGAACAAAACATTCTTGGTATAGCTCAATAACTTCATTTGCCTTTTCGCAACGACTTTTACTAAGTGATTACATTCACTTTTAAGATAACTGATATCCACATTTTGCATATGTCGCCATAGATTCTCAATTTGGAAACAAAGCCTGTTCGTATTGATTTTATGAGCTTTTAAGCAATTGTATCCATGATTATGGGAGCGTAAATTTATAGAAAACATATCGTAGGTTTTCGCCATAAATGTTACGCATAATCCAATTACTTTTCGCCTTCATCGTCCTCGAGCCATCATCGGCAATAGCCAACGATGCGCCACGACTGGCTCAAGTATTTGGTCGTACAATGGGAAATGCATATTACGTCGCATGGCATTCTGAAAAAACTTCTGCGGAGCAAGTGGGCGAAGTACGCAGCCACATAGAACAGCGGCTTCACGCATTGAATCTATCCTTTTCCAATTGGAACTTAGATTCAGATATTTCACGCTTCAATCAGTCTGGAGCTTTGCAAGCTACCAAGTTAAACCCTGATCTGCAAAAAATACTTCTACAATCAAAAAATGTTCACCAGCTGAGTCAAGGCGCTTTTGACGTCACCCTAGGCCCACTCGTTAAACTCTGGGGATTTGGTCCATCAAACCGACAACGCAGCATTCCAACAATAGAAGAAATACGAAACGTTCAAGCTTATACCGGAATGCAACACCTTATCATTGAAGGTGATCAGCTTTATAAGGACCATCCAGCAACTGAAATTGACCTATCAGCCATCGCAAAAGGCTATGCCGTCGATGAAGTATCAAAACAACTCACATCTCTAGGAATTCACAACTTCCTGATTGAAATTGGTGGTGAAATTACCACTGCAGGATACGCATTAGATCAACAAAACTGGCGCATTAAAATCGAGTCGCCGGTGGTCAAAGAGCAACCTACCGCTAAGGTGTTAACTTCCTATCGGTTGCACCTTAGCGGTGAATCCGTCGCAACTTCCGGTGATTATCGTAATTTCTTTGACCAAGATGGTGCCCACTATAGTCACATTATCAATCCAATAACTGGCCGCAGCGTATTAAGAGATGTCGTTTCGGCCACGGTCATCGCTGACGACTGTGCAATCGCAGATGGTCTGGCAACATCGCTAATCGCAATGGGGACAGATAAAGCCATTTCTTTTGCACAGCAGCATCAACTTGCAGCAATGATTATCAGTTTTCAGCAGGGAAAAATTAGCGTCTTCGAAACCCCAAAATTTAAGCGGTTTGAGCGCTAAATGTACAAAGCCAACAATAGTAAAAAAACAAGCAATAGAAATTTTGACTTGTGGGAGATGAAAGTCATGAAATATAAAAAAGTTACATTGGCCATGATGATAGCCAGCAGTGTATTTGTCTCAGGTTGTAATGACGATGAAGTCGAGTACAAAACACCACCGGAAGATCTTGCAAAAATTACTCAGCTATCTGATGAAGTGAGCGAGCTGCAAGCAACAAACCATAATTTGCGAGTCCAAAATACTGCACTCGTCGCCCAAGTTGAAAAACTCAGCGTACCCAAATTTGAAGCTTATGATTTTGTGACCCAATGTGCCGCAGCTGGGATCACTTTTAGTTATAAAGATCCCAATGCGCCAGAGCTTGTGAAAGCACAGCCAGCTAAAGCCGCAGACCGGAGCACCAACTGCTCAGACTGCCATTCCTATGATGGGGATGACACAGGCGTCACCATTCCCCATGGTGATCAAGGTGATTGCGCAAACTGTCATGATGCCCATAGTGTCGTAGATCCCGACGCTCCCACTGGCGATGCCACAGACCCCACCTTTACCCAGCCCGAGTTTGGTTCAGGCGCCATTGATGGCTTCACCGGCGCTTCAGGTGGCGCATATTATAAATCTGGCTCATACCTTAATGCTGAATGGCTTAAAAAGCAGCTGAATACCCAAGTTAAGAATTATCGTTGGCGAGAAGCTGGTGAAGAAGAAACGGGGGTATCAACGATTGCAGCAGCCTGTGTGGTTGAAGGTCGAGAACATATGCTCAACATGTTCCCTACCGATGGTAAAAGCTATGTGGTCGACATCAAAGAAAACGCCATTGGCGCTAAACTCGTCTCTACAGTCAACAAAGTAAGTGGCACCGGTAGCAGTATGGGTTCAACCACACCAAACATTGCCACATTTGGCTTTGGTCTAAAAGAAGTTGATGGCGACTACTATGCCAATATGTTCATCGGTAAAAATAACACGTGCTATAACATCATCATGAATGGTGAGGCGAGACTGTCTTACTATGAATATGATCCGACGCAATTCCAAAAAACCGGTCTTGATACCAGCAGCCGCAATCGCGGAGCACGGATCTTAACCACTACAGATTATGCTAAAACCGGGCTTTACGGCTTTGATTGGTACACCCCTGTTGAAGGTTTGGGTATTGGTGAGGCATTTACACCTGAAGATGTCGACTGGAGCAAAGTTGGCGCTTGTAACATCACACTTAAAGTAGAAAACATTATCCCACTCGGTTAACCCCAGTAAAGGATGGTAGCGTTGGTTTCTCGCATGACGCTACCATTCTTTGCTTCCATGGTTTCCAGCTTTCTTTAGCATTTATCAGACTATCGCGGCGTTATTTGTTATCAATCAACTTCTTCCAAACACACTAGCCTTCATCCGCTACTTTTTAGCGCAGGTTGTCTCATTTAAAAGCTCAATACCTAGCCATTAAAAACATCAAGCCACTGTTCTAATACCTTGGTCGCACCTCAATTATTATGCGAGCCAACTCACAGCAAAAGTTCACTAACTGGGTAGGATAATTACTAATTTCATGGGGGTTTTGATGCAAAAAAGTTTGTCTAAGCTCGACTATTTCACCTTGAGTGTACTCGTTGAGTTGTTCGAAAAACAAAGCGCGACCGTCGCGGCATGTCAACTGGAAACGACCCAACCCAAAATCAGTCGAGCACTGCACCATCTTCGCGATCTTTTCGGCGATGAGCTATTTGTACGTCACCAGCACGGGCTAGAGCCCAATGCGATGGCGGCCAAAATATACCCCATAGCAAAGACCATTGTAGAGCAATATCATCAACTTCAACCTCACATGCAATCCAACATGCAAATGAAGGAACTCAATATTGCGGCACAACCCCATTTTTGCCCTTTGCTTGCTAAAGCGATTAAGCACACCAATGAAACCTGTCAGAAAAGCTATACCATTAACTTTCTGCCATGGACCAAAGACTCCCAGCGACAGATTGGCACCTCTCTGCTCGATTATTGTGTCACAGTGAATCCAGCAGCCGAGCCAAATATTCAGCAATATCCACTTTTCCAAATCAAACGTTTTCTGTTTGTAGCGCGTAAAAACCATGTGGCACTCAAGCAACCCTTAACATTAGATAATGTTTTTGATTTTCCGCTCGCGTTACTAAACTACCCATTTAATAGCAATGCGACCCATAAACTGGTGACCATCGCCGAGCATTTAAAGAAAGACTATTCGGTCTCGATGAAGACCCATGATTTAAATTTGCTACTTGGGCATATTGCCAGCAGCAATGATGTCGGGTTAATGGCCGATTTACTCGTGCACCCTCTGATTGCAGCCAACCCAGAATTAACAAGCTTAGAGATCAATAGTCTGTGGCGAGATGCCAATGTCCCCTCGGGAGCACGCCCTGAATATCATTTAATCCTACAAGCAGCTGATACTTGCGATAGTGAATATAGCCAAGCTTTAGCGGAACATATTTGTACACTAATAGCGCAACAAGAAGCAGCGCTCTAACGTTCAAAGCATGATGTATACCCAGTTTGCGATGATTGAGCCTTGTTGATTATCGCTGAGGGAATAGCTTTTGCAGTATTCGAGCTGTAACGACATATCGCCATGAAAGTTGTGAAACTAACATTCCCAGCAACATCAAGGCGCACCCCAACAAAGCCTTGAGCGACAAGCTTTCACCAAGCAAAAGAATACCGCCAATTGCTGCAAAGACAGCTTCTAAACTTAAAATAATGGCGGCATGGGCAGGATGCGCTCGCTTTTGCGCAACCACTTGCAATGTATAGGCAACCCCGACTGAAATTAGTCCTGCATAAGCCAAAGATTTCCACGCCAGTTGAACCTGAATCAATGTTGTAGCTTCAATTGCCCACGAAACAAGTAAACTCATTCCACCACAAACAATGAATTGCAATAAGGCCAATAGAATAGGCGCAGAGCGCTTCGCAAAATGGTCAACAGCTAAAATATGCATTGCCCAAAACAGCGCGCCCACCAACTGCAATGAATCTCCAAGGCCTACGGTAAAATCATCTTGAACGCTCAGTAGGAATAACCCAATCGCGGCGATGACACACCCGACCCACGTGTTGGTGCCGGTAGAGTGCTTGAGAGCCAGCCCGAGGATTGGTACTAACACGATATACAAGCCGGTAATAAATCCAGCATTCGCTGCGGTGGTATATAGCAAACCTACTTGCTGAAAAGAAGCGGCTATAAACAGTAAACTCCCGACCAGCAAGCCACCTTTTGCTGTCGCCATAGGCTGCCAACGCAACAGTTTTCGTTGATGCTGCCACCAAATCAATGGCAACAGGCTCAGCGCACCAATTAAAAAACGTATGCCATTAAACGCAAACGGTTCTAGGTGCTCCATGCCTAACCGCTGGGCAACGAAACCAAAACCCCAGATTGCTGATGCAAATAAAAGTAATAAATTGGCGTGCAATGGATATTCCTATATCAATTCGTTGGTTTCTGTTTGCCTCTAGCAATGACACCGGGACAAAACAGTGTGCAGCGCATCCTAAACGAATTCACGATGAATTGTCTAAAGCCAATGCCATTTGTGCCAACAAGTCACACCAAACCCATCAAACCGATTCATCGGCACCACCAATTGAACAGCAATCGATAAAAACGTTTCATCTGCACAATTACAAACTGTTAGAATCCTCGTCACTAACACAACTATGGCGATTGATATGCAAGGCACTCTCAGGAAAATGCGCGCCCACTTGGATGGGCAACAAGTACAATATCAGCTGCCAGTCGGCGATGATCTTATTGATTTAAATGCACTCATCGGTCAAACGGTGACATTAACCCACAGCGGTAATATTTTTTGTAGTAGTTGCGGTAAAAAAACGAAGAAAAGTTACTCTCAAGGGCATTGCTTTGTTTGCATGAAAAAGCTCGCCTCATGTGACATGTGTATTATGAAACCAGAAACATGTCATTATGAACAAGGGACTTGCCGCGAACCACAATGGGGCCTAGACAACTGTTTCGTGCCTCATTACGTTTACCTGTCGAACACCTCAGGGATAAAAGTTGGCATTACACGACATACACAGCTACCTACTCGATGGATCGATCAAGGTGCAACACAAGGTTTGCCCATTTTCAAAGTTTCAAGTCGCCAGTTATCGGGATTAATTGAGGTTGAATTAGCCAAACTTATCGCAGATAAAACCAACTGGCAGAAAATGTTAAAAGGGAATGCGGATGATATTGACTTAGCCAAAAAAGCCGAAGATTTGCTGCCACAAATTGAGGCAAAGTTACAAGAACTGTCAATGGCGAAAGGAGACTATCGCATTGAAAGACTTGCGCCGGAAACCGTTACGATTCAATATCCAATTGACGAATTCCCGACAAAAATCAAGTCTCACAATTTTGACAAAGACCCAGTGGTAACCGGAGTTTTGCAAGGGATCAAAGGTCAATATTTAATTTTTGATACTGGTGTTATCAACATTCGAAAGTTCACCAGCTATGAGGTGAGCTTTAATGCTTAACACGCGCTCCTCACCACATGAGTCGAGGCTTAATACTAGCGTGTGATCCCATCTATAAATAAAAAGCGAATCAACTTAGATTCGCTTTTTCATATAAAAATTTGGAAAGAAGCTTGGCTTGCATCTGCCGGCTTCCCCCTGACTTGCAGGGCTCGTGTCGCAATGGGAGCTTTCAAGCTAGCACTTTAAAAATGACCGAGCTACACGATAGCAATCACTTCCTCAATGGCCATACGCGCTTTAGGAAGACCATAGTTATAGTCTTCCCCCTCTTTGTGGTATCCCATCGCTAATGCGACCTCACATATATGGCCGTCTAGCTCCTCTTTAAATAGCTCCCCAATACGCTCTGCGTCAACGCCTTCCATCGGTGTTGAAGCAATGCCAAGCCGCGCAAGGACATGCAACATATTACCTAGCGCTAAATACACTTGAGCTTTTGTCCAATTCCCGTTAAATCCGCTGTCATCGGTATTAGCTTCAGCAAAAGCATATGCCCCCATAAATGTATCGTACATCTCAGCAGGAAGATGACCGGAGCTCACTTCAGCATCAACCCGCTTGCTAAACTTATGTTTGGTAAAATTCGGATCATACGCGAGTAAAATCGTATGCGATGCTTCTTTAGCATGGGGTTGATTAAACTGATGCTTATTTGCAAAAGAATCATGCAAACGCTGTTTGGCTTCGGTACTTTCGACCACGATAAACTTCCATGGTTGTGAGTTAATAGACGATGCAGAAAGACGCAACGCTTCTAATATCACGCGTAGTTCTTCAGCCGAAATCCGCTTTGTCTCATCATATTTTTTTGCGGTATAGCGCTTGTTTAAATCTTTAATAATCGGATGCTGCATAATGTTTTCCCTATTGTTCATAACGTTACCGTCTGATGAATAAAATGGAGCCCCTCAGGTGGAGGCCCAATGAATATAAAATTTACAATTCTGGATTTTTCGCCGTCCAGGCGAGATCTAGTGCCGAGGTTCCCGATTCAAGATCCCGCTTCATCAATGTTTCCAAGTCCGCGTGCTTTTCTTGATATCGCGCAATATAACGATCTTCTTCATTCTGCAATTGATAGAGTTCTGGCATCATTTCTTCATCATTTTTCTTAAAGATCCGCACCAAACGGTGAGCCTCATAAGGGTCAACCCCGAGTACTTGCAATGTATCCTGACCTAGCGATAACGCACTGCCAAAGGTTTCTCGGCGAATGGTGCTCACAGGGAAGTCCATCAACTGGAACGCGGCTTGTCTGTCATGGGCATTGACCACGACTTTCAAATGGGGGAAGTGCTTTTGAGCAAGTTCAATCAAATCTCTCGACTTCGCAATTTCGCCAATCGTAATCACCAAGACTTCGGCTTCTGCAGCACCCGCTGCCTCCAACAAATCTAGCCTTGTGATATCACCGTAATAAACCTTAAAACCAAGCTTTCTCAGGACATCAACGTTGGCCGCATCATGATCCACAATCACAGGTTTCACACCGGCAGATAGCAAAAAGCGACCTAAGTCAGTCCCTAACCGACCAAAGCCAGCCAGAATCACTTTATGTTTGCTGGGGTCGATCGCATCGCTTTCACGTGTTTGCGCTGATTCATTGTTACTGCGCTTGGCAAATTTTTCATAAGCCATAAACATCAGTGGTGTTAGGAACATCGAGATCGCTACTGACGAAATAAAAGGTTCAATCGTTGCCGCAGGTAGAACGCCATTCACTTTTGAAAATTGAAATAACACAAATGCGAACTCCCCCCCTTGGGCTAAAGCAATGGCAAATAGTGTCCGTTCACTGTTTGCCATTTTGAAGCTAAAACCAGTCACAACCAGTACCAACCATTTGATGATGATTAGCCCTGCCGTCATCCCGGCAATGAGCAACGCGCTCTCACCAATCAAGGCAAAATTCAAGCTCGCACCGATAGAGATAAAAAATACCCCCAACAGCAATCCTTTAAACGGTTCAATATCACTTTCTAGCTCGTGACGATATTCACTATCAGCAAGCACGACACCCGCAAGAAAGGTTCCTAGCGCAGGAGAAAGTCCCACGACCGTCATCAACAAGGAAATCCCAACCACCAGTGCCAGAGCCGCAGCGACAAATATTTCACGCACCTGAGTCGCAGCGATCGCCCGAAAAATAGGACGGCTCGCGAACTTCCCCAATAGAAAAATAGAGCCCACCGCTAAAATAGTGGCAATAAACTGCTGATAACCGGGCAACAGGCTAATATCAATTAAAGCTGAATCGTGATGGCCATCATTTGGAAGAGCAACCGTTGCAAGCAAAGGCAACAATGCCAGCATCGGAATAACCGCTAAATCTTGAAATAACAAAACAGAAAACACTGAACGACCCGGCGCAGTATTCATCAATCCCTTTTCTTTCAAGGTTTGCAGTACAATTGCCGTAGAGGAAAGGGAGAGGATAAGACCTATCGCCACAGCCTGCTGCCAAGGAAGAAAACATAGTGTCACACCACAAATGATCAGGCTCGAAACAAACACCTGCATGCCACCCATACCAAGAATTGGCACACGCATTTGCCATAGCATTGACGGCTTTAGCTCTAATCCAACTAAAAATAACATCATCACAACACCAAACTCCGTAAGGTGCATGACTTCTTCTACATCATGGATTAACGAGATACCAAATGGGCCAATCACAATGCCCGCGATGAGATAACCTAATACCGACCCCAAGCCAAAACGTTTTGCTATTGGCACAGCAATCGCTGATGCTGCAAGAAAAATGAACAACTGAAGAAGAAAGTTCTCCATCATTAAGGTCTCCTGATCAAGTTGTCTAGCTGATGATTTAGCAAAGGGGATTGAGCGGCTTGGCTGACGTCGAATCGGTCATCGCGAATCGCCATCATGAGACGACGATAGTCCTCAGCATTTGCCTGAACTTTCTCATCCGCTAATTCGCGGTGAACGCCCATGACAGCAAAAGGGGGTAACCAGTGCATATTACAAAGCTTGGCTGTTGCTCGATAAGGAGAAGTCAGTTCAGCAATCGTAAATTCATTAAAACCCTGGGGTTGATATGTGCTGGCATCTCCGCCTGCGGTCAGGGCTTGAAATACGAGCTTGCCCTCAAGGGCTTTGCCTGCTGAGCCGTATGCCCACCCATGCTCTAACACCAAATCTTGCCACTCTTTCAAAATGGCGGGAGTTGAGTACCAATAAAATGGGTGCTGAAAGACAATGACATCATGGTTTTCACAGAGGCATTGTTCACGCTGAACATCGATATGAAAATCAGGATATTGGCTATAGAGATCGTTCACAGTCACCCCATCTAAATCTGCAATCGCATCTCGCAGTGCAGCATTAATCTTTGAACGTCGTTTCGCAGGGTGGGCAAAGTTAATCAATATTTTTTTCATCTCAGGCTCCTGAAATCACAATCGATAACGGTTGAAAACCAGCATAATTACCAAGCGAACGTCTGAATGACGTTTTGCTTGGTAATTGGGTTATGCGCAATTTGAGAATTAATTTCATCGAGAAACGATGCACGCTGCTGGGGAAAAACACCCCGCATTGGAGAAATGTTATTGCCGTGATCACCCCAGTAATAGCAATCAAAGTCTTGTAGGTTTTCTAAAAGGTATTTTTCCTCTTCAAGAATTTGCAGAGGTGTCGGTAAGATAAACTCCCCCCGTTGCACCTCTTGCTCTAATATTGACCCCGGTTGAATTGCCAAAGCCATCGGCGCGATTGCATCGGGCTGCATGATATTTAAAAGACTCGTCGTATGGATTGCATGCGCTTCAGAGCGCTCCTTGCCCCCAAGACCAAAGATGAATGAAGCGAGTACGCGAATCCCTGCTTCTCTAGCCATCGCCATCCCCTCAATAGCATGCTCACGCGTCATTCTTTTTTGAATCCGCTCGAGCACGATAGGATCGCCAGACTCAAGACCGGAATATGCAATATCGAGCCCCGCGGATTTGATCTCTTTAAGCTCTGCTACGCTTTTACGACGAAAATCATTAAATCCGGCATACAGCGCAATATTTTTTATCTCTGGAAATGTATGTTTAATTTTATCCAAGATTTTGATCAGCATTTCTGTTCTGATCGCCATGACATTTCCATCAATTAAAAAAATTGACTCAACATGTGAGTAGCTTCGTCTCGCTTCTTCAATGTCCAGGAAAATATCTTCAATATCTCTAACCTGAAAACGCTTGTCATCGAACATGGTACAGAAAGTACATTGATTGTTGCTGCAACCTAAAGTGGTTTGGATTAACACGCTTTGCGCTTCCATCCACGGCCGATAAATCTTTCCAACGTAGTGCATCATTTGCTCCAGATATCACTTTATATGGGTGATAAAAACTATGCAGAGAGTGTAACCATGGGGGGTGGGTTTGATAATTGCGGTCGTGACTGAATCAGTTTTAAAAAAACATTAATAATGTTGAGGTTTAAGGGTTGAGTTGCCCCATTAGTGTAAAGATAGAAGCCTATAGAGCGCAGAATAACAGGAGAAAAAAAATTGCATCAACAGCGCACAGCACCAGTGAACGCAGATAAGTCGGTGCAGCCAAAGAGCTTCTAAAGGACACATCAAATTCAGATCAGTTTAAGAAGAATGAGCAAGGTATCGTAATCTGCAGAGACAAGAAAAATAGGCCCAAACCTAATGAATTGTGCTGATGATGAAACACAACTAAAAACGTTTAGGCCTATGGGTTAAAAATGGAGTGCCACACTACCATTCAGTGAGAGATAACTAGCGACTTGCCTGTAGTAATCGTTGATACAACGAATCTTTTAGCACTGAACGTTGATGCTTCAGTTGATGCATTGCGCCATCCACAATGGGGGCACCGTCACACTCAAGCTCGCGTATTTCCGCGTCCAGCTGATGGTATACTTTGGCATCTCGATAAAACTCAGCATTATTTTCAATCAACCGCTCAATAACAGCTTTGAATGCTGGGAACTCGTTAGTCAAAGAATGATTTTCTCCTAACATAAGGGCCTCCATGTTGCGTGAGTGAGTAACAATAAATTCTTCATAAATCCAACCGATTTCAATTCAGCTTTTTAGCCAATATGGTTTCAATCGCAGCGACAAGCTGCTGGCAATTCACAACATGTAACGCATCAGGGTGAGGTGAGGTAAATTGCCCGGTATCATTATCGAAATACTTGCCCGATGCATTCGCAAATTCTTGGGAAAGCGCTGCAGCACATAGAATGTCGGCACCGATACTCAAATCACCACCCGCCATACCATAAGCTTCTTTCACCATTTTACTGCCAAGAAATGAAGCGGGGTTCACGGCAATAACCGCGGGGCCCTGCTCATTGAGCTGACGAGCCATATGTAACGACCACATGGTCAACGCCAACTTACTTTGCGCATAAACAGCACCATCTGCAGCAGCAACATTCGGCCCGACAAGACTTTTCAGGTTCACGGGAGATTGCGCCGCCGATGACAAGTTCACAATACGGCTTTCCCCATCAAGCAAGGGCAAAAGCCGCTGCGTCAACAAATATGGAGCAATGGTATTCACCATAAAACGTACATCTAAATTATCTGTGGAAACCACCTGAGACACGTTATAAACGCCCGCATTATTAATCAATGCATCAAGTTTCTTATGTTTGGCCGTTATCGCCTCTGCGAGAGAAATGACATCTGCAAGCCGTGAAAGATCTGCAATATAACTTTCAACGGTTCCAGAGCCTGGCAATGTCTTCAGCATCATTTCCACATCAGCAAGCTTAGTTTGACTCCGACCATGGATCAGAACATGGTGACCTTGAGAAACCAGATTTTTTGCAGTTTCGAGGCCAATACCGTCGGTGGACCCCGTGATTAGAATTACTTTTTGCATGATGTCGCTCTCTTTTGTCAATGAACACTCAAGCCGTATCACTAATCTCAGCTTGAGTATTCTGGGAATTACCCATATGCAATTGTTTACAAAATTTAACCCTGTGCATCGGTCTATCAGTCGCGCCCCTTAATCAAAGAATACGTTAAAGGACTCATTGAAAGGTGACAGTTCAAGCTTATAGTCATGACAAGCAGAACAATAAGCAATTAAATCACTGGACGCTCAGGAATAGACAGCGCAAAAGCCCTTTAATTAATCTCTTGTACGCTCATCACTAAATCGTTCCAGTGACGTTGATTTTCAACGTCATGCTGCAGGCCTTTTTCATCAGCTATAGTAAAGCGCTTGATGGCTGGTGTTTTGCTGGTCGCCTGATAGAGCCAATAGGCTTCTGCTTTGAGCGCTTCATCGATAGGTTTATCAATCGACTCATAAACTGCTTGCTTACAAGCATGAATAGATTCTGCAGGAAACTGCGCAATTCGCTGCGCAAGCTTACTGACATACTCACCAATTTCATCAGGCTCTAGCGCCTTATTAATTGTGCCGTATGCTTCTGCTTCATCCGCGGTAAAATCTCGGGCACTTAAGATAATTTCTAATGCACGGCCGAGTCCAGTCTGACGAGCCATACGCGATGCACCACCGCCACAAGGGAGGATGCCCATGCCAACTTCCATTTGCATCAGCTTATATTTACCACGTGCAGCAAAACGCATGTCGCAGGCCAATGCAAACTCATGCCCCCCACCACGGGCAAACCCTTCAAGCTTAGCAATGGTTGCTTGCGGCAATTTACTAATGCGCTCAAGCACAGCCTGTAAATCCAATAATTGAACATCTTGACGAGATACCGCCTCAGTGGACATATCTTTCAACAAGTTTGTGTCGTAATGGCAAACCCAAATTTCAGGGTGAGCAGACTGAAAGACCACAACTTTTACATCACGGTCGCGCTCTAATCGCATCGCAAGCCCATTGAGATCGGCTAGCATCTCCTGACCTTGTACATTCACACTGCCAAAGTCAAAAGTCACGGTAAGAATCCCGTTGGCTTGTGCTGCAGTAAACGTTGTATACCCTTCATACGCCATGTTGATATTCCTCTTTTTTGGTTGCTTGTATCGAGGCGCTCGCCTCAACTTGGGAATAAGGTTATCAACACAACAATCGAATGATAATTGAGCCGCGAACCAAAACAGTCTTTAAAATTTATTAATAAAAAGAACTGTAATAGGCCAATAATTAGATTTATCTAAACAATCACCCCCCCCCCTTTTATGTGCAAAACCGACTATTGCGTCAAAAGGTTACATTTTGAGCAAAGCCAGCATAAAACAAATATTTTGATGAATTGGCAGGTAGAAAGCTCAAGATAAAAACATATATCTTCGTAATTGAAGGGTTGATTTCAGGCTATATCGCAAAGAAAAAACGGATTATTAATAAAAAGTGAAAACTCATTCGCCCGGAGCTCGAATGATCAATAGGCCATTGCTCAATATACTTAGCACCCGAATTCATAAAAACTAACTGTTTTATGCCAAGCATTTCTCCGACCATAAAAATGGTAATTAGCAAAACAACGCCTTTAACAATAGGGCTCTTTGCTATTATGTTGACTCAGTTAATTGATTCAATATTCATTGGTATACTGGGCATCGACGCCCTGACGGCTCATGGGGTAACCTTACCGTTTCAAGTGGCGCTTGTCGGCATACAAGTTGGGATTGGTGTCGGCGCAACCGCAATCATGTCTCAGGCAATTGGAGCAAACAGGCGCAATAGTGCGAGAGCAACGGCAACGATTTCGTTGGTTTTTGGCGCTTTATTCATTAGCGTTGTCTGCGTAATTTTGTGGGCTCTCAAAGACTCAATATTCCGAGCATTTATTCCCTCAGAAACAAGCCCGTACCAATATCAAATACTTCTTAACCTGTTTCATTGCTATTGGCCAATTTGGCTGTTTAGCGCCATCTCTATTGCTGGGCTTTATCTTGTCAGTTGTATTTTTCGAGCCAATGGCGACACTCAAACCACCGGCATGACGTTTGTGATTGCTAGTATTTTAAACTTGATGCTTGACCCTGTACTGATGTTCACATTTGAGTTAGGGATCACAGGCGCAGCGATGGCCTCCAGTATTGGCTTTTCATGTGGCTTTATATATATGCTTATCAAAGCTATTCGTCAGCACTGGCTGTTCCCCATTAAGCAAATAAAAAATGCTGCAAAGCATTTAACTGCGCTGCTCACCATGATTGTCCCCACAACTTTGAATCAAATGCTACCGTCATTCAGTGCGCTTATTGCAACTTTATTGATTGCTCAAATGGGAACCGATGTCCTAGCCTTCTGGAGTATATTCAGTCGTATTGAAAGCTTTATCTTGGTTTTTACATTGGCTTTAACGATGTCAATTCCCCCCATGATTAGTCGCTTTTTAGGCGCCAACAAACTTGATGATATCTCACATTTACTGAAGGCCACCGCCAAGCTTTTACTGATTTTACACCTCGGTATTGCAATTCTGCTGGCTGCAACAGCAGATATTTTAATCCCGATGGTTAATAATGAAACGCAAATGAAGGCATGGCTTGAAATCGCTTTGTGGATCATGCCCTTGAGTTATGGGCCGCTTGGCTTATGCATTCTCACGGTTTCGGCTCTCAATGCACTCCTTGAGCCCAGAAGTGCACTCAAGTTGGTATTTTTGCGTTTGTTGGTATTGTATATTCCTGCAATCTGGCTTGGCTCATCCACTGGCAGTGTCGCCTATACACTTGTAGCTGCGATGGCGGCCAATATATTGGCAGGTATTTTTGCGTGGTACAGACTCAAAGCTCACTTGAATGCGCCACGGCAGCTTCATTCTCGTGTGCACAGCACAATCATAAAATCCTATAGCTAACTGGCAGCGAATCATGAATATTGAACACCTCAAACTGTTTGTTCGACTCGCATCAACAAACAATATCAGTCAAGCAGGGCAAGAGCTCGGGATCTCTCCCCCGGTCGCCAGTATCCACATTAGTAAGCTCGAAGAAAGTCTGGGGGCTCGATTAGTTCACCGTACCACGCGCAAAGTATCCCTTACGGAAGAAGGAATGGCTTTTTTACCCCATGCCGAGGAAATTTTGCTGAGTATTGATGCTGGGCGAGCATCTGTGGGTACGGGCAATGCACAGCCTAAAGGAACTTTACGAATTACCGCACCCGCTTCTTTTGGTCGTATGCATCTGATGCCGGCACTAAAGGGGTTTTTAGCTCAATACCCAGAGTTGTATTTAGATATACGCCTAACAGACTCGATTGTTGATTTGGTTGAAGGTGGCTTTGATATTGCGATTCGAAATGCAGAGCTCAAAGACTCAAGTTTGATCGCGCGAAAACTGGCAGTGGACAAACGCATCATGTGCGCCTCACCTGAGTATATTGCAGAGTTTGGTCGCCCCACAAAACCTGAAGATCTTAAAAGCCATCGCTGCATTAACCATACAGGACTAGAAAGCTGGGCTTTTCAAACGCCAAATGGTCCACTGAATATTAAAGAAAAGGGTCATATTCGAGTCGACCATGGTGAAGCAGTTCGAGATGCGTGCGTAAACGGTATGGGCGTCGCTATGTGTGCCACCTGGATCGTATACAAACACCTATTGCGTGGTGAGCTCGTGGAGGTTTTGGAAGACTTCCCTTTAATTGCAGACACTTCAATTTGGGCGGTATATCCAAGCTCGCGTCTTTTAGCCCCCAAAGTTAGAGCATTTATCGACTACTTTTCCCAATACTATGGCACACCGCCCTATTGGGATACGCAAAATGAAGCATAGGGAGCTTCTCCTCTTACTGACGACAAAGTTACTTTAACCTTCGTAATTTGGTAAGTCAGTAGGAAGCAGCCCGTGGATTCATCGATCACGTTGCAAATGAATACCAAGTCGGAGGCGTTCAATGCTTATGTGTTGCCGGCTTAAATCACAATCACCGGATAAATCACAAGGAATACAATTAAATCACGTTGAGCATTCTTGAAAGTAAACGCTGATATTGTGCTGATGTCTTCTGTGGTTGTTCTGATAAATCCGTATACCCTTGTGCAAGTACACGCCAGATCATCTGGGTTTGCTTCGGTTTGGAAAAACCGATAAATACTGAACCTTTCTCGAAATGGCTTGGCGTACCAGCATTGGAGGACAAGCCGGCAACAAGCCCTGCTTTCGACAAAATTTCGTCATCTGAAATGCTAGACTCTAACGCGATACCAAAACCTATCAGAACATCAGCCTGCCGGCTATTTTCCGCCAGTTGATAGCCTTTTTGTTGCATGATTTCAGTAATATATTGCTGCGTTCGAATAATCACTTGCTGTGAATCTAGCTTGTTATCAGCAATGACTTTGGCAACGGCAGGATGCCAAGCAAAACGTTTACCCAGTTGCTTCACTTGTTCAATATCACCGCTCATCACCATCGTGGTTCTGGCAACGGGGTCTTGCATACTTGGATGATTAGCACTGACACATGCGGTCATGACTATCGCAACTATCGGCATTAGGAGCAATTTCAATAACGACAGCATCTGACCTTCAAGCCGTGGGCGCACAGTTTGAGCTCGGTGGAAAATACGCAACTGCTTTAATTGATGGTCCATATGAACTCCGGTGTTTTTGAGTCGTGTCATAAACGACTCGCTAAACAACATGCATGTCAGGGGGAAGTCTGTTGAGCCAGCAAAAATTTTGACTCGATTAAACAGTAGCATAGCTGACCATTCTTTAACCACAGCTGACTCATCCACCCAGTTTCTTCTAAGCCAGATGTTTCTGGTTGACGCATATTCATTATGCAAAGCTTGCTGAGGCAAATATTGTCGTTACAATAGCTGCCCATTACCGCCCGAGACCTAAGATAACAAGATACTTGGGTGTGTTATTTAAATTAAACCGTAGAGATAGTTATGGAGCTGATTTTCGCCATTGCCCTGTTTGCATTTTCATCAGGGATCACGCCAGGGCCAAACAACATTATGTTGATGACTTCAGGTGTGAATTTTGGTATTCAGCGCAGCATCCCCCATTTACTTGGCATTACGCTCGGTTTTCCCTGTATGGTTCTCGCCATCGGCCTCGGTTTAAGCGGAATTTTCCAGCTCTACCCAATACTGCACGTGATCATCAAATATATAGGCATTGCCTATCTACTCTATTTAGCTTGGCTCATTGCGAATAGCAGCAGTAAGATGGAAGGTAAGTCTAAAGCCTCCCCTCTAAGCTTTATCCAGGCTGCGGCATTTCAATGGGTTAATCCAAAAGGGTGGATTATGGCGGTCGGCGCCGTTGCAACCTTTACAAATTTAGATTCCCCACTTACGCCTCAAGTCATCACGATCGCGCTCGTCTTTCTAAGTGTGGCTTTTCCATGTGCCATGGTATGGCTCGGGTTTGGCGTGGCACTTAAACGTTTACTTAAAAATGAAAAACAACAACGTTTTTTCAATATCACTATGGCACTTTTATTAGTTGCATCAATTCTGACCATGGTAGACTAGCGCTAAGTTCTTATCTCACCATAACTCTGGTTTATATAGGATTTTGCGATGCCACAACGAGACAAAACACCGTCACCAGAGCAGCAAGATGTCATGCTTCACACTGAGAACTGGGTCAAACAAGTGATCATGAAATATAACATCTGCCCCTTTGCACGCCGTGAAATCGAACGTGCAAGCATTCGATATGCAGTTGTTGAAGCCCGTCAAATCACCGAAGCACTACTTAGCCTCATTGAAGAATGCCAATACTTAGACAAACACCCAGAAACAGAAACCACGCTCGTCATTTATCCCCATGGCTTTGAAGGGTTTTATCCCTATTTAGATCTGGTTGACTTAGCCACCGAGCTTCTCACTGAGCAAGGCTATGAAGGCGTCTATCAATTGGCGAGTTTCCATCCAGACTATTGCTTTGATGAGGAGCCACAAGATAGCGCCGCGAACTACACCAACCGCTCGCCTTACCCTACAATCCACATTATTCGAGAAGCCAGTATGGAACAAGCGTTGGCAACATATGATGACCCAGAGTCTATTCCAGAGCGCAATATTGAGTTTGCACAACGTAAAGGCAAAGACTTTTTTGAAAAGCTTTTGCTTCAATGTATGACATCAACACACAAGCCCAAATAACGCTCTGTGAAGTCACGCAGGTAAAATTGCGATAAACCCTAGCCCAGCTTGGCTGCTTGTGCGACAATCCGATCAATGAAGATATATAAGCACTTTCATAAAGCGCCCATTCGCGTTAGCCGCATTAGCAAGCGTCGTTTCCGTCTGCGACTACGACGGGACATGCTGCTTTTGAAAGCTGCACTCGCTCAAGAAAAGCAAGAAACCATTGAAATGCTTGAAATCTACAAGCGCTTCACCAAAAGTCAGGCCAGCAAAAAAGAACTCACAGAAGCGAATCGCCAATTTGCGGATCTCCTCAAAGGCCTTGGGCTTGGCGTTGTCGCAATGATGCCGTTCGCCCCAATCACCATCCCCATCGTGGTCAAAGTTGCCAAATATGCCGGCGTTGACGTTCTCCCCAGCTCTTTTGATTATTTAGTCGACAAGCCAACCAAGAAATAAGCTTTTACATCCTTTTAGCTAAAAGGCGCTTGTCATAATATTTGAAGCCGTTAACCTAGCAGCCACAATCATTTTTTCTGTAAACAAATGAGCCTTCTATGACTGACTTATTGATAAGTGGTGCCAGTGGCACCCCGTTCGCAATTCTCACAAGTGAAGAATATTCTGACTGGCTTGCACAGCAGCCGACTCATGTACAAACTTGGTTAAGCAGTACCGGCTTTGAAGGCAAAGGCCTCAGCCTAATACCTGGCACAGATGGCAGTCTATTCCAAGCAATTCTAGTCAGTGACGACTGTCATTCCTATTGGTTATGTGGCGATGTCGTGAATGAGTTACCCGCCGGTCAATATCAAATTCAAGGCTCTGATGAACAAATCAAAGTGGCAGCATTTAGCTGGGGACTGGGTGCTTATCAGTTTGATCGTTACAAGCAGTCTAACAAAGAGTTTCCACAACTCATCTTGCCGGACCAAGCGCTAGTCGACGCAACGAATAAGCTCGTTCGAGGCGTTTCAATTGTACGTGACCTAGTCAATACACCTGCTGCAGATATGATGCCACAGCACCTCTCCGAAGTGTTGTCTAACCTCGCGCAAGAATTTGACGCAGAGTTTAACGAAATTGTGGGAGATGAGTTACTCGATGCAAATTACCCCACAATTCATATGGTTGGCCGAGCGAGCGACAACAAACCACGCTTACTCGATCTCACGTGGGGAGATGAGGATGCACCGAAAGTCACCCTCGTTGGTAAGGGAGTTTGTTTTGACTCCGGTGGCTTAGATTTAAAACCAGCCGCTGGCATGCGTCTGATGAAAAAAGACATGGGCGGCGCTGCCCATGTTATTGGCCTAGCAAGCATCATTATGGCCAACAATTTACCTGTTCGTTTACGCGTCCTTGTCCCAGCAGTAGAGAATGCAGTTTCTGCGAATGCATTTAGACCAGGGGATGTGATTAAAACCCGTAAAGGACTCACCGTTGAAATCGACAATACTGACGCTGAAGGTCGCTTAGTTTTATGTGATGCTTTAAGTGAAGCCAGTGACGAGCAGCCAGAAGTCATTATTGACTTTGCGACCCTTACCGGTGCAATGCGCGTAGCTTTAGGGACCGAACTCCCCGGTTTTTTCAGCACTGACAATAAGCTTGCGCAGCAACTAACGGAATCGGGACTCGCAGTTCAAGATCCGGTGTGGCAGATGCCACTACATGCCCCTTATTTCGACCTGATTAAATCCAATGTGGCCGATTTATCAAATTGTGGTCAAGGGCCATTTGGTGGCGCCATCACCGCAGCACTTTATCTTCAGGCATTTGTCGATGAAAACATTAGCTGGACGCATTTTGACGTGATGGCATGGAACAATCGCAAACTGCCCGGTCGCCCAGTGGGGGGAGAGGCCTTTGGTATCCGCGCCGTATTTGATTATCTAGCGAATCGGTATGAAATTGATAAATTGTAGTTTTCCAATTGGCGCATTCATAATAAAACGATGAATACGCTAGAACTAGTACCTTAATTTTATTAATAGAGAATTTAAAGTTCAGATTAGTCAAAGCCCTTAAAATTAAGTTTGAGGGCTTTTTTATTCGAAAAAAAGAAGTGAACACACTTTAAGAAAAGACAATTAAGATGAAAAGTTCAATTGGCAAATAATAAATATTCAAACCATTAATTATCAGTAAAATCTCTTAAGGAAACACATCTCGCCCTTTTTGCAAACAGATACAACTCCTTAACGTTTTTATGCTGCTTAGTTCTACTTAGTATTACAAGGATAATGCTAAAGACTTATTTAGCATAAGCACAAAAAGCAACATAACATTTTGAACTATACGAAAATCAACTAAGCTTATGTAAAGCATAAGTAAATATATATCCCCTGCATTTTCTCCATAATATTTAAACCTTCTCGAGCAAATGTACTCAATCTTATTTAGCGACTTGCAAAAAACATAAACCACTTAATATCAGCAGCTTATGCAGGCAATTAAATTCCTGAAAATAAACTAAAGCCAAATACAACGCATCGCCCTCACATTCTTGTAACAATTGCCATCAACTCCTATATTTATTTTGCGCCAATTAATTGGCACTTGGACAGAACAGAGCATGAGCATCAACAAATCAATGTATTAATCGAGATGTTGAGTCATTCCCAAATTCAATAAATGAAGGGCAAGAACATGTTAGTACGGAAACTTTTGTTAGTGGTTATTGCATCAACCCTCTCACTAACCGCATATGCTGGAAAAGATAAGGTAATTCAAGTTAATGGCAAACCGTTTCAACAACTGAATGAAGAAATTCAGAATAATAGTGCAGCAATTTCTGAACTTGATGGACGTGTTGATACAATTGAAGGGCGTGTAGAAACACTTGAAAGCGAAGTCGCAACTTTAAAGTCTGATATGGCAACTACCCGCATGGACTTAGCTGCTCAAGTGTTACAAATCCAATCAATTCTAAACACAACTGAAGAGTTATCAGATGATTTAGCCACGCTGATTATTCGCCACGAAACTGACTATAACAATCTACTAGATAGGTTCACGCAAATCCAAAATCAAATTGCCAGTATCGAAATAGCAATTGCCGAAACTCAGGCAAACTTACAAGCCGAACTGGATGCGCTAGCTGGTGATTTGTCGGCTTTAGATGCTTCAACTTCAGCAAGAATTGCCAGTTTGGCTTCAAGCTTAGATGACCTCAATGCCGCTTTAGAAACTGCAGAGTCCTCTATCGTGGCGTTGCAAACGGGGTTTAACACACTTGACGCTGAAATCGCTGGTATGGGTCTAAGGCAAGATGCCTTGGAAGGCAGAGTATCAACTCTTGAGAGTTACCATGGCGCTCAGCAATGTGATCGTGGTAACGACATCGGAACTGGTTCACGTTATGTAGTTTGCGAAGCAGATAGCAACCAAGCATGGGTGTCCGCAGATAACGCAGGTCGTTACCATGCAGAGCTAATTTGCCAAGAACTCGGCTACACCACGGTATCATCATGGAGCGGAACCTGTGGCAACGTTTGTGGTTACTGCCAAGGCCCAACATCTTGCGAGTCACCCGGTACACCTCCTGAGGCCCATGGTCGATCCTGGGCACAAAACAATGCAGGCTCTGATGCACTAGGTAAAATGATCGCGAGCACTGTTCAATGGCGGTGCGCAAATTAAATTACGCCATTTAAAAGCGAGCACAATTGTGCTCGCTTTTAATTAGTCGTTTATTTCAGCCAAGCTTCTCTACTCATCAACACCTTTGCTTTTCAGGAACTCATCATAGGTTCCTTTAAAGTCGGTAACACCTTCAGAGGTAATTTCGATAATCCGGTTGGCAAGAGAGGATACAAATGCACGGTCATGGCTGACAAATAATAGTGTACCTTCGTACATTTCAAGCGCGTTATTGAGCGACTCAATCGATTCCATATCTAAGTGGTTGGTCGGTTCATCCATCACTAAAATATTTGGCTTTTGCATGATCATCTTACCAAACAGCATACGACCTTGCTCACCACCAGATAAGACTTTAACTGACTTCTTAATATCGTCCGAGCTAAATAGCATACGACCTAAATATCCGCGAACAGATTGGTCATCATCTTCGGGTTTGCGCCACTGGCTCATCCAGTCAAACAGGGTCATATCGTTCTCAAAGTCAGAAGCATGATCTTGGGCATAATAACCAATCGCATGGTTCTCTGACCATTGAATCGTCCCTTCATCCTGTGGCAAATCATGAATAAGAGTACGCAGCATGGTTGTTTTACCCACGCCGTTCTCACCCAATATCGCAATGCGTTCACCCACTTCAGCAATTAAATTAAAGTCTTTAAACAATGGACCTTCATCGAACCCTTTGCTTAGGTTTTCAATTACCAAAGCGTTGCGGAAGAGCTTCTTTTCCTGCTCAAAGCGAATAAATGGATTGACGCGGCTCGAGGCTTTGACTTCATCAAGTTTAATTTTGTCAATTTGACGGGCACGAGACGTTGCCTGTTTCGCTTTTGAAGCGTTGGCAGAGAAACGAGCCACGAAGCCTTGTAGCTCAGCAATCTGAGCTTTCTTCTTCGCATTTTCAGACATTAACTTCTCACGAGCTTGAGAAGCAGCCATCATGTACTCATCGTAGTTACCCGGATAAACTCGAAGCTCACCGTAATCCAAATCAGCCATATGGGTGCAAACCGAGTTTAAAAAGTATCGGTCATGCGAAATGATGATCATGGTGCTATTACGCTGATTTAGCGTGTCTTGTAGCCAACGAATTGTATCAATGTCCAAGTTGTTGGTCGGTTCATCAAGAAGCAATAAATCAGGATCGGAAAACAGTGCTTGAGATAGCAGTACACGCAGCTTCCAACCGGGTGCAATCTCACTCATCGGGCCAAAATGCTGTTCTACCGGGATCCCGACACCGAGTAACAATTCACCGGCGCGAGACTCTGCGGTATATCCGTCCATCTCAGCAAATTCCATTTCAAGCTCAGATACTTTGATGCCGTCTTCTTCGCTCATTTCTGGCAAAGCATAAATGCGATCACGTTCTTGCTTGACTTCCCAAAGCTCTTTGTGACCCATGATCACCGTATCAATCACTGAGTATTGCTCATAAGCAAACTGATCCTGATTCAACTTACCAAGGCGCTCATTTACATCTAAAGAAACATTGCCAGCAGTTGGCTCAAGCTCGCCGCTTAAAATCTTCATAAAGGTTGATTTGCCGCAGCCATTGGCGCCAATCAAACCATAGCGATTGCCGCCGCCAAATTTAACTGAAATGTTCTCAAACAATGGCTTAGCGCCAAATTGCATGGTGATATTTGCTGTTGTGATCAAGGTACTTATCCAACTTTAGGTTTTTATCGATAGCCACAGGCCTAGCGCCCAGTGCTGCACACGCCATCGAAAGTAAATATAGGGGAAAAATTAAGCGCGACACTATACCATTCTCGCCCAAATTCGCAACTGGTGGCTGAAGGCGTCTTGAGGGATTTGGCCGAAGTTAGGTAAAAGCTAGAGTCGCTATATGGACTGGATGAAAGCTGGTCGAGGAAGGTAAGTCACAGAAATTCCTCGCTGAAAGCAAATGGTAACTGTTGCTGTCTTCGTTATTTTATCAGGCAGCAAGATATGTTCGCATCAGCTAAAGTAAACTAGTGTTTATGGTTTACTTAGATATTGCTTTTTGACACTAAAATCGATTCCGTGCCCTAATAACTCATTGATTAAATTTTCTGTTGTGGAAATGATTTATAAGCTCTGCAAGATCGCTCTCAGATTTTTCGTACCCCAAGCGAATAGACTCTTCAAATATCGACTTAGCTAAGCGGTATAAATTTTCATCATTTGTCTTATCCCACCTGTAAGCATACATTAATCCAAGGGAGTTCATAGCAGGTAAATCTCCCTCAGAAGATGCTTCTTTGAGTAGCTTTTCAGCCTTAACTGAAAAGATATCCACATACATCAGAAAGTTACCATATTGCCTTTTCGCTTTTACAGATGAGCTGCTAATGGACTTTTCATACCAAAACTTTGCTAACTCTAAATGCTCCATCTTATCTGCATCTAATGTCGATGACATGTAGCGATAAGTGTAATTATTAGCGACCATCACTTGAGCGTTAACATGACCATTTTTTGCAGATTCCAAAAGCCAGGTAAGCGCAACATCTAAATTTTTATCTAAGATATGACCAGTTTGGTATAACGCCCCTATTTGGAACTGAGCCTCTACATAACCTGAGTTTCCAGCACTAATAATATAAGCGAATGCCTCATTAAAATGCTCATTTAAATGAGGCTGATTTCTAATTACGAATATAAAGGAGTCGTATTGACTTCGTACATTACCCTTTTGAGCTAAATTGTTTAGCTTTGCATACTCCCTTTAGATTTCATCAAGGCTATTCTCATCGCTAGCCATGGCTGGACAACTTAAGCATAGCGCAGTGATTATCAATACAATGATTCTAGATAACACAAATCCATCCTTGCAATTCATTATTAATAGTGTCACCCACCGCGATTCTATATCGTTTAAAAATATCTACTCTATAGAAGAAATAGCTATGAGACGCACTGTAAATTCTAATCAAAATTTACCTCCTTACCGCCTCTGTAATCGTAGCTTTCGCACCTTTGAGCACAGTGGCGATTCATGCCAAGCAACTCTTCCAGCCAAACAAAGTTATGACTAACACCAAAAGAAAAGTATTCTTCATTACTTAAATCCTGTCACTGTGAATGACCACCGATAACCTCCCTCATAAGCTTCTATATTAGTAAAGCAACAAGTCGTTTAAATTCCATCAAACGTGCTTAATGGATTTGTCTCTTTAAACCCATAGCCTCGACTTTGCGCCCATGTATGAATCTGCTCAATTCTCGCTTGGGTTTTGGGGTGGGTAGCAAAGTAATGGCCAAATTCTGCGAACTTGCCCTCCTGCTTGAGTAAGGCATCAAACAGCTCGGTTGCGCCGCCAACATGACCGTAGTGGCAGGCCAAAGCTTGCAGCGCTTTGGCATCCGCAGAGGATTCCCGCGATTGGGAGTATTGCGCCTGACTTAATGCGGCAGCAGGGTTGGCCAAAGCAGCCGCATCGCCCATACCAACGACCGCCATCAGTGAGGCAAGTATTAAACCGCGGCCAATGCCTTTGAGATGATCCCGTTGCTGAAAATGGGCAATTTCATGGGCTAGTACAAAAGCAAGGCCATTTTCAGATTGCACGGCATCCACTAGACCTTGATACACAAACACATCATCGCCGGGCACGGCTAGGGCATTGACCTTCTCACTTTTCACCAGCCACAACTGCAGCGGGTAATCGACGTCTAAGCACTGTTTTAAGCCTTGAAACAGGGCTGAATCAATTCGCTTGGCTTCACCGCCATGATCCAACATAGAGCTGGCTATCACATCAACCGAATTGCGCTTAAACCATTGCAGCTCTTGCTCAGGTGAAATATGCTCGGCCACCAGATCCACTGCCAAACCCAGTAGCAAATAAACAACAAAAGCCACAACACTGAGACCACCAAGAAGCAGTGCAAACTCCATGAGTGGGTGCTTATGGCTAATATTGTCATTGTGCTCGGGTAACCCTGGCTGATACTCCATGGTTATTTTTCAGCGTAAATGGCTGTGCCGTAGGCAAGTATTTCAACCGATCCGGTTTGATCTTTGGCGCCTTTAAATACAGATGAGGTTTCAATGCGTAGATTGATAATTTGCGAGGCGCTGGGGCAGCTTTCTTTTAAACGCAAAATAGCCTCACGGCGCGACCTGTCTAACAGGGTTTCATAGGAGCTGACATTGCCGCCAACAATGGCTCTAAGCCCCGCGATAATACGCTTAAAGTAGTCCACTGAAATCACCGCATTGCCGCGTACCAGATGGGTTTTACGCACCGCCCCTATATCACCCACAGGGCGTTTACTGCTGGTAGTGACTAAATGCATGAATTTCTGTTCACGCTCGACAATTGATTTGTAATGCTGCTTCTCGGCATAAGATCCAACAAAAAAACCAAGGCAGAACAAAGTCAGAAAAATACCTAACTCAATCATAATCTAGCCTCACTCAATCACGACTGCTGTGCCATAGATATAGATTTCTGATGCACCAGCTGCAACAGATGAGGTAGAAAAGCGAACATTGACCACAGCATTGGCACCAAGTTGAGTTGCCTGCGACTGCATCCGCTCCATCGCTTCATCCCGCGCCTCGGTGAGTAGCTCTGTGTATCCTCTGAGCTCGCCACCTACAATATTCTTTAAACCTGCCATAATATCTCGGCCTACATGCTTTGCACGCACAGTGCTGCCAGAGACCACTCCGAGGCATTTTACAATCTTCTTACCGGTGACTTCTTCAGTGTTTGTGATAATCACAGAGACTCTCCCTAATGCTTGCAAATCAGCAATCTGACCGAACCCAATACCATAAAAGGCCGGACAGACTTCCCTAAAACGTATTTATATCATGAAGATGCAGTAACAAGAAATGACATGAAGCACATTTAGCTGGTACAGCGAGCACCAGCCTGAAAGGAAGTTATTGACGCTGACCCAACTGCTCAACATTGTCGAGGATCAATGGCTCGATATCATCAGCCGGTTGGATCCCAAAGACCTGACTGAAGAAAGACAATTCCGCATATAAGCTCTTAATGCGGTTTTGAATCCCCCAATAACCATGGCCTTCATCGGCAAATGTTAGATATGCAGTTGGTACACCACGTTGTTTCAGCGCTTGATAGATCTGCTCAGACTGAATCGCAGGTACCACAGGGTCTTTTAAACCTTGCAGCAGCAATATAGGCTCTTCAAACTGGTCTAAATGGTGGATCGGTGAACGGTCGAAATATGCTTGTTCTGCCTGAGGCAATGGCCCGACTAAACGCTCGAGGTAACTGGTTTCAAATTTATGGGTATCGTTATCTAGCTGCTGCATATCGCTCACCCCCGAATAGCTCACCCCCGCTTTAAATACGTGTGAATGAGCTAATGTAGACAGCACGGTTAACCCTGCGGCACTGGCTCCGCGAATTGCAGCTTTAGTTGGATCAATCCAGCCTTTGTTCGCTAAATACTTTACTGCATTCGTCGCATCTTCTACATCGGCTACGCCCCAACGACCATACAAGCTATGACGATAGTCGCGGCCAAAGCCAGTACTACCACGATAGTTCAAATCAAATATGGCATAGCCACGGCTGGTCCAAAATTGAATATCACTGCGATACGACAAGCTAGACTTTGACGTCGGTCCTCCATGCAACATCACAATCAAGGGAGGACGGGCATCATTGGGAGAAGTGTAAAGCGGGTTTCTCGGCGCGTAGAAGTAACCATAAGCGAATTCATTTTCACCCGTTTTAAAGCGAACCGTTTCAGGGCGTGTTACATATTCAGGATCAAGCTTAGCAAGGTCTGGCGCATAGATTAACTCGGTACCGCGGCCACTGACTTTATAAATCCCCTTCTCCGGCGTAATTTTTGCGCCAATAAAATAAATGGAGCCGTCACCACTAATAATATGGGAGATGTCGCCAAAATCCGTGGCGATAGGTTCAACGATATGCTCTGCAACATGGACTCGAATCAGCTGCGAAAAACCATCTTGAACCATGTGGGCAACAATCGTGTTTGCATCTTCAAATGCGTAGTGGCTATTGCCTAACTTCCATTGCGCACTGGCAAATTCCGCTTGTATTGGATAGACGTTTTCAACACTTTCATCCTCATTAACTCGGTAAATATTCCACCAATTGTCGAAGTCAGCGACAAAAAATAATTGCCCATCAGGACTAAACTGCGGCTGATTGATCGCACCTTGCTTCGGCATTTTGATTTGACGTGGATTTTGCATTTGGCCACGCCGATCTAAATCTGCTAGCCATAGCTGGGTGTTGTCCCACGGCATATTGGGGTAATCCCAAGTGATCCAAGCAAGCTGAGTATTATCATCGGAGATCACTGGCGACGTAATAAAATCATGGCCCGAAAAGAAAGGCTCTCCTTCTCCAGCAAAATTAAGATTTATCTTCACCAAACTAGCCTTGGGCATGCCCTTTTCTCGATGATCTTCTCGTACACAAATAATGCGAGAGCCTTTGGTGTAACTCAAACAACTACTGTGGCGAGTGCCATAGGGCGTTAAAGGCACATCCACTTGATTGGGCGCCAGACGATACAAGAGCTGGTCACTCTTCTTCGTTACAAACAAGCTATTTCCAATGGCGAGAAACGGTGCACCACCATATTCATGGACACGGGAACCAACATTAAAATCTGGAGATACAATCTCTTGTACAGAGCCATCTTTTTCGAGGCGTTTAATACCGACTTCACGCCCCCATGCGCCGCGCGATTCGGTAAAGTAAATGGCATCACCGATACTTTGCAGCTCTTTGATGTCATTAGATTCACTATAAACATCCTGCGCGGTTAATGGAGATTGCCAACTGCCATAAGGGGCAATCATTAATTCGCTACGCTCGTCAATGAGAGGTTGAATGTCCTCGGGCGTCACTTTGGGTTCACAGCCACTCACACATACAAACAAAACAACGGCGACCATAAATGTCGCTATTGAATACTGCTTCATGACGGTCTCCTTATATGCCTATATTTGGCTCGAAAGTAAGCTCGTTTCATCCAATAACACACGGTGATTATCGCGCTGTTGGTTTCAACAATTTACGAGAAAACCAATTCAACACACTCAGTTGTTGATGCTGTTCTAAACCAAAGAACACACAGATCCAAGGTGACAATAAAATATACCAGGGCAAAGTTAGCTGAGTTTGCTCAGAAAAACTGAGATAGAAAAAGCCCGCATAAATCACCACCACACCAATACAGCCAATGATCAGCATGATCCGTTTTAAAATCTTTTCTAGACTTGCAATCACGACGTCTCCACTCGTTGATAATACTGCATTTGATCTGATTGACTTGTCTTTACGCAAAATTAAGTAAGACGGCGGGTGTAGCTCTTAATAGCCCATTGGTTTTACATTAAAAACTTCGCATCAGTCCCAATAAATCCCACCTCGGGATAAATCCGCCTATAGCATGGCAAAAAAACACACACTTGCCAACGATACGCTAAACCTCTTGCCAAGTTTCGGACATAAAAAACGGAAACCGTCGTCAACGATTTCCGCTTCTGTTGATGAATGTAAACCTATAACCTTGAAATTAAACAGGCTTAATCATCGGTGTAAAACAACCAAGATGTACTAATTAGATGCGAATGCCGCCATCCACCTCAATAACCCGACCATTAACATAATCATTTTCGATGATAAATTTAACGGTAGAAGCAATCTCAGCAGCTTGACCTAAACGCCCTGCAGGAATCGCTTTCACCATTCTTTCCATGGCTTCTGGCTTCATTGCGGCCGTCATTTCGGTTTCGATCACACCGGGGGCAATCGCAGCACTGCGAATGTTATGGCGTGCAAGCTCTTTCGCCCAGCCCACAGACATAGCAGCAACGGCAGCTTTCGACGCTGAATAGTTTGACTGTCCCATATTGCCCGCTTTCGCTAAGCTGGAAATATTAATAATCACCCCGGCTTGTCCTGATTGGATCATCGCCGCAGCAGCCTCACGACCACAAAGGAATGTACCGGTAAGATTCACATCAAGCACCGACTGGAATTGAGCCAAAGACATCCGGTCGTAGACTTGGCCTTCTTTCGCCTTCAACAACATGCCATCGCGCAAAATCCCAGCACTGTTGACTAAGACATTCACCTGCCCCATATCTTCAAGGATATAGTTAAAGGTCGCGAATACATCTTCTTCATCGGTAATGTCTACGGCATAACCCTGAACTTCAGTATGGACCGCGAGATCAACACAAGCTTTTTCTAGCTTGTCCTGATCGACATCGATAAGGGCCAACTTGGCACCAGCTTGCGCCATCATTTCTGCAGTTGCATAGCCGAGTCCACCTGCAGCACCGGTGATGACAACAACCTTATCTTTCAAATCCATCGAGTTATCCTTTGTTTTTAAATTGTTCAAAAATACTGGAAAAATCACGTCGGCCATGACCTTGACGACCATGATTAACATACAGACTACGGGCTAAAGCACCCATTGGCGTGCTCGAATTTGTCGCCAATGCAGCCTCTTGAGATAGCCCCAAATCCTTCACCATCAGATCCACCATAAAACCGCCTTGGTAATCATTGGATGATGGCACGCTTTCCATTACACCTGGGCAAGGATTATATTTATCTAGCGTCCAATTGCCACCACTACTGACCTTCATAATGTCGGAAAGCACACTTGGATCAAGTCCATGGTCGATTCCCATCTGTAATGCTTCTGAAGTGCCCACCATTAAGACAGACAACAGCATATTATTACAAATCTTTGCCACTTGGCCGGCCCCAGGGCCACCTGCATGAAAAATATTGGATCCCATGGCAGTTAAAGCGGGTTGAGCGCGCTCAAAAGCACGCTCATGCCCACCACAAATAAAGGTTAAAGTACCTGCAGCCGCACCGGCCGTCCCCCCTGAAACTGGCGCATCGATAAACTCAAGTTGTTTTGCAGCCGCTGCATCCGCAACCTGACGTGCACTCTGGGCATCGATAGTTGAGCAATCAATGAGCAGCGTGCCTTCGGCTACAACATCGATTAACCCCTGCTGGCCATTGGCCCCCATATACAACTGACGAACATGCTTGCCTGCTGGTAACATGGTCACAACAACGTCTACCCCTGAGGCTGCGCCACAAGCTGTCGAAGCCACCAATGCCCCTTGGTCTGCTAGCGTCTGCATTGCTTCAGGCACTAAATCAAACACCTTGACGGTAAAGCCTGCTTTGATCAGGTTGACCGCCATTGGCCCACCCATGTTGCCTAACCCTATAAATGCTGCTGTCGCCATTATATGACTCCTCATTCCATTTTATTGGTCTTCCTATCGATACATTCATAACGATAAGACGGCCTACCTATCACGCAGGCAGGCCGAAATAATTTCCCATTAACCCGCGAGCTGGCTTAATGGGTGCGCTGTCGGCGTCCAAGGGGAGGCCATAATCCGTGCCACAAGAGATTCAGGCACCTCTTTGGCCGAAGAATATTTCCATTGCGGATTGCGATCTTTATCGATTAACAGGGCACGTACCCCTTCACAAAAGTCAGCAACTGCACAGCAGTTAACGCTCATGCCAAGCTCTAACTGGAATACCTGCGCTAATGATAGCTCTGTACCTAGTTGTGCTTGCGCGATAATTAAATGCCAACTAATCGGGCTTCCGGCAAGCAAGGTTTTTTGCGCGCGTTGCAACCATTTTTCTTCGGTTTCAAGCGCCTGCATACGATTCACTATGTCTGTGGCAGAGCCTGACATCAGCTCATCAATTTGTGCTTGATGTTGCTGCAATAAACTCGCGCCAAGCGCTATATCACTGGCCGCTTCAAACTCGTTTAACAATCGGTGTAGCGCTTGATGATTGCTAGCTTCATCTCGTTGCCATGTCATATCAGTCAAAGCGGTAATGAGCTTACCTTTATCTTGGTGATGCATGTAGTGGTTGCCAATATCAACGTACTTGGCATCTGCGGCATTCAGGTTGTAAGCCGTCATCCCTAAAAATATTCCGCTCTTACCAGGCATTCGATTGAGAAAATAACTCCCACTGACATCAGGATATAAACCGATAGTGACTTCGGGCATGGCAACACGACTGCGATCGGTCACGATACGATGACTTGCACCGGCCATCAGGCCTAAACCGCCACCCATCACAATGCCATCACCCCAAACGACAACGGGTTTACCAAAGGTATGTAGTAGATAATCCAATTGATATTCTTGAGTGAAAAACTCAACGGCTGGAGCAGGAATTTCACCCGGATGAAGACTCGCTGCGGCATGGATTTCGCGTACATCCCCTCCAGCGCAAAACGCTTTATCACCTGCGCCATCCAGTAAAATACACACCAGGTCTTCATCAGCCTGCCAAACAAGTAATTGCTTGGTTATCTGTTGAACCATGTCTAGATTGAGGGCATTTAACGCCTTTTCCATATTCAAGGTCACGCGCCCAACAAACTGGCCACCTTGGGTTGCAACTTTTTCAAAAAGCACATTCTGTGTTAATGATTGTTCGCTCATTTCTGGCCTCTCTACCGCAGGGGCTAACTGTTTTTCCAAACTGCAGGCCGTTTGTTCAAAAATGCATTCACGCCTTCCGCTTGATCTTGAGTATCAAATAGACGCACAAACAGCTCTCGTTCCCGAGGCAATGCCAGTGCTCGAGGCATGGTTCGGCCAACTTGAATTAACGCTTTGCAAGCCGTCACACTGCTTGGGCTCTGCTTCGCCACTTTCGCAGCCAAGGCAATTGCTGCAGACAAGCCTTCACCTTGCGCGACCACCTCTTCAACTAATCCAATTTTTTCCGCTTTCGTAGCATCAATGCGTTCACCGCAGAGAATCAAACGTTTTGCCCAACCTTCACCCACCAGTGCCGCAAGATTTTGCGTTCCGCCTGCACATGGCAATAAGCCAACGGTGGCTTCTGGCAAAGCCATTTGAGCCTGCTCTTCGGCAATCCGAATGTCACAAGCCAGCGCAACTTCTAAACCGCCGCCCATGGCATATCCATTAATCGCTGCGATAGATACACCTCGGAACGCACTGAGCGTTTCAAAAGCCTCACCAAAGTGCTTGGCCATATCTCCAGCAACAGCTTTATCACCGTCCGCAAACAGCTTGAGATCCGCACCTGCTGAAAAGAATTTGTCACCCTCGCCGGTAATCACTAATGCGTAAATTTCTTTGTTCTCGTTCAACGCAATCACTTTGGCCTTTAAGGCTTGTAAACTCTCCGCAGTCCAAGTATTTGCCGGTGGATTGCTCATGGTCAAAATTGCTGTATGACCTTCAATTCTTTCTAGAACCTGTCCCATTTAAAACTCCTTAACTTTGACCTTAAACAATCGCTGAAGCATTTTCATCGAGCAATCGACGAGCAACGATTAAACGCATGATTTCATTGGTGCCTTCTAGAATTTGATGAACACGAACATCGCGGAAATGACGCTCTAACGGATATTCGCGAACATAACCATAACCCCCATGGATCTGCAATGCACTATCACACACTTGGAAACCGATATCTGTGGCAAAACGCTTTGCCATCGCACAATAGGCAGTCGCTTCAGGATCTCCTGAATCCAGCTTAAATGCAGCTAATCGCACCATTTGTCGCGCAGCTACAAGCTCTGTCGCCATATCAGCTAATTTAAATTGCAATGCTTGAAATGCGGCGAGTGGCTTGCCAAATTGTTTGCGCTCATTCATATACTGGGTCGCACGCTCAAGCGCAGCCTGCGCAGTACCGACGGAACAAGTCGCGATATTAATGCGACCGCCATCGAGCCCTTTCATGGCAAAGGTAAAGCCTTGTCCTTCTTCACCTAGCAAATTACTGACCGGAACACGAACCGACTCAAAGGTAATCTGACGAGTAGGCTGCGCATTCCACCCCATTTTGTCTTCGGCTTTGCCGTAACTTACCCCCGCAGTATCTGCTGGAATTGCGATGGCAGAAATTCCGCGCGGGCCTTCTTCTCCGGTGCGACACATCACAACCAGCATTTCGGTTTCACCGGCACCAGAAATAAACATTTTGCTGCCAGAAATAACATATTCATCGCCATCACGGATCGCTTTGGTTTGCAATGAAGCGGCATCACTACCAGCCCCCGGCTCCGTCAAACAGTACGAAGCGAGTTTCTCGCCGGTTGTCAGTCCATCAGACCATTGACTGCGTAATGTTTCGCTCCCAAAACTCGTCACCATCCAAGTTGCCATATTGTGAATCGTAAGCATGGCCGTTGTTGCGGTACAACCTTTCGCGAGTGCTTCAAAAATAATGGATGCATCAAGACGAGAGAGTCCCATGCCCCCTTCACTTTCTGGCGAATAAAGTGAGCAAAAGCCAAGCTCACCTGCCTTTTGAATTACATCTTTGGGAAAGTGATGCTCTTCATCCCATTTTGCGGCAAACGGGGCTAATTCCTCTGCGGCAAACTGCTCAGCTAAATCAGCAAACTGGCGCTGATCTTCATTCAAATTAAAATCCATTATGGTTACTCCGATGACTTAACTGTCATTTCTATCTGGTGACGCTTTTTTTTTGAGGTGTAGCATTCGATATGCCTTCATCAAATTCAACTTCGATGATGAATGGCTAAAAGCAGAAAAACGGTATTGCAATACGCTCGCAATACCGTTCTTTCAAGCGCTATTTCAGCGCAATCGTCATATTCGGGCCTGTGGCAATATCAGACTCAAACCAGCGCGCGGTTATTGTCTTCGTCTCGGTGTAGAAACGAACGGCTTGCTTTCCGTAAGCATGTTGGTCACCGTAGAAACTGCCCTTCCAGCCAGTAAATGAGAAAAATGGTAGCGGTACCGGAATTGGTACATTGATCCCCACTTGGCCCACTTCAACTTGGTGCTGGTACTTACGAGCAGCCGCACCGCTTGCCGTAAAGATGGACGTGCCGTTGCCGTACGGGCTGTTATTCACCAGCTCAATTGCATCTTCAAGCGAGTCAGTTTCCATACAGCACAGAACGGGCCCAAAAATCTCTTCTTGATAGATGCTCATCTCTGTGGTGACTTTGTCAAACAGCGTTGGTCCCACCCAGTTACCCGACTCATAGCCCGGAACCGTGAAGTCACTACCATCCAACAAACACTCTGCACCTTCAGCTTTACCCTGTGCAATCAGCTTCAATACACGCGCTTTCGCAGCAGGGCTGATTACTGGGCCATAGGCCGCATTTTCATCATCCCAAACGCCAGGCTTAACGTTGGCTAGCGCTTCTTTAATCTCAGGGATCCACGCCTTGGCTTCGCCCACAAACACTGCAACGGAAATCGCCATACAGCGCTGACCCGCTGCACCAACCGATGCACCAACTAAGTTATTGATCACTTGCTGCTTGTTCGCATCTGGCATAATAACGCAGTGGTTTTTCGCTCCAGCAAATGCTTGAACACGCTTCAGGTTATCGGTGCCAGTTTTGTAAATGTACTGACCAACGCCAACAGAACCGACAAAAGAAATCGCTTTAACATCTTCATGACCCAAAATCACGTCAACAGCCGTCTTATCGCCATGAACCAACTGTACCGTGCCTTTTGGAGCACCCGCTTCTTCAAAGAGCTCAATCAAGCGCAGCGGTGTCATTGGGTCTTGCTCAGATGGCTTCAAAATAAAGGTATTCCCACATGCAATGGCTAACGGGAACATCCACAAAGGGATCATCGCTGGGAAGTTAAAAGGGGTAATTCCGGCACAGACACCCAAAGGCTGGGTGTAACTATAGGTATCAATGCTGCGTGCAACGTTTTCTACCGTTTCACCCATCAATAAAGACGCGACATTACATGCATGCTCAGCAACTTCAATCCCACGCCAAACATCCCCTTTTGCATCTTCAAAAGTTTTACCGGTTTCTTGCGCAAGAATGGTTGCAATTTCGTCATGGTGTTCTTTTAACAAGTGCTGGTAGCGCAACATCACACGCGCACGCTCAGATACAGGCACTTCTTTCCAAGTTTCAAAAGCCGTTTTCGCACTGGCAATTGCGCTTTCAACCTCTGCGACAGTGGCGCAATTAATCTCTGCTATCGTTTCGTTATTGGCTGGGTTCGTGACGGCAATAACCTTGTCACCGCTACCCGTTACAAACTCGCCATCAATGTAGTGTTTTACTTGAGTTGTCATGTCGCTTCCCTTTGCTGTTAACGCCAAACTGATCTACTCGAGTCGGCCCTTTAATTTGCTAATTGAATGATGTTCAGTCGTGACTATACTTCGATTGCCATCGCCGTTGCTTCGCCGCCGCCAATACATAACGTTGCTACGCCACGTTTTAAGCCGCGGGCTTTTAATGCATGAATCAGCGTCACTAGAATTCTGGTGCCAGAACAGCCAATGGGGTGACCCAAGGCGCATGCACCACCATTCACATTCACCTTACTTTCATCTAAACCAAGCTCAGAAATCGCTAGCATGGTGACCATGGCAAATGCTTCGTTCACTTCATATAAGTCAACATCACTGGCTGCCCAATTCACTTTTTCAAAGAGCTTGTTCACTGCGCCAACAGGGGCTGTAGTAAATTGAGATGGGTCTTGAGAATGGGTGGTATGGCCTTTAATTGTGGCTAAAACATTGAGCCCCATCGCTTCGGCTTGGTCACGACGCATCAGCAGTAAAGCCGCTGCACCATCAGAAATTGAACTTGAGTTCGCGGCTGTAATGGTGCCGTCTTTTGCGAATGCTGGACGAAGTGTTGGGATTTTGTTGGGACGTGCGTTGCCTGGCTGCTCATCGGTATCAATCGTCACTTCAGCTCGGCGATTGACGATGGTAATAGGCACAATTTCATCCTTAAATGCACCAGACTCAATTGCTGAATTGGCTTTTTCGAGCGAACTCAATGCAAAATTATCCATTGCTTCACGAGTGATCTGGTGAGTATCGGCTGTTTTCTGGGCAAAGGTTCCCATTGCACCACCGGTATAGGCATCTTCAAGGCCATCAAGGAACATATGATCCATCACCTGTCCGTGTCCCATACGCATACCACCACGAGCCCTATCTAACAGGTACGGCGCGCGGCTCATACTTTCCATGCCACCAGCAATCACAACTTTTGCGCTACCCGCTTTAATGAGGTCATGGGCCATCATGGTGGTCTTCATTCCAGAACCACAAACCTTATTCACCGTGGTTGCACCAACCGACAAAGGTAGATTCGCACCGAGTGTCGCTTGTCTCGCAGGCGCTTGACCAAGGCCCGCCGGTAATACACACCCCATCAAGACTTCATCAACGACTTCACCAGAAATACCGGTGTGATCGAGTAATCCTTTCATCGTTGCTGCAGCAAGTGTCGGCGCTGGCACCCCTGCCAACTCCCCCTGAAAACCACCCATAGGTGTACGTTTTGCGGCAACGATAACGATGTCTTGTTCTGATGTATGGCTCATAAGGGCTCCATTGTGCTCCACTCAAATAACGTGACTTCACTATCGAAATCAGCAATCGAGTGATCTTGATCAAATAAGAACCACTTTGACGTTTACGCCAACGTAAAGCAAGTGTTAATCCACCAAACACAGACCAAAGTATTAGCCTAGGTTGTCAGTTAGAATTTACACTAAAGAATAGCCCCGTAAGCAGCTCACCCAGGTCGGGCGCGGCAATAGGAGACTTGAGTGTGCAATCATGCGCAGTAAGCATTTGAGAGCATTGGAATTTGAGCGCTGTCTTTATAAGCCTTTATGGCAAACCGCTGCACAGACTTTATTCCACAGGCTGGAGGGATTAAGATGGCGCTTGTCTCGATAAAGAAATGGAACAAACATGGCCTGTGATGCCTGCTTCTCTACCGTATTTAAACAAAAAATTGGCCGCTGCAAGCGCTGCATGGTGCAACTGACCCTTTTATCGGCGGTCAGCTGGCCACTGTGGTATTGGCTCTATTTCGAAGACATCCGCTCAGTCGAGTCCATCGCACTGCTCTTCTTCGCATTTGCCTTCAGCGGCCTGTTGCTCTTACATCTCATGGTTCTGAGCTATCGAACCCTTCGAGACAAGCTTACGAGATAGTTTAAAGTTCATTCATGGTTATTAATATTTTATCAAGCCAATAAAAAACTTTGTTGTAAAAGTAACGCGAGTCTCACCTATATTTACTATCTATTAAAGGTAACTATAGAAATTTAAGTTGATGATGGTGCCTTTTCTTCAACTTCAGCCTCAAAATCACGCTTGCTTTCATTAATTTCCTTGTATTTATCTTTGAGAGAGTTTAAATATTCTGAATCTTCTTTAAAATCTTGGCTAAAACCAAACTTCTTATCGAGTTCTACCGCTTTCTCCAACCACTTAATGGCCTCTCCAACGTCACCGTACCAATCCGAAGTCTGACCTAAATTATAGTAAGTATAAGAAAGGTTTTTCCAGTCTTGATTGACTTCTAACTGTTCCGCAGATTCCCTATATATTCTAAAGGCTACCTCTAACAGCTTAAAATACTCCTCATTCGAATCTGTAGCTGCGGCTTGTTGCTGATAGGTATTCGCTAAATTGGAAAGTGCTTGCGCCTTTGTACTTATTAATTCTGGATTTTCATCTAAGTAATCAATGACCCACTCAAACTGAAGTCTTGACTCCAAAAACAAGTCAGAGCTAGATTCACTGATTTTGCTATATTCGTTTAACATACGACCATAAGAGAATCGAATTTCATACTCATACCACCCGAACAAAAAAGATGTCGAACAACTTTCAATCGACTTCTCATACAAAATTTTAGATTGATGGAACTCACCTTTCTCAAATGAGTCTTCAGCAAGAAGATAATTCGTATAGGTTGGCGTTGATATGACTGTATTGAATACTAAAAGAGGAGCAAAAAAAATAATCAGCAGCAAATTCCATTTGGTTATCTTTTTATTTTTCATAGATAAACCAAATTTTTCTCGATTTAGCTCAGCAGCAGCACGATTTGCAGGAACTAATGGCAAAAACGAAAACATTCCTAAAATCCAATATAGCTCAGGTAGTTTCCATAAAGCTTGCATAAAAAAATATATAAAAGCAGAAGCACCCGCGAATACTGACAATGAAATGTTTCGCTCATTTACGTCTCTTTGCACTCTAAAAAATACGCTATACGACCACAGCTGAGCAAAAATAGCACGCCAGAAAGGTAAAATTTCAGGCTTTTCTGATTTTTTAATTGCCACCCAGTTTTTATAGAACCAATACTGATTGTAGATTCCCATAGTCAAAAATGACATCATAACCAATTTGTAAGTTGACGCAGTAAAATACTCTATTTCACTGGTAAACTCTTGAGCGTCACTTTCAACCATACAGTTCTTATTTTCCATTTTATATTTCACTCAACTATTCTAGTTCCGTTCTTCAATAACTGTGTACAAATAGGACTTGTTGCTACAACAGAGGTTTTGGGGAAGTTCAAATCGCCACATTTTCCATTGAAAATCATAAGCACTCAATCAAAAATATGCACAATACAACCACAACTTTTATAAACTTTCAAAAGCAATGTGCAAAAACTAATAGAAAAAGCACGTTTTGAGATGTACGAATAGAAACAGACAGTGTAAAAATAAATTAAACTCTAAATTTTACTATATTTTAGCAAGGAGGTTTTATGAGTTAAAAGCCAAAGAAAGCATCGTTATTCATCATTTTAAAACAGCTTACCTAATGAGTACTGATTGCTTAGATATTTTTGTTGCTAGCTCATTTTTCATCACCACGTCTCATTCCGGTCCGCTTAATCGTGTCAGGAGTTTCATCATTGACGCGAACAGAGCGTCATTATCACTAGCACCAGACAGCGACGATCGGTAGAGCTATCAATTGACTACTTGCATACAGGCCGTTGCTACATTGTAAAATGGCGAAAAGCCTCAACTCAAACAGCTTCACCCCCACAGAAGTACGTAGTTTGAATTTTAAGCAAAGCCGTTTCCCCATAGTGCTGCAGTGAGATGTGATGCAGGGACTTCTTGGCAACCGTTTCTATTTTCACCAGCCCATAAGGGAGAGAAGTCAGAACAACCGAGAGCTTCTGCTTTTGACCTCAATGGCGCCATGGCTACCGATGCATAGGGAAATTGGGGAGCTTTGTCTGTTGTAAAGCCTAGATCCTCCATGACTTTATTCGTAATCCCTCGAGCCAGTCGACCAGAGAATATATTCGTTAGCGCAGTCGTCCTGCTTTTCGACAGTATCGCCTGTCTGTGAAGCGCTGTAGTTTTTGCTTCATCACAGAGCAAATATGAAGTCCCAACTTGAATGCCTGACGCGCCCAAATTCATCATTTCTCTCACTTCCACATGGGTCGCGATGCCGCCAGCTGCGACCACAGGCATGGATAATTCATGTTTCAGACTCTCTAAGAGCTCTGTAGTTGACACTTGGGTTAAAGGATCCGAGGTCAAAAACATGCCCCGATGCCCACCAGCTTCTCTCCCCTGGGCAATGACAACATCCGCTCCATTTTCTTGCAGCCAAAGCCCTTCTTCGACAGTCGTTGCCGTGGAAATAATCACGGTTCCCCAAGACTTTATGCGCTTAACCAACGCTTGCGATGGCAGGCCAAAATGAAAGCTAATTATTGGAGGCTGAATCGGCTGCAATACATCGGCATATTCGGCATTGAATGGTGTCCTTAACCCAGAAATATCACTCGGGGGAGACACTGAGTATGACTGATAATAGGGCGCAAGTTCCTCCTGCCAAACCTTAAGTGCCTGATGATCAATCACCGGCATTTCATGGCAGAAAAAGTTCAAATTGTAATTTTTGTCTGAGTGCTGCTTGAAGTGGGAGATCTCAGATAAAACCTGCTCTAGGGTTAGCATTCCGCAAGGAATAGAGCCAAGCCCGCCAGAGTTAGATACAGCTGCTGCCAACTCCCAGTTCTGTACACCTGCCATTGGCGCTTGAATGATCGGCTTTTCAATACCGAGAATGCTGCAGAGTTCCATGATGCTTCTTCCTGAATATAAACAAATTAGAGAAAGGCATTTGACGTCGCCTTACAAGACAAAACTCGATTGAATGGAATCAAGGTGCCATAAGCAACATCTTACTGCTAACGCCCGTTTGAAAGCGTGGCTGTCGTTTTACTGAAACGTATAGACCACAACGGCTCATTTTCATCTAACGCGATCAGACATTGATTCGGTATAACGATAGCCGACTACGAAACACCATCATTGCTATACCAAAGGTATAAAAGCTACATAGCCTTGATTAGACAGCTTATTGGCGAGTATTTACAAATACAATCAACAAAATCGTTTACGCCATAGATGAACCAGATACTCACTATGCATAAAGTACTTCTGTCTAAAACAAATAACGCTGTGCATACAGACCGTGTCGATAGAGGTCATATCTGTAATGGATAGGAGCCGAAAATGCGCATACGTGGATACTGCGTCATCAACAAATACCCCTGCTGGACATACCCAATTCCACATGACGCTGCCGAAATAAGCCAATAAAAATACCGAATGGCATCAAGGAGTAATCAAACCAAGTGGGTCAATTGAAGAGCAACACTTCAATCTCATCCATTGCCTGCCGCAGGCTTTTAGTATCCATACTCCCGTGGGGCGCAGCAAGTACATCCCTATAAGCTTGACGGTGGCAGTCCCTGCCACCAACACCCACTGGATATGGATACTGGACAATGTCGTTGCTTCGATTCACCATTTAATCGAACCCCAAATTGCCCTGCGGATCACAACCAATTCCCCATCGAACTTGCCGAAATAATCCAGTAAAAATTTCGAATGGCATCAAGGAGGATGACCAAGACTTGCGGGACATGGATGTCCCATCTGAGCTGATCGATAATTTATTGGTGCATGAGGAACCACAAATTCGTTTGGGGCATTACAGGTTTACAAAGGGGGACAAACGCTTTCCCCATGTTCGGGTGTGGGCGAAGCGCCACGACGTTCGCGATCGCAAGGCGAATTCAAACTAAGAGGCTTAATTAAAAGCCACTCGTTCAATTCAAAAAAGTATGGAAACACGAGTCGCTGCTCGCCTTCTCACATAACTAGAATAATGGCTATCGCTTGCTATCAAGCGTTCGCTGCAGCTTTTCGAGTTCGTCGAGCACCCCCATAAATTGGCGGCCAAAATCTGTCACCTTATATTCCACACGAGGTGGCACTTCGTGGTAAGAAATCCGCTCTAAAATGCCGAATTCAACATTCTTTTTTAAACATTGGTTGAGAACTTTCGTCGTCAACCCGTCCACACTGCGCACCATTTCACCCGGCCGATTGATTTGATTTGCGAGCAATTGATAGACAGTCAAAGACCATTTGCAGCCATATATGGTTTCAACCATTTTAGCGCTTTCGGTTGGGCCTGATTTTCTGATAAATATTTTTTCTTTGTTTTTCATCAATATGTACCAAAAAGTAAGTACCTTACCTAAATGTACTTACTTTTTAGACTGGTGATTTGCCGATAAATTGAAAGCGTACGTTAACACATATCGGAATATAAATATGAACACATCGAGTATCGCTTTAATTATTGGTGGATCAAGCGGCATGGGCTTTGCTACTGCAAAACAGTTGCTAGAACAGGGCATTCAGACCATCATTATTGGTAGGAATGCCGCAAAATTGGCAACGGCAAAGTCACAACTCGAATCATTGGCCAGCCTTGATGCAAGCGTAGAAACCATAACAGCCGATCTCTATCAACAAGAAGATATCGAGCGGGTGATTCAGTCAATCAAAAGTGAAGCCAGACACATCAAATATCTTGTAAACGCAGCCGGTTACTTTAATCCCAAATCTTTTATGGAGCACACGCCTCAAGACTACGATACTTATGCTGATTTAAACCGAGCGAGTTTCTTTATTACCCAAGCTGTAGCTGGAAACATGCGCGAACATGGCGGCGGTTCAATGGTTAATATTGGCTCAATGTGGGCGAAGCAAGCCATTAAAGCGACCCCTTCATCTGCATATTCAATGGCGAAAGCTGGATTACATGCGTTAACACAACACATGGCAATGGAGCTGGCAGAAGACAATATCAGAGTGAATGCCGTTTCGCCTGCAGTGGTAAAAACCCCCATTTATGAAACCTTTATTGATCCGGCTGACGTAGATGATGCATTAGCTGGCTTTGATGACTTTCATCCTATAGGCAGAATTGGGGCGCCAGATGATGTGGCCAATAGTATTCTATTCTTGCTACAAGATAAGGCAGACTGGGTCACCGGCGCGATTTGGGATGTCGATGGCGGGGTTATAGCGGGCAGAAACTAAAGCGATTACTCAATAAGGCACGTGAAACATGAAAACATTGATCAATGCAGACTTTACGCAACGAATTGTTGTTCGACCCGATGAGTATCAATGGGTGCAATCGCCAATGAAGGGCGTAGAACGCATGATGCTCGATAGGAAAGGCGGCGAAGTTGCACGGGCAACGTCGATTGTTCGTTACGCGCCTTTTAGTAAATTTTCGTCCCATATCCATAGCGGAGGCGAAGAGTTCTTTGTGCTTGAGGGTGTTTTTGCTGACGAGCATCAGTCCTACCCAAAAGGCAGCTATGTACGAAACCCTATTGGCTCTTCACACACGCCCAAGATTTCAGCAGAAGGCGCAATTATTTTCGTGAAATTGCAGCAATTTGATGAAGACGATACGCAGCAAAAAGTTATGGATACTCATACATTGGCTTGGCATCAAGGACTGGTAGACGGCTTAACGGTTATGCCACTCCATGAGTTTCAAGGTGAGCATATCGCTTTAGTGAAATGGGCACCCCATACAAGGTTTACTCGCCATCAGCATTTTGGTGGCGAGGAAATTTTTGTTTTGGAAGGAACCTTCTATGATGAACATGGCACTTACCCTAAAGGAACTTGGTTACGCAGCCCTCACCAGAGTCAACATCAGCCATTCACCAAAGACGATGGCGCATTGATTTACGTAAAAACAGGCCATTTGCTCAACATGGTCGAGCCCGACTAAAAGAAATACCGCTTGCCACAAAAAAACCTGAAGCATTGGCTTCAGGTTTTTTTAGCGCTATAACACAAATGGTAGATACTCAGCGGCGATATCACTCGGATTCTGTCTCGAGCTCCCATGGTGTGATTGCACTCATATCAGACAAATCATAAGGCGTCAGCTGATATACGTAATAGTTCAACCAGTTACTGATTAATAAGCTGCCATGGCTATACCACCGGGAGATTGGCGATTGTTCAGGGTCGTCGTTCCGGTAATAATTTTCAGGAACATTAGGATCTATACCGAGGTTAGCATCACGGCGGTACTCATCATCCAATGTAAACTTTTGATATTCCGGATGCCCCATCACAAATAGATTACGGTTGCTCTTACTGAGCACCATATATGCACCAGCAACTTCTGACTTTGCCAAAACGTTGAGCTCAGGATGCGCTTCAATATGTGCCACGTTCATCTCTGCAACGCGGGAGTGCGGCGCATAAAACTCATCATCAAAACCGCGCAACAATGGATAATGCTTTGATGCTCTTTGATGAACAAAAACACCAGAACGCTTTTGCGGCAGAATATGACGGTCTAGACCATAGAGATAATGCAGACCTGCGTGCGCTGCCCAGCATAGGTACAAAACAGAAGTGACATGTTGCTGTGACCAATCGACAATTTCTCGGAAGTGGTCCCAAAACGTAACGTCTTCAAACTCGACATTCCCTAGCGGTGCGCCCGTAATAATCAGGCCATCATAGTTATTGTGTTTCACCTCTTCGAAGTTACAGTAAAACGTATTCATATGATCGGCAGAGGTATGCTTTGACTCTCGTTCATGAATACGCAATAAGTCCACATCAACTTGTAACGGCGTATTTCCTAGCAAGCGCAATAATTGGGTTTCGGTTTCAATTTTATTCGGCATTAAGTTGAGGATCAGAACCTTCATCGGACGAATATCTTGATTCTCTGCTCGGGTTTCTGACATCACGAAGATGTTCTCTAACTCTAATGCATGAGCGGCTGGAAGGTTATCGGGAATTCTTACTGGCATGGTTGCCTCTTAAAATTGTGCGAAACGGCTGTTTGTCACTGCTTTCGGACTCGTCATCTCTTTACATGTTACGCCCGTTGTCCGCGGTATTACGTGAATATCAGGTATTAACGCAAACGAAATCGGCAATCACAGTGATGATTCAATCATACATAAAGACTTCTGGATGTCCACACATCCAGACTGTTTTATAGACAAAACCCTGATTAAGCGCCATGAATTATTCTCTACTTTAGCATTGACGCGATTATGTCGCCGCGGGGGTTCGGCAGATCTGTCATCGAAAAAACTGTTATAGTGCTTCAACAACGTATATTTCTTTAATTATGGACGATACCAGCTCACCTATGCCTATCGCGACAGCTTTTATTGTGGGTGCAAGCTCGCAACTCAGCCAAGAAATGGCTCGACAGTTATCAGCACAAGGTGTTGAACTCGCCTTATTTGCGCAGAATAGCGACGATTTAACCCCCTTCATTGAACAGCTACCCTCTGCAGCACACGCCTTTGAATTAAGTATTGATCAGCCTCAGCAAACCGTGCAGCAACTTGAAACGGCTTGGCAACAACTTGGCGGCGCCCATTTAGTGGTTATCAACACTGGGTTCAATCAATACCATCCAGATTTACCTTGGCAGCTTGACCAAGCCATTATTCAAGTCAATGTGCAAGGTTTTGCCGCCATCGCAAACACCTGCTTTAAGTTGCTCTGTGAGCAAGGTTATGGCCAATTGGCCGCGATAAATTCAATTGCCGGAATGCGCGGCGGTTCGAGCGTGAGTTTCCATGCGTCTAAAGCATTTTCAGCGAACTATCTAGAAGGCTTATCAATGCATGCCCAGCGACTCAAACTTCCCATAACAATGACAGATATACAGCTTGGGCTACTTGATAAAGCGGCCATGCAGCAGAGTCGATTATGGTCGGCTCCCATCCCTAAAGTGGCAAAACAGATCCTTGTTGGCCTGCAAAAAGGCAAACGCCGGCTCTATGTCACCAAACGCTGGCGCATTATTGCTTGGTTAGCCAAGTTATTGCCTGAGTACATTTACAATACTCGCCACTGGAAAAGTAAAACTGCAGCTAAAAAAGAAGGCTAGTTCCTGCAATGTAAAATCAATACAGGCGATATATAAACTGTTATTGCGATATTTAGGCCTGCGTCACCAGTTCTATCGATTTTCGAAGAGCCAAATCCCACATACTAAAAAGGAGCCTTACGGCTCCTTTTGGGTTTGATCTTTAGCTTAATTAGAACCTGTAACCAACACTCAACATGTATACCCAAGGGTCGATATCCGTCTCAATGCTAACTGCGTCTGCACCCAAGTTAAATGAAACGTCGGTATTGATTTTGGTATACCAAACCGCACCATTGATCAACCAGTCTTTATTTAGCTGGTAATCCATACCCGCTTGCGCTGCAAGACCCCAAGAATTCGATAAGCTAAGGTTAGATAATGCGCCATCAAGATCGTTGGTGAACTCGTTGTCAAAGAAAACAGTGAAGTTCACACCGAGGCCTAAATATGGGCGCAGTTTTGATTGTGCATCCCCAAAGTAGTATTGCGCCATCAGTGTTGGTGGTAAGTGTTTAGTCTCGGCAATTTTGCCGACATCTTTCAGCGACACATCATGTGTAAAAGGTGAAGCAGCAAGTAATTCAACACCAATATTATCCGTCAACATATAGCCAAAATTTAAGCCTAATTGGGTGTTATCATCAATCAAGAACTCGCCAAATGTTGCAACCTGCTCACTCGACTCATTGGGTGCAACAACAGCAACACCCGCTCTCACGATAATGTCTCCTGCTTGGTGCGCAACAGCTTGAGTGCTCATTGCGCCAGACAAAACGGCAGCAGTTACCAGACCAGAAATCACATGCTTTTTCATTATCTTACTCCATTAATACAACGACTATTTTTATTGTTCATCACGCTCTAATCTTGTTGTGCAAACAGTGCCAGACATAAACAAAGCATCAGTTGATCTAAATCAAGGTTGATCAACCATTAATCTAATAGGGAGAGCGCTTTGTGATCTCGATCACCAAAAGAGCGGGCTCGACCAAATGAAGATCACATTAGCACCAGTAAGGCGTTATGGCCCACATTAAAACAGTCGTTTCTCGAGAAAAAACAATCTACGTTATTTCAAAACAAGATTGCTGTTGCGCGGGTGAAAATCGATAAAACGTTGCCAATGCGTCACAAGTATTAGGCGTCAATCACAACAAATATATATCGAAAGGGATAGAAGAAGATTTAACTGCGATACACAACTACTGGCAACAATGACGTGAGCAAAAATTCAAGTGAGCAAGAGAATGTTTTAGCAGTGAGCTGCAAACCTAAGTCTCTACAAAGCGAAAGCAAAACAATCGCTTCTATGTGCGTCACTTCATTGCAGATGTTTTTCGTTGCACTTGGCACTCTCAACCGCCCCGAGCCTGTATTCGTTAAAACTTGTGTGAATACTGCTGTCGGGGCAGGAAAAACGGGCTATGCGCGTTAACGGGCTCGCTTCATAATCACTTCGGCAGTGGTAATGCCGTTATGAATAACGGGATATTTGTTATAGGTTTGAAAAATCAATTGCCCTTTGTATTGAATAGATGCAACCACCGCATAGTTTATCGAGCGATCGATCGATTCCGCAGGCAATAAAAACTTAAATGGCACGGGAACTCGCGCCACATTAAAGCTCTTTTGCGCGACGATAGCACCAGGCGTGTTTAAATCAATAATCGCAATCGTTATTCGACTATCTTGCGGCAAGCGGACCTTCTCAAGATAACCGGCCACACCGTTAACGATAACTGGCTTTTGCGGTTCGACATTGATACAAGCGCTGGTACACAACACGATGAACAACAGAAAAAATTTAGCAACATAACGCATCTTTAGCTCTCCGTGACTCGCATTAAACCTTCCTGGGTCACTGACGCTACCAATTGACCCTGCTGATTGAAAAACTGTCCAGTCACAAAGCCACGGCCACCACTAGCATTGGTGCTTTCGTTACTAAATAGCAACCATTCACTAAAATCAAATGGACGATGAAACCACATCGCGTGATCTAAAGTGGCAAGCCGTACGCCCGGCGTTAAAAATGAAACACCATGGGGCTGCAAAGCGGTGACAAGAAAATTAAAATCTGATGCATAAGCAAGTAAGTAATCATGCACACAATAATCTTTGGGTGCTTTGCCATTTGCCCGCATCCAAATATGACGTTTGGGTTCAGAGGCTTTAGGAGACAATGAAGACATTGGGTCGACTAAGCGCATCTCAATTGGGGCATCAGCCATAAATAGCTCCAGCGCTTTGGCCGGAATATTATCGCGCATGGTCATGGCAAGTTCTTGCTGATTCAGCAAACCTTCAGGGCCGTTCACTTGGGGCATGGTCGCTTGATGGTCTAGTCCCCACTCTTCGGTTTGGAAAGAGCAGGTCATATAAAAAATCGGGCGCCCTTTTTGAATCGCTTTTACTCGCCGCGCACTGAAGCTACCGCCATCACGCATAATTTCAACGTCGTAAACTATGGGTAGCTTCTCATCCCCAGCACGTAAAAAATAAGAGTGAAATGAGTGTACGTGACGATCTGAGCTGACGGTTTGTTTTGCGGCACTTAATGCTTGGCCCATTACTTGGCCACCGAACACATGGCCAAAGCCCAAATCTTGGCTTTGACCACGAAACAAACCCATCTCTATCTGCTCTAATGACAATAGCTTGAGTAGATCATCCAACACTTGGCTCATAGTAACTCTCTAATTCATACACAATTAACGCAAATGTTAACCTGTTTATGAAGCGCATATCCAGCGAAATGGTATGACGAGAGATTAATCTAAGCCCACATGATGCTGCGCTGCGCTGCGCCTTGCCCACTCCAATATTTGCGACTCACCACAATCGTGGGCTTTAACTGGCATGGCTTGATATATATCCGACCAAGATTGGAGAATTTTTTCGGCATTACATTCTTCATGCTTAAAGAACTTAGGCGCATATTCGGCAAACTGACCATGGCTAATGCTTCCTGCCGCAGCCAACAGATGTTGTCCATTGGGCGCATATTTGCTGGCAAGAAATATCATACATGCGGTAACAGATTCTTTTGTAAACAAGGGTTTTACTGAATCTGCCAAGTGACTATTTGTCATAGCGGTGACTGCTTGCGGCGCAAAGCTATTGACGTGAATATCGTAATACGCCCCTTCAATACACAAGCTATTGACCAAGCCCACCAGCGCCATTTTACTTGCACTAAACGCAACTTCGTTCATGTCCCCATACAAGGCACTAGCCCCTGTGGTCATGACGATTCGTCCATATTCCTGGCGCTTCATCACCGGCCACACCGCTTTGGCAAAGTAGAAACTTCCGTTAAGATCGACATCCATCTGTCGTTGAAAGGTCTTAAAACTGAGGTTTTCGAAGGCGCAAGGTTCATGAATGCCAGCATTATTAATGAGAACATCAATTCGCCCCCACATTTCGATCACTTCATTCACGGTTTTAACGACCGATTCAGCACAAGCCACATCCATTTCAAAGACTAAGACTTGGCTTCCCAACCCTTCGACATCGGCCTGTGTTTGAAACAACGCCTGTCGGCGGGCTTTTCCTTGGGGATCGTCAACGTCGTATTTCCGGTCAATTAAAACGATGCTTGCCCCTCGCTCAGCGAGTGTAATGGCATAGGCTCTTCCTAGCCCTGAAGCCGCACCGGTAATAATTGCAACCTGATTTTCAAATCGCATTCGCTATTCTTCCTGATAAGCCTTGGGGTCACCAAAGGAGCAACCGCCGATTTAATGGCGATTACTTCATTAATATCAATATATTAAATGTACCTTTTGCCCAATAAAATAAGAGTATCTATGAACTATAAAACCACAGCGAATTGGCGAATTCTTTGACATCAGCAACAAAAATCACGTCATCAAATCAAAAATCATGCGTCAGTTCACAAGTTGCTCATTCCTTAGCTTTCAACCCTATAGACAGGGACTTAAAGCCACCCCCGTCCACCTAAGCATCAATTGAAACGCGGATGATGATTCACAAGCTGAGGACGTTTTTTTGAACTAGTTGGCAGACTTCAATTGCAAAATTTTGCTATTCTAATATAAGAATATAGCGCTGTGCGGTGGACAACCTCAGGCGGCATCACAACATATAATAGAATACTGATACTCATGAACCCTTGGATTTTAGCCATTCGGCCTCGTACGCTTCCCGCTGCAATTGGCCCTCTCCTCATTGGTAATATCTTGGCCTTACAACTAGAGAATTTTAGTTGGGCTATAGCCATTACTTCGATGTTTTGCGGTCTACTGTTACAAATAGCCGTGAATCTCGCCAATGATTACTTTGACTTCAAAAGTGGCGTTGACACAGAAGAACGCCTTGGGCCAGTTCGTGTGACCCAAAGCGGCATGATTGCCCCGTCGACGGTTCGTAATGCCATGGTGTTGTGCCTAGTACTTGCATTAACAGTTGGCTCATTTTTGATTTACCACGGCGGCATTCCGATCGCGATACTGGCAGCGCTAGCAATTTTTGGCGCACTTGGTTACAGCGGTGGGCCTTATCCACTAGCCTCACACGGTCTAGGGGAAGTTGCAGCTTTCATCTTCTTTGGTTTAATCGCTGTGGTTGGCAGCTACTATTTGCAAGCGGCTGAAACCAGCACGGCAGCTTGGTTAATGGGATCGGCAATTGGCTTATTTAATGCTGCAATTATGCTGGTCAATAACACCCGAGATATCTCCACAGATACCAAAGCAGGCAAAAACACATTGGCGGTTCGCATCGGCGAAGCACGTGCCAAAGCCGTTTACCAAGCTTTGGTTTATCTGCCTTTTGGTTTGATTATTGGCGGCTACTTCTTAGGATTGTTACCGGGTTTACCCGTATTATTGTCGGGCCTATCCTTGCTAATTGCGCGCAAACTTACGGTGCAATTCCATCAAGAGTCAGGCGCGGCTTTAAACCCGCTATTAGGGGCAACCGCTAAACTCACAATGATCTTTAGCGCGCTATTTAGCGTTGGCCTTGTATTCTCGGCTTAAACCAAGAAAGTTTATGCAGCAATCGCTGCCGCGCACAAAACCGTAAGCGCTAGATGAGGCCATATCGATGTCAACCTAAAGCGTCGAAAAAGAGCACTTACTCAATAAAAATGCCGCAAGTATTGCGGCATTTTTTATGTCAATGAGAAGCGGTAGCGTAAGTTTTAGCTAAAAAGCGAACCACTCACGAAATAAGCAACTAGAGCTCATTAGACCAGCGCATCAGCATATCCCATTCGCGTCAACGTGTTCTTCACTAAATCAAGTGTTTGTGGATCTTCAATTGTTGCGGGCGCTTTATACGATTGATTGTCTGCGATTTTACGCATGGTTCCACGCAGAATTTTACCCGAGCGTGTTTTTGGCAACTTTTGAATCGCACTAACCAATCGGAACGATGCCACTGGGCCAATTTCTTTACGAACCAAAGCAATCAATTCTTTATGAAGCTGCTCTTCAGAAATAGTGGCGCCAACTTTTAACACAACTAACCCAAGTGGTACCTGACCTTTTAATTTGTCACTCACACCAATCACGGCAACTTCAGCGATATCTTCATGCTGACATAGAACCTCTTCAAAACGGCCAGTTGACAGTCGATGTCCTGCGACGTTAATAATATCGTCAATTCGGCTCATGATATAAAGATAGCCATCTTCATCCATGTAACCGGCATCACCGGTGAGGTAATAGCCAGGATACATTGACAGGTAACTGTCTTCATAACGCTTATCGTTTTGCCATAAGGTGGTCAAAGTGCCTGGAGGTAACGGCAGCTTAATCACAACATTTCCAGATTGATTGGCTTCGACTTCTTCGCCCATTTCATCCACAACTTCGACTTGATAGCCAGGAACAGGTTGCGCGGGGGAACCGGGTTTAATTTTAACGGGATCGAACCCCATTAAGTTCGCAGCAACAGGCCAACCGGTCTCGGTCTGCCACCAGTGATCGATCACTGGTTTTTGTAACATCTCTTGCGTCCACAAAAGGGTATCAGGATCACAACGTTCCCCGGCTAGGAATACATTTTTCAAACATTCAAGATCAGTTGCTTTGGCATATTTGGCTTCTGGATCTTCTCGCTTAATCGCACGGATTGCGGTTGGCGCCGTAAAAAAGCTTTTCACTTTATATTTAGAAATAATGTTCCAAAATGCGCCGGGATCTGGCGTTCCTACTGGCTTGCCTTCATACATAATGGTGGTCGCGCCCACAATCAAAGGGGCATACACGATATAGGAGTGGCCTACAACCCAGCCCACATCAGAGGCTGCCCAAAACGCATCCCCCTGACCGATGTCATACACATGCGCCATTGACCAAGCCAACGCTACCGCATGTCCACCATTATCACGCACGACACCCTTGGGCTGTCCGGTCGTCCCTGAGGTATAAAGGACGTAAAGTGGATCGGTAGCTGCGACGGCTACACATCCGACACTCGGACTGTTTGCGACTTCTTGCTGCCAGTTTTTATCTCGACCTTCTATCAAGGTGGCATGACATTGACTGCGATCTAGAATCAAACATTCTTGAACCTGATGGCTCGCTTGTTCTAACGCATTATCAAGCAAGGGTTTATATTCCACGATTCCAGAGGGCTCAACACCGCAAGACGCGGACAAAATGAGTTTAGGTTTGGCGTCATCAATTCGTGTTGCCAATTCGTTTGCCGCAAAACCACCAAAAACCACAGAATGAATTGCACCAATACGCGCACATGCAAGCATCGCAAATGCTGTTTCAGGCACCATCGGCATATAGATAACCACGCGGTCACCTTTCGTCACACCCACCGATTGCATATAACCGGCGAGACGGCTAACTTGCGCTTGCAATTCGTTATAGCTGATACCATATTCGGCATCCGTGACTGGACTGACATATTGAATTGCAATTTGCTCCCCCAGACCCGCTTCGACATGACGGTCAACGGCGTTATAGCAAGTATTGAGTTCAGCACCAGCAAACCATTGATAAAAAGGTGCTTTTGATTCATCGAGCACTTTATCCCATGGTTTGCTCCATGATAGTTTTGCAGCGGCTTCGCCCCAAAACTCTTCTTTATTTGCCAAAGAATTTGCGTGTAATTCTCTTCCCAACTCACTCATTTTTATTCTCCTAATGGGATAAATCCGGCGTCGACTACAACAGGCAAAGCTGTTCTCTAGGTCGAATAAACACCATGACGTCTTAGCACATTATTGGTTTTATCCCCATGACTCCCAATTAGACGTTAGCCTAAGACTAATGTTTATCCAGCCAGCAAATATTTGTTTATAAAGAAATAAATGAGCATTTAATGCACGCGCGGCAGCGAATATTAATCAATTTCAAGTATCACAAACTTTACCTTTACGTAAACTTCATATATCTTGCTTAAAAATGAAATTTAATGGTGTCACGATGAGCTTTAACCAGAATCAACAAGCGACATTCTCTATCAGTGATCTTTCAAAAGAGTTTGATATTACAACCCGTAGTATCCGCTTCTATGAAGACCAAGGCCTCCTGAAGCCAAAGCGCCGAGGTCAAACCCGTATTTATAGTTTGAAAGATAAAGTACGACTCAAACTTATTCTCCGCGGCAAACGCTTAGGGTTTTCACTCGCGGAAACACGTCGCTTATTTGAACTATATGATGCAGACAAAACCAGTACATCTCAGTTACACACGATGCTTGAGTTAGTCGAAGAGAAAAAAAGTGCGTTAGAACAGCAAATGGACGATATCAAAGTCGTTTTAATGGAACTTAATTCCGCTGAGCAACAATGCCGAGAAGCATTAGAAGCCGAGGCAAATTCGGAGGCAAAGTCTGCTTAAACATAGGTAAAGAATTGTTAACCAACAAATTTATAGCTTAGTGCAAAAATAAAGGTCCTCATAAGCGTTATTGGAATTGCTGTTCAATTAAGTACCTAACCTTAATTGAGCCAATAATGCAAAACACAGCACTGTGGCAACAGAATGATAATAAAGGAACTATACAATGAGCCAACTCTACACAAGTTTAAACTTTGGTCTCGGCGAAGAAATTGACATGCTTAGAGATGCTGTCCAAAACTTTGCTGCCAATGAAATCGCCCCGCTTGCTGCACAAACTGACGCAGAAAATGCATTCCCAAACCAGCTCTGGCCAGTATTCGGTGATATGGGCCTGTTGGGCATCACGGTAGCTGAAGAGTTTGGAGGCGCAAATATGGGCTACTTAGCCCATGTAATCGCGATGGAAGAGATTTCACGAGCATCTGCCTCAATCGGCCTGAGTTATGGCGCGCATTCAAACTTGTGTGTGAATCAAATCAATCGCAATGGTAACGAAGAACAGAAACAACGTTACTTACCAAAGCTCATCAGTGGTGAACATATTGGCGCGCTTGCGATGAGTGAACCCAATGCGGGTTCTGACGTGGTATCCATGAAGCTACATGCCAGAAAAGAAGGCGACAAATACATTTTGAATGGCAACAAAATGTGGATTACCAACGGGCCCGATGCTGAAACCTATGTCATTTATGCCAAAACCGACCTCGATAAAGGTCCACACGGGATCACCGCGTTTATTGTTGAACGTGGTTTTAAAGGATTTAGCCAAGCCCAAAAACTCGACAAGCTGGGTATGCGAGGGTCGAATACTTGTGAGCTCGTTTTTGAAGATTGTGAAGTCCCAGAAGAAAACATTCTCGGCGGTCTAAATAACGGCGTGAAAGTTCTCATGAGCGGACTCGATTATGAACGTGTTGTGCTCTCAGGTGGCCCACTGGGCATTATGCAAGCCTGTATGGATATTGTTGTGCCATACATTCACGAACGAGAACAGTTTGGTAAGTCAATCGGGCAGTTCCAATTGGTGCAAGGCAAGCTTGCCGATATGTACACGCAAATGAATGCCGCGCGCTCCTACGTATACAATGTTGCCCAGTCTTGTGACCGAGGTGAAACGACGCGCAAAGACGCTGCTGGCGCCATTCTTTATAGCGCAGAGCTCGCAACGAAAATGGCACTTGATGCAATCCAGTTACTGGGTGGCAACGGCTACGTAAATGAATACGCAACCGGACGACTATTACGTGACGCCAAACTCTATGAGATTGGTGCAGGTACCTCTGAAATCCGCCGGATGCTGATAGGCCGTGAGTTATTCAACGAGTCTAAATAGTAAGCCCTGCCCGACTGTGTGAGCTCAAGTTTTCATTTGAGCTCACCCACATTAAATACCCAGTATATACATATGCATGGTAACAATTGGCCAGCGAATAAAGGACCAGCACTGTGACCCAGATAAGCAGCCGTATCAACGCACGTAGCGATGAATTCAAAACCAAACATGATGAAATGGCGACGTTAGTGGCCGATCTTCAAACGCAACTACATAAGATTTCCCAAGGCGGTGGCGCCGTCGCCTGTGAGCGTCATGTTTCTCGAGGGAAACTGCTGCCCCGACAACGGGTCGAAAAACTACTCGACCCGGGCTCTCCGTTTTTAGAGATCGCTCAGTTTGCTGCGTTTGGCGTTTATGATGAAGAAGTACCAGCGGCAGGTGTTATTGCAGGTATAGGCCGAGTGAGCGGTGTTGAATGCATGATCATCGCCAATGATGCCACAGTCAAAGGCGGGACTTACTACCCACTAACCGTAAAAAAACACCTGCGCGCTCAAGATATTGCAAGTCGCTGTCACCTTCCGTGTATTTATTTAGTGGATTCAGGCGGCGCAAATTTACCCCGTCAAGATGAGGTATTCCCCGACCGGGATCATTTTGGCCGTATTTTCTTTAATCAAGCGCAAATGTCAGCCAAAGGCATTCCTCAAATTGCGGTTGTCATGGGTCTATGTACCGCCGGTGGCGCGTATGTACCCGCAATGGCCGATGAGTCCATTATTGTCAAAGAGCAAGGTACGATTTTTCTTGCCGGTCCACCACTAGTGAAAGCCGCTACCGGTGAGGAAGTAAGCGCAGAAGAACTCGGCGGTGCAGAGGTACATACCAAAATATCCGGCGTGGCAGATCATATGGCGCAAAACGATGAACATGCTTTGGAGCTCGCTCGTAAATCTGTTCTTCGTCTTAATAATCAAAAGCAAATTGAAAGCCTGCTCTGCGCGGTTAAACCACCGAAATATGATATCGAAGAACTGTATGGCATTGTCGGCACCGATCTGAAAAAGCCTTTTGATGTCAAAGAAGTGATCGCCCGCGTAGTTGATGACTCTGACTTCGATGAGTTCAAAGCCGGTTATGGTGCAACGCTCGTGTGTGGGTTTGCCCGTATTCATGGCTATCCCGTCGGCATTATTGCCAACAATGGCATTTTGTTTTCAGAGTCCGCCCAGAAAGGTGCACACTTTATTGAGTTGTGCTGCCAACGCAAAATCCCTTTGCTATTCCTACAAAATATCACCGGATTCATGGTTGGTAAAAAATACGAGCATGAAGGGATTGCAAAACATGGTGCCAAGATGGTGACAGCAGTGTCGTGTGCCAGTGTGCCCAAGTTTACCGTGATTATTGGCGGCAGTTATGGTGCAGGTAACTATGGGATGTGTGGCCGCGCATTTGACCCAACCATGATGTGGATGTGGCCTAATGCTCGTATTTCTGTCATGGGTGGTGAACAAGCCGCAGGTGTTCTCGCAACAGTCCGCAGAGATGGATTGGCCCGAAAAGGCGTGGCATGGTCTGATAGCGATGAACAAGCCTTTAGACAACCCATTGTTGAACAATATGATAAAGAGGGTCACCCATACCATGCCAGCGCACGGCTTTGGGATGATGGCATCATCGATCCTGCACAAACCCGTGATGTCGTTGGCTTAGCACTATCCGCCGCCCTTAACGCACCGATAGAAGACACCAAGTTTGGTGTATTCCGCATGTAATTGTGCTTGCACAGCAACAATAGACTGAATTAAGGAATACACCATGAACAACTCAAAATCAGCTGAACACGCAATCGCACAGTTGGATCACGATCTGCAATACATTCAGTTAACGCTCGACAATGGCGTTGGCGAAATCTGTCTCAATCGCGCAGATAAACACAATGCGTTTGATGAAGTTATGATTGCTGAAATCATTCATGCACTGGCATTGCTTGCCGAACTCTCAACATGCCAAGTCTTGGTCCTCAAAGCCAAAGGTAGAAACTTTAGTGCCGGCGCCGATCTCAATTGGATGCGTAAACAAGCCCAAATGGACTACCAACAAAATCTCGCGGATGCACATCAGCTCGCTAAGTTAATGTCGGATCTCGATAAGTTTCCAAAGCCAACTCTCGCCTTAGTTCAAGGTGCCGCTTTTGGCGGAGCTCTCGGGCTAATTTGCTGTTGTGACGTCGCGATTGCTAATAGTAAAGCAAGTTTCTGCCTCAGTGAGGTCAAACTTGGTTTAATCCCTGCGGTTATTAGCCCTTATGTCATTCGAACCATGGGCGTAAGCGCTTCACGACGCTATATGTTAACGGCTGAGCGTTTCGACGCATTGACTGCGCAACAACTCAATATCATCCATGAAATTGATGATGATTTATCTCTCGCATCAGCGCCCATCATTGAAGCATTTAAAAACAACAGTCCGCAGGCTGTTGCTTGGGCTAAACAGTTAATTCAAGTTCAAGAAGATGGCGTCATCGATAGCAAAACCATAGATTTTACTGCCGAGCAAATTGCCAAAATTCGCGTATCCGAAGAAGGACAAGAAGGTTTAAATGCCTTCTTTGACAAACGGCAACCCAGTTGGATACATGCAATCGATAGTGATACTAAAGACCTTCAAGGAGCGAAATAATGTTCACCAAAATTCTAATTGCTAACCGAGGTGAAATCGCTTGCCGCATTATCAAAACTGCGCGGTCAATGGGTGTTCGAACCGTTGCATTGTATTCCGACGCAGATAAAGACGCTCGCCATGTTGCCATGGCTGATGAGTCCTTCTACATCGGAGCGAGCGCACCCAGCGAATCTTATTTAAAAGGTGAGCATATTCTTGAAATTGCCAAGAAGTCAGGCGCTCAAGCCATCCACCCCGGCTATGGTTTTTTATCTGAGAACGCCGATTTTGCCCGACTGTGTGAAGACAACGGTGTCGCTTTCGTCGGCCCAAGTGCAGATGCAATTGATGCCATGGGCAGTAAAAGTGCAGCCAAAGAAATCATGCAGGCCGCAAAAGTACCATTAGTCCCCGGCTACCATGGTGAAGCGCAATCCGATGAACTATTAGTCACTGAAGCCAACAAAATGGGCTTTCCTTTACTGATCAAAGCAGCCTACGGCGGTGGTGGCAAAGGAATGCGGATCGTCGAAAGTAGCTCTGAGGTACTTGAAGCGATTCATTCTGCAAGGCGAGAAGCAAGCTCTTCATTCGGTAATGACAAGCTACTAATGGAGCGTTATTTACGTCAACCTAGACACGTAGAAGTGCAAGTTTTTGCTGACAGCCAAGGGAACTGCATTTACCTTTCAGATCGAGATTGTTCGATTCAGCGTCGCCATCAAAAAGTTGTAGAGGAAGCTCCTGCTCCGGGCCTCAGCGATGCATTAAGAAAAGCGATGGGGGAAGCGGCCGTTGCCGCCGCAAAAGCCATTGACTATCGAGGCGCTGGAACCGTTGAGTTTCTGCTTGATACCGATGATAGCTTTTATTTCATGGAAATGAATACTCGCTTACAGGTTGAACATCCGGTCACCGAGATGGTTACTGGACAAGATCTTGTCAAATGGCAACTAATGGTTGCCAGTGGCAGTGAGTTGCCACTCACTCAGGATGAAGTTCGTATCCATGGGCATTCTTTCGAAGTAAGAATTTACGCCGAAGATCCACAAAATGATTTTTTACCGGCCAGCGGCAAACTCAACTTCTTGCGTGAACCAGAGCAAAGCATGCATGTGCGTATCGACTCAGGGATCCGTGAAAATGATGTCATCAGTAACTTCTATGACCCCATGATCGCTAAGCTCATTGTTTGGGACGAATCACGCCCGCGCGCCCTTCAGAGACTTGTTCACGCACTCGCTTCGTATCAAATCAGCGGCTTAAAACACAATATCGAGTTTCTCGCCAATATTGTTGAGCATCAATCTTTCGTCGATGCAGACTTCAGCACTGATTTCATTGAGCGTTATGGCGATGCGTTAATTGGTCAAGTGACAAATGACGAGCATACAGCCCTCGCACTCGCAGCGCTTTATCAACTCTGTGCTCGGAAAGCCGCGGCTCAAGCGTCTGCCGTGAACAGTCGAGACCCTCACTCCCCTTGGGGGCAAGCAAGCGGCTTTAGGCTCAACGCCAGTAGTAGCCACTCACTTTCGTTACTTGATGGCCAACAGCAGCTTCACCAATTAAGCGTTGATGAAGTCGCTGGTAAGTACCTACTGACACTCAATGATGTTTCGCTTGAACTCCGGGGTAGTCTGCATGATGAGCAACTACACGCAGAAATAAACGGTCATCGAAGTAAAGTCGCAGTCAGCCATGAAGGGGAAGAATTCACGTTATTTTTTAATTCTGGTAGTTATCACTTTAAGGTCATGCAAACCGAAGTCGTTGAAGAGCAAGCCAGCAGCGAAGACAAACTCAAAGCGCCAATGAATGGCACCGTGGTCACTCACCTAGCCCAAGTAGGCGATACAGTTGAAGCTGGTCAGGGCTTACTCGTGATGGAAGCGATGAAAATGGAGTACACCATTGAGGCACCATTTAATGGTACGGTCAGTGAATTTTACTTCTCTCCAGGAGAGCTGGTTAGTGACGGTGCGCTGCTGCTGAATGTCACCGAACATGCAGGGCAAGCGGAGGAAGCTTAAATGTCGCAATCAAGCAACTTACCAGCACAGGTCAGTATTTTTGAAGTGGGTGCCCGCGATGGCTTACAAAATGAAAAGCCAGTCTCCACGCAGAATAAAATTCGGCTCATTGATGATCTAGCCAAAGCAGGCGTAAAACGTATTGAAGCCGGGAGCTTTGTATCGCCCAAATGGGTCCCGCAAATGGCAGACTCTATGGATGTCATCCAAGAAATGCCAAGAGCCAAAGGCGTTGTTTATAGTGCACTCACCCCAAACATGAAAGGTTTTGAGCTTGCCTTAGCGTCTGGCATTGATGAAGTCGCTATTTTTGGCGCAGCATCAGAGAGCTTTAGTCAAAAAAATATTAATTGCAGCATTGAAGAATCCATTGCTCGATTTCAACCGCTTATGGAAGCAGCGCAAAAAGCCAATATTAAGGTTCGCGGTTACGTTTCTTGCGTGCTGGGTTGCCCTTATGAAGGACACATCGAAAGCACCGCCGTCGCCCATGTTGCCGATGTACTGCATCAAATGGGCTGTTATGAAATATCCCTTGGTGACACCATTGGCATCGGTACGCCCATCAATGCCCGACGGATGGTAGAGACGGTGGCAAGCAAAGTGCCCGTAGAACAACTTGCACTGCATTTCCATGATACCTACGGTCAAGCACTCCCCAACATACTCGCCTGCTTAGAAACTGGCGTCAGCGTAATTGACGCGTCTGTCGCAGGACTTGGAGGTTGCCCTTATGCCAAAGGCGCCTCAGGAAATGTTGCCACAGAAGATGTGGTCTACATGCTCCATGGCATGGGGGTGAGTACAGGTATAGATTTGCATTTGCTTGCGCAAGCAGGTCATCGCATTAGTACGGCATTAGGTCGGTCGAGCGGTTCCAAGGTCGCGCAAGCCATTGGCCATGAATCAGCGGCACTTTAAGGGACAATTTAAAGCGCACTCAACAAATTTGAATGGAGAAACAAAATGATGGGATTCAATAAGCTGGTAAACAGCTATGAAGAAGCGCTAGATGGCCTTCAAGACGATATGACCATTATGGTCGGCGGTTTTGGCCTCTGTGGTATACCTGAAGGGCTAATTGCCCAAATGGTGGAGATGAAAGTTAAAGGGCTCACTGCAATTTCAAACAATGCAGGCGTAGATGACTTTGGGCTAGGTTTACTGCTGAAACAAAAGCAAATCAGTACCATGATTGCATCATACGTCGGCGAAAATGCGACTTTTGAGCAACAAATGCTCAGTGGAGAACTCAATGTCATTTTAACTCCCCAAGGCACGCTAGCAGAAAAAATTCGTGCTGGCGGCGCTGGCATTCCCGCATTCTTTACGGCCACAGGCTATGGTACGCCGGTTGCGGAAGGAAAGGAAACCCGAGAGATAGACGGTCGTCATTATGTTTTGGAACCGGCTTTAAAAGCTGACTTTGCACTGATCCGCGCGTGGAAAGCGGACACTATGGGTAACTTGGTCTTTCGTAAAACAGCGGCCAACTTCAACCCAATGATTGCAACAGCCGGTAAAATTACCGTAGTTGAAGCGGAACATATCGTTGAGCCCGGAGAGCTGGATCCTGACCATATTCATACGCCAGGTATTTACGTCGATCGTTTGCTGCAAGGCACGTTTGAAAAACGGATTGAGCAGCGCACCATCAAAGCAACCGCAGAGTAAGGAGTTCAACATGGCATTATCAAGGGAACAGCTCGCTCAGCGCGTGGCACAAGAATTAAAAGATGGTTACTACGTTAACCTCGGGATCGGCATTCCTACCCTTGTAGCGAACTATGTGCCAAAAGGCATGTCAGTTATGCTGCAATCAGAAAACGGCTTACTGGGTATGGGGGAGTTTCCAACTGAAGAAAACTTAGATCCTGATCTAATTAATGCCGGTAAACAAACGGTAACTGCAGTCGATGGAGCTTCATTTTTTTCTTCAGCAGAGAGCTTTGCCATGATCCGTGGCGGACACGTCGATCTAACTGTTTTAGGTGCATTTGAAGTAGACGTCAACGGCTCAATTGCATCTTGGATGATCCCAGGCAAGTTAATTAAGGGCATGGGCGGAGCTATGGATCTGGTTGCTGGTGCAGATAATATTATTGTGACGATGATGCATGCAGATAAAAAGGGCAACTCAAAGCTATTATCCGACTGTGAACTTCCCCTCACTGGGTATGGCTGCATTCGAAGAGTACTGACGGATCTTGCCTTTATCGAAATTAAAGAAGGTGCATTCCATTTGCTAGAGCGCGCCCCTGGGGTTACCGTAGAGGAAATCATCGCCAAAACGGCAGGCAAACTGGTGGTACCCGAGCATGTTCCAGAAATGTGCCTCTAATAAAGCCGCACTCTCAATTGAAGAAAAGCACGTGAATACGTGCTTTTTTGCTTTATATTAGGCTAAAGTTAAATCAACACAGCCTTAAACTGTGAGTTTGACGGCGTTTGTTACGAATAAATACGCTAACAGATTAATATTGCATACAATCTTGGGTATGATTAAGTATTATTGATTGACCAAAATCAGGTGTGATTACTGCTTTAAAAAGGATCCATGTTGACTTATGAACAATAAAATTATTATTGCTTCTGTTGCCGGAGCTATCATAATCATAGGCATTGTGGCTGCCATTTTAATTATGCCACCAATGGAAGCGCCAGTTGATCGCAGTGCTTGGCGCCGAGACACCACTCGCCTTGAACATCTCAAAATTCTAAGTGACCGCATTCAAGTCTATTGGCAATCCAATCGCCAACTTCCTGCGACTGTAGGCCAGCTGATTGACGGCAAAGAACATAAGAAAAATCCAAAGGACCCAAGATATAGCACTGACTATGAATACAATGTCACGGGTCAACAGCGCTATCAATTGTGTGCCATTTTTTCGATGGATACGCCAAAACGACAGGCGACGAGCTTTTGGAATCACCCTGGTGATCATTTCTGCTTTGATTTCCATATTGGCCAAGAAGTTGAGCCAGTTCCTGCAATGGATTGATAATCAGACGATTCATTGTTCAACAAAACTTGCGATTGAAACAGCGCGTAATTTATAAAACGTGCTGTTTCGCTTTACCATCACTCAACTTGCTACCATCGGCTAGCGCCCTACCACCCACAATATCGCCTACCTTCTCAAAACATGGTGATGGTATAAAAACAATTCGATTCAAAAAGAAGAAGTCGCCATGTTTGGGCTTGCCACTTTTATTGAAACAAGTTCGCGCCCAAACCTGTCTTTATTTAAAGTACGACTTAGCAGTCGTTCCAATTTGAGTGGTCGTCAAACTAATGCTTAAATCTATCCCGCTCACAGGATAGATTGCTTTGTATGAAAGAGTACACCTGATAATTGCTGGAGATGATGATGGCAAACACCACCAATCGCAAACCAATCAATCCACAAAAGCCTGCGACAATGCGGTTAAGTGTGTTCCAAATCACGGCCATTTTTAGCATGCTCTTTGCACTCATTGGTTTTAGCTACAATGTCTGGCGAATGGAAATTACCGAGTACAATAGCAATGTCCGTTCTGCAAGCTTTGAGCTGTTACTGCAGTTGGCGGAGTTAGAAAGCATTGTTTATTCGGCTCATTACGATCAAAATTTACAACAGGGTAACCCGCGTATGGGCTGGGTCAAAGTTGGACTCATTGCCGATCTCAGTATGATTACCGAACCCAAAGTACAAGCCTCTGCCACTCAATTAAAGCAAACATGGCAAAATCAATGGCAAACCATGGCTCAAGAAGAACAAAGCGCTCAGGTTATCGTTGCAGCAATTGATGACGTACGTATTGAAGTACGCTCTCTCATCCAAGCCTTACGTTAAACCGCAATAGCATTATCCAGTGCAACTCTAAAACTCTCCAATTAACGTGCAGGCATTAAAAAGCCCTACAACAATGTAGGGCTAAATATTTAACAGCGTGCACACAGCGCAACCACGACGAATATTCTCAGAGTACTCACGACGACAGATTATTCTTAATAAGTCATCAAAACGACGAGCGAACTAATCCCATATTAGCTCTCTAAAATGCTTGCGGCAGACCGACTCATAGCTTTCATTACCGCCAATCTCTACTTGCTCTCCTTCTCGCAACGCATTGCCCTCACCGTCAAGGCGAACGACCATATTAGCCTTACGGCCACAGTGACAAATAGTTTTGAGTTCAACCAGTTTATCGGCCCAAGCCAAAAGGTACTGACTTCCACTAAAGAGTTCACCTTGGAAGTCATTTCTTAAGCCGTAACAAAGTACAGGTATATTCAATACGTCGACCACATAGGTTAGCTGCTTTACTTGCTCCTTACTCAGGAACTGGCACTCATCAACAAGCACGCAATGTAACTTGTCTGCCTCATGGGAAGTAGCAATCATATCAATCAGGTTATCGGTTGCACTAAATACCTGTGCGTCAGACTCAATACCAATTCGAGACGAAACTTTGCCGATGCCATAACGGTCATCAATAGACGCTGTCATTACAAGAGTGTTCATCCCTCGCTCGCGGTAGTTATAAGACGACTGAAGTAAAGACGTTGATTTACCTGCATTCATGGTCGAGTAATAGAAATAAAGCTGCGCCAAACCGGTATTCCTTTGGATTAATTAGTGGCAAGTTTTCGAGCTCAAGTTTACCACTAGGTGCAAATGCAAACCATATATCAATCTCGATTTGTGTGAGCCAATGACGCGCGTACAATAAAAAAAACCACCGTAAATGAAGGTGGTTTTTATAGATAGTTGCCCGCTGGATAATCTAAGTACGCATGGCTAAATGCCGTACCTGATTTTATTGAGCGTAACGCGCTACTTTAAATTTAAGCGCAAATACACTTGCTACAAACACAATACAGCTGGCAAGCATTCCGATATAAATCGACTCAGTGAAACCAAGAACAATGTAGCCAACTAAGCTAATCAAGGCGACGATGAGTGCATAGGGAAGCTGTGTCACCACATGATCAATATGGTGGCAACTCGCCCCCGTTGAGGACAAAATGGTGGTATCTGATATCGGAGAGCAGTGATCCCCAAATACCGCACCAGCGAGTACCGCTGCCAACATAGGTAACATCATCTCACTATTACTGCCCATCGCCATATCTGCAGCGATTGGTAGCATAATGCCGAATGTGCCCCAACTCGTTCCTGTGGCGAACGCTGTCAATCCCGCAAGGATGAATATCACTGCTGGCAATAGTGCAAAAGGAATATTACCTGTTGCTAAGCTCGCCATAAACTTACCCGTTTCAAGCTGACCAATAATTCCGGCAATAGTCCACGCAAAAAGCAGAATATATATAGCGGGTAACATAGAACGTCCGCCCTGGAGCAAACCGGTCATAACCAAGCTCTTTTCGACCCCTTGAATGGCCACTAGAATGATAGTGACAGCAAGGCCTACAATGGCGCCAAAGAATAAAGAAGAACTCACATCCGTCTTTTCAAAAGCACCAATTACAGAAAAATCGAGGCCTTCTGCGGCCAGTGCCGCCGCACCGCTATTGAGCATAAAAAAGAAAGTGGCAAATACAAGGGTGGTTATCGGCACAAATAAACCAAGAATTTTACCCGTGTCTGCTTCCGGTAAATCTGAATTCGCGCCGGGAGGTAACCCTTTTTCAGGGTCATAAAGCTCACCCATCGCAGCTTTTTTCTCTTGCGTGCGCATCGCGCCCACATCAAGCCCCATAAAAGAAACACACAGCAATAACATCAAGGCAAATATTGCATAAAAGTTCATGGGTACCATTTGTAAGAAAATACCGAGATGCCCTTCATCTGCGAAACCATGAGCCGTTAAAATACCGCCGATAAGCGCAATAATATAAGCACCCCAACTAGAAACCGGTGAAATAACACAAACAGGAGCCGCCGTTGAGTCAAGCAGATAAGCAAGTTTTGCGCGAGAAATCTGGTATTTGTCGGTCACAGGCTTAGCCACGCTACCTACGACCAAACTATTAAAGTAATCATCAATAAAGACGACGCACCCAAGGAACATGGTCAGTAATTTAGCATCTCTGCGGTTGCGAATATGCTGCTGTGCCCAGTCTGCAAAAGCTCTCGCCGAACCACTCACTGTTATCAGCGCCGTAATCATGCCAAGTAAGATTAAAAAACCTAGAATATATAAGTTCCAGGTATTGGCAGCCCCATCATCCCAAAACAAACCTGTGATGCTTGTTAGCAAAAATACGCCACCATCTACCACAGAAAAGTTGCTGAGTAATAACGTTCCAACAATAATCCCTAACCCAAGGGAGATAAGAACACGCCGCGTCACAACTGCAAGTGCAATCGCAATTACTGGCGGTAAAACAGAAAGTGCCGAATCGGCATAACTTAAGACAGTCATATTATTATTATCTTCGTCTTTATTGCGAATGGAGTACAACTGAATGGGAGGCTTTTGGAGAGAAACCAATGTGCGCCAATCCTTTCAGTAGCGCTCCATAGTTAAAATACTTATCAAGACGATAAGCTCTACTATGGCAGTGCTGTACCTTTTCGGTAACAGCCCCAGCAACAAGTTTCGATAGACTTGTCACTTCGGCACCAAATCCTTTTACGGTGGATCGTCGGTATCACCCTACTAACCGCTACTAATATTTGGTGCGCCTCTACTTCTCAGGACGCCTTCAAAAGGCGTGGCGCACATCAAAACACAAGCAGCTAAGAGGATGCTACCTCCAAGCCACTTATCGTGACTTAAATCACAATTTAGATCAACTCAAGTAATTGCGGCACAGCGTCAAATAAATCCGCTTCAATACCATAATCTGCAACTTGAAAAATTGGGGCTTCCGGATCTTTGTTTATTGCAACAATGACCTTTGAATCTTTCATCCCAGCTAAATGTTGAATCGCGCCCGAAATACCGACCGCAATATAAAGCTCTGGTGCCACAATTTTACCTGTCTGACCGACCTGCAAATCATTTGGAACAAAACCCGCATCGACAGCAGCTCTCGATGCGCCAACAGCTGCACCAAGCTTATCTGCCAATTGTTCAAGGATGGCAAAATTTTCACCACTGCCCATCCCACGACCGCCAGATACAATCACATTAGCGCCGCCGAGTTCAGGACGCTCTGACTCTGTCAGGGTTTGACTCACGAAGCTTGTCTTCGCGTCAATGACGGTATCCAGTGCAGTAAGATTTGCATTCCCCGTCATTTCCACTGCATCGAACGCCGCAGCACGAACGGTCAGCACTTTTTTATCATCTAGACTTTGGACCGTTGCTAATGCACTCCCTGCGTAGATTGGTCTCACAAAGGTGTCTGCCGCAATCACTTCCACAACTTCAGAAATTTGAGCGACATCAAGCAATGCTGCAACACGTGGAAGTGTATCTTTCCCTTGGCTTGAAGCTGCCGCTAGAACATAATCAAAATCAGCAGCTAATTGCGAGATAAGCTGTGAAATATTCTCTGCAACCCCTGCTTGATAAGCTTCTGCATCTGCGACGATCACTTGATGAACACCTGCTAAGGCTTGTGCTTGCTCAGCGGCGCCTTGGCATTGATGCCCGACAACTAGTACAGTCACTTCTCCACCAATTTGTTGCGCACATTGAACCACTTTGGCACTGTCCAGCTTCAGGCTGGCATTATCATGCTCTGCTATAACTAAAATGCCCATTTAAATCACCTTCGCTTCATTTTTAAGTTTCTCGACAAGCTCTTCAACTGAGCTAACCATAATGCCCGCTTGTCTTTCAGCCGGCGCTGCAACCTTCAAAATATTTTGATGCTGCTTTAAGGTAACCCCTAAAGACTCTATCGTGACAGTATCCAAAGGTTTGCGCTTGGCTTTCATGATATTAGGTAGTTTGGCGTAGCGAGGCTCATTCAAACGTAAATCTGTAGTTACGATCGCAGGCAGAGGCATGCTTAATGTTTGTAAACCACCATCAACTTCTCGAGTCACAAGTAAAGTTTCACCTTCCACTTTTACTTCTGATGCAAATGTTGCCTGAGGCAATGATGTCAATGCAGCTAACATTTGCCCAGTTTGATTATTGTCACCATCAATGGACTGCTTGCCTAGCAAGATTAAGCCTGCTTGCTCTTGCTCCTGAATAGCTTTTAGTATTTTGGCTATTGAAAGCGATACCAGCTCTTCATCTGTTTCTACTAAAATGCCGCGATCGGCACCCAAAGCCATTGACGTTCTCAATTGCTCCTGTGCAGTCTTAGGGCCGATGCTGACAACAACAACCTCTGAAGCAACACCGGCTTCTTTCAAACGAACCGCTTCTTCAACAGCAATTTCACAAAAAGGGTTCAATGCCATCTTGAGGTTCGCTGTATCAACGCTTGAGCCATCAGCTTTGACGCGAACCTTAACATTAGCATCGACCACACGTTTGACTGGTACCAATACTTTCATAGGGCTTCCTTTCTACACCTTTATAAATGAAGACAATTTCTGGACTTAAAGGAGTGAGTGATCAACATTGCATAAGCATGCACAGCGCTCCTCATACAGTGGGCAACTGACATACATCTCAAAAATGCACCGCACTTTATCCAAAATCACATAATGCTACTCTACGCGCTGTTGACGTTAACGTCAACTGCAATCAAGCGGGTGTTTTGTTCTTTTCAAGGCAATAAAACAATGTAAATAAGCTTGAAATAAATAAAGTTTAATCATCTATCAATGAAAAAGCGGATTTTTTTGTATTTTTATTCAATATAATTTGATTCATAAGAAATAAATTTCTATTATTTACCCGTATTGAATTTATTAACCCTTTTATTAATAAAGTGGAATAGAAACTACTATGAGCGATTTTCTAGAAATATTAACTCACGGGCGTCGTTTAAAAGCGGCAGTTAAAGAACTAGCCCTTGAAGATTTGCGCGAAGTTGCAGTCAAACTTGAGAAAATCATCGCAGAAAAGGAAGCCTCAGTCGCACAGGAAGAAGCAGCTAATGCTGAGCGAAATGCGAAGATTGAAGAAATTCGTCTACAAATGGAAGCCATTGGCTTATCTGTGGATGATTTAGGTGGCGTAGCAACTAAAGCAGCACCTAAAAAACGTGCACCTCGTCCAGCAAAATATAAAATTGACGTTGAAGGCGAAACTATTACATGGACCGGCCAAGGCCGTATGCCCACTGTATTTAAAAACCAAGTTGATGCTGGACGCTCAATGGATGACTTTCTCATCTAATTGACCCTCGTCACTCTTGAGGCTTTTGTCTTTCTGAGACTCAAACCGTATCGTGTAAAAATAAACCCAGTACAACTGGGTTTATTTTTTTCTCACGCAGTAGGATGCCAGCAATCTCTACTCACTTGCAGGCTACCAATGTCTTTATTAGCGTAAAACGGATATTAGTCGACATTTTCGCTCTATTTTTACCCCCGGCCTTTTATTCAAATATCTTATTGGTGTAACACTTCAGATTGTAACTAATGACAGCTGTCTTTGACTCCCACCCCGAATGCAATCTAGGCCGCCGTATATGAATGAGAAGCTTACGGTCGATAGCAATACGCCGCTAACTTCAGTGAGCACGACACTCCTTAATCATCCCCCACAACGACAGCGCTTTGACTGTACTTCAGTTTTTTACCTCTAGTTCAAGGCTCGGTTAAACAAGCTATTCTAAAACTAAATCTTGCTAAACAATTGATTCATTCAAGCCTTACAAAGGCGGAGCTCAAGACGGATACCAGTAAAATAAAACTAAGTTTAACAAAGTATATAATTCGCTTAAGAGCATCGATACCAATGAATTGGCCTCAACAGTGCCAACTAAGCGACAACACTTCAAAGTAGTGCACAAACTCTAATTTGATTTCTGTTTAAACATAACAAACTCAAAGGTGACTTTAATTTGACGCTTTCAATTCATTGACACGATCGCGTTAATAGAATGTAACAAAAGTGCAACGGCGTTTATTTGCTGTGGGGCAAATAATTTATATGAACTTAATGTATTTATTCTGGATCTAATTATGTTTCATGCCCTTTACTGCACTAACTTCCGTCTTTGATACGCCAACTACCTTTCTCCTCAATGACTTTTATAAAATGCCCTTTTAATGGGCGGCTTAAGCAGATTCACACGAATAGATAATGCAATAAGGGACATTTGCAACTCAGTACGAATACGGATGAACTTAGAGCTGAGCTCAAAAACCAGCAATGAAACTTTGAGGCGAATCAACCCACCCTCTTACGGCACTCAAACCGGTATAAAAAGGCGGCATATCATTACCAGCTAAAACGTAGAAAATAACGCAACAGTAAGCAATGCAATAAGAAAGAGCCAAGGGAAACTAAACGACCCAGTAAACAATTTGAATTCTGTAAGCCAGCCTCCTCTGCTCGCTTTAACAACCACTCCATTGAAAGTATTGAATACAAATGAAACATTTCAATGCAGCAGCGCGATTTAAAACAATTGCGCCGGTTACTTTTTACAAGCCCAAGAGGTCGAATTAAATCAGATATCCACTGAAGCGAAGATATTCAGTACACACTCAGAGTGTTAGAATAACCTATTGGCAATTGACTCATTGCTAAAACCACCTCCACTAAACATAACTAGATAGGAATTTTGCATGAAAAATCGCCGTATTCTGATTATCGCCTTGAGCTGTACAGGGCTTTTAAGTGCATGCGCAAATAACTATACCTTTCATAGTAACCTGAATAGCCAAGCGGTCGAGACATATTTCAAGCCTGGGACGGTTGTCGTTTTTGACGAGTCAAATTTGCCGAAGCAAACCTATCAAACGCTTGCATTAGTTGAGGGAGAGTCTTGCCAAGCCAAAGCGAACGATCAACCAGCATCAGCACAAGAAGCTCGAACTCAAGCGCGACTCAACGCAGCAAACATTCAAGCCAACGGGCTTATAGTTAGGCGTTGTACCACTTTTGAACAGGCGGATAACCAATGTATTAGCCGGGTTAGTTGTGTTGGGCACGCAATTGTTCTAGGCAATGGTGAATAGTGTGAGCGCTGATTTTTCTGCAACAATTCAAGCGGTCGGATACTGCTATACCCCATATAAACAAAAATTTGGCATCCCTCGCCAGCCCGGCTTAGTCAATGCTCGGGGCTTCATAAAGCTAGCTGGTGCATTGAATGATCCCGACAGTGTGCGAGGTATTGAGCAATACTCTCACCTATGGATACTTTTTAGCTTTCATCAAAACCTTGAACAAGGGTGGAAAACGACGGTACGTCCACCCCGCTTAGGAGGCAATGAAAAGCTAGGGGTTTTTGCAACTCGAGCAACTTTTAGGCCGAATGGAATAGGACAAAGTGTCGTTCGCTTACACGCTGTGAACAATGAAAACGGTCAAGTCACGCTCGAAATTTCAGGCATGGACTTACTCGATGAAACCCCCATCATCGATATAAAACCCTATATTCCTTTTTCCGATGCAATTGAAGGCGCGCAAGGGGGCATGGCACAACAAGCCCCCGAATTAATGCGTGTGAATTTCACAGAGCTCGCACGCAATCAATTGGCGCAAATAGCCCAACAAGCACCGAACCAAGCGCTCGAGCCGTTAATTCTCGGTGTACTCAGTCAAGATCCTCGCCCAGCTTATAAGAAAAAAGCCGATGACCCCAAAATGTATCAAGTTGCTTTGTACGATTTCGATGTGTTCTGGAAAGTTATAAACAATCAAATTCATGTCATCGAAGTTAAAGAAGGCATGCTCGCCAAGTCGCGTCACCCGAAAGTTAGGTAATTTAAAAATTATGTCCGAAAAACCTGATTATCAAACACAGCATAAAAAACGCCTGTCCTATATGCCATGGCTCTACTTTTCATTAAAACCAAAACACCTTGAATGGGCGATACCTTGGCAAAATAAGATTCAAGAACAGTTACAATTGCTCGAGACCGTTGCAATTGGCAATCATTGTTTCATCGCGCCAGAAGCTGAACTCTTTGCAGAACCTGGCCGAAATATTGTCATCGGCGATCAATGTATGCTGGCAGCCAATAGCTTCTTACATGGCCCAATTGTGATTGGCAATGAAGTTGCCATCAATCATGGATGCTCACTCGATGGCGGTAAAGCCGGCATATCAATCGGCAATAGAACCCGCATCGCTAACAATGTCACTATATATGCTTTCAATCATGGCATGGCACCCAACTTACCGATTTACCAGCAAGCCGTGACTTCCCAAGGCGTTACGATTGGTGAAGATGTCTGGATCGGAGCCCAAGTAGGAATCGTCGATGGTGTGACGGTTGGCAGCCATGCCGTCATAGGGATGGGCGCGATCGTCACACATGACGTTGCTGAATATGCAATTGTCGCAGGCAACCCAGCAAAAATTATTGGGGATCGTCGCGATAAATCAACGACGCTAGCACGAACATCTTTAGCACATGCTTAAAATAATGCTTTCTCTGAATGAAATGCCATTAGAAACCTAAAATACCTTGGTGACAACAGGTGCATAGCTGCTAAAATAGCGGCCATTCTAGTTAACATTGGACATGTTCATGCGCGTCAGCAAGTACCTGCTATCTACACAAAAAGAAACCCCTGCAAATGCAGAAGTTATTAGCCATCAGTTAATGTTGCGAGCAGGAATGATCCGCCGCAATGCTTCGGGACTATACAGCTGGTTACCCTCTGGTTTACGTGTTTTACGTAAGGTTGAAGCGATTGTACGCGAAGAAATGAACAGTGCTGGCGCTGTAGAGATCTTAATGCCAATGGTGCAACCTGCTGACTTGTGGGCAGAAACAGGCCGCTGGGAAAAATTTGGCCCAGAGTTGCTGCGCTTTCAAGATCGCCACAACCGAGACTTTGTATTGGGCCCAACCCATGAAGAAGTCATTACTGATATCGTTCGTAAAGAAGTTAGCTCTTACAAACAGCTTCCGCTAAATCTTTATCAAATTCAGACCAAGTTTAGAGATGAAGTTAGACCTAGATTTGGCGTAATGCGTTCACGCGAATTCTTGATGAAAGATGCATACTCTTTTCATCTAGATCAACAAACGATGGACGAAACTTACGAGTCAATGTTCCAAGCTTATAGCAATATTTTAAGTCGTATGGGGCTTGGTTTCCGCCCAGTCATGGCTGACACAGGAGCAATTGGTGGCAGTCTGTCCCATGAGTTTCACGTGTTAGCGAACTCTGGCGAAGATCTAATCGCATATTCTACAGAAAGTGATTATGCAGCCAATATTGAAAAAGCAGAGTCTCCACAACCAACGGAAACACGTCAAGCGGCGACACAAACGCTTTCCAAGTTAGAGACTCCAAAAGCAAAAACCATTGAAGAATTAGTTGAGCACTATGGTATTGCGATTGAAAAAACCGTTAAAACACTCATTGTAAAAGGTTCAAGCGAAGAGGCACCTTTAGTTGCGCTTATTGTCCGCGGTGATCATGAACTCAATGAAGTAAAAGCAGAGAATCTAGAACAGGTTCTTGCACCGTTTGAATTTGCTGATGAAGCAGATATCCGTAAAGCCATAGGCGCAGGTCCTGGTTCTCTGGGCCCAGTTGAGCTTTCTATTCCAGTCATCATTGATCACTCTGTCGCTGTCATGAGTGATTTCGCGGCGGGTGCAAACCAAGATGGGATGCATTACACCGGCATCAACTGGGAAAGAGATATCGCCGAAGCACCAGCTGCCGATCTTCGTAATATCATTGAAGGTGAAGCCAGCCCTTGTGGTCAAGGTACGATTGCCCTACTTCGCGGTATTGAAGTTGGCCATATATTCCAACTGGGTACGAATTACTCCGAAGCCATGGGTGCCAAGGTACTGGATGTAAATGGTAAAGCGCAGACACTCCTCATGGGTTGTTATGGTGTGGGTGTCAGCCGTATTGTCGCTGCAGCAATTGAACAAAACCATGATGACCGTGGCATCATTTGGCCTGAGGCCATTGCACCATTCAAAGTTGGTATCTTACCCATGAACATGCATAAATCTCACCGCGTGAAAGAGCATGCAGAGAAGCTCTACCAGGAACTGACAGAGGCTGGTGTCGAAGTATTATTTGACGACAGAAAAGAGCGTGCCGGCGTCATGTTTGCTGATATGGAGCTTGTTGGACTACCGCATATTGTCGTCATCGGCGATCGCAATATTGATGCTGGTGTATTTGAATACAAAAACCGACGTACGGGTGAAAAACAAGAAATCCCATTCGATCAAATTGTAGAATTCATTAAAAATGGTGGCCAGGTTTAAACCTGCAATCAAATGCAAAAAATAGAAAAACGCGCGATTAGGCGCGTTTTTTTATGAAACCAGTACACACATTGACTTCCAAAATAGTTAAAACACACCAGCCCCCAGCGCTCCAACAAATCAACCAAATACTTACTGAACTTTGAACTGACCAACCACACCTTGTAAATTCACAGCAAGCTCAGCAAGCTGCTCTGTCGCTTGCGCAGTATTGTCAGCACCAATCGCAGTTTCTTGAGTAATATCGCTAATATTCTCAATATTACGATCGACTTCTCCCGCAACCGTACTTTGCTGATCAGTAGCCTGCGCAATCTGAGTGGTAAACTGCGCAATCTCTTCAACTGATGCGGTAATTTCTTTGATCCCTTGGCCTGTTTTTTCTGCTCGATGAACAACATGCCCAGCTTGCTCATGGGCTCTTTCGGTCACGATAACAGCCTCAGAAGTTCCTGCTTGCAAGCTTTCTATCATGGTTTGGATTTCTTCAGTCGCTTGCTGAGTTCTCAAGGCTAATGTTCGCACTTCATCAGCAACCACAGCAAAACCTCGCCCTTGCTCACCAGCACGCGCTGACTCAATTGCAGCATTCAATGCAAGCATATTAATTTGCTCAGCAATCGAACGAATCACACCTAATATCGAAGAAATGCTGTCACTGTCTTGTGCCACACGTTTAATCACGCCTTCAGCATCTTCGATATCCTTTGACAGCTTTCCTATATCCTCGATAGTTTCGTGCAAGGTGTCATAGCCATTATTCGCTTCTTCTTGAGCGATTCTTGCGGAGTCTGCAGCTTGTGCAGCACTTTCCGCAACCTCTTTAGTTGTCACAGACATTTGATGAATCGCAGCTGCTACCTGTGAAGTTTCATGCTTAAGACTATTCACACCTTTTGTGGTTTGTTCGGTAATCTGAGACGTTTCTTGTGCTGTATCAGCAAGTTGTGTGGCATCATCAGCCACGTTTAGCATGACAGCCTGTAATTTTTTAATTACCGCATTGAATGAATCACATAATTGGCCAAGCTCATCTTTGCTATCGTCCTCTATTCGGCATGTCAGGTCGCCCTCACCATCGGCAATATCTGAAATGGCATCGGTGACCCGACTCAAACGATTTAAAACTGACGAGGACAATAGCCAAGAAAGACAAGCCACGATAATGATATCCAGCACTGCAATCTCAATCACAGTAACAATGAGCTGGTGACTTAAAGCTGAGCGAATATGACTGTCATCGGTAAAAAGTGCTAGTTTGCCAACCGGCACTTTTTCTTCATCCTCAACCACAGTTAATTCTTGGGACAGCTCTTTGGTAAACTTTGCTGGCGCGTCACTGGTTTGAGTTAATGTTTGCGAGTCATCTTTATTGCTACCATAAATCACATCTTCACCAGACCAAGCGATGATGGATTTGACACCTTGTGCGGTCATTTCTGAGCCAATAATACTCGCGACCATATCAGTTTCATAATTCCATACGGGTTCCGGTAAGCTATTGGACAAGCGTGAAAGGCTTGCATTCACTTGGCTAGAAAACTGAGACTCCAATTGATCTTTTTGTTGGAAATAGTTGTAGACACCTGATAACCCCAACAACATGGAAATGAGAAATACAAAGCTAATATTGAGTTTTAACTTAATACTATTTGATATTTTCATTGCTCACTCTCGCCAAATTATTGCGGTTTGGCATCACTAACTGCGTCCTATCCCTGTGGGCTAAATACTCCCTCAACACCGCTTTACATCACTTTCAATTTAAGCGATGACAGTAAAAATGACCGCCATCACCCAAAAACCCTAAAAAGAGCAGCTCTTTTTAATCGATGACACTTGCTTTGCTTTGAATCGACTTCGGTAGCGTCAAAGACCAGCGGTCAAGCTGTGCTTGACTAAAGTAAAAGCGACCTTTCTTCGCGACTGCCGGTTGAATCTTCTTCGGTGATTCGCCGGCTAAAACTCTTTTTACAACCTTTGCTGCTTCAACGCCTTGCACTTCACCAAATAGCACGAGCCCACCGATAGCTTTATCTCTACCCACAACAAAGTCCCAAAATGCAAACGGCGGCACAGGGGTATTCTCAGAGGTCCATGATAAGATGTCGCCTGCAGGCACATGCTTGCCACTGTCATCGACTATCGTATGATAGAGCCCAACAATAATGGCATCATAGCCATCAGACTTGGCGTTCGAAACTGCTTGCTGCCATTTGGACTGGGTATCAATCAGCTTCAGTGTCGCTTTGACCTTTCCGACTTTCAGCGTATCTTTGCCCTTAAACGCATCGGTCACCGCGGCTTGAGATGTGGTTCCTGAGTCAAACAAAATCAATACTGATTTGAGACTGTTATTCATCACTTTGTTAACCTCTGAAATGTTACGCTTGAACAGCGGACGCTCCAGAATTCCAGTGACCTGCTTCATCTTGCCAATCCCAACGGCTCTTGGGTTGCTATTGATACCAAGAAAAACCACAGGGGTACCGTCATCATCAATACGTTTACCCAAATATTTAAGAGCATTATCATCACCAAGCATCACAATATCGGGCTTCATGCTTTTATATTTTTCCCAAGCTTTATCCGCTTGCTGTTGGTATGCATCCTTGGGAACCCTTTTTGTATCCATTTGGAACGTTTCAATTTCATAATTTCCATCAAGGGTTTGTCGAATTCCTTTCAAGTAGCTCTTATCCCATGGGTATTCAGCGTGATAGCTCTGAATGACCAAGACTTTCTTTGCTTCAGCAATTGCAGATGGACTCATCACAGCCCCGACAATGGCCAAGCAAAGAAAAAGACATCGACATAGAGTATTCATGTTTATCTCCAAGAAGTTTTGCCTATAAGTTTTCGTTTCCAACTAAGTATAGAAGAGAAAAAACAAGCGATATTAACAAATAAAAAACCATTACATTTCTTAAGGTTAAGTTTGGAGCAGGGGCCAATTTCACAACTAAAAACAGCAAGATACCTCTAAATGGTTAGGTGGGTTTTGGACAAAAAAATAGGCCATTCAGGAAATGGCCTTAAAACATGGAGATGAGAGGTTGAACGCATGATGTGTCAATATCGATTCTATCTGGACCTATGTCGATGAAACCCCAGATTCGCTTTCGATATGTTTAGGTTACCGTCCGAATACAATCAGGTAAAACGTATCCATTAGATAGTGGCAATCTGTTTTTACGATACAATGCCGCTAGCCACAAAGCTTAGCGAACCCTTAATTTAGCAAGTCGTTAATTACGCTTTTGATATACCTCCCCGTTTCAAAGCGACTTTGAAAGCTCACAACAAATGCAACTTGATTTTTCACAACGTTTAACGCTTTAATTAATATAGGTTTCAAATATTTGAGGAAGGTTATTTGCCAGAGTCTAGAGCGATTGTTCTCGGTGGTGGTGGTGCGCGAGCAGCCTATCAAGTGGGTGTATTTAAGGCGATCGTCCAATTCTATCCTCGCAATCACGGAATTCCATTTAAGATTATCTGTGGTACATCGGCGGGTGCTATCAATGGTATTTCTATGGCGACACATGCCTCTTGCTTTCATCTAGGGGTACGCAAATTAGAATGGGTTTGGCGAAACTTCACCACGAGCAAAGTATATCAATCGTCTATTCCCGGTGTGCTATCCCACTTAGGAAAGATGGCACTCCGAGGCATTCAAGACGGCAAGCTGAACTCTGAACCGGGCAGCCTATTTGATAATGAACCTTTACGAAACCTTCTCAATGAGTTAATGGACTTTGATCGTATTGATAGGAATATTCAAAATGGCGCGTTAACCGCTCTGAGTGTTGATACTTCTAGCTATAACACCTCTAAATCAGTTACATTTTTTCAAGCGGCGAAAGAGTTAGATGACTGGCATCGAGCCAGAAGAAGCGGTGAAAGAATACAGTTAAATACTGAACATTTACTTGCGAGCTCGGCCATTCCATTGGTTTTCCCTTCGGTAAAATTAGGCCAAGGTTATTATGGCGACGGCTCTGTCCATCAGCTTGCACCTTTAAGCAGTCCGATACATCTTGGCGCAAAAAAGATATTAGTGATCAATTTGGAAAGCCCCCATAAACAGGCACCGTTAGAACTAAAGCACCATCCAAAAACAGCAACCATTGCAGGTCATCTATTGGATACGATTTTTTCTGATACACTCAATAGCGATCTTGAAAGGCTAGAGCGAATTAACAAAACGCTTGCAATGATCCCCGAGGAGAACCAACAGGCAATACCTTTACGACAAATCGAAACTCTCGTAATTAAACCAAGTGAAGATTTAAGCCAGCTTGCCGCTCATTATTATCAAGATATGCCTTTTGCAGTGCGAAGCCTATTAAGGCTAATCGGCATCGATCGCCGCTCAGACTCAAGTATTGTGTCTTACCTGTTATTTGAGAAGGCCTATACGAGCGCCTTAATCGATCTGGGCTATCAAGATGCGATGTGCCAAATCGATGAATTGAAATCTTTTTTTGATATTGGTTAAGACAACCTGTTTTGTATAATTTCTTGCGCGACAACGCGACCCCAACGTTGATAAATTTTGGGCCCCGGATGAAAACCATCTTTCGCCATATGCGCTTGCGTTAACTCACCACTAATATCCAATAGACTGCAATCATTCTGCTGCTGTACCCATTTCGATAGCGCTAAATTGAAAAGCTTGGCCTTATAACCGAGAAAAAAGCGCAAAGGATGAGGTAACAATGGAAAATGTCCCATAGGTGGTACTTGGGTCAATATGATCTGTTGCGGTTGATAAGTCTGCCTTAATACACTAATAAAAGCACTTTGATGCTTCATCCACACATTCACATTTGGCAAACGCAGCACATCATTCACGCCTAAAGACACGACAACAACATCAACGACACAATCCGTTACTTCAATTGCACGCATGCAATCATAAGTCGTGAACCCTGACTGGGCTCTCAATTGCCAATGCACGTCAAACTGATGACTTAATGCCTGAGCTAACTGACCACTCAGTGCTTCAGATTGACAATCAACGCCAACTCCAGCCGCAGCCGAGTCACCGATAATGAGAACCTTTAACGGCTCCCCTTCGCCGCACCTACCCTGACGCGCACCTGCAGCTTCAGGCAACTTCAATGCAGTTTTTCGCACTTGCTTACCTTGATAAAGCAAAATCGGGGCGAGCGCGATTTGGAGGGGGTAATAAAACATATGTACAATCCTTTGTTATATTCTTCAGCGCTTGTTCTGAGCTCGCTGACTGCATAGTGCAAGATATGCGACAAACCTAAACAATTCTTACCTTCAACTCTCTTAACCTTGCAGTAAAAATGCCTCAGCTTTTTCCACACGGCGGGGCTTACCCACTAACAATAACGTATCCCCGGCTCGAATAACCCAGTCACCATCAGGGTGATCAAACTCTTCTCCACCACGACGAATAGCCCGCAATTCAATTTTCATTTCATCCCAAGCAATGTCTGCGACCAATTTGCCAACTGCATTCGCGCCACGTGGCAAGGCGACTGCATGTAATAGCTCCAAACTAAAGTCAGTTTCTGTACCTGAAAAGAATCCATGTAGGTATTGGTAATGATTCCGGCGCTCGGATTCCAACCGTTTCAAAATACGCGTTAGTGGCACGCCACACTGATAAAGCACCTGAGAAACTAACATTAAACTGCCTTCCAGCGTTTCAGGAATAACTTGACTTGCACCCGCTTCTTCTAACTCCTCAAGCCCTTCATCATCACGGGTACGCACCAATATTTTTGCATTCGAAACCAACTGGCGACAGAGCGCGGTGACATCTTCTAATGTTCGATGATCTGAAAAGGTCAAAACAATCATTTTCGCATCTCTAATCCCGACTTCCTTCAAGATACTGCGCTTACAAGCATCACCAAAGTAAACTGGTTCTCCGGCCTGTCTAGATTCGGCCACACGAGTCGGGTCTAAATCCAAAACGATATAAGGAACAGCTTCTGTTTTTAAAAAGCGCGCAATGGTTTGACCGACACGACCATAGCCAAGGATGACAACAAGGTCTGAATGATGCTCAATATGAGGAATTGTTTCATTCGTCGTGGGTTTTCGTTTCACCCCTTGCAGGCGTTTTGCCACATCCATACTATGGCGAACAAGCCAAGGTGCAATTGCCATCGACATCACTGCAACCATCACCAAAATGGTACTCACCTCTTTATCCAATAATTGATAATTCACAGCCAAGGCTAAGACAACAAAACTAAATTCACCCACTTGAGCAAGGCTCAACGCCGTTGCGACAGATGCACGAAAAGACTCTTTTGCAAGCTTCAAAATAATAAAAACAATAAGCGCTTTACTGGAGACCACCAGCACGAGGATCAGTAATATTTGCCACCAGAAGCGAAGCACTAGCGAAAAATCGAGTAACATACCGATGGAAATAAAAAATAGGCCCATCAATAGATCTCGAAACGGGCGAATATCCGCTTCAAGCTGCCGACGGTATTGACTCTCACTCAGCAGCATACCCGCCATAAATGCACCTAATGCCATTGAAAGGCCTAACCACTGAGTGATAGCTCCAGTGATTAATGCAACCACCAGTGTGGATAAAACAAATAGCTCATTCGACTTTGAACGCGCAACTTCATCAAAAAGTCGGGGTAAAGCCCACTTGCCGATAGCCATGATGGTGATAAAGGCAAGACTGCCTTGCACAATGCTAATCACGATGCCTTCAATTGACATGCTGTCACCATCTGCCGCGAGCAGAGGCAACAAGATGAGTAACGGTACAACTGCGATATCTTGAAATAGCAACACGCTCACAGAGAGCTCACCGTGGCGGCGCCTCAACCAACCTTGTTCATTCAGTAGCTTTAATACAATTGCAGTGGATGAAAGCGCAATCGCAGAACCAATCACCACAGACTCAACCAAGGTCTGCGAAAACAGCATCGCGCCACCAATACCGAGCAACGCCGTAATCGTCATTTGCGCAACACCCAGACCAAATACGGTTCTGCGCATAGCCCATAATCTCGGCAAAGAGAACTCAAGACCTAAGGTAAACATCAGCAGTACCACACCCAGCTCAGCAACCGATTGCATTTGATGCTGGGTAAACCAATGGAAACCACTCGGGCCACTAATGACCCCGGTAAACAAATAAGCCAAAATTGCAGGAAGCTCTATTCGGCGCAACAACGCAATAGAAATAATGGCAATGACAAGCATTAATAAAACTTGAATCAAAAAGCTGTGTTCCATCTAGTTCAGATACTCCCAACGAACAACTTAAGACAATGAGGAAAAAATGACACAAACGTTTTTCAGGCTTGCCAATATACTGACATGGAGGCAAACCAAAGTTTTTAACCTTTGCTAAACCAATGACATATAAAGATAAACTAAATTACTTCTATATCAGGCACACTTATTGCAAATCTCTTGGTACACGAGTCCTTCACTGCTGGAGTTAATATTATGGACTTTGGATTAGCAACAGAGTTTTACCCTGAAGAATACCGCTATCAACCTGAATTTTATAAACAAGATCAAGCTGAACCGGATATGCTACAGATAATGCAACAGCTACATGCAAGTTTAGACCCACGGACAGTCTTTGCCTGTTACGGAAAAATGATCGGGCAAATTTTGCCGATTCAAGGTGTCCATCTTCAGGTTGCCAAGCAACAATTCCACTGGGGAAAACACCATGGGATCAGCCTAAAACATGTTGCAGAGCAAGACCGTCAGAGCTTGTCCATACATTACCGTCTCATTTCGGCACTGACCTCTTCACAACTCGATATACTCCAAGGTATCGAGCGCTTACTCTTGCAACCTCTTCTTAACGCAATCAAGTATCAAAACATGTCCCAGCAGGCAATGTTCGATTCTTTGACTAACTTAGGGAATCGACACTATTACAACCAAACTATCGCAAAATCACTTGCGAAAGCAAATCGACAATCGGAACCTCACCTTTCGCTGGTGATCCTCGACATCGATAACTTCAAGCAGCTCAATGATACTTATGGCCATAGTTTTGGTGATGAGATACTGCATAAATTTGCTTATTTGCTGAATGACAGCATACGCGACAGCGATCAAGCATTTAGGATTGGCGGTGATGAATTTGTCGTAATTGTTCACGGCTGCCATGACGCCGCAGCTGTGTTGTGTCAAAGGTTGCAAAAAGCAATGGCAAAACAAGCGGTTTTAAAAGAGCACCAAGTACATACCAGTATGGGAATTGCCAAGTGGGAAGCCAGCTTATCGGCAAAAGAACTTTATGATCGAGCAGATTCAGCGCTATACCAAGCGAAAGCTGCAGGAAGGCATTGTTATAAAACTTTTAAAGTAAAATAGGTGTTGGTCGATAAGTAAACTAGCCCCTTGTTAACTTTGGCATTTGCGACAACTCCAGTTGCAGGTGCCTTTTCTTTTTATGGCCGTAACCTAGCAAGAAAGCCACACCAACATTGCTATTTTATCGGGCGAATTTCGCAAAGAAAAAACTGCGCATAAATAACTATTGGTGGAATGTCTCGCGAGACTTAAACATCAAAACACGATTAAGAACAGATGTCGAATCAACCATTAACGCAGTTTATCTGTATCAAATTGAATGCTTAACTCCCCGTCCTTTGCGACAAATGGCTTTTCAACCCATAAGCCTATCGCCGCGACCAACTGTGCACCGTAAAACAAATAGGGCACCCGGCAGCGCACCCAAGGCGGTACCGCAAGCTCCTGCAATACTTTTTTCAATTCACGACCTTTATTTCGGTAATGGGGCTGACAGCGATAACTCCCCGCCAACCGATACTTCACCGTTAACAATTCTAGGTCCTCAGGTAAGCGCATTTTAGGACAAAGCAGTAAAGAACTTTCTTGATTAGCGCTATGAGTCAGAGCATTCTCCAAACCGCCAGAAGATTCTGCCTTTTCTATTTGCGAATGTTTCTCCTTCGTGGCTTGTATCTCTCGTTTAAGCTTCGTTAACAATGCACTACTAGATTGAGCCAAAGTTGAACTATCCACTTGTCGCTCAACATAAGCAAATTGTTGAAATCGCCGTATGGCTATCCCCTCAGCTTTAAAGTGTACATTTGCGTCAGTTTTGGCAAAAATTAATTGTTCAAGTACTTGCTCGGTTTGCGCTCGCGAGAGCGTCGGCAATTGGCAATGATGTAGATAGCCACGCAAAAGTTGCGTTCTCATCGCTTGGCTATATTCCATGAGCTTCTCTAGGTCAAATATCGGATATTGAGAGTATCGAGAGGAAGATAGTAATTGCGGCAAAAGACGATGTACTTGCTCATCCAATGTTTGCTGCTGTTCTGCACACAAAGCGGCACTGCGGCTAACGGTGACCGCATAACTTGGCCAACGCGACTTTAGAAGTGGAATAATTTCATGGCGTAGGAAATTTCGGTCAAAACGGCTATCAAAATTGCTTTCATCTTCAATATGCTTCAACCCATAACGGCAACTAAATGCCTCAATATCAGCACGGCTAAACGCAAGCATAGGCCGAACTATATATTTGTCCCCCTTGAATGGTTGCAGTGTTGACATAGAAGCCAGTCCTTTCGGGCCAAGACCACGAGCAAGTGCTAGCAATAAGGTTTCAAGCTGATCATCCTGATGATGGGCGGTCAGCAAAATATCCCCCTTAGACATCAATGCTTCAAGTGCCGCATACCGCTTGTCCCGCGCTTGTGACTCAATACTGTCACCTTTATTTAGCTCAAGCTTTACTCGTGCAACGTTAAAGTCTATTTGGTAATGCTTTGCACGTTGTACGCAATGTTGTTGCCAATCATCAGCATTGTCACTCAGCCCATGATGAACATAAACAAACATATATTGATATTGAGGGTTTTGCTGTGCGAATTGACTTAAGCCAAAAGCCAGTACTTCGGAGTCGACGCCGCCACTGTAGGCCAACACGATTTGTTGTTTTGACTGAGCACAATCGATTTTGGGGACACGATTCACTGCATCGGTTATGGCTTGAATCAATTGCGCTTGCTGCATGTTAAATAGTGTTCCTTAAAATACAATCCGAACCTTTCCAGGTCCTAACATTGATTCAAGATCAAGCATCAATTCATCGCTTGGATTGACACGCCATTCATCCCCTAAAATGAGCTGGCCTTTCGCTTGCGCTTGCTCATAATTGATAACAACGGGTACCGTACTATTTTTCCACGGCGTTAGTGACGTTTGGAACTGGTTTAAACGCTCAGGAGTTAATGTTTGCGCTTCTAAATCAATCTCTAGTGCTTTTGCGAAATGGCATCTCGCTTCACCAATATCGATGATGTTGCGCGCAGTCATCCGGTTTCCTCCGGAAAAATCATCCACACTAACCTCACCTTCACAAATCAGAATTCTATCTTTCTCTAGCAAATGATTAAACTTCTCAAAAGCTTCGGTAAAGAGCATCACTTCAAGCCGAGCACTTTTATCATCAAGGGTCACTAATCCCATCTTGGCGCCACGCTTGGTGAGCATGACTCGCGTAGCGACCACTAAGCCAGATGCTTTTACGGTTTTGCCGCGATCCGTTGGGTGGATATCTTTTAGGCGGCCAGAAGTATATTGTTTTAACTCTTTTAAATATTGATTGATTGGATGGCCGGTAAGATACAAGCCTAATGTATCTCTTTCACCTTCCAACCACACTTTATCTGGCCACGGCGTGCAGTGGACAAATTGCTGCTTAGTGTCTTCCGGCTCACTATTTAAAAGGCCAAACATATCATGTTGGCCTATGGCTTCAGCTTTGGCGTGTTGATCAGCTGCGCGAATAGCCTCTGGCAGGGTTGCTACCATCGAAGCACGATGTGGTCCCAAGCTATCCAAAGCACCCGCGGAGATCAATTTTTCAATAACACGCTTATTGAGCTTCTTCAGATCAATTCGAGCACAAAAATCAAATAGATCCTTAAACGGACCATCTTTGCGTGCTTCCAAAATTGAATCAACAGGCCCTTCGCCCACACCTTTAATCGCGCCAATGCCATACACAATATTAAGATCATCATCGACGGTAAATTTGAAAAGCCCTTTATTGACATCAGGCGGGATCAAAGGCAATCCCATCCGCTCACACTCATCAACTAGTGTGACAATTTTATCGGTATTATCCATATCGGCAGACATTACAGCCGCCATAAATTGTGAAGGGTAGTGAGTTTTCAGCCACAAAGTTTGATATGAAACTAATGCATACGCTGCTGAGTGAGATTTGTTAAAGCCATAGCCCGCAAACTTCTCAACTAAGTCGAAGATTTTCATCGACAACTCGCCGTCTACGCCATTATTTATCGCACCTTCTTTAAAAATACTGCGCTGTTTTGCCATTTCTTCAGGCTTCTTTTTACCCATTGCGCGGCGTAGCATGTCTGCGCCACCTAGGGTATAGCCCGATAAGACCTGAGCAATCTGCATCACTTGCTCTTGATAAAGAATAATGCCGTAAGTAGGCTCAAGTAAGTCTTTTAATGACTCATGTTGGTATTCTGCATCTGGATAAGAAACTTCTTCGCGGCCATGCTTACGCTCAATAAAGTTATCAACCATTCCCGATTGCAAAGGCCCTGGCCTGAACAAGGCCACCAGTGCAATCATATCTTCGAAGCAGTCTGGCTGAAGGCGCTTAATCAAGTCCTTCATACCGCGGGACTCTAACTGGAACACCGCTGTTGTTTCATAGCGTTGCAATAAGCGAAAGCATGCCGGATCATCCAGTGGAATCGCCGCAATATCGATATCAGGTCGACCTTGTTCCCGCTCAACCCGATTGACCATTTGCAAAGCCCAATCAACAATTGTTAAGGTTCGAAGCCCCAAAAAGTCAAACTTCACCAAGCCGGCCGTTTCTACATCATTTTTATCAAACTGGGTAACCGGGTTTAGCCCTTCAGCATCGCAATATAGGGGGGAAAAGTCAGTAATTTTGGTTGGCGAAATAACAACGCCGCCGGCATGTTTACCGGCATTTCGTGTTACTCCTTCAAGCTTACGACACATGTCTATCAGATCTTTGACATCTTCATCTGCATCGTAGCTTTCTTGAAGGCCTGGCTCCACATCAAAAGCCTTCGCAAGCGTCATTCCCGGCTCTGGTGGAACGAGCTTTGAAATTCGGTCGACAAAACCATAAGGATGGCCAAGCACACGCCCCACGTCTCGTATTACCGCCTTAGCCGCCATGGTTCCGAAAGTAATGATTTGCGATACGGCATCACGGCCATAAAGCTCTGCGACGTGGTCAATCACTTCATCTCGGCGATCCATGCAAAAATCGACATCAAAGTCAGGCATGGATACCCGCTCTGGGTTCAAAAAACGCTCGAATAACAAATCGAATTCAAGCGGATCTAAATCTGTAATTTTTAAAGCATAAGCAACCAAAGAGCCCGCACCGGATCCTCGACCGGGTCCCACAGGAATAAAGTTATCTTTACCCCACTGGATAAACTCCATAACGATCAAGAAGTAACCAGGAAAACCCATATTGTTAATAACTTTTAGCTCAATATCGAGCCGTTCATCATACTCACCTCGCTTTTGCGCACGCTCTTCAGGGTCTGGAAACAAAAACTCTAACCGTTCTTGCAACCCTTTTTCTGAAACCTCAACCAAAAAGTCTTCGATAGACAAATCACCGGTTGGAAAGTTAGGTAAGAAATACTCTCCAAGTCTAACGGTTACATTGCAGCGCTTCGCAATTTCCACGGAGTTTTCGATAGCTTCAGGGATGTCAGCAAACAACTCACACATTTCTTCCTGACTACGGAGGTATTGCTCATTGGAATAGGTCTTAGGGCGACGGGGGTCGGCAAGCGTATAGCCATCATGAATTGCCACACGAATTTCATGGGAGTCGAAATCTTCAGGTTGGAGAAAAACCACCTGGTTAGTCGCTACGACGGGCAGTTGCGCTGCCTCTGCTAATGCTACCGCCATGTGCAAGTAACGTTCTTCATCTGGCCGACCAGTGCGCAGCAGCTCGAGATAATAACGATCATCAAAGTGCTGTTTATAAAACTGAACAAGCTCATCGACTTGAGCTTGGTTCCCTTTCAGTAGCGCTTTACCAATATCTCCTTCACGTCCACCAGATAGTAGAATAATTCCCGCATTTTGTTCAATCAACCAAGTTTGATCAATAACAACGCGATCCTGAATTTGGCCACGCAAATACGCCATACTAATCAATTGCGTTAAACACTGGTAGCCGTCGTTATCTATAGCAATCACAGTGACAGAGCATAACTCATCACCAAAGCTTGGGACCTGCATCCAAAAATCGGCGCCTATAATTGGCTTAATTCCGGCCCCATGACACCCGCTATAAAACTTAACCAAACCACAGAGGTTATTCTGATCGGTCAGAGCAATCGCGGCCATCTCAAGCTCGGTAGCACGAGACAATATGGGCTTAACCTTTGAAACGCCGTCACACATTGAAAAGTCGCTGTGGACACGCAAATGAACAAAACTTGGAGCAGGCATAAAAGATGCTTCTATTGGTTAATCATTAAGGGAACAGAATGAGATTATCAGAGTCTACAGCGATGTGGCTAGTCAAAGCCATGAGAAGGCAAACAAAGCTCACCATATGTCTTGTAAACAGCAGATAAGTAAATGAACTGCTTATAGGTTTTATGGTGTTAGATAAGCCGCAACCGGTTTGAAACTTTTCCGATGCGCTTCGATGATGCCGTGTGCTTCAAGCGCTTCAAAGTGAGCCTTGGTCGGATACCCTTTGTGTTTTGCAAAGCCATATTGGGGGAACTTTTTATCTAACGCCTTCATTTCTTCATCACGCGTCACCTTAGCCAATACAGAAGCAGCGCTAATAGCATCAATTAAACCATCCCCTTTTACGATTGCATGACTCAAGATCCCAAAGTCAGGGCTTCTGTTGCCATCCACCAACACAACAGCGGGCTTCTGTGACAAACCCGCTACTGCGCGCTGCATCGCGAGCATGGTTGCATGTAAAATATTCAATTCATCGATTTCTGTAGGGCTGGCACGACCGATACTGTAACAAAGCGCTTTTGCACAGATCTCTTGAAACAATAAGTCTCGCTTTTTCTCCGACAGCTTTTTGGAATCGTTTAACCCCTTAATCGGTTTGCTTGGATCGAGAATAACGGCTGCGGTGACCACATCACCAACAAGGGGACCTCGACCAACTTCATCAACGCCAGCATAAAGCCCTTGGCATATTGTTTTAATTTGATCTTCAGAAATATTTTTTATGACAGCCATTTATTGTTCCAACAGTAAATCGATTAAGAAGCATCAAGCAGCTTAGTCACTGCATCAGCGGCACGCTCACTGGCATTTTGACGCAACTGCTTATGCAGTCCGGTAAATACTTCGTTCAAACTTCCAAACTCTAAATCTAACTGTTTCGCCACTGCTTGAGCAATGTTCTCAGGCGTACAATCTTCCTGAATTAGCTCTGGGATCAATGCTTCTCCAGCTAACAAGTTGGGCAGAGAATAATGTGAAATCTGCATCATGCCCTTAGCGATTCGATAAGTAATTGGGCTCACTCGATAAGCAACGACCATTGGCCGCTTTACTAACATTGCTTCAAGGGTTGCAGTCCCCGAAGCTAATAGTATGGCATCTGAAGCAGCCATGACTTCTCTTGATTGACCTTCGACAAGGTGAATTTCTAAATCGGGGGCAAATTGTTGTAATGCTTGCTCAAATTGCGCCCTACGTTTTTCATTTACTAAAGGCGTGACAAAGCGAATATCTGGATATTGTGCTTTAATCAATAACGCAGCTTTCACAAATGGCTCTGCAAGTTGCTTTAACTCCCCTCCGCGAGAGCCCGGTAAAATAGCTAAGTACTCAGCATCAGCGTCTAAACCCAGCGTCGCTCTTGCTTCCTGTTTATCTGATTGAAGTGGAATGTCATCAGCTAATGTATGACCAACAAATGTACATGGGACTTGATGTTTATCGTAAAAGGCTTTTTCAAACGGTAGCAAAGACAAAACCATATGCGTCGCTTTTGCAATCTTGAATATACGCTTTGGCCGCCAAGCCCATACCGACGGACTCACATAATGAACCGTTTTTATCCCTTTAGACTTAAGCTTTAACTCTAAACCAATATTGAAATCTGGCGCATCAATGCCAATAAAACAGTCGGGACGAATACGAGAGATTTCATCGACGAGTGTTGCTCGCACTTTTAAGAGTCGAGGCAAACGAGATAAAACCTCCACGATCCCCATTACCGCAAGTTCTTCGATAGAAAAGAGAGACTTAAAGCCTAAGGCCTGCATTCTCGGTCCGCCGATCCCGACAAACTCCGCGTCTGGATATTTGACTTGTAGGGCACGCATTAAACCTGCACCTAAAATATCGCCGGAGATTTCCCCGGCGACCATTGCAAAAACTTTTGGATTTTGACTGTTCATAGATTCCGAACAATAATATTTAGCGAATAATGCCTCGACCAGACGACTTAACGAAGTCTAGCAGCTGTTGAACATGCTCATCATTTTGTGCTTCTTCTTTTAACTCAGCACAAGCTTCTTCAACCGTTAAACTTGAACGGTATAATTTTTTGTAAGCACGACGAACGGCAAGTTGGCTTTGCTTTGAAAACCCACGACGCTTTAAGCCTTCAATGTTTAGGCCTCTTGGCTGTGCGGGTTGGCCTGCGGCCATGACAAACGGTGGTACGTCTTGCAATATAAGAGATGCCGCGGCAGTAAATGCATGTGCGCCAATATGAACAAACTGATGTACGCCTGTCATCCCACCAAGAATCGCCCAATCTCCAACGTGAACATGACCTGCAATTGAAGCATTGTTAGCCAAAATCACATTGTTACCCACGACACAATCATGGGCAATGTGTACGTAAGCCATCAATAAATTGTTTGAGCCAATAATCGTTTCACTGTTGTCTTGAATCGTTCCTCGATGGATCGTAACCGACTCTCGAATAACGTTATTATCACCAATGATGAGACGGGTCGGCTCACCAGCATATTTCTTGTCTTGGCACTCCTCGCCAACAGACGCAAACTGAAATATCTTATTGCCTTTACCAATAACTGTTGGCCCTTTCACCACGACATGGGAACTTAACCAACAATCATCACCAATCTCTACATCTGCCCCAATATATGTCCATGGACCAATTGTGACGTTCTGGCCAATCTTGGCATCAGGATGAACAAACGCTAATTTATCTATCACGAGGTAATCTCTCTGCGAGCACACATAATTTCAGCTGAACAAACTAGCTCACCATCCACTTTAGCTACACCACTGAACACCCCGATCCCACGGCGTTCTTTTATCATTTTCACTTCAAAATGTACCTGGTCACCTGGCTCTACAACACGTTTAAATCGAGCATTATCTATGCCTGCGAAGTAGTATAAAACATCCGGTGAAGGCTCTGAACTCATCGTTTTAAATGCCAATAATCCCGTTGCTTGCGCCATCGCTTCAAGGATTAACACCCCTGGCATTACCGGTGCGACAGGAAAATGCCCTTGGAAAAACGGCTCATTAATCGTTACATTCTTAATCGCATGTAACGTCTCTCCGGGCGTAAAATCCAAGACTCTATCGATTAACAAAAACGGGTATCTGTGTGGTAAATACTTAAGTATTTCCTTGATATCCATAGTGTTTAATTCATTTGACACTAAAATATTTCCTTAAAATCTTAATTCGAAACTACGAATTATCTAAATTTTTCTCAATCTTTTTAACACGTTGGAACAGCTCATCCAGTTGACGGAATCTGACGGTGTTTTTACGCCATAGCTTATTGTCCATCGCAATAGTTGCAGATGACATGACACTCTTTTCACGCACCACACTGGTAATATTAGTACCACCCGTAACCATGGTACCTTCGGCAATTGATAAGTGTCCGGAAACAGCGCAGTTGCCGCCAATAATACAATATTTACCAATGTTCACACTGCCAGCAATTGTGGAACTGCCTGCAATACAGGTATTCGCACCGATAACCACATTATGCGCAATTTGTATCTGATTATCTAAAATCACACCATCATGAATTTCAGTATGCTCTAACGCCCCTCGATCGACAGTCGTTCCTGCACCAATCTCAACTTGATTGCCTATTCGCACACCACCTGTCTGGGGGATCTTAATCCATTGGCCTGCTTGATTTGCATAACCAAACCCGTCTGAGCCAATCACGGTGCCAGCATGAACGATGCAGTCCACGCCAAAATGAACATCATGGTAAATGGTCACATTTGCCCATAATTTAGTTCTAGCACCCAAAATACTATCTTGACCAACGACACACCCTGGGCCGATTTGAACATCGTTACTAATAATCACGCCTTTGCCAATGACTACATTGGCACCAATGGCGACGTTATCACCGATTTGAGCTGACTCATCAATTTGTGCAGAAGGGTGAATGCCTTCGGCCGTTCGCGGCGTTGTATCTAGTAGTTGCGCAACCTTGGCAAATCCGACATATGGGTCTTTTAAAACAAGCGCATTACCCGAATACGTCTCTGCATCTTTTTCAGAAAGCAGAACCGCACCAGCTTGAGTTGTTTCAAGTTGCGCTCGATATTTGCTGTTAGCCAAAAACGACAATTGCTGCGCCGTTGCACCTTCAAGAGTTGCAACGCTTGAAACCACCAATTGGTGGTCTCCTTTCACTTGCGCGTCGAGCTTTTCAGCAAGCTGTTGTAGGGTGTAGCCAGTCATGTATTACTTACCTTTACTTAAGGCTTCAATCACTTTTCCACTAATGTCCGCAGACGGCTTAACATACACTGCAGCACCACGCTGAAGAACAATATCGATGTTCTCTTTCTCAGCAATCTTGTTAATCGTTTTTTGAACTTTAACTAGCAATTTATTTTGCTCTTCACCTTGACGAGTTCTCATGTCTTCATCAAGTGCTTTGCCTTCTAATTGCAATTCTGATTTTTGCGCATCAATTTTACGTGCAAGCTCAGTTTTTTGGCTTTCACCCATCAATGCAGCATCACGCTGTTGCGTTTCTAAAAGACCGCGAATGTCAGCTTGTAACTTTTGAACTTTTGCAATGCGATCGCCGAACTCTTGCTTCATCGCTTTACCAATTTCTTCGCGTTGTGGCAGCTGCTCAAAAATGGCCTGCATATCGACAACTGCTAACTTTTCAGCTTGCGCAGCAAGTGGTGCTGCAAGAATGACAGTGGCTAGCAATACACGATTTAACATCTTTTTCAAAATAGACTCCTTTTACTCAGCAAAACTTGCCGATTTTATTGAAATTTAGAAAGTTTTACCAATATTGAACGAGAAGATCTCTGTCTCATCGCCCTCATATTCTTTAATTGGCCAAGCTAAGTTAAAGACCATCGGTCCCATTGGCGACAGCCATTGTACACTCATACCGTAAGATGCACGAATACGACCGGGATCGGAATAATCAGCTAACTTATCAAACTCATCAACGGGTAAATAACGATACGAATCATAGTCAAACTCAGTATCCCATACATTACCTGCATCAACGAATAAGCTCGCGCGCACCGAGTTGCTATAAGCTTCATCAAGGAATGGCACTGGTACAATTACTTCAGCACTAATCGTGGCAATAGCATTACCACCAATGGAGTTACCCGTACCAACATCAACGCGATTCGCTTCGCCAGGCAAGGTACAACCTGAGCCGGATGGGTCTGGAGAGCAAGGCTCACTATCACGGTATATATAGAAAGAACGTGGACCGACTGAATTTGATTTAAAGCCACGCATAGCACTGCTACCGCCGGCGTAATAGTTCTCCCAGAATGGTAAAATTTGGTCATTATCATTAAATTGACCATAACCATTACCGTAACCCACTCGGCCTCGAGTTAAGAAGACAAACTTATGAGCGCGATCAATTGGGAAGTAAAAATCACTATTAAAATCAACTTTAAAATATTCTAAATCAGAACCCGGAACCGTTACTTTGCTGTTCAGTCGCTGGGTCGAACCATCTGTTGGGAAAGTCCCCCGGTTCAAGGTGCTCCTTGTCCAGCCTAAGCTCAATTCAAAGTTATCAAAGCTCAAGTCTTGATTCGGATCGTCACTATCTCTGTAAATATTATAAAAACGTAGCGCTTGTTCATACGCAGAGATTTCAGAAATCGTGTTATGGCGATAAGCGATACCACCATTAATACGATTATATTCATTAATCGGGAAGCCACTGTTCATCGCAACACCATAAGAGCTATTTTTATAGCGCTCAAGGTTTGCATCATCCGCATCAAACTCATTCCAAAAAATGGTGCCACCTAAACTCACGCCATCTTTGGTAAAATATGGATCGGTATAAGAAATATTTAAGCTTTTTTGGTATTGGTTGGTATTAATACTTATACCAGCTTGGTTACCCGTGCCCAAGAAGTTGTTCTGTTGCACACCAAACTGCAAACTCAGGCCAGAACCTGTACCATAACCAACGCCCGCATTGAATGAACCAGAAGCCTGTTCTTTCACCTTGAAGTTCACGTCGACGAGATCATCGGTCCCTGGAACTTGCACTGTTTCGGTATCAACCGTTTCAAAGAAGCCAAGACGATTCAAATTTGATTTAGACAGTTCAACTTGATCGGAGTTTAACCATGCACCTTCCATTTGTCGTAACTTACGGCGAAGGACTTCATCTTTCGTGACGATATTACCAGTGAAGTTGATATTTCGTACGTAAACCCTTTTTCCAGGCTTAATGTTGATGTTGAGACTGACCTCTTTGGTTTCATCATCAATTTCTGGATACGTTTTTACTTCAGGATAAGCATAACCAAAACGTCCCAAATATTTGCTGTACATTTCCTCGGTAAACGTCACATCGGCACCGTTATACATATCACCGGCTTTAATCGGTAAAATCGTCTGCATCACTTCGTCGCGGCCCATTAAATCACCGGTCAAATTGATGTCTTTAATTTTATACCTGTCACCTTCATCTACATTGATCGTAATATAGAGACCTTTACGGTCAGGTGTCATCGCCACTTGTGTAGAAGTCACTTTGAAACGAATATAACCAAGGTTGTGATAATGGTTTTTGATTGTCTCTAAGTCGGCCTGTAACATTTGTTTTTGGTAGCGTCGTTCGCCGAACAAATCCCACCACGCCACAAAATCCTTCAGCTCTAACATGCCGATTAATTCAGCATCGCTAAACTCTTTATTACCAACGACATTGATCTGTTGGATCTCTGCAGCTAGGCCTTCCGTAAACTTGAACCTAAGCTCAACCCGGTTTCGAGGAAGCTCAACCACTCGAGCTTCAACTTTTGCACCGTACTTACCCACACCATAATAGAAATCTTGCAAGCCTTTTTCGATGCCCGTTAATTTAGTGCGATCTAAAGACTCCCCTGACTTTACGCCAGACCCATCAAGACTCTCTTGCAGCTGCTCATCTTTAATATCTTTGTTACCTTCAAAGGTAACTTTACTAATCGTTGGCCGCTCTTTTACATCAACAATCAAAATACCATTGTCATGGCTGACAGAGATATTTTCAAAGTTGCTTGAGGCATACAGACTCTTAATTGCCTGCTGCAAGCTAAGCTGATCCACGGTATCGCCGACTTTGATAGGCAGATTAAGCAACGCTGCACCTAAAGCAACACGCTGCAATCCCTCAACCTGAATATCGGTAACTTCAAAAGGTTGGAATGACTCTGCCCAACTATTCCCAGAAAAAGACGCACCGACCAATAGCATCGAGGCAAAAAGTTTATTCAATCTCATAGAGTGCTTCTAATTATGTGGCTGTTCCAGTTTAAAGACGGGTAAAATCATTAAAGAGTGCAATACTCATCAATGTCAGCAGTAACGCTGCCCCAACCTTAAATCCAATCTCCTGTACCTTCTCAGATACAGCTCTTCCGGTTATTACTTCAACAAAGTAATAAAACAAATGTCCACCATCGAGTATGGGTAAGGGTAAAAGGTTAATAATTCCCAAGTTCACACTAATCAATGCTAGGAACGATAAAAAATAGACCAATCCAAACGTAGCACTATTCCCTGCACCCTGTGCAATAGAAATCGGACCACTTAAGCTTTTCACCGACACATCTCCGGTAAATAGCTTGCCAATCATTTTTAAGCTCACGGCAATGAGCTGCCATGTTTTATCTGCTGCGGCAAAACCAGCATCTATCAAACCATATTCTAGTTGTAGCTTAACATCTTCAGGCCATGGTTCTTGCGTAGGCACAACACCAATAATCCCAATATCCTTCCCTTGAGCATTTTGATGCACTTTCGGAACGAGAGTCGTAGAAAGCTGCTCGCCAGCTCGTCGAACCGTAACTTGCAATGGCTCACCCGCTGAGGCTTGAATGACTTCAACAAAGCTACGCCAATTATCAAAGCGCTTACCATTATAAGCAACAACTGTATCTCCAACTTGTAGCCCTGCTGATTCGGCAGCACTATCACTCGAGACTTGAGAAAATGTTGGAGAGACTTGCGGCCGATATATTTGTAACCCAATCGCTGCGATAGAAGATTCTTTTTCCGGATCAAAGCTCCAGTTTCGAATATCTAAAGTGTAATCTTTGGTGTTCGCACTTGTTCCAGCTTGCATTGATAGCGGCGCGGTGGTGACGACGATTTGTTCTTCGCCAATATGACTCGCTATAGCAAGGTTCACTTCTTGCCATGTTCGTGTATTTTGTCCTGAAACGGCTTTGATTTGTACCGGGTTCTTAACCGATATGACTGCCGCAGGCGTATTATCTAACGTACCATCAATAACCGGTTTAATGGTTGGAACGCCAATCAAATACATAAAATACAGTGCGATAATTGCAAAAATAAAGTTGGCAATAGGTCCAGCAGCGACAATGGCTATTCTCTGATATACCGACTTTTCATTAAAGGCTTGGCTCTTGAGGTCTTCCGAGATATCGTCCACTCGCCCATCAAGCATTTTGACATACCCACCAAGCGGGATCATCGCGACTGTATATTCGGTCCCATCTTTACCGATTCGAGACCAGATGGGTTTGCCAAAACCGATAGAGAACCGCTCAACTTTAACACCGCAGCGTCTAGCCACATAAAAATGGCCATATTCATGCGCTGCAATTAAAATCCCTAATGCGACAATAAAGGAACCTAAGTTCCATACAAAATCGAGCATTCAAATCCTTCGCGGTTATTTATTCTTGTTAATCGCTTCTTGAGCATAACGGCGAGCGTCCACATCAAGAGCTAAAATGTCTTCAATACTCGATAGACTCTGCTGAGGCACTTGTTTTAATACGGCTTCATTAATGCTGGCTATCTGCGTGAAACGAATTTGTTCATTTAAAAAAGCTTCAACCGCGACTTCATTACTCGCATTAAGTACTGTCGTGGCCTCTTGTCCTACGTTGCAGGCATCGATTGCCAAAGCTAAACAAGGAAACCTTTGGTAATCTGGTTCGCAAAAGCTTAATTGTCCGACTTTAAAAAAGTCTAAAGGTTCAACGCCAGCACGAATTCGTTGCGGATAAGCCATACAATGCGCGATTGGGGTTCGCATATCAGGGTTACCCATTTGAGCAAGCACTGAACCATCGTCATATTGAACCATGGAGTGTATAACGCTTTGAGGATGAATAACTACCTTTAACTGCGATGGTTTTGTGTTAAATAGCCAACGCGCTTCAATGTATTCTAATCCCTTATTCATCATGGTGGCTGAATCGACCGATATTTTTGGCCCCATAGACCAATTCGGGTGATTACAAGCCTGAGCAGGCGTCATTGTCGCCAAAGTGCTCAAATCACTCGTCAAAAATGGGCCACCTGAGCCCGTTAACAAGATATGAGAAACACCATTTTCCGATAAATCGCAATGTCCAAGGTTTTCTTGTACTGCAAGCGGCATGCTTTGAAAAATAGCGTTATGCTCACTATCCACAGGCATTAAGATACTTCCTGAGTCTTTCGCAGCCTGCATGAATAACTGACCCGACATCACTAGTGCTTCTTTATTTGCAAGCAATACGCGTTTTCCCGCTTTCACCGCCGCAAGTGTCGGCATTAAACCTGCTGCACCTACAATTGCCGCCATCACGGTATCAACGTCAGGAGCCGAGACCAATCCAATCAGATCAAGCTCTGATGTTGAAACTTGGATGTTGAGGCTCTGTGGAAGCTTTGCTTTCAATTCAGCCGCTGCTTTTTCATCAACCATATGTACAAACTTAGGTTGATGCTCAACGCATAGGGGCAACATTTTTTCGACATTAGAATGTGCGACAAGCGCATGCACACAGTATTCCGCGGGATTTTGAGAAATAACAGACAGCGTGCTAGCGCCTATTGAGCCTGTCGCGCCCAAAATTACCATATTTTGCATGGGTTACATCCAGAAGCCGATATAGATAAGAGTGAATACGGGGAAAGCTGCGGTCAAACTATCAATCCGATCAAGAACACCGCCATGTCCAGGCAAGATTGTTCCCGAATCTTTAATTTTTGCAATTCGCTTAAACATACTTTCAGACAAGTCGCCGAGTGCAGACGCCAGCGCAGTAAACAACGTAACGCCTATCACCAAGCCAAGCTCTTGCTCAGGAGAAATCGACATTACTGTAACGACCACCACCATCGTCATCACTAAGCCACCGATTAAGCCTTCAATCGTTTTACCAGGGCTGACATTCGGCATCAGTTTTGTTCGACCAAACGCTTTACCTGCAAAATAAGCCCCAGAATCTGCCGCCCAGACGACCAACATAACCAAAAAGACTAAGATGCCACCATAGTAGGGAGAGGCTTCTGTACTCAAAGCTTTTAAAGCAATCAAAGATACAAAACATGGAAGCAAGGTAAGCTGGCCAAACATCGACTTAAACATCGGGCTTTTTTGCCAAAAATTCGCGCTACGCGGATATGAAACCACCATAAACAGCGAGAGTAGCCACCAAATTGCCCCCATGAGCACAACGCTTAGAAAAACTGGATGCAGTTGATTACCTACCCAAATCTCATCTGTAGGAACCAATAAGTTTAAAGCAGTAAGAAGTAATCCAAGAGTGATCGTAAAGCTCCATTGCGTCATGTTGCAAGAGGGCTCAATAATTCTTCCCCATTCCTTAGCTGCAATCAAAAAAACAGCAACCAAAGCCCAAGAGAAGTACGCGGCGGGTAAATAGAAAATAGCACCTAATACTAAAGGCACCAGCCACAAAACAGTAATAATCCGTTGTTTTAACAAAAATACATCCTCAAAAACTAAACTTGCAACGCTTCTATTTGACTACCAGTACAACCAAATCGGCGTTGTCGACTCGCAAAAACTTCAACGGCTTGTGCAAATGTGGTTTCGTTGAAGTCAGGCCATAAAATGTCAGTAAAGACAAACTCAGCATAGGCAGCTTGCCACAGAATAAAATTGCTCACCCGATAGTCACCGCCAGTGCGTATCATTAAATCAACTTCAGGCTGGTTTTGCATGCATAACTGCTCTGATATTGCATCTTCGGTGATCTGACTGCTGCTGATTTCACCAGCTTCAACTTTTTGAGCTAACTTTTGTGCAGCCTGCATAATATCCCAACGGCCACCGTAATTCGCAGCGACATTTAAAACCAGCTGATTATTATCTTTCGTTTTATTTTCAGCTGCTTCAATTTGCTTTTGCAGTCTAGGGGAAAAGCGCTCTGTCGCACCAATAATATTCAGTCGTACCCCGTTTTTATCAAGCAGCTTTATTTCTCGTTGCAATACCGTTAAAAAAAGCTCCATCAGCAAACTCACTTCAGTATCGGGTCGACGCCAGTTCTCGCTAGAAAATGCAAATAATGTCAGCGATTTCACGCCCATTTTTCGAGCCGCACTCACCGCCCTACGCACCGCCTTAACACCAGCTTTGTGACCAAATACCCGCGCTTTGCCTTTACTTTGGGCCCAGCGTCCATTGCCATCCATGATTATGGCAACATGTTGTGGAATCGATTGTTTTACAAGCTCTGGGAGTTGCTGTAAACCATCTTCAGCACTGAGCTGACTCTTCCCTAATAATTGAGGAGTATTTTCCTCGACCGATGACATCTATTACAACCCTTTAAAATAGACAAACGCCGTGTAGTATACATCTACACGGCGCTTCAACTCTAGTCTGATGCGTAGAGTTTAGACTTCCATCAATTCAGCTTCTTTCGCTGCCAGGATTTCGTCAATCATCTTGATGTGTGCGTCTGTCATCTTCTGCACTTCATCTTCACTACGACGAACATCATCTTCAGTACACTCTTTTTCTTTTTCAAGAGTTTTTACATCTGAGTTTGCATCGCGGCGTACATTACGCACTGCGACTCGGCCACTTTCAGCTTCTGCACGCACAACTTTGATCAAGTCTTTACGACGCTCTTCTGTCAGTGCTGGCAAAGGAATGCGAATTGTCGCACCAGCAGACATCGGGTTTAAACCCAAGTCAGACGACATAATGGCTTTTTCAACAGCCTGAATCATCGTACGGTCAAAGACAGTCACAGCCAGCGTACGCGCATCTTCAATTGAAACGTTACCGACTTGCTTCAATGGCGTCATTGAGCCGTAATAAGAAACCTTGATCGTATCCAATAGACTTGGATGCGCTCGGCCTGTACGGACTTTTGCCATTTGTGTTTTTGTGCCTTCAACGCACTTTAACATGCGTGTTTCAGCGTCTTGTTTAATTTCATTAATCACGTTAAATGTCCTTTTCGGTCAAAAACACCCAATTATTTGGGGAAATTTACTTTGCTCGAATGAGCGTACCTTCACTTTCTTCACCCATAATAACGCGTCTAAGCGCTCCTGGGTTATTCATATTAAATACCAGCAAAGGCATATCGTGATCTCTTGCCATCGTGAACGCAGCAAGATCCATCACTTTGTATTCGTTTTCCAAAACTTCATTGTAACTCAGCTGATCGTATTTCACCGCATCAGGGTTTTTCATCGGATCATCTGAGTAAACGCCGTCTACTTTTGTCCCTTTCAACACAACTTCTGCTTCAATTTCAATACCGCGTAAACACGCTGCAGAATCAGTTGTACAAAATGGGTTACCTGTCCCCGCCGCGAAAATCACCACGCGTCCAGACTTGAGCAAACTAATGGCTTCAGCCCAGTTATAATCATCACATACACCCTTAAGCGGAATTGCCGACATAAGGCGTGCATTAACATAGGCACGGTGTAATGCATCACGCATTGCCAATCCGTTCATAACCGTTGCTAACATACCCATGTGGTCACCCACAACACGGTTCATACCTGCATCAGCTAAACCTTCGCCGCGGAATAAGTTACCACCGCCAATCACAACTCCCACTTGAATACCTAACTCAACTAGCTCCTTTACTTCTTGAGCCATACGGTCCAAGACTTTAGGATCAATACCAAAGCCCTCTTCTCCCATTAAAGCTTCACCGCTTAGTTTGAGAAGAATACGTCGAAATGCAGGTTTAGGGTTTGTGCTCATTTTTTATATCCTGATTGTGTCGTTAGGTATGACAAGACCGCAGCATGGCCGCGGTCTTGGTAGTACAACTTGGGTGGCGATTAAGCCTTAGTTGCTGCGATTTGTGCTGCTACTTCAGCGGCAAAATCTTCTTCTTTCTTCTCGATACCTTCACCAACTTCTAAACGAATGAAGTTAGTTACAGTTGCGCCTTTCTCTTTCAAGATAGCGCCAACAGTCTTCTTAGGCTCCATGATGAAGGCTTGACCAGTAAGAGAGATCTCACCAGTAAACTTCTTCATACGACCAATAACCATTTTTTCAGCGATTTCAGCCGGCTTACCTTCGTTCATTGCGATTTCGATTTGAAGAGCTTTTTCTTTCTCAACGACATCAGCAGGAACATCTTCAGGGTTTACGAACTCTGGCTTAGAAGCAGCAACGTGCATTGCAACATGCTTTAAAGTTTCTTCATCAGCTTCACCGGTCACAACTACACCGATACGCTCACCGTGACGGTAAGAAGCTAGGTTTGCGCCATCAATGTACTCAACACGACGAATGTTGATGTTTTCACCGATTTTAGCAACCAAAGCAACACGAGTTTCTTCAAACTGTGCTTTTAAATCTTCAACAGTTACTTTCGCTGCAGCAGCAACGTCAAGCACTGCATTTGCAAAAGTAAGGAAGTTTGCATCTTTAGCAACGAAGTCAGTTTGACAGTTAACTTCTAATAGAGCAGCGAAACCTTCGCCGTTCTTGATTAGGATTGTACCTTCAGCAGCGATGTTACCCGCTTTCTTAGCAGCCTTCGCAGCACCGCTCTTACGCATGTTGTCAATCGCAAGCTCAATGTCACCATTGGTTTCAGTCAGAGCTTTTTTACAATCCATCATGCCAGCGCCAGTGCGGTCACGAAGTTCTTTAACTTGGGCAGCAGTAATTGCCATTGTTAAATCCTCTATAGATAATTCTACAAATTCAATAGATATAGAACAGGGGCCGGTTAAGGCCCCTGTTAACCAATCATTTTTCTTGGTTAATAAGGGCGATGACGAACATCACACCTTATTATTCAGCTTCTACGAAACCGTCTTGCTCTGCTTGAACAGCTAAGTCTTGGCCACGGCCAGAGTTTACTGCAGCAGCAACAGAAGCTGTATATAGACGGATAGAACGCATTGCATCGTCGTTACCAGGAACGATGTAGTTCACACCATCAGGCGCAGAGTTTGTATCAACAACAGCAACAACAGGAATACCTAGGTTGTTTGCTTCTTTGATAGCAATGTGCTCGTGGTCCGCACCGATTACAAAAATCACATCTGGAAGACCAGCCATGTTTTTGATTCCGCCTAGAGACTTGTCTAGTTTCTCTAGTTCACGAGTACGCATTAATGCTTCTTTCTTAGTTAGCTTGTCGAAAGTACCATCAACTTGCTGAGTTTCCAGATCTTTAAGACGCTTGATAGATTGACGAACTGTTTTCCAGTTAGTCAACATACCGCCTAACCAGCGGTGATCTACGTAGAACTGGTCACAAGAAACTGCTGCTTCTTTAATTGCTTCACTTGCAGCACGCTTAGTACCAACAAATAAAACTTTACCTTTCTTTGAAGCAACGTTGCTGATGAAAGCAAGAGCTTCATTGAACATTGGCACAGTATGCTCAAGGTTAATGATGTGTACACCGTTACGAGCGCCGAAGATGAAAGGCTTCATCTTTGGGTTCCAGTAACGAGTTTGGTGACCGAAGTGTACACCGGCTTGAAGCATATCGCGCATTGAAACTGTAGTCATTTCTATTACCTTATTAAGGGGTTAGACCTCCACGTATCCCATACATTCGACCATAAGTGGCACCCCGAAGCATGTGACGATACGTGTGTGATTTAGTATTTAAATTAATTGCCATGTATAATGGCTGCCATCTTCAACTTAAGACCGAGAGCAAATTGAACATTTGCACTTGGGTTTACGAGTCAAACATAACGGCGCGCTTTATACCATATATACAGATAAAGTACAATTTTTACATGAAAAAGCGCTGCGAAAAATCACTTAGGAAAGTAAGAGAATATTAATGAGTATTGTCATCAAGACGGCTGAAGAAATTGAGAAAATGCGGGCGGCAGGAAAGCTAGCGGCAGAAGTATTAACCATGGTTGCACCTCACGTCAAAGCCGGTGTAACCACCAACGAGCTAAATGATATTTGTGCAAAATATACTGAGGAGCAAGACGCCATTTCAGCTCCACTCAATTATCATGGCTTTCCTAAATCGATCTGTACTTCTGTCAACGATGTCATTTGCCACGGGATCCCTAACAACACCCCGCTCAAAGATGGAGACATCGTGAATATCGATATCACGGTTATCAAAGATGGATACCACGGCGATACTTCGAAAATGTTTTTAATCGGTGATGTCAACGCAAAAAATAAACGCCTTTGCCGTATCGCACAAGAAAGCCTGTACGCCGCGATTAAAAAAGTAAAACCCGGATTGAAACTTGGCGAAATTGGCACTGGTATCGAGAAGTTTATTAAGGCAAGCAAAAGCGGGCTTGAAAAGTATTCGATCGTAAAAGATTATTGTGGCCACGGGATCGGCGCTGGTTTCCATGAAGAGCCACAAGTCGTTCATTACAAAAATGGGGATAAAACCGTACTTCGCCCAGGTATGTGCTTTACGATCGAGCCCATGATTAATGCTGGCCGTCACACGACAGTATTAAATAAAGAAGACAATTGGACCGTTACAACCTCTGATGGCAAAAACTCAGCGCAATGGGAGCATACTTTACTCGTTACAGAGAACGGCGTTGAAATCCTGACATTACGTGACGAAGAGGATTTACCTCGAATTATAAATCACTAAAGCGACTGCGTGCCTATTCATTAAGTTCAACTCGGCAACATTCGCCAAGGCCCCAACCGTTTTGATGTTGGGGCAAAGTCCAGAAATTTAGGGAGTGAAATGAACGATTCTCTACAAGCAAAGTCTGCGTTAAATGCCAACCACCAATCCTTACTCGAACGATTTAAAGCAAAAGAAGATGTCTGCGAATTAGTCAGCCAACGTTGTCAAACCGTGGATACGCTCATTAAGGACACCTGGCGTCAGTTTGGACTAGAAGACACGAGCGCGGCTCTTGTTGCTGTGGGCGGCTATGGCCGAGGCGAGCTTCATCCGCAATCTGATGTCGACATTTTGATCCTCTTAGAAGATGAATTATCACTAGATGACCAAGGTAAATTAAGCCAGTTTATCGCCTTCTTATGGGATACAGGCTTAGAAATTGGCCACAGCGTAAGAACACTGCCAGAAACTTTAGAGCAAGGCCGTGGAGACATCACCATTGCCACCAACTTATTTGAATCAAGGCTGCTCAGTGGTCCACTCCCTTTATACAACGAACTCTACCACAGTATTCGATTACAAGATTTCTGGCCCAGTAACGAGTTTTTTATCGCAAAACGTGCAGAACAAGATGCGCGACATGAAAAAGCTAACGCATTTGATTTAGAACCCAATGTTAAAAGCTGCCCAGGGGGCCTTCGTGACATTCAAACCATTACTTGGGTCGCCATTCGCCACTTTGATGCCTCTAAACTCGAAGAACTCGTAAACTACGACTTTCTCGAGCCTGATGAACTTGGCGAGCTGCTTGAATGTCAGCAATTTTTATGGGAACTACGCTTTGCGCTCCATACCGTTTCTGGCCGCGACGAGAACCGCTTGTTGTTTGATTTACAACCACAAGTTGCACAGTTGATGGGGTACGAAGATGGGACCCAGTTAGCCGTTGAGCAAATGATGAAACGCTACTATCGCGCGATTCGTCGTATTCTTGAGCTCAACCAAATGCTGTTGCAACTATTTAAACGAGCAACACTTGAACATTTTACGCCATTAGAAATCTTCAAAGTTAATGAAAACTATCAGCGACGTGGCCAATTCATTGAAGCTTTAAATGACAACCCTTTTGAAAAACCAGCAGAGATCCTGCATCTATTTTTATTGGTTGCCAAAAATTCAAACATCAAACGAATTTACTGGACGACATTACGCGCACTCCGTCGCGCGCGTCGCGCGCAAAAGCAACCTCTAATGGAGCATGAAGAGTGCCGTCAGCTGTTTCGCGAAATTTTGCGACACCCCCGCGGCATAGCCTCACTCTCCTTGATGCATAAACACGGCATTTTGTCGTCTTATTTGCCCGCTTGGCGTAAAATTGAAGGCCAAATGCAGTTTGATCTCTTCCACGCATACACAGTGGACGAACACACTCATAGACTCCTGCAGAATATCGATAAGTTTTCACAGCCCGAACAGAAAGAAGAGTTTCCGCTCGGTTCAATTTTGATTAACCAGCTCCCTAAAAAGGGGCTTCTGGTTCTGGCTGCGATTTTCCACGACATTGCCAAAGGTCGTGGCGGCGATCACAGCAAACTGGGGGCCGTCGATGCGTTGGAGTTTTGCCGTGCCCATGGCTTAAACGATCACGACGGTCGCTTAGTGAGCTGGCTTGTAGAAAATCACCTCGTCATGTCCGTCACCGCGCAGCGAAGAGATATCTCAGATCCCGATGTCGTCGCTAAATTCGCAACCCAAGTCAGAGATGCCGTTCACTTAAGCTATTTATATTGCCTTACCGTTGCAGATATTTGCGCAACCAATGAAAAAACCTGGAACAACTGGAAAGGAGCGCTACTTCGCGATCTCTACTTCTCGACCCAACGCGTGCTTGCAAGGGGTCAAGAAAAGCCCGTTGACATTCGCGCTCGTTTACGTGAATACCAAGCAAAGGCGAAGAAAGAGCTACTTCGCAGAGGCATTAAAGAAAAAGATATCGATACATTATGGCTTAGATTTAAAGCCGACTACTTTTTACGTCATCAACCAAGCCAAATTGCATGGCATGCAGAAGCTATCATTAAGCACAAAAGTGATGAGCCACTCATCTTAATTTCTAAGCATACCGTTCGTGGTGGGACAGAGTTATTTGTTTATGGCATTGATAGACCCAAACTATTTGCCACAGTCATGACGATTTTGGACAACAAAAATGTCAATGTTCATGATGCAAACATTCTGATCTCAAAAGACAACTATGCGTTAGATACGTTTGTCATCATGGAGCAAGATGGCACACCAATTACGCAGCTTTCACGAATTCAAAGTATTAAAAAGGCCCTCGCCAAAGCTCTCGCAAGCGACTCTCCAAAGCTGCCACGATTTAAGAAGCTCCCTAGAAAGATGAAACCTTTTAAAGTTTCAACGCAAGTGAGTTTTCTTCCCAGTAGCAGGCATGGTACAAGTACTATGGAATTGATATCCCTTGATTCACCTGGGTTACTCTCCAAAGTCGGTGACGTTTTATATCGCTGTGAGGTGAGCCTCGTCGCTGCAAAAATTACCACGATTGGAGAAAGAGCAGAAGATTTCTTTATGTTAAGAAACGCCTATGGCATGGCGCTTGACGATGAGCAAAAACACCAACTGAAGCTAGCATTGATTAGTGCGCTGTCACAATCTGAGTAATTACTACTTATATTCTGTACGGCTTCAGTTACATTGAGCTGACCAAATACCACATTAAATCGAAGACAAGAGTAGGAAAAAAGATGGTTGAGACAAAGCAAGACTTTATGACGCTAATCGAAAAAATTGAAGAACAAAGCTGGTACAAAAAACCCATCGGATTTGGATTAGCAAGAGTCGATCGCGGTCAACTCACTCCAGAAAAAATCTTACAAGCTACTTACCCTGTCGTGAACTGGAATGAAAACTTTGGCAGTGCTGCGGTATTCCTACATGCGTTGAGACAAACCGGTACTGAGCTAGACACCAGTAAGAGCGAGCTTGTTTGTGATATCAGTGAAGCCTTTGTCGATCAGTGTTCAGAAATCTTTAAACCATTTTTGATGCAAGCTGTGGGTGATGATCACAGAAACGTTCAAGTCACTGCAGTTTTATCAAGCCTAAAAGAGCACAACGAACTCAAGTGTGAAGATTACAAAATGGTATTCATCTTTGAAGATGATAAACCACAATCCGTAGAAAGCGTTTACTTAAAACTGTACGCATTATCAACCGGCAAAGCGAAGCTCCGTAGCTTGAACTTAGATGGTGCATTTGGCCAGCTCCATAATTGCGCATGGTCAAATGGTAAACCGATTGAGCTTGACTGGTTAAGAACACACGAAGTCACTCTAAAACTTTGTGGTAACTACCCAGAGATTACCATGGTCGATAAATTCCCACGCTTCTTATCTCACGTCATTCCTGCAGATAACACGCGTATTCTTGAAACTTCAAAAGTTCGTTTCGGTGCGCAGCTCGCTGCAGGCACAACCGTAATGCCGGGTGCTTCTTACATTAACTTTAATGCCGGTACAGAAGGTGCGGTGATGGTAGAAGGTCGCATTTCTTCTTCAGCCATTGTTGGTGCAGGCTCGGATGTTGGTGGCGGTGCATCGATTCTCGGCGTCCTTTCGGGCACCGATGGCATCCCGGTTTCTATCGGCGAAAACACCCTGCTTGGCGCGAACTCTTGTACCGGTACGGCCATCGGCGATAGCTGCGTCATTGACGCTGGCGTAACCATTTTGCCAGGCACCAAAATCACTCTAAGTGAAAAAGCAGTTGCTGCGATTGCTGAAGCCAACCCAGGCAAGGAGATCACACCATTGATGCGTGGTAAAGATTTCCTCGGCGTAAATGGCGTGCACTTCAGACAAAACTCTACTAATGGCCAAATCATCGCCATGCGCAGTACCCGTGAAGTAAAGTTAAACGACGAGTTACACTAAGCTTTAATCGTATAAAAAAGGCCGCAATATGCGGCCTCTTTTTATTCTATATCTCGTGCAATCGTTAAAATACCACGGTCTTATTGCCATACACGACCACTTGCTCATTCAAAACAAGTTGCAGCGCTTTGCTTAATACACTTTTCTCAACATCTCTGCCCGAACGAGCCATATCTTCGGCACTATAATGGTGATCTACAGGAATAACATCCTGCTTAATAATAGGCCCTTCATCTAAGCAGTTATTTACAAAATGAGCCGTCGCGCCAATAATTTTCACACCGCGTTCCCACGCTTGGCGATAGGGTGATGCTCCGACAAATGCAGGCAAAAAAGAGTGATGAATATTGATAATTCGATTTGGGTAGCGCTCTACAAATTCTGGCGTCAATACGCGCATATACTTAGCTAATACGAGATATTCTGCGTTATAGGTATCAATGATACTCAGCATTTTTTGTTCATGCTCACCACGAGTTACGCCTTCATGGCTCACAAAATGAAACGGTACATCAAATTTGTCAGTCAATGGTTTTAGAATTTCATAGTTACTCACGACCGCAGCAATTTCAACATCGAGAGCACCATAGAAAGACTTCATCAGAATGTCTCCCAAGCAATGGGCTTCCTTTGTCACCATGACCACAATTCGTTTTTTGCCAGCGTTAACCAAGGTCATATGGTTTTGCTCTGGCAAGACTTTTCTTAGGTCTGCGAGTAATCCCTCATCATTGAATTCGCCTTCCAATTCTGTGCGCATAAAGAAACGCCCTTGGCCATTGTCAACAAATTCACTGTTCTTAATAATGTTCAGCTGATGCTGAAAACACACGCCAGTAATTTTTGCGATCAGGCCCTGTGCGTCAGCACAGTCTGTAATTAAGATTTTGCGTTCCATAACACTTCCAAATACCACGAAATAAACAATGACCTAGGATAGTGCCATAAATCACTAAAATCTCCAGAGCAGAGAAAAGGAAAAGCAAAACAAATGAATAATTTTCAGTAAAACTATAGAAATAACGAAGAATATTTAAGAAGGAAGCTGATCTAAGTGATTTTGAAGTAGCTCTCGAACCGTTTCCGCTTTGGTTCCATAAACCACTTGCACCCCCTGACCAACAATAATGACGCCTTTGGCTCCCAAATTCTCAAGATGTTTTTTATCTACAAGTTCCGGTGCGTCAACGCTAATCCGCAATCGAGTTAAGCACGCATTCAGCGATACAATATTTTGTGGACCACCGAGGGCTGTAATGATGGAGAGCTGACTTTCATTGGAGTCGACAATATCCGTGGCTATTCGGCCCGGTGTTTTTAAATTAAACCCTAAAATAAAGCTCTTGAAGATGTAATAATAAACCAGCGCAGTAATAGGCCCTAGCAAGAGCATCCACTCAGTGTTTTGCGACATATGAAACAACAAACTAAAATCAACGAGCCCCTGCGAAAATACAATACTATGGTGGATATCAAGCAACACGCATAGGCCATATGCTAAGCCGCTTAAACAGGCATGCACAAGAAACAAAAATGGCGCCACAAACATAAAAGCAAACTCAAGAGGCTCAGTCACCCCAGTCAACCAACTGGCTGCTGCAGCTGACAGCATAATCCCTGCAACACGATTCTTTTCTGACTGATCGGCACATTTCCACATGGCATACGCTGCGGCTGGAAGTCCCCACATTTTAATAAGATAACCACCAGCAAGGTTCCCAGCGGTCGGATCTCCGGCTAAATAACGAGCAATCTCTCCCCGTACAAGCTCACCATTGTCATAGTATTGGCCAACTTCCAAATAGAAAGGAGCATTCCAGATATGATGCAAGCCAAGCGGGATTAGCATCCGCTCCACCGCGCCATAAAGGGTAAACGCCAGCGCGGGCTTTTGATAAACCACCCAATTGGAGAAGTGTTCGATCCAGATTGAAAGTACCGGCCACAAATGAGATAGGATATATGCCAACATCATACAAAGTGGAAGCATAAGCAATGGTGTACTTCGACGGCCATCGAAAAAAGAAAAAATAGCGGGTAAACGAATATATTGGCTTAAACTAACGGCCATGCAGGTGACGGCACCAACTAGCAACCCACCCGCAATACCAGTATCAATGGTATCCACCCCCCATAGGATCTGAATCGCCACTGGCGTTGCATCAGTCAGAACCGTTAACGTGGAAGAAAAGATACCAAAACCAAAAACAGCACTAAACGCAGCAATACCTTGATCTCGACAAAAGCCAATCGCAATTGCCACGGCGAAAAGGATCGGCATGATATCGAAAATGAGCTGACCAATTGTTAGCAACAACTCATGAGCTTGGAGTGGGATGAACTCTATGGGGCTATAGGCAAGACCTATCATGACTCCAGCAGCTGGCAATACAGCAATAGGAACCAGCAACGCCTGGCTCAGGCGTTGCGCAAATTTAAACCAGTGCTTTCTTATGAAGTCGACTAGGCCAATTCTGAACTTAGATTTTCGTTCCAACTCTTCAACCACGTTAATGCATCCACCTCGGGTTCCATGGTTTCACATGCGTCCAACTCTAAGCGCTCTCCAATCCGTTTAGCGCCTAACTCGCTCAATAGCTCATCAACTTGTTTGCCTGCCTGACAATAGGTTTCATAGCTAGAATCACCTAGCGCGACAACACCATATTGCAATTCGGGTAAATAAGGGGCAATCGACTTTAGCTCATAAAACCAAGGCTGCAGATCGTCGGGAATATCGCCTTGGCCTGTTGTTGACGTGACAACAATAAGCAGCTCACTTTGGGGGGGAACAAACCCTGTCAACTCATAGTTTTGCCAAAGCTTGGTTTCGTAGCCACTTGTCAATAACGCTTGCTCTATCGTTTCCGCAACGAATTGAGCATTTCCATAAACCGTACCAAAGACAAGATTGACTTTATTCATCATACACTAAGCCCAGAGACAATATTCCATTCATGGTTTTACAATACTGTATCCGCTTACCCTGTAGCAAGCGATTCACATCATCTTTGTTTACTTATCGTTGTGATCTGTATCAGATTTACCTTTCATCAACCGACGTCCAGGGAAGCATGGGATGATAATTTTAATGAAACCGTTAATTTAAAGTGCTACCTCCAATGTATCCGAGCAAGATAGCGCTTGTGGCTGCCAACCTAAACCAGAAAACAAAGTGAGCCATTCCGGCTCCAGTTCAGTTTCAATACTCAAAGGTTGGTTAGTCACAGGATGGATAAAGCTAAGCTTCTTCGCAATTAGCCATAACCGATTCACACCGAAGTGATCACGAAAAAAACGGTTTTGTTTACCATCACCATGGGTGGTATCCCCAACAATAGGATGCCGAAGGTGTGCCGTATGCCGTCTCAACTGATGCTTTCTACCAGTTTGTGGTTGCATTTGCACTAAACTGAAACGACTTGTCGGATAGCGACCTGAACTATATGGGATTTCGCTAGTTAACAAAGGTTGATAATGGGTAATCGCAGATTGAGGCGCCTTATTTTCATTCGCGTGTTTATCACCATGCTTGTCCAGCTCCTCCTTCAAGGCATAATCCAAAACCCCACCTTCAAGGATATGACCCCGAACAATAGCCAAGTAGTCTTTCTTAATCGTATGTTGCTCAAATTGCATGCAAAGTTTATTTGCAACCTCACTGCTTTTTGCGAAAAGCAACACCCCAGAAGTAGGTCGATCAAGTCGATGCACAGGAAACACATGACAACCCACGAGATCACGTGTTAATTGCATTGCAAAAAAACGCTCTTTACGTGCAAGGTAACTGCGATGCACTAATAACCCAGCGGGCTTATGAATTGCGACTAAATGCTCATCTTCAAATAAAATCTCAATATTCGGCTGAACTTCTTCGTCTAGTAAATCTTCTTTATCTTGGCACATTGAGCAAGTCATCCAACTGTTGAATCACACGAATTACATTTTGATATCTCGGCATATCTGACCATACTTGCTCAGCCATTGGCGTAATTGCCATAGACGTCGGCAACGGCAATCGCTTTTCGATTAACTGTTTCATTTTGGGGATAAAAATAAACTGTAGCCACATTTCAAAAGGCATCGAATCACAAGCAAAGGGGGCTTGGCTAGATAAAGCCTCATGGGAGGGTTCAACTGATGACCAAAGTTGCACTGCTTGTAACTGTTCAGCAAGCACATCTAATAATTGCTGAGTTTGATTGGATAACATGGAAATTCCGGTTGAGTAACAGTTTTAGTAAAAGGCACTATGTGCGCGACATAATTCGGCCAAGATCATACCATCTACAGCGACTTAACCCTATAATGCCGACATCTATTCGCACGACTTATACGCGGTTTTTAATTCACAATGGCAGAAATCACTACACTCAGTCAGTTTTTGACAACAGCTAATACCCAATTTCAAGTTTATGACCTAGGTCGTCGAATTCAACATATTGATATGATGGCCTTCCATCAAATCGAAGCATTGACATCGCCCTACCCTCACCCAATTCAAGGCCACGCCCAATTTGCCGTCGTCTTTTGGGATGAAAGCCAGCAACACTATATTTGGTTTCTTAAACTGCCATTGGATGAACGTGGACTTTTAAACCCTGCAGCGCGCACCCAATTCATAAAAATGGTCGTTGAAGCGCTCGGCAGTGATCCCACACTCGCCCTATCTGAAGAGCAACAAGATAAACTTTCAAACCACCCCTTTGCTTTTAAGCCGACTCAAGAAAAGCTTGCCGTCTTCAACGCGCTCGTCAAAAAACAGCTTGGCCTTAGAGCATCCGCACAGTATGAGTTTGCTTACCAATACTTAAGTGGTCAAATTGCCCCAGATATGTGGCAGAAGGTCGGATTGCAAGGCATTGCAGACATTTGTGTAAGAGCAGAAGAGTTCGATCACTTAGAGCAATTATGTAGTAGTCTAGACACTGCCGCGCTCGAGGTACAAATAGCTTTATGTCAGTGTTTTGAGCATCTGAGTTTAGCTCCTAGGCTCATAGAGAAACTGGCGCACAAGTTTGAAACCGCAACACCAGAAATGCGACTGTACTATTTTAGAGCTCTCGCTTGCTCAGCAACTGATACACAAAGAGCAATAGCAAAATTAGAACAGGATAATGCGCTTGATGCAGAAGCCTTAGTCACGATAGCAGCGCGTAATTGGACTGCGCTCAAAGATGATGCAAGCCGCAAAATATTTTTGGAAGCGTTGGCAAAGCAAGATCAACTGTTTTTTAACCAAATTTTCGCTGATGTAGTTGCTATTCCCCTGATCCGCACTTTATTTCTTGCAGAGCTGAGAAACCCTGAGCGAAGTGTTACGCTATCGACAGCCATTGGTGGCCTGTTTAAAAGGACTCAATAATGATGATAGATTTTTTGATGATCGCCGCTGTGGTGGTCATCGCAGCATTTTTTTGGCAGCTAAGACAAATGGCAGAAATTAGCCGCCAATTTGCCCAGCAAGAATGTGGTAAACAAAATGTTCAGCTACTGGCCATCGCAATGGAGTCTGCTTTACCGAGTATTGGCGGTTCAAGTGGATTATGCTGGAAAGCAAAGTTTATGTTTGAATTTAGTACCGATGGATTAAATCAGTACAAAGCAAATATAAATATGCATGGTAAACGAATCCAAAAAATCCAATGGCCAATTTTTCCCGAACCAGAATGGCAACAAGCCCCACTTGCCCGTGGCACAGTCGGTGGTTGCGGTTCAAAAGGAAGTTGTAAGTCTGGTGGGTGTAAATGATTCGCTATCGATTTAGCTGATTAAAACGATGATCGCTTTGAAAAGCAAAATAAAAGAAAGGCGCAACTATCCATAGTTGCGCCCCTTGATCTTTTGCTTAGCCATCCTGCTATGCTTCTGCTCCATGCACCGTCCTTGCGTCTGTGCAGCATCCTGCCGACATCCGTGTAATCCTTCTTCCTTGTACCACCTAGGTACTTTTCCTTGTTTACAGCCATCCCTTGACTGAACTGACTCATTCCATAAGTGTGTCCAAATTCTTCCTTGGGCATCCTTACCAGTACAATCCGTGTTTACTGTCGTCCTTAACAGTAATCTAGCCATCCATGTAAAGTGACCATCCTTGGTTACGCATATGGCTTTCCTTCATGAATGCCACATCCTTGCGTAAAGTTATCCTTAGCACTGTTAGTCCTTAACACTGCTAGACTTCCTTAGTCATGTTCCTATCGTGCTTCCTTGTACGTCTTCAATATTACGCGAAAGCAATAAAAATAATCGGCTGATTTACTCTAGCAAGACGAACGAAATTAACCTGACTCAAACACATCGAACAATAAGGCACTGTTATAAAACATAAAAAATCTTAGCCATTTACATTTATCTTCATCATTACTCTTGTATTTCTTACGCATCTGTAAGATATCTCTCACATCACCAACAGACAGGTAGACATATGCGAAAAATGCAGCTTAAAGGCTTTCAATCGCCCATTAAAAAGGCGCCCCTAAGGGCGCCTAGTCAATCTTTTGATAGCCATCCAGCTATGTGCATGCTCCTTGCACCATCCTTACGTCTATGTGCTCCATGCGCTATCCATAATCCTTATTTGTCCGTGTACAATTGTACTCAATCCTTTGCTCGGTGAATCCTTCACGCGACGCCATCCTATAGCTTTTATCCTCTAACGCTTCCTGCTGTCCTTAATCCATTTTGCTTCCATGTACATAAATTTGTACTTTCCCTATTTCAGCAATCCATTCGCTGAGCTTATGCCGATTCCTTTGGCGTGTCCTATTTCTTCCTGACATCTTCCATAATTTGCAACCATGCAATCCAATATTCCTTTTGAAGTAGATATCCGCTCTACTTCTATCAACATCCTATTGATATCCTATTCAATCATTCCATGATAAAGCCATTTGCTAGCTTCCGTTGACGTCGATGTCATGTAACGGTATGTGGTCATTCTATTCCAAATGTAAACAATTCGGTGGACTAAAATTATTAAGTTGCAGAGGCTACAAGACACAACAAAACCACAAAAACACTAACCAACTGTTTATGTTCACCTTTTGCATTAAGAATCAAAATATATCTGAACAACATAAGACCTATGTCTTACACGCTTGTAAGATATATCTCACAGGGAAACCAGCAAATATCCAGATCACTATTTTTCAAACTTCAAGATACAGCGCACAAATTGTGCAAACATAACCCAATCCGCAAGGAAGCTATAAAACGGATAGGAGAAAGTCGCTGGTCTATTTTTTTCGAAAACATAATGACCAATCCATGCAAAACCATAACCCACAAGAGGTAATAAAAATAGCAGGTAGTAAGACTGAGTGAGCACGCTACATATCGCGAGAAGTATGACTAAAATACTGCCGAAATAGTGTAAACCCCGACACCTGGAGTCTTGGTGCTGCGACAAATAAAACGGATAAAAATCCGTAAAAGTTTTGTAGCGTTCGCTCATCTATATTGACTCCGTTGTTACTCAATTGAATGATGTGCAGTTGTTGGCTTCCGATACAGAACTAGATTACCGCTTAGATCAGCAATACGCATTGCTTCAGAAATTTCAAAGCCACACTGAGTAAATAGAGATTCATGCGCCTTATTGCTCACGAAAACCCCAACCCCATCGATGGCCTGCTGTTCATCTAACCAGCTTTTCACGGCTTCAACTAAAAATTTACCAACCCCTTGGTTTTGTACTTTTGGTGCAACAGCAATAAATTGAATAATCCCGAATCGTGCTGACGGTAGGAGCTCATAAATACTAGACTCTTTTTGAATCAGGGCTTGCGTGGTTCGCCAGTCTGTCCCCAAAACCATTTTAAAGCGCCAATGCCAAAATCGACTTTCACCAATTGAAAACTGATGAGTCAACATACAAGTGACGCCAACTAATCGATCTTTATCATATACACCGATAATTGGTTGTTCTTGTTGCCATAACTCATTCAACTCTTCACGAATTACCGCTCTTAGCTTTTGCTCGTAAGTCGCTAAATCTTGATGGCCAAATGAATGAATAAAAAAAGGGTCGTCATGATAAGCATTGAAGAGTAGAGAAGCGGTAACCCGAAGATCTTCTGCGGTTAAATAAACTGCACGCAAAGCCTGTGTTTTCATCAACTCAATTCCTTGATCTTGATCAAAATCTTCTTCCAATGTATCAAGCTCATCATCAAGTGTAAATATTCCTCCTTTTGGCTCTCCCGATATACTTATAGGAAGCATTGTTGGAACATCACTACATGGGAAAAGGGCCGTTCGCGATGAACAGCCCTTGATTGCTTTGGCCTAACACTGGCAAACTAAATTTTGCTATACGCCGTCTCACCCCAGCCAACAAGTCTATCGTTACTGATGACAACTGGAGTACACTCATTTTTTGTGGTCTTACCATCCCCTTTAACTCTTTGCGTGCGATAAAACAGCACGTGAACTTCTTTACTATCTTGCAAGTAGGCTTCACTAAAGTCAGCGGTTCCCATCAATACCTTCACTTGATCCATGCTCATCCCTAAATCAAGGCTTGCCAAGTTAGTTCGGTTCTTTGTTTGAACTTTTTCCCACTTCTCATTGTTATCCCATTCGCCATCGCCGTCACCTACATTGACCACGCAACCAGTAAGACCTAAGCTAGACACCCCAAAAAATGCAATCGCAAGTAATTTTGCTTTCATATTGTTATCCTTTTTAAAATACGCAAGTTGATATTCAACTGCCAGACAAAGCAAATAGCAGGCCAAAACTGTAAACCTATGTTTTAAAGCCATTTTAATATTTAATAATGGTAATTAATCGTCGAAAAATTCAGGTAATGAGGAATTGAACCAAAAATGAGTCTAATTGACAAAGTGTTGGCCGCGGCAAAATCGATCGCTGACGAAGGCAAACAACCTAGCTTAGCGCTCATCAAAGCGCGAACCGCAAATAAAATTCCAATGCCAATACTTATCCAAGGCCTACAGACATTTCGTAGCCTGCCTGAAGCTGAAAGAGCAAAAATAACTTTATCCGTTGAACCAACAGAACCAACACAAGAGCTAACACTGGAAAACCTCGCTGAGCGGCTGGCTATACTTGAACAACAAGTCAAACACTTACAGGACAAAAACCAACACTTAGAACAACAAATTGATAGCTTAACGCCAGAAGAGAACGGTTAATGTTTGTATACGAATTACGTTTTGAGTGTTTTGCAGATACAACCATTTCAGCAGCAGAAAAAGCGATCAATAATGTGCTTGAAGCCATGCGTGCAAATGGCCAAATTCTAGGTCGGGAATTTGCTGTTGCTTTAAATGATGGTGAATTTAGAGTTCGATTACTGACACCTGAAAAATCGAGCCTCGCAACTCGATATCATAGTCCCTGGGTAAAACAGGCACTAACTCAACTGACTGCAGCAAATATTCTAGCACCAAGAGAGAAGTTTATTGGCCAAGACATCAACTCTGAAGAAAGCTCTATTGAGCCGGCTTCTTGGCAAGTGCTATATACCAGTTATGTCCATATGTGCTCCCCCTTAAGAAATGGCGACAATTTACTCCCAATTCCTTTATATCGAGTGCCTGCAAGTTTCAATGGTGATCACAAACACCTCATTCGATGGCAAGCAGAGTGGCAAGCATGTGACGAACTACAAATGGCATCTGCAACCCAAGCAGAATTTGCTGCACTACGAGAAATATCTGACGAACGAAGTGATTTATTTAGAAGAGGCTGGGATTTAAGAGGCAGAATTGAATATCTAACAAAAATCCCAACTTATTACTATTTGTATCGTGTTGGTGGTGACAAAGCTGCGGAGCATAATCGAGCTTGTCCACGCTGCGGTAATCAAGCATGGAAGCTTGAACAGCCCCTTCATGACATATTTCATTTCTGCTGTGAATCTTGCCGTATTGTGTCCAATCTTTCTTGGGACCATGTGAAATAAGTCCAATTGGTAGCAAATCATATCCACTGGATGATTGAAGGCTGAGTTACACTCAGCCTCTTTCGACATTAAACTAAAGAGCCTTAGCGTCCTGTCAAATTACGCCACATACGCTTGAAACTGGCAAATATCCCCGGATGTTCAACTGCAGCAACAACCTCTTCTGCAGGTAAGTTTGGCGGCGCAACCTTTACTGTCAACTGCTCAAGGAATGCCTCAAGACTATCGGCCAAAACTTCAGACTGCTCCTCCCCAGGCACCTCTTTCGCAACAACCCCCGTTTGATTATTCACCGTTAACATGATGTCTCCGTCTCCCAAAACACCAATAAACCAAGTTAAAGGTTGCTTGAGCTTTCGTTTCATCATCAAATGGCCAATGATATTTTGTTGCAACAAATCAAAATCATCAGCATTCCATGGCTGAATGAGCTCTCCTTCACCCCATTTAGACTCGAATAACAGGCAGCCAGAATAGTAACGACCGTAGAACTCGGCAATATCTGAATGCAACTGTAACTCAAGGGCTGATTCAACATTACTAAACGAGCCACTTTCTGAACGGAGAACAGGCTGCCAATACACCAACGTCTCTTCCGTTGCTGGCTTAATGACGCATTCTGATGGCTGATTTGGAGCATAAAACCGAGGAGGCTCATCTAGACGCTGCAAATAGGATTGATAGTATTGCCGAACAAATTTATCCAAAGCTATAAAACAAGACACTGAGTTTGATTCCAATATCGGGTACAATATGCGCCTATTTTGACATGGAAAAACAATTGATGACACAACATCATGATCCTTACCAAGGTGCATCAGAACTTAGCGAACTCACTCTTGGGCAAGCAACATCATATCAAGCAGAATATGATCGAACTTTACTCCAAGGCGTACCACGCAAGTTAAATCGTGATGCCATCGAACTTACCCAGAATTTACCTTTTCACGGCGTCGATATTTGGACTGCATTTGAGCTTTCATGGTTGAATGCGAAAGGCAAGCCTATGGTGGCGATTGCAGATATTACGCTCGACTGTAAAAGCTTAAACCTCATTGAATCTAAATCTTTTAAACTCTACTTAAATAGCTTTAACCAAACGCGCTTTGATAGCCTTGAAAAAGTGCAGCGAACCTTAGAGCAAGATCTTAGCAATTGCGCACTTGGTAGCGTCACGGTACGCCTGATCGAACCCAAGCACTTCAGTACCCAACGAGTAGTAGAACTTCCGGGTGATTGCATTGATGATTTAGATATTGAAATAGATGACTATCGATTTAATCCACAAATCCTTTCAAACAGTACGGATAAATCACAAATTGTTGCCGAAACACTCACTTCAAACTTACTAAAATCGAACTGTCTAATCACTTCCCAACCAGATTGGGGCAGTGTAATGATCCGCTATCAAGGACCAAAAATAGACAAAGAAAAGCTATTAAGGTATTTAATCTCATTCCGTCAGCATAATGAATTCCACGAGCAATGCATAGAGCGCATATTCGTTGATTTAAAAGCATTTTGCTCCTGCAGCAAGCTCACCGTCTACGCCAGATATACACGTAGAGGAGGGCTGGACATTAACCCGTATCGTAGTGATTTTGAGCAAGCTCCCGAAAGCCAACGCTTAGCGAGGCAGTAGCAACACACAGGTCACATTTCAAGATTGAATTCAGCCCGCATCTATTGCGGGCTTTTTTGAGTTCGGTTATAACTTGAACAACTCCCCACTTTCTATCGCCTTAATTTGTAGCGACTCAAGCGACTATTTTTTAACCTACATGGATTAGAAAAACAAGATTAATACCTATTTAGTAATACCTCCAATTATATATAAGCTATTGATCCCCCTCACAAATTTTGACCAAAAAAAACATGCAAGTATAAAACTTGTTATAGATCACTTTTTATTATTGTTAACTCCTCAACAATCCGCTCGACACTGATGATAATGAGGAAAAATAAATGAAGATCCGTGTACTAACCTTAGCTGTTCTTGCTGGTCTGGCATCAAGCGCAGCGACTGCTGATCAATTGAAAAAGGGATTCGTTGATGACGCAAAAGTAAATGTTCAATTCCGCGCTCGTTTTGAGCAAGTAGATGTGGCAGATACAGAAGATGAAACAACGCTTCGTACTCGCCTAACCTATCAAACGGGTGACATTTACAATGTATTTGGCTTAGCAGAAATTGATGATGTTCGTTCATCAAACGATAATCCTGCCGTACCTGACTACAAATACACTGAAATCAACCAAGCTTTCCTAGGTTATAAAGCACCTGCAAACACCTTGGTAAAGTACGGCCGTCAGCGTATTCTGCTGGACAACCAACGTTTTGTTGGTGGTGTAGGTTTCCGTCAAAATGAGCAAACTTACGATGCTTTCTCTGTAAAGAATACTGCTGTTAAAGATCTGACTGCATTTTACGCTTATGTAAATAACGTTAACCGTATCTTCCCAGAAGGTTCGGGCAAAGAAGATCATAAGAATGAAACTCACATGCTGAACCTAAACTATAAAGGATTAAGTTTTGCAAAAGTGAGCGCGTACGCTTACATGATCGATAATGTAAATGTTGCCGCATTCTCAACCGATACTTATGGTATCCGCGCCGCTGGCAAGCAAAAGTTTGATGATTTAACATTCAACTACGAAGCAGAATATGCCGTACAGTCTGAAGGTGGTGATAACCCTGCAGATTACAGTGCCGACTACATGCTTTTACGTGCGGGCTTAGGCTTCAAGGGCTTTGGTGCAAAAGTAGGTTATGAAGTTCTAGGTTCTGATGATGGTGCAGCTGGTTTCATCACGCCACTAGCTACGCTACATGCGTTCAACGGCTGGACCGACAAATTCCTATTTGGTGGTAAAGGTAACTGGGAAAATGGTATCCAAGATACTCACGTTATCCTGACTGGCAAAGTTAATGGAGTAAAACTGCTTGCTAAGTACCACAAGTTTGACTCTGACTATGGTGATATCGACATGGGTAGTGAGTGGGGTGTTGCTGCAACTTACCCATTTGCTAAGCACTATAGTGTAGGCGTTAAATATGCTAGCTTCAGTGCAGAAGACTTCTCTGCTGACACTGACAAGCTGTGGATTACTCTGCAAGCGAAATACTAATTAGATAACCACTAATTAGTTAAAAAACACGCACTCCCAGAAAAGGACAACCAAGTTGTCCTTTTTTGCGTTTATAACCCGAGCATTAACTTAACCGATACATCATGGCGTTAGCCTTCATCTTAATATTGTCAGAGACTAGAGGTCTAAAACGCCCAGCATCAGGTGAACTTCTTCAGCAGGTTTGTCTGTACACACCGCAAATCGATAATTTGAATTTAAGCGACCCAAAAGGACTTGCCAACAGGGCAAAGCCTGATAGTTTTGCTTCTGGCCACTATCTATTGCTGTCTCTATCATTATATTTTCATAGATTAAAACATCATCTATAAGCGCTAAGCTTGCATGCTTCTCAACCTCTGCTGAGACTTTCTGCATTCGATGAAAGTTAAATTGAAATGATTGCAAACTCAAAGCCAGACCTAAGCCTCTCGCTTTAATGTACGATTCTTTTAGCGCCCATAAATCAAAAAAGCGTTTTCGGCGACTCTCGTCTTCTAAAGCCATGACATCTTTAATTTCACACTGCGTGAAATAGTGTTTCATAATCGATTGAAAATTTGTGTGCGCTCTCTCTCGCTCGATATCTACACCAAGCTGCAATTCCTGTTGCTCGCAATGACAAACCGCAATCACAAGCCAATCACCACTATGACTTATATTAAATTCTAAACCACTCGCCACACGCTGCTGGGCACATAACCTAGGCTTTCCTTTCTCACCATATTCAAATCGCCAGTCCTGAGGCTTAATCGAACGATGTTGAGAAAGCGCAAGCCTTAAAGCCGCTCTCACTATGAGCCCTTGTTGCTGTGCCTTTTGCAATTTAAATCGCGCGACTTTATCACGCTCTTCTGGTGTTAAAATTGCCTCAAATCTTGCTATTTGTTGAGGTGAAAGCATGGAGTTTAGTGAGCAAAACCAAAGTTTAACCTCAAACTTGGGGTGCTGATTGCTTTCAAAAGAGTTTGACAAATTCACACACCTTTTCTTAAAAATGAACAACAATTAAAAACGCTTTCAAGTGGCCTGCGTTAGGCGTAAATTAGAATACAAAGCACAGCATCGCTTATACAAACTTGAGGTGAAGGATGACACATCAAGATCAAAAGTCTGCAGCGCGGGCATCATTAAACGCATTGTACTTTAGCCGAATACGTCATTGGATGATACTTCTCTTGGGGCCAACTTGCGTCTTATATACACTACTGACAACGCCGCCCGCACTCATGCCGCCAGAAGCTTGGCTAATGGTCGGTGTGACAAGCATGATGGCATTGTGGTGGATCTTTGAAGTCATCCCAATTCCCGTGACCTCGTTACTGCCACTGATCCTACTACCGCTGCTTGGTGTCGCTGATATTAAAACCGTCTCCACCCCCTATGCACACCCAATCATTGCACTTTTTTTCGGGGGATTTATGATCGGCATGGCAATGGAGCGCTGGGGCCTGCATAAACGTATCGCCATCAACATAATGCTTAAAACAGGTAGCCAACCAGCGGCTTTAATTGGTGGCTTTATGATAGCCACTGCATTTCTCAGTATGTGGGTTTCCAATACAGCCACTAGCGTCATGATGTTACCCATAGGCTTATCCGTCGCTGCGATTATTTCAAATTGTCAAACAAGCACAAAGCACAGCAATACTGCAGGTGAACCATTCACAAAAGCCCTTCTCCTTGCCATTGCTTATAGCGCAAGTATTGGTGGACTTGCGACACTTATCGGCACCCCACCCAATGCACTACTCGCGGCTTACTTATCAGAAACCTACCAACGAGACATAGGTTTTGCCCAGTGGATGATGATTGGCCTCCCTGTGGCTTCAATCATGTTAATACTCACTTGGCTATGGCTCACTCGATGGGGTTACCAATTCAACTCTCAGCCCTATACAACACATCAGAATGCAAATACTCAAGCACAGGAAAAGCTCCACTCCTCAGTTGATTCTGATCTCAAACTGAACCCAAATGCCAATGTTCCAGCGGCATATATGACGCCCCCCACAGCGATCCACTGCCAACAAGAAGTAGAAAAGTTAATCCAAAAACAGAGTCACGACTTAGGAGCAATGAACCGTGGCGAAAAAATTGTGCTCCTTGTTTTTATCACCACGGCCCTTGGTTGGATGTTCCGCCCTTTTTTGCAGCAATATATTCCAGGGCTTTCAGATCCGCTGATCGCCATTGTTGCAGCGCTATGTTTATTTATTATTCCGGTAAAATTCGACCAAGCAGGAACCGAATTCGTCATGGTCTGGGAAAAATCCAAAGATATTCCATGGGGAGTGTTTATTCTTTTTGGCGGCGGCCTTGCGTTGGCGGCTCAAATTAAAGCGACCGGTCTTGCACAATGGGTTGCCAATTATATGCAGCACCTTCAAGGAGTACCGATTCTCATCATTATTTTGGCCATAGTCAGTGTCATCGTATTTCTTACTGAACTCACCAGTAATACCGCGACGGCGGCAGGCTTCTTACCTTTGTTAGGTGCCTTAGCCGTTTCTATTGATATTGACCCCATAACGCTCGCAGCACCGGCAGCACTTGCCGCAAGCTGTGCCTTTATGATGCCAGTTGCGACACCGCCCAATGCTATTGTATTTTCAGCGGGTAAGCTCAAAGTGTTCGATATGATCCGTTGCGGCTTGGTTCTCAACATTGTCGGAATTGTCGTCATTACCTTTGTTGGCTATAGCCTCATTCACTATGTGTTCCTTAGTTAATAATAAGTTATGAATGACATAGTTCGGCGCATACAAGCGCTCCATCAATGAAAAAGGGCATGGTAATAACCATGCCCTTTTTCTATCTGTATCAAGTCATCATGACTAATCAGCGTAACGACTAACCGTAAAATCATCCAATGCATCTTGCATCTGAGATAGCTTTAATATCGCGCTATCGTTACCCAAACGAGCTGCTCGTTCGTACCATTCGACCGCTTGTACGATATCAGGCTCTGTCCCCAAGCCAACTTCAAACATTAAACCTAGTTGAAATGCGCCTTTCGCATTACCTTGCTGCGCAACTTGCAGGTACCAATCAAATGCTTGCTGTAAATCTTGTTGCACGCCACGACCCTGTTCATACATTGCAGCCAAATTAAGCATCGCAATGCTATAGCCTTGTTTAGCCGCTTGTTGATACCAATCTAAAGCGAGTTCAAGATCTGACCCCACGCCGAGGCCGCTTTCTAGCATCATCGCAAGGCTCGTTTGGGCATAGCGATGACCTTGCTCTGCGGCCTGCCGATACCAATATGCAGCAGTAGACAAATCCTTTTTTACGCCCAACCCTTCCGCATAAAGCATTGCAAGATTATTCTGTGCTCGCGCATGCCCACGCTCAGCCGCTTTTAAATACCATTGGAATGCAGCTTGATAGTCACGATCTGCACCGTGGCCGGTTTCAAACATAATACCTAAATAATTTTGTGCGTCTTGGCAACCTTGTGATGCAGCACGCTCAAACCATTGACTAGCTCTGGAGAAATCCTGACTCACGCCAAGGCCATATTGATACATGAGTGCAAGTCTTGTTTGCGCGGGACGGTGTTGCGCTATGGCGGCCTTTTCTATCAAACCAAAAGCTTGGGTAAACTTCTCTTGCTGGTAAAAACGATCACCTGCCACAAAGTCAACATTGGCGGCAGCGGGTATTGCCCAAAATAAAAGGAGTAGTCCGGTGGAAATAATTCGATTCATATATAGCATCCTTGTCCTGCATCACACGACTTAGTGTAAAAGCTTGAGTGATACTAATGCTAAAAATTAGAAAATGCTGTTTTTTTACATGATTCATTTTCGGCTTTTAGAGTTACTTCAAATAAAGCTAAATCTAGTGACCAATCGCAAACAATCAAGCCGGAATGAACCCTATGTGAATTTCAGTTCCAGCCCGCCATAACAGCATATCACGCGGAAAGCACCACCAGTTCGTCATCTCATTTAGCTTTACACTCCATAACTAAATAGAACCGCCGTTCACCCCAGGAAACAATCTGAATTTGTCTCCACTCAATATAAAAAAATCTGTCGGTTTACCAACTCAATAACCCCGCCACAATGTGAATTCATAAAAAAGCCAGTATCAAATTGATACTGGCTTTTTTGGCTTAAACAAACGCCTTAAAACTCATGCTAAAAAAATCTATGTAAAAATGTAGCGAAGCTTTACGACTCCTTTTCCATGAGCTGTTTTTGCACTACAGCGGGCACCATATCATATCGCACAAACGCCATACTAAATTGCCCGGCGCCACCCGTCATGGACTTCAATCGTGTTGAATAGTCATCAACCATGGCCAGCGGTGCTTCAACGTGAACCTCAACTTTCAACTCACTCATCGCCTCGGTCCCACAAACCATACCGCGGCTTGCGCTTATATCACCGGTAACATCACCAACATGCTCTGGCGATACTGCAATTTTCATTTCCACAATTGGCTCAAGAATAATAGGCTCCGCTGCAGCACAGGCATCTGCAAAGGCTTTTTTACCTGCCATCACAAAGGCAATTTCTTTGGAGTCAACACTATGATGCTTCCCATCTAGTAGAGTCACCTTAATATCTTGCATTGGATACCCAGCTAAAGCGCCGATCGCCATAGCTTCTTTAACCCCTTTTTCAACCGCTGGGATATATTGGCTTGGAACCGCACCACCAACAACTTTTGATTCAAACTCAAACCCTGCCCCACGCGGCAATGCTTCAACAGTAAGCTCGACTTCCCCAAATTGACCGGCACCTCCAGATTGCTTTTTATGTCGATAACGCGCAGATGCCTTGCCATTAATGGTTTCACGATAAGCAACAGCCGGCTTATCCGTATCCATATCCACATTAAACACGTCTTGTGCTTTCTCCAAAGCGATCTGTAAATGCAAATCACCTAAGCCTTGCAAAACCGTCTGGCCTTCAGCTTCGTTACGCGCCAAGTTTAAACTCGGGTCTTCGGCAACTAACTTATGCAAAACCTCCGCAATTTTTTGTTCATCACCGCGCTTTTTAGCTGAGACTGCAAGACCAAATATCGGTTGGGGTAAATTTAGCTCTGGTAAATGGTAGTCATCTTCATCATGGCTATCATGTAAAACGGCACCCACCTCCAATTCATCAATCTTGGCAAGCGCACAGATGTCTCCAGGTATTGCCGAGTTCACTTCGATATGTTCATCACCCTGTAACTTCAACAAATGCGTCACTTTAAAAGGTTTACGGCCTTCGCCGACAAATAATTTCATCCCATTTTGTAAGCGGCCTTGGTGCAAGCGAAACACGCCCATACGACCAAAAAATGGGTCAATCGCAACTCTAAAAACATGGGCTAAAATATGATCATCCGCACTTTGGCTGACATCAACCGGCACCGCATCATCGTCAAAACCTTTTATGAATTGCGGTGGATTTGCTTCTAGCGGGTTTGGCATGAGCTTGACCATCACTTCAAGCAATGAAGTCACCCCAATATCTTGTTCAGCGCTTGCAAAGCAAACTGGAACTAAATGCCCCATACGTAGTGCTGTTTCTAATGGTTCATGGAGCTGCTCAGGGGTTAATGACTCGCCCTGCTCTAAATACACTTCCATCAGTGCTTCATCTTCTTCAAGCACTGTATCAACCAGCTCATCTTTCGCTGCCAGCGGCGTATGGAATAAAGTTGCAGCGGCCTCTTCACAATGTAAGTAGCAATCAACCACACCATCGCATGCAGCATTCGGCAGGTTCACAGGCAAACAACGATGACCAAATCGATCTTGAATGTTTGCGAGTAATGGCTCAAGCGCAGACTCGTTACCGTCTATCTTGTTAATAACAATCAGAACCGCTTTACCTTGCGCACGCGCGGCGTCAAAAGCTCTTTGGGTAACGCTTTCAATACCAGTCTCAGCATTGATCACCAGCATCACCGACTCAACACCAGGCAATGGCAGCAGTGCTCGACCAAAAAAATCTGGCAAACCAGGGGTGTCGACGAGGTTTATATGGTGATTGTCAAAATCAAGATTGAGAAAAGAGGGTTCTAAACTGTGGCGGTGTGCTTTTTCTTGGGCAGTGAAATCGGCATGATTTGTGCCCTTTTCCACCCTGCCACGTTGGGGGATTGCCTTCGCACTAAAGAGAAGTGCTTCCTGCAGAGAAGATTTTCCTGCTCCAGTATGCCCTAGTACAGCAAAATTTCGGATCTGCTCTGTTCGATACTCAGCCATACGGCCTCCTTGTGTCACTTTTCAATACGCTAAATATTGGTAGAAAACATTGAGTACGCAGCCAGTATAGACCTCTAAACTAGCACAAAATTTGACCTCCGTCGCACTTTACTCTTCAGTGTTACCCCTTCTGCAAATATAAAATTTCAGCATACACGTGTACCCTACTTTTAGCTAAAAACAGTCTTTTTAAGTCCCAGGTGATTGTATTGCTAAACCACGTCAGGTAATCTGCTCACCCATTGTGCAAAACTACGGTTAAATAAGGCCGCAAGCCTAGCAATATTAGGCTTTTTACTCTAAATGAGATTTGTGAGCCTTATTGAGTCCCAATAGATTATTTTCGGGTGCATACGAAGAGACATGACTGAAGAATCGCTGAAAACTGTCAACAAACCTTCACAAAAAGGTAATACACGTTCGCAGAATAAATCGGCAGCTAATCACAGAAATGCCACCACAACACCCGAAATGCGTGAGTTTATTCAAACTTCCGAGCTTCCAGTTGCCAAATTGGCCAAGATTCTAAACATCAGCGAAGCCACGGTACGTAAATGGCGTAAGCGAAATTCAACCCATGATAGTTCCAACAAACCACACAAACTCAACACAACACTCACGCCGATGGAAGAGTATGTTGTGGTTGGCCTGCGCTACCAATTAAAAATGCCATTGGACAAATTACTGCAGGCAACCCAAAAATTTATTAATCCAAACGTTTCTCGCTCGGGACTTGCGCGCTGCTTAAAGCGATATGGTGTGTCCCGTGTTGATGAAATTGAAAGCCCTTATTTCCCTGAAAAGTATTTTAATCAATTGCCCATATCTCACGGCAACCAAGTGCAAACCTATACCGTATCTCCAGCGCAACTCGCTAAAACGCTTTCACTGCCCAATCAGAGTGGCGACAGTGTCGTTCAAGTGGTCTCGGTAACGATTCCACCCAAGCTGACCGATGAAAAACCAAGCTCCGTTTTGCTTGGTATCGATACCCAAAGCGACTGGATTTATTTAGACATATACCAAGACAGTAATACACAAGCGACAAATCGATATATTGCCTATGTACTCAAACATGGGCCGTTTCATCTAAGGAAGTTGCTCGTACGCAACTACCACACCTTTTTACAGCGCTTTCCTGGAGCCGTGCCTAAGCATGATCTCCAACATTCGAAGCCTGGAACCAACAATGAAATGCCAGTCCGTCTGGCAACCAGCGGAGACTCATAATGAGCCAAACCTCTAAACCCAAAACACAAGAGGCGCAAATTGATAAGCGCCTGAATAAACGCCTTAAAGATATGCCTGTTGCTATCGTTGGCATGGCTAGTATTTTCGCCAACTCGCGCTATCTCAATAAGTTTTGGGATCTCATTAGTGAAAAAATTGATGCCATTACCGAAGTTCCTGAAACTCACTGGCAACCCGAAGACTATTATGATGCAGATAAAAGCTCACCAGACAAAAGCTACTGTAAGCGTGGTGGCTTTATGCCAGAGGTTGACTTTAACCCTATGGAATTCGGCTTGCCGCCAAATATCCTAGAGCTCACTGATACTTCGCAACTATTGTCACTCATTGTCGCAAAAGAACTGTTAGAAGACACACAATTACCAGCCGATTATGACCGCGACAAAATCGGCATTACCCTCGGTGTAGGTGGCGGTCAAAAGATCAGCCAAAGCCTCAATTCACGCTTGCAATACCCAGTTCTAAAGAAGGTTTTCAAGAACAGTGGCATTAGTGACTCTGACAGCGAAATGTTGATTAAGAAGTTCCAAGATCAATATATTCATTGGGAAGAAAACTCGTTCCCAGGTTCATTAGGGAACGTGATTGCCGGCCGTATTGCCAATCGTCTCGATCTCGGTGGCATGAACTGTGTTGTCGATGCAGCTTGCGCAGGCTCTCTTGCAGCAATGCGCATGGCTTTAACTGAGTTAGTTGAAGGCCGAAGTGAAATGATGATTACCGGCGGCACCTGTACCGATAATTCACCATCCATGTACATGAGCTTCTCCAAAACGCCTGCATTTACAACCAACGAAACTATTCAGCCTTTCGATATTGATTCTAAGGGCATGATGATTGGTGAAGGCATCGGTATGGTGATGCTTAAGCGTTTAGAGGATGCTGAACGTGATGGCGATAAAATTTACTCTGTAATCAAAGGCATTGGTGCATCTTCAGATGGCAAGTTCAAGAGTATTTACGCGCCACGCCCTGAAGGCCAAGCCAAAGCACTAAAACGCGCTTATGACGATGCGGGTTTTGAGCCTCATACTGTCGGGCTCATTGAAGCTCACGGTACCGGTACTGCTGCGGGTGATGTGGCTGAATTCAATGGCTTGAAATCTGTATTTGGCGAAGAAAATGACACCAAACAGCATATTGCCCTTGGCTCAGTGAAATCACAGATTGGTCACACCAAATCAACTGCTGGTACTGCTGGATTAATCAAAGCAGCCCTAGCCCTACATCACAAAGTCCTTCCTGCGACCATTAACGTGAGTCAACCAAGTCCTAAACTTGGTATTGAAGATTCACCATTTTATCTGAACACTGAAACCCGACCTTGGTTACCGCGTCCAGATGGTACGCCTCGTCGTGCGGGAATTAGTTCATTTGGTTTTGGTGGCACCAACTTCCATATCGTATTAGAAGAACACACCACTGAGCACTCACGAGATGTTGCTTACCGCCAACGCCAAGTGGCACAAACTATCGTCTTTAGTGCTGCAAATAAGTCGGCGCTGCTGAGCGTATTAAAAGATGTTCAAACCAAGGCGACTGATGCCGATTTACAGCAATTAGCTCAACAGCATGGCTTGCGCAGTTTAGCGGCGAACGCTCCACGGGTTGGCTTTGTAGCGGCAACCAATGACGAGTTGCAAACTCGTCTCAATCAAGCCATTGATAAGCTTCAAGCAACTGACGATGCTTCTTGGCAAATTCCGGGTGGCGTATACTACCGCCAAAGTGCACTGGTCGACACAGCAAGCAAAAAGCCAGCTAAAGTCGCGGCACTATTTGCAGGGCAAGGTTCTCAGTATTTGAACATGGGCCGAGACCTTGCTTGTCAATTCCCTGAAATGCGCCAGCAACTAGTCATCGCAGACAAAACGTTTGCCGCAAATGATAAAGCGCCGCTTTCAAGCCTACTGTACCCACGCCCTGTGTTTTCTAAGCAAGATGTAAAAGCTCAAGAGGCACAACTCACGAATACTGCAAATGCTCAAACAGCAATCGGTGCAATATCCATGGGTCTGTACCAATTAATGAGCAATGCTGGTTTTAACGCAGATATGTTTGCCGGCCATAGCTTTGGTGAGCTCAGTGCACTTTGTGCTGCGGGCGTTATTTCTCAAGAGGGATACTACCAACTTGCTTACGCCCGTGGTGCCGCAATGGCAGCTAAACCTGCTGAAGGGGCAGATACCGGCTCAATGGCCGCTGTCATCACCAAAAAAGCTGAAGATGTTGAAGCCGTAGAAGCCTGTATTGCGAAATTCGACGGGGTCAAAGTTGCAAACTATAACGCACCAACACAACTGGTAATTGCAGGTCCAACTGAATCCGTTGCCGATGCAGCCAAGGCATTGACAGAACTAGGCTTTAAAGCAATCTCACTTCCGGTTTCAGGTGCATTCCACACGCCACTAGTCGGCCATGCACAAGCACCATTTGCAGCAGCGATTGATGAAGTGAGCTTTACCAAACCAAAGCAGCCTCTATATTCCAATGCGACTGGCGCACTTCATAAAAAGGATGCCCGTGGCATAAAGTCTGCTTTCAAACAGCATATGTTGCAGTCTGTCCATTTCAGTAAGCAGCTAGAAACCATGTACAACGATGGTGCCCGCGTCTTTGTTGAGTTCGGACCGAAAAATATTTTGCAAAAGCTGGTTGAAAATACGCTAGCCAACCAAAATGAAGAGTTTGTAGCCGTAAGCTTAAATGCGAATCCAAAAGCAGACAGTGATGTTCAGTTTAGACTCGCCGCAGTGCAACTCGCTGTCGCTGGTGTTGAATTAAACACCATTGACCCTTACCAAGCAGCGAATCCAGTTGCACCTAAATCTTCTCCCATGAATATTAAACTCGTGGCAGCGAACTATGTCAGCCCCGCAACACGTAGCAAAATGGCGAAGTCTTTAGAAACCGGAAAAATCAGCAGCCAAATCGTCGAGAAACCGGTTGAAAAGATTATTGAAGTTGAAAAGATTGTTGAGAAAATCGTCGAAGTCGAAAAAGTTGTCGAAGTCGAGAAGCTTGTGCATAACCCACAAGCACCAGTAGCATCTCAAGCAAGAGAAATTTCCGTGAATAATACACCTATCAATGCTGTTGCAACCCAAATTGTCGCAGACACAAGTCCGCTTGCACAATTCTTCGCAGCGCAACAACAAGCTGCTGAATTACATCAGCAGTTCCTCGCGATTCCGCAGCAATATCAGCAAACCGTAACCACCATGATGACAGAGCAAGCAAAGCTTGCGGCGCAAGGTGTGCAACTCCCACAAGGTTTGCAAGTAACAATGGCAATGCTACACCAGCATCAAGCGCAAACATTAGAAAGCCATGCACAGTTCTTAAACCTTCAGGCTCAAAGTAGTCAAAGTGCACTGCAAGCGATTGGCGCAAGCCCAGCCTCACCTGTCGCACCTGCAGCACAAGCGGCGATTCAGCCTGTCGCAGCACAAGCACCGATGGCGCAGCCACAAGTGCAAGCCCCTGTTATAGCCGCCCCAGTTGTTCAGGCTCCTGCTCCTGTCACTCCCGTTGCACCAACACCAGCTGTCCAGCCTGCTACTCCAGCTCCAGCGACACCGGTTGTCACGAAAGCACCTGCTGTCGTCGCTCAAGCAGCCACGCCAGAGCCTACCGTAACCCCCGTTGCGGCGCCCGTAGCCGCAAATGCAGAAAAAGTAATGCTTGCTGTCGTTGCTGAGAAAACTGGCTACCCAACAGAGATGCTTGATCTTGAAATGGATATGGAAGCCGACTTGGGCATTGATTCCATCAAACGTGTAGAGATCTTAGGCACCGTTCAGGATGAGTTACCAAACCTACCAGAACTCAGTCCTGAAGACCTAGCAGAATGCCGTACCTTAGGTGAAATCGTCACCTATATGAATAGCAAAATGCCTACAACATCAGCATCAGCCAGCACTCAAGTCACGTCAGCAGGTTTAACCGCTGATGCGGTACAAACGACCATGATGAATGTCGTTGCAGAAAAAACAGGCTACCCAACTGAAATGCTTGATTTAGGCATGGATATGGAAGCTGACTTAGGTATTGATTCTATCAAACGTGTTGAAATCTTAGGTACTGTTCAAGATGAGCTGCCTAGCTTGCCAGAGCTTAGCCCTGAAGATTTAGCAGAATGCCGCACACTGGGTGAAATTGTTGATTATATGAACAGCAAACTCCCTGCAGCGAATGTCGCACCAGCCGCGCAAGCGCCGGCAGCAAATGCGAGTGTAAATGCCGCGGGCTTATCGGCCGAACAAGTGCAAACAACCATGATGAATGTGGTGGCAGAGAAAACCGGTTACCCAACCGAAATGCTTGCCCTTGAAATGGATATGGAAGCCGATTTAGGCATCGATTCAATCAAACGCGTTGAAATCTTAGGTACCGTGCAAGATGAGCTCCCAGGTTTACCTGAGCTTAGCCCTGAAGACTTAGCTGAATGCCGTACGCTCGGCGAAATCGTCGACTACATGAACAGCAAGCTACCCGCTCCAGGCGCAGTCGCACCAGCAGCCGTATCAGTTGCAGTCCCTGCTCAAGCAGCATCAGGACTCAGTGCTGATACGGTACAAAGCACCATGATGGCCGTTGTTGCAGAAAAAACCGGTTACCCAACCGAAATGCTGGCCCTTGAAATGGATATGGAAGCCGATTTAGGCATCGACTCAATTAAGCGCGTCGAAATCTTAGGTACCGTGCAAGATGAACTCCCCGATTTGCCTGAGCTCAACCCAGAGGATTTAGCGGAGTGTCGCACGCTAGGTGAAATTGTTGCTTATATGAATAGCAAACTTCCTGCACTTGATGCAGCACCTGTTTCAGCGCCAACGCCAGCAACATCAGGCTTAAATGCCGCACAAGTAGAAAAGACAATGATGTCAGTCGTTGCAGAAAAAACCGGTTACCCAACCGAGATGCTTGCCCTTGAAATGGATATGGAAGCCGATTTAGGCATTGATTCAATCAAGCGAGTAGAAATCCTAGGTACGGTTCAAGATGAACTCCCGGGTTTACCTGAACTCAACCCAGAAGATCTAGCCGAGTGTCGCACACTGGGTGAAATTGTTGCTTACATGAACAGCAAGCTTGGCGAGACCGAGACAACAACACAAGCACCAAGCACACAAGCGCCTGCCACCCCAGCACAGGGAGCAAGCACTGACGCAGTGCAAACGGTCATGATGGATGTAGTTGCAGAAAAGACAGGTTACCCAGCAGAAATGCTCGCCCTTGAGATGGACATGGAAGCTGACTTAGGGATCGATTCGATTAAGCGTGTCGAGATCCTAGGCACTGTGCAAGATCAGCTGCCAGAACTACCAGAACTCAATCCTGAAGATATGAGCGAGTGCCGTACTTTAGGTGAAATTGTTGCGTTATTTTCAAAGCAAATCGGTCAGGCAGCACCAGTAGCAGATAAACCTGCAGTGACCGTTGCGCCTGCTAGTAATGAGCCAAGTGTTGAACTTCCTCCACACAGCGAGGTGGCGCTAAAAAAGCTTAAATCGGCGGATAAGTTAGCAAGCTCATTCGTCGATGCAAACCTTGATCTCTTCGCTCAAGGCGATGTTATTGTAATCGCAGACGACGGTCATAATGCAGGCGTATTAGCAGAAAAATTACAAAAGCTCGGCACCAAAGTCGCGGTGGTACGTTTACCGGGCAAGGCACCGCAATCGCCATTAAGTAGTGAGATAGCTAGCCTTCAAGCAGCAGATTACAGCGAAACTGCAATCACACAGTTAATTGCTGACATCGAAAAGCTTGGCCAAATCGCCGGATTTATCCACTTGCAGGCCATCATTGCCGACAGCAATAACACAGGGATCATTCTGAGCGATGACGGAAAGCAAGCGCTTGAACAGGCATTCCTTTGGGCAAAGCACTTGCAACCTGTGCTCACAGCAGATGCCAAAAGCCGCCGCAGCTTTATGACAGTTAGCCGTATTGATGGTGGGTTTGGTTATTTAGATACCAACAAACTACAGGGCGCTGAATTAAACCAAGCAGCACTTGCAGGCCTCACTAAAACACTCAGCCACGAATGGCCAACAGTATTTTGTCGTGCACTAGATATCTCGCCTGAGTTTGATGCAAGCCAAGTTGCAGATGCCATCGTCGCTGAAATTGGCGATAGCCAAACTCAGCCCAACGAAGTGGGGATCAGCCAAACGGGGCGCGTACAACTCGTCGGTACAGAGAGTGAACTAAAAACACCTGCTGCAGAATTAAATCGTTCAGATAAAATTCTGGTGACCGGGGGTGCTAAAGGCGTCACGTTTGAATGTGCACTTTCTTTAGCCAAACGTTGTCAGTCGCACTTCATCCTTGCAGGACGAAGTGAGCACCTCACGACATTGCCTCAGTGGGCCGAAGGTAAACAAGCGAGCGAACTCAAACCAGCAGCTATCGCGCACCTGTTAGCAAGTGGCAACAAACCAACGCCGAAACAAGTAGATGCTTTGGTATGGCCAGTACAAAGTAGCCTTGAGATCAGTCAGTCATTAGCGGCATTTACAGCAGTTGGTGCAAGTGCTGAATACATCAGTATGGATGTTACCAATGAAGAGGCGATTAAAGCATCACTTCGTAATAACCAAGTGACGGGTCTAATTCATGGCGCGGGAGTTCTCGCCGACAAAAACATTCAAGATAAAACCCTTGAAGAATTAGGCCGTGTCTATGGCACCAAAGTAAACGGCCTCAAAGCACTGCTCGGCGCTTTGGACTGCAACAAGCTTAAACTCGTTGCAATGTTCTCATCAGCTGCAGGCTTTTATGGCAATACAGGCCAAAGTGACTATTCAATGTCAAATGAGATATTGAACAAAGCAGCCCTTCAGTTCCAAGCAAACCACCCACAAGCGAAAGTCATGAGCTTTAACTGGGGACCTTGGGACGGCGGTATGGTCAACCCAGCATTGAAGAAAATGTTTACTGAGCGTGGCGTTTATGTCATTCCACTACAAGCTGGTGCAGAGTTGTTTGCTACACAATTATTGGGAGAAACGGGGATTCAGTTACTCGTAGGAACCGATATGCAAGGCAATGACTCTTCACAAGATGATAGTGAGGCAGCTGCTGTAAAAAAGCTTAAAGCGGCCCCGGCATCTGCTGAGGGTTCGCTTGCGCAAGATATCAAAGCTGTCGTCAAACCATTCGTAAAAGCGGTTCAACGTACGTTAGTGCTAGAGCCGCAGCAGATGCGCTTTCTTGAGGATCACGTGATTGGTGGCAATCGCGTGTTACCTACAGTGTGTGCGTTGCAGTGGATGCGTCAAGCCGCAGCTGAAGTGACCGGACAAATATTTACGGTTCAAGATTATAAGTTGCTGAAAGGCGTGGTTTTTGAAAGCCAAGATGCTATCGAGCTTACATTAGCCTTGGAGCCTACGACCCTCTTAGGGCAAGCCTGTATTCAAGCGTTGATTAGCGCCGAAGGGCGTCCACAGTATAAAGCGACCTTGGTTGCGACTGATACGCTTGAGCAAACAGCAATCGCGTTAAAATCTACGCAGGATTATAACGCCTTGCAAAGTAAGGCAAGCTTAGCTGACAAATCGGCTCTTTATCGTGATGGCACTTTGTTTCATGGCCCACGCTTACAAGGGCTGCAACGCATTGTACAGTTTGATGCACAGTCTTTAATTGCAGTCTGCCAAATGCCGCAGGTGAAATCGCAAGATTGTGGCGCTTTTGTGCCCACACAAGCGTTTGGTGGATATCAACCTTTTGCGGAAGATTATCTGCTACAAGCTATGCTGGTGTGGGCGCGTATGACCCATGATGCAGCAAGCTTGCCATCGGCTATAGAGCGGTTTGATTCATTTTCTCCACTGGCGTGGGGAGAGGAAGCTTGGCTAGAATTAGATGTCGTGAAAACGAGTAGTCGTCAACTTCAAGCCAATGTTCGCTTATACCATGCAGATGGTCGTATCAGCGCACAAATGCTCGGCGCCAAGGTCACGGTCAGTAAAAGCATCAACGATGCCTTTTTACAAAACCAAGCCAAAGCGATTGGTATTGAGGAGCAAGCACGTGGCTAATGTAGCGGATTCATCATCGAAGATGCCCCTGCGAGTTGCGCTGCTTAAAGGGGCCGTTAATCGGGCTCCTTCGACAATTGCAGCGCTTTCTTTTGTCACCCTAGAGGTGACAAAAGACGCTGCAAATCTCGACCACACCTTACATCAAGCGCAAGAAAAACTCAGCCAAGGTCAGTGTATTGCCTTGCGCTGCAACGATCAGAATATCTGGATGCTACCCGCGTTAACAGCAGCTAAACAAAAGTGTCACCCCCATGCAGTCCTAGTTGGCTGCGGTGAGACGTTTGCGTCAGCCGTTGAACACGCTCGACGCCAATCGACGGATATAACAGCCAAGATCAATCACAGCGAATCCTCGGCAACCGAGCAATTCGATGCGTTATTGCAGTTGATTGACAGTTTACACACGCGCCATTTCAGTTTGGATGCCGACAAAGCAAGCCATTATTGGTTTACTCGTCCACATCAAGCTCGGGTCGCTAGCCTGGAACTGGCTCAATCAACTTGGGTACTGACCCAAGGTACGGCAAGTGCACCTGCCATTTCAATTTTAAATGACAAGCGCCTATTTTTTATTATTGCTGCCGATACACAAATTGAATTCAGTGAACAACTGGAGCAGCTCGCAGCATCAAGCATCACCACTCAATGTATACAGACGACGATGCTAGAATCGCTGCTCGCTTATCAAGCGAATGGTGACACCAAAAGGTATGCGTTAGTCCTCCAAGCCGCCCATAGAAGTGGTCTTGCAACTGAAATTAGTGGAATGCAAAAAGCGCTCGTCGAAATTTTTGACAAAGAAGATTCGAGCTATAAGACCCCCGCAGGAAGTTATTTCAGTGCGACCCCGCTTGGACAACAGGCGTTAAGCTTTGTCTATCCCGGTGTCGGCACCGTTTATCCCAATATGCTGAACAGCTTGCATCAATATTTCCCAGCACTCTATGCACGTTTAGAACGCGAAGGAGATTTTGAGGAAACCTTGCAAGCGAAACGCATTTACCCTTCAGCAGGCATTGCTGACGAGATGTCTTTGGGTGAATTAGCGATAGCTGGTGTGGGTGCAAGTTATGTCTTGACCAAGATACTCACGCAAGAATTTGCAATTCGTCCAGCCTACGCCCTTGGTTATTCCATGGGAGAAGCGGCAATGTGGGCGAGCCTTGATGTCTGGCAAGCGCCGCACCAGTTAATTGAAGCCACTCAAACCAGCCCCATTTTTACCACGGCAATTTCTGGAAACTTAACCGCAGTTCGCGAAGCTTGGCAGGTTTCAGTGACTGAGCCCATCCAATGGAATAGCTTTGTGGTTCGCAGCCCTGCGCAACCCATTTTAGATCTACTACCAAAGTTCCCCCGGGCTTATCTGCCAATTATCCAGGGTGATACCTGTGTCATCGCCGGATGTGAACAGACCTGTAGAGATTTGCTGTCAAAACTAGGAAAGCGCGGGATCGCTGCCAACCGAGTCACGGCAATGCACACGCCACCAGCAATGGGGCAGCATCAAGCAGTACTTGAGTTTTACCACCAGCCGACGAAAGCAGACGTGAACCACTCAGCGTCTGCAACACGCTTCATTAGTGCGGCGCAGAACCAAATGGTGCAACTTCCGCATACTGGCAAAATTGATAGCGACGTAATCGCGAAATCTATTGCAGACACGTTTTGCAACCGCCTAGATTTTACCCAGCTAATTCAAGCCAGCCGTGAACAAGGTGCCAAACTATTTGTGGAAGTCGGTGCTGACCGACAAACCAGCACCCTCATAGACAAAATTAACAAAGCCGATGGTCAAAGCAACGCCTGTTGCACGGTACCGATGAATGCTAAAGGTGGCGATGATGCGATGAATTTACTTAAAGCCCTCGCCCCGCTCATCAGCCATCGTGTCGATATGACCCTCAGTCCGCTTTTAAACGGTTTGCAACATCAATTGGCAACACAATCCCCAGCAGGGACGGTATCCAATCAATCAAACCAAACACAACTAGTAGAAGGAGAACCTCAGTGAGTTCTCAATTCAAATCTAAACCTGCGGCAAACTCTTGTAAAATTGCCATCGTTGGCTTAGCCAACTTGTATCCAGATGCCGATACGCCGCAGCAGTTCTGGCAAAACTTGCTGGACAAGAAAGATTCACGCACCACCATTGATCCACAAAAGCTTGGTGCAGAAGTCGCTAGCTATCGTGGTGAACAAGGCGAGTCAGATCGTTTTTACTGCGATAAAGGCGGTTATATTCGCGACTTTCAGTTCAACGCCAATGGTTACCGTTTAAACCCAGAGCAATTTGATGGCCTGGATGAGAGCTTCTTGTGGGCACTTGATACCAGCCGCAAGGCACTTGCAGACGCAGGGGTCGATCTCAATTCTCCAAAGCTGGACAAAACCGGCATTGTGATGGGCACCTTATCGTTCCCTACCGCGAAATCCAATGAGCTGTTTTTGCCCCTTTACCACGGCGTGGTTGAACAAGCACTACAACAAAAGCTTGGAAATGAAAACTTTCGCCTCCAAGGTTTCCAAGCAACGCAACAGCCTCATTCTGCGAACCCACACAACGGTGCGATTGCCCAAAATGCATCGAAAGTCGTTGCTGACGCATTAGGTCTTGGTCAAGCCCAACTCAGCCTCGATGCCGCATGTGCAAGCTCAGTATATTCACTCAAGCTCGCCTGTGACTATTTGCTAACGGGTAAAGCAGACATGATGTTGGCCGGCGCAGTCTCTGGTGCCGATCCATTCTTCATCAATATGGGTTTCTCCATTTTCCATGCTTATCCTGAACACGGCATTTCTGCGCCGTTCGATGGCAACAGTAAAGGCCTATTTGCTGGCGAAGGCGCCGGAGTATTAGTCCTCAAACGCCTTGATGATGCAGAACGCGATGGCGACAAAATCTATGCGGTCGTGAATGGCATTGGTTTATCAAATGACGGCAAAGGCCAGTTCGTCCTGAGCCCAAACAGCAAAGGTCAAGTACAAGCCTTTGAACGTGCTTATGAAGCCAGTGATATTCGTCCAGAAACCATTGAAGTAATTGAGTGCCATGCAACAGGGACACCGCTGGGCGATAAAGTCGAGCTCACCTCGATGGAACGCTTCTTTAGCGATAAGCTCGACAATACGCCAGCACCCTTACTTGGCTCAGCAAAATCAAACCTTAGCCACCTCCTCACGGCTGCGGGCATGCCGGGGATTATGAAAATGATCTTCGCAATGCAAACTGGTCAACTGCCTCCAAGTATTAATCTCTCGGCTCCGATCGCCTCGCCAGAAGGCTTATTTGGCGCTCATAGTTTACCAACGGAAGTTCAGGCTTGGCCGAGCAAACCGGGGAACCCAGAGCGTCACGCAGGTGTTTCAGTATTTGGGTTTGGTGGTTGTAATGCGCACTTATTATTAGAGTCTTACTCTCGCGCCGCCAGCGAACAAACTGCAGAACCCGTGCAATACACACCACAACCGTTGGCCATTACCGGTGCCGCTGCACACTTTGGCACGCTCGCCAGTATTAATGCTATCAATCATGCCATCGCAACCAATGGCGATGGCTTTAGAGAGTTACCAGCACAGCGCTGGAAAGGCCTCGAAAAACATCCGCAGGTCTTAAGTCAATTTGGATTAGAGGGCATTCCACAAGGTGCATATGTCGATAGTTTTGAACTCGACTTTTTACGCTTTAAATTGCCACCCAATGAAGATGATCGTTTGATCCCACAGCAATTGATGTTAATGAAAGTTGCTGACGAAGCCATTCTTGACGCAGGCCTTGAAAATGGCCAAAAAGTTGCGGTACTCGTCGCAATGGAAACAGAGCTTGAGCTACATCAGTTCCGTGGTCGGGTGAACCTGCATACGCAACTCGCTGACAGTCTAGCGGATATGGGTGTTGCGCTTAGCGACACCGAATATCAATCCCTTGAAGCAATTGCAATGGATAGTGTTCTCGACGCAGCCAAGCTAAATCAGTACACCAGTTTCATCGGCAATATTATGGCGTCGCGCATCGCGTCACTTTGGGACTTTAATGGTCCAGCATTTACCATTTCAGCAGGCGATCAATCTGTGAGCCGCTGTATTGATGTTGCTGAAAATTTAATGAGCCAAGAACATCTGGATGCTGTGGTCATTGCTGCTGTCGATTTATCAGGCAGTGCCGAGCAAGTGATTCTCAAAAACCAAATCGACCCTGTCGCATTAGCACCCAGCGTACTCAGCGAAGATAACCAACACTGGCGCGTCGGCGAAGGTGCGGGGGCTATTGTTCTCCAAAGTCCACATCAAGTCGGAGCTGAGAAAGTTTATGGCAAAATTGAAGGGCTTGCATTCGGCTCAAGCAACCAAGCCCCCGGCATTACTCAAGAGCTGCTGAACCAAACGGCACGAACTAGTCAAGAGATCAGCCTTTTAGAGTTAAATCTTGCCCCCGGCAGTGAAGGACTTGCGCCGCTAGCCGTTGCACAAATGCCCTTGTCACATGCACAGCAAACCCAAGCAGAACAACGTATGGGGCATTGTTATGCGGCATCAGGTATGGCTAGCTTGCTTCATGGTTTATTGTGCAATACGCAGCTCAATAGCAATCAAGACACAGCAGCCATCGTGACAAACATTAGTGAAAATCAATGCTCACAATTGCTCGTCAGCCAAAGTGCAGGCCAAAAAGTTGCCCTTGGCCAACGTTTAGATACACAAATTCAACATCAAGGTAAATTGTCGCTGATCAAAGAGGTGAGCCTTGGTGGCCGAGATATCTACCAGCATATTGTCGAATCAGAAATCCAAAACTTAAGCGACATTCAAGCAAAAGTTGCCAATAAAGTTCCGGCAACGCCTGCCCCCCAGTCGACTCCGATTTCAGCACAGACACCTCCGACACTAACCCCAGTTAGTGTCGCGGTCACTCATACCATAGGTAATCTGAACCATATGACTCAACCGATCCAAGAACCAGTAAAGCTTTCTGGCGATGATGCCGTGGCTCTCAAGCAAAATCAAATCAAGGCACAAGAAGCCCACAAAGCCTTTTTAGCCAGCCGAGAAGCCGGGTTAAAGCTCGCTGATGCTGTGATTCAGGCACAGTTGTCAGGCCAACAAATTTTGCCACAAACAGCCCAAGTCACAGCTGCGTCGGCCACTGCATCATCAACACCAGCAGAAGCCCAGCCAAATTTAGAACCAAAGCTCGCACCCAATCACGCTTTAGTTGGCAATTACGTTGCCCCAGTACCAGCGCACAAACCTTGTATTTGGGACTATCACGACTTAGTTGAATATGCCGAAGGCGATATTGCAAAAGTATTTGGCTCTGACTATGCGGTAATTGATAGTTATTCTCGCCGCGTACGCCTTCCAACCACGGACTACTTACTCGTTTCACGAGTGACAAAACTTGATGCAAAAATGCTTGAGTTTAAACCGTGCACAATGACAACAGAATATGACATTCCTGTTGACGCACCTTACTTGGTAGACGGTCAGATCCCTTGGGCAGTTGCTGTTGAGTCAGGTCAATGTGATTTGATGCTAATTAGCTACCTAGGTGTCGACTTTGAAAACAAGGGAGATCGCGTTTATCGTTTACTCGATTGCACCCTAACCTTCCTGGGTGATTTGCCACGGGGTGGCGATACCTTAAGATACGACATCTCTATCAATAATTTTGCCCGCAATGGCGATACGCTGTTGTTCTTCTTCTCATACGAGTGCTTTGTTGGCGATAAGATGATCTTGAAAATGGACGGTGGCTGCGCAGGCTTCTTTACTGATCAAGAGCTTGCTGATGGTAAAGGGGTCATCCGTACTGAAGACGAGATCAAGGCCCGCAACATGGCGGTCAAACAAACGTTCAACCCGCTATTAAACTGCCCACAAACTCAGTTTGATTATACCCAAATCCACAAGCTGTTATCCGCAGATATTGGTGGCTGTTTTGGAGGTGAGCACGCGGCACACCAAGCGGCAACAGGTCAGCAAAACTCATTATGTTTTGCTTCAGAAAAATTCTTAATGATTGAAGAAGTCAGTAAGCTTGACCGTCAAGGTGGCGCTTGGGGACTCGGCCTGATTGAAGGCCATAAACAACTCGCTCCAGATCATTGGTATTTCCCGTGCCATTTTAAAGGTGACCAAGTGATGGCTGGCTCTTTGATGGCTGAAGGCTGTGGTCAATTGCTACAATTCTACATGCTACACATGGGCATGCACACGCAAGTGAAAAATGGCCGCTTCCAGCCTCTAGAAAATGCATCGCAAAAAGTACGTTGTCGTGGCCAAGTGCTACCCCAACACGGTACCCTCACCTACCGTATGGAAGTCACAGAAATCGGCTTTAGCCCTCGCCCTTACGCCAAGGCAAATATTGATATCTTGCTCAATGGTAAGGCCGTTGTCGACTTCCAAAACCTCGGTGTAATGATCCGCGAAGAAGAAGAGTGTGTATTGTATCCTCTACTTGACGCAGAAAGCACGCCGGTGGCCGCACCAGCAGCCACAACGCAAGCATCAATCAATGCACCACTTATGGCGCAAGTACCGGATCTAGCGGCAGCGCCAAACAAAGGTGTGATCCCACTACAACATGTCGAGGCACCTGAAACGCCGGATTATCCAAACCGAGTGCCTGATACCGTGCCATTTACGCCCTATCATATGTTTGAATTTGCCACAGGCAACATTGAAAACTGCTTTGGTCCAGACTTCTCGATATACCGGGGTATGATCCCACCCCGCACACCGTGTGGCGATCTACAGCTCACCACCCGAGTGGTCGAAGTCAACGGTAAACGCGGTGACTTCAAAACACCTTCGTCTTGTATTGCCGAATACGAAGTGCCTGAAAATGCATGGTACTTTGACAAGAACAACCATCCGACATTAATGCCCTACTCGGTCTTAATGGAAATCTCCTTGCAACCGAACGGCTTTATCTCGGGTTATATGGGGACGACGCTTGGATTCCCTGGTGAAGAGCTATTCTTCCGTAACCTCGACGGTAACGGCAAAATGCTGCGCAAGGTTGATTTACGCGGCAAAACCATTGTCAACGACTCTAAGCTATTGTCGACAGTCATGGCTGGTACCAATATTATTCAAAGCTTTAGCTTTGAGCTCAGCACTGATGGTGAACCGTTCTACCTAGGTAACGCTGTATTTGGTTACTTTAAAGGTGCCGCATTGAAAGATCAGTTAGGTCTCGATAATGGCAAAGTGACGCAGCCTTGGCATGTGGAAAATAACCGTAAGCCAGATCATCAAATTGACTTACTTGATAAGAACACGCGCTACTTCAATGCACCGGCAAACCAAGAGCATTACAGTCTTGCCGGTGGCCAGTTAAACTTTATCGACACGGTAGAAATTGTGGATGATGGCGGTAAAGCAGGGAAAGGCTATTTGTACGCAGAGCGCACGATTGACCCGAGTGACTGGTTCTTCCAGTTCCACTTCCATCAAGATCCTGTGATGCCAGGTTCGCTCGGTGTTGAAGCGATTATCGAGCTGATGCAAACCTATGCACTGACCCATGATTTGGGTAAAGATTTGGTCAATCCTAAGTTTGGTCAAATTGAATCTGAAGTGAAATGGAAATATCGTGGACAAATTAATCCGCTCAACAAACAGATGTCTCTCGATGTACATATCACTGACGTGAGAAAAGAAAACGGCCGTGTGGTTGTGGTTGGCGATGCAAACTTGAGCAAAGACGGCCTACGTATTTATGAAGTCAGCGATATCGCAATTTGCCTAGAAGAAGCTTAGCCGCTTCTCTAACATCAAATAGAGCCAAGAGGCGTTCAATATTGAGCGCCTCTCACAAAACAAAAATAACAGCACGCCTTATAAGAGGTTTGATTAAACAATATGAATTCTATCACCAGCAATAACGAAAAATTGTCGCCATGGCCTTGGCAAGTTACGGATCAACAAGTGAGCTTTGACCCTGCAGCCCTCGCGAGTCAACTCAAAGATTTAAACCGAGGATGTTACCTTGTCAATCACCCAGAGAAAGGTTTAGGTATTAGTCAAGATGCTGAAGTCACCTCTGATAGCGCGACAAATCCAGCCGCTTTGCCGGTCAGTGCTTTTGCCCCCGCACTTGGTACTGAAAGCCTTGGTGACAGCAATTTTCGCCGTGTACACGGTGTAAAATATGCTTACTACGCAGGTGCCATGGCAAATGGCATTTCATCTGAAGAGCTCGTCATTGCGCTGGGTAAAGCCGGTATTCTGTGCTCATTTGGTGCCGCTGGCCTCATTCCTTCTCGCGTAAAAGCAGCAATTGAACGAATTCAAGCAGCACTGCCTAATGGCCCCTATGCCTTTAACCTAATCCATAGCCCGAGTGAGCCCGCGCTTGAGCGTGGCAGCGTAGAACTATTCCTAAAGCATGGCGTAAAAACCGTTGAAGCATCTGCGTTTCTTGGCCTTACGCCACAAATTGTCTATTACCGTGCCGCTGGCCTTAGTCGCAATGCAAATGGCAGCATCAATGTCGGTAATAAGGTGATTGCCAAAGTAAGCCGTACCGAAGTCGCGACCCACTTTATGAAGCCGGCACCAGAAAAATTACTCCAACCGCTGGTAGACCAAGGCTTAATTAGCGCAGACCAAATGGAAATGGCGCAACAAATTCCAATGGCTGATGATATCACTGCTGAAGCCGATTCCGGTGGTCATACTGATAACCGTCCGTTTGTCACTCTGCTCCCCACTATTTTGGCACTCAAAGAAGAGATCCAAGCCGAGTATAAATACGAAACGCCATTGCGTGTTGGCGCTGGAGGCGGTGTAGGAACCCCTGACGCTGCGTTGGCGGCATTTAACATGGGCGCAGCGTTTATTGTCACGGGTTCTATCAACCAGGCCTGTGTCGAAGCAGGGGCTAGTGAGCATACCCGCAAACTACTCGCCACCACTGAAATGGCAGACGTCACCATGGCACCAGCTGCAGATATGTTCGAGATGGGGGTCAAATTACAAGTTGTAAAACGCGGAACGTTGTTCCCAATGCGAGCTAACAAATTGTATGAGATTTACACTCGATATGACTCAATAGAAGCCATCCCAGCTGACGAGCGTGAAAAGCTTGAAAAGCAAGTATTCCGTTCAACATTAGATGATATTTGGGCAGGCACCGTCGCTCACTTTAATGAGCGCGACCCAAAACAAATTGAGCGTGCAGAAGGCAACCCAAAGCGTAAAATGGCACTGATTTTCCGCTGGTATCTTGGGCTATCTAGCCGCTGGTCTAACTCAGGTGAAGCTGGCCGAGAAATGGATTATCAAATCTGGGCAGGTCCCGCACTAGGTGCCTTTAACCAATGGGCGAAAGGAAGCTACTTAGATGACTACACCCAACGTAACGCGGTCGATTTGGCCAAGCATTTGATGTATGGCGCCGCCTATTTAAACCGCATCAACATGTTGACGAGTCAAGGCGCAGCATTGCCGACTCAAGTACAACGTTGGACACCAAGCGAGCGCATGGCGTAAGTCACATCGATTGCATGTCATCATTAAACGGCAAAAGCCCGCTTATTGAGCGGGCTTTTTTACGCAGTTCGTCAGCACTAAGAGCTTGCGGGAACCAACAAATCTTAACCGATTTTCACAAAATGCGATTTGAATGGTATCGGGCTAAAGCCAGCGCATCGGAATCACAAATGGGTTTACATGACTGTAAATTATCTTTAGCTTAATAAATAAGTTACACCGTCATCGCTTGGACGCTTTGACACAAGCAGCGATTATTTTTTAATGATTCAAGGATGATAAATGAAACTTTTTTTATTACCTCTTAGTATTATCTGCACTACTTCAAGCACGGTCCTAGTCGCAGATGAATATCCTCAGATCCTCGATTTTTATCCAGATTGTCCACCTCAAATACTAGCCACCGTAGAAGACCGACTCACCTACGATATTGACCGCAAGCCGCTAAAATCATCAGGCGGCAACATATTGGACTACCGTGATGAATATGTGCAACAAGCCTTAATTGAAATACAAAATAAAGCAAAAAAGGCTGGGGCAGATGCCGTCATTATTGAACAACTAAGAGTTGGAGCGGTTGATCGCAGCTTTAGTACAAATAGCGGCAGTCGAAAATCAAAAACGCAAAAGCTCTTTGTATTGTCCAAAGTGCAACAACTAAAGCTTTGCCCAACCAAGCAGCTGAGTTCAAAACCAACACCGTACAATAGTGAAGGAAAATCGGTTTCATATACTGAAACCGTCGTTAGCTTAAACCTGCCAGAAGATGGCAACATCCTCAAACTCGCTCGACAACACCAGGCACCTGAACCAAAAATTTCCACAAAAGGAGCTTATGGTATCAACATTGGCGATTCGATAGCTAAGCTACAGCAGGCTCTAGGCCCGCATAGCATTCAGCTTCAACTCACAAATGGTGCGATCGTATATGGATATGGACGTCACCTGTGGTTTATTGTGAAGCACGGTAAAGTCATCACCATTTCACAAGATCTTGGATTATTAAACGGTCATGGACAAAACCAAATAGCCCTAAGCGACAATTACGACCATACCCATTGGGTTATTGCCGATAGAATTCAGCGCGGAGACAATTTAGAGCAAGTGAAGGTGCACTTACCCATAAAAAAGGTCGGAAATAGTTATAGAGTGATGAATAAAGAGACCCAATTACTCTTAAAGTTTGAAAGCTACAAAGAGAGCTTAGATGATAATAATGCATCTCGATTAAACAGCTTTGCCATCTTGCCTTCTTCACAGCAAACACTAGCTAACAAAATCAATTTCGCTCAGTTCGATAATACGCTTATTGGCGAAATTCTAGCCCTAGATTTTGAGCAAGATTATTTATTGCAACCACAGCAACTACAAAATCAAATTTTACTGGATGAATCAGGCCCTAAAATCCTTGTTAATCACAACCTTTTACTTGGTTATGACAAACAAAAGAAAGTGAACTATATAAAAGTAACGGAATCCATGTCATCAGCCCAAACCATGTTCGAGTTTAATCAAGTGCTTGCCAAATATAATATCCCATCAACAAAATCGGCTTTGCTTGCTCGCTACCCGCAAGCAGAAGACAACCTAGATAACATTATGATTTCAGATGGCTTTACCACCCTTTCGATTGATTTTGACTCCTATGAAGATGAGGCCCAATTAATTGAACTCACGCTAAGTTTTGAATGACGCTAAGCTCAGCTAAACAACGAACAGATTTCGAATGAATAGTTTTAAAATCGTCTCTCTAATGGAAAGCTCTTCAACAAACAACATATAAAAATCGCACCTCAATCATCATAGGCTCAATACATCCGTCACCTAGCCTTCGTAAGCGATTATTTATAGATATTTACGATGACTATTGACCAAAATTTATCGCGTCAAATTTAACCGCCTAACGTTCAATAAGTTAAGTGTCCCTTCTTTTTGAGAATCAATTTTAAATAAACAGAAGTTTTTTTATACCATAAAAATATATACCAATAATGATTATCATTACTAATAACTTACATCATAAATGATTTATAAATCCTTATTCTTGATTACTATATTTTTGCGCAAGTCATACTTTAGACCTACCCTTTGTGGGTGCAAAACAACCAAACTTCTAGGATGAAATATGAAACATTTTAAATCGTTCAAATACGGTGTATTAATGTTGGCTCTAGCTGGTAGCTCTATAACATCATTTGCCGCTAGCAAATCCCAGGGACAAAATAACGGTAAACCTTTCCAAGAATTGCAAAGCCTTATTGACTCGAACTTGGCACTGATCCAAGCTAATCAAGGAGACATTTCAAATTTACAATCTATATCGACATTTTTATTAAGTTCATTGAACGATGTCGATAGCCAGCTGGCAAACCTTGATAGTCGCGTAACAGGTAATGAAGCAGAATTAGCATCTGTAAACGGCGAGTTAGATGCAATCGATGGCTCTCTTATTGATTTATACGCGAACATCTCGCAATTGGCTGATCGCCACTCTTCTGACATGGCAAACATTCAAAATCAAATCGATTCATTATCCAATGCTGTATCGGGAAACTCTATTGCGATTAATGAATTAAGTATTCAATTAGCCGCTAAAGCGCAAGAATTAAGTCAGGCAATTGCCGATAACGCACTCGCAGTGGATGGGTTAACCACTGACTTGTCATTGCTAAATGCGCAACTAAACCTTTTAAGTTTAGAGCTTACCAGTGCAGTTCAGCAATTAGCGGCGCTTGAGCTAAGAGCTGCAAACCATGAAGCTGAAATTGTCGCTTTGATGCTTCGAATAAGTACTGTAGAGGACATTGTAGAGAACCATTCACATGACGTCGACTTAACTGGTGTAGAGTTATCTTATGAGTCTGAAGGTAGAGATGTTCATATTTTTAAAACCGAACGCGCAGCAGTACTTGCCGATAATATTGAGTTTTGTGAGTCCAGAGGTTTAGCTTGGTGGTCGCCAAAGTCTTCTGTAGACGCACAGCTTCTTCTTGATAATGCACGTGCAATCGATAACTACCACACATGGGTTCAAGTGTACGGCCTCATCACAACAACAGGAAACCCTGCAACCATGAATGGTTTTCCATTTTACCCCGACTCTCCGAGCTGTGTGGCTGGGTCAAGTTCAGGCTGGGCTGGTGTAAGGGATTGGGGTTGTTCTCTGTGTGATCCTGATAGCTCCAGCTATGGGGGAAATGGACTCAGTTATTGTTGGGACACAAGCCATCAATACGATTGGTTCGCATGTGAAGCAGATTAAGCCCCGAACACCAACATAAATCACTATTCCAAAGGCAGCGAAACCCACAGTATTTTCGTGGGTTTCGCCAGATATAACGTCCTTGATTTATTTACAGCGTCGGATGCCAAGACTCAACATTGTATACGCAAGATACATATGGGCACCTCATGCTTATTCTGAACAATCAACCTTTCTCTTTACGACAGAGTGGCTGATTGTCTATCCATATACGCTTCAAGAGATTCTACCGAGTGACATTGCTCGTTACTCAGCTCAAATTGTTCAAATTCATAGCGCACACAGGTGTTGTTGGTCAGCCTGTTTAAAATTTCTTTAAGCGTATCAAAGTCTAATGCTTGCGGAGAAAGCACCAAAAAGTCATCTCCATGTAACCGAAACAGCAAAGCGCTGGTTAACCTATCTGAAAGCTGAGTAGAGATCTCGACCAAGAGTTGATCTCCACTCTCCCACCCTTGCGCCCGGTTGTAGTTAGAAAAGTTTTTTAGATAGATGGCGGCGGCATATTGAATATTTTCACGCCCCAATTGCAAGCTAGATCCCTGCTCGACAGCCAATTGCACGCGCAGATACTCTCGATTATAAAGTCCCGTAAGTTGGTCATTATAAAAATAAGCTAAACGCTGTCGCTCTGTGGTATTTTTAGGTGCTTGGTTGGTTTCACTCAACTCTACAGTGCTGAGCGCTTTTACTGCAACTTCAGCGTAGAGCGGATTAAATTGCTCACCTGCTAAGCGCTCGATTTCAAGCAAACTTTCTTGCACCGATTTACGGCCTTTATAAATACGATCTGTCGTCATCGCATCAAACGCGTCCGCAATCGCCATAATTTGCGCAAGCTGAGGAATTTCATCGCCTTTCAAGCCATTTGGGTAACCTTTACCATCATATCTTTCATGGTGCGCCTGCACGATACCGGCAATATCGGCAAAGGTATCAATCCGATTCAGCAACTGAAATCCAGAAGTCGCATGTTGCTGAATAATGCTAAATTCAGCTTTTGATAATCGTGCAGGTTTTAAAAGAATGGAATCTGGCGTGGCAATTTTTCCAATGTCGTGCAACATCGCTGCGCGACGTAATTGTTCGATCTGCTCCTCGCAAATGTCGAGCGCCTTTGCAATACGAACGCAATAATCCGCCACACGTTTTGTATGTCCAGCTGTATAGCTATCGCGCCCTTCAATCATATCAACAAGCGAAAATAAATATTGCTCAACGTCATTTTGCTTCTCTTGCAAATACTTTCTCGCACGAGTTTTGTAGTGGCAAATAGCTGCAACCCCAATGAGCCATAACACCACAAAAAATGTACCCACATACGCAAGTTTGTCAAAAGCGTCCTCATAATATGACGCAATTGGAATTGACGCAGAAATCCCTCCACGAAGATCGCCGACCTGATAACCTTGTTTTGCATGACATTTTAAACAACCTTCAATGACAACCATAGGCTCAAGCACTCGAATAAACTTCTCACCGTCAATATCCGTCAGTTCACTATATTCAGTGAACGTACGTGCCATTTCATTGAGTGCTTTTATTTCCCATAGATCGGGAGCATTTTTGGGATTGAGAGGTTGCAGGCTGGTTAAGTGCCCTTTGGTGCCGTAATACTCCGCATAATCTTGTGTCACTTGCGACAGAATATAAGCTGGATTCATCAATGTCAGATGTTGACCATCATTGGTGATGACATCACGATTTGGGAGATGTGACAAATATGGGTTTGCAGGCGTATGCTCACTAATTGGCACGTAAACCCCACCATGGGATGCCGCCCATTTCCGGTAAGCAATATCTTTTCGAATACTCGCCCTAGCATCATTATATGCGAGCCGTTCTGCAGATGACTTGCTTTGCCAAAAAACAGTTACCACAAACCCTAACAGCAGCACCGTCCAACATAGGAGAATCATGTTCATTAGGCGACCAATAAAATTGGGGTTTCTCATTGACCGCTATTCTCCACTGTCTCATCACTCCCCAACTCATTATTGAAATGGATGCCGCGCCAGATTTCTAGCACGCATACTTTTGGTTTACATGTATGCTCTTCTGAAGCCGTCTACTCTTCAACTCATTTATAAAGGAAAAAGAAGCTATAGCGTTTGTTGGCGCTTAAAGACATGTACTAATAGCAAGATAGCATCATTCCGAGATCGAATATATCAGCATGTCACATATTTAAGTCTAAAATTACAAGATGACTTAACACATTTAAAATACAAACAAATCTTATCAAAATATCACCATTAAATGTGCTTCTTTAGTTACTAAAGAAGCACAAAAATCAATTCCATATTGTTATGCTTTACAGCTTTCAAAGTGCTAAAGCCAAGTCACAGAAACTTCATTCAACCGCTGACCAATATCCAGCCTTTTAATCCTGTTTAGACGTACACGTTGCTTCCCACGTTGTACTAAAGCTTTGTTCATAATCCAGATAGTTCCCTGTTTATCTTCTTTTCAGTCACAACAATCACAAAATAAACCCATCACCAAAATAAACATTTGTGTTACATAATTAAAACCGATAATTTGTCATTCGTTTTACCGACAACTCTATACGGACTCAACAGCTTGTAAGTACTCAGAAAACAGAACTCTTGCGTTCAAAACATACAAGTTTTCGGAATGTATTTCGCTCAGTCGGTCAACCACTATCTAGGACTAACAATACAAAGAAGGAATATTTAATGAACAAAAACCTACTCGCTATAATTCTTACTGCTGCGGCACTTACAGGTTGTTCTTCTGTCCCAATGGAATCAAAAGAAGCCACAGCGAAAGCGAGAGAATTTAACGCTCCAGCAGAAAAAAAAGCAGGCTTTTATGTGTTTCGCAGAGATACATTTGTTGGCGCAGCGTTAAAGAAAGACGTATGGCTAAATAAGGAGTGTGTTGGTGAAACTGCAAAAGGCGTATTTTTTTATAAGGAAGTCGACGGTGATCAAGCCGTAGCAGTGTCGACTGAATCAGAGTTCTCTCCCAATACACTGACGGTCGATGCTAAAAGTGGCAACCTATATTTTGTCGAGCAATTTATTAAAATGGGCGCATTTGTTGGTGGAGCAGACGTAAAACTAGTGCATGATGAAGCTGGAAAGTCGGAAATTCGCAGATTAAAAATGGCGAAAAGCGGTAAATGTAGCTCTGAATTAAAATAGCATCCTCACACTTTTATTTGTGAAGAGAGCAAGCTGCGACAATTAAAGCAGTTGTCGATTTACATTAACGACAACTGCTACATATTCTTCAAATAATGACTCACAAACCACCTTATCTCAACTCCAATACCTATGCATTTCAAATCGAACGAATAGGCCACCACAAAACCGGCAGCTGTAATAAAATCACAAAAATATTTTTCACTGAAGCAGTACTCTCTCCCCACATTTGCAAAACCCACCCAAAACAAGACCCAGATCACACCACACAGATAACCATAAAGCGATATCACTCACAAAATATACGTATAAACCCGTAGAAAAATTACGCGCAAACGCTGATTAACAATTCATTAACACAAAGATACTGTAGTTACGCCTTCTAAATCATGCTTCGCAGAGATAAAGGATTGGGCCCGTTTTTTTGGCTCCTGCCTTTGACGTTATCAGCACAAGCACCATGAATCCAAAGTGGCAATAAAACCACTGAATTAAGGAAGATCTATCATGAAAAAATCAAAATTATTAATCATGAGCACCATTGCACTCGGCCTAATGTCATCCTTTGCTCACGCTGAAAAACGAATACTGCTGAAAACACCGATCTACTATAACTCTGTACTGCCGGGTCTGGGCTCCACCATTCGATATGTTGCGGATGATCTGAGTACACTGAGCGGCAATAGCTTGAAGATGAAGGTGTATGAACCCAATAAACTCGTGAACCCCAAAGAAATTTTAGATGCAGTTTCTACGGGTAAAATTCAAGCAGGTTACGCCACAGCAGGCAACTGGGGCGGAAAAATCCCTGCCGCTCGTCTATTCTCATCTGTCCCTTTTGGCCCAGAAGCGCCTGAATACCTGGCGTGGTTTTACTACGGCAATGGCAACAAGTTGCACCAAGAGCTGTACGATGCCAACAATCTCAACGTCAAAGTTCAAGTGTGTGGCATCTTGGCTCCTGAAACTTCAGGCTGGTTTAGCAAAGAGATTAACAACGCCGATGACTTAAAGGGCTTAAAAATGCGCTTCTTCGGTCTAGGCGCGTTAGTGATGGAGAAGCTAGGCGTAAGCACAGTCGGTCTACCCGGTGGCGAAATTTTCCCCGCACTTGAAAAAGGCGTACTCGACGCAACAGAATTCTCAATGCCCGTGGTAGATAAACGCATTGGGTTAAGCAAAATCCTTAAGTACAACTACTTCCCAGGCTGGCATCAACAAGCCACGATGATGGAGCTCATCATCAATAAAGATACTTGGAACAAAATGAGCGACCGTCAGCAATCGGTGATCAAACATGTCTGTAAATCGGCCACGCTCGATGCTCTCGCCCTAGGTGAAGCGATGCAGGCACCCATTATGGAAGAAAACCTCAAGGCTGGTGTCATCAACAAGTATTGGTCACCAGAAATGCTCAATACGTTTAAGGAGAAATGGCAAGAAGTTGTGGTTGAGCAATCAGCAAAAGACCCAGAATTCAAAAGAATTCATGACGACCTAACCACCTTCAGAAGCCGCTACGACCTTTGGGAATCAAACGCGTTCTTACCGCGACCACTCCCTAATCTATAACCACTCTTTTGGCGTTACCGTCTGGCATCCGAGTGGAGTGCGACACTCGCAGCGGTAACGCGTTTCAAGCGCAATTCTATTCCTCAAATCATGTGCGGATTTGAACTTCTTAATCATGAACGATATGCCTCAATCGAGTCAGAGTATTGCAATGGTGATGGGTTCCTTCGTACCACCGTTTTTGGCTAGCACTGCTCAATACTTCAACTGACTCCTCGGGTCATCGTAGGCTAAAGACTGGATATTCACTATGTTCTCAATCAGTCCCACCAGCCCAATAGCGCTCAGAATGCAGTCTGTTGCTGATCAGCTGGAAAAAATCATTCGCTTCACCGCTGCCATCTGCTGTTGGTCTTCAGCATTTTTGATATTCGTCATTATTTTGAATGTCACTATGCGTTATGGCTTCAGCAAAGGGTTGATTCTCTTCGAAGAAATCCAATGGCACTTATATGCCATCGGAATCATGTTCGGCATGTCCTACGCTGAAATTACTAACTCACAAGTGCGGGTTGATGTGGTTGCCGATCATTTAAAGCCACGGACACGCCTGTTCTGGGAAATGTTTGGCTCGGTTGTTTTTGTACTGCCAATGGTTGGCGTGATTTTGCTCAACAGCTGGGAATACGTCGCCTCCTCATTCCTGCTTTCAGAAACGTCAGAATCCCCGCTGGGTTTACCTTTTCGTTGGCTAATTAAATCTGCCATCCCCATTAGTTTCATTTTGTTGGCGTTGGCCAGCATTTCAAGGTTACTGCGCAATTTGGTGACATTTTTCGCGAAGGAGGAAAAATAATGGAGTTTAGTGAAATCCTGGTGATCGCGATGTTTGTCACCTTTATCGCTTTTCTATTTACCGGAATCCCAATCGCCTACGTTCTCGGGGGCGTTGGCGTCATCTTTGGTGCAGTCGGTTACTTTTCAGACGAGTACCTTGGCACAATGTCAGGACTTGATTTAAACGCACTCGGTATTGTGGTGTCCCGCATATTTTCGTTAATGGAAAATTGGGTGTTAGTTGCCTTACCCATGTTTATTTTTATGGGGCTAATGCTGGATAAATCAGGCGTTGCAGAACGAATGATGATGGCCATGCAAGAGCTCTTTGGTCGAGTCCGCGGCGGACTGGGGATCACCGTGACCCTCATCGGCATCATTCTCGCCGCTTCAACCGGCATTATTGGTGCATCGGTCGTACTTCTTGGCCTGTTGTCTATCCCTGCCATGATGAAGCAGAATTACTCCAAAACCTTTGCCACTGGCATCGTCTGTAGTGCTGGTTGCCTTGGAATTTTGATTCCTCCCAGCATCATGTTGGTGATCATGGCCGATCAATTGGCACTCTCTGTTGGCGACTTATTTACCGCAGCAGTGTTCCCCGGTTTATTACTCGGTTTTGTTTACTTAATCTATATTCTCGGTTTGTCCTGGTTTAAACCTGATGTTGCGCCGCTCGCACAAGATCGCCGCCCACTCACCTTTACAGTCATCTGGGAAGTTATCCGCGCCATTTTGCCACCGATCATTCTCATCGTGGCTGTTTTAGGGTCAATTTTTGGTGGTGTCGCAACCCCGACTGAGGCGAGTGGCGTAGGGGCATTAGGTGCAACGCTACTTGCACTGTATAACCGAAAGCTGAATCGAAAAGTATTCCATGAAGTGCTGATGTCCTCGTACAAAACCACGGCCTATATTTTCTCTATCTTTATCGGTGCGACACTATTCTCACTGGTTCTGCGAGAACTTGGTGGAGACGAGTTTATTTCAGCAGCATTAACCGGCCTTCCATTTGGCGACTATGGTGTACTGATTGTTATTTTGGTCATCGTCTTTTTGTTAGGCTTCTTGCTGGATTGGATTGAAATCACCTTGATTGTCCTGCCGTTGCTCGCCCCCGTAATTGGTGAACTCAATTTCGATTTAGGCACAGGAACAGGCCTCGAACAACCGGTACTGGTGTGGTTTGTCATGTTGATTGCGGTCACGTTACAAACGTCATTCTTGACCCCCCCCGTCGGCTTTGCTCTATTTTATCTTAAAGGCGTGTGCCCACCAGAAATTAAGCTGACCGACATCTATAAAGGTGTGGTGCCGTTCATTATGTTGCAGCTGCTTGGCCTGGGATTATTGGTAGCGTATCCAGAACTCGCCCTCTGGCTACCCAACCAAATTTACGGCAAATAGGTAAGCACATAGCTCTTCGGCTGATGTAACCATTTGGAACCATCGCCAACTGCATTAAATCGAAAAAACAATCGACTGCCTGCACAACCCAACCGCGCTCGGCTGACGTAAGGATGCCTAAGCCGAGCTTCCCCCACTATCACGTAACGAGGCTTTGAACGGCTCCATTCCTTGCCCAAAGCGACGAATCGTGCACTCAATCGGCCTAAACTTCGCTTTAGGCCTCATTTTCATCGTGCAAAACAGCCGAATGAATGTAGAGCTCACAGTTATGTACTATCAGCAGCGTTATCCTAAGTTATTTAGAGTAAAGTCTATATTTATCAATTGCATGCTCTACGTTGACAGGGAGTAAGTCGTGACAACATGCTCTTTTTCACACAGAGAAGGGATATCTTAATGGCATTGCCTGCAACTTTAGTTGTATCCTCATCAGAGACCATGACCATTGACGACAAACTAACGACGGGCAGCCACGAATAGATTAGAGAAGATCCTGCTAATTTTTTCTGATGTTCCATAATTATCTCTAATGAATACAGAGGTTACATTTAGTTGAATACTTCAGTGAGCCAATTACAACAAACAGATAAGGATGCAGTCATGAATCGACTTACCATCAAAGAAAAGCTGGCGTTGGTATCAATCGTTCCTTTAACACTCATGTTGCTCGTGCTGATTGCACTCATTTTCGGAGAAACCAGCAGCCGCAATGCAGATAGCCAACAGAGGATGCAACAGGAAGCGAACAACCTTGCGCAGGTGTTAAGTTCCTCCATCAATGAATTGAGTAGCAGCCAAATTCAGCAACTCAATAGCAGCCTCACCCACAGCCAAATTCAAGCCAAAAGTAGCAGCACATACAATCAGGTCATCGAACAACAAGGACAATATCAGCTTCTTGTCCCTATCAATAATCAATGGCAGCTCGTGCTCAAGCAGCCACAGCAAACCTTACAAACGGTAGCGGCCAGCCATAGCACCACCCTTGCCTTTCTTATCCTCCTACTCGTTGCATCATTGGGGTTAACGGCAAGCATCAGTCGTTATATCGTACGAACGCTGACGCAAATGCGTTTGGTCACCGACCAAGCCTGTGGTAATGACCTCACCGTGCGCCTAAATTACCCAGAAGGGCGTGACGACCTGCGCGGCTTAGGCAACCATATTGACAACCTCATCGCCACACGACAACGGGTCGTGAAAAGCTTACTTGAAGTTTGCCGCAAACTGCAGGAACAAGCCGATGTTCTGCTCAACAACGCGAGCAATAGCAATCAACTCAGTATCGATCAAAGGCAACACTTAGATAGTCTGGCCACCGCCATGGAAGAGATGACGGTGACCGTTAGCGACGTGACCAATCACGCCGAAGACACCTCAAAAGAAACCCAAAACGCCAGCCGCGATGCCGAAAAAGGCTTAAGCCAAATTCACACCACCATCGGCACCATCGAGCAACTGGTCAACGACGTGCAGAGCGCAGCTAATGCGGTCAGCCAAGTGAACGTGAATGCCGCCAAAATTGATGCCGTGGTTGCGACCATTAACGGCATTTCAGAACAAACCAACTTACTGGCGCTCAATGCCGCCATTGAAGCTGCGCGCGCCGGCCATCATGGTCGAGGCTTTGCAGTCGTTGCCGATGAGGTGCGTTCCTTAGCCAGCAGAACCCAATCTGCCACGGTAGAAATCCAGCAAATGATTGAAGAACTGCAATCTGGCACTAGCAACCTTGAGTCGCTCATGCACAGCACCACCAACCGTGCCGAGCAAGGGCAGCAACTCATCAGCCTGACTGGTGAGGGACTACAGCAAATTGCGTCGCACTCTGAGAAGATTTTCAATATGAATGACCATATCGCGACGGCTGCAGGCCAACAAAGTGGTGTGATGAATGATATTAGCGGCAACTTACTCAGGATCCGGAACCAGTCCCATGATGCCGAACAAGCTGCAAATGACTCGGTCTCCGCAAGCCAAAATGTGGGGACTATTGCTGGCGATCTCGCGGCCCAGCTTTCTCGACTTAAGATTTAATCTCGCATCATCCACACCAGCGCGTCACGGCTATTGTTGAATCCAGTCGTGGCGCTTCGCCCACACCCGAGCAAGGGGGAATGAGCAGATATCCCCTCGGGTATTTTTGGCTCGATGAAATGGTGAATCGAAGCCACGACATTATCCAGTATCCATAATCTAATAAATCATGATGCTACGATTGTCTGAACGTTATTGGCATTCGTATTCCCCTAAACTACCCTTAGTTAACATCATCAGTGCGTATTCATTCTGAGCCTTGAGTTGCTCGCTTTTGTGGGCACGGCTCAGACGGATGTAAATGCTGACGTTTCTAGACGAATTAAAACAAACGAAAAGCAAAAAATTTGGGCATGATCCCAGCAATAATTTTTTTACCGCTATGGCAATTTGACCTGCCAATTTCCGTGGAAGATCGTCTCTTTAAGCACGTGCTTTAGCGCACATACTTTCGCGTCCTTAGTGGTATATCAGACAGCGTTGGTAGTATTCTCGTACTGTGTCCCATTGGCACTTTATAGAGAGGTAAATAAATGAATGAGTTGATACTACAAATTCGGGCGCTCACAAACGAGGACCCACTACTCACCGCCGTCATTGTCGGCATTTTGCTGTTTATTTTCGCGGGCCTTTTGGGCTATATGCTTAAAGATGTTCCTGCAAAAATAGTCCGCAGCATTAGCCGTTTGCTGTTCCTTCGATTGACCATTGATGATAGCCACACCTCAAGAACTGAGGTATTCAACAAATTGTCATACCTGATCAGTAACACCACTATCCCTCTGTTTTCTCGCTCTATTTCTCAAGCGGTTTACATTGACTATAGTGCCAGTTATGACGGGTTAATCAGCGTTAAATCAATTGGCTATGGTACGCATTTGTTTAAGTATGATGGCAGTTTGATGATGGCAACCCGCACCAAGATAGATAGCAGTATGCCTTATGATTCTATACAGGTTTCTGCACCATGGTGGTCAAAAGGTAAACTCCATAGTTTGCTGGAAGATACCCGGGGCGATATTTCTGAGCAGCCAAAAGTCCATATCTTCGAAGAAACAGAGTGGTGCCGATACGGAACTCTGAAATCCGCTGGCTTTAGCGACCTCGTGCTCGATGAGGATTTTAGGCAGGATATCCTGCGTGAAGTTGGCAATTTTGCAGGCAGGGGCAAGTCGGTAATGAGTAAGCTCACGGTGTTACTGCATGGACTGACGGGTACAGGAAAAACGGGCATAGCAAGGGCTTTAGCCGTTGAATATAGCCGCGACTTATACATTCTCAATCTGTCTACAGTTAACGATGCGACGGTTCACAAGGCAATTCGCAAAGTACCACCTGGCGCCATGTTGCTGATTGAAGATTGTGATTGTGTAAAGGCAACGGTTTCACGTGCTGCGGAAAGCAACGTCGATAATCCACCGCTGACATTGGGTGGCGTGCTGAATGCACTCGATGGTGTGATCCCCCTTGAAGATTGTCTTGTGGTCATGACCACCAATCATCTTGAACGCCTTGACCCAGCGCTGATCCGTAAAGGTCGTGTTGATGTCAATTTTGAAGTCCCGTTAATCAGTGCACAACAGGTCAACGACGATTACAAAGAGCGTTTTGGTGCTGTACTCAACGTCACAGAGCCCATGCTGGGTTGTGAAGTGTACGAACTACATCGCAAAGCAAGTTTAAGATACAGCGTGTGCCACACTAAAAAATGTTGGTAATTGAAGGAATAACGTTCATTTTATATAACAGCCTACTTAAGTTTCACGCAGCCTGAAGATAGCGACTTCACGATAGGCAGCTAGGTACTGTTCCCCTTTGGTCGAGAAAGGGGTGATATTCCGCAAAATGCACGTTCATCGTTATAAAAATAGTCAATCTGCTTTTTGTTTTAGTTTCGCCAAAAATTTACGTTTATCTTTACAACACATCTCAGCCCTTCCTCCTGCTGCCACTTGCTAGGTTCACGTCACAGCCAATACAAAAAATATCGTATATGCAAATCAAGCATGAATAGAATTCACTATACGAATTGCTCACACCGACCACCCTGCACTAGACACAAATCACACCCACACATGCAAGCTTGCATACCAACCACCTAATTTATTGCACTTCCACATTGGAAGAGAGTAAGACTGTGATCTTGTTACGAGTTTTCGTGGCATTTCTCGATAGGCCGTTGAGATTGCTAAGCCAGCGGGCTGACAATATGCGCATAGCGAGGCTAACACCAAGTCGCTCGACATTCTGGCGCGTCATCTGAATTCAACTTAGAACAACGCAATACCTTGTGAGAAACCTGCCGTGTAAGCCTCTAGAGGAGAGTGTCCTACTGGAACCGTTCAATGAGGAAAAGCAATGAATAACTTTAAGAAAGCCGCATGTTTAGCAAGTTTGCTAGGCAGTATGGCGATCGCTGCAAACGCTAATGCGGCAGACACCTTAGCAGAATTCCACAGCGAGAATTTAGAATGCGATAGTTGCCATTTAGCAAGCGGTGAACTGTCGAATGACAATTTAAGCCATGAAAACCAACAATGTACATCATGTCATGGCACGATGGATGAGGTCGCGGAAGCTACCCAACGCGACCATTACAATGCCCATGCTTCACACTTCCCCGGAGAGATTGCTTGTACCTCTTGTCACAGTGGCCATGAAAAATCGATGGTGTATTGCGATTCATGTCATAGCTTTGAATTTGAGATGCCTTATCGCGGTCAGTGGGAACGTCATGAACCAACCATTGCAGAACTCGAAAAAGAAGCCAAGCTACGCAAAGCAGCTTTAGCTGCGAAGCCACAAGCAAGTGTCGATGTTGTTGTTGTCGGCTCAGGCGGCGCTGGTTTTTCAGCCGCGGTATCTGCCCATGATAAAGGCGCAAAAGTCATTATCGTAGAGAAAGAGCCAGTGATCGGGGGTAACGCGAAATTGGCCGCTGGGGGCATGAATGCCGCTTGGACTGATCAGCAGAAAGCCAAAGGCATTGAAGACAGTAGTGACTTGATGGCGAAAGATACCATGAAGGGTGGTCGAGATCTTAATGATCCTGCGCTCGTCAAAGTGTTAACCACTCAATCAAAATCATCAGTGGATTGGCTTACAGCTTTAGGGGCTGATCTAAAAGATGTGGGCCGAATGGGTGGCGCCTCGGTGAATCGCTCTCACCGACCTACCGGTGGCGCTGGTGTTGGTGCCCACGTGGTACAAGTCTTATATGACAATGCAATGGAGCGGAAAGTCGACTTACGTTTGAATACTCGTGGCGTTGAAATTCTGAAAGACAAAACCGGCAAAGTCCGCGGCATTTTGGTCAAAGGCAAATACACCGGTTACTATTGGATTCAGTCTGATGCTGTTGTACTCGCAACCGGTGGTTTTGGTAAAAACAATGACCGCGTTGCCAAACTCGATCCGAAGTTAAAAGGGTTTATTGCAACCAATCATCCAGGTGCAACGGGAGACGGCCTTGATGTCGCAGCAAACGCTGGTGCGAAGTTAATTGACCTGCAATATATCCAAGCTCACCCGACTCTTTCAGTCAAAGGTGGCGTCATGGTCACAGAGGCGGTACGCGGCAATGGCGCGATTTTAGTCAATCGCGAGGGCAAGCGTTTTGTCAATGAAATCACCACCCGAGACAAAGCCGCCGCAGCTATTTTGAAACAAACTGGTGGCACGGCATTCTTAATCTTTGACGATTCGGTTCGCAAGTCATTAAGCAAAATCAACAAGTACATCGGCCTTGGCGTCGCGCCAACGAACCCATCTCTTGAAAAGCTGGGCAACTCGTTAAATATTAATGGCAGTCAATTAGTTGCAACCATTGCGCGTTATAACAAACTTGTCGCCAGTGGCAAAGATACTGACTTTGAACGCCCTAACTTGCCACGAGCATTGAATGAAGGAAATTACTATGCAATCGAAGTGACACCCGGTGTCCACCATACAATGGGTGGGGTGAACATTGATTCTAAGGCTGAAATTTTAAATGCCAAAGGCATGGTCATTCCGGGTTTATTTGGTGCAGGTGAAGTCACCGGCGGCGTCCATGGCGCAAATCGTTTAGGTGGTAATGCGATTTCAGATATCGTGACATTTGGCCGATTAGCAGGTGCCAATGCTGCTGCATATAGCAAGCAATAATCACGCTGTTATCTGATTTGATTCACGCGCTGCTCATATGAGCAGCGCGTTTTTGTATAGGCATCAGGTTGAACGAACCACATCACGTAATGCGGCTTGCCCCCCTCTGAATAAAACTTCGTAATACATGAGCAGCTCAATCACGAAGCCTCTATATCTATGAACCTATAAACCGCTAAAACACGAATTCACTAGGCCGCTGAACCGTTGAGTCATTAGATCGTTAAGTCGTTAGGTCGTTAGGTCGTTAGGTCGTTAAGTCGTTAGGTCATTAAGTCATTAAGTCATTAAGTCATTAAGTCATTAAGTCACTGAACACGAATCTAGATTCGCGATGTGTCACTTTTAGCCTACAAAGCTAAGACAGGCTAGGCAAAGTTCTCAGCCCGAGCCACTTTGTTTCTGCCTTTTTCTTTGGCGCTATAAAGGGCTTTATCTGCAATGTCGATAGCGGTTTCAATCGATATTTCGCCATTTTGAATGTCCACAACCCCAAAACTTGCGGTAATGGATATGGCTTCGCCTTTATGAATAATCGGCGTCTCTGCAATCGCTTTACGCAAACGCTCTGCCACCTCTTCGACGTTCTGGTAATTTGTGTGGCTCACCAAGATAACAAACTCTTCTCCCCCAACACGCCCCATCAGATCGCTAGACTTTATATTGTCACTTACGCGTTTGGCCGCTTGTGCAAGCACTGTATCACCTGCAGCATGACCATAGAGATCGTTTACTTTTTTGAACTTATCAATGTCCCAATAAATTAAGCACACATGATTTAATTCTTTGATTTCTTCATACAGCTGTTTTTGCGCTTTTTCATAAAATCCTCGCCGATTTAAGCAACCCGTTAACACATCGGTCTCAGCAACATTTTTCATTTTTTCGGCGAGATCGGACGCCATCATAAATAAGATAAATACCGCCATCCCCACTTGCGCAGTTGGGACCGTAATGAAATTAACCATTAAATAAAGCTTTAAATATTCAGGTTTGGCTTCTGCACCCTGCATCAATGCTATCGTCGCCGCAATAAATAATCCTAAGGCACAGGCATAATAGGTAAAGGCAGCGCCGACCTCTGCCAGCCGTGGTTGTTTACGGAATCTCAAAATTAAGGTCGCACTCAACACAAACATCGCCACGTCATAATAAATATAGAGCGACATATAAAGTCCGACATGCGGCTCTAACGCCCTAAAATAATAAACCGCTAAACCAACAATAACTGCGCCGGAAATTAAATAAGCAAACCGGATCGGGACTTTAGTTCGGATACAGTGACCCCAAGCCCCCAGTAAAACCGAAAACATTGAAAGGCTTGTTACCAATGTCCAATAATTAATATCAGAATCGAAATAGCTACGGGAGAGCACGCCAGCCCATTGGCAAGCTGAAACAGCAAAGGAAGCAGACCAAATAAGTGTGTAGGGTTTCTTGCCAAGCGCGGACCATGACATAAGAAAGATTGCAGACCAGATTAGACTTGTAAGCAATAAGCAAACTAATACCAGAAATACATCCACTCATATCTCCCCAATAAAAGTGTGATCAAAGTCCACTCTAATCTATTCTAACGATTAATTCGAATACTTATGTTAACTTTTTGTAAAAACACAAGTTTACTTTAGAAAGGGCTTAACAATATTTTTTGGATGTATTTTCAAGCAATTCATTTAATTTATATTTTTCTCGTGCATTTTTGCATAAAAAACAGCAAGGCTTTAAGTCACCTCATCGGAGCAGTCGACACTAAGATTTAGTGCCGTTCAAATAACGAACAAATCTAAAATTAAAGACACGGTTCAAAGCATGGCGATTACCGATTAAATTAAGCCTAACTGAATTTGGTCTCGTCCACTTTCTTTTGCCTGATATAACAAATCATCGGCGACTTTGAGCATTTCTTCTATTGTTATTTTTTGCGTTGGCAAAAGCGTGACTAAGCCGGCACTGAGCGTCAGAATAGGTTTCACTGGAGAATCAAGATTAGGAATGTTCAGCAATTCTAACGCTTCAAATAGATGCTTCAAACACTGGTTTGCGTCAGACTGTGACATATTCCCCCACACCAGGATGAATTCTTCCCCACCATAACGAGCACATAGATCACTTGGGCGCTTGGCAAACTGTTGCAATAAAGTCGCGACCTTACACAAGCATTTATCCCCTGCTTGATGGCCTTCACGATCATTCAATAGTTTGAAATGATCAATATCTAATATGGCGAGACTGATTGGCATCGTGAGTCGATGACAACGCGACCATTCGTTTTGCAAGAATTCATCTAAAAATCGTCGATTGGCAATTTGTGTGAGTCCATCTAACCGAGATAAATCCAATACGCGCTGCTCTGCCATTTTTCGCTCGGTAATATTCTGATGAGAAATGACAAAGCATGGCTGCTCTTGCACCTGAAAACGGCTGACACGCATCATAAACCAGCGCTGTTGAGTTGGACTGTGGCAGGGGTACTCAAAATAGAAATTGTCTAACTCGCCCCGGATCACTTTGCGGATGCCATGAGCAGCTTGTAAGCCAAAATCATCACCACTCGCTGCCGCTCGATCACATTCAGCGATATAGTTTTGTCCATCCCAATGGCCTTGAATTTGGCAAGCATTGTTTTTGCCAAAATCCTGCCATGTTTGATTTACAAACAAAATATCACCACGCTCGTTAATCACGACAATATGCTCAGTAATCGCATCTAACACTTGTTGCAAAAACTCATAGGTATACTGCATGTATTCAACCTTACCATTGGCATCATTTTACCCGCGCAGGGTTCATTTACTCAGCTTAGACTTACCGGAAAAATTAGAGACTATAAAACCAAGATTAATGTTGATGTTGTGATGGGTCTCAGATCAAACCCCATAAATCACACAAGAAACCTTGCTGCAATTGCAATCATTTCCCCATAGAAAAACAAATTAAAATGCGTTTTGCGTGAAAACAAAAGCAACTCCACTCCCCCAATACTAAAAAATTTAGCGGGAGAAATACGCCGCTCAATTGGTTAACATACAGTTCCCATGAGCAATTAAATCACTTTGGCAATGGCAAAACCCAATAAAAAAGGCCCAACACGAACGGTTGATATCTTTTGCGCTCAATGTAAGCAGCAGTTATTCAAATACAGGAAAGGCGGCAAAGGCGCATTGGTAAAGTGTTTTAAAGAGAGGATTGTTGAAGACTTTACAACTTCAAGTTGTCACTGCCCCAATTGCCAACGAGAATTTGCACGAGAAACACTGATCCGCGGTACCCCAGCCTTCAAAATGATTGGCGGTAAGGTCACCATGAAATAACGCCATGACTCTGCATGCGTTGGATGTCACTTCTCACTTGAATCAGTCAGTCTCTTTCTCATGTCGCGCTTTCACTCCATAACCAGCTCACGCTTAAACGCTACTGTCCAATTGGGAATGCGGGCGATATGCAGTTTTTTACCTCAAAACGATGACCGTAAGTTTGGGTCTCGTCAGGGGTAATTTGTAAAATCTCATAGTCATTAAGTTCAACAATACTGGCGCCGCTTGCAATTTCGCAGCGGCTATAACTGTTTGCCTCAAGATGGAATGCAAACTCAGCAATCATCCGCTTGCTTAAGCCAATATATTGCTCAAGCAAAGATGGCTCTTCTTCTGCGCCTTCAGGTTCCGTATCAGCCACATCTGCCACTGCAGTTTCAGTCTTGCCGGGCGTGGGCTCTGTTTGATTGATCTTATCGAGCTCCTCTTGCAAAGCGATTGCCGCCTCATGACTTGGTTCGCCCTCGGCTATGCGTTCCGCGGTCTTTTCTACCGCTTGTTCGACCAATTTATCCACATCTAGACTCTCACTTGATCCGGTTGATAGCACCAGAAATAAGTGAGTGAGCAAAACAAATGTCATGCTGAAACGCAAAATTGACATGGAAAATGGAAATTCGCTTCGAGCAATTAACTGTACTCGCTTCATGCCAAAGGGTCTTAATAGCAATAACAACAACCAATAAAACGGTGTACTCAATTGCATTAATACCAGTGCCAACGCAGTGATTGTAAATAGCCAGACCGGCAAGTGCAGCAGGACAGCAAAGTTATGAGTGTAAGTTAAAGCGCTCGCATCAACCGTCACCACCTCATTCACAACGCCAGAGGCTGAAACTAAGGCAAAGTTCGCGATAACGGCATAAAACAGCAAGATGACAGCTTTCCCTGCAAGGGCATGCCACATGCGATTAAAGACGGGCCAAAACTCAATCACGAGCGCGAAAACGGTAATGAAACCACTAATAAAATATGTATCAGATGAGACAAACACAAAGAAAAGTGCAACCAAGTATAAACGTTCGGCAACCACGAGCCGGTGCCAAAGTGAAATCGGTTTTTCAAATGCTTGCTGAAACAACAATTGCACTTTCTCAATCATAGAATGCTGAATAGGCTGGAATCGGTTCAATAGATGTTTCATGCTGTGTCGCCTTCATTGCGCTTCTGATTGCATTGTTCACAAAATCTCGTCAAAGCGCAAATCGGCGCGCAAACCACCACAGCAAAACGAAGACGCTCAGTACACGCCCGACCCGGAATGTGAAAATGCAGTATATCTGCGAAAATTATGAGTGAACTGCAGCAGCTCGAATGGGTCGGAGACCCACTCTCTAGCTGCGGCTAAAGGCTTGCCGGTGCTCCAGCAATTCAAATTGCATACAATGCAACTTTGTCGCTGGCTCGCCCTTGAGATTAACTTGATTATTGGGCAGTGTTTCTGGTGTTTCCAACTGAGCTTGATAGGATATTTGCAGTCGTGGTCTTTGATTCGGGAGTTCAACGAGGTGAATTTGCTCGACAGCGACTTGATTTCCAACATAGACACTGTCTAGCTGCTGGATCTGCCCGACTTGGTGACTAAATTGAAACAAGCCAACAAACCAAAAGATTTCTCCAAGCTCATTCGGCACCGCAAAAGGGGCTGCAAACAGCATTTCATAGGGCTGGTTTGCAATCGGTAGCGTAAGCATTTGCCGATAATCAATGGCCATTTCACTGGCAACAGCAAATTGGTGACCAGCACTGGACTCAAGAAGCAGCCCATCATGGGCTAAAGCATTGAGTACCATCTGCACATCGGGCACAGACATCGGAAGCCGAGCCAAGCTCGCATCAACTGGCGACTCCCCCAGCCAGTCTTCAAGCAATGCAATTGCTTCATCTTTCATTCGACTGATTGGCTCAGTGATGCCATCTTTGGAGGCAGCATAAATATGGTCTTGAATGAAAAAAAGATCGTAGCTGAATAAAATAGCGGTTCCAAAGAGCGCTATAAATATGGCAAACATGAACTGATGTAAAACGCGCATTTCCTTTTACTTTCCTTGTTTTGCAATCATTTATTCACAATACGCCGTTCGGACTCCTCGAAGGCGGCGCTATTATCGCAAAATAAAAGATAATAAACAGGTGCATAGCTATGCTTTGCTTCACACTTTTAATTCATTGATTGGTTTTTAAGAGTTCGTTGAAATACTTCCCTGTATTTATGCAAGTAAAATGGCTTGAAGCTCTGCTAAAGAGCCCACATGATAATTGGGTTCAATTCCTTCTGGTTTTGTCTGATTACGCCAATTCAGCCAGCAGGTATCCAGACCGGCATTGATCCCACCAAGAATATCAGAGTGCGGATTATCTCCAACCATTAAAACCGTCCCTTTGTCGGGATGATTCATGCGCATCAAAGCATGTTCAAAAATTCCAACATCTGGCTTGGCCAGTCCAACTTCTTCAGAGATCACCAAAGGATCAAATACTTCAGCCAGTCCTGTTCGTTGCAAACGAACCATTTGCAGCTCGGTAAAACCATTGGTAATTATGCCCATATTCACACGCCCGTGCAGCGCGTCAATCAACTCTTGTGCTCCCGGAAGTAAGTCGCATATATCAGCCATCGCCTTCAAAAACTCACTATTGAGCTTTTGGGTGGAGACCGCGAGTTTGTCAGCCCAAGATTCAAAGCGGATGTGTTGCAGCTCTTTGGCGGAAAGCTTTCCGTCTTGATAATCGACCCAGAGCGGTTTATTTACTTGTTGATACTGTTCAAAATCAAGCGGCGTAAAATCCACCTCAAACCGAGAGAACATCAACCTCAGCCCTGCAAACGCATCGAAATGGAATAAGGTTTCATCTGCATCGAACAATATCCATTGGTACTTCATTAATTCACTCTCTTTTTCATCCATATAGGCGCACAAGATACGGGGTTGTAGTTTTAATGTGAACCCCTTGAGAAGATCTTAATTCTTGCATTGTCGTTGAGCACTTTCTCAATATATGTCCCACAAGAATGAGAGAAAGTACACAGGCTCGCTAGAGTTCTCAAAATTACGAATACAAACACTAAAGTGAAGCAAAGCCTGCACTTGTGACTTGAAAGCTGATAGAATTCTGGCAATTTTTTAGTTTGAAGAGACATAGCAAGATGGGAAGAGCATACCAAAACCGCAAAGAGTCCATGGCGAAAACAGCAGGCCAGAAGACTCGACTCTATTCACGATACGGAAAAGAGATTTATGTTTGCGCCAAAAATGGTGGTACGGACCCTGACGGCAACCTGTCTCTTCGTCGTATGATTGACCGCGCGAAAAAAGATCAAGTTCCGGCACACGTGATTAAAAATGCGATTGATAAAGCCGTGGGTGGCGGTGGTGAAGACTATGATACAGCACGCTATGAAGGCTTTGGTCCCGGTGGATGTATGGTCATTGTCGACTGCTTAACCGATAACGGAAAGCGAACATTTACAGAAGTTCGCCAAGCATTTGTTAAAAATGACGCCAAACTTGGTAGCCCGGGTACAACAGCGCATATGTTTGATCACCAAGCGGTGTTTGTCTTTAAAGGTGATGATGATGAAGCTGTACTTGAAGACTTAATGATGGCAGATGTGGATGTCAGTGATGTTGAAGTCGAAAATGGAATGGTCAGTGTTTACGCGCCACATACCGAGTTTTACAAGGCAAAAGTCGCACTCACGGAAGCAAACCCAGACGTCAGCTTTGAAATGGAAGAAATCACCTTTGTGCCACAAAACTTAACTGATGTGACTGGTGAAGATGTTGAAACCTTCCAAAAGTTCCTAGCTGCTCTTGAAGACTGTGATGACGTACAAAACGTGTATCACAATGCGCAGTTACCAGAATAATCAAACAAACGTTCAATAAAAAAAGCAGCCTCGGCTGCTTTTTTTATGGTGCACATACACAACTAATCCAGCAGGTCACCGTCACTTTCTGCGGTCAGGTGCTGAATTCCTTTCGTAATCGCAATCACAGCTTTTGATTTAAACTCTCGCATATACAAGGTGTACACCACCACAATACTGGCAAACATAAACAGAAATGGGTGGAAAAACCAACATAACGCAGCCATCGAGAAATAATAGGATCGCAAGCCATAGTTATATGAATGCGCAGCTTGATCTTGAACGGTTGCCATTTGTCTGGCGTAGTCTTTTAAATTTTGATTTTTCCCACTGCCATCAACGGGCGCGGCACCAATCATCACATTCAAGAACCCATACTGGCGCATTGACCACGTAAACTGAAAAAATGCCAAGACGAAAATGCTCGCCAAAACCGCAAGCTTAATTTGAATCACATTGTGGATCGGCGGCGCCGTATAAGGGATGGTTGCGATCACCTCTTCGAGCTTCTCTGCTTGAGAAAACAGAGTTAAAACCCCCGCCAATACGATGAGTGTGGAGGAGGCAAAAAAGGCAATGTTACGTTCCAGGTTTGCTAACATTGCAGCATCCCCCACCCGTACACCACGGGTCATTAACTCATTCATCCAGTGAATTCGATGTTGATGCAAGCAACGGGCAATGCAATTTGTAGTTTTCGCCTTCCCTTTGGCAAAGCGGGTATAGCCCAGCCAGCACGTGACAAAGAAAACCAGCGCAACGATTTCTAGTTCGGTAGACGTCATAATCCTCCGCCTATTTGAGAGCGTATCCATTCATGATGAAAGAGATTGTACTTATCAATCAGTTTAGCCAGATCAATGAACAATTGCTTATTGAATATAATTAATGGGGTATCACAATGACGCTTAACAGCCACTCAGCCATTGACGCATATGGTGCTTGAGCTGACCAAGTTGTTCACCTGCGAGTACTTCAATCCCTTGGGCTTTAGTGCGCAAGACATCGGCATCAGATAAAGGACGGAAACTCACGACCAACGCGCGAGCATGGCTACCACCAAGAATATCTGTTAATGCATCTAGCTTGTATGCCACAGCTTTGGCATCTTCGGCTTCAATTCGTTTTGCCTTGCATTCAATTAAATGCAATTTGTTGTTCGCAACAAAGGCAACATCAATTTCGTTTTCGACATCACCAGTTGCACAGCGCCGTTTGACGGTGACCCCTTGCGCGAGATCTTGAATTTCACTGAACTCATGCCGCAGCAAATCCACCACAGAAAACACATATTCTTCAAGCCATCCACCATTGGCAAAAAAGCGTGCTTCCGCATCTTTAAAATGAAGTCGATTGTCGATAACTTGCAAATAACCTAGCCCTTCAAGATCGGAAATGAAGCCCTGTAGCTTGCGGTCTTCCAGCATACTTTGGCTTAACTCAGGGGTTACGAGCTGCTTGCTATTCATCGCTAGCCAATTGAGAGACCCCAGCGGTTTAGCATGGACTTGCGCATTTGATGCCCACAGCGCCCCCACATTTCTCACGCTGGGCTTCAAGCTTTGTTTCCGTTGAGAAGAAATCAGTCTGGCATCAAATAATCGCAGCATCGTTGGTAAGCGGATCAAATCCTCAATCGGCATCGGCGCGATATCACTGGGTACCAGCCAACTGACTTCATCCCGCTTAGGCTCAAGTACAAAAATACCATAGCCATAGGAGCGACTAATATTGGTGGCAGCGAGCATCACATGACGATCGCCATTGCTGGCATTATAGAAAAAATCGGTCCCTTGGTACTGCTCCGCCATCACATGTAACGAGCGCATAATTTCATCGGTACTGAGCGTATCCGGTAAAATCCAAACTTGGGTGGTTTTCTTATATTCTCGAACCAACTGCAGGAAAGCATCGACTTTGGCTTGTTGTTGATGGGTATGGATCAAAAGTAAGCCTTCAGCTTGCATTTTACTATCGAGCAATGGCGTCAAAATTGTAATTGGATTTTCATCCATAATCGCAATGTGTATCGCCATATCACCCCTTCCTGACAGCCAATTAAACTAGGTCGACAAAGATAAAGACCACAGTAATTGATTTTTGCATAACGACCACATGACCGAACGCAAAAAAATAACAATTAGTTAACGCAAATAATCAAGGATGTGATTTAGAGCACTTCGTCAGTAAATCTTGTTTGACGATATCGAGGGCAGAAAGCGCGGTTTGCGGCGAAACCTCATTCGACTCCAATAAATAGATCAAATCAACAGCTAATTGCACATGCTCAGGTGCGCTCGTTAACTCAGAAGCTTCAGGCTCAGCCACCAGTTCAGTTTTAACTGGCATAGCATGTTGCGATGGTTTCATCACGGGGTAAATCTCCTTGGTATAATCATTAGCCACCTTTCTTTGCGGCTACTGTGTCACTGTCACCAGCAAAAGGCAATCCGCTAAAGTATTAAAAGCTCAGCCTGCGGGAAGGCTATTGTAAGACTTGCGCTTCAACTTTTCATAATCTCCCGCAACGCAACACTCTTAGCACTTCGCATAACAAGACAAAAACGCTGAAAGCAACTCATGCTAGCATTGCAGAGGGTCTTTAGTTGCGAGATAAATCTGAGTATACTTTGCCCGCATATCAAACAAACGAAACCCGACATGAGCCAAAACCAAACCAAACCCGATTTTTCAAAACTTAATAAAAGTGCAAACCAGTCATTTCAGTCACAAAAAAATCTGATTAAAAGGCTCTTCAGTGGCAAAACGGTCACCTGTGATGTTTGCCAGAAAAATCTTAGCCTTCAAGTTCCTAGCCCCTCAACCGCTGACAAAACCTATGGTGTATTCTGCAAAAAAGGCTGTACGGATATCCAATTGGAATTCGAACTTTAAAGTCCACGGCTCGTCACTCTATGTTTACTTTGTGCATAAAAACCTGCACATGGTGCTAGCTTGAATAGGGTTTTGCGTCTTTCTCGGGGGTTGCTCTATCTCTTGCACTCACCAAATATCACTCCCCTGACGACATGTATCTTTGATGATACGCGACTCTTACACTAACTTTGCATCCAGCCTTGTAGTTTGCAAAAACGTCTTTAAATTTTCGTTTCATTCGAAATGAAGCTTATAACCACTGTTTTGAGCAAGGTATTCCTAAACTCGGCGGGAATCTTAATCTAGATCAAAAAACAAACATTAGATGTTGTTAATTTATAAACATCCCTCTTTACAGGTGACGCCGATGAAAGAATCTACATTGATTCGACTCATGAACTTACTCATGTTTCTGGGTCTTGCTTTGATCGGGACTGCACTCTACCTCATCATCATTAAACAACTCCATGTCACAATGAATATTCGAGGGGTACAAATCATTGCAGCAGTTGTGGGCGCCGGGTTAGTACTCCTACTCCCCTCCAAGCTTTATCTGACATTAATGTTAATGAAGGGGAGTAGCACAAAGCCAGGTCTTGCCGGCGCAAAAAGGAGCATGCAAATCAAGCAGCCAAAATCCTGTACAGGCGACCCAAGCAATCCCCCAGAAGCGGTTTCGTCTGCCATGCGAAAAGATAAGCAAATCTGCAAGTCTCTTGACCAAGAGACTCGCAGGTGAAATGACGAAAGGGTGAAGACAAAGCATTAACCGATGCGGCGTACATTATCGAACGGTGATGATAAGGCTTGTGATTGATGGCCAAAAAGCTGATCTAACCAAACTTCCATATCGTTAAATACAATCTCTCTTTCCGGCTCGTGAATTAATTCATGGTACAAGCCTTTGTAGGATTTGAGCACTTTCACAGGGGATGTTACGCAACGGATCAACGTATCTGCGCCTTGTGGGTTAACCAGTTTGTCGTGGGTGCCCTGAAGTACGAGCAAAGGCAGTGCGATTTTCGAAGCTCTATTCCGCACAAAATCCATGGCCCTGATAATTTCATAACCAAGTTTAATTGTTATTCCATCACTTGTGACCAAAGGATCCAGTAGATACTTATCAATCACTTCTGGCGTGCGGCTAATACTCGTCAACTCAAGTTTGCCGATCTTAGCTCTTGGGAACAACTTCGCAGCAATTCGAGCGGCGCCTTTCATAAGAGGCGTGACTTTAAAAGGAGCTTCAATCGCAGGCGCAGACAAAATCGCAGCACTGACTTTATGCTGATAAATGCTCAGATAGTAGCTGGTAATCAAGCCTCCCATACTATGGCCAAATAAAATAATTGGCTGCTGTGGGTGTTGCTCTGAAACCCTATCAACCATTTGATCTAACCCGGCCACAAACTGAGAGAAGTCATCAATATAGACACGTGGACCATCTGATAAACCATGACCCAAATGGTCAAAGCCATAGACGGCATACCCTTGCGGCACAAAACGATTGACCAGATTCATATAACGGCCCGAATGTTCCGCTAAACCGTGAACAATGAGGATCACGCCTTGAACAGGCTGCTGAGGTAACCACACCTGATACTGCTGCGTTTTCCCGTGGATATGTGTAAAACTTCCGGAGTGACGCTTCATGTTGATATCCTTATCAAATACTTCGCCAGTAATCGTTTCAGGCTACGCTTGCAATCATACGAAGGCAAGTGAAATACCATGATATATAAACAAATTTAAATGAAACACAGATGACACTATGCTTAAGCCGTCATGCCAAAATGAAAAACTCAATTCAACATGCGGCTCAAAATTAATTGCGCATTAACTCGATTTTTCCGTTTTATCGAGTAATTCGACAATTTCATCAGACAATGGCTCAAGTTCGTCATAGAGAGCTTGCGCCTTTTTGTTTTCCCCTTCCTCTTGCGCCACCAGCACCTCTTTCACAATTTGGTGCAGTCTGGCATGGGGGCCTTCTATCTGCTGAAAGTAAGTCGATTTACCGTACTTTTTCTGCCCTTCAGAATAGTACCAAAGCCCCAACTTACACTCTCGATGAGAGCAAGCTTGTGCCTTGGTAATCGCTTGGGTGTCTCCCTGTAAAAACGCGCGAACTTTAGTTTTCCATGCCAGATGCGCAGATTTAGCACCTTCAAAGTCAAACTCTAATGCCGATTGCCCAAGATCATATTGCCGCAACTGGATCTGTAGCGATTGCGCCATGTCTACTAGGGATGAGATTTTCGTTTTGAGCTGCTCCGCATTCCCTGTGGTACGGTTAGATAAATTGCTAATCTCAAGAATATTGGCATTCATCTCTTCAGCCACGCTCGACTGCTCTTCTGCTGCCGTGGCAATTTGCGCATTCATATCATTAATCGACACCACTGAAGAGGCAATTTGATTGAAAGTGCTTTCGGTGTCTTGAATTCGCTCAACAGAGTCATTGGCATTTTCAAGGCCTTTTTCCATTGAGGCTACCGCGCCCGTAATTCCACCATGAAGGTTTTCAATCATCTCGCGGATCTCGACAGTTGCCCCTTGAGTCCGCGATGCAAGTGTACGCACCTCATCTGCAACCACTGCAAACCCTCGCCCTTGCTCACCAGCACGAGCCGCTTCAATAGCAGCATTTAGAGCCAGTAAGTTGGTCTGCTCAGCAATGGCACTAATGGTATCGGTAATATTTCTGATCTTATCGCTATCCACCGCTAAATCATTCACGGTTTTTGCCGTCGATGACACATCTTCTGCCAGTGATTTAATCGCTTCGCACGTTTGTGACACCACGGTCTGCCCCTCTTGTGCCATGCGCTCTGCATCTGCAGTTTGCTCTGAGGTTGAAGCTGTATTTGATGCCACTTCAGCAACGGTTGCCCCCATTTCCGTCATCGCGGTGGCAACCAATTCGGTTTCCGCGTGCTGTTTTTGCATACCTGTTTGGGTTTGAAAGTTGGCTTCAGACAGCACATCAGTGGCAACAACTAAACTCTGGGCGGACTCGTTAAAACGGCCAATCACTGTCTTTAGCCGGCTTTGCAGAATTTTAACCGCCATAAACGACTCGCCCACTTCATCTTTTCGTGGGTTGCGAATACTCTCAGTTAAATCACCACTTGCGACTTGCCGAACAAGCGCGGTTAGGTTTTCTAACGGTTTAACGATTCGGAAGTTGACTACCCAAAAAATCAGCGCAAGCAGCGTAAGGATGACGGTATTCGCGACGATTAGGCCCATACTGGATTCAGTAAACTGACTCAAAACCGCAATCGCTAAGACAAGCGCCAGTATGATGTTGACTTGATACTTCAAAGACAACGTCTGCCAAAAACTCGGATGCGGGAGGGTCATTTGCCGATCGGTTTTCATTTTTTTATAGAGTGCTTCTGCTTCAGCGACTTGCTGCCGAGTTGGACAACTACGCACCGACTGGTACCCAACCTTTTTACCGCCATGAAAAACCGGAGTGACATAGGCTTCAACCCAATAATAATCTCCATTTTTACAACGGTTCTTTACGAGTCCTTGCCAAGGTTTATCTGCTTTAATTGTGCTCCATAAGTCAGCAAAAGCGGCGGGTGGCATATCAGGGTGACGAACGATACTATGATTTTGATTGAGTAACTCCCCCTCCGAGTAGCCACTAATCTCAATAAAGTCTTTATTACAATATTGAATCACGCCTTTTAAATCGGTTGTGGAAACCAGCGTTGCACCCTCTGAAAACACTCGCTCTTTTTGGCTCATAATACAATCCCTTACTACAGATACTTTTTTATCGGCGCATCTTCTTAATTTATTAATTGAAAACGGCTTTTTTAAAAAATTTTAGTACAAAAATTCAAAAGTGCGTCGGTATTGTACGTAGTCGAATGACTAAATTTTAAAACGTGAACTCGCTCAATATTTACACATAAAATATCTGTCAAAACCAAAGTCGCTAGTGAGGAGACGGCTGAATATCGACCCCAAATTGATTGTGAGAAGTCGGCAACTGCAATAGCTCAAGTTCGAGATAGCTCACAAACACATGACAAGTTCATCACGCAGGGATAAATCACTAGAGTCCCTACCCAATGGCAGCTATACTAGCGCGTTTTTTGAGCCCTTTAGAATCCTGTATATGCGCCTACTTCAGTCATCAATTCATCCGAGCCTTGCAAGCCTCAGCGGCAAGACTTTTCATCGCCGCGCCGCGCGAGCCATTATTTTGCGCCATGACGAAATATTGATGCTTTACACCGAGCGTTACCATGACTATACCCTTCCAGGTGGCGGTGTAGACGAGGGAGAGGATATTGAGCAAGGCCTAGTTCGAGAGCTCATAGAAGAGACTGGCGCACAGAATATACAGAATATTCAAGAGTTTGGTCTTTACGAAGAGTTTAGACCTTGGCACAAACCTGAGCACGATATTGTCCATATGGAGTCGTTCTGCTTTACTTGTGACATTGACCAACAGCTTGGCGACACCGCTCTAGAAAGCCACGAAATTCAAAATGGCATGAGACCCGTTTGGATCAACATCCATCAAGCCATTGCGCATAATGAGCACACGATGGCGACCAGCGATAAAAAAGGCATGTCGATTGAGCGAGAAACATTTTTATTAAAACGGATCGTTGCAGAACTACTCCCTGCTGAGCTTCAACAAGCTTGTTAGTTCACCGAACAATATGCTGCCGCGAGCTCTAGAATATTGACACCGACTCAAATAGAGTATGCTGTTCAAATTCACTTGCATACACAAGGTGAGTCGACTTGGCGACTGTTTTCGCTTCCACGTTACCGCGATGAAAGTATCGCCATGAAACACGAACTAGAAACCGGCCTGTAGAAAATTATTGTGTCGGTTGCATTGCTTTAAATTGCTGGTTCACTATACAAGTCTCACCGTCAAATAGGCTGAGTTCAAAACATGCGCCCCCATGAACCACACCGACCCCTTTTGGCGTCCCCGTCATCACAACATCACCATCAGCTAACGACATAAATGATCGAATTTCCTGACGAATTGCTTCTGGCGTATTCATCATCAAGGCAACATCTCCCATCTGCACCAATTCATCATCAATCTTTAACGTAAACCGCAGCGCTTCAACCGTAGTGGGTATCGCAACAAATGAAGTTAAAACTGCTGCACCATCAAATGACTTTGCCCGCTCCCAAGGCAGTCCCTTAGCTTTTAGCTTTGATTGCAGTTGACGCTTGGTCAAATCAAGCCCTAAACCAACCCCGACAAAAGACTGGTCCTGGCACAGAAAGCAGAGCTCTGCCTCATAATGAATAGGCTCATCAATACCAACGAGCAGGTCTTTGGATATCGCTGAATTTGGTTTAACAAAAATCACCATTTCATCTGGGATTTCATTATTGAGTTCATGAATATGGTCAACATAATTTCGACCAACGCAAACGACTTTGGTGGGTGTTATCGTTTGCTTATCAAATACGATTGAATTCACCTTGACTGCTTCCTTTAGCAACAGAGACGTGTGATAAAAACATGACCTATCCAAAATAACAAGTTCAAAGCAATAAGCGCAAACCAAGGAAGCTTTAATCAACAAGGAAAAAGTTCGTCACTCTGAGGATGAAGCGATAGGGAGGATGAAAGGAAGAAAACCAAACAGTCAAAGATAAAGCCCACTTAAGAGCAATGAGTCAAAAAGGGCCAGTGAAATGCATAAGTGATTAGTGGTAAGTGATAAGTGACGATTGCATGTCGCTAGTGGCGTGCATCAATGCTGGTGACCGAAGTCAAAGACATTGCCCCCCATTATATGGCGCTACTCTGCCCGCCGGACACAGTTTTTTCCAGCTTGCTTGGCACAATACACACCTAAATCAGCCAGCTTAATTAAACGCTCAAAATCTTTGGTTTCTGGCGTTTTTGAAGCAACACCAATACTGACACTTCCTTGCCAGAATCCTTCTCCAGTTATCACCTTGAGATGATTGACTTGATGTAAAATATTCTCTGCAATGGCTTGGCTTTCTTCATGATCAGTATTGGGACAAATCAACAGAAATTCATCGCCTCCAAGGCGGCAAATCACATCATGATTGCGACCACAAGCATTCATGGTTCTCGCAAGTTCTCGCAAAACCAAATCCCCTGCATCATGACCATAGGTATCGTTCACTTCTTTAAAATGATCCGCATCAATCATCATTAGCGACAGAGGCATCCCCGAAGGCAAGGCCTTACACCATAAATCTTCCAACACAGCCATTGCATAACGTCGATTAGGTAGGCCCGTTAACACATCCGTTAACGCCATTTTCTCTAGGTCTTGGTTCGCATTCACAAGTTCGCGAGTTCGCTCAGCAACCTTGCGTTCAAGCGACGCATTCAATTCCACGAGCTCTTTATTCCGCACAGAAACCTGTTCAAATAAACCATGCAACGCTTTTAACAAGGGTTCAGTTGCACTATCGGATTCATGCTCTTCAGCCTCATAAGCTTCAGCAGGCGAGGCGCCATTTTCAATCGCTTCAATTTGCCGCGCCATATTCTGATCCGCACCCAATATATGATAGGCGAGCCAATGGGTCAGAAAGTCGAGTAAATACTGGGCTGAACGTTGATCGTTTGGGCTTAATCCACGGTGGAGGCTTTTGATCTCTTTGATAAACTCTCGATGCTGGATTTTTTGCAATTCAACATGCCGTAAATCGACTTGCTTCTCATGCATGAGTAACTCTTCTTCCCAAAAATGCAACGACGCATAATCTTGCAGCTGATTTAAGAGCGACACGACATCTTGAAACACCAGCTCATTGTCAGATAACAGATGCCCCAACCTATTGACCATATCCACCAGATTATGGTGTTGTTCATCAACGTCATCTAAGCCAGTGACAAAATGTTTATCCCAGTGGAAAGAATCCTTCAACGCAGCTTACTCCTTGAAACTGTTTCAGTTAGTTTAGACCTTGCTTGATAGTCTGTCTTGGGGCGAGAGCACAGTTTGTTGAAATAAAACGGTCATCAAGTAACAAAGCAATTGACCTACAACAGCTTTTGATGAAATAGCAGCTTTTTAATCATGCATCATCCTAGGGTATCGAGTCTCGTTTTCTCTCTAGAATAACGAATAAAATATTGTGTACTTGTAAAGAGGTGGCTAAAACAACATAAAAAAACGGCTAGATGAGAACTCACCTAGCCGTTATGAACGTCGCGCGATTCGCGCCCCGTCGCGATGAAATCTACCGCACTCGTTAACTCACGTAACTTTTGGCAATTTGCGCTGCTAACTTGGCATTATTGAAAACCAATTGAATATTAGATTTCAAACTATTCCCAGCAGTTTTCTCTGCCACTTTTGCTAATAAAAATGGTGTAGAATCTTTACCGCCAACCCCCTTGGCATCCATTTCAGTCAAAGCATCCACTATGACCTGATCAATCTCAGCCTTATCCATAGCAAATGCTTCTGGAATCGGATTGGCAACCACCATACCGCCCTTCAGTCCCATCTGCCATTTCGCTTTCATTGCCGTTGCAATTTGCTCCGGAGTATCAAGTTGATAGTCCACACCAAACTCACTTTCACGGGTATAAAATGCTGGAAGCGTTTCGGTTTGATAACCCACCACAGGCACGCCATGGGTCTCTAAATATTCAAGGGTTAACCCGATGTCTAAAATAGATTTTGCACCAGCGCAAACCACTGCAACATCCGTATTCGCAAGCTCCTGTAAGTCAGCAGAGACATCATATGTTTGCTGAGCACCGCGATGGACTCCACCGATACCGCCTGTCGCAAAAATTTTAATTCCAGCCATCGAGGCGAGAATCATCGTTGAAGCCACGGTCGTTGCGCCATCGGCTTGCTTTGCAACAATAAACGGAATGTCTCGGCGGCTAGTTTTAATCACATCCAAACCGGTTTTTCCTAGATACTCAATTTCTTCATGGGTCATCCCTACTTTCAACCGACCTTTCAATATCGCAATCGTCGCAGGAATGGCGCCATTGTCGCGAATGATTTGCTCGACCTTTAAGGCAGTTTCAACATTCTGCGGATACGGCATACCGTGTGAAATAATTGTTGATTCAAGTGCGACAACAGGCTTGCCTTCAGCAATCGCTTGAGCGACTTCAGGATTGACATCCAAATACTGGTCTAACATTTTAACTCCTTAAGAATTCGATTGATCGAGACATCAGACATATTGGGGTTGATGGTGTCTAAATGCGACAAAGCCACCACCGCAGCCGCCATGGCATAGCGGGTTGAGTCTTCGATAGAAAGTTGTTGAATATAACTATGGGCAAGTCCGGCTAAAAAGGCGTCGCCAGCGCCATTAGCGTTGGTCATAGCAACCGGAATTGCAGGAATAAGTTGCTGAGCATTTTGTGCAATATCGCTATAAAACACACCTTGCTGACCCAAGCTTAAAAATACTCTTTGCACTCCCTGCTCATGGAACCATTCGGCTAGTTTGGGTAAATCTTGTTCACTCGATATGGTCATGCCAGACAATTGTTGCGCTTCTTGCAGGTTGGGTTTTAGCGTATGAATTGCACTTAAATAGGGCTTCAACTTACTTGCTTTGGCACACGAAACCGTATCCACAAATATAGGTTGGTCAGCGAAGTTACTCAGGATATAAGCAAGCGATTCTTCAGATAGATTGGTATCAAGCACAATCAGCGCCGCGCGTCGCAGCATATCGGCATGGGGCTTAAGCATCGCGGGGTTCAACCGTTCTAAGATTGCCATATCATTGATCGCAACATGCATATCGCTAGTACTATCGAGAACAGAGAGGTATGTCGAAGTGGCCGCATCCGTGACTTCAATACAAGCTTGTGTATCAATACCTGCCAACTGCGATTGCTGGATCACCATTTGGCCATATGTATCCTTACCTACTGCCGAAATTAAGCGAGTCGGTGTACCAATACGCGCAAGATTTTCGGCAATGTTTCGAGCAACACCGCCAGGTGAACAGGTCACACTCCCTAAATTTGAATCGCCAATTTTTAGATGCGCCATTGGTCGCCCAAGGATATCCATATTGGCGCCACCAATCACCACCGCATACTTATTTTCACCAAGAATGTAACCCTTACCTCGGATCACCCCCTTATTGGTTAAATTCATAATATGCCCAGCAACGGCAGAACGACTAATGCCAAGCTGTTCAGCAATTGCTTGTTGAGCAATGAGTGGGTCACGTTTTAATAAAGATAAAATTTGTTGTTCGCGTTCTGTTGTCATGATACGTCCATATAGAGCAAACATATGTTTGCAATGCAAACTTATGTTTGAACCATACTCGCTTCAACAGCGGACTACAAGTGCTTGAGTCAAATTCACATAGAAAAAATAGAGAGAGAACATTCGAGTTTAAAGGGGAGCTTCTTCAGCAAGGTTCCAGCTGCCACTGTCAACAAAAAAACGCCGCAGCTGTCGGCAATAACTGGGGCGCTACGTAACGACCAGAGAGGCTTTCTGATTTCACGGAATTGAAGCCCCCATAAAAGCTAACGCCTGTGTTTAGCCAGTAATCGGTCGAGTTGATTTGCAAATGCTTGGCGTTCACTTTGACTCAACGCGGCTGGGCCACCTGTATGTACGCCACTTGCTCGCATGGTATCCATAAAATCACGCATATTCAGTTTAGCCTTAATGTTTTCTTGGCTATACAGCTCCCCCCTTGGATTTAAAGCGAGCCCACCCTTGGTGATGACTTCATCTGCAAGCGGTATATCCGCCGTAATGACCAAATCTCCAGCGCTCAGGCGCTTGACAATTTCATCGTCTGCAACATCAAATCCGGCTGAAACAATCAAAGTGTTAATGAATTTAGATGGCGGCACTCGCATCCCTCGATTGGCGACTAAAGTGACTTCAACTTGGGTTCGGTCTGCTGCCCGAAAAAGCGTTTCCTTAATCACAGTTGGACATGCGTCTGCATCAACCCAAATTTTCATTGTTTCTCCTTGTCGAATTCTCAATTAACTAATGCCGAATAAAACATTGCAGCACTATATCATTGACCACAAAAAAGGGGAGGTGTTTCGTACCTCTAGATTCGGAACATTGCAATACTGAGCACAGACACGCCTCACCCACGCAATTTTCTCCAGCACAACGAGTTTAAAAGTAAGCACTCATAACAACGCTAAAGAAGACAATTGGCAATCGTTGAGCTTCTTGTTAAATTGGCGTTCTTTGCGTGCCAAATGGATGAATCATGTTTACCAATCAAAGCTTTGAATTCTTGCAGCAATTAGCGCAAAACAATGATCGGGAGTGGTTTAAGGCTAACCAAGTACAATATGAAGACACGGTACGCTCCCCAGCCTTAGCATTTATTGAACATATGCAGCCCCATATTCTCGCCCTATCGCCGCGATTAACTGCAGTTCCTAAAAAAGTCGGTGGCAGCTTGATGCGGCCCCAACGAGACAGTCGCTTTAGTAAAGACAAAACCCCCTATAAACTCAATGTCGGCATTCAGTTTCGACATTTTCAAGGTAAAGATGTCCACGCCCCCGGTTTATACGTACACCTTTCCAATGAAGAATGCTTTATCGGCGGCGGAATTTGGCATCCTGACTCAGGGGCTCTGAACAAGATCCGCAATTGCATTGATGACAATCCCAATGGCTATAAAAAGGCACTACAGCAATTACATCAGGCTCAGTTCACCATGGTTGGAGATAGCTTAATTCGCCCACCAAAGGGGGTCGATAGAACACATCCAATGCTGGAAGAACTCAAGCGCAAGGACTTTATTGCCATTAAACATATTTCAAAAAACACAGTGATCAGCCAAAACTTTGCAGCATTTTGCGCCAATGAATTCGGCGAGATCCAAAAACTGATGCAATACCTGTGCTTTGCTTTAGAGATGGATTACTAACTCCCAATTGCTCAATTGGTACCATAACGATTTCGAAGGGTGTGCATCATACCGATTGACGGCATGTAGAGTCTTTTCATTTTCTGCTACACTTGCGCCAATTATTCTAGCAAGCTCCTTTGAGCATTTTGCAACAGGCAGTACACCATGACCTCCCCTTCTTCTATGAGTCGCAACTACCATGCATTAACATCTGCACTCAATGATCCCAACCCGATGCAAAAAAGAGCAATGAGCTACGGCAATACGATTGCAGGACTCTTTGCTGAGGTATTCGACACGCATTTGCCAGCGGATAAGGTGCTCGCAAATTATTTCCGCGAACATAAGAAGCATGGCTCTAAAGATCGCAAAATTATTCGCGAAACCTTTTTTGCCTTATTTCGTTGGTGGGGTTGGTTAAAACAACTACCGACACTTGAAACTTCGCCTAATGCTAGACAGGTGGACTTTCAACATCTCGCACTCGCGGCCACATTAGAAAGCCACCCATGGCAATCGGTCACCCAAGCTTGGCTTGCGTGCGTTGGAAAAAATTGGGAGCCTCTCGAGCCCAATCGACAATTGCAACAAAAAGCGACTTGGTTACAGTCTCAATTTGCAGGTTTTGAGTTTAGGTTAACCGAACTCTTACCCGATTGGTTTTGGCAATATTGTCAGTTAGCAGATGAATCTCAACAGGCGCTCATTGAGTCGATGATGAGCCGTCCCCCGATCTGGGCTCGGGTACAACATGTTTCTCGACAGCAAGCGCTTGCAACTCTGGCGCAAGCTCAGATTGACGTAGAAAGCACACCATACTTTGCCGATGCGATCAGTTTAGGCACCAAAAGCATCAATTTAGATGCGATGACACTATATAAACAAGGACAGCTTGAAATTCAGGATCTCGCCTCACAAGTCATTGGGCAAATTTGTGCCCCACAGCCCGACCAGCAGTGGTGGGATGCATGCTCAGGAGCCGGAGGGAAATCCCTTCAATTGAAATCCTTGATGTTACGCCAAAACGCCAACTCAACAGGGCGTATTGTCGCATCCGATATCCGCCCGCGCCCACTACAAGAGCTAGCCAAACGCGCTAAACGAGCGAAGTTCAGCGGCATCATGACGAAGCCATGGCAAAGTGAAGCCCTGCCCGTTGAGCCGGCATCATTTGATGGCGTCCTAGTCGATGCTCCCTGCAGTTGTTTAGGCACTTGGCGACGAAATCCAGATATGCGCTGGGTCGATACGCCAAGTTGTGTCGAACAAAAACCGAGTTTGCAGCTCGATATTCTCAGTCGGAGTAGCCGGGCGGTCAAACCCGGCGGGACACTGGTCTACGCAACATGCTCGTTAGCGAAGGTAGAAAATGAAGATGTAGTACAAGCTTTTCTTCAAAAGCATGCCGAATTTGAACTACAACCATTACAACACCCATTTACTCAAATTCAATCAGATACATTGACGATCTGGCCATTTGAAGCAAATACAGATGGCATGTTTGTCGCAAAATTTCATAGAAAAGCAGATCATTAAATCACTGATGTGTAGCAACTAGTTTTTCGGTCAATTATGCAAATAATTGACCTTTTTTCTTTTTGAAAACGTATGTAACCACTCAAGATAAAAATCTACATGTTACACGCCGTTTCCATCGCTATTAAAGTTACGACGAATTTACATTGCCAAAAATTATATTGCGCGCAATATTTATTGTCGATATACTGCCTGCAAATCTAGCAAGGAGCATCCTATGACCTCATCAATTTACGACTTAACTGTCACAGACATTTCAGGCAAAGAAGTACCTTTAGCTGACTATCGCGGTAAAACACTGTTGATTGTGAATACTGCAAGCGCTTGTGGCTTCACCCCCCAATACAAAGAACTGGAAGAGCTATATCAAACCTATAAAGCACAAGGATTAGAGATCTTAGGCTTTCCATGTAACCAATTTGGCGCACAAGAGAAAGGTGATGAGGCTGCTATCGCATCTTTTTGCGAACTTAATTTTGGGGTCACATTTCCACTCTTCGCGAAGATCGATGTTAATGGCGACAAAGCAACACCACTCTATCAACACTTAAAATCTGCAGCGCCTGGACTCTTGGGCTCGAAAGCGGTCAAATGGAATTTCACCAAGTTCCTGATCAGTGCAGACGGCAGCAAAGTTCAACGATTTGCCCCTAAAACAAAGCCAAATGAAATGGTAGAGCAAATAAAAAACTGCCTTCCAACCAGCTAATTTATAAAGACAAAATTAATTATTAAAAAATACATCATAATTTTTGGTTGTTTTTTGAACTTTACCGTATGGTCGTACTCAAACAAAGTGAACAGCGAAAGCATTTTTCATGTTCATCATTCTCCTTGGGACAGCTAGCGCGTCCCCTTGATCTAAATTAGATCCGAAGGCAGCCTCATTAGGTTGCCTTTTTTTAATGGGACTCGTCGCCGATAAAACTCAGGTTCGATGTGGCTCTAGCAAGATTTTCAGTGCCATGAAAGGGAATCAAAGCACCATATGATCTGCGCAAAACAGCGTCGATATACACCGCAGTTTTAGACTGCTGAAAAAATTATTTTATCTTTTTAAAACTTTTCGAGTTTTTTTTGAACCTTTCCCAAAAAGGTGACTCTATATACATGTAACGCATTTATTGTTGTTCATCATCATATCCCTTAGGAATGACTCGTCACTGTTTAGCTAGCGCATTCGACGACGAAATCATTCGATTTATAAGAATTCTCTTTGTAATTCGCATAGCCACCTCTCAGGTGGCTTTTTTTTGCCTCTAAATCACACGGATAGAAATGATCAACTGATGCTGTTCCGATTTGGCCTCGTTAACCATCGCAAAGTAACACTAAACATCTTTGTTCACTCAATCTTGATGACCAAAATTTATGTCGTAAGAAACACGATAAATTCAGGGAAATATAACCGCCAAATAAAAAATTTAAACTATTTTCAAAAGAAGATGAACTTTCTGAGAAATTGCGACTCTATATATACGTAACGCATTTATTGTTGTTCATCATCATATCCCTTTGCGGGTTTGAATTTGCAGTATCGCTAGCGCAAAACAGCAAATTTATTCTCGGATTAAGAATTACGAATGTAATTGCTATGACCACCTTTTGGTGGTCTTTTTTTTGTCTCAATTTTGCTGCAGAGCAGCAGATGGACGAAAGCAAGTACTAATTTATGCTCTTGGGGCCTGAAGGGGAGACAGAGATAGAAACAAAAAAGCCTCCAATAAGGAGGCTTTTCAATCAAGTTTAAACTTGAGACTTAAAGGCGGATACCAGCTTTACCTAAGTCTTTGGCAACAACACTACGAGGTAGTGAAACATAACCGTCTTTTTCAACGATTTGCTGACCTTGCTTAGAAAGAACATAGCGTAAGAACTCGCGGTCCATTGGTGCTAGGTCTTTATTTGGGTGCTTGTTGACGTATACATATAGGTAACGAGAAAGTGGGTAAGTACCGTTTGCCGCGTTGTCATTCGTTGCAGCAATGTACTTTTTACCTTTCTTAGCAATCGCTACGGCTTTCACGCCAGCAGTCTTATAACCAATGCCTGAATAACCAATGGCATTTAAAGACTGTGATACTGACTGAACTACAGATGCAGAACCAGGTTGCTCATTCACGTTCGCTTTGAAGTCACCTTTACAAAGTGCTTTCTTTTTGAAGTAACCATATGTTCCAGATACAGAGTTACGACCATAAAGTTGTACGTCTTTAGCTGACCAGTTACCACCGAGACCAACATCACCCCAACGTTGAACTTCATCACCACCACACTTATGCGTAGAAGAGAAGATACCGTCAACTTGTTCAATGCTTAGACCTTCGATTGGATTGTCTTTATGAACAAATACAGCTAATGCATCAATTGCCACGCGAATTGCGGTTGGCTGATAACCATAATGCTTTTCAAAAGCTTCAACTTCGTTAGGCTTCATCTTACGGCTCATTGGGCCAAATTGTGAAGTACCTTCAGTCAATGCTGGTGGTGCAGTTGAAGAACCTGCCGCCTGAATTTGAATGTTAACGTTTGGATACATGTGCTTAAATTCTTCAGCCCAAAGCGTCATCATGTTAGCAAGCGTATCTGAACCTACAGAAGAAAGGTTTCCAGAAACGCCACTTGTTTTCTCGTATGTCGGTAGTGACTGATCAATTGCTGCCATAGATGCTGCAGAAAATACACCAGCGGCTGATAGAGTTACCGCGCCGACGAGCTGTTTCAATTTCATTTTTTGCTCCAGTATTAAGCGAACTTGTTTTCTTAAGACGCAACCAGTATCAATTGCAATGATGACAACTCTATGACTTCGATATGACAGCTAGATGACAAAACACAATAAAAATGAAAAAGCCAAGCTTAATGCTTGGCTTTTCGTGTTGGCAAATCAACAATCCATCAAATAATGGGTAGTTGCGACTCTTCAACTACAATTTCTTGCTTGTCAATTAAATGCACCGGAATAATAAAACTAAAGGTACTGCCGACTCCCGCCTCACTGGTCACATTTAGTTCACTATGGTGATGACCAAGCGCATGTTTCACAATTGCCAAACCTAAGCCACTGCCGCCAGTCTGCCGAGAGCGTGCACTATCGACTCGATAAAAACGCTCGGTTAAACGTGCAATGTGCTGCGGCTCAATTCCTTCACCTGTATCTTTCACACTAAATTGACCACCACCTGACGGCGTACTGCGCCAGGATATTGAAATCGTACCACCTTCTTCCGTATATCGAATTGCATTTGAAATTAAGTTTGAACACGCACTACGCAATTGAATTTCATTGCCATGTGCGTTCAAACCCGGTTCGCAGCTAAAATACACTTGATACCTATCAAGGGCGAGGGCTTTGGCTTCTTCTTTGAGCACATCCATCAAGTTACGCATATTGATCTGATTCTCTAGATCTACATTGCTTGCATCCTCAATCCTCGATAATGCGAGCAATTGCTCAACCATAGACTGCATTCGAGACGTCTGTTGCTGCATTAGGGAAAGAGGCTTGGCATTGGGAGAATCTTTCTCTTCCATGCTCATCATCATTTCAAGATAACCCTGCAACACAGTTAAAGGAGTTTTAAGCTCATGGGATACATTCGCGACAAACTCTTTGCGCATCCCTTCCAATTGTTGAATTCGCGTCACATCTCGAGCGATGAGCAAGGTCTGCCGATCGCCATAGGGCATCAGCCGAATTTCTAATACGTGCAGTTCAGATACCGGCGAAACTAACTCTAAAGGCTCTTGATAGTCAGCACCTTTTAGGTACGCAGAAAAATCAGGGTGGCGGATCAGGTTATCGATACGTTGACCATTATCCTGCGGCCAAACTAAACCAAGAAGTAATTGAGCGAGGCGATTACACCAGACAATATTGTATTCCGAATCTAGAACCACGGCCGCGTCAGGTAAAGCTTCAGCCCCTTGTCGAAAGCGACCTAAGAGACGGGCAAGCTGGCCGACTTTTTTACGGTTTTTACCTTGCAGGCGATAAATCCCGTTAAAAATACCTTCCCAGCTCCCCTGCCCTTGTGGTGGCGTCAGGCGTTTATCTCGCCACAGCCAAAAATTCAACCTTGCAAGCTGCCTGTAGTGCCAAAGAATTAAGAAAATACAGCCGAAAAATAATGTCCAAGCAACTTCGTCGACTAAAAAGCCAACCCCTAGACAACAGAGCAAATATAGGAACAGTCGCGTGTAAAGCCTATACGCAGAATATGAGTCAAACATTTTGTATCCAAAAAGGTGTGAAAAACATCAGCCACCGAATGCGGCTGATGAACAGCACCTATACTCGTGTCGAGAAGCGATAACCGGCGCCGCGCACGGTTTGAATATGCCGATCATGACCTGTAGCTTCAACCGCCTTTCTTAAACGACGAATATGTACATCCACAGTACGATCCTCAACATAAACATTGGTGCCCCAAACATTATCAAGTAACTGTTCGCGACTGTAAACACGCTCAGGATGTGTCATAAAGAAATGTAGCAAGCGAAACTCTGTTGGCCCCATTTCAAGAACACTCTCACCCACACTGACTCGATGGCTAACGGGATCTAACATTAACCCTTGTACATCAATTGTTTCTTCCAATCGTGTCGGCGCACTTCGACGAATAACCGCCTTAATTCGAGCAACTAACTCTTTGGGTGAAAAAGGTTTGGTCATATAATCATCGGCGCCAACTTCAAGCCCTTTGACTTTATCCTCTTCCTCACCACGTGCTGTGAGCATAATGATTGGAATTTGGCGGGTAAATTCATCTTGTTTCATTCTTTTCGCAAGCTGAATCCCACTCCCTCCAGGGAACATCCAGTCAAGCAAAACGAGGTCTGGATACGGTTCATTGAGCAGCGTCAACGCTGAGTCAAAATCTTCAGCTGCACAAGTTGAAAACCCGTGCTGTTCAAGTACAAAAGTTAACATCTCTCGGATTGCTAACTCATCTTCGACAATCATTATCCGTGCGGTCATATGCGGTTACTTGTTAATGAATTCAACACTACCATTATTGGACATTTTTATTACAGAATTATGATCATGATAACCCAAGCTATCAACTGATGCGTTCAAGAAAATAAATTTACCAACAAAATGGTACGAAAAAGGAGGCAAAACGCCTCCTTTATTATTTCAATTCTAAATGGCTATCGGGTCATTTAGAATTTGTGTTCGATACCAACGCCAACGAACTTATCATCGTCTTGCGCGCCTTCTTCAGAACGGCTGGTATAGAATGCAAATAATTTCGTTGGCTTGCCTAGCTTGTAATCAGCACCAACTGACCATGAGTCACCTTTATCTTCCATATCTTGGAATTGGCCTTTAAGAACGACAGCGTCAATTTTATATGCTGCACTCACTAGGAAACCGTTAATGCTGTCGCCACCAGAAACTTTTTCTTGAGTTTGGTACATGCCGCCTAGTTTTACACCAGCAACTTTACCTTGAACCGTTGCACGAACAATGTCATAACCAGCAACTTCAGAATCCATCGCTACAGCGGCATAAATGCTCGTTTTCTTTAGCTTCTTATCGCCGTACATCGCAGCAATACTATAACCAGCATCGCCAGATTGCTTTGCATTTGCTTCAGCTGCGTAAGTTACACCAAGCTTCACGCCACTCATTGAAGGTGTCACGTAAGTGAAAGTTTGCTCAAGGCGGTTATCACCTTTAAATAAGCTTTTTAAGTCACCCGCTAAATCACCAAACTGGTCAACTTTACCTTGAGACAGCTTCAACACTGTATCTTGACGACCAACAGAAGCCGCACCGAAGTTACCTTTTAAACCAACATACTGGCTACGAGCTTTGAAGTTTTCTTTCGCATCATCGCTTGTGTCAACTTCATATTCGATTTTGTAAAAAGCTTCTAAATCATTACCGAGGTCAAATGCACCTTTCACACCAAGGCGAGAAGCATTGCTTTGAATTGTTGTTTCTGACTCACCAGCGACATCATTCGACTGTGCTGTTACATTAAGCTTGCCGTAAACTGTAATAGGATCAGCAGCATAAGCAGAAGATAGAGTAACTGTAGCTAATGCAGAAGCTAGTAGAGACTTGCAAAAAACATTCATCATTTAATCCTTTCGACGTATTGTTCGTCTTAGTTGTTGGTTCGGAACGATGCGAAGTTTGCATGGGAAATATTGCAGAATTATTTCACTCATTCATAAACCAATCACTACCGCGAAGAATAAGCGTTTTTTGGACACAAAAAACCTTTTAAATCAAAGATTACAGCCTGCAAAAAACCTATGTTACAGTTTCATGAATTGTACTCATTGATTTCAAATGCAGGCGGTTTACCTTCGCCCTTGGATACCGTAAACTGCCGTTTTTAATTTTGAAGGGCAGCCAACATGTGGTTTAAGAACCTTACGATTTACCGTTTCAACAAACCTTTCTCTGTGGATACCGAATCCCTTGAAGCTGCACTCGAAGCGTTTCAATTCTCGCCTTGCTCAAGCCAAGATATTAGTAAGTTTGGTTTTTCCAATGCACTTGGAAAAATTGGCCTGTCTTTAGTGCATAGTGCTGATAATCGCCATCTAATTTGTGCCACCAAAGAAGAGAAAATTCTGCCGGCACAAGTCATCAAAGAAGCAATGGAAGATAAAGTTCAGCAAATTGAAGATGAAGAGAATCGCAAACTCACCAAAAAAGAAAAAGATAGTATTAAAGATGAAATTACTACGACACTTTTGCCTCGCGCATTTTCACGTCGCAGTCAAATTCGAGCGCTCATCATCCCTGAAATTGATATGATTTTGGTCGACAGTACCAGTGCGGCAAAATCGGAAGAGTTACTTGCCCTACTGCGTAAAGCGCTTGGCAGCCTTCCTGTTATTCCATTGAGCTATCAAACCCCCATCGAAACAACATTAACACAATGGTTGATCGCTGGTGCGGCAACTCAACCGTTTGACATGCAAGATGAAGCCGAGCTAAAGGCAGATTCAGATGAAGGCGGTATCGTTAAATTCAAGCAGCAAGATCTGACCGAGCAAGAAGTACTGGCTCACCTCGAAACCGGAAAACAGGTTCATAAACTGGCTGCACAATTTGGACAAACCATCGCACTCCTTTTGCAATCCGATGCGACGGTGAAAAGACTCAAATTTGCCGAGGAGTTTAGAGCAACTAACGATGAAGTGGGTAACGAGGATCCTTTAGCTCGCCTTGATGCTGACTTTGCATTGATGTGTAGCGAGTTAATCGCCTTAATCAATGGACTCGTATGTGTATTTGGTGATATTGAGAGCAACGACTAATTCGCAGTCAAAAATAAAAGCGGTTTGCTATCTCGAGTAAACCGCTTCTTTAAAAACTATCATTTTCGTCGTTAAAACGTACCTTGGCACGCAATCGCCTCACTGCCAAAAAGACAAAACGATTACTCTTAGAAACCCCCGGATAAGCACTAGACTTCCAAGCTATTCACGTAATATCACAAATAACTTAGCCGATTGTGACTCCCGTCCACCAAACAAAACGAGAACGTTATTTAACACCTTGTCATATCTGCTATTATTTGATGGCGTCATGTATATTAACAACGATACAATCGTGCGAAGTTGATTTGCGCTCAGAATAATATCAGTGATTGGTCGCTTTATAATCCAAGGACGAATAAATGTTCAGGTACATTAATATTTCACTGTTGGCATTACTCTTTTTCATGACCAATGCCATAGCGAATCCTGAAGATCAAATTGCTGAAGAAGTGGCGATTCAAGAGTCTCCAGTGGCGTTTTACGACCGTATGATCCACTCCATTTCCTTTCCAATTGCATTTGAAAATCATGAACAATTTAATACGATTGCGAATGAGCTAAGCTATGCACCTGATGTATTGCAACATAAGCTCTTTGTTCTAGCACGCCTAAGTATGAATCATCTGGTCAGAAGAAAATATAAGACAGCCAATACAAAAGATTTGATTCAACAACTAAATATCATTGCAAACAACACCTATGATTTGGCAACAGTCGCGATGCTTAATGGCCGGTATGTTGGCAAAATAGAAAACAACTACGAAAAGGCGATCTCCCATTACAATCAAGCTCTGGGCCAGATCCAGGCTGAGCATGAACTCAAAGCACTGATACTGAAGCATACCATTCACCGTCATTTAGGTATGTTATACATGCTCACTCGGCAACGAGCTCCAGCGCTGAAGCATTTCACCACCTATCGTGACTATGCATACCAACTTCGCGACAATTACCTTATCACTGCAGCAGAAGCTGAGCTCGGCAAGTATTACAACAAAACCGGTCAACTTGCGTTAGCGTTACAGCATTTCAGTGAAGCCTTTCGCTTGGCAAGTTTAACCCAATACCCAAAACAAAAAGCACATTTACAATTGCGACTCGCACAGGTCTACCGCGATCTTGCTCAGTGGCCAGAAGCCATGGAATACGGACAAATGGCGGCAGATAGTTTTCGTACCTTAGAAAGTGAAACTTATGTGTCCAAGTCAATGACGGTTTTGGCAATGGTGCATGCTGAGCAAGGACTATGGCGGCAAGCCATCGACTATTACCTGAATGCACAACAAATTGACGCCAAGCTTGGCAATGTTATCGCGCAAGGGCTCAACTTTCACAACCTTGGCGAATCTCACTCTAAAATTGGCGATATACCAACAGCGCTACAATACTTATTAAAAGCAAACAAAATCTTTAAAGAACGTAACGTCAAACACTATTTGGTCAGTAATGAACTTTTAATCGCTGAAGTCGCAAAGCTAGAGCAAAATTGGGATTTGGTAAAACAGCACGCACAACTTGCTCTTGATATTGCCTTAGAAAAGTCGCTAGCCGAAGAACAAGTACAAGCATTACAGTTTAAGGCCGATGCATATACCGCGCTGCAGGAACATCAGAATGCGATTGAACCCTTGACTCAAATTGTCACGATTCTTTCGCAACAAGGTAAACAACCGCAAGCGCCCAGTAACTATTCCCCCTCGATTTTGGCCGAGCAAAAACTAAAGCTCGACTTAAACGTGATGAAAGGAAAATTAAATAAAGCAAAAGAGCAGCAAGATCTAAAAAGTGCAGCCGTTGCCATTCTCTTAATTATTGGCATTATTTTAGCGATGGTCACATTCCAGCTTTACCAAAGAGCGAGGGAAGCCAGCCAAAACTTAGATAAGAGTAAAGCGACCCAGCAATTAGAGCCTGGCACGGGCCATCCGGGTTATTTGGCCTTTTTAACAGCGCTCGACAACCCTCAGGGTATTAGCGCAACAGCTCTCTTCCAACTAGAAAGTTTGCTCGACTTGGATATTTGCGAAGGCCAAAGTGCAAGTAATGAGAAAAATAGCCATATTGCACAAAGCATTGAGTCAGAATTAAGCGCCAAGTGCTTTGTCATTCGTCCAGGATTATTTGCACTCAACTTATATGGCGAATCACCAACAGAAAAGCTGCTTGAAAAACTGCAAGCGGTTTTGATTGCTCAACAAGTCCAAACACCTGTAGCTTTAGGCTTATTGAAGCTTCCTATTTTTACCAACCTAGATATCAAAGTAGAGCCCGAGTTGCATTTAGAAGCGTTGCAACTTGCCCTTGCTGGTGCAAGTAGCCTTCATCAGAACAAAGCCGATAAAACTCAAAGTTATTATGTTTCATTTCGGACGCTCGATTTTGCGCCATCTGCAGTTTTCTCTCGCCCACTCTATATTCACCTTGAGCAAGCGATTATCCGAGGCCTGATTCGAGTCGACACCAATGGCAATAAAACCTCGATTGTTTGGCAAAAAAACCATAAAAAAATAAAACACAATTTCGAAATAAATTAAATCATTTCAGTACTCTGCCGATAAAGATAGAGACAGCCCGCTATCAGTGTGAAAAACCTAATAGCAACTCACGGTTATCCGTGAAAAGAGAGCGGACGTCGATTTCAGATGACGCGTAATTCTTGTGCAATTGCTACCGAGTGTTATATAAGAACATTTGCACATCAATAAGTTTGAGATACCATTAGCTGTGGCATATATTTTAAGTCAGAACACAGCCTGTCGTGATGGCTAATCAATCAATAAAGTTTAGTAGGAAAGCATCCATCATGAAGGATACAAGCGCGGCGGTTTCACAAATCAGTCTACTAAAGCAGAAGCTCCAAACTGCGCGGACGGCGTTGGCTGAACTTGATGAAGATCGCAATGCAAAACTTCAAACTTTATTGCAATTTATCGGAAATTTAAGCTTAGCTTGTAAAGGTCAAAACCTAGAGTTAGACAATAAACTGGCAAAGTTACGTCACAATCTTAACACCTTTGAACGCATCGACGATGCGATGCTCGATCTCATTGAGTTAGAACGGCTCCTGAAAAGCCAATATAATCATGTATCAACGCAACTTGAAGATAACCGAAACAGTTTAACTAAACTGGTTCGCCAAATTCAGCGTGTAGATTCTGCGCCCGAAAAACAGAAAAAAGAGATCGCATATTTCAAAAAAGAGCTGAACAAGCCTTTTCATACCGTCTGGGAGTTCATCCCTAAAGTTGAACAGTTAATTGGCTTCTATGAAACCGTCTTACAGAACAAAATAGGGCCGGAGTCAAAGCTAAAAGTTTTACCCAAGCACACACAGATGGCTCATGAACTGGCGCAAATGATTTCAGAAATTGAATTTCGTAAAGATCAGCGAGAACAAGTCCTAGCGATCAAATCTTTACTTACGGAAGGACTCAGTCTCGACGGCTTGCTTGAAGCTTATCAAAACATTTTGAGCCTCATGTTAGATAATATCGCACGCGAAAAAAGTGCTTCGCAAGAGTTCTTATTTGCACTCAATGATGCGTTGAGTGCGGTCCGCGAAGTCGTGAGTGACTCATTTAATCAAACCCAAAGAAGTCATCAGCTCAAAACACAGCTAAACAATGAAATTAACACCCGTGTTGATACGGTCGGTGAAGTCATTGTGGATACCCACGATATTCATAGTTTAAAAATGCAAGTGACTGAGCACTTGGCATCCATTCGGGCGGTGCTTGCCCGTAAAGAAGCCCTGGAGCAAAGAGAGCAAGCCATTTTGCGTAAATCCATGGGACAAATGCAAAAAGAGCTAAATGAACTCAGTAACGAAGCAACCAGCTATAAAGAAAAATTGTTTGAGCAACAAAAAATTAATTTACTCGACAACCTTACACAATTGCCAAACCGAACCGCTTTAGAAGAAAGAATGGAGCAAGAGTTTAGGAATTATCAACGGCACAAGCAGCCACTTTGGGTTGCCGTCGCTGACATCGATCATTTTAAATCAATCAATGATAACTTTGGTCACACGACCGGAGATAAAGCCCTGCAAGTCATTGCTATGGCTTTAAAAAATTCATTGCGGGATTCTGAATTTATCGCCCGTTATGGCGGTGAAGAATTTGTAATGTTAATCCCAGATGTCAATGCTGCCGATACAGCACAACTTTTAAACAGAGTAAGAGAGAAAGTAAAAAGCATTCCCTTTATGTTTAAAAATCAGAGAATTACAGTTACAGTATCTATAGGTGCTGCGCAAATTCTAGATAGTGAACTCATTCAAGAAACATTTGAAAGAGCAGACGCAGCGTTGTACAGAGCGAAACATCAAAGTAGAGACAGAGTCATCATTGATGCTTAATTCGAGACTGACACGTAGTACCGTGAATTCGAATCATTAATCACACTAGCGGGGCCACCGCACCAATTTCAATTAACTCACCCATCGATGGCCCTTCTATATCGTGAACTGACTTCCCTTCCACGTCAGTCATCGTCAATTCAAAAGCCAGACTCTCGTTTCAACTTATAGGAGTGTCTATGATCGTTAAAATTGCCCCACGCGGCAGTATGGTTCAACTTTCACAACTTGAAGTTGATCGACTTAAACAAAGTTCCAAAAGTGAAATCTTTCAGCTCTACAGAAATTGCTCATTAGCGGTTCTGGCCTCAGGGCTGCATAGCGATGACTCCAAGGCCCTATTTGAGCAATTCAGCAACTTTAATATTCGAATATTACAGCGAGAGCGCGGCGTTAAAATTGAGCTCCAAAATCCCCCTGAAAAAGCCTTTGTAGACGGCGAAATTATTGCAGGTATTCAGGAACATCTATTTGCAGTACTACGCGATATTATTTATGTGAGTGATAAATACGAAAGCATTAAACATATTAATTTAACCAACTCAAATCACATCACCAATGTCGTATTCGACATTTTAAGAAATGCTCAAGCTTTACCTTTGCTCGATCCCAATATAGTTGTCTGCTGGGGCGGCCATAGTATTAATGCCATTGAATACCAATACACCAAAGATGTTGGCTATCAACTTGGATTGCGCAACTTGGATATCTGCACAGGCTGTGGCCCTGGAGCGATGGCAGGACCAATGAAGGGGGCCACCATAGGCCATGCTAAGCAGCGCATCAGTAATGCGCGCTACATCGGTTTAACTGAGCCAAGTATCATCGCCGCAGAGCCACCGAACCAAATTGTTAATGAACTGGTCATCATGCCGGATATTGAAAAGCGTCTTGAGGCTTTCGTGAGGATGGGTCATGGGATTGTGATTTTCCCAGGTGGTGCTGGTACAGCCGAAGAGTTGCTATTTATTTTGGGCATACTTCTGCATGAAAAGAATAAAAATATTCCTTTTCCACTCATCTTAACCGGGCCAAAAGAAAGCGCTGACTATTTTTACAAAATCGATGAGTTTATTGCTGCAACTCTCGGCGAAGAAGCGCAGGGCAAGTATCAAATCATTATCAATGACCCAGAGCAAGTCGCAAGGACAATGCGCCACGGTATCACGGAAGTGAAGACCTACCGCCGCAAAACGGGTGATGCTTATCAATACCAATGGCAACTAAAAATTGAACCTGAATTTCAGCTACCATTCGATCCAAGCCATGAAATGATGAGCCAGCTAGACCTTAGATTCCAAAATAATAAAGCGTTACTTGCAGCAAACTTGCGTCGTGCTTTTTCTGGTATAGTTGCGGGGAATGTAAAAGCGGAAACCATCAAACTCATTGAGAACAAAGGACCATTTGAATTAACAGGTGACCCTAAATTGATGCAAATGATGGATACCTTGCTTGATGCCTTTGTTAAACAACAAAGAATGAAGCTACCAGGATCGGCCTATGTGCCATGTTATCGGATTAAATGAATAAATTCCTAATCATTGATGGGCTCAACATCGTGCGGCGTATGCATGCCGCACAGCCCAATGAACAAGATACAACAGGGCTCGACACGCGAGTATTATCGGCTTGCCAGAAGTTATTGAAATTCCATCAACCGACCCACGCAGCCATTGTCTGGGATGGCGATGCAGTCTCTTGGCGTAAGAAGCTGTATGAAGATTACAAAAAGGGGCGTAAACCTATGCCGCAAGCTCTGAGCACTGCGTTACCCCAAATCAAAGCACTCTTAGATGAGCATCATTTAAAATCAATTGAAGCAGAGGCGGAAGCGGACGATGTGATTGCGACTTTGGCGACCAAATTGGCCAACACCGCTGGCGAAGCTGTTATCGTTTCAACGGATAAGGGCTTCACGCAGCTTCTACATCCTAGCATCAGTCGCTGGGACTACTTCAATCAATGTCCGATCACAATCGAAGAACAAGAAAACAAACTTAGCGTTCACCGTAGCCAGTTTATTGATTATCTCGCACTTGCCGGTGATAGCGGCAATAAAATACCAGGCATCAATGGCATTGGTCCAAAATCTGCTGCGCAGCTTTTAAAAACCTTTAGCTCACTCTCCGCGCTATATAAGTCATTACACACTCTAGGTGCAAAACAAGCGAAAAAGCTTGAAGAAGGTCGTGATATGGCGCGCTTGAGCTACAAACTCGTACAACTCCAAACCCAGTTACCACTGCGACTTCATCTAAGTCAATTTCGCTTACCAACTAAAGCATAATATTGTGTTACTTTGTTTGGGTTTCACCACCAAATAAAACACGCTATGCTGAGTGAAATGAATCATTCAGAGAATAACGAAACCATGAAATCAAAAGCCCCAATGGTCATCGGTGGCATTTTTGTGTCTTACCTTGTATTCGTTGCCGTTATTATGTTTGTTTACGAACCGACGCCGGAACAAATGGATTGGGACGATAGGCAGGCTTATAACCAAGGAAAACTATCTGAAATTAGCTTAGGCCAAAGCTTAGAGCAAGTTCGAACCCTGTTAGGAACTGCCGACTTTAGCGAAGCAAAAACCAGTGAAAACGCGAATTTGAACGTACTTTTTTATCGTACTCACCGTAGTAAATCAGATGGTAAAACAACTAAAGATGAATGCACGCCACTGCTATTCAAAAATAATCAGCTCATTGCCTGGGGTGAAGATACTTACCAGCAATATTTATCCGCTAAATTTATTCAATAAGCGTATAAGCGATTTACAATTTTAGAATAAAAAGGCCAGCAAATGCTGGCCTTTTTATTTGAACGTCACGGTTATCTAGTTTTGTTTTAGCTCTTGATAAGCTTCCCCTTTCAATAACCAAGCCGGAGCAGGCTCCCCCTTCAAATAGTGGCCAAAATACTCCTGCATTCGCACCGTATAATCGAGCTTATTGGGATACTTTTTCAAATGATGCGGTTCATCTTCATATTGCAAAAAGACCACATCCTTACCGGCACGACGCATTGCCAAATACAACTCAACACCTTGCTCCCAAGGCACTGCATCATCTCTATCTCCAAACATAATCATCATTGGCGTTTTAATTCGCTCAGCATAGAATACTGGCGAGTTTTCAATGTATTTATGTGGTGCTTTCATCAAAGACTCACCAATTCGGCTTTGACCGGTTTCATATTGGAATTGCCTCGCAAGACCAGTACCATGACGAATTCCACTATATGCACTGGTCATATTTGAAACCGGCGCCCCAGTGACGGCAGCTTTAAACATATGCGTCTGTGTCACAGCAAAAGCGGTTTGATAACCGCCCCAAGAGTGGCCTTGTATACCTATAGCATTGGCCTTCGCAACGCCCATATCAATAATGTGTTGCACACCTGAAGTCAAAGCTTGTACGGCGCTTGGCCCTGGGTAACCAACTTCAAAACGAATATCCGGTAAGAAAATCGCGTAGCCATTGTCAGCATACCAAGCAAAATTAGGTCGATGATTGACCTTCATTTGTGGAAACGAGTGCAGCCTGTCACTCATAAATCGATAAAAATAGACAAGCACTGGATAACGCTGACCCGCCACATAGTTACTGGGCTTAATCAAAACTCCATCAAGTGCTTTGCCATCACCGTTGGTCCAAGAAACTAATTCCGCCTTGCCCCAACCCAACTTGTCTTTTTGCTGATCCAAATCAGTTTGCTGGCTCGCATTTTGAGGTGTATTTACGCCTGCCGTGTACAGATCTGGGTATTGGTCATAGGCTTCTTTGGAGTACAAAATGGTGTTTGATTTTTTGGCGCGAGCAAGTAATTTAAGCTTGTAACTACCTTGCATCAAAGGTTTGACCCCTGACTTACCTACCTTAGCCTGATAGAAACCATCGCCTTTAGTTTTGGTGTTATAGCCATGAAGCAAAACGGGCTCGCCCGCTTTAAAGACTTGCGGTGAATCGTCCTCGATTAACCCGGTAACACGATATTGAATACCTTGTTGACGTCCCGCTCCGCTCGTCAGCATTTGCGCTGGCGCATTGGCGTGTGTTGAAAATTGCCATACATCATATTTATCGTAGGCAAATACCCCTTTATCCTCAGCTAACCAAGGTCCAAAGCCATAACCCGGCGCAGCGGAAGGGTAATCATGATCTTCATTAGCAAAGCTCACACCTGCACCAGAACTGAGAACTCGCCGATCTTGTGTTGCCACATCGTAAAGGTAAACTTGACCCTGCTGAAAATAGACCAAATATTTTTGCTGCGGCGATAACTGCGGCACTGAACGACTGGGTTGCTGATAAAGCACTTGCGTTTTCACACCAGTCTTTAAGTCGACCAAATAGTAGTCTCGGTAAAAACCGGCCCAAGTAATCATTTTTTGATAAGGCAAGTCTGAGCTGGCTAACATCAAGCGCTTGTTTTCATTAAATTGAACATCTGGCACAAGCTCATCAGCAAGCTGGACTAACGCATTTGACGCTAAATGCCAAACAGCCAGATATGTATGTTTTTGCTGTTTCTCATACTCTTTGATTTCGTTTGGCTTAATACGAGGGTCATTCCCATGCCATACTCTTAAATTTCTTTGGGCAGCAATTTTATCTAAATCATACAAGTCCATCGCTTGCTCAATTTTAGGCAATTTTGTTTGCTGCTGTACACTCGGCACACGCCCGAAAAAAAGCCGCTGGCTATCTTTGGAGAACCTTAGCTCACTATAACGGTTGTAATGCCAGCGCTCATCGACGGGTGCATATTGGCTTTTGTCTTTCTTTAAATCATGCAGCACCAACTGGTATTCTCGACCATAGGGTTGTTCTGCAGCTTTTCCGTGGGTGTACGCGAGCCACTGGCCACTTTTTGATAAAGCAATCTTGCCAAACTGCTGATCCCGAAAAAGAAACATCGCATCAGTACTGGCATCTGCGAGAAGAATCAATCGCAGCTCATGCCGACTATTTTCAATATCATTGATGGCAATCGCAAGATGGGTGTTGCCTCCACTCAGCGCATACTCAGTAACGTGTTGAAATGCTGTTTCTTTGCCTGTTGCGAGCTCGATAAGGCTGAGAGCGGTCCCTTTGTCAAAATCATCGACTGTTGGCTTTTTGCTATCCGCTGAATTAATTTCGCTCGCCCTATGACTTGCATACTCTGCGCTCGCCAGCTTCGCTCGGCTTTTCATTTGAGAGCTTGTGATCTCTACAAGGTTTTCTGACGATTTTACATCGCTCTCTTTTGCCTCAGCTTCTTTGCTTTCCGCCTCAAACCAGACAACTAGGTGACTATCTTTCTCTGTAAACTGATACGACTTCACGCGCTCATACTGCAATTGTTCACCCGTTTGTGTATCGAGAACAACAAGGCCATTCTTCAGTTTCTTTTTGTCGTTCTTGCTCGCAGTTTCTTTCTCAAGCAAAGTCGGAACCCTGTCAAAAGCAACATAACGCCCCATTGGGCTAATTACAGGTTTTTGAGCTTGAGCGAGGTCAAACTGCTTTTCCGAGCCAACGAGACGAACCAAGCCTCGGGGATCACCGCGATCTGGAGCTACCGTCACAGCAAGTACTTTTCCAGAATCAGAAAGCACAGGTTTCTTCGCGGACTCAAATTGCATGATATCGGTAACGCTCATACTTGCCGGCGCTTCCCCATAACTAGGCGCTGCAATGATTGCTCCTGCGAGCATTGATAGAAATAATCCAAAGGGTTTCAAAAGTGACCTCATTATTATCGTTATATTTACGCGTTAGACTAAAGATATTCTACATGATGAACTGCCGCCAATCATGGTGATAGCAAGTCATTATTGCAAGTTTAACCGCCCCAACTAATGTGAGCAAAATCACTAAAACCTGTAAAAACGCTATAAAAACATATAGAATGTCGTCGACAAAATTCCGAGTTTTCTAATTTATGTTACCGCGTCCCAAGCTAGGTTAAACAGTGCAGTAACGGTCAACCGTGGAAGGACTCTCCATGCCAAAAAGAACAATTACAGTCATCCCAGGAGATGGGATTGGACCCAGCATTATTGATTCAGCGCTTAAGATTCTCGATAAAGCAGGCTGCGACTTTGAATACGAATTCGCAGATGCTGGCTTAACAGCCCTAGAAAAGCACGGCGAACTGCTTCCTCAGCAAACGCTCGACTTAATCGAAAAGAATCGTATCACTTTAAAAGGTCCACTCACCACACCTGTCGGTGAAGGATTCACATCCATTAACGTTTCATTACGGAAACAATTTAGCTTATACGCCAATATCCGTCCTGTCTTATCGTTTAAAGGAACCCAAGCCAGATACGATAACATTGATATTATTACTGTTCGAGAAAATACCGAAGGTATGTACTCCGGACTTGGACAAACAGTATCCGATGACGGCGCCACAGCTGAAGCAACCAGTATTATTACTCGACAAGGTGCAGATCAAATCACCACTTTTGCTTACGAGTTGGCCCGAAAAGAAAACCGTAAAAAAGTCACTATTGTCCACAAAGCAAATATCATGAAGTCGACTTCTGGATTGTTTCTGAAGGTCGCCAGAGAAGTGGCGACTCGCTACCCTGATATTGAAACGGAAGAAATGATTGTGGATGCCACATGCATGAAGCTGGTCATGAACCCCGAAAACTTTGATGTGATCGTGACAACCAACTTATTTGGCGACATTCTCTCAGATCTTTGTGCAGGTTTGGTTGGGGGGCTCGGCATGGCACCTGGCGCAAACGTGGGTCAAGACGCAGCTATATTTGAGGCTGTCCATGGCAGTGCACCAGATATCGCAGGTAAAAATCTAGCCAACCCAACAAGTGTCGTTCTTGCATCTATTCAAATGCTTGAATACTTAGGCATGGCAGATAAGGCTGAAGCTATCAGAGCCGCAATATCGGAAGTTATTGAACAAGGTGACCGCACCACCCGTGACTTAGGCGGCTCACATGGCACCACTGATTTCACTCAAGCGGTTCTTGAACGTTTAGGCTAACGACATCCCTCTTTCACTTACAGCAGAACAATAAAAAGGCTCTATTGAATCCGCAATAGAGCCTTTTTCATGTCTTGTACAGCAGAGCAACAATTAGGTCAGCAACGACATGGTTTAATAGGACGCACCACGGCTAGGGTGTAACCAAAGGTGCACTGTCACCTCGTCTCGATCATGATAGAGGTGCTTACAATTCAACTGAAAATCATGAATATCATGATCCTTTAGAATTTCCGCCATAGTCGACAAAATCTGGCTCACTTCTTTATAACGGCTCTTCATCGGAAGTTTCAAATTAAAAATTGCTTCTTTAAACCAACCATTAATTGCCCATGCTTCGACTAATTCTGCCACGCGAGAAGGTTTTTCAACCATATCGCAAACTAACCAATAGATATTTTTACGTGGCGGTTCAAACCGAAATCCATCAGCGCGATAGTGTTTCACCTGACCAGTTTGCATTAAATCATCATTCATTGGGCCATTATCAACCGCCGCAACAAACATACCACGGCGCACGAGTTGATAAGTCCACCCACCTGGACAAGCCCCAAGGTCGACAGCATTCATCCCACTATGCAAACGCTGTTCATGGGCCTCTTTGGGGATAAAATGAATAAACGCTTCATCTAATTTCAGCGTCGAGCGACTCGGCGCTTCAGCAACCATTTTTAAACGTGGGATCCCCATTGGGTAGGGAGAACTATTATTACTATTGGAATACCCAACATAGGCCGTACCAGACGCAACAAAGCAAACGTGAACAATTGGGCGTTTCGGGTTTTCTTTCGCTAGCAAGATGCCAGATTTTTTCAACCCTTGGCGCAGCGGTACGGTAAACTTACGACAAAATGTTGTAAGTTCTTTGGCTTCATTGGTATCCGGCGTTTCAACGCGTAATTCCCCACCCTTAGTGACCGCCTGTAAAGCGTCAACAATTGGCGTCACACGGTCTTGCTCAGGCAAACCTTTGAGCACTGATGTTGCTGCAAACATTTGCCGTGCAAATATTAAGGAGTCAATAGAGAGCTCTTTCGCCATTTTGTCTGCGTCACCATCAGTGAAGCACTCGAAAATAACATACGCATCATTGTTATTGGTCTTTACAAAACCACCAACATTAAGTTCAGCGGCACGTTGTTGAATTTCGGCAGCACAGTCTTTTTCGTAACCGGCGCGGCAGAACAGGAATAAGTTTTTCATGGGAATCGTTGCACTATGTTGCAGAGCCTATTGAGGCCAAATATTCATTGGCCGCAAGTATACGCGCTATTTGTACTAAACTGCAGCCTATAATTAGCAAAGAAGTATAGAACTTCAACAGACAACAGGCTTTATTCAGGGACTCTGCTTCGCCATACCGCTAGCGCAAATAACAACCATCCCAGCATTAGACACCCCCCACCCATTGGCGTAATGGGACCAACCCACTTCTGACCAGTCAGCACATATAAATATAAGGAGCCGGAAAACAGACAAGTACCTATCATGAAGAAATAAGCCGACCAATTCAGTGCCCGAGACTTCAGCCAATGACCAGAAATCGCAACCGCAATAAGCGCAAACGTATGATAAAACTGATATTCAACAGCAATGTTGAAGATAGCGACCATTTCTGAAGACACTATATTTTTTAAACCATGGGAACCGAATGCTCCCAAGCTCACTGCGAAAAATCCACTCAGCAAAGCCAGTAGTAAATACCCTTTACGCATCAAGTTCTCCAATAAATTGAATACAGGCAGAGATTGCCTGAGACATATTACCTGCCAATGTTGCCCCAGAAACCTTTCTCGGTTTAAAACTATGATCGCCATCGTTAAGCCACTCAAATTGCACTCGAGATGGAATTGGCCAAGCACGAATCTGGTCACGAGTCCCAAATTTGTCTCGATCACCTTGAACGATAAGCATCGGTGCATGATTTTGCTCTATTGGCTCGATCCTCGGTTCACTTTCAGGTTTAGGGGCAAATGGATACCCAAGACAAATGACAGCATCTACGGTCGTATCTGCTGCAAGTATTGCCGCCATCCGTCCGCCCATAGATTTTCCCATGAGCACCACTCGCTTTGGCTGCAACTCAGCTTTCAAAGCTTGCAGCTGCGCATCAAAATGCGCGACTAATTTGGGCGCTCTATCAGGTGGCCTGCGCTTGCCATCCTTTGCATTGGCTTGCATATAGGGGAAGTTAAATCGTACGACTTGAAAGCCAGCTTTAGATAGCCCCGAGGCCATCGTAGTCATAAATTCGTGGTGCATATTTGCACCTGCGCCGTGGGCAAATACCACAACCGTATCACCGCAGCCATCAATCAAGCATTGGGACAACAAAGTACTGGGAACAAAAGACACAACTCATCCTTAAAAACAATCAACCCAATTGTGACCGATGCCGAATTAGCTCAACATCAACTCACTGCGTGACTCTTCGGCAAACATCTCTAGCATCCACTCTCGGAACGCAACAATTTTGCCCACTTCAGCTTGGTTTTGCTGACACACGAGATAATAAGCATCCTTGCTGACGAGCACCTCTTGGAAAGGACATACAAGTCGGCCGGCAATAATATCGGGTCGAGCGAGAACGCTGTAACCCAAAGCGATACCTTGGCCGTGTGCAGCTGCCTGCAACACCAAGGATGAATGACTAAAAATAGGCCCTTGATTGACGTTAATGTCATTAATGCCACATTGTTTAAACCATGCTTGCCAATCTTGGCGACTCATATCATGAAGAAGGGTGTGATTCTTTAAATCACTCGGCTTCTCTAAGGGCTTATTACCATTCAATAGGATCGGAGAACAGACGGGGATCAAAACTTCATTACGCAGCTTATCCGCACGAACATCCGGCCAATTCCCTCGACCATAATAAATGGCAACATCGACGTCGTCAGTCAGTGAGCTATCTTCGGTATCGACCGCTTTGATCCGCACATCAATCTCCGGGTTCTTCTCACTAAATTTCGCCAAACGAGGAACCAACCACTGAATGGCAAAACTTGGAGACATACTCACCGTAAGCGAACCGATCGCGCTACGGGCTAATAAACGATCGGTTGACTCTGCAAGCTGAACAAAAATGTCCTTAATATCGAGAAAATAACTCTGCCCTTCCTCGGTCAACAGTAGAGAACGGTTCTTTCGCCGAAATAATTTCAGACCTAAATAGTCTTCAAGCGACTTTATTTGATGGCTAACTGCGGCCTGTGTCACAAATAATTCTTCTGCTGCCCGAGTAAAACTTAGGTGTCGGGCTGCAGCTTCGAACGCCTTAACCGCATTCAGCGGGGGTAAACGTCTTGACATAGTGATCTCGATCTTGATTTTGGATTAGTTTTTCTAATCACTATTAATACATTTTATCGTTTGTAATTACCAGTGATTTTGATTAAATTTCCAACCATCGAAGCAAAATAGTTAGACAGTCTCTACGAAGTGAACGGGAATGTCTGACAAGAGAGTAATGTCAGCCCGGAGGCGACCATCATGTTTAACTTAAAATCAGTCATTGCAGCCCTTGTTTTATCAGGCACAGCAGTAACGGCTAGTGCTGATGAAATAGTTATCGACACCAGCGACTTACATGAAACAATAAGCGCAGAACTTGCGATAAGCATGCAAGAAATGCAGCAACAGCTTGTTGAGGATATCGACGCAATTCTTATTGCTGAGTATACCCAAGAAGACGCACTAACTGAAACCGAATTAGCAGATTAATCATTCATATGAGAAAAGCCACGTCTAGTTGACGTGGCTTTTTTTTGTCTTTTTTCCAGTAGACCGTTTTATTCAAATCCAACCTGACAAATCACGAATTCTCGACAAAAAAACTTATCGTTAAAGGCAGTTTTCGAAACCCCAAAGCCAATATAAAAAACTGACTTAATCCATGTTTTGCGCATAAAAAAGCAGTTTGATGCGGGCATCAAACTGCTTAACTGACTATATATTCACCAAGGCTCAGGTTAAAAAGGAGGCATTTAAGCTCAAATGATAGCTTTAACCTTCATCGACTCCGCTCAAAATAAAAGCGCTTAAGGTCGATATACTTTTACATTTTGATAGCCCTGCTCTTGCAAATATAAGGCTTGCAACTTACTCATTACACCTCGATCGCAATAGAGAAGATAGGTTTTTGACACATCAAAATCTGCAAACTGAGTAGCCAATTTGAAGAATGGAACAACCTTCACTTCTACACCATCAATGACTAACGGGCTTGCTTCTTCCTCTTCAGGTGGACGAATATCAACCACGACCTCATTCTGTTCCACACTCGCAACCGACTCTGTTTCAGTCACTTTTGCATCCATAGCTGTCGCGATCTCCCTAATGTCAATGATCTCAGCTTGGCTAACGACTTTATCAATTAAATCTTCAGAGAATTTCTCTTCTTCCGCTTCAATTTTAGAAAGCACCGCCTTTACCGTTGGTTTCTGAGAAATGACACCACAATACTCAGGCATCGTCTTGGCAAAGTCTTCTGTTCCAATTTGACGCGCTTCATTGATAATATCCTGCTTATCCATAGCAATGAGTGGACGCATAATCAACAGCTCGGTACAGCGGTCGATAACATTCAAATTGGTTAAGGTTTGACTTGAAACTTGGCCTAAGCTTTCCCCTGTTACAATGGCTTGAATTCCCATTTTTTCAGCAATTTTCGCAGCTGCACGCATCATGACACGTTTCAAAATGACGCCCATTTGCCCATTATCAATTCGTTCGAGAATCTCTTCAACAACAGGCTCAAAAGGAACACTAATGAATTTCACCTTATGCGAACTCCCATAGGTGTTCCATAGGTGATAAGCCACTTGCTTGACGCCAATCTCATGCTGAGCGCCACCTAAATTGAAGAAGCAATAATGGGTACGAGCGCCTTTTTTGATAAATTGATAGCTAGAAACACCTGAATCAAAGCCACCAGAGATGAGAGAAAGTACGTCCTCTTGGGTTGCCATCGGGAACCCGCCAAGGCCAGGCAAACGCTTTTCAACTAAATACAACTTATCACGATCGATTTCGATATTAATGGTCAAATCAGGGTTCTTTAATTTAACCCCTTTGGCTTCGGTAAACTGATTCAGTCCACCACCCACATAGCGTTCAACTTCAACAGATTTAAACTCATGCTGACCACTACGTTTTACACGAACACAAAATGTTTTATCTTTTAACTGCTCTGCAAAAGTTTTCTGTGCTTGCTGATAAATATCATCGACCGTTTCAAATGTGTATTCATTCACTTGCAGCGAGTGTGCAATACCAGGGATACAGGTTAAAGCCTTAGCAACGTCATCACCAATCGCAGGTTTTTCACTTGGGATCATCACTAATATCCGATCCCATTGGCGTTGAACTTTGACATCCTCGTCGATTCTTTTCAGCACATTGCGAATATTCGTTTCGAGCATTTTGGTAAAACGCATTCTTACCGGCTTGCTCTTCATCATGATTTCTGGGTACAGCTTTACAATAAACTTCATTCAATTTCCGAGGACAAAAAAGGGGCTAAACACAATAATGGCGGGATTATAACCGCAATTTCATCGAAATGCAGTGCTTGCTACGAATGCGGCCATTACTCGTCGATAAACCGCGAGCATTCAAGCGACTTATTATAGCAGTACACCATCAAAACCGAGGTGCCCGACCTCCTGACAACGAAGCATTTTTACGGTTCTAGCAGAGTTGCTCGCGATGAAAGACTACCAAGCGTATGACAATATTTTGAATCGAAAAAACAATGGGCAGGGTTTGGTTTTGAATGGCTATAATCCTATACCTTGGCAAAATAGCTGTTCATCAGTAAATAAGCGGAACAAAGCAATGCGTTTAGAACCGCTGCACAACAAACAAAGCATTAAACGTACTTAATTTCTTGGCGCAGCAGAGGCGCCAAAGCACACACGGCCAACGACAACTGAGTTTCGCTTAGGATTAATGGACGAGGAAAACAAAGCCCAACAGCACCATCCTCAAGCTTTGACAGAAGCGAAGTAGCATCACCTTTAAGGCAGGGCAGATTGGGAACTCGCACCTAGATATAGAAAGCAAACATTCTCGCGAACCATAGCTAGAAATGGTTTCGTAGTAGCCGCTGAATCCAGCAAGTCCCTACTCAACAAAAAGGGAGCTTTCGCTCCCTTTATTCTATCTCTGTCATCACAACAAAGCTGATGTTTTACGGCGAGCACTATTCAACCACAAGTACTTCATCTGATTCTAACGCTTTACCCTGCTCAATTGCGATTTCAACTCGACGGTTACGTGAGCGGTTGGTGCCAGAATCATTCGGCACTAACGGAGCTGACGAGGCCATACCAACCACTTTCATACGTTGCTGATCAAACCCTTTCACTTTGACTAATTCATGGGCAACTGCGACCGCGCGCTTACTCGATAAATCCCAATTTGAGCTATATAGCTCATTACTGATCTGCATATCATCGGTATGGCCCGAAACCGTGACAATACCTGGGACATCTTTTAGTAATTCGCCAACAGAGCGGATCACAGGCCTAAATCTAGGTTGCAAAAAACCAGAGCCCGATGAAAATGAGCCTTTCTCACGAATACGGATAATGATTTGCTGACCAAGGGACTCAATCTCAATAGCCCCATCTAAGATCTCTTTGTTGAGCTCTTGGGCCATTTTTTTCACTTGGTCGTTAATATTGTCTTGGGCCGCTGCTGCAGCTTGGCTTTTACGCGCTTCGGCTTGCTCCTGTGCAGTCGCCGAAGCCTCTCCCCCGCGTTGCTCGCCACGTTGCTGTTGTACGCCGCCAGAATCACTATCTTCTCCGGCTTGATACTCCAGCATCGGCTGGGTCATTTCATTAGTTTGTTGGTTAATAATTTCAATGGGAGTCGGTTCTGGACGACCCGGGCGAAACTCAAGTGCGATGACCGAAGTACCTTTAGGAATATCTTTAACGTTGACTTTGTTTTGAACACCAAATGCATACTTCATTGAGCCCGCAATCTGTTTAAACTTCATGACATCCATTTCAGAGAAAGCAAGAAGCAATACAAAGAAGCACATTAGCAACGACATCAAGTCGGCAAAGGTGGCGAGCCATAGCGGCGCGCCAGGTGGTGGACAATCACACTTTTCTTTAGCCATAGTCTATTCCCCGTCGGTGGTATCGACTTTCCGTTGGCCTTCAGCAATGTAATTTTTAAGGAATCCATCAATTACGCGAGGGTTTTGCCCGTCTTGAATCGCGAGCACGGCATCCATGATGAGATTACGATTCATCATTTCTTCATTCATCCGCAGCTCAAGTTTATCGGAAATTGGAATCGCCACCATATTTGCGACAACCGCACCATAAAGTGTTGTTAATAGTGCAACAGCCATCGAAGGACCAATAGACTTAGGGTCATCCATGTTAGAAAGCATCGCAACCAAACCAACCAGTGTACCAATCATTCCCATCGCCGGTGCGACATCACCGAGCGCCTTAAAGATCCCCACTCCGGTTTTATGACGCTCTTCTGTAAGCGCTATATCCTTTTCTAAAGCATCTCGCACCACATCGCCGTCATGCCCATCAACGAGCATATCCACCGCTTTTTGCATGAAGCTATTGGTAATTTGTGCTTCTTCTAACGCAAGAAAACCACCTTTACGAGCAGCATCGGCCATCGTCACTGATTGCTCAATTAAATCTTCAGGCTTATCAATCTTGAAAATAAACGCCTTCATGACGATTTTGATCGAACCCAGAAACTGTTTGAGGTTGTATTTCATCAATACCACAAACAAGGAGCCTATCAATACAATCAAAATTGAGGGTACATCGATAAAAATCGCGATGCCGCCACTGGTCGCCATAGCTCCAAGTACGAAGCCAAAAGCACCAATTAGTCCTATTAGGGTCGCTAAATCCACACTATCTCCTCAAATGCTATTCGATTGCATTCACATCAAACAATCTTTCACTTGCCGATATCGGTTAAATTGTCGGTCATAAAACAAACAACGCCTCCGATAATGGAATCATTACAATTCCTTAATAAACGCAGCTCTTATTTTCCTTTATCGGACAAGCTCATGGCAAGTTTAGCTGCAATTTAATTTTATTGGAAAAATTCACCCAACAAAGCGTGCTTTCGAGCAAAAATCCACGCACTTTGTTTGACCCGAGTGTAGAGCTGAGATACCTTGTAAACCGCGTAATCCAAGGAAAAGTAAACGTGGCCAAAAAACCAGAAAATCTTAGTTTTGAAGAATCCATCGCAGAACTAGAAAATATTGTCATCCTTCTTGAACAAGGCGATGTATCGTTAGACGATGCCTTAAAACAATTTGAACGTGGAATTAAACTTGTTCGCAGTAGTCAACACAAGTTGGAAAATGCCCAGCAAAAAGTCAGCATTTTAATGCAAGCTGACGATGAGGCTACCCTTGAACCATTTGCTAGCGAAACACAAAGTAAAGATTAACGATTCAAATTGAGGTTGCCTTGTTTGTTTGAACCAATTCATGAGAACACATCCCACTTCTCCAATTGCCAAACAACATTCTCAGTTATGTTCACTTGATGCATCAAGAGACAAACCGAGATGAGCATCAATCGATGATGGCAACCTAAAAAATTGATCGGGATTCGCAAAAGATTTGTATAACACTAAAAGCACTAATGAATATTGGCTGTCCCATTCAATCGCTTTTAGGAACAATTTAGTCATAGTAGGTAGTTAGGCGTGCTCAAAACTGCAATAAGTCAATATCAACAACGCGTAGATCACCAGCTAGGTCATCAGATTGATGCGCTAGAAGATATCGAACCTAAATTAAAGGCTGCCATGAAGCATGGGGCTTTAATTGGCGGCAAACGAATCCGGCCATTTTTGGTGTATGCCATCGGTGACATGCTTAAAGTGCCATTGGAGAGTTTAGACCCTTGTGCGGCAGCGATTGAATGTATTCACGCTTACTCATTGATCCATGATGACTTGCCAGCAATGGATGATGATGCCTTGAGAAGAGGCCAGCCAACAGTCCATATTGCCTATGATGAAGCGACGGCCATTTTGGCTGGAGACGCGTTGCAAACTATGGCGTTTGAGATTTTATCAAAGCCCATTGTTGGGATTAATGCCGCCCAGCAAATTGCGATGATAGCAACGTTAGCAAAAGCTTCTGGATATAGTGGAATGTGCGGTGGCCAGTCCATTGATTTAAATGCGACCGATAAACAAATTGATTTACAAAGTTTGATTCAGCTACATAGCTTAAAAACCGGAGCATTGATTGTTGCGGCTGTTGAGCTTGCTATTATTGCAGGCAAAATTGACGCAAACGAGAAACAAGCACTCATAGACTTCGCCAAAGCAATTGGGCTGGCATTTCAAGTTCAAGATGACATTTTAGATATCACAGGTAGTACTGAAGAGATTGGAAAGCCGCAAGGCTCTGACCTAGAAGCAAATAAAAGTACGTACCCACAATTACTTGGATTAACTGGCGCACAAGAAACTGCCGAAAATCTTATCCAAGATGCACTATCAGCGCTGGCTAAATTGCCATACAATAGCCAGTTAATTGAAGAATTCGCCCGTTTTATTATTGAGCGAAGATTATAAGAAGAGACGAAGTACTGCGTTATGAGTCCGGACATTTCTCAATACCCGGTATTAGCCAAGGCTAATACCCCACAAGAGCTTAAGCAATTACCTCAGGCATTATTGCCTCAGGTTGCCGATGAGCTAAGACAGTTTTTATTACAATCTGTTGGTATTTCTAGCGGCCATTTTGCGTCAGGACTAGGCACGGTTGAGCTTACTGTCGCACTGCACTATGTCTATAACACGCCATTCGATCGACTCATTTGGGACGTAGGCCATCAGGCTTATCCTCACAAGATTCTGACCGGCCGACGCGATAAAATGCATACCATTCGTCAAAAAGATGGTTTGCACCCCTTCCCTTGGCGTGAAGAAAGCGAATACGACACCTTCAGTGTGGGCCATTCCGGCACTTCGATTAGTGCAGCATTAGCAATGGCTGTCGCAGCGGAGAAAGAGCAAGCCGGTCGCAAGGTTGTATCAGTCATTGGTGACGGCGCGATGACTGGCGGTATGGTATTTGAAGCCATGAACCATGCAGGCGATCTTCACAATGACATGCTTGTTGTACTCAACGACAACGAAATGTCTATTTCTGAAAACGTGGGCGCACTGAATAACCATCTTGCACAACTGATGTCTGGGCGTTTATATACCACCATCAGAGAGAGCAGCAAAAAAGTGCTTGAAGGTATGCCGGTCATCAAAGAGATGGCAAAGCGAACCGAAGAGCATCTCAAAGGGATGGTCGTTCCAGGCACTATTTTTGAAGAGCTTGGGTTTAACTACATTGGACCCATTGATGGCCATGACGTGGACGCGCTGGTTGAAACGTTAAAAAACATGCGTGGATTAGGCGGCCCTCAAATTTTACATATCATGACCAAAAAAGGTCGTGGTTATGAACCTGCAGAAAAGGATCCAATTGGTTGGCATGCCGTGCCCACTTTCGATCCATCAAAATTTCAAAAGCCGGCAACAAAACCGTCCAGCCCAACCTTCTCTCAAGTGTTCGGTAAATGGTTATGTGATGTCGCAGAAAAAGATGAAAAGGTTCTAGGAATTACACCGGCTATGCGAGAAGGTTCGGGCATGGTTGAATTTTCTAAACGGTTCCCATCACAATATTTTGATGCAGCAATTGCGGAGCAACACGCCGTAACCTTAGGCGCTGGCTTTGCGTGTGAAGGTTTCAAGCCTGTCGTTGCAATATACTCAACCTTCTTGCAGCGGGGCTATGATCAACTCATTCACGATGTAGCCTTACAACGCTTACCCGTACTATTTGCGATTGACCGTGGTGGTATCGTTGGTCCTGATGGCCCGACTCACCAAGGCGCATTTGATATGAGCTTCATGCGCTGTATTCCTAATTTAGTCATTATGGCGCCTTCAGATGAAAACGAATGTCGCCAAATGTTGTATACCGGTTATTGCTATCAAGACGGTCCGACAGCGGTACGCTACCCCCGTGGTAGTGCGACGGGAGCGGTGCAAGTCGAGGACATGACGGCGCTTGAAATTGGCAAAGGCGTGCTCAAACGTCAAAGACAAAGCAAAACTGCCGCTCAAAGTCCAAGTGTAGTGATTTTTAACTTTGGTACGACACTCTCGGCAGCGCTAGAAGCGGCAGAGGCGATAGATGCTAGCGTAGCTGATATGCGTTTTGTTAAGCCGCTTGATAATGAACTCATCTGTCAACTAGCCCAAGCGCACGACTATGTGATTACCGTCGAAGAAAATGCCATCATGGGTGGTGCTGGCTCTGGTGTTGTTGAGTTACTTCAACAAAAGAAAATCCTCAAGCCAGTACTGCAAATTGGCCTCCCCGATAGCTTTATTAAACATGGGTCTCCAGAAGAGATCACTCATGAGCTGCAATTAGATGCCGAAGGTATCCAAGCTCAAATAGAAGCATATATCGCGAGTTAGTTGTCGGCTTACTATAAAAAAAGGACTGCATATGCAGTCCTTTTTTTATATCTTATTTAATCGTAGCAACCGCGGCAGCTTATGCCTGCGTATCCACGCTGTCACCACCTTGAGAAACCATAACCATTGCAGGGCGTAACAAGCGTTCATTCAAAATAAAGCCTTTTTGCATCACCATCATCACAGTATTTGCGGGAAACTCCGCGCTAGGTTGCATACCAATGGCTTGGTGCTTATCTGGGTCAAATGCTTCCCCTTGCGGGTTTACTTCTTTGACACCAAACTTTTCAACCGCACTGAGCAGAGTCTTTTGTGTGAGTTCGACACCTTCACAAATTGCTTTAGCTGCTTCATCTTCCAAATTTGCAGTCTGCTGAACGGCTCGTTCCATATTGTCGATAACAGGAAGCAGTTCATTAACGAACTTTTCTAATGCGAACTTGCGAGCTTTCTCAACATCTAGTGCAGCACGACGACGCATATTTTCGACTTCGGCAGCAGCGCGAACAACAGAGTCTTTTTGCTCGTCAACTTTCGCTTTCTCTTCTGCGAGTGCTTGCTCTAATTCTTCGATACGAAAATTAGCCTGGGTGATCTCGTCAATTAAATCTGCCTCTTCATTTGAAGCTTCAACTTCAATAGCGTCTTCCACTTTTTCTAATTCTTCTTTGTTCTGCTCGTCACTCATGTTCACTCCAACTAAAAATGCTTTGTTTCTGCATACACTGGGCATATTATGGGGATCAAATTTCTTGTTTCAAGCCTAAACGCAGACAAATATGACGACAAAGTTCAAGACCATCGGATTGATTGGCAAACCACACCATCAAGGAACCAGCCAAACTCTTAAACGCTTGCATCATTGGCTAAGCATGCAAGGGTACACAATCCTTATTGAAGAACGGGTTGCGGCAGATGTTCAATCGGATGTTGAAGTCGTGGATCTGTTAGAACTCGGTGAACGTTGTGATTTAGCGATTGTCATCGGTGGTGATGGCAATATGCTCGGAGCTGCCAGAGTGCTCGCTCGATTTGATATTTGTGTTATAGGCGTCAACCGTGGCAACTTAGGCTTTTTGACCGACTTGCCCCCCGACACATTTGAAGAGATGCTCGCTAAAGTGCTTGATGGTGAGTTCGATACCGAAGAGCGATTTCTACTCGAAGCTGAAGTGCATCGCCATGGTCAAATCAAATCTAGCAACTCTGCGGTCAACGAAGCGGTTCTCCATCCCGGTAAAATTGCCCACATGATTGAGTTTGAAGTCTATATTGACGACCAATTTATGTATAGCCAACGTGCTGACGGCATGATTGTATCGACACCAACAGGCTCAACAGCCTACTCTCTCTCTGCTGGTGGTGCGATATTAACACCGAACTTACAAGCTCTCATTCTCGTCCCCATGTTTCCGCATACCCTAAGTTGCCGCCCTATCGTTGTCGACGCGGCTAGCACTATTAAACTTGTGGTATCCCCCGACAATGGAGAGAATCTTGAAGTCAGTTGCGACGGCCATGTGAATCTTGCGATATTGCCAGGAGACGAGATAATCATCCGTAGAAGCCGTGAAAATTTACGTCTAATCCACCCCAAAGGGCACAATTATTTCCATGTATTAAGGAATAAATTGGGCTGGGGAAGCAAATTGTTCTAACCCTATTTACTGAAACTTTCACGACATGTTTTTCGGGTAAACTACGGGAAAACGCACTTTGCGAGCCCGATCACCTTTGCTCACAAAAAAAGCGACGAGTGATATGAATCACATTTGATTTTTAAAGGTTTTTTTTAAAAAACCTTTAAAAACAACAACTTAAGAAAGATTCATTCCAATTTGGAATCGACACCATACCCGACCAGTGACACGCATCACATTAGCATTTGCGCATCGACATACGGTTCAAAATCACTTATGTAATTTTTAGATCAGTTTCGCACACTCAAAACACTTTTATAGAGCTTTAGCTCTATTTAATATGTTAAATTTAACATTTTTTTAACATTCTCGATAATAAAATTTTATGGTTGCGGAAAACCCTTAGTGATAGCAATCACAGTTCCAGTGATCGACTCAGAGATAGCGGTCTCAAGGGCTAAAATTCATTTCTGACATCTGCTACAAGATGATCTAGATCATATTAGATCTGCTCGAAATAACGTTTATTACTCGCACTACCTTTAACAAGTAACAAAAAGACCTAACATTTGATTTGGCCATTGGTAGTAAATCGAATAACACGAAGCAACCAAAAATATATAAGAGGCTAGCATGACCTTTATCCAACTACTCGCAAGCTTAACGCCGGTGATCAGCGTAATGCTATTTTTAGTATTACTTAAGATGCCAGCATCCCGGGCAATGCCCATTTCAGCAGTCATTACAGGCTTAGCAGCTGTATTCGTATGGCAAATGGACACCAGTTTCCTCGCAGCATCTGTTGTTGAGGGCTTATTGGCAGCCATTACACCATTAACCATCATCTTCGGTGCGGTGTTCTTACTTAACACTCTTAAATTCTCTGGCGCGATGGATACCATCCGTGCTGGTTTCACGAACATCAGTTCTGATGCCCGTGTGCAAGTTATCATTATTAGCTGGTTATTCGGTGCTTTCATCGAAGGTTCAGCTGGTTTCGGTACTCCTGCAGCAATCGGTGCACCTCTACTAGTACTTCTAGGTATTCCACCAGTCGCAGCTGCTGTTGTAGCGCTTATTGCTGACTCGGCTTGTGTATCTTTCGGTGCTATTGGTCTTCCAGTACTATTCGGTATGGAGCAAGGTCTAACAACTGGTGGCGTAAACATGGCTGCTGCTCAAATTGCTGAGCACGGCGGAAACTTTGCTGAGTACGCACAGTTCATCGCAATGCACATGATTACTATCGATATGGTCACTGGTACGCTCATCCCATTAGTAATGGTTTGTGTATTAACTGGTTTCTTCGGTCGTAACAAGTCTTTCGCTGAAGGCTTCGCAATTGCACCTTTCGCAATCTTTGCTGGTCTAGCGTTCACTGTTCCTGCATTCATGATTAACTACATTGCAGGTCCTGAGTTCCCATCTGTAATTGGTGCACTAATCGGTATGGCTGTTGTTATTCCAGTCGCTAAGAAAGGCATCATGCTTCCAAGCGAGCCTTGGAATGACTTCGCAGAAAACGACGGTCAAACTAAGAAAGCTGACACAACTGAAGTTAGATTCTCACAAGTTGCTGCATGGACTCCATACATCGTAATGGCTGCTCTACTTGTACTATCTCGCGTAGTTGCTCCATTCAAGTCTTTCCTAACAAGCTTCAGCATCAAGTGGACTGGCCTATTAGGTACTGAACTTAAAGCTGGTTTCCACACGCTTTATGCTCCAGGCGCATTCTTCGTCATCGTTTGTATCTTAGGTTTCTTCCTATTCAAGATGAACGGAAAAGCGATCAAGGACTCAGTTACTGTATCTTTGAAGTCTATGATCCCAACTGTAATTTCATTAGGTGCGTCAGTACCAATGGTTAAGATTTTCTTGAACTCTGGCACAAACGAAGCAGGTCTAGCTTCTATGCCTGTAGCGCTTGCTGATACCTTAGCAGGTTCTATGGGTGCAATCTGGACTTGGATCGCTCCAGTAGTTGGTATCTTCGGTGCCTTCCTATCTGGTAGTGCTACATTCTCCAACATGATGTTCTCTGGTCTACAATTCAGTGTAGCTGAAACAAGTGGCCAGGCTCCTGCTCTGATTCTTGCTCTTCAAGGTATCGGTGCTAACGCTGGTAACATGATGTGTGTGATGAACGTTGTAGCCGCAGCAACAGTTGTTGGTATGGCTGGCCGTGAATCAGAAATTATCCGTAAGACAATGCCTGTAGCCCTTAGCTATGCAATGGTTGCTGGTACAATCGCCTTCGTTTGGGGAGGCTACTAAGTAGTAAAATACTGAAAAACAGAAGCCGCTTAAGCCGCTTAGGCGGCTTTTGTTGATCAAAATAATAGCGAGCAAAGAGAGATTCCAATGTCGATAAATTATGAAGCTGTAGTAAGAGACTTACGTAAGGCCCTAGGTGAGAAACCTGTAACCGACGAATATGTTCGTCGTTTCGCATGGTCTACCGACGCCAGTTACTTTAGAATTGTCCCAGAAGTTGTTGTTCACGCAGAAGATGTACAGCAAGTAAAGCAAACACTTGAAGTTGCACGTGCCCATGGCGCTCCAGTAACTTTCCGTGCTGCAGGTACGAGTCTTGCTGGCCAAGCAATTGGTGAAGGCATTCTTCTTATCTTAGGTCATGATGGTTTCAGAAAGATTGAAGTCAGTGATGACGCAATGAAAGTTACTCTAGGTGCAGCGGTAATTGGTACTGATGCAAACGCAGTCCTAGCACCATTGAACAGAAAAATCGGTCCGGATCCAGCAACTATTGCTTCTGCAATGGTCGGTGGTATTGTGGCTAACAACGCATCTGGTATGTGTTGTGGTACAGCTGAAAACAGCTACCAAACAATTGATTCAGCAAAACTGATGTTTGTTGATGGTACTTACCTTGATTCAGGCTGTGAGAAATCTCGTGCAGCATTCCAAAAATCTCACGGTAAGCTACTAGACGGCTTGGCAGAACTTTCGCACAAGACACGTCACAACCAAGCATTAGCTGACAGAATTCGTAAAAAGTTTGCCATTAAGAACACTACTGGTTATGGCATTAACTCACTTGTAGACTTCACAGAGCCTTTCGATATTCTTAACCACCTTATGGTTGGTATGGAAGGTACTCTTGCATTTATTGAAGAAGTTACATATCACACAGTAAACGAAGCTCGTTTTAAAGCTTCTGCAATGGCTGTATTCCACAACATGGAAGATGCAGCACGCGCAATCCCAATTATTAACGGCGAAAGCGTTGCAGCAGCAGAACTTCTAGATTGGCCTTCAATCAAGGCTGTAACTGGTAAGCCAGGTATGCCTGACTACCTAGGTGAGCTTCCTGAGCTATCAGCAATCCTATTGATTGAGTCTCGTGCAGATGACCCAGAAACTCTAGAAGCATACACACAAGAAATTTGTGGCAAGCTATCTGAATTTGACTTCCTACGTCCAGTTGAATTTACGACTGACCCAGCTGTATTCGGAAAATACTGGGCAATGCGTAAAGGTCTATTCCCGATTGTTGCTGGTGAGCGTCCAAAAGGCACTTCTGTTATTATTGAAGATGTTGCATTTGAACTTGAGCATCTTGCTGCAGCAGCGAGCGACATTACCGATCTAATGCATAAGTATGGTTACCCAGAAGGCTGTATTTACGGTCACGCATTAGCAGGTAACTTCCACTTCATCATTACTCCTGCATTCTCTAGCCAAGCTGACATCGATAACTTCCATAAGTTCATGGATGAAATCGCTGAGATGGTTATCAACAAGTACGACGGCTCAATGAAAGCAGAGCACGGTACAGGTCGTGCGGTTGCTCCATACGTTGAAATGGAATGGGGTACTGAAGCTTACGACTTGATGAAAGAGATCAAAGAGCTATTTGATCCAGAAGGCATCTTAAACCCAGGCGTTATCTTAAACGACGATCCAAAAATCCACGTTAAAGCGATTAAGCCTTGTCCAGTTGTTGATGACTTCGTTGACCGTTGTCTTGACTGTGGTTTCTGTGAAAAGACTTGTCCTACATCAGCACTTAACTTCACGCCACGTCAACGTATCTCGACGCTACGTGAAATCGCTCGTCTAGAGCAAGCTGGTGAGCAAGCTGCAGCAGACAAACTACGCGCTGACGGTAAGTACGACATCGTTGATACATGTGCTGCATGTCAGCTATGTACTATCGCATGTCCAGTTGACAACAAGATGGGTCAACTAGCACGTAAACTACGTGGTCCAAACATCACTGCTGGCCAGCAGAAGTTCCTTGATTTCCAAGCGAACAACTTCGGTGCAGTAAACGGTGTTATCAGCACTGGTTTCGATATGTTGAACGTTATCCACAAAGTAGCGGGCGACAATCTAACTGGCGGCATGATGAAGATCGCTCAGAAATTCAGCAGTGAAGTTCCATACTGGAACCCTAACTTCGCGAAAGGCGGCAAGCTTCCTAAGATGCCAGCTCCTAAAGCGGGTCAGAAGACTGTTGTTTACTTCCCAGCGTGTGGTGGCCGTACCTTCGGTGCAACCCCTATCGATACAGACAAGCGTTCTCTACCAGAAGTTGTAGTTACACTTCTAGAGCGTGCTGGTTACAACGTAGTTACGACTGAGAAGACTCGTGACCTTTGTTGTGGTCAAATGTGGGAATCTAAGGGTGACTTCAAGAACGCTGACGCAAAACGTCAAGAACTTATCAACGCTGTTGCTAAGTTAACTGACGGCGGCGAGCTTCCAGTTATCGTTGATGCACTTTCTTGTACTAAGCGTACATTAGGTGGCAACCCGAACGTGAAGATTGTTGACCTTGTTGAGTTCATGCACGATGAAATCCTGCCGAACCTACGTATCAACAAGAAGTCGAACGTTGCACTTCACCTTGGTTGTAGTGCTCGTACTATGCAGATGGAGCCGAAGATGCAAGCTATCGCTGATGCGTGTAGTGAGCAAGTCATTAAGCCTGCTGGTATCGAGTGTTGTGGTTACGCTGGTGAGAAAGGTTTGTACAAGCCTGAAATCAACGAAGTTGCACTACGTAACATCAAGAAGCTTATCCCTGCTGAAACCAAAGAAGGTTACTACGCTAACCGTATGTGTGAAGTAGGTTTAACCAACCACAGTGGTATTGCATATCGTCACCTTGCATACCTACTAGAAGAATGTACTCGCTAAATTTTAGCTAGTTCAATCCTCTTTAAAAGCCCCTGCTAGCAATAGCAGGGGCTTTTATCTGTGAACTGCTTCACAGATATAAAACCACACACCTCGCGCTCAATTATTCGACAAAGCAACCAATAAAAACGTTTAAAAACAGCCGCATGCAACCTTCTCAAAAATGAGAAAGTCTCCCTCATCATTCCCATTAATAGCTCTATTTTTAACCATCCCTACGGCTTATATTTAGTTAACCAACAAGGCATCAAGCAGACAAATTTGGCTCGTTAAGTACTCTCTTTACCCGTCTTAATCAAATTGATGGCAAGGGCCTGCCCTTTGATTAGCACAGGTTTCAACTAGGCTTAGTGAACCGCTTTTACGTCACAAGATGTCGAGCAATGTCAGCCAACACAAGGGACAACCTAATGAAAATAGCCCTGTTTATACCATGCTTAGTGAACCAAATGGTTCCTGAAGTGGCCATCGCCACTCTAGAACTGTTAGAGAAACTTGGACACGAAGTCGTCCTCCCAAAAGGTCAAACCTGTTGTGGTCAGCCTATGACCAACTCAGGATGCTTTGACGAAGCAAAAAAGACCACTCTGAAACTTCTCAACGCCTTTAAAGGCGTCGAGTGTGATGCCATCGTTTGTCCAGCAGCTTCATGCCTGGTTGCTGCCAAAGAGAATTTCCACGAATTCGACAATAGCATCGAAGCCCAAAAGGTCATTGACAAACTCTACGAACTTACAGAGTTCCTACATGATGTCGCACCCATTGAGAGCTTTACTCGCGCCTTCCCCCACAAAATCAGCTTACAACTTAGTTGTCACGGCATTCGTATGCTCGATCTTGCTTCCCCAAGTGAAGAGATGGGTCCTAAATACAACAAGATGGAAGCCATTCTAGAACGTATCAAAGGCATCGAAATTGTTTACCCAGAACGCAAAGATGAATGTTGTGGATTTGGGGGAACTTTTGCTTTAGACGAAGGCTCTGTATCCGGAAAAATGGGCAAAGATAAAGCCTACTATCATGCTGCAACCGGTGCTGCTTACGCTGTGGGATTCGACCCATCTTGCTTGCTTCATCTAGACGGCACCATTCGCAAGCAAAAATTGCCAATCGAAACTCGCCATATTGCGCAAATCATTAACGCAGCACTTTAGGGAGATACCGCTATGTCTACAACAAAGGGCTCACAGGTTCATGCCCATAAAGCCGATATTTTTTGTAAAGACGAAACCAAGGTCGATTGGCATTCAAAAGCACTTTGGTTTGTCAGAGAGAAGCGTGACCGTGCCGCAGGCTCTATCCCAGAGTGGGAAGAAATTCGCGAATTAGGCTCACAAGTAAAAACCCACGCTTTAAGCCATCTTGGACACTATTTAGAAGAGTTCGAGAAGAACTGTCTTGCCAATGGTATTCAAGTTCACTGGGCTCGTGACGGTGAAGAGCATAACCAGATTGCTCACAGCATTTTGGCAAAACACAAAGTTAAGAAGCTCGTAAAGTCGAAGTCGATGTTGACTGAAGAGTGTCACATGAACCCTTACCTCGAAAAACGTGGTATTGAAGTCATTGATACCGATTTAGGTGAACGCATTATCCAGTTAGCCGAGCAGCCGCCTTCGCATATTGTATTGCCTGCAATCCATATGAAGAAAGAAGAAGTCGGCGAATTGTTCGCAGAGAAAATCGGCTCTGAAAAAGGTGCATCGGACCCAACCTACCTGACCCGTGCAGCTCGAGCCCACTTACGTGAGCACTTTTTGACTGCTGATGCGGCGATGACAGGTGTCAACATGGCAGTGGCATCAACCGGGAGCATTGTTGTTTGTACCAATGAAGGTAACGCGGATATGGGCGTTAACCTTCCTAAGCTGCAATTGCACTCTATGGGCATTGATAAGATTGTTCCAAACATGGATGGCGCGTCGGTATTGCTTCGCATGCTAGCCCGCAATGCCACGGGCCAGCCTATCACCACTTATAGTTCTTTCTATCGTGGCCCACAGCATGATGGCGAAATGCACGTCATTATTGTCGACCGCGGCCGCACGGACATGTTGAAAGACAAAATTATTGGCGAATCACTCAAATGTATCCGCTGTGGTGGCTGCCTCAACACCTGCCCAGTTTATCGTCGCTCCGGTGGCCATAGCTATAACTATACAATTCCGGGCCCTATTGGTATTGCGGTTGGCGCTCAAGATGACGACACCAACTCTATTCCTTGGGCTTGTACCCTCTGTGGTAGCTGTACATCAGTGTGTCCGACTAAGGTCCCCCTAGATCAGATTATCTTCCGTCACCGTCGCCTTAAAGCTGAATCAGGGCAACTTCCATACGGAAAAAGCTCATATATGCCACTAGTGGGCAAATTTATGGCGAGCGAAACCATGCTGAATTGTTCAATGGGTGTCGCAAGAACCGCACTACGCATTCTCCCAGGCAGTCTCATGAAACCTTTCTCTGGAGCATGGGGTAAGTACAGAGAATTACCAGCAGGCGCCTCTTCAAGCTTTGAAGCTTGGTACAAGAAGAACAGGAGTAACTAAGATGTCTAGTAAACAGCATATTCTGAATTCATTGAAAAAAGTGGCGGTGGAGCCTGTTCCAATGCCTGAGATCAACATTGTGCCAAGAACCGAAGATTTGGTCGGCCAATTTGAAACGAACCTCAAGGCTTGTGCCGGTATTCTTCGCAGAGAAGGTGGTCTAGAAGCATTACAGAGCTTCGTTGATGATTTAATGAAAGAAGGTAAACAGATTATTTCGTTTATCGATGGCATTGAGTCTAATCGTGAAATCCCAGCAACGCCACACGAATTGCGCGACATTGACTTCGCCATCATCCCTGGAGATTGGGGCGTTGCAGAAAACGGCGCAATTTGGGTCTGTTGCGATAAACTGGGTCACCGTATCACACCATTTATTTGTGAAAATCTAATTTTGACAATTGAAGAAAGCAAGATTGTGCCAAATATGCACGAAGTCTCTGACAAAGTCTCATTAGAAAGCGGCAACCTTGGCGTCTACATCGCGGGGCCATCAAAAACCGCGGATATCGAACAAGCGTTAGTTGTGGGTGCACACGGTGCATGCAGCTTAAACGTTTACCTACTCTAACTCGCTATTAGAGAACACAGCAAAGGCCGCGGCATCGACACCCGGCCTTTTTTATCAAGCTAATATTTAGTTTATTAAATACCCGCTACTTTGTCGCAAAAGAATAATCCAGTCTTACTTTTGACTTTGTTTTCACAGGTTTTCCATTTTCAAATTTTGGCGCATAGCGCCACTCACTTAGCGCCTTGATACTGGCATTGCCAAACTTACGCCCCCCTTTGACAGACAATATCTCAGGGTTAGTCACAAAGCCTTGCTCATCAATAGTAAATGAAAGCTCTACAGAACCTTCCTTATGTTTCTTAATATACTGCTTTGGCCAAACAGGCGGCTTTCGATACAAAGGGATCTGCTCTTGGGTATTAGCCCAAGGTTTCATCCGACCAATTGCGACGCAATGCTGAGTGGATTTTTCGACTTCACCTTCTTTAGAATACAACGCCACCAATTTGGCGTGTGCAGCTAATTCATACGGATGATCATATGTAAGCGTATCGAATTGCTCTACAACGGTTTCAAATAGAGCAATAGCTTCACTTTCCTGAGCATTTGCAAATTGAATTAAGCCTGCATTAAAAGTCGCTTCTAATCGTATTTTTGAATTTTCAGGGAGCTGCTGCTGATATACTTTTAACGCAGCAAGCACGCCATCACTAACGGACTTATCATATTGAGGCGTTTGTTTCAGCCGATGAAAGGCTGCCATTTTCACATCGGCCAGTAACAACTTTTGTTCAGGAGCGGCCTCCAGAATATCAATTGCTCGATAGAACATGGATTTTGCTTCTTTATCATCGCGAGTGCTTTCAGCCCCGCCCAGCAAAGGGTCAACCAACTCAACGGCGTCGTCACCGAGTCTTACCTCGCGATTTTTAACGACTTGGCTAAACAACTCATAAGCTAGAGTATTATCCGCTTCTGAGATTTGGGGCTGTTCAAGTAATGCATTTGCCCAATTCATCGCTAAATTCGCAGCATTCTCGCTTTTCGAACCATAAATAGCCGCACCAAGCTCATAGGCTGTAGCAGCAGAAGAAACCATTAATGCGGGATCTTGTTTCTTTATTGCAGTCAAATAGGCTTGATAAGATGTATCAAATGCTTGTTGGTTCTGGCTATCTGCCGCACATATAAATGAACTTGCACCAATAATGATGGGTGCAACCCATGTGATACGAAGGTTAAACATTCAAATTCCTTTTAAAAATTACGAAAAAACACACAGAAAAATAAACCGTAACAAGCCCACCAGCCTGATAACCGATGCGCTTATCGAATAGAGATTGATGTCCCTAACAGAAATTCAGTTGAAGGGCTCTCTGACTATGATTCTGACTCAAGCAACTTTTTAACTGCGTATTCAGGAGAGTTTTTTGCCGGTTGGTAATTCCGAATATATGCGCTCAACTTTCGATCCACAGTTTGCGTATGTTCCACAAACCAGTGTACTAAAAAGCTCACAAAATCCTGTAGGTTTTCTATCGCATCATCCAATTGGCTACGCTTGTTATGTAGCTGCTTAATCAGCTGGCGGTGTAACTCACTATGGCTGGCGAGGTCAGGGTAATGCGTCAAGTACATGAGGTTTTCTTCACTCAAAAAGTGAAATTCAGCATATAAAACCACTTCGTCAGCCAGTTTTAAAATGGCTGACTTACCCATATGTTGCGCGGTGATCAGTTTATTGACACAGGCCAACAGGTTTTTATGCTCTAGATCGATAGCAGCTAAATCAACATTGTATTTATCTTGCCAAGGGTAAGTATGCATATAACACTCCCATTTAGGACTTTTCTTATCTCTAAGTACAGCAAAGAAAAAGAAAAATAGATAATTCTAAATGGTATTTTTGCGTATAACCTCTAATTATTTTTTAGCCCACTTCGGGCTATTGCGTTTTGGCTTTTGAGCAGCAGAATCACGGCCATGGGGCTTAGATTGACTAGCACTGCTGCGCTTATTTTTTGAAGAGCGAAGTTTACCGTCCCTCGCAACCTTTTTCTTTGGCTTTAACGGTTCAGGTTGAGCACGATATCTTGCTGGCAGCGGAGCACCGGCTTCATAGCCCGCAACCACCTTCTGAGGGAGTTTTTTCTCAATTAATCCTTCAATTTCACTTAACTGAACTACATCACTGGGACTAACAAAGGAGATAGCCTGCCCAGCGAGACCAGCCCTGCCAGTTCGGCCAATGCGATGCACATAGTCTTCGGCCGCATCGGGCAATTCGAAATTAATGACCAATGGCAAAGCTTGAATATCCAATCCACGGGCAGCCACATCGGTGGCAACCATGACTCGTATAGCCCCGCTTTTAAAGTCCTCTAACGCTTTATTTCGTGCACCTTGGGTTTTGTCACCGTGGAATACAGCCGCTTTAATGCCGTCCAGCTTAAGCTCTTTTAACAAAAATTCAGCACTCTCTTTGGTACTGACAAATACCAACACCTGCTGCCAATTATGACGACCCACAAGCTCAGATAGCATTTCAGCTTTGCGGCGCTGATCAACCAAGTACACTGACTGGGAAATTTTCTCAGCTGTTGTTTGCGTTGTGACATTAATCCACTCAGGAGCCAACAGCATCTTATTCGCTAATTTGCGAACGTTATCGTGATATGTTGCCGAATAAAGCTGAGTTTGGTGCTGTGTAGCCACCAAAGATTTAACTCGCTCAATATCTTTCACAAAGCCTAAGTCGAGCATACGATCAGCTTCATCGATGACCAGATGAGTCACCGTCTCTAGGTTTAAACCATGCTGTCCAATCAAGTCAAACAGACGCCCAGGCGTCGCGACTAAGATATCAACCCCTTGTTGTACCGCTTTACGTTGTGGGTTTATATTTGCCCCACCATACACAGCTACGGTTTTAACCGGTAAAAATTCACTATAACGACCAATATTTTCTGCCACTTGAATCGCAAGTTCTCGCGTGGGTGTCATCACCAAAGCTCTCAATACTGAGCCTTGCTCTGCCGAATAGTTTTGCTCAAATAAGCGTTGCAGGATGGGAAGTGAAAATGCTGCGGTTTTACCTGTGCCAGTTTCAGCACAAGCCATTAAATCTTTATTTGCAAGCGCATGGGGGATTACAGCTTGCTGAACTTTTGTCAGCTGTGTATAGCCACATGCCGCAACGGCTTGCTGCAATGGCAGCGCAAGATCTAATGTTTCAAACTTCATGATTCATCCTAAAAGGCGATAGATAAATGGGCAGGACGGCGGAGTCTAGCAAACATCAAATCAACTCAACAGCGATCCAAACCATTATTGATACTTTTTATCAAATTCTTCTGCTGCTGGCTCTATCACTTCGCTTGCAACACTGAATCTTGAACTAAGTACTTTTGTTCAAAATCTTGCTCAGGTAGAGGACGTGAGAACAAATAGCCCTGCCCATAGTCACAGCCTGCTTGGCGCAATATATCGCATTGCTCTTGGGTTTCAACGCCTTCAGCAATAACTTTCATTCCGAGTTTATGCGCCATCACAATAATGGCTTCACACAAAGTAACGTCATTATCATCAGAGGTCAGATTGCGAGTAAAAGACTGATCAATTTTCAAATAATCAATATCAAACTTTTTTAAGTAAGCCAGAGATGAGTAACCTGTTCCAAAGTCATCAAGCGACACTTGAATTCCTGCATCACGGTAACTCAACAATTTTTCAGAAACCCCCATGCTTGCATCAAGCAATAAGCCCTCTGTGATTTCAATACAAACCCCGTTTCCAGTTAACTTGAGATCAGATAAGACCTTCATCCACTCACTAAAATCTGCACCTTCATCTCGAAACTGAATAGGTGATTTATTGATGCTAATTTGAATGCCTTGGCCATGCTGCTCTAACCAAGCCGCCGCTTGTTTTGCCGATTGTTCAAACACCCAATTCCCAATTTCAATAATCAAGCCGGTATCTTCTGCCACAGGGATAAACTCCGCAGGAGAAACCGTACCACGCTCAGGGTGATGCCAACGGATCAGCGCTTCCGCCTTGTACACGGCAAGATTTGTGAGATCAACAATGGGCTGGTAGTAGACTTCAAACTCTTGCGCAGCGACGGCTTGGCGCAAATCCTGAATCAAACGCATACGATACTTTGCCGACTCTTGCATTGACGGGGTAAAGTAGTTAAAACGATTACGCCCCATATCCTTTGCGGCATACATTGCTTGATCAGCGTTTTTCAACAAGCTTTCTGTGGTGTGAGCGTCATCCGGGTACAAGGTGATTCCAATACTGGCACTAACATAGGTCGTTTCATCCACCAACATATACGGGTCAGCAAGGGTTTTTAGTATTTTATTGGCGACACGATCAACCGACTTGGCATTTGAGATCCCAGTAAGCACCACGGTAAATTCATCTCCTCCTAACCGAGCCACTATATCCGTTTCTCGCACACACAACTTCAGGCGCTCAGCAGCCTCAACTAACAACAGATCACCAATATCATGACCTAAGGTGTCATTCACTTCCTTAAAGCCATCCAAATCTAAAAATAGTAAAGCAAAATGGTTCGCTGCACGGTCTGTGCGCTTTATTTCAGAGTTCAATGAGTCGAGTAACATGCGGCGATTCGGTAATCCTGTGAGCGCATCATAATTTGCCTGTTGCCAGATAAGCTGTTCACTATTCTTTTTGTCGGTAATATCCGAAAATAGTGCAACCCAGCGATTGTTCTCTCGCTCCTCGGAAGGAATTGAGTTGATCGTTAACCAAACCACCTGCTCTTCACCATTGCGATTGCGGATCCAAATTTCGCCTTGCCAGCGTTGGCATTGCCTCAGCAAGACAGCCATTCGCTTATAAAAACCTCGGCCATTGCGGCCACTTTTCAGTGCAGAGATATGCTGACCGATAATGTTGTCATTGCAAAAACCTGTGATTTCGCAAAAGGCCTGGTTCACGGTGATCACTCGCCCAGTATCATCCATGACACTCATCGCCTCACTGCTATTGTTATATACAGAAGCCGCCAGTCGCATGGATTCTTGAGCTCGTTTTGTTTCAGTAATATCACCATGAACACCACACATCCTAGTTGGGCGGCCATCTTTATCAAAACTCACAACCTTGCCAGAGTCATGGATCCAGCGAATACCGCCATTGAACGTTTGCAGCCGATATTCTGCATGGTAATGGTCAGTGTCCCCTTTCAAATGCGCTCGCAATGCCCGAATAACTGCAGGCTTATCTTGCTGTTCAATTTGTTCAAACCACAATCTATCGTTACGCTCCAAACTATCGGAGTCACAGCCAAGCATTTCTGTACATTTTGCATTGCGTTCAATTCGGTGTGCCGCAATATCCCAATCCCACAGCCCGAGTTCGCTACTGTTCAGAACAAGTTCAAGTTGTTCTTGCTTATCTAGCCTTAGCTTTTCAGCCTGCTGCAACGAGGTCATATCCATTAACGTAGCAATGACTAAATCGGCTTTACCAGCAACTCGCCGACAAGTCACAGTCAAATGCACAGGAACGATATCGCCGTTCTTGGTGAGATAGCGTTTATCGAGTTCATACTGCTCAATATCACCATCGATTAAAGATTGGTATTGCTTTGCATCTATTTGCGAATCATCAGGGTGAGTTAAGGTTGTCCAATCTCGATTTAATAGCTCTGCTTCAGTAAAACACAGCATTTTGCACACGTATGGATTGACACGGATCCAACGTTTGTCCACGGATGAAATCGCAATGCCAATATTGCCCTTATCAAATTGGTCCCGAAATAAAATGTCTTCTTGCAATTTGGCTTGAATATCTCGCTCTTTTTCATTATTCCGACTCAGTGACAACGCTAAAAGGGTACTAAAGAGCATCAGGAATGGCATAACCAACATACTCAGCGTGACAGTCAATTGTACCCTGCCCCAAGCCAAGCCATATAGACTCAACAAATATAGAACTTGAACAATCAGGCTCATTAACAACATTTCAAACCAATTAAAATCGGCCAAAATACGTTTACGCTGCAAGCGCCAAAACATGCCAACAGCAAGTGCAATGGCATAAGGAACAATGAGCGAAATTGTAAATGGATCAGCCGTCCAATAATTGAATATTGCCAAAGTAGCCAGTGATAATATTGCTGTGGCTCCTGAGAAAAACAAACCCACTAAACTCAATACAATTGGATTCAAATCAATGATCAAATCAGCTTGTAACTGCACAGGTATGAGTGAAATAAACCCGCTTCCCACACCGATCACCAACCCCATGAGTAATCGCTGAGATCCCCATGTCATGGTTGCACGAGTCAAATCGTGCAAGTAAAAAATGGTGAAAACCAGAGCGATATTTTGCACCAAAGGAAAAACGATTCCCTGTGTCATAGGGTTATTTACACCTTGTAGAAGAACGAGAAAGAAATGCGCTAACTCCATTGAGTGTAGCAAAGAATTTGCGTAATAAGATCAAACGAATAGACCGATGTGTATGCTGCAAAATGATATTGCTCTTGAGAGTAATCCTGACTTGAACAGTGAGCGTTAGCGTTGAATGCTCCGGTCTCTGTATCCTTGCAACATCTCAACGCACCTTATTCCTCCCCCTGATGACAGTACAATGGAGAAATTACCACTTAAAACCTGACAAATTCCGTAATAAAACTAGACTTTAGTAGTATAAATTTGATTTGGTGGATTGAAAAACACCGATCTAACACTAGCAAGAAAACCAAAGATAAAAACTCACCAAGCGACTGTTTTTAAGAGTAAAAATAAAGAAAAATCGATTTTAACCCCCAATAATCATGCAGCACCAAACATAGATGAACGATGAACCTTATACCTCATTATTGGTAACATATAAGTAATAAAAAAACCAAAATACTGCAATAAAAGTTCACAATAAGAGTGCGCAAGCTCAAACTTTGATATCACAACAGGTTAATCAAACCCAAAGCAAGATCTAGATCACACATCAAGCCTGACACTGTTGGTAACTTGGCGGCAAATCTTATGAAAATTTCAATTCTAATTTAAACATTAAACTTAAGTAGGTAATGATAATGGCTGCTAAATTTTTTATTCCGGCTGTAAACGTTTTAGGTCAAAATGCGGTAGATGATGCAATTGGCGATGTCAAAGCACTAGGATTTACACGGGGGCTAATTGTCACCGATAAACCTTTAGTTGAAATCGGGCTTGTTGGTGATGTTGCTGAAAAACTAAGTGCACAAGGCATAGCCACCGCTATCTTTGATGGGGTACAACCCAACCCAACGGTAGGCAATGTTGAAGCAGGCCTAAAGTTACTCAAAGAAAACGATTGTGATTTTGTTATCTCTCTTGGTGGTGGCTCACCACATGACTGCGCGAAAGGTATTGCTTTAGTCGCGACCAATGGGGGCAGCATTAAAGACTATGAAGGTGTTGACGTGTCGGCAAAACCACAAATGCCACTTGTCGCAATCAACACCACAGCAGGCACGGCTAGTGAAATGACTCGTTTTTGTATTATTACTGACGAAAGTCGCCATATTAAAATGGCCATTGTCGACAAAAACACCACCCCTATCCTGTCCGTAAATGATCCAGAGCTGATGCTGAAAAAACCAGCTGGACTCACCGCCGCAACAGGTATGGATGCACTGACCCATGCCATTGAAGCTTATGTTTCAATTGCTGCGAACCCAATAACTGATGCTTGTGCTATCAAGGCGATAGAGCTGATTCAACAAAACCTGCGTGAAGCGGTAGACAATGGCCAAAGTATCGAAGCTCGCGATCAAATGGCTTATGCACAATTCCTCGCTGGTATGGCGTTTAACAATGCAAGCTTAGGTTATGTTCATGCGATGGCCCATCAACTTGGTGGCTTCTATGATCTGCCACATGGCGTTTGCAACGCACTCTTACTGCCATATGTTCAAGAGTACAATGCACAAGTCTCAGCAGCGCGTTTAAAAGATGTAGCCGTCGCTATGGGAGTCGATGTCACTGCGATGAACGACGATGAGGGTGCACAAGCAGCAATCGCTGCTATCAAGCAACTATCAGTTGATGTGTGTATTCCAGAGAACCTCACTAAACTTGGTGTGAAGGCTCAGGATATTCCAACATTGGCAGAAAACGCGCTCAAAGATGCATGCGGATTTACCAATCCAAAGCAAGCAACCCACGAAGAAATCTGTCAAATCTTCACTAAAGCGCTTTAAGAGGGGAAGCTGGGCATATACTTAAAGAATATTAATTAACGAATTAAATATTTTTAGTGTAAGATCCCAGCGTTCGCTTTTTCCCTGCAAAGTTTAAGCTAACTAGAAAGCCTACTCGAAAGAGTAGGCTTTTGAATTTCTATACATCTGCTTATTTTTGACCGCAATATCAACTTACACAACTTTCAACCACAACAAACAATGAACCCGAGCAAATTGATTAAGTAACGAGCAATTTGCACCATTTCTCAAAAATGCGAAGCAAAAGTGAGAGCTGGCACATGGTTATTGGGTTTTGTCTCATGCTACAAAGAAGCATAGGCTTAACTAATGTCGTAGGAATTCCTAGTAAAGCCTCAACAGTTTGTAGCTTTAAAGTTTGACCAATTTTAATTTAACTGCCTATGATGGCAGTAATATTTCAAGGCGGGACACTAAACTATGACAGCGATTACCCACGTTTGTAACTACACCGTAAGATGCCCTCACTACAAAGATCCTGAACATGAAGTGACATGGAAAAACCATGTTGAAATCAACAAATCCTGCGAAATCGCACTAAATAGAATTACAAAATGGCATGGTCAACACGCCATCGAACTGATCGAACTTAACGGGCTTGCGATTCGAAAAGCCGAAGGTGTAGACACTTATTTCTCAGTTAGAAGTGATCGCCTCAAAGACGATGGCCACATATTAGTGACCTTCAAGATTCTCATGGATGATTGCGACGACAACACATGTCTAGAAGATATTGTGAGTTATCTAGCGGAAGATTATGAGAAGCGACTCGCTAAGCTAAAATAGCCCACTCAGCGCCTACAGAAAGCAGTGTTGGTAACAGCACTGCTTTTTTATTGCTTAGGCTTGACTCGTAAACACGTTAAGGAAAAAAGAAGCGAAATACTAACCCCAGGGCAAGTTGAGGTAGTATTTCGCTTTGTTAAGCAGCATTGGCTCGAATGCCATGAGCGACAGGCTGACCGTCTTCATTCACATGGACAAACACAATTTTGTCGATTACCACTACGGGAATTTGTGTCATTTTATTGCGAACTTCACAACGAACCGTTATCGAGCTATGCCCTAAACTAATAAGCTCAAGACCAAACTCCACAACATCCCCCTGCCTTGCTGGGCTCACGAAGTTAACTTCAGAGATCAGCTTTGTGACATGGCGTTTGCTGTTGAGTTGGCACGCAGCAAATATTGCAGCTTCTTCATCAATCCAGCTCAATAACTGCCCACCAAATAATGAATTAGCAGGGTTTAAATGCTCTGGCTTGACCAACCTTCGACTGTAATATTTCATTCTGCGATTCCTTAAGCTTGCAACACATTACTAGCAACACAACCTTTACCCCTAAATAGGTAGCAAGTGTGATGCCAAATAATTATTTCATTTTATTACAGACACTTAAAAGCAGTGCAAAACAAACCGCATGGTCGCTTGCGCTAATTCAGGGAGCGGTATGCACCAATGTGTAGCAAAGGGTTTGATTGAAATCGTCTAAGTTTCTATGCAACTCAACCGGCATAGTTTAATAGCTAAGCCATTTGACACAGATTGTTCGTCCTGTCATGGGGCTGCCTTTATATAACCTTTATATTGCGCGATGACTCGCGGGCCAACTAAGATAACAATAAGTGCGAGTATAAATAGATTGCCTTTAGAAACGTTGAATATTTGATTAATTTCACTGATAGGTGAACCCCTGACGAAGTAACCAAAGCCATACTCAAACAGTAATGTGAAACTTACCCAAATAATCCCCAGTCCTATATACGATGAACCTTGCTTCCATTTATAAAAACCTATTGTCATATAAATGATTAACAAGATCAGAATAGATAGCAAAACTCCACTCAAAACCAAAGCAAGTGTTTCACTTAAATAAACATTGAATAGTTTCTCTCGAATAAGCCCGTTCGCGATCGCAGCTATCACCATCACCAACCATATTGCTATCGCTTTAACTAAATACATAGACTGCACTTATTCCACGTAACATTTTTCGCGCACATGTCGTACACAAGAATCAAACTCATCAAAAGCTTATGTTTACCTAAAACACGAAACTGCTGAACTGCCGAATAGCAATATTCGCCCCAACAATCTAATCGTCATCCGCCAATGTGCCAATGCAACTTGGCAGCAAAAACACTAATTAAACTGAGGTTGAATAAAGTGCTCAAGAGTTGCGCGCCCCTGTTGGTAAAAGGCATCAAATTCATCTGGTTTACAGCGCTTATAATCTTGATAGAAAATCAGGGTATCCCCCTTGCCTTCTACGGAAACTTTTGGATTGGACTCAAAAAACTTGATCACCTTTGGCGTAAAGATTTCTCTAACCTTTTCTTCATCCTCTGCGTGTAATAGATATTTATCAGAAAAGGATGGGAATGATTCAAAATCTATATCTTCATTTCCAAAATACTGGCTAATTTTATGAATGGTGCTTTCAGGCATCAATATAAACTGTGGTAGATCAAGTCCCTGGCATCGTATCGACAGCACGGTTTGTCTATAATTCTTGGAGTTTTTACCTGAGCCTTGAATGTAGCAATAGCCAAACATAGAGACAGCATCTCCCCGATGTGTACCCCACATTTCATTGATCACCTCGCGGCAGCTTCCTATGGAAAACAAATTGAAATCTGCATGGTGATCCTGAGTCGATTCTCGGCCTTCCTTTGAAAAGGTAAATCCTAACTTTCTAGCAACCAATCCAAGTTTTTCTGAGCGCTTCTTCTCATAGTAGTAACGGCAGCCAATCGAGACGGCAATAATTAAGGCCGACCAGAACAAAACCTCTTGTATGGTCATGTCCATATTCATTTTACACTCCTTTGTACAGACAACAGTAAAGTGCCACCCGCATGACTCACAGCAATCATAAACTCGCGGTGGTAAAAGCCTTAGAATATTAACAAAAAGTAGGTGTTACTTATATAAAAAATCTATTAATTCAGCCATTTGATTGAGTGCGCTACCCATATTTTTTCGATTGCAAACTGACCTACTGACTCATCCCTACAGCCAACAGGCGCATCAAGTCGATAATCATCCACCCCATTATCAGAAAGTGCAGGTAACGCTGAATCCATTGCAAACAAGGGCGCCTTGTTACTCCGGCAATCAAACCCACAATAGCCAACAATGAAACAGCAAGCCGAAGGTTGTGAAGTTTGTGAACTCGAAGTCAGAGACGACCCCTTTTTGCGACTAAAAAAGTCATGTTGCATAGCAAACGCTCAAGGGTCAAATAATGGAAAACGATTGCAGTATCAAGCTTCTGAATCAACAACGTGACCGATAAAGTCATCAACAAAATAACCGATAAACATCAATTCATAGCCGGGAAAAAAGATTTCAGCTTCCGCTTCTTTGTCGCAGTCACAAGGCGCGGCTCTAGGTATGAAAACTCTGTAAATTGAAATCGAAAACCACCCACCAGCAAAGGGCGATACAAGCGAAATTTTAGCTAGCTGGTCGCTAAGCAGGATTTAAAGCCATCAACTATAGTGCGAATATCCCGCCGATGAATATCTTTGTGCAGCACTAAGCGAATGTCTCGCCCGGGATATATTTTTATGCCTTGCGCTAACAGTGCATCGGCCATTGTCTGTGGCTCATGCTGATCATCAAGTCGCACAAATACCATGTTGGTCTGCACTCGAGACAGTTCAACAGATAAACCAGCCACTTGACTTAACTCAGTTGCAAGTAATTGCGCATGATAATGATCATCCGCTAAGCGATCGACTTGTTGGGTTAACGCTAACTCACCAGCTGCTGCAATCACCCCAGCCTGACGCATCCCACCACCGAGCATTTTTCGCCAGCGCTTGGCCTTTTCAATAAATTGCTCATCTCCAAGCAAGATCGAACCCACAGGAGCACATAAGCCTTTAGAAAGACAAATGGATACGGAATCAAAATATTGGCAAATATCAGCCAAACTCACATTCTGTGCAACAGCAGCATTTGCTACGCGTGCCCCATCAAGATGGGTACGCAGGCGATGTTTAAAAGCAAGCTTTTGGGCACTTGCTAAATACGACGTTGATAAGACTTTGCCACCAATCGTATTCTCTAAACTCAGCAGCTTAGTTTGGGCAAAGTGGATGTCTTTTGGCTTAATCGCACTTTGAATATCGGCCAACAAAATGCTGCCGTCACTTTGATTGGTCAAGGGCTGAGGTTGAATGCTACCGAGTACGGCCGCCCCACCGCCTTCAAACATGTAGTTGTGTGCTTGTTGGCCGCAGATGTATTCATCACCACGCCCACAATGCGTCATTAAAGCAATAAGATTGGCTTGGGTTCCAGAAGCAACAAAAAGCGCATTTTCAAACCCGCACATATCTGCAGCAAGCGCTTGAAGGCGGTTAACGCTTGGGTCATCCCCATAAACATCATCCCCGACATCAGCCCTTGCCATTGCGGCGCGCATAGCGGGGGTGGGCAAAGTGACGGTGTCGCTTCTGAGATCAATCATTTTACTTCCTAATTCCTACGTGATTGCCAATAAAAAAGGCCGGCAAAACCGACCTTTTATTGCTTAGGGCAAACCCTATCAAAGTTAGCTCGCTTGAGCTAATTCTTTTACATGCAGATCCATTTGTGGATAAGGAATACCAATCCCAGCCGCATCAAGTGCATTTTTAATTTGCTCTAACAGTTCAAAATATGCACCCCAATAGTCCGGCGTATTAACCCAAGGACGGACAACAAAATTCACCGAAGAGTCAGCAAGTTCAGATAAACCTATCGTGTATCCTGGCTCTTTCAACACGTACTGATTCTCTTCCACCACTTTCGCGAGAATTGCTTTGGTTTGTGCAATATCAGCATCATAAGAAACGCCAATCACCAAATCGACACGGCGTTGTCCCATGGTCGAGTAGTTAACTATGGTGCCATCCATCATTGCCGAATTGGGTGCAATAATAACTTTGTTATCTGGTGTACGTAGTTTAGTTGAAAAGATCGTGATTTCATCAACAATGCCAGCGGTACCAGCCGCTTCAACATAATCCCCCACACGACAAGGGCGGAACATCACCATAAGCACACCAGCTGCGAAATTAGACAATGAGCCTTGCAATGCTAAACCAACGGCTAAACCGGCGGCACCAATTACAGCAACCAGTGATGCCGTTTGGATCCCTAACTGACCAAGTGTGGCGATAATAGTAAAGACAAATACTAAGCCCCACAGAATATTTGAAACAAACGAGCTCACTGTCGGATCAACTTTACGACTATCCATCATCTTAAACGACAGTTTCTTCATTACATTGGCGATATATTTACCTATGATAAAGATAACGATTGCATAAACAATCTTCAGGCCGTAGGTCATGATCAAGTCTGGCGCCTGATCTAATAAACCTTGAATATTTTCCATTATTTTCTCCCTTAAAACACACTTTACTTATTTATAAAAAAGTCGACGCGACGGTCATAGGCTCGCATTTCACTATCCTTAAGGTACTTTGCGTCTTGACTCCCTCGTCCCTGAACTTCTATCCGACTGGCAACAACGCCATAATCTTCTACTAAGAGTTGCTTAATATTATGCGCACGTGCTAGCGACAACTGCGCGTTATAATTTGTTTCACCGCTTATATCGGCATAGCCAACCAAATATATATTATGCTGATATTGTTGAATAAACCGACTTAGCCTAAGTAGTTTTTCAACTTGGTCATAACTGACTTCGTCACTATTCAAGGCATAGTACAATGAGTCGATCGTCACTTGCTGACAGCCCTGTGGATAAAGATTGCCATTCAAGTCTGCAATACATAAATTTTCAACGGCAACTTCGTTATCACAACCATTGGCATAGACAACAAACCCTTTTGGAGTTCCAGCACATGCATCTTTCAGATCCGGAACCCCGTCGGCATCCGAGTCTTGCCACGCAAAAGCGCCTGAGCTCAACATTAAAACCACAAATCCAATGAAAAAAAGTCTCATTTCAGCCCTCAACAATCATAAACACCAATATGATATAGATTAGCTTATCAAGCAGAAGTAGAGATGAGTCACAGTTTATAGGTTTGTGAAGATAAGTAACAGTAGAGGATGTTGATATTATCTATTTTTAAGAAATCCCAGCGATAGAAGAACTTAGGTACTCCATCGAGCCAAGCCAAAACAACATTGCCATTGGCATCAGGTGCATGGGCTTAGGTGAATATGCTCCGATGTTTGTTGAACGGCACGCCTCGGGATAACGGACAACCGGAGCGGCCATCGACATGGAAATGTACAGCGTCCCAAAGAGGCAGTGAAATAGAGTGGGAGAAAAATGGGGGCGGCACCCGAGAAGAACGATTCTTAACGCGTGCCTTTGGGGATCTGTTACCGAACTATCAATACATCTATCTAAGCAGCTCTCTAGGCATGAATCGATGACATACGTGCTTGATGGTACCAACCTTGCCATGTGTTCAAAGATTCTTCAGCAGCTAATGCTCTCATGCCACTTAAAAGTCGCTGTAATAAGTCTCTATCTTTCGCTTCGCTTGAGGCAAACAACGGCTCATAAAAATAGCGTCGCTGCATCACATCGAGCTGTGTATCAAACCCCTGCTCAACACCGTAAAGGCATAGGCGTTTTGCTTTCTGGTTCAATTTGTAGCAATCCGAGTCTTCAAGCAAATTGGCAAGCTGTCCCATAAGAATGATCAAAGCTAAACGCCCCGGGGGTGTTTTTTGCCACGAATCAAGCATACCCGCTTTACACTGGGCCAATACTGCATGCCAATACGCACGGGTGTCCATAGACACGGATTCTAACGCTGGTGCTTTACCATCACTACATTCTGCAAACCATGATTCGAGAAACTGCTGCATTTACAACCTCCTTTTGAGTACAACAAAAGGTTAACATTCGGTTATAAAAACAACTGCTGGACTTTGGTCTAATTCAGCGACAGCTAAAGTCCTACGGGCAATCGAGCCCCATATTCAGCACCATTGGAAATAAAAAAGCGATAGAATAAATTCTATCGCGATTCCATTAAAATGCCTCTGCGACCTTCACTATTCACTCGGAAATCGCTTACTTCACTTTCGGTTGAGGAGGGAAATTCGCCAGAATTTGTGCGACCGATTGATTAATAATCTCGGTTCTTTCCTCAGGACTCTTGTTATCCCGAATCGTATCCGCCAGCGAGCCACGCCATATCAGCTTCTTGGATTGATTATCGATAATATCTACAATCAAAGTGCCCACTTCATATTCCCTGACGGTAGTTTGCGTGTGCACTCGCGTGCCCCAATTCCAACCAGGGCGATAGTATGGGTTATAGCCAAAGTCTGTATTAAACGTATCGACATCAACCTTTTTATCAACCTTCGTTAAATAGTTCACTAATATGTCCGCCGACTCATTGGAGACAGGTGTAATGCCTTTCGCTTGTAGTTCACGCTCGACTGCGTTTTTTACACGTTGCTCCATCAAACCATTGAGATGATAGTTCTCATCTGTATCTGATTTATTCACCCAAGCGTACGATTTGAATTGCTTAAAATTGACCTGAGGATCGTAATCCCAAGAGGTTTTTACAGAGCTACAAGCAGCAAGCATGCTTGCGAGCGCAAGGATCAGAAATTTTTTCATGGTGTGTCCCTCAAAGTTCAAAATTAATCAATGAACCAACGTGATTACATCAATACAGCTTACCTAGCTCAGCGACTAACCTCAATGAAATTACTTGAGATTCAAACCTTTGTTCAGCTAGATTTCAGCTAGAATATTTAATAGTCATCTCACGAAGACCAAACAATTTTGCCAAATCCATGCCGCCTTGCAGACGATTTTGGTAAACTCTTCCTATTGAACTAAAAATAGCAGTCCTGATCATGAGAATAGACCCAAATGTTTCGCTAGTTTTTAGCACTGATGGTGGCAGAATCACCGAGAAAAAAGCCCAAGAGAAAGCACCGGAAGGAGACGGCATTGTCCGTATTCACCGCGATACGAAAGGGCGTAAAGGCAAAGGCGTATCAATTATTCGCGGCCTAGGCTTGGACGCTAAAGCGCTTAAAGCACTCGCCCAAAAAGTGAAGAAACAATGCGGCTGTGGCGGCACAGTCAAAGGCTTTGATGTTGAGATTCAAACCGATGATAGAGACAAGATAAAAGCGATTCTTGAAAAAATGAAATATACAGTGAAACTCGCTGGCGGCTAAAACAAATATAGATGGGAGCGCACCATGCAGAGTTTAGAAGGTCACTTCTTAATTGCGATGCCTAGCCTGAAAGACACATATTTTGAAAGAACGGTCGTGTACCTTTGCGAGCACGACAGTAAAGGGGCAATGGGTTTAATTATCAACCGTCCGGTTGGTATTAAAGTCAATGAGCTACTTGAGCAAATCGCCGAAGAAAATGAGACCGAGCACGCTCCAGAGTTCTCTGAAGATACTGAGCAAGTAGAAGTTATCATGGGTGGCCCAGTTACCCCGGATCGTGGCTACGTATTACATACACCACAATCATACTGGAGCAATAGCCATTTGGTTTCAGACTCATTAATGTTGACTTCTTCAAGAGACATTTTGAGTGCGATTGGTACCGAAAAAGGCCCTGAGAATTATATCGTTGCTCTTGGGCACTCGGGCTGGAGTCAAGGACAGCTTGAACAGGAGATCGCCGATAATACTTGGTTAACTATCCCCGCAAGTCAAGCACTCTTATTTGATCAAGACTATGACAACCTGTGGGAAAAGGCGACCCAAACCCTCGGTTTTGACGTCTGGCAAATTTCGTCGCAAACGGGTCATGCTTAACTGCATTGGCTCGCTCTAGCGACAGACACATTTAATTTTTGGAATTCTGACTTTTTATGACAACTCAGACTGTGCTTGGCTTTGATTTTGGCACCAAGAGCATTGGCATCGCCATTGGCCAACAAGTAACGGGGAGTGCTAACCCACTGACATCAATTAAAGCAACGGATGGAATTCCTAACTGGGATGACATCGGTGCCCTCATTCAAGAGTGGCAACCCGATCTAGTGGTCGTCGGCCTGCCTTTGAACATGGATGGCACAGAGCAAGAGATGACCCAAAGAGCGCGAAAGTTTGCCAATCGTATCAATGGCCGCTTCGGTGTAAAAGTCGCGACCCAAGATGAGCGACTAACAACTGCCGATGCTAAAGCAAGGCTGTTTGAATTGGGCGGCTACAAAGCTTTAGATAAAGGACAAATCGATGCAGTATCGGCAGTCTTGATTATCGAAAGCTACTTTGAAAGCCTGTATTAAACAGCTCAATAACGGTGCTGTTGGCTCCATGTTAGCCCTTGAAAACTTGTTTACATTACTCATAAAAAATAAAAAGGGGCTTTACGTATGTAAAGCCCCTTTTTATCAATCAGAAAAACGAGTTGCGCCCACTCACTACAAATACGGTTTAACTAAGTTCGCCATCATATCAATATGCTTCGGGTTGTCATTTAACGCAGCGATATAGCGATACTTTTGACCACCGGCTTCTTCAAACACCTCTCGGTTTTCTTCCGCAATCTCTTCTAACGTTTCTAAACAATCGGCGCTAAACGCAGGGCAAACAACGGCAACATCATCATCGCCTTTTGCAGGCATAGCTTCTAACGTCGCATCAGTATACGGCTGTAGCCATTTCGCCTTCCCAAACCGAGATTGAAAACTCGTCACATAATCCGACTCTTTTAACCCAAGTTTCTGCGCCACGAGTTTAGTGGTCTTCATACAAAAACAATAGTAAGGATCACCCAACAACAAATTACGCTCTGGCATGCCATGATAAGACAAGAGTAACTTTTTAGGTTGGCCATGTTTATCAAAGTCTTGCTGAATTGAATCCGCCAATGCATCAATGAAATCAGGGTTGTCATGATAGGTATGAATAAAGTGCAACGACGGAATATAGCGCCACTTAGATAGTGCTTTCGCAATCGCGTCAAACACCGAGCCAGTTGTCGTGGCTGAGTATTGAGGATAAAGCGGCAGGATCACAAACTTGTCGACACCTTGAGCTTGCATTTGTTTCATCACTGGCTCAATTGCGGGCTGGCCGTAGCGCATCGCAAGACCAACCGGGACGTCATAGCCTTGGGCAGACAGGCGCTCCCCGAGCGCTTTGGCTTGCTTCTTACTAATATCCATTAATGGTGAACCATTTTCGGTCCAAATTTGTTGATACAACGCGGCTGACTTTGCTGGGCGCACGCGCAAAATAATCCCATGTAAGATCATCAACCATATCAGCCGTGGGATCTCTACTACACGGGGATCAGCCAAAAACTCTGCAAGATAAGTCCGCACCGCCGCGGTCGTCGGTGCTTCTGGTGTGCCTAAATTAACCAGCAATACACCCGTTTTATTGCGGGTCTGATGCCCGACTTCTTTAGATAGACCAGAATATTTAGCCAAAACAGCCTCTTAAAACATTAAAATTTCTTGGCAATAGGAGGGTCAATTATTCATTGAACACGCCCTTTTGTACATAGCCAAAATGGAAATAAGCACTCACAATTCATGCGATTTGCTTAAGGAATCGCCAAGTCAACACATCCGGTGCAACTCGGGGTCAGTTTTACGAATAAGCCCACTCATTTGATCAAAAAAGTGGTACCAACTTTCGTTGATACCACTATCTTTTGATTACAGCCAAATATAAAACCGGTCTGATGACAATGATGACGGGCGCGTCAATCCAAATTCGCTGATGACACCTTGGTTTTAGGTTAGTCCAAGTCTAACGTCACGCCTTCCATAAAACCGGGGCTCGCAGCCTCTGAACCTTGCAGTTTAATCATCAATCGCAAGTCATTTGGTGAATCCGCATGATGCAGCGCATCGGCATAACTGATTTCACCTTCGGTATACAGTGCCAAAAGTGCCTGGTCAAACGTTTGCATTCCCTGCTCTGTCGACTTAGAAATCGTCTCTTTCAGCAGGTGCAGCTCATTTTTGGCAATCAAGCTTGCCACACGCGGGGTATTGATGAGGATTTCAATTGCAGCACGACGCCCTGTACCATCGGTTTTCGGAACCAATTGTTGCGCCACAATACCACGAAGGTTTAAGGATAAATCGAATAGTAACTGGTGATGCTTACTCTCTGGCACTAAATGCATAATACGATCTAACGCTTGGTTTGCGTTGTTCGCGTGCAAAGTAGCCATACATAAGTGACCCGTTTCAGCAAATGACAGTGCAAATTCCATCGTTTCTTGAGTTCGGATCTCACCAATAAGAATCACGTCTGGCGCTTGACGTAACGAGCTTTTCAGCGCTGCATCAAAAGAGTCTGTATCAATCCCAACTTCACGTTGCGTGATAATACTCCGGCGATGCTCATGGACAAATTCAACCGGATCTTCAATGGTCAGAATATGGCCTCGTGCATGGGCATTTCGATAACCAACAAGTGCGGCCAACGATGTTGATTTACCGGTTCCGGTTCCCCCCACCATAATGATAAGACCACGCTTGCTCATCACCAAATCTTTAAGAATTGGCGGCAAATACAGTGACTCAACCGATGGGATTTCTGTTTCAATCCGACGCATCACACAACCTGGCGACTCGCGTTGCCAAAATGCGCTCACACGAAAGCGACCCAGATCCTTGGCAGCAAAAGCAAAGTTACACTCTTTTGTTTCGTGAAACTCGGTCTTTTGCGCTTCAGTCATTAAAGATTCAACAAAATCTAATGACTGCGCGGGCGTAAACGAATGTTCCGCAAGTGGCTTCAACTCACCATCAATTTTGGCGCTAGGCGGAAAGCCTGCCGTGATGAATAAATCCGAAGCCTTACGCTCAATAATCGTCTTTAAAAAGGGGCGTACGTCCATGATCAGTCCTTAGAAAGTCGCTTGCTTATTAGAGCTTTTCGACATGGCATCTTCACGGGTAATCAGTCCGCGATTCACGAGTGTCTGTAAGCTTTGTTCAAGGGTTTGCATTCCATGCGCCATACCGGTTTGAATCGCAGAGTACATTTGCGCAACTTTATCTTCACGAATCAAGTTTTTAATCGCCGGCGTACCTATCATAATTTCATGGGCTGCAACTCGGCCACCGCCCACTTTTTTGATGAGCGTTTGCGAAATAACCGCCTGTAATGATTCAGACAACATGGTTCGCACCATGTCTTTTTCACCTGCTGGGAATACGTCGACGACACGGTCAATGGTTTTTGCAGCAGAGGTCGTATGCAAGGTACCAAAGACTAAGTGACCGGTTTCTGCTGCGGTCATCGCGAGTCGAATGGTCTCAAGGTCACGCATCTCACCCACGAGAATCACATCGGGATCTTCACGCAAAGCACTACGCAATGCGGCATTAAAGCTATGGGTATGCTTATGAACTTCCCGTTGGTTAATCAAACACTGCTTGTTCTTGTGTACGAATTCGATCGGGTCTTCAATAGTTAAAATATGATCGTGGCGATTTTCATTAATAAAATCCACCATACCAGCAAGTGTTGTACTCTTACCTGAACCCGTAGGCCCGGTCACAAGTACTAAACCACGGGGCAAACTCGATATTTTCTTGAAAATTTCTGGTGCACCAAGTTGCTCTAACGACAGGATTTCGCTTGGAATGGTACGGAATACTGCAGCTGCACCACGGGACTGGTTAAAGGCATTCACACGAAAACGAGCTAAGTTAGGCACTTCAAATGAAAAATCGATTTCTAGATGTTCTTCATAGTCCTTACGCTGCTTATCGTTCATGATGTCATAGACAAGACTATGCACACCTTGGTGATCCAGTGCAGGCAGGTTAATCTTCCTGACTTCGCCATCTACCCTGATCATCGGAGATAAACCTGCTGAAAGGTGTAGATCCGAGGCGTTGTGCTTTACACTAAAGGCCAGTAACTCTGTGATTTCCATAGTTTGGGATATCCATATAAGCAATTAATTACATCATGACAACAATAGCAGACAGACTCTCTCTCGCCCAGTCTCGGATTGTACTTGCGGCTGAAAAATGTGCGCGAGACAGCCAAGAAATTCAATTACTAGCAGTCAGTAAAACCAAACCAATTGCACAAATCTTAGCGGCTTACGCTGCAGGACAAAGAAGCTTTGGCGAAAACTATGTGCAAGAAGGTCAAGAAAAGATCCAAGCACTGCAGCAATCATGCCCAGATATTCAATGGCACTTTATCGGCCCCTTACAGTCCAATAAAACACGCATTGTTGCCGAGCATTTTGACTGGATGCACACCGTAAGCCGCTTAAAAATTGCCCAACGGCTAGACGCCCAGCGACCTAATTCCAAAGCTCCCCTCAATGTGTGTATTCAGGTCAATATTAGTCAAGAAGACAGTAAGTCGGGTTGTTCGGCCACAGAAGCCATTACACTTGCCGACGAAATTCAGAAAATGCCCAACCTCAAACTTAGAGGCTTGATGGCCATACCTACGGCAACAGATGACATTCACGTTCAAAACCTCGAGTTTGCAGAATTACAAAAGCTTTATCAGGTTATCGCGGCAACATCGAATGATATTGATACCCTATCAATGGGGATGAGTAACGACTTAGAGCAGGCCATTGCACATGGTTCTACCCTAGTTCGAATCGGGAGCGCAATTTTTGGGGCTAGAGGTTAGTCCCACTTTGAGACTCTAGGGTTGTTTTTAATGGCATTGACCCAAATAATAAGCTCTATAGAACAATCCCTACACGTGATCGAATAAGGATCCAAATGGCTGTACAAACTCTTTGCTTTATCGGCGCTGGAAATATGACTCGCTCTATCGTCAGCGGTCTTGTCAAAAGTGGCTATCCTGCACAATCGATTGTGGCCACAAATCCAAGCGCACCGAAACTTGAAGCGATGAAAAAAGATTTCGCCATTCAAGTCAGTCATGACAACCTTGCAGCCGCACAAACCGCAGATGTGATTATTCTAAGTGTTAAACCACAACTGATGGAGCAAGTGTGCCAAGGGTTGCGCACTATCGATTTAAGTCAAAAGCTAATCATTACCATTGCTGCAGGCATTGAAGCTGGTCGTTATCAAGACTATTTTGCCCAGCCAATTACCTTAATCCGCACCATGCCAAATACCCCTACACAATTAGGCGTTGGTATGACAGGTATGTATGCAGGAGCTGATGTCAATCCTGCGCAACGCCAACTCTGCGAGCAATTAATGGCTACGGGTGGCGAAACCCTTTGGGTTGACCAAGAAAATGATCTCAATCAAGTGATCGCCCTTGCCGGTAGCTCTCCAGCTTATTTTTTCCTCTTCATGGAGTCGATGCTGCAATCTGCACAAGCCATGGGAATGGACGAAGACAAAGCAAGAGCGTTAGTTCAACAGGCCGCCATCGGGGCTGCACAAATGGTGAAGCAAAATCCGCACCTGTCATTAAGCGAGCTAAGACAAAATGTGACCTCCAAAGGCGGAACCACAGCGCAAGCAGTCGAGACATTTGAACACGGCGATCTGCGCGGGTTAGTCAATCAGGCGATGGAAAACTGCATTAAACGTGCAGAAGAAATGGCCAAACAGTTTTAGTAATGATTCCGAAAACAAACGGTGAGCACTCAAACTCACCACGAATAAAGGTAAGAATTTCCAATGAATGCACTGAGCTTCTTAGTTAGTACGATATTCGATCTCTATTTGATGGTCGTCATTTTAAGAATATGGCTGCAACTCGCACGTGCGGATTTTTATAATCCGTTTAGCCAATTCATCGTCAAAGCAACCCACCCGATTGTAAAACCGTTGCGTCGAATTTTCCCTGCAATGGGAGGTCTAGACACCGCATCACTGCTGCTGGCTTTTGTGGTCGTAATTTTGAAAGTTGTTATTTTAAGCCTAATGGCCGGTGCCGCGATTGACGTTGTTACAGTGTTACTTTTCTCTGTGGTTTCCGTCTTCAAAGAAGCTGGGATTTTGCTCTTCTGGATGTTGATCCTCAGAGCAATTCTAAGCTGGGTGAGCCAAGGACATAACCCGATTGAACTGGTGATCACTCAATTGACTGAACCCTTTTTGGCACCGATTCGTCGCTTTATCCCTGCCATGGGCGGCTTAGACTTATCATTTATTGTGTTGATGATTCTGCTTAATTTTATCAATATCCTACTCGCGCAATACGTGCCATTTTGGGCCATGATATAGATGCTTGCGATTCAAGAGCAGCAAGGAAACTTGCTGCTTAAGCTCTATATACAGCCGAAAGCGAGCCGCGATCAATTTATTGGTCTCCATGGTGATGAGCTCAAAGTGGCCATCACTGCGCCTCCGGTTGATGGCAAAGCTAATGCCTACCTCACCAAGTTTCTTGCAAAGCAATTTAAAGTCCCCAAAAGTCAGGTCCAGATTGTGAAAGGGCAACAAAGCCGCCATAAGCAAGTCCATATTGAAGCACCACAAGTGATCCCTAAGTCGCTACAACCAATGCTTAACATTGATACTTAACCGGCCAAAGTTTAAGCATCAAGTACATCCTTTAATTTTTGCTCAAGCGAATACTCGTCTATCGCCCCCTCTTTTCTCTTCCGTCATATAGTGGGATGATAGGTAGACTGCAATATAACAATGAAGAAATTCAACGCGCCCAACACCACTTTTCCACCGTATCGTGAGCAAGCGAGGAGTAAACCCATGATCCAGCGACTATTCTTGACCCTATTATGTGGCGCCATGCTATTGATGCCTTGGGGCAGTCAAGCCGAACAAAAGCAATCGGTCGGCAATTACGATATTCACTATATGGCGCTCGGAAGCACCTTTTTAACGCCAAATATTGCGCGTTCCTATGGTATTGAAAGAAGCCGATATACCGGTATTGTGAACGTGGTCGTGCTCGATGTTAGCCAAACAGGAAGCCCCGCGGTACCCGTTGAAATTAGTGGTATTGCCAATAATCTATTAGATGCAAGAATTAACCTGAACTTCAGAGAAATCCGCGAAGGCAAATCAATTTACTATATTGCAGAAGTCCCATACCGAGACGACCAAGAGATAAACTTTCACCTTGCAATCCGTCACTCAAACAAATTGAATACAAGCCTAAAATTCAAGCAAAAATTCTACGTTGATTAATACCACAACGAGGAACGACGAAGCCACTTAATTGCCATCGAATTCGATACAAAATCACTGCAATTGAGTGGCGACCATTGGTATTCAAGTCAAGCTTGGGTATGATTGCCGCCATTCTTGTTTCGTCAATCACAAAGGTTATCCCATGCAACAATTCGTACTCGCTTCTGGCAACAAAGGTAAGCTCAAAGAGTTCTCAGAGCTGTTCGCGACTCATCAAGTTGAAATGCTGCCACAAAGCCATTTTAACGTTATTGAAGTACCGGAAACAGGCACCACCTTTGTTGAAAACGCCATTATAAAAGCAAGACACGCTGCTAAAGTTACTGGACTACCGGCCATTGCCGATGACTCAGGCTTAGAAGTCGACTTTCTCAACGGTGCACCGGGTATATATTCAGCTCGCTACGCCGGCGAAAACGCCAAAGATACAGACAACTATGAAAAAGTACTCAGTGCACTCGCCAATGAATCCACACAGCGCAGCGCAAGATTCCAATGTGTACTCGTATTTATGCGTCATGCTGACGACCCAACCCCTATTATTTGCCAAGCCGCATGGGAAGGCACATTGGCGACGGAGCCTTCTGGCACCAATGGCCATGGTTATGACCCGATCTTTATTCCAGCAGAGCACACCTGCAGTGCAGCAGACTTATCCAGTGAAGAGAAAAATCGCCTCAGTCACCGCGGCAAAGCACTCCAGTTACTAACCGAAGCAATGAAGCAGCAAGGCGTTTTTAAAGCGCAAGGGTCGCGATAACATGCTAACCCTGCCACCACTTAGCCTGTACATCCATATACCATGGTGTGTACAAAAATGCCCTTATTGCGATTTTAACTCCCATGGTGTCCATGGCGAGATCCCGCAACAAGCATATATTGAAGCCTTACTTAAGGACTTAAACCAAGACTTGGTTTATGTGCAAAATCGTTCGCTTCACAGCATTTTTATCGGTGGTGGCACACCGTCTCTATTTTCCGCAGCAAATATCAAAAAATTACTCGATGGTGTACAAGAAAAAGTGCCATTTTCGGCAGATATTGAAATCACCATGGAAGCCAACCCCGGCACACTAGAGCACGATGATTTTGTTGCCTATCAGCAAGCTGGGATCACGCGCCTTTCGATTGGTGTGCAAAGTTTTGCTGCAGATAAACTCAACTTACTAGGTCGCATTCACAATCAACACGAAGCGAAAGTTGCAGCATCAAAAGCACTTACATCAGGCTACGATAGTTTTAACCTCGATCTCATGCATGGCTTACCCAACCAAAGCTTTGAAGAGGCTATGGCGGATATAGACCAAGCAGCAGAACTGGCGCCGCCACATTTATCTTGGTACCAGCTCACCATTGAGCCCAATACCCTTTTCCACTCTAAGCCTCCACAACTCCCCGATGATGAAGATTTATGGCAAATCTATCGCCAAGGGCAGCAAAAATTGGCACAACTGGGTTACCAACAATACGAAATCTCGGCCTATGCAAAGCCTGGCTACCAATGCAAACATAACCTCAATTACTGGCAGTTTGGAGATTACCTCGGCATTGGTTGCGGCGCCCACGGCAAGATCACTCAGACAGAAAGTGGCCGCATTGTCCGCACCATAAAAATAAAGCACCCCAAAGGCTATTTGGCAGCGCAAAACTATACGTTCGAAACTACAGAAGTGAGCGTTGAAGAGCGTCCCTTAGAATACTTGATGAACCGCTTACGCTTAATGCGCCCCATTGAAAAATCAGAATATGAACAGCGTACAGGGTTACACCGCGACACGCTGTCAGAGGGCATGGCCAAAGCAGAGCAAAAAGGATTAGTCACCACTTCAAGCGAACATTGGCAACTCACCGAGCGTGGCCATATGTTCGTCAACGAACTTCTCTCGCAATTCTGCTGATCTAAAGCGCTTTTAGAATGGTACGTTTGGAGCGCAGTAAGCACATCCCTGAATGCTTGGCACTGACAACCCCTGCCACCAGCACCCACTAGATATGGATACAGGATAACCTTGCCGCTTTGATTCAACATTAAAGCTCGGGCACGGGCGAAGTGCCACGACGTAAATAGAAGTGGGTGAAAAACCACGACTTTATTCAGGTTGAGAGAAACATCGCAGCAACATGACTTAATCGACTCAGTGTTGGCTGAGAAGCCACTCTCTCATTTTTAAAACAATCGGGAGGAAATAGGAAACGGAACCCAGCAAAGAGATAATTCAGTAATGCGACTGAGTCAAATTTTAGGCAAAAAATTACCCCGACAAAAAGACGGGGTAAACCAATATAGGATGATGGTTTCAAAGCCGGTGTTGTTTTAGTTCGTAAACGCGACCAGCGATGACTCAATTGCAACTATGCCTGATTTGAATGTACCAACCAAGAGGGGTCATTCTTGGCAACACCTAACTTCAAATCTTGAATCAACTGACTTCCATTGTATTCATATCAGAACAGAGTGCAAGTAGTGAACTTGAAAACTTCTCAAAAACTCAATTCCCCTCACGAACCATTGGCAAATAAACACATAGTAAACCAATGAATAAAAAGCAATAAAAATGCACACCCCCGAAAGGATGCGCATTATACAACTCACAAAACAATGTTTTTGAATTACATTCTTTCTTTGTATAGTTCTTGGTAAGGGCGATCCCAATATGGTGGCGTTTCAATATGGTTCTTAATGAACTCGATAAACGCACTCACTTTAGGCGCCAAATGCTTACGACGCGGGTAAACCGCTTGTAATGGCAAGTGGTTCGTGAGCTGCCAATCGCGCATCAAGGGTACCAAAGTACCTTTCTGAACTTCATCCTCGAACAAGTAGCTCGCCAGATAACCAATACCTAGCCCACTAATTGCCGCTGATTTCAGTGCTGGTGCATTATCGACTCTAAAGTTGCCGGAAACACCGATTTCACAGTAATCATCGCCCTTTTTAAATTGCCACATACTGTGTTCATGCCACTCACCTTTATACACAAGACAGTTATGTTCAACCAACTGTTCCGGTGTTTTGGGTTCTCCGTGACGTGCAATATACTCAGGCGATGCAACTAACATGAAGTTACAGGTCATCAGAGGTCGTGCAACCATCCCTAAGGGAAGCTGTTCAGACATCGTCAGTAGCAAATCTAAACCTTCACTGACAACATCAACTTTATGATCAAGCAAGCTGACCTGAAGCTCTAGTTCTGGGTGTTTAGCCATAAAGTCTGGCAGTGCCGGAATGATGTGCATAGTACCAAAGGACTCAGAGATACCCACCTTCAGTACACCGCGAGTGGCATCATTCAAGTTGTGGACACTCGCCACAGCTTGCTCTGCCCCACGCAGCAGCTCTTCACCCTGTACGTACAGCAAATGACCGGCTTCGGTCATACTCAAACTGCGTGTAGTACGCTGAATTAACTGGACACCCAACTTATGCTCTAAATCAGCCACCTGTGTGCTCACTTTAGACTTAGAGATCCCCAGCTTTCTTGCGGCAGCGCTGAAACTTCCAGCCCTCGCTACATGAGTAAAAATTGCAATTGGTTCTAACAGTTCTAACATGAAAGTCGCCTTAAGCTGTTTACGACACTGAATAAGATACTTTGTGGGTGTTGTATTGATTAAGCTATAAAAAACATCTTTTGTTTTTCAAAACAATCAATTACCCCATAAAGCTCACTTTAGTAGAGTGTATCTAACTCGGCAATTTACCAAGTTTTTTGTTATTTTTTAGAAGTATACCAAATATTTTACGATGAACTCCATTATTCATCAGTAAGTTTATTGAACCTTGAAATTAGAACAATCGACGGCGCTAACCTTGCCAGCAAGGTTGAGGGAGACACTAGGATTAGTTTTGTAAGTCAGATGACTACGAAAACTGAAATAGTAATCGCTTTTTTAGCAGTGTATGGAAGGGAGACCCGGTATAAAAAAGCCCCTGCACCAAGGGAAGTACAGGGGAAGGAACGTCCAGGGATTTCGAACCTAATAGAACTGGAACTGGGTAGAGAACTTACATCAATGATGAATAGCTATCTGAATCAGCCAGTGGAAATTTGTTTAACTCTGGAATTTCATCCCGCATTTGCGCTTCAATCACAAGCAAACGTTCAAAGTTCTCACATAGTTTGTCTGCTTTGTACTCAAGGTTTTGGCCTTGCAATTCAAACTGTTTTTCAATGTCGTCACCAATTGACTCCATTTTCTCACCAAATGCTTCCATTTTTTGCTCAAAGCTGTCGCCATCACTCGACAGCATTTGACCACCAAGCGCCATCATCATGCTGCCTAAAGAATTCTGAACTAGAGACTCAATTTCTTTTTCAAACTCTTCGTTAAACGCCTCTTCTACAGAATCTTCAGTCGCACCGAGATAGAACTTGTCTCCGTGTTGATAGGCAACACCTTCAATGCGTTCGCTAATGCCTTCCATTAAGCCTTCGAATTTTGCGCTGGTTTGTTCACCAAAGAGTGGGGTGAACGCCATAGTCACGGCTTCTGTTGCCAGAGAAACGGCTTCGTTTACCACTTCAATCACTTCCGGAACTTGCGTAGAAACTTCGTCAACATAGGTGTTGAGGATTTTTCGTTGTTTTGCATTGAGTTCAACTTGCTCACCATTCACAAATAATTTGCCATGGTCAACGCGATAGGCTTCTGTGTCACCTTGGTTTAATACTAGTTTTTGGGGCTCTATCACAACATCATAATTGAGCGAAACATCACAACCCTCATCATGGGACGAATGCGCAATAGCAGGTGCTATCACGGCACCAAAAATAAAGACTGAAGTCGCAATACCCGTTACTAGCTTATTCATGTTCATCGTTTAGATCCTTTCTTCTATTGATAACCTAGACATTGCACAAACGATGCCAACACTGCCAAATAAAATATAATCAATAACTTAGGTAAATTTATTATTTAAAAAAACAAGATGTCTGAGACAGTGAATAGTAAAAAGCACGATAAATTAGCCAGAATCACAGTTGAAAGTGGCACTTTCGACACGCACGTCAACAACCAGAGATAGCCCTATTGAAACTCTAGTTAAGCCCATACAGGCTAAAAGCATCGTTAGGAAGTTTTCTAGCACATTCTGGGAATCAAAAAGATTAAATGGGTAAGACAGTCGCAAGCACTCAAGCGATTATTGAACAGGCGAATTCGCAAAATTGATTCGTGTGCCCCTATTAAAAAGGCTTATCGCAATAAATCGCGATAAGCCTTTCATCTGCTTTAGCTACTTAATGGAGCCTTAACTGACTAACTCCACCAAATATCGTAAAGCTCTGTAACTTCCACGTTTGAAGCAGGTTGTTTGGCAAAGAAGTCTTGAACCGCTTTGCGGTCTTCTTCGGTACACTTGCCAATAGCTTGTGTGGCAATGATGCCTTCCCACTCTTTATGGCCACCACCATGGAAGCCCAGTGAACGCGGCTCAATCACTTGTGCAATAAATTGATCAACAATAGTGTCTATCGCATCTTCACTCACGTCATCATTAAACTTCCAGTTGACATCAAAGCCAAACTCTTGAAACTCATCGACGCGAAGCTTCTTGCGTAAACGGCGACTACGATTTGCTGCCATAGTTACATTCCTTAGATATGGGTAATTAATTAAATCTTTTCAAACATCAGATCCCAAACACCATGACCTAAGCGCTGCCCGCGGGCTTCAAACTTAGTTAATGGACGATGCTCAGGACGCTCAACAAAATCATTAGTTTTAGACTGGTTACGATACCCGTCTACAGCAGACATCACTTCAAGCATATGCTCGCTGTAATTTTCCCAGTCGGTTGCGAGATGGAAAACACCACCGACCTTGAGTTTGCGAAGAATAAGTTCGGCGAACTCGGTTTGTACAATTCGGCGTTTATGATGGCGCTTTTTATGCCAAGGATCAGGAAAGAATAATTGCACCCGAGCGAGGCTATTGTCTGCAATTGTATGCTCTAAAACCTCAACGGCATCATGATGAAAGACTTTTAAATTGGTCACTTCAGCGGCAGCTGCATCAGCTAAGCAAGCGCCAACACCCGGTTTATGCACTTCAATGCCAATGAAATTTTCTGATGGTGCAGCTTTAGCCATTTCAACCAACGAAGCACCCATACCAAAACCAATCTCAAGTACGGTATCTGCATCGCGACCAAAGACTTCATTCAGATCAATCGCTTGATCAGAATAATCAATTCCCATAACAGGCCATTGTTGCTCCATCGCTTGCGCCTGACCTTTGGTCAAACGACCTTCACGTAAAACAAAGCTTCTCACCTTACGCAGATATTTGCCGTCTTCATTAAATTCAGCTGTGGTAACTTCGCTCATCTGGCTCCTCGCCTAATTAATCTATCTAGAGTTCATCCATCCCCAAAGCTGGGTTTACATCAGTGGCTGTCACTCATAAAAAAGCACACTATTTTCTGGATTTTTGGGCTTTCAACGCGATTGAACTCAAGCAAACTGGCACTCACCAAATTCACCATTGCAGTCGAAAAGTAGGGCATTATCCAAAGTTAAGCCGTGAACGCAAGCCCTATAAGGCCGAAAGTATATCAAGGTTAGTCTGTTGTGCGAATCTTTGCTGAATGAAACTCAAATCTCACGCATTGGATTTATCAATCCACGACGCAAACAAATGGCTTTCACGGCATCAACCTTGTGCCTATATAGGCATACCGATACACTGCAACTGACATTGCGAGTCATCATCAATCACTGCATGTCAAAAGAGTTCACGCTTCTCATTCATTTCGCCGCAGCCATCTTTGTAAAAGGTTTATGTTCAAATGCCGCAGTCCACGCTATCACCGATACAATTTCAACAATTACTTCTGGATTGGCAAAAACAACAAGGCCGTCACGATCTCCCTTGGCAGGTCAACCCAACACCTTATCGCGTGCTTGTATCTGAGATTATGCTGCAACAAACTCAGGTTACTACGGTAATCCCCTATTTCTTGCGCTGGATGGAGCGCTTTCCCCATATTGAATCATTAGCTGTCGCAGCTGAAGACGAAGTGATGAGTCATTGGCAAGGGCTAGGTTATTACTCTCGTGCTCGAAATTTGAAAAAAGCCGCTCAATATATATTGAACGAATGCGCTGGCGAATTTCCAACCACTTTATCAGAGTTGATTAAAATTCCCGGTGTCGGCCGTTATACCGCAGGGGCTATTGCTTCATTTGCCTATGACAGTTATGGTCCGATTGTCGATGGCAATGTAAAACGCCTATTTTGTCGTTTTTTCGGTATCGAAGGCATTCCTGGCACCAGTAAGGTCGATAAAGCTCTTTGGCAAAAGGCCGAGCTGTATACTCCAAACCAAAATAACCGCCAATTCGCACAAGGGTTGCTGGATATGGGCGCGACCATTTGCCGCCCAAAGACCCCGAAGTGCGACGTTTGCCACTTCCAACCCCACTGCCTTGCTTATACAGAGCAGAGAGTTCTTCAGCTTCCAACGCCTAAACCGAAAAAAACAATTCCGCTTAAAACTGGCCACTTTCTTTGGCTACAGCAGGATGGCAAATTATTGCTAGAAAAACGCAATGAGTCTGGGATCTGGGGAGCCTTATGGTGCTTACCCCAGCTAAACAGTGAACCATTGCAAATTCAAGAGCGCACCACAAAGCAAAGCGTGTTGGAAAAAGGTCAATTTAAACATACTTTTACCCACTACAAATTAGAGGCAAAAGTATGGACACTTGATGCGGTTGATTCGACTCCTAACCCGCAACAATGGTTTACTGCTGAACAACTCACTGAGCTAGGGCTGCCTACCCCAATAAAAAAGTTCATTTTAAAGCACCTTTGAACGCCTCAAAGCAACGCCTAGTCATGGCACCGATTGAGAGTCTCTGGTATAAATAAGCCCATCCTTCAACAGTTGGGTTGCCCCAACTTTGAATTCGACCCCAATAAGGAGTAAACATGGCCCGCACCGTAAACTGCGTTTACCTAAAAAAAGAAGCAGATGGACTCGACTTCCAACTTTACCCTGGCGATCTCGGCAAGCGCATTTTCGACAGTATCAGTAAAGAAGCTTGGGCACTGTGGCAATCAAAACAGACCATGTTGATCAATGAGAAAAAGCTCAACATGATGAATGTTGATGATCGCAAATTACTAGAAGAGCAAATGACAAACTTTTTGTTTGAAGGTAAAGATGTTGAAATTGAAGGTTATGTGCCGCAAAAGGATGATTAAGTCCTGATATATGAGTTACTTTTACTTGTAACTGTTAAAAACACAATAAAAAAGAGCGCCTAATTCAGCGCTCTTTTTTGTTGGAGTCAAATGCCAGATTGAAGCTAGATTCATTTCAATGACACGAACGTCAGCTATTCACCAGTATTGCAACTAACTCTGCTTGCGACGCCAAGCGATTAGGATAGATGCAAACAAAAGCCCAAGTATCGATATTGAACCGCCACTGTGGGTCTCTTCAATAATTATCACTTCTTCGGTCACGGGTTCATAGGGTGTGTCATATTCAGTACTTTCAAGGGGCAAGGCATATAAGCCGTCGGTTTCATCTGAGCTGATGGTCGCGACGATATCGCTATAGCCCACTTCATACAGATCAATCAATACATCATAATGATCTGACCGGTAGCCAGCGTTAAGCGTAGTAACAACTTCATAGTTGTCGGTTTCCGAATCGCCCTGAATGGTAAACACATCTGTAGTGTAATAGTGCTCCCAAGGCCCACCATCTTGGCTCAAATATAAGTCGGCGTATACCAATGCAGTATCGTCTCCAATTGGGGCGTATACATCTGCATCAAAAATCACCCCAAACGTTTGGTAAAAGCCATCATAATCGTCATCTTGAAATAACCGACTACTCGCATCATAGATAGAAAACTCGTGGTATATGGCGTCTGAGTAATTCGGAGACTCAGCTTTTGTCGTCAAGCTACTTTGACGAGACTGGATCACTTGCTCGCGGGTCAGTGTACCGCCGGTTTCAGCGAGCACCACTGATTTTGATGGTGACGTCTGCTGAGGCGCCAAATGCTTATTGGGATGATTAAGCGCCATCGTCCCATCGAGCAGCGCTTTCTTCAAATTATCTTTATCTTCAAGGCTCAACTCAACACCTTGAACTGCAACCTGACGTTCAATTGAACTTTGCACGCGCTTGCCATCATTTTGGCTGGTGGCTGCGACGGCGCTATGCTTCATCAACAGTCCCGTAACCGTGGTAATTAACAGTGCCATTGCTAGCACGGAGACTAACGATGTCATGACTTTCATAACATCGTGCCCCATCGATACGCGTGTTGCATAAACATGGGAAATTGGTTGTGTTGGCTTTTGCATCTTAAACACTCCACTCACTTCAACAGTTGCAGCTATTAAAGTTCATCGCAGGTGAATGCAAGATGAATAAACACGCTCATAAAATCCAACAAATACCTTTATAGACATAAACTTAATGTGATTAACAAAGGTTTTCATTGTTAAGCTTGCGTTCATCGAAAGTCGCTATAGTGATTGCAGTATCAAATGCTCTGTTTGAAAAACAAACGTCACGATCTTTCGTGGTCCTTTGACAAAAGCTCTATATTATCGCAGTGATATGGTTTCGCGAGTTTCATTGAGTGCAGAGCGTAGTGCATATAAAAGTGCAGATAAATCAATAGGGGTGGGCAATTAAGAAAGGATATCTTACACTGGGCTCACTCATTGGCGCACTAGCGCTAGATCTTAGTTTATATGGTGTAAATATGAAGATTGCCAAAGCGATTTTACTTGGTTGTGTTTTATGTCTTATTGCTCCAGTTCAGGCGGCAATCTCCTATGGCAATCAATCTTTCATCGCCGTCACCATCGCCGGTGCGAGCATAAAAAATGAAGGAAAGAACAGCCGCTTGCGTGTGAAATCAGGCAAGCAAGCAGTGCAAATGGTCAAACAGCGTTATGCCGGAAAAGTGCTCAAGGTGTCTTCTGCCAATGTTGGCGGCAGCCCTGGCTACCGAGTCAAATTGTTGAGCAATGATGGACAAGTCTTTTATGTCGGCGTGAATGCGCAAACAGGCGCGATGTCTCGCTAACCGAGCACAGATGAACCACTCGAAAACGCCTCCCAAGCACGCAGGCTCAGGCAACTTTTAACCCAATAAGGAAATACTCATGCGACTCTTGTTAGTAGAAGATGATCTTGAGCTTCAAAGCAATTTAAAACAGCAGCTTTTGAACTCAAAATATAGTGTTGATGTCGCATCAGATGGAGAGGAAGGCCTATTCCAGGCGAATGAATACGATTATGACGCGGCAATTATTGATGTAGGCCTGCCCAAACTCGATGGCATTTCGCTAATTAAATCAGTCCGTAAACAGGACATTGGCTTTCCTATTTTGATTCTCACTGCTCGCGATAGCTGGCAAGATAAGGTTGAAGGACTCGATGCTGGCGCAGATGACTATCTAACTAAGCCATTTCACCCAGAAGAGCTGGTTGCCAGGATCAAAGCACTCATCCGCCGCTCTGCGGGAAAAGCGAGCCCAGTGATAGAAAATGGCCACATCAGTTTAAACACCAGTAGCCATGAAGTTTTTAAAGGTGAAGAGCTAGTGAAGCTAAGCGGTTCAGAATACAAACTGCTCGCTTTTTTCATGCTACATCTTGGCGAAGTGAAATCTAAAACTGAGTTGATTGAACACATTTATGATCAAGATTTTGATTTAGACTCGAATGTTATTGAAGTCTTTATTCGACGTTTACGTATCAAACTCGATCCTGATAACCAGTTTAATCTGATTGAAACCCTCCGTGGTCAAGGCTATCGACTCAACAATATTCAGTAAATATGGTGAAGAATACGCATTAATCATCATGAGTTATCAAGGCCGTTGAGATGACATCCCCATCAGCGAAAACAAAACCGCTCAACTCCCTGCGCTCTCGTTTATTCGTGAGCGCGGTGCTCATTATTGTTCTCATTCTTCCAATGATAGGCATCACATTGAGCGATGCGGTAGAACGCCAGGTGATGAGCGCGGTAAAAAACGAATTAAACGCCTATTTTTACTCTGTTCTTGCTGTTGCCGAAGTTGAAGAACAAACGCTAGTCATGCCAGAAGCTTTACTGGAAAACCAATTCAACCTCGTTCAATCCGGTCTCTATACTGTTATTACGCGCCCAAACCCAAGCTCAAACAAATTGAGTAAACCTAAGCTGCCTCATATTGCTTGGCAGTCGGCTTCCGTCATCGGCATAGAACTGCCACAAAACTGGCCGACCCCTTCGGTAGGTAAGAGCGCTTTTCAAGAAATTTGGTTCAATGGCGCAATGCATCACCTGTATAGTTTTAGTGTGAATTTTACCAGTGCCACAACTCAGGTCCCGCTCACCATCCATATTGTGCAGGATCAAATTACGTCCACCGAGCAAATTGACGCTTTTAGTAATAAGCTTTGGTTATGGTTAAGTTTTTTAATGGTTTTTCTCAGCATCATTCAGTTTAGCTGGCTTGCTTGGACTCTAAAACCATTAAAGAAATTTAAGCAGGAACTCGCTTGGGTAGAAACCGGTGAAGCCGAGCAGCTCAGTCAAGATTACCCGACGGAGTTACAAGACGTTGCGCGCCAATTAAACACTTTACTCACCACGGAACAAAACCAGCGCAAACGCTACCGAAATGCGCTCTCCGATCTGGCCCATAGTCTGAAAACACCACTAGCCGTTATCCAAAGTCAAGCCGATCTCAATCAGTCATCAATGGAACAAGTGGATAATATTAATCATATTATTGGACACCAGCTCAAGCGAGCTCAAACCGCTGCAGGTTCGGCATGGCATTTAGGCATTGGCGTTGAAAATATTGCTCAAAAACTGGCTCGCACCTTAGCCAAAATTTATCGAGAGCCTGCTATCCACATCGCCTTAGATGTTGAAAATGGAGCCGTTTTTAAAGGAGATGAAGCAGACTTAACCGAAATTCTCGGCAATCTGCTCGATAATGCCTGCAAGGCAGCAAAGGCGACGGTCAACCTAAAAGTCTACCAAGAGCAATCACTGCTTGTGTTTGAAATTGGAGATGACGGTCAAGGGGTGAGTCCTGAGCAACAAGACAAGATCATCCAACGCGGGATCCGAGCTGACAGTTATCAAAATGGTCATGGTATAGGCTTGGCTATCGTGAGTGATTTGGTCGACAGCTATCAAGGTCAACTCACGATTTCCCGCTCAACAGATCTAGGCGGTGCGCTGTTTCGCTGCCAGTTTCCACGCTAACGAACCATCTTAAACCTCCCTCGCCCCTCTTCTTCCCTCAGGCTAGCACTGGCAGTGCTTTCAAAAATGCCAGTAAAGCGCAAGGTTCTGTGAGTTCCTAAACAAATGAAACCCAATAAATCGCAGGAATAGACCTTAAGCTCTTGTTCATCTGTATTTGATTAATATCTCACTAAGCTCATCAAAAACCCTTGGAGATGATATGAAATCAGGACTCAATTGGCGCAATTTAACAATAGGCATTGCCCTTAGTGCAGTATCATTGTCATCAACCATGGCCGTCGCAGCTAGCGACAATAATGACCAAGCTCGGGCAACAAGTTATGGCGATGGTGGACAATATAGCGACAGCTATGACCAGCAAATATTTAACCGCGCACAACTCGAACAAATGCTTGCGCCTATCGCTTTATACCCAGATAGCTTGCTCACCCATATTCTTATTGCAGCAACCTATCCGCTCGAAATTGTGCAGGCCTATCGCTGGCAACAAGAATATCAATACCTCAATACTAAGCGCTTAATGCGTAAAGCCGAAAAGCAGAATTGGGATCCCAGCGTCAAAGCTCTGGTTGCGTTTCCAAGTGTCCTCAAACAACTAAATGAAGATTTAGACTGGACTCAAAATCTGGGTGATGCGTTTTTACAAAATGAAGCCAGAGTACTCGATAGCATTCAATCCCTGCGTCAACAAGCATACCAAGCCGACAACTTAGACAATATGGGGAACCTAGCGGTTCGGCATGTAGGCCAAAAAATCATTATTGAGCCCACTAGAACAGAAGTTATTTATGTGCCCTATTACGACACAAGAGTCGTATATGGTCACTGGAGATGGCACAAATACCCACCGGTTTATTGGCATATGCAGCCAAGCTATGTTGGAGTTAATATCGGCTATGGTCGCCACGCAAACTATAGACACAGCCACTTTTATTGGAACACGGGTGTGCAAATTAGTTTTAACTATTTTTTTAGCTCATTCCATTGGCATAAGCGTCATGTGGTTGTAACAAGCCATAGAAATAGCCACTATTACCGCCCACGCCAACGTATCGTGACGAGCCATGGCGCGAAACGCTGGCAACATAAGCCGGAGCATCGTCGTGGTGTTCATTATCGAAGTCAATCGGTTGAAAAGCGCTTTAGTAAATCTCGTCATACAAAACATCAGCTGACAAAAAGTGATAAACGTTCGAGCCATAATGTGAAGTCCACAGCACATAAAAGTCGTGAGCAACATAAAGCGGTACAACAGCGTTTAAATCAAACTCGAGTAAAGTCTTCGCATCAAACAAAACATGCACAAAAGACTTATTCAAAGCCACGCCTCAATAATGAAGCTCGGCATAAGCAACCCCGAGTCAAGGCGCAATACAACACACGTAACAGCAATACGCAATATAAGGACTCTTCCCGCAAGGCGTCTAAAACTCGTACCGAGCAACATCAATCTGTAAATAAGGTGCCGCAACGTAAACAAGCACAAGCAAGCCGCATAAGGAGCCAACAAAGCTCGCAAAAATCAAGGTCTTCGAACCAAAGTCGAAGCAAAAGTCACAAATCAAATAGCCATGCGCGAACAAAGTCTAGAGAAAAGTAGCCATGCAGCCCAAATGTAGACACAACATTTGGGCTTTTTCTTACCTCGAAAAACGACCCTCCAAATCCAAACGAATATCAGATGAACAAGCTTTAACTCGTTTTTCAGCACTGAGCCCTTACCATGTTGTTGTCACTTTTGGTTTCAGCCAGCACCAAAGTTTCAGTTACGTAGTCTCACCCAACTACCGCTGAAGGTGCTGGCTCCCCAGTGAACCATGGAAAAGGAGTCTCCAATGAATAACCAAAAATTTTTTATAATCTCTTGTTTCTTTCCTTTACTAGGATTAAGCCTTTACGTTCAAGCTGAGACAGAAACTCAACCCAAAGATATCGATGCTACGGGTCCAATCCCTTTTAGCCAATTTGATGCTAATCAAGATGGTTTTATTTCTGCAAAAGAATATAAACAAACGAGAACGGAGCGTTTACAAAAACAGCAAAAAGACGGTAAACCCAATCTTGGAGCTAAAACGTCGCCAAGTTTCGAGGAAATAGATAGTAATCACGATCAGAAAATTAGCCGGCAAGAGCTCGCAACCGTGCAACGAGAGCGGCAAATGGAAACCATGCTTCCTTTGGTACAACAAACTAAAAAGCCAATGATGAGAAGAAATAAACGGCCCGACTTTTCTGAATTCGATTTAAATCACGATGGCCAGCTAACTCAGCAAGAGTTAACCGAGGCACGACAATTGCGTCGACAAGCCAACCAGAAAAATGGCCAAGGTAGAAATCAAAAACAACCAAGAACTCGATTTGCAGAAATTGATATCGATAAAAATGGCACCGTGAGCCCAGAGGAATTTAAACAACACCAAATGAACACCAAGCGAAACTACGACTAGCAATTTTTTATGAAGATGATTGTAGGCATCGGTTAGTTTGCGGCACATTCGCCACAATACACGTTAACGCCTTCAGGGTTTCTCTCTTCAGCCTCGATGAGTATCTTTGCACTCGCAATGATGCGACAATTCGAGGCTTTTTTGTTCACATCGCCCCCGCTTACATGCTTCGTGCGGCTCTACAGCAGCACAGAATTGCTCTGTAAAACTTCATGTACAACAAAAAAACACCAGTTTGTGCATTAACTAGCCGAACGTGAATTTAAATTGAAAAAACCACTTGCAGGAAAAATTAGAGCGCTATATTATACGCGCACTCCAAACGAGACAGGTCATCGACCACGAGTTTGAAGTAGAAAACTAACGCTTAGTTTAGTTGCCCGAATAGCTCAGTTGGTAGAGCAGAGGATTGAAAATCCTCGTGTCCCTGGTTCGATTCCGGGTTCGGGCACCACAATTCGCCGGCATAGCTCAGTTGGTAGAGCAACTGACTTGTAATCAGTAGGTCCCGAGTTCGACTCTTGGTGCCGGCACCATATAAACAAAAAAGCCACTCAACTGAGTGGCTTTTTTGTTATCTATACCCTTTGGAAGTAACATAAAACCCAATAGCTGAACTTGTAATCTTCATCAAGAACAGTTCTCCTCTCCGAGTATGCTAGGGTGTACTAACCAACAACTCCGCACAATCAGGACACTATGAAGAAAGTCGCCATATTTGTTGATGTACAGAATGTATATTACACCTGCAGGCAAGCTTATCAGCGCCAATTCAATTATCGCAAACTATGGCAACAGTTAGATGAGCAATACGACATCGTCACAGCCAATGCTTACGCAATCGCAAGTCAGCAAGATGGTCAAATCAAGTTTCAAGACGCCCTGCGGCACATGGGTTTTGAAGTAAAATTGAAACCATTTATTCAACGTAGTGATGGTTCAGCTAAAGGTGATTGGGATGTTGGGATTACCATCGATATCTTAGAATCTGCAGCGATAGTGGACGAGATTATTTTGCTTTCTGGTGATGGGGATTTTGAAATTCTATTGCGTCACATCCAGACAAAACACGGTACACCCAGCCAAGTTTTTGGGGTACCAAGCCTCACAGCAAATGCCCTTATCCAAGCTGCCAACCAGTATCATGCTATTGATGAAGGGCTGCTCAAGTAATTACGCGAGCATCATCGTTCGAGGTGAGTAGAATCAATAATGGGACTCGCAAGCGATAAGGTACCCATGCCCTAGCCTAACTGGCTTCATCATACCAGCAGGTGCAACCTCGCATCTGCTGGTATAATTTGTGACACACAGGGCAATTTTATAAGTCGTTAAGCGACGTCGTGAGTCACCAGCGTGGGTGTCAGTAGGTTGTCATGAACCGGGCAGCGGTGGCAAACCGTATCTAAAAAGTCCTTTTTCTGCTCTTCCGTTAAATCAGCATCAATACTTGCTGTCATATCAATTTTCTTAAAGCCGACCGGATCATCGGTAGGCTGACCAAGTAGTCCCGCAGGATTCATCACCGCCTTCACTTGCACATCGAAACCACGCAATTCAACATTTTGATCTCTTGCAACCATCTTGGCGATTGCTGAAATACACCCCGCTAACGAGAACAAAAATGTTTCCAGTGGATTTGCACCTTCATTCCCTGCCGTAGGCTGATCAATAACCAACTGGTGTTCGCGCACTTGGGCCGTCACCTTCCAGCCCTCAGCCATATGAGTATTCACTTCTACAATTTTTTCAGCCATAACAATTCCTTGAATTAGTTTTATTTCAATGAGCTTATTCTAATGCGAGTAAATCAAAAAATCTGCAATCGGCTCACATTTTTAAATTTTACTTTGAATACAGCTTCATACTTAAGTTGCACTCCGAAGCTGGCTGCGTTTTGTTATGATTTTTAGTGACACCAACGCTTTGGTGAATTGCCTGTTGTTTGATAAAATCACAACCTTCACCGATATATCGACTCGATCAATAAAGGAATATATGACCCCTCCATGGCTTCGGCTCTTTCAATTCGTCCTTCTGTTTTTAAGCCTCGGGGTTGCGACGACGACTTTTGCCAACAATGAAACCACTGAGCTCCCACCAAACCATATTAGTATTGCCGCTGAAGATGGCTGGCCACCGTTTGCCGATCAATATGGTCGTGGGATCTCTCATCAGATCATTGAAACCGTATTTGAGCGACAAAATGTTGAAGTTCGCTCTGTCATCGTGCCCTATAATCGCGCGCTACTCATGGCAGAAAATGGTGATGTAGATGCGGTGTTTAATGTCAGTCGTCATAAATCAGCCTCGGACAAATATCTATTTGGCAAACACCCCTTATTTATTACAAATTCGGTCGTTTTCGAAAATACCAAACGGCCAATCGCCGCACGAACCATCAAACAGCTTGCAAACAAAACCCGTGTTGGCGTGATTAAAGGATTTGAATACGATGGGCAGATTTTGAGTCGTAACGATCTTGAATTTGTTGTGGTCGATAACCAATACCAACTTATTAACCTTTTGCTTGTCAATCGTATTGATGCAGCCGTGATGTATGAAAAAGTTGCTGAAAGTTATATTAAGCAAATGGGAGTCGCAACAGAGATAAGTAAAGCATTCGTGTTACACACGGGTGAAATCTATATTGGATTCTCTAAGCAGCGCCCATACGCGCAACAGCTAGTTCAGCTATTTGATCAAGGCCTTGAAGAGTTTTTACAAGAAGAGGTTTACCACAATCTTATTGCGGGATATGCCACAGCTCCGCAATTGTAAAAGACAGACATCTTCATAAAAGCTCAATTGCGATTCCCAATAAATGCGGCTAGACTGGCCGCCTTTCAGTCAAAACCACAGCCTAATTATGTCAACCAAGCCAAACCCAAAGAAAGCTCCGGAGCTCAGCAAACCTTTTAGCTTCCCCGTACAAATCTATTACGAAGATACGGATTTTTCTGGCGTGGTATATCACCCCAACTTCCTCAAATACTTTGAGCGAGCAAGAGAACACGTTATTGATGCACAGCGCTTAAATCAGCTTTGGGATGATTTGGGCTTAGGTTTCGCTGTTTATCGCAGTGATATGTATTGCCATGATGGTGTTGAGTTTGCCGAGATAGTCGATGTTCGCACCCGCTTTTATATCGAGAGCAAATATCGCACGGTATGGTTACAAGAAATTTGGCGCCCAAATGGAACCAAACCCGCAGTTACAGCTACCATTGAAATGGTATGCATGAACAAATCAAGACAGCTCGCACCAATGCCAATCGAACTCATTGATATTTTGGGGCAAACCTTTGATACACCACCTCAATTCTAGCGCGTAAGACTAAACAAAAAAGCCACGTCTTACATGGCTTTTTTGTAGGGTTTGGTGCCATTGACGTCCATCATTGCGCGCCTGATTGTCCACTCAAAATAAACTGCTGTATTTGCTCACCGCTTTGGGGGATACCATATAAATCACCTTGGAGCATATCCGCTCCCATAGAAATTAGAGCATCGGCAATGGGTTGCTCTTCTACACCTTCGACCGTGACTTTAAACCCTAAGTTACTAGCAAGCCGTATACTGGTTTGCATAATTTCGGCAGCATGCGCATCATCTAACAGGCCATCAACAAAGGCCTTATCAATTTTAATTTCATCCACTGGAAGATGCTTTAAATAAGCCAGAGACGAATGCCCCGTACCAAAATCATCGATGGCAATATTGACGCCGTGAACTCTCAACTTTTCAATCCCTTGAATCACGCTTTCAAAATCATCCATTAATGCACTTTCAGTTATTTCAATCACCACCAATCGATTGGCCACAGGTGCCGCATTGAGCTTTGCCAGCACTTGATCAATAAACTTTGTATTTGAAATATCTTTTGCCGAAAAGTTAATCGCGACCGCAAGCTCAAATCCAGCGGCTAACCAAGCCGCTTGCTGCTGCAGAACTTCTTCAAATACCCACATACTGACAATATCGATAATTCCCGCACCTTCAACCAAAGGAATAAACTCTGCAGGGGAAACTTCACCGTACTCAGGGTGTTGCCAACGAATAAGCGCTTCGGCCTGTGCCAATTGCATATTGTGTAAGTTGATCTTGGGTTGAAATAGCACACTCAACTGCCCAGCTTCTAATGCTTTTGGTAAATGGCTAACTAAGGAATGCTCCCGCAACTGAATTTGATCTTCTCCCTTTTGATAATGCGCAACTAAGCTTCCCAACGCATTAGGTTTACAGGATTTCGCCTTAATTCTGGCGAGATCAAGACGTTTTAATACCATACTCGTTGAACCATGGTGCAAACTTAAATCCAGCAAACCAAGTTGCAGAGTCAGATTAATTTGGGTGTTATCAATCAGAAGACTTTTCAGCAAAAATGTTTGGATATCATCTAGCGCTTCTTTCGCAAGAGGACTTTCAAAGTAAAAGAGAAATTCATCACCTTCCATTCTAGCCACGACAGTGGGAGAGCTCGGCAAATTTTTCACTCGTTTACCAAAAGCTTGCAGTACGCGATCACCGAACGTAAAACCAAATAGATCATTGATTTGTCTAAAGCGATACAGATCAACTAAGACCAGTGTCCCTTGATGCAGTGGTTGATGCAGATGTAAGGCTTGCTTGAGCCCGGCTCGATTAATAAGCCCGGTTAACTTATCGATATGCTTTTGTTTGGGAAGTTCTTCGATAAGCAAATCTAAAGTGCTGCAAAGCACATGCTGCTCCGCGGTTTGTGGCAATAACTGCAAACTTTGCGGTTTATTGATTCGTTGGCGAACTTGTTCAATTAAAGTCTGCTCAAACGCAGCTTGCTGTTGTTGCGATCGTTTCATCCGCTGAACAGCCTTACGGCTAGACCAAGTCGCAACAAACAGTAAAATCACCATCAAAACTAACCCGACAAATGCCAACTGCAACATGTGTCCTCCTGCTGTTTCGCTATTGACTCGGGTATTCAGGCAATCTAAAACGCGATAGCGTTACTCATAGCCCGCTTTCACAGAGTGGTAGATATCAATAAACTCATCACCAGCTAACTCATCAACCGACACCGGCAATCCACGTGCAACAAATACGTCGAGACGTTCATCTAGCTCGGTGCCTGAACGCAATTCACCGGTATAGAATGCAGCTGCGCGTATAAAGTCTAAGTAGGTCACTTCTTCGGGTAAGTAAGGCAAATCGGCCCAGCGTTCAACAACTTCCATCACCTCTGGCGCAAAATCCCAACTCTTCAATACGGCACGACCTATCGGCCCTTGCATTTTACGGACAAGTGCACGTAACTGGTCAATCCCCGTAAACATTTCAGGGTGATTTTCGGCTTCCGTTAATACAGGCAAGGCGCCAATATTATGAACGAGGCCGGCGAGAGTCAGTGTATCAATGTTCAAATGCGATTGCGGATGCTTCTTCTTATATAACGTCAGCATGGCACAAGCTGATGCGGTCACATCAATCGATGTCCCCCACACTTCATCCATCACCTGCCAAACCATTTCATTGGTTGAAATAAATAACTGCTCCATCGCAACGGACGTCGCAATAGACTTAATCTGAGTCAGACCAATACGGGTTACCGCGTTGTTGATATTATCTGCTGGTACGCCGCGACTATACATCACACTGTTAGCGACCTTAATAATACGAGCAGACATGGCTGCGTCTTGGCCAATAATATTTGCCACTTTCTTAAGGCTTGTATTTGGCTCACTCACCACACTCTGCACTCGCATTGCAACTTCAGGCAATGTTGGCAGTACCAGATCATCATTCTTTAACTTCTTCAATAACCCGACGAGTAATTGGTGCTCAGTAGACATGCGCTCTCCATTGAAAATATGAACTCTCTCAAAAACTTCTCGAGTATACCAGCAGATCAAGCTAGCTCGCAGTATCGACGCCAAAAATATTGAACGTTAACAATGCCAATATTGATTCTAGTGGATATTGGCAATTATCACCCCCATAGCGATCAAAAAAACTGGTCTAAACTTAAGCGATATTATCGGATATTTGCGGCATTAATTTGCATAAAGGCACTCCCATTGAGTAAAATGCCGCCCCCGCACCCGCTGCGATAATCAACTGATTGCCAACACTGAGAGTACTTATGTTTAAACCTGAGCTATTGTCTCCTGCAGGGACACTTAAAAACATGCGCTATGCATTCGCCTACGGCGCTGATGCAGTTTATGCAGGCCAGCCAAGATATAGCTTACGAGTGCGCAATAATGACTTCAAAATGGAAAATCTTGCAGCAGGTATTGAAGAAGCACACAGCCTAAACAAAAAGCTTTATGTGGTAAGTAACATTGCCCCGCACAATGCCAAGCTAAAAACTTATATCCGAGACATGGAACCGGTTGTCAACATGAAACCTGACGCCTTAATCATGTCCGATCCTGGATTGATTATGATGGTGCGTGAGGCTTTTCCAGATCAAACGGTTCATTTGTCGGTACAGGCAAATGCGATTAACTGGGCATCGGTGAAGTTCTGGCAGCAGCAAGGGATTAAGCGGGTGATTTTAAGCCGTGAATTATCTCTCGATGAAATAGAAGAAATCCGCCAGCGTTGCCCTGATATTGAATTAGAAGTATTTGTTCATGGCGCACTGTGCATGGCTTATTCTGGACGTTGTTTGCTTTCTGGCTACATCAATAAACGCGATCCAAACCAAGGGACATGCACCAATGCATGCCGCTGGAAATATGACGTACATGAGGCGACTCAGAACGAAACCGGTGACATTATCGCCGCGCAGCCAGAAGTTCAAATTCAGCAACCAACCTTAGGCGATGGTCCAACGACAGATAATATCTATCTGTTACAAGAGCCAGGACGTCCTGGAGAGTACATGCCTGCTTATGAAGATGAGCACGGCACCTACATTATGAACTCAAAAGATCTACGAGCAATTCAGCACGTAGAACGTTTAACAAAAATGGGCATTGACTCGCTCAAGATTGAAGGGCGTACAAAGTCATTCTACTACGTTGCAAGAACCGCTCAATTATATCGCCAAGCCATCAATGATGCAGCAGCCGGTAAAGCGTTTAATCGTGAGTTAATGACTCAGCTTGAAGGGCTCGCTCATCGAGGTTATACCGAAGGCTTCTTGCGTCGCCACGTTCACGATGAATACCAGAATTATGAATACGGATATTCAATTAGTGACACCCAACAATTTGTTGGTGAAATCACGGGCGTTAGAAATAGTGCGGGCATGGCTGAAATCGATGTGAAGAATAAATTCTCAGTGGGTGATAGCGTTGAGCTGATGACGCCACAAGGCAACATCAACCTAACCATTGAGCACTTAGAAAACCGTAAAGGTGAATCAGTGGAAGCAGGACTTGGCTCAGGGCATATCGTATACCTTCCGGTACCTGCTGAGGTTGACTTAAAGCAAGCGATTTTGATGCGTAACTTGCCTCAAGGGCAAAACACACGTAATCCACATGCAAGCGGAGCCTAAGATTACATCATGGCATTATTGATTGACGACAGCTGTATCAACTGTGACATGTGTGAGCCGGAGTGCCCCAATGAAGCAATCACCATGGGTGAAGAGATCTATGAAATCGATCCAAACCTTTGTACTGAATGTGTTGGGCATTATGATAAGCCAACGTGTATTTCGGTCTGCCCGATTGATTGTATTGATCCGGATCCAAACCATAAAGAAACAGAGGATGAGCTGTTAGAGAAGTTTTGCATTCTCACTGGCAAGGTCTAGTGTTAACAGCTCGCACAACGAAAAAAAACTCACAAAAAAACGGCGCTCTAGGCGCCGTTTTTTTAAGCTGCAACTACAATGAACACGGCGCGTACTCACGCCCAATAACATCGACCAATTTATACGGTTTGAGGCTCTGCTTGTTCTTGCAGTTTCACGATCAGCAGAGATAACTGGTTAACACCGTGACGAACCGGGCTTGGCATCGCTTCAAATTCAATGCTTAACAATAAGTTTTTAACTTCTAGCCCAAGCTCAGTATCACCTTCAATATTTAACTTTCTTTGGAAAAATAAGGTGTCAGGGTCTTCCTTAGCCGCAGCAATTAAAATGAGTTCTTTAGAATTGGCGGTAAAAGTCACCGCTGGTTTTGCCAACGGGCGAACATGCCATTGTTGTTGGTATGTCACTTCAAACTCTAGTCCTAAATCTTGAATGCAGATCCCAACCCAGTTGTCGCAAAGAAACGCTAACTCATCATCTTTAGCCTGTTCAGCCAAGATCAACGTTAATAACTGCTGCACTGCTTTCGCCTTTAGATTGAATGGGACCACACCAATTGGCGTTTTTGCGATCTTAGGCGCGATGTCTAGCAAACGTTTTGCGATTTGGGTTGTGTAAATATTTGCCATCAGAGCATTCTCCTACAACAGGCTTGTGAGAAAAGGAATAAGTGTATCCAAGTTTTATGATCGCAAAACTGTTTCACATCAAATCTTTGACATTCAATCCCTTTTAAAATCTTTAACCTTTCATTGACCGAAATTTTGCTTTATCACAACCTTCTTCAAGGAGAAGAATATGGAATTGCTGTGTCCAGCAGGCAATCTTGCATCCCTTAAAACAGCAATTAAAGCTGGGGCTGATGCCGTTTATTTAGGATTGAAGAATGACACCAATGCCCGATCGTTTGCAGGGCTTAATTTTACCCCTGCGAAGTTACAGCAGGCAGTGCAGTTTGCGCACACTAATCGCCGCAAAGTTTTTCTCACATTGAATACCTTTCCCAAGCCTGGAGAAGAGAAACGTTGGTACGAGGCTGTAGATATTGCTGCTGATCTCGGAATGGATGCATTGATTGTTGCCGATCTATCCTTACTGGATTATGCCCACACTCATCACCCTCAGTTACCACTTCACCTCTCGGTACAAGCCAGTGCGACCAACCTGGGAGCGCTTGAGCTGTATAAGCAAGAGTTCAATATTGAACGCGCTGTATTACCTCGGGTTCTATCGATGAAACAAGTCAGAGATCTTGCAAAAGTCACACCGGTGGATTTAGAAGTCTTTGCCTTTGGCAGCCTGTGCATTATGGCAGAAGGACGCTGTCATTTATCCTCTTATGTCACCGGGCAATCTCCCAATACAGGCGGTTCGTGTTCGCCTGCCAACCATGTTCGCTGGCAAGAGCAAGGGCAAGACCGATTGACTCGACTAAACGAAGTTCTCATCGATAAATCCGGCGTTGACGAACAAATGGGTTATCCCGTGGTATGCAAAGGGCGATACATTACCGAGGAATCCGCGGAACCAAGTTTTTTACTGGAATCCCCCACCAGCCTTAATACGCTAAGTTTGCTTCCAGAACTTGCGAAGGCCAACGTGACTTCACTTAAAATCGAAGGTCGCCAGCGCAGCCCTGCGTATGTTGAACAGGTGACGCGAGTATGGCGTCAGGCCATTGATACTTATCTCGCCAATCCTGATCAATACCAAGTACAAGGTGAATGGAATCGAGTATTAGATAAAGTATCAGAAGGACAAACGACAACCCTTGGGGCTTACGAGCGTACTTGGCAATAAAGGATAGTTTATGAATATTTCACTCGGCCCAATCCTCTATTGTTGGCCTAAAGATAAAGTGCTGGATTTTTATAATAAAGTCGCACAATCAAACGTTAACACCGTCTACTTAGGTGAAACGGTTTGTAGTCGTCGTCGCGAAGTCAAATTTAAAGAATACTTGGACATCGCACACCAATTACAAGATGCAGGCAAACAAGTCATTATCTCGACACTGGCTCTCGTCGAAGCCCCGTCTGAGTATACGGAATTAAAACGGCAAGTTGAAAATGGACACTTTCAAATAGAAGCCAATGATATGGCAGGCGTTCAAGTTGCCAAACAACTAGGCGTTGAGTTTGTTTGTGGTCCAACAATCAATAATTACAACTTAGCGAGCCTGAATAAACTGCAAAGCTGGGGCATGAAGCGCTTTGTCATGCCTGTAGAACTCAGTCGAAACTGGCTAGAGAAAGTAATCCAGCAAGAGCCAGCACTAGGATTTGAAATTGAAGTTTTTGGCCATGGTCATATGCCTTTGGCTCACTCTGCACGTTGCTTTACAGCACGGCATAAGAACTTGCAAAAAGATCAATGTGGCATCGTTTGTTTAAACCACCCGAAAGGCCTACTCGCTCAAACTCAAGAATCTCAACCGTTGTTGCGCTTGAACGGCATACAAACCCAATCAGCTGCCGCAATCGACTTATCAGATCAAATAAGTGATATGCAGGCTTTGGGAGTCGATTATTTTCGCGTATCTCCTTCCAGCCTGACCAGCGTCAATATTGCAGGAGCGTTACAACGAGGAGAGTCGGTGACGAGCCCATTTGAACGATGTGATGGCTATTGGTTTGATCAGGCTGGTTTTAATTTAACTCAACCAGAACAACCCGCTTAACATGAAAACGTTTCGCGAATGCTCCAAATACCGTTATGGGGCTCGCAAAAACATGTGTTGTCAAACTACCGAGTGCAAGGGTCTCTTTCACTCGGTTTAACATACCTCAGCATACAGCTGTTCCACCCCAAAAACAGACACAAACTCAACCACTCTAGCACTGCTGGCCACCAAATGGTTTGTCGAGGTAACTTGACCACTAATTCTTGATAAAACGGCCTTGAGATACTTTCTACCCCGAGTTCTAAGTGAGGGATAAATAGAAAACTGCTTAGAGACAAGAGGGTGAGCAAAGCCGGAATAATTAGCCAACGTGGGTAGCGGGTTTGCTCTCTTGCCGCAATGTAGATAATAAATAGCGCACTACTGACACACCCCCCATAGAAAAATCCGCTTAACGCAACAATATGTAAATGATAAACATTGAGTGGAAATAAACCTGTTGTCGCCAATGATACAAAAGTCACTGCAATCACAAAAAAAACTAGCTTTTCAAAATAGTCCTTCATGGCACTTAAACTGAGCAGACTCCACATCGCCATACTCAAGCCACCAAAAAATAGACCGCCATTCAGTACAACGGCAAGTGCAGAGTGTCCATAATTACCTAGCTCACTTATGGTGTGGTTCAATGGACTAAACGCCTCACTCTCGTAGCCTTGATAGCCCACTTGAGCGGCGAAAAAACCAAGTAGCAACCCAAAAAGACCCAGCACACCAAATTTAAAAGCTAAAGCAAAACGCTTATTCGATTTATGTGTCATTCACTCTCTAATGTGTTTATTTAGTTGTTAGGCAATCTCAACAAAGTCACCAATCACTCAAATTGCATCCTTTTTAAGAAGGAGTACTTTAAAAATGCAACAGAGATCCAACTTATGTAATTCATTGAAAAATATCTAGCATTTTTATTGTGTAAGCGAACTTCATCGCATTTTTTGTGCATTATTCAGACACACAAATCAATGGTTCTCTTTTGATTGAGATAAGTTACAATATATTTACTCAAGTTGAGGCAATAACTATGCTCTCACAACGAATGAACTGTAATTGTTCAAGGGGCAACATCAGAAGTATGGCTGCTTCATGTTCCTTAGCAAGGCGAATAGCAAACGGTTAAACCTAAGTACACCTTTCATGCATTCGGCGCGACACGACAACCGCAAACAAGGTTGTGGAAGCGGTTATGACACAATATAGCCGTTTTATTTAGATGCCGGAGTGTAAATATTGATTGGAAAACTCGCTAGATTTGAGCCTTTGATTTGGCTCGGCACCGTCAAGTTATTGAATGAACATGCAAACATGCAAGTTTACTCACTTACGGCTAGCATGAAACATAACGACAAGGCGCAATTAAAGTGGCTGAACAAAAACAACACCAACTCTCCACCATTCTCACTTTTATTATCCCATCCTTAATTGGATTATTACTCTTTATGCTTCCCATTCATTATGACGAAGCAATAACCATCCCTATCGCAATTATCTCAAAACAACTGCAAAGCATACTAGCCGATAGCATGGGATATATTCTCACCGGCATCGTCGTCGGTATGGCTTTGGCGACAACCTTGGTCAAGCTAATAAAACCTGATGCGATACTGAAGCATGCTTTTTTAAATAGCTTGCTTAATGTTTCTCCCTTATGGTTTGTCGTCCGGATCATTGGCGCGATTTTTATTGTATTAACCTTCAATCAGATTGGCTTTGAGGCCATCTACTCAGGGAATACTGGCGGCTTAGTGTTTAATGACTTGCTCCCTGTACTATTCTCAGTATTTATCTTTGCAGGTATGCTTTTGCCACTGCTGCTGAACTTTGGACTGCTCGAACTATTTGGCACTATTCTCACAAAAATCATGCGACCAATTTTTAACTTACCCGGTCGCAGCGCGATTGATTGTATGGCTTCTTGGTTAGGAGATGGCAGTGTTGGTATTTTAATGACGAGCAAACAATATGAAGCTCGATTTTATACGCAACGCGAAGCAGCGGTTATTGGCACGACCTTTTCAGCAGTTTCAATTACCTTTAGTCTGGTTGTCATCTCCCAGGTGAAACTTGAACATCTGTTTATTCCGTTCTATTTAACCGTGTGCCTTGCCGGTATTGTGGCCGCAATTGTCGTCCCTAAATTACCGCCGTTACGCTGGAAAAAAGACACATATATCGATGACACACCGCGTCACGCCGATGACGAGGTCATTCCCCAAGGCTATAATGTCTTTTCTTGGGGACTGCATAATGCACTCAACAAAGCAGAGCAAGCTGGCGGTATCAAGCAGGTTTTTATTGAAGGCATCAAAAACGTTGTCGACATGGTTTTAGGTATTATTCCTGTCGTTATGGCTATCGGTACAACTGCATTAATGATTGCCGAATATACGCCCATTTTTGAATATCTTGGGATGCCATTTATTCCACTGCTAGAGTTGTTACAAGTCCCTGATGCCACTAAAGCTTCTAGTACCATCGTGGTAGGTTTTGCTGATATGTTTATCCCAGCCATCCTTGCCAGTACAATTGATAGCGAAATGACCCGTTTCATAATCGCAGCGATGTCAGTAACTCAGTTGATTTATATGAGTGAAGTTGGCGCATTACTCATTGGGAGTAAAATCCCAGTCAATTTTGTTGAGCTGTTTGTCATCTTTATATTGCGCACACTAACGACACTGCCAGTTATTGCCGGTATAGCCCACTTAATATTCTAGTTTCCATCGACATCAAATGAATAAGAGGAGCGATAGGATCCTCTTTTTATATCTAAAGTTCCACGTCATTGACTCGCAATTGCATTCGGTATTTCATTTCGCCTTAGGTTATGATTACAACTGCCGATAATGAATGCATACACTAAAAACTAGGTATGCTTTCACCACTAGCTCAGGATACGCTATGTTAAAAATTGCCGATATCATGACCACCAGAATCGTGACAATAGATATGGATGATCGCCTGACCATAGCTAAAGAAATCTTTGATAATGCGCCTTTTCATCACCTTCTTGTCACCGAAGAAAACGAACTAAAAGGCATGCTCTCAGAACGAGATTTATTGCGCGCCATAAGTCCAAATGTAGACGCTAACCCCACGACCAAAGAACTTGAAACCCTGCAAAAACGGGTGCATCAAGTCATGACACGAGATCCATTAACCGTTGCCCCACATATCAGCGTCATACAAGCGTCTCAGCTTATTCTAGAGCGACAAATTGGCAGTTTACCGGTATTAGACAATGGTGAACTTGTTGGCATTGTGACTTGGAAAGATCTTCTCGCAGCAATGATTGAAGCGAATTAATTGCTATCCAGTGCAGCCTCCAACGCTCAAGGGCATATATTGACGTTGAGAGGCGCGAGGTCTTAGGGCTCGTCAGCAATTTAGCAAGTTCAAAGGGCTGAATTTGAGAGCGTAAGGAATTGCCGAAGTTGCTGACAAGAATTTTGCCACATCCGCTCTAAGCGATTTTGGTCCGCCGAATTTATCGCTTTCCCTTCAAGAGATTTACATAGCCGCGATAACGCGAGCATCCCAACATTCGCACTACTCCCTTTTAAAGCGTGTAAAGCGCCCTTTGCTTGCTTGGGAGACTCATTGACTGAGCGAAGATGTGAGGCACTCGTTTTGTAAAATAGGGCTGCTATTTCTTCGACTGCAGGTAATCCAAGTACATTAATATCCTGTTGCAGCTGCCACTCATCCAATAAATCAAAGGATTGTAAATGCCCACTCACATCGACTTCGTCGGCTTCGATTTGGCTTTCAGGGCTCATTAACTGGTTTGCCCCTGCGAGCTCACGCCCAGCCTGTCTAGGCGCTCCCCCTTCGCTATCATGACATTCACGCTCAAAATTCGCATGAGTAGACCCCAGCCACAAAGCTAACGAATTCAGGCTCAAGGGCTTGCCTAACACCTCATCAAACCCTCTCGCTTGATAGACTTCGACATCTTCGTCTTGTAATTGCGCAGTAAATGCGGCGATAACGGGCTGATAATCGATCGCTTGATTAATTCTCTGTATGGATTGGAGCAGCTGCAACCCAGTTCCATCTCCCAACTGAATATCCAGCATTAATGCATCATATTGAGATGCCGTATCAGCTCGATAAACAGCTAAAGCAGCCTCACAGCTATTTACTAGTTCTGAACTGTGGCCTAAATGTGCTAAAAAGCCCTGAGCCACCATGGCATTCACTTTGTTGTCTTCGACCACCAGCACATGCTTGGCTGTCACTTGAGCAATCGGTACTTTGGCTGACACGACAGGAAGCTGACATTCTAATCGCGGCAAACTAAAACCGAAGGCACTGCCTTTCCCTTCTTCACTCTCAACCCACAAGCTTTCACCAGAATTGTCATTCATCAATTCCACCAGTTCTTTACTGATAGTAAGTCCTAACCCAGTGCCTCGGGCTTTGGAGTGGCACTGACTGGAATGATTCAGACTACTATAGGCAGTGAATAGATGAGCTTTCGCTTCTTGTGCAATCCCAACACCACTATCTTTCACAACAAAGTTCAATCGGTCGTTGTGCCCCTCGACATACAACTCTACTTTTCCTTTCGGAGTAAATTTGATGGCATTCCCAATTAAGTTAAATAAAACCTGACGTAATTTGGGACCATCGAGGCTTACACAGTCTGGCAGACGATGTTTATCCAGTACCAAGCTAATCCCCGCAAGACTCGCCCCAGCCAGCATAATTGCCATCACTTCATCCAATAACTCATGTAAATCAACCGATCGTGGTTCATGGGTTAACGACCCTTGCTCTAATCGAGAAAAATCGAGAATATCACTCAAAACTGTTTGCAACAGTGTCCCGCTATATTGCGCCAACGCTAAAAGCTGTTGCTCTGCCACAGGTAGCTTTGCTTGCCCTAACAAAGATAAGGTCCCGAGAACGCCATTCAACGGCGTACGGATTTCATGACTCATGGTTGCTAAAAAGACCGACTTGGCACGGTTAGCCTGCTCAGCGATATCGCGCGCGAGTTCATGCCCCTTCGATTCGGCATCCAGTCTTTGATTCGCTTCCGCAAGCTCTTGCGTTCGTTCAGCGACTTTAATTTCGAGTGCAAGCTTGTGTTCAGTCAACTCCGCAGCACTGCGTCTTAACTCTAACTGCAACTTTTGATTGTGAGCAGTCTTTCTCTTGAATGCTTCCACTGCACTCGCCATCGCTGTCAATTCGTCATCGCCGTGGGGGTTCAAACTAACCCGAGTATCCCCATGGCTTAAGCGAGCAAGCGCATCGGTTGCCTCATTTAGACGTAGCGCGATACCACGATAAATAACTCGATGAACGACAAAACCAATAATAATTAACATCAAGCAACCCGTGAGCCACAAGCCTAATTTCGCCCAAGTCAATTGGCGCAAATAGTCTTGCCGAGCCAGCTCAGCTTGTTGCTGTTGAATATCTAATGCATTGTCTACCGCAGCATTCAATCGGTTTAATTTGCCGGTAACCTGCTCAAGCATGACATTTTGCCCCAGCAAGTGCTCGGTATAGTCCCGTTGTAGGAAAATACTAATTTCAATTTGTTTTAGGATTTTGATTTGTTGGCGCAGTGCCTGCGCCCGCTGGGGATCTCGTATTAAATCAGGTAAATACTCAAGCATACTTAAATCAATGGTATTTCCGGTTCGCCCAAGCACTTTAACCGCGGAGACATCAATAAGCGTCTGCAGTAGCTCTTGTTGCTCTTGCGACAAAAAAAGTTGACTGATCAACGCCACCCGATGCACGAGCTTCACTGCATCATTCAGTTGCTCCTGAACATCCAGTTCATGTTCAATGACATCATCCAGTAACTGTGCGTTTCGTCGTTCTCCGACCTGTTGTGCATATGAAAGACTTAACTTCGCAAGAATAGCCGAATCAACAACGGCCAGTTCTGCCTGCAAAAACTCGGCACTTTGAGTTGCGGCTTTCGATAGGACTTGTGCTTGTTGGTGGAGTAAATTTGCGAAAGTTATGCGCTGCTTTACTCGTGTGCTTATCAGCGCCAATTCATTCAGAATATCGTCCACTTCACTGCGCAGACTAACATTGGTATCGACTTTAAGGTCTTTAAGTTGATTGATCGCTTCTTGTAGCAATGTTGCGTTATATGAAAGCCGATTATCTAAAGCTAGGCGTTCTGATTCTTTATTCACTTGCCCAAGTTGCATGGCAATATCAGATAAAGTATTTGATGCACGGGAAAGCTGCCGTGCAGCTTGGGATGCAGGCAAAGATTGTTCATATAAAAAATCATCAGCTAGCTTAACCCAGTGCAAGCTTAAATTGCCCTGTGCCACCAGCAACATGAGTAAAAGCCCGAGTAAACTAAAGGCCAGCATTAACCGACCTACTAAACTTTTACGCGACCAAGTCAGGCCTCTCACAAATCACCTTTTCGTCATATACATTCAAACTTTGTCTACGTAACTCCCAGAATATTGAAACCAACTCGCGCTGAAGCGGCGAAGTGGTACAATTCTTTGCAAACGTTCAATGGCCATCAACGCAGTTGGCCACGTTAAGAATTCAATCTTTGGAGCAGTAAGATGAAATTATTGCATCTGTTGGCCCTCATCGCTGTGACGACGATAGGTTTTAGCACAAATTCGTACGCAACAGATGAGCACTGGGCATTGGAAGTACGCAAACCCTACAACGCCATGATCCAATCCTCTCAGACGCTCAATTTCAAGCCTCTCCAACAAGCCAGTAAACCTTGGAAAATCTGTGCCCTCGTCCCTCACCTCAAAGATGCCTACTGGATAGGGATTGATTATGGGTTGATGACACACGCTAAAGCGCTGAATGTGACCGTCGACTTGTTTGAAGCAAATAGTTACTACGGTCGCAAACGTCAACTTGAACAGCTCGATCATTGTGTCAACTCTGACTATGATGCAATTTTGCTCGGTGCGGTGGGTCCTAATATCCTTGAACACTACGGCCACCCCATTCATAAAAAAGTGATCGCACTGGTCAATATGATCAATGCGCCCGAGGTCTACACTCGCGTTGGCGTCAATTGGTATTCATTGGGCGTTATCATTGGTGAGCACCTCAAAAATGAATATCCTGAACCGGGAAATCTCGCCTTACTCATGGGGCCCTATAAAGTGGGAGGCTCAGCCCGAATTGAGCAAGGCATACACAAAGCCTTAAAAAACAGCCAATATCGAATATCATCGATTCGTCATGCCGATAACAATCGAAATCTCCATCGCAAACAACTCTTGCAGCTATTAGAGCAGCAAACACCGGATTATATTATTGGTGGCGCGGTCGCCATTGAAGCGGCAGTGAGTGTTCTGCGACAAAAAGGTCTCTCTGATGAAGTTAAGCTATTAAGTAGCTACTTTTCCCCAGCGCTTTGGCGCGCTCTGTATCGAAATAAAGTGATTTATAGCAATGACGATCGCGTGGTGCTACAAGGAAAGCTGGCCATCGATATTACGGTTCGTGAACTCGAAGGTGAACCGGCCTTTGGCGATATCGGTCCGATAATCAATCGACTGACAAACAATCCACCAGCTCAAGATCAGCTAAAAGATAGTTTAGCGCCCGCAGAGTTTTATCCGGTTTATTCGGTTTTGGCGGAAAACAAATAGCCTTCACCATGAATGGTGACAAACAGTTCAGCCGATAGCTTATTTCTAAGACGTCGAATTAAAACGTCAATGGTGCGGTCATTGACGTCATCACTTCGGTGATTCGATTCCTGCATCAAAAATTCTCGGGAGAGCACTTTTTGTGGCTGTTTCGCAAAGGCAACTAATAACTCGAACTCAGCTTTAGTCAATTTAATCAATTGATCTTGTTGTAAAAGTTTTCGAGCATTAATTTCGAGTTGATAGTCTTCAAATCGAAGCACATCTTCATCTTTTTTTAGATCGGCGAGCTCTGCCACCGCATATTGCGTCAAGCGAATACGCCAAAGCAGATTTTTAACTCTGACCAATAACTCTCGTAACTCAAAAGGCTTAGTAACATAGTCATCAGCGCCCATCTCAAGTCCAACAATCTTATCAATCGCTTCGTCTCGCCCCGTCACCAAAATGATACCTACGTTGGAGCGGCTTCTGAGTTCACGGGTTAAGCTGAGTCCATCAACTCGAGGAAGGTTTATATCTAACATCACCAAATCGATATGATAACGTTCAAAAGCCAACCACATCTGTTCGCCATCACAAGCTTCGACGACACGATAGCCCTCTTTCTCAAAATAGCCTTTCAGGCGCGTACGAACGACGGCCTCATCATCAACAACAAGTACTGTGTAGTTCATTGTTACTCCGGCATCTTCTTTAGGGAAAGGTTGAACTCTGGTTATTATTCATAATTTTTCACATTTAACTAATGGTAAGCAAAAATAATGGGATCAACCCACAATATTTGTATGGATAAATAGGGATGAGTTCGAAATGTCACTGCGAATTTTTACTCTTCTAACAAGATAGCTTATGCTTAACGTAAGAAGAGTCAGTGTATTTACCAAGGATTAGATATGGATGAAAGACGCCAGTTTTCTCGTATTTTGTTTGCTGCGACAGCGCACTTGTCAGTAGCAAGCGAGCGCTGGGAAACCAAAATTCTCGATTTGAGCTTAAACGGCGCTCTTGTTGAAAAGCCCACGCAATTTCCTACGACGGCTAAACAAGTCAACCTGACTTTCTTTTTACCGGAATCCGATGTCGAACTGAAAATGGAAGCGGAGCTGGTTCATGATGAAGGCGACCAACTGGGTTTAAGGTGCCTTAACATCGATGTAGATAGTATCAGCCATTTGCGTCGTATTATCGAACTTAATCTTGGCGATGCGTCACTGCTTAATCGTGAATTAGAGCTATTTATTGCAGACCACGACGCTAGTCAACTTTAAAGCGCATCTAGCGCCTCACTCAACTTACTGACGCCAATAACCTCCATCCCAAGTGGAGGTTTTTTAGGCATATTTGCTTTCGGAACAATTGCCCGCTTAAAGCCATGTTTCGCGGCTTCAACAAGACGCTCCTGACCATTCGGCACGGGCCGAATTTCTCCTGAAAGTCCGACCTCACCGAAGGCCACTAAGTCCCTTGCTAACGGGGCTTCTCTAAAGCTCGATACCATCGCTAATAATACGGTTAAGTCAGCGCTGGTTTCCGTCACTTTTACCCCACCAACCACATTGACAAAGACATCCTGATCAGACATTAGCAATCCTGCATGTTTATGCATCACAGCAAGCAACATAGCTAAGCGATTAGCATCCATCCCCACCGCAACGCGCCGTGGATTTGCCATCGCAGAGCTATCAACCAACACTTGCAGCTCAACGAGCAATGGGCGTGTGCCTTCCCATATTACCATTACCAAGGAGCCAGCTCCGGCATCCTCCCCCCGTGACAGAAATATTGCAGATGGATTCGCCACCTCTTTGAGTCCCTTTTCCGTCATGGCGAAGACACCCAGCTCATTAATAGCGCCAAAACGATTTTTGTGGGACCGCAGCGTTCGATAGCGACTATCGCTATCGCCTTCGAACATAATCGAGCAATCAATGCAGTGCTCTAAAACCTTTGGTCCAGCAAGACTGCCATCTTTGGTGACATGCCCAACCATAATCACAGCAATCCCGTTTTGTTTCGCAAAACGCGTTAAAAACGATGCTGATTCGCGTACTTGCGACACACTCCCCGGCGACGATTGCACATCACTCATGTGCATCACTTGAATGGAGTCCACTACAATTACTTTGGGCTTTTCTTTGTCAGCGATATTACAAATTTGTTCTACGCTGGTTTCAGATAGCATGCGTAATTTACCCGTGGGTAAACCTAAACGATGCGCCCGCATTGCAACCTGTTGCAATGATTCCTCTCCCGTGACATACAGCGCTGACATCGATTCTGCCAATAAACACAAGGTTTGCAGCAAGAGCGTACTTTTTCCCGCGCCGGGATGCCCACCAATCAGAATGGCCGACCCAGGGACAATTCCACCACCGAGGACACGGTCAAGCTCACTAAATGCACTCGCGATTCGAGGCAACTCATTTAAGTCTATTTGATCTAATGTTTGAACTTGATTATCAACAGCCCCAGCGTAGCCGGAAAAGCTAGCGCTACGGGTATTCTTTGCAAGTCCCAACCGAACTTCTGTGATGGTATTCCACTCATGACAAGCATTACATTGTCCTTGCCAACGCGGAAATTCTTGGCCGCATTCATTACACACAAAAGCTGTTTTTGTTTTCGCCATAAGAAACCATTAACTCTCTATTTACCAAACAAACATTAAAAGATATATACTTTCACTATTGCTAAAATTCAGTGAACTTGAAACACAAATACGAGCGAGTATTGCCAAGATTGCTCACAAAGCTCAATCTCAATGAAAACTTGTCATAAAACTTGCATTATGAATGACTAAGCGTCAAAAATACGCACAGTACGCCATCTAGTAAATAAAATGATGTGCTTCACTGTAAAACAGCCGATAAGATTATCAGGCTAATTTGGGTTAAGCATTATTAAAAGAATAAAAAATGAGTTTAGAAAACCATAGCGGACTAATCGAACAACTGAAACCTCTACTCATGGAGCCCAACTTCCATGATGTATTCGAGCGCCTCACCGACGGTGAGAGTAATTCAACACGCTTCTTACTAAAGATGGAACTCAATCGCCTCTCCACTCCTTGCACGCGAATTATCGACTTACGCAACCGCTCAGACTTGCATTGCATCGAATTTAGCTATGGTAAACAGTTACACTTTCTTGATGAACCCTCGATTATCGTCTTTAAAGAAGCGATCGCGTTATACAGCAAAAACTATACCCTTGGTGTCTATGAACAGGTCATTGACGCCTTCAAAAAACGCAGAGCCCGTATTCAAGAAGGCGGCGATAAACCACAGCAACAAGATACAACGTTCATCTTTCCAGGCACGGTTTTAGGTAGCTATATCAGCCGTGCAGAAGAGCGGATGAATTACAGCATTAAAATTGCTGTCTCTCAGCCTGGAATTTCGGAACAATCAGGAATTACCGTCGATTTATCAGTCGGCGGAGCGCGCATTCGCATCGACAATCGCCACCCTTTCAACATTGATAAACCCATTAATGTAAAGTTGCTAGAAATCGGTGAAGATTATTACTACAAAGATCTGCAGCAAGGCGTTAATTATCAAGTCATGGATAGTGAGTCAAACCATGAATACACTTGGCTGCGCCTCAAACGAATTGAGGGTAGTGAAGAGCTTGTTGAAATGCTGGGCAAGCTGATCGAAAGCTATAAGTTTCGATACAAAGTCGATATCAATGATGTGCATGTTTCAGCAACAGGTCTGGGATTGGAAAGGCATTACTTGCCACATATGCCCCATCTCGCATTGTTTATTCAGCAGGAAAATGAGATCCCAGTGGTCAGCCATCAGCTGATGAGTAAAGAAAATACCAAAATACTTAATTACTTTCTTGATGAAAAAGACGTCAGCCAATTACCGGGCATGCTGACGACCAACCGTTTACAACTGATACTCGGTCAACCTGAAGTCGCTGATCACAGTCTATTCTTTTGCTTTACGTATAGTATTCAGGGAGCGACGTACTTTTATTCCGCTACATTAACGGAATTGAAGCGAAAAAAAGCCGTTAATCTATTTCTAGGCTTTGGCGCAAGTAAAGCAAGCTGGCGGGTCTTTCAGATCACTCAAAAAGAGATTGACCATGGTGCCAATTACAAAGCATCCATCCTTCCGGGTGATAACAAAAAATACAGCCAACAAACCGAGCAAGAGCTTGCAAAAATCACTCACTCCTTGAAGTTGATTGATCTCACCAACATAGAACAAGCAGCGCTTTACCAAGCATGGTACGACAACGGCAATGCCAATGAACTGAAGCCTTTTGGGCAAAACAAAATAAATGACAATCCCATTAAATTAATTGCTCTGCAATTTAACGAGAAACGTAGAGAAGCCCGATATTCATTTAAAACACCTGTGGTGATCAGCCAAGGTTCAAGCAAATACATGTCTACAACACAAGATATCTCAAGCCGTGGCATGCAAATCAACCTGACTAAATCAACCAAGCTGGATATGAATGAAGTTGTAAGTCTTTCATTCCCTAAGCTCCAAGAGCTATCAAGCAAAACTAAACTAGAGCGTTTGCCTTATGAAGTCGTCCGTCATAGAAGAAATGGCAGAACACTGCATCTTGCGGCAATTATGGGTCACACGCCCCACCATGGCGTTGAGTTTCTTCACCGACTGATTGAACACAACAAACACAAACTCAATCAATTAACCGAAAATAACCAAGAAGCAAAAGAGATCGCTGACGGGCTTAAAAATCTTGTCATGAGACAGCTAGACACTGTGCCATATTTCATTGAAAAAACGGTTAAATCTGCTCGCCTTAGTGAGTTAGGCATTGCTTTAGAGCACAATTCAATTACTGATATTTTGGCCGCAGGTGCTGAAAAAACTCACCAGTTCAACCTTGAGCCGCTCCTCAGAGACGGCCGCCTGAAAAAAAGCATAATTGACCCAATACGGGCAATGAAGCCACACCACTACATGACTTATTTTGAGCTATTTATTCAGGTTTCACGCCAGTCACGCGGCCAAGTTCAATTAAAATGTTTAAAACCGAGTGATATCGGCGATGTTGATGCACAGATACACTTTATTAAACAAAGCCAAAATCTAGGCAAGTTTATGGCCATTCGAGTCTACAGAGGTGCGACTGGAAAACCTGATATTAACTATATTCGACGCGAGTTGAACTATATCCATATCCACGCCCCCCACAAAGCAAAACAGCTCGAAGAAAAACTTTGGCATATTATCGGTGTAGGTGAGTTTTTAGATGTCACTCAAGAAGTAATGCTGAGATATCCTGCGCTCCATGGTTCAAAAACAAGCTAAGCTAGTTGCTCGATGCGGCAACTGAACCCGAGCAATCCTAGGCTCGCTCGGTCTCTTGATACCATTCGAGCACTTGCGGGAAATGATCGGTCACCGCATCAATATGCGTCAGCATATCGGCATGACCATAGTCATGCCGGAAACCATTTTCACGGGATAATAACGTATATTTTGCTCCGAATAACTGACACTCATGCAACATATCTTGGACATCTTTCGGATTCCCAAGCACTCTATCGTTTGCTCCCGCGATAAACCATGACGCTGGCCATTTGACGTGCTGCGCGGCCTTGGCATAATCAAATCCATCATCATGATCAATCCAGTCCCCGTTGACCCAGTCGATACTCTGCGCTAATGATGCGCGACTTTCATTGTCCATACCCATTTTCAAACGATCAGCCGGAAGATAACCTTTGCCCTTGGCGATACGCGGCGCAATTCGATTCCACACTAAATCTACCATTAACCATTTTTTAAACGATAAGGTGTTGATTGCTCGCTTGGTACCAAACGTAAGAAACGATGCCACATTTTGTTGTAGTTCAGCATAACGCGCAATGGCACTTGCCATGAGCACCCCACCCCATGAATGCGCACACCAGTGCACCTGTTGAATATCGGTTTCTACCGACAAAATATAGGACTGTATGAGCGGCAACTGCTCTTTGATAACTTCCCCTTGCCCAACATCTACGCCCCGTTGTAACTTGGGAGTGCTTAAGCCTCGCCCGCTCGCGTCGAGAACGTAAACACGATACCCCTGATTGGCTAAAAAACAGGCCAAGCCACGCCCAGATTGACTGTAAAAAACTCGACCATTCGACATGGCTCCATGAAGCATTAATATCGGCTTTTTTGTTGCGTCATATACATCTGCCGCAATTTTTCTAATATGTAACTCGCCATTTCGATAGGGAATAAAAATTGACGATTGACTGAATGACATTGGTAAAAAGCCTTAAACAGAAAGAGGAAAGTATTCGATAAACAACGGTGAACTTTTCTTTGGTTTTTGCCACAACAAATACGGAAAACACTCCTAAGCTAAATTGCTTTCAACGGAAAAACAAGAGTGAATACTCTACTGACACAATTAATTGTTTTGCTGACTCGCTGCTGCCGTTTTCTAAACTCGCCACAAGAAAAGGCCTGCGATATGAAACAAAATGGGAATTGAAGAAAATGTATGTGCTTTGATATGACTAAATCGAAAACAGCAAAAATATCGATTATCGAAAAACAAGCGGCTAGGCCAATGGGGCCTAGCCTCGGGGTTATTTCTATTTCATCTGTAACAAGAATGGCAGCGCATGTAAATCGAGCTGAGCAATACTAACATCAGCAGCGGCCTCTAGTTTGGGCTTCGCATGATACGCAATACCGTAATCAGCCGCTTCAACCATCGGAATATCATTTGCACCGTCGCCAATCGCCACCCGTTGACCCTGACCAATATTCCACTCAGCCGCGCAACGATTGACGACATCAGCTTTGTACTGGGCATCAACAACGTCGCCCGTCACCTCTCCCATCAAGCATCCATCTGCGATAACCAGTTCGTTCGCAAAGGCTGCATCTAATGACAAGCTCTGTTTAAGGTAATTCACAAATGGGGTAAACCCACCCGATGCAACGACCAAACGCCATTGATTTTGTTGTAACAATTGAACGGTTTCGCGAAGCCCCACACTGAATGGTAGCTTTGCGCATAAAGCTTCAATAATACCTGCATCTGCATATTTCAATTTCGCAACTCGCTGACGCAAACTTTGTTCGAAGTCGAGTTCACCTTGCATCGCCAGCTCAGTCACCTCTGCTACGGCTTCACCAACTCCGGCCATTGCTGCCAACTCATCAATACACTCAATTTCAATTGCCGTAGAATCCATATCCATAACGAGAAGACCCGGCTGATTCAGCTGTGGAATTGAATCCGGCATCAAGAAAAAATCAATATCTTTTAGCCCTTGAACTTGAGCCATACAATTAGCAGACAAAGGCGCATCGACGCTGATTTCAATTCCCAAAAGCGCTCCAGGACGCTCCAAAAGGGCCAAACGCAACACACCTTGGATAGAAGCAATAAAGTTTTCAATAACGGACCGATCTGCCTGTGGTCGAAAGACAAGACGATAGCGGTTAAGCTTGGCGTTAAAGTCCGCCTCTGCGTAACGTGTTACGTTTCGGCCTTGCCAATCATAAGACGTTTCTTTTGACTCAATCAGCCATGCCAAAAGTGGGGTGGTATTTGAACATTCCATCTATCAGTATTCTCCGGCTATCGTGTTGAAGCATAATCAATTATGATTAGGGCACAACGGCAGTTCTTTCTAGGTACAAAGTGCTATTTTTTACAGGGCTCAAAAAAACTCACAAAATTAGCCGCCTGCTTCAAATTCTTGTTGCGGGTGTTTTGCTTATTGGATTGATCCAGTTATGGCAAACAAGCCTACTACAAGGTCAGCAGCTTCTAAAGTCTCAAACCCAAAAGATGGCTCGTTTACTGGTACAGCAAACCGCCTATGGCGCTGCTCCGGCACTGCAACTACAAGACAATAAGCAGTTGCAATGGCTTGCTAGCGCACTCGTACAAGACCCGAAAGTCATGTCTGCCAGTATCTACAGCGCACAAGGTAAAAGGCTGGCCTTTGCCCAAAGCGTGACTGAACAGACATTTGATATCAACTCTGAAGAAATGACAGGGTTACTTGAACAATATTCACCATTCGTTGAGCCAGTATTACAGGACGACAAAAATTTAGGCTACGTTGAAGTCAGGCTCGATAAAAGCCGCTTTTTCGACCACATCAAAGAAGCCCATCAATTAAATATGCAACAGCAGCAGTTGATGCTGGTGATAGCAGGTCTTATTGGCTTGCTACTCTCCCGATCGATGTCATTTAAACGCGCTGATTTTGATCGACGCAAAACCAGAGCGAAGCTTCGACGCAAAAACAAGAAGCTACTCGATAAGCCCACTGTTACTGACAATGAAACCAACGATAAAACCACGAAAACTCACGAAGCACATTCCTCTATATCACAAAGCATACTGAATAAATCTGAAGCAAGAGCGTCCAGCGAAGTAAAATCCCCCAAATTACAAACAAAAGTAGATAAATCTGGTTCTGTAGGTTCGAGTTCTACACCAAAAGAAAAACCAGCAGATAGCAAAATATCCACTCTTCAGGAAGAGCCTGAAAAGTCTGAAAAGTCTGGTATTGACAAAAAGCCAACATAGAACCAAAACCAATATCTAAAAACAAAAAACGGACCCGTGGCCCGTTTTTTAGTCTACAAGAAGTTTTAACTTAGAAAGTTAGAGCAGCTTCAAGAGTCATGACGATCATGTCGTTAAAGGTGTTTTGACGCTCGTCTGAAGTCGTTTGCTCACCAGTACGGATATGATCTGATACAGTCACAACACAAAGTGCTTTAGCGCCATATTCTTTGGCGACACCGTAAAGGCCAGCGGCTTCCATCTCTACACCCAGCACGTCCATCTTTTCCATCACGTCAAACATTTCAGGATCAGGCGTATAGAATAGGTCTGCAGAGAAAACGTTACCAACACGAACTTTAATGTCTTGTGCTTTTGCAGCATCAACAACGGCACTTAATAGGTCATAATCTGCAATCGCTGCAAAATCTTGACCTTTAAAACGTAAACGGTTCACTTGTGAATCAGTACAAGCACCCATACCAATAATAACATCACGAACTTTGACGTCTGTGCTTACTGCACCACAGCTACCCACGCGAACTAGGTTTTTCACGCCGTAGTCTTTAATGAGCTCTGTTGCGTAAATTGAGCAAGATGGGATACCCATACCAGAGCCCATTACAGAAATACGTGTACCTTTATAAGTACCAGTAAAACCAAGCATGTTACGTACGTCAGTGACTTGCTCAACATTCTCTAAAAATGTTTCTGCAATGTATTTAGCACGTAAAGGATCGCCTGGAAACAAAACTGTTTCTGCAAATGCGCCATCTGCTGCATTAATATGTGGTGTAGCCATTGATTTAACCCCTATTTATATTTAAGCCTTAAGACTTTTCTTGCAAAGGTTGAACTAAACCTTTGCACAGTTGAGCGCCACTTACATTTATAGTGTCTACCAACCCTCACTATCTCCATGGTTGAGATAAAATCGGGGGCGCACCTTCTGCAAAACCTGAGTGACCCTGTAAAATTCTATTTAATAAACGACTCGCCATATTCCATTGGTTCAAGCTTAAAGTAGCTTGCAATGGATTGACCAATATCAGCAAAACTGTTGCGAAGTCCTAGGGAGCCTGCTTCTAAACCAGCCCCGTAGGCTAACACAGGAACGCGCTCGCGTGTGTGATCTGTGCCATGCCAAGTCGGATCGCAACCATGATCTGCCGTCAAAATAAGCAAGTCGTCTTCGTTCAGCAAAGCGAGCATTTCCGGTAGTCTTGCATCAAAATATTCTAGGCCTTTCGCATAGCCTGCAACATCGCGACGATGACCATAATGAGAGTCAAAATCAACAAAGTTAGTAAATACAATTGTATTGTCACCGGCTTGCTTCACTTGCTCTAACGTGGCATCAAATAACGCATCCAAGCCTGACGCTTTCACTTTTTTAGTGATACCGCAATGCGCGTAAATGTCTGAAATCTTACCGACACTCACGACCTCACCACCGGTATCAGCAAGTTTATCTAGTACTGTTTTCGCTGGCGGCTCAACAGCATAATCACGGCGATTTCCTGTTCGTGCAAAGTCCTCTGGGCCAGAACCAATAAATGGACGAGCGATAACTCGACCAATATTATAGGGTTCAAGCTCTTCACGAGCTATTTCACAGAGGCGATACAGGTTTTCAAGACCGAAACTTTCTTCATGACAAGCGACTTGAAAAACCGAGTCCGCAGAGGTGTAAAAGATAGGCATGCCAGATTGCATGTGTTCAACACCAAGTTCTTCTAGAATTGCGGTGCCTGAAGCATGGCAATTTCCTAGGAAGTCGCTCAATCCTGCTCTTTGCAAAATTTTGTCTGTCAATGCTTTGGGGAATGAGTTTTTCAGATCACTAAAATAGCCCCACTCATACAAAACCGGTACGCCGGCCATTTCCCAATGCCCACTCGGTGTATCTTTACCAGAACTGAGCTCATCGGCATGGCCAAACGCACCAATCAACTCAACGTTTTCATCAAAGCCAGGAGCAAATTCACCCGTACTTTCTTTGCCTGCGTGGCCTAAACCTAAACGAGCTAGGTTAGGTAGCTTTAATGGGCCTTGTCGACCAATATCCGCTTTGCCTTCAGCACAAGCTTTGGCGATATGACCAAAGGTATCAGAGCCTACGTCACCGAACTTTTCGGCGTCGCTTGCAGCACCAACGCCAAACGAGTCCATCATCATGATTATTGTACGTTTCATAAACTTACTCTCTTAAAGATCTTCAGCGCGAATGTAGCGGTAGATCTCGGGTGTTTTCTCTGGCTTCGATTCAGCAATCTTAACTGCAGCTTTTACTGCAGCAGCGGCTTCTTCAAATGCATTTTCAGATTGTGCATGAACCATCGCAAGCGGTTTGTTCGTGTCGATGACCTCTCCGAGCGCACAAACATCTGTCAAGCCAACGCTATAATCCAATGCATCACCTGGCTTACGACGCCCACCACCAAGTGTTACGACGGCTAATCCAAGCTCACGTGTATTCATACTATAGGCATAGCCAGACGTATCTGCATAGACAGGCCTAACGATTGACGCGCTCGGCAAATAATTATCGTAATGCTCGATAAAATCTGCTGGGCCGCCAAGGCCTGCAATCATACGACCAAATGTTTCGGCCGCTTTACCATTATCAAGCACCGTATTTAATTTTGCTCTTGCTTCTTGCTCTGTACTCGCAATGCCGCCAAGCTGCAGCATTTCAGCACATAACCCCATGGTGACTTCGTATAGTCGTGGATTGCGATACGTTCCAGTTAAAAAGTTCACGGCTTCTCGAACTTCAACCGCGTTCCCGGCGCAAGAGGCAAGAACTTGATTCATATCTGTCAGTAATGCTGTCGTTTTCGTTCCGGCGCCATTGGCGACAGCTGTAATGCTGCGAGCCAATTCTTCAGATGCTTCGTAGGTCGGCATAAATGCGCCGCTTCCTACTTTGACGTCCATCGCTAGAGCATCAAGTCCCGCGGCGAGTTTTTTCGACAAAATCGAAGCTGTAATCAATCCAATAGATTCGACCGTTGCAGTATTGTCTCGAATTGAATAGAAACGTTTATCAGCAGGAACCAAATCACCCGTTTGACCAATAATGGCAACACCGGCTTCCTTCACGACCTTTCGAAACAGTTCGCTACTTGGCTCAGTTTGGTAACCTGGAATCGCATCAAACTTATCGAGTGTTCCACCAGTATGGCCAAGACCTCGACCAGAAATCATGGGGACATAACCACCACAAGCCGCTGCCATAGGGCCGAGCATCAAACTGATAACATCACCTACACCACCCGTACTATGTTTATCAATAATCGGGCCTTGCAGATCAAGTGCCTTCCAATCGAGTACAGTGCCAGAATCACGCATTGCTGTCGTAATCGCGACGCGCTCATCCATATTCATATCTTGGAAATATACCGCCATGCCAAAGGCCGCAATTTGCCCTTCGGAAACCGTTTGGTTGGTAATACCTTGAACAAAAAACTGGATCTCAGCGTTAGTTAACGCCTCGCCATTGCGCTTTTTGCGAATAATCTCTTGTGCTAAAAACATATTTTCACCCTCTAAACGTAATTAATTGTCGAGACATTCATCACGCTCAGCTATAAAGGCAGCAAATTATCGTAATATTATTACAAAACATATTAGCCAAGATCCGCTGCTTCCAAATAGAGTTGGATCACATTTGGTAGTCTAAAGAGTACCAGTCTGTTCGATTAATAGCCTTGATTTGCTTTTGGCGCTTCAGCAAGTTCAAGTGTATGTAACAAGCTGTTCAACAAACTAGACGCACCAAAGCGGAAAGTTTTAGGGGTTGCCCAATCCGCACCTAGAATACGCTCAGCCGTACCAAGGAATTCAGCTGCTGCTGCTGCATCACGAACCCCGCCAGCAGGCTTAAAGCCAACCTTGGTATTCTTCTCGGCAATGACAGTCATCATAATTTCAGCCGCTTCTAATGTTGCATTTACCGCAACTTTACCGGTTGAAGTTTTGATAAAATCTGCGCCCGCATCAATAGACAGCTCAGATGCCTTACGGATCAAGGCAGGGTCTTTTAATTCACCAGACTCAATGATGACCTTTAGCAGGACTTCACCACATGCTTCCTTACAAGCTTTTACAAGCTCATAGCCGACGGTTTCATTACCAGCAATAAGCGCTCGATATGGGAAAACAACATCAACTTCATCAGCGCCATATGCAACAGCTGCGCGAGTCTCTAAAACTGCGATGGCGATGTCATCATTGCCGTGAGGGAAGTTCGTCACAGTTGCAATTTGGATCTCTTCAGCGCCAATCTCATCAAGGGTTTTGCGCGCGATAGGAATAAAACGAGGATAAATGCATATCGCAGCTGTATTACCTGCCGGTGTCTTTGCCTTATGACATAACTCAATCACTTTCTGATCAGTGTCATCATCATTCAAGGTCGTCAGATCCATCAGTTCGATGGCGCGTTGTGCTGCTTTGTTTAGGTCGCTCATAATAGCTCTCCGAGACGTAATTTAAATTATGAAAATCTGTCTTGGCAAAACTGAGGGCGGTTTAATGGAAGATCTTATATCGTACAAGGATGCAAAATCAGAGGGCATATCGCCCCAATACAACGGTACAAAATCTAACGGTGGCCGGGCCTTCAGGCAGTGCCTATGCAAACTTATGTGTTTGCTTCATTAATACATATAGGTATTCAAATTTGATAACGAGTACCACGACTTGAATCCTTGAAGACCGGGAAGGGGGAACGGGACGAACAAAAAAGCTCCTACCTTTCCGCGAAAAATCCATTTTAGCGCGTTAAAAATAATAGTAATTTCTTATATAAATACTGTTGTTCTAGCGTGTGGACCAAAAGTACTTATATAAAAAATTGAAATAAAGAGCCGCGCAAAGCGCGGCTCAGCAAGCTCGATTAGAACTTGTATGTCGCAGCGAAGAAGTGTGAGAAACCAGTGGTTTCACCAACAATACCGCCATCAGCAAGAGCATATACGTCTTTGTATGCTTTTAAGCCGTAACCTAAAGAGTAACGGTCTGAGTGCCAGTAGATACCATTGAACATGGTGCCACCTTTATCAGTTTTAAGCTGACCAGCTTCACCTGGGAAGAATGAAACTTCATCAACGCCCCATTGGTAATCAATGTAACCTTGGTACGAAATGAAAGAACCATTTTCTAGGAAGTAGAAAGGCTTGAACCAGTTCATAGAGAATTGGTAACCATCCCATTTCTTAGCATTTAGGTCATATAGACCATAAACGTTCATGCCTGTTTTGCCTAACCAAGGTAGCTCAACATCAGCACCGATACCCCAGAAAGAGTTGTTTACGTCATTTGGAATTGCACCGCCACCCCAGTTAAATAGAGTAGAGAAGTAAACTTCTTTAATTGCACCGTAAGAAAGGTCTTTACCTGTAATCGCATCTAGAGAGAAGCGTGGAGCAAGCTTCATGAACATCTTAGAGCTGCCATCTTTCTTATCTTGGCTGCTGCCATCACGGTTAGATAGGTTGAATACATCAACGTAACCGTAGTAATCAAGGATGCCAGCGCGACCGCCAAATTCTAGCTCTAAATAATCATGCGTATCTGCATCATCATTTGCCTGTGGCTTTTCACCAACAGAAAGCATTAGGTTTGCTTGCATCCACTTGTAGTTACCAGCGTGAACGTCGTCACCGCGGTCAGCAGCAGAAGCAGTGAAAGCAGTACCCGCAAGAGCAACAGTACCTGCTAAAGCAAAAGTCTTTAAGTTTTTCATCATCAACCCCATTTATATTATGGTTTTGCTGTTATTTTTTAACAGCGTTCTTTTTGTGGCGTTCGCATTTTACTCTGTTTGAGTGAAATCACAACATCAAACCCATAAAATCACGAACACTAAATTTTTTACTGTGAACAAAGTCGCATCTTTTACACACAAAACTGGCGTTTTAGCGCACGATACTCACTAAAAAACTGGCCTAGCTCTCACAATCTATGTAGGAATCAGGCTTTACACATTCGGAAAACGGCTGGTTGTTTGGGACCAATTTGCAACCTATTATCCCAAACGAAGATGCACCTCTTAACGAGGTGCACTTAAATTATTTACAACGCTAAGAATAAACCAGCAAGTGTTGCGCTCATTAGGTTTGCTAACGAAGCAGCAATCACAGCGCGAACACCTAGTTTCGCAAGATCATGGCGACGGTTTGGAGCCATAGCACCAAGACCACCCAGTAGAATTGCGATAGAAGATAAGTTAGCGAAACCACACAATGCGAACGAAATAATTGCTTTCGTACGGTCTGTCATCGCTTGACCTGTTGCTTCAACAAGCATACCGCCATCAGCAACATCTTTTAGATAAGGAGCAAAGTTCAGGTAAGCAACGAACTCGTTTACAACAATCTTTTGACCAATGAAAGAACCCGCAACCATTGCTTCGTTCCAAGGTACACCAATCAAGAATGCAAGTGGCATAAAGATATAGCCAAGGATAAGTTCTAAAGACAGAGCTTCATATCCGAACCAACCACCAATACCACCAAGGATACCGTTGATCATCGCAATCAAACCAACGAATGCTAAAAGCATTGCACCAACGTTTAATGCAAGGTGCATACCTGAAGACGCACCTGCTGCTGCTGCGTCAATGACGTTCGCTGGCTTATCAGTGTCTTCTGGAAGATCATCCATGTCATTTTTGGTTTCTTCTGATTCAGGGTGAAACAGCTTCGCCATCAAAAGACCACCAGGAGCAGCCATAAATGAAGCGGCAACTAGGTATTCAATTTTTACACCCATACCCGCATAACCAGCCAGTACCGCACCCGCAATAGACGCTAGACCACCGACCATAATGGCGAATAGTTCAGAGTTCGTCATTGTTGGAATAAATGGACGAACAACTAAAGGTGCTTCCGTTTGACCAACGAAAATGTTCGCAGTTGCAGACATTGACTCAGTGCGGCTAGTACCAAGGGCTTTTTGTAGACCACCACCGATGAAACGGATCACGACCTGCATAATGCCTAGGTAATAAAGAACTGCAATCAAAGAAGAGAAGAAAATGATGACTGGAAGTACGCGAATTGCAAATACAAAACCAACACCATTGGCAAACATTGCATCAGTACCCAGACCACCGAAAAGGAAATCGATACCTGCCTTTGAGTAGCCAATCACATCAGCAACACCTTGTGAAACTCCACCAAGTACTTGCTGACCGACCGGCACATATAATACAAAACAAGCAAAGAATGCTTGAATAGCTAACGCGCCACCCACTGCGCGAACGCTAATTGCTTTTTTATTGTTGGATAGTAGAAAACCTATCCCTAGTAGGACGACCACACCTACCAAGCTCATAATAATATCCATTAACCATCACCCTATCGTTAATATTTTCAATTTTTGTAGTTAAACAACCTATTTCCGTGGTCGATTATACCCCTACAACGCTTCAAAAGTGTCGTATTGATCATGTTTTTGGATTTTTATTTCAGACGCGATATCACACAGACGAAGCTTTACAGCTTCTTTTTAAGAAAAAATGTTCTATATATCAAACAGCTGAATTGAATTACAAAACAATTGTTCTTTAATTGAAACGGTCGTTTTTTTTCTCAAACGAGAGATTTCTTCGATATATTGTTCAATAAATAACGGAGAATGACGAAAAACCGGACGATTTTTAGGAGGCATAAAGGGGGAGTCTGTCTCTGCAACCATTGATTCTATAGGTAATAGTGAAACTGCACGTCTTAATTTCTTGCTGCGTTCATTGATCACTGCACTACCAATTCCTAGCTTAAAACCCAACCGAACATACTGCATTCCAAGCTCATAACTACCGTTAAAGGCATGGATGACGCCACCACGATCAAGTTCAAACTCTTTTAATAGGGTTAATATTTGATCATGTGCTTTTACTACATGCAAAATGACAGGAAGTTTCATTTTTTGAGCAATGAGCAACTGAAATCTTAAATTTTCATGTTGTAAGTGCCATGTATCTTTGCGGTAAGCGTCTAAACCACACTCACCTATGGCAACTAACCTCGGATGATGTTGCAAACACTCAAGCTCATTTTTAAGAGCAAGCATTTGTTCTGGCCCCTCGCTGCAAAACCAAGGGTGGATCCCTATCGCAAATGGCATATCGAACACTTGAGAAATCGTCTGTTGACGTTGCCAATGGGAAGCAGAGATCCCCGGTAACACCACTTGATGGATCCCCCGCAGTTTCATTCGCTCAATCATCTGCTCTCGGTCTTGGTCGAACAAGGGATCATCAAGGTGGGCGTGGGTGTCTACTATGGGCTGCATTTATAAATTCACTCTGAAATCAACAAGGACTTTATTTTTTGTCATGTTTTTTTGATTGCTTCTCAGCAGAAGTGACTTCAGGCTCTGATAATTTGGGTGCACAACAACGCTGATTCTCGGGCGTTAAGCCCATACGATCGCACCAATTGATGTAAGACTGCCATAATGCCTTCAACCATTTCATCGCTTGCTCCTTAGGCTCTCAAGTAGATCTAGGCTACTATTGATATATAAGCCTACATTTTATGCTGCACTAAAAAGTATGCCCTAGATACTAAACCTTATCACGTAATTGACCTCACCCATTTTAGATCACACTTTCTAAAGACAACATGCCTTTTGTTGAACACCTAAAAGCATAAAAAAAGGAAAGCGCATGCTTTCCTTTTAATCCCGTCGCTAACAAGAAGCTGCTAGCTATCGAAACCAACTTAGTGCTCTCGTGTTTTTGCGAACTCAATATCTGGGTATCGCTCTGTCGCAAGATTCAGGTTAACCATCGTTGGCGCGATATAAGTAAGATTATCTCCACCATCAAGGGCTAAGTTAGTGCTTGCTTTACGGCGGAACTCATCAAGTTTCCGCTCATCATCACAATACACCCAACGTGCAGTCGCGACACTGATAGCTTCATAAATCGCTTCAACGTTATACTCTGATTTCAGACGGCCGACGACGACTTCAAATTGCAAAACACCAACAGCACCAACGATTAAATCGTTGCTATCTAAGGGGCGAAACACCTGAACCGCACCTTCTTCCGCCAACTGTACCAGACCTTTGAGCAGCTGTTTCTGCTTAAGTGGATCTTTTAGGCGAATACGGCGGAACATTTCTGGTGCAAAGTTTGGCACGCCTGTAAAGCGCATCATTTCACCTTGGGTAAACGTATCACCAATTTTAATGGTGCCGTGGTTATGCAAACCAATAATGTCACCAGGATAGGCCTCTGGTGCTCTCGCACGATCCCCCGCCATGAAGGTCAACGCATCACTTATATTGATATCTTTGCCCATTCGTACATGGCGCATTTTCATGCCTTGCTCATAGCGACCAGAGCAGATACGCATAAAGGCAACACGGTCTCTATGTTTTGGATCCATATTGGCTTGGATTTTAAACACAAAGCCTGAGAACTTTGGCTCATAAGGAAGCACTTCACGGGCTTCTGTACTGCGAGGTTGCGGTGTAGGCGCCCATTCAACAATGCCATCGAGAATATGATCAACACCAAAGTTACCCAATGCCGTTCCAAAGAACACAGGCGTCAATTCGCCTTTAAGGAACATTTCATGGTCAAACTCATTCGACGCACCAAGGACGAGTTCCATTTCATCTCGTACATCCGCAGCAAGATGGCCAATCGCTTCATCAAGCTCTGGATTATCTAATCCTTTGATGATTTGAGAGTCTTGAATCGTATGACCTTGACCACTTTGATACAAAATGACTTCATCTCTCAATAAATGATATACGCCTTTAAATTCCTTACCAGCGCCAATAGGCCAAGTAATTGGAGCACATGAGATGTTGAGTACATTCTCAACTTCATCCATTAACTCAATTGGATCACGAATGTCGCGGTCAAGTTTGTTCATGAACGTGACAATGGGCGTGTCACGCAGACGCGTTACTTCCATTAATTTAATGGTTCTTTCTTCGACACCTTTCGCGGAATCGATCACCATTAAACAAGAATCAACGGCAGTTAGCGTTCTATATGTGTCCTCAGAGAAGTCTTCGTGACCCGGAGTATCCAGAAGATTAACTAGCGCATTATTGTAAGGAAACTGCATCACAGATGTGGTAATTGAGATACCCCGATCTTTTTCCATTTCCATCCAATCAGATTTAGCATGCTGACCCGACTTTTTGCCTTTAACTGTTCCGGCCTTTTGCAAAGCATTACCAAACAGCAGAACCTTCTCTGTAATTGTGGTTTTACCTGCATCGGGATGCGAAATAATTGCGAAAGTCCGACGCTTGTCGACTTCAACTTTATAACCTGACATGACTACCTGTGTGCTGGGATACTAAAAAAGGCGCAAATTATACCAGTCTATTGCCCTGTTTGGCTACACAGATACCCGCGTCACTATATAGGTCTGCTCCTTTACTGAAAGCAACAAAAAAAGCCACAAACCTAGGCTTGTGACTTAATGAGGGGGCGCGTTTGAATCGATTATTTTCCAAGAGACTTTATCAGCATAATTTCGCAAGCTGGCATCTCTAACTCGATGTGTCTATCCGATGAGACAGATATGCACTTTTTATATCAAGCGCATTAAGCCAATCCTTGGAATATACATCCGCTATGGTGCCTCATTCGCTGAAGCTTCTGCCGCTAAACGCTTAAGTTCAACACGGGCATATCGATGTTCAACAAAGTCAAAAATATTGGTGGCTAAAGTGAGTCTCAGTAACTGAGCCGCTTCTTCAAACTGTTGGTTGTTAATTTTTCTCTTGGCTATATAAAAGTAGGCTTCACACATTCTTTCAGCATACTCATTCGGTCCGGTTATATTTTCTTTCGCTCGGTCAAAGACTTGCTGTTGAGTGAGCAGGCCCAAATAGTAATCGACTAACACACTAGACCACGCATTATCAGACAAGGTTGAGCGACTGTTTTTCAACACAGCTTGCGCCTCTTTCTCATCTAGCTCTAGCTGGGAAATATAAAGCCATAACGCGCGATAACCATCTGCTTTATCTCGATTGTAGAATGCCTGCATATCTTCTTCGGCGAGACGCTCTCGTCCACCATAATACAAAGCAATACCGCGATTTAAGTAGGCATAGTCATATTCAGGAGATAACTCAAGCACACCATCAAATGACTCGTAAGCGCTTTCGTATTCGCCTTCTTGGGTATAGTAGATCCCAAGGAAGTTATATGCATCAACCAAATTAGGCTGAATTTTGAGTGCTTGATGAAAATCTATTCTTGCTAGTACTTTCAGGCCCACGCTATCGTAACGAACACCACGATCGTAATGAAACCGAGCCCGCTGCTCTTCGGTTAATTCGGCATTCGCCAGAATTTCATTAAGCCTAGCCAGCGTGACTTCCAATTTATAATCGGGCACCTTGGGCGCAACAACGACGTCATAGTCTCCGCCATTATTACCTGTCGCAGCACAGCCTGTTAAAACGAGGCTCATTCCTAATACTGCACTCATCATCAAGGTTCGCATCATCTACCCTTCCATTTACAACCGTAACAACCAATTTTGGTTCAAAGAAACTTTATCATAGCAACCTTCACTCAATTGAGCTATTAGCAAATGGCTCAATATGTTACAGGCACAAAAAAGGAGACCCACAGGTCTCCTTTTTGACAAGCAAGTTAGCGATTACTCCGCTGGCGTAGCTTTTTCTTGTGCTTCTTTAATAGAAAGTCTAACGCGTCCTTGACGGTCAACTTCCATCACTTTCACTGTCACATCTTGATTCAGCTCTAAGTGGTCAGAAACATTTGCGACGCGCTCTTCACTGATCTGTGAAATATGAACGAGTCCATCTTTACCAGGAAGGATGTTCACGAATGCACCAAAATCAACAATTCGCATGACTTTACCGGTGTAGATCTTACCCACTTCAACTTCAGCAGTAATCTCTTCAATACGGCGAATGGCTTCTTTAGTTGCTTCGCCATTTGCTGAAGCAATTTTAACTGTGCCATCATCGTCTAATTCGATGGTAGTTCCTGTTTCTTCAGTCAGTGCACGAATTGTTGCGCCACCCTTACCAATCACATCACGGATCTTCTCCGGGTTGATTTTCATCGTTGTGATACGTGGTGCGTGGTCAGAGATATCGTCACGATGCGAACCAATTGCTTGATCCATAACATTCAGGATATGTACACGAGCGCCATAGGCTTGGCGAAGTGCAATTTCCATGATCTCTTTGGTAATCCCTTCGATTTTAATGTCCATTTGCAGGGCAGTAATACCGTCACGAGTACCTGCAACTTTAAAGTCCATATCACCAAGATGGTCTTCATCACCCAAGATATCAGAAAGAACAACGAAGTCGTCACCTTCTTTTACTAGGCCCATTGCGATACCAGCAACCGATGCTTTAATTGGTACACCAGCATCCATTAGTGCTAGAGAAGTACCACAAACAGAAGCCATTGAGCTTGAACCATTTGATTCAGTAATCTCAGAAACAACGCGAACGCTGTATGGGAATTCTTCAGCAGTTGGCAGAACGGCATTGATACCACGCCATGCTAGTTTACCGTGACCGATTTCGCGACGCTTCGGAGAACCAACCATACCGGTTTCACCAACACAGTATGGAGGGAAGTTATAGTGAAGCATAAAGCGGTTCGTGCGCTCGCCCATGATGCTATCAACTTTCTGTGCATCACGTTCAGTACCCAGTGTACAAGTCACTAAAGCCTGAGTCTCACCACGAGTAAACAAAGAACTACCGTGTGTGCGTGGTAGAACACCAGCAAGTACGCTTAACGCACGGATCATATCTGGCTCGCGACCATCGATACGTGGGTTACCACCAATAATACGTCCACGAACAACTTTCTTCTCTAGGCTGCCAAGTAGGCCATCGACTTCACGACCATTAAAGTCATCACCTAATTCTTCTGAAAGTGCTTCAACAGCTGCTTTCTTCACTGCGATAACAGCATCACGACGCTCGTGCTTAGCTGTAATCATGTATGCGTCAGCAAAACCTTGCTCTGCAATTGCTTTCACTTTACTTGCTAAGTCAACGTCTACAGCTGGCGCAGACCAATCCCAAATAGGCTTGCCTGCTTCAGCTTTAAATTCTTCAATTGCTTTTACAACAACTTGTTGCTGCTCATGACCATAAACAACTGCGCCTAGCATCACTTCTTCAGGTAACGAAGCCGCTTCAGACTCAACCATTAATACTGCACTAGATGTACCAGCAACCGATAACTCAAGCTCGCTTTCTTCAAGTTGGCTAATTGTTGGGTTTAATAGGTACTCACCATTGACGTAACCTACACAAGCGGCACCGATAGGACCATTAAATGGAATACCAGAGATAGAAAGCGCTGCAGAAGTACCAATCATAGAGATGATATCAGGCGCGATGTCTTGATCGACCGATACAACTGTAATGATAACTTGTACTTCGTTTTTAAATCCGTCAGGGAATAGCGGGCGAATTGGGCGGTCAATTAGACGCGCAATGAGAGTTTCACCTTCAGATGGACGACCTTCACGCTTGAAAAATCCGCCAGGGATTTTACCAGCTGCATAAGTCTTTTCTTGGTAGTTCACTGTTAGAGGGAAAAAATCTCTGCTGAGATCTGCTTCTTTTTTCCCAACAACTGTGACTAAAACAGTTGTATCGCCCATGCTTGCTAGTACTGCAGCGTCTGCTTGACGTGCAATGACACCCGTTTCTAGGGTGACAGTATGTTGACCATACTCAAAACTCTTTACGATAGGATTCACTTGACCCATTCCTTAATTTAATTACCTTGAAATACGCGCGTAAGTATACTGCAAGTACAATCAATAGATAAAGGGGATATGAGCGTGACAAAGCCAGTTCTTTTCTCTAAAGTGAATATATCGTGTAAAAATTCGTTCATAATGCTTCACAATAAGCAAAATCAAGCGCCTAGGGAAAATTGCGAATGACCGGAATGACGACTAATTTCAAGTCATTAACCTGGAAACAGACTAATTTAGTTGTTTTCACAGCACTCTTCTTTGCCGTCGCGATTTTTATTGTAGAAATTGCGTTTGTTGTTTATACCGAACGCGGCCAACTCATTCTTGCGCAACAGGAATTATTAGACTCTGTAGAACAACCTGCGGCTAATGCGGTGTGGGCGTTAGATGATAATCTAGCCAAACAAACCCTCGAAGGCGTGCTCAAAGTTGAGCATGTTGGTTCCACGGTTATCAATTTAGATGACGGTACGCTGTTTGTTTCTGTAAATAATGCAAGTCCTGATTATTCAGACCTTTTTATTAGCCTATCCCGACGACTTTTTAGTGACATTAGCGAAATTGATCGCCCCTTGTATCGCCCGTACTACTTTGAAGGGACGAGGCAGCAACAGCTCATTGGAACGCTCACGGTTTTTTACGATACACAAGAATTGACCAATTCCTTATTTTCCCAATTGCAACTTGGCTTGGTCGCGACACTGGCTCGAGCATTATTACTAACCATGGTGCTGTCGGTCGTATTCCATCGTTTTCTTACCCAGCCGATTGCCCGCATTAGTGAATCTATTGATAGAATTGACCCTGAATCACCAGACGAAAACTTGTTACCAACATCTAGAGCTCACCAAGACGATGAATTGGGTCTAGTTACCACCAAATTCAACCAAATTCTAGTTCAATTCGGGCAAACTCAAAGCAAGCTGCGAAAGATGGCGACCCGCGACCCACTCACAGGCTTACCGAACCGAACCTTACTCCTCGAAACAATTGCAGTAACAATTCAACGCGCACGGGTACATAAACGCCATTTTGCCCTGTTATTTATCGATTTAGATCGCTTCAAAAACGTCAATGACTCGCTTGGGCACGCTCTTGGTGATCAATACCTCGCACGTATTGCCCGTATCTTAGAACGTGTTGTAGGAGACCAAGGTAGTGTTGCCCGCCTTGGCGGCGATGAATTTGTAATTCTCGCTGATGATATTCAATCTCCAACTGACGCCGCAGAGTTTGTAGAAAAGCTGCTTGCTCAAATGAATACCCCAATCCAACTGGGTGAACATGCAGTACACCCCGCAGCTTCCGTGGGTATTTCTATTTATCCTGAAGATGGTCACGGCGCAGAAGATCTCATTCGCCACGCAGATATTGCAATGTATAGTGCAAAAGCAGCAGGATCGAATCAGTGGGCATTTTTCAAACAACAGATGACCGAAAGAGCCGCAGTTCGTTTAAGAACAGAGGCCTCATTACACGACGCGCTAAAACACGAAGAGTTTTGCCTACATCTTCAACCTAAGCTAAACATTGAAACCGGTGAAGTCATCGGTTGCGAAGCGTTAATACGCTGGAAGAAAGATGGGCGCTTGATCAGCCCGATGTCATTTATTCCTGTCGCTGAAGAGACCGGAATTATCATTCCAATTGGTCGCTGGGTTATTGAGCAAAGTTGTAAAATCATTCGCGACTGGCAAAAACAGTACAACTACGCGTTACCCATCGCCATCAATGTCGCGACACCACAATTTGCTGATGCTAGTTTAGTCCCCGACATCAAGCAAATGGCTTTGCGTTATCAAGTCAACCCTGAACTCTTAGAAATCGAAATCACAGAAACGTCCCTAATGAACGACATAGAACTTGCAATCAACAAGTTAGAACAGTTGAAATCTGCAGGGTTTGGGATTGCGGTCGATGATTTTGGTACCGGTTACTCATCGCTATCCTACTTGCGCCATTTACCGATTACGACGATGAAAATTGACCGCTGTTTCGTCTCTGACCTGCCACACGACAGTGCAATTGCATCGACGATTTTGATGCTCGGTCGACAGTTAAATTTAAAAATTGTGGCAGAAGGCATTGAAAATGAGCAGCAACTCGCTTGGCTAAAAGAACACAACTGTCCAATCGGTCAAGGCTTTTACTATAGTCAACCACTAGAGCGTGAAGAGTTTGAAGCCAAGTATATTGCCAAGCAACACGCTTCCATTACCGTCGTTGATAACCAATAGCGTCTTGCTCGCGCAAATGCATAAGTTTCATATCACGCCGATAAAATGAGTTTTATCGGCGTTATTTTTTGTCTGGGAAAAATGGACAAAGATAACTAAAAAGACAATCACTTTATAGCGTGACGTCGATACCGGCCTTGCAATCGATTCCACCCATGCGCATTAAATAGGCAATAAAAAAGGAGGCATAAGCCTCCCTTTTTATATGAAACTATCCGAAACGCAATATTAGCGACGCAGACCAAGCTTCTGGATTAGAGCAGTATAACGCGCAACGTCTTTACCTTTTAGGTAAGAAAGAAGCTTACGACGTGTGCTAACCATACGTAGCAGACCACGACGAGAGTGATGGTCATGGATGTGCTCTTTAAAGTGACCTTGTAGGTGGTTGATTTGTGCAGTTAGCAATGCAACTTGCACTTCAGTAGAACCAGAATCGTTCTCACCACGGCCAAATTCAGCCAGGATTTTTGCTTTCGCTTCAGTACTTAGTGACATGTGTCTCTCCAAATATGTAATAAATAATCTCTAGCCGATCACTAATCCAGCCAGAGCAGCGCGGTATTCTACCTATAAATAAAGGCAACCGCAAACAAAATAATAATGAACTTAGTTTGATGATTCGAACGCAGGTGACTCGTGGCGAACAATCAATCTTTTTGGGGCTAGTAATCCATCGTCATTCATCATGCCCACACCGACAAACTCCTGCTTTTCACCTAAGGTAATTCGAACCAGAGTATCAGGCTTTAAACCAGGTGCCGTCACCGGTTGACCATGCATTAAATATTCACCCATTGCTTCGGGTAAATTAATGGCGTCAAGATGACTCACAGCAGTGTCCATGGGTAATAACAAAGGGTCAAGCACTGCTTTAGGCTCAATATCATTACTTTGTGCTTCATCAACCATTGATTGCAATTGTGCCAAAGACACCATTCGTGCGTAAGGGTAACCAGCTACCTGCGTACGACGAAGCATCGTCACATGCGCACCGCAACCTAGCATTTCGCCCAAGTCATCAATAATTGTTCGAATATATGTCCCTTTAGAGCAGTGAATATCCAACGTTAGGTCGTCGTTTTCTAAGCTAATAAACTTGAGTTCATACACTGTAATCGGTCGCGCTTCGCGCGGAACCTCAATGCCTTCACGGGCATACTTGTACAAAGGTTGCCCTTGGTACTTTAATGCAGAAAACATAGAGGGGACTTGCATCGTGCTACCGCGGAAATGTTCAAGTGACTCAGCCAACAGGGACTCACTAAATGCCACATCCCTTGTTTGCACTACTTCGCCATCCGAATCACTGGTATCCGTGCGAACACCAAGCTTAGCCGTCACTAAGTAACGTTTATCTGAATCAAGTAAATGCTGAGAAAATTTGGTGGCTTCACCTAAACAAATAGGTAACATACCGGTTGCTAAAGGATCTAAAGCACCAGTATGTCCCGCCTTTGCCGCGCCATAAATACGCTTCACACGCTGCAAGGCAAAGTTTGAGCTCATGCCTGTCTCTTTATCTAAAAGGACAATCCCGTCGATATGACGGCCGCGTGAACGCCTTCCCATTACTCTTTATCCTCTGTGGCATCATCCCCTTCTGGAGCATCGTCAGAGTTAAAAGCTTCCTGCTTGGCTTTGTCTTTACTAATGACTTGGCTGACTAGGTTTGACATGCGCATCCCTTCAACCAATGAACTGTCATAAACAAAGCGTAGTTCAGGCATCACTCGCAGTTTCATGCGACCCGCAACCAAACTACGCACATAAGGTGCAGCGGCTTCGAGTGCCGCAAGTTTTTCTTCAACTAAGCTTTGATCTTCTTCGAAGAAAGTCACAAAGACTTTTGCAAAGCTTAAATCCCGAGATACATCAACATCATTGACCGTTACAAACCCTACACGGGGATCTTTGATATCTCGTTGCAATGCTTGCGCTAGCTCTTGCTGAAGCTGCTGTGCAATTCTGCGCGTGCGACTAAATTCTTTTGCCATAATTTCGGCCCTATAAAAAACAAGGACGGCCAACGCCGCCCTTGTATTGATACGCTAACCTAATGAAGGTTTATAGAGTACGTTCTACTTGAACGGTCTCGAAGACTTCAATCTGATCGCCAACTTTGACGTCATTGTAGTTCTTCACACCGATACCACATTCCATGCCATTTCTGACTTCATTCACGTCATCTTTAAAGCGACGTAATGATTCAAGCTCACCTTCGTAAATCACCACGTTCTCACGAAGAACGCGAATTGGAGCGCTACGCTTGATGATGCCTTCAGTAACCATACAACCAGCGATAGCACCGATCTTAGGCGACTTAAATACATCACGCACTTCAGCAAGACCAATGATTTCTTGTTTGAACTCAGGAGCAAGCATACCACTCATGGCGGCTTTCACTTCGTCAATCAAGTTATAGATCACGCTGTAGTAACGTAGATCTACACTTTCAGCTTCAATCGTCTTACGCGCTTGTGCATCGGCACGAACGTTGAAACCAACCATGATTGCATTTGAAGCCGCAGCTAGTGTTGCATCAGTTTCAGTCAATGCACCCACACCACGAGCAATGATATTCACTTTAACTTCTTCAGTAGAAAGCTTAGTCAATGAATCAGAAATCGCTTCGAGAGAACCTTGAACATCTGCTTTTAGAACAATATTCAGCTCTTGGATTTCGCCTTCAGTCATGTTGGCAAACATGTTTTCAAGCTTAGACTTCTGCTGACGTGCAAGCTTAATATCACGGAACTTGCCTTGACGGTACAATGCGACTTCACGAGCCTTACGCTCATCGCGAACAACAGTTGCTTCGTCACCTGCTGATGGAACCCCTGAAAGACCGAGGATTTCAACAGGAATCGATGGACCAGCTTCATCAATCGGCTTACCATTTTCGTCCTTCATCGCACGAATACGGCCATACTCAAGACCACATAGAACGATATCGCCCTTCTTCAGTGTGCCTTCTTGTACAAGTACAGTAGCGACTGGACCACGACCTTTATCAAGTTGAGATTCAATGACAACACCGGCAGCCATGCCATCTTTAACAGCTTTTAGCTCAAGGACTTCTGCTTGTAGAAGAATCGCTTCTAACAACTCATCCACACCGGTTCCTGCTTTTGCAGAAACGTATGCGAACATGTTGTCGCCGCCCCACTCTTCTGACATAACGCCATGCGCAGACAGTTCTGTCTTCACACGATCCACATCAGCTTCTGGCTTATCCATTTTGTTAACAGCAACGATAAGTGGCACACCACCCGCTTTCGCGTGTTGGATTGCTTCAATCGTTTGTGGCATAACACCATCATCAGCAGCGACAACAAGAATAACGATATCTGTTGCTTTCGCACCACGAGCACGCATTGCTGTAAACGCGGCGTGACCAGGTGTATCGAGGAAAGTCACGATACCGGTATCAGTTTCTACATGGTACGCACCAATGTGCTGCGTAATACCGCCAGCTTCACCATCGGCAACTTTCGCGCGACGAATGTAATCAAGTAGCGATGTTTTACCATGGTCAACGTGACCCATAATAGTGACTACAGGTGGGCGAGACTCAAGCTGTACATCACCATCACGATCCGATAGAACCTGATGCTCAAGCTCGTTTTCACGTGTCAGAACTACTTTATGACCCATTTCTTCTGCAACAAGTTGCGCAGTTTCTTGGTCAAGCACTTGGTTAATCGTAACCATAGAGCCCATTTTCATCATTTGCTTGATGATTTCTGTCGCTTTAACCGCCATCTTCTGTGCAAGTTCTGCAACAGAAACAGTTTCACCAATACGAATGTCACGTGTTACTGCAGCGGCTGGCTTGTTAAAGCCGTGCGCCATAGATTCAGGTGCGGTGCTCTTATTCCGACCTTTGCCACCCCGTGCATTACGATTGTCACGACCGCCACGCTTCTTCGCAGCTGCTTTATTGCGACCACGGCGACCACGCTTTTCAGCATCCATATCCGTCTTATCTTCAGCAGCACGAGCCGCTGTTGAAGTCGTAACATGGTGATCACTGTTGCGCTCACGCTCTTTACGTTGACGCTCTTCTTCGGCCCAACGCTTCTCATTCTCTTCAGCAAGACGCTTCGCTTCTTCAGCAGCTTTTGCCGCTTCTTCATCCGCTTTACGCTTCGCAGCTTCTTCTTGCGCCTTCAGAATACGATCTGCCTCTGCTTTCGCTGCGTCAGTCTCTTCTTTATCAGCAGCAGGAACATCAGCTTTGGCTTGCTTGGCTTTGGCATCAGCTTCGGCTTTCGCTTTGGCCTTCGCTTTGGCTTCTGCATCCGCTTTTGCCTTGGCTTCAGCTTTGGCTTTAGCTTCTGCTTCCGCCTTCACTTTTGCAGCTTCGGCTTCTGCTTTTGCTTTTGCCTCTTCTTCAGCTTTCTCTTTTGCGATCTCAGAGTCATCACGTTTAACGAAAGTACGCTTTTTACGAACTTCGACTTTTACGTCCTTCGACTGACCACCGCTTTGAGAAACACTCAAAGTTGATACAGACTTACGCTGCAATGTCATTTTAGTTGGCGCGCTGTCGCCGCCATGTTGCTTCTTTAAATACTCAAGCAATTGCTGCTTCTCTGTTTCAGAGACTGCATCATTGGTGCTTTTCTTCATGCCAGCCTGAGAAAACTGTTCAATCAAACGATCGACACTCTTTCCCACTTCGGTGGCCAGCTTTGCTACTGTTGTTTCTGCCATCAGTTAAATCCCCCTGTTGACCGACTTATTCTTCGTCGCCAAACCAACAGATATTACGGGCTGCCATGATGAGCTCACCTGCTTTTTCTTCTGTCAATTCTTCAATTTCTATCAAATCATCTACACCTTGCTCGGCGAGATCTTCTAGTGTTACGACACCTTTACTTGCAAATACGTAAGCAAGGTGTTTTTCTAACCCTTCTAATGCGAGCAAGTCTTCACTAGGCTCTGCACCATCCAGTGCTTCTTCAGAAGCCAATGCCAACGTAGAAATCGCAGCTTTCGCTCTATCACGAAGCGCTTCAACAATATCGTCATCAAAACCATCAATTTCTAATAGTTCTGATGCAGGTACATAAGCAACCTCTTCCAATGAAGTGAAGCCTTCGTCAGCAAGAACTTGTGCGAAGTCTTCATCAACATCCAACGCCTTGATAAACAAATCAACGACCTTGGCACTTTCAGCTTGGTGTTTGGCGTTCATGTCCTCAACCGTCATGACATTCAGTTCCCAACCCGTAAGCTGAGTTGCTAAGCGAATGTTTTGTCCATTACGACCAATCGCTTGTGCCAGACTGTCAGCTTCAACAGCGATATCCATCGAGTGGCTATCTTCATCAACAATGATAGAAGCGACATCAGCTGGTGCCATCGCATTAATCACATACTGAGCTGGATTATCATCCCACATGATGATGTCAACACGTTCGCCTGCAAGCTCATTCGAAACGGCTTGGACACGTGCGCCACGCATACCGACACAGGCACCGATAGGATCGATACGACGGTCATTAGATTTCACGGCAATCTTTGCTCGAGAACCAGGATCACGGGCAGCACCCATAATCTCGATCATCTCGTCTTGGATTTCTGGAACCTCTACACGGAAAAGCTCGATCAACATATCAGGCTTAGTACGTGTTAAGAATAATTGAGCCCCACGCGCTTCAGGGCGCACAGAATAAAGAAGCGAGCGAACTCGGTCACCTGGTCGGAATGACTCACGTGCAATCAGATCTTCTTTAAACAATACCGCATCAGCATTGTTGCCTAAGTCAACCACAACACTTTCGCGGTTACTCTTCTTAACGACACCGGTAATTAACTCACCTTCTTTGTCTTTAAACTGCTCTACAACTTGTGCACGCTCGGCTTCACGTACTTTTTGTACGATCACTTGCTTTGCGGTTTGCGTTGTAATGCGGTCAAACGCTATCGATTCGATTTCATCTTCGATAAAACCGCCTAATTCGATCGTTTCGTCTTCAACACGGGCTGCTTCTAAGGTGATTTCGCGGAAAGGATTTTCCAACGGCTCGCCAGTATCTTCAACCGCCATCCAACGACGATATGTATCGTAGTGGCCAGTTTTACGATCAATAGCGACGCGAACCTCAATGTCACCTTCATATTTCTTTTTTGTAGCTGTTGCTAGAGCCGTTTCCAACGCTTCAAAAATCTTCTCGCGTGGAACTCCTTTCTCATTTGAAACCGCCTCAGCGACTAGCAAAATCTCTTTATTCATCTTATTGCCTCGTCCATCAAAACTTAGCGATCAAATTACCTTTGCGGATATTATCCAAGGCAATAATTAACTCTTCACCATTCACCTTTACTGTCAGCATAGTGCCTTCAATTTGGGTTATGATGCCTTTTAAATTACGACTACCACCCACAGGCATAGTCAATTGCACTTTGATTTCCTCGCCAAGATAAGCTGCGTACTGCTCCGCAGTAAATAACGGCCTATCCACGCCTGGCGAAGAAACTTCTAATGTATATTCAGTCGAAATTGGGTCTTCAACATCAAGCACTGCACTTACTTGACGGCTCGCCTCGGCACAATCTTCAATAAAAATGCCTTTCTCGCTGTCGATATACAGTCTCACTACCGAATGCTTACCCGCCGAAACGAATTCCACACCCCATAATTGATAACCTAATGCCTCGACGGCTGGCGTTAACATGTCCGCCAATCTTGCTTCAATCGTTGCCAAGATGTCTCTCCAAAAAAACAAAAAAGGGCGCAAATGGCCCCAGTAAAGCGTTGTGTTCTTCCACAACAAATTTCTAAGTTACAGATAACAAAAAACCCCGTAATGACGAGGTCTTAAAGTTTAGAACCTGTAACCAGCTTTGAACATGATTCAATGCTGGGAGCTGGTTGCGGGGGCCGGATTTGAACCGACGACCTTCGGGTTATGAGCCCGACGAGCTACCAAACTGCTCCACCCCGCGTCAACTGCAGCAAGTATATTGAGATTCCCAATAACTTGCAATAATAAAGCATCGGATTATCGATCTTTATTTCACTTAAACGTCGATTAAATCAACGTCTAAATTTGGTGCGGATGGAGGGACTTGAACCCTCACGGCCATAGGCCACCACCCCCTCAAGATGGCGTGTCTACCAATTCCACCACATCCGCAAATCTTACTCAGTACAACACAGGTTTACTCGATATTATTTGAGGGAATATCGAACCATGTGACAACCTATTCTAATCAACCAATAAGTTTGTACTTTTGAAACTTTTTCTTAGTCAGGAATTTTATCTTCCGACTTTTTCTCTTCTTCAACTACTGGTGCAGCTGGCTTCACTTCTTCTACAACTTGTTCTGCTGTAGAGCTTAAATCATTCCAAGCGTCAGCTTCTACCGTGTGGTTCGCACTCATGCGACCAATGGTTAAGCTAAGAACAAAAAATGCAACTGCCAATACTGCCGTTGAACGTGTCAGAAAGTTTCCTGACCCACTTGATCCAAATAGAGTTCCAGATGCGCCGGCGCCAAAAGAGGCTCCCATGTCAGCACCCTTACCCTGTTGGATAAGAATTAGACCAACTAGGCCTAATGCTACTAATAAATAAACTACTGTTAGTACTTGGTACATATTATGCGCTCATCGCTATGGTACAAAGACTCAAGAATTCACTTGAATTTAGACTTGCACCGCCAATCAGTCCACCATCGACATCAGGTTGGGCGAACAAATCTGCTGCATTGCTTGGAGTGACACTGCCACCATAAAGAATGCGAACGTTCTCACCAATAAAAGGCGATACCTCAGAAAGACGTTTACGGATAAACGCGTGCACTTCTTGTGCTTGCTCTGGTGTAGCACTTTTACCTGTTCCTACAGCCCATAAAGGCTCGTAGGCGATAATAGCGTTATCAAAAGCCATGGTACCGTTTTTCTCGATAACCACATCTAACTCTTCCGCAATAACCTCAAAGGTACGTCTTGCTTCACGAGCTGGTCCCGACTCACCAACACAAAGGATGGGAGTTAAACCGTGCTTTTGAGCTGCAGCAAATTTCTCTGCTACGATATCACTTGTTTCGCCGTACATACGGCGACGTTCGGAGTGACCGATAATAACATATCGACATCCTGAATCTTTTAGCATTTGCCCAGAGATTTCACCGGTGTACGCGCCGAAATCGTGCTGACTCAAGTTTTGAGCCCCCATGCGAACTAAACAACCATTTAGCGGTTCTTTGTTTGCTTCAAGCAGTTGCCTTACGCTCTCGAGATAAATAGAAGGCGGACACATAACCACTTCTGCTGAATCATCTTGTAGCTTGGCGGCAAACTTTTTGAATAGCTCTTGTGCAAGTTGTGCACTACCATTCATTTTCCAGTTGCCAGCAACCATAGGTCTTCTAAGTGCCATCGCTGTCTCCTCTGAAAGCGGCGTGAATAATAGCGAACCACATGTAAACTTACAATACCCAAGTGGGGAATTTTTTTGATATCAAGTCGAAACGATTACTTTTTACGCGGGTTATGATAAAACATTCGCCTCAAGTAAGCGAAAGCATTTAGCTAAACTCTAAATTCTTTTACGAGACATAAACTAACGTCACAAAAAAATTATAAAACCGAGCGGATATTCACCATATCCCTTAGGCAATCCTATCATAAAACCCTTGTATCGAAGCCTTAGCAATATTGTTTGGTGTATTGCCAAACTTTTAAAACATCAATCGTCTCTTTCACATCGTGAACCCGAATAATATGTGCGCCATTTTGCATACACAATAGTGCGCCGGCTATGCTAGCTGGCATACGCTCTTCCACCTCACGATTGAGCAATTGACCAAACATACTTTTTCTCGAAAGCCCTGCAAGTAAGGGAAGATTCAGCTGCGCAAATTGATCAAGTTGTGCAAGCAGTTGATAGTTATGTTCTAAGGTTTTGCCAAAACCAAATCCAGGATCAATGATTAATTGCTCACGTGCAATCCCTGCATCAACGCAAACTTGGACTCGCTGTTCAAAGAAATGACTAACATCTTTCACAACATTTTGATATTGAGGCGAAGCCTGCATTGTTCTGGGCTGACCTTGCATATGCATTAAGCATACAGGTACTTTCAGCTTAGCCGCGCATTCAAGGGAACCTTCAGCTTGAAGTGCTCGCACATCATTAATGAGGTGGGCTCCAGCAGCAACGGCCTCTTGCATCACTTTGGCTTTACTTGTATCAATCGAAATCCAAACATCATGATGCTCGGCGACATAACGGATCAGTGGCACAACACGCTCAAGCTCTGTGGTTAAATCAACATCGACGGCTCCAGGTCTTGTAGACTCGCCACCAATATCAATAATATCCACACCATTAGCAATCATGTCATCGACATGTCGACACGCTCTTTCGAAAGCAGCAAATTGTCCACCATCAGAAAAAGAATCTGGCGTGACATTGACAATACCCATGATCTTTGGGGTTTCTAACGATAAAAGCTTATCGCCAGATTTTAAAGAGTACACATTTCCTACCTCATCATTGCAACAACATCGCGCTAGAACATGACAACAACGCCAACGTTCAGCGGTCAACCTAAATGGAGTCGTGTTCATTAAACGAAAGCGAATAAAAAAGCCCCGATGACGGGGCTTTCACTCATAGGCAAATCTTACTTAATGATCGATTCGTCAGCTTCATCAACACTCGTCGGTTTCACTGGCTCTTCTTGTTTTGGTTGATTCCCTTGGCCGTCATTATCTGGGCCATTGTCATCTAAATTCCAATCCGCCGGTTGTCTAACTTCACGTCGCTCCATCAGATCCGAAATCTGCTTCGAATCAATGGTTTCATACTTCATCAACGCATCTTTCATCGCGTGAAGAATATCCATATTATCGGTCAATAACTGGTTAGCGCGCTCATAGTTCTTATCAATGAAGATTTTCACTTCCGCATCAATAATACCAGCTGTTTCATCAGACATATGGCTCGATTTGCCCATACTACGTCCTAAGAAAACTTCGCCTTCTTCTTCAGAATAAAGTAATGGACCTAGTTTTTCAGAGAAACCCCATTGGGTAACCATATTTCGAGCAATCGAAGTTGCATATTTAATATCTTGAGAGGCTCCAGTAGAGACACGCTCAGTACCATAAATCAACTCTTCAGCTAAACGGCCACCATAGGCCACCGAAATCTGGCTTTCCAGTTTTTGGCGGCTTTGGCTAATTTGATCAGCCTCAGGCAAGAAGAAGGTCACCCCCAAAGCTCGGCCTCGTGGAATAATCGTCACCTTATGAACGGGGTCATGATCCGGAACCAAGCAGCCGACAATTGCGTGTCCAGCTTCATGGTAAGCGGTCATCTCTTTCTCATCTTCAGACATCACCATTGATCGGCGCTCTGCACCCATCATGATTTTATCTTTTGCACGCTCAAACTCTTCCATGCTAACAGTACGGCGGTTATTGCGAGCTGCAAATAACGCTGCCTCATTTACGAGGTTGGCAAGATCGGCCCCTGAGAACCCGGGTGTACCACGAGCAATAATGCTGGCTTTAATGTCGTCAGCAAGAGGCACTTTGCGCATATGAACCTTTAGGATTTGTTCGCGACCACGCACATCTGGCAAACCCACAACCACTTGACGGTCGAAACGGCCAGGACGTAGTAACGCGGAATCCAAAACATCAGGACGGTTCGTCGCAGCAATAACGATAATTCCTTCGTTTCCTTCAAAGCCGTCCATTTCGACCAACATTTGGTTCAATGTCTGTTCACGCTCATCGTGACCGCCACCTAAACCAGCGCCACGTTGGCGACCAACCGCATCGATTTCATCAATAAAGATGATACAAGGTGCTGACTTTTTCGCTTGTTCAAACATATCTCGCACACGAGAAGCACCAACACCGACAAACATTTCAACGAAGTCAGAACCAGAAATAGTGAAAAACGGTACCTTGGCTTCACCAGCAATCGCTTTGGCCAGCAAGGTTTTACCTGTACCTGGCGGGCCAACCATGAGCGCACCCGTTGGAATTCGACCACCAAGCTTTTGAAACTTAGTTGGATCACGCAAGTAATCCACCATCTCTTTCACCTCTTCCTTGGCTTCATCACAGCCAGCCACATCAGCGAAAGTCGTTTTAATTTGATCTTCGCTCATGAGCTTAGCTTTGCTTTTACCAAAGGACATGGCGCCTTTACCGCCCCCGCCTTGCATTTGACGCATGAAGAAAATCCACACACCAATAAGTAACAGCATTGGGAACCAAGAAATAAAGATCTGAGTTAGAAAACCAGATTCTTCTGCTTCTTGGCCTTTCATGATCACCCCTTTACGGTCAAGATCATTGATTAAATCTTGATCATACATCGGCATGACGGTTGTAAATTTCTCTCCACCGCGTTTCGCACCCTCAATGGTACGCTGGTCGCTTTTCACTTCGACCATGCTGACTTGCCCATTTCGGACATTATCTAGGAAAGTAGAATAGTCCATCTTCTGGGATGAGGATGAAGAAGGAGAATACCCCTGAAATACAGACATCAACACAACGGCGATGACAACCCAGAGTATTAAATTTTTAGCCATGTCACTCAAATTACTCGACCTCACAAAGTCTTGCGATTATTAACATTAGGGTACTACAACTTGTATCCTGTCGCCACAAGATAGACTTCTCGAGATCGCGCTCTCGAAGAATCTGGTTTACGCGTTTTCACCGTTTTAAATGCTTGCTTAACGGCTTTCATATATTCATCAAACCCTTCACCCTGGAAAACTTTCACTGCAAAGCTTCCATTTGGTGCCAATACTTGATGACACATATCTAAAGCCAACTCTACTAAATACATCGCTCGGGGTTGATCAGCACCACTTGTGCCGCTCATATTCGGTGCCATATCAGACAACACCACATCAACCTTTTCGTCACCAACACGAGTCAGTAATGCGTCAAGCACCTGATCTTCGCGGAAATCACCTTGCAAAAAATCAACCCCAACAATTGGGTCCATCGGCAAGATATCACAAGCAATAAGCTTTCCGCTATTACCCACAAGTTTAACAGCAACTTGCGACCAACCTCCTGGCGCCGCACCTAAATCTACGACGGTCATGCCGGGTTTGATCAATTGATCTTTTTGTTGGATCTCTTCCAATTTGAAAGCCGCTCGAGAGCGAAGCCCGCGTTTTTGCGCAAGTTTGACGTAATGATCGTCGAAATGTTCTTGCATCCAACGAGCAGAACTGGCGGTACGTTTTTTAGCTGACATTTAAATTCCGCTACGATTGAGAGTTACACCAAGCTTATATAAGGGTAGAATAACGGCTTTTCAACAGTAACTCAGTAAAAGTTGGTATAAATGAACTTAACAACCAAACAAAAACAGCACTTAAAAGCTTTGGCTCATAACTTAAAGCCAGTTGTGCTGCTTGGTGCCAATGGGCTGACTGAAGGTGTGCTTGCTGAAATAGAGCTAGCTTTATCCCACCATGAATTGATTAAAGTAAAAGTTGCATCGAGTGATAGAGAAATGAAAAACGCTATCGTCGAAGCAATTGTCCGTGAAACACAAGCTGTAAAAGTTCAGCTTATTGGTCATGTGCTCGTCTTGTTCCGTCAGTCAGAAGAAATGAAAATCGCGATTCCAAAAGCGAAGTAATTTCATTCCATGTTTAGCTCAAGGGTTTATGCTGGAGCTAAGACGCAAAAAACGCCGCATGTCGCGGCGTTTTTTGTTGATGAAATTTTGTCGCTTTAAATATATTCCACTGCAACAATTTCAAAGTCAGTATCACCACCGGGTGTACGGATCATCACTTCATCATCCAGGTTCTTGCCGATTAAGCCCCTTGCTATCGGTGAGTTCACCGAAATAAGGTTTTCTTTAATATTGGCTTCATCATCACCAACAATGCGATAGGTAACTTCTTGGTCTGTGTCGATATTTAAAATCGTCACAGTTGCACCAAAAATAACTCGGCCAGTATTTGGCATTTTCGTCACATCGATAATTTGCGCATTCGAAAGCTTGCCTTCAATATCACGAACTCTCGCTTCACAAAGACCTTGCTCTTCACGTGCAGCATGATACTCAGCATTTTCTTTAAGATCCCCAAGCTCCCTTGCCTGTGCAATTGCATCAGAAATCTTAGGGCGACGCTCAAACTTTAGAACATCTAACTCTTTTTGTAGTTGGTCAGCACCCACTACGGTCATAGGAACCTTATTCATAACGTCCTGCTTCTCCTTCAAGCTCAATCTTACTTAAAAACTGCGGTGCGCAGCATCCAAGTCCACGAATATTTCTTTGCTCACTGGCCAAGTTTAACGAGAGTTTCGCCTTCGCCTTTTTATGAGGGAGCACAGCTTAACTCAACAAGGAGCTGCGTTACCAGTAGATGAACAAAAAACTTAATCATCATCACGACCTCATATTATATGTAAACTCCATAGTTCCTAAATTAACTTGCAATGAATTTTAGCTAGGCTTTTCTTTGTATCAGAGTCCTCAAGCTAGGAACGGCTCAGAAAACCTGTAATGAAGATAATTTAATCTAAAACCAACGAAAAAAAAGGCCGCCCTAAGGCGACCTTTTTCACGAAACAAATATTCGCTACTTATTCACACGATCATGTAACTCTTGAACCGAGGCAACTTTCGCACGGTCATCAGCTGCATGCGCCATGCATGTTGCAAACGCAGCATTCATGGTCGTGGTGTAGTTGACTTTGTAACGCAATGCACCACGCCGTAACTGGCGTGAATCTTCAATGGCTTGACGACCTTCAGTGGTATTCACGATATAGGTATATTCGCCATTCTTGATCCGATCAAGAATATGAGGACGACCTTCATGAACCTTGTTCACTAGACGCGGATTAATACCAGCCTCGCCTAGTACAACTGCCGTACCATGGGTTGCATCAATATCGTAGCCAAGCTCAATGAGTTTTGCTGCTAAATCAGCAACACGTTTCTTATCACTCGAACGCACACTTAAAAGTGCACGACCTGACTTAGGCACTTCAGCAGTCGCACCAAGCTGCGCTTTGGCATAGGCTTCTGCAAACGTATCACCAACGCCCATCACCTCACCCGTTGAACGCATTTCAGGGCCAAGCAATGGGTCAACACCAGGGAACTTATTGAATGGCAGAACCACTTCTTTGACCGAATAGAAAGGTGGGATCACCTCTTGCGTGAAGTTTTGTTGCTTCAAGCTTTGGCCAGCCATCACTCGCGCTGCAATTTTAGCTAGCGGAACTCCGGTCGCTTTAGATACAAATGGAACCGTACGCGCTGCACGTGGATTCACTTCAATCATATAGATTTCGTTATCTTTCACGGCAAACTGCACATTCATCAATCCGATCACACCGAGTTCCATCGCCAACTTAGTGACTTGGACACGCATCTTGTCTTGGATTTCTTGGCTCAAAGTATACGGCGGAAGAGAGCATCCTGAATCACCTGAGTGGACACCCGCTTGCTCAATATGCTCCATAATTGAACCAACAACCACGGTCTCACCATCGGACACGGCATCAATATCAACTTCAATGGCATCATCTAAGAAGCGGTCTAGCAATACCGGTGAAGCATTTGACACGCTCACCGCTTCATTGAAGTAGCGGCGCAAATCACTTTCGTCGTAAACGATTTCCATCGCACGACCACCCAAAACATAAGATGGACGAACAACCAATGGATAACCAATACGTTCCGCAGAAATGACGGCACCTTCAACGGTCGTGACCGTATCATTTTCAGGCTGCTTCATTTCTAAACGCTGAATCGCTTGTTGGAATCGTTCACGGTCTTCCGCACGGTCAATCGCGTCAGGCGAAGTCCCGATAATTGGAACACCCGCAGCCTCTAATGCACGCGCAAGTTTTAGCGGTGTTTGGCCACCATACTGCACAATCACACCTTTTGGCTTTTCTACACGAACGATTTCTAGCACATCCTCAAATGTAACCGACTCAAAATACAAACGGTCTGATGTGTCATAATCCGTAGAAACTGTTTCAGGGTTACAGTTCACCATAATGGTTTCATAACCATCTTCACGTAGCGCTAACGCCGCATGAACACAGCAATAATCAAATTCGATCCCTTGGCCAATTCTGTTTGGACCGCCACCGAGAACCATGATTTTTTCACGTTCAGATGGATTGGCTTCGCACTCTTCCTCATAGGTTGAGTACATATACGCCGTATTCGTCGCAAATTCAGCCGCACAGGTATCGACGCGCTTATAGACAGGATAAAGCTCATGCTTATGGCGCAACTTGCGAATTTCAGACTCACTAACTCCGAGCAGCTCAGCAAGACGAGCATCCGCAAATCCTTTGCGTTTGAGGCGACGTAAAAAGTCCTCATTTAAGCCAGAAAGGCCAGCATCGGTTACTTGAGATTCAAGCTGAATAAGCTCTTCAATTTGCACTAAGAACCAAGGGTCAATATTGGTCAGGCGGAAGATACCATCTACAGACAAACCTGCACGAAACGCATCAGCGATATACCAAATACGCTCAGCGCCCGGCTCTTTTAGCTCATGACGAATACGCGATAATGCATCATGCTCTTCTAGATCGACTTCTGGATTTAGGCCATTTTTGCCCACTTCCAAGCCGCGGAGAGCTTTTTGTAGCGATTCCTGGAAAGTCCGCCCAATTGCCATCACTTCACCAACGGACTTCATTTGCGTGGTTAAGCGGTCATTGGATCCAGCAAATTTTTCAAAGTTAAATCGAGGAACTTTGGTGACAACATAGTCAATAGCGGGCTCAAACGATGCTGGTGTTAAACCACCAGTAATGTCATTGCTCAGTTCATCAAGGGTAAATCCAATCGCAAGCTTGGCTGCAATTTTCGCAATCGGGAAACCAGTGGCTTTCGAGGCCAAAGCAGAAGAGCGAGACACACGCGGGTTCATCTCAATAATGACCATACGGCCATCTTTTGGATTGATACCAAACTGAACGTTTGAGCCACCAGTTTCAACACCAATTTCACGCAATACAGCCATCGAGGCATTTCGCATGATTTGATATTCTTTATCGGTCAAAGTTTGAGCTGGCGCAACGGTAATTGAATCACCAGTATGGACGCCCATCGGGTCAAAGTTCTCAATCGAACAAACGATAATACAGTTATCGTTGCGATCGCGAACGACTTCCATTTCATACTCTTTCCAACCGATCAAAGATTCATCGATTAGCAACTCATTGGTTGGCGATAGCTCTAATCCCTGCGAGCAAATCTCTTCAAATTCTTCGCGGTTATAAGCAATGCCACCACCGCTGCCGCCCATGGTAAACGATGGACGAATAATACAAGGGAACCCCACTTCTTCTAGGACAGCATTTGCTTCATCCATACTATGGGCAATTCCGGCACGTGGACACTCAAGGCCGATTTTCTTCATCGCCACATCGAATCGACTACGGTCTTCAGCCTTATCGATAGCATCAGCAGTGGCGCCAATCATATCCACGTTAAATTCGGCAAGAACACCTTTTGCTTCAAGCTCTAATGCACAGTTCAGCGCGGTCTGTCCGCCCATGGTTGGCAAAATTGCATCAGGACGTTCTTTTGCAATAATGTTGCGTACAACTTCCCAATGAATCGGCTCGATATATGTCGCATCAGCCATTTCTGGGTCTGTCATAATCGTTGCAGGGTTCGAGTTCACCAAGATAACTCGGTAACCTTCTTCGCGCAGCGCTTTACAGGCTTGTGCACCTGAATAATCAAATTCACAGGCTTGGCCAATAACAATTGGACCAGCACCTAGGATAAGAACACTTTTTATATCTGTACGTTTTGGCATTTCTTTTGTCTTCTCCCAGATAACTTATTGCGACGAGGTTTGCTGATGCGCTTCAATCAACTCAATGAAGTGATCAAATAGCGGAGCACAATCATGGGGGCCCGGACTTGCCTCTGGGTGACCTTGGAAACTAAAGGCTGGTTTGTCTGTCAGGTGAATCCCTTGCAAAGAACCATCAAACAACGACTTATGCGTCACTTTAATGTTGCTCGGGAGGCTGGCTTCATCCGCAGCAAAACCGTGGTTTTGACTGGTGATCATGACAGTACCTTGCTCAAGGTCGCTCACAGGGTGGTTCGCGCCGTGGTGACCAAACTTCATTTTTAGAGTGGTAGCACCGCTGGCTAAAGCAAGCAATTGATGACCGAGACAAATACCAAACAGGGGTATATCAGTTTTTAGGATCTCTTGGATAGCGGCAATAGCATAATCACATGGTTCTGGGTCACCAGGACCATTGGATAAGAAGACACCATCAGGCTGCATCGCTAACACTTCAGCAGCAGACGTTTGTGCAGGAACTACAGTCACATCACAACCTCGGTCAACCAACATTCGTAAAATGTTGCTTTTCACACCGTAGTCATAAGCGACAATCTTATATTTTAGGTCTTCAGCTGCGGTATCTGTTGGTAAACCACCAACTAAACGCCAACTACCTTTGCGCCATGTATATTGTTCTGGGGTGGTCACTTCTTTCGCTAAGTCCATTCCTTTGAGACCAGGAAACGCCTTTGCAGCAGCAAGTGCCTTGTCGGTATCTAAATCACCCACAAGAATACAACCTGCTTGAGCCCCTTTTTCACGTAAGATACGGGTCAACTTACGCGTATCAATATCAGCGATACCCACAACATTATTTGCTTTCAGGTAATCAGACAAAGATTGTTGATTACGGAAATTACTAGCGACGAGAGGTAAGTCTCGAATAATTAAGCCACAAGCATGAACCCCAGTAGATTCAGTGTCTTCATCATTAGTGCCAGTGTTGCCAATATGAGGATAGGTAAGGGTTACCATTTGGCGAGAATAAGAAGGATCAGTTAAAATTTCTTGATAGCCAGTCATTGAAGTGTTAAAAACAACTTCTCCAACCGATAAACCATCAGCACCGATAGAAGTGCCAGAAAAAACGGTTCCATCTTCAAGTACGAGTAGGGCAGACTTTGTCAACGCGACCTCCGAAAAGAGCCAAGCCATTAATAATTAATGTTTTTTTATATTTGTAAAATACCAATTTTCGCGTAAATACGAAATTTTGACAAATTCCAACTAGTTTACCTTCAAACTGTGATTTCGTCTACATTTAGCATAGTAAACATGAAAAAAAACCACCTTGACGGTGGTTTTTAAAATTAGTCGTTAAAACCGAGAACTTGCTGCATATCGTAGAAGCCGGGGCCTTGCTCTACGAGCCAATGTGCCGCACGCATAGCGCCATTGGCAAAGGTCATACGGCTGGATGCCTTATGGGTAATTTCTAAACGCTCACCTATATCAGCGAACATTGCGGTGTGCTCTCCAACGAGATCACCGGCTCTAATCGTTGCAAAGCCAATGGTGTCAGGATCCCGCTCGCCAGTAATACCTTCACGACCGTAAACTGCACATTTCTCAAGATCACGCCCTAAGGTTTCAGCGATAACCTCGCCCATTTTTAATGCCGTCCCAGAGGGAGCATCTTTCTTATGGCGATGATGACCTTCAATAATTTCAATATCTGTGTAATCACCCATGACTTCAGCGGCCAGCTCTAAAAGCTTCCACATCAAGTTCACGCCAACCGACATGTTGGGCGCCAAAACAATCGGCGTCTCTTCAGAGAACGACTCAATTTGCGTTTTTTGCGAGGAGTTAAAGCCCGTTGTGCCAATCACCATGGCTTTACCATTTCGAGCACACCAATCTAAATGACTTAAACTTGCCTCAGGTGAAGTGAAATCAATGAGCACATCAAAATCATCATAAACACTTTCGAGTGAATCTGTAATTGCAATATCAGCGTAGCCAATCCCTGCGAGTTCACCGGCATCAACTCCGATTAGAGAAGAGCCTTGACGCTCGATTGCAGCACCTAAAACAATGCCGCCATGGTTTGCTGCAGCTTCTATCAAGGTTCGCCCCATACGACCACCAGCACCGGTAATCGCGACTCTTACTTTTCCACTCATGGGTGTCTCCTCTTACAACAGATAAAAAAATCGCCTGAGGATAAACTCAAGCGACTTGGTCAAGCTTTTAAAGAATGTCTAGCAACTCAACCTCAAATACGAGGGTTGAGTATGGCGGGATTGACGCGCCAGCGCCACGCTCGCCGTAAGCAAGGTGATGCGGTACATAAAGCTTCAACTTGGTGCCGACAGGCATCAATTGTAACGCTTCAGTCCAACCCGCGATAACACCTGAAACGGGAAACTCAGCCGGTTGACCACGGGTAACAGAACTATCGAAAACATCACCATTGATAAATGTACCGTGGTAATGCGTACGAACAGTTGACTCGTAAGTTGGCTTCTCACCTTCACCTTGTGCAAGAACTTCATACTGTAGACCTGACTCAGTTACAGTGATGTCTTCGCGCTTGGCGTTTTCTGCTAAGAATGCTTCACCTTCAGCCGAAGCTTCCGCAGCAGCTTCTTCTTGTGCTTTTTGAAGGCGCTTACTAATTTCAGTAAAAGCAGTTTGTAGCTCCTGCATTTCTACTTGGCTTTCTTTACCTTCAAATGCATCAGCTAAGCCTGCTTGAACCGCAGTCACATCGATACCGTCAAAAGAGTTCGCAGCGAGTTGCTCTCCTAATTGACGACCAACTCCATAGCTCGCTTGCAGTTCAATTGTGGTGAACTTATCAGACATAATAAATAGCTCTCATTCCATCAGTGAATTTTCGCTGGGCATTGTACCATAGTCTAAACCAGCATCTAGTTAAAAGGGCAACAACCACCCAAACTCGTTACTTTTTCTCAAGTTGGCAAGATTTCATGCCAGCTTTACGGGCTTGCAGGTAAAGGGGCATCACTTTCGCTTGAAGTTTGTCCAAATTGCTAATGCGCGATGAGTGCGACGGGTGAGTCGATAAAATTTCGGGTCCCTGATCGCCACCAGCTTTTGACATATTTCGCCACAGTTCGATGCTCATGGACGGGTCAAAGCCGGCTTTTGCCATCAACTCGATCCCCACTTCATCGGCTTCCGTTTCTTGGTCTCGACCATACGGTAATACATACCCAAGATTCACGCCTAAACCGAGTGCTTGCATATAAAGATCTTTGTTCGACACACCACTCGCCCCCAATGCTGCATCGGCCAATTGAATTCCTAAACCCGAAATCTGAGCTCGCGATACTTTTTCATTACCATGACGCGCCAATACATGCGCGACTTCATGGCCAATGACTGCCGCAAGCTGGTCTTCATTCTCAGCAACTTGTAATAAACCGGTATACACTCCGATATGACCACCGGGCAGCGCAAAGGCATTGACCTGATTGGATTCAAAGACGACGACTTCCCAAGACTTTTTCTCGGGTAGCGCATTCGTGATACGGTTAGCCACACAAGACACATATGCATTCGTCTTGGAGTTTTGACTGACAGTTTGCTGCTTCTTCATTTCTGCAAACGATTGCCCGCCCATCTGCTGCATTTGATCTGCTGAGTAAAGCAACATCTGCCCACGGCCAGTAGGCGACTTTGTTGAAACACACGCAGTTAACATCAACGCTGACGCGACAATGAGTATTTTTTTCATAGGATAACCTTTAAATGCTTCTATCAATGGGGAATTTATAACATAAATGGGGGTTACAGTTCACCGATTGACGCGTGGTTCAATAATACTAGAATGAGCTCTTCTAGGTATTGTGTAGACCCAGATTTCCCCTAAGATTCGCTGTTTTGCTCTAATTAAACCGGACACTTTTCGTAAGGAAGTTTCACTATTAGTCGGCGACATGTCGATGTTCACGGCATGAAGCCGATCTAACCTATAATATCACATATAGGCTACGACATCATTTCTCATATTTTCTCTTGTCGTTGGTGGCACTTTCAACAATCAGTCATGCTTTAAACTGCCAAAGAACCTTTCTACAACAGCATTATCCCAACACGCACCAACATCGACCAAACTAGTTCTGATGCCATAGCTGCCTAACAGGTTTCGGTACTTTTACTCGTATTCTGAGAGCGTCTTGAATCGCCACTACTTCACTAGACTACTTTTAGCCTCATTAAAATACTGACGCTCATACTCTAACGGCGATAGCCCCTTGTTGGAACCATGTTTGGTCGTTCATTGTTATAAACCCAAAGCCATTCAGTTGCAAAGTTTTGTAGCACGGTCACTGAGTCAAATAAGTAATGACGAAAGAAACAGCGGCCTTAGCCACGCTATACCCTTGCGTTGTCACCAATGCCACTGCTTCTTGTTTGAATTCATTAGTTGTAAGTTTTGATTTTTGTCATAGTCACCTCAATATCAGGGATTATATTCCTTTATTGAAGTATCCGGTCTGATTAAAGCAGCTCAAAGCCCTCAAGGATGATAAGATGAACACCTATTGCGACAGCCTCGTCTCAAAATGCCATTATTAACTTGAAACGTTAGCAATAACAAAAATTGTGCGCTATGAAAGTTACTCTAATTGTCAGACTTAAAAAAATCTAAATTGCCATCCTTGTTTCTACGCAAATCGTATAGCTCCTCAAAATCAATTTTCCACCTTGATGTTTTTTCAAATGGAATAACTCTAACGCTACTAACTTTCCCTTCGCTGCGCACCAGCTCAATCAGCGTAAACCCCCTTGGTACATCTTCCCACCTATCTTTTGATTCGAGAGAAACAGTGGTAGTAGTAATGTTAAGCTGATTGTTTCCTTGAACTACGTCATGTTTGTGCATATGGCCACTTAATAGTAGGTTTGGTCCAGGATATCCAGCCGAAAACGCACTATATAAAGGTGATTCTTTAATTTTAGGATGATGAGCTAGGCAGATTGTAAACAGTCCTTCGGTATCTTCGAGTTTGCTCAACTCATCCCGTAGCTCCATATAGCTGCTTTGGACTGGTAGGCCTATAAATGGCTGCTCATAACTTACTGCTGAGACAGAGTTTAATCCGACAAATACACAGCCCAAACCAGAGTAATTCTTATCAACCCAACAAAGATCATCACGAGACTCATATATATTCCTGCCTGTGATTTTATCGCTAAAGTTTTTATAGTTATAAAGTGCCAAATGCGTAGACCAATCGTGATCTAAAGTTTTTTCACAGTAGTTTATTCCTGGTTCTATCTGTTCCTTTTTAGCTTCCCTTTTGCTGATAAATCTTGCTTTTTGAACTGCTAGTTGCGGCAAAAATACATCATGATTTCCCGGAACCATTAAAAGCCGTTCGTAAGGTTCTATCCACTTGAATGACTGGCATAATCTTTTTAACCACTCACCTGCTACTTCATATTCCTTGGGGCAACCTGACTCTGAAATATCCCCTGTTACTGCAACAAAGTCTGGAAAGCTGCCTATTTGTCTACGGACAGCTTTCTTTATTGCATCGATCTCAGCTAAAAACTGAGGGACTGTGTTGCCACCTAGCTGGAGATCTGAAATGTGCATAATCCAAACGCTATCTTCGGATTCTTTTCCTAGGCTAACTTTCGTAGTGCTGTCAACACTTATGGCATAGAGTATTCTTGCAATATCTTGGTATGTATCCACATCGGATATATTGAGACTGCAGCTATCATCAGAGTTTTTAGCTTGTTCTTTTTGTGCGTCTGTCATTAGATCAGTAAACTGAATAGGAACCTTCTCGGTATCAAAGGCTGTTGATAAATCTCTAATGTATTTAGAGTTTGTTGCAGCCCAGTAACCAGTTATTAATACAATGGGAATGGTCTGACTGACTTTTCTTATTCTTTCTGCTGCATATCTACTATCTATATTCCATTTTTCAAAAACGATATCTAGGAGAATAAGATCGTATTCATCGAGGTTTTCACTATCAATTTTTTTTACGCGCTCTTCTGTTAGATAGTTAATACTTATATTGTCAAAGCCCCAGTCATCTTCCAGGTTCTGGTAAACAGGCTTACGGTTCTCATGCTCATCATCAATGACAAGTATTTTCATCAATTAACCCTCAACCAAAGTGATTATTTACAGGTGGTATGTCAATAATATATGAGTATTCATCGCTAGTGAATGAAGGAGACCTCTGTCCTCCCATTACATCGTGTAAAACCTCATATGGCTTTGCAAGAAGTTCGAATTTCTTACCAAATTTAACTTTGTTTATTAGCTCAATTCTTAGATTATCTTTTGTTATCTGAGCTCTAATTATCTGTGTGCAAGGTTGTCCCATCTCATCGGTAATACCGTCTTTTGCATAAATGGAATTACATATCCGGTCGTATATCAGTTCTCTTGTCGGGGATAGGAACATGAAACGTGGTGCAGAATCAGGATCTATTTGTAGTTCACTAATGTATACTTCCGGCATATGAGTATCATGCCATTTTTCATGCATTCTACCAGAGTTAATTTTGCTATCTATTATTCCACTTTTAGCCTTGTCAAACTTTGCAACAGTCTCATACAAGAATTCCTCTACCTTGTGGGCTTCAATAATTATAGCATCCCACATTCTAGGAATGAGTCCACTTGCAGATAGACGGTCACTGATTTTTCTTATCGTCGTTGCAGAATAAACTTTTTGTGAAGTTGAATATTCTAATAACTGCTTTATATTGCTAAAGCAGATATCATGTTGGCCTCTATCGATAAACTTGAACTCTTTTAGGTACGCTAAAACATCACTAAGTGTTGACATGCATTCTTTAAATTGATTGATAAAGCTACACCCATCAATTTTCTTCCCTTTGGGATTTAGAATTTTATCTATCAGACCCTCATGACTTACTGACGGGCCAACACCACAGACTTTAAAGAATTCTGACAGTTCTAAGCTTAACTTTGCTCCTCGCTCTTTTCCTGTAAGAACAAGTTCAAGAAAAGTAAATGCTTCTACTTGCTGGGGACTAGATATATCATCAACACGAAATGATTTCTCAGAAAGGAAACCCGTCTCTAAAAGCCGGTTAGCAATATAAGCTGAGGCCAACATCGTATCAAAGTTAAGGCAACCTCTTATTGATATGTTCTCTTTAACGCGCTCCCATATCAGCGGCAATACGACATCTTCAGCATAAAATAATGTAATTCCTGCTAATGAGGATGAAGGGCTAACCGTAATTTCATTCCAAAGTAAGTCTAACAAGCACTCATAGTATTCAACTTGCTTCGTCAATGGGATTGCATCGCCAAGTATCAAAAGGTGACAACATATTACTTCTAACTTTGCAGAGTTGCATATGTCATCCTGTAGGCTATTGCCGTAGACGAATTTTTGAATAGGGAAGTCAACTCTGAGAGTAGAGCGGCTTATTTCGATAGACATAGCTGTTAGTGTAGTCGAATACTTATGATCAAACTCTACTCCACTTTTTTCTTTGTAGTGCCTACCGAAAGTCATTTTACGGGGAGGGTCTAATGGTATTGGCTCATATACATCTACATCCCAGCCTTGGTCGACGACTTTCCTAGCGCTCCACATTTTTATCCATTCGTCGATTCGTTTTTGTAGTACTGAGTCTAGGATTACTTGCTGAAAGATCTTAGCTGTATTCAAACATGAGCACATTGGACAGTGGGCACGGCTGCCCATTGAAGGGACGTCCCAGCGCCAATAGGCGCGATGGCTTTCATAATAATCATTCATTCCCTTGCTACTGGGATAACCACTTCTATCAACAATGACCAAAGATGTTATTTCGCATTTACTATTAAACTTTAGTACTTCCTCGGCATCTCTTAAGGTTTTTCCTGAAACAATTGCATCATCAACAACAACAATATTAACCTTTTTTCCCAGAGAAGCATTACAATTTGTTTCTACGCACCTTTCGATATCCTCTAAAACAAGAGGAGAAAAAAAACTCTGTTGTGATATGCCAGAATTAACACGCTGAAGAGGAAAACTCTGGTACTTTGACAATGTGTGCTCAAACCGGTCACCTAGAATATGGAATAGTTTCTCAGTAACTGCGTGAGATATATAGACTAGTATATTAGCTTTATCTTTGTCATGTAGTTCAGTTAACATTGCAGCAACCCAACTAACTGATTGATGGCTCAATGTTACAACTCTTGACAGGTTAACTGTAAGTAGATCATGCGAACCAGAGTAATCCCAATGCCCAAGCTTCATGAAGCCTTTGGCAAATTCAGAGTACATGAGTTGTGCAGGGGAGTGCGATCTTGAAATTATATTATAGGATTTGATTCCTCCCTTTTTGACAAATGGAGTTGACTCTATACGCTCATATTTAGGATTTACTTCTGGTTTAAATTTTTCAGACCAGTTTAGCAGTCTCATATATGGCTTGTTAATAGGAATGGATGGATGAACTAAAACATATATTTCATCCATCATGTTCACTGTTCTTTGGCTAGCTGCTATAGTTTTTATATGAGTATTGGTTTCGCCAGTAACTTTGACACTTCCAACTAATACAACATTTTTTTTATATCTACTAGAGCTATCATTTATACTAGGGTAATGCCTAAGCTCAGTTTGAAGCTTTAAGTCACTAGCGAATGATTTTACCAGTTCATCAGTTGTCACAAAATCAAAGTTTTCATCATCATATTGCCAAAGAGGCAATGCTCTTTCAAAAGATGCCTTAATAATTTTGTGTATATACCGATTACTCGTTGCACGACCAAAGTCAATATATCCTTGGATAACAATATCGTCTTCGCCGTTCCTTTTTTCCCATAGTACCGACTCATTCAAAAAGGCCTGACCTATTTTACTCCAAAATATTTTAGAATCAGTTTCTCGCAGGCTTTTATTTAAATTAGCAAGATTCATTCTCTTGTATTTTTCGTTATCACTATATTTAAATACAACTTTAGCTTTGTCTTTGTAAGGTAAATAGTGAACTACTCTCCAATCTCTAGTTATAAGATAAACATTAAGCCCAGAACCAATTAAATCACCATAAAACCTTTCATTTATAATAAGATAGTCAAAATAGCTAGCCCTATGAATGGGAATGTCTGCAATTGTTATAGAAAAAATTGATTTCGAAAGGGAAAGTTCTAACCAAGATTTTATGTCATGTTTATTGACAGACTCAGAGGGTAACCAGACAATGTGCTTTAGTCCATCAGGAATACTGTTTCTTGATGGCCTTTTTGCGCTTTCAGTATAGTTACCCTCTTCTTTAAGATGCCTAATGTCAACAACCTTGACATTATTCAAACCGATTGCAGGTTTCCCGCTAAAGTCCTTCTTGATGGAGTCAATCATTTTTTCATCTGGTTTATGAAAGTAATCTGGTAGTGAAAACTTTTCTGGAGATATGCCTATACCGCAGTGATAGTATGTACCATCAGGTGTTTTTTTTGCTTGGTATACTCCTCCAATCCCATGCTGTTTAGGTAGTGGCAAATGTCCAGAAATAACTTCATTTCCGGTTATTAAGCGTATAAAATCCCCTGTCCCATCAATTGCACTAGGTCTTGAGCTTAGAGTTTGGTATATCAATTGCAAACCTGTAATGAAGGTTTTCTCATTATTCCTTCTGGAGCTAGAATAACCACCACTAAATACATTGCCCATCAAACTTCTCAAAGGGTACTTACTGGATTTAATTATCTGCTCTAGTAGTTGAGCCTCATCATTCCATTCTGTTGTCCAGTTATCTATATTTGATAAGAGTCCTGCTCCACTGTCTAATACAAAAAGCTCTATCCAGACTCCATTTTCTCCTAAGCGAAATCTTTCCCACTTATTAATGAGTATGCAGTTTCGCTCTTGGTCTTGAGCCTCATTTCTTTTATCGGATACACCGTATGAAAACCTAACTCGCGCAAACACACTAACACAACCGGCTAAATCTTGTCTTGAATAGGCATATGCACAGCTGTTCTCTATCAGTTCTGCTAGTACGGTTCTCAACTTCTGAAGTGCGTAATCTTTTTCATATATATGGCTTGATGGGATTTTTGTTGCGACTTCATTTGCTGCTGCATCAACCATGAGGTTTACTTGTTCAGCAATATCGCTTTCAGTTAGTTCATGACAGGTTAACTGTGTAGCCGGGATGCACTCAGCTTTATTAAATTTTAGCTTAACATTTATTCTCGATATTTGGTTTTTCAAGTTTCCAATTGAAATGTGGCAGTTCCCATCATAGAAAAAACAGGACTTTTCGAAGATGTCTAAGAATCCGTGACGAGAAAGAAAAGTATTAAATGTTGAAACTTGGTGATCTAAGTCATTTGTATTTATTATTAGTGAGAGCTTCTTCTCTCTATTGATAAACTCTTTATAGCACAACTGTGATATGGCGAGTAATGGTATAGTGTCCCCCCATCTTACGGAAGAAAAATCTAAGCTAGTGTTTGTAGATTTGCATAAGGCTTTTTCAAACTCATCACTATAATTGAGCCATGAAGACTCGCTTATTTCTCTTGCGAAGCGTATGACACCAATGCTTTCATTAAACAATTTTTGCAAAATTTACGCCTTCCTTAAAGCCAATTTCCCACTTCCCTATGAAGCCACAATAAATATTTACTCACTGCCAGCTCGATTTATGAACAACATACCTCCTTTCTTGAAGAAATCAATTGCAATATTTTTTTTTGCGACATTTGGGCGGCGTTGACCCTGTGTTTTTTCTCGTCTTGTACCAGCTTTAAGTTCCACCAACCTGCCTTCAGTCAATTTGCAAATTGCGTTCAGATCAACCAAATGGAGGTAGCCATCGACTTAAGTCCGAGAAATGCCCTCTGCTTTAGACAGGCAGCTGTCAGGCTCGAAGGAATGAAACAGGTATTCTTGTGAGAGAGTGGTGCACTCAGGAGTTAAACCGTCACTACTTCTTCGACTCAGTCTTTGGCACCTTTGAACACTATAATGCCTTCGGAATACTGCACAGCCTCCCATAGAAGTTGCCGAAGGTTGACGGCTGCAATCGCGAGAGCGAGGCATGGATGGCAAATAGAAGGAGCACTGATTTCAGAAAGAAACCGAGGAACACAGCTTCGCTCGAGGCGGCTTGGGGGCCAAAAGGGAAAAGCTGTTGTTTCCCTTTTGATCGGGTATGGGTGGAAAACACACTTCCATTCTGGTGTGGGCGCAGCAAGTACCGCCTGCGCCTATTTCCTAGGTCTTAAACTTAGAAATGGCCTCAGTTAGACCTTTTGAGTGCTGCACGACAACGGTTGCTGATTGAGTGTTTACCGAGACTGCGGAAACGTTAACCATGGTCAAATAGCTTATCACCGATAATGTTTCTTGAGATTTCATCAGAAACTGTACTTTGTTGCTCGACGGCTGCATCAAATTGAACACTACTGTCGAGTATGTGCTGCATTTCGTTTATAATGAGTTGAATTTTAGTGTGTGCTTCAACCGATGATGCAACAGTACTCTCCCCTTTCGAACTACAACTTTCCATGATACTCATAACCATTTTTGTCTGTTCTTGCACCGACAAAATAATACTTGCGATCTCCTCTGTTGAATTTTAGGTGCGCCCTACCAATGTTCTCACTTCATCGGCAACGCCAGCAAATCCGCGTGCCTGTTCAGCGACACCTTTAATCATCTCCAGTACCTTACTGATCTGCTCTGACAAACTAGCAAGCCGGCCCACTTCTTCGCTAGCGACAACCAAGTCATTCGATAGATCTGTAATTGTGGCTTCAGTCTTCACGATTTCCTCAAGTCCTTGCGCAGCAACATCATGGCTATTTTGTGTTTTGAACGTCACACGCTCTGTCGTTGATGTAACCTTCTCTTATGGTTTGGCCCATCAGGGTAACCGCCGTGGTGACACTATCCGTTTCTGTTTGTTGCTGGTTTAGTGCTTCTTCTGCATCAGCACTTCTTTGCTGCAATTGAATCGACGCTACGCTTAATTCATTCGCAGAAGTTTGAACCTCCCTATAAATCCGGAAATACTGCTCAGCAATTTATTAAACAAAGATGCAATATCGGCAATTTCGTTGTTACCATCGGTTTTAGCTCTAAGGGACAAATCATGTTGCTGCGCAATCTCATTCTTTAAACTATTCAAATAAAGAATATTGCTCTTGATGCTTTTACTGATGAAGTAAGAAAGACCAGTAGCAGCGCCACTAACACTATGGGTATCAATATAAATTGGCTAATGTTGTCTTGAGCGTGCTCTACTTCAACTTCTAAATGTTTTTCTATATTGATAAAAATTGCGATGAAGTCTTTGAATAGCGTTTTGAGTTCCGCCTTCAACTCTTGGTCATGCTCAGGATCTTGCCCAAATTTTCCAACTAATTCTTGGAAGTCAAACTGGTACTGGCTGATAAGTTTATGGATCTAGGGGAGTTCACGAATTTCAATTCCGAGCTCGGAATGATCGCCGCGCGGTGCTTCGATAAGAGTGCTAAACTGCTTGTACTCAGCGGCAAAATAATCTTTTTTAGATAAGCTCTTTTCATCTATAAATTCAAGTTCTATTCGGTTAAGGCTTACCATAGAAAGGTCTAACGACTTTACCTCAATAAGTGTTTTTTCTAACTTGATTAGCCGAAGGTTACTAATTTCCGTAATTGCGACGATGACAATCAGTGCCAAAATAGACAAACCTGTCAACCCCATGATCTTATGTTTTATTTTCATTTGAGCGACCCACCAAGCCTAAGTCTGATGACCCTCCTTAGTTTCAGCGCTATTAATTGATGATGAAGATAACTTTAATGACGACAATCTAACCAATTTAAGACATATCCCTCACAACAAAGCCACGCTGCCAGAAAGCTGACCAGTCGAAAATAATTGCCTTACCGAATTTTCGAGCGAAATGAATTCGTTTCAAGGGTGCAAAGTAAAATCACAGAAAGGCCAATTTAGCTATAAGTCCATCCGCGTAGAAGTAATTAACTATAAGAGATAGGTTTAACCAATAAACATGGGTTACTCGGGGCACTAACAAAAGTGGGAAAAGTAAAGGCACAGCAAAACATGTGAATTGAAAAGCCACAAAAAATCCGATGAACTTTTCAGCCCATCGGATTCTATCAGTCATACCAATCACTGCTTTACAGCAATCCTATTAACTATTTAAGTCTTGGAAGAACTTTTTCACACCATCAAAGAAACCATCAGCTTTTGGGCTATGTTTCTTAGACTCATTCACTGTGCTTTCAAACTCTCTGAGTAGCTCTTTTTGACGCTCGTTCAGATTTACTGGTGTTTCCATCACCACCTTACACATCAAATCGCCCACGGCATGACTACGGACAGACTTCACGCCTTTACCACGTAAGCGGAACATGCGACCGGTTTGGGTCTCTGTAGGGATCTTCAGGCTAACTTTGCCATCCAAAGTCGGCACTTCAATCTCGCCACCTAGCGCAGCTTTACTGAATGAAATCGGCACTTCACAGTACAAATTGTTGCCATCACGCACAAAGATTGCGTGTTCGCGAACACTCACCTGTACATATAAGTCACCCGCTGGCGCGCCGAATTCACCGGCTTCACCTTCACCAGACAAACGGATACGGTCACCGGTATCGACACCTGCAGGGATCTTAACCGAGAGCGTTTTGCTCTTTTCAACGCGACCTTCACCATGACACTTGTTACATGGGTCTTTAATGATCTTACCGCGACCATGACAGGTCGGACAGGCTTGTTGCACTGCGAAAAAACCTTGGCGCATTTGCACTTGGCCTTGACCATGACAGGTGCCACAAGTGGTTGCTTGTGTACCTTTCTTTGCGCCACTGCCATTACAAGAGTCACAACTTGCTAATGTCGGAATACGGATTTCTTTTGTCAGGCCACGGACTGCTTCTTCCAAAGACAGTTCAAGGTTATAACGTAAGTCACTACCACGAGCCGCCTGACGTTGACCGCCACCGCGACGACCGCCACCAAAGATATCGCCAAACACGTCACCAAAAATATCGCCGAAGTCACCCTGCCCACCACCAAATCCACCTTGACGATTTGGATCCACACCCGCGTGACCAAACTGGTCGTAGGCTGCTTTTTTATCGCCATCGGTTAGAATTTCGTAGGCTTCTTTCACTTCTTTAAAGCTTGCTTCAGCTTTGGCATCCCCAGGGTTTCTATCTGGGTGAAACTTCATTGCTAATCGCTTGTAAGCTTTCTTAATTTCACGTTCACTGGCATCGCGACCAACACCTAGTACTTCGTAATAATCTCGCTTTGACATAATCTCACGCTTTCTCAGCTGGAGTTGTACGAACGGGCGTTAAGGATTAACCCTAACGCCCGCCTGACTTAAATAACTTATTTAAAAATTATTTTTTGTCGTCTTTTACTTCTTCAAACTCAGCATCAACAACATCGTCAGCGGCCGCATCAGTTGCTTGGGCTTCACCTTCTGGTGCACCTTGTGCTTGCTGAGCTTGGGCTTTCGCTTGGGCAATTTCCATTAGCTTAGCAGAAGCTTCCATCAGCTCTTGACTCGCTTTTTCAATTGCTTCTTTGTCGCTGCCTTTAATTGCTTCTTCTACAGAAGCCATTGCAGTTTCAATTTTTTCTTTATCTTCGGCAGGTAATTCTTCACCCGCTTCTTCAATTTGCTTCTTCGTAGCGTGAACCATGCCATCAGCTTGGTTACGCGCTTGAACTAGCTCTTCAAACTTCGCGTCTTCATCAGCATGTGCTTCTGCATCGCGTACCATTTGCTCGACTTCTTCATCGCTTAGACCAGAAGAAGCTTTAATGGTGATCTTCTGCTCTTTACCGGTTTTCTTATCCGTCGCAGATACATGCAAGATACCGTCAGCATCAATGTCGAACATCACTTCAATTTGTGGCATACCACGCGGTGCTGGTTCGATACCTTCTAGGTTAAATTGACCTAGAGATTTGTTAGCTGCCGCTTGCTTACGCTCACCTTGAAGTACGTGAATAGTTACTGCCGCTTGATTGTCATCCGCAGTAGAGAACACTTGCTGTGCTTTCGTTGGGATAGTGGTGTTTTTCTCAATCAGCTTCGTCATCACGCTACCCATGGTTTCAATACCAAGAGATAGAGGAGTCACGTCTAGTAACAGTACATCTTTCACATCACCAGCAAGTACGCCTGCCTGAATTGCTGCGCCAACCGCTACGGCTTCATCAGGGTTCACGTCTTTACGTGGCTCTTGACCGAAGAATTGTGCAACTTCTTCTTGTACTTTAGGCATACGTGTTTGACCACCAACCAGAATCACATCATTGATGTCTGAAACTGAAAGGTCTGCATCTGCTAGTGCAACTTTTAATGGCTCTAGAGAGCGCATAATCAAATCTTCTACCAGTGACTCAAGCTTGGCACGGGTAATTTTAACCACTAAGTGCTTAGGACCTGTTGCATCGGCGGTGATGTATGGCAGGTTCACTTCGGTTTGTGTCGTGCTAGAAAGTTCGATCTTCGCTTTTTCTGCGGCTTCTTTAAGACGCTGCATCGCTAGTGGATCGTTACGAAGGTCTAGACCTTGGTCTTTTTTGAACTCATCCGCAAGGTAGTTAATCATGCGGTTATCAAAGTCTTCACCACCGAGGTGAGTATCACCATTGGTTGCAAGAACTTCGAACGTTTGCTCGCCTTCAACACTGTCGATCTCAATGATAGAGATATCGAATGTACCACCACCTAAGTCATAAACAGCAACAATGTTGTCACCTTGCTTCTTATCAATACCATAAGCAAGTGCTGCTGCAGTTGGTTCGTTGATAATACGCTTCACTTCTAGACCAGCAATACGCCCCGCATCTTTCGTTGCTTGACGTTGTGAATCGTTAAAGTATGCAGGCACGGTAATTACCGCTTCTGTTACTTCTTCACCAAGGAAATCTTCAGCAGTTTTCTTCATCTTTTTCAAGATTTCAGCAGAAACCTGTGGTGGCGCCATTTTGTTGCCACGAGACTCAACCCACGCATCACCATTGTCAGCGCCGATGATGTTGAATGGCATGATATCGACATCACGCTGAACTTCGTCATCTTTAAAGCGACGACCGATCAAACGCTTGATCGCGAAGAAAGTGTTCGTAGGGTTAGTCACAGACTGACGCTTTGCTGGTTGACCCACAAGAGTTTCGTCTTCGGTATACGCGATAATAGATGGCGTTGTACGATCGCCCTCAGCATTTTCTAGAACACGTGCTGTATCACCGTCAAGCACAGCTACACAAGAGTTAGTTGTACCTAAATCGATACCAATAATTTTACCCATGGGGTCCTCCAAAAACTTTAACTATCTAAATTTGTCATATGTTGTCGATATGGGGGTATGCAGCTGTTTTTCAACTCTGGTACTAAAAAAATAACCTTAAAGTTGCGATGCATATTCGACCGATATCGTCCTTACCCCTCTATATTGGGACAGCGAAAACAAATACAAGGGATCTGCTAAAAAAATTGTGGATTCTTTTTTACATTTTGAGTGACAGACAACACTATAGAGTGACCCCATTGAAATTCGGGCCTGCTTCGCGCGAGGTTTGTGTGGTGGGATCGTAAAAATATGCGTTCATAGCTCTTTCGTAGCCCGCAAGGACAAAGCCCATATTGCTGGCCGAATTGCAAAGAAAATTACGATAGATAGAATCCACAACCCTATAAAACAAAGGAGCAACAGAGACAAATTGAGCAAGCTTACTCGTTCCCAACAAGCCATTTTATTTGGATTAGCCGCAGTGTTTTGTTGGTCAACTGTCGCCACGGCATTTAAAATTGCACTCAGCCACCTCAGTCCTTTACAGCTGGTCTTTGTTGCCGTTTTGTCTTCAATTACTGCATTAGGTTGTATTCTCGGTTACCAAAGAAAACTACATCTAATTGTTCGACAGTGGCGACATCGCCCTCTCTTTTATTTACAAACGGGTTTACTCAATCCCTTCTTATATTATTTGGTATTATTTAAAGCGTATGACTTGCTACCCGCACAGCAAGCGTTGTCACTTAACTATACTTGGGCCATTTTACTCCCCTTATTGAGTGTGCCGCTACTCAAACAGGCGCTGAAGATTTCGGATGTTATTTCTGCTGTGGTCGCATACTTCGGTGTGGTGGTTATTGCGACTCAGGGCCAAGTTGCCAACATCAGCATCGAAAGCCCTTTAGGTTTAACCTTAATTCTATCGAGTACGGTAATTTGGTGTTTATACTGGATCATCAATACGAAAGATCAGGGTGATCCGGTCGCTAGCCTTTTGCTTAGTTTTCTTGTCGGCCTCCCCTTTATTACGAGTGCTCTCCTCGTATTTGACCAATTACCCAGTCTCAATATCAGTGCGCTTGCTGCCGGAATATATGTAGGTTTATTTGAAATGGGAATTACTTTTGTCCTGTGGTTAATGGCCCTCAAACTAACGCCGCGAACCGCCAACATAAGCACACTTGTGTTTTTGTCACCAGTCCTCTCTATCGGTTTTATAAGCTGGATATTGAAAGAGCCCATTGCCTCAACGACTTATGTTGGATTAGGACTGATATTACTCGGTTTAGTGCTGCAAAAGCTGTTACCCCGCCTCACCGCTGGCACGAAGAAAAACCACACAAAAAGCCTTAAAGGTTCAGAAGAGGAATTGGAGCCGTGACCCCTGCAATACGTACACTTCAGCAGCTCAATATTCAATATGAGACCTTGGAGTATCCGGTCAAGCATGACGGTGACTATGGTGCGAACGCAGCCCAAGCCCTTGGGCTTAATCCTGCACAAGTGTTTAAAACCTTGCTTGTCTCAGTCGATCTTCAATCTGCGCCCATTGCCGTTGCTCTTGTTCCGGTGACCGAACAGCTGAATCTAAAACAATTCGCCAAAACCTTACAAGTTAAAAAGCTCCAACTGGCCGCTCCCCATTTAGCACAAAAATCCACGGGGTATTTGGTCGGCGGTATTAGTCCAATCGGCCAAAAGAAAAAGCTGGCAACTTATTTAGATCAAAGCGCAAAACAGTTTGAAACCATCTACGTCAGTGGGGGGCAGCGCGGCCTTCAACTGTGCTTGGCTCCGCGGCATTTGATACAAGCTTGTCAGGCCCAATGGCTCGGATGACCTGTTTCAATTCTTTCAAGTGATTGAATTTAATTTGCTCAAATCTCAGAGACGCGTTATACATAAATAGACGGATCAAGAAGATCCTGAAGATGAAGTGCCACTAAGGATAGTGTCTTATGGAAAAGCACCAATATCAGTTTTCAACGAGGGCAGAGCCCCCCGCGCTTAAAAAGTTGTCTATCGCAGCAGCTATCATTGGTTGTGGACTTGTAATTAGCGAATCATTTATCGGCAATAGTTACACCCATATGGTCGTGATGCTTTATTTATGCTTTTTACTTCCTGCAGTCGCGTTAACCAAAGCCGTTCGCATCAAATTTTTCTACTACATTCAAGATTATATAGTTGTTGTACGAAGCTTCGCGGCTTTAATGTGTATTGTCTTTCTAGCCATTTGGGTATTTTCGATTATTAGTTACCAAAATCAATCCATACCCTTCTAGTAGCAGTTTTGCTGCAGTTCAGCTCTACATAAAGCTAACGCTCGTACCAACACAGTAAAAGGTTACACATTTAACGTCACAAAAAAGGTCATTCTTTACGAATGACCTTTTTAATTTGCAAGCGAAATATATCCAAAGCGACGGTTAACGACTTGTATAGTCGCCCCACGCTAACCACTTATATGTAGTCAACGCTTCAAGTCCCATTGGGCCTCGCGCATGCAGCTTCTGTGTACTAACCGCCACTTCAGCTCCGAGGCCAAACTGTCCACCATCGGTAAAGCGGGTGCTCGCATTAACATATACGGCTGACGAATCGACTTGATTCATAAAGTGGCTTGCTTTGTGGACACTATCGGTCAATATTGCTTCTGAATGACCGCTAGAATGACGACGAATATGGCAAATAGCTGTATCGATAGTCTCTACCACTCTAATCCCAAGTGTAAGCCCTAACCATTCCTGATCGTAGTCACCCTCTTGCACCAATTGCATATCAATCACCTGCGACAATTCAGATTGCGCATCAACAATATCCAGAACCTGTTGGCAGCCCACAAAGCGCACACCTAAGGTATGTAAATGCTGGCAGATACGTGGGATAAACTCTTCTGCGACCAAGCGATGAACCAAAAGCGTATCCAGCGCATTGCAGACCGTTGGGCGCTGTACTTTGGCATTCGCGATCACGTCAATAGACTTTTCTAAATCCGCATGTTCATCCACATAAAGATGACAAATTCCAATACCACCCAGAATCACTGGAATACTCGATTGTTCAGCGCAAAGTCGCTGTAAATGCTGGCCACCACGCGGCACTATCATATCAACGTATTGGTCGAGTCTGAGTAGTCCTGACACAATGCTACGATCAGGGTTATCAATTAACTGCACTGCGTTTGCATCAACATCCAGAGAGGTCAATGCTTGACGGATCACCTGACAAAGTACGCGATTCGAATTCAGCGTTTCTTTACCACCCCGTAAAATCACCGCATTGCCTGTTTTTAGAGCCAACGTTGCAATATCCACTGTGACATTCGGCCGTGCTTCGTAAATTACACCGATGACACCGAGAGGAACTGCTCGTTTTGAAAGGCGCAAGCCGGTATCGAGCAGTTGGTTGTCAAACTCTTTACCAATGGGATCAGCTAAAGCAATAACGTTGTCAATATCGGCAATGATAGCTTTGAGTCTCGGGGCATCCAATAATAAACGATCAATCAAAGCTGGGGTCAGGCCATTCTCTTTTGCTTGAGAAATGTCTTCTTGATTTGCCGCTAAAATAGTATCGCTGTTTTCTGTGAGTGCCGCGGCAATCGCTTTTAACAATCTATTTTTTTGTTGTGAACTCAAGCTTGCCAACTGATAACTCGCTTGCTGTGCTTGACTCCCTAACGCCTCTAATAAGGCTGCTGTTTGCTGCTCTTTCATAACACCACCATATCGTTACGATGCACAACAGCATCGCCATAGTCATATCCAATTAATTTTTCGATGTCATCAGAGTGATGACCTGCAATTTGCTTCGCCGCAGCAGCGTTATAGCGAGCCATTCCTCGCGCCACAACTCGGCCGCTCTTATCCACAAGTTGAAGGGTCTCACCCCGCTCAAAGTCGCCAACCACTTTAACGACACCTTTTGATAGTAAGCTGCGCCCCTTTTGAGTCACCGCAGTGACCGCACCATCATCCAACACTAGCTTACCTCTTGCTGCCGGGCCGGCTAGGATCCACTGTTTCCGACTCTCCAGCGGATTTTTAGTCGCTTTAAATAAGGTGCCAACGGGTTGACCACTGGTGGCCTTGGTAATGACACTTTGGTGATGACCCGACGCAATAATGACATCCACGCCTGCCCGTCGTGCAACATCGGCAGCCTCGAGCTTGGTCGCCATGCCGCCGGTACCCAAAGCGGTCCCCGATCCCCCAGCAAGACGACGTAAACTATCGTCAATGTTCACCACTTCGGTAATTAATTTCGCATTCGGGTTTTGACGTGGGTCGGCATCAAACAAACCTTTTTGATCGGTCAATAAAATGAGTAAGTCTGCATCGCTGAGTAGTGCGGCTCGTGCGGACAAATTGTCATTGTCGCCCACTTTAATTTCGTTCGTGGCCACGGCGTCGTTTTCATTAATAATTGGAATAATGTTTTGCGCCAGAAGAGCACTAAGCGTATCGCGAGCATTAAGGTAACGCTCACGGTCATGTAAATCAGCGCGAGTTAATAGCAATTGCCCGACATGCAAACCGTAAATACTGAATAACTGAGCCCAAGCAAGAATCAGCTGACTTTGCCCGACAGCAGCCAACACCTGTTTATTTGCCATCGTGTCGGGCAATCCAGGGAAGCGTAAATGCTCTCGCCCAGCGGCAATTGCACCAGACGTACACAACACAACTTCAACACCTGACTTCATCAGCATAGCCATCTGCCTTGCCAACTCAACCATATGTGCTTTATCTAACTGATTACTTCCAGAAGTTAATACACTGGTTCCCAATTTTACCACCACACGGCGATAGGCTATCTGCTTCAACTTCGGTCTGCCTTTACAATGAATAGGCTATTTTTATACCGAATCTACTGCTGAAATGATATAGGCAAATAGTAAACAGCAAGCTAACTACAAAATTATTAATGATTATGCAAAAAAAGCCCTGCACAACAGCGTTATGAAGGGCTTTCCATAATTTTTTATGCAATCGCTAAGAATAAGCGCAATGAACTAAGAGTGCTTACTCTCAATCAACTTATGCAAATAAGAACTTACCAACAAACAGCAATGCGATTGCAACAACACCAAGGTTTAAGTCTTTAAAGCGACCACACAGTAGCTTAATTGCAAGGTATGCGATAAAACCAAGACCAATACCGGTTGCAATTGAGAAGGTGAGCGGCATTAGGATAGACACAACCACTACAGGTGCAGCCTCTGTAATATCATCCCAATCGACTAGAACAAGGCCAGACATCATTAACATTGCTACATAGAACATCGTACCCGCAGTTGCATACGCAGGCACCATTCCAGCAAGCGGTGCAAAGAACAATGACGCAAGGAACAAAATACCAACGACAACGGCAGTAAGACCAGTACGACCACCAGCAGCAACACCGGCAGTACTTTCAATGTAACTTGTCGTTGTTGATGTACCTAACATGGCACCAGCAATTGTAGCCGTACTGTCAGCGCTTAATGCGCGGCCAAGGCGAGGTAGACGACCTTTTGAGTCAAGTAGGCCACCACGTTGTGCAACAGCAACCAAAGTGCCAGAGGTGTCGAAAAGGTCAACGAAAAGGAATGCAAAGATGACTGAAATCATGCTGATTTCAAACACACTTGAGAGATCCATTTTCATGAATGTTGGCATCACTGATGGCGGTGCAGAAACAATACCTTGATATTCAACGCCACCGAATAACAGACCAAGTGCAGTAATGATCAAAATGCTCATTAATACTGCAGACTTCATACCGCGGTGCGCCATTGCAATAATAAGGAAGAAGCCAAGTGCTGACATAACAGCCGGGAATGAAGTGATATCCCCCATAGTCACAAGCGTTGCAGGGCTAGCTACGACTATGCCCGCACTTTTCAGACCAATTAACGCTAGGAATAAACCGATACCCGCTGCAATCCCGAGTCTTAAGGACATGGGGATGCTGTTCACAATCCATTCTCTGATTTTTACCAAAGACAAAATTAAGAAGCAGATACCAGACATGAAAACCGCACCCAGCGCAGTTTCCCAGCTATAACCCATATCACCAACAACGGTAAACGTGAAGAAGGCATTTAGCCCCATTCCCGGCGCTAAAGCGATTGGGTAGTTGGCAATGAAGCCCATGATCAAACAACCGATTGCTGCAGCTAAACAAGTTGCAACGAATACTGCGCCATGATCCATTCCGGCTAGTTTGAGCATTGATGGGTTAACAAAAATAATATAAGCCATGGTCAAGAAGGTCGTGATCCCCGCGACAACTTCTTGTTTCAAGCTTGTTTGATGTTCTTTCAGTTTAAAAATTTTTTCTAACATGGAACAAGGTTCCTTGATTTTAATAATATTATTTGGAATGTAGGTACAGAGGCGTTCTTGAATGGTGCCAACCCACAACAAAAACAATGAGTTAGCATAAAACAGTCGCCTTTTCTATAACCGTCAAAGGTTATATTTGCGGCAGAGTATAGAGATTTTGCTAGTTTGAGGCTAGCTAGCTGAGAGAAGAATCTTGAGAATTGCGACGATTCACAGATAAAACCTCTTAAAAATTGATCACCCCGACAAAAACTAAATTAACAGCTCTTAATATAAAAAAATCTATCTTTATATGAGAACAATTACATCTCATACGCACCCAATAAAACTGAGAAGCACCTTGTTGACGCAAGAACAAAGTAAAAGCAGAAGAATTTTTTCAAAAGGAAAAATAAAAGAGAGGAAAAGGCCAACCACCTATGGAAACCATAAGGTGCTTGGCCATGATTCAATCCGATGCGATTCAGCTTATCAATCGAACCTTATGCCACTATGCCTTTTTAGCCATCGCATCCATATATTGATATAGGCCTACGAGGGGGGCTGCAGTCGGGCTACCATACTGAGGATGCCCTTCCGTAGCACTGCCTGCAATATCCACATGGGTATAAGGCAACGGTGTCTTAGACTGAAGACCATGCTGATCGAGGCCAGACGCGACTAATAAGAACGCAGCAGGGAATTGATGACCCCTCGCCGTAATCGAAGACGGCGCATTATTAGATGAGAGAACATCTGCTGCACCTGATGGGTCAACAATTTTATCAAAATCATCGGGCCGTAAACTCGAAACTTCAAGTGGCTCGCCCCATGTTTGGCCGACTTGCTGTAATTCTTCAGCTACCTTTTCACGCTTCGCAACCGAATTTTCAACCAAAGCGGTGTAACCGCCGTACGCACGAACGACATGGCCCGTCAATGTCGCCACCGAGAACAGCTGCGGCTTAACAGCTTTCACTGCCTTGGCACGTAAATGAGACAGTAGGTCAGCCAAAACTAATCGCCCCTCAGCATCAGTATTGCCAATGCGGACTCGGCAACCTGCGTGGCTGGCAATGATTTCATCGGTTACGAACGCCTCACTGCCAATACTATTGCGCACCAAACCTAGTTGCGCGATCACGCGAATACCTTTGGGCTTAAGGAGAGACAAGGTTTTCATTAATCCGGCGACAGCAGCTGCGCCGCCCTTATCTCGACTCATCCCTGCCATCGCGCCGCCAACTTTTAAATCTGCACCACCGGTGTCATAAACCACACCTTTCCCAGCAAAAAGAAAAGTTTGCGTCACTTCCCCATCGGGAACGTATTCGATATTGACAACCCGTGGTTGATGACGAGAAACAGCAAATGAACTGCGCGCCACAGCGCTAAGTAATGGGTAGTCTCGTTCGAGTTCGCAGCGGCTTTCAATGACTTCAACTATCAAACCGCTATTTTCCAGTGCGCTTACACAATAGTCGGCAAATGCTGGTGCAGACATTCGTTCAGGCTCTGTGCCACATAAATCACGCGCTAAGTTTCGACCACTTTCAAGAGCATTCAATAAGTCGCTTGTTTGCTGCTTAACCAGCAAACCAACTGCATCTAACTGTGCTCCTAATTGCTTAGCCTCGCGCAATTCAAGCGCCTGCCATAACTCTTGACCAATTGCTAAACCTGCAACCTCTAGCGCTTGCTGATATTTCCGCTGTAGGCTTTGGTTGAGAATCACCAAAGGTTTTTTCGCTCCTGCTTCCTTAGCAACTTGAATCCCTTGCCGCATGGCTTTGGCAAAAATCCGCACATCTGCATAGTCATCTTCAGCGTTTATAACGGGCGCGATAATTAACCGTCCGCCTGCAAGTCCTGGCGCAAACAATAATGTCGGCAGTCGGCCGACTCGATTATCGATATCAGCTCCGTGGGCTGCCAACATTTTGATTTCGTCAATATCTAACCGCTTTAGATCTTCAGTAATCACCAATACTGCATCCCAACCATGCCCTTCAAAGATCGCTTCTTCAGAGGTTACATCTACAAAATTTACTAGCCCCATACCGGTTCCTTTTTATTCATGATGTTGCGGCGTTTATCCTATGCATTATTCGCCGAATACTCGGCCTTGGCAAATGCTTTGTAGACCGTCGTTTTGTCGGTAAGGATTTACGGCCGCTACTGCATTTATGCTAGACTAGCGCCAGTTCGTATTCAGCTAAATCACAGCAATATTTAAATAATAATTAGGAGTCTAACGTGACCACGTTAAGCCAACTACAGCCACAGCCTTTATGGCAATGGTTTGAACAAATATGCGCTATTCCGCACCCTTCAAAGCATGAGCAAGCACTGAGCTCATTTATTCAAGATTGGGCAAAAGAAAAACAGCTAAAAGTTGTCGAAGACAAGGTTGGCAACTTAATTATCCAAAAGCCAGCGACGCCAGGGATGGAAGATCGAAAGGTTGTGGTCATCCAAGCACATATTGATATGGTTCCGCAAAAAAATGCTGACAAAAATCATGACTTTTTGACCGACCCAATTCAACCTGTCATTGATGGTGAGTGGGTTAAAGCGTCAGGCACGACATTAGGGGCAGACAACGGCATAGGCATGGCCTCAGCCCTAGCCATATTGGGCGCAGACGATATCAAACACGGCCCTCTTGAAGTATTACTGACCATAGATGAAGAAGCTGGAATGACGGGTGCCTTTGGCTTAGAAGCTGGCATGTTAGAGGCGGATATTTTGATCAATACCGACTCTGAGCAAGAAGGTGAAATATATATGGGTTGTGCGGGTGGAGTTGATGCACAAATAACCCTGCCTATGGTTTGGCAAGCACCGGAGCCTACCAACCCCACGTTTACATTGTCACTATCCGGATTAAAAGGCGGTCATTCAGGGGTAAATATCCACCTCGGTCGCGGAAACGCCAATAAACTGTTGGCTCGTTTCCTTTTCAACCATGAAGAAGAACTCGCTTTGGAGTTGACAAACTTTACCGGTGGTTCTTTACGCAACGCCATCCCAAGGGAGGCAAGCGTTAGCTTTATGATCCCTACGGAAAATGTCGATCGTCTGCAGCAATTGATTCAAGACTTCCAAGCGCTCGTTCGCGAAGAACTCGCCATCGCAGATCCTGATATGGTCCTCACACTGGAAGAAGTGCCAGCAGCAACCCAAGTGATGAGTGAAGAAACACAGCAGACTTTGATCGAACTGTTGCATGCTTGCCCAAACGGCGTTACTCGCATGAGCGATGAAATTGAAGGGGTAACAGAAACATCACTTAATGTTGGCGTTATCAGTACTGAAGCTGAATCGGTAAACATCCTATGTTTAATTCGTTCTTTATTAGATTCAGGTCGTCAAGAAGTTGAAACCGTACTCAATGCCATCACCAACCTTGCCGGTGCGGATATTGAGTTTAGTGGCGCATATCCAGGCTGGAAACCCGATAGCACATCACCGGTGATGGCTATCGTCAAAGAGACCTATGAAGCCATTTACCACAAAGAGCCAACAATCATGGTTATCCATGCTGGACTAGAGTGTGGTCTGTTTAAAAAACCGTACCCAGACATGGACATGGTTTCAATAGGCCCAACGATTCGCTTCCCCCATAGCCCGGATGAAAAAGTCTTGATTGAAACCGTCGATCAATACTGGAAATTGCTGCTAGCCGTGCTTGAGCGTATTCCAACGAAAGACTAGTTCTACAACTATCTACCACTAAAAGCGCCTATAAGGCGCTTTTTTATTGCAACAGCCATCAAGATCACAAAACCGCCCCAAATAAAGCATTTAAATTGCATCTTTAGTTGCTTTATTTATAATCACTTTCTCTTAACAACTTCATTTATAAGGATATAAAAATGCGAAAGAACGCAATGCTTCATGCTGTCAAAGACTCCCTCCTCATTGCCATATTGTTTGGAATTGGTTTTGGAACCTTAGCCTATGCCGAAGCAAATCGCGTTGAAGAATGGGTTCTCTATATAGGATGGGGCTTCTTCGCCCTCGCAGCACTCATGATGATCAATGGTTTGGCTGCACTTGGCGCAGCAACCCTAACCGGCGGCTCGTACCATGCTAAGAAAAGCGAGCTCTCTATGCGGGTTGCGGTTTTTCACAATGATAAACACAGCTCAATCTTTAAAATGATTAAAATTGTATTTTTTTATTTTGTGGGCGCGGCTGTATATCCATTTGCACTTTTGGTTGCCATCTTGAATCTCAAAACCCTATTTGCTGGGGACAAGGATTATGATCAGACTACTGAGATGGAAAAAGCTATCAATGGCGCCAAAAATGAAGCAGATGAAACAGTAAAGACTGCTGACAAGAAATGGAAACTAAGTCAGGGACTAAGTAGCTACTATTTCCATAGCAAGAAAGATGCACTCGCCTACGCTATCGTTAACGATATTGAAGCAAGACCAGAAAAGCTGCTATAAATTATGTGTTCAGTACTAAACGCCAAATTCTAAACCATAGACAGTGCCAAAACACAGCTTAGAAACAAAAACCCAATTGCGTCGTATCAGACTCCTGCAGCGGCGCTTCCTTTTCACTATGCAGTCCTACTGAAACCCCTAGCAAACGGATGCCCCTATCCCCTCTCCTCTCTATTGCTTGATTGAGCAAATCGTAAAACAGCTTGACCGAGATTTCATCACTTCGTTGCTCTATCGTCGTTTGCTTAAAGTCACTAAATTTGAGCTTTACTACCTGCTTTTGAATCCGACGCTCTTTCGCGCTACGACTAACTCTCACAGAAAGCTCTTGGATCAGTCCGGGCATGATCTGTTCGCATTGTGACAAGGTATGAATATCTTTTGCCAAAGTCGTTTCTACACCAACTGACTTTCTTTCCCGATGGGCTGAGATACCACGGTTATCGATACCTTTGGAGCGCTCTATTAGCAAATGTCCAAACTTACCAAACTGCTCTATCAGCTGATGATTCGGATAGCGCTGTACATCACCACAAGTATGCAAGCCCAGAGCTTCTAACTTCTTTCCCGTAACTTTTCCGACACCGGGGATTTTTCGCAAAGGCAAGGTTTCAACAAATTCAGGAATATCATCGGGTGTAATCACATATTGCCCATTGGGTTTATTAAGATCAGAGGCGATTTTCGCCAGAAACTTGATAGGCGCAATCCCAGCCGAGGCAGTCAATCCAGTCTCGTCAAAAATGTCCTTCCGGATGGCTTCCGCAATACGTGTTGCAGAGCCTTGGTATTCTTGGCAATCGCTTACATCAAGGTAGGCCTCATCAAGTGATAAAGGTTCGATTAACTCAGTATAACGGGAAAAAATAGCGCGAATTTGTTGCGATATTTCTTTATAGACTTGCATTCGGCCGGGCACTAACACAAGGTGAGGACATAATCGGTGTGCATACGCGGTTGCCATCGCAGAGCGAACACCGAACTGTCTCGCTAGATAATTGCAGGTACTGATTACCCCGCGGCGCTCATGACTGCCTCCGACGGCAACGGGTTTATTCCTAAGCTCAGGAAAGTCCCGCATCTCTACAGCTGCAAAATAACAGTCCATATCGATATGAATAATCTTTTTCAAATAACTGCCCTCCACAACTAGACTACTGTATACATAGACAGTGATCAAGCTTTTCTAGAAAACAGCACTGAGAATTTTACGTCAAGTGAACGTTGAGTATGCACTCCACATCAAGGTTATCCAAAATAACTGATGCTTTGCACTTACGAATTAAACAAAGTATTGATAAATTCGAGCTCATCACCATTCAAACTCATTTGCTGTGGCGCTCGAATTTGCAGCGTTTGTTTGCTCTGAAGACTGGGCATTGATGACGATCGTAACACGCTTAATTCAGCCTCTAAAGCAGCGACCTTTTGCTTCAAATGCTGCATATGAGTTTCCGTCTCTCGCAGTTGCGTATCTAGCGTTCTACCGGAATTGTCTTCATTTGAAAGTAGGTGGTACGCCATAACTTCTATGGTTGGAAGCCTAGAGCGAATAGGTAAAGCAATTGTCATATGAACCTCCGAGAGCTGGCATTGCATCTGTTGATGGGCTTGATATTAGTATTCGTTTTCACTTAGTCATCATACGATTAATAACTGAACACTTGCTGTATCAAGACACTTAGAGATAGCTTAAAAGGTATCAAGTTGTTTCGGGGTTAGTTCGATACCTCAAAGTTGATGAAGGAGGATACAAAGACAATGAGGACTAACGAAGCAAAGGGGAAGTGATCATCACAAGGTCGTTGTTGAAATAACATGTCACATAAAGCACTTCCATGTACGGGAAGGGTGCCATAAAAAAGCCTCCCGTCCCAAAGCACGAAAAATTCCTTTGGTCATTGAGAGGCTAATATCATCCAACGCCCATGTTTAAATGCGTTGAACCACAAAGATTAAATTTCGCTAAAGATATCAAACATTGAACCCGGTGAAAGGCTTAGGCACTTACAAAATTCGATTTTGAGCGAGCTTTTTTTCACGCGCTTCTTCGGCAGCCATTCGCGCTTTACGCGCATCACATGGATTATCGCAGTCACAAGCTTTCTCAATCCCAAGTGCGCCAAGACCACCGCAACTTCCCTCAACAGCCTTTTTCTTGATGATATAACCCACAGACATGAGCAAAAAAAATACAAGTAAAACAACGAATGCAGCGATAAAACTACTCATAACTTTCTCCTAGTCGGGCAGCTGACTTGAACTGCCCTACACGAGTAAATAACGGTATCGTATGCCTAAAGGCTACTCTTTGATAAAGGGTTTAAAGGCATCACTATAGTAGACCTTAAAACCATCATTTTGTTTCTCAATTAGCATCACCGCCAAATTTTCTTGATGAGCTAAAGCGAGCGAAGCTTGGGTACCCAATACCATCATTGCAGTCGCTAAGCCATCAGCAGTCATACTGGATGGATGCAACACGGTCGCTGAAGCTAAACGATGATTGATAGGGTAACCGGTCCGTGGATCGATCAAATGGGAATATCGACGACCGTCACCTTCATAATAGTTTCGATAGTCGCCCGATGTCGCCATAGCCATGTTGCCTGGCTCAATGACTTGTTGAACTCGACGCTCATCGACCGTGGGTTGCTCAACAGCGACCCGCCATGGTTTATTACCGGGCTTCGTTCCTTTCACTCTTAGCTCACCGCCAATTTCAACCATATAGCCTTTGACTTGATATTTATCGAGCAACTCAGCAACCTTATCAACGCCAAACCCCTTAGCGACCGATGACAGATCAACATAAAGCTCTGGAATATGTTTGTTGAGTTTATAACCTTGAATAGACACATGCTCAATGCCAGTTTGTCGCTTCGCAAAATTAATCATGTCATCCGTCGGTATACGATTCGGACGCTTATCAGGGCCAAACCCCCATAGGTTCACTAGTGGCCCTAAAGTGATATCTAAAGCACCATCAGTCAGCTTATACAAACGAAAACTTTCTTTGAGTACTTTTACCGTATCAGCCGACACCTCAACACTTTGCTCTCGAGGCATTGAGTTAAACTTTGACAACTCGGACTTGGGCCGGTAAGTCGACATCTGGTTGTTTACTTGCTCAAGGGTAAGGTCAATTTCAGCCTGTAATAGGTTTGCATCGGGCAGGCGATTATTCGGAACCACTTTAATGTGATAAGTGGTACCCATGGTGTTGCCCACAAGCAAGGTTGTTTGCTCTTGTTCTGCACAAGCAGAAAGCAAAAAAGCCAACCCCAAAAAGGCTAGCCACATTTTTATTTGATGACTTAAGGTCTTCTGCATACTGACCAGCGGTTCTCTTTGATTACACAATAACAACAAAGCGCTGCAGCTCTATTTGAACATACAGCGCCATAAAGTGCGATTAAGGTTTATCCACCAAAATCATCGAGAAGTATATTCTCATCTTCCACACCAAGATCTTTAAGCATACTAATCACAGCTGCGTTCATCATTGGTGGGCCACACATGTAAAATTCGCAATCTTCTGGTGCTTCATGATCACGCAGATAGTTTTCGTATAATACATTATGAATAAAGCCTGTATAGCCATCCCAATTGTCTTCAGGTTGTGGATCGGATAACGCGACATGCCAATCGAAGTTTTCATTGTCGGCCGCTAGACCGTCAAAATCTTCAACATAGAACATTTCACGGCTAGAACGTGCACCATACCAAAAGCTCATCTTGCGCTTAGACTTCAAGCGTTTTAGCTGATCAAAGATATGAGAACGCATGGGTGCCATACCAGCACCACCACCAACAAAGACCATTTCTGCATCGGTTTCTTTGGCGAAGAACTCACCAAATGGGCCTGAAATTGTCACTTTGTCACCTTCTTTTAGACTCCAAATGTATGAAGACATCTTGCCGCAAGGCAACGAAAGGTTCCGTGGTGGTGGCGTTGCAATCCGCACATTCAACATGATAATCCCTTCCTCTTCAGGATAGTTTGCCATGGAATATGCACGAATTGTTTCATCATCTACTTTAGACTCAAGCTTAAAGAATCCAAAGTGTTCCCAGTCGCCACGATACTCTGCAGGGATATCATAATCTGCATATTTTACATGATGCGCTGGTGCTTCAATTTGAATATACCCACCCGCACGGAATGGTACAGACTCACCATCAGGAATCGCTAGTTTCAGCTCTTTAATAAAAGTGGCCTTGTTGTCGTTAGAAATAACGCTACATTCCCACTTCTTCACACCAAAGATTTCTTCGTCGAGCTCAATTTCCATATCGGTCTTTACGTTCACCTGACAAGATAAACGACAACCGTCACGGGCTTCACCCTTGCTGATATGGTCGAGCTCGGTTGGTAAAATATCACCACCGCCAGATTTAATTTTCACACGACATTGACCGCAAGAGCCACCGCCGCCACAAGCACTTGATACGAAAATACCATTGTCAGAAAGCGCACCTAGTAGCTTTCCGCCAGCACCCGTTGTAATGCCTTTTTCCGCATCATTATTGATGCCGATTACGACGTCACCACTCGATACCAATTTTGATTTAGCAAATAAAATCACTAGGACCAAAACCACGACGATTGCGGTAAACATCGTTACGCCCAAATAAACATCTATCGGGGTCGCTTCTAAAATACCAAGAATAATATCCATCAACTTATCCTTAAAAGGTTCAAATTACTCAGCCTACTGTCGACTCTTAAAGAGACACACCAGAGAACGACATAAAACCTAAGGCCATTAAACCTGTAGTCACGAATGTAATACCTAGACCACGTAAGCCATCAGGAACATCTGCGTACTTCATCTTCTCGCGAATACCTGCAAGTAGAACGATAGCCAAAGCCCAGCCCACACCAGAGCCAATACCAAATACAACGCTTTCAATATGGTTATAATCACGCTCAACCATGAAAGATACGGCACCAAAAATTGCGCAGTTCACCGTAATCAAAGGTAGGAAAATACCTAACGCGTTGTATAGCGGTGGGAAATACTTATCTAGCGCCATCTCAAGGATTTGCACTAAAGCAGCGATCACACCGATAAAAGTAATGAACTTTAGGAAGCTCAAATCTGCATCGGGAACTCCAGCCCAAGCAAGAGCACCTGGCGCTAAGATACCTTGGTAAATAATCTGGTTAGTAGGTACTGAGATTGCAAGAACGACAATAACAGCCACACCGAGTCCCATTGCCGTCGTAACCTTCTTAGAAACCGCAAGAAACGTACACATTCCCAAGAAGAAAGACAACGCCATATTTTCAATGAAAACGGCTCGAACTAATAAACTTAAATAATGTTCCATGCGTTTACCCTTTCGCTTCGACTTGTTCAGGCTTATAGGTACGGATAATCCAAATCAAACCACCAATGAGGAAGAATGCACTTGGAGGAAGCAGTAACAAACCATTTGGCTGATACCAACCACCGTCAGAAATCTTTTGCAAGATTTCGATACCAAATAACGAACCATTACCAAACAGTTCACGCACGAAGCCAACTGAGAGCAAGATTGCACCGTAACCCAGTCCGTTACCGATACCGTCAAAGAAACTCATCATAGGCGGCGTTTTCATTGCATAGGCTTCTGCACGCCCCATCACGATACAGTTCGTGATAATCAAACCCACGAAGACTGAAAGCTGCTTGGCAACGTCATAGGCATAAGCTTGTAGTACTTGGTCAACAACGATCACCAAAGACGCAATAATTGTCATCTGCACAATAATCCGCACACTACTTGGAATGTGATTTCGAATAATTGAGATAAACAAATTAGAGAATGCGGTTACCGCAGTCAGTGCAATGGTCATCACTAAGGCGGTTTCCATTTTACTGGTCACAGCTAGCGCACTACAGACACCCAAGATTTGCAACGCAATTGGGTTATTGCTAATAATTGGCCCAGTTAAGACCTGTTTTAGTTCTTTTGAATCAGCCATTAGCTCAGCCCTCCTTTACGCGCTTTCTCAATAAAGCTCGCAAATCCTTCTTCACCTAACCAAAACTCAAGAGAGTATTGCACACCATTACCCGTTAACGTTGCACCACTAAGGGCATCAACACCATGCTCAGAAGCTGCTATAACAGGGTTTTTAGTCACACTAATAGCGAGCTCACCTTTGGCATCGTATAACTTCTTGCCTTGCCACTTAGCAACCCATTTCGGGTTTTGCACTTCACCACCAAGTCCAGGCGTTTCACCCGAACCCGAGAAGTCGTAATACACTAAGCTTTGAATCGTATTGAGATCAGGTTCAACCGCAAGGAAAGCGTACATGGTTGACCATAAGCCATAGCCTCTGACCGGTAAAATAACCGTTTTCAACTGACCTGCGTCATCTCGCACAAGATAAACAACCACCTGATTGGCAACTCGTTTAACCGAAGCAATATCGTTCACAGGTTTGAAAGAGGTTTCGCTATCGCGAGCTGCTTTCTTTTGGTCATAAGTATCAGCGTTGACGCCTTCAACCCAGTCACCTGTTTTCAGGTCAACCAACTTCGCTTCAACGTACTTACTATACGTGCTTAATACTTCTTTTTTGTCAACGCTGCCTTTAGATAAATCAATCAAACCTGCAGCTGACAAAATATACTTTTGCTTATCAAGCAGCTTGTTTTCATTTTGTGTTGGCTTTAGCAAAACTGCGGCAGTCGATACACACATCGAACACACAAAACATAGGCCAACGACAATCATCAATGTTCTTACGAACGAATCTTTATTACTAGCCACGTGCAATCCTCCGCTTAACATTTGCTTGAACCACAAAGTGGTCGAACAAAGGTGCAAACAAGTTGGCAAATAGAATCGCTAACATCATACCTTCAGGGAAAGCAGGGTTAATGACACGAATAAACACGGCCATTGCGCCAATCAAAATACCGTATGCCCATTTTGCTTGATTAGTAAATGACGCTGAAACTGGGTCAGTAGCCATAAACATCATGCCAAAAGCAAAACCACCCAATACAAAGTGCCAGTACCAAGGCATAGCAAACATTGGATTCGTTTCACTACCAATCGCATTTAGTAGTATCGAGATAGCAATCATGCCGACCATCACACCGCCAACAATGCGCCAAGATGCGATACGAGTATAAATAATGATTAAGCCACCCAGCATAATTGCCAGCGTCGACGTCTCACCCACAGAACCAGGAATGAAGCCTAAAAATGCATCCCACCAATCTTGTGTCATGCCGTACTCAAGTGTTCCTGCTGCAGCTTGGCTTAATGCCGTTGCACCCGAGAAGCCATCAGCAACAATCCAAGTGGTGTCACCTGACATGTTGAGCGGGTATGCAAAGAATAGGAAAGCACGACCTGCTAATGCAGGGTTGAGGAAGTTACGCCCCGTGCCACCGAAGATTTCTTTTGCAACAACCACACCGAAGGTAATACCTAAAGCCACCATCCATAACGGGATGGTCGCAGGCAAAGTCAACGCAAATAGCACCGAAGTCACAAAAAAACCTTCATTGACTTCATGGCCACGAATTGCTGCGAACAACACTTCCCAGATCCCGCCGACAGCAAATGTCACAAGATATATGGGTAAGAAAAAGCAGGCGCCGTACCACATCAGAGCTGCAATGCCCGAATCCGCCGTTAGCTCTGTGCCAAACAAGCTAAATAAACTGACCTGCCAAACGTCCGGCATACCAAAACCAGCAACAAGTGCTTCTTGCGCCTGTAAACCAACGTTATACATACCAAAGAACATTGCCGGGAATGTACATGCCCAGACAGTGATCATCATACGTTTAAGATCCAGATTATCACGAACGTGGGTATGCCCTTTGTTCACGTGCCCTGGGGTATAGAACACAGTATATGCCGCTTCAAATACGGCATAAAACTTCTCGTACTTACCGCCCTTTTCAAATTGCGGTTCAATACGCTCGAAAAACGCTTTCAAGCCCATTAGCCTTCCCTCTCAATCGTATCTAAGCAGTCTCGTAAATATGAGCCATAGTCATACTTGCCAGGACATACGAAAGTACACAGTGCTAAATCTTCTTCATCTAGCTCTAACGCACCAAGGTTTGCTGCACCGTCATAATCACCCGAAACTAAATCTCGAAGGAGCATAGTCGGCAAAATATCTAGCGGCATCACACGCTCGTAATTTCCAATCGGTACCATCGCTCGATCTGAACCACCGGTACTTGTTGTCATATTAAATAAGCGAGATGGTGATAAATGACTTAAAAATGCGCGAGTAATTGAGAACTTGTTCGCACCAGGCATCACCCAGCCAAATAGCTCTTTCTCATCACCTTCTTCAAGTAAGCTCACTTGATTATGGTAAGCCCCAAGGTATGCGTGTGGCCCTGAAGCCGTTGCGCCCTTCAGAACTGAGCCAGAGATAATACGAATTTTGTCTGATTGATATTCGCCTTGGGTCAGCTCAGTTAAGCTCGCGCCTTTCACTGTGCGGACAAGACGAGGGTTCGACGCTTTAGGACCACCTAAAGCAATCACTCGCTGCGTACTCAACTCTCCAGTTTCAAAAAGTTGGCCAATGGCAATCACATCTTGATAGCCGATATGCCAAACCGTACGCTGGCTAGAGGCTGGCTCAAGGAAGTGAATATGGGTTCCCACAAGGCCAGCGGGGTGCTTGCCAGCGAATTCAGCAATCTCAGCATTCGCAGCAGGCATTTGCGCTCCAGGCGCTTTACAGAGGTAAACTTTACCTTCGGTAAGGCGCGACAAGAGTGTCAATCCATTTGCAAATGCGTCTTTGAATTCATCAATAACAACCGCAGGGTTTGCAGCAAGAGGCTGGGTGTCGATAGCAGTCACGAAAATCGCTGACGCTTCTGCATCAACTGCAGGCACTTTGCTGAATGGGCGCGTACGTAAAGCAGTCCATAGTCCTGATTCAATCAGGTTGTCACGAACTTGTTGGGGCTCTAGGGCACCAAATGATGCGGGGTCGAATTTAGCAAACTCGACATAATCTTGGCCTTCGGCCTCGATAACGACAGATTGCAAAACACGCTGGGCACCACGGTTAATTTCGACAATATTTCCACTGGTTAAAGCTGTATATTTCACGCCTAGGTTTTTTTTATCTTCAAAAATAACCTGACCTTTCTTCACCTTGTCGCCGACACGAATTTTCATCGTAGGACGTAGGCCAATATACTCTTCACCCAGTGTAGCTACATGTTTGATGGACGGGCCATCATGGAGAACTTGTTCAGGACTGCCGCTAATGGGCAACTCCAATCCTTTCTTAATTGTAATCATATCCACAAGCACTACGTTTGAAGGAAAGACAATGCGCCGCAATCCTGCTTAACAGCCTCGTTTGTTCAACTAGGGCACAGGCCATTGAGCTAGCGCAGAATTATTACAAAAGTGCGATCGTAATCACGCTGGTCGCGCGCAGTTTACCGCATATAGCACACTATCGCCACGAAAATTATAGGTGTTTTACAACCTCAAGAGCATGAAACTAAGGAATCGCGCAATACCACACTCTAATTTGAGCTTTTTTAGTCACTCAAAATGAATTTCTTTGCGAAAGCAACTTACTATAACGCTAATATTTAAAGATTAAATTTAGCGAAAAGTCGAAAAAGTATAAAAAACAGGCAAAGTTAGACTAAAGCAGCAGTTACTATCAACTTGCTCAATTCGCCTTTATGAATTTTGTTCAACTAGAACAAAAATGAGCCGGTTGATTATATTCACTAAATATTCAAACGGCTCAACTTTTGTTAAAAGCTTATTTTATAACCTAAATACGCCACTTGACCTTGCTCAGAAATGACGCCACTTCCTGAATGCCTTGCGATCAAATCTTCATCCAACACGTTTTCAACACGTGCGTAGACCTGTTGTGATTTAGCAATTTGGTATGATGCTGCGATATCTACGCGCCATTGTTCAGGCACCATGCGTGACTGTGTGAGGTTATCGCGCAATTCTCGCTCTGATTGATAAAAAGCATTGGCATAGATAGCAAAAGCATCCATTTTCATTCCAACGTTCAAGGCGATTTGTTGCTCAGGAACCCAAGCCAACCGCTCACCTTCGATGGCACAGGAAATTGGGCCATTGAGACCACATTGAGTTTGTTGGTACTCGCTATTGTCATATTGGTAGGTCAGATTCAGTGGGACGAGGACTTCACCGAACTGCCACTGACTCACAAAGCTAAGTTCAGCGCCTTGAGACATCACATCCGCAATATTGTACTGCGAGGCCAACTGCTCTGCTGAACAATTAGTAAACCCATCACAGCCTGTATGCAAATTATCAAAGTCTTGCATGTAAATATTGAGACCAATTTTAAATTGCTCAGTTTGATAGTGACCCGAGATCTGGTAGTGCAATGACTCTTGCGCGAGTTCTTCTTGGTTGCCAGCAGTTGCTGCAACCCATGGGCGGGACACATCGGCACCGATATGCCAATGACCAACATCATAGGCGATACCAATGCTTGGTAACCAATTGCTGTCAGAGAAATCAGTATTTGATAAGCCAAATGCATTCGCTTCGATTTTACGTTCTACGTCAACTCGCTCATAACCAAGCCCCAATGTCAGCACCGTTGGTCCCCACTTCATATCCGTATCGGCTGCAAGTGTTAGTACATTGGCACTGTCTTTATAAGTCAATATAGTTGCTGCGTCATCCACAACGAGTAGGCTGCGATCAAACATCCACTGCATGTTTTGATGACCTAACTCCACCTCGGATGAATCCGTATGATACCGAGCACTGTAGCTAATATCATTACCCTGATATTTAGTCAGCATTTGTGTTTGCACACCAGCGCCTCGCATATCTCGGGCATCAACAAGCGAGCCTAAGCTTAGGCCAAGCACTGTTGGCTCACGATCAAAACTAGATAATTGCGCAAGTTGAGCGTCTTGAATCAAACTACCACTCAAAGAATTCAGTCGAGCAGTTTCTGTCTCTTCTGTTAGGTAATAAAACTCAGTTAAAACTTGGCTGTATTTATTAGTGTTCACCTGATGAGAAAGTTGGTACCGATGAGACGTTGAATCCGCTTGATCTCTAGCGGTTGCACTGTAATTCAGTGTTGGTTCGAGTTCCCAATCTACAAAGGTAGTCCCGACAATGCTGTCAGACTGCTCCGTATTTTCATATTGGTATTTAAACTCTGTTTTTTGATAGTTTCGAGCACCAGGCAGACTTTCGGCATCCATTTTGAACATAATCTGGGTAGACTTCATGTCAAGTTCTGCATCATTACGGAACTCTTGGGTCAAATCTCGTTGTGCATGATCAACGGTAAATAGCATACCGTAATCTCGATTTTTTACGTTCACGGCTAAATCTAAATCACCGCCCGCTTGAGAGTTTCCTTCTAATGCCGCCGTGGTTTTAAGCTTGTCTTGACCAATCGATTGCGTTTTATATGCCAAAGCACCAGCTGCCCCTTGCCCGCCTAGGCGTACATCTGTCGTTGCTGAATAAGCAATGCTCTGCTGGCGCTTTACGGGTTGTGACCAAGTCCCAGGCGATGAATAAGGTGCTGGAGAGTAATAAATACGGTCTTGCAGCACGGCGATACCCGACGCCGCACCATGGCTAATAAAGGGAGTGACCGAACTTGCACCAGAAAAAACTGTCACTCCGGGAAGAAAAGCGATAGCCTCGCGGTTACTTTGATAATGAAATGCGTCTGCTACAGATGCTGCTAGTTCAGACTCTTCCGCCGCCATTGCTGGCTGGCAAACCATCAGTACTGCAGCCGCACTTGCCGATAGACGAAAACCACGTTTTAACATAAACCGCTCCCTGTCGTTCCATGGTTTAACCGCTGTTAATAAGGCATGGAAGTTTGTCAATTTTATAAACAGGCTTAACGAACCTTTTTACACGGCTCGCGAACCCCAAAGTAATCAGTTACCGCTTTGTAAAATAACTGTTTTTAAGCAAAAAAAAAAGCGGCTGATGCCGCTTTCTTAACAATTTGCTTTAGAGCTGATTCAGAATACTATCACTCAGGGTTAAATCTTCGTTTTGATTCACTTTAATCCCTGAATCTAAAATCGCTTGTGCAATCGATTTTGCATCATTAAGCGAGTGCATTTCATAGGTGCCACACTGGTACTCATTTAACTCTGGGATCTGAGACTGTGAACCGACGTTCAGTACATCTTTCATCGACGCTTCCCAAGCGGCAACAACACGCTCAGCAACAGGCTGCCCAATCAAACTCATATAAAAGCCCGTACGACACCCCATAGGCGACAAGTCAATAATTTCAACATCGTCGCTATTGAGATGATCACGCATGAAGCCCGCAAACAAATGCTCTAATGTGTGGATCCCTTCTTCACTCAATATGGCTTTGTTAGGTATACAAAAGCGTAAGTCGAAAACAGTGATCGTGTCGCCCTTTGGTGTCCCCATTGTTTTGGCGACCCGTACTGCAGGTGCTTCCATACGGGTATGATCAACGGTAAAACTATCTAGCAACGGCATTTAAAGCCTCCAATATACAAAATGGTCCTGACTTGGCATTTGAGGTGCAAAGTAGGTAATAACTATGTCTCAACTCGTGCACTTAGGTGAGTCAGGTACTTCGGCTAACTCAGCCCACTCTTCTGGCGTATAAGTATACATGGATAACGAGTGCAATCCGGCAGCAAATTCGTCACTCAAGGCTTCATTAATGGCACGATGACGGCCAATGAGGCGCTTGCCAACAAATGCCTCACTCACCACGACAACCTTAAAGTGAGTTTCAGCATCTTTTGGAACACGATGTTTATGGCTCTCATTAATGATTTCAAGGTGAGTCGGGCTAAGAGCGGCCCCTAGTTTATCTTTAATACTTTGGGCAATTAACATGGAAGTTCTCAATCAATGACGACCACGATTGAATATACAATGGCGTGGTGGAGTTAAATTGTGGAAGAAGGTTAATACCTGCGAAGACAAAGATCAAATTGCGGATAGACTTTGGCTAAAGTGAAATCACAAACCCAAGGATCAAAAAAGCCAGATTCCTCGAATACAGAATCTGGCCTTTTATTTAGTATGAACATGATGTGCCTTTTAATTCAACACCATCAAGCTCATTCAACCACAGCTAAACCGTGTCATGACATCAGGTTTAAGCGACATGCACTCGGACGTCGGACCCAATACCTTCAAGTAGTTCAACCACACTTTCGCTGCTAATATTTTCAGGCAGCGCGACTGAGAATTTCGATGAAAATACCGTTGAGCCGATACTGGCGACTTGATATCGATTCACTTCCATATTATCGACAACCAGTTCAAGGTTGGCAAAGACATCATCGATGTCGCGCGTCAAACCTGGGCGATCGTTGCAATCAAAAGTAAGCTCAATGGTTTTTACAGGCTCGGCATTGACTTCAGTCGCGTCATCATACCTGAAATCTAACTGGTCAAACTCAGCTTCAAGTGCTGCTTTGAGTTTTACTTCGTTTTCAGCATCGACAGAAACTTTCATCAACGCAGCAAAACGGTCATCTAGTTTAATTACGCGGTTTGAGACCCACTCACCACCTTCTGCTCGAGTTGTTTTTGCCAACGCTTTCAGTAAGCCGGGAGTGACATTTCCTAGGATGGTAGTAATAAAGATTTTTTTCATATGTTGTTCCTCTTTACAGCAGAAAAGATGAATCGGGCTGTGAAAACTAAAAGTTCGTATACATGATCTTAGCAGAATAACTGCGTTGCACTTTTTTCGAGCTTTAAATTAAAAAATCTATCGTTACGGTTTCATCATATCCCTAAAGATAAGTTAATTAAAGCCCTGATCGTGAAACTTATTCAATAAAATCAACTGCTTTAACATGAATTACTAAACTAAGATGGCACGAATTTTTATCTCAGTCGTAAGTTTGCTTTATTTTTCACCACCCTTGACTCAATCATGATGGTGAAAGTATGGAGTAAGCAACCGAAAAGTAAGGTTTATTCTCAAGTCATTCATGCGTGCACGCTTAGGCACACTATGCTGCCAGTCTTGCTGCATTGGCGCATGCATCATCAAAAGGTCCCCATGATTGAGGGTCAACTTATGCACTTGTTTAGCCACTTTATGCCGCATCAAAAAATCTCGACTTCCGCCAAGGCTAACCGAAGCAATCTGACTACCCTGAACAATCTCACGCTCGTTATCGCTATGCCAACCCATTGTGTCACACCCACCTTGATAGCAGTTGACTAAAACACCATTAAATTGAGTCGTAAATTGTTGCTGCAACAATACTCGCAGCTGTTTCAATAAAGGAGGCCAAGGCTGCGCTTTAATCATGAGAGATGAATACCGATAATCACAGCCGGGGTCCGCAAACCAAACCTGCTGTCGGGGAACCAGATGCCATCGGCCAAACACCTTTATTTTAGGGCGAACGAAAGGGTAGCCTTTGGTTTCTTCAAGCAACAACTGCCCTTGTGCCTCACTGATAAAATTTGGACGATAGGTTATTGGTGGCATCAATTCAATAGTCACACCCGCTCCTTCTGATGATTCGCGCCCAGCGAGATTGCTTGCTCAGCAACCACTGAAAACGTTGCGGTTCAGGTCGCGATTATTGTGTAAGTCTGTCATAATCCGCCCTCCAAAAGCCCCTTGCAGTGTGACATATGACGACTCATTTTTCAGTAGCTAACGCGCCAACCAATACGGTACTGACATTACAACGCTATCCCAGCAACCAAGAATCAAACCTACAAGCTTGGGATGCTGCCGATGAGCACCTATTGAAGCAACTCTCTGAGGAATCTCCCCCCCCTGTTCGCACAGCAATTTTAAATGACAGTTTTGGAACATTGACCTGTGGCCTTAAAAGCTTTGCTGCAAACTGGCCACTCTGGGTTGAGACCGATGCAAAAACCAGTCTGTTAGGTACGCAAAGTAATTTGCAAACGAACCAATTACCAAGCGAGCAGATCTCTTTTTTAAACAGTCAAGACCCCCTCCCAGATGGATTAGAGTTGGTTCTTTTAAAGCTTCCTAAAAATTTGAGCTACTTTAAATACCAATTGAATCGTTTATCTCAGATCCTTCCCCAAGGCACCCGCGTATTAATTGGGGCCAAAGCCAAGAGCATAAATAAGTCATTGTTGGCACTGATTGAAAAGAATTTGGGACCCGCAAACGCAAGCTTAACCTACAAAAAAACTCGGGTTATCACTTGTATTTTTGATGGAAAGAGACGAGAGCTTGACCCTGCGCTCACATGGTCGGTGCCAGAATACCAACTCACAATGCACAACCTTAGCAATGTGTTTGCAAGCAATAAGCTCGATATTGGAGCCCGAATCATGTTGCAACATATTCCTCAGGGCGACTACAACACCATTATCGATCTCGGTTGTGGCAATGGCATTTTAGGACTAAGAGCTGCTCAGCTAAACCCAGCAGCTCACATTCACTTTGTAGATGATTCAGAAATGGCGGTGCAATCAGCACAAACAAACTGGATTGAAAACTTCAATGCCGAAGCAAATGTCCGAGGTCACTTCCACTGGGACGATTGCTTAACCCATTTAGATCCTGATCTCAAAGCAGATCTTGTCCTCTGTAACCCGCCTTTTCATCAAGGCGAGGCCATCACCGACCATATTGCTTGGCAAATGTTCTTAGATGCTAAACGCCGATTGGCATCAGGCGGCGCTCTACAAGTTGTCGGCAATCGACACCTTGCCTATCACGTCAAGCTAAAACGGATTTTTCGCAATTGTGAGACCATTGCTTCAAACGGCAAATTTGTCATTTTACAAGCCATAAAAGACTAACGCAGCCTGGTAGCCGCGATAAGGCATATATCGGTGACTACCAACGGGAATAGTGATCTTCTGTTAAACCGAGCACTTGGCTAAGTGAGTAGTGACGATTTTGATTGTCAATGATATGCCCAGAGAAGTGCCCGAGGTATTGGCGGAAGTTATTCTGTAAGAACCACAAGTTCAGTTTATCGCACCGTCGATTCACAGGCCTAAAGTGGAGATCTATTTTTCCATCTGCGCTATGAAGGTGCCAAGGTCGCTCAATCTGACGCATTCCACCACAATTCCCATACCGCGAAAAGTCAAACTGCACCGGTCCGAGTAAATGGCGCTCACCGTTAATCCAGAATACATTCTCGGTTGCACCGGTTTCATTAACGCCGGCAGCCAAGTTTAACCCCATAATGCCTTCATCAATATGTGCGCTTATACTCGCCCATCGCCAACTTGTTTCTCTGCGTAAATAACCTGCGGTAAAGTCATAAGCAGCCAATGCCTGATTCAGCGGCTGGGGCTCAAACTGCACATCTAGCTGACCTACAACTTTCAAACCATTGTGCTTTTGGGTATAGCTCCAGCCGCTATAACCACAAGGTGTACATACAGCAATCGGTAAACTCAGTGCCGCAGGCACCAGCTTCACATCCGCTTTCACCTGCATGGTTTCTAAGTTGACATGCCATAGACCATCAATAATCTCGATCTTTAAAAATTCTCCTCGATTCCCCACAAAAGATACACCTTGCATGGGAGATGAGGTCATTTTCAAACCTTTGCTTAATGGCCGCAACCAAGTGCTTTGTGTCATTTCATCACGTCTGATGTCATAGAGATAACAAAAAGCACTGCCAACATAACGAATGTCTGCGAGCGCGAGGGCAATAACATAACGGGGCGTATGAATGACAACAAATTGAAACTGTTTAAAATCGAAATGTTTTGCAAACTTGGAGGCAGGTTTATCCATGGGGGTGCGATAGTCATAAAGCTCTTGACTCAATGACTCGACAATACCATCGAACAATCCATACTCTGGCATTCCTGACACACTTGAAACAAGCTGCTCTGGCGCGGGCTGGCTTCCATAAATAATCGACTCTTGAGGCTTTAATTGTTCTTGCATAACCTTCAAACACCCTGTCGTTTGGCATCAAGGCCACTCTAACTCGAAGTCTCACAAGTTTAAAGAACAATATGACAAACAGTCACATAACGCTTTTTATTGTCACAAACATCACATTCTGCCCTCCCGCTATACAAGCAAAGGGTTCCGCCAACGCTCCACATAAAAAAGTCATGCTGCCACTGCCACTAGAAAACAGTGTAAGTTCTGGTATTCTGTAGACCAGAATTCATCGACCAATCTTAACTATGAGACTTTTTCAGAAGCAATACCATAATCATTCCCAAGGTTTTTTCCAGAAACTTCGCGCGCTTCTTATTTGCTTCAGCCTAGGGTTGGTAATCGCAGGATGTAGTACCCACAAACCAAGTCAGATTGCGCTCAACCCGATGGTTCCTCAGGTCGAAGCTCAAACCCATCAATATACTGCGCTAGCCATCCAAACATTAGATACCCGTTCGGCAAACTATATTGTGCGCTTTAATAACAAAGACGATGCCGCTAAACTTGTCAGTCCAAGTGAACCGCCGAGAAAGCAATTGCATGCCGTTTTTGAAAGTGGCTTTACCAGGGCTGGCTATAAAATCACGCCAAATGCCAACCGCCACATCAAATTTGAATTGCAGCAATTATTGACCGATGTCGATGAGTCTCTCTTTTCCTTTGTCGCAAAGCACCAGATCGTTATTCGTGCCGTTGCTGATAACGATAACAAACAACTGATTAAAACTTTTAGCGCCAAGGGCAAGCTAGAAGGACCGCTAAAAGCAGATTTTGCTACGCTAGAGCTTGATATGAACAAATTGTTGCTGCAAATCACCAGTGACATTATTAACGACGATGAAATAAATCAGTTTTTTAAATAAACTCAAACGGAATTCATATGAAGCGGATCTTTACAGCCCTCATACTGCTCTTTACGCCACTCTTTGCCAATGCAGTGGATATACAAGCCGACACCCTTTATCCGAAGGTTGAGATGACCACCAGCATGGGCACCATTGTCATCGAACTTGATAGAACTCGTGCACCGATTACGGTTGACAACTTTCTAACCTACGTCGTCAAAGGGGATTACGACAATACAATTTTCCACCGCATCATCCCTGAGTTTGTCGTTCAAGGTGGCGGCCTCAGCCCAAACATCGAAGAACTCCCTGAACTCGCTCCAATTGTGAATGAATCGGGCAATGGCTTATCCAACAGTCTGGGCACAATTGCGATGGCAAGAGATACTGAACCGCATACTGCGACGCGTCAATTCTACTTCAATGTCGGAGAAAACAATCGCCTTGACCCGTCTTCTCGTCGTTGGGGTTACGCGGTATTTGGTGAAGTTATATCGGGTATGGAAGTTCTCGAAGCAATGGCTCTGGTAACGACAGGGGAAAACGCAAAGCTGGGCTGGCCAGACTTCCCTATCAAGCCGATTATTTTAAATCGTGCGCGCTTGCTCCCTCGAGAAAGATAAACCCAACCAATACAAAACTGGAACAATAGCTGAGCAATGCAGTAAGGACGACCGCAATGAACAATGGAGCCCAAGGATTGACAGCCGACGACTTTATTGAGGACAAAGCGCCGCAATTGGCGTTTTATTGTCGAGCGATGCTGTCTGGGCAGATAGATTTTCAAGAGATCCAGCACTACCTTTGGGATACGCTCGAAGAGTGGCAACAGCTCCACACGCCAGGCGAAGCTGATACAGATTTAGAACGCGTGTTTTGGTACACCCTCCATACATTAGATGAATGGCCAGCTTGGATGTTTAAAGCCAACCAACAACTTCGTGAACTTGTCAGCGATTGTAGTACTTACCTTTGTATCGGTGGTCAATTGCCTAAAAATTGTATCGGCATCCGCCCATAGGTCAGTTATCCACTGAAAAGCTTGAATCGCCTCTTTAAGCTGCGTACCCTGAAGCAGCATAGACAAAAGAAGTTTTAAACGGATTTTTTCTTAATTGTCATAAAGAAAAGCACAGCTTGCGCTGCAAACCTGTTTTCATCATTGACCTCTAAGCAAAGACAATTGCGACCTAGGATCTGAACTTGCTAGCAAAGACTATCGACGCCTTTTCTGTATACTGCCAAAAACGAGTCCTCATTTTATTGTTACTCGGTTTTTCCGCGGGCTTGCCACTCATGCTCGTTTTTTCAACACTGTCTTTTTGGCTACGAGAAGCAGGGATCGACCGCACTGCGATCGGCTATTTTAGCTGGATTGCACTGGCTTACGCATTCAAATGGGCTTGGTCCCCTTTAGTCGACCGATTATCCCTCCCAATTCTAAGTCAACTGTTCGGGCGGCGACGGGCCTGGATGTTATTTGCACAATCCCTCCTCGTTATCGCCATTTGCGGCATGGCCACCAGCGACCCACTGCAAGATCTCGATAAGCTTGCCCTGTTCGCGCTGATGGTCGCTTTTGCGTCGGCCACTCAAGATATCGTCATTGACGCATTTCGAATAGAATCGGCGCCACAACGTATGCAGGCGGCTTTGGCGGCGGCCTACCAAGTGGGTTATCGCAGTGCCATGATTGTCGCGACCGCAGGTGCACTCACCATCGCAGCCTGGGTTGAGCCGAGCAGCGAGCAGTATTCGCTAGCCTCATGGCAAACCGCCTATTGGGCCATGGCGGCACTGATGTTTATCGGTATTTTGACCACGTTAATGAGTCAAGAGCCAGAGGTCGACACCCAACAAGCCGCTGAAATAGAATCCAATTTGAAACAACAACTCGCCGCGCGTTATCCCAAGGCAATTGCTGCTACTTTGTCTTGGTTATATACCGCTGGCGCGCTTCCCTTCATCGATTTTTTCAAACGCTACGGGCGTAGCGCGATTGTCATTTTGCTGCTGATTTCCTGCTATCGAATTTCAGACATTGTGATGGGGATTATGGCGAATGTGTTCTACGTTGATATGGGGTTTAGTAAGGCAGAAATTGCATACATCAGCAAGATCTACGGTCTAATTATGACTCTAATTGGCGCAGCATTTGGTGGGGTTTTGTTAGCTCGATTTGGCACCATGAAAATCCTATTTCTCGGCGCCCTACTTGTTGCAGTGACCAACTTGCTATTTGCATGGCAAGCCGTAATTGGCTACGACGTTAGCTTACTCACAATAGTCATTTCCATTGATAATTTCAGTGCTGGTATCGCAACGGCCGCCTTCATTGCTTATCTGTCTAGCTTGACGAGTACTGGCTATAGCGCAACGCAATATGCGCTGTTGTCATCGATTATGTTGCTGTTCCCTAAATTTGTAGCCGGGTTCTCAGGAGCCTATGTCGACAGTTTCGGTTACGTTAATTTCTTTGTCGCTGCCAGTCTCATTGGGCTGCCCGTATTGCTTTTAGTCATTATCGTTGCCCGTTTGTCTCCGCCTGAAGCTGAAAATGACAACAACGTTGAAACCGAACCCCAAGTTACTTTCGAGTCACAACAAAAATAAGCATCAATGATTCTCAGAGCTTTCACTGCACACAAAAAAGAGCGCCATAGCGCTCTTTTTTTCGAATCCTAAAATCAATCTCTAAAGTTATTAAATTGAAATGGTTGCCCAAGTTCAGCTTCACGGGCAATTGCCATGACCGACTGTAAGTCGTCTCGCTTTTTCCCTGTGACCCTTACAGAATCCCCTTGAATAGCCGACTGCACTTTCAACTTACTGTCTTTGATTTTCTTAACCAGTTTTTTCGCCGTGAGTGAATCAATACCTTGCTTAAAGTTCACCTTCTTTGAGAAGGTCTTGCCACTATGAACCGCTTTCTCATCTACTTCCATCGCGGCAGGATCAACACTACGCTTACTCAATTGCATGCGCAAAACATCAACCATCTGATTCACTTGAAAGTCATCTTCAGCACTCAGTGTGACCTGATGATCTTTATATTCAACACCGAATTCTTTGCCTCGAAAATCGAAACGGCTATCAAGTTCGCGTTTGGTATTATCAACGGCATTGCGTAACTCAACTTCATCTACTTCTGAAACAATATCAAATGACGGCATGACGGATTCCTACATTAATTTATACTGAGCGCTAGTGTACTCATTTGAAATCAGGTTTTGCAATTAGGTCACAGATTTTTGTATTCAAACGCCGCTAAACTCAATATTGATGACATTGGTTAGCCATTTAATTATGATGGAGAAAACCACAAATTCACTTAAACGCGTGTTTACAAAACAAAACCTATTTAAACTAACGCTACTGATAGCACTGCTAATCATCAGTTATCTGGTATTTTCTCGTCCGAATTACTCCCAGAGCATCGCCCATATTGACAAAGTAGGTCACTTTGGCAGCTTTTTTGTTTTGTCATTTCTTAGCTATTTCGCCTTTAAACCCAAGTGGTATATCGTCGCTACAGCGTTAGGATGTTACGCCATTGCGATTGAACTCATTCAAGCTAAATTACCTTATCGTAGTGCGTCTACAGCTGATTTCATCGCCGATATGGCGGGCGTTGCGAGCTTTTATCTCTTACTTTGGTTGGCCAATAAATGGCGTAAACCAACGACAACATCAGTTTCCAAATGAGCCACATCGCGATGTATCATATTGGCATTTTAGGGGCAGGGGCAATTGGTCAGCTTTTACATCACCAACTGCAAAAGCATGCCTCGAACCATCAGTTGTATTTGATTGGGCGAACAAAAGGCCCCACACAGAACCTCACATTTGAATCACTTGCAGGCGAGCAACAATCAGAACCGGTAAACTGGGTCAACTGTCAGCAACTTGATGTAACGTCGCACAAGCAACTACAACAGCTAGATTTATTGATTGTCACCGTCAAGGCTTATCAAGTCACCGAGGCTCTGACCCCACTGCTCCAATATTTAAACCAAAGCTGTCATATCTTGCTACTACACAATGGGATGGGGCCTCACTTGCAGGTCGCCCCGATTATTGGAAGTCGAGGCCTCAGCTTAGGCACCACATCACAAGCGGCACTTAAACATAACCGCTTTGCCACAAAGCAAACTGGCGAAGGGCTCACACAAATTGGCCATTATCAAGGCTCAGAGCTTACTGCAGAACTCTGGCAACTCCTGTTAAATGCAATCCCAAATAGTCAAAAAGTAGACTCTGTATTGCTCGCTTTATGGCAAAAGTTAGCAATAAATGCCGCAATTAACCCTTTAACCGCGCTGAACAAATGCGCCAATGGCGAACTTGCACAACCACAATACAAAGCTCAAATTGAGCGGATTGTGGCTGAATTAGTTGAAGTGGCTGCAGCAGACGGTATTGTACTTGAGCAAACGGCATTGCTTGAGCGAGTTTATCGTGTAATCAAGCTGACCAAAGCCAACTTTTCTTCCATGCATCAAGATGTACACCATCAGCGTCAAACAGAAATAGCAGCCATTAACGGCTATATAGTGCTACGAGCACAGACGCATCAAATCGACACGCCCGTGAATACCAAATTGCTTGGCGAAATTCAGCAATTATCGTAAATGTTGCCGTGGTTTTTGCGTCATTTATTCTGACGCAAACGTTGGCTTGCACCCGACTCCATCCAAAGGGTTCAGCGAACAACAACACGGTATCGTTTCAACAACCCAAAGACATTGCTCGCAACAAAGTCACAACATTTGCCATCGCACGATGCACTACCTGGTGTCATAGGTGTCAACTTGGGTGAACAAATAGCGCAAGTCTGCTTGCCATTTCAAAATTAAGTTTCACCAAATTGCTTGGGAATACAGGCGTTTTGTGACTAATATAGTCAGAAGAGAATATATTGGTGCGCGCTTGCGATTTTTGAAAACCTCTTGCTTCATTACGTGCCGCGACACCAAAAATAAAATAACAAACTAGAAACAAAATAGCGCGATCATTAGCGCCGGTTAGACATTGCTGCGTAAGACGGCAGGCGAGACCTTCAATTTATAATAATAAAAATTTGGTGGAGAGTAGTATGCAACGAGAACAGTGGAATTCTCGCGTGGGCTTCATTTTGGCTGCCGTAGGCTCAGCGATTGGCTTAGGTAATATTTGGCGATTTCCATATATGGCGTATGAAAATGGCGGCGGTGCGTTTTTCATCCCCTATCTATTCGCCATGCTCTCAGCCGGTATCCCTTTCATGATCATGGAATTTAGTCTGGGTCACAAGCTTCGAGGCGCCGCACCAAAAGTGTTTGCCAAATTGGGCGGAAAGCTCGAATGGCTAGGGTGGTTTCAAGTCTTTATTGCTGCAGTGATCGGCGTTTACTACGTCGCGGTCATTGCTTGGGCCATGTCCTATCTATGCTTCTCCTTTGATCAAAGCTGGGGGGATGATCCCAATGCCTTCTTCTTCAATGAATATTTACAACTGGGCCAGAATTCTCCCACTCACCTCGGTAATTTTCAATCGCATATTATTTTCCCCATGGTTATCGCATGGACCATCACTTCCCTTGCGGTATTTACCGGCGTCAAAGCAGGAATTGAGCGCGCGAGCAAAGTGATGATGCCGCTATTGGCGCTGATGGTATTGGTGATCATCGGCCGTGTTATATTTTTACCCGGCGCAATGGAAGGCCTCAACTACATGTTTGAGCCAGATTTCAGCAAACTCCTCGATGCTAAAGTGTGGTCGGCAGCCTATGGGCAAATATTCTTTAGCCTCAGTGTCGGCTTTGCGATCATGCTCGCCTACTCCAGCTATTTACCTGATAAATCAGACATCAGCAATAACGCCTTTATGACCGTTTTAATCAATTGTGGCTTTTCAATTACCGCTGGCATACTCATATTTGGCATCCTAGGTTATATGGCGCAAGAACAAGCAAAGCCCATTACTGAAGTCGTCTCTTCCGGCGTTGGGTTGGCATTCGTGACGTTGCCCGCTGCCATCAACTTATTGCCCCTGCCATATATTATGGGGCCTTTGCTGTTCTTAGCACTCGTGGTCGCAGGCTTAAGCTCGCACATCTCTATTGTCGAAGCCGTCATCTCAGCCATTATTGATAAGCTGAATTGGCCTCGGAAAAAAGCTGCAAGCATCGTTTGTGGCGGTGGTTTCTTAATTTCAATGGCCTTTGCCACAAACGGCGGATTACTGTTACTCGATTTAGTGGATTACTTCATCAACAATATTGCTCTGCTGACAAGCTGCCTTATCGAGTTGCTCATCATCACCTGGTTGTTCAAAGTTGCAGATGTTCGCGAGCACGTGAATCAGTTTTCAGAAGTAAAAGTCGGCATGTGGTTTGAAATCTGCCTACGGTTTATTAGCCCGATCATGCTCGCGATTATTTTAGGAAACAACTTACTCACGACATTGAACGAAGGCTATGGCGGATACCCAGCATTCGACCAACTCGTGTTGGGCTGGTGCCTCGTTGCCACCATGTTAGGCGTCGCTTTTATTATCAACCTCGTGACTCTGGGTAAAGGCAAACAGGAGCCAAGACTATGACAACAAGTGCAATAATAATGATGTTATTTGGTTTAGGAATTACTTGGGGTGGCGCCGCAGTTTGCATCTCGATTGCGATGAATCAGCACCATAAAGATAAACAATAACCCACGATTTTCGTAGACAAAAAAACCGAGCCTTCACAGCTCGGTTTTTATTCATGTGCGCCATGCACATGGGGCTATTCGTCGTTTAGATCATCATCTAAATCCCAAGCATTTGCTGAATCATCTAGCTCTTCTTCATCTTCAGCATCTTCGCGAGCTTCTAATGCAAGGGCAGCAGCAAGCGCTTTGGCTTGCTCGGCTTCTAATCGAACTTCACGCTTCGCAGCTTTGCGTTGATTACGCTCTGCCAAACTATCAACAAAAGCTTTTAATTCTGCTTCGCCCCAAGCCGCGGCTTCTGCTTCGGTCTTAAAGCCAGCTTGTGATTTTGAAACCATAGATTTACGCGCTGACACTCTGCGCACAATATTTGCAGTCCAGACATCACCCTCTTGGGCAACAGCATAGGCATACTTTGGATTAGTCATTAACTCATTATCCTCAATTAAAAATTCTCAACATCACTTAAGGACAACTCGGTCAACTCCGAATACGCCAATTCACGCCTAGCACTTGCTTGGGCAGTGAGTGATTACTTGCTCTACAGTATTGATGGCATCGGTCCTAGTCAGCGATGCCAAAAATTAGGAGCGCAAGATTACCACTAGAACCCAATAAACTAAACCAATACTTTAAATGCCGTTTAAATTATGGCAATAAAACTTGTTAGGTGACGGTCTCTCTTGTTAACAGTTGGTCGAACAATTCAAGGAAACCATTATGCGCTCCCTATTCATTTCAATCTCACTTTTAATTCTACTGGCAGGTTGTACGAGCCTAGGTAATCAACCGATTTACAATGACAATGGCGTGGCAGTGAACGGTTACGATGTGGTTGCTTACTTCACTGAATCGAAAGCTGTCCAAGGGAACCCTGCCTTTACAGTGCGATACAACAATATCAATTGGCTCTTTAGTAATGAAAAGCATCAACAACTGTTTTCGAGCAACCCACAGCAATATGTACCTCAGTATGGCGGTTACTGTGCCTATGCAATGTCAGATGGTTTTGTTGTCGATACCGACCCCAATGCTTTTACTGTGTATCAGGATAAGCTGTACTTAAACTATTCCCTAAGCGTCCGTGACAACTGGCTAGACAATAGAAATAGATTTATTGCTGAAGCCGATATCCATTGGCAGAAAAAAATCCGTCAACCATAGCGAATCCACACCGATTAACGTCGTCGATAAGAAACTCAAGGGGCTGTCTACAAGTCGTCTAGTGAAGCAGAGGCTATTCACTCAGTGCTCAGTGCTCAGTGCTCAGTGCTACATATTGCCTGTAACAGACTATGGGGCAAGAAATGTGTAACACCATCGATTCGAAGAGGCGAGTCACTCCATATCAGTCCGCTTGCAATCTTGCTCTGCGCGGGAACTGGCGGAGACTCCAAAAAGATAGTGCGTAAGAAGTGTCGCAGAAGTGTTTACACTTCAGATAGGCACAAGTGATAGGTTGCATTACCATTGCTGTCTTCACCCATTTCATCGCGCTGATCATTACGGCCTTACTGAATACTTAGCCCCACATCACCATAATGGCGGCCACAGCAATTAATATTAGCCCTGCAATGTCTTTTCGAGTGAGCTTATCTCTAAGCCAAAAGTGAGCAATCAGTAGCGTAAACAGTACTTCTATTTGACCAAGGGTTTTCACATACGGCACAGTCTGCATCGACATTGCACTAAACCAACCAATAGAACCGATACAGGAAAACAAGCTTGTTGCGCCAACTAATTTTGGCCTTTGCCATAGCTGCACTAGGGTTTGCCGCTGCCGCCAACCCAAATAAACGAGCAGCAACAGGGTTTGCATGGTGATGACGATAAATAGCACCCATGCCGCACGGTGGGTATAAGGCAAATCTAAGCTGAGACTCGCTTCTCTAACCCATAGCGAAGTTAAAGCAAATGAGGCGCCACTCGCCAATCCGATCACTAGGGTTTTAAGTGATAGCTGGCGCCAACCTGCTTTACTACTCAATAGAAAGATAGCAACACCCCCCACCAAAACGCCACTCCAGCCGAGCAAAGACAGTTGCGTGCCAAAAAAGACCGTCCCGAGCATTGCAGCAATCAATGCTTCACTTTTGGCCAGCCCAGCGCCAATAGCAAAGTTACGTTGTTGAAATAACAAAACCATAAGGCCAGTGGCCAAAATCTGCATTAAAGCCGCGCCTCCGGCGTAGCTCACTACCACAATATTCCATGTTGGTAGCGGTGCATCCTGCCAATGATAGAGCCCGACTAAATAAAGCAGTGCAATCGGGCCAGCCCATAGGAACCGTGCGAGGGTGACACCGGCAGCATTCACATCTCTTGATAGCTTTCCTTGAAAAGCGTTGCGCCAAGACTGCATAAATGCGGCTAAAAAAGTAAATGCTATCCAGCTCAACTCTACCCCCAAAATCTAAGTTTAATAACGTTCATATGCGTCATAAAAAAAGCCCCGTAATCTGTTACGGGGCTTTCATCATAAGACCGATAAGCAACGAAAACTACTGACTTGTATCAATTGCTGGGAATGATTTGACTAAATCATCCACGGCTTTCATCTGTATTAAGTAGTTCTCTAGCTGTGCAAGTGGTAACGCGCAAGGACCATCGCACTTCGCTTCGTCTGGGTTCGGATGCGCTTCAATAAAGAGGCCGGCAATTCCTAATGCCATACCACTTCGAGCAAGTTCAGTGGCTTGCGCACGACGGCCGCCAGCTGAATCCGCACGGCCACCAGGGCGTTGCAGTGCGTGCGTGGCATCAAAGATCACTGGGTAACCGGTTTGCTTCATTTCATCCATGCCGAGCATGTCTACAACCAAGTTATTGTAACCAAAGCTACTTCCTCGCTCACACAACATGATTTCATCATTACCCGCTTCATTGAACTTGGTAATAATATGGCGCATCTCGTGGGGCGCTAAAAACTGTGGTTTTTTCACATTGATCACCGCACCAGTTTTTGCCATAGAAACGACCAAGTCAGTTTGACGTGCCAAAAATGCAGGTAATTGAATCACATCTACAACTTCTGCCACTGGGGCACACTGGTAAGGCTCATGTACATCAGTAATTAACGGTACATTGAATGTCGATTTAATTTCCTCAAAAATTTTTAAACCAGCTTCCATTCCAGGCCCACGGTAAGAGTTAACCGAGGAGCGATTCGCCTTGTCGAAAGACGCCTTAAAGACGTAGGGAACCCCTAGTTTTGTGGTGGTCTCAACGTAGGTTTCCGCAATTCGCATTGCCAAGTCACGAGACTCAAGTACATTCATACCACCAAATAGGACAAACGGCTTATCGTTTGCTACTGAAATATCGCCTAATTCAATCGTTTTGATACTCATGGTACCTTCTCTCTTTTCGGGCTAGAGCCGAGCCCTAGCAAAAATAAAATCTGTTTGTGGTGGATTTAAGCGACCACTTGCAAGATCTGACCGCACAACCAAGCCATATAAGTTCCTACAGCATAGCCAAATACTGCCAATAGCACACCAACGGGCGCGAGTGCTGGATGGAAAGCAGCGGCAACGACAGGTGCAGATGCGGCGCCGCCGACATTGGCTTGGCTACCGACCGCCATATAGAAAAGCGGTGCTCGGATCAGCTTTGCAACCAATAGCATTAAGCTTGCATGGACGATCATCCATACAATACCCACGATAAAGTAAACTGGTGTTTCTACGATTTTGGTGACATCCATATGCAAACCAATGGTGGCCACTAAGATATATAAAAATGCAGATGCGACCTTCGAAGCGCCTGCGGCTTCAAGGTGTTTAATCGGACTAAATGACAAAACCAGACCAATCGTCGTCACAGTAACCACAAGCCAAAAGAATTTGGAAGTCAGGCTATAATCCCGAGTTTCCGGGTAGTTTTCTGCGAAAAATGGGCCAAGGAAATCTGCGGCAAAATGGGCAAAGCCGGTAATACCAAATCCAACGGCTACAATTAACATAATGTCACGCAAGCTCGGAATACGAGCATGATCCGCATGGTATTGCTCAACGCGTTTCTTTAAGCGTTCAATCGCACTGGTATCGGCACCGGTTTTCGCATCAATTTGCTTCGCTTTAGATGCCATAAACAATAAAACGGCCATCCAAATATTGGCAACAATAACATCGACGGTGATCATCACCGAAAAGATATCACCACCCACTTCATAAATCTCTTTCATTGCCGCTTGGTTGGCGCCTCCACCAATCCAGCTGCCCGCAAGGGTTGTCATGCCGCGCCACACGGCATTAGGGCCATCGACACCAATAGATTCCGGCGCAATAAATGACAAGACAAACAGTGCAATCGGACCACCAATCACAATACCAAACGTTCCCGTTAGAAACATAATGATTGCTTTGGGACCCAAGCCGAGAATCGCTTTCAAATCAACACTGATAATCAACAGTACTAAACATGCAGGAAGCAAGTAACGCGATGCCACATAATAGAGCTTAGAGAGATCGCCATCGACAATGCCAAAAGAATTCAATAACGACGGTAAGAAATAACACAGCAGAAGTGCTGGAACGAAACGGTAAAACTTCTGCCAAAAAGGATGCGGACTACTATTGGTATAGAATACAAAGCCTAAAATAACCGCGAGCAAACCCAGTGCGGTGGCATCGTTTGTAACCAAGGCGGTATTTTCCATCTTGTCTTTCTCCTACCCTATTTTTTATTATTATTTTGATTGTCGTGATTAGAAACGAATAAAGACTTACGAATAATGACTGATTAGGGGGTTTAAGGCACCCCACTATAAATCAGCTGAATACCCGCATTTATTCGCTAGTGATAAGTCTCGCTATTTTCATCCAATTCACGCAATTGGATTTTCACAAGTTCCGTGACCGGATCGTGAGGACTATTATCGACAAAGTGTTTTAAATCATCCGCTGCAACTTTAATGCAACCGAGCTGCTGGGCAATGAAAGCGCGCTCGCGGTTTAAGTGTACGTCGTCTTCGTGCCACTGCAGCAGTAGATTACAACACTCCATCGCTTGTTCAAACTTATGACCAATAATGCATCCTGCTTTCATCTCGTGCAGCATTCGAGATTGGATCTGCTTAATCGAAGCCGGCTTGAAGTATTTCACTTTTAAGCGCGCCGCATTACCAAGCTCTCCTCGAATAAACACATGGATTTGGTGGCGCGTTAAAGGGTTACCATTTAACGGATCAATGTACTTCGCGACGCCTGAAATCCGGCTGCAAATCACGGTATGACCAGGGATCAGTAACACTTCCAATGGCAAATCCAATTGCTTGGCAAGCAACAACAGTAAAGTGGCGAGCGTTGTGCTATTGCCCTGACGGCTCACTAGACAGGTTGATAAATCTGCCGCTTCAACACTGAAGTAATCTTGTTTGGCACAAAAGCCAAGATCACGATAAAACCATGTCAGCAATGCCTGTAAGCGTTGTTCTTGATCAACCACGTAATGGCTTAAAACACTGCCAGCAAGTTCAAGCCACGACCAATTGGCCGTTTCTTTATTAGAAAAGCCCAAATGTTCTGATACCTCGAGCGCTAACTCGGGTAAAACGAGATCTGTTTTTGACGTAAAGTTATGCATTAACCAATCAATACCGCAGTTTTAAATACTGCGATTTTCGCAATATATACAATCCAACCCATTGCCCCAAAGAAAGCAAATACCTTGTAAAGCTTATTTTTATTAGGGTGCATCGCCATCACTCCAAGAAGGATATACGCCGCAACACCAATAATTTTCTCAGTTAACCAAGCATCTACAAACGGGTACTGTAAAATTAAAAAGCACAGTGTGAGCCCTGAGAGCAGCATAAAGGTATCGATAACATGAGGTGCTATCTTCATCACCTTACGTTCCATGACGGCTGCCTGGCGCATATGCAATACAAAACGCACAATGAAAAATAACACGCTGATCGCAACAAGCGTCAAATGCAGGTGCTTTACATAAGGATATAAGCTGTAAAAGAATTCCATGATAACCAATACACTAAAGAAATAGGGGCGCTAGTTTACCCTATCCAAATTCGCTTCACCACGCCCACTGAAAACAATGAAACAATTTACTTTGCATTTCATTCGCTACTTCAGAGTTCCCTCATCTATACGAACATCCGCAAAACAAAAATAATTCTATTCTATCAATAGGATATAGATAGGTAACACATCGAAATTTACGCAGTCGAGCCTGATTCGGTAAAATCGATTGCTAGTAATTCAGTTTGTCTATCGTCTCTCAACCCGCCCAAGCACATACCAAACCTGTCGTACAAAACCGTACGCCACGGCATCCTAAGGTTTGTTTGCTTTACTGTAATTAGTCAGTACAAAACGCAAAAGCTATTCGGATGTCTGACCGGGCCAACGACCAAGTGTGCATCGATCGTTACTCCCAAAATCTCGCACCGTTGCCACATCGACATAACCGAGCTCTATCAGCTTTTCTCGAACAGCGAGTGCTTGTTGGTAACCATGCTCAAGGAGTAATCGACCACCGACCGCTAAATGGGCCTTCGCTGATTCCGCAATATGGAATAAATCAGCGTATCCTTGCGCGCCAGCAGTGAGCGCAGTTTGCGGTTCAAAGCGCACATCACCCTGGCGGAGATGTACATCTTGCTCATCAATATAGGGGGGGTTAGAAACAATCAAGTTAAAATCTGTATGTTCGACCGCATCAAACCAATCACTTTGCAATACACGAACCTGGGTAAAGCCAAGGCGATCTCGATTCGCGGCCGCCAGAGCAACGGCATCATCAACTTTGTCTAAAGCGGTGATGCGCCAATGAGGGCGTTCAGAAGCGAGCGCCAAGGCGATAGCTCCTGTACCAGTGCCCAAATCTAACACCTTAGCGTTTTCGGGTAGCGGCAAGTTCAATGCGGTTTCGACCAATATTTCGGTATCTGGGCGCGGAATGAGCGTCGTATCATTGACGAGAAATGACAACGACCAAAATTCACGTTCACCGACAATATGGGCGACAGGCATTCCTTGATGCCGCTTTTCAACCATTTGCTGAAATTGCTGCCATTGCTCAACATTGAGTGTCTTTTCAGGCCAAGTATAGAGATAGGCGCGGTTTTTATTCAGACATTGTTGCAGCATCACTTCAGCATCCACATTCGCAGATTCTGAAGTATCTTTTAAGACAGAAAAAGCCCATTGCAGGGCTTCTGATATCGTCGACTGAGACAGCAACGTCTTAACCTTCGTCGGAAAGTGCTGCAAGCAGATCCGCCTGATGCTCTTGCATCAAAGGATCGAGAATTGCATCTAAATCGCCTTCCATCACTTCAGCTAGGCGGTATAGGGTTAAGTTTATGCGATGCTCACTCACTCGCCCTTGTGGGTAGTTGTAGGTTCGTATGCGATCGGAGCGATCGCCCGTTCCAACAAGGCTACGACGAGTCGTTTCTTCTTCACTGCGTAGCTTTTCATCTTCAACCGCTTGGATACGAGCAGCCAAAACACTCATCGCTTGAGCGCGATTTTTGTGCTGTGAACGTTGATCCTGACATTCTACGACTATGCCACTTGGGATGTGGGTAATACGAATCGCTGAGTCCGTTTTGTTGACGTGCTGACCACCCGCACCTGATGCTCTAAAGGTATCAACTTTTAAATCTGCAGGATTAATTTGAATGGCTTCGGCTTCCGGTACTTCGTGCAAGACCGCAACAGTACATGCAGAGGTATGAACACGCCCCTGAGATTCAGTTTCTGGGACGCGCTGCACTCGGTGCCCGCCAGACTCAAACTTCATCTTGCCATAAACACCATCACCATTAATCTTAATGATAATTTCTTTATAGCCACCATGCTCGCCTTCATTGGCATTCATTACTTCAAGCTGCCACTTATTAGTTTCTGCATATTTGCTGTACATGCGGAATAAGTCACCTGCAAAAATTGCAGCTTCGTCACCACCGGCACCTGCACGGATCTCTACAAAGGCATTCGAGTCATCATTGGGATCTTTTGGCAGCAGGAGGATCTGCAGCTCATCAGAGAGTGTCTCGATTTGTTCTTTTGCTTGTTTTGTCTCTTCCAGCGCCATCTCTTTTAGCTCTGGATCGTCCTCTTCAAGCATTTCCTTCGCAGCTTCAATATCACTTTCAGCTTGTTGGTATGCTTTAAACGTACGAACCACATCTTCAAGCTGTGCGTACTCTTTGGATAACGCACGAAAACGCTCTTGATCGGCAATGACACTTGCATCACTTAGCAGTGCCAATACTTCTTCATTGCGCTCTAGCAGGCCTTCTAATTTCTGAATAACCGATTGCTTCATTTAACTTGGTAACCTTAATTTTTATCTAATCCGAGTGCACTGCGTAATTGCGCTAACGCATTGAAATCGCCTTGTCGGCTTGCTGCGGTCAAGGCCTGCGTTGGGGCGTGAATAAGCTTATTGGTCAACTTATTTGCCAGCTCTAACAAAACTTGCTCACTGTCACCGCCCTGAGCTAATTTATTCAATGCCTTTTCAACCAAATCATCTTTGGCTGCAATACTCTGGGTGCGATATTCACGAATGCTATCTACAGACTCAAGAGAACGTATCCACTCCATAAACTGGTGTGACTCTTGTTCTGCAATAACTTCGGCTTGCTCGGCAGCCTCTCTTCTCGAGGCCATATTCTGTTCAATAATGCTATGCAAATCGTCTACGGTGTAAAGAAATGCATCATCTAATTCAGCGACTTCCGCTTCAATATCTCGCGGGACCGCAATGTCAACGAGCAACATCGGTTGATGTCGGCGCTGTTTGAGTGCGTTTTCAACCATCCCCTTGCCAAGGATAGGAAGCGGACTAGCGGTAGAGGATATCACGATATCTGCTTGAGGGAGAAAGTCTGGGATTTGCTCAAGGGTAATTGCTTTGGCATTAAACTCTTCACACATAGACTCAGCTCTAGCCACGGTGCGGTTTGCAACGACCATACTGGTCACGCCATTGTCTTTGAGATGCTTGGCAACTAACTCTATGGTTTCTCCTGCACCAACCAGTAGAACCTGGGTTGATGCTAGCGATGAGAAAATATGTTTCGCCATGCCAACGGCTGCAAATGCGACGGATACTGCTGCCGTACCAATTTCGGTCTCGGTACGCACTTTCTTAGCTACTGAGAATGTCGTTTGAAAGAGTTTATCTATTGTCATCGCCACGGTGCCAGCTTCTTTTGCTTTCACAAAAGCCTGTTTTACCTGACCAAGAATTTGTGGTTCACCGAGTACTAGAGAATCTAAACCGGACGAAACACGCATCAAGTGCTTGGCAACATCTCTATCTTTGTAAACATATAAGCAAGGTTCGACATCTTCATGGCTTAACTCATGATATTGCTCAAACCAACGAATCACTTCCTCTTCTTTGCCATTATTGCAATAAAGTTCGGTACGGTTACAAGTTGACACGATCACCGCTTCACCAGACTGGGTGTGACTGGCTAAGCTCTTCATCGCATCATGAATTTTATCGGGAGCAAACGCGACTTTCTCTCGTAAATCTACCGTCGCCGTTTTATGGTTTATACCGATTGCTACAAGGCTCATCTGACTCTTTCTAGATTCTTGGCATTTCTTATAATTGGGTCATTCTACTGAATTGCAGCATCTAAAAACAGAAGATGCTTAACAAAACCGAAGAAAGGCGAATAACCAAAGGCAATGTGAATAAAATCAAGCCGATTTGCCAAAATATTGGCCATAAAATGCAGCATTAATTCACTTTGTCAGTGGTATTATTTTTAAGCCCTCGTATCATAGGGGCTTCTACAAACTAGTCATAGACAATTAATTTGAAACAGCTCACAAAACTTACTTTATGCTGGATTCTGCTTTGCTTCGGCTTTTTATCGGGGTGCGCATTATCACCACAAACAGACCGACAAGCAATTCAAGTGACCAGTGCATCACAAGCCGTGGCTTGGGAATTAAAAGGTAAGCTAGCCGTGAAAACCCAAACTGATAAAGCCAATACAAATCTCTATTGGCTACATACACCTGAAGCCGACGAATTAAGGCTAACCAGTGTACTGGGCACCACGTTACTACTCTTAAAATCGACAAACACCAGCGCGATGCTGATGGTCGATGGCAAAGAATATCACGGCAATAATGCTCATCAATTATTGTACAGTTTGACAGGTTGGTCCCTGCCCTTGTCACAAATGCCTTTATGGGTCACTGGCCAAACGTCAGCTCAAGATCAAGTCATCAGCCGAGATGCACACCGCCGCCCAGTGCAACTTCACACCTTGGGTAGCCCACAATGGCAAATAAAATATACTAGCTGGCAAACCTTAAGTGGCGCTGAAATTCCTCGTTTGCTGACAATGAAAAATGATAAAACCAGATTAAAAATCCAAGTGAATCAGTGGCAAGCGTTAAGCAATTAACCCTGGCACCCACAAATTCAATTTGAAGCATCTTTAATTGAGCAACACGACTATGAACACATTCAAGCCAAACGCCAAGCATGACACTCCGATTTCCAAGGGTTGGCCAGCGCCTGCAAAACTGAATTTATTTTTGCATGTGAATAATCAACGAGTAGACGGTTATCACGAACTACAAACTCTTTTTCAATTTTTATCGGAATCAGACACGCTTGATTTTAAAGTCACGCACGACGGTACTTTAAAACTCCACTCTGAGCTCAACCAAGTTGTCGCAGATAACGATAACTTAATTCTTAAAGCCGCAAAATCATTGCAAGCCTATAGCCAATGTTCATTGGGCGCTGAAATTTGGCTCGATAAAATCCTTCCTATGGGCGGCGGTTTAGGCGGCGGTTCGTCAGACGCAGCAACGACTCTTGTAGCACTGAATGCACTATGGGAGACCCAATTAAGCAAACAAGAACTCTCAAAAATCGGCCTAGCGCTTGGGGCCGATGTGCCTGTTTTTATTAATGGTTATTGTGCCTTTGCAGAAGGCGTGGGAGAAAAATTACAGACAGTTGACGCAAAAGAGCCTTGGTATCTGGTGATCGTTCCAGAAGTCCATGTTTCCACCCAAGCGGTGTTTCAACATCCTGATTTACCAAGAAACACAGCCAAACTTGAGTTATCAACATTACTGAGTGCACCTTGGCAAAATGACTGTCAAGCTCTGGTTTGCAAGCTCTATCCTCAAGTTGCCAATGCACTGACGTGGCTGGTAGAATATGCGCCGTCAAGAATGACCGGAACAGGCGCCTGCGTGTTTGGGGAATTTGAGCATCAAAATGAAGCCTTAAATGCCTTGGGTAAACTCCCTGATGGTATGAAGGGATTCGTTGCGAAAGGTATCAACAGATCGCCACTAGAGCGCCGTTTGAGCCAGCTCTAGACAAACTATTCTGGATTCGTTCATTCGAACCAGCCACTTTTATAAAGCAAACGCCTGAGGTTATACCGTGCCCGACATCAAGCTCTTTGCTGGGAATGCTACCCCCAGCCTCGCTAAAAAGATTGCCGACCGTTTATTTTGCAAACTTGGAAACGCCGATGTAGGTGTTTTTAGCGATGGTGAAATCAGTGTCCAAATTAATGAAAATGTACGTGGTGCGGATGTATTCATCATCCAATCGACATGTGCGCCAACAAATGACAACTTAATGGAACTGATTGTAATGGTTGATGCATTACGCCGTGCGTCTGCAGGCCGTATCACAGCTGTTATTCCATATTTTGGTTACGCTCGTCAGGACCGTCGTGTTCGTAGTGCCCGTGTACCCATTACTGCAAAAGTAGTTGCAGATTTCCTTTCAAGCGTTGGTGTTGACCGCGTTCTGACTTGTGATCTTCACGCTGAGCAAATTCAAGGCTTCTTCGACGTTCCAGTAGATAACGTCTTTGGTAGCCCTGTACTGCTTGAAGATATGCTAGCGAAGAAACTGGACAACCCTGTTGTTGTCTCTCCTGATATTGGTGGTGTAGTTCGTGCTCGCGCTGTCGCAAAGTTATTAGATGACTCGGATCTAGCGATTATCGATAAGCGTCGCCCACAAGCAAACGTTGCACAAGTTATGCATATTATTGGTGATGTTCAAGGCCGTGACTGCATCATTGTTGATGACATGATCGACACGGGCGGGACATTAAGCAAAGCTGCTGAAGCTTTGAAAGAGCATGGTGCAAATCGTGTCTTTGCCTACGCTACACACCCAGTATTCTCAGGGAATGCAGCGCAAAACATTAAAGATTCTGTTATCGATGAAGTCATCGTCACAGATACAACACCGCTAAGCCCAGAAATGCAAAAAGTAGAGAAAGTCACTCAGTTGACTATGTCTGCTGTGCTTGCTGAGGCAATTCGCCGTGTGAGCAACGAAGAGTCTATTTCGGCAATGTTTCAACACTAGTATTTGCTAAGACGTTCGTGAAGATCAAACGCACTCAAAAGAGTGCGTTTTTTTATACCCAATCAACTTTAGTATGAGAAACTAAAAAAACCGCAAATTTACACATCATTTCCCCACAAGATAGCTCGAGTTAATCTACTATTAATTTAGAGAAATTAATCAGGGGCTTATTGTATGTTTGTTAAGTTCAACCCACAGCAATTGCAAAAATTCATCGCAATTTGCTTCCTCTTCATGCTGTCCTTTTGGTCCACTTCAAGTTACGCCGCAGATTCAGGAAAAGACTTTGACACCTTACCCATGCTCGTCGGTTTGTTTGGTGGGCTTGCTCTTTTTTTATATGGCATGGAGAAGATGTCGCAAGCGTTAAAACTGGCCGCTGGGGAGCGAATGCGCACCCTTCTCTCTAAACTAACCAGTAATCGCTTTGTGGGTATGCTCACAGGAACCGGTCTTACGGCAGTCATCCAATCATCATCTGTCACAACGGTTTTGCTTGTTGGGTTTATCTCTGCAGGCTTAATGTCAATGCCGCAGGCTGTGGGTGTCATTATGGGTGCCAATATTGGTACCACGGTGACGGCACAAATCATTGCTTTTAAAGTCACTAAGGCTGCTCTGGCAATGGTTGCTGTTGGTTTTGCTGTGCAGTTTATTTCCAGCAAAGAAAAAATTAAACAATATGGCGATATGTTAATGGGGCTGGGTCTCATTTTCCTTGGCATGAACATTATGGGCGAAGCCATGTCGCCCTTGCGTGAATATCAACCATTTATTGATGCCATGACCCACATGGATAATGCCTTATTGGCCATTTTGATCTCTGCAGGCTTTACAGCGTTAGTGCAGTCCTCTTCAGCAACAACAGGCATCGTAATTGTTTTAGCAGCCCAAGGTTTTATTTCTTTGGAAACCGGTATTGCCTTAGCGATGGGAGCCAATATTGGTACGTGCATTACGGCAATGCTCTCAGCATTAGGTAAACCTCGAGAGGCGGTTCAGGCAGCGGTGGTGCACGTATGTTTTAATGTCCTTGGCGTGGTGATTTGGCTGCCGTTTATCGCATATCTTGGGGAGTTCAGTACCCAGATTTCGCCCGTCCACACCGAACTGACCGGAGTTGCCAAGCAATCCGCGGAAATTCCACGGCAAATTGCGAATGCCAATACCTTATTTAATGTACTCAACACACTGATCATGCTGCCATTTGCTGGCGTATTTGTTTGGTTTGTTGAGCGCGTAGTCCCCGTCAGAGCCAAACCTTCGAAGGCAAAACAGCAAGTAATAAAACCCAAATACTTGTCAGAAGAGTTATTGAGCACACCTGAATTGGCTCTTGATCAAGCGCAACTGGAGTTATCTCGAGTGGGACGGCGAGTGTGCAATATGATGAACCTGTTACCCCCAATTGCAAGCCATGACGCCGCCGACAAGGTACGTAAACAACTGAAACAAATTGAGACTATTGAAGAAGAAGTGGACACGCTACATGCAAACATTTTGTCTTACTTAGGACGATTGCGGCTTGAACCACTTTCCGACAGTCAAAGCCAACGGCAAATTAAACTGGTGAGTATTACTGATCAGCTCGAAAGTATCGCCGATTTAGTTGTCGATAGCCTACTGCCTTTGGCCTATCGCGCACTCAATACAAACCTAACCATCAGCCCCAAAATGCGTAATACATTGGATACTGCTCAGGAGCGGGTCAACCAAGCGCTGCTAGACTGCGTAAATGCAGTTCGTCGTGAGGATGCGGCACTTGCGGAACAAGTACTCCATGCGAAACGGGAATTGAACTCTTTACTTGAAACCGTACTGACACACCAAGCGGAGCGCTTAAGTGAGGGAGATGAACTTAGACTGAAACTCTTTCGAGTTGAGATGGAATGGGTCGATTCACTCAAGCGAATTTACACCCTAAGTAAACGTATTGCGAAGTTGCAGCTAAGAAAACGTGAGCCGAAGTAATGGCCATGATCCACAAACAAAAAAGCCTGTCGTAAGACAGGCTTTAACGTTATAAAATCAATGTAATTACAAAGATTCAAAATTTAATGGTACGGGAGGAGAGACTTGAACTCTCACACCTTGCGGCACCAGAACCTAAATCTGGCGTGTCTACCAATTTCACCACTCCCGCACTGCATCTCTGTTTTACATCTGGAGAAAGATGTTTTTATTGAAACAAGGTTAAACACAATTTGTTCAACCGAATTTCATATATGGCTGGGATACCAGGATTTGAACCTGGGAATGCCGAGATCAAAACCCGGTGCCTTACCGCTTGGCGATATCCCAATCTAACTTTTTCGACCACCAGCAATCGCTAGCTGCCTGAATTAATGGTACGGGAGGAGAGACTTGAACTCTCACACCTTGCGGCACCAGAACCTAAATCTGGCGTGTCTACCAATTTCACCACTCCCGCAAAACATCTCTAGTTTAACATCTTGAGAAAGATGGTAGCAATGGCGGGACTTGAACCTGCGACCCCAGCATTATGAGTGCTGTGCTCTAACCAGCTGAGCTACATTGCCAAAGATGGCTGGGATACCAGGATTCGAACCTGGGAATGCCGAGATCAAAACCCGGTGCCTTACCGCTTGGCGATATCCCAATATCTTGTTTTAAGTTAGATGGCTGGGATACCAGGATTCGAACCTGGGAATGCCGAGATCAAAACCCGGTGCCTTACCGCTTGGCGATATCCCAATCTAACTTTTTCGACCACCAGCTACGCTAGTTGTCTGAATTAATGGTACGGGAGGAGAGACTTGAACTCTCACACCTTGCGGCACCAGAACCTAAATCTGGCGTGTCTACCAATTTCACCACTCCCGCACAACATCTCTAGTTTAACATCTTGAGAAAGATGGTAGCAATGGCGGGACTTGAACCTGCGACCCCAGCATTATGAGTGCTGTGCTCTAACCAGCTGAGCTACATTGCCACTATGTTTTACATGCCCCTCTTGGCGAGGAACGGGGCGTATTATGCTTATTCAGTGTAGTCAGGTCAACAGCTTTTTTCCGCTAATTTGCTCTACCTACACTGTTAGGCTATTCCTTCACCAAACTGGGCGATTGCTGGGCAACTCTTCCCTACACCGCCACAAACAATAATTAAACGTTGAATAAGAAATGCATCACGTCGCCATCTTTCACGACATAGGTTTTACCCTCGACACGCAGCTTGCCGGCTTCTTTTGCACCAGCTTCACCGTTATATTCAATAAAATCATCATACGACATTACTTGAGCACGAATAAATCCACGTTCAAAATCAGTATGAATAACACCGGCAGCTTGCGGCGCGTTGGCACCAACGCGAACCGTCCATGCGCGAACTTCTTTTACGCCGGCAGTGAAATACGTATGCAAGTCAAGTAACTGATATCCACCGCGGATCACTCGATCAAGCCCTGGCTCTTCAAGTCCTAAGTCAGCCATAAACTCATCACGGTCTTCGGCGTCCATTTCTGCAAGTTCTGACTCAATGGCGGCACACACCGCAACAACAACTGCATTTTCTTGATCAGCAATCGCTCGCACAGCATCTAGATGTGGGTTATCTTCGAAGCCGTCTTCTGAAACGTTCGCAATATACATCGTCGGCTTTAAAGTTAAGAAGTTTAGATAACCAACAGCGGCCTTCTCTTCCTTGCTCAGCTCCATTGAACGCAACATTTTTCCTGAGTCCAAAACCGGGCGCATTTTTTCAAGAACTTCGACTTCAAACTTCGCGTCTTTGTCACCACCTTTCGCACGCTTTTGCTGGCGTGTAATTGCACGCTCACAGCTATCTAAATCTGCTAATGCAAGCTCGGTATTAATGACTTCAATATCAGCTGCAGGTGAAACCTTATTCGCAACGTGAACAATGTTATCATCTTCGAAACAACGTACCACATGACCAATCGCATCAGTTTCACGAATATTCGCGAGGAATTTATTTCCTAACCCTTCGCCTTTAGAAGCGCCAGCAACCAAACCTGCAATATCCACAAATTCCATTGTTGTAGGCATCACGCGCTCTGGGTTTACAATTGCAGCCAATGCCTCTAAACGTGTGTCAGGCACGGGCACGACACCGGTGTTTGGCTCAATGGTACAAAACGGAAAGTTAGAAGCTTCGATACCCGCCTTTGTTAACGCATTAAATAGTGTTGATTTACCTACGTTTGGCAGTCCAACGATGCCGCATTTAAAACCCATAGTATTACCTTTAATCTGTTTATTGCGGTCATTTGTGTCAATGTTAAACAAATGACCATTCACAAGAACCTTACGGCCTGAAGTTTATTCGTTATCTATTCAATCTATTCCGCTTTAAACGAGTGCAACCGATGCATCGCCTTGCTCATATCCTGCTTAAATAGTATCTCTGTTGAGCGCACAGCCTCATCGACTGCCGCTTCGATTCTTTCTTGCTCTGCCTGAGGTGCTTTCCCTAACACATAACCACTCACACGGTTTTTATCCCCAGGATGGCCGATACCAATTCGCAATCGGTAAAAGCCTTTGTTATTGGCCATTTTTGCAATAATGTCTTTAAGGCCATTGTGACCACCATGACCACCACCCAGCTTGAACTTCGCAACGCCAGGCTCCATGTCCAACTCATCATGCGCGACTAAAATCTCTTCAGGTAGAATTCTAAAAAAATTTGCCAAGGCCGCTACTGACTTACCACTCAAATTCATAAATGTTGTAGGAATGAGTAATCGAACGTCTTTGCCATGCAAGGTGGCTCTTGCGGTGAGTCCGAAGTATTTACTTTCAGGCGCTAAACTCACATTACATATTCTCGCCAACTCTTGAACATACCACTCACCAGCATTGTGGCGGGTTCTGGCATAATCACTACCTGGGTTAGCCAAGCCAACAATTAACTTTATATCTGCCATGGTTATCTTTTTTGACGACTCTAATTACACATTCGGTACCGCAGAGATTCCGCTCGCAGCAATTTAAGCGCGGCATTTTAGCACCCAAAATGATTGGCGGCAAAATAAGCTTGAAAGATAAATCTATTTTCGGACTACTTTAAGCCCATCGCATACTTCAACACTTGCTGCTTTAGGGGCGAATCCACATTAGCCAGTTTAAGTGCACCGTTACGAAGTAATTTGAGGGGGAGCAGATCATTGCTAAAACTTGCATAAAACAGATCCATGGTCGACATCATCAATTGATTGTCGCGGTATCGCTTGGTTTGATAGCGCTTTAATATGGATTCTTGCCACCAAGCTTCTTCTTGCTCTATCGCTTGTTTGATCGTGTCAACGAGTGCAGCGACATCTTTAAACCCTAGATTAACCCCTTGGCCTGCCAGCGGGTTGATGGTGTGTGCTGCATCTCCAAGAATAACGACATTGTTTTCACAATAACGCAATGCATGTCGACGCGTGAGCGGGAAACTCCCCTTCGCGAGCACTTTAAATTTGGGGTTTAAACGGCTTGGAAAATTAGCGCGCACCTGTTCCGCCAATGCTTTATGGCTCAAGCCCTGCAATTGCGCAATTCGCGCAGCATCATCGTACCAAACTAAGGATGCATGCCTTCCAGGCAAAGGTAATAACGAACGAGGCCCTTTCGGCGTGAACTGCTGCCAGGTGACATCCTGCTGCTCATCTTCAGTTTCGATATTTATGAGCATGGCTGATTGCGCGTAGTCCCACCCGGTTAAACCGATACCAGCCCACTGCCTGACCTGCGAATTCGCACCATCAGCACCGACCAACAGTTTTGTTTGCAGCTGCAGCCCTTGACCGAGCTCAAGCACAATCCCTTTGTCGAATCTTTGAATTTTATGAATTGTTTCGGGGCAATATAGTGTAATATTTTCTGTGCATTCAATTTGTTCCCACAAAGCCAGCTGTACCAACCGATTCTCAACAATATGCCCTAAGTGAGAAGCGTTAATTTGTTTGGCATGGAACTGTGTAATAAATCCTTCAAGCTCCCAGGTTTCTAATCCCTGATAAGCGACACAGCGTTTTGCTAGCAGCGAATCTAGCGCACCAACAGACTCAAGCAACTGCTCAGATGCAACACTGATTGCAGATACCCGAATATCAATCGGTTGACTGTCGTCATATGGCTTTGGCGCAAACGCTTCAATCATCGCAACCGAAAGCCCTTGTTGAGCAAGTCCTAGTGCAGCTGCAGCACCCACCATGCCACCACCAACGACAACGATGTCATGCTGAAGAAAATTCGCTTCCATACCACCCTTCTTAATTCGTAAAAAATGACTGTTTCAAAACCGCCAAAATTATGTTCTTTGATGTCAATGTTGAGTAAACGGTGAGCAAATGTGACTAGATCAGCCCTCATTCATACCTAGTTACATCCAGCAAAACACTGCAAAACTAAAAATCAAACTAAACGATACACTGAAAGTGTCCAATGTATGTACGAGATAACTTTTAGCTCGTTTACATCAATCAACGCGATAGTCGCTAAGAGAGGATCGGATGAAAACCTTTAGCCCACGTAACATTGTTGTCGCTGCTAGTTTACTGATTGTCAGCCAAGTTGCTTACGCTGAACAAGATATCGAGGTCATCAAAGTCACCCACCGAGATCCTGTGGATTATGCCTTATATGTCCACACCACGGAAACCATTGCTTTACTGAGGTTAGAGCTAACCCAACAAATCTATGATCAAGCGCGAGATAACTCACTGGAAATGGCAAAAGATTTTGGTGTAGTTGTTGAACCCAACATCATGGCGCAACAGCAAAATAAACACTTAGCCCAAGTGTGGTTATCACAGGTTTCAGAGTGATTCAACGTAAATATGGTAAATAGACTGGTCAGCAGCACCTTCAGAGGGTAAAATGTCGCGCTATTTTTTGAGGTGTTAAGAGTGACGCAAGCTGATGAGTAAGAAACTCCATATCAAAACCTGGGGCTGCCAAATGAATGAGTATGACTCATCAAAAATGGCAGACCTGCTAGATGACTATCAAGGCTATACCTTGACAGAAGAAGCGGAAGAAGCGGATGTATTACTGCTTAACACCTGCTCGATTCGTGAAAAAGCCCAGGAAAAAGTGTTTCATCAGCTCGGCCGCTGGAAAACTCTCAAAGACAAAAAGCCATCACTGATTATCGGTGTTGGCGGCTGTGTAGCGTCACAAGAAGGCAAAGCGATCAAAGATCGCGCGCAATGTGTAGACATTATTTTTGGCCCTCAGACTCTGCACCGCTTACCAGAAATGCTTCAGCAGGTTGAACGTGGCGAAAAAGCAGTTATTGATGTGACGTTTCCTGAAATCGAGAAGTTTGATCGACTCCCTGAGCCAAAGGCAGAAGGACCATCAGCATTTGTTTCAATCATGGAAGGCTGTAGTAAGTACTGTTCGTTCTGCGTTGTTCCCTACACCCGTGGTGAAGAAGTCAGCCGTCCTCTAGATGACGTCATCCTTGAAGTTGCTCAGCTTGCAGAACAGGGCGTTCGAGAAGTCAACTTACTTGGCCAAAACGTTAACGCTTATCGTGGCGCAACCCATGATGATGATATTTGCACCTTTGCAGAATTACTTCGATACATTGCCGCAATCGACGGTATCGATCGCTTGCGATTTACCACCAGCCACCCTATCGAATTCAGTCAAGATATCATTGATGTTTATGAAGATACGCCTGAGTTAGTGAGTTTCTTACACTTGCCTGTTCAAACCGGCTCTGATCGTATTCTCACACAAATGAAGCGTGGCCATATGGCTATCGAATATAAATCAATTATTCGCAGACTTCGCAAAGCGCGTCCAGATATATTGATTAGCTCTGACTTCATTGTCGGCTTCCCTGGCGAATCCCAACAAGATTTTGCGGACACGATGAAGCTCATTGAAGATGTCGCGTTTGACCATAGCTTTAGTTTTATCTACAGCGCTCGCCCAGGAACGCCAGCAGCCGATCTTCCAGATGATGTCGACATGGAAGAAAAAAAGCAGCGACTCGCCATTTTGCAAGACCGCATTACACAACAAGCATTGCGCTATAGCCGCCAAATGATGGGCACAGTACAGCGAATTTTAGTCGAAGGGCCTTCTGTTAAAAATCCCATGGAATTGCGTGGCCGCACTGAAAACAACCGAGTTGTAAATTTTGAAGCTGACCGCAAACATATTGGTGGATTCGTTGATGTCGAAATCGTTGATGTGTACACCAACTCATTAAGAGGTGTATTTGTTCGCGGTGAAGACGAAATGGATTTGCGCCGAAGCTTGCGACCAGAAGATATTGTGGCCAAGCACCGAACTGAAGATGACCTTGGCGTCACCACTTATACGCCATAAACAATCATTGAAGCGTAAAACATAAAATGAGGCGGCAAATGTCGCCTTTTTATATGAGCCATTTTTTATACGATTCAGCCAAAAAGTCAGTGGCAATCAAACCCATCGATACGTACACTGAACATAGCGAACCAATTTTTTAGATGACACCAACGGAGCACTCTTTGTCCAACAAGCTTACTACGCTCAATCTTTACCTTGAACCTGCCGACAATCGACGCCTCGCTTCCCTATGTGGGCCATTTGATGACAACATCAAGCAATTAGAACGCAGAATCGGTGTCGAAATTAGCTATAAAAACAATCATTTCAAAATTGTTGGTCTACCTCGTAACAGTCTCAATGCAAACAATTTACTGAAGAGTCTGTACGTAGAAACACAACCCGTTAAAGGCAGTACGCCCGATTTGGAGCCTGATCAGGTTCATGTAGCAATTCAAGAGGCCATTGCGCTTGAAAGTGAAGATATGGGTGAAAACAAAGAACTCTATATCAAAACCAAGCGCGGTGTTATCAAACCCCGCAATCCAAATCAAAGTCAATATGTTGCAAACATTGTGCGTCATGACATCACGTTTGGCGTTGGACCTGCGGGTACAGGGAAAACATATCTTGCAGTTGCCGCTGCGGTTGACGCACTTGAACGCCAAGAAGTCCGCCGTATTCTGTTAACCCGCCCTGCGGTCGAAGCAGGAGAAAAACTTGGCTTTTTACCAGGAGATCTAAGCCAGAAGGTAGATCCTTATTTACGGCCGCTCTATGACGCATTGTTCGAAATGATGGGGTTCGAAAAAGTTGAGCGTCTTATTGAGCGCAATGTCATTGAGGTTGCACCGCTCGCATATATGCGAGGTCGTACATTAAATGAAGCATTTATTATTCTCGATGAAAGCCAAAATACAACGGTTGAACAAATGAAAATGTTCTTAACCCGGATTGGCTTTAATTCACGCGCAGTGATCACCGGCGATATTACCCAAAGCGATTTACCTAGAGGGCAACGCTCAGGCTTACGGCATGCGATTGAAGTGCTGAAAAATGTAGAAGAAGTCAGCTTTAATTTCTTCCAAGCGCAGGATGTTGTTCGACACCCAGTTGTGGCTCGTATTGTTGAGGCTTACGATCACCACGATCAAAAAGTACAACGCGCAAAAGCTGAAGCACAAAAAGAGAAACTCAATGATGAGCAGCAATAGCCAATCACTTGAGCTATTCCTCGATGTTCAAGTGGCAAGCCAAGAGTCAAATCTCCCGACCCAACAACAGCTGGAACACTGGGTGACCATCGCCATTGGTCAAGCGATGCCCAAGGTAGAGCTGACGATTCGTATCGTCGATGAAGCAGAAAGCCAACAGCTCAATGGGAGTTATCGCGGCAAAGATAAACCAACAAATGTGCTGTCATTTCCCTTTGAAGCACCGCAGGGAATTGAACTGCCATTAATTGGAGATTTGATTATTTGTGCTGCTGTGGTAAAACGAGAAGCAATGCAGCAGAATAAACCCCTAGAAGCGCACTGGGCACACATGGTTGTACATGGTTGTCTGCATCTGCTAGGGTATGACCATATTGATGATATTGAAGCCGAAGAGATGGAAGCGATAGAAACCCAACTCATTGAAGGCTTAGGATTTTTTGACCCATACAAGGAGCAATAAGTAGTAAAGAGAATACCTTTTTACTATGAGTAAATTATGAGTGACGACCTCCCCCCGAGTAGCAGCGCCCAAAAGAGAGGCTGGCTTGAAAAAGTAACCCAGTTATTTCAGGGCGAACCACAAAATCGCGAAGATCTAGTTGAAGTGATCCAAGACGCAGAAGAGCGTGATGTTATCACCGAAGATACTCGTGAAATGATTAAAGGTGTTCTTGAAGTCTCAGATCTAAGAGTCCGAGATATTATGATCCCAAGAGCGCAAATCGTTGCTATTCAAGTTACGAACACTGTAGAAGAAGTTATTTCTACCGTCATTGGCTCCGCGCACTCCCGCTTTCCTGTCGTTAATGAAGACAAAGACCACATTGAAGGCATATTACTCGCGAAAGATTTGATCCAGTATGGATTTAATAATAGTGAAACTCCATTTTCACTTCCTGAAATTATTCGCCCTGCAGTCGTTGTCCCCGAAAGTAAGCGTGTTGATGTATTGCTCAAAGAGTTTCGTAGCCAACGTTACCATATGGCCATTGTTGTCGATGAATACGGTGGAGTCTCGGGCCTGATTACAATTGAAGACATCCTTGAAGAAATCGTCGGCGAGATTGAAGATGAGTTCGATCATGACAGTAGTGATGATTTAGAAATTCGTAAGGTCGGAAATAAGGTCTATATGATTAAGGCTCTGACTGAGATTGACGATTTCAATGAAGAGTTTGGCACTAAATTTAGCGATGAAGAGTTCGACACAATAGGCGGTATGGTCTCACACGCTTTTGGCCATTTACCCGAACGAAATGAACAAATCATTATTAACGGCATTGAATTCAAAGTCATCAGTGCAGATACAAGGCGGCTTATCCAACTCAGAGTTAAGCTACCAGACGACTGCCAAGAAGACGAACTAGAAGACTAACTCCCCTTTGTCGAAAATCAATCTCACATCATGGTGGCGACTTGCGGCGGCTTTCACAGCTGGCGCAAGTACGGCCCTTGCTTTTGCACCTTATCAGATTTGGCCTATCTATCTGCTGGCAGTTGCTGTCACACTTCACCTTAGCCATGGCCTTTCTCCAAAACAAGCTTTCCTGCATTGGCTCAGTTTTGGCTTTGGCTGTTTTGCCGTCGGTATTAGCTGGGTGCATGTGGTCATGGATCGCTTTGGTGGAATGCCAATCGTCGTCTCGGTATTGTTGATGGCTTTACTGGCAATGTATCTTGCAATTTACCCCGCACTTGCAGGGTATTTATTTGCAAGGTTAGCTCCACGAAAGTGTGCGCCTTCGAGCTATCAAGTTCTCTTTTTATTTCCATCGATATGGGTTGTAACCGAGTGGTTACGAGGCTGGGTGCTAACCGGGTTCCCATGGCTGTGGGCTGGATATAGCTTTACGAATTCTCCGCTACAACCACTAGCAAGTTTAGTTGGCGCTCTTGGCCTTAGCTTTATTGGAATAACGCTGGCAGGCGCAGTAAGTCTCATTTTTCAAAAGCGCCTACTTCCGGCTTTGGGGGTTAGTATTGCACTGATCGGTGCTGTTTATATACACCCCTTCATCGGCCAAATTCAGACAACAGGCAAAACCATCTCTGCAGCTTTGGTGCAAGGGAATGTTGCACAGAATATGAAGTGGGAGCCTGAGGCATTATGGCCAACAATGCTCAAGTATATGGATCTATCTCGAGAGCATCTAGACGCGGATCTACTGCTATGGCCAGAAGCCGCGATACCGGCGCCAGAACACTTTGTTGGTGAGTTTCTAGACAATGCGAGTCAAGTCGCAAATTTAAACGACAACGCCATCATTACCGGTATTATTCGCCAAGAAAACGATGAATTTTACAATGCCCTCGTTGTACTTGGTAATTATAATCATAAACGACAAGCGCAAGCCGATTATCGTGCGCCCTTTGACCGAACCGATATCGAAAATCGAGATAACCTGTACGACAAAAATCACCTTTTAGTGGTCGGTGAATTTGTGCCTTTTGAGGATCTTCTCCGCCCGCTCGCTCCATTTTTTAATCTGCCAATGTCTTCTTTTAATCGCGGAAACTATCAACAGCCGAATCTTCGCGCTGCGGGTCTCAAAGTTGCACCTGCCATTTGCTATGAAATAGCCTTCCCCGAGCAGCTGCGTGCAAATGTTCATCACGATACCGATTTATTAGTCACTGTGTCGAACGATGCTTGGTTTGGCGCCTCGAATGGGCCTTTGCAGCACATGGAGATAGCGCAAATGCGGGCAGTTGAGTTGGGGCGTCCGTTACTTCGGGCGACAAATACTGGGGTCACGGCCGTTGTCGACCATCAGGGAAAAATTCTAAGCAGTCTGCCTCAATTTGAAGCGGGCGTTTTACGACAAGAAGTAGAACTTGTCTCCGGTAAGACTTGGTTTACAAAATTCGGCCAATGGCCTGTTCTTTTGTTAAGCATGCTTCTCATGATGATTGCGATCATCGCTCAATTGATCAGCACAAAATCAACAATACGCGCTCAATAAATTTGTGGGTTCAGCCTGAAGCACACCTTTACTTATATAAAGTCAGCACTCAACCCTACAATAATAATAGCGTCTGCGACTTTGGGATTTCGAATTTCTAAAATCACAAAGTCACACACGACGCTGTCTAGCCTCAATTACGGTTGTAGTTGCTCGCGAGTGAACTCCTTGCCTTCACACTCGGTGCAGTCCAAAATTACAGAAGGAAATTCAATATTGGTTTCATGGCCGCATCCGGTACACACCATGGTTCCCTGATTTACGATCTCGCCACTCTCATAATACCCATGATGCTTAAAGTCTTGGGCAAGCTCATGCCATTCAACCTGACTTTTATCGGTAATTTCACCCAACCAATGCCATAAAGTATTTTCTACAGCCATCAACATCGGGCTATGGCTTAACACATACTCATTTTGCTGCTGTAAAAAGCTCGCAATATCACGCTTTAAAAATTGTTCGACCAAAGCTAACTCATCGGCTTGCGAGTCGGCTTTCACTAATAAATAGTCCTTCCCAGAGGTAACCGAATCAAACAAATCCTTCTGGGTCAGTGACTTGTCATTCTTATACAGTAACTTTACTTGATCTAATAACACATCATACAAGGCTAATAACTTAGAACTTCTTTCGCTCATGGCCAATACTCCGTCATAGGAACCTTTTTAAAGAGTCACTTCTAGTTTATTCTATGCAGATCTAAATTGCGCGACTTTCAGCGCAAGATCAAACAATAGGCGGCATTGCCGGAAAATAGATCAATGCAAGAACAATATAATCCCTCAGAGATTGAAGCCTCAGTACAAGCATACTGGGAGAAATCAAAAACTTTTGAAGTCACCGAAGATCCGAATAAAGAGAAGTACTATTGCCTGTCCATGTTCCCGTACCCTTCTGGTCGTTTACACATGGGACACGTTCGTAACTATACAATCGGTGACGTGGTTGCACGCTTCCAGCGCCTGCAAGGGAAAAACGTTCTGCAGCCGATCGGCTGGGATTCTTTTGGCTTGCCAGCTGAAAATGCAGCGATTAATAACAAAACAGCACCAGCACCATGGACCTACGAAAATATCGACTACATGAAAAACCAGCTCAAACTCTTGGGTTTTGGTTATGACTGGAGTCGTGAAGTTGCAACCTGCACACCTGAATATTATCGCTGGGAGCAATGGTTCTTCACGAAACTTTACGAAAAAGGTTTAGTGTACAAAAAAACGGCCTCGGTGAACTGGTGCCCGAATGACCAAACGGTATTGGCAAATGAACAGGTTCAAGACGGATGTTGCTGGCGCTGCGATACCGAAGTGGTGCAAAAAGAGATCCCGCAATGGTTCATTAAGATTACTGCATATGCGGAAGAGCTTCTAAATGATATCGACAACCTAGACGGTTGGCCTGAACAAGTCAAAGCGATGCAGCGCAACTGGATAGGCAGAAGTGAAGGTATTGAAATGACTTTCGACGTCGCAGATAGCGATGAAAGCTTCGATATCTATACGACACGCCCGGATACAGTCATGGGTGTCACCTATGTTGCCGTCGCAGGCACGCACCCTCTGGCACTGAAGGCCGCAGAAAATAACCCTGAGCTTGCTGCATTTGTCGAAGAGTGTAAAAACGCTGATACCACGGAAGCGGCCATGGCTGCAATGGAGAAAAAAGGTGTCGCCACTGGACTCTACGCTGTACATCCATTAACGGGTAAACAAGTGCCAATTTGGGCTGCAAACTTTGTACTGATGAATTATGGCACTGGTGCTGTGATGTCGGTTCCAGGTCATGATCAACGTGATTATGAATTTGCGACCAAGTATCAGCTTCCTATTGAAGCCGTGATTAAGCCAGAAACAGAAGCCGTCGATATTAGCGAAGAAGCATATACCGAAAAAGGCATTTTATTTAACTCTGGTGAGTTTGATGGCCTAGATTTCCAAGGCGCATTTGATGCGATTGATGCCAAGCTCTCGAGCTTAGGCAAAGGCAAGCGCCAAGTGAACTTCCGCTTACGTGACTGGGGTGTCTCCCGTCAGCGTTATTGGGGTGCTCCAATCCCAATGGTTACTTTGGAAGATGGTACAGTAATGCCAACGCCCGAAGAGCAATTGCCGGTCGTACTTCCTGAAAATGTCGTCATGGATGGCATTCAAAGCCCAATCAAAGCCGATAAGGAGTGGGCGAAAACCCAAGTCAATGGTCAAGATGCGCTCCGTGAAACGGACACCTTCGATACCTTTATGGAGTCGTCGTGGTATTACGCCCGTTACTGTAGCCCACACGCTGACCAAATGCTCGATCCTGCCAAAGCAAACTATTGGCTGCCTGTAGATCAGTATATTGGCGGTATTGAACACGCTTGTATGCATCTACTCTATTTCCGCTTCTTCCATAAACTGCTTCGCGATATGGATTTGGTAAACTCTGACGAGCCAGCCAAAAAACTCCTGACTCAGGGTATGGTTCTGGCAGATGCTTATTACTACACCAACGAAAAAGGTGGCCGTGAGTGGGTTTCTCCAGCTGACGTAGAAACGATTGAGCGTGACGAAAAAGGCAAGCTCATAAAAGCTATCGATAAAGATGGTAACGAGCTTGTTTATACCGGCATGAGCAAAATGTCGAAGTCCAAAAACAATGGTATCGACCCCCAAGAAATGGTGGATAAATATGGCGCAGATACCGTACGTCTATTTATGATGTTTGCTGCCCCACCAGAATTGACACTGGAATGGCAAGAATCAAGTGTAGAAGGTGCTCACCGTTTCCTTAAGCGCGTGTGGAAGCTGGCAAACGATCATATCGCACTCGGCACAACAGAAGCATTGGATGTAAAAGCTCTCAATGCAAACCAAAAAGCCCTTCGCCGAGAGCTCCACAAAACCATTGCAAAAGTCACCGATGATATTGAACGTCGCCAAATGTTCAATACTGCCATTGCGGCCATTATGGAGCTGATGAACCATTTGCAAAAAGCACCGCAAGAGAGCACACAGGATCGCGCGATTATTCAAGAAGCGCTGATGGCTATTGTTCGTTTGCTCTACCCAATCACACCACATGCAAGCTTTACACTATGGCAAGCGCTCGGTAATGACACTGCGATTGAAGAAAGCCTTTGGCCAACAGTCGATGAATCTGCATTAGTTGAAGACAGCAAGCTCATTATTGTTCAGGTAAACGGGAAATTACGCGCTAAAATTACCGTCGCTGCAGATGCAACGAAAGATCAAGTTGAAGCACTCGGGCTTGCGGATGAGCACGTCATCAAACATACCGAAGGCAAGACCGTTCGTAAGGTCATTTACGTACCTGGTAAACTACTCAATATAGTTGCCAACTAACTTGTAAAAAAAACAAGGAAAAGCGATTAGCTTATGCAAATAAGAAGCATTGGTTTCGCAATGATAGCACTGGTCTTAATGACCAGTGCTGGCTGCGGTTTCTCACTTCAGGGGACATACTCTATCCCGCAGTCGTTAGAAACTTTGCACCTAACCAGCCAAGATCAATATAGCGAACTCACACGTCTTGTTCGTGAACGCCTCAGACTAAACAGTGTTACGTTGACCGCTCACGATCAACAGACACCAACGTTGCGTTTAGTTCGGGACTCTCTTGAACGTTCAACACTCTCTTTGTACCCCACAGGTAATGTCGCGGAATATGAACTGATCTATCAAGTGCAGTTTACCGTTACCCTTCCCGGCAAAGAACCGCAGGAGTTTGAGGTTGATATTCGCAGAGACTACCTTGATGATCCACGCACGGCACTTGCCAAAAGCCGAGAAATGGAGCTCTTACTCAAAGAAATGCGTATACAAGCTGCTGATCAAATTATTCAAAACCTCTCAGCAATCAAGGAAGATTAATGCGGGTCTATCCGGATCAGCTCATTCGGCACTTAGACAAACCTAAACAGTGTTACCTTGTGTTTGGCAATGACCCCTATCTTGTCGATACAGCGAAGCAACAAATATTGGGCTTTGCTAAACAGCAGGGATTTGAAGAACGGGTACAGCTCGAACAAGAAACAGGCTTTAGCTGGGATGAATTAATCCAAGAGTGGCAATCAATGAGCCTGTTTGCTAGCCGCCGTATTATTGAACTCTCCCTGCCACAAGCAAAACCTGGAGCGGAAGGTTCAAAAGTGCTTCAAGCGTTGATGCAGTCACCAAATCCAGATCTAATTTTAATTGTTCATGGCCCTAAATTGGCGCAAGAGCAAACCAAAAGCAAATGGTTCAAATGTCTCGATAGCCAAGGAATTTACTTACCTTGTGCCACTCCTGAAGGGCAACAATTTCAGCGCTGGCTCGACGCTAGAATTCAGCACTTTAAACTCACTATAGATACCGATGCGAAAGCGTTACTCAATTCTTTATATGAAGGGAATTTACTCGCTGCCGATCAAGCCTTGCAGCTTCTTTGCTTACTGAACCCAAGTTCAAGCATCAATAGCCAGCAACTTAGCCAGTATTTTGAAGATCAATCTCGATTTAGTGTCTTCCAGCTTACAGATGCCCTATTACTCAATCAGCAAGACAAAGCAATGCATATCCTAAGGCAGTTGCAAGCAGAAGGTACCGCTGTTGCAATTTTGTTTTGGTCTCTCCTCAAAGAAATCAGTTTGTTATTTGAACTCAAAGTAGCGACTGCTCAAGGGGATGCACAATCTAACCTTTGGCAAAAGCATCGTATTTGGGATAAAAGAAAATCACTTTACCAGGCCGCCTTACTCAGGCTCGAGCACAATCATATTGAAACTATGCTGGCCTTTGCTTCTACACTTGAGTTGAAGTTAAAACAACAAGGGATTGAAGATTGGATAGGCATCAGCCATTTATGCCTTCTCTTCGACCCAAATGCGCACTCACACCTTGCCCATATAGAGGCTGACTAAGCATGCGAATTGGGATCTTAGGCGGTACATTCGACCCAATCCATTTTGGCCACATTCGTCCCGCTCAAGAAGTTATGCAGCAACTTTCTTTGGACGAAGTTTGGTTAATGCCTAACCATATTCCTCCGCATAAAACCACAACACGAGTGTCGACCAAACACCGCCTTGCCATGGTTCAGCAACTATGCAATACCATCTCAGGATTTACTCTTTGCGATATCGAAGCCAATCGAGATAAACCTTCTTATACTAGTATTACATTGGCGCAACTTTCGGCTCTGTACCCAGAACACCAATTTTTCTTCATAATGGGCATGGACTCTTTTGTCTCACTCCCCCATTGGCACCAATGGCAACAGATCGTTGAGCTTTCCAATATTGTTGTCTGTCAACGCGAAGGATGGGAGCTTCAAACAAGCGCTCAAATCTATCCGACATTAAAAGCAAGACAAGTCAAATTAGGCCGCCAAATTCCGCAGGTGGGTGCAATTATCCCAGTAGAAATTACACCACAACCTTTCAGCTCCACCGATGTCAGACAAAGCCTATCTCAGGGTCACATCCCGGAGAACGCCGTTCCAAGTTGTGTACTCGAGTACATCCTGAAACACCAACTGTATCGTTAAAAACACCAGTCACCACAACGAGTGCCACACCAGCAATATCAAACTACCATCCACAGTAGGTTAACTGGTATACTACGGCGCTTTATTAAAATTTAATGAGATGAATGTGAACAACCTAGAACTGAAACAGTTTGTCGTAGACAAAATCGAAGACCTAAAAGCCCGTGATGTCGTCGTTCTTGACGTATCTGAACAAAGCAATATTTGTGATTTTATGGTGATTTGCTCTGGCACATCAAAAACTCACGTCAAAGCAATTGCAGAGAATCTTGTCGTTGAAGCTAAAAATGCAGACATGCAGCCGCTGGGCGTAGAAGGCCGTGAAAGTAGTGAATGGGTTTTAGTCGACCTAGGTGATGTCGTATTGCACGTGATGCAAGATCAAACGCGCGACTTCTACCAGCTAGAAAAGCTTTGGTCAGAGCAATAATCAAATGAAAATGCAATTGGTTGCTGTGGGCACCAAGATGCCAGCTTGGGTAGAAACAGGGTTTCGCGAATATCAACGCCGCTTTCCTCGGGATATGAGCCTTGAGCTTATTGAAATTCCAGCAGGGAAACGCGGAAAAAACGCAGATATCGCTAGAATTTTGCAAAAAGAAGGCGAGCTTATGCTCGCAGCTATCCCCAAAGGGAACCATATTGTTAGCCTTGATCTGCCAGGGAAGAATTGGACAACGCCTGAACTTGCGAAAGTGATGAGCCAATGGCAGCTTGATGGTAGAGATGTCAGTTTGCTCATTGGCGGCCCAGAAGGCTTAGCGCCTGCTTGTAAACAAGCGGCTAGCCAAAGCTGGTGCTTGTCAGCACTCACGCTGCCACACCCATTGGTTCGAGTGCTCGTTGCAGAAAGTCTTTATCGTGGCTGGAGCATCAATAATAATCACCCTTACCATAGGGAATAAAACCCAAGTACTCGTTCAATGAGTTGACGTACTGAAAATGGAGAGCCATTAGTGTCGCCAAAAAAGCGAGTTGCCATGCACAACCATGCTGCCGAAGCATCTTTGTTCAAGCGGCGTGCACTATTTACGTTTTGCTGTGTGGTGATCATGCTCGGCATTTTGTTTGGCAACCTATACCACTTACAAGTCACTTCGCATCAAGATTATCAAACGCGCTCGAATGACAACCGTATCCGCGTCGTTCCCGTTGCGCCAAGCCGTGGACTTATTTACGACCGACACGGTCAGCTTTTGGCGGAAAACCAGCCGTTTTATTCCATTGAAATGGTTCCTGAGAAAGTAAAAGACATTGATCAAAGCCTTATCGAGCTGGGCACTCTGATCCCGATTTCAGAAGAAGATATTGAAAGTTTAAAACGCTCTCTAAAGTACCATCGCCGATTTAAACCGATGACCATAAAAAGCCGGCTGACCGAAGATCAAGTCGCACTATTTAGCGTGAATCAACATAAATTCCCAGGATTTAAAGTCAATGCAGGCCTAAAGCGCCACTACCCTTATGATGGCTTGATGACCCATGTTCTGGGGTACGTCGGCAAAATCAACACCAAAGACCGAGCACGCTTAGAACGAAACAATCTCTGGCAAAACTATGCAGCAACCAAAGATATTGGTAAGCAAGGCGTCGAGAAATTTTATGAGACACTGCTTCACGGTAAACCAGGGCATCTTGAAGAAGAGGTCAATAATCGTGGTCGAACCATTCGCACGCTAAAAGTAGTTCAGCCTGAGCCAGGACAAGATATCCACCTAACCTTAGACCTCAAACTACAACAAAAAGCGGTCGAATTATTAGATGGACGACGCGGCTCAGTCGTCGCCATTGACCCCAATGACGGTGGCATTTTAGCCATGGTCTCGAGCCCTAGCTACGACCCAAACCAATTTGTCCATGGCATTAGTCGTAAGTCATACCACCAGCTACTGAACGATGCATCTCGACCTCTGATTAATCGTGCAACACAGGGGCAGTACGCACCTGCATCCACGGTAAAACCTCATTTAGGCCTGCTTGCATTGGAAGAAAAAGTCGTCTCAGAAAATACCCGTATCCATGATCCTGGTTACTGGCAAATTCCAGGTGTCGAGCGTAAGTATCGCGACTGGCGCAAATGGGGACACGGCTGGGTAAATATTCACGATTCGATCGTCAACTCCTGTGATACATATTTTTATGACTCTGCTTATAAGCTGGGTATCGATAAGATATCGAGCTTTATGGATCCTTTTGGTTTTGGTCAGAATACTGGGATCGATCTGTATGAAGAGTCCGCTGGCATTATGCCATCAAGGGATTGGAAGCGAATGCGTTACAACCAACCATGGTACATTGGTGACACAATTTCGGTCGGAATTGGCCAAGGCTACTGGACCACAACGCCGTTGCAGCTTGCCAATGCAACAGCTATTTTGGCAAATGACGGCAAACGATTTACACCGCACTTGCTGAAGTCAATTGAAGACAAAACCGCTCGTATTGAAACACCGCTAGATGAACAAGCACCCATTGCGCTTAAAAACCCAAACAATTGGGAAATCATCAATCGCTCGATGAGAAAGACTGCGGAAAAGTCTCGATTTGCAGATGCAACATATACTGCCGCGATGAAAACGGGTACCGCACAAATCTTTAGTGTCGCAGAAGATGCAAAATACGATGCCGATAGTGTTGACGAATTCCTACGTGATAATGCTTTGATTATCGCTTATGCGCCTTTTGAAAAACCGCAAATCGTACTCGCCGTTGTTCTAGAAAATGCTGGCTGGGGTGGCGTCAATGCAGGTCCAGTTGCTCGCGCATTGTTAGACGAATATATGCTTCGAGATCAGTGGAGTAAAAAATAATGAGCGCGCATCCAAGCAGGCCTAGTTTTTGGCACCGCATTCATATCGACCTGCCTTTACTTTCGGGCCTACTCGCCTTAATGGGCTTTGGTTTATTTGTTATCTATTCCGCCGGAGGCGAGAATCTCGCCTTAATGGAACGACAGTTAGTTCGCATGGGGCTCGGCATTGCCATCATGTTTTGTGTTGCGCAAATCAATCCTGAAATACTTAAACGTTGGGCCTTACCCATTTATATCGCGGGCATCATTTTGCTCCTTGGTGTTCATTTTTTTGGTGAAGTAAACAAGGGCGCACAGCGCTGGTTGAACCTGGGCTTTATGGAGTTTCAACCTTCCGAGCTAATTAAACTCGCCTTTCCCATTACCATGGCCTGGTATATCAGTAAGCACCCACTTCCCCCTAAAAAGCGTCACCTTGCGGTCGCTGGAGTCATCCTATTAATTCCCACGTTGCTCATTGCTAAGCAGCCTGATTTAGGCACCTCGATTTTGGTGGCGGCTTCCGGCATATTTGTGCTGTTCCTTTCGGGAATGAGCTGGGCCATTGTGCTTGGTTTTATCGCCGTGATATTAGCCATGCTCCCGGTGTTGTGGTTCTTTTTGATGCATGATTATCAAAGAACACGAGTGCTAACGCTACTCGATCCTGAGAAAGATCCGTTAGGTGCGGGCTATCATATTATCCAGTCCAAAATTGCAATTGGTTCCGGTGGAGTTTGGGGCAAAGGTTGGCTCCAAGGCACACAGTCGCAACTAGAGTTTTTACCTGAGCGACATACCGACTTTATCTTTGCTGTGGTAGGAGAAGAGTTTGGCTTAATGGGAAGCATACTGCTCCTAGCGCTATATCTTTATATCATTGGCCGTGGTCTGGTTATCGCATCGAGAGCCCAAACCAGTTTTGCGCGCTTATTAGCGGGTAGCATCACCTTAACTTTTTTTGTCTATATCTTTGTCAATATGGGGATGGTTTCGGGCATCCTACCAGTTGTAGGTGTGCCTTTGCCGTTAATTAGTTATGGTGGAACATCAATGCTGACTTTAATGACAGGGTTTGGCATTCTAATGAGCATTCAAACACATCGACGCTTTATTGATAGATAGGAAGGAATTCATGAGCAAGTTTTTAATACTCAGCAGTGCTTTACTTGGCACAGTTTTATGGTTAGCAGCTCCAGCTCACGCGGAATCACAAAGCATTGAAGTATTAAAAAAACAATTTGTGCGCACAACCTCAACGACAGTTGATCCTGAAAAGATCAAAGATGCGCTCGAAAAAGCCCAATACAGCCAAGCAATTATTGACTCAATCAGTAAACCCTGGGAAGCCAAGCCTTGGCACCAATATCATCCAATATTCCTCACCGATAAACGTTTAGCTGCAGGCCTCGAATTTTGGGACACCCATCACCAAGCAATTACGAATGCTTCCAAACAATACAATGTTGATCCTGAAATTATCGTCGCAATCATTGGTATTGAAACCTTTTACGGTCAATACAAGGGCAAACATAAAGTGCTAGATGCACTGTACACCCTCGGGTTTTATTATCCGCCGAGAGCCAAGTTTTTTCGTTCTGAGCTCGCTGAGTTTCTAAAGCTAGTAGATGAAGAACAGCTCAATATGGAAGAACTGAAAGGTTCCTATGCGGGTGCCATGGGATACGGACAGTTTATTTCTTCGAGTTATAGACATTATGCGGTCGATTTTGACGGTGACGGCAAACGCGATATTTTGAATAGCCCGGTAGATGCGATCGGTAGTGTCGCTAATTATTTTCATCGCCACGGCTGGAAAATGGGTGAAGCTGTCGCGCTTCCTCTTGAGCAAATCGGAAGCACTCCAGAAAAACCAAAAACGAAAGTCTGGTCAGGAGAGCGATTACATTATCGAGTATCAGATATTTTGTCCCCCCAACTTTCCTTAGCAAAAGCGAAGGATATTGATATCAATCAAAAGGGGATGTTAATTGCACTTGAACAGAAGCATAAGACCGACTACTGGCTTGGTTTAAAGAATTTTTACGTGATAACACGTTACAACCATAGCCCACTCTACGCCATGGCGGCTCTGCAATTTAGCCAACAACTCAAGCGAGCTTATCATGCGCAGTAATCTTCTCACTCTCGCGGTTTTGATACTCATCGTCATGCAAACTGCTTGCTCAACTCCAAGCCGTTATAAAATGAGTAATGATAAAGCGCCGACAAATGCCCCAGACGTTTCCCTAGTTGAGAATGCGCACCCGAAATATGAGCCATATAGTCGCGGAGGTAATAAAAATTACACCGTACGGGGTAAATCGTATCAAGTGATGAAGTCGGGTGAAAACTTCAAAGCAACAGGGACGGCTTCATGGTATGGAGCAAAATTTCACGGGCATTTAACTTCCAACGGTGAAGTATATGATATGTATTCTATGTCGGCGGCTCATAAGACCTTGCCCCTCCCTAGCTATGCAAAAGTCACCAATTTAGCGAATAATAAACAAGTGATTGTTCGAGTTAATGACCGCGGCCCATTTCATGGAAACCGTATTCTCGATGTTTCTTATGCTGCAGCCCATCACCTTGGTATGCTCAAAACGGGCACAGCAAACATTCGTATGGAAGTGATTTACTTTCCAAGCCCGGTCGAGCAAGCATTGCAGCAACCTGAAAAGCTTAAATTTGTTCAGGTATTCGTTTCAGCAGATAAAGCCAAAGTGACCCGTTTATCAAGTAAAATGAAGCAAGAGCAACAGCTTGAGTCTCGAGTTCAATCCAACGGTCAACTACATAAACTACAGCTGGGTCCCTTTTCTAGCGATACGCTCGCCGCAAGCGTCATGGATGAAATGAAGCAACTAGGGTACCCACAAAGCTTCATTGTTCATGATACCAAAGCAAGTCAATCAGAAGACTTAATCAATAACTAAGCCTTTTCACGGAACCTTATTCCAATTAAAGTGTCGACTAATGTTATACTTCGCGTGTTTCCGACACCTAAAATATTAAAAAGACGTATTAATTAAATGATGAACAAACTTAAACGCAATATTGCCGCAATCTTTGTGTTAGCTAGTGCTTCGGCCTCTTCTGTTGCGACTCCTGTCGTAATTCCCGATGCTCCTAACGTTGCCGCAAAAGCTTACATTTTGATGGATTATAATTCAGGGCGAGTTATTGCGGAAAGCAATGCCTATGAAAGTCTCAACCCGGCCAGCTTAACCAAGATGATGACCAGCTATGTCATTGGCCATGAGATTAAAGTCGGCAATATCACGCCCAGTGATGAAGTGACCATTTCGAAGAAAGCATGGTCGAAAAACTTTCCAGATTCTTCAAAAATGTTTATTGAAGTCGGTAAGAAGGTGACGGTCGAAAAACTCAACCGAGGCATTATTATTCAATCAGGTAACGACGCCTGTGTGGCCATGGCTGAACATATTGCAGGAACAGAAGATGCGTTTGTTGATTTGATGAACTCATGGGCTGGTCAGCTAAATATGAAAGACAGCTTCTTTGAAAACTCCCATGGTCTTGACTCTGATAATCACAAGTCTACCGCCTATGATATGGCATTGTTAGGTGCTGCGCTAATTCGCGATGTACCTGAAGAGTACCGAATTTATAGCGAGAAAAAGTTTACCTTTAATGGCATCAAGCAATATAACCGCAATGGATTACTATGGGACAATAGTCTCAACGTCGACGGTATCAAAACCGGCCACACGTCTGGTGCAGGCTACAACCTAGTGGCCTCGGCGACTAAAGATGATATGCGCCTAATTTCCGTTGTGTTGGGCACAAAAAGTGAATCCGCTCGTAAAGCTGAGAGCAAAAAGCTTCTAAACTATGGCTTCCGCTTTTTCGAAACGTTCACGCCATACAAAGCGGGTGACAGTTTCGTTAGCCAGAAGATCTGGTACGGTGACAAAGAAACCATCGATTTGGGTGTCATAACAGATACTCCGATCACGATTAGCCGTGGCGAGGCAAAAAACTTGCAAGCGAACTATGAATTAACGACCGAACTCAATGCACCGATTGCGAAAGGTGAAACGGTTGGCCGCATCTACTTCCAATTAAATGGAAAAGATATCGCACAATTCCCATTAGTCACGCTTCAAGAGGTGAACGAAGGCAGCTGGTTTAGTCAATTACTCGATTACTTCAAGCAGCTTTTTGATGGCCTCTTTAGCTAAGCAGACAGGCGCAACCAAAAAGCTGCCTTTTGGCGGCTTTTTTTGTTTCAAGCCTTCCCCTTGAATTCGGTATACTCTATCACCATATCCTAGCCATCAAGCTGATTAAGAAGACAAGACCATGCTAAACACAAAATTTGATGAACTCATGGAGTTCCCTTGCTCATTTCCATTTAAGGTTGTTGGCGACGCGCGTGACTCATTAGCTGATGACGTTGTATCTGTCGTACAAACCCACGTCGCTGGCGATTATGCCCCGACAACCAAAGCCTCCAGCAAAGGCAGTTATCACTCTGTTACCATTCGCGTTAAAGTGGTCAGTAAGGAGCAGGTAGAGAAGCTCTACATTGAGCTTGCTGCTATTGAAGGTGTGAAACGCGTACTTTAATTCAAGTCCTAAAAGTGTGATCTATCTTACACTTTGGTCGCGTTAGACGTATAATGGCCGTTCACCAATTTGAGGGAGAAGTAGCCCTTGCTTCAAGACACTCTACATGTCCGCAATTTGCAACACCAAGACTATGAGTCAGTGTGGCGAGCCATGCAGGAATATACTGATACGCGTGACAGTGAAAGCTTCGATCAGCTCTGGATTGTAGAACACCCACCCGTTTTTACTCAAGGCCAAGCAGGAAAAGAAGAACACCTCTTAAATCCTGGCGATATTCCAGTCATTCAGGTGGATCGTGGCGGGCAAGTCACCTATCACGGTCCCGGCCAACTTGTTATGTATCCATTAATCAATATCAAGCGCCGGCAAATCGGTGTGCGTCAGTTTGTCACCAATATTGAGCAAGCCATTGTACAAATGCTAGCCCAATATAAAGTACATGCTTACCCCAAGCCTGATGCACCAGGAGTCTACGTCGATGATAAAAAAGTCGCTTCTCTTGGTTTAAGAATTCGTAAAGGCTGCTCTTTCCATGGTTTGGCGCTGAATGTTGATATGGATATGAGCCCATTTCAGCGGATCAACCCATGCGGCTACGCCGGGTTAGAAATGGTGCAAACCAAAGCTCTGTTAGGCCCTGCTACGGTAGCTGAAGCTGCAGACAAATTGACTCAAACTTTTAGCGATATTATGGGCTATCAGGCCCTTGTTCATCATCAAGGACTCGCGAACTTATATGAATAGACCAGAGAAATTACAGCCCGGCGTAAAACTACGTGATGCCGAAAAAGTCGCACGTATCCCTGTCAAAGTGGTTCCATCTCAAAGAGAGACGATGCTTCGCAAACCTGACTGGTTGAGAGTTAAACTCCCAGCGTCAAACCAAAGAATTACAGATATTAAGCAAGCATTGAGAAAAAATGGTCTGCACTCAGTTTGTGAAGAAGCTTCTTGCCCAAACCTAGCTGAATGCTTCAACCATGGCACAGCTACATTTATGATCCTTGGTGCAATATGTACGCGCCGCTGCCCATTTTGCGATGTCGCCCATGGCCGACCTTTAAAGCCAGATGCAGAAGAGCCTAAAAAACTCGCACGAACCATTCGCGATATGAAATTGAAATATGTGGTGATCACATCTGTCGACCGTGATGATCTTCGAGATGGTGGCGCACAACATTTTGCTGATTGCATCCGAGAAATTCGAGCTTTGAATCCACAAATTCAAATAGAAACTTTAGTCCCTGATTTCCGAGGACGAATTGATGCAGCCCTAGACATATTGGCAACTGAGCCGCCAGATGTCTTTAATCACAACTTAGAAACAGCGCCTACACATTATCGTAAGGCTCGTCCAGGTGCTAAATATGAATGGTCACTAGACTTACTTAAAAAGTTTAAAGAACGTCACCCTAACGTTCCCACAAAGTCAGGCTTAATGCTTGGACTGGGTGAAACCAATGAAGAAATTATGCAAGTCCTAAGGGACTTGAGAGCACACAACGTAGAGATGTTAACCCTAGGGCAATATTTGCAGCCCTCAAAATTTCACTTACCCGTTGAGCGATATGTTCCGCCAGCAGAGTTTGATGAATTTAAAGTTTATGCTGAAAGCATTGGATTTACTCATGCTGCTTGCGGTCCAATGGTACGATCTAGCTATCATGCAGATTTACAAGCACAAGGCAAAGAAATTAAATAAACCTTTTGCTCTGTCGGATATCAATCAAATAAAAATAGCACCTTAAGGTGCTATTTTTTTTATCTCTAAATTCATCAGAACAGCATCTTCTTTACCTTCATGGGTTCGATAATAATTTTGCCGAACACCAATCTGTTCAAAGCCTAATCCACGATATAAATTGATCGCCTGTTGATTCGACGCCCGAACTTCGAGCATCAAGACTTCACACTGCTTATTCTGAAGATGCTCAATCGCATCTTGTAGCAAGCGTTTGCCAATCCCACTACCTTGAGCATTTTTAGAAACACAAATATCCATCAATGTCGCTTCTTCAAACACTTGATGCACAATAGTAAACCCGAGCAACTCGTTATTACGATAAGCGCCTGTGACTTGATACAAAGCACCAAAACAACTTTGTATGGCTGTTAAGCTCAGTGGGAACGCTGTCGCCTCGGTTTCAATTTGATGCATCACAGCCGCATGAGTCAAGTGAAGCGGTTCAAAGTCAATGGGGCGAGTCATTTACGGCAATCCAACTGCTCTTTCAATAAGGTCACTTGTTGCCATAACTGTCGCTTATGGACGCTGCCTTCCATCAAGCAAGATATCTCTGGCGTCAGTATCAACTTGCTAGGGTTTGCTAAACCAGCTGCTATGGCTTGACTACCTGAGTGCACCCCCTCCGCTTGCAAGCGATTAGGAGGCAGAGTCATATCCCAGAGCATGGTTTTATCATAGAGCAACTCTTTTTGATCCGACGTCATCACAATGCAGTCACTAACCCTAAGTTCCAATTCCATCAATACAGATAAAACTATCGGATGCGCCAGCAAGGCTTTTGCATCGCCTTTTGGCTCAATCAAGATTGTGAGTCGGCTTGCCGGTAAATCAGCTTCATTACTCTGTTCAGTGTTTACTGGTAACCACAGTGGGATCCCCATCGCAGTTAAATATTGATTTTTCTGTGACATATTTCATCGTATCGTTTGGAACTACGACTATCATACCAGTCCAGAATCGATTAAGTGATGGTAAATTGAACTTTTAAATTCGATGATCAAAACGGCCTACTCAACTTAGTAGGCCGTTTAAAAACAACGACGAGTGTTTAACCCTGACAGTCCATTTTATTTAAGTGCCCGCCATGCGTTCCTGCCTCCACGACAACCTCACCAGCATCTTTAAACATGCTAAAGTCCCCGGTGCTAATATCGTCTACCTCTGGGTCATCTAAATGGCCTAAACAAGTATATCCCACTCGATAGTTACCTGCGGGTAAATACCCCATCGTGAAATGCCACATCCCCTGTTGATCCTGAAATACTGGCCCAACAGAAATCGGCAAAGTGTATGCTTCAAGAGCTTCTGGTGCGATATCACTCATTTGGCTGATCTCTGTCACTTCGGCCGGATACAGATAAGCCAAATGGCCAAATTCACCATCGGTTTCCGAGGCTGCATAGTCAGTTTCACAATCGGCTATCCATTGCGCATCAACATCACCACGCAAATGCCCCATTTCCGCATTATCTACAGACCACATACCGCGATGCCTTAACTGAAAACGATCCTGCGTTTGTGTTAACGCTTGGTGCAAGTTCACTTCCATAGTCATTTGAAGATGTTGTCCGCCTTTAACTTGGAAATCACGCAAAGGTAACTGCCCAGCTTCGACTTCTAAGCCGTGACGGCCGAGGCCATTGTCAACATATGCGCCTTGGTTACCATCACCTTGTTTCACGGTAATGTGTGCATCGGTATATTGACCAACTTTTAATTCAACTTGGTTTAGCACTCGATTACTTTCCATTCCCCGGTACTGCAATAAGTTGAACTCTTTATTTTGCAAATCAAACTTTAATTGTTCACCCTTTTTATTTCGAACAACAAGCTGATCCAGAACCATCCCCACCTCATTGACTCCGGACATCGGAGCATCGGAAATCGCAATAGAAACTTGGCCGGTCTGCGGCTTATCACTACTGTCACAAGCACACAAAACAAAAGCGGAAACCGCCGTAATAACAAAAATACCTTTATTCATCTTCGCCTCCTGCATGTTGGGATCTTTATCAGCATACCCAAGCAGCAGTTGCAAAATGTGACCTCCGTCACCATTAAGATGAAGGTTCATACACCTAAATATTATTTAAGCATCTGATAGTTTTGATTAAAAATTCTTTAACTCGATATTTGGTTCTGAGGGATTCTTTGGTATTCGCGATGGTTAATGCGTGTTTTTATAGTTTCATTAGAGGAAAACGAAAAAGTCGTTAAACATACATTTAATCCGATTAATGCAAATAACAGAAAGCATTTCTACCACAAAGGTAGCCACACTAAGTCCATGATTATCTGACGATATGACATTGCATATGAGAATTCTTTGACATATGTTAGCTGAAGCCAAGCCAAACTCTTATCAGGGACAATACAGCATGAGTATTCAAAGCAATTTAGCCAACGCAGAAGCCTTATATCGACAAGCTAAATATTCTGAATCCCTCGAACTATGCAATAAGGTTTTAGCAAAGAAACCTAAACTTGCCCATGCTATCCATATTGTTGCTCTCAACAACTATGCACAAGGAGAGTTTGAAACTGCCATTATTGCGTTTAAAAAAGCGATAGCGATTAATGATCAGCAGTCTTCATTTCATAGCAACCTCGGCAACATCTACCTCGATCAAGAAGATTTCTCACTCGCGAGCCGCTGTTTTGAAAAAGCACTTGCACTTGAGCCCCTATTACCCGAAGCAAATTACAACCTGTCAATTTGTTTGCACAACCAAGGCAAACTAAAAGAAGCCGAGAACTATTGTAAAAAAGCGATTTTACAAGACGCAACCAATTCTGATTTTCAGCTACATTTAGGTGTTATTTACTATGACCGAGGGCAGTTCGAAAATGCGGCAATTGCATTTCTTAAATCCTTAGAGGTCCAACAAAAACATCAAAAAGGACGAACCAAAGTCGATGCATATTGGCAACTATTTAGCTTACACCTTAGTCAGCATCGCTACCAAGATGCAATACAAACTGCTGATTTAGGCATTCAAAGCCAGCAATTATCGGACGAACAGCTGTGTTCGTTACTCATTGGTAAAACCATCATTTTTTTCTTATTTAACCACTTAGAAGAAGCAAAGCAGGCGTTGCAGTTAAGTGAAATTATTCACCACTTCCCAGCCCCCTCTAAGCACATTAAGAATATTGGAGTATTCCATACATATATTAAAAACCTCATAGCACTCGAAGATTCTGGTGTATATAGAGATTGCTATACAGCTAATGATGAAATGAAAGATATTTATTTTGTCTCAGAGAGTCATGGCTTTGCACCAAATCGGACAACTATAAATTATAAGAACGAAAACTACAGAGTGAAATCACTGTTTATTATGGGCGCTAAGGTTATTCACTTTGTGAAAGAGGAAGAAAACAAGTATCAAGTGAGCTTAGTGTCTCTATTAAGAGACCTTCCCCGAGGAAGTAAGGTGGTCATTGGGTTCGGAGAGATCGATTGTCGACCAGATGAAGGTATTTACCCTTACAGCTTAAAGTCTCAGAGGGACTATAAAACTGTAATTAATGACATGCTTACCAAGTATATTGAAGCGCTAAGAAGTATCGCCGACTCATTTGAAATTGAAATCATTCTATATGGCGTTCCTGCTCCGCACCCGCAGAGCATTGAAACCCTAGATGAACCCAAGCAACAAGGTTTTATTGATATTATCGATTATTATAATCAAGTGCTTAGGGAAATATGTCGTGGCCAAAAAATGACACTACTTGATGTCTATTCGCTAACGAATGCGGCAGGAAAAAGTAACCTTCAATACCATATTGATGATCACCATTTGTCCCCAAAAACTGTGCCCATCTTGTTTAGTAATTTGAATAACTCATAGCCGAAGTTACAGGTAATAAGCCGTTCTATAACTTAGCCAGCTTCGAGCAAATAGCAAAAAGCCGAGCAAATGCTCGGCTTTCTAGAATTTGGCAGGGGTGGCAGGACTCGAACCCGCAACCATCGGTTTTGGAGACCGCTGTTCTACCAATTGGAACTACACCCCTGTTGACGTGGGGCATTATGCTAAAAGCTTGGATAAAGGTAAAGCATTATTTTAGCAAAACCCTTTAACTGCGGCTTTTTCAGACACTTTGCTTTTTAATAAGGCATATGAACTTCATTAGCAATGCGCATTGAAAACACTTTCTTATGACAAACAACTTTGATTTTAAATCGTCGAAAAAAGTGGTCTTAATTTATAACTGCCACATAAAACTGTTGCACACTTCTCAATAAAACCGGCCGAACCACTCTTGCGTCTACATTCCACGCATTAAGCACTAGTATCCATCATCTAAGGATCCCGCTAAAAGAGTAAAAGCTGCAGGACCCTTTAATCGTCATAGGCCATTAAAATCAACGCTCTTAGCCCACAAAAGACTCTCATTATCCTTTCATCTCGTCACTGTTACGCACAAGAGCAGCACATATAAAGCTTTCAAAGCATCTGTGACCCAGAGTTCTTCAAAAGCTAGTCATTTATTACATGCAGAATAAAAGCTTTATTTTAATTAAGGTGATGCTCGAGAAATGCTAGGCAAGATTGCTTGTATTGCCCTACCTGCTTAATTGCACACTTTAAAACAACGAACTCAGCTGCTTTTCATCGATTATTCACTTTTTTACCCAAAACGACAGCAGCCGCTTTCTAATCACTATGCTCACATCGCTTACAAATGCACTAAATCGATGACCCGTTAAAAAACAACACGCACAAAAAAGCCCGCTGCAGTGCAGCGGGCTTTCTCATTTCTCTTACGAGAATAATTAGGCGCCTGGAAATGAAT
>NZ_BMPZ01000001.1 GCF_014647855.1 Shewanella gelidii | reverse complement strand
GTGGCAATTGGCGCAGTTTTCCGTCACCGGTGCATGCTCCCAAAGTACAGGGCCACGCTTATCGGCATGACAGCTGTAGCAGGTGTCATTGATAGTGGTGTGGTTTAAGGCGCTTTCGCCCATGGACCCATGGGGGTTGTGGCAATCAATACAGGTCATGTCATCCCATTTCATTGGATGAGATGAGCGCTTGTTCATGTCGGCTTTGGCATCTAAATGGCACGATGTACAAGCGGTGTTGATATTCTCTTTGGCTAAAATCGGGTCTTGAGCTACATGTACTTGGTGGCAATCGCTACATGCGACTTCATCAAGGTTATGACTACTGCCATGCCAGGCCATTTGTTCAGCATCGTTGTGGCAACTAAGGCACACACTGTTTTGACTAGCGGCAGGCAATTGACTGTTTGGGCCAAAGGCAATCATGGGCTCTTTACCGCCACGATTATGTTGACCGATGGGGCCATGGCAAGCTTCACACTGTAGATTTGCCATGGGGGATTGTGGGTGACTGGCTTGGCCGTGGGTTCCCTCAAAAATTGCCATTACGTGTTCATTTTTTTTATGACACATTAAGCAGGTATCAGCGCCTTTTTTAGAATATTTGCCTTCGGCAAACTTCTGCTCAAGTTGCTGCTCCAGTTGTTCTGGGGTGAGAGTGTCCCAAGGGGCCGATTGAACTGCGAAGGACATCATTAAAATGAATATCCCCCGAAGTATATTTTCGATACGAAGTTGCATCATCATCTTGGCCTTTTATACGGATTTAATTTTATTAGTTGGGTGGAGCGATTAATTCCATATAAATTCTAAGGCTAAGGGTTTTGTATAACTAAAGAGGTATTTGGAGCTTTGGGATGAGGTATGAAAAACGAAGGGGTTTGCGATTTGCATCACATTTTGTCAAGGGGTGAATTTAGCATTTTTGTGCATGAATATGAATAGGGTTTGTCTTTAAGTGGCTGTTATTATAAGTTTTTTATTGCTTCTCATTCTGCAACTGTTGGAAATGTAAAAGTATATGGAAAGGTGAGCGATTCAACTCGAAAAGATTCATCATTCTACTTATTTCCAAGCGCATCTTCTTATTTGCATCGGTGATTTTCACAACGCGCAGTAAGGTTTCATAACCTTTCACAAGTTGGCTTATTTTTTAAAGTCACTTTTGTGCGTTTAGGGAAGTATTTAGCGTTTATCAGGGCAAAAAAAACCAGCCAAGTGGCTGGTTTCTTCAATTCAAGCTCTGAATTAGAGTTTGAAGAATGAAAGCTCTTGGCTTTGTTTCTCTGCAAGCTTAGATAAAGATTGGCTTTCAGAAGCGCTTTGACTAATACCAGAAACGTTTTGGTTCACGATTTCAGTGATGGTTTCTACGTTAACATTGATGTCCTGAGTAACTTGGGATTGCTGCTCTGCCGACGTTGCCACTTGGGTATTTAAGTCGCCAATTTCAGTGATGGCTTGGGTGATGGACTCAAGTGAATCATTCGCTTGGCTGGTGAGTTCTTGGTTATGGTGTAAAATGTCTAAGCTGGAAAGCATGCTCTCGTTGGCTTGACCAGACTGAGCCTGCAAGCCTTCGATAATAGCTTGTATTTCTTGGGTCGAGTCTTGGGTTCTGGCTGCAAGCATGCGAACTTCATCTGCAACAACAGCAAAACCACGTCCTGATTCACCGGCTCGAGCAGCTTCAATGGCTGCATTCAGTGCCAGGAGGTTGGTTTGTTCAGAGATACTTTGAATCACTTCAATGACCTTACTGATCTGTTCTGATTGCTCTTTCACTTGCGTGACGACATCGGCTGCATTGGCTAGTGTTGCATTCATCTGTTCACTGGCTGCTTGGCTCTTTTGGAAAATATCTAAGCCTTGGCGCGCCATTTCGTCGGCATGTTTGGCACTATTATCAGCCCCCACAGCATGACTGCTGACATTACTGGCTGTCGATGAAAGTTCATTCAATGCGACCGTAACCTGATCAATCTCACCTTGCTCCATTTTGGCATTGGCTTCAGATTGCGTCATAACTGCTGCAAGTTCCGTTGCTGATGATGCGACGTCGTTACTGATACTATAGAGAGAGCTGACCGTTTTATTGAGTTGGGTCACCGTTGTATTGACATCACCATTCAGAACTGCGATTTCGTTTGAGCCTTGATCGTCAGCTTTTACGGTTAAGTTCCCTTTTGCAACTTCTGCCATGATTTGTTGAAGTTGCTTAATTGGACGGACAATCGCACCGGAAAGAACCCATGCAGCACTGATGACAACTGCGAATACAACTACGAAAATTATGAATAATAATTTAACGAGATTGGCGTGCTCGGTGTTGGAGGCTTGCTGTAAAACTTCGGTTTGAGTATTGACCTGTTTTGACATGTCAGCAATGGCAGTCACCATTATTTTACCCAATCGACGGAACTCTACCGTTTGGCGTTTATATTCAGCTTCTACGTCATCCCCTGCTTGGCGCTGTTTTAATAGTGGGATTAAGGTGCTGGATACGAAAGCACCGTAATTGTCCATTGCGATGGATGTTGCATCGACCCGATCTTCTAAACCTTCAAACTTTCTGATCTTCGCCAGAAGGTCTTTATTTACAGACATACGTTGAATCAGTTCACTATCGAGTCGTGCAAGCTGATCTTTATCGAAGATACTGTAAATTCCACTAATACGGAGCATAAAAGTGTTATGAACGATGTCGGTGACATAGTCCTTATTTTCCAACACTTTTGATGTGGTTTGATTCATGCCTTCAAGTTGGTTTTCTAATTTTACATTCGCAAAACCAACGGCAATGGCTAACACCACAACCAACGCAAAAACAGGTAAAAGAACCTGATAACGGATAGATAAGTTTTTCAATAAAGCCGACATTAAGTAGCACCTCCAAATGTGAACAAGCGAGTCTAGCAGCCGAAATTCATGAACACCTTATTTACAAGTTGAAAGCTTGAGTTGTTTCTTTTTAAAACAATTTATTGGACTCAAGTCATAAAGATGCATTTTAAATGTTGTGAATAAAGATTCGCTACTGTAGGTATTCCATCGACGCTCAGGGGAGGAACTTTAGCCGACCTGTTGGGGATATGACTCGTCGCACAGAAATCGATAATGTTGCGACAATTGAAAGGCTTAGCATTGTGAATATCGCCACCATGATCACTAATTGGTATTTGACTGCTAGCATCGGATCGGTGCCGCTTAAAATTTGACCTGTCATCATTCCTGGCAATGTTACGAGGCCTGTAGTGGCCATGGTCGCAAGAATTGGTGCTAGTGCGGCCTTAAGGGCATCTTGCATAAATTGAAAGGTCGCTTGTTTCGGGGTCGCACCTAAAGCCAGTGCACCTTCATAAAGCTGGTTTTGCTTTTGTAGTGCATCAAACATGCCTCTTAGTGCAACGATATTGCCCGTAAGGCAATTGCCAAGCAACATGCCTGCTAAAGGAATTAGGTATTGGGCATGATAAACCGGCGTGGGCTTAAGCAGAGCGAATAGTAACAAAATTAATAGGGGAAAGAGTCCAATGCAAAGGCCTGTGAAAGCTGGCCAATAGAAGTATTTGAGAGGCAGCGTACTGCTGGTGACAATTGCTCGGCTGCCAACGAGAAGCATCAAAGTTAGCCAGACTATGTTGACAACAAGGCTATTGAGCTCAAATAAGAACTCTAGATATATTCCGATAAAAATGAGTTGTATCACCATGCGTGATACTGAAACGCCAATCGTTTCTAACAGCTCTAAGCGATAGGCGTAGTTAATCCCTATTGGGATCAATAACACGCCCATAAAAGCAATTAACTCAAATGTTGAGATCTCGACAATATTCAAAACTAATTTCGCTACCCGAGTTCGTTGAAAGAAGAGTATAAACAGGCTCTATAAACAGTTCGACATCTTTAACATTATTCGTGTGAAGGAAAAAGGCAAGTCTTGGATCATTTCTACTGAAATAGAAGGAACAAAATTGGCTTTCTTGGGGAGACTAGCTTAGTTTGCTTTGGGTGTTTGTTGCTGCAGTTTGCTTTGATTGCTCCTGCGCTAGGGCCATCGGTATTCGGATATTGAACTGGGTGCCTTGGCCTGGCTCACTTTGGCAGCTAATGCTTCCAGCAAGGGTTTCGGTGACTAAGCTATATACGATATGCATGCCGAGTCCGCTGCCGCCCTGGCTACGCTTGGTGGTAAAAAAGGGCTCGAAAATATGCTCTAAATTGCCTGAAGGTATCCCTTTACCATCATCTTGGTAGTCTATGATGACATCTTGATCGGCTGTAGAGACTTGAATATCTATTGTGCCAGAGTTTCGACCATCAAAACCATGAATGAGGGAGTTCATTAAGAGGTTTGTAAATACCTGTGCCAGTGCTCCAGGCACGCTTTGCAGTGTAATGCCTTCAGGACAGTTGATGTGAACCGAATAGGGCTTATTTTTAAATTTGGGTTTCAAGCTGGTCAGTATTTCTTCTAGGTATTGGCTGAGTTCAAAGGTTCGAGCCGCTTCACTAGATTGATCAACAGCGACCTGTTTAAAGCTTTGAATTAAATTAGCAGCGCGATGCATATTGGATAGCAATATGTCTGCAACTTCTAAGTTGGTTTTAATTTGCAACTCAACATTGTCTTCGGTGAGCTCTCCTTTTTTATATTGTGCGGCAAATTCTTGTGACACATCTAATAAATGAGAGGCCGCTGTCACGCCGATACCTATAGGGGTATTTATTTCATGGGAGATGCCCGCAACTAAACCACCAAGTGCGGCCATTTTTTCCGACTCGACTAATTGTTCTTGGGCAACGGTTAGATGATCAAATGATTCCTGCAGCTCTTGGGTTCGTTCTTCGATCATTTCCTCTAGATGATCTCGATACTCTCTCAGTTGTTCTTCTGCCGCCTTACGAGCGGTAATATCAAGCACAATGACGCTGAAGTGTCCTTGATCAGATTCTTTCCAGTTCGATAACGTCACTGCAACTGGAAATGATTCGCCGTTTTTACGCTGCCCCACTAGTTCATGTGTGGCACCGGATGCAACGGCGTCTTGTTCAAACTCAACAAAAAAGTGGCTGCGTTTACTCTGTTTTGATTCCTCTGCCAATAAATCTAAAATGGGGCGACGAATGATCTCTTGTGGAATATAACCAAAGATCTTTTGCGCGCCACTGTTCCACTCTTCAATTAACCCAGTGCTCTCATTCGCGACAATAATGCCAACCACGGCTGACTGAAATAAGGAGCGAAACCTGGCTTCACTGCGTATGAGATTGCGTTCGGTGCGTTTTAGCTCAGTAATATCAACAGAAATTCCACTGAGCGCATAGAGCTTGCCGTTTCGGTCAGAGAGTGGATATTTGGTTGATAGGTAAGTGCGCTCAATGTTGTTGACGTGGACCACTTCTTCCATTTCTATTAGCCCATTATTTTCAATGACTCTTAAATCGTTTGCTCTAAAGCTCTGGGCTATCTCTGCTGGGAAAATATCGAAATCGGTTTTGCCTTTGACTTCACTATCGAGAATATCGAAAAGATTTTCAAAAACGCGATTAATAAACAGATATTTACCATCGAGATCTTTCACGTAGATGATTGATGATGTGTTGTTCAGGATGCTTTTTTGCTGATGCTGGCTATCGGCCAATGCTGCTTGAACTTGACTTTGGCTGGTGATGTCTTCAATGGACGCCGTCATCAGTGTTTCTTTGCCGATGGAAAGTTTGGCGATATTGGCCTTCATTAAAAAGGTTTCGCCATTTTTACGGACGCCTTGCACTGATTTATCAAATGCGCGCTCTAAAGTTTGCTCATGGGAGGTTTGAAAACTCGATACTAAATGATCGTGGTGCCGGCGTAATTCTGTGGGGAGTAAAATATCTAAATTTTGCCCGACAACTTCTTGATGTTGATATCCAAAGACCTTCTCGGCAGCATTATTGAATAATACAATTTCATGGTCATCATTGATTGCCAATATTGCTGTGGTGGTCATATTCAAAAAGCTGAGATAGCGTTCGTTGGTTAGCTGCAATTGTTGGTTTTTTTGATCCAGCTGTTCGTGTTGCTGACGGTTCGCTTGTAACGTCGCTTTAAATGCAGTGGCGGCATCTAGTACCCGGCTAAGATAATGATCTTTGACGTGCGGCAATTCAACATGCAGATCTCCATTGGCATAGTGGATCATCGCTCGATTAATTTGTTGTAAATCGGTCGACATCCGCTTGGCAATATAGCCACTGACAATCCCAATAATCACAATAAAGAGAATGGTTACCAAAAAAATCATATTGTGGCTAACCAGCTCTTGGTCTAACTGTTGTGTTCTTTGTTTGACGTTTTGCTGTAACGCATCAGATATTGCTTGGAACTCATTGTTCAGCTGAAACAAGGCGCGTGCAGCCACACGAGGTGGAGCATTCTCTTGATCGAGTTGATTGGTTGTCTGCTGCGGTCTGAGTTGACTGATTTGTGCGGATTGGTATTGCGTCAGTAGTCGACGTGCACTAAGCATAATATTCTCGTGCGCTGGTTGTACCAATGATTCGACTTGGTCAAGCCACTGACCAATATCTTTTGATAGAGTGACAAGCTGCTGTGCGACGTTTTCGCGGTTCCCATTAGATTCGGATGAAAGGACTTGAGTAAATTCGTATTGCAAATTATTCAAAGCATTAGAGTACTGGTGCGCCCGATTGAGATGTTGTACCTCGATTTGGAGTAGTTTTTGGATCTCACTAGAGTGGGACTGAAATGTCACAGAAGTGACCACGTAAAGAACCAGCGCAGTAATCGCACTGATAATCGGAACAATGAGAAATCGATCTCTTAGTGATAGATTGCTAAACCAACTCATTTAGTACCCAGCCTAAGAACGAAACCGCAACAATAAATTCAAATAACCAGCCCCTTTACTTTCTGGTTTTCTTAAGCAAACTCATTGCTAAACAGCGCGTTTGCCAATGATCTGAAGTATAGATTGAAAACTTAAATACTGCTGACAACTTGTTTGGTTGTGCCTATTGTTCGAGGTTCTGGATTTTTGCATTGTTCAACATCCTTTATCTTGTTGCTGTGATGAATTAGCATGATGTCAATTCACTAACAGGAAGTTGGGAACCATGTTAAGTAATTCTAAAGCTGCAATGACCTATATTGGCGCAGAAACTGTGATGGACGGTGATATGATCTTGCAGGATTCTGCCTTAGTTGCAGGAGTACTCAAGGGCAGCATTACTTCATCAGGAAAAATCAATATTGAGCCGAGCGGCATTATTGATGGTGATGTCCGTTGCATTGAATTACGGGTGGAAGGCTTGTTAAAAGGGAGTGTGACCTGTGAACGTCTATATATAGGCAGTCATGGTTCTGTAGATGGCGATGTTTCAAGCCATCATATGGAAATCGCTGCCGGTGGACAGTTTATGGGCCGGCGTACTCAGGGGCCTGATTTAAAATTGCTTTTATCCCAAGCACACGACTCTTCAGTATTAAATGCCATCTCTGAGCCCCTAGATACAGATGGTTCAGATTCGAGCGAACAAGTAAAACACTCAACTGCTCCCGCTTCAGTGGACCATGATGCACCTGAATCGAAAGCAGACACAGCTCCCAACTCTGACAGGGCGCCGGAGCAAACCACCCAAGCAGAAGAAGCTGAAGAGAAACAGCAAGCGGTAAACCCGTCGAAGCCTTCCGAGCGTTCACATAAGACTGTTTTCACTGCAATTGGTGTCGTGGCAATCGGTAGTGCGCTGGGTGTGTCTCTGTGGTCACCCAAAGCGCCGCAGGAGTCTAAGCCGGTGACCAGTATCAGTGCTGCAAATGGCAATGAAAGCGCCATACCACAGAGTAAGGCACTATCCGCTGAGGTTCATGGCAGTGAAATAAAGGCTGTAACCTCAGCGCCTCAATTAGACGCATTGCGAGTTGTCGATAATGGTGCTCCGGAAAGCTCCCAAATGTCGGCTGCGTTAAACCCTAAGCCTGACAGCCCCAAAGTGAAGGTGGATTTAAAAGACGCGACGGCATCCGTGCAAGTGTTACCCGCAAACATTGAAGCGCAAAAAGAAAAGCAGCAGCCCAAAGTTATATCACCGACAAAGACCTCCACCACGAACGTAAAGCAACCAACAGGTACAGAAACAAAGACCCCTTCGTCTGCGAAGACAAAAGTTGTGAGCGAGTCAAAGGCCATAGCACCACAATTGACAACAGCAAAGCCGCTAGAGAATCGGGCAAACAATGCCAAAGTTAAATTAGAATCGACCACAAATGATAAAGAGTCAAAGCGAATAAAAGCTCAGCTTGATATGGCTGCAGAGGTCAAGTCTGAATTGGATCAATCGGATGCAATTTTGTCGCTTCCTGTGGTCGAGACACAGCCGAAAAGCAAATTAAAGCCGACAAAGTAAACAATTGATGAAATCCACGTATTGAATTTGCGAGTTCTCTAAGAGGTGGATGCAATGATTCAGATATTGCAGCGTGACTCGGCTTTTTTCTATTTGGTATGAGTTATATGTGACGGTTTCTTTGTTTCTTTGTTTCTTTGTTTCTTTGTTTCTTTGTTTCTTTGCTTTTTTGTTTCCTTTTCTTTCTTACCTACCTAGATCGTCTTTTTATTTTGGTTGCGAGCCGATTATTCACGGCGTGAACTTAAATGATTTCAAATTTTATGAGCGCTTCACTGTCACCGCTCATACTTATCGCCTCAATATTATCGCTTGAATCTCATCGCTTCAATCTCACTCAGGTTGCTCATTCATATAGGTTAATAAAAGTTTATTTAAAAGGTCAGAAAGTGTGATCTCGACGTAAAACCTGAATTGTTATGCCATAAGTGCAAAGGTTCATTCTTTGCAATTAAATACGTGTGCGTTTTTGTTCAATGACATTCAATGCCATGACGTATTGCGATAAAGTGTCGTCATGTTTGATTGCCACATAAATCATATGGTTATGTTTGCTCTTTTGTTATTGGCGGAGAAATTATTAAATTCTATCGCTTAAAAAATGTCCAAGGTAACATACAGGTAATACCAGCATTGACGGATAGAATTTGTGCGGTAAAATGCAGCGTTGTTCGAGTAGAACTTATATTTAATCGTTTGTTCGTCGCACAATATGAATTGAATGAGCTTTATTAAAATTTTGCCATCGAAATGGTTCTCAATTCAATAGTCTAGCAATTATGTAATTGAACGCTTATCGCTGCTATTCGTTCACGAGTAATCGATAAGTTTTCTGCTGATTCACCGTTAAAAATAAGCCGTCGTATTTACATGGAGTGTAGAAGTCATGATTAGGAAGTTAATTTCAAGTGTCCTTGCAATGTCTGTTGTTTTATCCACAGCAACAGTCAGTGTGGCCGATGATACTGAACTCTATGTCTACGAGTCCTCAGGCCGTTCAAATGAACGACCTAAAGTTTTAGTTATTTTTGATACGTCAGGTTCAATGACGACCACACAAGATGTCTTTCCTTTTTATGATAACAGTGTCGACCTTAAATCGAATGGCTCTGATGTTAGAGGGCAGGTCAAGCTTTATTATAGTTTTAGTGGTGACCCTGTACCGACGCTAGATAGCCAACAGTTTTTTAAATACAAATTTAACGGCTGCGAAACCTCTAAAAGCTTTTTGAAATCTTATGGCATATTTGGTGGTTTTTTCCGTCACTATGCTTTTACGGATGGCGACGGCTCTTGGCAAGAGCTACCGAAAGGCAACCGCAATGGTGTGAAATATATCGATTGTTATGAAGATTTTAAGTCTACAGAACACTTGATGTACGGCAATGGCAAAATTGTCGGAACGAATACGGGCATACCTGATGGTTTTCCTATTGATGGGTTAGGCAATGAATCGGCGCCAGAGCCTTATACATCAATAAGTAGCGGTGCAGATGAAAGTGATCGTGACGCTGCGCTCGATAAGGCTAAGCTGACGCAATTTGGTATTGGTGAAGCCGTTACCGTTTATACGGAAGGCTATGTTACCGCTTACCATGAGGCAGATACTGACAATAAAGTGTCCAAGTCTCGGATGGATATTGCAAAGCAGGTGATGACGGAGACAATTCTCTCCACACCGAACGTTGATTTTGGCCTGATGGCATTCAATTTAAATCGATGGTGGGATAGTAACTATGGCGGCCATATAACCGAGAGGCATGGTGGCCGTATTGTTTCGAAAGTAAATGTGGCAAATCCGGATAATCGACGGGCGCTACTTGAACTAATTGATGACTTAGTCGCTGAAGGTGCGACGCCATTGTGTGAGTCTTTGTATGAAGGCTATTTGTATTTTGCTGGTAAGCAGCCCAAATATTTATATGAACATGAAAGGGTGTCCCCTGACGCTGATGATACAGCTGTTAGCATTGTTGATGGTGGTGAAAGATATATATCGCCATTTGCGGAAAGCAAATGTTTGCATGAAGCAAATATCATCGTCATTACGGATGGCAAGCCTACAAACGATGAAGAAGCACTCAATGTGGTACCCAGCTTGCCTTACTACGACTCTTCATTGCTGGCTACTGTACCTGGTGAAAACGATAACCCTATGCCTGCGCTTGCACGAATCATGAATCATGAGTCTTTTGACGTATATCCAACTGATACTGACAACCAGCAGAACGTCAAAACCTATACCATTGGCTTTAGTGCCGGCGCAGACGATGCTAAAGAAGTGCTAAGTATGACGGCCGAGCATGGTGGGGGTAAGTATTTTACGGCGAATGATCCTAGAGAGCTACAAAGTGCATTACAGCAAATTGTGATCGATATTAATGATGTAGATAGTAGTTTTACTTCTCCCTCAATTGCCAGCAATAACTTTGACCGCACCCGTTCTTTTGATTCCGTTTATTACGGTATGTTTTTGCCTGACCCAGGTCCGAGTTGGTCTGGTAACCTCAAAAAATTTAAAATTAATAATGATGGTGAACTCTTAGATAGAGATGGCGATCCGGCGCTTGATAAGAAAGGAAATATACTGTCTGGCGCTTGTTCGTATTGGACGCCAAGCGCGTTGTGTACGACAGATGCTGCGACGGGGAAAAAGAGTGGTGATGGCCCTCGGGTGAACCAAGGCGGCGCAGCTCATGCGATGCGAACTCGTGGTGAAGCCAGAGTCCTTTACAGTGATATTGGGTCAAGTGGTGGGCTCACTTCTTTGACACTAGCTAACGCGCAATCAAAAGCCGGTAGCCAAAACTTGCTGGGCGGGCATATGGGACTTGATACAGCCACCTTGGAAGATGCTTTTGATTGGATCGCGGGTCAGGATATCGAGAAAGGCGATGGCTCAATGCGTCTTAATATTATGGGTGATCCGTTACATTCCAAGCCGCTTGCAATTAACTATGGTACGAAAACCGAACCTGATATCCGTATTCTGATTGGAACCAATCACGGCTTTTTACATATGTTCCAGGATAAAGCGAGCAGCAATCAAATTGAAGAGAATTGGGCCATCATGCCCTATGAACTATTGCCTAATGTTAGACCTCTCATGGAAAACATTCGCTCTGGAGTGCATTCGGTCTATGGACTTGACTCATCACCCGTTGCCTATGTGAAGTCAGGCGCTGGAGGTGTAGAGAAAGCGTGGGTGTTTATCGGCATGCGTCGAGGTGGTAGCGCATACTATGCATTTGATATCACAGACCCTGATGCGCCCAAGCTCATGTGGCGTAAAAGTGCTGAAAGTACAGGCATGAGTGAAATGGGCCAAAGCTGGTCTGAACCTGTCGTAACCAAAATTCCAGGTTGGCCTGTAGGTAATACGAGTGTAGGCAATGCTTCTCCAGTGCTTATATTTGGTGCTGGTTATCAACCCGCGAGTAAAGATAGTGAAGGACTAGGAAGTGATGACAGCAAAGGTCGTGGCGTCTTTATTTTAGATGCCGAAACCGGCGCTCTGGTTCATCAATTCGGTGCCGGCTCTTCAGGCATTTATACGAAAATGGCAGGAATAACCGACAGCATTCCGAATTCTGTCGCCGTTTTAGATAGTGATAGCGATGGTTTAAGTGATCGTATTTATGCATCTGACACCGGTGCCAATGTTTGGCGACTTGATATGCCGAGCGGTTATGTTAACGATGCGACCAAGCCGTGGACGAGTTTTAAATTTGCGCAGTTAGGTGGGAGTTCTCTGGCGGACGATCGCCGGTTTTTTGCTGAGCCAGCTGTGGCGCAAACGATCATGAGTATTTCTTCTGAAGTCACGGTGACCGTGGATGGTGAAAGTACAACGACGGTAACCTCACAAAATGTCCCTTACGATGCAGTTGCTATTGGTAGTGGAAACCGTCCACATCCAACAGGAATTAAAAGGCAAGACCATTTTTATATGCTACAAGATCGCAATGTAACGTCTCGTTCCTTCACCGGAAAATCAGGTGAGGAAATTCCTGCTCCATTACAAAAAAGTAATCTGGATGACGTGACGACACCACCAATGAATGATCAACAGGCGAAAATTGCATTTGGAACCAAGAGAGGCTGGTTTTATAGCTTTGCGGAATCAGGACAAAAAAGCCTATCTGCAGCAATCATCGTTAGTGGCAAAGTGCACTTTACATCATTTGTGCCTGGAACAGAGGAAATTATTAATAGCTGCTTGAAGCCTGGCGGCGGGCGCTTACACAGCTATGGTCTTCATCGAGGTTTTCGCATCTATGAGCAAGAGTATGTAGAGACCGGGCCAAATATTCCTGACACGCCGACAATTTTCTTTTCAGATCCAGACTCTAATGGCGCGATGTACTTTTCGGCTATGCCAGATGATGTTCGTAAAATCAAACCTGTCCCTGATGATGGCTGTGATCCCGACGACCATAAGTGCCTTGGCGGTGGGGTAGGTGTTAATAAAATTTATTACCATATTGCTGAGTAATATGGCGACAGAACACATATTGAACGATTGATTTTAAGGAAATATTTTTATGGTAAGGACGATATTCTTTGGAATTGCTGTGAGCTTCAGTGTGACAGCGATGGCGGCCAACCCGAATGAGCGAAGTGATTTCAAATGCTATTTGGATACGACCATTGGCCCTAAAATTATGTTGTTTGATTGGAAAAAAAGTGAAAAGGCGAAAGAGATGAACCGCCTTGTAGCTAAACGGCTTGAAGAGCCAAATAGTAATCAAGCATTTCATGTCAAAAAAGTGATTGAGTGCCGGGTCGACAGCAAGTCATTTCGTAATGCGAAAGCCTTTGCCATTGATGATCGTATTGTTCGGTAATATAAGTTTCATCGTAGTGCCCCATACCACAGGTATGGGGCTTTTTATTTAAGTCCGCGTCATTTCAGGCCTAAACGTTTGGCTAATCGGTGTAAATTCCCAGAGTCGAGTTGTAGAGCGCGAGCGGTTGCTGCCCAGTTGCCGTCGTGGCTTTCTAACGATTGACGAATGTAATCAGTTTGAAATTCATCTATTGCTTCTCGCAAGCTGAGATCAGTGACAATCCGGCTTGTGGCCTTAATCTGACTGCCACTCAATGCTGTTTTACTATCTTGTGGTTTGTTGGTGGTTAGCGTTTGGTGCTCGCCACTGAGATCAAAGTGCTCTGTTTTAATCAAGCACGCTTGATTGCCTGAGCTCGCTCTAGCCAGCACCGCGGCGCGATGAATTGCATGTTCAAGCTCTCGAACATTGCCCGGCCAAGGGTGTTGATTGAGTTTTTTCAGGCAGCTTTGGCTTAAACTGAGGGTTTCGAGGCCTAGCTTCTGTCGGCAACGTTCAACAAAGAAACCCGCAAGCAATGTAATATCACTTTCTCGTTCCCGTAATGGCGGCACGACCAGTGGAAATACGCTCAGGCGATGGTATAAATCTGCGCGGAAACTTCCCGCAAGCACTTCTGCTTTGAGATCTTTATTGGTTGCCGCAATGATTCGCACATCGACTTTACGGCTGCGATCATCACCTACTTTTTGTAAATCACCGTATTGCAGAACCCTGAGTAGTTTTGATTGCAGTGTGAGTGGCAACTCGCCGATTTCATCCAAAAATAGCGTGCCACCATCCGCTTTCTCAAACTTACCTTCGCGGTGACTGATGGCGCCGGTAAATGCACCTTTTACATGGCCAAATAGTTCACTTTCAGCCACTGATTCGGGTAATGCTGCGCAGTTGAGGTAAACCAACGCATGTTTGGCTCTAGGCGAACCTTGATGGATTAAAGATGCAACCAGCTCTTTACCTGTCCCTGTTTCCCCTAGTATGAGAGCATTGAGCTCGCTGTTGGCGACGACTTCAATTTCACGATTGAGATGTAACATTGATTGCGACTGACCAATCAATTCAACTCTTGTATTTACATCTTGGGTCGGGGTGTCATCGATTGAAGACTGGGATTGTAAAGCCGCTTTTTCAAGTTTATCGATTAACAAAGCGTTGTTGAGAGAAGCGGCGGCAATCGCACTAAAGCTTCTGAGTTCGTCATTGCTGAAATTATCAAATCTTTCCGGATCAAACGCATCGATCGTCAGTGCGCCTATAAGTTTTTGATCAGCAAAAAGCGGTAAGCCAATGCATGCATGAACTTTAAGTTCATCCCCTTGATTGGGAATTAAGCCATCGTAAGGATCGGCTAAATCGCTTTCGGCAGGAAATCGAACAATATCACCAGCACGAGCAATGGCTTCAAGCCGCGGGTGCTCCGAAATGATAAAGCGTCGACCTAAAACATCTTCACTTAAACCATCAATGGCTAGCGGCGTGAATTGTTGTCCTCGAAATGCCAGTAGTGCTGCCGCATCGCAATGGAGTGTTTGTCTTACTTTATCTAAGAGACGTGTAAATCGATCTTGGGTGGAAATGCCTGAAGTAATATCGAGCGCGATATGGGTTAAGTCGATTTGATTAAGAGCCATCGTAAATCCCTAGTGTGCTGAAGTTGCTATCCACACGAGTCTGTGTCGATTCAATCCAAGCGGGCAATTGTCATATTGACTGTATTTTAGCAGAGTCATCGTGACAATGTTGCGCTGCGCAGAATAGATTTTTATTCAATAAAAAAAGCGCCGCATCGCGGCCCTGAAGTGTTCAAATGTAGAACAAAAAAAGAGGTGAATGTGTCGAGGTGTCTTTACTAGATTGTATTCAAAATTCAAGAGTGAAAAAAACGCGTTTTACGCCTATTGCATTAATAACAAACTGCCGAGACCTAAAAATATTAAAAAACCCACAATGTCCGTTACCGTTGTCAAAATGACCGAGCCAGCAACGGCGGGATCGATATTTAAATGTTTTAAAATAAAGGGGATGAGCGTGCCTGATGAAGCCGCAGCTAAGCTGTTGCAGACAATGGCGACAAAGATAATCCCCCCAAGGACGCTTGAATCAAACCACCAGCTAACGACGACGCTAATGACCAGCCCTAAAAGCAAACCGTTCAGTGCCGCAATTTTTATTTCCTTATCCAACAGCAAATTTAAATTACTGCGACTTAAATGGTTTAAGGCCATTCCGCGTAAAGATACTGCGAGGGTTTGGCTACCGGCGATTCCGCCCATGCTTGCGACAACAGGCATTAAAATAGCGAGCGCGACTACCTGCTGTAATGCGTCTCCAAACCAGCCGATTACCCACGATGCTAAAAAAGCGGTCAGCAAATTTGCAGTGAGCCATATTGCGCGCATTTTGGCGGCGATTGGCACCGGTGTGAAAAGGTCTTCTTCATTTTGTGCGGTATCTGAAGCCAAAATCTCTAGGCTTTTTTCTTTTAATCGCTGCATTAAAAGCGATGTTGCGATGGCACCTATGATCTGACCATCTTTTTGTACGGGTACCCATGCTACGCCTTCAATTGGATTGACGGATTGTGCGGCAGTTGTCATGTCTACTTGATGATCTACAACGTCGAGCATCACCATCAAATCGGCTAACGGGGTGTCAGGCGCACAACGAAGGACCTGTTCAATAGTGCAGTAGCCTAAAAATTCTTTTTGCACGCTAGTGACATAAATGCCGTTGTATTGAATGTCTGGCTTCGCCGCCATTCGTCCGACAATCCTGCCTGCCGTAGTTGAAGGGCGCGATTTGATGATGTTGTAATTCGTGTATCGCCCAACTTCTTCGTCCTGATAGCTTAATGCTTGTTGTAATTGTTCAGTCGCTTGTGTTTCAAGTTGTTCTAAGAAATCCTCAACGCTATCGGCAGGTAATGCCTCAGCATAGGTGATGATGTCCTTCTCATTCGCCTCTGCAAGTAGTGACCTTAGTTGAGGTTGTGATAAAAAACCGATGACGTGTTTGGCGGTTTCATAGTGCAACAGGTGTAAGATGGACCAATAGCGTTCGCAAGGGGTTTCATTCCAGATTGCGTAGCGATATTGCTCGTTAACGGACTCGATGAGGTGCGCAATGTCGGCATCACTGGACTCAACAATGAACGCAAGTGCTGCCGTATCTGTGAAGTCATCTGTTGAGAAAACCGCCATCACTCGAGAGAGAAGTTCGGTTTGAGTGTGCATATTGTCATTAATGATCATGTTTTTTCCTCAACCTATGTCCGAACAAAGCTAAAATAAGTCAATGGCTTTGATGTTACATGGCCTCTAAATACAGCAAGCAATATCTAAGTTGTGCCCGTTGCAACTTGCCGAAAAATGCGCTCTGATTACTCGATAAAAGAGCTGACTATGTAGGTGGATGCAGGGTCAACATATACCCGTTCTCCCATGGCTTGGCGGCCTAATAACATCAAGTAGGTCATATCCTGCCGATTGCTCAAGGTGATTTCGATAGGCCAGAGTTGTTCACCTAACTGGATATTGGTTTTAATCACGCATCGTTGCTCAACTTCCCCGTTTGATGATTTTATCCGTCGAGAGTCGTGCAACGGCGCTCGGCAGTGTACGATTTCAGCCAAGTTATAAACGTCTGGGTGCAAATCGAATTCGACATAGGGCTTACCATTGACCTTGACCTGCTTTAAGTTATCGACGTGCAAAGCGGAGGTTTGCGCGCCAGTATCGATGCGTACATGCAGGTCGCTTATGCCTAGATCGGGGAGGTGGCAGGTTTCTAGGTTGCCAATAATCATTCTGTTCATCGTTGCTCTCTATTTTCTATGTCTGCTCGTGTATGGCTTTGGTTCACCGGCTAAATGGCGATGACTGAAGAAGCTAAGGGTTGTAACTGCTCTTGCATATTTTCAATGTGTTCAGCAACTTCATCATCGTCCTCACCAAAAAATGCAATATGAAACATAGCATCACCTTCTTGTACCAGTGGGATGTTTTGTTTGCCAATGACAATGCCAGCGCGAGAGGAAATAACTTGGCTTATTAAGGCGCCAAGCGGGCTATTAATTTCAGCGAGTACAGCTCCTTTCTCAACCTGAGCTCCGAGTTCGACAAACGCCCTGACAAAGCCACTTGCTGGCGCTCGGCACCAATCGCTGCGATTGGCAACAAAGGGCTCAATTTTTCTTCTGTTACTGCGCTTGCGGATCATCTTTAATGCGGACATCACATTCAGAATTCCCTTCACGCCAGTTTGAATCGATAGCTCATCAAACCGGAGCGCTTGTCCTGCTTCATAAAGCAAAACTTTAGCACCATTGTTTACCGCAGCCTCTCGCAGTGAGCCGTCGCGAACATTTGAATTGAGCAACACTGGAACGCCAAAGGCCTGTGCGAGTGTCAGGGTTTCTAAGTCATCCAAGTTCGCTCGAATTTGTGGCAAATTTGAGCGGTGAATGGCGCCTGTATGTAAGTCGATGCCGTAGTCACAGTGTTTAACTATCTCACTGAGAAAGATATGCGCTAATCTTCCTGCCGGATTTCCTTGTTCAGATCCCGGAAAGCAACGGTTTAGATCGCGTCGATCGTGCATATACCGACTTTGATTTAACACACCATAGACATTCACCATGGGTACTAAAATAAGGCTGCCGCAACTCAGTTTTAAGTGTTGCTGAATCAGTCTTCGAGTAATTTCAATGCCATTGAGTTCATCACCGTGCACAGCAGCACTGATGAACAGTGTTGGCCCTGGCTTTTTGGCTCGGATGATCTGCACTGGGATCGACATCTGTGTATCTGTATACAGTTTCGCAACAGGCAGCTTTAGCTGAACACTTTCCCCCAGCCTGATTTGCAGACCCCCGATGGTGATAACATTTTTCATTAACCTTTGCCTCGGGTTCTGTTGGCATTGGGTTTGGCATTTTTTTCAATAAATTGAAACACTAAGTCTGCAACATCTTTCTTAGTCGCGATTTCAATTCCTTCTAGTCCCGGCGATGAGTTGACCTCCATGACCACAGGGCCATGGTTTGATTGCAAGATATCGACGCCACATAGATTAAGGCCCATCGCTTTGGCTGCATTCACAGCAGTTGCGCGCTCTTCTTTGGACAATCGAACCAACTGTGCGGCGCCACCACGATGAAGGTTTGAACGGAACTCTCCCTCAGCTGCTTGGCGTTTCATGGCGGCTACGACCTTATCACCCACCACGAAGCAGCGAATATCAGCGCCACCCGCTTCTTTGATAAATTCTTGTACGAGAATGTTTGCTTTGAGCCCCATGAAAGCCTCAATAACACTCTCTGCTGCTTTGTTGGTTTCTGCTAAAACCACACCAATACCCTGCGTCCCTTCGAGCAATTTAATCACTAAGGGGGCTCCTCCCACATTTTTGATTAAATCTTGGATTTTGTCTGGCTTACTCGCAAATCCAGTTCTTGGTAGTCCAATGCCTTTACGTGACAGGAGCTGTAAAGAACGTAACTTGTCTCGCGAGCGGCTAATTGCAACCGATTCATTGACACAAAAAGTGCCCATCATTTCAAACTGACGAACTACAGCTGTACCGTAAAAGGTAATGGATGCGCCGATTCGTGGGATCACCGCGTCATAGCGGGGTAAAACTTCGCCATGATAACGTACTGTGGGGTTGCTACTCGTAATATCCATATAACAATGCAAGGTATCAATAATATCGACCTGATGGCCGCGGGCTTCTCCCGCTTCTTTAAGGCGACGGGTGGAATAGAGGTTTTCGTTTCTAGATAAAATGGCGATACGCATTGTCTTTGGCCTTGTGTGTTGACTTGCATGATAAAGATTCATTACGAGCTCTAATCGCTAGCAGCTTCTGGTATGGACGGCTGGGTGGTTTTTCTCCCGCCAGCAAGGGAGAAAAATAGTTTGGGTGTTTGGGTGAGTGTGATGTACTTCATCCACACTCTTTCATAGGGTGTTTTTGCTTCCTTAGCGCCCTGAATAACCTCAACAAAGCGTGCTTCTTCTGTATTGATGGGCATCAAAAATCCTTCTGCCAACGCTCTCATTGTATTGCCGTATTGATGGAGCATTTGTGCCTCTCGACATGAAAAATCACCCGACCGGTTGAAACCGCGAGGGAAATTCACATCGTCATAGAAAGGGGTTGAACCTGTCGAAAATGTTGAAGGTGTCATGGCTAAATATCCTCAAGATTCATTGTCACTATGTTTAAAAAAATCACGTCGATTCTTTAAGCCAATACTGGCTTGTTGCAGGGGCAGCCTTTAGCGCGAAAGGTAGTTTTAAAACGCAGGAAATGAAAACTAAAAATTTCTATCGTCACAACAAAGCTTGTTTGTTAGTCTGCAGCCAGATGTCGGGGAGGGGATATGGACGTAAAAGTATTTAGAACTTTTCTGGAGGTTGCTCGAGAGAAGCATTTTGGACGTACAGCAGACAATCTCTATATTACGCAGGCCGCTGTGAGCGCGCGGATTAAGCAATTAGAATCCTTTTTTGATACATCGCTTTTTGTGCGTGATCGCAATGCTATCAGGTTAACCAGTGCCGGAGAGCGCCTCGTGCCTTACGCTGAAAATATGGTGCGAACTTTGTCTCAAGCCCAAGCGGAGTTGTTGTTGACAAAAGACTATGCCGTTCAACTCACAATTGCTGGAACTCCCAATATCTGGGATGCTTTTTTGCAGCATTGGCTGAGCGTGGTGACAGATGATTTTAGCGGATATTCGTTTCGAGCAGAGATCTTGAGTCAAGAGCAGATTAGTCGCGCTCAGATTGAGCGTACGCTCGATATCGGCTTAACGTTTGATCCGATGAAATCAGATGAGCTGGTTTGTCATCAAGTCGCTGAGCTTGAATTAATTATGGTGTGTTCAACACCAAAATCTGCATTGGAAGCGATGAGCTCTGGTTATGTTTATGTTGATTGGGGAACTCGTTTTGCTTCTGAGCATGCTGAGCGACATAGCAAAATGCCGCCGCCGTATCTACGGACGTCCAATGGACAAATAGCACTCAACTTTATCTTAGAAAAGGGCGGTGCGGCTTATTTACCTAAAACTGTTGTGGCACCGTTTATCGAATCACAACAGCTATATATCGTTTTAGAACAAGAATCGTGGTTAAGGCCTGTATATTTGTCATATCGCGCAGATGCCGCTTCGTTAGAAGCCATTCAGAAAGTGGAAAATCTCATTAGTGCAACCGAGCCTGAATCTCCATTTGTAATTCAGCAGGCAGGTGATGCGTTATAGGTTAGACCTGCGGTAGGAGAATAACGAGGTGCGTTGTTGATTGAAATCCGGCGGTTTGAAGTCGGTGTTCCTGTCGTTCTGAACTAAAAAAAGGGCCGCATCGCGGCCCTGAAGTGTTCAAATGTCGAACAAAAAGAGATGAGAGAGTGTACGCTAATGAAAGCGTGGATTAAGCGTTGCTGGTGATGCCCTCCTCTAAGTTCGGTGAAGACTTTCCTGCGAGGGCTTTACGGATAAGGTCGAACAGGAATGCGCCAAGAAGTAGCCCACCAAAGCCGAACAACACATCACCAGGTACTCGCAACCAGACGAAGGTCTCAACAAGTGAACTATGAATCACCTCGGCCGAGCGGCCATACCAGTAACCGTTTTCAAGAACTGCAAAGAATTGAATGAGTCCCACAGGAAGCAGTGACATAAACACCATTCCCGCGAGGCCTATATTCAGTGACCAGAATGCGCCTTTAAGGTACTTATCGTTCCACTGCATATTGCCTGTTAATCCACGCAAACAGAAGAGCATCAGACCAATTCCCAGCATGCCATATACACCCATAAAGGCAGCATGACCATGTGTCGCGGTGGTGTTTAGACCTTGTATGAAGTACAAAGCAATCGGTGGGTTGATGAGGAAACCAAGAACACCTGCACCAACTAGGTTCCAGAAAGCCGTGGCGACAAAGAACATAATTGCCCATTTATAACGTGCCATCCACGGTGCAGCTGCACGCATACGGTAGCTTTCAACGGCCTCAAACCCAATGAGTGCTAATGGCACAACTTCTAGTGCTGAGAAAATCGCACCCCAAGCAATGACTGAGGTTGGTGTACCTGTGAAGTACAGGTGATGCAAGGTACCAATCAGGCCACCAGTTAAGAAGATGACGGTTGCAAATAGCACTGCAGAGTTCGCGCTACGAGCGCGGATAAGACCTAGGCGAACAAGCATCAGTGCGATAACAGATGTTGCGAATGTTTCAAAGAAGCCTTCCACCCACAAATGGACAACCCACCAACGCCAGTATTCGGCAATCGCTAAGTTGGTGTGCTTACCCATGAATAGGCCTGCACCATAGAATAGGCCAATTGCAACACAGGAAGCGTAAAGCACCCAAATCACCGGTGTCATTTCACCTTGCTTATTCAATGCAGGCTTTATGGCTGCAGTCACGAGGGCTAGCCAAATGAGTAGTCCAACCAACAGTAATATTTGCCAAACTCGGCCAAGGTCAATGTATTCATATCCTTGATGACCAAAGAGGAAGTTCATGTCCAGGTCAAAGTACTGTTGAACGCCAATCCATTCACCAGCCATCGAGCCAAGAACGATAACGACAAGTGCAGCCCAAAGCACGTTTACACCAAGGCGTTGGAATTTGGGTTCATGTCCAGACAGTGCGGGCGCAATGTATAGACCTGTACCGAGCCAGGCGGTGGCGATCCAGAAAACGGCGAGCTGAGTATGCCAGGTTCTTGTCACTGAGTACGGGAGGATTTCGGCAAGCGGGATGCCATAGAAGTTTTGTCCTTCGACAGCATAATGCGCGGTAATTCCGCCCAGCACTACTTGCAGCAAGAATAGGCCGATTGCCGTAAGGAAATACTTACCAACTGCTTTTTGAGATTGGGTTGGCTTATTAAAAAACAGAGGATCTTGGTCCGCAGGTTTAGGCAAAGGTTCATGCTTGCCCGCCGCGTGGTACCACACGAGTGCACCAATACCGGCGATCAGGGCCACAATGCTTAAAATCGACCAAACCACATTACTCGATGTTGGGTTGTTGCCAAGTTGCGGATCGTATGGCCAGTTATTGGTGTAAGTGTGGTCTAAGCCAGGTCGCTCAGTAATAGCTGCCCAAGCCCCCCAGAACAAAAAGGCGTTTAGTTTTTCACGGCGATCTAAAGACGGAATCGTCCCTTCTTTCATTGCATATTGTTCACGCAGTGAGGACATTTTCGGGTCATCACCAAATAGTGCAATGTAGTGATCCATCACGACACCCATAGCGGCAATACGGGTATCAGAAAGAGTGACAAGTGTGATGCCATCAGGCTGCTCAACTACCGTGTTATGACGGACATCTTGACGAAGTGCGAGCTCTAAACCTGCTTGAATTTCCGGCGTGAGACTGGCAAAACTTTGGCTATATCTTTGCTGCGCTGTAATCTCTAACCAAGCTTGTGCTTCACGGTGTAACCAGTCCGCAGTCCAATCGGGCGCAACGTAAGAACCGTGGCCCCAAATGGAGCCCAGCTGGTGGCCACCCATTGAGCGCCAAACCAGTTGGCCTTGTTCAATATCGTTTTTGCTATAAACGGTTTGGCCATTCACATCCACATAGGCCGTGGGGATCGGGGGTTTTTCACGATAGATATCGCTCCCCAAACTTAGCAGTACTGTGAATGAAGCAATCAGCACAACTAGCAGTGCAATTGCGGTGATTTTGTATCTTTTCATAAATCCTCTTACGCAGGGTCAAATTGATATATGACGGCGTAATTGCGGGATTTATGCCAAGTTTATATCTGGTTGATATAATTGATTATTGTTGGTTTAGCGTTCACGAAAGATGTCATTAAGACAGTTTTGTCAATTGGTCTTAATGACATTGAGTGTCAAATGTACAGTGATTTGTGTCACGTGCAATGCCCTTAGAGCCAACGGCGTACAGCGCTTTGGTATTCAAGATAAGCTTTACCAAATATCTCGGTGAGTACGCGCTCCTCAGGCTCTATTTGAAAGCGAGTCATATACGAGGTAAACAGTATTAAAGTCAGTAAGTTTAAGGGATTTTCGAGCAATATAACGAAGCCAAATAGAACCATTGCTAGTCCTAAATACATGGGGTTGCGGGTATAACGGTAAATTCCAGTGTTGACGAGAGCAGACGCATCGCCAATTTGCATTGGGTTGACAGTCGTCTTTACCCTGCGAAATGTTTGCACACCGGCAATACCGATACCAAGACCAAGCGCCGTGCAAGCAATGAGCATTATATATCGAAAGCCGTAGGAGAAAGTCACATTGGGCGTAATGGTTGAAATGAACCACATCAGCAGAGCGGCGATAATGGCTTGCGCCACAGGTGGTATTTTTAACTCCATAAACTGCATGGCAATTCCTTCTTTTTGGTCACAATATTGAAAGTTAACATTTTAAGTATGAATCCTGTTGGCAAATTTGCAATCCGACCAAGGGCACAACTACCCGCAAGTGCTTAAATTATCCCGCAATCGATCGTATCTTGGCTTTGGGCTGCCAATGCTTTGGGCTGCCAATGCTTTGGGCTGCCAATGCTTTGGGCTGCCAATGCTTTGGGCTGTCAGTGCTTGGGTTGCCAGTGTTTGGGGGGCTTGCCGTTGCTTGGGCTGCCGGTGTTTGGGGGGGCAGTATTTGGGTCGGCTTTGCTTTTAGCCTTGTGTTTTTAGTTTGAGTGCCATGGTGGCAACGCCATAGCAATAGCTGACTGAATTGAAGAGATAAGGACTAGAATCTTAGGTGTTCAGGGGGCGTCGTAACACGCTGGAGCGATGAAATGCTGTAAAAATAAGCAGGGCAGAGATATGGCTTAACTTCAAACATTAGCACGATGTTAAGCGCGGATACAATAGACACTATTTTAAATAAAATGATGTTAGACAAATACTTATTGAACAGCTAATAATGGGGTAAGTGACCCAAGAGTAAGCGAGGTGCCTATGCCCGTAAAGCCACTGGCCAGCGAAAATCTTTATCAAGCCGCGACACTCGAGCAGCTTGAAGCAAAATGTAGTTCGACAAAGCACTTAATTCCCCTAGATGACATCGTTGGTCAAGAGCGCGCTCAACATGCGGTTGAGTTTGCGATGTCGATTAAAGAAAAGGGTTATAACATCTATGCGATTGGCCGAAACGGCCTCGGTAAGCGCACCATGATGTTACGTTATCTGAATCGTCATGAGCCACCCCACAACGGCACCGTCTTATATGATTGGTGTTACGTGGTGGACTTTGAACAAACAAGAAGCCCTAAAGTACTGCGCTTGCCTGCAGGCACTGCGAACGGATTCAAAAAAGACATCGAAAAGCTCATGCGGCGCTTGGTGAAAGCCTTCCCCTTAGCCTTTGAAAATGAGATGTATTATACCCGTGCAGAAAAGCTCAAGACGCAACTGGCTGTTCGCCAAGAAACAGTGCTGCAAGAGCTTACTGATGAAGCCAAAAGCAAGGGCATCAGTTTAAACCTGAACACCCAAGGCGAGTATCAGCTGTTTGCCCTTAATGGTGAAGAACCGCACACCGACGAAACCTTTTCGGCCCTCAGCCAAGAAGAGCGCAAAGCATTTGAAACCCACATCGGTGAGATTGAAGTCAAGCTCAGAAGTACTGTTCGGCAGCTGACGGAGTGGGAAGAAGAGTTCTCTACGAAGCAGCAAAAACACGACGAGGAAGTCGCTGAAGAGGTTCTGACTCACTTCATTCAGCCAGTGATTGAAAAGTATCACCATGATAAGGATGTGCGTTTGCACCTCAAAGCGATGCAAAAAGATATTCTCGATAATCTCGATATCTTTATTGGTGACAGTGAAGAGCAGCTTGCCTTATCGTACGCCGCCCTAGATAAAAAAATGCCAAGACGTTACCAAGTCAATGTGTTGGTGTGTCAGCAGGATGATAAATTTCCAATTGTAGTGGAAGAGAGCCCGAACTATCACACCCTTTTTGGTTATGTTGAAAACGCAACCTATCGGGGCACGGTATTTACTGACTTCTCCTTAATCCGTCCTGGTAGTCTGCACAAAGCGAATGGCGGCGTGTTATTGATGGATGCGGTTAAAGTGCTTGAACAACCCTATGTTTGGGATGGTATCAAGCGTTCGCTGCGGTCTCGTAATTTGAATTTAAGTTCTTTAGAACGAGAAGTCTCTCTATCGGGCACGATTTCGCTGGATCCTGAGCCGATCCCTTTAGATGTCAAAATCGTTTTATTTGGCGACCATGAAACCTACCGTCTTTTAGAGCACTACGACCCCGAGTTCACCGAACTCTTTCGTGTGACCGCTGAATTTGAAAACACTATGGTCAGAACGCCAGAATCTGAAGTTCATTATGCTCAGTTTATTGCGAGTATCGTCCATGACAACAATATGCTGCATTGTGATCGTAAAGCGATAGGCCGGATTATCGAATATAGCTCTCGGCGAGCTGATGATCAGAACAAGCTATCGCTACATTCGGCAGATATCGCCAACTTATTGCGGGAAACCAACTATTGTGCGCGAAGCGCCAAAGCGACCATGATCCGCACCAGTCATGTTGAGCAGGCACTTATGCATCAAGAGCATCGCCTCAGTCGTGGCAAAGATACTGTGATGCAAAGCTTTATGAACGGTACCACGCTGATCGATGTGCAAGGTAAAGCTATTGGGCAAATTAATGCGTTGTCTGTACTCGCATCTGGGGATTACCACTTTGGTGCCCCAAGCCGGATTACAGCGACGGCTGCTTATGGAAAAGGAGAGGTATTTGATATTGAACGTCAGGTAGAGTTGGGTGGAAGTATTCACTCAAAAGGCGTGATGATTCTGACGGCCTATTTAAAGTCAGTGCTCGCGAAAAGCGCTCCGATCCCCTTGTCGAGTTACCTTACGTTTGAACAATCCTATGGTGGCGTGGATGGTGATAGTGCATCCATGGCTGAGCTATGTGCCATTTTGTCCGCATTTTCTCAAGTTCCGCTGCGGCAAGATATTGGTATAACCGGGTCGATGAATCAGTTTGGTGAGTCGCAACCGATTGGCGGCGTGAATGAAAAAATTGAAGGCTTCTTTGACGTGTGTGCCATTAAAGGATTTAAAAAAGGCCAAGGCGTGATCATTCCAAAATCGAATGTCCATAACCTCATGTTGCGGCAAGAAGTTGTCGCCGCAGTCAAACGAGGCTGGTTTAATATCTGGGCTATTGAACATGTGAGTGAGGCCATGGAATTACTCACGGGTAAAGAAATGGGCGATTGGCACGAGCAAGGCGGTTACCCAGAAGCATCGCTCCTTGGTATTGCGTATCGACGTGTTATCCAGTTGAATCAAAAGCATAAAGAAGAGCATTAATAGACTTGATGCTGTTTGGATTCGAATGCTCAGTGACTCGTCAACAAAACAGCCCAAATATTCGCGAGAATATTTGGGCTGATTATTTCAGTCGACACTCAATGAGCGCAAAACGTAGCTTTGATTGGATTACGACTTTTTCACGCCGTCGGGAGTTCCCATAAGCAATACATCTGCACCACGGTTAGCAAATAAACCGTTTGTCACAACACCAACAATGGCATTGATTTGAGTTTCAAGCTCTTTGGGGTTCATAATTTTGAGATTATAAACATCCAAAATGACATTGCCGTTATCAGTCACTACACCTTCACGATAAACAGGGTCACCACCCAGTTTTACCAGTTCACGGGCAACGTACGATCGCGCCATCGGGATGACTTCGACTGGAAGCGGGAACTCACCTAAGATATCCACCTGCTTGGTGTTATCCACGATACAGATAAACTTATCAGCAACAGCGGCAATAATTTTTTCACGGGTTAGTGCAGCGCCACCGCCTTTAATCATATCCATGTGGTCGTTTATTTCATCGGCGCCATCAACATATATTGATAACTCGTTGACTGAATTTAAATCAAACACTGGGATCCCCAGAGACTTCATTTTTTCAGTTGACGCTTCTGAGCTCGAGACCGCGCCTTCAATATCTGCTTTCATGGTGGCGAGCGCATCAATAAAGTGGTTGACCGTCGAGCCTGTTCCAACACCCACAATACTGTCTTTTTCAACGTATTCGAGCGCGGCCCAGCCAGCAGCTTTTTTCATTTCGTCTTGAGTCATGTTCAAGCCCTATTTAAAGTTTAAAGAAAAATTTTGCCGCCATTATACGCCTTTTTTATGCGGTGAGTGAGTTTAGATTTGTCGATATATTTGCGCTGAACAAGTGCTGAGAATACGGAGTCTCGGTGACAATGAAGCGGATCAAAAAACTGCCCAGCGACAATAGCGAAACGCTGGGCATGCTACATATTGAGGTAATCGTTGCCTAAAAACGAAAGCCTATAGCGAGATGAGTCGGTTAGGCGAAGCTTGAATAAGCTTCGCTAAATATCGATTTAGTTTGGAAATTTTAAGCCTAGCGTTGCTGCAATGCTGCGGGCGGTACTTTCAATATTAATCGCAGCGTCTTCAATCGCTTCTGCTAAGCTCACCGAGCGAGGGATTACGCTAAATACGGCGTCGATCCCATGCTCAAACACCACGTGGCAGTCTTCGGCAAGGCAACCTGCAATCCCTATCACTGGGATATCAAAAGCTTTTGCAGCGCGAGCGACCCCAATCGGCGTTTTTCCGAAAACCGTTTGGCTATCGATTCGACCTTCACCAGTGATCACAATGTCAGCATCAGAAACCAGTTGGTTAAGTTGCATGGCATCCATGACGATTTCGATGCCAGGTCTTAGTGTTGCATTGAATAGTCCAAGTAAAGCCGCCCCAAGCCCTCCTGCCGCACCAGAACCAGGAATGTCTTTTACGGCGATGCCCAGTTGCTTCTCAACGATGTCGGCATAGTTGGATAAATAGCCGTCGAGAGCTTCAATCATGGCTGGAGTTGCCCCTTTTTGCGGGCCAAATATATGCGATGAACCACGTGGACCACACAGTGGGTTATCAACATCGCAAGCCACTTCCAGTTTGACTTGGGCAAGGCGAGGATCTAAGCCTGAGATATCGATGTGGTGCAGATCCTTTAGATCGCCCCCTGTAGGCCCAATTGGGCTTTGGTTGGCATCAAGAAACCGTACACCAAGCGCCTGAGCCATCCCATTTCCGGCATCGTTTGTGGCACTGCCACCAATCCCGATGATGATATGCTCAACTCCGGAATCGAGTGCGGCTTTGATCAGCTCGCCTGTTCCATAGCTTGTGGTATGTAGAGGGTTACGCTGCGCCACTGGGACATAGTGCAGCCCAGAAGCCGCAGCCATTTCAATCACCGCAGTTTTGCCATCACCCATCAGTCCATAAAAGCCTTTGACCGGCTCTCCCAGAGGCCCGGTAACGGTTTTTTCAATCACAGTTCCTGCTGTTGCATCAACGAGTGATTGCACCGTCCCTTCTCCACCATCGGCCATCGGCACTTTATGGTATTCGGCAAATGGGAGTACTTGCTTAAAGCCAGCCTCAATAGCATTGGCAACTTCTAGCGCCGTTAAACTTTCTTTGAATGAATCGGGGGCAATGACAATTTTCATAGAGACCTCTTTATACAAATAGACCGAATACGCCGAATATTAGGGTCGATACTGCGGCGATACAAAGGCCTACAGCAGACTCATAAGGCACGAGTTTCAAGCGTTCTTTTATATCCATATAAACGGCACCACCCGTTGCATGGAAAAAACTACCATGAGGCATATGGTCAAGAATCGTCGCGCCGGAGTGGATCATTGCGGCGCCTGCTAAAGCGGGTACACCAAGCTCTAGGATTGTTGAACCAAACACACTGGATGCGACTGCTGTTCCCGCTGTTGTTGACGCGGTTGCCAATGACATCGTTGCGCCCGAAATAGGAGCGAGCAAGTATGATGGCAAGCCAGACGCAGTTAGTAAATCAATGAGGCCTGTTTTGAGACCCGAGTTCGCAATTATGCCTGCCAAAGTACCTGTACCCAGTAGCATGACCGCTACGGGAGCCATGCGTCCTAGACCTGAAACTGCAAACTTATTTGCATCGCCAAAGCGACCCATTGCAACTGCACCCATTAGGCCACCTAGTGGCAAAGCGATGAGCGGATCGATATTAAATCCAGCAATAGGACGTAGTGCTAATAGTGAGATTGCCACCATGGGGGCGACCATTGACGCACCAAATGAGGGCAGTCTGCTATGGTCTACTGCTACAATTTCATTCGCTTGTACCTTGCTTCCCTTGTGGATCAGGCGTTTGGCTACAAAGTAAGCAAATACTAGACCACAAAGACCTGGAATAATGCCTGCAGCCATAACAGAGGTGAGTGGTACATCGAATGCATCTGCTGCGGCAATCGCATTTGGGTTCGGTGACATGACGTTACCGGCTTTACCGCCACCGACCATGGCAAGCAAAATGGCCATTTTGGATAAATCAGCTCGCCTTGCAATTGCTAAAGCGATAGGAGAGACCGTGATAACGGCAACATCAACAAAGACGCCAACGGCGGTCAGTATCAGTGTGGCGACTGCAAGGGCTAAAAGGGCTCTCGTTTCGCCCACCTTCTTAACGATGTTCTCCGCGATAGAAGTCGCAGCGCCGGACTCAATTAAGACACCTGCAAGAACACCAGCAGCTAAAATTCGCAAAACTGCGGTGGTAATCCCTTGGGCACCACCAATCATTAGGCTGACGGTTTCAGTAAGAGAGACACCACCAACAATACCACCAATAAGAGCACCAATGAGCATGCCATAAACCGGTGGTACACGTTTTAAAATGAGCGTGATGGCAATGACTAATGCAGCCAAGGCACCAAGTGTAGAGACTTCAACCATTTTTGAGCTTTCCATAGTATGTAGGGTGGCTCAACTGTAAGGGGTTAAAGTGGCATGAGCTTTAGGCGAATTAACAAATAAATCACATAAATAAAGCGAGGTATTTGTGCGTATGCACAATTAATGCTTCTTTTCTGACTCACTCAAAATGGCAAGGTATAGACGGGTTTTATCATTTAAATCACTGATATTTAATGTCGTGATGGCAGAAATTCGCTCAAGTCTGTATCTCAGTGTATTACGATGGATATGTAGTTTTTTACAGGTTTGCGCAAGGTCACAATTTTGCTTGAAAAATGTTTGCAGTGTTTTTAATAACAACCCATGACTGTCATTGGCTTTGAGCTCGACCAGTGGTTGCTGTAAAACTTGTTGTCGCCAATGGTCTGTATCCAGCCCGTTAAGCAATACACTCAATATATGGTCTTGGTAAAACGCGACATGGTTGGTGCTGTCTGTTGCAATTGCATCCATAGTGGCTTTGGCAGAGCGATAAGATTGCGACAATCCTTGCAACGTAGGGAAGTAGTCACCCAAACTAATTTTAATATTAAAGTCCGTATCTGCAGCAATACGCTTCATCAGTTTCTGTACGCGCTTGGCTTCAATGCTGCGTGACCATCCATCGGCATTCATAGTAATGGGTTTTAACACCACAATTTCATTCATTGATACCGAAGGAACGCCGACTAAATTATCTCGCTCTGGATATTCCAACAAATGCACAAGTTGCTGCATATGCTCAGGTGACAAATCTTGCCCTTTTTTAGGGTAGACTTTTAAAATTGCGGCGATGCGGGGTTGAGATAAATCCAAAGCTAAGCGCTCTGCGATGGAAAGCAGCTGTGCATCACTCAATTCTGATCCATTAATCAGTTGTTGTACGAGTTCTTCACGGTGACGTTTATTCCACTGAACTTGGCTCATTAAAACCGCTTGCTCGACGATCAGTTCCGCGGTCATTTTAACGAGCTCGCCATAGTTATAAACCCGCTCTGGGTCGCCGGAAACGCCAACCACACCAATCACGCTTTGTTGATAAACAATGGGTAAATTAATACCGGGGCGTACACCTTTGAGCTGCTGTGCAGTTGCCTGATCAATTTCAACAACGCGATTATCATTTATGGCGAGTACCGCGCCTTCATGGCGTTCATTCAATCGTGATGGATCGCCAGAACCAATAATTCGGCCGTGTTCATCCATGACGTTCACAGAGTATTTAATGATTTTCATGGCTCGCTCTACAATTTGACGCGCGATACTGGTATTCATTTGCATAGATGGACCTGCAATGGCATTGAAAAACTGCGGTTCGAAACAGGATATCGGCAAACCGAAAGAACACCAAGCCCTCATTGCTGGCATTGCGATAGCATCAGCGCATAAAGCCTTGATGTTGCCAATGATGTGTGAATAATGGCTTCCTGCATTAGGTCATGATTGTGGTTGTATCCGTTGTGACTTAGTAAGGATAAATTGATTGGAACAAAGGAGAGTTTATGGCCGGTGCCAGTTTGCTAACGCTACTCGATGATATAGCGACCATTCTAGATGACGTTGCCGTAATGAGTAAGGTTGCAGCGAAAAAGACCGCAGGGGTATTAGGGGATGACCTAGCCTTAAATGCACAGCAAGTTACGGGCGTTGCTGCTGAGCGAGAACTTCCGGTTGTATGGGCGGTGGCCAAAGGATCGTTTCGAAACAAATTAATTCTCGTGCCGGCTGCCTTATTGATTAGTGCATTTGTTCCTTGGTTGGTTACACCACTGTTGATGCTTGGTGGACTATTTTTGTGTTTTGAAGGGTTTGAGAAGGTTTATCACAGTTATACCCATCGTAAACATCAACAAAATGCGGGCGATGAAGCTGCTGCGGCGAAAGCCATGCAAGATCTTGATGACCTCAAAGCTTATGAGCAACAAAAAGTAAAAGGTGCGATTCGAACCGATTTTGTGCTGTCAGCCGAAATTATTGCTATTAGTCTCGGCGTGGTTGCAGAGGCAGATTTTACAACCCAAATGGCCACATTATCAGTGATAGCAATTTTAATGACCGTTGGTGTCTACGGGCTGGTGGCAGGTATCGTCAAACTCGACGATCTGGGTTTGTATATGAGTCAGCGACAAGGGAATGGCAGTGTTAAGGCGTTGACCAGAAAACTCGGTTTAATGCTCGTGAATGCTGCTCCTTACCTCATGAAAGGGCTCACAATTATTGGTACGGCAGCAATGTTTATGGTCGGTGGCGGGATTTTAACCCATGGTGTCCACTGGTTGGCTGAGCAGATTGAACATATCACCGCTGCTGTGGCCAATGTTGCTGCGATTGGTCCTGTATTGGCCGCCATTACGCCGACTTTGCTCAATGCCGTCGTTGGCATTATCGCTGGGGCGATTTTAGTCGCTATTTTGTCTGGAGTGGCAAAATTGAAAGGGCAATCTGCAGCATAATCAACACTGCAATACCCAAATATCTATATGTTTATTCAATTTTTATTGGATATGTGTGTTGGCAAAGTACGCCGATATGAGTTACTCCGAGCTGGCGCTCAAAATCATTCAATGTGTTGTACACAAGCGCTAAAATCAAAGATTTTCTCGGGTGTAATCAGCATCTCTAGAGGAATATCCCAAGCTTCACAGGGGAGCGAAGGCACCTGCTGGCAAGTATGTGCGAATCCAATCGCCAAAGGAGTTTTCCCTCCTTTGGCGCTAACACGTCGATGTGCCAAAGTGCGATCGTAAAACCCCTTTCCCATGCCCATGCGGTTTCCTTGGTGATCAAAAGCCACCAATGGCGTGATCATCACGTCAATTGAATCGGTGCTTCGTAAAGTTTGAATATCCAATTTTGGTTCAGCAATGCCATATGGATTGACAACCATTGGCGTTTCTCGGTGATAGTGATAAAACTGCAAGTTGCCCTGACTAAACGGGTGCAATCGCGGTAACACGACTTCAATATTTTGCTGCCACAATGCTGCAATTAAGCTGTTTGTGTTCAGTTCGCCATCATGGCTTAAATAGATCGCAACCCGTTTCGGACCGAGCGTATTGAGTACTGAAAGCATATGCGCAGTGGCTTGATGTTCAGCAAGGTTTTGTTGCTCTGGCGATAGAGCACGCCTGATTTGGCGGATTTGTTTTCGAATAAGTTGGCGATCAACTGACATGTAAATACCTTAAACGTTGTCTTGCACTCGAAAATACCCTGTAACAGAAATGATTGCGAGCCTGAATGGCTTGTTTCGCGCACCAGTTTGCCTAAGTTTCGGGGACGGTATAGGATAATAAAATAATGTTTATATTGTACCTAAAATGTTGAGAACCCAATAAATGCAACGCTTTATGACCCAATATAGAACGAGCGCCGCTCATGGCTTTACGCTGATTGAGTTGGTTATTGTCGTTTTAATCCTCGGGATTATTGCTGTCATTGTCACACCTAAATTTATTAACTTTACTGATGATAGCCACCAAGTCAGTGTTGAAAACACGGCGGCCGCTTTACGAGCTTCGATCGTCTCCCATCAAGCACTATGGAACATTGATGGGAGTGGAGCACAGGTGAGAGATTTGGTTGGGAGTCAAGGGGATGCATTAGATATGAATGCCCAAGGCTATCCTATCGGGTTGAATGTGACCAACGGACAGCTCAATAACAATCGGATTGGTGTTCAAGGAGAAAACAACATTCATGGCTGCCGAGACATTTGGAATAGCTTGTTAACACAAGCGCCAACGGTTTCGAACAATAACGATGGCGCTGACTACGAGTACTACCGGCACACGGGCGGGCGACTTTGTGGTTTTGTCTATCGAAAAGCCGGAGACACTGTCAATGGTCGAGCCAATGTTCAATTGGGAATTTTGTATGACTCTCGCGTCGGTAGCATTAGCCTGTGTGGCCAAAGTGTTGCTGGCACACCGAGTTGTTAATTTAGGCTTTCTAAACACAGAGTTTTCATTGAGCCCATTGCTTGCGTATAAGCGTGTCGGCTTTTAGCTGTCTCATTTATCTGGTGCACAAAGCTGGGAATGTAATGAGTGTTTGATTGGAATGCTCCCCAAAATATCGCTGCGGGTGTAGCCCTTGAACCGTAGGTTCAAGGCGGGTAAATGTTTACTTCCTAAGGCTTCTCGGTACAAGCCGAGCATGCTCAATGTTAGTAAAAACAGTCACCCTTGGTTTGTAAATATCGGCACAGGGACATTACCTGCTGGCGCATATTCCAGGGAGCAAATTCTTTTCCAATAGACCCAATCACTGGGTATATTTATAGTTTAGTCCTTGTTATTGGAACGCTCAACTAAGGCGTGCTCAATCGTGGACTGCAACAGATGGATGCGTTCATCAACCTGCTTGGCATATTGTTGATTTTTCGCCTGCTCTTCAATTAATTCATAGCCAATATTTAATGCGGCCATAATTGCAATTTCTTCGCGGCTAAGGTTATTGGTTTTTGCCTTTAACCCCGTGAGCTGGTCTTCAAGCTTTTTGGCGACGGCCCGCAACGCGGTTTCTCGTCCTGCCGGACAAGCAATCGAGTAGGTGCGCCCCATGAGGGTAATTTCAATGGCACTGTTACCCATAATCGCTACAAATCCTTATTGATCAGCTGTTGATCCGGACTATATAGGGCAGATATGAAAAGTGCAAGGTAACGGCGTTGCAATTGCTTCAGCTTTGAGTCGTTTGCTGCATCCATAACCATCGTTGATGGAATACTCAGCAAGGTGCTACATCCGCTAACCCCGCGCTTCAACACGCATTTTTATTGGCTCAAGCTGGCATATGCTTGGTGGTCACTGCTATCTCTGCTAGCATTGCCTCTATCTAAACAGATAATTGGATAATTACTATGGCAACGCCTCCTTCACTATGTCTTGAAAAACTGAGTCAAGAGCTCAAAGCGGCTGAAATTGGCCAGCATCCATCTGAAGTCCATGGCGCTTTAGTCGGGTTGATTTGTGGTGGCGTTGAGCAAAGCAAAGAGGCGTGGGTTAAGCCGCTACTTGAGTTGATGAATGATGGACAACCACTCCCATCGAGCCTGCACCAATTAACCGTTGAACTGTTTCAAGATACCGTGACGCGCCTTGCTGAGTTCGAATTTGGCTTTAGTCCACTACTGCCAGAGGAAGAAGAATCGCTGAGTACTCGAGTTGAAGCGTTATCTTTGTGGGTTCAGTCATTTCTGACGGGAGTTGCGATCGTTCAACCTAAATTAAACCAAGCATCAGCAGATGTTCGAGAAGTGATTAAAGATCTCGCAGAAATTGCCCAAGTCGAGTTTGATGTCAGTGATGATGAAGAGTCTGAGCAAGCTTATATGGAGCTTACCGAATTCGCACGAATGTCAGCTATTTTGTGTTACTCAGAATTTGGGCCTGAAATACCAACGTCTGATGAAGAAGAACATAAGGTCGTTCACTAATTTTGTTCGTAAGCGGAGGCGCTTGCGTCGTGCTTTATCACGAGATCGCAATCGCGCTGCCGCTGAAGTTTTGATCTAAGCGATAGAGTGAGACATGCCCCAATCAACAGAATCCGCGACGCATCAAGTCAACGTTAAAGCAAACCAACCCATACCTGTGGATATTGCCATTGTGGGTGGTGCCATGGCCGGTGCAACTCTGGCTTTAGGGTTGCTTAATGCAGCGAAGCGCTTTCCTCGCCCAATACACATTGCCGTGATTGAAGCGCAAACGGTGACCAATAAACATCCTGGTTTTGATGCTCGCTCGATTGCAATCGCCCATGGCTCGGTTGAGTCGCTTAAAACACTAGGGCTGTGGCAAAGCTTGGCGCATTTGGGCACGCCCATCTCTGATATCCATATTTCTGATCGTGGTCATTTTGGAATGACAGAACTCAATAGCCAGCAGTTCAATGTCAGTGCTATGGGTCAAGTTGTGGAATTAGAACGAGTGGGTCAGGTGCTTTTTGAGCAACTGCAGCAAGCGAGTGAAACTGATGCCGCGCATACACAAGCCAAATTGTCGCTGTTTTGCCCGGCCAAGCTTGAACAGATTTCCGCAAGCACTGAGGCGCAACATTTAACGCTAGATACCGGTGAGCGGATCGATGCTAAATTGGTGGTTGCAGCCGATGGCTTAAACTCAAAAGTTCGACAAGCCTATGATTTGCCTTTAGCGCAGCAACATTTTGCTCAGCAGGGCATTATTGCCAATATCGTGACTGACAAACCGCACGAGCATTGGGCTTGGGAGCGATTTACCGAAACAGGGCCGCTTGCTCTATTGCCCATGAGTGATACCCAAGGGCAACCACGTTTATCGCTTGTTTGGGCACTGGATGATGAGCAGGCCGAACAATTGCAAGCCGCACCAAAGGCTGAGTTCTTAACACGCCTTCAGGCTGCGTTTGGCACAAGAGCTGGACGTTTTATTGATGTCGGTGAGCGTCACCGCTATCCACTGAGTCTCAGTTACATGCAACGCCCGATTTACCATCGAAGCGTGTTTGTGGGGAATGCAGCGCAAACTTTGCATCCAATTGCAGGGCAAGGCTTTAATCTTGGGTTGCGTGACGTTGTGTCGCTTATTGATGTCATTGAGCAGACGATGCAAACACATGGAGACAAGAGCGATTTAGGCAGCGTTGCCGTCACGCATGGCTATATGAATGCGAGGCAACAAGACCGGACCGACACCATTCGCAATATTGAAAGTTTAGTGAGAGGATTTTCCAATCAACACTGGCCGTTAGTGGCGGGGCGGAATATAGGGCTGCGGCTACTGTCATGGTTTCCTATGTTCAAGCATCCGGTGGCAGCAAAAGCCATGGGGTGGCGCGCTAAATAGTTTGCGTTAATTTCTACAACAAGCATCTTGAGTCGTTGCACACGGTTGCAATATTAAGCTGGCAAAATTGACTAACCAAAGCCAAAACATATCCAATTGAATTGAGGAGTAAGGGCATGTACCACACACAAACCTATGATGTTGCCGTTGTTGGAGGCGGTATGGTGGGTCTCGCAACGGCCATTGGTCTTGCTGAAAAAGATCTCAACGTGGTGGTGATTGATGCCGGCGAAACCCAAGCGGTAACGGGTGCACCAAAGCTTCGAGTCAGTGCAATTAACAAAGCGAGTCAAAGGCTTCTAGATAATTTGGGTGCTTGGCAATACCTCGATGAAGGTCGTATGTGCCCATACGACAAAATGCAGGTGTGGGATAAAGATGGTCTAGGAAAAATAGCATTTGATGCAAGTGAGCATGGCGAGCACCACTTAGGTGCGATTATCGAAAACCAAGCCATAAGCTATGCGCTCGCGCAGCGCGCATCTGAGTTCAGTAACATTCAACACATTGAAAACCAGCGTTTAGAAAAGTTGGCCATTGGTGAGCGAGAAGCATGGCTAACCCTCGACAATGGTGAAAACCTAAGTGCTGCACTTGTAGTTGCTGCCGACGGCGCCAATTCATGGGTGCGTCAGCAAAGCAAAATTCCACTGACCTTTTGGGATTATGGTCATCACGCCATCGTGGCAACAATTCGGACCGAGCTGCCTCATTTAGAGACGGCGCGACAGGTTTTCCTCAAAGATGGCCCCTTAGCATTTTTGCCACTCTATGAAGACAACTTATGCTCAATTGTTTGGTCAGTGCCGCCAGAGCAAGCCAAAGCGTTGCAAGCCGGTGGTCGTGAAAACTTTGAGCGTGCGCTAACGGCAGCTTTTGATGGTCGACTTGGTCTATGTCAACTTGAAAGCGAGCTGCAGGCATTCCCATTACGTATGCGTTTTGCACGCCATTTTGCTCGCCACCGTCTGGTGTTGGCAGGTGATGCCGCGCATACCATTCACCCATTGGCAGGCCAAGGAGTGAACTTAGGCTTTTTAGATGCTGCAAGCATTGTGCAAACCTTAGCAGAGATAAAAGCCAGTGGAAAAGATATTGGTGACTACAAAGCACTGCGTTCATTAGAGCGTTGGCGTAAAGCCGAAGCGATGGAAATGATTGCTTCTATGGAAGGCTTTAAACGATTGTTTGCCGGAGACAACCCGATTAAAAAAGCGGTGCGAGATTTTGGACTAAATATTGTTGATAACGTGTCCCCCTTAAAGTCAGTATTTTTGCAGCAAGCCATGGGCAACAAATTTAATTTGCCTGAGTTGTGTCGCGCCACCCCAAAATAATGGCTTTGAATGGTGAGATGCCATGACCCAATTTGCGCTGAATAAGCACTGAACTTTTACGTTCAAACCTGAAGCCCTAGATCCGATGACTTAGGGCTTTTTTGGTCCCTCCACTTTGTGTCCCTCGCTTTACCCTTGAGCTGGCCTAAACTGCGAAAAGTGAATTCCCAATAATAGAAAAACGTGATCTTTATCGTGTTTTTGTGCGGTAAAAATACAACTCTCTTACCTAATACACTGATATTTATCAAGGTTCCTTTTGCTGTATTAAGTTTACCTCTAATCTGACTTTAGGAAACATGGTAAAAAAAGTTTCTGATTAGAAAATATTTTTGTATACATGATGCTGGTGCGGCGTATAATTTGCGCATTATTCAAACCCTGTTTGATACCTTGCAAACGACATGATTTGCAGTTGGTGATTCAACGGGGTTGGTGCCGTTGGCTGCAAAGTTAATGGTGATAGCCCAAAGCAAAAATCCAAAAAGAGATCACAATGGCTAATAAGACTGTACTGCACGACAAACACCTAGAATCAAACGCGAAAATGGTTGATTTTCACGGTTGGGATATGCCACTGAATTACGGCTCGCAAATTGAAGAGCATAATGCCGTTCGTCAAGCGGCGGGTATGTTTGATGTGTCTCATATGACCGTTGTGGACGTGACGGGCAGTGATGCTAAAGTCTTTTTGCAAAAGCTACTCGCAAACGATGTTGCTAAATTAAAAGTGGCAGGCAAAGCGCTTTACGGTGGCATGCTCAATCACGATGGTGGTGTGATTGACGATTTAATTACTTATTACCTGACTGAAACCCATTACCGTATCGTGGTGAACTCAGCGACCCGAGTTAAAGATCTGGCTTGGATCAATGATCAAAGCCAAGGCTTTGACGTCGAAATAAACGAGCGACCTGAGCTGGCAATGATTGCCGTACAAGGCCCCGAGGCCAAAGCTAAAGCGGCGCAAGTATTTGATGCGTCGCAAAACCTAGCCGTAGCAGAGATGAAGCCATTCTTTGGTGTGCAAGCGGGTTCTCTGTTTATTGCCACCACAGGTTATACCGGTGAGGCTGGTTATGAAATCATCGTTCCTGAGGACGAAGCCGCAGCGTTATGGCAAGCATTGCTTGAGGCTGGCGTAAAACCTTGTGGTCTAGGAGCCCGTGATACCTTGCGTCTTGAGGCGGGAATGAACCTCTATGGTCAAGATATGGATGAAGCCGTGAACCCACTGGCTGCGAACATGGGCTGGACGATTGCATGGGAGCCGAGTGAGCGTAATTTTAATGGCCGTCAAGCACTTGAAACTATTAAAGCGCAGGGTACCGACAAACTAGTTGGCCTTGTGATGGAAGCCAAAGGTGTGTTACGTCATGGGATGGCAATCTTTTTCACCGATAGCGAAGGTCAAGAGCACCAAGGCGTGATCACCAGCGGTACTTTTTCTCCAACCTTGGGCTATTCTATCGCCATGGCGCGCGTACCTAAGACCATTGGCGATACGGCTGAAGTCGAAATGCGTAAGAAGCGCGTACCTGTTAAAGTAATCGCACCTAGCTTTGTGCGTAATGGTAAGCAAGCATTCTAACTGATTGAATTTTGGCGTTTCACAGAGAGGCAAACTCAAGTGAAGCGCAATTGTGAATTAAGGAACAAGGATTACAACAATGAGCAACATTCCAAGTGAACTCAAATATGCATCTTCTCACGAGTGGGTTCGTAAAGAGTCAGATGGTAGCTACACCGTAGGTATTTCAGAGCACGCCCAAGAGCTACTTGGCGATATGGTATTTGTTGAGTTGCCAGAAGTCGGCGACACCGTAAACTCAGGTGAAGACTGTGCAGTTGCCGAGTCTGTAAAAGCGGCGTCAGACATCTACTCACCACTGACGGGTGAAGTGGTTGCCGTGAACGAATCTTTGGAAGATTCCCCAGAATTAGTAAACAGCGATGCCTATGGCGATGGTTGGTTCTTCCGCGTCATGCCAACTGACGAAGCTGAGCTCGATAACTTACTCGATGCTGAAGGCTATCAAGAAGTCATCGACGAAGAATAAGTACGCAAACTAGCAAAGCCCCAGCCTAATCGCGGGGCTTTGTTGCATTATCAGTTCGAATGATTCGACGCTTGCTTGCACGCTGATAATGTTGCCAACTCAGACTTTTCTATGAGTCTTTGTTGCATCCATTACGACACAATAACGAGACCGATAACTGCGAGAGTGATTTGCGCTGCGGATCTGCATATCGGCACCAAAACGGAACTAGGTTGACCATGACCACACAAACGCTTACCCAACTCGAACAACACGAACTCTTCTTGCGCCGTCACATCGGCCCTGATGCCGCTGAGCAGCAAGCAATGCTCAATGAAATTGGCGCAGAATCACTGGATGATCTGACTCAACAAACTGTCCCTGAGGCGATTCGTTTGCAGCGGGAACTGTCAATCGGTGACTCCCACAGTGAGTCCGAAGGATTGGCCTATATTCGAGATATTGCAGCTAAAAACCAAGTGTTTAAGAGCTATATTGGTACGGGCTATTATGGCACTGAAGTTCCGAATGTTATTTTGCGCAACGTGCTCGAAAATCCGGGTTGGTATACGGCCTACACTCCGTATCAGCCTGAAATTGCACAAGGTCGCCTTGAAGCGATTTTAAACTTTCAGCAAGTGTCGATGGACTTAACCGGCCTTGACCTCGCATCAGCATCACTGCTTGATGAAGCCACCGCAGCAGCGGAAGCCATGGCACTTGCCAAGCGAGTGTCTAAAGCGAAAAAAGCCAACATCTTCTTTGTGGCAGATGATGTGTTCCCGCAAACCTTAGACGTGGTCAAAACCCGTGCAGAGTGTTTTGGTTTTGAAGTGGTTGTCGGTCCTGCCAATGAAGCCGTGAATTACGAGCTGTTTGGTGCGCTATTTCAATATACCAATCGGCAAGGTCAAGTCACCGACTTTACCGAGCTATTTGCAGCATTGAAGGATAAAAAAGCCGTGGTTGCGGTAGCTGCGGATATTATGTCGCTAGTGATGTTGAAGTCACCTGGTTCTATGGGCGCAGATGTGGTGTTTGGTAGTGCCCAGCGCTTTGGCGTGCCGATGGGATATGGTGGTCCACATGCGGCGTTTTTCGTCGCGCGCGATGCCCATAAACGCTCTATGCCGGGTCGCCTCATTGGTGTATCAAAAGATACCCGAGGTAATCAAGCCTTGCGCATGGCAATGCAAACCCGTGAGCAACATATTCGTCGCGAAAAAGCTAACTCGAATATTTGTACTGCGCAGGTATTACTGGCCAATATGGCCTCATTTTATGCGGTATTCCATGGCCCACAAGGGCTGAAATTAATTGCCGAGCGTATCCATCGTTTTGCCGATTTATTTGCCGCAGGTCTACAAGCCAAAGGCATCGAACTTGTGAACGATACATGGTTTGATACGGTTTCGTTCAAAGGTGTTGATGTCGCCGCCATTCAGGCGCGCGCTTTAGCTGCGCAAATTAATTTGCGTTACGACGATGATGGTGTCGTTGGCGTGAGCTTTGATGAAACGACAACCCGTGAAGATTTAACAGCTCTATTTGATGCAGTATTAGGTTGCGATCATGGTCAAGAGGTTGCAGCGCTAGATGCGCAAGTCGTGGCGGCGAGTCGCCAGTCCATTCCTGCTGAGCTGGTGCGCAAAGATGCAATTTTGACCCACCCAACATTTAATCGTTACCAAAGCGAAACAGAAATGATGCGCTATATTAAGCGCCTAGAAAACAAAGATTTAGCCTTGAATCATTCGATGATCTCACTGGGATCATGCACCATGAAGCTGAATGCTGCTGTCGAAATGATCCCGGTCAGCTGGCCACAGTTTGCCAACATGCATCCTTTCTGTCCGTTAGAGCAAGCCGCTGGCTATACCCAGTTAATCGAAGAGCTGTCGACAGATCTTGTTGATATCACAGGCTATGACGCCGTGTGTATTCAACCAAACTCAGGCGCTCAAGGTGAGTACGCAGGGTTGCTGGCGATTAAGAAGTATCATGAGTCTCGCGGTGAAGCCCACCGTAATATCTGCCTCATTCCACAATCGGCCCATGGCACCAACCCTGCCTCAGCTCAACTCGCAGGGATGAAAGTGGTAGTCACTGCTTGTGATAAAGAGGGCAACGTTGATCTTGATGATCTGAAAGCCAAAGCCGCTGAAGTAGCAGATCAACTCTCTTGTATCATGATTACCTACCCTTCAACACACGGTGTGTATGAAGAAACCGTCTCTGAAATTTGCGATATCGTGCATCAACACGGCGGGCAAGTTTATTTAGATGGTGCCAACATGAACGCGCAAGTAGGTCTCACGTCACCGGGCTTTATTGGGGCGGATGTATCGCACTTGAACCTCCACAAAACCTTTGCAATCCCTCATGGTGGTGGTGGTCCAGGCATGGGGCCGATTGGCGTGAAGTCTCACCTCGCTCCATTTGTGGCAGGGCACACGCTCGTGAAGCCAGGCCGAGAAAGTGATAATAATGGCGCAGTGTCAGCTGCACCATATGGTAGTGCGAGTATTTTGCCGATCACCTGGATGTACATTAAATTGCTCGGTACCAAAGGGGTTACGCAAGCGACTCAAGTTGCATTGTTAAATGCCAACTACATCATGAAAAAGCTCAGTAATCATTACCCTGTGCTGTACACGGGTCGAAATGATCGTGTTGCCCATGAGTGTATTATTGATTTGCGTCCAATCAAGGAAAGCTCGGGTGTCACCGAAATGGACATTGCGAAACGACTGAACGATTACGGTTTCCACGCACCGACGATGAGTTTCCCTGTTGCTGGCACCTTAATGATTGAGCCGACTGAGTCGGAATCAAAAGTGGAGTTAGACCGCTTCATTGAAGCTATGATTGCCATTCGTGGTGAAATTACGCAAGTGGAAGCAGGGGATTGGCCGAGTGATAACAACCCGCTGCATAATGCACCTCATACCATGGCGGATATCATGGATCCTGCGTTCGAAGAGCGCCCATACAGCCGTGAAACCGCCGTGTTCCCAACCACAGCCGTGAAAGAAAATAAATTCTGGCCAACCGTCAATCGCATTGACGATGTGTTTGGGGATCGGAACCTTATGTGTAGTTGCGTGCCGATTTCTGATTACGAGTAATTGCTGCTTAGTTGATAAATGTTAATTAAGTTTGTGACTGTTTTAATGAAGTTTGTGACCGTAATTAAGATTGTGACTGGCTAGATTACGAAATATTCTGCATTACGTTAAAAAGCGAACCAGAGATGGTTCGCTTTTTTTTACAACTCACTTTTGCCCCTTTTCGCGTTATGAACTAGCTAGGCGAGGCATAGCTTTTCTAATGGATGCAAGGATACGGCTCCAGCCAACCCTCTTTATCCATAACTTACTAACGATGACGACATCGTAGCAATCAATCCGGTTTGTTCTGTAGAGCTCAATTCGGTGAAGACAAGGCTGACCGCTGTCATTGTCTGTTATTTCAATCACACGTCTCAGCTTGGGTGTGGTCAGTTTATCATGTTGATCTCGCTCCTTGCAGATCTTGTTACTATATGATTTGATGACGTTTTGTTGATACTTGCTGGTTTTCCGGTACGTAGTGCACCTCCTACCTTGTAAGGTAGCAGAGCTTGCAAGGTCACACTAGTAAACTGTTAAGCACCTATACCGAACACAGATAGGATTACGATGTTTGAAGAATTAATGAATCACAAAGAATGGATTTTTAGTGGCCTTGGAATTGTTGTTGTCGGTGGCCTAATTACAATAATAAAGAAAGTGAAATTTTCATCTCTGAGAAAGAGAGCGTCATCTCTTTACGGAGTCTTAGCTAGCGTATTTAAATCAAACGAAGATATTCTTAAAAACATTAATATAGATCTTCGTCCTCGAAATGAGCCATTTGAATTATGGCTGCATGATCTGCCAAAGAGCCAGTTTTGGCTAAGGGGAGTAAACTTAAATCCCTTCGATATTGAGATTAAGCAAATTTCAATTGAATTTAACTATGGTGGCATGTCTGCAAAGTGCAACGAGTTCTTACATGACAGGTATCTTCATGGCCTCTCTATTAATGACGCAATTCTTGTAGAAGATGACTTAACAGGTGAGCAAGCTGACTATATTGCTGAGTATGAGGATAACCCCCGAAGTAAAGTTACGATTAAGGCAGTACTAAAGACGCCATCCAAAGAGGTTCTATACGAAAATCGCTATTTAGAAGGTGCTTTACCATCTTTAGTCAATGAGCAACTTCGTAAAGAGAAAATGCTTAACAAATCAAAGCACACGGACGCAGATGCCTGCGCCGGTGTTTGAGTCGTTGATGCATAAATCATGAAAAATTGTGCTCACGAAAATGTAACTTGTTTAAATCAGTATGATTTGATTCGTAAGTATCACTGTAAAGATTGCAATGAAGTCATGATGTGCTCATGCGATCAAGAGCATGGTGAGAGATTTCTACCTCATCAGCTTAATATGGGTTCTTGGAAAGGTTCAAGAGAAAGGATTCCTGTTACAATAGGGTTTCAGGAAAAAATATGTCCAGTCTGTAGAGGGCTAAAGGCTGTAGCTGCACCAAAAGCCCCTATGTTAATTTGCATCCAAAAGTGATCCACTTTACCCCTTGGTTTGCACCGAAAACAGATCCATGTACAGTCAATGCAGTGGAACAGAGAATGAATTTTTGAATCGCCACTGATTTCCTAGACTCCTTTTAGTTATTGAAAAAACAGTAGTTTATGCTAGAGTGATTCCAATCTAAGAATATGCGTAAATGCACATGCGCACGACTAAGCTGTTATACATAAACCTCGACGGGGACTAGGGGGGCTGTCCAAAACGGACATAGATTGTTAAGTTTCGAGTTGCAAGAGTTTGAAATTGAAAGTCCCTAGCCCCCTAATTTGTTGGAATGGTCGATTCTATTTACAATCGGGCGCTCGTTGCTTGATAAACCAGATTATAACGGAGACAACTTGTGGACGACGCTGCATTACAAGGTTTACTTGCTGCATTTAAAGCCGCACCCTCTGCAGAACTTGCGAAAGTTATATGTGTTTCGCAAGTAAATAAGGGCGATATAGAGCAAGCATTAGTCTATTTAGTATATGTTGAGAGCCCATTCAGTAAGGAAAACATGGAAAAATGGGAAAATGCATTTACCTCAGGCACGCTTGCGGCATTAAATTCAAGTAACATTTCCACTCTTGCTTCCGAATTCTTGCGCTTACAACACGAAGATATAGCGAAAGATATTTACAGAACTGCTGTTGATAATGATCTAATTCCCAGAACTTCTGAACTGGATTCACTGTTTTCAGTGAGCACAGAGTCAGTAAAGTTACGAGTAGTTGAAAAAGTAGATTTTGAAAGCGTGACAGATCTTTCTCGCTATCGTCAAGCCACTACAAACTTTTCTGACGTAGTCGGTTTACACAAAATAAAGAAACAGATTAGCAAAAAAATTATTCTTCCTCTGCAAAAACCATCTTTGTTCCAGCGGTTCAAAAAGAAAGTTGGTGGTGGTGTTCTATTGTTTGGCCCGCCTGGGTGCGGTAAAACCTTATTGGCTAGAGCCACAGCAGGTGAATGCAATGCTTCGTTTTTTAACATTGAAATATCAGATGTGTTGGATATGTACATTGGCGAGTCTGAACAAAAACTACATGCTATATTCGAAAAAGCCCGCGCTGAAACTCCAAGCGTACTTTTTTTTGACGAGCTTGAAGCTCTGGCTGGTAAACGCGAACATACTCGCAATAGTTCTTCTAGTAATATCATTAGCCAATTTTTAACGGAGTTGGATGGTTTTTCTCAGAATAACGAAGGCGTGTTGGTGCTCGCGTCCACCAATGTTCCCTGGGCAATTGACCCCGCTTTTTTACGACCCGGCCGGTTTGACCGAATGTTTTTTGTTCCACCACCCGATAAAGACGCGCGCGCCGCCATTCTTGAACATCACATGAAAGAGCGCCCAGTGAAAGGTGATATTAGCTATCCACGCTTCGCTTCACAAACGTCTGGTTATTCTGGAGCCGATCTAGCCAATTTGGTTGAAATGGCCGTAGACGAAGCCATTGATGAATCAATTACCCGTGAAGTTGACATTCATATTGAAGATCGCCATTTTAAAGACGCATTAATAGAAAGCCGGCCAACCACAGCTGAGTGGCTTACCACTGTAAGAAATTATGCACGCTACGCCAACGATGGCGGGCGCTATAATGACGTGTTAGATTTTCTAAAAGCGCACGGGAAATAATTTATGGCCACTTACCAAATTATTGATGAGCCCAAAACTAGGGCGTTAGATCGCTTAATTGTAGACCCGACCATAATACTTTTCGTGGGCATATTTTTACCTTTCATTTGGAACCCTCCGTTTTTAGGTCGCTTTTGGATACCTCTTGTATGGCTTTTAGTTAACGGCTTTCTATTGGGCAGCCCCACAATTAAAAAAGAACTAGTTTTTGCAATACTCGGTTCAATTTGTTGGTTTTTCATACCAGTGCTCGTTGATTCAATAGTCCAGCTTAGCGGTTGGAATATTCCAACCGAAAACGTACGACCATACAGCCAAATAGTGGGAATGGGTGTGTTTTTCTTTACGCTGTATATGGTTGTATTTTTACAATCGGCACCTTTTGCTATATTCCAATACCTTAAAAATCAGGCGAACCGATAATGGAAGATTACCGTTTAGAATCGGCCTGGCGACATTATCGTTTTGGCCAACATGAAATGGCCATAGACCTTTTAAAACAGTTGCTTGCAAACGATCCAAACAGCCCTATTTCTCACGCGCTTCTCGCGGCAAATTTGCTCTCCATGGGCAGGTTGCATGCCGCCGAATACGAATTGCAAATAGCTATGGAGTTAGACCCAAACTCCAGTTTCTTGTATTTAGTCTACGCCCGAATTGATTTGTTTAAAAACAAACCAAATCTTTCTATGGAGCACTGCGCTGAAGCTTTAAGGCTTGAACCAGAGAATGTTGAAGCACATTTGCTAAAAGCACACATCCATCAAATGCAAAAGCAGTGGGAAGACGCACACGAATGCCTTTCTAATGCTGCCAAATTAAATCCACTTCATTTGGGTGTTATCGTTGCTTTTGGTGACCATCACTTAAGCAAAGGCGACGCTAAGCAAGCATTATACTTTGCAACCGAGGCGTTGGGTTATAATGCAGAAGATCAAGATGCCAACTTGTTAATGGGTGAAGTGCAATTAGCGATGGGTAATGTAAAAGAAGCGGAGTACCATGCAAAATTTGTAATTGCCCATAACCCTAGCTCGAAAGAAGCGTTACAGCTATTTTGCAGTATTAAAATGAGAAAAAACATGTTCATGGGTTTATGGTGGCGGTTCAATGTAAAAGTTGCCGCGCTTAATAACTTGAAAGCTAGCCTTGTTTTGATTGCTGGCTTTGTTCTGTTTAATTTATTGTCTTTAATTATGGCTGATATGGGTTATGAAACTCTTTCTAATAGCGTTTCTTATGCATGGGTTGGCTTGGTTGCATACTCGTGGATTGGCATTCCCATTTACTATTTCGCCCTAAAAAAGGAAATGGCGCAGTTTTCATTTAATCCTGAATTTTAAATCTGGCTTTGGTGTTCTGCTCAAGTTTAACCGGACACATCCTAATTGAGTTATCCCATTGAAATAGTAATCTGAACATGCTCAACTAGATCTTAAAATCTAACTCGTTTATGTCCAGAAACAAGTTTGTCAAAAAGCGTCATGGCTGTGAATATTGGTCGGTGCGCTATTATGCATTCGCCTAAAAACAAAATATGAATCTATCTACTAGATGAAAGTATTCCTCTATGTGCACATTGAGCTGTTCCGGTCGATTATTCTCTGAAGCAATATGGATATCTTCAACAACGGCTGCAATCTCCTTCGCTAGATCTTGCTGTTGTCCACTCAGGTTTTCTACAAAATACGCTACGCTTTTCTCAAGGGTATATGTAATCACATGTATTTGAGATATTTCCTCTAGACTTAGCTCTTTCTTACTGCTCATTTCGACTGTTTTGTCTAAGAAAATTTCTTTAGCTTGCTGCATGGAATTTACATCTACAGCTTGAAGGTGACGAGTGGGTTTCTCTTCCAACTCGTCTGATGCAAGTAAGGAAAAGGAAAAAAGCATTGTAAGAGCCAATAGTAATAATTTTTTCATCTTACTTTCTCCGATCTCGATGACATCTGTCGCGCAAAATTTTGATATTCAGTCGAGTTGCATTGTGAGTTCGATCTTGCGAATAAAGCGCTGTAATTGAAGTTTAAATGTATCATTCGGCAAGCAAATATCAAAAGATACTGAGTCGTAGGGTATACGCATTTCGATGGTGACAATATTATTAATTATCAGGTAGATAGATTTAGTTTTGTTTGTGTGATGGTTACGTCCATTTATTAATATTTAGTTATGAAGCAGATGGATGATACTGCGTGGACTGGCGCCGAGTTGTCGCTGCTCTTCAAAACCGGTGCGCTGTTTGGTCAAAGCGCTCTGAGTAAACTATATTTGGCTGGTTTCCCCATTTTCTTTAGGCGAGTTAGCTGACCAATTCGTCATGACCTTCGATTTAGTCCATGTGTCGCATAGTTATCGAGCTTGTACCCGCAAATTATTGAAGCTTAACCAAGATATTCAAAAGCGAATCCGAGAGGGTTCGCTTTTTTCAATGGACACAGATAGTTAGCCGATTCAGGGGAGTAATTCGGCAAGCCCCTTATTTATTAGTATTCCTTTTGAAGGCAGATAGTTGAATTATCGCCTTTTTTTGACACCGCTTCGGAAATTCGTTTGCCCTTTTTATTGATGTAATAAGATTTGTAGCGATAAGGGCGGTGTCCACAGCGAAGCGACTCTAAGCTTTTATAATCAATTTTGACTAAGGCTTTACCCTCTGAAAAGGAGTAGGCTGCCCATACGTTTTTTTGAGGGGCAATAATCCAATTTCCTTTGAAATCAATATATCCATAGCCTCTTTTTGTTCGCACTGGTGCTAGGCCTTCGCTAAACTCTCCTGCTTTCAAAAACTTCGGTTGGATTACAACTTTTTTGTCACCATTTCTATATCCGTATACCCATTCACCATTCACTTTCTTTTGAAAGGGCTCTAGGTCTATACTTGGCAAAGTGCGGGCTGCTATTTCATTGTATCTATCTTCTTTTCTAACCAGATTGTCTTTATATATTTCATTTATTCTTTTTATTTCCCGTTTATGTTTACGGAGAACATTGTCTTGGCTTTTTCGCAGTTGTGATTTATTTTTGCTTTGAAGCATTTCTACTTCAAATTCGGCAAATATATCATCTTGAGTATTGGAACGAATTGTTTTGTTTTCGTCCTTTTGTCGCTTATCGTTAGACTTTTTCAGCTTTGCCAGCTTATTTTTTTGCTCTTTTTCGACAATCGCTTTAACGAAGCTCATAAAATTCGCATCAAATTTATAAAAGAGACACTTGGCGGCATATTGTGCTCCGTTATGACATTTTGCGTCTTTGAATTTTAGAACGTCGGAGCTAAAGATTTTTTGAGCCCTTTGGAGCCCTACGTAATTCGGTTCTTTGGATACTGAGCCCAAATAGCCATCAATAAATAGCTCATTCCAGTTTGGACTTATTGGAATGTTGAATGAACTACTACCGAATTCACCGATTCCAGGTTTACTGACAATTCCTAAGTCTACGATCATACCGAGTCCTGCTCTTGAGGCGTGCTTAGCATTGAAAACGGTGGTTTGTATTTTTACAGCCGCTTGAATTATATCTACACTTTGAAATACGGAAGCGGGAAGGCAGCTATTCATGTTTGTGGTTTCGCAAGGGTGATAAGTCGTTGTTTGAGTAACCGAGTCTCCTTGTTTAATGCTTACTTTATGTATTTCCCATTGAACTCGACTATCAACCAGAGGTTCTCCAAGAAGTGTCCATAGTTTCCAGTTCACCCTCATTGTGACATCAGCTTCCGCTTTGACGTTGTTGTAGCCTACGTCTACTAACGGAGTCGTGATTCTTCGGGTGAAACTTCCAGAGTGTTCTTTAGCTAAACTAATCGGCACATATAAGAGTGAACAAATTACTATCAAGATGTAGAAAGTGTTTTTCATTTTATTGCCCGGCGCTTAAATTGAAATATTTGCTAGTCGTTGCTTAGCTTGTTCTGCGTAATGCCCACTGGCTTCAGTATTTTTAAGGTATTGTTGATAATGTTCTTTTGCACCTTTAAAGTCTCGGACGTTATATAAAGACTCGGCTTTGTAAAAAATCATGCTATCAGGTAAATTTACTTCCAGTTTTTCCATAAGATCAAAATAGGTAAGAGATAAGGCATAGTCCTTATTTTTAAGAGACTGTGTTAAACCAATTTTGTATTTTCTTTGGCGAGCGGGTAAATCAAGGCTGCGGTCGTTTTCAAACTGCTCTAGTAGGGCTATGTGGCTAGTAATAAATTTCTTTTTTGTCTTTAAGTATTTGTAGTTCTTACAGTCGTTAGAAGTAATGGCTAAGTGACTTGAGTCTTCATCTTCACACCAGCGCTTCATTGATTTAAAGTAATCTAGGGATATTTCATGTAAGTTGTTTGGGCATGTGTTTCCTTTAGGGATATATTCCTCATGATTTAAGCAAAGGTCTACGAGTGACATCGCATAATAATCCCAAACATGGACTTTGTTGTGCTTGAAAAAATAGTTTGCGGACTTTTTAAAATCACCTTTAAGATAAGTAGTGTGCCCGAGGAAACTGCAGTATTTATTCAAAGAATGCTCGTCACATAATTTCTCTGCAAGACCTTTTTGGAGTGCAAGTGTTCTTTTCCCATAGTGCGAATCTCTGTTTGAGATGACGGCAAACCATAGTTCATTTAAAATTCTTGAGTTTTTATTTTTAACAATATCTGAGGCTTTTTGTAGATGGCTAAGGTTACGCTCATAGTAAAGCGGACTTGCGACGAGAAGCCTATACATTCTCCAGTATTCACTATCAATCTTCGTTCGATTATCGTCAAATGATTGCAGTGCATTTACAATCCACAACCCACACTTCTTCGCGTCGACCATGAAAGTGTATTTTTTCCGTACTGGCGGCTTACGTAATCGTTGTTGGTAATGGTTTATTCCTGAACAGTAGTCTTCTGCTAACAGTGCGACTGCTTTAAAGTTCCCGCTTTCAGCTTTGGCTTTATGCCCTTCATGGATGCGAACAACACCTTGTTTTGATTGGTATGTAAGCCTTTCTTGACCACGCATAAGCACGGATCCGCAACCAGAAAGAAAGAGTATGTATATTAAAATGCTGACCCATAAATATTGACGGTTCATACTGAGTTATTCCATTGCCGGAAACGTGTGAGAAAAGGGGCTCATTTTAACGAAAAGCATGATTCGATGAGCACATGTGGCTCACATAAATTGCGATTGAAGCTGCGAGGCTTGGCGTAGGGCTAAATTCAAAGGGGTTTGCCACTCGCTTACGAAACGACGTCCTGATTCATTCTCTGCAATCACAAGTAATTGACTAGACCCAAGAAGCACACCCATAAATGGAGCACATCTTCAATGGTTGCAGCGACCCAACGAAATTGGTCACTGTGGACTTTTTTTAGCATCAACAAACAACACGTCGCCATTTATAAAATCGTCGACTGAACGTTCGAATGCTTTGCCTACCAATTGACTTGGCACTGGCTCAAAGCCGGGTATCATTTCGCCCTCTCGACCGAACTTTAAAGGTTCAATTGATGATTGGTTTAAGCAATATGGCCTAGTGCGAAACGTGGTCGTATCAGCGCCGTGTTTTTCTGTGGTACCACTTTATCTTGAATCCACAGACTCTATTGCGTTTTTTGCCTTCAAAGGCATTGGCGGGACTTCATTTAACTCAAATTGTTATGGATGAAATGCCTGAATCGTTTGATGTAATTGTCGCGCGGCACCCAAGGTTTAGTGATGAACCGTTACAAAAAGGGGTCATCTCTCAACTTGAAGAACACCATATCGATTAAGGGATGTCACACATTTGAGTCGTTACTTGTTATCGTTGCGATCGTCAATAAGTTGCTGATTATCGACGGCTAACATGATGGTTGCGCTAAATTGAAAAGCGAACCCAAGAGGGTTCGCTTTTTTGTGACTCATGGATGCCCTGCGAGCGTTATCCTGAGATCCTGCTTGGGTCGCTATTTGTCTGATTTCAGGGGAATGCAGATATCAAAAATCCATTTGCCTTCAGGATGCTCTTCGGCATTGTTATGGTAGAGCTCGTAGCAGGGTTTATCTGCGCATTCGTATCCGCTGGTGACTAACCAGCCGAAGGCATCATCCCATGCTTGTTGAAACCCATCGCATGGTACTTCAAAGTGGCATACGCCATAGAGTCCGCCAGTGATCGTTTGCAGGGCGACTTTGCCTTCCACAGCGGTTCCGTTGGGCACGCTAACGCAGGCATCAACACGACATTTTTCAGCCGGTGTGACTTCTGGGTTATCCCAGTACACGCTGACGATTTTACCCGTTGCTAAGTGCCCGCGAGGGGCTGCCCATTGGCACAATTCAGTCATGGCTTGTTCGCAGATTTCTTTTCCGTAAGCGCCGATTTTCCGTACATAGGCAACATTGAGTTGCGGCATTTGTTTGATTTCAGCTTTCATTGCACTTCTCCTTTTACTATTCAATTGGTTGATGAATGCAGTATCTGGATCATAAAGTGCCTTGAGTGATAGGGCGTTTTCGCTGTTGCGCTCTTTGTTTCCAATCTTGCTTTTTCGATATTGAGACGGCGTGATGTTGAAACATTGGCGGAATGCTTTGGCAAAATTCTGCGAGCTGGAAAAGCCACATTCCATCGCAATGGTGGTGATATCATCAAACTCATTGGAGAGCAGTCGGTTGGCAGCCGTTTCAAGGCGCAGTCTGCGGGTGAAATCCGCGACGGTTTCTCCTACCACTGCTTTAAAGATCCGATGAAAGTGAAACTTTGAAAAAGCTGCCACTTCAGCAATTTCATCCAGTGACAGATCTCGTTCAAGGTTTTGACTGATATAGTTCATTGCCGCGCAAACCCGAATTTTATAGGCCGCTGTGTTGTGTCCCATTGTAGTCCCTTTCACTCACGTCATTTAGTGGCATGAACGTGTGATCGCCATGCTCCGTTTCACTTCTTATCACATTTCATATAACTCGTGTACCTTTGTGCGACTTGGCTGATGCTCGCCTCAACTAAATTTGTCGCTTCAAACCATAGACAAGAACTTGAGTGAATGTGTTGCGTCGGTGGCCACATTTTTGAGGTGTTGGGTTGCAGCATTGGTATTCCTGATCAAAACCCTTGAATCACGCGTGCTTCTCCTTTTTCAAAAATTAGATGCTATATAATGTCTGTAAATGACAATCGATTGAGCTGTTATCGTCGAAATCTATAGGTTGTGGGGTTATCCCCGTTGCCTCGTGAGATAAGCGAGAATACGCCCAGTACTGGAGAATTAGATTGATATGAGTAGTGTGCAAGCAGAGGCATCTGCTTTTTATAAAGAAGTTGCGAAATCTGGGGTTGTTTGGGGGATCAAAAACAAAGCTGGTTTTCCAGCGCCACGAGGCGTTAGCGGCAAGCAAGCCATGCCATTTTGGTCTTCAGAAAAACGGGCCAAGCTAGTAATACATAGCGTGTCAGCCTATGCCGAGTTTGAACCAACAGCTATCCAATGGTCAGATTTCTGTACCCATTGGGTACCAGGGCTCAAGAAAGATAACTTTTTGGCGGGTATCAACTGGTCTGGTAAGCGTGCTTCTGGTTTTGATATTGAGCCCGACTTATTGCAAGAGGCTGTTGAAACCTTCCGAGAAAGTTAAAGCCTGCTTATTCAACACAAATCGGTGTGGGGATGAAACAGCGGCATCGATTGATGCCGCTGAAAACGCAGGGAGTTTAACGGCCCATCATAAAGAATTCATCATCAGGGCGTACAGCGAGTAAATCCATCATGCGGTTCGATAGGTTGAAGAAGGCTGTGATGCCACCGATATCCCAAATATCCTCATCTGATAACCCATGAGCGTGGAGTGACTCAAAGTCTTCCGTGCTAATTGTCGAAGGTTCCTTGGTCATTTTGAGTGCAAAGGCAATCATCGCTTTTTGACGTGGGCTGATATTTGCCTCACGGTAATTGACCGCAATTTTCTCTGCAAGATACTTATCGCCAGACTCAAGACGAAGCACTGCGCCATGAGACATGACGCAATAAGTGCAGCCATTTTGGTTAGAAAACGCAATGATGAGCATTTCTTTTTCTGCAGCGGTTAAGCCGCTTTCTTTTGCCATTGTTGCTTCATTGTATGCAAGAAAAGCGCGTAACTCAGCAGGTCGGTGTGCAAGGGCAAAAAGTACATTTGGAACAAAGCCGAGCTTCTCTTGGAATGACAGCATTGCATCTTTGATATCTCCAGGAAGCGTATCAAATTCTGGAACGGGGAAGCGGCTAATACTTGCATCAGGTTGTTTCATTATTTAGTCCTTTGATGTTGAATGTCTATCACTTTTAAGTGGTTGCAAGGATTATATTTCTCTTACAAAGAAATAATAATTGGCCGCTTCGTTGAAAGAGTTTTTTGATATTTTTAATATTCCAAATCTCTTTGGAATAAAGGAATGATTGGGCTTATGAGATTCGCGGTTGGATAGATGTTTAATTATTTAGTCTTCACTGCAAAGAGAGCACTGCTGAGTGCTTTCAAGTATTATTCAGTGTCAATGTAGTACCGTTTTGTAGACTTCCCTACATCGAATTTATGCTTAAGCTCATCATGAGCTAAAAAGGCGATATCTAAGGTGCTTGCCGTTATTCGCATACCTAGTTAATTTCTTTTGCAGTTTTATCATGAATGATAAGTTGGGACTTATGCAGAATAAGACGTATCTACACTTGCTGGTAATGTAAAAGTTTATTATTGTCTGCAAGTTAGTGGGGAATCAAAGCCTTAGCCGTTCACATCCTTATCGGCTTATTTGATGAATTGGAATGACGATAATGTCAAAGCTATTTAGAGAAAAAGATGAATACAGTTAATCTTATGGAAATATATGCAGAAAGAGCTCGGCTACAATTGTCGCTGATTTCCTATTTGAAAATTGCTATTTTTATGTCGCTTGGTATGGCTGTTTTTGTCGTTATTATTGTGAATACTTACGGTGCGTCCCATTTTGAACCTGCAGAGCGGTGGCCGTCTGTTGCTTTATGGGTATCAGTGGGCTCTGCGCTATGTACTCTGATTGCAGGAGCTGTAGGCTCAGTTATTTCGTACCCCCTATACGCTTTTTGGTGTAATCAGATTAAAGGTCAGTGGATTTCTGGAAAAATTGCCGCTCAGGTTGAAAACTCTAGTATAAATCAATAGCCCACTCGTCAATAGGTGAGCGATTAGAATGTCAAAGTCTCGCTCAATGTTGCTTTGTCATATCAAACAATGCTGATATCCATCGTTCGTATGATAGGCAAGCTAACGACCCACCACGGTTAAGCCTTCTGGTTCATCAGTAGTGCTTGAAAATCAAAGGCACTGACCGGTTTACAATAATAATACCCCTGTAATTTATGGCTGCTCTTGCAGTCTACCCATTGCCTCAATGCAATGCGGTTTTCTATCGTTAGCTTCGCCATCCATCAAGGTTGTCTATAGCCGCAACTAACTTGACTACCCTTTGCATCAGAATTAATCACGCTCTTATAAAACAGCATTTTACAAATTGTCACTCCAATATCGAAGTTGCTCTCTTATACCTTATTGCAAATGATTATCATTTGCGTTAGTTTGTTTTTAATCGAAGCTGAGGCATTCATGTCTTACCTTTGCATGTGATTTTTGCGACAGATGGAGGGGTTGTCCGGTGGAAAATAGATACAAAGAAGCAATCTACAGGCTAGAAGATAAGCTGATGGCTGAACCTAAGTGTGTTGAGTCATTAAATGAATGGATTTGCAGTTACCATGCGCTTGCAGACATTTATCAGCAACAGGGTGAAGAAAAGCGTGCAATGAAATGCTTATTGATCCCGCATCAATCGATGTTGTTTATGGCGACCCATGATCAAGGTGATGAAGACAAGCGCTTAATTGCATATAGTGCATTGAAGTTTACCCTGCCTCCAATTATGGCGTTCGCAGAAGAACACCCCTTGTGTGAGGGCTGCATGCAGGTTTTACAGCAGCAATTAGAAGCAATTGAAGCGGAGTCGAATATTTTCCATTAGCCTTATTGAGTTGCGGCGAAGAAGTCGGTTCTAGGTTGCACTTCCATGCGATGGGCTCAATAGGTTTAGGCTGTGGGCTAATCGTTGGCGATGTTGCATCTACTTGTTTTGGAACGCTTGTTTTTGCGAACGATAACGCTCAAAATTGAGTGACAATATTGGATGTAAGGATTGGCGATGAATATTCGCAGCGAGTATTCAAAGTCACGCTTGATATTCATTATCCTAAGCAGAAGCTAGATAAGTTCATGGGTGCATGCGCTAAGCTTGTGACCTTTTTTAAAAGATAAAGGCAAACATGCAACAACAACTCCCCATCACCATCGCCCCTGATGACCAATTTTCCGATGCGTTAAAGCCGCTTGTGGCCGAGTTGGAAATGTGGATCAACTTTCAAGCACTCAAAGCAGATTGGTATAGCAATGAAGATTGCACGCTTTCGTTTGATTTTACTTTGGTGCGGTCATTGGCTGAGAAAACACAAGGCCTCTGTGCAGAAAACTGGGTTGAAGCGTCGGGTTATACGTATCATTTCGAAAGTAGCTGTTTATCGACAATTGCGTTTATTGCGCTGGATGATTTAGTTCATTTAGGCGCAGGAATTGAGCCGGCAATAAAAATGCGCCTGATTAATGTCGCCAATGCCATTGCCCAGCAACATGGCCTTGTGCCCTTAACTGTATAGTGGTTTAACGGTAGTCGTGTGGTTGCTTTATAAAACAGAAGTGTCCGCTTGAACGAACACGCAGCTTGTTGAGTGAATCAACAAGCTTAGCATGGGCGTGCTGGAGTTAGCCTGCGGTTCCAATTTCGATTTGGGCTTTATTCTTGTGTGCTAGATGTGTCAACCTGCATCCAGTCGACACTGACACCTGCTTGTTCAAACATATCTTCACTGACTTTAATCTTGTCTCCCCAGCGAGACAAAAAATCTTCGTTGGGTTGTGGGCTATGTACTGCACGTAAACCGGTCTGGATGATCTTGGCAGCGCAGTTGGGGCAAGGGAAGTGGGTGACCCATATTTCACAGCTACTGAGATCTCGTTTGGCATGAAGAATGGCGTTTTCTTCTGCATGGAGTGTTTTGAGTAGTTTCATTTCGCGATTATCGGTTTCAGCACTATCAGACACACCATGGGGATAGCCATTAAACCCTAACGAGACGATACGGTTGTTTTCAGTGATTACTGCGCCAACTTGGGTCGAGGGATCTTTACTCCAAGATGCTACGAGTTCGGCCATTTGTAAAAATCGGATTGCCCATTTTGTCATCATCTAATTGGAAACCTTATGCTCTATTTATCACGTCATTAAGGCGCTATTCTCTATGGTGAACAATGATAAATCAACCTCAAATTGTTGAAGTAACCGAGCGTGTCCCGTTAAAAACATTGTGCTGTTTTGTTTGGGGTTGTGCAGATCTTCGGTAGCAGGGCAGCTGCCTGTTTATTGCGATGTTCCGCGGGTTATATTTGGACTTTGTTTGTGAAATCAGGTATAGATCGCGCACGAATTTATGTGTCAGTTTGCATTTGAAAATCCATGGCTGTGAAATGGTATTTATTTGGGCTGACCTTCCTTTTATCTATTTGATTTTGTTAGCTTAGGCTCGGGCTATGTTTACAACGATTAAACCACTTACTCAGCTGTTTTTAAGTTGTTTTGTTTTTATGGCGGGGAGTGGGCTTGTCAACTTGCTGATCCCGCTTCGGTTATCCGGTGAGTCAATCGGTACCGATAAAATCGGTATGGTTATCGCTATCTATTCCGTTGGCTATTTGCTTGGGGCGAGCTATTCGAAAAAAATATTAAGCCGGGTGGGGCATATTCGTACCTTCTCGTTATGCGGGAGCTTAATGTCTTTTGCCATCTTGATTTGTGCCATCAATATGGACTTATGGGTATGGGCGTTGATGCGTTTAATGATGGGATTTGCCGTCGCGATAGTTATCGCAACATTTGACGGCTGGCTGAGTCAGGTTGCGACGCAAGAAAACCGTGGCAGATTGCTCGCTTTTAACCAGATTATTGTATTTGGTGCGATTTGTATTAGTCAGTTTTTTATTGTGTTTGCGCCGCCATCTGCACCGACTTTATTCATTCTATCAGGCATTTTGTTTTCTATATCCATCGTGCCGCTGGTGGTGAGTCGAATCCATAGCCCAGTGGTAAAGGACTTTGAAAGCCTACCTTTGCGACAAACATTCTCGATTTCTCCTTTGGGTGCGGTGAGTTGCTTGTTTTGTGGTTTGCTCAATGCCAGCTTAATGAACTTACTTCCCTTGTATGCGGGGGCATATGGCGTGGCAGATATGGAGCTTTCTATATTAATGGCTTCTGCTGTTGCCGGTATTATCATGATGCAATTGCCGGTTGGATATTTATCCGATCGCTTTGACCGACGCCGACTAATATTCGCAATCGTGTTGTTGTTGATTGTATTAAGCGTTGCTTTCCCTTTGGCGTTTCAAAATGGTCTGCATCTTGTCGCTTACCTCTTGATCAGTATGATGAGCGGCTTAATTCTTTGCCTTTATCCACTCAGTATTTCAGAGACATTTGATAAAGTTCAGCAAAGCCAGATGCTAGCAGCGATGAGCTCACTGCTTAGTTTCTATGCCCTCGGTAGTATTGTGGGGCCTTATGTTGCGTCGTTGATGATGCAACACATGGGGCCCCAAGGCTTGTTTGTAAATCTTGGCGTACTTGAGTTGCTCTTGTTTGTCTTTGTTGTCTATCGCACGCAAGCACGCGCAAGTTTGCCATTGGAGCAGCAAGAAGCATTTGTTATGAACACGCCAAGCTCTGAAAGTCCGCACCTTGACCCAAGAACTATCTACCAAGAACCTGAGGTGGAGGTCTCTCCGGGGGCTGAGGCTGTCGCTCAATTGGCCACTGAAAACCCAAGCGCGGCGATCGCATTGGCACAGGTGTTAGTAAAAGATGACGAGTCTCAAGCGAAAGAGCTTGCTGCCGCGCTTTCTGATGATGGCCATATTGAAATTACCCAAGTGTACGAATCCATCGTTAAAGAAACGCCACAACAAGATGCTGAACTTGCTAGTAAGCTGATTGCGGAACACCCAGAGCAAATGGAGCCTTTGGTTGAGTACATCATGCAAGATAACCCAGAGAACAGGAACTCAATTTTGTTATCAATTGCAGATGGTTTGCCAAACTTTGGTAGTGCCGCTATTCAAACTGCCGTCGATAATATTGGCGAAGAGCAAACCGATGAGTTAGTTGAATTGACCGAAGAATACTTTAGCCAAGTGAGTGAGCAAGTGACCCAGATGCGCCCTGCTGATCTCGATGCCGAAAATCCAGAGCAGGCGATTGCGGAAGTCTTTCAGCATGTTGTCGACTCGGACTCTCAACAAGTGAAAGATATAGCCCATAGTGCTTCTGAAGCGATGCCCGATGCGTCGAGTATGGTGACCGAGGCCTATGTGCAAAGCCTTGTTCACCAAGAAGACGAGACGAGTGCGCGCCAAGACGAAGTGAATGCAGAGCTTACCGATTATTTGGAACATGTCATTCAGAATCAGCCCGAACTCGCGACAGAAGTCGCGGCCACGATAGTGGATAATGCACCTGAACATGCTGAAGATATTGAAGAGGTATTGCAGGCGTCAAAGGTGGAGTAGCGTTGCCATTTATTGGCGGCAACGTACACTAACGGTTTACCCGCAAGTTCGCTGCAGTATTTATTTTGGCAGCGGTGAAGGCTTGTGGCCAGCATGAGCCCCAGTTTGCTATGCTGCGTAGCATCCAAGGAGAGTCACTATGACCAAAATACCAAATAACTTACTGACGAAAATCGGAATGACCACTGCTGTTGTGATTGGGATGAGTCCGTCGGTAAGCGTGGCAGCCAATGCACAGCAAGTGCAATTTTTTGAGCGGCTAGCCAGTTTATGTGGCAAGGCTTTTGCCGGCCAAGTGGTTTCAACCGATGCTGCTGATGCCAAATTTGCGCAACAGAAGCTGCTGATGCATGTCCGCGAATGCCACGAAACCCAGTTAAAAATTCCCTTCCACGTGGGTGAAGACCGATCTCGCACTTGGGTATTGACCCAAACGGAAGGCGGACTGCGATTAAAGCATGATCATCGACATAAAGATGGCAGCATCGATGCAGTGACCATGTATGGTGGAGATACGCAAAACGGTGGCACTGCGTCATTACAATCTTTCCCAGTTGATCAGGCTTCGATTGAAAACTTCCTTGCGAATGGCTTGAAGGCATCGATTACCAATACTTGGCAGATGGGGGTTACAGCCCATACGTTTAGTTACCGAATGTTCCGCCAAGGTCGAGATTTTAAAGTCGAGTTTGACCTATCAAAAGAGATGCCTCTTCCTCAAGCACCTTGGGGGCATGAATAGTTCTTGGCTGGCTCGCGCGGGGTTATTTGGACCGACGCTATCCTCTGTTTATGTCCTAAGTGGTGAAGGAATAGGTGACTCATGCAGGTACCGACGATCGGATTCAATTATGAAAAATCTAATGATGCTGAGTTGGAGATTTTTGATTTAGAGACACTTGCACAGCGAGACGTAAGCGCGCACTCGCCGCAGAACCCACATCGAATTACCTTTTTTATGATGGTCTTTATTGAGCGGGGCCAAGGTGTGCATATGGTGGATTTCAAATCGTATCCGTTTGAGTCCGGCAGCATTATTTTTGTGCGTAGAGAGCAAGTTCATGCATTTGATTTTTCTGGGAACCCAGCTGGAAAGGTCATCATCTTTACCCAGGCTTTTTTAGATCAAGTTCATGCCAATATGCGGTTGCCAAATTACACCCCCACACACCTCAATCAAGCTCGTTCCCCAGTGTTACTGCTCGACGAATCAAGCTGTCAAAGTGCAAAAAGCATGATTGAGGAAGTCTTAAAAGAGGTTTCTCGTGAGCGCCGAGATCCGCTCATCGTCATGTACCTATTTTGCTCTTTTTCGTTGATGTTACACCGCCTACGTCCTGAAGAGCGCCATGATCTGCTATCACAGGAGCAAAGCGTTAAGCTGGCTAACTTCTTTGATTTGCTGCAAGTCAATTATGAGCGTATTCGAGATGCAAACTGGTACGCGACGCAAATTGGCACTACGTACAAAACGTTGAATATCATTTGTAAGCTCGCCACCGATCTGACGGCGAAGCAGATGATCGATGCATTTGTCACGATTGAAATGAAACGCCGCTTGGTGGTTGGGCGAGTCGCAACCCAGCAGATTGCTTTCGATTTTGGTTTTGAAGATGCTAGCAACTTTGTGAAGTACTTTAAAAATCAAACCCAAATGACACCCAGCCAATTTCAAAAACAGTTTGAGAACGTACAACTTTAAAGGCATTTAGGCGCTATTTACCCCTGAAGTTCGATATTGACCATTTTCCGACTCACTTTGACAAAGACTGCTGTTTGATTCGTTTCTATGATTGTCCGCAAGCAAATCAGAGGACAACATGATGAACAAGCATACTCGCAAAATCGCAGCCGCAATTGTGGCGACAACAGCACTCGGGGCCTCCGCAATCGCGCATGCCGAGCCCTTAACCAATCGGGACAAAGCCGTAGCGGTTATTTCCAGTATTGAAACGGGTGATCCCCTTGCCGTGTCATATATAAATCCAGAGCACTATGTTCAGCACAATTTAGCCGTAGCGGATGGTTTGGCTGGCTTTGCTGCCGTATTACAACAACTCCCTAAGGGAAGTGCTAAGGCCCAAGTTAAACGCACGATTCAAGATGGTGAGTATGTGGCTCTCCATACTGAATATAACTTTTTTGGTGAGCAAGCTGGGTTTGATATTTTCCGTTTTGAAGAAGGATTGATCGTCGAGCATTGGGATAATTTGCAGCCAGTTGCTGCGCCAAATCCAAGTGGGCGAACGCAATTTGATGGTGCCACAGAGGTGACTGACTTGGAAAAAACGGCAGCCAATAAAAGCCTAGTGAGCGAGTTTGTGCAGACGATTTTGATCCAAGGGAAGATGGCGGAGATTGGGCGCTTTATTGGTGATAAAGAGCACGACTATATTCAACACAATGTTGCGGTTGCCGATGGTTTGCAAGGTTTAGGTGTTGCATTGAAGGCGCTTGCTGAAGCGGGGATGCCGATGGTGTACCAACAAAATCACTTGGTGATTGGCGAGGGCAATTTTGTGTTGTCGGTGAGTGAAGGCCAGTTTATGCAGCAGCATGTCGCTTTTTACGATCTGTTTCGCTTAGAACAGGGAAAAATTGTAGAGCATTGGGACACCATTGAGACGATTTTACCAAAGTCAGAGTCAAAAAATGATAATGGCAAGTTTGGCTTTAAACGCTAAATATTAGCAAAACTCTTTGATCATCCTGGGTCGGCGTTATTGTTGAATGTTCGACCCTACCGGCACGTCATGCTGCTCAAAAGCGCAGAGGAAGAAATGGGCAACAGTGTCGTCAGTGATCGCAAGCGTCTTATATAAACCGGAGGATCGATTCGTTGATCCTCGTTTATGATTCAAGTGCGAAAGCCGATCCTGCTGCGCGCTTCACGGTAGAGGTTAAGTTGCATGCTTGACCGTAAGTACCATTTTGCCAACATAAGCTTTTTGTTGAAAAGTCTGTTGCGCCAGTTTGATCTCTTCAAGTGCGAAAGTTTTAGCAATTAAAGGTTTAACATGACCTTGTTCAATATGTTGTATCAGGTGACCGAAAACTTCAGGTTCTAAGACGGTGCAGCCAAAGAAGCTTAAATCTTTGAGATACAAGGTGCGCACATCTAGCGTCACCATTTCGCCGCCGATAGCACCCGCAACTGCATAACGGCCTTTGGGTTTGAGTACGTCTAAAAATTGTGACCATTGCGCTCCAGCAACCAAATCAATCACGACATCGACACTATTCTTTTGTAGGGTGTTCACAAGGTTGTGGTTTCTGTCTATGGCTCGGTCTGCTCCAAGTTCGAGTAAGCTTGATGCTTTACTTGGGCTGGTGATTGCCGTGACCTGTGCGCCACGAGCTTTCGCTAATTGAATCGCAGCAGAGCCGACGCCCCCGGATGCGCCAGAAATTAAAACATGATCGTCTTGGGTCACCGCCGCTCTAGTTAACAGGTTTTCAGCTGTTGAATATGAGCAGGGAAATGAAGCCAGTTCTGCATCGCTCAATGAAGATTGTACAGAGTACGCGTGTTTGGCTGACACGACGGTATATTCTGCAAAACCGCCATTGCATTCGGAACCGAAATACCAAGGTGGGTTCATGGTCGTACCGTTGACATCGCTCAAACATGGCTCGATTAAGACGCGCTCCCCGATTCGAGCGGTGTCGACGGCTTTGCCTACAGCGACAATTTCGCCACAAACATCTGCGCCTTGAATGAGTGGGAGCTTGAGGGCGTGCCCATTCCAGCTGGCATCTTCACACTGATGATCCCCTTTTGAATACCAAGCGAGTCGGGTATTGATGTCTGTATTATTGATACCAGCGGCAGAGACACGGATTAACACTTCATGTTCCCTTGGGATAGGCATTTTGAGGTCTTCTCGGTACTCAAGCATTTCGATGTCACCGTGGCCGATGAGCTGTACACCTTTCATTGTGGTGGGGATGTTGGACATGTCAGCCTTCTTTAAATAGCGATGAAATGGTTTGTTTGGCTGCGTCTGTTGCTTGCTCGCCGAGTAAAGGCCAAGTGCAAGAGACACTCTCATGGAGTAGAAACAATTGGGTGGCGAGACCTGTCCGTAAACTCTGCTCGCCTAAAAAATTGCGTACGGCTTCTTTATGTTGTTGAACCGTTTGCAGAATAAGCTTGTGTTCTGGAAAGGCTGCGATGGCGTTCATCGACATACATCCATTCGGCGCAAAGTCATTCATCCATTGATTGAGCTGGCTAAAGATATGTAACACAGCATCTGTTCCTGCGGATGGAGAATCTTCTAACAGGAAGCGTAGATAGCGTTGGTGGCGATGCTCTAGGGCTGCCACGATCATGGCTTCTTTTGATGGATAATGCTTATACAGGGTTCTTAGGCTAACGCCGCAAGCGTTTTTGAGCTGTGCGACGCTAGGCTCTGCAAAGCCAAGTTCGCTAAATGCTTGCTCTAAACTTTCGGCAATTTGTTTTTTTAACATGTTTTTATTAATGAACCCTAACTAAAGTCGTGCTGTGAATCCTTGGCTTTTCTCAATTGGCGAGCCTTGAAAACCAGCAGTTGTGCCTGCAGGGTAGAGGGTTCGTTCTACCCTGTCAATTTTATTCCCTTGCTCTAACGTTTCTTTACACTTTTATCGGTGTTCTCCATTGGCGTGGGAGTCAAAACCGGATGCATTCATTGATCATTTTTGTCACACTGTGTGCCATAAAAGTTTCCGATAACCATCAGATAACCACCGCCAAAAATCGATACAAATAACTAAAAAAGGATGCTTCATGAAAGCTTTCACTCTGGGTGCGCTAGGTTTTGCTATCGCGATTAGTGGCGTCGCGCATGCCGCCGACATAGATCTTGACCATATTCAGCGTTTAGGACCGGTTCAATCGCCTATTGCGGCACCATTATCATCAAGTGCACATGCAGATACATTGCGAGCCAATGTGGTCGCGAATCTAGCCGGTAATCTTGGGCAGAAGCCGGCGGATTCCGTGCAAGTATTTTCGCAAAAGCTGCGCTGGGAAGACGCCAGTAAAAGCACAGAAGGTCAGGGCTGGTTGGCTTATCGACTCCCAGTTTCAACGACCCGCTTTACACAAGGCACGTTAACGGTGAAGGGACTCGACAACCCACAAGTCTATGTAAATGGTGAGTTGATTAAATCTGATAAAGAAGTGAGTTTAACGCTTGCTACGGGTGATTATCAGGTTTTGGTGCTTGCCGATGGGCTCAAAGGTGCCGAGACACCATTTGCGCTAGATTGGCAGGGTAAAACTGAGGTTGATCAACTGGATTTCAGCCCACAAAAAACTCAACGCTTGTCCGCGCAACAACTCTATGATGCCAAGGTGATTAATCGCCTAGACCTGTCGCCCAATGGCAAATATTTACTCCAGTCCACCATTGAATATCAATCTAGCCAAGGGGATAAGCCGGTTCAGGTGACTGAGCTACGGAAGGTGGCAGACAACAGCGTGATCTATCGCTGGCAAGATCATCGTCCAAGCCACCCTACGTGGTCGAGTGATAGCAAGCAACTCGCATTTGTCGCGAGCAAACAGATTCAATTATTTAATGTGGCAGATTTATCAATTCAAGTGGTTGCTCATGATATCGAACAGGTGTCGGGTCTGCATTGGTATGGCGATAGTTTATTACTGAACTGGACTAAACCATTTAAAGCCGATGAAAAAGCAACGTCTAAGCGCTTTCAAGCATTGCAGGACCGTTGGAGTTATTGGCGTAATCAAAGTCAAATTTTTCAACTCGACGTGGCGTCAGGTTTTATGCGCCAGTTGACGGATAGCAAATTAAGTAGTGACTTTTTAGATAGCAATCTAAACCAAGGCAAGCTATTGCTGACGCGTTCACCTGTCGATTATGCCGAGCCAGCCCATGGGATCACCCAGTTGATTGAATTGGACGTCAAAGACTTAAAAGAAACCTTGATCGGTGAGTACCGCACTTTTAGTGGCGCACTGTATGCGGGTGATGGCATGTATATCACTGCTGGCCCTCGTTTTCATGGTGGGATTGGCATTCAAGATACAAGCATTGAAGTGAATGACTATGATGGCCAGCTGTATTGGCGTGATAACAAGGGCAATCTGACTCCTTTAAGCAAGGGTTTCGACCCAGCGATTACAGGGATGACCAAGCTTAAAAATGACGACTTGGTTTTGACTGTGAAAGATGAGGACCGTGCACCATTGTATCTGTTTGATAAAAGCAAAAAGCGCTTCAAGAAGTTAGAAACTGGCGTGGATATGGTAAACAGCTTTGGCGTCGCGGTTGACCAATCTAAACCTACTTTGGTGTTTGCTGGAACCTCGGCAACCGTGCCACAGAAAGCCTATAAAATGACACTTAATTCAAGCCGCAAACAGCTGTTGTTTGATAGTCAAAAACAAAGCTATGCCAACACTCGAATGGGTGAAATCCAAGATTTTGACTTTGTTAATCAGCATGGCCATAACATTGATGGCCGCGTGTATTTGCCTGCGGACTTTGATGCCAATAAGAAATACCCTGCGCTTGTGTACTATTACGGCGGAACCTCCTCGGTAGGGCGACATTTTACCGGCCGCTGGCCATTTAACTTATGGGCGGCGCAAGGCTATGTGGTTTACGTACTGCAACCGAACGGTGCCACCGGATATGGCCAAGCGTTCAGTGGTCGCCATGTTAACGCATGGGGTAAATATAGTGCGGACGATATTATTGAAGGAACGAAAGCTTTTTTGAATGCCCATAGTTTTGTTGACCCCGAGCGAGTTGGAAATATGGGGGCGTCTTATGGTGGCTTTATGACCATGTATTTGGCAACGCAAACCGATATATTTGCCGCGTCAATGTCCCATGCAGGGATTAGTAATCTCTCTGCATATTGGGGCCATGGCTGGTGGGGCTATGGATACTCTGGTGTGGCGAGTCGCGGCAGTTTCCCTTGGAATAACCCTGAACTATACGTTCAGCAAAGTCCGCTTTATCAAGCCGATAAAATAACGACACCGCTGTTACTCATCCACGGTAATGCCGATACAAACGTACCGGTTGGTGAGAGCCATTATATGTACACGGCTTTGAAGCTACTCGGAAAAGATGTGGAACTGGTTGAGTTTAATAATCAAGATCATCACATCAATACGCGCCTAGCTCGATTTGATTGGTGGGATACTACGATTGCGTGGTTTGATTTGAAATTGAAAAACCAACCTGAGTGGTGGAATAAGCTGTATCCAGAGACCGAAGCACAATAATTCCTGTTTCAGTGGATTTGATGTGAGTGCAAGTTTCTGTTGGAAAAGAGCGAGCCTTAGGGCTCGCTTTTTTGTGGCTGTGGCTGTGGCTGTGGCTGTGGTTTAGGTTTGGAAGTTCCTTGCATGTTTTGGATGCGTTTTTGTATCGCAAGCTTTAGATCGGTTAGATCTGTCTTACCATCACAGCGAAATGGGTAGCCTAAGTTCTCGGCGTTAGGGTTAATTGGCGTTGGGTTTTTAACGATGCGATAGCAGGTATTCCCTTGTTTTATGATGCGGTTTGGGTCAACTGCTGAATCAAAACTACGGCTTGCTTGCCATTGATCGCGCTTGGGCAAATCTAAAAAGATGACTTCACCATCCATTTCACTCAATGAGCGATTTTGAGTGTACTGATTTGATGCCATATTACTGATGCTTGCAATGGCTCGCTCTCGCTGCTTTTGTAAGTAACTTTTTGTAAATCGACGGGTATTTCTAACGGGAAGCGCTTGAGGCTCTTCTGCCTCTTTGGTGCTGACTTGCTTCTTGAGTTGCACATTTAGCGACGCTTCAGATGTCACGGGTTTCTGCTCAAGTTTGCGCTGCTGAATTGTCGGTTTTGTTTGTATCTGTTTCTGGGGTTTGATTTTTGGCGTAGCCTTTAACCCTTGTGCGCGTTTATCGTTGTGCTTTGGTTGCGGAATATAGAGAAAAGCTTGAAGTTTGGCCGCAGATTTTTGGGGATGTTCGACTCGGTTCTTGGCCTGTGGTTGCCACAGCTGTTGCAGCAACATCAGCACAAGCGCATGCGCGAGTGTAACCACAGTGAATATCGCGATTTGTGCAGGCCATGACTTTTTCTTAGCGAAGGTTTGATGAAAGCCTCGCTGCATATCACTCGTGATTACCAATGATGTGTCTCTGTGTGGTTAGGCCGCAATGGGTCATAATTGTTGTAGCGATGCTGCCCAGGTTTGTTCTCGACATCGATGTTGATGGTTGGATGGGGTTTTATGCGCAAAGTTCACAATAAAGATCATTTTCAGTCGCGTTTGGGGCGGTTGCCATCACTGTTGCATGGGAAACCGTATTGAAAACGGAACCGTATTTAACCGTGAATTGGGCTAAAAATAGAGGGCACGAAAGGGGAAGGTCTAAGTGGCTCGCGTTGCACCAGGGCCGAAACCAAAGTGGCGTTTATATGCTTTAGCAAAACTGATGTCACTTTGATAGCCGCAAGCCAAAGCAGCTTTGAGTACAGAGTCCCCTTGTTTGAGTTGTTTATAAGCTAGGTTCAGCCGCTGTTGTGTTAAGTATTCGATGGGCGAGGTCGCGAAATACTTCTTAAAATGGCTGGCGAAACTTGCACGAGAATAACCGCCGATTTCTGCCATGGTGGCAACAGACCACGGTCGCGCTATATCTTGGTGAATCGCGAGCAACACTTTCGCCATTTTGGGATCGTTTAGCGCACTAAAAAAGCTAAAGTCCTGCTGCGGTTGCTTGGCAAAGTGACGCAGAAGCGTTAGAAAAAAAACTTCGCTGAGCCGACTAATAATGGCTTCAGAACCTTCAAATCCCACTTGTGTCTCATCGATAAGTCCTTGGATTAACCCCGCTATGGCACCTTGTTGCTCTTTAGCACGAATAATGATCGTGTCGGGCAACTGCTGAATCATGGGTTGTGATTTGTCTTCATCGAAGTCGAAGTAGCCACAGAGTAAGCCCGTACTCTGTGTCACTTCCAATGAGCCCATTGGGTACGCAACGAGCGCGGTATTTTGTTTTGCAATGGCCAGTTCTTGGCTAAAGCTAAGAATATGGGAAGCGTCGTGGGGAAAAATCACCATATCCCCTGCGTTGATCGGTGTGCCTTGGTGTTGCTCTGAGTGCAAATAGGCCTTGCCTGAGCTAATTAAATGAAAACTTGCTAAGCCTGTTCCTGAAGTGTCAGTTCCCCAAGCGTCACAGACCTGGGAACGATGAAAAATCGTGGCATGAAGATGGAATTGGTTCAGTAGTTTATTTAAAAGCAAGGTTGAGGTTGCCATTTGAAGCCTGAACAATCAGTAAAGGTAGTTTTGAAGTGTATCGAATTGGGTCTAGATAACAATAGCTTGCCGAGATAAGTTGCAAAGTAGACGCACTGACATAAAGCTTAGATGCCAAGGCATAGTGGGGGATTGGCGGAATTTATATCATTTCCACGTCGAATTGATGTTTCATTATAAAAGGATATGGTTATGAAAAAATTATTACTGAGTGTATTCGCGCTGTCTGCAATGGTGTTTAGTGTTGTATCCACTGCGGCAACGCCAACTAAAAACCAAGATGGTGTGGTTGAGATTTACCTTGAGCAACACGGCGGTCATTTTACGGCGCGTGATACGCTTGCAGGACTCAAACCCGGGAAATACCAGTTTATTATTGAGAACAAGACCAATAAGTTGGTCGGGTTCCAGCTGCAAAATTTCACGACTAAGGCGCAATTGGATATGTTTCCGCTAGAGGTGGGTCAAACCAAACGAACTGATGTCGTAGAAGTAACCGAAGAAGGGGTTCGCTTCCGTTGCCCGATTAACCCAACACCTTGGTATGATATTGACGGTATTCGTGGCTAATTGGGACGAATAAAACCTATTGATATGGCAAGCGCTTAGGCGAATGCCCCCGCCCCTCACTTCACCGTGAGGGTTTTCTTTTACTGCCATCATCTGCATTTCACCTCTGTCTTTGCCGTCCTTCTTGAGCATGGCGCAGGGATTCCCTACAATGGCGCACGATTCATTTATGGCAGACCTAATTATGACCGACAATAAAACCAAACCAGACTTACCCGATCGTCTTTCTGTTGATCCTCGTAGCCGTTACCACGTGGCCGAAATTTTTGAATATGAAATTGGTATTCTCGTCGATGGTAAAGAGCGAAATGATGTTGAAGAATACTGTATTAGTGAAGGTTGGGTGAAAATTCCTTCAACGAAAGCCCTTGATCGCCGTGGTCAGCCATTATTGCTGACTAAAAAAGGTAAAGTTGAAGCGTTTTATCGCTAGGTTGTTCGCTTAACGATTCGACTTCCTGGACAGCTTGTTGCACCGTCAAGACATTGCCGTATTCATTGGGCAATTGTCTTTATTGGTGTCAAGCATGCGCCAACCGGTATTGCGGTTGGTGCCTTAAAACTATTCAGTCATAATCAGTCTATTCAACCTATTTGGCATGTCCGATACTCTTCATGGCTAGCAAGCAGTATATTGAGATCCCTTTGCCTTCTCTCATTCATCGAATTGGCGGAGAAAAGGTAAAACAGGCAAAAGGAATTGCAGTTGAATACGACTGTCTTCTTAGCCGTGTTCGTCGTTCTCGGCATTGGCGGTTAAGTGGCGATGCCATTGCGATTCAATCCTATAAAGAGCAGCTACAATACCTTGCAGATGATAGGTTTCGTTTTTTAATCCAAAAAGTAGAAGCTGCACTGCTCGCGCATCCAGACAAGTTGGAAACCCTTGAGCAAAAGCTGGCCCGCTTGATCGCCGAGAACCCCAACGTTACCCTTGCAGAATTAATCGAGTTGACGCAATGCACGCTGGCAGAGGCGAGAATTGCTCGAGATCGAGCTGATGCTTGGTAGGAATAGGACATGTACTAAAAAAGCTGCCAATGGGCAGCTTTTTTTAGGGTTAAAGGTAAAAATAAGGTGGGGCGAGATGCGCTAACCTTGTGGTAATGGACTTAAGACAATCTCAACACGGCGGTTTTGCGCTTTGCCCGCTTTGGTCGCATTGCTCGCAATTGGACGACTTTCACCTAACCCTTGAGCACTGACTCGATTTGCCGCCACCTGTTGAGCAATCAAGTAGTTACTGACTTCATAAGCCCGGTTCTTTGAAAGGTTTAGATTGTAGGATTCGCTTCCTGAACTGTCGGTATGGCCGAGTACATTCAACAAGGTTTTATCGTACTCTTTGGCAACTAAAGCCACACTATTGAGGACATTCTTAGCGCTTGGGCTAAGGCTAGATTGGTCGACAGCAAAAGTCACTTCGTTGGGCATGTTTAAGATAATGTTATCGCCATCTCGGGTGACACTCACTCCCGTTGAACGCAGCTGCTTGCGTAACTCCGCCTCTTGCGTATCCATGTAATAACCGATCCCGCCGCCTATTGCTGCGCCAGATGTTGCGCCGATGAGTACGCCCTTACCCCGATCACTTTTGCTAGAGGAAGCTGCGCCAATTGCTGCACCCGCAATGGCACCAATAATTGCACCATTGGTTGCTTTAGAGTTTTCAGACTCATTGGTATAGGGGTTTGTGGTTTGGCATCCTGCCATTGCGATAAATGAACAACCAATAATGGCTTTTACCACAGAAGAACTTTTAAGAATTTGCATAGCTACTCCATTGATGCACTAAATAAAAAAACACTGAATTATTATCAAAAATCTCATGAATACCGCCTGAACAAGCTGCGAAAATGATTCGATTTCAGTGCTATCTCTTTATTGTGTCATATCTAGCGCTGGAAACCATGGTTGGTTGCGCAATTTTTCTCATGTATAAACCGCTGCTGATAACGTATTGGCGAAGGGAGTCCTTTCGTTTAAGGGGCAAGGTTAAAAATATCGCATGATATCGCGTTAGCGACGCCATTAACTGGTGCCACAATACGCGATGATCATGTTCTTCTCGGGCTCATCTTTATATGGGGCTACATTGATTTTACCTCTTAACTTTCTAGCGCATTGTGGTCGCGCTGAAGAAGTTACTTTGTTGAGAAACCCGTTGGCCTGGATTGTTAAGGTCAGTGACCAGAAAGCGAATCGAGATTTGCCGTTGCTCGATTTTACTTTTGTTTCCGAGTACCGTGATTGGGTAGTGAATTTGCTCTCCTGCCGCAATTGATATCTCAGCTTTACGAGGTAGGTACAGGTAGCTGGGGCTTTCAATCGTGACCCGATATCGTGTTGCTTGCTGAGTCTTGTTGCGAATTTTTAGCAGGTAAGTGTTTTCATAATGGCCTTGAATATCTGAGTCTCGATAAAGTTCTTGGCGGTCTCTGAGTACATTGAGCTGAATATCCTCTCGATTGAGAATATCGATACTCATAATGATGAGCATAATAATAATCGCGCAACCATAAGCGGCAAATCGACCAGAATCCCATATTGATTTCGCTTGGCTTTGTCGCGCGTTTTCACTGGTATATCGTATTAATCCTGGCGCATAACCAAATTTATCCATGGTCTGGTTGCATGCATCGATACATGCACCACAGCTAATGCATTCATATTGCAAGCCATGACGTATATCGATACCAGTTGGGCAAACATCCACGCACAAATTGCAATCCACACAATCTCCTAGATCTGTGTCTTGTTTGCGTTTACGTGGTCCCCTTAATTCACCGCGAGCCGAATCATAGGTAACCGTTTTCGTGTTTGCGTCAAACATAACTGATTGAAAACGAGCATAGGGGCAACAGTGCAGGCACATTATTTCTCTCATCCAGCCAGCATTTAAATAGGTGCATGCAGCAAAGAAAGCCACCCAGAATGTGACCCAAATGCTGGCATTTAAACTCCATACTGAAAGGTATAACTCTCTTGCCGGTACAAAATACGAAACAAACGCGCAACCGGTTGTAATGGCGAGCAATGCCCAGCACAAATGCTTGAGGAAACGTTTACTCAGTTTCTTTAGTGTCCATGGCGCTTTGTCGAGGGCATGCCGTTTGTTTTTATTTCCTTCGATTTGGGTCTCAAACCAGATAAAAATGAAACTCCAGCTGGTTTGTGGGCATAAGTATCCGCACCACACGCGTCCCCAAAACACAGTCACAAAAAACAATATGAAGGCCGCAGTAATAAATACCCATGCCAACAAGGTGAAGTCTTGTGGCCAAAGGGTGGTTCCGAAAATGAAAAACTGCTGCTCAGCAAAATCAAACAGAATGGCTTGCCGGCCGTTATATTGAATAAAAGGAACAAGCGCAAATAGGGCAATCATGAAGGCGTTGATACTGGTCCTAAGTCGCTGTAATGGCCCTTTTTGTGTACGAATATGGAGCTTGTGTTGCGAAGGTTCATCGACAAGCTGGACTGGGATCCGCTGATTCGGTGCCTGCTTTGCGATTATGGGGTGAAGCTGAGGTATAGACTGGGCTTCTCGCTCTTTTGAGCCTGCAAGTTCGCTTGTTGGATAAGCGTCTTGATGAGATGGTACAAATACGGTTTTGTTTGACATTGGGCTCTGCACTTTCTGCTGGTTGTGCCTGCAAATTCTGAGTGCAGGCAGTGCCTAGAACGCTTCGCGTGAATCGCCGCTCATGAGAAGGGCGCTGCACCCGCGATAAAAGCTTTCTAGGCAAAAAACAAATGGAATCAGACATAGCAGTATTTGAGCCATAATTTATTTGGCTCATCCTATTGTTTTTTAAGTGCATTTTGTTTGCTGTGATTTCAATGTGACGCGATATATCGTGGTTTGGCGATATATCGCGATTTAAACAACATTTAAGGGGATTTGATAATACCCAGCTTCTTCATTTTTGAGCGTAAGGTGCTCGCGGGAAGTGCAAGTAGAGTGGCTGCACCGTTGGGACCCGAAATACGCCAGTTGCAGTGGTTCAATGTTTGTCGAATGTGTTGCGTTTCTGCTTCAGCGAGCGTGATGGGAGATGCTTTGTCGACCTTTTGGGGATCGCTCGCCGTGATGGCGAGGTGTTGGCATTGGAGGATGTTGCCTTGACTTAGAATCGCTTCTCGCTCTAAAACGTTTTGTAGCTCTCGAACATTTCCTGGCCATTGATAACCTGCGAGTTTTTTAAGCCCTTGCTTGCTAATCGCTTCGATCTTTTTACCCAGTTTATGGTTTAAATGGCTGAGTATATGTGTCGCCAATTCGGGAATGTCTTCTAGCCGATCCCTTAGTGGCGGCACATGAATGGGGAATACATTGAGTCGGTAATACAAATCCATTCGGAACAAGCCCTGCTCTACACGCTTTAACAAATCATAATGGCTAGCAGCGATCAATCGAATATCGACCTGAATCGTTTCACTGCTGCCGACGCGCTCAAACTCTTGTTCTTGAATCACACGAAGCAATTTTGATTGTGCTTCTAGGGAGAGCTCTGCCACCTCATCTAAAAATAAAGTGCCTTGGTGGGCGAGCTCAAAGCGGCCTTTACGGCGCGAAGTGGCGCCGGTAAACGCTCCTTTTTCGTGACCAAATAATTCGCTTTCCAGCAAGGTTGATGAGAATGCAGCACAGTTGACACTCACCAAAGGTTTGGATTTGCGGTCGCTCAATTGATGTAGATTTCGGGCTACAAGCTCCTTACCTGTACCGTTTTCGCCACAAATCAGTACAGTACTATTGGTATTGGCGACCAATTTGATTTGCTGGATCATTTGTCCGATAGCCAGGCTGCTACCCGCAATCCCCACACTGCCCGATTTATCGGCGAGCTCTGCCTGTAGATAATGATTTTCGCTTGTGAGCTGTTCAGAGAGTGCTTGTACTTGGGCGAGAGCTTCTCGGAGAGATTGCTCCGTGTGTTTTTGCATACTGATATCGCGAAATATAGCAACTACTCCAATAAGTTGCCCTGATTTATAGACAGGTGTAGAGGTGTAGTGAACCGGAAATGAACTACCATCTTTACGCCAAAATACTTCGTGATCGATTTCTCTGGCAATACCATCTTTGAGGGTGCTGTAAATTGGGCAGTCATGTTGATGATAGGGGCTGCCGTCTGCGTGGCTATGATGGTGGCAATCATGAATGTTCTTACCAAGTAGATCTTGCGTTTGCCAACCCGTCATTTGCTCCGCAGCTGGATTAATGAAGACGGCGTTTCCATCTAAATCAAACCCATAAATTCCCTCTTTGACGGCATTCAGTAAAAGCTTATTTTCAGGTAGAAATCCCGTGTAACCAGCTACGTGCGTCATCTTTACTTCACTTTTTTCATTGTTATTTCACGATATTATAGTTCAGTTTATCTAAGGCGCGAAATATCGCGTTTTTTTGGCGTCGAGCAATGTGCAACTAAGCTCGGTTAAAATAGTGATGTCACTTGAAGGTGGGCTTGCGCAGATAAAGATTTTTAGCTTAAGTGCGTATTTTTATTCGGTAATAAGCAATACAATAAGCTCAACATTATCAAATTTGGATAGATAATATGTTACTTGAAGATCTACAAGTGATTCTGAAAGTTGCTGAGTTTGGCAGTATTACTGGGGCCGCGACCAATTTAGATATGCGCACTGCAACTGCGAGTGCAGCAGTTAAACGGGTGGAGGCGGCACTTGGTGCGGAACTGTTTGTTAGAACGACTCGGCAGCTTCGATTATCTAGTGCGGGGGAGCGCTATATTCCCGAATGCCAGCAAGCTCTAATGATGTTAGAACAGGCCAAGCAAAATATGCGTCAAGAGCAAGGCATTATTGATGGTGAAGTGCGTATTGCGATGTCATCTGATTTAGGCCGCAATCTCGTTACACCTTGGCTCGATGAGTTTTTGGAGAGTCACCCGAATGTGGCTTTACGAAGCAATATTAGTGACAGCAATATTGATTTCTATCGAGATAAAGTTGATATGGCGTTGCGTTATGGAGCGCCGTCAGACTCGAGTATGTCGGGGTTTAAAATTTGTAATGTGCCGCGTTTAGTATGCGCAAGTCCCAGTTATATCAAGCATTACGGTGCGCCTGAACAACCTGAGCAGTTAAAAACTCACGCGGGACTGTGTTATCAGTTACATGAGATGTTGCAGAATGAGTGGCAATTCCAAAGAGGTGAGCAGAACTTGAAAGTGAAGCTCAGTCCAACTCGGGTGACCAATGATGGCGATTTAGTCCGTCGTTGGTGTGTTGCGGGGAAGGGGGTCGCGATTAAATCTTGTTTGGATATGTCGCAAGATTTACTTGCGGGTCATGTGGTGCCCTTGATGCAGGAGTACCAACCGACACCAACGGAGTTGTGGCTGATTTGTCCTAGTCGGCAATCCATTACACCTACAGTTCGATTGCTGCGAGATCTATTTCGCGAAAGAACGGCAATAATATTGCAACAGCTCGTCGCCAAGGGGTGGATTGACTGCAAAGCGTTAGCTCGATAACAGTGTGAACGATTGCGTCATACCTTATGAAAAACAGGGGCTATTGCCCCTGAGAGATCACCGATTGCCCTAGCCAAATCGATTGGCGTTTCTTCGCTACATTTCTGAAAGCTTAAATGCACCATGAGTGCGTAGATAAAGCAGCGCCGGTTTGTTGCCTAGATTTTTAACAAATTGTGGCGAGCGATCTTGGGCACCGAAATATCCACCTGCTGGTAAATGGGTGACATGGTGCAGCGCCGATTGGTGCTCGATTTCGCCTTCGATAATGACCGCATGGAGCTGTTGGCCTAGGTATTCAATTTTCCCTTGAAAGCCCGCAGGCAGCTTTATCAGCGTTCCCCTCGGCAATGTTGAGTTGCGCTCGCCCCAGAGTAAGGCTAACTCTGCACTCTGTGTATCATCTGTCGCAGTAACCCAATTGAGCTCATTAGCGGAGATCCACACAATATTTGATGGTGCTATATTTACCGCGCGTTCACCGCTATCAAAAGCTTGTGCTGTCGGCTTGACTAAATAGGGGCCTGAGTCGATTTCGATATACGCCAAAGCGTCTTGCCCTTTGGCTGCAGTGATATGGACATGGCCTTTAGGCTGAGTCCAGTAGGATCCGCTTGGCATCCACATTTCCGCAGCATTGGGATCATCGTTATGGATCTGCCCTTGGATTACGATGCCCCGATAGGAGACGTTGTGAATATGTGGCGGAGACTGGAAGCCATCTTTGGGCTTGAGTAAGAAGCCTGTCGCTTCTGTGCCATTGCGGTTTCCCCACAAGGTGCCGGCTTGCGGTGCTTTATCACCTCGGGCTGGGTTGAGATGTTGCCATTCGACCTGTGAAGGTTTTAAAACTCGGTTAAGCTGGCTAGTTTGAGCTGCTGTTGGTGGTACGTGGGATATGTTGTTTGCGTCCGATGTTTGCAGGTATGCAAGTGTGCTGCAACCACTACTCGATGCAAGAACCAATAAAAAAGCCGTGCTTTGGATGATTGATTTCATAGTCAGAATTTGAATGAATAACTTTGGGGTCAGTATGTTAAGTCATCAATACTATGTGAATGAACAGGGGGTGATTTGATAGAGTTTCAAATAATAATTGATAATCGGCTAAATATTTTCACGTGTGCACTAACAATGCGGTAAAAAGGCGAACAGAGAGGTTGTTCACCTTTTCATCGCAGCGCTTGTCCGGCTTGAAGCAGAGCCGGCAGGATCTTGTATTGCTAGTCTCGATATCCAAAAAGCTTATTGGTGATTATGGCTTGGCCAACTTCTTCAGGCACGGCATTGAGCCATTCACCTTGACCACGGAGGATCTGCTGCAGAATTTCACGAGAGTAAATACTAAATAGATCTTCATTGCTTGATTCGATACTGGCAATAAAGTCATTGTCGATTAAATGGCGGAACAAATAGCGTAAGTTATTGGGAACGCTAACGGTAGAGAGGTCATGAAGTTCGCCTTTTTCATTGAGCTCTGGGTAAACAAATAATTTGGTATTATCAGGGAACAACTTACCAAACCCTTCCAAAATTCCACCTTCCAAGCCACGATAGAACTCTTCATCAAAGATTTGTTTGATATTAATCATGCCCACGACGATACCGATTTGCAGTTGGGTATATTGACGGAAATAGGCACGCAGTGAAAAGTAACGGGTATAGTCTGAAATCATCACATTGTAACCCATGACATTCAGCAACTTAACCCGTTCCATGATGTCCTTTTCGGCGATATTAGCGTCTTTACCGTACAAATCGTTGAGTGAGATTTCTGCAATCATCACGGTATTGTCTTGCGTGACACCATCCAGCTCGGAGAAAGCTTTTAGGCCTTGCTCCATCATATCGATATTGAGTTTGGTGACGGGTTTAAATGAACCCCGAATCGCTAAGACATTTTTTTTATAAAGAAGCTCTGCTGGAACGGCGACACTGCCGTCTGCTTTAAACATAATGGCGCGAGTTTTCCAGCTGCGGATCAAATGGATATTCTTGGCTTGATTATCAACTTCTTCAAAGTAGGGACCTTGGAAGTCAATGCTATCGATTTCCAGACGGTTAGCTTTTAAATTATCGGTTAATGAATCGATAATCATTTTCGGGTCTTCAAAATAATAGTAGGCGGCGTAAATCAGGTTTACACCAAGAACACCTAAAGCCTGCTGTTGTGCTTCTGCGTTGTCATCGAGCATGCGCACATGCACCACAATATTTGAAGGGGCCGCACCAGGATACATTTGAATTCGCACCCCACACCAAGCATGGCATTCGTTTTTGCGATTAAAGCTTTTGGCTGCCACGGTTGTCGCATAGGTAAAATATCGTGACGAGCGCGAACGGATGTCACCAACACGATCAAGAACCAGATCAAATTCGGTTTCCATCATAGCCAGTACACGAGATTTACTGACATAACGGCGATCTTCTTGGACACCATAAATGGCATCAGAGAACTTCATATCGTAAGCAGACATGGTTTTCGCAATTGTGCCGGCAGCTGCGCCAGCAACAAAAAAGTTACGAGCGACTTCTTGACCCGCACCAATTTCAACAATCGTTCCGTACTTTTTATCGTCTAAATTAAGGCGAAGTGCTTTTTCTTTAGTACCACGGGAACTGACTTGCTTATCCATATTTTCTCCGGTCGATAGAATATTCTTTGCTACACGTTAACGGTTTTCAGCTCGAGATATTCGATACTGGTTTTATCGATGTGCTGTAAGCATGAAGTGCTAGGCCTTTCTTTTCAAGAACTGACTGACTTATTCCGTCAATCCCCTTTATACAGCAGTAAAACACCCTAGTTGGTACGACCTTTTAGGTACAAAAAACACTAATTTTCAGTGCTGTGAGCTATCTCTAGCTGCATGGTCGCGCTGGGTTATAGCAAGGTGAGAAAACAGTGTGTGGCAGTAGTGGTCGAATTTTTGAGGGGGAGTATGACTCGGCTTGCTACGCGTGAAGGTTTCAATCTTCAACTTGCCTAGGTAAAGTAGCGACATTACGTGGTATCACGACAAAAATGTTTATATGGGACAATTAAAATGAATAATGAGTTAGCCGTAATTGAAACCTTGGAAGAGTTAAAAACATTTGTGCTTTCGATAGAGTCGGGCGGTTTGGGCCTAGAGGGTGTGGTTGGTATTGGGATGGCGACGAGTAATAAAGACGGCCGTCATTTTGTGGCCGTGTTTGGAGAGAATCACAAATTGTTGTTGGGGCGTTGGATTACTCAAGAAGTATTTGAAAATGGCAAAGAGATTGTGCAAAACGGTGTGCAAGGGGCGCATTAGTCGCGGGGCTGTATTTGCATTAGCACGTTGCCACGGTTTGTGGAACCGTGCTTTTATATTCTCAAAGTGCTTATAACAGGCAGAGAATCATTCGTGGATTTTACCCCTTTATAACGCGTTTTTAGAACCCAGTGAGGCCTTTTTCTCTTGTTGCACATTTGCGTTTTGAGAATGAATTGGGTTTTATTATGATTAGGTTTATTCGATTTCAAAGAGCAACATCACATGTCAAAGTCAGCCGTTGATTACGCCCAGCAAGCACAGGAATTATGTGTCTTATCTGATGTATACATTCAGTTAAATGAAATGCTATCTCGTGATGATTGCAGTATGGAGCAATTGTCAGATGCGATTGCATATGAACCCGCAATCGCCGCCAGCTTATTAAAACTGGCGAATAGTGCGATGTTTAATATGCCACGGCAGGTCGATAATCTTGCTCGTGCTTTAGTATTGCTTGGTTTAAAAGAGGTGAAGCAACTGGTAAGCGCTTATGGGGTAACTGCGGCGTTCGCAGGGGTTAACCCTGACGTAGCAGATATGGACCGTTTCTGGGAGATAAGTGTTGATTGTGCGCTCATTTGTCAGCATCTCGCGAAAGCGAAACAGAGCCCATATGCCGACAGTATTTTCCTTTCAGGTTTGTTCCATAACCTTGGCATGTTGGCGATGGTTCATAGTGAGCCGCAAAAAGTAAAATATTGCGAGAGCTATGACCGCGAAGAAACGCCTTGGGAAAGGCAGCAAAATGTGTTTGGATTCAGGTTTTCAGATTGTGGTGCAGAGCTGTTAAAGCTGTGGAGTTTGCCTGATGCGATTGTACGTCCGATTACTGAGTTTAATCGAAAAGACGTGATACAACTGGCTGAGGATAGCAGTATACTCTATATCGCATCTCGGTTAGCCGTGATGAATGCAGATCCTAGCATCTATGCGAAACAGCAGATAATTGACCCTGCCGTATTGAAAAAATTGGGCCTTACGAAGCAGGATTTAAAGGATGCACTGGCTTATTGTAATGAGCAAGCGATGGAATTACTGGCGACTTTTCCGATCCAAAGATCAACATAAGCGCATTATTAGGGTTGTTGATTGTTCGATAGTTGAAACAAAAGTGGTACGCATTATCCTTTTGAGATGAATGGAATTAGTTTGCCATTCTGCTTAAAACCTATACTCTAGATGAAACATTCGTTTCGTCACTTATCCTAGATAGTTGGCTTAGCGCCCATTTATGAAGGCAGCCAACTATGACCGATCTACGATTGAAGTACCAAACTGTTGAGTTTGGTACCACCGACATTCATCTTTGTACTCTGCGAGATCGCCAAGAGTTTTATGACCCAAAGGGCATTGCCGAAAAGTTGGGTATTTCGTCTGCGACCTGGCCAATATTTGGGGTGATCTGGCCTTCGAGTATGGTGCTGGCTCACTATATGTCTCAGTACAATACGAAGAGCAAGAGAATTCTTGAAATTGGCTGTGGAATGGCGCTTTCAAGTCTTCTATTAAACAAACAGCAAGCCGATATCACCGCGACGGATTACCATCCAGAAGTAGAAAATTTTCTTGCGCGAAACACTCAGTTGAATCAAGACCCACCGATTAGTTACGAGCGAGTGGACTGGGCTGACGAAGATGATTCGTTAGGCATGTTTGATATTATTATTGGCAGCGATTTGTTATATGAAGATGAACATATTGGTCTGCTAGCGAATTTTATTGAAAGTCACGCCAAGCCGGATTGCGAAATTGTATTGGTTGACCCCGGTCGAGGCCGGAAAAGTAAGCTAAGCAAGAAACTGGTGGCGTTTGGCTTTAGCGCTAGCCATGTAAAGCCTGAACATACCGATTATTTAGAGCAAGACTTTAAAGGCCATATTCTCAAGTTCAGTCGTTAGCCCGAATATGGCATTGATTGTATGACTTTTCTAGTCAAGGTGCAGGCTTCAATGGAAACTGCCCATGTTAGTTAAGCATACTCGTTCACATCATTGCCATGAAGTATGGCAAGCATTGTCTTGCTGCTGAGAGCGCCTCGTTTGACTTTTCAATCAATTAAAATCCACTGAATACGCATTTGCCTCGCATTGCACGCTTGCAAAGCAGCGGCCAAACATTGTGGCGTTTTGGCAACCTTTATAAACAATGCCGTTACCCCCAAGTTTTTGAACCTTTGCTCTTAAAATTCGATTTAAGTCAGTATTGGGTGGCAGCCGTCCGGTTCGACTCTCCTGGCAATATTCGGTTTCAACTAAACCTAAATAGGTGGTTTGCATCCGCATGATTTCGTCTTGTGAATAAACTTGAACCAGGTTACCTCTCGCTTCCGTATTTGCTTTGGTTGCGACATATGAACCGAAATTTGTATTGATAGTACAGCCAGATAGCAATAATCCCGTGAATATCGAAACAAGGTATCTCATTGAGTCAATTCCTTTTGTGACGTCCTATTTTTCAAGCAATTTTCTAAGTATAAGTATAAGTACAAGTTGAGGTCGAGCAAGCGCTGTTTAGCATACTCGTTTTTGACTGTATATCTAGTGATAAGTTCTAAAGATGCTTAGTTTTCAAGCCAGTACTCGCGAGGAAAGTCTACTGTCATTGCAATGCATTTGTCATGGTGTGGCCTAGTTTAATCACAAACCGCTTCAGGCGAGGACAAATCCCGCCCCTTTTCTCGTACATTTCGAACCTTGAGAAACGACCCATAAACGACCTTTCACGCATAGACCTGCGATTATTATTGTGGACATTTAATTCCACTAATATTGGATTTAAAGGTTCTTTCTGTCCTCGTTTGATTCCATTAACCTTGCCAACAATCAAAGCTAGTGAGATAGAAGCTATTTCTACTGGCAGAAAAATTGTTGTAATAACTGACATGACTTGGGCTGTTGAGCCGAGAGGAAAAGCAAATGACGCATCCTATTATTGAAGACTTAAAATACCGCTATACCGCAAAAAAATACGATGCGAGCAAGCGCATTTCTTCCGATGATATGCAAGTCATCAAAGAAGCGTTACGTTTGTCTGCTTCATCGATCAATTCCCAACCATGGAAGTTTATCGTGATTGAAAGTGATGCAGCAAAACAGCGCTTTCACGATACATTTGCAAACAAGCATCAGTTTAATCAGCCTCATGCAAAAGAGGCATCCCACACAATTTTATTTGCATATAACCCTAGGTTCACTAAAGACCAGTATAAAAAAGTGGTTGATGTTGAGGTCACCTCAGGTCATTTACCCGCAGAAATGTTTGATAATATGCTTCATGGCGGATTTAGTTTTGCCGAGGCCAATACTGGCGCCGACGGTTTCAATGGCAATTGGACCAAAGCGCAGTTGTATTTAGCGTTGGGAAATGCATTGCATACACTTGCGCGTTTAAAAGTAGATTCAACACCGATGGAAGGTGTCGATGCTGAGCTGATTGGTGAACTATTTGAAGATGAACTGGGTGGTTTTGTCTGTGAAGTCGCTTTAGCGGTTGGCTATCACTTAGAAGGTGAAGACTATAACCATGGTCTCCCTAAATCTCGTCTGGCAGCGGAAGACGTTATTCAAGTTATTTAGCTGTGAATGTTTCTATCAGATCTCTCAAAGCCTCCTTATGGGGGCTTTTTATTTAGCAAGTAGAAGGAGAGAACTCACCTTCTGTTACCCAAAAATATGAATCATTGATCTATAGCACGAATAATGTGTAACAAGGTTGAGCTTAAGATGAATATTTTTTTAAACATGTTAAAGTCCTTTCTTCAATTAATTTTCTACTGAATCCACAAAAGTATATTCACTAGCGAGAAACTTTTGTTCAGGACGTTTTAGTTTAAGGATGACTCATGTTACCAGCGTTTCGGTTTTATTCGACAGTATTTTTTTTAGGATGCCTGACTGCATGTGGTGGTTCATCTGATTCGGGATCATCAAACCCTGGACCTTCGAATAATTCGAGTTCGGAAATCATTCGCCAGGCCAATAACTATGGGCCAGTGAAGTTAGCGAATGCCGCTGATGCGCTTGTTGAAGAGCGCTATATTGGAAAAAGAGAGTTGATGCCTCTGAATATAGCAGAGTCCCAAAAACTATTTCAGTTGCTATTTGATGATGGATTAGGGGGGCTCCCTGATTTAGCGCTAAATCATTTTTCAGAAAATCTAAGTAGTAATCTAAAAATTGATAAAAAAGTGAACTGTGATGTTTCAGGTTCAGTAACTTTTAAAGGGCAGTTTGAAGAAAATTATACTGGTACCGTCGCTGCTTCTTATGTCAATTGTCTTAATTATTCTGCCGATTCGGCAGTCTCTGGAAATGCAGCTTTCTCTATCGTTGAATATAGTCAAAATGATGAGGTTGTAGAGTTTTATTTTGACAATTTAAACTGGACTACAGATAAAGGTCAGCAATCATTAACTGGTGTCATGAACACTGGGATTAGCGATAGCGGTTCGAAAATTATTGTAAAGCAGAAGCTTCTGTATTCAATTGGTAATATCCAACAATATGTCGTTGATACAACCAGCACTGAAACCACAAATGGTGTTCCCTACTTTAAATCTGAAGTGACTGGTTCATTGCTTACTAGCGATAAAGGACGCGTCAATATAACGACCACAGATATTGGAAGAAGTTATTACTACGAAGCGCCTAGTTTTAGTCAAGGTAAAATTACGTTTACTGGTGACAGAAGAGTTCAATTTGATTTTGGGGACAACCTAATTAAGTATCTAGAAGATACGGACGGGGATAACTCTTATGATGTCGGGACTTATTTTGGGAATATAGAAGAGCTTATTAATGGCAGTGTGCTTGATAAGACCTTAGTTGCCTTAACTGATATGTCATTACCACCAGTCGTTAACGCTCCGTATTTTTTAAATTCATATGCGGATACGAGAACGCCAATCGAGGTTTACGCGGGCTATTATAGAGATGAAGACACGGCAACAGAAGATCTAGTCGTTAGCTATCGCTGGTATATAAATGGGGTGTTGGTTGAAGGAGAGCATAGTTCTCTGTTTCCAGCCTATCTTGCAGTTTATGGTGATGTTGTTTCAGTAAGTATGGTTGTCGCCGATCAAACGAACTCAATTGAAAGCGAAACTAAATCAATTACCCTGTCTGACTCGCCATCAGAACTTATCGTTTCAAATATTCCAGAACAGATTCAAGCAGGAACTCGTATTAATTTTTCGGTTAGGCTGACCGATCCAGATATGAAAGAAGAAGACCAGTTCGGTGTTCTTATTTCTGGCCCAAGGGGAGCCAGTATGGATCAAAATGGTGAGGTGAGCTGGGATGTGCCTTCTGATCTGGTGTTTTCTACGCAGTTTTTTACCTTTACCGTAGGTCTGCCTAACCTTACTGGGGAAATTGCTGAAACCAGAACCATTGAGGTTGAGGTAACCTCAGATAAGGAGCTTCCAATCGTAAGATCCGGGCTATTAGCTCCTCGTTTAGAACATTCAATTCTGGTGTCTGATTTTGACCAGAATGGTACAAGTGAAATATTAACAACGGATAATTATAAAGCCTTGTTCATACTGTCAGAAGTTGATGGCACGTTACAACAAAAATGGATGTATCCATATTCGCTTCCTACTGATGGAAATATTATACAGATTGCATCCTATGATAGTAATAATGATGGCAAACAAGAAATCTTCATTGCTACTGAACACGGGATTAGTGTTATTCATGAGTTGACTCAAAATGCAACAAAACTATTTTCTACTGAAAAATATATACGAAGCATTGCTATTGCTGATGTCGATCATGATGGTCGACCTGAGATTGCATATTTATATTCAAATAGCGAATACGAATATAGTGATGACGGTCAGGTCAAAGTTGTTCAATTTGATACCCCGGATACAGTTGAATTTGTGATAGACATGCTTGGGGCTAAACAAATTATTTTTGCGAACGTGGATAATGACTCAAACCTTGAACTTATTAGTAATAGTGGGCTTGTATATGACTCAGAAACATGGACAAATCAATGGTTGAGTGGTACCGAGTTTGGCCGACGCTTTGTTACCACTGGTGATTACAATGGTGATGGGATTTCTGAGATTGCTGGTGCAGGTTCATGGGGCGATATTAGTATCTTTTCTGCGCAGAGCAAGTCCACACTTGCAACGATAGAAAATCAAGAAATATGTACTCTAGTGAGCGGAAATATAGATAGTGATCCACAGGATGAGCTAGTAGCTGGTGATTGCCAGTGGGGTGATATTAATGCTTATGATTTAGAAAATGGACAATTAGTTTCCCAATGGGAAGTTGGGATGCAAGGTCATGGTTCAGCATCTCTGGCCATAGGCGATTCAGATAACGATGATCAACTAGAGATTCATTGGGGAAGCGGGCTAACTTCATCAGGACAAGACTATTTTGTCACAGCCGATGTAGATGAGGGCGTTGTTATCGTGAAAAATAATGAATCGTCGGTGCAAGCGACTTCATATAGCACTGCTGGATGGTCGAAAATTACCGAAGAAAAGGAGCGTGCTATTTTCTTTGTGCCTGAAACTAAAGCAGGCATGGACAGTGGAAGTAGAGTTGTAGAAATGGATAGTACGGGTTCTTTGACTTTTAGTGAGCTGATTTCTACAAATTGGGATGGAAGTCGATACGCTATTACATCCGATTTTAACAACGATGGATTCGGTGACATTTTTTTACCTGCAACATCATATTATGATGGAGAGGTAGCAGTGATGCAGTTATTCGATTATTCAACACACTGGTCATTGTCTTCCCAGACGTCTTCAGACATTGGAGTGATTAAAGCATTCGATTTAAATCAAGATGGTTTTGATGATTTAAACTATATTGATGGTCGACAATTTAAGGTCATTGATATTGAAAATGAACTGGAAATTGCAAAGTATACGTTTGATGATTATCCTCAAGATTTTACATCATTGTATTTAGACCATTCTATTTCTATTGTCGCACATGGAGATAAGCTTTCGCTTATGACTGTTTTGGGTGGCGCCTTTTTTGAGCAGTCTTCGCTTGAGCAAAGTTGCCTCCGACTAGAGATGTTCAACTATGATACTGATGACGCGTTAGAACTGCTTTGCTTGAATTCATCGAGCCATTGGAGTGTGAGTGGTACCAAGAATGAAATAGTTATTTATGAAATAGAGAGTAACAACTTGGTTGAACAAGCAAGGCATGAGCTGGCTTACAAAGCGCTAGATGTTGCCGTTGACGTATCTAGTTCGACTAAGCAGAGTTTATTTATCGCGGGCCAAATTGGAGATGATTATTCCTATTGGAATGATAATAATATTTACTTCGTAGGAAAGGTGTCTAATGAAGGATTTCCTATATGGAAAAGTGCAGCTTTAATCGGTAAGCCCGCACAGCATGGATTGAAAGTGCGTAACCACGGTGAGCAGGGAATTCAAATGATGATTTCCACATCAAATTCCATGTATCTATTGAATTAAAGATTGAACTTTATTGGTAGAAAGCTTTCGTTTTATGGCGAAAGCTTTTTTGCTTTTAGCTTAAGTGTGCAGTGTTTAAGTGGGAGTGTTACAGGAGCTTCCCATACGCTATAGCTTGGATGAAGGCTTAGAAGTAGAGTGTCGTTGAGCTCACATCTTTATTATTTTGATGGTCAAACTAATTGCTGGCTATTTACTTTGGGTGTCAAAGTAAATACATTGCCAATACTTTGATGGTCAAACAAAAATAATACGATGGATTTAACTAAAAAATATACCCATTCTCACCAGTTTTCTTCTGTTAGTGATAAAAATGAGCGCCGTACTTGGTATGTCCTTCTTCTCACCTTGGTCACCATGTCTGTCGAGGTGATTGCTGGTACGATTTATGGCTCAATGGCGCTGTTAGCCGATGGCTGGCATATGGGCACCCACGCAGCCGCTTTTTGTATCACACTGTTTACCTATCGCTATGCTCGCAAACACCTCCATAGTGGGAAGTTCTCTTATGGTACCGGCAAAGTCGGGGTCTTAGGTGGATATACAAGCGCCATTGGACTGGGGATTGTCGCTTTAATTATGGTTGCGGAATCGGTTCATCGGTTATTTTCACCGTTGGAAATTCAATTCACGCAAGCCATTATGGTTGCGGTTATCGGCCTTATCGTGAATGTCGCCAGCATGTTTATTTTAGGTCATGAGCATCACCACCATCATCATGGTGACGAACACGATGATCATGGTCATGAGCATGGCGATCATCATCACGGCCATCATCATGAACATCAGCATGGGCACGGTCACCATGGACATGATCATAATTTGAAAGCTGCCTATCTACATGTGCTTGCGGACGCACTCACGTCTTTATTAGCCATTACCGCATTATTAGTTGGGAAATATGTAGGTTGGACATGGCTTGACCCAGTGATGGGAATCGTTGGTGCAGTCGTGATTACCAAATGGGCGTACGGTCTGATGCAGCAAACAAATCCTATATTACTTGATGCTAGCATTAGCCAAGGCTATCAAGAGAAGGTCGTTGCTGAAATTGAGAAGGATGGTTTAACGACGGTAACAGATCTACATATTTGGAAAATTAGTGCAGATCATTATGCGGCATCAATTGTGGTCGTGACGCCGTCAAAGGATCAGGCTGACGATTATAAACAGGCACTGCAAAAGTTTGGTAAACTTAGTCACTTGACGATTGAAGTGAACTATTGCTGAGAAATTTATGCATCCTCTGAAAAACCTAAATAGCCTCATTATTGAATTTTACGATAAGCTCTCTTCGTGGGAGCAGTCGGTTGTAAAAGAAACTGGCTATACATTGGCCCAAGTTCACACCATCGAGGTTTTAGGTTCTTTTGGACCAATGCGGATGAAAGAGCTTGCAGAACGACTTGGCATTACCACGGGGACTTTAACCGTACAGATTGAGAAACTCGTGAAGTCTGAGCTTGTTGAACGTCACCCCCACGATGATGATCGACGTTCAATTTTAGTTGGGCTGACCGTTGCTGGGGAAGCATTACATAAACAGCATAATGAGATGCATTTGCAGCTGACGCAAGATATTACTCAGCCACTGAACCAAGATGAACTCTCCGTACTGACCGAAAGCTTGCGAAAAATCAATCAGGAGTTTTGATTGTATTGCGATCCAGAATTGGGTCGCTGCGATGCCGTGAGGGAGTAATCGATTCACTGTTGACGGTGGGCTGAATAGCCCTTTGCCATGTCTGCCGGCCACGGCGGTCTTCGCGCAGTGAATCGCTTGTTTGCTTTACTTCTATGTTGCGACTCATTCTCGGCTTATCATCTTCAGTCGCTGATTTTGCGTTGATTTCATTTAGTTTTGCTACACTCATTACATGGCTCACCTGACGGAGTAACAGAGCCAATCCTACGGAAATATTATTCGTTCAATCTAAGGTGGACGAGATGAGTCGCAAATATTCGAACCGTTTACATCCCATCCTTTATCTATGCCTATTCGACGTGTGCCTATTGATGTGGCCAAGTGCTGCTCATATCGAATTGCGACCATCCTAGGTTTGAGCGTGAAAATTAAAATAACCGTCGCGAAATAACACTTATGCCAAAAGATTGGAAAGCGCCAAGTATTATATTTCTCACCTATTATCTCATGGCAACATGTGCACTACTCTTGTCGAGAGGCGAGCATAGTTTAGCGGTCGTTTGGTACGCGAATGCTGCGATGGGTGTTTATTTTGCTGGCCAGCATTTATTGACCCAATCTAGGCTCCATTGGCCGAAAGCGTTGTTTGCGGTTTTGTTCGCAAGTTTGGCCGCAGATCTGCCTTTTTCACAAAATGTACTCATGAGTTTTATGTTAGCTGTGGCTAATGTTTTTGCAGTCTTTTTGAGTGCATACCTGATCCGGCAGCATGCTGCTTTAGACCGAGCAATGCACAGCCCAAAAGACTTTATGATCATTCTAAGTTGCACCTGTTTGATTGCGCCAGGTGTCAGTGCATCACTGGGGGCAACGGTAGTATCACTGCAAGGAGTAGATACCCTATTTGAAGCTTGGTCGAGTGGGTTCATTGGTCATTTGTCGGGCGGGATTAGTATGACCGCAATCGCACTTGCCTATACGCTTATCGGTCCTCGCGTGTTGGTTCAAAGAGCACTCAACCTTGGAAACTTAGCGTCAATTGGCATTGCCTTGATAGTTTCATTTGTAGCACTGCAGTATTTGTCTTTTCCGTATATTTATGTCGCTGCGATTTTACTCTTAGTCGCTTTTACTTCTTTTGAAGGCATGGCCATTAGTGCCATTGGCATCAGCGTTTCCCTGTCTGCTTTGATTGCATTAGGTTTAGAAGGTTTTGATGCAAGTCGCCAGCCGCACATGCCAGAAGTGTATTCATATATCCCCCTTGTGCTCAGCTTTTTACCGCCGATGTTATTGGCGGTCTCGATGGCAGCTACACGTCGCGCAAAAACCGAAATCGTGAGTATTCGTCGTCGGGCAGCGCAGATTTATGAAAAAACACCAGTTGCCATGCATTCTATTGACGATGAAGGCGTGATTACCGCTGTCAGTGATACTTGGCTTGATTTGTTGGGATATCATCGTGATGACGTCGTCGGGCAAAAGTCGAGTGTGTTTCTCACAAAGGAAAGCCAACACAGAGCGATTCATGAAGTGTTACCGACCTTTTTCAAAACCGGTCGTCTCGATAAAGTCGAGTACCAGTTTGTGAAGGCTAATGGCGAAATACTGGATATTGAACTGTCTGCGATTTTAGATACCAGTTCTGGGGTAACCCGATCATTTGCAGTGCTTGGGGATGTCACCTTGGAAAAGCAATTGACCCAAGAGCTTTCGCGGGACAAGGAGCTCATTGAAATCACACTAAAATCGATGGGCGATGGGATGGTATCTACCGATACCGACGGCCGAATTAGCTATTTAAACCCAGTCGCGGAGCAATTAATTGGCATTGAACAGCACGAAGCATTGGGGCGCAAGTTTGAAGATGTGGTGATGTTGTGTGATGTGGAAACCCAAGAGGTATTACCAAATCCTACCGCGGTAAAAAATCAGACAGGTGAGCAAAGTCGATTCTCGAGTACGGCCACACTAAAGAGCAAGACCGGAGATGAGTTTGTTGTACAGCAATTGGTATCGCCAATCATCGATAAGTTTAATGCCGTGCGCGGTACAGTCATTGTCTTTCAAGACATCACAGAAACTCGAGCCATTTCTGAGCGGATGTCTTACCTGGCGCAACATGATGTGCTCACCGACTTACCGAATCGGTTATTACTAACGGACCGATTGAATCATGCTTGTTCTTCCCACGCACGAACAAATCATGGTTTTGCCCTACTATTTATGGATTTAGATAACTTCAAAACCATCAATGATACCCTTGGACACAATGAGGGAGATAAGCTATTGAAGGTGATTGCAGAACGTTTGCAATCGATAACCCGTGATAACGATACGGTATGCCGGTTGGGGGGAGATGAGTTCATTGTATTGCTTGAAGGAGTGGAAAGTTCTTACGATATTACAAGAGTTTGCAAACAAATATTGAATAAAATCAATGCACCGATCTGGAATGAGCGAATTGAATACAGTGTGACTTCGAGTATCGGGATTGCGATGTGCCCTAAAGATGGCACTGATGCCGATACCTTAATGCGTCGAGCTGATGCGGCGATGTATCGTGCGAAAGGACTCGGACGAAATACATTTAGTTTCTACTCAACCAATCTCGAACAAGAGGCGAGCCAGCGATTGAAGCTCGAGCAGGATCTAAGGCAAGCGATTGAAACCGACCAAATCTCAATTGCTTATCAGCCCATTATTGATGCCGAAACCCAAGAGGTTGTCTATGCCGAAGCCCTATGTCGTTGGTATGACAAAGATGGTCATGCGGTGCCGCCTGATGTGTTTATTCCCGTGGCCGAAGAGACGCGGCTGATTAACCGCTTAGGTCAGCAACTTTTGGCTAAAGTCTGCAAAGACATCAAGGTCTTTGTACAGCAAGAAAATGCTGGCTATCGAAAAATTTCAGTGAATATTAGCGCGGTTCAGTTAGAAACCCCAGGCTTTTTGAAAGACGTTAAACGACTACTAAGAACGGAGTCGATAGACTCTGAATGTTTGATTTTTGAACTCACGGAAACATCATTGATGAGCGATCCGGATCGAAGTTTAAAAGTGATGCGGAAAATTCGCGATCTTGGGATTCAAATCGCGATTGATGATTTTGGTACCGGTTATTCAAGTTTAAGTTATTTAAAACGCTACCCCGTCGATATTCTCAAAATTGATCGCGAGTTTGTGCGGGATATTGAAGTCGACAAGCAAGATAAAGCTTTTATTAAAGCGATTGTCAGTATGGCAAAAGTGCTTGATATTACCGTTGTCGCTGAAGGCGTCGAAACACAAAAACAAGCGCGTGCATTGACCAAAATGGGTTGCGATTATTTACAGGGCTATCTATTTGGCAAGCCTGGGGCCTTGCAGAATAAAAAGCCTGCTTCAGCAGAGAATAAGTCAGCCATTCAATCGGTGAACTATGATATCTAGCGCCTTTTTGTTGGCGTCGGCTTCGAAGGGGTCATTAAGAGATAGTGATCATTAAGAGATAGTGACCATTAAGAGATAGTGGTCACTAAGATTTATTGGTCGCATTGTGCAGCGCCGTGCTTTTCAAGGCTTGTAGCGTAAATTCGATGAAATCTCTCAGTCGCTGGGGTTGGTATTTGTCTTTTTGATAAATCGCGAATAGAGGCACTGGCGCGATATGCCAGTTTTCAAGTATAGGCTGCAGTAATCCCTGTTCTATTTCATGCTGGCAATATATTTTGGGAACTCGAATGATGCCATTGTTTGCAAGTGCGCCCTTAATTAGCGCACGACCATTTTTACAATGTAGGCGGCCTTGAATTTGAATTTCAATCGTTTGGTTTTTATCGTGATTGTTATGAAAACACCATTGAGTGACTGAACCGGTTAAGCAGCGATGTTGACTCAGTTGCTTAGGATGCTCAATTGGGGGGTGTTGTTGTAAGTATTTGGGGCTGGCAAGGGTCACCATTTCTATATCTAAAAGATGCCGACCAATAAAACTAGCATCTTGTAGTTTTCCCATGCGAAAGGCGATATCAAACTCATCGGCGATTAAATCAATTCGGTGACTACTAAAATCCAAAGCAATCGATACATGCGGATAGTGCCCCATGAATTGATGCACAATGTCGGCGACAATCTCCTCACCAATAAACCCACCGACACAGTTGAGGCGAATGTTGCCACGAAGCTGTTCATTGTCATCGACAGCGGCCAATAGTGCGTGCTCAATATCGGTGAATGCAGTTTGGCATTGGGCAAAAAGTGTTTTGCCTGTATCGGTTAAATTTAATCGCCGTGTGGTTCGCGTAATCAGTGTCACGCCGAGCTGTTTTTCAAGGGCGCTTAATTGTCGAGAGACATGAGAACGTGATACTTGGAGCACGCCTGCTGCTTGAGTAAAACTGCCAAGCTGCGCAATCAATACGAAGGCTCTTAGGTCAGATAAATTGACTTGATTGAGCATGGCTTTCAGTTCCTCTATGCGGTTATTGCCACACCTTATCTATGTCGACAATAAAAAGCCAGCCAACGTATGGTTTGAAAAGCCAGCCAACGTATGGTTTGAAAAGCCAGCCAACGTATGGTTTGAAAAGTCACCCACTGCGCTGACTGATTACACAACCAACATTGCGGCAAGGTTACGCATCTTGCTTGGTATCAGTGATAATGATTTCCCGTAGAGAAACGGCTTGTGGTAACTCATAAGAAAATTGAATGGTCTGCGCAATATCATCTGCCGTAATATGAATGGCTCCAACACTTTGCTTCCATTGTTGATACCCTTCAATTATTGCGGGATCACTGGTATGTCCCAGTAACTCGGTGGAAACCGCACCAGGACAAATAGAAAGCACCCGCACATTGCTTGCCGAGAGTTCAGCACGAGCAACAGCTGTGAGCCCTGTTACGCCATACTTACTCGCACAGTAGGCCGCATGTGTGGCAAAAGGCTGCTTACCAGCAATCGAGGACACGTTGATGATGGTGCCAGTTTGACGTTGCTTCATTGAGTTCATGACGATCTGCATGCCATTGAGCACGCCCATGACATTTACATCTAGCATCTTCTGCCACTCGAGTGGGTCTTGATTTTCTATAGAGCCAAGTAACATGACTCCTGCATTGTTGATGAGTAAATCTGTTGGACCATAAACTGATTCCGCTTCAGCAACTGCTGTGGCAAAGGCAGGTTTATCCGTAACGTCAACTTGTCGACATAGAGTGTTTGGCAACTCAAGTGCGGTCATCTTGTCTAAGCGCCGTGCCAGCAATAGCAATGGGTAACCTGCGTTTGCAAAGCGTTTCGCTAACGCTAAACCAAATCCTGAACTTGCCCCTGTGATGACGACTAATTTTTTCATATCCATTTCTAACCCGTTTCAATGTGTCGAAGTTGTTGATGGTAGTCGTTTTGATTGGTGCAATATAGGTGGCAAAAGTCAAATTACTGTTGCTACTCTACAACAATGGCTGGCGATGACACATAAAAAATCCCCCCAACTGAGAGAGTCGAGGGGATATTTATACCAGTTCAGTGTATTTGAGAATGAACCGTTTTTATGTGCGACGTTGCAATTATAGATGCTTAGATATTGCGTCTACACTGCCTTTTGCATCGCCAAATAGCATTTGCGTATTCTCTTTGAAGAAGAGCGGGTTCTGTACACCGGCATAACCCGTGTTCATTGAACGCTTAAATACAATTACATTTTGTGCATTCCAAACTTCAAGTACTGGCATGCCAGCGATTGGGCTGTTTGGATCTTCAAGCGCTGCTGGGTTGACCGTATCGTTTGCACCAATCACAAGCACGGTATCAGTCTCTGGGAAATCATCATTGATTTCATCCATTTCCAATACGATGTCATAAGGGACTTTGGCTTCAGCAAGTAACACGTTCATATGGCCAGGTAATCGCCCTGCTACTGGATGGATACCAAAGCGAACTTCTACTCCCATTTCTCGCAGCTTCGAAGTGATTTCATACACTGGGTATTGGGCTTGTGCCACTGCCATGCCGTAGCCTGGAGTAATAATGACTGAGCGAGAGTTTTTCAGCATTTCTGCAACTTCTTCCGCTGATGTCTCACGATGCTCACCATAGTCAGCATTTTCATCAATAACCACTTCTTGACCAAAACCGCCAGCAATCACCGAAATGAATGAACGGTTCATCGCTTTACACATGATGTAAGACAGAATGGCACCCGAAGAACCTACAAGCGCACCTGTAACAATCAAAAGGTCATTCGCGAGCATGAAACCAGCAGCAGCTGCAGCCCATCCTGAATAGGAGTTCAGCATGGATACAACAACGGGCATATCTGCGCCACCAATAGAGGCAACTAAGTGATAACCAAATGCAAAGGCAATGAGTGTCATCAAGAAGATAGCGAAGAAGCTGCCTTCAGCACCGACGAAGTAGAACATCAGTAATGTTGATACCACAATCGCAGCAAGGTTGAGCTTGTGTTTGTGCGGAATGTTTAACGGCGATGATGAAATCACACCACGCAGTTTACAAAACGCAACGATCGAGCCAGTGAAAGTCACCGCACCAATAAATACGCCAAGGAAAACTTCAACAAGGTGAATATTGAGCATTGCGTCAGTCATGACACCATGATCTAGGTAGCTGTTATAACCAACCAGAACCGCCGCTAGACCCACAAAGCTGTGAAGAATTGCCACGAGCTCGGGCATTTCTGTCATCTCAACTTTCTTGGCGTAGTGGATACCAATACTGCCACCAATAACCATGGCGACAATTACCCAACCTAGCCCTGAAGCGTCAGGACTAAAGATCGTTGCGATAAGCGCAATGGTCATACCGGCAATACCATAGTAGTTACCGTTACGCGCTGACTCTTGCTTAGAAAGTCCCGCGAGACTCATGATAAATAGAACCGCAGCAACAATATATGCGGCTTGTACTAATCCTGCAGACATTTGTTACTCCTTAGTCTTTACGGAACATTTCAAGCATACGTTTGGTGACGGTGAAGCCGCCAAATATGTTGATGCTTGCAATTAACACGGCGATGAAAGATAGCAAGGAAACAATAAAGCTGCCTTGTCCTATTTGTAATAATGCGCCGACGACGATAATGCCTGAAATGGCATTGGTCACAGACATCAATGGAGTATGAAGTGCGTGTGTTACATTCCACACGACGTAGTAACCCACAACACAGGCTAAAACAAAGACTGTAAAGTGTGCTAAAAACTCTGCGGGTGCAACGGTAGCCACCCAGCCAAATGCAAGGCCTGCAATGGCAAGTGCTGCGGCTTTCTTTTTCGGAGAGACAGGCTCTTCAACTTTCTCTTCAACGGGAGCTGCTGCCGGTTTGGCTTGCGGTTGAGCAGAAACTTGGATGGCCGGGGCAGGCCAGGTGATCTCACCTTCTTTAACCACGGTTAAACCACGGATAACGACATCTTCAAAGTCGATATCAATATTGCCGTCTTTCTCTTTACAAAGTAATTTCAGCAAGTTGACAAGGTTTGTACCATAGAGTTGAGACGATTGCGTAGGTAGACGACCCACCATATCGGTGTAACCGATAACTTTAACGCCGTTTTCTGTGGTGATGACTTGATCAGCCACAGAGTATTCACAGTTACCGCCATTGGCCGCTGCTAAATCGACAATCACGCTGCCAGGTTTCATGCTATCGACCATCGCCTTGGTAATTAGCTTCGGCGCTGGACGACCTGGGATCAACGCAGTCGTAATAATAATGTCGACATCTTTCGCTTGTTCAGCGTAAAGCTCTTCTGCTTTTTTGTTAAAGTCGTCAGACATCTCTTTTGCGTAGCCATCACCCGCACCAGAGTTTTCTTTGAAGTCGACTTCAAGGAACTCAGCGCCCATGGATTCAACTTGCTCTTTGACTTCAGGTCGCACATCAAATGCTCGAACAATCGCGCCTAGGCTGCCTGCCGCGCCAATTGCTGCAAGACCGGCAACACCTGCGCCAGCAACAAGTACTTTCGCTGGTGGTACTTTACCTGCTGCGGTAATTTGGCCCGTGAAAAAGCGACCAAACTCATGAGCAGATTCAACAACGGCACGATAACCTGCAATATTGGCCATGGAGCTAAGCGCATCTAATGCTTGTGCTCGAGAAATACGTGGCACAGAGTCCATTGCCATGACATTGATTTTTCGGCTGGACAGTTTTTCCATCAGCTCAGCATTCTGTGCTGGCCAAATAAAACTGACTAAACTGGCGCCTTCTTTAATGAGTGCGATTTCGTCGTCTGTTGGTGCATTTACTTTGAGAATTAAGTCCGCATTCCAAACTTCATCTGTGGTTGCAATTGATGCGCCTGCAGCTTCGAATGCTGCATCGTCGAAGCTGGCAAGCAAGCCAGCGCTGGATTCTATTGAGACGTCAAATCCCAGTTTCAATAGTTGCTCCACCGTTTTTGGTGTTGCAGCAACTCGAGTCTCACCTTCGAGTATCTCTTTAGGTACCCCAATTTGCATAGCTTTTCCCTATGAATGGCAAATGAATTAACTGGTTAACTTAGGCAGGTTATCTTAAAGGTTTTGAGTGGAATGATGAATACACAGAACTTCTAATACCTTGCATAATCGTATAAATAACCACATTTTTTAGGCGAACACAATTCACGAATTGCAGATGTTGAATTTTGTTCAGAGAAGTAAATGGAATAACAAATATCAAGGTGTCCTTATTTTTACCCGAAAATCTGGCGTGCGTTATCGCAAGGCATTGTTTTGAAAGGGTGTGATCTATATCAATATCTAGGTTTGATTTGAGTTGGCGATCAAGTCACTAAAGTTGACTAATTTTCAAATGTTCAATAATTACTTGATTATTTTGCTTGGTTATTCAGTTTTGTGCGCATATCGACGAGCCAATAGAAATGGGATTCACATTGTCATTTTTGGACTTTAGCATAAGCAAACCCTAATTATAAAGAGGTTTTCGGGATGTTCAGCATGGCAAACATTCAGGCTAGCCATGAGCGATTTTTTCTGATGCCACTTTGAATGGATGCAAATGTATAGGCGCTCTCAATTCTGAGGCCGTTTCGATTTTTAATACCTCTTTAGGGGGGCTTGGGTCGCGAAGATACTTACCCGTGGCATAGTGAAAACACACGATATTGTCGATGAAGAGGAGGAAGTGACAACATCAATTCATGGCGATGCTTCCCGTTTAAATTCCCTAGTGAAGAAGAGAAATGTTGGGGGCTATAGCCGAAAAACTGCAGAAAAACTATCTGCGGCATGTTGACTTTAAATCTCGTTGGAACAGGCTTTAGGCCTTCATATTGGACAGTACTGCCGACCCACGTTTAGTTAAAGCGCCAAATCGAACGAACATGTTCATCTTTACCGCAAAAACCAGATCTACGGGACATTATCTGCGTTGATATTTCAATGTCTTGTGTCAGTCTAACGGTTTATGGTGTTTTTACTCTATTTCTGGCGTGAGTGGTATTTAACCTAGCTTGGCCCGAAGAGATAAGTGCAGGTTCGCAGATGATTTTCCACAAGACGCTTTTCGCTGCAGTACTGCTCGTGCCACATGTTGCAGTGAGTGGTGGTTTTCAATTGAATTCCCAGTCGAATACCGGTCTGGGGCGTGCGTTTTCTGGTGATGCGGTCATTTCTGATAATGCATCGTCCATTGCAAGAAATGCGGCGACGATGATGCTGTTTGATAAACCATCTATGTCGCTAGGTATCGTGAGCTTAACATCTATGGTCGAACTGAAGGACGCCACCTATACACGGGCGCTGTATCAAAAAGGTTTACTGCTCGATACCAATTCAGCCTCCGCAAACTATGACGACGCAGGTGATGTCGCGTTTGTGCCCAATTTCTATTGGATCCAACCTGTGAACCAGCATTTTGCGTGGGGAGTCGCCGCATATTCCAATTTTGGAACCAAAACCGAATATGCTGAGGACTTTGTAGCGAGTGAATTTGGTGGACTAACTGATGTCAAAAGTTTCAATCTAGGTCTGTCGGTTGCATATCGAGTTGATGACCATTGGAGTGTGGGGGCTGGCTTAGATGTCGTCGCCGCTCAGGGAAAGATGCAGCGGCGCTTGCAGCCACAACAGTTGCCTTTGCTTGAGGTGGATGCAACCGGTGTGGGACTGGGGTTTAATCTTGGTTTAGTCTATGAACTGGATAGCGACAACCGCTTTGGTCTTTCTTATCGATATAGTCCAAAGCTTGAAACCAAAGGTGAGGTCGATTACGCCGGTTATTTAGGCGCAAATGGCGCAATTGACGATACCGTGGTGATTCCATTACCGGATATGGCGGAGTTCTCGGGTTTTCACCGCTTTCGATCTACTCCATTTGCAGCACACTATAGCGTGCAATGGATCGGCTGGGACGTATTCCAAGACTTAAATACGGATATTAGCGGTACACTTGGACATTACCATTGGCGGGATGGCTGGCACTACTCTGTGGGAGGCACCTATTTTGCTAGTGCTTATTGGACATTGCGTGCAGGTTATATGTTAGATAAGAGCGTGCAAGATGCACTGACATCTATTTCTGTGCCCGACTCCGATCGCCAGTTTTTTTCAGCGGGCGTGACCTATCATTTGGATAGTGACTCCAATATTGATTTTGGTTTTACTTATTTACTGGGGGCTGATGTGGAGGTCGTAGAGTCTAAGCCAATGTTACCGATTGATATGGCTTCGGGTACATATCTTGCGACACAAATAACAGGGGTTACCCATGCAAACGCAATGATGATGGGCTTGCAATATAGCCAATCATTTTAGGTTGGTTGTCGGGTTAATGGGGACGAATTTGTGTGTGGATGGGTACGTAAGCACCGTCTTGCATTAAGGCCTTAAACACGAGCCAACCGGGATCCTTTTGTTTGGGATGATCTGCTGCAACATATTCGCCGCAACTCGATGCATTGAGCTTGAATTCATGTTGGTAGGGCGCAATTAAGGTTTGTAGTTGTTTAGCACTGGTAGGGATGAGAGGCTCACTCTCGTGAAATATATCCCATTTGCCTCCTTCAATATTTTTGGCAAGCGACACTGTTAAGCCAATCATTTTGGCACTTTCCCGTGTGATGGAAATATTACTGCCGATCAATTTGACTGAGATCTGGCCGTAGGGTTCACAGAACTTTAGTGACACTTGATAGCGAATGCCGCCCGATATAGACCAACCCTCACCGCGATGTGCAGTTTGGATCGGAATCGATTTCCATTCAATATTCGATGTTTTTACCACATGTTTAAGCTTGCGTATCTCTCGGACAATCGAATCATGAACGCGGTCAATTTTAAACTCGAGCTGTTCTGCCTGCGCAAGAGCTTGTTTTACGGCTTTGTTAATTTTGTTTGCAGTCGTTGAGCGGCGATATTCATCTTCGATAAAGCAATACTCTTCCAAGCTTTCGAGCAGGTTCGTCGCTTGTGATAGTTGCTGTATGACCACTGCTTGTGACTTTGCTAGCTCATTAAACTTTTGTTCTTGTATTTGGAATGTAGCGAGTAATGCTTCAATTTCTGGGCCTGCATCTTGCCAAGTCTCGAGATAAGCGTTGGTAAGAATACCGTATGGAGGAGAGCTTTTTACTAAATCATTGTAATTTTGAAGGTTGATTTGCTGGGACGCTTCGCTTTGCGTAATCAGTGATTTACTTTTTTTGAAGTCGCTTCCAAGACAATAGTCAGCGTACGCGCTGTTGCACGTGAATAATGCAAAAATGAGTAGTCCAAACCGCTTCATAGTCGCCTGCCGAAAAGTACTTTTAAGGCCCATTAGAAAGCTATCATTTCTCTGAGCAAAACACACCTTTTTAAATCTAGTGATAAATCATATACGAATTATCCCTGTAATTTCTTGATTTAGATATCAATATCGTTACGTCAATTTTTAAAAATAGGCCTTAGATCAAGCGAATTACAATCAAGTGTGAATTTTAAGGTTATTCTAAGGAGTGGCAGTTATGGTGATGACATTATAGAGCTGAGTCGTAGAGCTAAAGGAATTGAACATGAAGAAAACATTACTAAAAGTCGTTGCAAGTGCTGTACTTGCCTTAGGTGTTTCAAGCGCTTGGGCACAAGGAATTGTACATGAAGGTGTTGTACTAGAAACTATGAACAGTGGTGGATATACCTATGTTCAGTTCCGTGAAGGTGAAGTAAACCGCTGGGCTGCTGGTCCTTATGCTGAAGTGAAAAAGGGCGACACCGTCATCGTGGTAGAGGAAATGACCATGGAAAACTTTACCAGCAGCAGCCTAGACCGAACTTTCGATGAAATTTTATTCGCGGGTAAGATCCAGAAAAAGTAGGCCAAAAGCCTAAGCTATTGGGTTATTGATTCGGCTTCTCCACCGTATGAATGACAGACTTAACCAGTAGCGACAATGCGATAAGACATCTCATCTCCCACGTCATCACTTATCGCAAATCAAAAAAACAGCCCTAGAGGCTGTTTTTTTGTGGATGACGATATTGAACGGATGCAGATCTTTCATTGCCACGGGAAGCTGTAGATTCGAGTCTTTAGTCCATGCAACAGCCTTTTGCTCAATGTTGTATGACGCTGCATAGAAGAGTGTGGAAAAGCTTGAATATAGATTGTTGGTGGAGGGCACTCGGCGAGAAAAGTTGTATGTAGAGAATCATTGCCATTTGACGACAAAGCGTTCAACACTGCTTCCCCTCCAAATGCAGACGTCTGCTTTTGAATTTGTTAGGGTAAGCCTCACGTTACGCGGTTCGATTTGTTTTGATACACGACATTTGAAATGAAGCGCTGACCTGTACCCACCTTACCGGACGTAGACGACTGAAAAACTTGATGAACGAATCCACCAAATCCCTCGCGAAGCAGCTCTATAAAATGACCATACCTATGATCATTGGTGTTTTTGCCATTATGAGCTACCAATTGGTCGATAGTGCTTTTATTGGCCAGCTTGGGGTTAAGCCTCTGGCTGTCGTTGGTTTTACCATTCCAGTTTATCAACTCATTATTGGTATCCAAGTAGGGATTGGGATTGCAACCACGGCAGTGATTTCTAGATCATTAGGAGCCAATAACCAGCAGCAAGCGAGGCAACTGGGCACATTAGTCATCAGTATTGGCTTTCTCTTGTTGCTGTTGTTGTGTGTATTGATTTGGTTGAATCAATCTCGCCTGCTAGGGATTCTAGGTGCCGAAGCCGACATTTATCCGATTGCCCAAGCTTATTGGCTGCCTTGGTTGGTCAGTACTTGGTTAGGCGCGATGTTATATTTCGGCTACAGCATTTATCGAGCCCATGGGCATACTAAACTGCCGGGTTTGGTGATGGTGGTGACGAGTGTCCTTAATATGTTGCTGGATCCCTTGTTTATATTTGTATTCGATATGGGGATTGCGGGCGCGGCTTGGGCGACGATTTGTGCATTTTGTGTTGGTTGTCTGATTATTTATCCGCGGATCCTCAGCAAGCAATGGATGAGTTTGCAACTGAAGCTCAAAGAGAATTTAGATGGGTTAAGACAGCTGATCTCAATCATGATCCCTGCCATGATGAGCCAATTTATCCCGCCAATTTCAGCGATGGCGGCAACAGCAATTGTCGCCGCGTTTGGTGAAAGTGTTATTGCGGCTTGGGGGCTGGGAACGCGAATTGAGTTTTTCTCTATTATTATTGTGCTTGCTTTGACAATGGGCATGCCGCCTATGGTGGGACGCATGCGAGGCGCACAAGAGTTTGAAAAAATTCATCAACTCGTCAAGTTAGCCCTCGGGTTTGTCATGGGTTGGCAGTTGCTGATTGCGGTTATCGGTTTAACTGTTTCTGGGATGATTGGCCGATTGCTGACAAGTGATTTGGTTGTCGCGGAAATATTACAAGACTATTTATGGCGGGTACCGTTCAGTTTTGGGGCCTTAGGTTGTTGTATGATTTTGGTATCGGTATGCAACGCTATGGGTTTATCCATGCGGGCATTGATGATATCGGCGCTTCGTTTACTCTGTTTTTATTTACCTTGTTTGTGGGTTGGTGCTCAAATGAATGGGCTCAATGGCTTATTTATCGGAGCGATGCTCGGTAATTTGGGGGCAGGGATTATGAGTTGGTTCATGTATAAACAAGCGCTAAACCAACTTCGTCGCTCAAGGTAATTTGCTGGCTTTACCCTGAGCCGAATACAGTCACCACGGATATTGAATCGATTTACTGGCGTGCCTTGGCGTAAAACCTTCTCCTTATTTGTGTAATTAAAGTACCAAAAAAGCTCGTTCAAAAGAATTTTTGAAATAATTCTTGTAATAAAATTACATTTAGTTATAATTCTTCTCGTTGGTTAAGCAGGGTGCTTAACCACTCTAGTCAATCCAGGATGGATTATTTTTCTCCAAGGAATCGAGTGACAAGTTGTCTCCACGGATATGAGAATCTCTAGTTCCAGGGAACCGAGCCAAGCTTTACTAGAGTCTTTTAAATTACAACTTTGTTAGGAGTCTATGACTATGTCTTATACGGGAAAAAATACAATTTACTGGCAGAATGTTTGGTTTGAAGCTGAAGTCCTTCGCGGTGGTTTGTACGCGATGTCAGTCAAGCGTTAACCGCGCGCTAGCCGAGAGCTAGCAACAACCCCTTGATGATTCATCCATCATCGACAACCTCTTTTTGTGTACCACCGTTTGGTACATCTCCGACTTTGAGTGATCACTTTGATGACTCTACAGCTAACTAGTTGGTTGCTCGTTAGTTTGTTCAAATAGTCTTTGCCCGCTCTTATTGAGCGGGCTTTTTTTTGCCTGAAATCAGGATGGTCTGTTATCGCATCGATCAAGGCTTAATCATGCGAGCATGGGAACAAGGCGTTAATCTTTTGGTTCTAAATTCAGTGCGTCAGTAATGTCTTTGGCATGATGGCGATTAGGAAGCATTTCCCAAGGCTCCCCCCAGGTACGATTAACGATTCGACCGCGTTGTACCGCTGGTCTTGCAAGAACGGTTTTTGCCCAACGAACAACATTGGGATAACTAGATACATCCAGAAATTCTGCGGCATCGTAAATTGTGCCGAGAACCAGACTTCCGTACCAAGGCCAAATAGCAATATCGGCAATTGTATAATCGTCCCCGGCAATAAATTCATTTCGACTTAGCTGCTTATCGAGAACATCTAATTGTCGCTTCACTTCCATAGTAAATCGATTGATCGGGTACTCAAACTTCTCTGGCGCATAACTATAGAAATGCCCAAAGCCACCGCCTAGATATGGGGCTGAACCATGTAACCAAAATAGCCAGTTATACACTTGTGCGGTTGCATTGATATCGGTTGGTAAAAATCTGCCAAATTTTTCGGCGAGATAAAGGAGAATAGAGCCTGACTCAAAGACTGAAATGGGATTAGCGTGACTGTGGTCGACTAAGGCTGGGATCTTTGAGTTTGGATTGATACTGACAAAATCAGTCCCAAACTGGTCTCCTTCAGCAATGGATATTAAGTGTGCATCATACTCTGCACTGCCTTCTCCGAGAGCCAACAGTTCTTCAAGCATGATAGTGACTTTTTGGCCATTGGGTGTTCCCATGGAATATAGTTGCAGCGGGTGTTTTCCAATTGGCAATGATTTTTCATGGGTTGCGCCGGAAACGGGGCGGTTGATGCTGGCCCATTTGCCACCGTTTTCATCATCATGAGTCCAGACCTTGGGTGGGACATATTCTTGAGTCATAGGTAATCCTTGCTGTATTTGCCATAAATTGGGTTAAAACCAATGCTTGAACGAGTGTTCACTTTTATGATGCTAACGACAATATGAACAGAGTTCAAGTCTTATTTGAACGAGTGTTCAGGCGCGTTGTGTTGTCGGATCTTCGCTCACCATGTTTATACTGGGCATCAGGTTTTATGAAATTTACGTTACCAGTAACGCTCATCATCTCCCAGAATGAAAGCAGGCAAGTTCCTTGTACAAATCAGGCGACTCACCCACATTGAATCGCCAATCGTGTGTTATTCCGCAAGACTATCAGTGTATCCTTTCGGCGGAGGAGTCCAGCCTCGTTCACTACGAGAGTGTTTGTCGTTACGATCGACAGTCATCTCTTCGGCCATGCGTTCTTCAAGGCGTTTAAATAATTTCCGGTAATTATTGTCATAGCGGGCTTCGGTCGCATCACTTTGCCATGCTTGATAGAGCTTGTCTGACTTCATCTCTTCAACGCGGCGGTAGGTTGCCTTTTGTTGCTCGACGTAGAAAGGGTGCAATCCAATGGCTTTCATCGCATGGCCACCCACTTCTAATGAGGAATGGTAAGTTTCAGACTCAATAAAGTCGGCGCCAGCCTGACGTAATCGATAGCTATGTCCACGGTCAAATGCTCGAGCGATTACTTTTACTTTTGGGTAGCTCTGCTTAACATAATGTACGACTTCGACACTCGCCTCTGGGTTATCCATCGCAATCACAATCGCTTCTGCATCGGCGATGCCTGCGGTATGGAGCAGTTCGGGTCGGGTTGCATCGCCAAAGAAAGCTTTGCCTCCAAATTGACGCACAATATCGACTTGATCTGCTTGATGATCAAGAACCACTGTTTTTATTTCGTTTGAGACGAGTAGTCGGTTGACGATCTGGCCGAAGCGACCAATTCCAACAATGATAACCGTTCCTTGCTCATCAATTTGGTCTGCTTTTCTGTCATTCGAGCTCTTCTCGTAGCGTGGCAATATGATTTTATCAAATAAGATAAATAACCCAGGTGTTAAAAACATGGAGAGCGCCACAACTAAAGACAGAGTTTGTGCTAAATCTGGAGGGAGAACATGATGTTGAACGGAGAAGCTTAAGAGCACAAAACCAAACTCTCCCGCTTGTGCGAGGCTTAAGGCAAATAACCAGCGATCGCTGCCCTGAATACGAAATACAATCGCAAGGACGAATAACACAACAGCTTTAAGAACAATGATGCCAAACGTAAGTGCCAGCACTATGGTCAATTGATTGGACAGTATCGAGAAATCAATCCCCGCGCCAACGGTGATAAAAAATAAGCCTAATAGTAGGCCCTTAAATGGGTCAATGTTAGATTCAAGTTCGTGGCGAAACTCACTATTTGCGAGTACAACCCCAGCTAAAAAGGTCCCCAATGCAGGAGATAAACCCACGAGACTCATCAGCGCTGCAATGCCGATGACGAGCATTAATGCTGTGGCAGTAAAAATTTCCCGCAGTCCTGAACTCGCGACAAAGCGAAACAGAGGGCGACTTAAATAGTGACCAGCAATAACCACTGCCGCTATCGAGCAAATGATGACAACACCATAAGCCCAGCCATGCAAACCTGTGACTAAACTGAGTTCATCATGATGCTCTGCTGCCGTAGCAACCGCGGATTGGGCTTTTTCAATTAACTCCGGTAAGGCGAGCAAAGGGATAAAGGCCAGCATTGGAATTACGGCAATATCTTGAAAAAGCAGCACCGAAAATGCGCTTTTACCGCCATCAGTGCGATTTAAGCCCTTTTCATTTAAGGTTTGCAACACAATTGCCGTGGAGGAAAGCGCTAAAATCAAAGCGATTGATAGGGCAATAGTCCACTCCTGTTGTAAATATAGAGCTATCGCCATGACTGCAGCTATCGTGAGTGAGACTTGTAAACCTCCTAAGCCAATTAATCGATGACGCATCGACCAAAGTGTCTTTGGCTCTAGCTCCAAGCCGACTAAAAACAGCATCATTACGACGCCGAACTCGGCAAAGTGCTGAATGGTTGTCGTCTCTTCGCCAACGAGTCCGGTTATCGGCCCAATAATGACACCGGCAATGAGATAGCCCAATACTGAGCCCAAGCCGAGTTTTTTGGCAATGGGTACGGCTACAACTGCGGCTACGAGATAGATAAAGGCCTGTAAAAAAATTCCCGTCATGACGCTGGCTCCGTGATCAGTTCCTCAAGAAAAGGCGCAATTTTCCCAACTTCATTTGCTTTGGCGACATCAAAGCGTTCTTCAATTAATGCTTGCAACAAAGCCGTCCACTGCTGGGTGTGGTGTTGAACTCGGCCTTCTTCCTTCGCGGTACGGGCTCCAAACAAGGCAAACGGAGCGACATAACGCATACCTGTCAAAGATGCCATCTGCTCCAGAGGGTAAAGAATTTCGCGAATTTTGAAATGATTAAAGCCTTCTGCACGGTAGGCTTCAGCTTTGCCACCGGCGGTAATGGCACAGAAAAACACTTTATTTTTCAATGCGCCGCCTCGGCTACCGTAAGCAAAATTGTATTCTAAAACTAAGTCTTGCCATTCCTTTAAGATCGCGGGAGTGGAATACCAGTATAAAGGGAACTGAAAGATGATGACGTCATGGGACATCAATCGTTGTTGTTCTCGGTCAATATTAATATTAAAGGTTGGATATTCAGCATATAAATCAACCACAGTGACATGTGGCATTTGACTTGCGGCTTCATAAAGCGGTTGATTCGCTTCAGAGCGATGTTGGGAAGGGTGCGCATAAAGAACGAGAACTTTTTGGGTCATACAATGTTCCTACTCAGTAAATATTGCTGACAGAAGAATAATATACCTGAGTGTTCTGCCTCTGAATAGGTATGCAAATGTTGAAAACATTGACGGAGTATGGACGCGCTTATCTAGCCGTGGCGTTATTGCTTTAGTCATCACAAACGCTTATTGAGTGACAGTTCACGCTGTGCTTCAATGAAAAATCAATAAGTGAAGGGAGAGACTTATGAAACCAACATTGGCGTTTGATGTTTACGGCACCTTAATCGACACCCAAGGTGTTCTGGATACATTGCTGCAAATGATGGGCGAGGATGCCTTTGCTTTTTCAGCTGCGTGGCGTGATAAGCAATTGGAATACTCGTTTCGGCGTGGCTTAATGGATCAATATCAAGACTTTTCAGTTTGCACTCGAGATGCTCTTGAGTTTACTTGCCAATCTCAGCAAAAACACTTGAGTCGCATTCAAAAGCTAGCACTGCTTGAAGCCTATAAAACTTTGCCTGCTTTTGATGATGCTCCCCCGGCTTTAGCTGCGCTACAGCAATCAGGCTATCCACTTTTTGCCTTTTCTAATGGATCGCGAGCAGCAGTTGACCAGCTGCTATCTGCCGCTGGAATTATTGATAGCTTTCAAGCCATTGTTAGCTGTGAAGATGTAAAAAGTTTTAAACCAAACCCCAAGGTTTATCAGCATTTCTTGCAGACTGCACAAGTGGATGCGCAGCAAGCTTGGCTCATTTCAAGTAATCCTTTTGATGTAATCGGTGCTGTTGCGGTGAACATGAAAGCTGCATGGGTGCAACGATCCCAATCCCAAGTGTTTGACCCTTGGGATGTGTCACCGACTATGACTCTGGAATCATTGCACCAATTGACTCATATCGAAAGCTAGCTATTCTCGAGTTGTAGCGCAGCGATTATTTCTATTTCTTTTCCCAAGCGAATGGCTGGAAGGCTGAGTCTAAAGGGGTATGCGCAAGGTGATTGACATAGTTACTGATCACTTTTTGTGATAAGCCTAAAACAATTTCTAGCAGCTGGCGCTGGGCGTAGCCGACCGAATAAAACCGCTCGAGCGAGACGCTGGATAGCTCACCGCGTTCCTGAACCAGCTCAAGCGTTGTATCTCGTAGGACTTGCAGTTTTTCAGTTGGCATTGCGTCGCCATTACGGAGTGCTTCAGTTAGCTCAGGGTCGACTTTCATCGAGTGAGCTATCGCCGTATGGGCCGGTACACAATACGTGCAATTGTGTGCGGCGTTAATTGTTTGCCAAACTACGGTCATCTCCTCGTGATCAAGGGATGACTCAGTAAATAGCTGGTGTAATTGGCTATATGCCGCGAAGGTTTGCGGTGACTCGGATAAGACACCTAACAAGTTTGGGATCATGCCGTTATTGTTCTTGGCTTGTTGTAGCATCGCCTTACTTTCAGCTGGTGCAGTCTCTACGGTGTGAATGTTGAATTTGCTCATCAAGTCTCTCCTGACTTCAAAGGTTTAAATTGCAGTGTTCATTTACTGGTATGGATTAGATATTGGGTTGTCGAATTGAATATAGTTGAAATTGAACGGTCGTTCAATATAAAATTGAACACATGTTCAATAAATGGTGAAGCGTCCATGGCAAAAACAGCTAAGTTTGATAGAGAGGAAGTGGTCAACAAAGCCATGAATCTTTATTGGCAAAAAGGTTTTCATGCGACTTCTATGCGCAATTTACAGGACGTGATCGACATGCGGCCCGGTAGTATTTATGCCAGCTTTGGTAGCAAAGAAGGCTTATTTAAAGAAGCGTTACAAAACTATGCCCGCCTTTCGATTGTTCAAATTCGAGCATGCGCGGCCGCCGCTTCACCGTTGCACGCGTTAAAGCAATTGCTGCGACAAATGATTGTAGACAGTTGCCATCAAGCCCCGAGTGATATGTGTATGCTCGCTAAAACTGTGGCTGAGTTGACTGAAGATAATGCAGAGTTACTCAAAGAAGCGCGTTTATTGTTAGCAGAGATTGAGCTTGTTTTTGCTGAAGTATTTTTGAAAGCGAAAGCATGTGGAGAATTATCAGAGCACGTTGATGCGCAGGCTCTTGCAAGCTATATACAAGTGCAAATTATGGGGCTGAGAACCTATGCGAGAACCACTGGGAACATCGAAAGGGTGGAAGTTCTGATTGATAACTTATTTAAGCAAGGCTTTCATTAGTCTTTATCTTGGATGCCGTGAAAGTGCAGCAGGGTTAACTGGTGCTGCCGCTTGAAACACTGCGCTTGTTTTCTGCTGCAAAATCTTTCGATTTTTCAAAAGGCAGATGGATGATTGTTCTGCTTGATATTGTGAAATGCTATTCTGCAGCCCTCTCGTTTAGGGTTCGTGTCAGGACTACAAAACCAACAAATCATGCGTTTGCATGCGTTGCGCTTAGATGAAAAAACCTTTGTGTTATGTGCTGGCTGGTTAACGAAGGTATATCGCTAATTCAGAGATCGGCATGGGTTTACCAAACAAGTAACCTTGGAAGTAATGGCAGCCTTTATTTTGTAGATATTGGAACTGTTCATTAGTTTCAACACCTTCAGCGATGACTTCTAGCCCCAAGCTATTTGCCATGGAGATTATGGTATGAACAATAGATTGATCACTCATATCGCTCATTAAATCGCGAATAAATGATTGATCAATTTTGAGTTGATATAGCGGCAATTTTTTCAGATATTGAAGGGAAGAGTACCCAGTACCGAAGTCGTCAAGTGAGAACTGGATCCCCAATGCGCCGAGTTTCTCCATCTGTATAATTGTTCTGTCCACATTATCAAGTAACAATGATTCCGTCAGTTCAAGTTTGAGCTGCTTAGTATTGATCGCATGTTGCTGAATAATTTGGGTAACTTGGGATGCAAATTCAGATTGGGAAAACTGCATTGAACTGACATTGACCGAGATGGTTAGGTGTTCAGTGCTTGTGCATTTTTGCCACTGCTTTAGTTGTTTACATGCTGTCTCTAAAACCCAAAGACCTATCGGAATGATCAGTCCTGTTTCTTCTGCCGTTGAAATAAATGCGGCCGGTGAAATAAGTCCTCTTTCTGGATGATTCCATCGAATTAAACCCTCTGCGCCAATGGGACGGCCGTGATGACCATACTGAGGCTGAAAGTACAGTTCAAATTGCTGTCTATCGACAGCAGCTCGCAAGAGCGATTCCATTTCTGCGCGTTCAGTAAACTCTTACTGCATTTTTGGATCAAAGAATTTGAGTGTGTTGCGGCCAGCCAGTTTGGCTTGATACATCGCAATATCTGCTTGTTTCATTAACTCAGTCGTGTCAGTTTGATGATCCTTAAATAAAACCACGCCGATGCTAATACTGCTGTTGTAATGAATGTCTTTTAAGCGATAGGGTTTGGCGAGTACCTGAAGGATCTTATTGGAGATGGTTTCAGTTTGAGTCGCCGCTGTGAGAGCATGCTCACTTAACCCTTCTAAGACAATTACAAATTCGTCACCGCCAATACGTGCGAGCGTGTCCCCTTCGCGGATGTTTTTGCCAAGGCGCTTGGCAATTTTTTTCAGCAACATATCGCCGTAATCGTGACCATGGGTGTCATTGAGTGTTTTAAAATGGTCGATATCTAGAAAGAGTAGCGCGTTCGAGCTTGTGCTTCGTGCGCTGGAACTCAGTACTTGTTTGAGTCTATCTAGAAGTAATCTGCGATTCGGCAACAGGGTCAGTGGATCGTAAAATGCGAGCATTTCAATTTTTTGCTCGGTTTCCTTGTGCTCAGTGATATCTTGAATAAAACCAGAAATTTTTTCTGGTGTGCCATCATTGCTCTTGATGACTTTGCCTCGACATTCAATCCAGCGTTTTTGCCCATCATTTGGGCGTGTGATTAAGTACTCCACGTGATGTTCATGCCCATGTTCAAAACTGTTTTGCATCGAGTTCATAAAACGGTCCTGATGCTCTTGCGACATTAAGCCACAGAGAGTTTCAGGCCCTGATGATGCATCGGTCGATAAGCCGAATAATTCGTACATTTGAACAGACCAATTGGCTTGAGTGCCTTGGTAAGGTAAATCCCAGTGGCCAATTCGAGCATAATTCATGGCCTCGTGTAATCGCTCTTCACTTTCATGAAGTTTGATTTGCATTTGTCTGCTGATATAGGTTTCACGGATTAATTCCAATGTATTCAGCGACAGTCCTTGATAGATCGATAAAATGGCGTCAATCACAAATGCATTTGAGAGGTGCATCTCTTGGTTTGCTGCGATTTTTGCTTCATCAATGGATAGCCCTTGATTCAAATAGTTCACGATGTATGCGAGATGTTTATCACTCTCCACCACATGCAAAATAGTCCAACGACTTAAGAAGCCAAAAATCTCTTGAACAGTTTCAAACGTTACGGGCTGTTTAAGATTGCTTTTAATTTGCGAGAGCTTCAGCGCAAATTCCGCGTGGTGCTTTTTATGTAAATTGCTTAATGGGTCATTGGGAAGGTGTTTTTCCCAGATTTGCTCTTCGGAATGAAAATGGAACAGTGTGAAATCGGTGAGTTGAGTCAGAATATCTTTGATTTCGCTATATTCAGCGCCCAGCGCAATTCTCTGAGCAAGTCGGTTGAGGATCTCCACCATATGCTTATGCTGCAGATCGACTTCTTCAAGCCCAGTGTTAAACGAATCGCTCCAAGAAAATATATCGATTTTTATCTCTGACATAACACCTCTACTAAATTTTCTCGGCAGTTGACATATGCTGCGATCAAAAACTAACCAACCTCTACTACATAATAGAAACAATAACCCTAAATTGGTATTCCAGTTTTGCATCAATGTCGCTTGAATTTTGTACTTTTAGAGGTCGATGACAAACTGAACAACATGATTGCTGCAATTTGAGTATAGAGAGTTAAAATTTTAATCATGAATCGACAGGTTTGTATCGCTAAACGCTACGATTTTACTAATCTTTAATAAGCCAGTTCTTTTGTTGTTGAAGGTTGGAAAATTGGCTGCTTATTGAATCGTCATTGCAAGGAGTTTTGGCAATATGCCCCAGCAAGAAAAGTGTGCAAATAAGGATTTGCTTCAGGTTAGTTTAAACCAACTCCAAGTGGGGATGTTTGTGGCCGCGATAGAAAAAAACGGCAAAATTAACCTATCGACACCGGGGCGCGTTCAGTCTGCATCAGCAATTGCTCAGCTTGAAAGTAAGGGCATACAACAGGTGTGGGTGGATGTTGGGCGTTCAAGTGAGTCCTGTCATTTTGAATTGCCTGAGCAGCCTCCTCAAAAAAAAGTTACTGAACAAACACGAGCGCAACGGATTAATAAAGCAAGTTTGATGCTACAGGAAGCCAAAGCGCTGACCCGTAAAGTGATGGATGACATCTATGGTGGTAAGGCGATCGATGCCTCGGAGATAGAAGATCTCGTTGAGCGAATGATTGAGATGGTTTTACAAGATGCCGATGCTTTTAAATATGTTTCAGCGTTGCGAACCAAGGGCGCGTACTTGTTTGAACACTCGGTGAATGTTGCCTTTCTATTGGTGGCTTTTGGTAAATATTTAGGGTTAAAGAAGTCGATATTGGCACAGCTCGCCATTGGCGGCATTATTCATGATGTGGGCAAAGCTGAAGTTGATGACTTGATATTGAACAAACCGGGTAAGTTAACCACGGAAGAATTTGAGCACATGAAGTTGCACCAAACATTTGCCGAAGAGATCATGCAAGAAGCAAAAGGATTTTCTAAAATCTCCAAAGATGTTTGCTTAATGCATCACGAAAAGCTCAATGGTCAAGGCTATCCTCGCGGGCTGAGTCATGATGACATTCCTGTGCATGGTCGTATGGGTTGTATTGCTGACATTTATGACGCACTGACGGCGACGCGCTGTTACAAAGAGGCCATGAGCCCCTCAGAAGCTTTCGAAATTCTTCAAGGTCTAGCACCACATCACCTCGATGCCAAACTTGTGCGTAAGTTTATTCGCTGTGTTAGTGCTTATCCCATTGGCTCGTTGGTAGAGTTGAGTGATGGCAGAATGGGGATCGTTTGGGAAACCAATGGCCGTGAGGCGCGGCAGCCCATCGTGAAATGTTTTTACTCATTAAAGCATCACCGATATGTCGAAGTAAGTATGATTGATTTGAAGAAGTCAGAGTTAAATATCAAACGCGGGGTTTCTCCTTATACCATTGATATTGACCCTACACCCTTCTTCTAAAATCACTCATTGCCAGATTTACTCAATTTGCGTAGGCATGCGTTACCCACGCAAAGAGAAGAAATATTTAACTCGGATTAAATAAGAAATTGGCGCTGCCTTCTAAATAAAATGACCAACCATATCCAGGGAAAGCCTGTTGCATTGCTGCAATGAATTCGGATTTGTTTTTAGATGCTTTTAAAATTCGCTTGAAGGCATGATAGTAAGCGAGCTTGATGGACACATCACCTCGTGTTTCAGCTTGTGCATGGGAGCTAAAAACAAACTCATAATCATTTTGCTGAAATCGTTCTAGTTGCTGGATTGCAGCATCCAAAAACGCCATTGAAAAGATCAGAGCATGCTTATCATGACCTAACATATGTGAGTGCACGGCATTGATTTCAGGTATTGCCATATCAAAGGCAAAATCAGCGTGAGTCATAAAGAATTGAATCCCAGCAATTTGTACTGAGCCCTCATCAAGCATCATTGTGGGTTGATAGACGGTCTCGTCAAACGCTTGCCCAAATCGTTGTTTTAGCCCGACCAATGAAGAAGCACCGAGCCCATGTTTATAATTGTCGACGGCATGTTGCATTGAATAAATATTTTTAAACTTAAGATGAGGTGTTTCGATAAATTGCGCCCCAATTGGGTGGTAAGACACAACCAAGTCAATCTGTTGGTGTCCAAGTGAGAGGATATAGTTTGTTAGCTCTTGGTAATTACTCTTCAGTGGCGGTGTTTCAAGGAGGACAGCTTGGCCAAGCTTTTCTAGAATAAAAACAAATGTATTGAAGGGATCTTTTGTTTCATAAGCGTGGAGTTTGATGCTGCCAAAATCATAAAGATGAACAGCACCAAGTTCGAGCTGTTTGACTCGGTGGGCAATTGAAAACTGACTCATACCAAACTCACGCACCACAGGTTTTGCGTCCTGCTGATGGGTCACCTGCGTAGTTACATGCTCAATCGTGTTGTCCGCTTGCGCGTTGTTGATATTAATCGCCATAATCGCGAGGCAACATATCCTGATAAAAACTCCTCTTTTCAAGTCTTTCAATTGTTTCTCCTTTTAAAAATTTGGGGTGAAGTCAGCAAATCACTGAATAAAAGAACTCATTTCTTCAACGTTACTCTTGGCGAATTCTTACGCACTATAGAAATCAGTTAAGGTTTGTATTTGCTTAATCTCACGATATATGAAGGCGTTGGATTATATGGAGTAACGGGATTTGGTCAATAACGTAGTAACGCACGAGAAATTCGTTTGAAATTTAACCGTGACAAAAGAAAAATATGGACTCTGTGGATAGGTATATCACTTGTCTTCTTTTCGACCTTGTATTCAAAGGGTTAACGAGCAACTAGTCGCCTCCTCTAAAGCAAGAAATATCCTTTAAAACTCTATATTGTTGTCTTTATCGACCTTAATGTTTGGTTGGAACTCTCCTGTATTCACGTCAATAAAGTCCGGACACTAGCATCCGTTCATAGGACACAAATATTTGTGATCTGATTTAGGAAATTGATAGGAAAGAGGATTGGCTAATGTTGACGCGAATTGTCAAATTTAAGGTGAAAGCAGACCAAGTTGATGTGTTTCAATCGGTCATGCTGGCACATCGAGAGCTGGCAATCAAAGAGGCGGGGTGCCAAGAGTATCGTCTGTTTGTGGATAATGAACAGCCATCGATATTTTTCATTTACCAACGCTGGCTAGATAAGCCCGCCGAAGCACTCCATGCACAGCAGGATTATACGTTAAGCGTTTCGGAAACCGTAAAAGCGAGTGTTGAAGAGAAGCCTGAGGTTTTTGATTTACAAGATACGTTTCCACAGCCTGTGGCCATGAAGCCAGCACTTCGTTCTGACCAACCTTTTGTAATTTTCTTTATCTTTAAAATTGAACAAGCCCATCGAGCTGCATTATTGGAGCAATTTGAACAGCATATTGTCCAGACTCGAGAGGAGGCTGGATGTCGCCTATTTGATCTTTATACAGTTGATGGTGATGAAAGCACGTTGGCAGTATATGAGCACTGGCGTAATGAGTCCGCAGTTTGGGATATTCACTTCAGCCAACCTTATTCAAAAGTGACGGGCGCGTTGATGGAGTCAGCGGTAATCGGCGATATGAAACAGTACATGAATTTCGTCACTGAACTGTAAAGCGAGAGGATTAATAGTGCTATGAGTTGCTTTTTTATCGTGAGTTATGACATCGAGTCTCCAGCACAATATGCTGACTATAATCCGGGTTCCAATCATGTCACGTTGGCCTCGGTTGCTCAGTACGGAGGTGAAATCCTAGTGGCAACCCAATTGGCACTGCATCTTTCAGGTGCAGCAAAAGATATGACTGTGATTATTCAATTCCCAAATCGCGAAGCTGCAGTCGCATGGCATGAAGGGCCTGAATACGCGCAAGCTAAATCGTTGCGGTTGCAATCGACGCACAATATTACTGCACTGGTTGTTGATGGTTTAAGTGAGCGTGTCAGTTAGCTGCACGCTATTTGTAGAGTTTGTGATAATTGGGAATGTATTGCTCCCAAAATGCGGGCTCGCCAATATAGTCTTGGACGGCTTGAATAAAGGTATTGGCAAGCAAGGTCTGTTTACGGTGTGGATACAGGGTATAAATGCCCGTATCCATAGTGGAAAGGTGATGGTTCGTAAGCAGTGGCTTTAAGCCAAGCTGGTCAATGGGTTGCTCCAAATTCGATAAATCGATTAATGAAAAGCCAAGCCCGTCTGCGACTGCTGCAATGAGAGTTCTCACGTCGCTAACTTTGAGATTCCCTTTCATTTTATAGTCTTTTAAGGCCTGTCCCTTGGGCTGCTCACTCATTCTCACCAAATCTAAACTGACATCGTCATTGCTGTATACCACGGCAGGAAGATCAAATAACTCCTCAGGAGTTTGCGGGCTGCCATGGCGTGCGATAAAGGCTTTAGAAGCGACTAATGCAAAATTGGTTTTAGCAATTTTTCGTGCAATGAGGCTAGAGTCCTTCAGCTTTCCAACGCGAAAAGCAAGATCAAAATGATCGCTAATAATATCGGTCTTATGATCATCTAGGGAGAGTGTAATTTTTACATCAGGAAAGCGCTGTATAAATTGGGTGATGACAGGCTGTAGATATTGCTGGCCAAAAAAGCTCGCAGAGGTGATTTTCAAGGTGCCTTTGGGCTCTGACTGATGAGCATCTGCAATGCTTTGAACTTGTGCTAATGTGTCGCTCAGCATTTTGGCCTGGCGTAAAATATCTTCCCCAGCGGGCGTCAGTGAAAATGAGCGTGTAGAGCGGTTGAGCAACTGTACGCCAAGCTCAGTTTCGAGCTTCTTAATCTGCTTTGATAAAAAGGAATTATCCATTTCATGGAGTGCTGCCGCTTTATTAAACGAGCCTTGTTGTACAACATCGACGAATAAAAGCAGTTGTTTCGTTAAAGGCACTGGCGCTCCACTGGCTGGTTCACGGTGGCGTTTGCCCAAGTCAATGCAGCAAATACATTCGGTGCCTAGTATAAGCCAAGCTCTTAAAGAAACTCTATGCCTATCTTGTGGTTGAGGGGCGTCTTTCATTCATGTCTGAAACTAGACGCTTAAGATTGCAAGCAAAGGGCTAACACGAGAAACACTTTGGGTGTGCCCAAAAGCAGAAAGCTGCTGACGAACATGTCTCTGCCCCTAAATGAGTTTCATTGGGTAAGCATCTTAGGTAGTAACCCTGTCAGTTGGCTCAACTTTGCTAATCCATTATTGTCACAGGTTTCCTGCTTTCAACAAGATCTCTGCGCAAATGCTCATTTTTCGTTTAAGAATGCTCGTTCTTTTTGCGCAAGGCTGATAGAGTGCTTATTAATCAATGGCTTTGCGAAGCCTAGATTTAGATAAAAGGTTTACTAAATGCGCATGCGCGTTTTTTCAAATATTCGCGCATGCGCAGTATACAAATGTTATACGAGTTTAATTATGTTCCGAGTAGCGATCACTATTTTTATCTGGCTTTTTTCAGTCTCTGTGCTTTCTGCTGAAGACGGAGCTTACAAAGATACTATGCGAGACTTTCTTGAAGCAACTGGGTCAATTGAAAGCACCAAATCCGTTGTAGAGAACTCACTAATGTTGCAAGCCCAGAACTTACGAAATTCACAACAAGATCCTGAGTTAGTAGATGTTGTATTTGATGAAATACGAAAACACTATCTGGAAAACTATCTTACAGAGCAGTATCTTCTAAATCTGTACGAGCCCTCTTTCCGCAAGCATTTTTCATTGGTAGAGCTACAAGAATTAGTTGCTTTTTACCGCTCACCAATCGGGCAGAAGCTAGCAAGCCTTCAACCAGCAATTGCAATTGAAGCTATGAACAATCTTCAGGCTAATTTGCGTGCTGGTGAGGCACAGCTTCAGTCAAAAATTAGGAGCCGTCTTGCAAAGGAGGGGCTTCAATGACCACTTGTATAACAAGGCGCACAAGCAAGCTGCGCTGCTTTGCTTGGCGTTAAGCACCCACATGAATATAGATCGTGCAACTGAATTTCTAAACGGATATCTACACTCGCTCAGACGATTGAGTGGGAATAATTGTGATTTTTGGGCAGAGATTTTCGATATTAATGAAACTATTGAGAATGTTCTGAAAGAGCACTTATCCGAAAGAAGCGTAGAGTTAGGAGATTATTCCAAAATTGGGTATTCTCAACTAACGAGTATTATTAATGAAACGATTCTAAAGAAACTGAAAATTTCAGATGATGATACGTTAAAGCTTTTCGAGTGGGATATCATCGAAAACATGGAAATGACCTATCGAATGATTGAGCCAGAGATAAATCCATTTTCTGATGGTCAAGTAATGTTATTCAACGCTAGTTCAGATTTCCATGGAGAGTATATATATTTGGTTATCCCCATTCACAAACAAGTGGTCAGTATCGGGGTAGCAAGCCGTGCTTAACAAGGTGCAGCAACGGACTGCCAATACTTTTCCTAATCCTTCAATCTACCTTTAGAGTGTTTGCGTTAACGCATTTTTGTCCAGCCTAGAGTTAACCGCCTTTTGCTAGCTCAGCCATGCCCCTTTCCTATTTAGAAGGCGACTCTTCATATGATACTTTTTTTAATGAAAAGGCGTTTGGATTGTCACCATTGAAGTTCGAGAAACAGAATTTTGAGGAACTACAAAGCGTATAGATAACTAGGGGGTTATCAACTCCCGGATTGTGTTCCAGTTATTCTGTCATAATTGGCAAGCCTCTTTGGTAAGGCTGCCGCGAACACGTTGCTCTTTTTTCGGTGTCTAGCTATCAAAACTTGAGCCGCCACAGGCGCCAAGCATTAAACTGGTACGAGTAATAAGAGGTGGTTTGATTTCATCTAGCTAAGTCCCTTTAAGACTGAAAATGCGATGAGAATTTAACAGCTTTAAAGGGAAATTAATAATTATTTATACTGTTCAGTGGAGTTATTTAACTTGCTGCAGTATTTATTATTTTGATCAATGAAGGGGTATGCCTGTCTCAGCCCTTCTGCCGATATTCTTGCTCAATTTGCTGCAAAGTATCGAGGAAATATTTCAAGTGCTCACGCATTTCACGCTCGGCGGTTTCTGCGTCACCGGCAATCACTGCTTCAACAATTACGTCATGTAATCCAGCTGGGTGAATTTGGTCTGTATCTGGCTCAAATTGTTTGGTGATCTTGCCGACCAGTTCGATCATGGATTTGACGATGGCGGTGAGATAACGGTTATTGCACATCTCTGCCAAAATATAGTGCACCTTGCTGCGCAGAATTACCGTCTCAGGGTATTCAAGAGTTGCGCTTTCATTCTGGCAAGCAAAGCGCAGCCGCTCTGCATCTTCAGCACTGCAATTTTCAGCGGCAAGCCTTGCTACTAACGGCTCGATTTCTAATCTTGCTTCACAAATTTCGCGAAAGGTCATTTGGTTCATAAAGAACAGATCTTTGGTCGCTGAACTGAGGTGTTCAAAATTCATCAGCTTAACAAATGCACCTCCCATTGCTCCTTGTTTGATCTCAATTAAACCGCTGGCTTCCAGTACTTTAATGGCTTCTCGTACCACAGTTCGACTCACCTGAAAATTCTCAATGAGTTCTCGCTCAGATGGTAATTTATCGCCAGCAGAAAATTGACCATTAAAAATAGCGCTTTTGAGTTGCTGCAAAACTCGATCAGATGCTTTGACCTGCTTGATGGGCTTGAATGGTTCCAAGGGTATTCCTTTATCTCAATTTTGCCGAATTGTACCACAGCCGCGGTCGCTGAACCCGCGTTCACGGCCTTGATAAACGCGAGCTAGCGCTGATTTTACTCAAGTTGGCTGCTTAATATGCTTTTGATCACAAAATAGCTGTTGATTGAGAATACCTCCAAAGATATAGAACATAAAGCTTTTTGTCATATGTTATACATTATACATTTGACATAAGAAAAGCGGAATGAACGCCATATTGCGGCAGAAACCGTTTTTTGAAGTGAGTCGATTTAGAGCTGCCTGGGGTTTTTCCTGAATAGAGTGTCGCAACCTATAGAACACATTCACTAAGAATCACGGGGCAACAAGGAGCATTAGAATGAGTAAAAAAAACATGCAGAATCAGAATGAAAGTGATCTGTATACCTCCCATGTCCTTCAAAATGGTATTTCAAGAAGGCGTTTCTTAACTGGCGCAGCGGCAAGCACTGGTGCGGTGGCTTTAACTGGTGGCTTAGCGAGCACTGCAGCAACTGCAGCAACTAAAGGTTCTGAGTATGCAATGAGTTCCGATGGCGGTGCATCACTTGAGTTTATGCCAAAGCCAAAGCCAATTGCAGATAAAGATATTGTTTCAACCCAAACTTTTGACGTGGTTGTGGTTGGTGCTGGTGCATCAGGCGTACCAGCAGCGCTTTCTGCTGCAGAAAATGGCGCGAATGTTGCCGTATTGCAAAAACAAGCAATTGTGGTTTCTCAAGGAAATACCGGCTCTGGTCTAGATCTATCTAAATGTGATAAAGCTGGTGTTGAAGCGCTCGTCAATCGCTTGATGGCAGATAGCGCCCACCGTTGTCACCCAGATCTAGTGCGCGAATGGGCTTATAACTCGGGTGAGGCAGTGGCTTGGGTTATTGACCGAGCTAAGAAAGGTGGTGCACAAGTCCAAAACCAGTATTCAAAAGTTCAGCACGGTATACGCGGCCTGACTGAGTACAAACTAAATTTCCACACTTCTTACTTCGGTCCTAAGCCATACACCACTGGTGATGGTATGCGGGCACTGGCTAAGTACGCTGAGAAGCAAGGGGTGAATTTCTTCTTCAACATGCCTGCGCAACAACTCATTCAAGATAAGTCTGGCAATGTAATTGGAGTGATTGCTCAAAGTCGTGATGGTAAATACCACAAGTACATGGCGAAGAAAGGTGTGATTCTTTCTTCTGGTGATTACCAGAACAACAAAGACATGTGTAACTTCTTCATTCCTGATCTGAAGAATTTTGAGCGTAAGCAGATGGATCGAACTGGTGACGGTTTTGCGATGGCTTACTGGGCTGGTGGTGTTATTGAGCCGATTGGGCATACGAAGATGCTACATGATTTTGATGCAGGCCCCGCATCGATGTGTGATATGCCATTCCTTGCAGTGAACCGCAAAGGTGAGCGTTTCGTCAACGAAACGACCGCCATGTCACTCATGAATAACTACTTACGCGATGAGGAAAACGCAGGTCATTATTCACAGGTATTTGACTCTGAGTATATGACGCGCGCGAAAGACTGGCCGGGCAAACTATATGACCCTGAGCAAATCAAGATCTACATGCCTGAAGATCCAACACCGAAGAAAAATGTATATCCATCGCAAATCAATACCTACAAGGCTGACACGCTAGAAGAGCTGGCAGTGAAACTTGAGTGTGATCCAAAGATATTTACAGCCAATGTGAAGCGTTATAACGAGCTGTGTAAGAAGGGGCAGGATGATGATTTTGGAAAGCCAGTAAACAAAATGGCGCCTTTACTGAAGCCACCTTTCTACGGTATCCACCGTCGCATGCGTATCTCGACCTTGTGTTCAGGCATGTTAGTTAATAAACACCACCAAGCATTAGATGCAGATGGGAAGCCAATTGGTGGTCTATTTGTCATCGGTAATTTAGGTGGCGGTTTCTATGGTGGTGTGGATTACCCACTAACCGTATTCGGTCTATCGCTTGGTCGCTGTTACACCTTCGGTTACTTAACGGGTAAACACGTGGCCAATCTTTAAGCCATGGCGACTATTTAGACGTTGCCCGAATGAATTCGGGCATCTGACTCAATGAGAATACGGAATAACATCATGAAACAGTTAACTTTGAAAAATATTGTTCTATCACTTGCACTAAGTGTGTTCGCCGCTGGCGCTTTTTCAGCAGACAAACCGCTACTAGAAAGCGTCCATAAAGATCTAGGTCTGACCTGTAAGGATTGCCACAGCAGTAAGCCTTTTAACGAACCACCAGTAACGGCTTGTTTTGAATGCCATGACACCAAAGAGCTTGCTAAAGAAACAGCCGATCACCCAATAACTAACCCACATGAAAACCGTCATTTTGGTACTGAAACGAACTGTAATTACTGTCACCACCAACACAAAGAGTCTGAAAACTACTGTGGCAGCTGCCATTTACGTTTCAAACTGGTAACGCCTTAATCGTGAAAATTATGAAAGAACTTGAATTACAAAATATGAAGCGAGAACCGATGAAATGAAAACTAAATTACTTCCTCTTGTGGCTGCCTGCATGGCCGCTAGCCCAGCAATGGCAGCAGATCCAATCGAAAACATCTTTAAAGATGGCAGCGTAAAAGGCCAGATTCAGTTGTTTGATTTTCAACGTAATTTTGATGATGGAACGGACCGCCGTGATACCTCTTTGGGTGGGCTGTTTTACCTTAAGTCAGGTGATGTGAATGGCATTAGCTTTGGCGGTGCATTCGCATCGGCAAACCCCATTGCCGAAAGTGATAGCAAAGGTTTATATGGTCTTGTTGGTGGTGGTGCGCCTGGCATGTTGGTTGAACGTCAGGCTGTGAATCGCATGCAGGAGTACTATGTTCGTGGTCAATGGGCTGACACTGAAGTGAAGGTCGGTGCGCAGCAACTATATACCACCATGATGAGCATTTTCCCTCTGCGTGCGATTCCATTTACTTACCGCGGTGTAAGTGCCAAAAACACGTCTATTAAAAATCTAACTATCTCCGGTCTTTACATCAATGACTATATGGGATGGACGGATACCAAATTTAAATCAGTATCTAAAGGTGTGAAAGGTGACTTGGCTCGCCAAGGCGTCGATATGAGCAATATCGACCTTGAAGAAAGCCCAATGTTAGCTTTAGGCCTCGATTACAAGTTACCTGTTGATAGTATTTCTGCCAAAACTCGTTTTTGGTATTACAGCATGGAAGATGTCTATAACCAGTACTACTTCAATGCCATGTTCAGTGGCGATTTAGCTGGGACGAAATGGTACTTTAAGCCATCTTATCTTAAGCAAGATTCTGTGGGTAAGTTAGATAGCACCACAGCCAAGTTTGATACCTATCAAGCGGGTTTCCACCTAGGCATGAAGTGGAGTGGTTTTGATGCCACCGTGAAATATGTCACTACAGGTGAGGGTAATGTTGTTGCCCCGTTTGGTGACGACAAAGTTGTGATCCAGCAGGTACATCAGTCTGGCCGTGCGAATGAAGATGTTTATGCCGGTCAACTCGCGTATCGTTTTGCAAAAGACTCTGCGCTGAACGGTGTGAGTGCCTACGTAAATTATGCTAACTATGAGGTTGATGGTAATGCAGATAGTGATTTTACTGAAACAGACTTTTCTGTGACCTATAACCTTGCGAAATACGTTGATGGTCTTAGCGTCCGTGCGCGTCACGCGATTGTTGACTACGCCGCAGGTGATGATCTAACTGATACGCGTTTCTACGTGTACTACAAGTTCAAAATCTAAGCTCACGTTAACACACACCATCGCTTAGTACCGGAGCCTGCCCTTACTCTCACTCTCGCTGGCTCCATTCCCACCTTATGAATTTTATCTTTAGGCAATCTTTGCCATGGAAGGAGTTCCAATGAAATTATCGATGACCTCAGTCGCCATTATCCTGGCGCTGTGCACAGGCCTTGTTGGCTGCAATAGCTCAGATACTGAATCAGAAAAAACCTTAACCGTATTGGCGGCAGCAACCCCCGCAAGTCTGCAAAATTGTGACGGCTTGCTTAACAATTTTAGCTTTGACGACACCGAGATTACCTCTGCTGAACTTGTAGCCGCAGGTGATATTGACTATAACGGCCGCGGAGAAATATTTACAGCCCCAGAACATTGTGTTGTAACCGGCGAGATGGAGCCGCGTTTGGGCACAGGCTTACTTGGTGCAGAAGACCAAGTATATACCATCAAGTTTGAAATGCGCCTGCCGACGAACTGGAGCGGCCGATACCTATATCAGGCCAATGGTGGCCTTGATGGCCGAGTTAATAAGGCGGTTGGCCGCTTTATGACTACAGTAGCAAAAGATGCGTCAGCCCTGAACAAAGGTTTTGCTGTGATTAGCTCAGATGCAGGCCATGAAGGCTATGGCTTGCAGTATTTTGGCCTAGATCATCAAGCGCGAGTGAATTATGGCTATCAAGCTGTTGCCAAATTAACGCCTATGGCAAAATCTCTCATTGAGTCAGCATACGGCAAGCAACCAGATCGCTCTTACTTTACCGGTTGTTCGAATGGAGGGCGGCACTCTATGGTTGCAGCAACTCGCTATGCTGATCAGTATGATGGCTTCTTGGTGGGCAATCCAGGCAATGACCTTCCCCAAGCCGCAGTGTCCCAGCTCTATGGTGTGCAGCAGTTTGCCACCTTAATCCCAGCAGGCACCGCGCTTGACAGCGCCAGCGCAATTACAGCTGCTGTACAAGCGACAGTTACTTCAGAAGAATATGATTTAGTTGCCAATGCTGTGATCAAGCAGTGTGATGGTTTAGATGGCGCTGCCGATGGCATGATTAGCAATACCTTGGCTTGTCAAGATGCCTTTGATCTTGACCGTGATGTAGCCACCTGTAGTAGTGACCGTGATGGCACATGTTTGACTGCTGCGCAAAAGGTTGCGCTGGGTAACATAATGCAAGGGCCACAAAAATCAGATGGTACTGGGCTGTATGTAAACTTCCCTTATGATGTTGGTATGGGCGCTAGTGGCTGGGCCAGCTGGGAAATGGTTAACGCATTTAGCCGTGATGCGGGTACAGTTGCGACAGTATTTAGCACGCCACCGGTAGAGTTTACTGACTATAACACCCAAGGTGATGCAGGGTTAATTGAAGCCTATCAATATGCAGTGAATTTAGATATGGATGCTGCCGATGCCGCTATTAATAACACCACCAGCGAATTCCCTGAGTCTTCCATGCAATTTATGGCATTGAATGGTGAAACTGAGTACGCGACTTTGCGGGATCGTGGCGCCAAAATGATAGTGCTGCATGGCACCTCTGACCCAGTGTTCTCGGTGCAAAATACCATTAACTGGTATCAGGCCGTTGATGAAGCCAACACTGGTACGGCGACTGATTTCGCTAAACTGTATTTGATGCCGGGGATGAACCACTGTGGCGGTGGCCCTGCGACAGATCAGGTCAATACGATTCTTGATGATATTGTTGCCTGGGTTGAGCAGGGTGAAGCGCCAGAAGCGATTGTTGCTAACGCCCGTGCGACTAATACTGAGCTGCCAGCAGATTGGTCAGCCGAACGCTCGCGTCCACTATGTCCATTCCCAAAAGTTGCCACCTATAATGGCAGTGGTGATATGGAGTCAGCTGCGAGCTTCTCTTGCCAGATTCCACAATAATTGTGGCTAGGGACTCGATGTAAACTGATGGCCTCTATGCAATGGCGCTAGAGGTCATTTGCAATGCAGCTAGTCGGAAAAAGGGGCTCATGGTGAGCCCCTTTTGCTTGGTTGCTGTTCAATTAAGTCTTTTAAACTAGAGCTGCTCAACTCTAGATGGTTATGCGATGGTTTGATACAGCGCTTTATAGCACTGCGGCAAAGTATGGCACTGAGGTTTTGCTGCATTGAGGACGCTGGCTGCATCGTCTAGTCTAAGTAAAGTGGCCTTCGTGACGATAGGCTTGCCCCGCACGTTTTGCCAAGCTTTTTTTCTACAAACTGGAGAAATGGACTGGTCTGCTTTACGCAGACCAGACACCTCTCATTTATCTAATAGAAATACTAATCTGAATATTCCCTGCTAGAGCTTAAAGTCTAGCACGTATATGTCCAACTACGAGCCAGAGCGTTCTATTCTTGACTCGTTATTGCACCTTCGATAGTTAAATTGGGTAAACAGGCTAGTTCAATATTCAATTAGTTGGCCTATCTTTATTCATTCACGCACTAACTGGTTTCTTTAAGCAAGCTCTTTGTTGCTAAGCGAATTATTCGGTAAGCTAAACATATTTACCATAAAAGGAGTTTTGAATATGGTCTTCAATGGTACGTTTTGGGGGCAAGTGTTTGCTGTACTTGCTGTAATCATCATATATTTCACTGTTCGGTTTGCCAAAGGTAAAGCTAGTAACCTCCCTCTTGTTGGATTTTATTCGTTTTTACTCAACTTTATTTTTCCTCCTGGTGGTTGGCTCTATTGTTTGTACTGGGCAAAAAGAAAGTGTGTTTAAGCATCCGCTTATCGTAATTTCTGCAGTCGCAAAAGCCCTCTGTTTAAGGTGTTACAACATATCCAGCTACCTTACTTTTCTTAATCCATTTAATGTTGCTGAGTACTTATTCTAGCTAGTTTATGTCCAAAATAAGTTTCGAATTCTATTGTCGCAATCTATTCGGTTAGCGAGTAGAGTTCAAAACTTAGCGTCCTACGCCAATGGGGAGGTGTTCTTTTTGGACTTCCAAATATAACAGAGGCCCCTTTGGGAGCCTCTTGCCTAAATTAAACCGATTAGCAGTGGAACGTTCGCTGGCATTAAGCGGCACAAATTCCATAGCGGGGGAGAATGTCGTGCAATACATCAAAGCGATAGGCCTGCAATGCATCATGAAACATCTTCCAATCCGACGTGAGAAATGACTCGCTGTAAACAAACTCTTCGTCATCTTGGTCAATCGCTTCGAGCTGACCAATTGCCTGATACTTCCAGGAGCCTTGTCCTTTTGCTATATACACAGGGCGCTCTGGACCAAATGAAAACTTGCCATGGGCAATTTCTTCTAACCAACGTTGATGGCGAACTTCGCCGTTATTGTCACGAATTTCATCCAGTAATAGTTTGATTACCTGTGCGTCTTCAATCGGTAAACCGGGTGCTTGCGCCATTGCGTGGCCTAAATCTTGTTCTGTTAAATTGCCATGCCGAAAACACTGCATGACGCGGCACATTTTGTCTGTTGCTTCGAGGAAAATATCGCGATTATCCCGTTTGACTTTCTGATCGAGTCCGTTGGTGTAGCTCCATACTAAATAGGGCTTATCTGGAAAACTCAACGCCGCGCCATGACCGAGTGGATAGCTTTCACTGACAAAAAAGCTCTTTATTTTTTGAAAAAATCCTTGGTCGAGCGCACTGTCATTACTTTTGAGGTGATGTACTTCGTTCACTTTATGAGTGACACCAGCAAACCCCTGATGGGCAAAGGTATCAGCATAAACATGCAGGCTAATGCCAAGGCGATGCAGACCATAGGGCTTGTCACGATCCGCGATCGCTTGCTTCAGCATATCCTTAGCGACAAAACTATCGGGATGGCATACCAATTTGTGAATAAAGCTACCGTGTGGATTCTCGCCAGCTGGGAGTCCATTATTGCCGGGTAAGAAATGAAATGGTGCCCATACTTGATGGTTGGCGAGCTCGTCGAAGTTGCGGTAGTCCAACATTTGGTGGGCAGATGAAATGCGGTTGTACATGGCGCCATTGCTAAACTTTATCGTGCCACTATTGGTTGCGTCATCAACATATTGCGCGCTATAAGCAATGGTACTGGCTTGCATTTGGCTAAAGCCAGCAAAGCGGGCTGCGATATATGTTAAGGCATGATGACCATCGATTTGCATAAACTGCTCCTTGCATGTCGGGCTATCGCGGCAGCTAAATTTTGCCGCGAATTCTTCCTTGAAAATTTTGGCCTGATGAAGTTAAACCTTAGCATGTTTTAACTGACTAGCCAGTGGACAGGTCACGCTTTATTTGCATCATTCTCGATAAATTATGTTCGCATTGATTGGCTAATCATCATCGCTGCGTTGCTGGATCGTGAACTGTACCGGGTGATGATCTGAATATAAGGTTCTAAATTGATTATGAATATACGGCTCTTTACCAGGGTAAGGCGTGGTAAAGTCTTGATACCAAGCTTGTTCCATCCCATCGATTAAGTTGATGACCTTAAAGTTGCCATCTAAAAAGAGTTCGTTGGTGCCAGCGGGATACAGAACATTGTCATAGGGGCGAGGGCTGTTTATGTTGGTGTTGGTATGAAGACAATCTTGGCCAGTGTTCAATGCAGTCAATGTTTCCGGAACAATTTCACTAATTTCGGCACAGTTTTTAAAGTTCATATCGCCAACCACAAAAAAATCTTGCTCTGTATCGTCATGCGCTTCAATCCACCTTGCGACCGCTGCTAGCTCTTCGCGACGACGTTCTTTATCTTTTTTACTATCTCCGGGTTTTAAGTGCACCGAAATCAAAACAAAGTCATTCCCCGTTTTGCTATTTCTAAATGGTGTCGCATATGGCACGCGCTCATAACTTTGGTGGTTTGACCGATCTAGCTCAAGAAAGCCATTGGGTAAAGTTAACTCGGGTTGAACGGACTCAGGTTTGTAAAAGGTAACAAACCACTCCGTGGCAGTGCTGTTGAGGTGAATGCGATTTCCTGTACCAGTATCTTCCTCTGATAAAATATAGCGGAACCCATGGGATTGCATGGCATCAAAAAACTCTCTGGCCTCTGCATCGGGTCGGTAAGGCTGGTTATCTGGAAATGTACCTGCAAAAGGAGGCGCGACCAGTTCTTGAATCACTACAATATCGTTGTTTGCAACGAACGCTGCTAAAGCTTCGTCATCTCGCTTTTTGAAATTGCCTAAGAATTGGATATTAAAAGAAACGACTTTGAGAAAATCACTGGCTTGATTGAGGGGATCTGGCAATACACAATCGGCACGATGGCAATGGTATTTACCCGTTGTTTTATCGACATGACCACCGTTGTCATCTTGCCCCCCTGAATGGGACCAAGCATTCATGGCAAAAAAACCAATCCATAACCAAGCAATAACACGCGCCAACCGACGAGAGTACTTCATACCGCCTACCTCTTGTAACAACTAAATAGCAACAGGTTCAGTGGTCTATTTTGCGCTTTTTGCACCGAACTGACTAGTGCTTACTGACGTATATTTTACAATCTCAATCGTTTGTATTCATTGACAATGATTCAAAGTCGGCGGCAGCTTCAAAACGCATCATTTCTTGGGTGTGTGGATGTGCAAATGTAAGCACTTTTGCGTGTAGATGGAGCCGTTTGGCGGCGGTACCATATAAATCATCGCCGATGATGGCCATACCGAGCCCTAGATGATGAGCGCAATGGACTCGGAGTTGATGGGTGCGGCCTGTTTTGGGGAATAAATCCAGCAGGCTTTGATCATGACTCTGTTGATTTAGTCGCCAATAGGTTTCTGCGGGTTTGCCATGCTGTTCGCAGACCAGTTGCCTCGGACGATCATCAAGGTCAACGCGTAGAGGCAGTTGAATCACACCTTCAGTCGTCGATGGCACCCCATCGACCAAGGCGATGTATTGTTTCTGAACGGTTCTGCGAATGAATTGCTGTTGCAGGTGTTTATTTGCATCTTTGGTCAACGCAATCACCATTAGTCCTGAAGTCGACATATCTAAGCGATGCACGATTAACGGTCCGGTGGCATCTGGGAACATTTTTGCCACGCGGGTTTGAACTGAGTCGGTAATGGCTTTACCTGCAACAGAGAGTAGTTCGGGTGGCTTATTTACAATCGCGATATGTGCATCTTGATAAATAACGGGTAATGCAAGGGTCTCGGCGTTGTTTTGTTGCAGTGGATCATCGTCCACTACTAGCCCTTGTAACATATGCCCTAAGATAGGCCGGCATTTACCGTGACAGGCCGGATAGAAATTCTTATGTTTCTTCACATCAGACTTTGGCGCCGCACCCCACCAAAATTCTGCCATGGCTAATGGTGTAAAGCCATGGGTATAGGCGTATTGAAGTAGTTTTGGCGCCGCGCACTCACCAGCTCCAGCAGGCGGAAGCTGGTCAGGAGCATCTTGAAACAGATCATTGAGATCTTGAGTTTCAAGTTTGGCATTTAAAAAACGATATTGAGAAAAAAGGTAGCGTTGCAGCGCATTTGATAATTGTCTTCGCTGTTGCTTTAACGTGGTGATTTGCTGCTCAAAACTTTGTTGTTGTTCCTCAAGCAAAGAAATTGTCGTTTGCCAACGCTCTTTGAGTTGTTGAATTTTTTGTTTGAACTGAACACTTTGCCGGCTTAATTCGATGGAAAGCTTTGTAAAATCTGCCGTTGAAAGTTGATTTTGACCTGCGGCTCTTTGCGCTTTTCGTTGTTTTTTGGCTTCAACGCCTTGCTGCTGCAATGCTTTAATTTGCGTAGCAGATTGCGATTTTGCCTGCTCTAATTCCGCCTGAATTTGTATTGCTTGCGGATCTTGCTGTAGTTGCTCTATTTGGACGTTTATTTGGTTAATGGGCTTGCTTTGCTGCTGAAAATAACTGTCGCGAGTCAGCATATCAAATACGGGTGGCACAAACGGGGGGAGGATGTTTTGCTCGGCTAGCTTCCCAGAGAAAGCCGCCAAATATCCTATCTCTCCTTGGGGGCTGCGAACCAAAAGAACACCAAACATTTTGCCAATAGCAATGCTCGAAGTGCGCTCACTTGCAGTCGTTGTTAAACCGAAATTATGTTGCCAGTCATTTTGTGTCAGTAAATAGGATTGCAGTTCATTGGCCGCGACTTGGCATAATGGGTGCGGCTGATAATAAAAGGGGAACGTGAATTTATTAGGGAGCGAAATGGCTTTGATAGATTGCTTAAATTGAATAAAACAAGGATCTTTCGAGCCTGCCATGTTGCTGTACCTACACTGCCAAATAAAATGCTGATTTTCAGAATCTGTATTGTTCCAGACTTTGAATGATGAGTTCAAAAAAAGTTGTTGATAGACTGATTCAACACCGCTCATTTTGAAGCGCACGATTCTACCCTGAAATCATGACAAGATCATCGCGTAATCACGGATGCTGGTTTCATCATTGATGTTGATCGCTAAGCGATGACAATACATTTCTTCATCCTCCCCTGAAATCCTGCTGTATTGCGTAAAGCTGGTCAAACTCTGGGTTTTTAATTGGGCATCACGGTTTGAGCGGCAGGAAGAGCAGAAAAATCATTCACTCGGCTTTTTAACGTCTGCCAATATGAATACTTGCCGTGGTCAGTAAAATCAGAGTGTGCAGCCATAAAATACGGATAAAAAATAAGTTAATTTGTAGGCTTGCGAGATATCGAGGATGCGAGGTAAGCGCCAAACCTAATGATTAAAAAGCATCGGCTTGGCGCTCTAGATGTTCAAAACGCTGCGTTGACTTTAAGCTTGCACACGGTGCAAAGCGCAAATTTTGTTGCCGAAAGGATCACGTAAATATGCAAGATATAAAGGACCAACGCCCGCTTGACGAATGCCTGGGGGGGCCTCGCACGTCGTGCCACCATGTTGGACACCAGCAGCATGCCAAGCGTCAACTTGCTCAGGGCTTTGCGCACTAAAGCCTATCGTTGAGCCATTGCCACAGGTGCTTGTCTGCCCATTTAGCGGTGGGGTTACAGCAAATATGCCGGCTTGATCCATGTAGAAGCAACGACCTTGCTCGTCGATCATTCCGGGTTTAATTCCTAGAGTGCCTAATACCGCATCGTAAAACGCTTTCGAAACTTGGACATCATCTGTCCCAACCATAATATGACTAAACATAGAATATTTTCCTTTGCATGCAGAACTGTGGCGTGTATCAACCCGTTTGTTTTGGAGAGAGGCTGCAACCTTGATGCACTCCAATGCAGTTAAACTATTCTCATTACGATCGAATGGCAAGCTAGCCGAAGGTCTCGCGGTGTTGCATAGAGCATGATTGATTACTCGCGATATGTTGGCTTTTTTGAATTGGTTCATTTGAAATGATTCATTTGAAACGATAAAGGCTTGTTTTTATTTTGAGTTCAAGTTTGTAGGGCATTGCGGGAAGTTGCTATGATTGAATGAACAATGCTCGTTAGCGAATCCCTAGGGGATGTGAAATGAAAACAGTCGTATTGAGACCGATTACAGTTATTTTGATGATGGTTTCATTTTTTTCATCGCAATGTGTCGCTGAAACGTTTCGAGTGATGCTGCATACCGGTTCTTTTCCACCTTATTTTTTTGCCCAAGGCGACACAAAAAGTGGAACAATTCGAGATATTTTTGGTGCGATAGCGCAAGAAACTGGTGACCATTTTGAGTATATCAGAGTGCCATTTAAGCGGGCGCTTCATCAATTTGAAGCTGGCGAAGTCGATATTGAGCCGATGACCAATCCGGCCTATCGAGGTGTGTCTTCAGTGCCAGGGATTTATAGCATTCCATATACAGTGGCAGAAGAAATCATTTTGTTTAATAAGAATCACTATACTCCCGTTGACTCACCGGAGGACCTGTTAGGTCAATCGATTGGTGTGGTGAATGGATACTATTACCCAAAGTATTCACCGTATTTCGAAGATGGTCGTATTCGGGCGCTTCCTTTTGAAAATGAAAATAAGCTGGTTCAACTATTATTGGCTGAGCGTTTAGCACAAGTGCTTATCAATAAAGATTTTGCCCAGTATGAGATTCAAAAGCAGCAGCTCGCTGACCAGCTCACCGTAGGAAAGCCTTATCATGTATTGGACATGATGATTCGTTTTCACCCCAATAAACAAGAGGCCGTTCCTCGGTTTAATCAGGCGATTAAAAAGTTGTTGAAAGACGGAACCATTGAACGTATCTATAAAAAATACCGCTAAATAGTGGTGATTATGCCGCTTGTTTTCCCACGCTCTGTCGGTGTTCACCGTTAGAGCAATACCCACTGAATTATTCGCGTTTAGCACTTTAGAGGTTGCTGCAGCCTTGGGTAAAGCCGTAATTTCTGTGTCAATTTTAAGGCTTTTTCGTGGCATGCCCTGCCTAACCTAATGATGCGAAAACATTTTTGCGACACTCTGTATCACTATGATTTAAGAAGGGAATTTGACGCGAAAACGGCATTATATTGACAGTTTTTTTTGACAAAAATCTGATCTATATTGTACATAAAATAGCCACCACATATCGAGTATTTGCAAGATGCTACGCGTGATTAGAAATATCGTTTTGGCATATGCGCTGTGGTTAGTGATTCAGGATGTTTCCGATTATATGGAGTCTGAATCCGTCGAAACCCTGTTTGCGTATATCGTCGAACAAGCTGAAGCTTAGAAGGTTTCGCTACAGCTTGAGAGAAGAGCACATCGACCAGCAAACACACCTTGAACCGTGTGCTTTGCTCGGCGCGCTCTGCTTGAAATGCGGCGTAAATTTTAGGTTCGGTATAACACTTTGATGACATGCCAGCCGAATTTAGTTTTGACTAAGTGTGGTGTAATAAGCTCACCAGTAAAGCAAACTTTATCGAATGCTGGCACCATCTGCCCTTTCTTAAATTCGCCAAGGCTGCCCCCTTTCTTTCCTGAAGGGCAGGTTGAATGTTTCTTGGCTAGCATGTCGAATTTCGCACCTTTGTTAAGCTGTTGAATGAGGTCTTCTGCAAGTGTTTTGTGTTTTACCAAAATATGCAGTGCAGCTGCCGTTTTTGCCATGGATTTGCCTTCGTCATTGATGGGTTGCAAGCCGGTGAATTGTACCTGTGTTGTATAAACTGTCTACCCATAAGCACCAATTCTAAGAATTCTCGTTGCGAGTTGAGTATTCATTTGCCTATGCATCGGGGGAGCCAAATCGCTCCTTTGCAATATTGATTATTTTTTCTCGTAACCAGTTATTAATTGGATCCAGTTCGGCGCGTTGATGCCAATAGAGATGGATGGGTAACGGGGGAACCTCAAAAGGTAAGGGGGCAATGGCTATGGGGAACTTTCCTTGCAAGAAGTGCGCATAAGTATTGGGGAGTGTCATGATCATATCGCAACGGGTTATGACACTCACAGCAGCGATATAGTGTTCACACTGCAGTGCGATATTTCGCGAGATTTGATGTTGTGCTAAAGCCATATCAACGATATTAACTTTCGCCCCTTTCTGCGCGGCGAGTGCATGGGTAGCCGATGCGTAGCTTGTAAGGCTAAGATCGTTCAAGATCGGATGGTTTGTCCGACACACGAGAGAAAAGCCTTCATTACAGATGAGCTGGGAGCGGATCTCTTGTTGTGTCGGTGTTAGCACGTCAATAATCATATCGACATCCTGCTGCATCAATGCTTGATCGAAATCTTGGGTGTTGACCTGAAAGCTGTTGATGGCAATGTTTGGAGTATTTGTTTGTAAATCAGTGACTAATTGTGGGAAGAACGTGGTTTCTAAAATATCCCGCATGCCCATCTTGACCGTTCTTTGTTGCTTCGTCATGTCAAACTCTGCTGGCAACGTAAATGTGCCATTCAAAAGCTGTAGTGCTGCGACGACATCTGGCAGCATTTGCTGACAGAGTGCCGATGGAATCATTTTTCGACCCTGTCGAATAAATAGCGGATCATCATATTTTTTACGCAATCGTGATAATGCATGGCTGATGGCTGGCTGAGTCAGGTGAAGGCGATGTGCAGCAGCAGTAATTGAGCCCTCTTGATAGACAGTGGCCAATACTAAAAACAAGTTCAGATCGATCTTACTATGCAGCATATTTATACTTTTTTATAAATCAATATCATTTGTACTAATTCTATTCCTCGATAACTTATGGGTCAATGTCGCAAAAATATTAAAAAGGTGATCTTGATGTTGAGTGTTGATGAGCAAATTAAAAAAATGACGATTGGCAGCGAACAGCACTCGGTTCCGATGCCGCCGGTGTTTTCTGACCCACTCCAGCAGCGTCAGTATGAAAAGCAAAGGTTAGCTGCTGCATTTCGAGTGTTTGCCCATGCTGGCTTTGATGAAGGCCTTGCGGGCCATATTACATTGAGGGACTGTATTGAGCCGGAAACATTCTGGGTGAATCCTTTAGCAATTCATTTTTCACTCATCAAGGCTTCAGACCTAGTCCGAGTTGATCATCAAGGCAAGATTGTTGAGGGTCAGCACGCCATTAATAATGCCGCTTTCGCGATTCATTCACGGATTCATCAAGCCCGGCCAGATGTCAATGCGGTGGCCCATGCGCATACAACCTATGGTCGAGCATTTTCTGCCTTAGGTCTGCCGTTGCAACCTATTTCGCAAGATGCTTGTATGTTCTACGACAATCACAGTGTCTTTGATACCTTTACTGGCGTCGTTGCTGAGCTATCGGAGGGAGACATGATAGCTGCGGCGCTGGCGGAGCATACAGCTGTGATCTTGCAAAATCATGGTTTGCTAACCGTCGGGAAAAGTGTTGATGCTGCGGCTGCGAACTTTGTCATGATGGATAGTTGCTGTCAGAGTCAGCTATTGGCACAAGCAGCGGGTTCACTAAAAACGATTTCCCATGAAATTGCTATGCATACCCGCGAAGTGAATGCTTCTGAAATGGTAACTTGGGGTAACTTTCAACCCATGTTTCAGGTGGTTCTGGCTAAAGATCCAAGTTTTCTTGATTAAATTTGGACAACGAAATCAAACTGTCGTCAGTGTGAGTTATGGGTAAGGAGAAAGGAGATGAGCGGTTCAATTCTGACTGAATTACTTCTACCTATTGCACTGGCTTTTATTATGTTTGGTATGGGATTAAGTCTAACTAGTTTTGACTTTTTGCGGGTTTGGCAGGCGCCACGCTCAGTGATACTGGGCTTGTTTGGTCAGTTAGTTTGCTTACCCTTATTGGGCTTTTTAATCTGTTTAGGTCTGCAATTGCCGGTTGAGCTAGCCATGGGCGTCATGGTACTCGCCGCGTGTCCTGGTGGCAGTATGTCCAACGTGCTCAGTCATTTAGCGAAAGCAAATTTGGCCTTGTCAGTGAGCCTTACAGCGGTTGGTACCTTAGCGTGTATCGTGACGGCGCCATTTATCATCTATTTAGCGACCGTATTTTTTGTTGAGCACGCATCCCAGCAATATTCTTTGTTATCTATTTCGCTGAAATTGTTTGTCTTTACGCTGTTGCCAGTATTGTGTGGCATGGTGGTTCGTCATCTTGCTCGCTATTGGGCGGTGAAGGTTGAACCCATATTTAGAGGTTTAGCTTTGGTATTTTTAGTCCTACTTGTGATTGGCGTGGTCGCACAAGAACTTGAAGTGCTGCAAAACTCTTTCTCTGATGTTGTTGTTGCTTGTCTTGGGCTTAACTTAATCTCAATTGTGATTGGGTTGTTGCTGGCTAAGTTTGGCGGCCTTCAACAGCGAGACGGCTTGACTTTAGCGATAGAAATTGGAGTTCAAAACTCGACGATGGCCATGCTGGTGGCACTGAGTATTATGCAACAACCGGGCTATGCTATCGTTGCAGGTGTGTACGGTTTAACGATGTATATTGGCGTCGCTTTACTCATGCTCTATGCCAAGTATACAACTCAGCGCGCTCAAGCATTACAAACATAGCGATTTTGTCAGCATCATTTTAAAGCACTCGCTGCTGTTTTTGATGTCACTCCAGATGCATTGCAGGTATCAACAAAATTGAAAATGTGAGGTTCAAGTTGATATGCAATATGCTTGGCTTATTGCATTAGCATTCTCCATTGAATTTTTAGGTTTAAACGTCTCGTTAGAGTACTTTGGCAACAAAAGACGACTAAAAAGTCAACGCAAACCGCTCACGAATGCGGGCGTTCAAAATAGATATCATATCGATGGCAGTATTCATTGCTATGGGTGCAGTCTAGCACTCGCAGGCTCTCCATTTATTAATGCTAAACCAGCGCTACTCACCGAAGCGTCATGTTGATTAATGGAGTGCTTCACTCCAGCCATTCACCATTGGTTTATTTAAAACCGCATATCGCGCACTGTCGTTCCTTTTTGTTTGCTTATCGTTAATCAAGATTTTTGGGCGCAAATACGTCTCTTTTTTGCCGCTGTGATATGCTCAATACTGTGGTTTGACCGAAAGCATTTTCAAGGAGTGGTTAGTGATTATTCGTGAAGCAACCCAAGCTGATTTTCAGTTCATCTGGCCAATATTTCGGGAGGTCGCTGAGGCTGGAGACACCTATGCATTCTCGACCAATACCGATGAGCAACTTGCTTTACAAATTTGGCTAGATACACCCCGAAAAACCTTTGTTGCAGTGGAAGGTAGTCAAGTTGTAGGCACTTACTACTTGAAAACAAATCACTCTGGTCCGGGAGCTCATGTTTGTAATTGCGGCTATATGGTTGCTCAAGACTATCAAGGTAAAGGTTTAGCGACGGCAATGTGTGAGCATTCCCAAGTTATTGCAAAAGAGTTGGGATATAAAGCGATGCAATTCAATTTTGTTGCTTCTACAAATACCGGAGCCGTGCGATTATGGCATAAATTAGGATTTCAAACTGTTGGACAATTGCCCAAAGCATTTGAACACCCAAGTCTTGGTTATGTCGATGCATTGGTCATGTATAAGTGGCTCTAAAAAACAGCAAGGTAAACTATGGCGAACAAAAGCAAAAAGAACAAAAACTACCAAGCACGTAAGGATATTGGCCCAAAACCAAGTGCCAGCCAGCGTTTGAGTATGGGGTTTGGTCTCGATCCTGAAACCGGAAAAGTCAAAAACGTGAAAATGGTAACGATTATGGTCGTGGCCGCAATTTTGCTTTTTGTTGGTGTGAGAATTTGGGCAGGGTATCAAGCGGCAAATTATGATGAGACAGCCAAGCCCTATATGCGTCAAGCTATCCCTGAAATTTCGAAATGGGATGCTGATGTGATGAAGTCATACATGGCTCCTGAGACGCTCGTCAGTATCTCAGAGTACGACTTTTTAACCATGATGAATTCATTGAAAAAGCTAGGACCATTGATTTCGATTGAAGATCCGGAGTTTCAATCTGTGAACACGGTGAAATCCCGTGATGGGGTTAAGTCGGTCGTTGTGACTTATGCTATTGAGGCTCGGTACTTAAATGGCGATGCGGATTTGGTTATGGCGCTGAAACAGAAAATCGATGGTTATGAAGTCTATCGATTCAATGTTGATTCAAAAGCCTTGAGCCAATAATTGAGGCAAAATTATTTTGAATTTATTGTGAAAGGTCATGCAATTGCATGGCCTTTTTTATTTGCAGGTCCATTTGTTTCAACTTGAATCGGCTCACAGCAACCAGGGTTGAGTTCGATTACACTGAGACTTATAAATCAATCGCAACTTTATAGAACTATGAAACTCTTTTTTGCATCGGATATTCATGGCTGTGTACACAGCGCAAAACGTATGATTGAGGCTTTTGAGCAAAGTGGTGCTCAACAATTGATTATCTTAGGCGATGTGCTGAATCATGGCCCTAGAAATGCGTTACCTGCAGGGTATGACCCCATCGCTGTGGCTGATTTACTGAACGAATATGCAGCTAAGATTATTGCGGTTCGTGGCAACTGTGACAGTGAAGTTGACCAAGCATTGTTACATTTTCCAATGATGTCAGATTATAACTTAGTGTTATTGCCAAGTGGTCGCAGAATATTCTTAACCCATGGGCATACGTACAATATCGACAATCATCCGGTTTTAGCTGCTGGGGATATTATTGCATGTGGGCACATTCATGTACCGGTTGCTGAACTCAAAGGTGAGCAAATCGACTTTAATCCTGGCTCTGTTGCGATCCCTCGTAATGGTCATCCAGCAAGCTATGGGTTACTCAATGATAAGCGTTTGTCTGTTGTTAGCTTTGAGGGCGCAGAACTCGTTGGGTTAGATTTGTAGAACGTAAATTTTTGAGGGCGACTTGAAAAAGCTGCAGTGATGCAGCTTTTTTTGTTGCGTTTTTACTCGGTCAATTGTTGCATTATCTAACTTGGAAATCTTGGGTTTCTAAATAAAGTTGTTTCTTAATCATGTAGCCTTTGGGAAGCTGGGGATGATGCTTTTGCGGCGAATATGGCTGTTGATCGGCGAGAGGGATTAATTGAAGGCGAGTATTGCTTAGATTTTCCTTAGCCAATTTTTCAGAATTTTGAAGCAATAGGATTTGATCATAGCTAGGCAATTGGCTAATTCTATGAACCGCTAATGCGTATCGTGAATTGAGTGGGATATGATAAAAGAATCCGTTTTCTTTGTGGCTAAGAGATTCAGATAACAGGATTTTATCTACCTTGATAATGACTTCAGAAAGCTGCTTCTTGCCTTGTCTTTCAAAATGCCCGCGATAAACATCGGCTCTAAATTCAGTTAACTTGCCTTGCATCAGTGCTACCAAGTCAAACCGCTCTGGCACGATAGACAATAGCGTTTGTTCGCGATCTAGCTTTTGCATTTGTTCAAGTGCGGTTGCATTGACTTCTATTGAAAAAATAATTTGATGTGAATGTATCGAGTTAGCTAACGGCATATGTGAAGCAAAAAACTGACCATCTACAGCGAATAGTGCCATCCCGTGAATCCCGATCGCCGATGTATGCACCCCATGATGGTGGTTATTCTCTTGTGGATGCTGATGAGGTTGGGCCATTGCGGCTGCAGATATAAATAGGCAAAAAACCAGAGCGATGTACTTCATTGTGCGTGTTCCTAGGGGGATGACTCCTGATTTGCAAAGCGCCATAACAGGATTGAATTCATAGATTTTGCGCTGTTATTGTTTCCTGATCAATTCCATATTGTGTGGTATTGTTTCTGCATTGGAAATGGTGATGGCGGAACTCGTCCGGGTTCATGGAATGGACCATGGGAGTTGAAGCCAGCGCTCTAGATTGTTTATTCAACAGTAACAAGCGAACCCTATCGATGAATAGTAAAGATCTTGAGATTTTTCTACAGTTGGCTGCAACGGAGAATATGCAACAAACCGCAGCGCAATTGGATAAGTCCGCCAGTGTTATTTCTAAATCGTTGAAACGATTAGAGTCTTCTCTAGGCGTTTTGTTGTTCGACCGGGTGGGGAAGAGCATTGTGCTCAACACACAGGGGCAAGTGCTGCGTCAACAAGCAGTGTTGATTGTCAACCAAACCAAGCAAACGGAAGCCATTTTTAAAGGGCAATCGGCAAAACAAATGATTCGTATCGCCGCACCGACAATCCTGCTGTTTAAATGGGCGAGTGTGATTGCCAAAGGGGTGAAACAGCGTCAACCTAGTGCGAGGCTTCAATATCAGCAGGTGTTTGAGCGCCAAGCATTACAAAGCTTGCTGGATGGCACGGCTGATTTTGCTATCGTGACCACGAGTTTATTGGCGCAAATCCCTGAAAATGTGTATCGACTTCCACTGGGGAATGTCACCATGCAAGTTGCTGCAGCTGGTCATCACCCATTAGTGTGCCAGCAGCAAAAATCACAGCATAAGCTCGGCCATGACCTGATGAATCATGTTCAAAACATGCGGCACAGTCGAGTCGTGGTGGATATCGATGAATTGATGGCTGCAGATTGGGTCGCACCAAGTTTATCACCATTCTGCGGAGAGCCCAGAGGGATGGGGTGCGATGGCTGGGATGAGCGTCAGTATCCGAGGAATATTGTCTATGAAGTCAATGACTATGGACTCATGGGGCAATTGATAAAAAGTGGACAAGCGCTGGCCTATATCCCCGATTATTGGGTGCGGGAACTGGGCCTAGTCGAGTTATTACCGTCTTCTACAATTGAGCAGGTGCCCGAGCAATTATTACTCCTGAGCTATCAGTCTCAACTATTGGATTGGCTTCGTTAAGTCATTTAAGAACATGAGAAAACTCCAATTGAGCTTTTCTATTGATGCGCTAAGCTTGTTCAATGGCAATACTTTTTTAATTTACGTATAAAGATTTTTGAATGGCGTACCGTATTCGGTATAGAAATTGTTGCATGGCTCCCATTACTTTTTAGGTATGTTGTTATGATGAGCATTAGTTGAAGATATAAAGTATTGTAGTGAGTAAGCTTGGTGTTTGGTCATTGATTTTACTTATGAAAAACTAAATTAGTGAGCAAGTTAAATGTAATCTCGTACAGCATTTTCCTTTTGTGCTGGACGTTGTGAAGAAACCGACCTAGGAACGAATTGGAACCGTTGAATGCAGGCCAGAAGCTGTTTATGACGATGACTTGTCCATTTGAGTCGCATAATTTCAAACAATTCTCTATTCGCACAGTTCGAGTGATCGCGCTGTCATGGTTGTTGCTTTGCTTTTTTTCGGTTCAAGCGCTCGCCGCGCAAGTCATCGACAAAGTTTCTCCCGAAGTACTTATTATCAATTCATACCATAAAGGCTATGTATGGTCGGATGAAGTCACTAGTGGCATTGAAAGTGCGATTTATCATACGTTTCCTAATGCCAAGATATCCATTGAATATATGGATACAAAACGAAATACCTCGCCGACTTATATGGGCAAACTCACGTCTTTATACCAAGAAAAATTTGCACACGAACACTATGATCTGATTGTGGCGAGTGATGACAATGCCATAAACCTGATCCGTGACCACCATTTGTTCCCATCGACGATTCCAGTGGTCTACAGTGGCACCCATGAAATTATTATTGATGAGAAAAATAATGCTGGCAATGTCACGGGAGTGAAGGAGCATCTGGATATTCAGGCAACCCTTGAGCTTGCCAAAACTTTACAGTCCAACATTAAGAAAGTCGTCGTTATCAACGATAAAAGTACCACGGGGCGTCTCGCGAGCACTTTGTTTGAGGAATTGATTGCCGAGCTTGAGCAACCATTTGAATACATTCAGCTTGAAGATGAACCGCTGGCGACCATTGAAGATCAAATTGCCGATTTAGAAGATGACACCATTGTATTGCTACTTGCTTATATCCGAGACAATCAAGGCGTTTATTACCCTCCAGAAGTGACCGCATCTCGGCTGAGCCAAGCATCTAGCGTACCCATTTACAGTGTTTGGGACTTCTTCTTTAATCATGGCATTTTAGGTGGGCAAGTGACCTCTGGCTATCTCCATGGGGAAGCCGCAGGTGATATGGCGGTAGAAATTTTATTGGGGGCAGACCCGAGTGATATCGCCATTGAAAATGAAGGGGGGAACCAAATGTTGGTGGATTATCGCCAACTGCAACGCTTTAATTTGTCGATTAGCGATGTCCCTAAAAACGCTGTGGTTAAAAATATTAATTACAGCTCCGATCGCAATGTGTTGATGCTGCTGTCTTACTCCTACGAAGACAAATGGAGTCAATCGATTGTGGAAGGTGTCAGGCATACCTTCTCGAAATCGGATCAAAATATAAAGGTATCCACTGAGTTTATGGATACCAAGCGCTATAACGACAAATCTTATATCAACGATTTATTGCTCCTTTATAAAAATAAGTACCAACAACAAGAGCTTGATGTGGTCATGGTGGCAGATGACAACGCATTTCAGTTTGCCCAACGTTACCGCAATGTCTTGTTTCCCGGTGTGCCGATAGTTTTTTGTGGAGTTAACTACCTACAAGATCCAAAAAAAATGAGCTTGGCGGACATTACAGGCGTGACAGAGTCGTACGATATTCTTGGTACGATTAATATGGGACTGACGTTATTTCCGCAAACACGTAAGCTCTATGTGATTAACGATCAGACAACGTCAGGTAGAGCTAACAGTCTCAAACTAGCCAAGGTGAAGCCGCGGTTACCAAAATCTTTAGAGGTGTTTGAGATTGGCGCGAAATCGATGCAACAACTTTTGCACGAAGTCGCCAAGCTAGATGATGACACGCTCATCCTGCTCATGTCGTTTACAACGGATAAAAACAACCACCGTTTTAGTTATGAAAGCAGTATTCGGATGCTTCATCAAAAAGCCAATCGTCCAATCCTTGGGTTTTGGGATTTCTATGCCGGTGAAGGAATTGTTGCTGGTGTGGTGACCAGTGGCTTTGATCAAGGAAGAACCGCAGGCTCTATGGCGTTGCGCATTTTAGGTGGCCAGTCGGCAGCGAATATTCCCGTGATGACTCGCAGCCCAGTGCAACCCACAATTGATGAAGCACAGTTATTGCGGTTTGTGAAAAAGGAAGTGGAGTATCAGCCAGATGTTAAGGTGCTCAACCAAAATATAGATTTCTTTGAACGTTACCAGAAGTACATTATTGCGGTCACGTTAGTGATTTTGGTTTTGTTAGTTTTAATTGTGTCCCAGTGGTTTAAAATTCAGCTGCAAAATCGCTTCAATCAACGTTTGTCTGTGAAAGCGGTTACAGATGGCCTGACCGGCGCTAAAACACGAAGTTACTTTGAAAAGTATTTGCGTCAAGCGATGCGTCAGTGTGTTCAAAGACGTTTACCTTTGTGCCTTTGCTACATCGATCTCGATGGGCTTAAACATGTTAATGATGATTTTGGCCATGCCGAGGGCGATAAGTATATTAACCATGTTGTGCAAGCGATTAAGACCCATATTCGTGCAGAAGATGAGGTATGCCGAGTTGGCGGAGATGAGTTCGTCGTTGTATTTAAAGGCTGCGAGCAGGATAAAGTCACGACGCTTTGTCAGCTGATTAATAGTGAACTACAGCTAATGGCCAAGGATAAAAGCCTACCCTATGAAATGCGCGTTAGCTGCGGTATTAGCAGTCTAGACCTAGACAGCCCTCAACCTGCTGATGTACTTGTCGCAAAAGCGGATTCAGATATGTACCACGCTAAACGTCGTAATCAAACCTAGGCACAATGCTTGTGTGATTGAAACGCTTAGCGCTCCGAATATTTACCTTTTCTTCCATTTCTACATCGCCACCTTTTAAAGTTTGGGCGGTGTATATCGTCGCTCGTTTCAATGTTGCACACTTCTTTGAATGAAAATCTTCACTCGCGCGGTCTCTTTCAATAATCGACAATTTGTAATCATGTGAAAGAGGACATTCAATGCGCTGGATGAAAGCAACGCTCGCAAGTATTTTTGTGTTCAGTATCAGTTGGCTAGGTAGTGCACAAGCAAAAGAAATTGAAGCGGCAGCCTTTTTTAGTTTGGCTGATCCCCAAGGGCAAGTGCATACCTTAGAAGATTATAAAGGTCGGCCGCTCATCATACATTTTTGGGCAACTTGGTGCCCATATTGTAAAAAGCTGCAGCCTGGTTTGGAGAGAATTCATTTAGATAATCAAGATACTGACCTTGCTGTATTGGGGATTAGTTTCAATGAAGATGAAGGTGCCGAGCCTCAGAATGTACTGCAAGCACGAGGTATTACCTTTCCAACGTTGATCCACGGGGAAAGCGCGGCACGAGCCTATGGTGTGCCTGGTACTCCGACGACGGTATTTATCGATCGCAGGGGGAATAAAGTTTGGACCACCAATATCTCTGATCCCAATAATCCTAAATTAAAACAAGCTGCGGCTTATATATTGAACCAGTGAGCTCGCAGTTTTTTGCAAACCGATCTCTTCGTTTCGCCTTCACTTGTACTCTCATCACTTGTGAAGGCATTTTTTTGGATGAAAGGAATGTAGTCAGTAGGGAGTTATTTAATCTTCGGGTGCTTAGCGGGCTTTTGCTGCCACCAAATGACAAAGCCTGTGACCGATATAAAGATTAAAGCCAGTGCTGCAAGATCCATAAACCAACGCCCAAGGTCGCCAAATAGTCGACCGCTATGCAGGTCGAGCAGGACTCGTTCCCAGCTAAGGTGCATGGCACGAGTATTTAGGTTTATTGTAGCGCGTTGCTGCGGAGCTAATTGATGCTGAGGTCGTGCCGAAAACCATGCGATAGGAGCAAGCGGTGTTGCAGGCTGCCATTCGATGAAGTCTTGATCTGCTAGAAATAGACGCTGTTGACCTTGCACCCAGATTTGCTGACCCGACGTGCCAATGGCTGTGATTTGCTCAGGCAGGCCAGAGCTAGAATCTTGAGTTTCGATGATTTGGCCATTGAGGCTAAGTAACGTGATGGTTTGTTGGTTGGCAATAGCATAGCCTTGCTCAAAAGTGGCGATACCAACAAAGCTTGAGTCAGAATCCATGATCCGTTGCGAACCAAACCAGAGTTGATTGTCAGCTGCCGCAATCAGTTGCGGTGTCAGTTGCAGGACATTGATCTGCTGCGGCGGTTTTATCCCATAATAATCTAGTAACCACTCACTGTGAACATGGCTGCGATCGATGCCAAGATCATGACTGTGGTTGATAAGAATGCCAGTACTTGCAAGCAATAAGATAAATAGCGCACTCAAGATCCCAATGCGACGATGCCACGGTCGAAGTAGCCGAAGAAGCTTGACTCTAAGGTTTGGGTGTCTGCGGGTCATATCGGTGCTGCCATTCGTTTTGGTGATTTACCTTAGTTTGCGTTTTGTTGTCGAATATACCCGTCTAAATACAGTGCAATTCTCGATAGCTTTGTCAAAGCGCGAACCGAGAGTGTTGCTCCGGTGATGCCATCAATATGTTTATCTAGTTGGTGGTCGGCTTGTAATTGGGCATCAATAAATTGATTGGTGAAAAAGTCATGACGAACTTCACCACCACGGGTTTCTCGATATTCTAGCACTTTAGTTTTTGCTATTTTACCTTGCTTAACATGAATACCGACAGTGATTGGCGATTCTTTGCCGATTTCGTTCATAATCCAAACAGACTCGTCGGCTTGCTGCCAATACTTTAAGCGTAGTTTATTAAACTTATGCGCTAAGATAGCTTCAATACTGGGTTTAATTTCGCCATTGATCCAAAGCACTTTGGGCTTTGGGGACTCACCAGCAAAAGCCGTTGAAACAAAATCGCTCTTGGTTTGGTAGACACCTTTAGCGAACGGCTGTGGCATGCATAAGGTAAATAAGAAAAATGCTGCAAGTAGATGGATCAATCTCATCAAATTTCTCTCTAAAAGTGGTTCAGGCCTGTCCATGCCTTTGTGAATCAATGCGGTTTTGTTGCCCACATTTGCTTCGGTAATAAAAAGCGAAAAAGGAGCGCTATCGAAATAGCACTCCCTGCTTTGACTTTAAGTGTCGTCAGTCTTAGAACTGATAACCAACACCTAGGTTAAACCCGTCTGAATCTTTTGAGCCGCCAAGCTGTTCCCAATCTGCTTTCAAGACAACATGCTCGTGTAACCAGTAGTTCAAGCCCACGTTGGTTTGCGTCACTTTGGTATCATCGCTGTTACCAGCTGCGTTGTCATACTCGTTGTAGCGAGCAAATACACCGAACTCTGGAGAGATGCGGTAAGAAGGCTCGATGTAATAACCGTTTTGCTCGTCACGACCTAATGCTTCAGCATCTGCTCCGTCGATATCCCACTGAGCGTATAAAGCTTTTACGGTGAAATCTTCAATGCTGTATATCGCATGGGCAGTCAGCATAACCGCAGATGCAGTGTCGCTTGCGGCACCTTGAGTTAGGTCGCTTTGGTACTGTGCAGATGCAGCAAGTTCTAGGCCTGGGATCGCAGTGTACTTCACGCGACCGGTGTAAGCTAAGTCATCACCTTTAGCGTTTGAAACCTTTTGACGACCGCTACGGATATTGTAGGCTTTGCTACCTTCAGTTGGGACGTTAAGACCTGAAGTCACGCCAAAATCAAAACCAAGGCCAGGAGCTGCTTGATAGTTCAGTGCAAGACCGGCTTCCCACCACGTGGCTGGTATAACGTTTTTCTCGACAGGGTTACGTTCAACACCGTAGAACGTATCTGGCTCGTGGGTCTCGTTCATGATACCAACAGGCATTAAGAATAAACCGGCTTTACCTGAAGCGTTTTGGCTGAAGTCATGCTCAATGTAAGCTTGCTCTACTTCAACTTCACCATTTTTGCCTTCACCCGCAAGTGAATGCTCAACTTCTAATTCAGAGAAGAAGCGGGTTGTGTCATTGAACTCATGACCAAAGAACAGTACGAAACGATGGAAATCAAATTCTTTTTTGGTGCTGTCATTCAGATTGTTCTTGATGTTGTTGTAGTGAAGTTCACCATAACCACCAATCGTCGTTGAAGATGTTTTCGCAGCAGTTTGCTCTACTACGTCAGCAGTTGATTCAACGCGTTGCTCAGTTTGTTCTAGGCGACGCTCTAGTTCAGCAAGGACTTTTTGCTGTTGTTCGATAACTTTACGTAGCTCTTGGGTTTCTGTATCTGCTACTGCGGTTTGGCTAGCAAATAAAGCGAATAGTGTGCTTGCAAGAAGTGTTTTTTTCATCATCATTTTCCGAATTTTATTGTTAGTCGGTATAAATTGCCCAGAAGCTTAACATCTGCGCATGGGAATGCAAACAATTCTCACTTAGATTATCGATATGCGTCATGTTGTACTAAATTTTGTTGAGCGGCTCACAAATCTTCATGGTATTTGATGTAAAAAAGATGTGAGTGTAATGGTTTGTTTTTATTGAACTAGCTAAGACTAAGCACGTTTTTTTGCGTGTTTTTTAACTCATCGGGTGAGTTTAAGTCGCTTTTTGAGATAGACTGCGCGTTTATTTTTAACTGTTGGATCTATCTCCGCGTGAATACTTTTTTAGCCTCTTACTACCAAAAACAAAATCAAGCGATTAGCATTACCCAAGAGCAAGCCAGTGATTTCGCCAAAGGTGTCGCGCAAGACTACAACCCAATCCATGATGTGGGTGCAAAACGCTTTTGTGTGCCAGGAGATTTGCTCTTTTCCCTAGTGCTCGGTGAATATGGGCTAAGCCAAAAAATGCGTTTTAGTTTTGCAGGTATGGTGGGTACCGGCGTTCAGCTGCAATTCCCTGATCCTGTCAATGAAGCATTTGATATTCGCGACAACAACGACAAGCTTTATCTGAGCGTAGAGCGCCAAGGTGAAGTCGCATTTTGCCAGACTCAAATTGAATCGTTTATCCGCAGTTATGTTGCATTTTCTGGTCTGAACTTTATCCATGTATTGGTACCACTGATGAAACAACATCAAGTGATGATCAATCCAGCGCGTCCATTGGTGATTTACGAAAGTATGTCTTTCGATCTGAATACGCTTGAATTTGATCAAGTTGAATTAACCTTGGTCGACCAAAAGTTGGCAGTGGATGGCAAACGCGGTGACGTCACGCTTAGTTTTGAGCTTCACAGTGATGGGAAGCTTGTGGGAACGGGCGAAAAAACACTGGTGATGAGTGGCTTGCGTCCATTATGCGAAGAGAAAATACAAGGTTTGTGTGACCTTTATGAGTCTCGCAAGCTGTAAACTTCATTCCGTTTTCATCTATCGCTGACATTTCTTGCTGAGATGTCAGCGTTCCACGTCTCAAATGTGCTAATTTTTGTACAATTTGTGCATTCTCCCTGCTCTTTTTGCTTCAATTTTCCGCTAATATTGCCCTTTGCTTGGGGGTAATTGCCTATATAGATTGCATCTATTAACCTATTGGCAATTTTTATCTTTCTGTTGAGTCTATGCCTTGAATTTCACGGATAATTCCGTGCATGAATGACAAGGTTTGGATAAGGAATAACATGTCTAGCTTGATCCGTATTGTGCTGATCGATACCCACTTACCGGGCGTCGTAGAATTGGCCTTGAATGGGCACACCAATATTTGTGGCACCAATGCCTCCGGTAAAACAACATTGCAGCGCTTGGTGCCGGTTTTCTATGGCGAATATCCAAGTCGTGTCGTGCCTTCGACACGGGATAGTTTCGAGCGATGGTATTTGCCCCATGAATCTAGCTATATCATTTATGAATATACCAAAGCTGATGGTTTGTTATATCAGGCGGTGCTTGCTTCGGCCGGAGATGGCAAGGGCGTGAACTATCGATTTATCGCCAAAGGCTTTGAACTGTCGGATTATATTAAGTCTCAACAGGGTGACCAAATTTCCTGTTTAACCATGGCCGAACTCGGAAGGTTTATGAAGCGCGGGGGAGTGGCACACACCAATCTTCTTAATACCCGAGAGTTTCGTGCGATTATCCAGAATGATCGAGCTTTACAAGGTACAGGCGGTAATCGCAGTGAACTGCGCCAGTATGCACGACAATTTTCATTATGCGATGCCGAGCATTCACTGCGGCATATAGAAAAACTTGCCAAAGCTGTGCACTCGAAAGAGGGCAAAATGGAAACGGTCAAGTCCATGATTGCGGCCATTCTTGAAGAAGACGGCGTTAACCCACCCAGTTCGAGAATTAACCCGCAGCGGGTTGAAGCATGGATCCGTGAAAGTCAGTTAATTCAGGGTTTTGAAGAAATTCGTCCAGAATTTGAAAAGCTAGAACAGGAATTTAATCAGCTACAAAGTGCTGAACTAAGACTTGCCTCATTAGCCCAAGGTTATCGTGAAGATGAGAGCACCGAAGTGGCGCGTCAGGAGCTGAGTCAAAGCGAATCTAAACAACATAATTTGGCGCTAAAACAACTGGATGAGGGTTGGAAAGAGCAACGGGATTATCTCAATGGTGAGTTGTCGGCTGCACGGAGTGATGTTTCAGCGATTGAAGACGAGCTCGATACCATTGAAGGCCAGCATTATGCGTTTCTTGATGCGGATATTGAGCAAGCAAAGCTTAATCTGGAGCAGCTGCCGAATTGGCGCAGCGATCTTGAAAACTTAAACGAGCGTCATAAATTACAGACCGAGCAGCATCAGGATGTGGAGGCCGCTTACAACGCACGTCGTAGTAAAATTGCAGAGCAATTGCATCGAGAGCTTGAAAAACTGCATCAAGAACAAGAAAGCCTGCATGAAGCTAAAGATAAACAAAAAGCGCTTGCGCAAGAAGATATGGCGAAACTTGAGCAACAATGGCGAGAGCAAGCTGAAGCTCAGAAGCAGCAATATCGTGAGCAAGACTATGAGCTAAAATTGTCAGCGCAAACCCATCAGTTGCAAATCGATAACCTAACTTACACGTCGGAAGAGAAGCTTGCGCTTGAAGTGTTTGATGAGCGTATTACGTTGGCTGAAGAGGAGCAACAAGCTTGTGATGACAAAGTCGAACGCTTCACTCGCGAAGAAAGAAAACTAAAAGCCCAACGTGACCAAGCCAATGAAAACTTGCGACTTGCCAGCCTAAGAGTGACTGAACGTCAAACTCAGGTAGAAGAACTGCAGCAGATCCTATTTCCGCAGTCGCACACCTTATTGGAGTTTTTACGCAAAGAAATACCTGAGTGGGAGCAAAGTCTGGGTAAGGTGATCCACCCTGATTTATTGTATCGTTCAGATCTTCATCCACATCTGGCGCAAAGCTTGACCCAAGCACAGCAAACGTCACTCTATAGCGTTCTCCTTGATCTCAAAGCCATTGAATTGCCGGAATATGCCCGCTCTGAGCAAGATCTTCGACAGTCACTCGCGACAGCAGAAACAAATTTGCATCATGCACAAACACTGCAATCAGAGGCCGAGTCGCAACTGATTGCTCTCAATACCGCGTTAGACCAAATGAATCGAGAGCTGACGGTTGCTCGAACTGCTTATAAAAATAGCAGAGAAGATTCTCGACGTTTATTCGAAGAAAAACGCGCGGAAAAAGAGAAAGTTAATCAAGCTTTATCCGATCGCAAGCAAGCCGCGCGACAAAGCTTAGTGCAGATAGAATCCCAGCAAAAGCAAATTCTCACGCAACATCAGGCTTGGCTTGAAGAACAAAAAGAGCAAGCACTAGAAGCGCGAATGGAGAAAAATGCCCACTGGCAAGAAGTCGTCGGCGCCATTGAAAGCCAACTTGCTCAATTAAAAAGCAACATTGAACAGCGCCGTAGCAATGCTAAAACCGAGCAAAAAGCATGTGAAACTTGGTATAAAAATGAGTTGAAGTCTCGTGGCGTCGATGAAGACAAAATTATTGCCTTGAAAGGTGAAATACGCCAGTTAGAAACGCAAATTAGCCAAACTGAACAACGTCGCAGTGATGTGCTTCGATACGATGATTGGTACCAACATACTTGGATGCAACGTAAGCCTAAGCTGCAAGAAAAGCTCAGCGAATTAAAACTTGCTGTGGGTGATTTAGAGCAGCAGCTACAAGCGGCAACTCACCAAATGAAAGCGGAGCGCAAGCGGCTTGAAAGTGCGCGTAAACAATCTGATGCTGCACAGGTTGAGTCTTCAGAAAACTTGACCAAGCTGCGCAGTGTTATGCGCAAGTTAGCGGAACTAAAGCTATCAGCCAGCACAGAGCAAGCCCAAGGCCATTTAGGTGAGCGCTTACGCCAAGGTGAAGAACTGCTGCTGAAACGAGACTACTTAATGGGCTCGGTGAAGCAGTATGTGGAACATTTTGATAGTGTCATCGCGAGCAAGTCAGGCTCCAGTCTGGCTGAAACGTGGGAGCGTGCACGGGAAGAGTCGAGTTATCTTACCGATAAAGGGATCCCCTTATTAGATTATCGCAAGCTCGTCCCCCAGCTTGAGAAGCTTCTCAATGTTATGGTGCCGCAATCGATGACAGCGCTTCGCGAGCAAGGGCGAATATTCGGCGTCGATCTCACTGCTTTTTATGATGTACTCGCTGATATTGACCGTCGTATTGCTAGTCAAAGCGCCCGGATCACCCATGAGGTTGGCGAAGAGCTATTCCTTGATGGTGTATCAGAGTCGGCTGTTAAAATTCGCTCTCGTATTAGTGAGCTCGAGTTTTGGCCTGAATTAGAGCAGTTTGTAAATGCCTTTGAACGCTGGAAAGCTGATGGCTTTACTGGCTTGCCCGATGAAAGCTATACCACGAGCATGCGCAGAGCGCTGGATATTATTGGCCGCGCCGCTTTATCGGGCGGTGTGGCGAAACTACTCGAAATTGAACTCAGGTTGAAAGAAGGTGAGAGCGATCTGGTGATCCGTACCGATCGTCAGTTGAATGAGTCTTCAAGTCATGGCATGGCCTATTTGATTTTATGTAAATTCCTCCTCGCGTTTACCCGTTTGCTCAGGGGGCGAGCCGACGTCACCATTCATTGGCCGATCGATGAGTTAGGCACTTTGCATCATGGCAACGTAAAGAAAATTTTTGATGCTTGTGAGAATAATAACATTTCCGTACTCGGCGCTTTTCCGAACCCAGAGTCAGACGTGCTTAATTTATTTAGTAACCGCTATATCATTAACAAGCAAACTCGCAAACTTCAGGTGGTTAAGCCCAAGGTGAACCCAATTGCAGCCAAGCTTGGTCAACGTGTGGATAAGGAAGTCGTGTAATGTCAGATATTCAACAGAGTCAAAGCTCAGCGACCCCGCACCAAGCAACGAGCCTATTGATTGAGCGCCTTTTGCAGGGGGAGTTTATTTGTCGAACCACCGATGAAGAAGGGTGGCGAGCGCTGAAGAGCGGTAGCACACGCAATTATATTGAGCAGTTTCTCAATCAAATCAACCGAACATTAGCCAGTGCAGGCGAAGGCGAGGTCTTTTTCTGCGGCTACCTCCACCTCGGAGAGTCAGAACGTAAGGTTATTTCGTCTCAGTTTAGAGATATCTGCAATGGTCTCGTACCATTAGTGGAATGGCTGGTTTTAGTCCAAGAAGCAAGCGGTCAAGATGCGCCTTTAACTGAAGGCGCCGCAATTCGTTTGATTGAATTGCAAGCTCGCATTGATGAAACACCAGCTTTTAAGGAGCAGCTTGCAAAGTTAAGTCATTATCGGCTATTTGGCTCTACGAGTAGTCAAAGTGAAGCACAAATAAAACTGATTTTTAAACGTTTACTAGAGCTTGGTTATCTATCACGCCCAAATAGTGAGAAACAGATTTATATCGCGACAGGTAAAATTGATTACCTATACGAAGTGATCCGTTTTATTGATGAGACCGAAGGCTTGAGTTTAGAAGCGCAAGCAGAAACCGCGAGCCAAAAGGACTTGCTATGAGCAGTAACCTACATCACGCAGGGGTAAAGCTATTCAAACAGCTTGCACGACATGCCGATTTGGTGATGGATGCTTATCTAGCGGGATCGATATCGGAAGACGGTCGGGATCCCGTGGTGATGGAAAAGCTGACGCAGAGTGGCATTTTATGGCGGCCAGATCCAGAGAGTGAACTTCGTCTTAAACGTTCAATTCGCGCCTTATTAGAAGAGAGTTTAAGCGACGAACGCAATCGGCAGATTGATGCCAATGTTGGTTCTTCGCTTGCCACGATTAAAACGTTAGCCAATCACTATAAAGAAGCACGTGAGCACACCGATTATGGTGCCGCTGAGGCGTATTTAGCCGATCTCAGTGAGCATGTGTACAGTTTTACCGATAGTTTACGTTATTCGATTCGAGTGCTGTGGAGCCGAATTAATAATGAGTTTGGTTATGTTGGCAGTTTGACGGCGAAGATCCGAGAAAATGAGTTAGCGCAAAGCCAAGTCTCTGAATTGCTCAACGGTTTGGAACTGTTTCAGTTTAGCGAGCTGGCAGAGATTGCAGGGGATATTCGAGAGTTAAGACGATTACTTGTTACTACGCTGCAAGAGAGCTTAAGTGACTGCACTCAAGAACTCAGCGTGGTACAAGGCCGCTTACTTGAGCTGCTTGGTCGCTTTAGGCAGATCCGCGGCCGAACGCGATTACTGAAAGGTTGGTTGCTCTACAATAATTTACACCCTGACTACCGCCCTGTGGATCATGTGGCGCACAATAAGGTGCCGCAACTATTTAATCGTGCGGAAGGTTTGTTGAAACCAGCCGCTGTTGACGTTAGAAATACCACCCAAGAAGCAGAGTTATTGGCGTTGGTTTCTAAAGTTAAGAGCATTAGTCGCAGTGTGCTCCCCCATCAACCACTGGAGAGTTCAGCGGTTTCGTTAGAACAAGCGGAAGACTTTGACATCCCAGATAATCCATTGAAGCTTGCGGTTGAAGAGTATTTTTGCCAAGTGATTGATACGGGTAGAAGCCAATCGGCACTGAGTTATCATCAACAGCAACAATTGCCTTGGGATACTGAAAGCTGGTTGTATCAAGTGATTGGTGAATATGATGGTTTATCGGAGGAACATCGACGCTACTTTGAACTTGAACCTCAAGGTGAGCCGCACCCCGATTTTAGCGGGAACTTTATTATTCGTGATGTTGAGCTTTGGCTTGCATAGCTTAGCTTGAATAGTGGTTTGAGCGGAATTCAACTTCGCAAACCCATTAAAAAAGGCCAATGTAAATTGGCCTTTTTTATGGGGAGCAATCACTATTGTTATTATAGGGTGCGCTAATTTTGAGCCGTTATTTATCTTTGGTAATGCGGCGACTGAGGGCGCTTTGGCTGATGCCAAGCATTTGCGCAGCTGCCGTTTGGTTATGGGCCGTTCGATTCAAGGCTTCTTCAATCAATGCTCGATTCATTTCCGACAAGGTTGGTAAACTTTGCGGGAACACTAAGTTATCCGGCGTATCTCCATTCAGCTCTTTGTGCTCTTTTATCGCTTCCATAAATGGAGAAATATTGAGTTGGATACCATTACTTCGGCTAACGGCATCAAACACCATACCTTTGAGCTCGTGTAGGTTACCTGGGAACTTATATCCTGAAATTTGCTGTGCGAGCTCTCGGGGTTGCAGCGGAGCATCGGTCCCAATTTCTTCAGCAGCAAGTTGAATGAAGTGATTGATCAACATTGCGATATCTAACTGGCGATAACGTAGTGGTGGCAGGTTTATTTTATGCGTTCGCAAGCGGTATAGCAGGTCTTTGCGGAACTTACCTTGTTGATTTAATGGCAACAGATCAATTTGCGTTGATGCTAGAATTTTACAGTTCACGGGATAGATTTGATCACTACCAATCGGTGAATATTCTCGTTGCTCAATGATATCCAATATTCGAGCCTGAGCATCCAGTGGTAGCGCATTAATCTCATTTAAGTAGAGCACACCTTCACCCACTTGATGGAGCAAGCCTGCTTGAGATTTTACACTTGGGTCTTGCTGTAAGCTCATGCGACCACATAGTTTAAGCTCAATGGTTTCACTGGATAATCCAGCAAGGTTAATCGTCACAAATGGCGCATCTGGGCTATACAGCTGGTGACAAGATTTGGCAAATTCGTTCTTGCCGGTACCGGCTTCACCAATTAATAGGATAGGCTCTGGACTGTAGGCAACCGCTTCTAGATAGCGGAACTGATCCAGTAATGCGGGCTCACAGGTGAGAATGTTATTAAAGGCTTGTGGTTCCGCTAAGGTACGGCTTAAAAAGCGTTCTTTAATGCGGTGATAGTTCCGTTCCAGTCCGACGACTTCGAGCGCACGACGCACGGTATTGGCGAGGTCTTCAACATCATCGGTTTTAATGAAGTAGTCGTAGGCTCCGTTTTTAATGCAGCGGACAGCGGTGTCGACTTCATTGACGCCCGTAACAATAATCACCCGTGTATTGGGGCTCTCGCTTCTAATCGAGTCAAGCAATTGCTCTCCTGAATGAAACGGCATCGTTAAGTCTAATAGCACCAATGCATAGTCTGCGCCCGCGAGTCGGCTCATCACCTGGCGGCTGTCTACACATGAGTCAATAATGGCTTCAGGAACTAGACGGTTGAGCGTGATTGAAAGCGTGCGGAGCCATGCGGCTTCATCGTCGACAATGAGTATGTTTCTAGCGAGTTTCACGTTGTTTGCTCCAATTTAAAAATGAGCGTGATGCAAGTTCCTTCTCCAACACGAGAGCTGATTTGCATTTGGCCTTGGTGTTCTTTAATGATGCGACTGGATACCGATAAACCTAATCCACTACCGCCACTAGCTCTGCGAGTTGTGAAGAACGGCTCGGTGACCCTTTGCAAGGTTGCGCTGTCCATTCCGGGTCCATTGTCACGGATGATTATTTTTGCTTTTTTCCCTGACACGAGGGTTTCAACGTCGATTTGCCCGTTGACTTGTTGATTATTCTCTAGCTCTGAGGTGAGTGCATTGCTGGCATTTTGCAACAAGTTAATCATGACTTGTTGTAATTGCTGTGGGTCACCGATAACAAAAGGTTCAGACTCAATTAAGTGAGTGTTCACCTGGAAGCGTTTGATTTGGTTTGCAGCTAATCGTAAGGACACTTTGACGACTTCGTTTAGGTTTGCAGCGGTATGTCGTGACCTGAGGTTAGGTTGGGCGTATCGCTTTAAATCACTCACGATTCGACTGATGCGCCTCGCGCTCTCCTCAATGGTGACACTTGAGTGCTGTAACTCCTCTAACGCCCGATTCGGTGCTAGGCCGGCAATCTGCCAAAAAGGATTATCTTCTTGGTAGTTTTTGGCTGCGGGTTCCAAGTCGACCAACGCTTTAGCAAAGAAGTCGATAGAGTGAACAATGATACCCGTTGGGTTATTAATTTCATGAGCAATCCCCGCCGAAAGCTCCCCTAAAGAAGCAAGACGACTGGCCTCATCATTGGCTTGTCGTAGTCGATGTTGCTCGGTTGATTCTTCGAGGAGTATGACCACCTGCCGATTAGCTATCGGGTGTGCCTGCAGTAACCAATATTGGTCGCGATAGCTCATCTCTTGAATCACAGACTTTTGCTGCATTAACACGTTGTCGACTAGGTTTCTAAGTGAGAAAATTTTGCCATTTTGATGACAAAAGGCCTCATCTTCGAGCAATTGGTTATTGTTATCATTACTCCAGAGGCAGGAAAGCTCTTGATTGTATAAGCTTACGCCATGGGGGATCCCGTCCAATACCGATTGGAATTGTTGTGACAGACTGGATATCTTTTGCTCGGCTTCATGCCTTTGTTTGAGCTCAAGTGCCAGTGCAACTGTTCGTTTTTCTAGGCGTTGGCTAATCGAGCGGGTATAGACCATACCAAATGCTGAGATTGCTGTGACAATAAGAGCCGCAAATAGCATTTTTTCTTGGGTACTGATGAGATCAACTTTCTCACGTCCGGTACCAAACCACTTATTTACCAGTTCATCGTATTCTCCGGAAAGCTTAAGTCGCCGAAGTGTGCCATTAATTTTGATCATCAGCTCTTTGTTGGACTGGTTCGCGACAAATACGAATGCACCAAAAATGAGAGGGTCACTGGAGCTGTGAATTGACGTGAAAAATGGCAGTAACCGACGCGCAACGAAGTTTTCGGCGAGAACCACATCAACTTTATCTTGTTCAAGGAGTTTGAAACCCGTTTCATAGAGGTCAACATCAACTCGGGTAAATTCTTGCACATGGCCACGAATATAAACATCGACAAATGAGCCACTTTTGATCGCGACGCGTTTACCTGCCAGATCGTCCCAATTATCAATGAAATCACGCCCTTGTAATGTATAGGCTTGCGCATGAGTCGCATAAATAGGGTCTGATTGCAGTTGTTGCCGTGCAATCCCTACTGGACTGACCATGACGGCAATATCGACGTCGCTATCTGAGTTGTTAATATCGCTGACTAATTCTTGGAAGCTTTTACGCTTGACGATGAGTTCTTTATCATTGAGCTGGCTAATGCGTGTAAGTAATTCAATATTAAAGCCCTGATCTTCGTCATTACTATGCCAAGCAAAAGGTGCCGTTTTAGAGTGGACACCTAAAGTCACCGTATCTTCCGCATAACTTGGGTATGCAAAGATGATTGCTATAACGCATAACCATTTGAAGGGGCTTAAATTCAAAATCTTATATTTCCTTTCTGCATAGCGCTCGGGTTTATCTCTTTCATTATCATCGGCTTTTTATCGTGATTTTAATGCGATGTAAGTTCCAGAACTCGTTCAGAATTTGCTGTCGATGATTGATATTTGCAAATGCTTTTATAGCTCAATGCCCTTGTCCTACGCCTTTTTGATGATTCTATTATCAACTTTTGTACGTGCTGATGGTAGCGAACAAGTTGAAAACTCCACACTAATTCACGCCTCTCAATAGCTTGTGACCAACCCCCTGCATGGGTATGAGATTTTGCATATTTTGCTTCTGTTCAATGCAAGCTTGCATGTTGATTCTTGGGAGTTGTGATCGTGGTTTTAGTTAGCTTTTCTATTCTAGTTTTTCACTTGAGTCTCGGTTTGCTCATGCTCAAGATTTACTCGGGAAAGGGAAACTCTTTGGAAAACGAGCTTTCTAAATAGAGATTCCTAATTTAGTTAATTATTAATGTTATCAATGTCTTGCTTGTGTTTTTGCGCCCTTTTTATGTTGATTGAACATCTCAGTATAAAAGGGAGCGTCTGAGCTCGAGTAGTCATACCGAAAAGGAACTTGGGTAAATAGGACCTTGCAGGGAAGTGGTGAAAACCATGGGTAACAAAAGAAGAACTTTTTTAACGTTCTATTAATTATTGGTTATTTCGTACCGTAAGAATGAGAGCTGTAAAACAGCTTTTCTATACACACTAACAATGAAGGTAAGCATACAATGTCTACAAACTACGCTAACCCTGCGCCTTTAGGTCTCATGGGCTTTGGTATGACAACGGTTCTTTTGAACATTCATAACGCGGGATTTTTCCCAATTGACTCAATGATCTTAGCCATGGGTATTTTTTATGGTGGTATCAGCCAAATTATCGTTGGCACAATGTGCTTTAAGCGTGGAGATACCTTCGGAACTACGGCATTCACCTCTTATGGACTATTCTGGCTAACGCTGGTTGGTTTGATTGTAATGCCTAAGATGGGGCTTGGCTTATTGAAAAGTCCTGAAACGTTCATGGGCTGGTACCTAACGTTGTGGGGTATCTTCACTGGCTTCATGTATATCGGCTCTCGCTGCTACCCAATGGCGAAGCAAGTGATCTTTGGTTCATTAACGATTCTATTCTTCTTGCTTGCGGCGCGTGACTTCACGGGCAACCACATGATTGGTGTGATTGCAGGATACGAAGGGATCTTTGTTGGGGCATCGGCCATTTATTTTGCCATGGCGCAAATCCTTAACCAAGAGTACGGTCGCGTTATCTTGCCAATTGGTGAGCCTAAATTTAAGAAAGAAGCTGCAAAACCGGTACAAACGGTTGCCGCTGCTGCTTAATCTCAAGGTTTATCCTTGAAAAAAAAGAAGCCCTGTGGGGCTTCTTTTTTTATGGAATTTTTCTTTGGCCTTTGTGTGCGGCAATGGGCAATGATAAGGACATTGATGATGCACGCCCTGCGATTGTTGCCTAACTGGTCATCTTGTAATTTTTCTAATATTTATCAGCCAGAATTTTGAGTCACGTTTAAATTTCAAACAGATTCACTTCGATTATGAATTGTAGATCGCGGTTTTTCAAAATAGCGGTGGCAATGTTTTGGGCACAGCCAATTCAATAAGTATGGCAAGACGTGTGTTGCGAAACGACCCTGCTCAAGCTCGCACTCAAGTTTTCTCGCTCTAGACTTTTCACTCCAACTGATTTAATCAAAGTGCGTCACTCAATTATTTTGCCGGCAGCAAATGAACGATATCTGCGATGAGTTTTCTGTGCGCTACTTGGTGCCATGATCCTATTCGCTGAGCGATGAGCAATCAAAAGCAGCAAAGTTAATACTGAAATTCACAAACACTGACATGCCGCAGCACGAATGCTGCATCATGCTTTTGATCATGTAGAAGATGATTGTGCTCAAATTTGGGCTCTTAAAAGTTATGCCTTTGTTAATTCGGTTCTTTTTATGATTTTTTGCTTCTTTCATATTTGCATGGCCGGTCATTTTTTTGGTGTTAATTTGACCATGCGTAAAATTGCCATTTCTGGTTATTTAAATTTGCATTGCCTAATTTACATAAAGTTTGGCCGTAGATAGAGCTTGCTGGTCGTACTGTGAACAATGCCCTATTGGGGTATGAGATTTTGCATATTTGGCGCAGTACTGATGCATCCTTGCATATGCGTTTTTGCAAGATGTGATCGTCCTTTTAGTTACCTTAAGGTTTCCCATTATCTGCTTGAGACAAGACGGAGCTCAGCTCAAGATTTACTCAGGGCGGGGAGTATCCTGATGCATAAATCATAGAAGCTGACTCTCCAAGGACGCGATCTTATTCGCATTGATAATGATTTAGGGACCACCATGAAGAAATTAAAAACTGCATTATATGTCGCTGCGGCGTTAGCAGCACTCAGCACTTCAAGCGCCGTTGTTGGCTCAGAAAGCTTGACGGGTCTTCAGGGCGAACGCGCACAATCTTACGGTAGTCAATGGCAACATCATGAGCCTGCTATCGTTGCATTAGAGCAAGACTTAAAAGTTAGAGAGAACGCACTATCTAAGGCTCCTCAGTCTAAGACCAATATTGTTGTCATCGGTTCTGGTAGTGCTGGTTTCTCTGCCGCTGTGTCTGCCAGAGATGCCGGTGCTCAGGTGATCATGATTGACAAAAAGCATGTCGTTGAAGCAAATGACGCCGTAGAAGCCAAGCTTGTAGAAGCCCTTGCGGATCAATCTTCTAATTCTGCACATTGGTTAGCTTCACTTGGCGCAGATTTAAATCAACATATGGACGACGCAGGCGTATGTGCTCATGTGATGAAAGTACTTCATCAAAATGCACTGGAACGTGGCGTAGACTTGCGTATGGATACCCGTGGTGTTGAAGTTCTCAAAGACGAAGATGGACGTGTTCGTGGGGTGTTGGTGAACGAAAAGAATCGTGGCTACTATTGGATTGAAACAGATGCGGTTGTCTTGGCTGATGAAGCGAAGGATGGCGATGCACTGGCTAAGTTAGACCCTAAATTGAAGCATTTGATTGCAACGAGTCACCCAGAAGTGCATCCAACACTGTCAGTCCAGGGCGGCGTGATGGTGACTGAAGCGATTCGGGGCAGTGGGGCGATTCTTGTGAATCGTGAAGGGAAACGTTTTGTCAATGAACTTGCAACACGAGATAAAGCTGCGGCTGCGATTTTAGAGCAAAGCGGTGGCTCGGTATTCTTAGTTTTTGATGATTCAGTGCGCCGTTCATTAAAGAAAATTGACAACTATATCGATCTTGGTGTGGTCTCCACAGAGAGTTCGTTGCAAGCGCTCGGGGCTTCATTGGGAATTGATGGTAAAGCGTTACAGCAATCTGTAGCACTTTATAACCGTCATGTGGGTAAAGGGATTGATTTGGAATTTGATCGCCTTGAGGATCGCCGTCCAGATATGACCAAGACCCTTAAAGGTAAGCATTTCTATGCAATTGAAGTTAGCCCAGGTGTTCACCATACGGTAGGTGGGGTGTCTATCGATGCGAAAGCGGAAATCTTAAATGCTAAAACAGAAACCATTCCCGGTTTATATGGCGCAAGCGAACTTGCTGCCAGTCTTCAAAATGATCAACGCCCTGAGGGCAGTTTGACAGCCGACGTTGTTACTTTTGGTAAGTTAGCCGGCGAACATGCTGCTGCTTATTCAAGGTTGTAGTTCGATGTATGCCTTGGGTGATGTGATTTGCTAGCTCACAACACCCGCTGGTTGCTAACTAAAAAGCGCTCCTCTTGATTGAGGAGCGTTTTTTTATTGGTAACGATTGAACGCAATTAGCAGGAGGCCAAATCGCAATAAGATCAGGATGAAATCAAGCAGATAATACGCTTATGTTTGATGCTCCCGCTGAAGGATTTGTTCAAACTCCTCAAGCGGAACTGGCCGACTAAATAAGTAACCTTGGCCATAATTACATTTTAGCGCGTTCAGAAGCTGATATTGCTCTTCGGTTTCGACACCTTCAGCAATCACATTGAGGTTGAGACCGTGCCCCATAGCGATTGCAGCACCTACGAGTTCTAAGTCTCCAGGGTCGACAGTAATATCATTGATAAAGCTTTTATCGACCTTCACCGTATCAAATGGGTAGCTGCGGAGATAACTCAGTGACGAATAACCAGTACCAAAGTCATCCATGGAGATGCTGACGCCGATATTGTTTAATTCCGACAGCGTTTGAGCAATGACGGGGTCGCCACTGAGTAACACACCTTCGGTAATCTCTAGTTCAACACAGTGGCTCGCCAATTGGTGCTCCTGCAGAAGTTGCGTGAGTACCTCAATAAATGCACTGTCTCTAAATTGTTTTGGCGATACATTAATGGCGATTCTGAAGTTATTTTGATAGTTCTTTTGCCATTGGGCCGCCGCCGTAAAGGCTTGCTCCATCACAAAGCGGCCGATGGGAACAATTAGCCCAGTTTGCTCCGCGATTGGGATAAACTCATCGGGTGTCACTTTGCCCAATTTGACATTATCCCAGCGAAGCAGGGCCTCAGCACCAATGGTTTTGCGATCACGAATATCCACTAAAGGTTGGAAATAAACTTCAAGTTCTTGTCGTTGCAGCGCGCTTCTCAGTTGCTCTTCAACTTGCAAGCGGCGATTCATATCTTGGTTCATTTGCATCGTAAAGAAGTTGTAAGTATTGCGACCCAACTCTTTTGAATGGTACATCGCTGAATCTGCTTGTCGCAGTAGCTCGGTAGGCTTGGTACTGTCTTCTGGGTATACGGAAATACCAATGCTGACTGTGCTGACAAGTTCGCGGTTTTTAAGCTTGAACGGATGGCTAAATTGCTCAAGTAGCTTTTCTGCGATGGTTATAACGTCACTTTCATCGGAAATATTATTGAGAATGACGATAAACTCGTCGCCGCCTAAACGACCCACAACATCGTTGCTTCGGATACAGCTGCTCAATCGACTGGCGGCTTGTATCAGTAATGAGTCCCCGACCTGATGACCTAAGGTATCATTCACTTTTTTAAAGTCGTCTAGATCTAAAAAGAGCACGGCAACTTTGCTCCGAGTGCGATTGGCATCTTTCAGAGTTTGCGACAGTCGGTCTAATGACAATAAACGATTTGGCAATTCAGTGAGGCTGTCGTAGTGGGCCTGGTGAAGGATTTTCTCTTCTTGTTTTTTATATTGAGTAATGTCTTGTTTTAGCGCGAGGAAATGTTTGGTGACCCCTAAGCTATCGACGACAGGCGCAATGTGGGCATGTTCCCAAAAAATCTCGCCATTCTTCTTTTTGTTTTGCAGCTCACCTTCCCAAGCGTGTCCTTGGGTTATCGCTGACCAGAGCTCTGCATAAATTGATTTCGAGGTTTTTCCTGATTTGAGCATGCGCGTGTGTCGACCAAGCACATCTTGACTGCTATACCCAGAGACCTTTTCGAAATGATGGTTGACGTACTCAATCATGCCATTGGTGTCGGTAAGCACTGTTGATACAGGGCTTTGGTCGAGTGCTTGTGACAGAGTCAGCGCTTGATCTTCAGCTTGTTTTTGCGCGGTCAAATCCATATCGATGCAGTACATCTCAGGCTCATTGTCGCTATTGTAGATCATGACGTGTGAAGAAAAGACGGAAACGGTATCACCACTTGCAGTAAGCAACTCAAGTTCTCCAGCTGGAATCGCATTGCCGCCATTTACCCAATTATTCACATCTTGGATCACTTGCTGACGATGTTCTTCGGGGATCATGAGATCTTCTAGCTGGCTGCCAATCGCTTGTTCTTTGCTGAAGCCATAGAGTGTTTCACTGGCTTGGTTCCAGTAGATTACTGCTCGATTTTTATCATAGCCCTGCACGGCAATAGAGTTTGTGGTGTCGAAGATCCGCTTGAATTTGATTTCGCTTTCAATAAGCTTCTTTTGGTTCTCGATGCGTTCGGAAATATCTTTAACAAAAACAAAGAACTTACCACCATCTTCATTCCAGTAGCGGACGTTCACTTCGACTGGGAAGTTATGACCCGCTTTATGTCGATGTAAGGTCGTGATGCTCATGCGACCATCTTGAATGACTTGGCGGACAGTTTGCTGATCGAAGCGATGCTCGGTACTTGCATCGAGTTCATTGATCGGTAGTCCAATAAGTTCATTGAGGCCAAAGCCTGACATGTCACAATAGCTTTGGTTGCTTTCTATGATTTTACCTTGCATTGAAATAATAAAAAAACCATCGAGCGCAGTACTTAAAACGGCGCGATAGGTCATTTCACTAACAAGTAGCTGTTGCTCGACGCGTTTACGGTCTGTGATATTTCGGCTGACACCCACGATGCCACGATGCTTGCCATGCTTGTCTTTGTAGGGGGTTTTTACAGTACTAAAGTCAACAAGGCGACCATCTGGGTAGGCAACGGTATCCTCATTGGTCACAAAACTATCCTCAGCGATAATAATGCGGTCTTTTTCTCGAAACAATTTTGCGTTTTCTTTGCCGAACAGCTCAACATCATCCTTTCCTTGGATCTCCGATACTGGGCGCCCCATAAATTCAGCAAATGCTTTATTACAGCCCAAGTAGATTCCTTCAATGGATTTGTAGAAAATCAGGTCCGGGATGCCATCAATAATGCTTTGTAGTGTGTCTTTTTGTTTCTCCAATAATCGCTCATGCTTTTTGAGCTCAAGTTCGAGCTGCTTTTTATCCATTTGTCGCTTCAGTAGTAAACCTAATAACATGGTCCCGATGGGGAATACAGTGAAGAGAATTGGAGTGATGGTTTGAATGATGTTGTATTTTTCTGTGGTTGGCAGCAGGAGCATCGTCAGAGTTACGACAATCTCAACAACTAACCCCATTGCGATTAAGTTGAGCCAATTGACCTCTTTGTGAAAGTGACGCAACCAATAACGCCAACCAAGACCTGTGGCTGCGCTAGCAAAGATTACAATAATCCCTACGGGCACCCCAATGCCACCTTCATAGAGTCGAAAGCAGCTGGTGATAACAATGGCGATAGCCGTCGGAATCAAGCCAAAAAATAGTCCGCTTAGACTCAGTAACACCCAACGAGTATCAAACAGTACCCCAGGATGCAATTCCCAAGGGTGACTCATCACGCTAATACCGATCATGCCGATAAACAAGCCACTGGCTATGTTTCTCAGATGGGTATTTCCAATATTTCGCAGGCCAATCGAGTCGTAAATCACGCCAAGAGCGACTAATAGGACTGCATTGTTTAATAGACTTAGAAAGCTATCCATTCAAGTTCCGCAAAGTGGTTTCGCACAAAAAATACTTGTTCCAATTGTAGTAGATAATATGATGAAAAATCTTAAAAAAGTTACGGTAACTCTATATTTTATGGAATCGTGTGAAAGGAGGGTTTCGAACAGGGAATTTAACTTGTTTTGAGTAGGAGAGAGTACTGCAGAGCTTGGTTCGCTGTTCAATGCTCACTGCACTGCAGTTATTGTGTTTAGGGCATCGAACAGCATTTGTGTATATTGAATTACAAGTGATTGTAGGCCGTCAAACTTGTCACCAACAAATCGACAAACCCTTGGCGGTCAATATCGAACAACACTTTTGCGTTGGGCTGTTTGCCTGTGAGTTGATATCGATCCACGACCGTCATGCCTTGGGTATGTTCGCCCTTGGTTTCGATACCAACCCAGCATTCTTGGGCGGTAAATAACTCAGGCTTCAACAAGTAGGCGATAGTGCAAGGGTCGTGTAAGGGGGCACCTTTAAAGCCCCACTTGGGATCGCGATGGTAAATCATGAAGAAGTCGAGTAAGTCTGCGACACATTGGGCTATCGGGTTATCAATTGCACGTACTCGTGCGATATCTTCATCGACAATGTAGGCTTCATGGGTCACATCTAGGCCACACATGACGATCGGGATCCCTGACTTAAAAACAATGTCAGCCGCTTCTGGATCAACGTAAATATTGAACTCAGCGGCAGGAGTCCAATTGCCGACACCAGCAGCGCCCCCCATCAGCACAATTTGTTCAATTTTTTCATGGAGCTCAGGGTAAGTGGCAAGTAGTAACGCAATATTTGTCAGCGGCCCTGTCGGATTCAAAATAACTGGCGTTTCACTTTCTGTCAGAGTTTGCGCCATAAGCTCCACAGCGGAAATTTGGAGTGGGTCAAATCCAGGGTCAGGGAGCGCAGGTCCATCAAGGCCTGATTCGCCATGAACGTTATCGGCAATAATGAGTTCTCGCGCAATGGGTTTGATGGCACCACCTGCCACTGGAATATCACTTCTTTGTAATAGCGTTAGGATCCGTAACGCGTTGTTCAGCGTCTTGTCAGGAGTTTGGTTGCCGGCGCTTGTAGTGACGGCTTTGACGTCGAGAGCATGTGTGCTGAGGGCTAAAATGAGGGAAATTGCGTCATCATGGCCTGGATCGCAATCGCAAATAATGGGGCTGGTAGTCATCGTGCATTACTCCTTGTGCAAACAGGCTTCAAATTAGCACGCACGGAAATGCGCCAGAGAGTAATTCCTCGCACTTACCTACAAAAATGTGAACGGGGTAACAATCGAAAGTTTTGCTGCACATTTATGCAAGCTTTGGCATGGATAGAATGTTAACAAATGTTGTTAGTTGTATGATTTATGTGGTTATTTTTTTCATTTGCAGGCCTACGAAAGAGGGCCTGGTTTTTTATTCATTCAAGTTTAAATGGCGTTGTTGTTTCGCTCATTCAGTGGATTAAGACCTGTTGAATATTAAACAACAATATTTTCAGTAGATTATGCATAAGTTCATGGGGTTTACTACAATCAACAGAGGACAAATTAAGAACTGAATTGAAGTGCGTCGGACCGCAACATCATGATGGCTTCTTTTATAAATTGTTTTTCAACAACCTTTGCGAATTTTAATTTACAAAATAGCTGTGGTGTCACGTTTAAAATTGCATCAAAATAACAAGATACCGGAAACAAGGATGCGAGCTTGGTATGAAAAGAGTTACACGCAAGTTAACTTCAAGTATGGCTGTCAGCATGTTAGTGCTGAGTATTTCTGCGCCAGTAGCATTTGTGCATGCAAAAGAGCCTGCGCCGGAAGTCGAAGAGGAGACCGACCTTTCCAACGAGCTACCAATATTTAGTCAAAATTTAGGCTTTTACTTACCTGCAGGCTGGAAGTTGGCTTTTCAGAAGCTTGAAAGCAATATGTATAGTGCTGAATATGTTCCAGCAAAACAAAAGCTTCGCCGCTGGAAATCGTTATTTTGTGTGCAAGGCTACCAAGGAATGGCAGATTCAGTTAGCCCGCAGCAATTTTTTGATTCTTTCGCTGCAACCTACAAACAGACATGCCAAGGAGAGGTCTACCTGAAGCAACTCGAAAATGTGCAAATCTCTGGAAACAATGGTATTTCAGCACTAATGGGTTGTACTTTGATGCCAAATACCCACCGTTCTGACATGCTCAAAGAGCACGCTCATCAGTCTCAGCCGCAAGGAGAAATGGGCTATTACACGGTTTTAGAGGGACGCGATGATTTGTATATGTTGCATAAGTCGATCCGCGGCAACGTATTTACCTTACAGTCTCTGCCCGTAAATCAGGACACTTGGCCTGCTTTCATTAAAGATATGAAACCTTACTCTTTGCAATAATTTTAGCGACAACAGCATTGTCACTTTGCTTTGCACTTTCTCGAATGCAAACAAACCTTCATCTAGGATGATTTCAATTAGGTTGTGTGCGTTTTCTTTTTATATAGACGCCTCTGTTTTCCATAGGATTACTGAAAATGCCGCGCGTTGAGATATGTGATTATTTGCAATTGTCGATTTTTAGCGCTGGTTAATTCCGTTGATGAAGGCTCGAAGGTGCAGGCTTATAGTGGTAGACTCGCCACGTTTTATATTGAATTCAATTAAAGATACAAAGAAATAAATAGACATTTAAACGTATAGACGTCTATAGTCTGTTCCGGTTCTTGCTCCTGCAAATGATTGTTTCACTCCCCGAGCAGCATGTGTAGCAGCAGAATCAGTTAATCTAATGTGGTGCTTAGAGCGTTTTTGCTTTGAGATAATCGGGAAACCAGTGAAAGTCTGGTACTGCCCCCGCAACGGTAAATGGTGAAAAACCGGCGCACTGTATTTCAGTGTTCAAAGCAAGGTTTTGCAGTATCTCTCGATGTGAGTGATGCCTATCCTAAGTCCGGAGACCGGCCCAATAGATGATTTCGAAGATTTCGGTGGGCAGATCTCGAGATGCGATAATGACAGGACCAGTACACTATTGCGTGTCTTCAGCAGTCAATGCTGAAGTGGACGTATTACAGTGTGCTGCAGAACTGAGACTTTATCGTGACATTTTGCCCCGTTTTGCTTTTAGGAGTTAAAGCCAAAATGGGAACTAATCCAACTAAATTAGCCGTGTTACTGGGCAGCTTGCTTAGTGCATCAATTTCTTCGGTGGCCCTTGCTGCCAATCATACCCCTAACACATCTCCATCGATTGATAGTCAAATCAGTCCAAATACGATGGAGTCGATCGTAGTGATCGGCCGTAATGAACATACGCCTTTGGATCTTGCTGCCAATGTGAAAGTGATAGATGCCGCAACGATTGAAGTTTCAGCGGCTTCCAGCTTAACTGAAGTGTTGCGTAGCCAAGCGGGTATCCAAGTTTCAGATTCAAATTCAGGCGCTGTATTCTCAATGCGCGGCTTTACATCTGGCCAAGCTGCAAATAACACTTTGATTTTGTTAGATGGTCGCCGCCTGAATCATATCGATATTGCCGCGCCTAATATTGACGCGATTCCCCTTAATCAAATCGAAAGGGTAGAAATTTTATCAGGCAGTGCAGGCGTGCTTTATGGTGATCAAGCTGTTGGCGGGGTGATTAACATTGTAACCAAGTCACCAGATGCAACACAGGGCTCCATTGAATTAGGCTTGGGAAGTTTTGATGCTTACGAAAGCAAGTTCGATGTCGCGGGCCGCTTTGCGGAAGATTGGCGTTACTTTTTCGCGGCAAGTTATGGCGAAAGTGACAATTATCGCGAGCATAATGCAAATCAGACCGGCTCCATTCTTGGCCGAATTCAGTACGAACTGGACGAACAGAACTTTTACCTTGAAGCCAGTTATTATGATGATGACCAAGAGCTTGCTGGTGCACTTTCGGAGTCTGATTTTGACATCGATCCGCGACAGTCATTCAATACGAATCAGTACCTACACAATATTTCCAAGGCGGTGCGTAGCGGCTATCAACAACAAGTCTCAGAGACTTGGAATTTAAGCCTTGATGCGGGCTACAGTGATACCTTAGTCAACGGTTTTGTATGGGGGCCATCGACGAACGAGCGCTCTTTACTAGAGTTTAGCCCCAAAGCGATTGCCGCATTTGATACCGCCAATGGCCCATTAACTGTGGTCTCAGGTGTTGATTACAAACTTGGAGAGTCTGACTTTAAGAACGGGCGCCGTAACGAACAAACAAGCTATAGTGCATATGTACAGGCGACGGTGCCAGTGACCGATTCTTTGAGTTATATTGTTGGTGGTCGTTATGCGAAAGCCGAGGATGAACTAGTGGACCCGGTTTATCCTAATGGTGTTGAATTAGAGCAAGATGCTGATGCATTTGAGTTTGGCTTGAATTACCGTCCATCAGCGGCACATCGTCTCTATGTTCGTGCTGACGATAACTTCCGTTTCGCGAAGGTCGATGAGCAAGCTTATACCTCACCGGGTGTCGTTGGCTTGAAGCCTCAAACAGGCCGTTCGTTCGAAGCGGGTTGGGACTATACCACTCAGCAGCATGTGCTACGTATTAATGTCTATCGTCTTGACCTAGAAAATGAAATTGTTTGGGATCCCAATGCGCAAAAACCAGATCTAGGCTTCTTCAATGGCGCGAATGTTAACGCAGATGAGTCTCGCCGCTATGGGGCTAGTGTCGACTGGGATTGGCAGCTGTCGACAGCGTTACAATTGGGCGGTGAATACCATTATATTGATGCTGAATTTACAGAAGGAACCCATCAAGGCAAGCAGCTTTCATGGGTGGCAGAACATAATGGCAGTGTGTTTATTAGTCATGATCTCAGTGACCACTGGCAGCTATTTGCTGATGCTGTTTATGTTGGTGAGCGCTTTATGGAAGGCGACAACGCTAATGTCGGTGACCAGCTTGATAGCTATGTGTTGACCAATGTTGCGATTAATTATCGACGCGACGCATGGTTAGCAAGTTTAAAAGCTGAGAATCTCTTTGACGAAACATATGTGAGCGGGGGCTACTATTCATCTTGGGGAAGCGGCTTTTATACTGGTACAGGACGAAATGTTCGTTTCAGTGTCAGTTATCGTTTCTAGCACTTCTACGTAAGGTAAGTTAGGTTATAAGGAAGTGGTTGCTTTGAACGTACAGAGCAACCCTTTGTTATGACTTGCCGCGATTTTCGGGGGCTCACGTGGTAAAACTGCTTTTAAAAATATTCTTGCTGGTATTACTGATTGGTTGCTCAGAACCAAGTTTACCCAAGCTTACAGCACCGGCGACTATATTAGCGTTTGGCGACAGCTTAACTGCCGGTGTGGGAGCATCGACGGGCAAAGATTATCCCAGTGTTTTAGCACAAATGAGCGGTTTAGAAGTGATTAACGCTGGCGTTTCTGGAGAAACAACGGCTGAAGGGTTACGACGTTTTGAGTCCCAGCTCGTCGAGAGTAAGCCACAACTGGTGATATTGCTTGAAGGCGGTAATGATATTTTGCGTAATCATGATTTGAAGCAAACAGAGCATAACCTTTCAAAAATGATAGCAATCGCACAGCGGTTAGATATTGCGGTTTTATTGGTCGCTGTGCCCCAAAAAAATATGTTTCTAACCCCAGCACCCTTGTATCAACAGCTGGCTGAAAAGTACCAAATTCCACTATTAGAAGAGGTACTGAGCGAGCTTCTACGCCAACCGGGTTTGAAATCCGATTCGATTCATTTGAATGATGCTGGATATCAAAGGCTCGCAGAAACGATATATGCTGAATTGCATTGATGTTCGATAATCGGACTCGGATCATAGAATCACGGTTGTATGCTAAATTTAATTCTATAATTGATCGCAAAGTAGGCATTGTGAGCTAAATCAACTTGACCCTTGCCCCGGTTTTATGGATAAATCCCAAGGTAGTTAAGCAGTCTTTTAAGTAATCATGATTAGGTTAAAATGATCCATGACAGATCTTGAGCAACAAGTATTTACTCAAGTAAGAGCGATTATCTCCAATGAGGAGCAAGTCATTGGACGACGTGGCATTTTAATTCCGCTAAAAAAGGCGATTATTGCTGACGGCGATATTCGAAATGTCATCGATATTGTCGCGAGTGATCCTGCGCTTGCAGCGCACTTACTTTGGCGCAGTAAAAGCGCCACCAACCCGGCTTTACAAAGTTCTAAAGCGCGCTCGTTGAAAGATGCGCTAATTCGTCTTGGTCAGGTCAATATTTACCGCTATGCCTTTACCTTTTATTTGAAAGAGCGTCTTGATGAGTTGCCACAACCCTACAAGAAACTTGTTCAAGGGTATTGGAAGTTAACCGAAAATATTGCAATTGATTCCGTTGACCGCTTGCATCATATGGAGTCGGTAAACATTGATGCTGACGAAGTACAAACCCTTGCGTTGTTTAGTGTATTTGGTCAGGTGATCACGTTAACGGCCTTTGCGTACCTCAATGCTGAGTCTGATGTTTCTTTTCCTCTCAGTATTATTAAGTCTTTGATTGATAATCAGCAAGAGACCTTATCGCTTGAAGCTTTTGAGTCGCTCGGATTAGATGAAGAACTAAAAGAAGAGTTTATGATCGCCCATAATATAAAGCCGGCAACCGTTGAAGTCAGCCCAGGCTTAATTGTGAAAAAAGTCTTGGCGAAGCGAGGCTTGCTGCTGAACCCACTTTAGTGGTTGATTCGATGATGGGTTAAAGCGCCAAATAATTTTGAAGAAAAAGCCGCAGATTGTTACCAATCCGCGGCTTTTTAAATTCTTATCGATAGCGTTCTAACTATCTTTTTGAGTTAGCGTTATCATGATTTGTGGGCGAGCTTTGTCACTACGAAAGATGCTGACGAGCCAGTCCTGCTTTGGTTACTAATTCGAACCAGTCTTGAACCAGTCGACCGTTGGTTATGTCACGCTTATATGCGCCAAACAGCGGTCGCTTCAACCCTTCTAAGCCAATTTTAAGGGATTTCACGCTGTGGCTGTAAGCATCTGTAATCGCCCAAGTCGGTAAAGCAACCACACCTTCATTACACGCGACACGTTGTAGCAAGATATTACTGTGCTCGTATGTTTTGTGATGTCCTAAGGTGACGCCAGCTGGCTCAACAAAGTGGCGGTAGAATGCTTGGTTTGCCAATGGAATCGGGTAGCTTAATAAAGTTTCCCCTTCTAACTGGTGCGGCAATACATAATCTTGCTTCGCCAGAGGGTGATCATTGGCAACGATGAGTTTCATTTCAAAGTCAAATAAGTGCTGATAGGCAAGAGCTTGTCCGGGGATTGGGTCCGAAGTGAGCACAATGTCGAGCTTACCTGATTCAATGGCGTTTAGAGCATCAGCTAGTTGATAGCTAGAAACATTTAAATCTGAATCTAAGTGAGCTTGCTTAAACTTATCAACAACTGGCATTAACCAACGCAAGCAGCTATGACAATCTAAACCAACTTTGAGGCTATTTTCCGCCAGAATTCGACCTTGCTTCAGATCCGATTCCGTTTCTAAAACACGCGGTAATATCTCTTCGGCCAAGTTAAGTAGTCTTGTACCTTCTTCGGTGAAGGATAGAGGCTTACTCTTACGAATAAAAATGGCTGAGTTAATTCGAGTCTCTAATTCTTTAATTTGATGAGACAAAGCTGACTGGGTTACAAAACGTATTTTTGCAGCCGCAGCTAGGCTGCCACTCTCTTTTAATGCGACCAATGTCCGCAGATGTCTTAACTCTATCATTTGACTCCCCATCAATACGACTAATGTTGACAGATACCATTTTCAACCTGTTTACAAAAGAGTAACACGTAGAACTTCTGGACGTCCAGACACCTTCATCGACTTTGCTCATGTTAATTGTGGCATAAATATGCTTTTTTAGTGAATAACGATTTATGGAAAGTGCTTATATATCATAAGGCTTGCTTCATTGTGGTGCGTTTAAAGTGACATAAATTTGGCGTCAAAAAAAATTTTTGGAAAATTCCATTTTGTGGTCTAGATCAAAACGAATCTATAAGTGTTATCTCTGTTTTTGGTTGTTCGCACCGCTAAGCCACTGGATATTAAGTTGTATGTACCCATTTGTGTATATGGTGTGTTGCAACTGTTTGTCGGTTCGAACAGTTGGAATTTGTCCTAGATCAAAGCATGGCGACTTTTATTTGTTTGTTTGAATACAAACATAGAAAGGCGCGGTCTGCTTGAATAATGGAAGTTGAATCTGATTCAGGTTAACTCAGGAGATGTTTCATGATGGTGCAAATGACTCAATTGCTAAAGCACATCAAATGGATAATGTTAATGGTTTGTGCTTGGTGCGCAATGCCTGTACAAGCAGCGGATCCTACTTTAGCAGTCGGAGATAAGGCTCCCCACTTTCGTTTGGTTGCGATGGATGGCTCGGTAGAAACTTTGAGTGACTATATTGGAAGACAGCCTGTTTATTTGATTTTTTGGAATACCTGGTGCGGTCATTGTATTCACAAGGTTCCTCAGGTGATGCAAACGCAGAAGGAACTTGGTTCAAAGTTAAAAATCATTGCCATTAATACCAGTTGGAGTGATTCGCTGGCAGAAGTGCGTGCCTTTCAACAGCGGTTTCAAACAAATTATCAAATCGTGTTTGATGATGGGGCGAAAGTCACGGACCGATATGGCGTTTGGGGCGCTCCAACGGAGTTTATTATTGATGTGCACGGTATTGTGCGACATCGCGATGATCTCCCTAAAGATTTAAGTGCTCGTGTTGCATCATGGCAATTTTCGGAAACAGAGGAGCCAGCGATAAAGTTGGTGTCAACATGCGAAGGAGAGCAGACTTCATGTTAAAAAGTGGTGCGAAATCTAAGCTTCATCAACCCAGAGCGCAAAGTCGGAAGGCGCTGACTTCTAACAAGCCTGAAGTGGTTCGGGCGTATCAATGTGGTTTGAATCGACGCGCATTTCTAAAGCAAACTGGGGCGTTCACGCTTTTTGCCTCGTTATTGGCAACAAAGCCGGTAGCAGTCGCGGCAGATCTGCCATCAAATGTTGGCCAAGATGAACAAAACGTTCAGTTTGATGATGACGCCAAAATCATACTCACGCAGGTGCAGATGCATTTGTTTCCAGATGATGGTGATGGCCCCAGCGCCAATGATTTAAATGCGTTCGCGTATTTAAGTTGGGCGTTGACCGATCCAGAAAACCAAGCTGAAGGTGATCAGGAATTTATCGTGAAAGGGGTTTCTTGGCTACAAGATTTATCCCAAAAAACTCATGGTGGTGGGTTTATGCAGCTGACTAAGACTGAGCAGGAGAGATTACTCCACCAAATTGCCCGCAGTCGAGCTGGAGAAAATTGGTTGTCTATGTTGCTGTATTATCTGTTAGAAGCACTCACTTTAGACCCAGTTTATGGTGGTAATGTCGGGGGGATTGGTTGGCAATGGCTAGCGCATCAACCCGGTTATCCGCAACCAGTTGTCGGGAAGACCTATCGAGATTTCCAATAATATTGAAGTAAACCCTATTGCTGAAAGGTTGTTATGAACACTCATAATTTTGATGTATGTATTGTTGGCAGTGGTGTGGGTGGTGCGCCCATCGCCTATGAACTCGCAGCCGCAGGATTTCGCGTGGTTGTGCTAGAAAAAGGTAAATGGCATAAGGAGTCGGACTTTTTCAAAGATGAAAACTTAGGGCGCCATCGTATTTTTCGTTCTCAGTTTCAGGATGAACGCCACGTTTTAGAAGAACCCAATGATGATGGCTCTTGGTCTAGTGATACGACTTCGCAGTTTTGGGGAGGCAATATTGTTGGCGGCGCAAGTAACTTCATGAGTGCCTATTTTCATCGGCTGAAACCGCAAGATTTTAAATTACTTTCGACCTATGGTGCGATTGACGGTGCTAATATTGTCGATTGGCCAATGAGTTATGACGAACTTGAACCCTATTATGCCAAAGTGGAGCAACTAGTTGGCGTGTCTGGCAAAGTGGTCTCACATCCACATTTAGAGCCGCGTTCAACCCCTGATTACCCATTTCCACCGACGGCAGAGCATCCGGTCGCCCACCGTTTTGATAAAGCCTGTAACAAACTCGGTTTCCATCCATTGCCTATGGCAAGAGGAATCCTATCCATTCCCCATAATGGTCGTCGCAGCTGCGAGTACTCGGGCTATTGCGGTAGTTACGGTTGCCATTCCGGGGCTAAAGCTAGCGCCCGAGCGGCACTGCTTGATCTCGCGGTAAAAAACGGTCAATGCCAAGTGATAACACAAGCCAAAGTCTATCGACTGAACACCAATGATCAGGGCAATGTCACGAGCGCTGCATATTTTGATGATGAGGGGAAGCCTCAGCAGATTACAGCGAAGGTCTTTGTCGTTGCTTGCTATGCTATCGAAAGTGCAAGGTTGTTACTGGCATCGACCAGTCAAAAGCACCCCAAAGGCATTGGTAATCAGCATGATCAGGTAGGAAAAAACCTTCATTGCTGTGCGGGAGGCACTGGTCATGGTGTGTTTAAGCTCGACAAATTGACTCCTGGTGAGGCGCAGCAGTTAAAAATGCGTGGGCCTTTTTTTAATCGAGCTCTACAGGATTGGTATGAAATAAACGATAAACGCATCGCTGAACAACCGATTAAAGGGGGAACGCTGGATTTTGTGTTTGATCCTCCATCACCGACTTCAGAGGCCAATAGTCTAAAGTGGCAGGATGGTAACTTGCTCTGGGGCAGTAAACTGAAGCAACGCATTAAGTCGCACTTTACGCAGTCGAAGGACTTCAAGTTTGAAGTATTTTGTGACTGGCTACCCAATGATGATTGCTATGTTTCTTTGGCTGAAAACGAACTAGATAAGTGGCAGCAACCTATCGCCAAGGTTAAAGCGGGCTTCCATCCCCATGACATAAAAGTTGCTCAATATCTTGTAGATAAAGGTGTTGAAGTGATGAGAGCGATGGGAGCCGATGAGGCTTGGGGAAATGTCTTTACGTCGCCCACGTCGAATCTTGTTGCGGGTGGGTGTCGTTTTGGTTTAGATCCAAAGTCTTCTGTTCTGGATAAAAATTGCAAAGTCCATGATGTCGATAATCTCTATGTGAGTGATGGAAGCTTTATGCCAAATGGTGGCAGTGTGACGCCGACAATGACCATTTATGCCAACGCTTTTCGAGTTGCAGACCAAATTATTCAGCGCTTGAAATGAACGTGATATTTCAGGCGCACCGTCATTTTCAACCAAAGTGCTTGTGTTAAGCTTGTGGCCGTAGAGGATTGAACCATTAGGGAAAGCAATTGACATCGTTTGAATTAGTTACGACGGGTGCAATAAAAATCGCCACTTTGAATTTGTTTAATTATCTTGAACCGCCAGGTGCTTATTACGACTTTCAGAATATTTATAGCCAAGAGCAATGGCTAAAGAAACAAGCTTGGATTGCAAATTATCTTAACTTGTATCAACCTGATATGATTGGTTTTCAAGAGGTTTTTTCCTCTAAGTCGCTTCAGGCATTATGTCTAGCGCAGGGTTATTCCTATTTTTCTGTGCTAGATGAGCCGGAAGTAGAGGATGAGTTTATCTATCGAAAACCGGTTGTCGCGATTGCCAGTCGTTTTCCAATCGTTGCTTCGAAATGCCTTCAAGCCGAGCCATCACACGTTGAATTACTCGGATTACACCCTGATTTTGATTATTCGCGCGCTCCTCTTTGTGCAACCGTGAGCCTGCCAATTGTTGGAGAGGTTGACTGTTATGTTGTGCACTTTAAGTCCAAAAGGCCTCAACTTGATACGCACAGTGCATTGCAACAAAACAAAAGCTTATTGAGCGGCGAGGAAGCCAGTATTCGCTATCACCAAGAAGTGCTCGGTCGTTGGGGAGCGAGTATGCGTCGCGGTTCTGAGGCCGCCCTTATCTACAGTGAAATTATACAGCAGCGGCAAATGACTGGCCGACCATTTCTTTTACTTGGGGATTTTAACGACGAAATGAATAGCGATGTGCTATCGGCGTTAAGCCACCAATATAGTCGAGTGCAACAATTGTCCAGCAAGGTTTTAGCATTATACGCCTTGAAAGATAGTTTTAGCTTATATCAGACGACAGATCACTGCTCTGAAGCGGTACAACGCCAGCCAACTCATTACTATGGTGCAAACGGGTCAGTGCTTGATTACATCATGTGTTCATGTGAATTTGATGCGGGTTATGATCAAAGTATTTTTGAGGTTAGCGATTATCATAGTCATGACAGTCATTTATTGCGCCCTGAATACGCAGTCGATAGCCACAGTAGTGATCATGCTCCTGTGATGATTACCCTGCAACCTAGGCGCTAGAATAGGGTTAAAACTATTGGCTCAGGCTAAGGAGAGGGGATGTTTGACGCAGTTTGTAAGCAGACGGATCAAGCCGACCGTGTTTATTCCATTTTGGAGTTTCAAAGCCTTGACCCCCAAGCCGTCGAAGCGTTGCGCCAGCATTTGTTTTGCCCTGAATGTGGCGGGAAAGCCTATTACCGCAAAGCTTCAATTGATGGCAAAGCTGCATGTTTTGGTTCTCGTTATCATGATGATGCGTGTCAAGAGTTTCACCCGTCCCAGTTAAAAGTCATCCGTGATGCACAGGAGATGAATCAAATTGTTCTCGAGTCTGATGCATTGATGATTGATTTTGACCACGCGGTGAAATTATCGCAACGTAATGTAGCACCAATACCTGATGGTCAAGTAGATCAGAATGCTACCAATGCGGCGATTGTGCCTGGTCAAGACAATACGGGGCGCTTCGAAACCCCACGCCATGTTAAATCAGAGCATGCTCAAATAAACCAGCAAAAATCTCCCACACATAGTCAGTCTGATACCAAAGTGAGTCGGCAGGGCTTAGCAAAGTTATTGAATAGTTTGATGCGAGGAAGCGCACTAGAAAAGTCGGATTTGTGGATCTATACCGATGAAAAGTATCGTTGGCGTGCCAAAAACCTCTTTGTAAATTTTGCTGATGCAGAGCCGACAGAAAATGGTTCTCCCCGTATGTATTGGGGCAGTATTTCCCATGCCGATCAAGCTATGGGCTGGTTGAATCCTGCTGATTGCAAGGATGTCGGGATCCCAATCGATCAGTTTAAACATGTTTTAGCGCATAAGTTTGCAGTGAAAGAAGCTCGGGATGTGGAAGGGGCTGCAATGATTCTATTTGGCCGCTGCTTTTGGAATAAAGACAAATCGAGAAAAATAATTCAGATTTGGGGAAAGCCGACACCCCGTTTTTATATTCAAAAGGTAGAGGACGACTAACCGACTTTGAGCGCTAAATTGCTTGTTATTCCGCTGTTTTCGCTTCTTGGCTAAGGTGTTGAAGGATTATTTTTTGCACGAAACTATCCGCTTCACCTTGCTCGCATTCGAGTACAAACCCATATTGGTAGAGTTCATTGGTTGCGTCAATAAGTTGTTGATTTTTAATTGTAATGGTGATGTTGTTCTCTTCATCGTCAGCGAGTGAAAGACAGAGCGAGAATTTTTGATCAATCACAACACCCTTGATGTGGTTGCCAATATACGCCCCACCCATAATTGAGATATCACTCAGGTGGCCTTGTGTACTTTGCTCCTTGTTCTCGTTATCTAGTAACTTTGCTGCAACGTTAATGGGAAGCCGCGAATGTTGGCGCAGTGCCACTTGCTGTAATTCATCAGGGTAGCGTAAAACAAGCCAGCGTCCGGCTGCTGTAAATATACTATTGATGGTCGAACGAAAGGCAAGAATATTGGCTTCGGGCACTTCGCTATTGAAGAGCCTCACAATGACACTCTGACCATCGCGAATAAAGTCTTTCGCCGCTAGCCATGTTTTATCACCGCCCAGCGCAAGGATGATGCTTGATTTGGGATCAACGCCAATGAGACGCGTCCTAAGGCGGATCGGCTTGGTTGGGGTTAGTATCTGCAAATGCACTTCGGTATTGCAACTCACGTGATCTAAATAGCTAAATTCATCTTGAGCAGTTCCTGGCACAAGTCATCTCCTTTTGTGTGTGCACTATTGAGTATAAGTCTATGTTTTATCACTGTCTAATTTTGTAATCCCTTGGTCGGTTCTTTGGTTTTATTCAAAAAGCTCGCTTGGGATAACAGCGGTTCGTTTCAGAATTTTTAAAGCCGCTTCAGATACTTTGGACTCAAAGGGGACCGTGCTTTGGCTATTTTGATTGAATGCCGATGAAAGGAGGGGATGGAGGTATTCAAGGCTCAGCATCGTTGCCCTTAAACCAAAATCATAAGTGTAAGGGCAGCGATTTCAAGAGCGTCTCCGGAAAATATGACGTGAGCTACTGCAGGTTCATATTGAGGGACTGCCGGCTTGTGTTGTCGTCATATTGCCAGGTTTGATACGTCGGTGCGCTTCCATCATAGCGCCAAATAACGGCGATCAGTTGTTGGTGATGATTGGCCACTTGTAGCTCCCGGTATAGAGCCCCTTGGTTTAGCGGAGCGCGCAGCAAACAAGATTGATAATCCACTTGATACGCTTGGCTACTTGTTTGTTGGTAGGCATTGCACAGTGAGAAGTATCCTCGCTCTGGCGCGGATGTTACATCGACCCTAAGGACAAACGATGGCGTGAGTCCGTTGGTTGCTGCGACGACTAAATCATCGATTGATGTTGGGATTGGCTGTGTTTCTGTATCGTCATTGTCATCAGTTTCTGGTGTGTCTGTCTCTGGAGTTGTGGTGTCTGGTGTGTTTGTCTCTGGCTGGGTGATAGCGACGACTGTCGAATCAGTGGCTTCATCGCCAGAACCGCCGCCGCAGCCGATAAGACATAGCACAATGACGAATAAACCGTATCTTTGAAACGGAGCGGAATGTGTATTGAGTATCGGAATCATAACAATATCCTCTTGGTTTGCATTGCGATTGATAAAGGCTGGAGCTGTGGTGTTGAGAGTATCTACTGCCGAGCTCCGTCAATATGAACCGCTTCATTTGGATGAGTAGAATGGGGCGCCCGTACTATGTATCAAGCGCTTCATTCTGGATGGTTATAAGGTTTGAGAAGTTTCAAGTTGTTGGCATGACTAATCTTTGAATACGTAATCCAATGTTGGGTTTAAGTACCAACGTGTCGCCGTTGTTTGTGATTCATCAGCAGCAAAGTGGATGAAGTCGCGATAGGCATCATCAAGTCGCTGATTCTCTAGCGGGTGCTGCCAAGTCATCGGGATTTCTATCGCCCAACTCATCCCATTATGGTCCTGAAATGTTTGGCCTTGGCTGAGTGATGATGCATCGTCTCGTTGACCAAAATAGGCCTGTTCAAATCGGTCCGTTGGCATTTTGTTTTTGAGGTGGATTTCAAGTTTTCGACCTGGGTGACCGCCAGCGATGTTTTTGGCTGCTAGGCCATGGTCCATATTCGGGGTTGCAAAAATAAATGGATCATACGGGAATGATGGCATCTCTGCTTGGTCGATAGGTGTAACGAAAGGAACCGTCATTTGCCAGCTTGCTCGATATTGGGTGCCACAGCCCGGCTCGGTTCTAAAATATAAACACTCATCTGCAGTGCTCACCTGTTGCCAAAGATCGTCGGTAAATATCAGGACAGCATAAGTCTGATCTGCTTCTAAAGGCTGTGCTGTTTGCCTGACCCCTTGCTGGTACAGCGTGACCTGAGATTCTTTAACACGGTCTCTGGTAATATTGGGTAGCTGAATCGCAAAGCCATTATGATAAGCTGCTCCCATTGCCGCTAATTCCGCCTCAAAGCCAATTCGACGGACTTGTCCATCTTTTACATATTCAGCAATTCTTAAATGCATCACGACATCATTCATATCGAAATCACCTTGATCTGGATATAAATCTTCATAGGCAATAGATGTATAGCTTGACGCAGATGGATAATAATTAATGCTAACGCCGGTTTCAGTCAGCGTCACCGCATAGTCTTCAACTTCACCGTCACTGACCCCCCCGGTAGGGTTTATGTTCGCAATACTGCTGAGGCGAAATCGAGCCCAGGTTTCTCCTGCTTTGGCCCAACTTGGAATCTCTATATTGACTGTATGTGTTCCGTTTGAAATCGAATGGCCAGAAATTGCAATCTCGTCGCTATCAAAGTGACCATTTTGATCCCAATCAAACCATGCGTTGAGGTAGCCTGTGCCATGAGCACTGACCAGCATCACCGCCTGTTCGCCAATTTCTAACCCCGTCGGCATTTGAATACCATCTTCATCATTGTCAGGTCGACTATCGTCATCACTTAGGGGGTGTGGATACCCGTCAGCTTCATTGTCGATTCGACTACCTAGGTATAGTTGCTCCGAGATCTGGTGGCGCGCTCCATTGCTCGCAATCAACGTACCGTAGCTATCGGGGGCATCGCCAAAGTCAACATTGTTTCCAACAGGCACTTCAGCTAAAGCGCAGCGCGCACCATCATTTGTGCTTGAAGAAGGACCGTATGAAAACAGCTCGCCTACGGGGGAGTCATGCTCAACATGAATACGGTAAATATTTCCGTCACCATTATTGCTCACATAAAGGTTGCCGTCTGGGTCAAAAAACTGAGCACCAAAAGTAAACTTTCCTTGAGTTGACACAAGTACAACACCGAGTTCTGTGGCTTGTCCGCTACTTGGGTCGATTTCAAGTAAGGTGCCCGTAGTGCCATTGCTTACCGCATACAGTAAGCCATTATTTGGATGGAAGGCGAAATCAGTAATGCTGTAGGTTGCAAAGGCTGCACTGCCGCTAACTTGCGTCATTTGCAATCGGTTTGGATTGTCTAGTTCAATTTTGAATAGCCCTTTACCTCTTCGGTAGCCATACCAAGTGTTTTCGTTGATTGCGACATCACCAACGTAAAAGTTACCCGCATTAGCTGCGGCGGAATCCTTTTCGATGTTCAGGGGTAATGACTGATAATCGCTTCCAGCTTTGCCTAACGTTTGGTGTTGATAATCCCAGCCGTATAGGAAGTTGTCTTGATAGCTAAAGCCCACACCATTCAGTGAGTTATCAATGCCCATATCGGCAGATAAGGTGGCATAGCTACCAGTGCCTAAGTTTACGCCGTAGAGAATCGGGTATTTGGCGGGTGACTGAACGATAAACGCTTGCGTTGGGCACGCTTGAAAAGCCTGTTGGGCGACCACTGAGCCTGAATAGGCGATGCAGGCAGTGAGTATTGGCCAGTATTTCATAGTACACCTCGTTTAGAGTTTCCATTTGTCAACGAAGATTGCACAGGGCATGCCAAAAAATAAAGCCATTTAATAACAACGGCCTACTGGGTTTGTGGTCAATGCGGATTGAAAAATGAAAGTGCGATTGCAAAATGCAATGCAAGATACAAGGCAGGAATAGAAGTGGGTCGTACTGAAACATAAACAGCAGCGTCGCTGCTGTTTAATTGGTTGTTGTGGCGATTGGTTTTTTAGCTATTGCTTGTTATTGGTTCAGGCAAATACCGGTGCGTCGTAGTCGTAGCCTTCGTCTGTATACGCCGTTACAATTGCATCGTCTACAAGTCCATCTGCAGCAACAACTTGGGATTCAAAAAAGTGCTGAATTTGCTTTCTTCTGCCATGGGCAGCCCAGCTTTCACCGTCAGCCCAAATTTCATTAAAAACAATTGGGTAATCAGTTTGTGTGGCGCTAGGATGGCTGATCTGGCGTGTTAACATATATTGAATGCAGCCTTGCTCTCGTACCGAATCAGGTTCAAGTGCTTTCAACACTTCGAAAAGTTCGGCTTCTTTTCCCGCTTTGGGACGAAATTGAGCAAGTACGTAGACGCGAGTGGACATAAAAAGGACCTCTATGAAATCATAAAGGCCCAGTGTAAACCAAGTCGTGGTGCTGCAATAGCGTCACTGCTCAATCAGCGATATAGATCCCTATTCTTTGTGCAAAACCGGTTAGATTTGTACTTCAGTCAATTCATCTTTTTGCTGGCAGCCTTCGCTAGGATCGTCGTCATCAGCCAGCATTTTTTCAATGAGTTTAGAAGCCGCAAAAGCAACAGCAACCATAACCACAGCCATGAGTGTAAGCATTCCAAAATAATCCCCATACAGATTTTGCACAATGTCTTGCGTGATTGCTTGTCCCTTCTCGACTGCAATTGAGGTAGAGAATACTGCGCCAACGACACCACTGAGTGCTGTGGCTACGGAAAACAGACTCACAGAGAAGGCTTCAATATGCTTTGGGGTGACTGACAAAATAAAAGCCACGACCATGCTGCCGACGATAACCTCTGCTAGAGCCTGAAAGAAATGAATCGCTAAGAATACTTCTGGACGAATGATGACATCTTCACCAATGGTCATGACCGCAAGGGTCAGAATACCAAATGCTATTGCCGTCATAATGAACGCAAAGCCGACTTTGGTGGCAGTACTAAAGTGAATATTTCGCTTTTCGAGTGAACTAAATACGAAGGCTAGTAAGGGGCCGCCGACCATACACCACATTGGGTTCATCGCCATGGAGGCTTCTGGTGCAATGGGGAGAATGCCAAAGAGATCTCCGCGCATCGTATTGATGCTGACCAAAGTCATAGAGGTCATCATTTGTCCGTAATAGACAAAAAAGGCAATGGTTAATACAACCATAATTAAGATGGTACCCATGCGCAGTGATTCTTTTCGCTCGGCTTTTATCATCAATGAAACAAAGTACCCAATCGCACCAAGCCCGATGGCATAGACGATATTTTTACCGATATCCATGTTAGAAAACATAAAGAACACTAGGCCAATCATTGCCACTGAGCTCACGGCAAATAGCAGCCAATTCTTTGCGCTAACGGGTCTTTTATCAATGTCAGGGCTGATATGAATAAGTGACTTGCGAGTGAGTAGCATCAAGACCAATGCCAGTACAGCCATTAAGGCACACAATAAGTAACTGCCATGAAATCCGATAACTAAGACGACAAGCGGGAACATATACTGGCTAATAAAAGCACCAATATTGTTGATTGAATAGTTAACCGCATAGCCATTTTCGAAGGCTTCTTCAGTGGCAAAAGTTCGTTTAAATAGTGGAGAATATGATGGGAACATTAAGCCCCGTGCGTAGCTGGCCAGAGCGATCCCAGCTAAACTTAGAGGTACGTTGACCAGCGAAGCGCCGAGCACCAGCATGGCGTAGCCGCTAGCAAAACAAATAAAAGAGAGTGTGAGTGAGCGATAGGCGCCAAGGAATCTATCGGTAATAAATCCACCGGCAATGGCAAACAGTGGTCCAATGGCTGAGAAAGCGCCTACCACCATCATGGTATCAGCTTCCGAATAGCCTAGATCTTCTAAAAAGAAGCGAGTTAAAATCGCCATCACGCCATAAAAAGACATGCCAAACATCATTTGGCAGATCATCATCGACTTATTCAGTCTATTCCACATAGGTCGTTCTCTTCATTGGCAACGCATTGGTTACTTGAGTCGTCTCAACTTGTTGCTCTTGTAAAAATAGGCGTGAATTTTATCACCTTGTTGAGAGCAAGCCGCGGCTTTACATCCCAAATGCACAAGTGTTTGCTTTATAATTTCTAATCCGATTGGTGAGCTTTTTTGATGTGTAGAGACTCTTTGAATTTGATGAAACATTGATAAAAACAAGATATGGAATTTGCGCGCAGGAATAGTTGGCTTTGCAGTTATTCCTTTTTTGCATGAATAAAATTAACTTATTCCTAGCTGCCTTTGTTCACGGCTGACGTTTGTGATTGATTATTTGACGTCGCGCACTCGTCCATATCGAAGTTATAGATGGCGTTTGCTATAATCAGCAATCCTGACGCGGAATATGTCTTTGTGCTTTTAGTGTTAAGACTAAATGCAACAGGCTTCTATTGATGTGTTGATTCCCTTTGTCGCTTGAGTCCTTGTTTTATGAGCCAGCCTGTTATTTTCGACCCTAAATCTATTCAATCGAGCTCACTCGTTCACGGTCATGCCACTAACCGGATTGAGCTGCTGGCACCGGCAAAAAATGCTGAGTTTGGCAAACAAGCCATTTTGCATGGTGCAGATGCCGTCTATATTGGCGGGCCAGCATTTGGCGCAAGGGCTGCAGCGGGCAACGCCATTGAAGATATCGCAGAGCTTGCGGCATTTGCTCATCAATATCATGCTCAGGTATTTGTGGCGTTGAACACTATTTTGTCGGATATCGAATTAGCGCAAGCTGAGCAGATTATTTGGCAGATATATGAAGCGGGTGCAGATGCGTTGATTGTGCAGGACATGGGAATATTGCAATTGAATCTCCCGCCTATTGCACTCCATGCCAGTACGCAAATGGACAACCGGACGCCTGAAAAGGCCGCTTTTTTACAGCAGGTGGGCTTCACACAAGTTGTACTTGCCAGAGAACTCAATCTAGCGCAAATTCAAGCAGTCGCTGAAAAAACTCAATTACAGCTAGAGTTTTTCATCCATGGTGCTCTGTGTGTCAGTTACAGTGGCCAGTGTTATATTAGTCATGCATTTACTAATCGCAGCGCGAATCGAGGTGAGTGCTCACAAATGTGTCGGTTACCATGTAACCTCAAAACCCGCGAAGGCGAGGTCTTGGCTGCCAATGAGCACTTACTGTCGCTCAAAGACAATAATCAGACTACGAATTTGGAAGCTTTGATTAATGCCGGTGTCCGCTCCTTTAAGATTGAGGGCCGCCTTAAGGACTTAAGTTACGTTAAAAACGTAACCGCTCATTATCGACAGCAACTGGATGCCATTATGCAGAAGCGACCTGAGCTCGTCGCATCCTCCCATGGACGTAGTGTCCATCGCTTTCAGCCCGATCCGGATAAAAGCTTTAATCGTGGTAAAACCGATTACTTCGTGAATGAACGAAGCGCTGATGTGAGTGATTTCAGAACGCCTAAATACTTGGGGGAGTCGGTTGGTACCGTCAGTAAAATTGGCCGTGACCACTTTGTTATTGATAGCCAACACCAGTTTAGCAACGGCGATGGCTTTTGCTTTTTCGATGCCAAGCACTCATCTGCAGTGCTATCAGATGACAAATTGCAGGGATTGAGGATTAATCGCGCTGATGGCAAAAAGTTGTTTGTTGCGAAGCTGCCGAAAGATTTACAAATCGGTATGCAATTGTACCGAAATCATGATCAAGCATTTGAGTCAGAACTAGCGAAGGACTCATCGAAGCGTATATTGCCTGTGCGCATGGCGCTTCGAGAAGCCGATGATGGGCTTGCACTGACCATTTCCGACGAATATGAACATCAGGCAACCGTTAAACTTGCAATACACAAAGAATTTGCACAGGACAAAGAGCGTTCACGGAAAACTCTGCATAAGCAACTTGGCAAGCTAGGAAGTACTGATTTCGAACTTCTAGAGTTAAAGACACACGGTGTAGAGCAATATTTTTTGCCAGCATCCGTGCTGAATGGTTTGCGTCGTGATGCGGTTGCGGCTTTACTTGAGGCTCGTCTGCAATCATATCAACGCCCCCCTGTTGGCTCGATAGATAAAACGGCCGTGTACCCTGAGAAGCATTTGAGTTATCTCGGGAATGTTGCCAATCAGAAAGCAAAATCATTTTATCAGCAACACGGTGTGATCCAGGTTGAAGATGCATACGAAAAGAACCGTGTTATCCAGGATGCGCCGCTGATGATCACGAAGCATTGTTTGCGCTACAGCTTTGATTTGTGCCCGAAAGAAGTGCCCGATATAAAAGCAGATCCTATGGTGCTTGAAATGGGGAATGACACCTTAAAATTGGTCTTTGATTGTTTAAAATGTGAAATGTTAGTAGTGGGTTCCAGCAAGCAGGTTTAGCTAGCAATAGCCCAATGGTAAAGTGCTGTGCTATGTTAGCGAAAAAAGCGCGATTGGGTACATGCAAAATCGTCGTTTTAACACCATGTATTTAAGTTATTGATGCAGCATGAGTATTCACCCTGCATTACGACACACTGAAGGGAATGATTATGGGATTATTTGATGCACTTATTGGCAACGCTTCTGAAGTCGACCTAGAGGATTTAGGCTCCGAATTAAGCCCGATAATGGGTGACAGCGAAACACTCAATCTGGCATATAAAATGGTGCGTGATCTGTTTATTTTTACAAATAAACGATTGATTTTGATTGATAAACAAGGGATGACAGGAAAGAAGGTTAGCTACCATTCGATTCCTTATAAATCGATTACTCATTTTGAAGTGGAAACCTCGGGTCACTTTGATATGGATGCAGAGCTCAAAATTTGGATCTCTGGTCAAAAAGAGCCGTTAGTGAAAGAACTGAAAGCGGGCACTGATGTGGTGGGTATTCAAAAAACTATCGCCAATTGCGCTTTGGGTTAATCCATAAATGGCATACCGTTTTACAAGAAAACAGCCAGCATTATTGCTGGCTGTTTTGATCTCGTGTTTGAATCCTGTTGTTCTAATCTTCGCTGTCTCCCAGAGAGAGCAAGGTGGCATTGCCGCCAATGGCGGTAATGTTATTACTGCGAGTTTTTTCTGTGATAAATCGGCTCAGATAGTGGGGTCCGCCGGCTTTTGGCCCGGTTCCTGAAAGGCCTTGACCACCAAAGGGTTGTACACCAACCACGGCACCAATTTGATTGCGATTGATATAGACGTTACCGACGTTCAGTTGGTTCGCAAGATGGAGAGCTTGGGTTTCATTGCGACTATGGATCCCGAGAGTTAGACCATAACCGGTACTATTAATTTCATTAATTACCTGTGGCAATTCAGAGGCTTTATAACGAATTACATGCAAAATAGGCCCAAACTGCTCTTTCTCAAGCACCTTAATTGAGTCAATTTCAACTGCTGTTGGCGCAACAAAATATCCGTGATGCGTACATTCAGGAAGTGCAACTTGTTTCAACAATCGGCCAACTTGTTTGATGTGGTCAATGTGGGCGTACAAATTCGCTTGAGCCGTTGCATCAATGACTGGGCCGACATCAGTTTTAATTGAAGTTGGGAAGCCAATTGTAAGCTCATCCATCGCACCTTTTAAAACATCAATGACTCGGTCGGCGATATCATCTTGAAGATAGAGTACTCTTAATGCCGAGCAGCGTTGTCCTGCACTGGTAAACGATGAGTCGATCACATCGGTCACGACTTGTTCGGGCTGAGAGGTTGAGTCCACTAACATAGCGTTTTGGCCACCAGTTTCCGCGATCAAAGGAACAATGGCTCCTCGTCGGTTGGCAAGCGCTAAGTTAATCCGTTTGGCAGTATCGGTTGAGCCAGTAAAGCAAACCCCTGCAATTCGCTCATCGCTCGTTAGCTTTGCTCCTACGGTTGCACCGGTGCCAGGCAAAAACTGCAGTACATCTTTTGGGATCCCGGCTTGATGTGCCAACTCAACTGCGCGAAAGCCAACTAAACAAGTTTGTTCTGCTGGTTTTGCAATAACAGTATTGCCTGTTGCTAGTGCCGCAGTGATTTGACCTAAGAAAATCGCGAGTGGGAAATTCCAAGGACTGATACAAACAAATACCCCGCGACCTTCAATAAAGAGCTCGTTTAACTCACCTGTTGGTCCAGGAAGTTGAGTTGGTGTTTGCATCATCTTCCGAGCTTGTACCGCATAATAGCGGCAGAAGTCGACGGCTTCACGAACCTCATCGATGCCATCTTGAATGCTCTTGCCCGCTTCTCGGGCGCAAAGGGCGATAAGCTCTTCACGATTATCTTCAAGTAAATCGGCAAGCCTATAAAGTGCTGCAGCTCGTTCACTTACACCACCATTATTCCAGGATGTAAATGCTTGCTGTGCGCTTTGCAACGCGGTCTCTATCGCCGATTCGTCTGCAAAAATGACTTGACCTACGATTTGTGCAGCATCATAGGGACTGGCGACTTGGTGGCACATCTCTGAATTTGAATGACTTAAAACCGCTTCACCATTGATGATTGGACCCGCTTGCCATTGGCTCCCTTCAAAATGTGATAACTTATTGAGAAAAGGGGCAGATTCAGAATGAATATTGAGATTCACACCACTTGAGTTTTTTCGCTCGTCACCAAAGATATCGCAGGGTTTGCAAATTCGATTATTTGCTAAAGTGGCAAATCGCTTCATTGTGTTTAGTGGATGCACAACCAATGATTCAATCGGTGTTTTAGGGTCGACTAGCTTGTGTACAAATGAGGTATTCGCCCCATTCTCAAGAAGGCGACGAACCAAATAAGGTAATAGATCCTTATGTGCGCCAACCGGTGCGTAGATCCTTACATGCTGCTGTCCTGCTTCTGCAAGAATAGTGTCATATAACTCTTCTCCCATCCCGTGTAGCCGCTGGAATTCATAGTTACGCTCGCCTGCCATATCGCAAATGGCCGCAACTGTTTGGGCATTGTGGCTAGCAAACTGAGGGTAGATCGCACCTAATGTTGCTTCGGACAATAAATAACGAGCGCAAGCCAAGTACGAAATATCAGTACCCGCTTTGCGAGTAAATAGGGGATAACCGCCTTCGCCGCCAACTTGAGACCATTTCAATTCGCTATCCCAGTAGGCGCCCTTTACTAATCGCAACGGTATTTCGTCACCTTGGTTTTTCGCAAGACGCGTGATCCAGCAAAGTACCGGCAAGGCACGTTTAGAGTATGCTTGGACAACAATACCGAGTAAGCCCCACCCTTTCGCAGCTTCGGAGTTATAGAGTTTCTGAAAGAGCTTTAATGACAGCTCTAATCGATCCATTTCCTCAGCATCAATTGAGATTCCAACATTCACGGATCTCGCTTGAGTAACTAGTCGGATCAGGGTGTCATAAAGCTCGGTGAGAACTCGGTCTTCATTTGCGACCTCGTATCTTGGGTGTAATGCAGAGAGTTTGATGGAGATTGTCGGCCGCGGTGCTTGAGATTCGTCATAGGATTGCTGTCCTAATGCGCGGATCGCATCAGAATAGTCATCAAAATACTGGCTCGCATCTTTCATGGTTAATGCCGCTTCACCAAGCATATCGTAACTGTGGGTATAGCCGAGCTGACGCTTAGACTCGCTATTTTTAAGCGCTTCTTTAATCGTACGGCCCAAGACAAACTGTTTACCCATGATCTTCATTGCGGCCAGCATGGCTTGGCGGATCACTGGTTCACCGACACGACTCACTAGTTTATTTAGCAGGCCGCTAGGTTTGCCATCAGTGGGGTGATCGAGTTTGACAACTTTACCAGTTAGCATTAACCCCCAAGTCGAAGCATTCACTAGCACAGAATCACTGCGGTTTAAGTGCTCATCCCACTTCGCACCGGAAAGCTTATCTTCAATCAACGCATCTGCAGTTGCGGCATCGGGGATCCGCAGTAGTGCTTCAGCAAGACACATTAAAATAATGCCTTCTTGGGTTTCTAAACTGTATTGCTGCAAGAAGGCATCAATGCCAACCATTAAGCCTTTTTTATCATACTGACGTACTTTGGTGACCAGCTCATGTGCGCGTTGGGTGACACGGTCAATCGTATCTTCGCTTGCAGGGACAAGTTGGATCAATTCGGTAAGGTATTGTTCTTCATCAACAATATAGTTATCGGTAATTGCTGTGAATAATTGATCAAGTTCGGCATTATCGTAGCGACCAGCTAGTACTTCACTCGCTTTGAACATAGTCATGGCTTCCGTCAGGTCTGGTAAGAGAGTTTCCTATGTACTTGCAAATATTTATCTGCCTCATAGGTATCGTGACCGAATAGGCTCAGCACAATCTGAATTGTTCGCCTGTGAGCCTATCAGTTCCCACTTTTTATTTTGTATACAATATGTGGTTTTCGCCGAGAATTATATACCACTCTTTTTTGATCGTGATAGCAAAAAATAAAAAACTGAGCGGTAGGTTGGTATAGGTGGGTTGTGGCTAGCCTTTGGGTCACAAGGTTGGGTTGGTTTTTTTGAAGTCCATGCGAAAAAAAGCCAGCTTATCGCTGGCTTGTATGAGGTTGATATTGGCTACCACCGATCTTTTCTGCGGCCACCTGGGCGAGGTAGATACACCAAAATAATACCAATGATTGCGCCAATCAGAGCAATGATGCCGCCTTCTCGCCATAGGGTAAATTGCTGGTTATCAATGACCTTAGCTAAATCGGCTTTGGCTTTGTCTCGCTCCACAATGGCTTGCTCATAATCTCGCTTTAGCTTGGAAAGCTGTGATTTCCGGCTAGAGAGTTCACGACTGGTATTGGCGCTATTGTCTTGATTTTCTGCGAGCTGTGTTTCTAAGCGCTTAATCTTATTTTGAAGCTCAGGAACGAGGTAACGAATACTTTTCTTGGCGCTGAGTAGCTTTGTGAGAACCCAACCTTCACGGTTTTTATGGTCAACGATTTTAGAAAAATCACCCTGTGTTTCATTCAAATAAGTAACCGCTTTACCTGCTTCGATGCTGCCCAAAATACGATATTGGGTGCCTGGGCCACCGTGCAAATATAGATAGACATTGTCAGAGATATAACGAGTCTGACCTGCGGCCAGTAGGTTAGTTGATAGAAACATCATACTAACTAAGAAAAATAGTCTTAACACTTAGTCTTTCCATCAGAGAGTTGTACGCCACATGCTAGGGATTTCAGCCGTATTTTGCAAGGCGCAAAATTGCCTATTTAGTTTAATTTTCACTTAAAACATTAACTTAATTTAGTTTCCGTTCGAACCAAAGAGATATCCAATGGTTGCGGGGTTATAAAGACGCTAACTTCGTGTTCAAAAGATTATTCTAATAGTGACCAATGGGGCAGAATTTCTAGGCAAATTGATTTACTTTGAGCTTTCATCAACATGTGTTTGCGAGGTTATAGCAGACCCATGAGAGCTTGGCCTTGACGGAAGAAGTTAGATACTTGTTCTACTCGTTCATCTAGTCTGTGGGGCGTAATGAACAGCAACCAATTAAATGAAGCGGCGCTTTTAGCTGAAATAGAACGTCTAAAATCACAATTGGCGAAGCTTGAACAGAGCCAAAGTGCAAATGTCGCACGACTTTATCAAACTGAGGAACGACTTGCTGTTGCGATGCGTGGGGCAAGTGATGGCCTTTGGGAGTGGGATTTAGCTTCAAATGAAGTTTACTACTCACCGCGATGGAAGGCGATGCTTGGTTATGAGGAACATGAATTAGAAAGTCATTTTGGTACTTGGGAATCCCTGGTCCATAAAGGCGACCACGCTTATGTATTGAGCTGTGTGCAAAGCTATCTTGAAGGCTCTGCTACCTCGTTTGAAGTCGAAATGCGTATGCAGCATAAACAAGGGCATTATGTTTATGTTCGCTCTAGAGCGTTTAAAGTGGCGCCATCGCCACATGCGGCGCCAAGTCGTTTAATTGGCACCCACGTAAACATTTCCGACCAAAAAAAATCCGAGTTATTTGAAGAGCAAAGCAATAATATTCTAGAGATGATTGCGAAGGGAAAGCCTGCCAGCGATATCTACATCGAAATAGGTCTGCTGTATGAAGAGCGCCATCCAGGGCTAAGATGCTCAATGTTAGAATTGAGCGGCAATCGCTTATTGCATGGCGGCGCGCCTAGTCTACCAAAAGCTTATTGTGAAGCGGTTCATGGATTAGAGAATGGCCCCGATGTCGGCTCTTGTGGTACGTCAACTTATACGGGAAAGCGGGTGCTCGTAGAAAATATTGAAACCGATCCAAAATGGGCCAAACTGAAAGAGATTGCAATGCCGTTTGGTATGCGCTGTTGCTGGTCCGAGCCGATACGAAGTTCAGCAGGTGAAGTGATCGGTGCTTTTGGTATGTATTACGATCATCCCGCCTTACCGACCTCCGATGAACTCATCGATTTAATCGCTGCTGCACGGATCACCAGTATAGTGATGGAGCGCGAGAAGAATCTGCGCCGGATCACGGATTTAGCGTACACCGATCCATTAACTCGCCTTTCAAGTCGTGCACATTTTTACTCGACGGTGGAAACCTTGATCGCGCTAAACTCTGGTCATTTGCAGTTTAGCCTTTTATACATCGATCTTGATAACTTCAAAGGGGTTAATGATAGTCTTGGTCATGATGTTGGGGATTTATTATTGCAAGAGGTCGCTGCTCGGTTAAAGCGAGCGCACCGCGAAGAAGATTATATTGCGCGATTGAGTGGCGATGAGTTTTGTATTCTCGTCACTGATAGCCTTGATAATCGCAATGCCTCCTATGTTGCAAGTCGTTGTATTCAAATGGTGGCAGAATCCATGGAGTTGATGGGGCGAAAATACACCCCAAGTTGCAGCATTGGTGTTGCCCATTACCCAGACAACGGCCAAAATTTACAAACTTTGTTGAAAGCTGCTGACACGGCGTTATACGCGGCGAAAGCGAGTGGTAAAAACTGCTTTGTACTATACGAGCCAGAAATGACGGCTAGCGCTGAATATCGGTTTAAGGTAGAGCAGTGCCTCCGTGAGGCTGTTGAATTGCAGCAATTAAACTTGGTGTATCAACCGAAAGTTGATCTGACTACGGGCGCCGTAGCCGGTTTTGAGGCGTTATGCCGATGGTCTCATTCGCAGCTCGGACCAATTTCACCGATTGAGTTTATTCCCATCGCCGAACAAATTGGCGTCATTAAACCTCTGACTGCGTGGGTGTTAACCTGTGCTTGCAGACAAGCTGCGCATTGGAATCAGATCAGCGACGCTGATATCAGTCTTGCTGTGAATATTTCTCCGAGTCATTTTCTGGACTCGGACCTGGTTGGGCTTGTCAGTGGCGTTTTGCAAGAGACTGGACTGCCACCGTATTTACTTGAACTTGAAGTCACAGAGGCCTTGGTACAAACCGACCAATTAAATTTGGTGACTTTTGGGAGCCTAAAGGCTATGGGGGTAAAAGTGGCAATTGATGATTTTGGCACCGGCTATTCTTCTTTTGCCTCTTTGAGTCATTTGCATGTGGATTCACTGAAAATCGACAAGTATTTTGTTGACGATATGCTCAATGATACAAAAGTGAAAAAGTTAGTGGGTTCAATGATTGAAATGGGTCATAGCTTAGACTGTAAAGTCATTGCGGAAGGTATAGAGTTGCGTGATCAATTAGAAATCCTTCAAACTTTCGGTTGCGATGGTGCGCAGGGGTACTTGTTTAGTCGCCCTGTTGAGGAAGATCAGGTGCCAGACTTACTCCAAAAGGCGACGTTGTTTACTTAACTGTGTTACTTCTTTTTTATGCGATAAAAAAACCGGCCTCAAATTTTTTTGAGGCCGGTTTAAGTATGCTCTATGTCTGGTGCTAAGGCGCCAGAAGACTAATCGTTAGCGATTAACCAAAGATACCTTTAATGGTGAAGAAGAACATAATCGATAAGCCAGCTCCTGCAGGCAGGGTGACGACCCAAGAAACAACGATGTTACGCACGACACCAATGTTAATTGCGGCAATACCACGAGCCATACCGACACCTAACACCGCACCCACGAGTGTTTGAGTGGTTGAGATGGGCAAGCCTGTGCCCGAAGCAATCACGACGGTAGAAGCGGCTGCAAGCTCTGCTGCGAAACCGCGACTTGGAGTCAGGTGAGTAATGTTCTTACCAATAGTCTTCATGACGCGTTGACCGAAGATAGCCAAGCCTAAAACAATACCTGTTGCGCCAAGAGGTAGAATCCACCAAACGAGTTCAGCTTTCTTCGAAATTTCACCACCACTTTGTACAACAGAAACAACAGCTGCTAGAGGACCAATTGCGTTGGCTACATCGTTAGAGCCGTGTGCAAATGCCATACAACACGCTGTGACAACCATCAGCACTGCGAAAACTCTTTCAACGTTACCGTAGTGGGTTTCTCGGTCGGCAGAAGGGCTCATCTTTAAACGAGATATTGCCAACTTACCAGCGAAGAATACCAATACCGCTACAGCAACCGCTAGGCTGTATGCTTCCACGTTGTCGAACTTGATGCCAATGTGCTTGAGGCCTTTTTTAATGGTCACAAGTGACATAACAAAGCCCGCGAGGCCCATATAAAACGGCACGTAACGTTTTGCATTCGCAAGTGGGTCTTCGGTGTCAAAAATTAGCTTTTGCACACTAATGAAGATGGAGTAAGCAATAAAGCCTGATATCGCTGGTGTGACAATCCAAGAGCCAACAATGCCAGCGACTTTGCCCCAAGCAACAGCATCAGTGCTCACACCGACTGCTGCGAAACCTACGATGGCACCAATAATCGAGTGCGTTGTTGAAACAGGCCAGCCGAGTGCGGATGCCACAACAAGCCAGATACCTGCGGCAAGTAACGATGCAATCATGCCGTATACCAGAAGCTCTGGTGAATCGACAAAGTAGCCCGAATCGATAATGCCTTTACGAATTGTACTGGTGACTTCACCACCCGCGAGGTATGCCCCGGCGAATTCGAAGATCATCGCAATAATAATTGCTTGCTTAATCGTAATTGCGTTTGAACCTACAGAGGTTCCCATTGCATTTGCGACGTCGTTGGCACCAATACCCCATGCCATCAAAAAACCAAATGCGGCCGCGATGGCAATAAGCCATGGGCCATTGGCGACTAATACATCAACCATTTTTGTAACCTTTCTAAATTAGACTTTTGCTAGCATTAGTTCTAAACGAGAACCTACGCGCTCAGCTAGATCAGCAAGCTCGCCAACCCATTCGATAATCTTGTAAAGAATCATAACGTCGACAGGATTCAGCTCTGTTTCCATGGCGAATAGTTGGCGACGTACTTGGATTTGTAGCTCATCAGTGTCATCTTCAATGCTGTCAAGTTCACTGATCATTTTGGCAACTAGCTCAACTTCACGGCCTCTGAAACCTGTTTCTAGTAGGTCATCAAGTTCGTTAATAGCTTCTTTCGCTAGTTTTACTGCATCTAGGCAACGTGCAACGTAAGTGTTGAAGGTGCTTTGAATTTGAGGTGGGATGATCATCTCACGACCGATAATACGGCCAGAAATGTCTTTTGCTTTATTTGCGATTTTATCTTGCTGAGTCAGTAATTCGAGCAGGTCCGTGCGCTCTACTGGCATAAATAAGCCGCCTGGGAGTTTCATGCGGATTTCACGTTTCAAAACGTCCGCTTCTTTTTCAGTGTTGCTGATTTGCATTCTTAAATCAGCTGCACGTTCCCAGTCACTAGCCATTGTAGCTTCGAAAAATGGCACTAAAAGTGCGGCACATTCATCGACTTTATCAATATGTTCTTGCAACGGTTTAATTGGCGATTTTGCAAACACGCCCATAATAGAGTTTACTGGCATAGCCTTTACCTTTTCAGGTGGATCCATTTATGTAAATTGCGGGCGCATGGTAACCTAAGCGTCCACGTATTGAAACTGTGTTTTTGTATAAAAACTCACAATTTTTATTCCAACGAGTTATATAGTAACGCTGGAGACGGGATGATATCCGCCTATTGTGACAGCTATGTGACATTATGAATTTTTAATGACAGCCAAATGACACTTTGGTGACCAAGTGAGCAGTGAGTCAATGGACACTGAGATTGAACTAAAACTATTTCTTCAGCATAAATATAAAAATGAGCTTATAGAGTATTTAGATAAACTGCCTAAAAGTGAACCTAAGCCCACGTTGCAGTTAGGCAATTGCTATTTCGATACGCCTCAACTTCAACTCCGACGCTGGAAAATGGGGTTAAGGGTTCGTTCCCAAGAGCAGCATCGACAGCAAACGATTAAAACTGCGGGGTCCGTTGTTGGTGGGATCCATGCAAGACCCGAATATAATGTTGATATTCAAAGCGACACTCCCATCCTCAACTTATTTCCTGAAGATCTTTGGCCGCAAGAGGCGAATCTTGCTGATATTCAATCCGAAATCGTCCCCTTATTTGACACCGATTTTGAGCGCCGGCTCTGGCATGTTTATTGTGACGAGAGTTTAGTCGAAATCGCATTTGATATTGGTTACATCAGTGCCGGCGGTAAAACTGAGCCCATTTGTGAATTGGAATTCGAACTACTTGCCGGTGAGGCGCAGGCGTTAGTTAAGCTTGCTGCAAGTGTTGCCTCAGCAGTGCCAGTTCGTTTAGGTAAAGCCAGTAAAGCACAGCGTGGATACAGATTGGCAGCACAATCAAGCCCTCTTGGGCTCGAAGCGCTCGAATTTATTGCGCTCCCGCCGAGCCTTAGTTTAAACGATACTTTAGTGACCTTACTTGAAACAGGCATTGAACGTTGGCAACTGATTGAGGATATGATTTGTAATAGTACCTCCATGCCAGCAGAAAGTGCCGAGCTTTGGTATCGCCTCAGAGCATGTGTTCGTTTATTGAAATTGACACTTGAGCAGTATCAAATGGAGACCAGTGAGCTAGATGCAAGCTTTGCGCTTATCGAGTCGCACTTAGTCTTTATCGAGAAAACCCAAAGCCTTGCGCAAATCGTGTTGCAGCGAAAGTCTTTGATGGGTAAGTTACCCCAAGCAAAGGTGTTGCAGCAGCAGGCTAAAATTCACCTCCATGATTTAAAGCTTGCTGAGCAACTACAAAAACTGTGGGACTTGCCTGAATATGGTCAATTGCAGTTAGCATTAGTCGAGCTCATGATGGCAGCACAGAAAGGCTCGGTTTTACTCGATAAAAAAGAAAGTTTACGTAGTTTTTCTGACCGATTACAGGAAGCGTCTTGGCAAAAAATTGTGAAAATTATGCCGAGTAAAGCTTCATTGTCGAGCTTGGACTATCAGCAATTTGCCCAAGCCCTAGATGAAAGTATTTTAGTCGGCTTTGCTTATGGCCAGCTTTATTCAACTAAAGAGCGAGATTTCTTTCGGCGGCCGTGGCAAGACTTAGTGCTAGGCATTCGTACACTTGCGAGTTATCAGCAGCTAGAAGTATTAGGAAAAGAGAGTGGGATCGATATTGAGCAATGGCTTGAAGATAAATCCCATAGTTTATTGGTCGCAATGGAGCATTCAAGGCGCTCAGCATTAGCGACTGAGCCTTATTGGCGCTGAAGTCTTCATCAATAAATCGAATGCCAAAAAAGCAGAGGGATACGCTCTGCTTTTTTGTGGGTGAATTATCGATTCAATTTTTCGATTGTTGCTGATCGAGCTGCGTTTTTAAACTTGAGATTTCAGCCATCATTTTTATCTGATTTTCTTCCATGCGGCCAAGGGCAATTTCAAGTTCCGTTTTTATTTCTTGATTGTGACTATCTAAACGTTCGTTCTCTTCTGGCGCGACAAAAACAGACGCCATATAACCCGATATGACACCGAAGAAGCTGACGCCACAGACGATTACGATACTACCAATAATATGACCTGCACTGGTCACCGGATAAAAGTCACCGTATCCCACGGTAGAAATGGTCACAATAGACCACCATATGGCATTTTCAGCTGTTTGAATATTTGCGCCTTCAGCGCCGCTTTCGACTAACAAGATCAGAACCGAAGCAAAAGAAAGTATCGTTACCATGGCCAGCATCAAACTGGCTAGGGTGGCCTGTCGGCGTTGTTTTAATAGCGGTAACAGCAATGAGCGTGTCATGCGGATTAAGCGAATGACTCGTAAAATTTGGAATAATCGTGCAAAGCGAAGTGGTTCTATTGCTGGGATACTTGCAACTAAATCAATCCAATGGTGCTTGAAATAATAGGCTTTCTGGCGAGCTTTGAGCAGCCCGTAGGTAAAATTAATGAGAAATATGACACAAATACTGGTGTCTACATAAACTAATAATCGATAGGTTTCTTCGTCCAGTTTTGCAAAAGTCATGGTTAACACAATGATGACAGCAAAGAAGGAAAGCAGCATCATTGCGAGTTCAAATGGCGTGGGAGCGGTCGGCCGTACAGATGCTTTGCTCTTGTCAGTCATGATTTGCGAGATCCTATGCAAATAAGCGGGAAGTCTTCATAGATTAAAAGACCATAAGCAGACTGTATAGAGAAGAATTTGATTATGGCTCAGCTGAATAGCCTTTCAATGACGTTAAGTTTGATCTGTATCGACGAAGTTGACTAGATCATCGAGCACACGCTTTTTGATTTCGAGTTGATTGTCGGGTGCTAAATCGTATTTCTCTGCAAGTTGCGCATAGTCAGCGGCATTAAGCGATACGGTAAGGCGAGGGCGCTTTGGTCGTTTAGATACCGACAGACCTAGAATCGTTCTTATTTGATCGGATGGACTGACTCCAGCATCGAGTGCAGCTTTGCGAATTGAATATTGAAACTGTTCATCAAGGTCAAAAGCCACTTGGGTTGCTTTGGCTGCTTTTTGCTCTTGAGCCCACTGTTCAGGGAGTTGTTTCTTACTCATTTCTATGCCCGTTTTTTCTATGAAATATGCTGTTTACTGTGGTCAATTATACCTGTTATTTAACTGGCCAGTATTCCCGAATATCCGATAATGGGCGATAAATGGTTAACATGACATCAGTTTCGCCATTTTCATAGACCTCAATATCAATGGCAAAGTCTTCTTCTGCATCAAGCAGTTGGTATGACTCAAAAGCTTCACCGCGGTGTTGTGAGTCTTCTTCTTGAGGTGGGCGCTGACCGCGGTAATCTTGGCGATGGAAATAGCCGAATTGTCCGCTGGTTTGCAAATGGTATTGGTCGGTTGTCCATGCTGAGAATTCTGTGTCTAACTCTGGAGATAATGGCAGACGATCTAATTGAACTTGAGCATTTTCTTCGAAAATCTCACCAAATTGCTCTAACGCAAATAGCTGTTCAACTTGGCCGCGATTGAGCTTGATTGAGAAAGCGAGGTAAGTTTCGTCATCTTCATCAATTGACATGAAGATGGTTTCATTATCATGACCTTTGAGCAACCACTCTGGTTCTTGAGAACGCTGGTACTCATAGGTGCTTACACTTTCAACTTGAAGCTGTTTGCCTCTTAGCTGGGATGGCAGCGCAAAACTATCATCTATGGAAATCATATCGCCTTTGACAAGTTTATTGGGATGATCCAACTGGCGTGCAGGTGCTTCTTTTTTTCCAAAAATGCCATCAAATAAACCCATCTTAATTCTCCAGCGGTGGCGATTGATATCGACAGATATTGATCCCCTATTTAGTACCAAAAAAAGAGCCAAGTGGGGCTTGGTCAAACCCCACTTGAAAGCTCAAGGGTGATCATGCTTTCCATTGAGAAAGGCTGCGAACCTCTCTCTGTTTTTAATTAACCTTTGCGGTTTTTTAAACGCTCCAACACGGCACTTGCATCAGCTTTTTGTTCACCAATACCTGCTTCCGCTAGCTTCGCTTGTAGTGAGCTATCACTATTTTCATCAGCCAGTGCTTCAGAAGCTTTCATCCGGTCATCAACTTGTTGCTGACGTGCTTTAATGCGCTCTAAAGAATCTTTGGCATTCAATAGCTTTGAGTTACTGCTCGCAAAAGAGTCCGTGATCGTTGCTGTCGCTTTTTGAACGCTTTCAGTCGTCTTTACCATGCTTAGTTGGCGTTGGTAATCGGTTAACTGACGCTCAGTTTTGCGAACCAGTTCTTTAAGACGTGTTGCATGGGCACTAAAGCTATCATTTGCAGTTTGTTGCTCAGCAAGCTCACTATCCAGTTGCGCGATTTTTTCAGCGACTTCAAGTGCAAGTGCTTCGTTCCCTTTTTCCAGTGCTTGCGTTGCGTAACCTTCATGTTCCGCGACAGCACGTTTAATGCGGTCAACTTCGCGACTGGCTTGCATTTCTTTTGCCATCACGTCGGTTAATTCACGCTTGGCTTTGGTTAAGTGTTTCTCAGCATCACGGATTTCTTGTTCAAAAATACGTGTTGAATTTGCATCGACGATGGTCTGGCCAACTTCAGTTGCGCCGCCACGGAAAGCCGTCATAATTTTGTTTAAAATGCCCATAGTGTGGCTCCTTATTTAAGATAGTCGACCATTTCGTCGATGACTTCGAGACAGTTGTCTGACAATACAGACAGTTCCTGCTCGACATCTAACATGCTTGATTGAGTTGAAAGTGCACCAAATACCACGTACTTGTCATCGACTTTGGCGAATGAAGACAGTGGCATTGGAATATTTAACTCCAACATCGTTTCAAACATTTCTGCACGGCGCTCTTGATTGACTTCATCTTCGCCCCACAGGTAACTAATACATAAAATTTGATTTTGAGTGACGGAAACAAACACTGGAATCTCTTCACGGCCGACGATATTGACCTGTAAAACTTCCACGTCACCATCAATTGGATAACAATCAAATTGAAAACCGGTTTCGCTGTTATCACCAAGTCCATTTAAATGGTTCGCAATCGTATGGATATTCATATTTGTCCTTATTGACATATTATGTCTGTGTTCAAAGATAGCACTGAGACATAATATGTCAAGCGCTAATTTCCAATTAATTTATTTTATTGTCGTACTAATTAAATAACGATAACCCTTGCTCTTGTTGCCACGCCTGTAAATGGTAGTGATACAAGTTTAAGGAACCTATGGTGTTACTTTTGATCTCTGCTTTGTTTTGATAAAAATTCCCTGGGAATTCAAATGCAGCTCGAATAAGCCCTGGTGTAAGCCATGCTTCGTCGATATCGAGTGTGTCGAGTTGCTTTAACCTTTGTGCTCCATTCTTGCCTGCTACCGTCGCTAGGCTCCATCCCCATTCGCCAAAACTTGGCACATTATGATGATACTGGCTAACTTGAAAACCTGCACTTTCGAGGGTATTCCCCACGGAAATGAAAGCATTCGTGGCGTGATAAGGCGAGGTGGATTGCACGGTAATTGCACCATCCGCACTTAAAAGTTCTTTAAGTTTGGCGTAAAAAATATCGGAATAGAGTTTGTTTAAATCTGGATGACTCGGATCGGGTAGGTCAACCACAATGGCATCAAATTTCTCTGATTGCGCGATTAATTTGTCGACCCCATTAAATGCATCATCAAATATCAAACGCAGCCGTGGGTCATTCAGTGCATCTTGATTTAATTGGCGTAATGCGGTTTGAAGCCGTGGAGGCATGTGACTGGATTGACCTTGAAATAGCGCGACTAAGTCCTTGTCTAAGTCAATTAAGGTGACAGAGGTCGGGTTCCATTTATAAAGCTGTTTGAGGCCGAGGCCATCACCACCGCCAATTACTAAGATTTTTTGCTGGCGGGCGCTGGCTGCTAGGGTCGGGTGCACTAGAAAGCTATGATAAATATGCTCATCACTACTTGAAAACTGAAGTCTGCCATTAATGTAGAGCGAGTACACTGGCGGTAAACCGCTGCCACGTAATCGTTCTGTAAACGTGAGCTGCTGGAATCGCGTAGCTTGGTCGTAAATGACCGTATCTTTGTAGAGCAAGTGATTGAATCCTTGCTCCCATTTCGGGCCCCAAATAGCGAGCATGATAAGCACAAAACTTGCAAAGATATGGCCTAACAAGATGAGCTTTGAAAAACGGATTTTATGCCAAAATCGCCATATAAAAATAAAACCAGCGAGCAAATTACAGCTGGCCGTAAGTGCAGCCGCCAATTGAATATCTAGTGCGAGCATAAAGCCGACCCAGATCGCCGCGCCAACCCCCGCACCAATATAATCTGCACCATAAATTGTGCCGGCATTATGCAGTAAGTGTGCTTCTGACAAAGATTGTCTCACGCGTGCAATTAGCGGGATTTCCATCCCGATCATCAGGCCTAGAATCACCCCCCAAACATAGGGCAGATATTGTAAAGTGTTTTGAACTTCCCCTAAAAAACCACCATCTGGCAATTGATCGTGTGGCAATCCAAGGGTATTGGCGAGTAACAGTGGCAGTTGGTGCGCAAAACCAATGAGGGCAGCGGTAATCATAATCGCACTAGCACCGCCGAGTGCGACGAGGAGCTCTAGCGTGGCAAATCCGGTGAAAGCACAACGTATTTTACGTGCAGCAAAAGCACCGATCCCCATGGAAACAATCATCAAACCAATCATGGTATAGATGGCTGCTTCTAACGCCCCAAGAATACGTCCCGCATAGTGCGAGAGTAAATATTCATAAATGAGCCCGCATGCAGCGAGCACAGCCATAATGCCCAGCAGTAGCACATCATCAAACCATCCCAATTGTCTAGGGTTGTTATGATCTTGTACTAACTCGTCTACTTGAATCGGTGTTGAACCGCTCATGGGTTACGGCTTCGCTTTAAGCATTTTGGCACAGTGTTCACTTACGCATTAAGCCATCAAGGCCGTGAGTAGTAGAGCAACAGCCACACTCAGTGCCATCTCCACTGCCGCAATACCAATATTTTGTTGCTTTTCTACTTCTTCAGCCAAGTTGATCGTCGCCAAAACCAGTTTTTTCACCAGCGTAATTAACAAAGATAAGGTGGCCAGCATGATGATAGAGAACATCGACCAACCAATTAAGTTGCCAATGTAAGCCTCAGGGTTATAGATAATGAAATGGCTGGCCGCATTAAAGCTGAGTGCCATTGCCAGCATATAGCCTGCGTGACGAATTGCGAGTGCTGTTTGTCCTGCTGCAAGTGCTTGTTGCATCGATGCGCCCTGATTGCGGCCCGCATATCTTTTTTCCCGTAAGCGAGTAAGGAGTACCAGCATCACTTGAGAGATGGCGAATGCGCTAAATATGGCCACAAAGGTGTTGACGGTCAAATCCTCTGCCCAGAGTAAGACTGCTCGAATAATTATCGCCGTCGCAATCGCGGCACTTGCATCGACAATTGCAATCGAAACATTGCCTTTGATGATTAAGTCATTTTTACAAACTTCATTCAGCGCCATTTTATCGTGGAACCAACGACCGATTTTTATCAAAATCAACCCAAATAACCCATAGGCTGTCATGCCAATCGCTTCTACTGCATAAGAGCTTGCAGCTTCGCCGGTAATCGCTCCGGTAAGCACGATGCCAAGTGCCATTACTGCACCAGCCGTGCTAATGCCAAATGCAAAATTGTCTTTCACTGCGAGTTCATCGCGGCTATTTACGTTTACACTCCAACCTTGCAAATAACGCATTAAGGTTAGCAACACGATTGCTATCGTTAAGTCGATAACGAGGATGAACATAAGTTCTGAGGTAATACCCAAGTCCTGAAAGAATGTCATGTGAGTTCCTTAGTTATTTGCCCCGGCGAATTCCGCGGGTTGTGCGGCTGCTGGAATTTCTGAAGCTGCTATCTTTGGCATAGTTCGAACGAAACTTCTTCGGACTACTTTTTCCTGTAGCACTTGATTTGGGTGTGCTTTGGCTAGAGCGAGATAGCGCGGTCGCACCGGTTCTTTTTTTCGCATATGGGCTGTCAAAACGCTTTCCTTGCGAGCTGAACTGCTTCTTGGTGCGTTCAAAGGTTTTATTTTGCGCGCTGGCTTGTTTTGGTGAGGTGTAACGGTAGCGTCCAACATCGTTGTAATAGCTGTATCCACGGCGCGATGACCAGCGATCATAGTAGACTGGACCATGCATGATATTCGAGAACATCGAATACATGCCATACCACGCCCAAAAAGACGTCCCACCGCTAGATTGCCATTGACCGTAGCTTGGGTTCCCGACCAATTGACTGCCTGCACCGATATCTTCGGTACTATTGGCAAGCGCTTCTGCTTCACGGCTTATCGAATTCACCCGTGAAAGTTTGCCATTGGACATATCCGCAATGACGTTTACCGGATCAGAAAGCATATCGTTGAACAAGCTTGGATCGGTTGCTTGATAGAGGTTCTCTGCTTCAGACAATTGCTGATCAAGATCGACAAAATTGCTGCTATCTTTAAGCTCATTTAACCTTTGAGTCAGTGAACTAAACATCGGGCCTGAACCTTTTGAGTCCCGTGCAAGTTCAGAGACCAAAGGTGCTATCGTTGGCTGTTCTTGCGCCACGATATCGGCATATTGGCTGAGTAAGTTGGCATTGCGAATTTGGCCGTTATTCAACATATCGGCTAAAGAGCTCACTCTTTTTTCCGTCAATTGTTGATACTTTTCAATCTTATCAACGCGATCATCACCGCAGCCGGTGAGAAATAGCAGTGATACGATTGTGAGAACACGTATGAGCATTCCTGCCATGTTGTCTCCAAAGTTTAGGGTTGGTTTGTTCTTTAATTTTGCTAAGTATGCCAGAACATTAAGATATAGTATTCTGTCACTTGGTTTTTTTAGGCGCTAATCCCACGGAAAGCACGCAAAAACTGTTAGCGCTTATTTCGAAACTATAGCTATACCATTATTGACATAATATGTCGACACCTTTGATGAGTTAGGAATAATTATGACGAGCGAAAATTACAGTAACAAGGCATTGCCTGCTCTTGTCTCTTCTTCTGCAGAATGTTACTGGCAGCGCTTAATTGAAACAGGCTTCGACCCCGAAGCGTGCCTGACATCTGAGCAGTCGCAGGAACTTAAATCCATATTAGGATTAAGTGACTTCGTTGCCACACAGCTTTGTCGGCACCCTGATTGGATTCCCCTTCTATTTGAGCAGGGATTGAGTCAGCTGGATCGCCAGCAATTTATGCCTGAATTAAAGCTTGCACTTGAAAGTGTGACGACAGAAGAGCAAGCGAAAGCCAAAGTTCGACAATATCGAAATTTACAAATGGTGCGACTCGCTTGGCGTGACTTTATGGGCTACGTTTCAGTGCAAGAATCTCTGCTCGATTTGTCTTCTTTGGCAGAAGCGCTGGTGATTGAATCTCGAGACTGGCTTTACGGTGTCATGTGTCAGCAGTATGGAACGCCTTCAGATAGTGAAGGCAACGCACAACCTTTGTTGATTTTGGGCATGGGCAAGCTTGGTGGGCGTGAGCTCAACTTCTCTTCTGATATCGATTTAATTTTTACCTTTCCCGAGCATGGTGAAACCGTAGGGGGGAGAAGGGCGCTTGATAATCAGCAGTTTTTTATTCGGATGGGACAGCGTTTAGTTAATTTGTTAGATCAAGTGACTGTCGATGGTTTTGTGTATCGGGTGGATATGCGCTTGCGACCATACGGAGATAGTGGCCCGTTAGTTGTAAGTTTTAGTGCGTTAGAAGATTACTATCAAGAGCAGGGAAGAGACTGGGAGCGTTACGCGATGGTGAAAGCGCGAGCTCTAGGGCCTTGGAGTAATTATAGCGACGAGCTCCATAGCTTGTTGCGACCTTTTGTGTATCGCCGATATATTGATTTTTCAGCGATTGACTCACTTCGAAAAATGAAACAACTCATTGCCCAAGAGGTTCGTCGTCGGCAGTTAACCAATAACATTAAGTTGGGGGCCGGCGGAATTCGCGAAGTTGAATTTGTTGTGCAGAGTTTTCAGCTGGTGCGGGGGGGGCGAGAGCCTGCGTTAAGGCAGCAAAGCCTATTTGCCGCGATTCAAACCCTTTATGATTTAGGTCAACTTGAGTATTTAGCGGTTGATGAGCTTAAACATAGCTATATCTTACTTCGACGTGTTGAGAACTTATTGCAAGCCCTTGACGATAAGCAAACGCAAACATTGCCAGATAACGAATTGGATTGGCAACGTTTATGCTTTGCGATGAATGTTCCATATGCTGAAGAGCTTAAACAACAAATTGATGAAGCAATGGCACGTATTCATGACCACTTTGATGCGACCGTGGGGGAAGATAGTAGTCGCCCACAATCTGCCCATTGGACCGCTCAATTGTGGGAAATATTCGACGACCAAGATGCGCTGGCATTACTTGCTGAGCAACAAATTGAAGATGACAGCTTGTGGCATAATTTAAGAGATTGGCGAGATAGTGTTGCACGCCGCAGCATCGGTCCTCGCGGTCGAGAAACTCTCGATAAAATGATGCCCAAACTATTGGAGGAGCTGATTGTTCAAAACCAGTCTCCTGATGTTTTCGCCCCGGTTTCAAAGGTTCTTGATCAAATTTTAACCCGAACCACTTATCTTGAGTTGTTATGCGAAAACCCTGGTGCACGGCAACAACTGGTGAGCTTGTGTAGTGCTAGTCCTTGGATTGCAAAGCAGCTTGCCCGATTCCCGATGTTATTGGATGAATTGATTGATCCTTCGCAGTTATATGACGTCACGTCTCTTGATGACTATGGCAGTGAGCTAAGACAGTATTTGTTGCGAGTACCTGAAGAGGATATGGAACAGCAAATGGAAGCGTTGCGACAGTTTAAGCTGTCTCAACAGTTAAAAATTGCCGCAGCCGACGTCACAGGTGTATTGCCCGTAATGCAAGTGAGTGATCATCTCACTTTCCTTGCAGAAGCGATAGTTGAACAAGTTGTCAATCAGGCATGGCTGCAAGTCAGTACTCGCCACGGTGTACCAGATAACTTAAAAGGCGGGGACAAAGGTTTTGCCGTGATTGGTTATGGTAAAGCTGGTGGAATCGAGCTTGGATATGGTTCCGATCTGGATTTGGTGTTCTTGCACCAATCGGATGTCAATGGCCATACCAATGGCGATCGGCAAATAGACATAAACCATTTCTATTTGAAACTGGCCCAGCGAATTTTACACCTGTTTTCGACCCGAACCACCTCAGGAGAATTGTATGAAGTGGATATGCGCCTCAGACCTTCAGGCGCATCAGGACTGTTGGTTAGTGAGATTGAGCGTTTCGGAGAGTACCAGCGTGAAGAAGCGTGGACCTGGGAGCATCAAGCCTTGGTCAGGGCGCGCTTTATGTTTGGTGATAACGCGCTGTCTACGCGTTTTAGCGTCATTCGTTCTGAAGTATTGGCGCTAGAGCGTGATAAACAAACATTGGCCAAGGACGTTCGTGATATGCGCATCAAGATGCGTGATCACCTGCTTAACGTGGACTCGGGGTTTGTTGATTTGAAGCAAAGCCGCGGTGGCATTGCTGATATTGAGTTTCTTGCGCAATATCTTGTACTTGCAAATGCGGCAGAATATAAAGATTTAACCACATGGTCTGACAATGTTCGCATCTTTGCTGCGTTGGCAGAGCTCGAGATCATCTCTATTCCGATGGCGCAGCAGTTGACCCATGTGTATTGTAAGCTGCGAAACGAAAGTCACCGTCTGACACTTCAGGGATTGCCGGGAACTTTACCGTTTGAACAAGTGGAGCAGGAAATGGCCAGCATTTCTCAGATCTATTTGGATGTGCTCGGGTAAGCTGTGAGGGCGCTTGTATTCGTCAATTCATAAATTAAATACAAGCGCTCTAGTCTATGGGGGACGAGTGTTCACTCCCCTTTATTAATCGCGATGATTTTTTGAATAAAGCGCTCTACAGCTTTTGAATCATCAAATTTAAATGGCATCCCGTAGTGAATTTCGTTGAGTCCTTTGTGCTGCTTTTTAGGGAATCGCGTCATATCATTATTAAAGAAGTAGCTACTTTTATGATGTACACCTTCGAGAGAGTCTAAGTCTGCGACAAACACCTCATAAGCAGGCCTGATTAACAACTGAGCCGCAAGGTGATCACCATGTAAATAGATGGGTTCTTTTAATTCCGGCAGCATAAACTCTGTGATTTTTTTCATCACAAAATTACTGCGGCAGCCACTATCCAATAGTACTTGCTTTATTTCGTCGTGGGTTAATGCCATTTGTTATCTTGTTCCTATCCATTGAGCGATACATTGCACCATAGTGTGGCTGGCAGTGCAAAGTTAGTTTTTTCGTAAATATGGCAATAAGAGTAGCGTTAATCCCACCAACAAAAAGGGCACGCTAAGCATTTGACCAGCGCTTAAAGTCAGCTCATCCGCGTAGGCCGCTTGTTTGACTTTTACAAATTCAATGCCAATACGTGCACTAAATATTAAGGTGAGGAATAAACCAAACAGTACGCCGTGTCTCTCTTTTAATTGTGTCACTCGATAAAGCAGGCTTAACACGATAAAAATAACTAAGTAAGCCAACGCTTCATAGACTTGTGCGGGGTGTCGCGGCAATGAATCGATCCTTTGGAAGACAATTGCCCATGAAACCTGTGTCGGTATCCCGATAATTTCGGAATTCATAAAGTTTGCCATTCTTACGAAAAATCCAAAAATAGCGGTCGCAATCGCAAGACGATCCAGTAAAAACAAGAAAGGGAGCTTAGTTTTCCTATGGTAATAATAGAGTGCGAGAATCGCACCAAGGCCACCCCCGTGACTGGCAAGACCGCCTTCCCAGATTGCAAGTATTTTAAGGGGATGGCTAAAGTAGTATTCGGGATCGTAGAAAATACAGTGTGCCAATCTCGCCCCAACGATAATGCCGATTACGCAATACATTAGTAGGTTATCAAGTGACTCAATATCCAGTTTTTCTTGCTGGTAAATGAATTTCATGACGTAGAAGCCAGACATAATTGCGACAGCAAATAAAGCACCATACCAATGGATACTTAGTCCCATAAAGGAGAATAAGACTGGGTCAATATTCCAGACAAAGTGGCTCAAAAGTGTTCTTCCATGTGATGTATTGAATTCTTGTGTGGATAATAACGAAGTTTATCGAATAAGCGAAGGCACGCTTTAAATCGTGATGAAGAAAGCTCTCTATTCAAATACACTTTGTCGGTTTGAACAGAGAGCTTTGCGCTTATTGTGATTTTAATTCGCTTTGATTATCTGGGCTTTGCGTATGCCCAAACTTGCCAAAATCCGCCAAGATGGCGTAAGCGCATGGGATCACGAACAGAACCAATAAGGTTGATGCGAATATGCCAAATACGATTGAAATGACGAGCGGCTGCACGACCTGAGCTTGTAAGCTGGTTTCTAATAGCAACGGCAGTAAACCCGCGGCGGTAGTTAATGAGGTGAGAAATACCGCTCTGAAACGTTCCCGACTAGCACTGGTGACCGCTTGCTCTACGCTATCGCCTTCATCGACATGATGCCTGATATATTGCACCAGCAAAATTGAATCGTTGACGACGATTCCTGCGAGCGAAATAAAGCCCATTACTGATGGCATTGATAGGCTGTACCCAAGTAAAAGATGACCCCATAAGACCCCAATTAGTGCCAATGGAATGGCGAGCATAACAATGGTTGGTTCAAGATAGCTCTTGAATTGGAAGCTCAGAATAAAGAACAAACCAAATAAACCAACCAAGAAGCCTTTACCTAACGATGCCCCCGTTTTGGCAGTCTCTTTGGCAGAACCTTCAAAATCGACGCGTACACCGGGAAAATCTTCACTAAGCCGTGGTAACCATTGGCTTTTAACTTTTGCTAGGGTCTCTGTCGAATTGGCTCTGGTGTTATCAATGTCAGCCATCACGGTGACTGTTCTCAGACTGTCAATGCGCTGAATTCGGACGTAGGAGCGCTGGTGCTGCAAATGAGCAATTGCCGACAGTGGAATTTGATTGCCGTCATTGAGCATGATTGGAAAGTTTGCCAAAGCATTTAGGTCTCCGGCTTGCGCTGTATTTAAACGAACGTCAATTTCAATGTTTTCGGGACCCACTTGGATCTCATCGGCGGTTTGACCGAAGTAAGCTCCTCTGAGTTGCGACGCGACGGTTTGGCCGTCGATTCCATAAGACTCTGCACCATTGCGTAAGCTTACTTTGATTTCTTCTTTGCCCGGTCGCATATCGTCAAGAATGCCGTTAACACCATCGAACTGGGCTAAAAAGGACTGCAATGAAACAGAAGCTTGTTTGAGTTCGGCTAAGTCATCTCCTTGTAATCTCACCTCGATATCCCGACCTGCAGGGCCCATCGTTGGTTGCTTAAATACCATGGACAGTGGCGCTGCAATATCCCCAGTGTTTTGACGCCAGTCTCGAATGAACTCTTCTATCAGGGTTTGTCTTATTTCCGCAGATAATAGATCTAGCCGGACTGTCGCGACGTGCGGGCCGCTTTCTCCTGCATCGGCATTGAAGTTGTATTGCGCCGTAATATCTTGGATGAGAACTTGGCCTTGTTCTTTCTCTTGCTGATATTGCACTCCCGTTTGTTTTGCACTTTCAATAATCCGCTCAACAACGATTTGGGTTTGGCTTAGCGGGCTGCCAGGGGGCAGGATAATACGGGCTTCTGCGATATCACCATCGAGTTCAGGAAAAGGAACAAATTTAATGATTCCGCCAGCAACGAGTGCAACGGATGCGAATAAAATCCCAATTGTGGCGCCAACGGTAGCATATCGCCAGCGCACTAACCGGGTCACAATTTCAACCAGTTGCTTATTACGAAAGCGTTCGAATCGTGCTAGAAAACGAGTCTTGAAGGCTGCTTGTTTAAACTGAGTTTGTTTATCTGAGTGGGTTAAAGAATGGTGTAAATGGTTTGGCAATATTAAAAAGGCTTCGATTAAGCTGATACTCAATACCATAATTAATACAGTTGGCACAGCGGATAAAACGGCTCCCATTTGCCCGTCAAGCCCCAGAATGGCGCTAAAGATAAATACAGTGGTTAGAAATGAAGAAAGTACCCCTGGTGTGACCTTTTTTACACCCTTAATCACAGCATCATGTGCTGAGTAGCCTCGATCCACATGAGAGGCGATAGACTCGGCAATGACAATAGCGTCATCCATCATAATACCAATGGCCATCAACAAGCCCACTAAACTCATCACGTTGATTGATACACCAAACAGACTCATTAAGAAGAGTCCGCCAAGAAAAGCGACTGGAAGTCCGGCAGAAACCCAGAATGAATATCGTAGCGAGAAAAACAGCCACATGCTGAAAAACACAAGAATGATCCCTTGCCAGCCGTTTTTGAGCATCATGTCGAGACGGTCTTGAAGTAAAGATGACAAGTCATTCGTTAAACTCAGCTCAATACCTGCAGGAACTCGAGATTGCTCTTGTGCGATAAACTCGCTGACCACGGCTTTAATTCTTAAGGCATCATCAGCTTTATTTTTCTGAACTTTTAGAATGGCTGCTGGCTTGTCATTGAATAAAATATGTTCTTCATCAAGCTCAAATCGTTCTTCTATGGTTGCGATATCTTTGAGCCGCACCGTGCTACCGTCATTGGTGGAAGCGACAATAATTTCTCCGAGCGCCTCTGCTGTGATCTTTTGTTCATCAAATCGCAGTAAAAGATTTTTATCTTTCAGTTCGATAGACCCCGCCGGCATTTTCACATTTTGCCGACTGACTTTATCTGCAATTGCTGAGGCGGTAAGCCCAAGGCGGCGCATTTCCGTTGCTTTGAGTTCGATTCTTAGCTGATGATCTGAAAAGCCACTGACGCTAACTAAACTTATGCCCGCATTGATCTTGAGCCTACGCTTAAGGTCTTCCGCATATGCTTTTAAGTGCGGCCAACTTGCATCTGCTGAGATGGCAATATCAACAACGGGCTCTGCCCAGTCGAGCTCTTTTACGACCGGAGGCTCAATTTGAGACGGGAAATTTTGGATGGCATTGATTTCGGTTTGCACATCAACTAAGAATCGTCCAATGTCTGCTTGTTCATTGAGTTTTAAACGCATTGATGCAACGCCTTCTTGAGCGTCGCATTTTACTTCCTCAACGTTGCTAAGGCCATCCACAGCATCTTCCATGCGCAAACACAGGCTTTCTTCGACTTCGACCGGTGAGGCTCCAGGATAAACGACAGTGGCCATGACATATGGCGGCGCGAATTCAGGAAAGGTTTCACGCTTAATACCACTCAAATTGCTCAGGCCAAGCAAAATAAGAGAGAGCATGAGCAAGTTGGCTAAGGTTGGATGTCTTGTTAAATAGCCAATCACTGGGCACCTCCCTGCTGGGAGTCATTGGAATCAGGGGCTTGAATAATGCTTAACGCCATGCCATCAATTGCTGGGATAATATCATTGACAACAATCCGATCACCTGCGGTGAGATTTGTTTCAATCGCCACGTGTTTTGGCGTCCGAAACAGCACTTTTAGGGAGTGCTTCTTGAGTCGGTTGTCTTTCGTGACTTGATAAAGCATATTCTGGTGAATAACTTTTTCGGAAACGACAAGGTGCTTACTGGGTTGACCGTGAATGTGAGCCGTGACAAACATCCCTTTGGTTAAAGGGGGTCTGCGGAGCAAGTCGATTTGGTGAAAGTCCTGTTCTACTTCTAGATATAACCCTAGGGTTGCGTTATTGGGGTTGACTGTTTCAGCAACACGAGTCACTTTAGCGGGCCAGGAAAACTCTTCATCGCCAGCCTCAAAACGGATTTCTGCAGTGAGCTCAAGCTTTTCAATCGAAGGGAGGCGCTGGTTTTGTGGCATTTGATGCAAACTGTTGGCCAGCGCCCGCATATCATGAATTGCAACTTCAGCTTTAATCTCGGCAGTCCCTAATTCATAAGCCGTTAACATCACGGCACTCATGTTGACCACTTGGTCTTGTTCTATATTGATCTCAGCAATGCGAGCATCAAATGGTAAAACAATTTCTGTTTTTTGTAGTCGTCGCTCGGCATCTTCTAGCTTCGCCTGATCGACACTGAGCTGGGCTTGGGTGACTTTGCGATCGTCTGGTAATAATTTCAGAGAGTTCTGTAATTCTTCGACTTGCTTCGTTTGTGCGAGTAGCGCGAGCTTTTGTGATTCGAGCTCTGAGCTTGAAACTAGGTTTTTATTTTTGAGAGTTTTCTTACGGGCATACTCTTGTTCAGACAAAACTTTACGCTGTAATTCAATCTCTAAGCTTGTATTAAGGTTTTGTTGTTGTTGATCAAGCTGAGTTAGCTTAGCTTGGGTCGCATTGAAATTTGCTTGTGCTTGAGCGAGCTGCAATTGGTACTCAAGAGGATCGATCGCCAGTAACCTTGTGCCTTGAGGTAGCAATCGACCCGTTTCTAATTGCGGGTGTCGAAAAATGAGCCTACCGGAGACTTCTGCAACTGCTTGCCAAACATGTTTGGGAGCAACTCGGCCATAACCTGTAATTATGGGCGCAACATGTTGCTCCTCCAGTGTCATTACTTCAACTTTTGTTCTTTTATTTTGATTGGTCGATTGTTTCGGCGGAGATTTTAGTGCGATGGCAATTATAAGTATTAATAGGCCTAAACCGATGCCCACCAGAAGGTAGCGTCTTTTTAAGTTACTCATTGTTTGCATCCTTTTTAAATAGTCCTTGAGACAGAAGCTGGGAGTTTTGTTCAGCTAATTGCTCAAGAAACTCAGGGGTAATCTTAATCCCAAGGTTATTTAGGACTCTGTCTGGGGCGAGGAATGGAAATACCATTAAAGAAAAAAAGCTTAAATTAGCGCATTGAGGATCGACATTATCATGTAGCTGCCCATTTTCTTGCAGACGGTCGAACATCATCATCTTACTGCCTTGCATAATTTCAGTAAGAATTTTGGTCAACTCACGGTTAATCTGAGTGCTTTGATCCAATGAAGCAAGTTTATATATCAGTCTAGGGAAATGTGGGTGTGCAGACATGACACGATAGTAAGTTTGCAAAATGTTGGCAGGACCATCGGCTTGATTGTGACTATTACTTTTTGATAGTTCGGCCATCACAGGGCTTGCCGTTTCATGGATCATTGTTGCAAATAGCGCTTCTTTGGAACCAAAGTAATAGCGGATTAAGCCTGCATCCGTGCCTGCATGGGTGGCAATTTCACGAATTGACACTTGGGCATAATCTTTTTCTACAAACAGGGTTCTTGCTGCATCCAAAAGTTTATCGCGATTATTGGTGACTTGGCTCGGGCGACCTACTTTATTCGTCATCACTGACCACATTAATTCTACAAGTGTTGAATTATTCTATGGGATGCAAAACTAGATTGGCAGAAAAATAATTCCGCATATATTCTTCAATGTAGAATTAACGTGATAAGTAATTGATTTGTTTTGTTAATGGGTGATATTGGGCGAGCAGTTTTTGCTTCAAAGGCGAATTAAACTAGCGTCACAAGTGTGCGTTTAGATAAAAGATGAATATCTATTAAAAGCTCGATCTAATTTGCCGATTGATCTCGTTCAGAGTCTTTGGTCTCAGCAATGATTTGGTTGCGACGATCATCAAGTTGCTTCATTGAATCTTGATTCAGCAAGATTAAACCATCAAAGCGATCGTGGATTTCGCTGAGTTCGGCTATATACTCGGGATCATCTTTTGATTTTGTATGCCAATAGCGTTTACGTTCAAGTTTTTGAAGCTCGCTCGAACGAAGGATTTCGTAGTAACTGTTCTCTTGTTTTAAACGATAGATTTCACTTTCAAGCAGCTGCAATAGCTTCTCTTTCGAAATGGTTTGTCGTTTGAGTAGTGCTTTTAGCGGGTCGATTTTAATTTTTTTGCGGTCAGAATCAATTTCTGTCGTAATCCCTAACTCATATTCAATTTTGTGCTGACGAAACTCTTTAGGGCATACGCTTTGTGAAAACACAATTTTGTCTTCTTGGATGCACTTATAGATCGAGCTGGCTTCACCTAAACAGGAGAAGCTTGTCAATACCAGTAATATGAGAACCACTCTAGCCATTCAGCTACACATCCTTTTGCATCATATTGATTAATCAGAATAAACATCAAATCCGTGACATTCGAACACTATTTTACACTATCCTTACCTATCGCCATATACTTCATTAGTATTTGGGGAAGAAACCCTATTACTATGACTCAAGTATCAGATTAATACCAGTTTTTTGCTCGCCAGTATTATTTAGATTTTCGAGTATTGTGACCAAGCCGATAAGCTTAACTATTAACGATAGACAATAAATGGGGCATATGCCCCATTTAAGTGTAAATTAGTGTTCAGATTGAAGGTATTGGCCTAACGCTCAAAGCATAAATTATCGATAAGTCGTGTTTTGCCAAGATAGGCTGCTGCAAGAATCACTAGGGAGCGGTCGTTCGCTTGCGGTGCTGCTAAATCTTTGGCGTTACACACTTCAAAATAGTCTGGTTTGAGGCCATTTTCAATTAACGTTTGCTTGGCCAGAATGACCGCATTTTGTACCGATTTCCCTTGGCTTACGCTCGCTGCGGTTTCATCCATCACTTGCTTCAGAATCGGTGCGATTTGTTTCTCTTCTACGCTGAGGTAACCATTTCTTGAGCTCATGGCTAAGCCAGAGGCTTCACGAATGGTGTCCACCCCGACAATTTCAATTGGCATCGACAGATCTTCGACCATGGTTTGAATGACCATGAGTTGTTGAAAGTCTTTTCGTCCAAATACGGCAATATCGGGTTGTACGATATTGAAAAGCTTACAAACGATAGTTGCTACGCCTCTAAAGTGGCCAGGACGACTATCACCACAGAATATATCGGAGATATTTGGTACTTCGACATAGCTTTGATTGTCTAAGCCTTTTGGATAGATAATTTCTGGAGTTGGCGTAAATAACAATGTTGCACCAGCAGCCACCAAAGCGGCTTGGTCATCAGCAAGTGTTCGTGGATATGCGTCTAAATCTTCGTTTTGTCCAAATTGCATTGGGTTTACAAATATAGAAGCAACAACGTGATCGGCGCGACGAACCGCTTCTTCAACAAGGGTAATATGTCCTTGGTGCAGATTACCCATAGTCGGCACAAATGCGACAGTCTCGCCTTGCTTGCGCCACTGATTCACTTGATGACGAATGTCTTCGATATTAGCTGTGGTAATCATCCACATGTTCCTTAATTAAACGTGTGCTCTTCAGCGGGAAAGGTGCCATTGGCCACTTCCTCTATATAAGCGCGAACCGCTGCCCTGATTTCGCCTGTTTGCTTGAGATAGTTCTTAGAGAAACGGGGAATATAGCCACTTGAAATCCCGAGCACATCATGCATGACAAGGATCTGACCATCGGTATCGTTGCCCGCACCAATGCCAATGACTGGAATGGTGAGTGCTTGGGTAATTGCTTTGGCGAGCGTTGCAGGGATGCACTCTAGTACCAGTAGTTGTGCTCCAGCGGCTTCAAGCGCCTTGGCTTCATCGAGAATACGCTGGGCGTTATCCGAGTCACGACCTTGAACTTTAAAACCACCGAAAACGTTGACGGACTGCGGGGTTAGCCCCAAGTGAGCACAGACTGGGATCCCACGTTCAGTCAGCTGAGTTACTGACTCAAGAAGCCACTTGCCACCTTCGACTTTCACCATATTGGCACCCGCCTGCATCAACACTGTCGCGTTAGTTAGTGTTTGCTCTACAGTGGCGTAGCTCATAAAGGGCATGTCGGCAATGAGTAAGCAGCGCTCGATGCCTTGGCGCACGCAACGCGTATGGTAGGCAATGTCGTCAACTGTGACCGGCAGTGTATCGCTGTGTCCTTGAAGTACCATTCCTAATGAATCACCTACGAGTAGGACATCGATTCCTTCGCTATCGAAAGCGCCCGCGAAACTGGCATCGTATGCAGTGAGTGCCGTGAACTTTTTACCTTCCTGCTTAAACTTCAGCAGGGTTGAACTCGTAACTTTTGACATAATGGTATTCTTCAAAACAGTAGGAAGTGGTGTTATAAGCTAACTTAGATTGAACTTCAATGATCCAAGTGGACTTGTTGTAATTCGCTTCTCATTTTTGTACTGATCAGTTGCTTTATTGATGTACCGCACGGAAGTATTAATTGAGGAACGAGATCTGCCAAAGGGATGAGGACAAAGCTTCTTTGTTTCATTCCATAGTGTGGAATGGTGAGACGGGGATGGTCAACCGTTTGATCGCCATAGAGTAGCAAGTCTAAATCCAAAGTGCGGGGTCCCCAGCGCTCAATTCGAACTCTACCTTGGTTGTTTTCTATGGCTTGGAGCTGATCAAGTAGAGCTAGAGGAGGCTGCGTTGTCTCAAAGCTTGCAACTGCATTGATATAGTCTGGTTGAATCACATCCCCCATGGGGGTTGACTGATAGAAGTTAGAGACCTCTATGGCCTCTGACTCGGCAATTGCTGTGAGCGCAGAGACTGCGCTTTGGAGTTGCTGTATTGGCTGCTCAAGGTTGGCACCAAGTGCCACAAACACTTTGATCATGGCGCTTCGGTGATTTTGGGCTTTTTATTTGCTGGACGGCGTCGACGGCGGTTGTTGCTTTTCTTTGCTGTGCTGCCTTTGTTTTTCGCGCGTGCGATGAGCGTGCGCTCATCTTCATTCGCCTCAACAAATTTCTGCCACCAAGCGGCTGTTTTCGCAATTGTGCCACCTTCTGCTGCTGCTCTGAGTAATAACAGATCATAAGCTGCTCTAAACTTAGGGTGTTCCAGTAGTTTAAACGCACGGCCACCTTTGCTTCTTTCGAACCGAAGTTGCAGTTGCCAAATATCCTTCGCTGGGGTGCTAAAGCGACGAGGAATGCTGATGGTCTGGCATTGTTTCTCCATCACATCGCCCATTGCCGCGTAGTAAGCATCGTAACTACTGAGGCCACTTTCAATTTCAATCTCTTCTGCGCGTTCCTTTAATGAATACCAAAGGATTGCTGCGTAGAAAAATGCTGGCGTAACAGGCTTTTCTTGTTTGACGCGGTCATCTGTGCTCAACATGATTTCTTGAACCATTTTGGCCGCGCAACCGTGAGGCGCTTCGTTGATTAGGTGTTCGACTTGTGGGAACAGTGGTGCAAAGAGTTTATATTTGCGCATCATATTGAAGTTATTGAGCGCTTGGCCTGCAAAAAAGAGCTTCAGTACTTCTTCGTACATTCTTGCAGCAGGAATATCTTTGAGTAATCCAGAGAGCTGTTTAATTGGTGCCGCGGCAACCGGGTCTATCGTTAGATCGAGTTTTGTCGCAAATCTGACCGCTCTTAGCATTCGAACCGGATCTTCGCGGTAGCGCGTTTCAGGATCGCCAATGAGTTTAATTACACCAGCTTCAAGATCTTGAATACCGCCACCATAACTGTGTACCGAATAGTCACTAATGTCGTAGTACAGCGCGTTAACTGTGAAGTCCCTACGTTCGGCGTCTTCATCGATATTGCCGTAGACATTGTCTCGAAGTAAACGGCCTTCGGCATTGGATTTAGATATTTTGTCACTGTTGTCACCATGGTGACCGCGGAAGGTTGCCACCTCGATGATATCTCTGCCAAAGACGATATGCGCTAAACGAAATCTGCGCCCAATGAGGCGACAGTTTCTAAAGAGGCGTTTAATTTGTTCTGGTGTGGCGTTGGTGACAACATCAAAATCTTTGGGCTGCATGCCAAGTAAGATGTCGCGTACGCCACCGCCGACTAAATAGGCCTTATAGCCAGACTTATGAAGACGATAAAGTACCTTTAACGCGTTTTCGCTGATTTGTCGGCGCGAAATGTTATGGGCATTTCTAGGGACAATTTCTAGGGTTAATCCTGTTTCTGTGGTTTCGACTACAGCAGTGCTCTCTGACGGAGAATCTTCAAATAGTTGCTTACAGAATTGACTGATACGGCGAAAAATGGGACACCTCGAACATTAAACAGAGTTGATATCAAAATAGGCGCATATGATATACCAATTGCGCGCTAATGAGTAATTTACTGGTGGATCAATATCTCAGATTGGTTGGGGATAGAATATAAATCAAATTGGTCAATAGCTTGGCTGAGCATTGACGCCATATTGCCATCGGTATCAACGGCTTGCTGACCCAGAAAAGTGAGGGCTTGATTGAGTGCTATTTGCGGTGAAAGCTGGGCAACTGCGTCTGCATGGTTTTGCTTTGAGAGTTTAAGCCCCGGCTTAGTGCAAGCAAGTGGTAGATGGATAAACTCTGGGATTGAATAACCAAACAATTGGTACAAGCTAATTTGACGGCAGCTGGCTTCAAGTAAGTCACAGCCTCGCACTATCTCAGTAATGCCTTGTTGATGATCGTCGAGCACCACAGCGAGTTGGTAGGCATAGAGTCTATCGCTACGCTTAATGATGAAATCTTCTCTTGCAAAGGATTCAGGGACACAAACATTTCCCATGAGGCCATCCACAAAACTGTGATTTGCGACTGTGTTTTTAATTCGAATTGCGCCGGAATATAAGGGGTGAGCGAGCTTTGCACATTGGCCATCATAAACGCCTCCGCGAGCCTGGATCTGTTTACGAGTGCATTGGCAGTAATATGCCTGTCCAGTGCTTAAGTATTGATCGATGAGCGCTTGATATGCTTGTTGACGCTGACTTTGATATAAAACGTCATCATCCCATTCAAAACCAAACCGCTCTAACGTCGATAAGATATCTTTCGCAGCACCTTTAACTTCCCTTGGTGGGTCTAGATCTTCCATTCTTACCAACCACTTTCCGCCCAATTTACGCGCACGCAAGTAGCTACCAAGGGCTGCAACGAGAGAGCCAAAGTGTAACGGGCCGGATGGCGAAGGGGCGAATCGTCCAATATATGGGGAGTGGGTCATAGGGAATGCTGGGTTGCTTTTGAGAACATTTAACGAACTGAGTTCCCATCGCAAGCTATTTAAACTGGCAATTGAAACCTAAAAGCGGGCTGAAAACCCGCCTAGGTATGACATCGATCTAACCCGCTAGCTGTTTTTCCTTAATTTCTGCTAACGTTTTGCAATCGATACACTGATCAGCGGTTGGACGTGCTTCTAAACGACGAATACCAATTTCGATACCGCAGGAATCACAGTAACCAAATTCGTCTTCTTCAATCTTTTGAAGTGTCTTTTCGATTTTTTTAATGAGTTTACGCTCACGATCACGGGCACGTAATTCTAAACTAAATTCCTCTTCCTGAGCTGCACGATCAACTGGGTCAGGGAAATTAGCGGCTTCGTCTTGCATGTGACTTAGCGTGCGATCAACTTCTTCGCGCAACTGAATTCTCCATGCTTCAAGCATCAACTTGAAGTGAGACAGTTGCTCAGCGCTCATATATTCCTCACCCGGCTTCTCTTGGTAAGGTTCTAGACCTGCGATAGCGAGTACGCCGAGTTTTTTATTGCCTTCAGGCATAACGCATCTCCTGTATTATTTGCGTTTTAGGGCGATTTTAAGAACGGCCGCTACATTTAGCATAATTAAAATACCTGCGCAATGAATTTGCGATAGTTCGAGCCCTTTATTTGACTATGTAAGCTAATTTTACAATTATCAAGTTAAATGCATTCATCTAAAAGTACATCGACGGCATGGGTTACCTTTATCTCTTCGGGGCAAATTGTTGTCCCGTAAGCAATAATTTCAACTCCAGAATTGGCGGCTTGTTTTAGTAATGCCGAATATTCTGGATCGATATGTGCAGCTGGTGACACGCGATCGATGCCAGTATGTTGCACAATAAAAAGTAATACCGCGCGATGTCCTTGTGCTGCCATCTCCATTAATTCTCTGAGATGTTTTTGACCTCTCGTGGTGACGGCATCAGGGAAGTAGCCTGAATTATCTTCAAGAAGCGTACAGCTTTTGATTTCAACGTAGCAGTTTGGCTGTTCAGGCGCTGTGAGCAGAATATCAATCCGGCTATTTTCATTGCCATATTTCACTTCTTTTTTAAGCGTCTCATATCCGGCCAATTCAGGAATAACTTGTTGCTCAATTGCTTCTGTTGCCAGATGATTTGCTCTGCCAGTATTGATGCCGATTAAATGTCCTTCATCTGTTTGCGCAATTTCCCAAGTATTCGGGTATTTTCGCTTAGGATTATCAGATTCAGAGAACCAAACATCCTCACCTTCAAATAAACAGTTTTTCATTGACCCTGTATTTGGGCAATGAATCGTGCGTTCTTGGCCATCAGCCAGTAATACGTCGGTGAGAAAACGCTTATAGCGTCGAACCAACTTTCCCTGTTGTAGCGAAGGAATGAATTTCATTGTGAGCCTTTGTCTTTTGTTGCTTTTCTAAGCCGTCAGATAGTTTCTACTCTGTCATGTGCTTATCTGCGCTGAATCTTGGTGTGGTGACCTTTTCTATTCACGAGAAGTGAATTACAGCTTGCGCAAGCATTGTAAATGCCGCAGTTCAAGCAGTAAACTAAACAAGTATTTCAAGGTGAATGCATTTGCCTTTTTTGTTTTAGTTTCAAGATGGCAAGTACCTACTCACCCTTTTGTCATTCTAGGAAAGACCATGACGCAATTTATGAAAGTAATATTAACCACAGAGGTTCCTGCTGCCCATTGGGGAAAAGCTGATGTGACCTATGCTGATAATCAAGCATTGATCCATTTGCAAGGACAGGATGATCTTCGGCAAATTCAAAAAGCCGCTCGAAAAATCCGCAATCAAGGCATCAATCAAGCCCAGCTTGATGGTGAGCTGTGGACGATCGACAATCAATGGGCATTTTCTCAAGGATTTGCGACGGCAAAACCTGGTTATCACATTCAATGGTGTGGTGATGCGGCAATGACAAAGACGCTACAAGATCGATTTGACAGTGCTTATTTTGCGAGGCAATTAGTAAATGAAACGCCTGAAAACCTCGCCCCAAGCGAGTTAGCCAATCAGGCTGCTCATTGGCTCAGTAGTATTGCTGAAGATGAGATTAGCTTTCGCATCGTAGAAGGTGAGCGCTTACTTGAAGAAGAGTGGATCGGTATCCATGCGGTAGGCCGCGGGAGTGAGCGTCCCCCCGCATTGTTAGAGCTTGATTACAATCCTTTTGATGACAATGCACCCGTCGATATTGCTTTAGTTGGCAAAGGGATCACGTTTGACTCTGGAGGTTACAGTATTAAATCCTCTGAAGGCATGCTGGGTATGAAAGCTGATATGGGGGGCGCGGCGACGGTCACCGCGGCTCTTGGGCTTGCGATTAAATCTGGTTTGAAAAAACGAGTGAAGCTGTTCTTGTGCTGCGCAGAAAATTTGATAAGTGGCAGAGCCTATAAGCTAGGGGATATTTTAACCTATAAAAATGGTGTCTCGGTCGAAGTTGTCAATACCGATGCAGAGGGCCGTCTCGTGCTTGCCGATGGTTTGCAAGCTGCTTCTGATACCGGTGCAGCCCTTATTATCGATGCTGCGACATTGACAGGTGCTGCTTATATGGCTGTCGGTAGTCATTATAATGCGATTTTCTCTCCAAACTCGGAATTACTAACTCGTGCAACCCACGCGGCTGAATCGGTTGCAGAGCATGTGTGGCCGTTGCCTCTCGAGCGTTGGCATCAAGATGCTTGCCCGTCTCCATACGCGGATACCGCGAATAGTCGACCTATGAAAGGTGGAGGGGCTGGAGGCGCTTCCAATGCGGCTGGCTTCTTATGGCGATTTGTTTCACCTCAAGCGGATTGGCTGCATTTTGATTTGGCTGCTGCATTTGAAGATAGTGCATCTGCAATGTGGGCAGCAGGTGCTACAACGAAAGGTGTTTTAACGATTGCAGCAATGCTTGAACATCAAGAGTAAATCATTGTATTTAAGCTTGTGTAGACAGCGGTGAATATTTAAAGGTTTTGAAAGAGCTATGTTTGGTGTTTTGTGCCGAGCATGGCTCTTTTTGTGTATGCCTTATGTCAATCGATGCTTATATTCATTGTTTACTTGCGCGTGTAATCGTACTTTTAAAAGTGCATCCAAAAGTAAACTTGGTATTACTCTACTCTGTGCTTGAAAAGCATAAAGTTAGTTTTCATATACGTCGTTACAGTGTTTCATTCTAATCACTTGAGTCTCACTATCGCCGTTCTCTGTATTCGTTTTCAATTTCACATTTAAGCCGCAATTCGAATGATAATTGTGTATTCAATATCGTCTTGTGAGGTTCTTTTTCGTGTTTCGAGTCAATTATGAGCAGTTAGCGCCTTGAAGCTTTACACCTTGATTTAACTGTCTAGGATGGTGCGAATTGATAACGCAAGCGTGGTAAAACGTTTTGTTTTAACTCAAATGTTTTAATCAATAGCTCACCTTATTCCCTGAATTTTGTACGTCATAACTAAGTATGAGTTATTGGCTTTTTGATTATGAATGTGCGGCTCGGACCGATAAATAAGTAACGTAGTCTGGATGGCATCGAATCTATGTTCACTATCGTGTCAATGTGAAGGGAGTATTCGATGACGCCTGTGATGGCTCGTATTGTCTGTTGTTTTCGGCATTTATTTCGCTGCAAAAACGCAGGGCAAGTCGAGTCAATTACAGGCCTAGGTAAGCAGCAAAACCTACACTGACGACCTTATCATCAGTGAATACGCGCTTTTATGTGATTAGCGTGAGCTATTCTTGATATTTTGTTGCTTAACAGTGCCAATTTTTTGGCGCTCTACTGAGTAAAAGTCTTTGATTCGTAAGAGGTCCTCATTTTTTTAGTGGATTCAATGCTTAAACCGTGAACTGTCTATCAGAACGTGAATTTTAGGGTGAAAATTGTTGATTAAATTTCTTTTGCGGTCAGTTTTTCTTGTTATAACGCCTATACTTATTTTGGACTTTGTAGTTGTATCTCGTAAGGAAATGACTCGTACATGTCAGATAGTTTAATGAATAAACTACAACATGCTTTGGTCAATATTTTTAGTGACTCTCCTTTGGTCACACTTGAGCAAAATGTTGATCGAGCGCTTGAAGCAATTACACAGCAGCTGCAGTGCGATGGTGTATTTGTTATAAGTCGTACACGTCAACAGAGCCATCTCCAGGCTCGCAATATGTACCTCAAGCCAGAATTTTGTAATCAAAAAGCCGTTAAAGAGTGGCCTCTCCAAGACACACCATTTTTCAATGAACTCGCAGCTCAACCTCGACTGGTAAAGCTATCCGATTTATCACAGTTGCCTGAAAATGCATCTCGTGAGAAAGAATTACTCGCACAATGGCAAGTCAAAAGCCTTTTGGTGTTGCCTTCAATTACGTTTGGAGAGACCCGGATTGCAGTAGTTGCTTTGAGCTGCAATCGCCCGAACGATTGGTCTGATGAATTGATCACTGAACTGAATCACGCGGCAGGATTATTGGGCGCTACAATGGAGCTCACCCGGGTCGCACAGGCATTGATGCACAGTGAGCACAAATACCAAGAAGTCTTTCAAAAATTGCCAATTGCTTGTGGTTTAGTTGATAAGGATAACCGTCTGACCATGCTTAACAGCATCGCAGAGCACATGACGGATGCAAAAGAAGGTGAGCATTTGCTGGCATTGGTGCGTGAAGAAGAGCAGCCCGTTCTTATTGATACACTAAATATCGTCCGTGAAGGTGTGCTCAATCAAGCTTGGTGCGAGTTGCCGTTGCAGACAACCCATAATAAGCACAATTGGATGAAGTTAAGTTTTAGCTGCTTACGCGGGAGCAGTGACCAATTGGTGATGATGGCCGAAGATGTAAATGAAAACCATCGACTAGCAGATGAGCTATCATTTCAAGCGAATTTTGATGCTCTGACAGGCCTACCGAACCGGCCCCATTTTGAAGCCCTTTTGTCTAAGCTAGTGCAGTCGGGTGATGATCAAACGCATATCGCATTTTTAGATCTTGACCAGTTCCAAGTGATTAATAATGTGAGTGGACATAAAGCGGGTGATCAGCTTTTGTGTCAAGTCGCTAAACGTTTGAAGCAGCTGGTGCGCAAAGGCGATGTGGTTGCCAGAATTGGGGGCGATGAGTTTGGCATTTTGATGCATCAGTCAACTTCCGAATCTGCTCAAGCAATTGCAAAACGGATTTGTTTGCAGCTATTTGAACACGAGTTTTATTGGCAAAATCGTAAACATGCGGTCAGTGTCAGTGTTGGACTTGCGAAACTGGATCGGACTGCCAATGAAATTTACGACGTAATGAGTCAAGCCGATGCTGCTTGTCGTCTTGCGAAAGATGAGGGGCGCAATGGTTGGCGACTCTATTCAGTGACCGATCCCAATATGCATCGTTTGTTTACCCAGATGAATTCCTCTGTCGACGTGATTGGTGCACTCGCATTGAATCGATTTGAACTTTACTTTCAACCGATTGAGCCATTGCTCGCGAAAGAGAAAGGGTTGCATTTTGAAGTGTTAACTCGAATGTTGAATGAAGATGGCAAGATTGTTTCTCCTGCGGTATTTTTACCTGCAGCTGAGCGCTACAACCTTGCACCAAGAGTGGATCTTTGGGTCATTGATAACCTGTTGAATTGGGCCAGGGAAAATTGTGAAATTTGGCGGGACCTTTCCATGGTTTCAGTTAACCTGTCAGCCACCTCCTTAGGCGACAGCGAATTTATGTCCTGGTTAGAGATGCGCTTACTTTCGGAACCGGAACTGGTTTATAAACTGTGTTTTGAAATCACGGAAACTGCTGCACTGAGTCAACTGGAACAAGCCAATAACTTAATTGATCTATTGCGTCCTCTGGGTTGTAAACTCGCTTTAGATGATTTTGGTTCGGGCTTCTCTAGCTTTGCCTATTTGAAGCGTTTGGATGTTGACTTTGTGAAGGTTGATGGCCAATTCGTGGTTAATCTCTGTGAAAGCCAGTCTGATCAAGCCATTGTCAATGCGATTTGCCAGCTTGGCCGAGATATGGGTTTTTGCATTATTGCTGAGTTTGTTGAGTCTGAAGCAATCGGCTATAAACTCAAAGATCTCGGCGTCGACTATGGTCAAGGTTATGCCATTTCTAAACCCATGAAGCTTAGCGGTTTGAAATCGGGTAAACATAAACCTTGGTTAATTACCGATACCAGTGACTTTCGAGACTCATTTATTTAGACTCAAGGTCAACTTTCATCATCTGATTACCTTTTGACTCAATTACCTATTCACGAACTGCTAGCGCCTTTAAGAAAAGCTCTTGTAGAACAAAATCAAGTTATCCTCCAAGCACCGACGGGATCGGGTAAGTCGACTGCGCTGCCTCTGGCAATGCTTGATTGGCCTGAAATCCAAGGGCGCATCATTTTGCTTGAACCTCGCCGAGTTGCCGCTCGAAATATTGCTCACTACTTAGCCAAGTGTCGCCAACAAAACGTAGGTGATGAGGTGGGCTATCGTGTGCGTGGAGAGACCAAGGTGAGCCGTAAAACTCGGCTGGAGATCGTGACGGAAGGGGTTTTAACAAGGATGATCCAAGCTGATCCTGAACTTAGCGATGTCGCAGTGGTGATTTTTGATGAAATCCATGAACGTCATCTTACGACTGATTTAGGCTTGGCACTCGCCCTTGAAGTGCAGGGGTCACTCCGGGAAGATTTGAAGCTTGTTGCCATGTCTGCGACTTTGCAAGGCTTGGGGTTGCACGATTTGATGCCTCATGCTGCTTCGCTACAAAGTCAGGGGCGTAGTTTTCCTGTTGGCGTTATATATCGAGCGCCACGGCAATACAAGGATTGGTTAAGCCATTGTGAGCGCCAAATTATTGAGCTGCTTGACTCGACAAGCGAGCTTGCACAGTCAGCTGTAGCCGCTGTGGTTGCACTGAATCCGCAATCGGATGTGCAAACCTTGCAACAAGGCTCCATTTTGGTTTTTTTGCCAGGCCAAAAAGAGATTAATCAGTTGGCACGACGATTAGGGGACCGCTTTGATGAAGCTGTAGATATTTGTCCCTTATATGGTTCGTTAAGCTTTAAAGCGCAAGATCGCGCATTATCTATGCCGAGCGCAAAGCAACGTAAGGTGGTACTTGCGACGAATATTGCTGAGTCGAGTCTAACCATTGCAGGCGTAACTTTTGTTGTGGATTGTGGGTTGGTGCGTCAAGCTAGCTTTAATCCTAAGACGGGAGTTACGCTGCTAGAAACGAAACGTATTAGTCAAGCTTCTGCGGTTCAACGCTCGGGCCGTGCCGGGCGTATTACAGAAGGTGCATGCCTTAGATTATGGAGCAAAGAAGAACAAGGTCGACTGGTTCAAAGTGCAGCGCCTGAAATATTGACAAGTGAGTTGGTATCAATGGCACTAGATGGCGCATTTTGGGGAGTACGCTCTTTCTCAGAACTCGCTTTATTGACGCCCCCTGCACCGGTAAATGAGCAGCTGGCATGGGAGTTATTGCAATCTCTCAAGATGATTGATGCTCAGTATAAGCTAACCGCACATGGTCGAACTGCATATACATTAGGGTGTCATCCACGACTGGCTCATATGCTGCTGACGGCACAGGCCATCCCTGAAAAGGGACAAGAGCAACAGCGATTGCTCGCGCTGGCTTGTTTGTTGGCCACACTCGTGGAAGCTCGAGGCCTGCCGAAGTTGGGTGTGGATATCAGTCAGTATTTGACGTTAGCATGCCAAGCTCCTTTGTTACTTCAAGCCAAAAAATGGTTACAAAAAAGTATTGGTGTCGCTCAGGCAAAGGCCATTGATTTTAATCGGGTTGTCCGTGAGGCAACGGATACGGACATCGGCATGCTGTTAGCGCTCGCTTACCCCGACCGGATTGCCAAGCAGCGAGGGCTGCATGGATATCAGCTGGCGAATGGTACAGGAGTTGAACTGTATGAGCGGGATGCGCTTGCAAACCAACCTTGGTTAGTTGTCGCTGATTTTCAGCAGCAACAAGGTCAAAGTGCTGGGCAGGTCTTTTTGGCGAGTCGATTAGAACCAGCATTGTTTGAACATGAATTGGCTGAATTGATGCAATCACATAATACGGTTGGCTGGGACAAATCGACGGGAAAATTTGTTGCAGAGCGTCAGCAAAAAGTTGGCCGTATTATTGTCACTAAGCAAAAGGTCGCTTCTCCAAGCCGAGAAGCTTTGAACCAAGCAATTTTAGAGTTAGTTGCCGAGCAAGGTTTGCAGCTGCTGAACATGCATGCTGATGTTGAACAATTACGGTACCGTGTCATGCTGGGGCGTCAGGTGATGCCTCATATGCCTTGGCCTGATTTATCGGAGAAAGGCCTGTTAGATACTTTAGCGTCATGGTTATTGCCGTATCTGGGTACCGTAACGAGCTTGAAGCAATTACAACAGTTAAACCATGCTCAGAATCTTCACAACTTGATGGCGTGGGATTGTCAGCAAGAACTAGCCAGTTTAGTTCCAACCCATTGGACCTTAACAACGGGAACTCGATCAAAAATCACCTATCAAAGCGATGGACGAGCGCTAATGCGTGTTAAGTTACAGGAAACTTTTGGCCTGCAAGAAAGCCCAGTGGTTGCCAAAGGGGCTGTGATTGTGACCTTAGAGTTATTATCGCCAGCGCAGCGGCCGCTCGCATTGACCTCTGATCTTGCAAGCTTTTGGCAAGGGCCTTATGTCGAAGTAAAAAAAGAGATGCGAGGTCGATATCCCAAGCATTTATGGCCAGATGATCCTGCGAATACTCAGCCTACTAAATTCACTAAAAAGCGCACCTTAGCCGGTGACAAATCATAGACGAAATGAATTGTGACGACAGATAAAACGCCGAAGAAAACACCAACTAAAAAGAAAAAGTCGAGTCCGGAAGGGAGTACGGCTAAAAGCACTGCCGCCAAGAAAAAGCCAAAAACAGGCACTGGACAATCAAGTCGCAAAACGAAAGCCCAGTCGAACACTAAAGCCAAGAGCAGCCGTTGGCGTCGCCTTGCGAGAGTGATGGGTAAAATTTCGCTCGTGCTTTTGGTCGTGACCTGTAGTTACGGGATTTATCTTGATCAGGTGATTGCAACTAAATTTGAAGGTCACAAATGGCATCTTCCTGCCCAAGTTTTTAGCCGCTCAATGTCTTTATATCCGGGCGCTGCGGTGAGCCATCATCAAATGATGGCAGAGCTTAAAATGCTTGGGTATCGTAAGGTGGTGAATCCGCGCCAGGTTGGTGAGTTTTCGGCATCCAGCCGTAAGATAGAGCTTTGGAGGCGACCTTTTTTACACCCCCAAGGTGATCAAGTTGAACAAAGGGTATTAATTAGTTTCGATGCCCAAGGCGTGAATAAAGTCCAGCGGGTATCGGACTTACGAGAACTTGCAGTGTTTCACCTAGAGCCTGTGTTGCTGGATCGCATGATTGCAGGCAGTGATGAAGATCGACTATTTGTTAAAACAGAAGCGATGCCTAAGTCGATTGTGGAAGCTCTTATTTTGGTGGAGGATCGAAGCTTCTTCCGTCACCACGGTGTGAATCCTCTGGCTATCCTGCGTGCGGCCTTTGTGAATATTAATGCGGGACGTACCGTTCAGGGGGGGTCAACCCTTACGCAACAACTTGCGAAAAACTTCTTTTTATCCAGTGAACGCTCCCTAGTTCGAAAAATTCGTGAGGCTTTAATGGCTTTGATTATCGATTTTCGATATGACAAAGACGAGATCCTTGAGGCCTACTTGAATGAAGTCTACATGGGACAAAATAAAGCACGGGGCGTCCATGGTATGGGGCTGGCATCTCAGTTTTATTTTGGTCGCCCAATTGCAGAATTAACATTGGCCCAGCAAGCATTTTTGGTGGCTGTCATTAAGGGACCTTCCTATTACAACCCTTGGCGCTATCCAGAGCGTGCGCAAGCGCGTCGTGATTTGGTGCTCAAGCTTTTGCTTGAAGCCGATAAAATTAGCGTTGCGCAATACCAAGCCGCCGCAGAGTCACCTTTAGGGCTTCGTGATGGGAAGCGCAGTGTTCATAAAAAATTACCGGCATTTTTTGAAGTCGTGAAACATGAACTGATGCGGCGATATGGCCAAGCACTATTAAATCAGTCGGGAGTAAAAGTGTATACAACACTGGATCCCATGGCACAAGAGGCAGCTGAAAAGGCTGCAATTTCAACATTAAATCAATTAGACAAGCCGGGTAAAACGCTACAAATTGGCATGGTGGTCACGGACAAATATAGTGGTGGAATTGCTGCTATGGTTGGCGATCGAATTCCCAGTTACAAAGGCTACAATCGGGCTGTTGAGATCCGCCGCCCCATTGGTTCGTTGGTTAAGCCTTTTGTTTATTCGACTGCGTTATCAGGTTTTTCAACCAAACAGGGGGATAGTTATTCGCTTGCTTCGCCTCTTGCCGATCAACCTATAACCTTAAGTAATGGCCAAGGTAAGACATGGTCACCACAAAATGTAGACAAGCAATTTAGGGGACAGGTACCGCTATTGACCGCATTTAAGGACTCTCTAAATGTTCCTACGGTGAATTTAGGTATGGAAATTGGCACGGAGAATGTTGCAAATATGCTTTCTCAATCTGGGTGGCGAGAAGATGTTTCTCAGTTCCCGTCCATGTTGCTCGGTGCGATTAATGGCTCACCTTTAATGATTGCTCAAGCCTATCAAACCATAGCTGATGAAGGTCGCTATCGTCGGCTCACTTCAGTAACTGCAGTGCTGGATAGTAACAATCAACTCATTGATGCTGCGAAACCAACTGCATCGCAAGCGATTCCTCGAGAGGTTAACTATCTCACCAAATATGCGATGACACAGGTGGTGAAAACCGGTACGGCGAAGCGTCTCGGGAGAGAATTTGCTCACGAGACTTTGGCAGGAAAAACTGGCACAAGTAATGACAGTCGTGATTCTTGGTTTGCTGGTTTTGATGAGCGAAATGTTGCCGCGATTTGGGTTGGGCGTGACGACAATGGAAAAACCAGTTTGTACGGCAGTAGTGGGGCGATGGCGGTTTATCGTGCATTTTTACGTGAGCGGCCACCTATTAGTCTAAGGATGTCACCGCCCCAAGGTGTGGTTCAGGGCTATTTTGATCCGCAAACTGGAGAAGCAAAACAAAAAGGTTGTGGCGATACGATGGCATTACCTGCACTAAGCGACAGTTATCATCCTGCAGAAAACTGCGGTAAACCCAAGTCTTGGTGGCAGAACTTGCTCGGAGATTAATCTTAGAAGCGCAGGTAACCCGAATAAATAAGCCACCAGACGTCAAAGGTCTGTGTGGTTTTTTTTATTTAGATTGAAAATGAATTGTTTCGTTAGCTGAGACATATCGCATAATTTTCAAGGTTACAAAAATATTTAGACATCTAGACGTCCCTCTGCTAAGTTGGATTTATTCAATGCCAATTCAAGTGCGTGATTGGTGAGTTGCAGCACACAAGAAAGATAGGACAGCATCTATGAAACTCGAATCTTTGGCTCTACACCATGGTTACAAATCAGAAGCGACAACCAAAGCCGCGGCAGTGCCCATTTACCAAACAACATCGTACACATTTGACGATACCCAACATGGCGCAGATCTGTTTGACTTGAAAGTCCCTGGCAACATATACACTCGTATCATGAATCCAACCACTGATGTGCTTGAGCAGCGTATTGCAGCGATAGAAGGTGGCATTGCTGCGTTGGCTTTAGCATCGGGTATGGCTGCAATTACTTATGCAATTCAAGCGTTGACTCAAGTTGGCGACAATATAGTCAGCACAAGCCAACTTTACGGCGGCACATACAACTTATTTGCACACACGCTACCCAGACAGGGGATTGATGTGCGTATGGCGGCATATGATGACTTTGCAGGGCTCGAAGCGCTAATTGACGAAAATACAAAAGCGCTATTCTGTGAATCGATAGGTAACCCTGCTGGGAATATTGTTGATTTAGCTCAGCTCGCTGAAATTGCGCATAAGCATGGCGTACCGTTGATTGTTGATAATACGGTAGCGACGCCAGTGTTATGTAAGCCGATCGAGTTTGGTGCAGATATTGTCATCCATTCATTAACCAAATATATCGGTGGACACGGCACGACGATTGGTGGCGCCATTGTTGATTCGGGTAAGTTTGACTGGACTGCGGATAAAAAACGTTTTGCACTTCTAAATGAGCCCGATCCATCTTACCACGGTGTGGTGTACACAGAGGCATTTGGGCCTGCAGCATTTATTGGTCGTTGTCGTGTTGTACCGTTACGCAACACGGGAGCTGCTTTAGCACCACAAAGTGCATTCTTGTTGCTTCAGGGTTTAGAAACATTAGCATTACGTATGGAGCGCCACTGTGAAAATGCTCTCGCGCTTGCTCAGTTTTTAGCACAGCACCCTCAAGTCGCTTGGGTTAATTATGGTGCACTTGAAAACAGCCCGTTCAAAGCGAATTGCGACAAAATTACCAAGGGTAAAGCTTCCGGCATTATCAGTTTTGGCATTAAGGCCGCTGCAAACCAGACGAGTACTGAAACCGGTGGCAAATTTATTGATGCGCTACAAATGATATTACGCCTGGTGAATATTGGTGATGCGAAGTCACTCGCATGTCATCCAGCTTCGACGACGCATCGGCAGTTAAACCCTGAAGAGTTGGCAAAGGCAGGCGTGTCTGAAGATCTCATTCGTATTTCTGTTGGAATCGAACATATCGATGACATTATTGCCGATGTTTCGCAGGCGATTGATGCAGCAAGCGCTTAATGCGCGGTAAATTTCTCTAAGGAAAGCGCAGCCAAAGCTGCGCTTTTTTGTGGGCTGAAAAGTGTGATCTAGGTGCTATTTTGTATAGAGTAAGTATACTAACCCCATCATAAAGAAGAACGAGAAAACAATGAGTATTTGGTTTAAACCGGTGACGCTTGAAGATTGTGCCAAACTTGATCTAGGGATGCATGGTAAAGGGACTTTGATGCAAACCTTAGATATAAAAATAGTTGAGATAGGTGATGATTATATGACGGCAACCATGCCCGCATCACCTGCCGTTCATAATCCGCTTGGGATTGTTCACGGTGGTGCCAATGTTGCTTTAGCGGAAACCGTTGCGAGTTATGCCGCTAATTTTGCATGTAATTTTGAAGAGTACTATTGTGTCGGGCAAGAGATTAATGCCAACCATTTAAAGGCTTCACGCAACGGATTACTAACCGCCGTTGCAAAACCGGTTCACTTGGGAAAAAGAAGTTCGGTGTGGGAAATTCTTATTCACAATAGCGCTGGCGAGCTTTGTTGTATTTCTCGGATGACCGCGGCAATCGTAAAACGCTAGTTGAGCGCAACACAAGCGTTGAATTGATGGAGTGAGCTCTATGGATAGTGCAACCATATGGGAATGGGTCGGTTACTTAGCATCTGTTGTTGTTGCCGTTTCGTTAATGATGGCGGATATTAAAAAACTCCGCTGGTGGAACTTATTGGGCGCAGCATTGTTTGTAGCTTATGGCTGGGCTATTGGCGCTGTACCAGTGGCTTTAGTTAACTTTTTTATTGTTGTTATTGATATTTATTACATTATCAAAATATATCATGAAGAGCGTGATCAGAAGCGGAATTCAGATACACAGCCTTAAACAATACGTGGGTCAGGCGTTAGAAAAACAATTGTAATTACGAATGATTTGTACTGCCAATGTTGTCGCTTGAGTGAAGGTCAATTTGGCTTTTTTGTGAGCCACTAAACAGTTCAAGTTTTGCACACGATTTGTTGTGAGCCAAGCCTCATTTGACCTATGTAATGGATTGACTGAATTGAAAAATGGTGACTAAAATCAGGTGTATCTTTGATGCGATAGACGATTAATTGGATTGTTTTTGTCGCCGCAAGACCGTTGTAAAAAAGGCCTAAAAACAACCTAAAGCTTCATATGTATGAAAGATTTAGCTGTATATCAAGTGGGTGATGAAGCACTGATCCAGTTAATTTATCTTATCTATTTAAAAGGAGTTTCTATGTTAGGCGAAAACCACTCTCTCGTGAATGAATTTCCAAAATACCAAGACCTCATTGCTAAGCTATCTGCGGACGATGAAAAATTTGCTGCTGATACGAGGCGATACAATGCTCTCGATGAAGAAATCCGCAATTTAGAACTCGATGGTGCGCCAATTGATGATGAAGCAATGCATCAGTTAAAACATGACCGTGCCGAGTTAAAAGACATCCTTTACCAACGACTCATTACTGAGAAGTAACCCTCCTCGTCGAACTTGCCTGCATTTGCTCTCGATGAGGGAGCAAATGCTTATTTGTTCCCTCTGTTCTTTTGATTCACTGCCTTTGGGCTATAGCGCCTTGTCGATAGGCTATTGTGGGTTGAATGTTGACCTTAGCCATGAAAACAGCGGCATCAACTATGTAATTGGCTGCCCTCATTGTCTTTGTCGTATGGTTCATATGAAATCAGTTTGTAGCAAAGTTGAAAGCGCTTGCCGATATATATTGCGTTTGATACTGTGATTTATTGGCTAGATAGGTTTATGCCTGCATATTTAGTCATATACAGAATAAGAATTGATTCAATTCATTGGCGCATTCAGTTGTCAGGTGAGCCGTTGGCTTAACTTCACTTTTTAGCCAAGAATAGTGCAATCAAAATAATAAATTAAAGTATAAAGTTAGGGTGAGACTTCGTGAATTTTAAAATGATTGGCTCTATCGCCATCGTCGCTGGGACGGCCATTGGCGCAGGCATGCTTGCACTTCCTTTGGCGACCGCTGCGCTTGGTTTTATACCAGCAATCGCACTACTGGTCGTGATCTGGGCGGTTTCGGCGTATACCTCTTTATTGATGCTGGAAATTAACCTGAGAGCTGGCGTTGGTGATAATGTCCATGCCATCACGGGGAAAACTCTGGGCAAAAAAGGTCAGCTTATTCAAGGGGCTTCATTTCTCAGTTTGTTATTTGCCTTAACAGCAGCCTATCTCACTGGTGGTTCATCATTGTTGGTTTTAAAAGCGCAAACCATGTTTGATATCGCCCTCAATAATCAAGTCGCTGTGGTTCTATTTACTCTCGCTTTTGGTGCGTTTGCCGCTTTTGGTGTGGCTTGGGTTGATAAGTTCTCTCGGGTTCTATTTTCGGTGATGGTTGCGTTATTAATATTAGTGGTGTTGTTTTTGTTTCCTGAGGTTAGCCCGTCGACCATGCTGACGGGGGCGGTTACCGAGTCGGTGGCCGATAGCTGGATGGCCGCTATTCCAGTCGTCTTTACCTCGTTTGGCTTTCATGTTTGTATCGCGACCTTGGTGCGCTATTTAGATGGCAATGCCACCTCATTACGAAAGGTGTTATTAATTGGTTCCAGCATCCCGCTGGTTTGCTATGTTCTTTGGCTGATGGTGACACTTGGTACCGTAGGTGGTCCACGGATTTCAGGTTTTGAAGGTTCACTACCAGCATTAGTGAGCGCGCTTCAAGAGATTGCCGCCCAACCTTGGATTAGCAAAAGCATATCCTTGTTCGCTGATCTCGCTTTAGTGACTTCTTTCTTAGGAGTCACGCTGAGCCTATTCGACTTTATTTCTGAACTCACTCGAGCGAAGAAGACCCTCGTTGGCAAGTTACAAACCTGGCTCATTACTTTTGTGCCACCATTAATTTGTGCACTGTACTTACCTGAAGGCTTTGTTGCTGTACTTGGGTTTGCAGCAATACCTTTGGTTGTGATGATTATCTTTTTGCCTGTTGCTATGGCGTTAGGTCAGCGACAATATTCGCATGACTCACAATACGAAGTATCTGGCGGCAAATTAGGAATGTTTGCAATCTCGCTGGTAGGATTGATTATTATCGCAGCACAGCTTTGGGTTGCTTTGTAGTAGCCTTGAGAAATGAGGCATTGCGTGCAGTTTTCTGGGCTGTTTAGCGAGTTTGTAAGCGAGTTTGTATAGCCCTGTAGTCACTTGGGGAGATATGCTAAAGTCGAGCGATTGCTCGGCTTTTTTGTTGGCTCTTGTGATTGCTTTCGAATCGATGGTTACCCATTGGGCTCCTTTCGACCGTTTAGCATCAACTCGCATCAGCCATGCAAATCTCCCAGTGCTGAAAACAACAAATTGAATCATTCACACTTTTATCAAATGGATTTAAAACCATGAAAAAATGGCTACTTGCAGCCACTGTGGCAAGCACTTTTGCTGCCCAAGCTGACGAAGGTATGTGGCAGCCTTATCAACTCCCGGCAATGGCGGATGAGCTAAAAGCCAAAGGGTTGGAAATTGATGCCAAATCAATCTCAAAACTAACAGAATTTCCAATGAACGCAGTAATTAGCCTTGGTGGTTGCACTGCGTCATTTGTATCTCCCAAAGGCCTCGCAGTGACCAACCACCACTGTGCATATGGCTCGATTCAATATAACTCAACTGCTGACAATAACTTATTGAAAGATGGCTTCTTAGCTAAAACGTATGCGGACGAGCTACCGGCGACACCGGGATCACGGATTTATGTGACTGAAGCTGTTACCAATGTGACGGATAGAGTGCAACAAGGGCTCGCGAAAAAAACCGGTAAGGCATTTTATCAAGGCGTAGAAGCCAAAGAAAAAGCGCTCGTTGCCGAGTGCGAAAAAGAAGAAGGTTATCGCTGCCAAGTATACAGCTTTCATGGTGGCCTTGAGTATTACCTTGTGAAGCAAATGGAAATCCGCGACGTGCGACTCGTGTATAACCCAGCTGCAAGTGTTGGCAAATATGGTGGAGATGTCGATAACTGGATGTGGCCTCGCCATACCGGAGACTATTCTTTTTATCGTGCTTACGTGTCGAAAGCTGGTAAGCCAGCAGACTTCAGTAAGGACAATGTGCCTTATGAGCCAAAAAGTTTCTTAAAAGTTTCTGCCAAAGGGGTGAGCGAAGGCGATTTTGTGATGGTAGCAGGCTATCCCGGTCGTACGAACCGTTATCGCACCGCAAATGAAGTGCAGAATCAATTTGAGTGGGCTTATCCTGAAGGCAAGATGTTGCGCGAGCGCTTCATTGAAATCATTAAGGAAACGGCTCCTGAAGGTAGCGATGAGCGTATTAAATACGCAAGTTTGATTGCCGGTCTTGCAAACTATGCCAAGAACTTTACTTCAATGATTGAGTTCTACGGCAAATCCAGCATGTTGGATGATCGCAAGCAACGTGAAGCAGAGCTTGCAGCTTGGATTAGTAAAGACAGCGAACGACAAGCGAAATATGGTCAAACCATGTCTAAACTTGACCAGCTCATCAAACAAAGTAAAGCACATCAAGAACGTGACATTCTTTTGGGATATATGGGTTACACCACTATGTTACCCACGGCGCGCAAGCTATATCGCCTTGCCAATGAAAAGCAGCTAGATGATATGCAACGTGAGCCTGGTTACCAAGAGCGAGATATGATCCGCTTTAAGTCAAGTATTGAGCGTATTGATCGCCGCTATGCTGCCAGCGTTGATAAAGCAGTACTGCTTGATTTGTTGACTCGTTATGCGGCACTGCCTAAAGAAGAGCGCGTTCCAGCATTAGATAAAGTGTTTGCTATAGGCAATCAGTTTGATGCTGCTAAATTAAGCAAAACCCTCGATAGGATGTACGCTAAAACCAAGCTTGGTGATCAGAAAACACGCCTAGCATGGCTAGAGAAGTCTGTTGCTGACTTTAAAGCTTCACAAGACCCTTTCATCCAATTTGCCGTTGCAATGTATGACACCGATATGGCTGAAGAGAAGAAAGAGAAAGAGTTATTTGGTGAATTGATGAAGGTTCGCCCGCAGTATATGGACGCGATCATTGCGTACAGTAAAGAGCAGGGTAAGCCCGTATACGCTGATGCGAACTCAAGCTTGCGTGTTTCTGTGGGACATGTGAAAGGTTACTCGCCTCAAGATGGCTTGAAAGCTGTGCCATTCACTCGCTTAGAAGGTATTTTAGCGAAAGATACAGGCATTGAGCCCTTCGATGCACCGAAAAAGCAACTTGAGCTGATCAAGTCGAAAACCTATGGTGACTTTTACATCAAGTCGCTTGATTCTGTGCCTGTAAACTTCTTATCCACCCTTGATACAACAGGTGGTAACTCTGGTTCGCCAACTTTGAACGGCCGTGCTGAATTGGTTGGCCTGTTATTTGACGGTGTGTATGAGAGTATCATCGGTGATTGGGCTTATGACGATAAAATCAACCGTTCGATTCAAATTGATAGCCGTTATATGTTGTGGGTGATGAAGTATCTTGACCATGCAGACAACTTGTTGGAAGAGATGGAAATTGTAAAGTAACGTCGATTTCCTTGGATTTTAAAAGCCTCAGATGATTTTATTGTCTGGGGCTTTTTAACTATTAAAATTGATTTGGTGGTTTACGTTTACATCTTATGGATGAAATTTTAAGGTAAACCTGTTTAGGTCACGGAGAATGATAGCTAGAGATAGCAAGGTGCAATCAGAACGTGGGTCAAGGTGATTCGAACGGCCTTGATGATTTTAAAGTCAATTGCACATGGGTTCTAGAGCCCGTCTACTGAACATTCAGTTTTAATGCTGCAAAGAGGTATATCATGACAAGTTGTTGCTCTGAAAACACGGATTCATCAAGCGCACCTAAAACGCATCGGTGTCCTGTGGACGGGGAGCTTTATAGTCGTGTTCCTATGACCACAATTCTGCATCACATTCATCAACCATGGATGTGGCACGCAAAACCACAGGGTTATTATTTTTGTAGTAACCCCCACTGTGATGTTGTTTACTTTGGTGAAGATAATTCAGTGCTGACTAAATCCTCTCTGCGAACCAAGGTCGGTGTGAAAGACAATCACCCCAACTCGCTGATCTGTTATTGCTTTGGTGTGTCTAGAGCTGAATCCAAGTCTCAGGATATTAAAGCGTTCGTTGTGAGAAGTACTCGAGAAAAAAAGTGTGCCTGTACAGCCAGAAACCCGTCAGGTCGTTGTTGCTTAAAAGATTTTCGCTAGTAGAACTGTAGCGTCAGTCCTTAGCTTTTTGATTGTTTTAGAAGCTTGATTTCATTTGCAGACAGCGGCCGTATTTCTGCCAAAGGCAAAGTGTCTAACTGAAGCGCCCCTATCGCGACCCGTTGAAGATCAATCACGGTTCGCCCAAGAGCCTGTGCCATTCGACGAATTTGTCGGTTTAGTCCTTGTGTGAGAATGATTTCGAACTGGCAGGGTGTCAATTGTTTCGCTTTGCAGGGTAATGTTTTTATATCGCCATACGCGACGCCAGCTTCTATGTTTTTAATAAAGCTGCCGTCAATTTCGTTATCAACTGTGACACGGTAAGTTTTTGAATGAATATAGCTAGGGTGCATGAGCTGTTGGCTCAAGTCTCCATCATTGGTTAACACCATTAGGCCATGGGAATCTTTATCCAGACGTCCAACAGGGAATACGCGAGGCAATTCTTGAATCAAATGATAGAGGCTATCAGCTCGTTCGGGCAGTAATCGACAATCTATGCCTTGTGGTTTATTCAGTCGGTAATAAACAAGGTCAGGCAAATTGCGGATTGGCGTACCATCACATGCGAGACTGCCATTCATTGGTGTCACGGTATCTTCAACATTCACTTCAATGCGAGTGGTGTGATCGACAGGCTGGCCATTTAATGTAATACGGCCTTGCTTGATCCGTCGACTGGCTTCGCGACGAGAGCAAATACCTGCGCGGGCAATCACTTGAGCGATACGAGTCGTGCCCTTCATGACCTTAATCTAACGGCGATGAGTGTCATGATGGGGTTCGGAATAATCTTGCTGGTTGATGATGTTTTGGTTCATATGTAATGCCAAAGAAATACACCAAAATACGATGACTTGAACCTGAATGCCAATGCTAACTGCAATCCAGCAAACTTGTTCTTTAACATGCTGGCATGGCGTCACATCTAAAGTTGCCCAATCATATTGGGAGAGCACAATGATACTCGCGGTAAATCCAATGATGCTTAGAATAAACATTGGCAGTGCGCAGAGGGATTGATGGTTAAACTTAGCGATAATGCACAGGCCATATAAGCACATGGTGCTAAGTAGGAAAGCCAAAGAGATAAACTTGTGTAAAACCGTATAGTTAATGGGAAATACCCCCATCAAAACGGTGCTAAAACCAACTAAAAAACCTAAGCATGCAACGATACTGCTATAGGCGCCTTGCTTAAGTAAGAAGAGTCCGTACATTGCGAGCAACATGCACGAGCCTGCAGCAAGCATTGAGATATTAAAGACGATGGCAAGCTCTGAGTTGACGTAGTCTCCAAGCATATCGACTCGTGTGTACAAAGCTTGGATGCCATTCTCTAAATACTCCGCTCCCAACGCGATACATATGCCCACTTCACCGACAAGTGCAGATAAAAGGGTCATAATGACGACAAGGCGATGTAAATCAAAATGCTGAGATTTCATAGCTGGGTGGCGAACTATACAACTTATGACTGTAATGGACACAATGTAACATGGTTCATTGTTGCCGCATCTATGTATTGGTGTCAGAAATCGGTTTTCATCAACAAAAACTTATAATTGCAACTAAAGTCTTACTTGGTGCGAGCGGGTGCGTGAGGTGCGCGCGACCTTTATAGTACGTGCTAAAAGGTCGCTGATTGGCATGCTCTTGTGCTGTGTCGCTTATTGATGTCGATGAATCGCAATGCCGAGTTTCGGCTTTATCGTGGCCTTAACGTAATAATAGCCAAAGCGACTGCTGCTAAAACAAAGCAATACCATGCATTCGATATCGCGGCCAAAGGCGTGATACTGAAGATTGAGCCAATGAGCAATGCTTGTGCGCCGTAGGGAATAATGCCTTGGACAATACACGAGAAAATATCGAGCACGCTTGCGTTACGTTTGGCACTGACTTGATGCTTGTCGGCCAAAGACTTCGCGATATCTCCTGTGACGACAATTGATACGGTGTTATTGGCAACACAACTGTTAGTGAGTGCAACCATTGAAGCGACACCAAGTTCAGCAGCGCGGGTTGACGCTTCACCTTTTGATTTAGAAAACCGACGGATGAATGTTTCAATCTGATGATTGATATAGTTGAGACCACCTTGTTGCTGCATTAAGGCTGCGAGGCCGCCCACTAGCATGGATAAGATAAATATCTCTTGCATGTTACCAAATCCAGCATAGATATCTTTGCCGAATTGAATGGCACCATAGTCAAGCGTGAGCATTCCTGTTATCCCTGCAAGTACAATGCCTAGAGTTAAAACTACAAATACATTCATACCAATGACGGCGAGTACTAAAATCGTAAGATAGGGCAGCACTTTAATGATATCAATTTCTTGGGCGGCCAGATCGGCGTCGCCAGACGCTGAAAAAGCAAAAATAAAGAGCGTAATTAAGGCTGCTGGCAACGCAAAAATGAGGTTTTCTCGAAATTTATCTTTCATATCACAGCCTTGAGTGCGAGTGGCTGCAATTGTGGTATCTGAAATGATTGAAAGGTTATCGCCAAATAAGGCACCTGAAAGCACTGCACCAGCCATCAGAGAGGCTTCAATTTGAGCCTGCTCTGCAATACCAAAAGCGATGGGTGCAACGGCTGCAATCGTGCCCATTGAGGTGCCCATGGCGGTCGCAATAAAGGCGGCAATGATAAAAAAGCCTGGGAGCAGAAATTGGGATGGGATGAAAGAAAGACCAAGGGCGACCGTCGCGTCTACGCCGCCAGTTGCTTTGGCAACTGCGGCAAAGGCGCCTGCCAAAAGGTAAATCATACACATTGCAATAATGTTACTGTGGCCAACGCCAGCAATAAAGGTTTCGACTGCTTGGTTGAGCTTTTGCTTTGAAATGGCAAGAGCAACAATAATGGCTGGCAAAATCGCAATGACGCTTGGCAATTGATAAAAGGCAAATTCAACGCCTTGCTGCTGGAAATAGACACCGGCACCAATAAATAAACAAAGAAATATTGCTAATGGAAGCAGCGCGATGGCTGAACCCGAATCTGTGGTTTGTTGGTTCAATGGTGACTCTCTATCTTGTTTCACGTAGAAGGACTTTTTGTGGTTCATGTCATGAAAATTAGTCATCAACCGTTATTTAATCATGGATTTAGCAGCAAGTTAGCCGCTCTAGTCTATCTTTAGTAGAGGGGGAGTTTGTTGCTTCATCTGTGATTCAGTACCGATAACGAGCAGTGCTCAAATTGTTTTGAGATTCCGTTGATTTCTGCGGTATGGACTTCATCGATGAGTGTAGGGAATTGATAACCCAATGTCAATCTGGACGTCTAGATGCCTTTGTGTCTGGCCATCTTTTTGGTTGTCTGCAACTTGTTCTCAGTGGCTGAATGCATTGAGTATTTTTGCATCATACTATTTTGGAGTTTGACCTAGTTTGATTGTAATGAATCGTCTAAGAAAGCGAATCAAATGGCTAAGCAAGCGCTCTGTATGCTTGTTGATGTGTTTGACTGTTCATTTTTCAGTGTTTGCAACGCAAACAACACAAGCTCAGCGTAACGAACTTGCTCATGAAACCAAGCCCTTGGTCAAAACCGTCTTCTTGACTAATGGTGAATGGCCTCCATATCTGTCGCAATCTTTACCAAACTATGGTTTTGCTTCCCATGTGGTGACAGAAGCGTTTGCAAATGTCGGTATCGAGGTTAAATATGGCTTTTTTCCTTGGAAGCGTTCTTATCGATATGCAAAGCAAGGTTATAGCGCGGGTGTCCAAGCATGGAATGGTAGTGTTGTGTGGGTACATACCCCCAAGCGGGCTTTATCTTTTCAGTTCAGTGATGTTGTTGTCGAAGAAAATGAGCATCTATTTCATCTTAAATCTTCAGGGCTGGAGTGGGTACGTATTGAGGATTTGTATGGCTTAATCATTGGTGGAACGCTTCATACCGTTTATCCAGATTTAGAGAGCGCTGAGCGTCAAGGCTTGTTAACGATCGATCGCGACGGGAATTATGACCTCCTATTTAAAAAACTGCTGCATCGAGGTATTGACGCAGTCCCTTTTGTGAAACATGTGGGTCATTACTTTATTCAAAGTCAGTTGTCTGCTGAACAAGCAGCGCAAATTGTATTTGCGCCAACGGTTTTAGATAAGCGAGACTATTATGTGATGTTCTCAAAAGAGACCGATCCCAATGGCCAGTTACTGGCTTTGTTCAATCAAGGGCTTGCACAGTTAAAGGCCTCTGGCCGTTATCAGCAGATGCTTCGACATTTACAGGAAGGTGTTTATCACCATCGAATATCCCCACCCATGATAAACTAATTCCTTTGTATCTTGCTCCACGCTGCCAGAATCATCCGACTTAACCCAGATATAAAAAAGCCGGCATCAAGCCGGCTTTTTATGTATTGCTGTAAAGTTTATAGCGAGGGTTCTTCGCTATAATCAATATCATGATAACTGAGGCAAGTGTCTACTTCATTGGCTGAACCTAAAATGACCGCAACACGCTGATGGATCTCTTGTGGGTCGATATCCAAAATATTTTCATAGCCAGTTGACGCTTTACCGCCGGCCTGTTCTACAAGCAATGCCATTGGGTTTGCTTCATACATTAAGCGCAATTTGTACGGCTTCAGTGGGTTCTTGTTGTCGGTTGGGTAAGTAAAAATACCACCGCGAGAAAGGACACGATGTACGTCGCCTACCATTGCAGCAATCCAACGCATATTAAAAGCTTTTTCTCGGGGGCCAATTTTACCTAAAAGCAGGTCAGCAATATAGGTTTGCATTGGCGCTTCCCAAAAGCGTTGGTTTGACATATTAATTGCAAATTCGGCAGTGTCTTTGGGAATGCTCATGTTGGCATCCGTTAACAAAAATTCGTCTGTTTCTGGGTGCAATGTATAGAGCTGAACCCCGTGACCAGTGGTGAGTGCCAACATTGTTGATGGACCGTACAGCACGTAACCCGCAGCAACTTGATTGCGACCAGATTGTAAAAAACTTTGCTCGGTTAGTTCACCTTCCACAGCTGGTAAGACTGAGAAAATGGTGCCAACTAAAGAGTTGATATCAATATTAGAAGAGCCATCAAGAGGATCGAAACATACTAGATATTCCCCGCCTTGATTAACTGCGACGACGTCATCCTCTTCTTCAGAAGCTAAACCATGGACACTATTATCACCCTTCAAAGCACCTTTAAGCATGTCATTGGTAATAATATCTAGCTTCTTTTGTGTTTCTCCTTGCACGTTTTCTTGTTCTGTCGCACCAAGAAGGCCAGCTAAAGCGCCATGTCTCACCGCTTTACTAATGGCTTTAGACGTTTCAGCTAAAGTGAAAATTAATTGCGTCAGCGAGTCGCTAGTGGCTTGCTGTTTGAGGGTTTGCGCAAGGGTTTGCATGGATGTTCCTTTAACGATTTATAGGTGACAGGTTAGCTCTTATTATTCGAGCGATATCATACCTCAAAGTGTTGCCATTTTCAGCGTTGGTTCATTGGTTTTTGTTTTTGCGAGGGTTAAGGCACAATGTGCGTTGCCTTTTTCATCTGGCTTTGGCCTTCGTCTTCGTATTCAAGGAATCATAATGAATACCCATTGGATTAAATTCGCGCTTATGGTGGTGCCTATGTTGCTATCAAATTCTGTTCAGTCTCAAACTTCAGCTATGCCTGAGGCTGGTAAAACACCGTTAACGATTGAGCGCCTGTATGCTTCTCCTGCGCTTGCAGGTTCGAGCCCTCGAGGGTTAAAAATTTCGCCAGATGGCCAGCGGGTGACCTACCTCGCACCAAGAGAAGATAACCAACACTTCTACGATTTATGGCAGATGGATATTAAATCCGGCAAGGTGAGTCGATTGCTGAATGCCGACAAATTGGCAACCGGAGAACTTTCAGATGAAGAGAAAGCGCGCCGTGAGCGGCAGCGGATTTATGGTCAGGGCATTATGGAGTATTTTTGGTCACAAGATAGTCAAGCGATTTTGATCCCTGCTAGTGGCCAGCTTTATTACTACTCAATGAAAACTGGCGAAGTAACACTGCTGCCGATTGGTGATGGATTTGCAACGGATGCTCGCCTATCGCCAAAGGGACATTTTGTGTCATTTGTTCGTGCGCAAAACTTATTTGTGTTGTCCCTTAAAGACAAGCAGTTGCATCAGCTCACCCAAGATGGCGGTGGTGCGATCAAGAATGCGATGGCGGAGTTTGTGGCCCAAGAGGAAATGGACCGAATGACTGGTTATTGGTGGTCACCAGATGAGTCAGCCATTGCATTTACTCGTGTTGATTAGTCTGGCGTGGAGTTAGTCACTCGTAACGAAATATATGCTGATGGCATCAAGTTGACGCAGCAACGTTACCCATATGCCGGTAAAGCCAATGTCAAGATAGCTCTCGGAGTTGTGTCACTTGCGACAGCGACTGAAAGTGCGCGCACAGAATGGGTTGCGCTAGGACAAAACCAAGATATTTATTTGCCTAGAGTGAACTGGCTGCCTGACAGTCAGACACTATCATATCAATGGCAAAGCCGAGACCAGCAAACATTGAAGTTAAACATAGTCGCTCGTGGCATGTTGGACTCTCCAAAGACGGTATTGACTGAAACTAGTGCCGCTTGGGTTAATTTGACCCATAGTTTGCATTTTCTAAAAAATAGCGAACAGTTTATATGGGCATCGGAGCGAGATGGTTTCAATCATCTATATTTATTTAAACAAGATGGCACCTTGATTCGTCAACTGACTCAAGGCCAGTGGGTGGTTGACGAAGTTGAATATGTCGATGAGCAAGGGAACTGGGTCTATTTTTCTGGACGAAAAACCAGTGCTTTAGAGCAACACCTTTATCGCACCCCATTAACTGGCGGCAATATTGAGCAAGTGAGTGAACGCGCAGGAATGCACAGTGTTGTTTTTGCGGACAATAAGCCAGTTTATTTAGATTACTTCAATAGTTTAAGCCAGCCGCCACAAATCAGCCTCCATGATGAAAAAGGCCAACAGTTGAATTGGGTGGCGCAGAACCGGGTCGATAATAATCACCCACTTTACCCGTACTTTGGGCTGTGGCAGTTACCAGAGTTTGGCCAAGTGCCCGCCAACGATGGGCAGGCGTTGCACTATCGTTTGTTTAAACCGGCAGACTTTGATGGAAACAAACGGTATCCAGTTGTGGTACGTGTTTATGGTGGCCCCCATGCCCAGCTCGTCGTCAATAGTTGGAGCAGCCACGATTACTACACCCAATATTTGTTGCAGCAAGGCTACCTTGTATTCCAACTTGATAATCGAGGTTCAGCACATCGCGGTACTCAGTTTGAACATGTGATTTACAAGCAGTTGGGTGACGCAGAAGTTGATGATCAAAAGGTGGGGGTCGATTTCTTACGGTCTTTACCCTATGTGGATGCGAACAATATTGCGATATACGGTCATAGCTATGGTGGCTATATGGCATTAATGAGCCTATTCAAAGCGCCAGACTATTTTAAGGCAGCTATTTCTGGTGCTCCAGTAACCGATTGGCGTCTCTATGATACCCATTACACTGAGCGTTATTTGAGCCATCCTCAGACCAACGCGAAAGGCTATGAAGCCAGTAGTGTCATGCCGTATGTCAAAGGCTATCAATCGGGACTATTGATGTACCACGGTATGGCAGATGACAATGTGCTATTTGAAAACAGCACCAAAGTGTATAAGGCACTACAAGATGAAGGTAAGTTATTTCAAATGATTGACTATCCCGGCTCGAAACATTCGATGCGCGGCGACAAAGTCAAGCGTCACCTTTATCGCTCATTGACCGACTTTTTAGATCGTCAGTTGAAAGGAAGCGAGTGAATTGCTCATTGATATGATCGATGGTCGTGCGGTTGCGCGATCACGCGACCCCGAAGAAAGCGGTTGATATACGTGCTGAAACACTGCGTCATTTGTTTGCGGTGGCTCGTATGCTTATCATTGGTGAATGGCTTCGATTTTTCGAAGCAATATCTCGAATCGCTTCAAAAAGTGAATGGTTCTTGAAGCCTTCAGTTGTTCGGGAAAACTGAGGGCTCTCGGCGAGCCGAGGTTATTGCTCTGAGGGGGCAGCCAATACAGCACTTTGTCGACGTTGTTGTTTCTCGGCAAGCTTAATGACACTTTGCCATTGGCTATGTTCATCGAATGTGATGTCGATATCGGGTTGGGTACTGATCCCGGTAATGCGCTGCCCTTGGTTATCATAGCTTAACGAGCCGCTCATACTGATTTTAAGCCCGCTGTAGGGCAACTCTATATAGTACTTTCTAGCTAAATCTCCAGCGGTTGCTTCTCCAATTAACTGAGCGTTAGACCAGCGTTTGGCATAGTAAGCCAGCCACTGGCAATCCTGTCGGCATTGTGGACCGATGATAAGCGTGAGTTGGTTGGTCAATGGCAGGTAGAATCCAGGTTCAAATCTCAATGTTCGCGCGAACCATTGACTGAAGTCCTGGCTATAGGTGTTATCAATATCTTTGGTAATGCGAATGGCTTGGCGTTCATTGGTGTGACTCAGTTGATGAAGTGGCGTAAATCGTAATGGTTTTAAATAGTCACTTCTTAAGTCCGTCGCCATGCGATAACGACCAAAACCAACAAAATCTTGGTTTAAACGGCGAACACGATCATATTTCATGAGTGTGGCGACAAACCAGTCACTAAAGCCCGTGGCTTGGCGTAAATCCAAAATCAGATTTGGTGCTAGCATGGCTTGCTGTAATGCGAGTCGCTGTTTCTGGCTGTGTTGATATCGGCTGATATCAGTGATGCGCAATACTCGTGGTGTATCACTGTTTAATTTGGGGAGTTCAGCCAAGGCTGGTGGAATTGGGAGCAAGTTCGCGGCCAGTGGCAGTTGCGTCTTTAGATACTCGCCTTGTGAATTCGCCAATGTAATTGAAACGTCGGTTTTCTGTGGTAAACCGATATCATGCCTGAGGATGTTGATTTGTTGTAACCAAGGTCGCAACAGGTTTTTACTGCGGCGCATTTGTGGGGGTAAATATCGTGCAGCTGCAAGCGCCCAAGTTGAGATAGGGATATCATCAATATGCGCAAGAAATGGGTATTCTAGGTTTAAGGTCTCACCTTGGTGGTTTAGGGCGAGCCATTGACTTTGCATGGGCCTTAACCCAATAGGGAGTTTACTTGTTTTTAAATCGGGCTGTATGACGCTTGCGCCGGGATCGGCAAGTAATGCCATGAGTTTGGTGGTCTCAGCTCCGAAATGTTCCCGGCTAATGCGGTGGGGAAAATGCTTGTCAATTTGATTAATTTTTTGGGTGATCTTTTTCTGTAGTTTTAAGCCTTGGATGCTGTAAAAGGCAGAGTGCTGCTCAATTTCATTGAATAAGACTTTGAGATCTTGGCGCATTTGTCGCTGAGATAAATACTGCTTTGTACTTTGCTGCGCATACGTCAGCCAACCGAGGTTCAGCACGCTGAGTAGCATGATTGCAGTAAAACTTAAAATGATTGCTCGATAACCAAATGTCATTTTGAGTCTCAGCGTTGCTTTACCTATAGCTTCCGTTTAAAGAATATCATTGATTGAAACGCCGATGCCGAGTCGGTTTGAGCTGGCGTTATAGTCAATTAAGCTTTCGCCATATCCATTAAAGTATTGTGCGTATAACCTTAAATTGCCCTTTATGGGATAGCTCCAGGTGAGCTCGTAGGCGCCTTTGTTATTTGAGCGGAGGTTATTGCGTAACATCATGGTGAACCGATGTTTTTCATAGCCATAGGCGGCAAAAAGCTCAAAGTTACCCATGTAGTCTTCAATGTCAGGGTTGTCATCACCCCGTGGATCGCCCTCATACTCCTTTTCATCTTCAGGGAGACGCCACCAAACCTTGGCGGCAAGCGCTAGAGGCCCCTTATCAAAGACCATGGTGCCATAAATCCGATTCCAGCTTCTGCTGCGACCGATAGATTGCCCATTGGATTGATGAACGGCACCCACACCCCAAAGTGAATTTGTTAGCCCTGCAATTTCCCAATCATTATTGAACATTAAAAATAGCTCTGGCTCGTGATTGGTTTCGCGAAAAGGAGACGAAATATCTTTGTTGTATACCTGCCAGTAGGATTGGTTAGTATATGCCGCAAATAAGTGACCGTTATCGCCAAACAAATTATAGGCGAGTGGGAATTTAAAGCTTATTTGGAACTTTGCTTCGAAGCGCTCAATGACTGAATCGGGATCAACTTGGCCATCAATTTCTTCCAAAAAGGGCTCGACATTGGGTGATGAATTATAGGTGACTGGCAGAATATAGTTGACCTTATGGGGCGTGATAACAAAGGGTTTTTCGGCCGTTTCTAACTCATCTTTTAATCGCTGTGAGAGAAGGGAATCGCCCCATGCGATGTGGCTGACCATCATCGTGCCCGTCATCGCTCCAGTGAGTAAAAGCCCTTTTATGTTTTTTATCATCTGTTTTCCCAAAGCAGTCCCGATTAATTTTAATGCATTCTATAGTGCTTAACCGTTAATGGAAAATGTTAAAGCATTTGTTCGTTTGGATTTTTTATTAGCGACTCCCCTAGCTAAAGGCGCCCAATCTATAATTTTTTTCCATATGTTAGTGCAAATCGCTTCTCTTGTATTTTTGCTGAATTCGTCATCATTCCGTTGAAAGTATCAAATATCGAGCGAACCCACGTTAAAACAAGCCTGTAAGCGCGTTGTAGCAAATGTATTTGCACATGCCCGCCTTGGTATCTGAATTGATATACCTTTCCCATCGCCCCTTAATAACTAAAAGTTATAAAAACTAACAAATATCTATTTATTGTGGAATATAAGAGCCCGCTATATTCAACGCCTAGCTTATTGAAGAGGAATTGGAATGGATATAGTAGCGCTGCCGGGGCAACAGCTAGGTAAAGTGTGGCTGATAGGTGCAGGTCCTGGTGATGTCGATCTGCTAACCGTGAAGGCATGGCGAGTTCTACAAACTGCTGATGTTGTGCTTTACGATGCATTAGTTAGTGACGATATTCTCAATTTAATTCCTCATCAAGCTGAAAAAATTGCAGTCGGCAAACGTGCGGGCAAACATAGTGCGGCGCAAGATGAAATAAATCAGCTGTTGGTCACGAAAGCTTTTACTAAACAGCGTGTCGTACGATTAAAAGGGGGAGACCCTTTTATATTTGGTCGTGGTGGGGAAGAGCTACAAACATTAGCCGAGTCAGGAGTAGAGTTTGAAGTCATTCCTGGGATTACGGCCGCAAGTGGAGCTGCGGCATACGGCGGCATCCCGTTAACCCATAGAGATTATGCCCAAGGGGTTACCTTCGTTACTGGTCACGGTCAGCCTGGTGGTAAAGGCGTGGATTGGCAAGCCCATGCAAGTAGCCAAAACACTTTGGTAATTTACATGGGAATAGGCAACGCTGAGGACATCAGTCAAGCGTTGATCCAGGCTGGACGCAACCCTCAAACCCCTGTCGCTATTATTTCTAAAGCAACCACAAAAGATCAGCAACGCTTTGTCGGTCAACTCGATCAGCTGGGGGCTTTAGCAAAACATCCCGAGTTACAAATGCCTGCCCTAATCATCATTGGGGAGGTGGTGTCGCTTGCTCAACAACTCTCTTGGTTTAATCCCCAGCAGACATCGTTAGATAACAAGTCATTAGCATTCGATTTATCGCAACACATCAACGTCAATTAAATGGAGACTCCCATGGCAGGTCAAAGATTGAGCCATTTACAGCAATTGGAAGCCGAGAGCATCCAAATTATTCGAGAGGTGGCAGCAGAGTTTGATAACCCTGTAATGCTGTACTCCATCGGTAAAGATTCTTCGGTGATGTTGCATCTTGCCCGCAAGGCATTTTACCCAGGCAAGATTCCTTTCCCACTTTTGCATGTCGATACGGGTTGGAAGTTTAAGGAGATGATCCAGTTCAGAGATGCGCAAGCTAAAGCCTTTGGTTTTGATTTGCTCGTGCATATGAACCCTGAAGGTGTTGAACAAGGAATAAGCCCTTTAACCCATGGCAGTGCAAAGCATACCGATATCATGAAAACACAGGGGTTAAAGCAGGCGCTTGATCAATATGGCTTTGATGCGGCTTTTGGCGGTGCACGGAGAGACGAGGAAAAGTCGCGAGCAAAGGAGAGAGTATATTCTTTTCGCGATCGTCATCATCGTTGGGACCCGAAAAATCAACGGCCTGAGCTTTGGCGTAATTACAATGGGGCCGTGAATAAAGGCGAGAGCATTCGAGTGTTCCCGCTTTCGAATTGGACTGAGCTAGATATCTGGCAGTACATTCATCAAGAAAACATCGAAATTGTCCCTCTCTATTTTGCCCAAGAACGTCCGGTTTTAGAGCGTGATGGGCAAATGATTCTTGCTGATGATGCTCGTTTGACCTTGGAGCCTGGTGAAGCATTGTCCCAGCAAAAAGTGCGCTTCAGGACGTTAGGTTGCTACCCCTTAACGGCCGCAATGCACTCAGAAGCAGATACCTTAGAGAAAATTATTGAAGAGATGCTACTGACTCGTTCAAGCGAACGTGAAGGGCGCCTGATCGATTCAGATCAGAGTGCGTCGATGGAGCTTAAGAAACGTCAGGGTTATTTCTAATCGATTGAATAAACCAGTTAATTTTTAACCTACTGAATAGGCTATAGCGCTTGTAGGTATCGAAAGATTGAAGGTAGAGGACTCTACAATGGATCAAGCAGTAAACAAAGCCAGACTAATGGCGGCTGAAATTGAAGCTCAGGGTGTAACAGCGTATCTCAATAATCAGCAGAGTAAAGGGCTACTTAGACTACTCACTTGTGGCAGTGTCGATGATGGTAAAAGCACTTTGATTGGTCGCTTGTTACACGATAGCGCGCAAATTTATGAAGACCAGCTGGCAAGCTTGAAAAGTGATAGCGCTAAGATGGGGACCACAGGTGAAGCGATTGATTTAGCCTTGCTGGTTGATGGGTTGCAAGCTGAACGAGAGCAAGGCATTACTATTGATGTTGCTTATCGCTATTTTAGTAGTGACAAGCGTAAGTTCATTATTGCTGATACGCCCGGTCATGAGCAGTACACGCGTAATATGGCGACTGGTGCGTCGACTTGTGAGTTGGCCGTGATCTTGGTCGATGCTCGTTATGGCGTGCAAACACAAACCCGTCGACACGCATTTATTGCTTCATTGCTCGGAATTAAGCACTTTATTGTTGCGGTTAATAAAATGGATTTAGTGGATTTTGATGAGGCGGTATTTACCAAAATTCAACAAGAGTTCAATGACTTCAGTGCACACTTAGATGAAATCGAAATTCACTATGTTCCTGTATCTGCACTGGAAGGTGACAATGTCGTTGAGCCAAGCTCGCGTGCTACTTGGTATCAAGGTTCGACTCTGCTTGAGCTTTTAGAAACGATTGAGACGCAAAGGCAGCTGAGTGAACTGCCTGCACGCTTACCTGTGCAGTATGTATCGCGACCCAACTTAGATTTTCGTGGGTTTGCTGGCACCCTTGCATCTGGCGTACTTAACGTTGGAGATGAGCTCGAGGCGCTCCCTTCAGGAAAACGCAGTAAAGTTGCTCGCATTGTTACTTTTGATGGCGACCTCCCGCAAGCGGTAGCAGGGCAAGCGATAACCGTGACCCTTGAGGATGAAATTGATATTTCTCGAGGGGATTTGCTAGCTGAAGTTGATACCAGTTTGCCTGTCAGCAGCCAGATTCGAGCTGATCTGGTGTGGATGGACGAACAGCCTTTACAAATTGGTCGTCTCTATGATGTCAAAGTCGCAGGCAAAAAAACGCAGGCGATAGTGGCTGAGGTTGAATATCAGATTGATGTGAATAGCCTTGAGCAAAGTTCGCCTGACACCCTTGGATTGAACGCGATAGCACGGGTTAAGCTAGAGTTGACCGAAGCAATTGCCGCCGATCCCTATACCAAAATCCGCGATACTGGTGGCATGATTCTGGTGGACCGTCTGACAAATGCGACGGTGGCTGCAATGATGGTTGTTGATGTACTTGATGACGTGTCAGCGGCCTCGAAGGTGCCGAGCCATGAATATAGTGAATTTGAGCTTGAGTTTAATGCGTTAGTTCGCAAGCACTTTCCTCATTGGCAAGCACTGGATATTCGCAAGGCCAGTAAGGGTTAAGCATGGCAGATATTTGGCTGTTAGCTGTTATTGTAGTGAGCCTTGTGTTTGGGCTGATGGCTGGCGTTGCTTCGCCAGCGACACTATTTTTGATTGCAGCTATCGCTACATATTTGTTGGATATGGTGACGATAGAAGCTGCGCTTGCCAGCTTTACCAATGCCAGTTTAGTGACGTTAATTTTACTGATTTTAACGACTGCGGCGCTTGAAAAAACGTCTTTACTTGGTCGTTTAAGTCAGGTGATCGGTAGTGACTCACTTCCCGTCACAATGGCAAAACTAGGATTTTCGACGGCGATACTTTCATCATTCACCAATAATACTGCTGTTGTGGGATCGCTCATAAGCGTGGTGCGCCGCAACCAAACTCATGCGCCTTCTAAGTTATTGTTGCCTTTGTCTTATGCCGCTATCTTGGGTGGCACATTAACTTTGATAGGCACTTCTACCAACTTGATTGTCAATTCATTTGTTGAAAATGCCGGGCTTACGCCTCTTGGTTTCTTCGAGTTTACTCAGGTTGGTTTGGTGATTGTGGTTGCTGGTATAGCGTTGTTAGTTGTTTTAGCTCGTTTGCTGCCAGACACAACCGAAGGGCAGCAAGATGAAAACTTGCCATATTTATTAGAAGCTAAAGTTGCGAATCATTCGAGCCTTATTGGTTCAAGCGTTCAAACGAACAAGTTAAGAGCTTTGAAAAAACTCTATTTGGTGGAGCTGGAACGCAGCGGAATTCGCATTTGCCCTGTGCCTCCGCAAATGATCCTTCAAGGCGGTGATACATTAAGGTTTAGTGGAGCGGTTGAGTCTGTTGAGCTGTTGCATCAATTCAATGGATTGGAGTGGTTTGGTAAGCAGCAAGCTAAAGGGCAAAATTTGGTTGAGGCGGTGTTGGCACCGTCTTCTTCACTCGCGGGAAGCTCCATTAAAGGCGTGAGATTTCGCGAGCGTTATGATGCTGCAGTTATGGCAGTTCGTCGTGGTCAATTGCAGCTCAAAGGGGGGCTCGGCGATATTGTGTTGCAAGCTGGTGATGTGTTGCTACTTACCCCCGGTGACGGTTTTTCTGGTCTCCAAGATCGTAATCGTGATTTCGCGGCGGTGAATGGCTTAGAGCATAATGTTCGGCTAGACGAGCCTCGAAGTCATTGGGTTCTTTTTGGCTTTGTGGCGACGATTGCAGCAAGTTTAATGCAGTGGTTACCGTTAACCAAAGGCTTAGTCTTACTGTTAATCAGTTACGTGGCTTTCGGCGCTGTGAGCATCAATGAACTCCGAAGACGCTTTCCGATTGAGCTCGTCATCATCGTTGGCAGTGCGCTGAATTTAGCGGCTTTAATGCTCAATACTGGTCTTGCTGACAATGTAGCCAATGGTTTATTAGACCTTTTTGGCGGTATGGGGGTGTACGCGGCGTTTATTGGTGTTTATTTGTTAACCCTGCTGTTAACTGAAATGATTACGAACAATGCTGCCGCCGCCTTAGCTTTTCCAATCGCGTATGCGATGGCATTACACTTTGGTGTTGATACGCGCCCTTTCATATTAGCCGTTATCTTTGGTGCTTCTGCCAGTTTTATTTCGCCTTATGGTTACCAAACTAACCTTATGGTTTTTAATGCCGGTCACTATCAATTCAGTGATTTTGTGCGCGTAGGTTTGCCGTTATCCATTTTGTACTCCGGGATTGTTGTTCTCATGGTGCCGGCTTTGTTTCCTTTTTAAGTTTTATATATTTTTGGAGTAGCGCTCATGGACGCACAAACCAAGCTAGAACAACCCGTTGCAGGTTCCAAAAGCTCTGATGTTGTTTGGCATCGCCACAATGTGACTCAATCCGATCGAGGGTTGATGAAAAATCAACAGCCTATGCTGCTCTGGTTTACAGGTTTGTCAGGCTCAGGTAAGTCGACGCTTGCTGGTGCACTTGAAAAGGCACTATTTGATGCCGGGGTTCATACCTATTTACTTGATGGGGACAATGTAAGACATGGATTATGTCGTGACCTCGGCTTTAGTTCGGAAGACCGCGATGAGAATTTACGTCGCGTTGGTGAGGTTGCCAAACTCATGGTGGATGCAGGCCTTGTCGTCCTTTCTGCTTTCATTTCGCCAACACGGGAAGAGCGTGAGGCAATTCGAAGCCAGTTCCCTAGTGGTCAATTTGTCGAGGTGCACGTGTCTACCCCAATTGAGGTTTGTGAGGCGCGTGACCCCAAAGGCTTATACCTAAAAGCCCGCAAAGGAGAGATTCGTGATTTTACGGGTATTTCAGCACCTTATGAGGAGCCTCAATCAGCGGAGTTAACGATCGACACCAGTAATGGAGATCTGGACATACAGGTGAAGGCATTGCTCGACTATTTGTCTGCCATTGGTGTGCACGGAGTCAGTGACTTTCAAATATAAATGTTAACTATTGCCCGCGTTTTGGCGGGCGTTTAAAGTATCACGCCGCAAGAAACGGTTAAGAAATAACAAAATCTTGGGAAAACTGAGCCTTTAAGCTCCGTAAATACTCCAAATCAAATTTAGGTTGGATTAACTGTGACAATTCATCACCAATTGGGGTGAAGCGGTAATAACTAAATAAAAGGTGTTCGCTTTTAGGTCGTAAATGGATCTGCTGATCCATCATTGTTAATGTGATGGGCTCTTTGCGATTTAACAGGCCAGTTTCAAACTCACTACGATGTAAGATACCAGCATCCACTAAAGTCAGGATATTAGAGTAGGGCAAGCCGAATTGTGACAACGCAAGGCTGGTAGCAGGGGATTTGCGAAAAAGTCGCCCAAGGCCGCCAGAGATCCGATAACCGCTAATTAATTTGAGCCGATTCTCTTTATTTACGCGAACGGACATGCCTAATGCTTTTTCGAGTATTTGTGCTTCTCTATGGGTGAGTTGCTGCAGTAAGGCGAGACTTCGGAGGCTAAAGTTACCGGGGCTCGCAATTTCACTCGCTAAAATTCTAGCCCATAAATCTTGCATCTTTCGATTATGGATTTGCTCTGCCATTTGAAAAAACTGGTGGCTCCAGTCCGGATCTAAGTCCACACCGGTAACGTCTGATGAGGTGTAGCTCAATGCTAGCTTATAGACTGTTTCAAGGTTGAGTTGATATTGGTTCAGTAAGCGTTGTTGCCGGTGCTGTGTACGCTCAATGATGGAGGCATTTGCACCTTTATAGTTGTCATCACTCACTAGTCCAAGTTGACGTCCAAGAAGTAGTGCCTTTTTACGGGCCGAGACATCCAATGAACTGTTTGTGGTTTCAGTTTCGGAGATTTCGAACTCTGCTTCTTGGCTCATGACTTCATCCATACTTTACAACGGCACGTGTTGCTAATTTATCCCTAAATTGCGGATTTTAAAAGTGCTTTTAGCTAAGCATTTTCATCCTATACTTTGTGCTTGTACAACAATATAGTTTCGTGACCTGGTTGTGGTGTAACAGGGATGCACCGAGCTAGGGTGAGTGAACATACCGCAAATCCTGCACCAATTAAGAATACAGCTTGTGGCGAGGTCAGCCATAGCAGCCCCAAAAGTGCCGGAATGATGACTGCTGCGATATGATTGATCGTAAAAGATACGGACATGGTCGCAGCGATGTCTTTCGGATCCGCTATTTTTTGAAAGTAAGTTTTTATCGCAATTGCTAAGGCAAAAAATAGGTGATCAAGTACATATAGAAAAGCTGCATATTGTGCCTGCTCAACAAAAGCGTAACTGATGAAAATGAAGATAAGTCCGATATATTCAAATATGAGTGTGCGTCGCTCGCCTATGCGGCCAATAAGTCGGCCTATTGCGGGAGCAAATAGGAGGTTGATGACGTAGTTGATGAGAAATAACGCTGTAATTTCAGTGATGGTATAACCGAATTTTTCAACCATCATGAAGCCCGCAAACACCATAAAGATTTGTCGCCGAGCCCCAGAAAAAAAAGTTAGTAAATAGTATAACCAGTAGCGTTTCCTAAAAATAAGCTTTTTATGCTGTACTTCTTGGGCTTGGTAGTGAGGAAACACTAGGCTCATTGCTATGACCAGTATTAGCCCCATGAGTCCAGCAAGACCGTACATCCAAACATAACCTAATTCGAGCCATGTCATGAGTATCCATATACTGGCGTACGCACTCAGTGCGGCGGCAGATTTCCATGCTAAAGCTTGCCCCATAAATGCAGCGGTTTGTTTTTTTGCAATCCATTGGAGGGTGAGAGATTGATTAATGGTTTCATAATAATGAAAGCCTATGGACATCATTACTGTGGTGCAATATAAGCCAAGAACTGAAGGAAACAGTCCGGTCAGAGAAATACCAATACAAAGTAAAGCAAGCGCTAGTAACGCAAAGGTTTGCTCTTTGAGAATGAGTAAAACAAAAATGGCGGTAAAGGCGAGAAACCCAGGCACTTCACGGAGGCTCTGTAAAATACCAATCTCAGCGCCGGTAAACTGTGCTTGCTCGATAACGAAATTATTGAGGAGGACTTGCCAAATCGCAAAAACGAAAGACATGACTGCGGTCATGAGCAATAGCAGTTGTTGTGGAGTGCGTTGCATTAGGCGATCCGAATTTAATACAGACAATGATAGTAACATGAAGTTTGGGCTCAATTTCTGTTAAAAATCATGTTGAATATTTACAGGAATAACTCCAGTTCACACCTTTGACTGATGCAATTGTTGCTGGGTTGTTGACTCGGCTGAGTTAATCTTAAATTGAGCTTAAAAAAAGGCAGCAAAGTCGTTAATCCACTGAACTTTTTTGATTTTGTGAGGCAGTTTCCATATCCACAATTTGCCACCTTTAGCGCCGACAGTGCGTGATCTAAGACATGACAAATTTACAGCAAATAGCCTAGAATTGTAGTCGTGAAATTTTTTAAATAATGTCACCGATTTGAGTTATAACTTTTATATGTTAGGGGTAACAGTGACCAAAGCACTAATTGTCTATTCGAGTGTACACGGGCAAACCGTCAAAATTTGTGAGTACTTGAAACAGAAACTTTCCGATCTTGGTGAACATGTCACGCTATGTAATATTCAAGACAACCCCGATTTAGCTGGCTTTGATAAGGTGATGATAGGTGCCAGTATTCGCCATGGGAAGCACAACCCAGCGGTATATGAGTTTATCAGTCGAAATCAAGCGCAATTAGAGGCCAAACCGAATTGTTTTTTTGCGGTTAGCCTTGTGGCACGAAAGCCTGAAAAAAACACCCCTGAAACCAACCCTTATATGCAGGCTTTTTTACAGAAAACGACCTGGCGCCCCGCTCAAATTGAGGTGTTAGGCGGTAATCTCAACTATCAGGGCTATGGACCGATGGATAGAAATATCATTCGTTTCATTATGTGGGTTAATAAAGGGCCAACTGAACTGCATACCAATGTAGAATATACGGATTGGCAAAAGGTTGATGCACTTGCCGAAGCCTTTCATCAGCAAGCAAATTAGGACGTGCCATAGCTATGGTTAGAGTGTGGTTAAATCGATTAAGTGAACTTCAACATCTAGCTTTGTTGTTGCTTACCAGTTATTTAATAATCACTAGTAATTGGATATTGATTGGCCGCGCATTACGCGACAATGCCAGCATCTGGGATACAAGCCATGTTTACTTAGGCTTAGTGACCGCAGTTTTATCAACCACCTTCTTAATTCGTAATTGTATACGTGGTAAATGGCGTCAGTATTTTACTTGGCTTGCTGGCGATTTCTCACAAGTAAAGCAAGATATCATTGGTTGCGCTAAGGGGAAGATCCCCGTTGCGGGCGGCAAAGGTTTATATAGTGTGCTTGAGGGAATAGGCATGCTGCTACTTTTTGCTACTGGCCTGACGGGAACCTTTTGGTTTTTGGCTCAAGGGACTGCTGACGCAATGCTGTGGCGTGGATACCATGTTGCATTTGCACAAGGGTTTATCGGATTTTTAATATTACATTTTATTTGCGCCTGCTTGCACGTCGCTGATTTTATTCGTCACTAGTATTCCCTATCGTCGCAATACGCTTGCATCTGTTTTTCTAAATTCCTTTACTTCTGTTTTAAAGGCTTCTTAATATAGAAGAGTCTTGATTAGATGGGAGTTTCTATTGGTATCCTGCACCCCAAAGCAGAGCAAGCCTCGAGTCTTACACCTTGTCGATGACGTTGCTTTAGGCGGCGTTATGGTTGCCCTAGCAGAGTTTGAGCGTTCGCAACTATTAGCAGGTTTTTGCTTCAGCACTCAACTTTTCAATTTTAAGTCGGCCAGAATTAAGAAGCTTAATGCAGATGTGATTTGTGTTCATAGTTCTTGCTCATGGGCAAAGTTAATTGGGTTGATTGCGCTTAGGTTGGTCAATTGGCATACCCCAATACTTCTACAAGAGCATCATTATTGTCGTGGCTTTATGACACATCAAGTGCGATCGCCTTGGCGATTTAAAATGATGTTGAAATGCAGCTACCTTGTCGCAAATCGGGTGTTGGCTGTCTCACGAGAACAAGCTTCTTGGATGCTTGAATGTCGATTGTTGTCTGCCGATAAACTGATCCTGACAGGGCAAGCCAGAGATGTCTCCGCGTTTGCGCATGTTCCAAGCTCTCGAACGAATCTAGACTCACCGATTCGGTTACTTGCCTATGGCCGTTTTGCTTTTCAAAAAGGTTTTGATTTGCTTATTGATGCAATGGCAATGTTACAAGATTTGCCCATTGAACTGGATATTGCGGGTGACGGAGAGTTAAACCAGCAGCTTCGTGCGCAGAGTAAGAATTTGCCTCAAATTCGGTTCATTGGGTGCCAAGCGGATATTCCTACTTTATTAATCAACTATGACGCTGTGGTTATTCCATCCCGTTGGGAGCCTTTTGGTTTAACGTGTATCGAATCAGTGGCGGCCAAAAAGCTTGTTTTTTGTAGTCAAGTCGATGGTTTGATCGATCAAAAACGAATGTTCTCCGATGCCTGCATCGAGCCCATAGATGAGTTAACTGCAGTGGGAATTGCTGAAACTATTCGAAATTATTTCGACGCTGAGCAGCGAGATATATGCGGGTCTCAAGCACTCAGGCCGTTGTCGTCGTTGCAAGAGAGTGCAACTGGCGTGCGAAAAGGCTTTACGTCGAAGTCGCCTAATGAATCGCTTGAATTGAACTTAGAATGGCGGCAGGAATGGCAGCGCGTGATGGCGAGGTGGCAAGCAGTACTGGCGCAGGTGACTCAATAAAAAAGCGACCTTCAGGTCGCTTTTTTATTTGCTTGGAGTCATGAGTGGAGTTGGAGACGCCGTCATGGTTCTTCGCAATTGCTAGCAGGGTGAATGTGTGTTCAGGTTGCTAGCCAGTTTTGAGTGATAAGAAATTAATTAGATCTATAAGTTGCCCAAGTGTACGAATGCTATCCATATTTACTTTGTATTTGTCGTTAATAACAAAGCTGGGTACGCCATCAATATAAAATTCTCTTTGCTGCGAGCGCCATAAAGCGAGTTTTGCATCTGTTTCAGGGCTATCCGCGATGGCATCATACTGTTCAGTATCAATGCCATATTTTTTAAATACGGCTTTGATTTCATCTCGATTATTGATCTTTGGCGTGTGGTCATCACCTGGCGCACCATGGTTATGTCCATGCTGTGCTCCTTCACCTTGTATCGCTGCGAACATTGCTTGATTCATCGTGCTACCTAACTTTAGGTGGTTGATGACAGCGAGCGAGCGCATCACTTCGGTGCCAATTTCACTATTCATATAGTCAACATGCTTGGTATCAAATTGAATGTTCTTATTCAAATTGGCTTTAATGTCAGCAATATAGTTAGCTTCCATGTTGTAGCAGTTATGACAGTAAAATGAGAAAAACTCGGTAAGTTTCGGTTGTTTGGTCGCGGGCTTTTCTGTCACTTGGACATAATGCATGCCTTCAACAAAATTAGCGGCGTAGCTAGTAAAAGATACGAATGTGATGGCCAATGCTAAGGTGATATTCTTAAACAAGCTGAATTCCTTTAAACAAACTAAAAATTTGAAAAGCCGAATATAAACAAGGTTTTGTTAAAAACCTGATGAATAGGGCATATCTTAAAGGGGGATTCTTAAATGCGGCTTAAATACATTTGAAATATTTTTAGAGATTTAAAAGCCACCTTTTAGGGTTTGCCAAGCCTGACATATTTCCCTAAATTTTTCTGCGTTCCCCTGATGGCGGTCAGGATGCCATTTTAAGGCTAGTTTTCTCCACTGTCTGCGCACATCGCGATTGCTTGCTGTTTCTTCTAGTTCAAATGTTCGCAGCGCTTTTTGTTTGTTCATGAGCTTGGGGTTTACGCCTATGTAACTTTGATAGTTGCTCCAAAACGAATCGAGCAATTCACGGACGACATTAGCGCTAGTGTCATAGTTATTCCAGTCCAAATAGTATTCGCGTAATGATGCTTCTTGCGCTAACAGTAATTCAGTATTGCTTGGCGTGACATGGCAAATAAAAATGTCCATTGCGCGTACTTGAAGCCATTGTTTGGGTTGCAACACTTCCTGTAGCTCATATAGTGCGTTCATCAATAGAAAGTTGCGCTTAAATAAGTTCTTTTCTGGATTACTATCTAAATCGGATATAAGCCCTTTATTTTGCAATTCTGCGGCCAAATGGTGCACTTTCCAGCTCTTGTTGGATTCTTGCAGCACACTGAGCAGCGGCCACATCAGCGGGTTATCACCTTTTGTGACTTCAGCACACTTGTTTTCTATCACGGGTTGTTCGGGTTTGAGTAGCATGCATCTGGGGCCATTTGTGAAGATCTAAATTTAACTATACATTGAAATGTTAAAATTGCAGGTTGTTTGCGGAGATTATTCGCCGACAAACGGGTATTCAAGCGTCTGTCGGCTGATTGGCGATGGGGTTAGATTTCGGTAAATGTTTCTGATTGAGGCAACCTTGATTTAGGTAGTTGTGCATTGAAATCATCTTCGGCGTGATAACCCAAAGCAACGACAACAGAGGCGCATAAGCCTTTTTCTCTTAGTCCTAACTCTTGATTTAATGTTGTTGCATCAAAGCCTTCAATTGGACACGCATCGATATCAAGAACGCTTGCCCCGAGTAATAAGTTGCCTAAGGCAAGGTAGACTTGTTTTTCCATCCAATGCTGTGCGTCTTTGAGCTCATTTCGATGCATATTGACGAAGAAAGACCGGCCTTTATGTTGTGCGCTTTTGGCCTCATCGTTTGCGAAACGACCATCTTTTTCTTCTTGTTCAAGTAAATGTTGTAGGTGCTCATTATCGATTGTGGTTCGTGTGCAAAGAACAAATACATGGGATGCATTCATAATCTTGTCGGTGTTAAATCCATAGTTCGTCGTTGATTGAGCGATCTTTTGTTTGCCTTCTTGGCCACTCGTGTAGATAAAATGCCAGGGCTGCGAATTCACCGAGGATGCACTGAACTGCAATAGCGTTTTAATTTCAGCAATTTTTTCTGCATCAATTTTCTTGTTGGCATCGAATACTTTGGTAGTGTATCGCTTTTTAGCTAAGAAACTAACATCGCTCATTGCATACTCCTGCAGTGCTAAGGTTAATAAATCGTTGACCAAACCAGTGTAACGTTTATTTCATTTTAAAAAACCAGCACGATGCCTAAGTTAGTTTCAAAATTATTTTGAAAATAAACGAGGCATTCATCATGTTTTTGTTTGTTATTGCGGATGAATCAAGAGAAGGTGATGCTATTCAATCTTGCTTAATGAATTTTGAAGCGGTAAACGAGGCCACTGCAGACAGTCGCCATCGATTTATTGCTATTGTGTGTTGAAACGATTTTCAACTTTAACTCATAACGCTGGATTTAGGCGTCTTTTAATAGCTTCGCACAAAGCTTAATAAAGTCTGATGAGGTGACAATGCCTTCGACTTTTTTGTTTTCATTCACGACGGGTAAACAGCCATGTTTGTTGCCAATAAATAAATCAACCACGTCACATAATGCTTGGTCACTATTGAGCTGCTGAATTTCTGTTTCAACGATATCGCTGATGGGAACAAAGCGCTCCTTTCTTTCTAACGCACCGGTACCATATTTGTTCAGTAACGAAATGACGCTAGCAACCATTTTCTTATGGGTGACAATGCCTACAAAAGAGCCATCTTCTTCTGAAATGACGGGTAAATGTCGGACACCGCGACTTTGCATTAAGAGGTGTGCATCTTTGAGGCTGGCCTGATCGCTAAGACATACCACTTGGCTTGACATGATATCGCGGACTTTCAATTCAGCGTTCATTCCTATATTTCCTTTAACAGTACCCGTATTGCGTATAGCCGTTATTATGCCCATTAATGAGCATATTAAAAGCTGATTTTTATCAATTTAACCTTTGTTTATGCTAACTTTTTTAGAGCGTTCCACTCCGTAAGTTAATAAATATAATCTAACTGTAGCCAGCTTCTAGATTCAACGTCATCGGCTTGGGCATAGAAGTCAGGAAAATCAATTCCAAAGAACTCACCACTTCGGTGGATCTCTTCATAATGTAGACCGAGTGTCCATTGTTTTGAAATTGCATACTTGAGGTACGCTTGATAGCGATCGCGCTCATCTTTAAAGTCCAGGTCTTTTCGGTTGGGGTTCCAATCGGTAAATCGCTCAATTTTTTTATTGTCTATTGAGTCCCAACGATGAGATTTAGCCAATAGGCCAAATGCAATATCCCGATATTTAGCTTCAAATTCAAGGTTGAGCGTATGTCCTAATGCGTAAGCGTAGCCGTTTTCCCAGAGTGCTGATTTTGAGTTCCAAAAGGTTGCGCGATAATTCTCTAAACCTTGTGTTGCAAACGGCTTCACCATTGCAAAATCACCATATATATCGCCCCGAATTGAGAGTGAGAGTTGGTTTTGTTGCCACTCGCCACCCATGGTAACCCCCAATAAGTTAACTACTGCGTAAAAATCTTCGTCATCCTCTTCGCCAAAGCTAGCGTACTCGACACCAGTTGCTGGGCCAATAAAATAGTGTTGCTGCCAAGCTTCTGGGTTGAGGTCATCTTGATTGATCCAATTATTGTAGCCCCCCAGTAGCAGTTTGTTCGACATTTGCCAATCTTCAACGCCTGCTTCAGAGAGCCCCATTTCCATAGAAACTTCAACCCATGTTGGTGTGCCCCACAGACTATCGTAGTTACCTTTCATGCTATTGATACTGGCATCTAAACCCAGAGTTAGAATGGACTTGTCTAAGTCTCGGGTATCATTGCTGGAGTGCATTGCCCCTGTATATACGGATAGGTCATCAACGACTTTACTGCGATTAAATCTTGGTTTGCTTTGTGCGTCGAACCAACCTCGAGCGACTTGAGAGGGATTAAAAAGCATTTCAAACGTCGTAGGGACCCAGCCTTCTTTATGAGCGAGCATTTCTGCCATTTGGAAATAGCTTTCGCCTAGGACTGAACCGCCCCAAGTTGTCACTATTTGGTCGTTGATACTGACGGCTTCTTGATATTCAACAAAAACTTCCCAAGTGGTTGAGGTTAAAAATGCCGCAAGTGTCGATTCATAGTAATTAAAGTTATAGTTTCGAAATGCTTGGTAATAGAGCGCACCAGCAAACGCATGCCCCCAGTTCATACTCATTGCATTGTCATCGAGTTTCCAATACTTTTTAGTAAATAACCTGTCATGGAAATATTCGAGTGCACCGCCTTCGACATCATAATCAAAATCTTTTTCCATCGTGCTTTCGCCAACTTGGTAAAGTACTTCGCCGAGCAATAAGATTGTCCCTATTTCAGCCAAGGCTCCCCACCAATCTTTTTCTATCAAGCTGTTCACATCTGCTTCGTTAGCTTCTTGTAATTGTTGCTCTACTTGGGGTGAGTTGACTGCGCCTAAACCAAATGTTGACGTATTGCCGATGAATAGCGTTTGGTGCTCGTTAGGGTATATAAAGCTAGCCTGTTCTTGCGAACCTAAGTTGGAGAACAAATGTTGCTGAGATGGCTCTTGTTCGGTCGTTGCCGCGTGCAAACTCGGGCTAAAGATAAAAGTAGAATAAATGAAGTGCTGCGCAATTTTGTTCAAAGCAAATCCTTAAGCAATGGTAATTGGGTTGCGAATACAAGCGATACATTCAGGTAGCAATTAAAGCCTTTGTTCCAAAGGTAGGGCGTGTTTGAACTATACGACCAATATGCTTGTGTCTATATCATAGCTGGCTGTTAGCGAAATGTTAATGTTAGATATTTTGCAATAAAAAAGCCCAGCATCTGCTGGGCCTTGTATACGAATAAAAATTACGCTGGAAAGTTACCAGATTTTGACGCGTTTTTCGGGGGCAATGTACATTTTATCCGTGGGCTTTAGCTCAAACGTATTGTAAAACTCAGGCATATTCGACAAAGCGCCGACAGCGCGGAAATGTGCTGGCGAATGGGGATCTGTTGCCACGCGGTTACGCATTGCTTCTTCTTTTATTTTGGCGCGCCAAATTTGCGAGAAGCCAATAAAGAAGCGCTCGTCACCACTTAGGCCATCGATCACGGGTGCTTCTTTGCCGTTTAACGATTTTTTGTAAGCTTTATAGGCAATCGTTACACCGGATAAATCACCAATGTTTTCGCCCAGTGTTAGCTCGCCATTGACGTGCAGATCATCAAATACCGCATAATCGTTGTACTGGCTCACCAAGGCTTTACCGCGGGCGGCAAACTCTTTTAGATCTTGCTCTGTCCACCAATCACGCAGATTACCTTCGCCATCATATTTTGCACCTTGGTCATCAAAACCATGGCCCATTTCATGGCCGATTACGGCACCAATACCACCATAGTTCACTGCATCGTCCGCTTGCATATTGAAAAACGGTGGTTGCAAAATTGCTGCAGGGAATACAATTTCATTCATGGTTGCGTTGTAATAAGCATTGACGGTTTGTGGCGTCATATGCCATTCCCACTTACGGATTGGCCCGCTTAGCTTCTCCAGCGATTTTTCATGTTGCAATTGACTCGCGCGAATTCCATTGCCGATTAAATCGTCAGCAGTGATGGTTAGTTTGCTGTAGTCTTCCCAGCGTTCAGGATAGCCAATTTTGGGATCAAATTTAGCCAATTTTTCTTTTGCGGCAACCTTGGTGTTGTCGCTCATCCAGTCAAGGTTATCTATGCTGTCGCCATAGGCGCCGCGCAGATTTTCAACCAAAGTTTGCATGCGGGTTTTGGCTTCTGGGGTAAAGTGACGCTTAACATAGACCTTACCCACCACTTCACCGAGAAGCCCGTTGACGGTGGCAACACCGCGTTTCCAGCGTGGCTGTTGCTCAGCCTGGCCGTTTAAGGTTTTAGAGAAAAACTCAAAGTTTTCTTTATCCAGTGGCTGAGAGAGCTGTCCGGCAAAGTGGGTTAGCAATTGCCACTGCATGTAGTTTTTCCACACGTCGAGCTTAGTCTCAGCAACAACCTTATCGAGCCCTTGAATATAACTTGGCTGGTTAATAATGATGTCAGACTGATCTGCAACACCTAGAGCCGTAAAGTAGCCATCCCAATTCATGTTTGGTGAGAGCTCGGCAAGCTCAGCGAGTGTTAGCTTGTTGTAACGCTTAGTGCTGTTGCGGGTTTCAACTTTATCCCAATGATTTTTGGCGATTTCAGTTTCAAGCGCAAGAACCTGCTCTGCACTGGCCTCTGGGTTTGCGAAACCTGCGAGCTGATACATCTTGGCAATATGGGCAACAAATGCTTGGCGGATATTAACGAAGCGCTCTGCATCGTTAAAGTAGTAGTCTTTGTCAGGCAGGCTCAAACCGTATTGCCAAATATGGGTGGCATAGCGGCTGGATTCTTTTGCATCTACACCAATGTAAAATGCCATTGGAGTGCCGCCGCCAAGCACTTGGCTTTCTCCAAAGTAAGCAACCAAGGCTGCTTTTGAGTCAAGCTTGGCGATTTTGTCTAATTCAGCTTGGATTGGCTGAATGCCTAATTTATCTAAGGTTTCTGTATCCATAAACGAGCGATATAGATCAGCAACCTTTTGTTCATCACTGCCTTCGGTGAGGTCTTTGCTTGCTGCAACTTCTTCAATAATTGCTTTGACGTCATCTTTTGATTTTTCACGTAAATCATAAAATGCACCAGCACTGGTTCTGTCGCTTGGAATTTCAGTGTTTTTGATCCAGCCACCGTTGACATAAAGGTAAAAGTCATCTTGAGGGCGAACGGATTTGTCAAAATTAGCAAAGTCGATCCCAGAAGTTAGCGCCTGTGTCACCGCAGCTGCAGTTGCTGTTTTTTCTGCTTTAGGTGCTGCGGTTTGAGTCGCAGGTTTATCATCATTACAAGCACTAAGGCCTGCAATCATGGAGGCACAAATACCACCAATAACTAGTTTTCTCATCTTGATTCCTTGTGATGTATAGGTCCAAATTGGACTCGCATATTTAGGTACTGTGTATTGTTATTATTTTGCTGACATTGATATCAATATTGAAAACGGCAATAACCGAATTGTTGCCTTTTTCGATATCTCTCACTTCAATGGTCGACACGATGTTACACAGAATCATACTTTGGAGGGCTCGGCCCATGCTCAAAATTGCGTAACCGCAATTTTGACAGCCTATGGTATGTGGAAGGTGTTATTTACACAAGCTTTGCGAAGGAGGTGCGTGATTAACAACTGTAAGTAAAGTTGTTTTGTGGGGATTGTTATGCGTTGGCTATAAGCAGCGCTCTTTTCTTGGTCGCTCAAAGTGAGAAGTGAATGCCCAATTGAGTTGCTCTAGTTAGGTGGCCATAGTGTCAATCCAAGTGTTTAATGACTTTTGCCGGGTTGCCACCGACAACGGTTTTAGAGCTAACATTTTTAGTGACGACTGCGCCTGCACCGATGACCGCTTCATCGCCAATCGAAACACCAGGGAGGATGATTGCACCACCGCCAATCCATACTCGTTTGCCGATAGTAATAGGTTTCGCGATTTCAATACCAGCCACTCGCTCTGAAGGAATGAGGGAATGATTTGCGGTGTACATCTGTACATTGGGTCCAATCATGGTTTCTTCACCGATATGGATAGGAGCGTTGTCTTGTAAGGTTGAGTTGGTATTGATAAATGCCCTTTCACCAATATAAACGTGCAGCCCATAGCTTATCGTAAAGGGTTTCATTATCAGCGCAGATGCTGACTTATGAGGCAAAAGTTCTGGGTCAACGTCATCATCGGCAGATTGGTTTGCTAGGCGATTCAATTGCTGCTGTTTTCGCCATATGGTTTGGATTTGTGGGTCGAGGCAGTTGTATTCAAGACTAGCCAGCATTTTTTGATAGTGATCGAGAGCATTCATAGTCAAATCCATCTAGTAAAATCGTCATCAGGTTAATCCCAGCAGGGAAAAGATAGCAAGCAATTGTTGGTCTTTTTTGGTCATGTCTTATAATGGCGCCACTTTAATATTTGCGAGCCTGAAACTAGCCGATGCGTATTGATAAATATTTGTGTGAAAATACATCTCTTACTCGTTCTATTGCCAAAAAATTATTGCGCCAAGGCGAGATCACTTGTGATGGTGAAATGGTCAAAAGTGCGAGCTTTAAGGTTTCTGCAGATATGGAGGTTTGTATAGATGGTGTTGCAATACCACCATTAGGTGAGCGATATATTATGCTCCATAAACCTAAGGATACAATTTGTTCAACCGTGGATGAGGTTTATCCCTCGGTGATCAATTTTCTAGATATAGAGAAGCCGGAAACCTTGCATATTGCTGGGCGACTTGATGCGGATACGACAGGGTTAGTGCTCATTACATCTGACGGCCAATGGTCGCACAATGTAACCTCACCTCGAAAAGAGTGCCAAAAGCGTTATCGTGTAACCCTGGCTGATGGCGTCGATGTATCGTTAGTCGAAGACTTTAAAGCTGGGATCCAGCTACGTTCAGAAGAGGGATTGACGAAACCTGCCAAACTTGAATTGATTGATAGCCATAATGTGTGGTTAACGATTAGCGAAGGCAAATATCACCAAGTGAAACGCATGTTTGCGGCTGTTGGTAACAAAGTGATGGAATTGCACCGGCAAAGTGTTGGGGAAATTGAGCTCGATGACGAACTTGAGCTTGGTGAGTGGCGGTATTTGACTGAGGCCGAGATCGCCTCAATCAAATAGTGACTTCACGTCCATGGGTAGGGTTCGCATTGAACGTGTCTTATTTTTGCAATTTGACGGTGCCGCTAATCGTGTTGATGCGAATATCTGCCTCTCCCGAGCCTACGGCAAACCGTAAGCTTTGGCTTGACGTATATTTAGATTTTTTAGGTTTGTCTTCGGTGAGTTGATTGCGAATTCTGCCGCTCGGACCCCCATCAAAGTCAATTTGTGCATCTGGCAGAGTCGCAAACGTCACGTCCATATCTCCACTGACCGTATTTAAGCGTAAGCTTGATTCAAGTTGATTGAGAGATATCTCCATATCCCCACTGACTGATTTAGCATCGAGATCCTTGACCTTATCTAATACCAGCTCGAGTTCACCGGAGACTAATTCGGCTTCGATTCGTTTCGCGGCTGATTGAGCCTTTAAGTCACCGCTCACAAGTCGGTAATGAACCTCGCCAGTGCTTTCTCTATCGTGAATACTTCCTGACACACTCTCAAGGCGAACTTTCCCGTTGAGTTGATAACTGCGGATATCCCCTGAAACCGTTGCAAGCTGGGTCTTGCCTGAGAGCTCTTTTGCGTCTAATTGGCCGCTGACTGTATCAATGCTAATTTTTCCTTCGAGAGACTCTACTTCAAAGTCGGTCGATACGCCCTCTGCACTGAGCTTGAGCTGGCGAGGCAGAAAGATGGTTAGATCCGAGCCATCACTGTTACTACCGTTATATTTACGAGGTAACTGATCTTCAATCATGACTTGATTGCCTTGTTGAACCAAGATAAAGCCTTCGCTGAGTTCATCTAGCTCACCTTTGACTTGGATCTCTAGTTTGTCCCAGCTTTTAATGGTGACCTGGCCTCGTTCAACTTTAAGTTTCACTTTGGGGGATTCTGAGACACTGATTGACTCATCAATGCTTTCTTGTGCCATGAGTGGTCCGCAACAGCTGATCGCAACGAGCAGGCTGAAGGCGCGAAGCGATCGTATCGGATGCATCGCCTTTGCCTGCGATACGATGTTACTTTTTAAACTTGTCATCATGGTGGGTCATTCCTTAGTCATTTCATTTTAAATATGATTCGTTGGCTTTGGCGTCAAATCAATTTTGCCATTGAGATACTGTTCTTGTGATTGCTGGAGCAATTCGATTTCTCGAGAATGGGTCCATAGCCAGAGTTGCAATAACTGTTTGTCGTGCGGGTCGTTTTTTAATGCTTGATATAAAAGCTGTGCTGCTTGCCGTAACTCTTCAATCGCACCAAACCACGGGCTGTGAGGGTCGAGTGCACTTTTCAATTGCTGGTCCCCAGCGCGCAGGGCAACCGTCTGTGTTGCTGTCGCTTGTTGTAGTTGCTCGATTTGTTGCAAATGCTGCGCATGAATTTGAGCCAACATTATTAAGGTGCTGTCTTGGTTGTTGTTGATGTTCAGGCCTTGCCAATTCAACAAGCCAATGACCGCTAAGAGGGTCATTGAACAAGCAATCATCAGCTTTGGCCAAGAACCTTGCTGGGGAGCGTTATCGACAACATCAAGTCGTGCCTCAATATTTGGCCATAGATCTTTGGCTGGTGTGAGGGTCTTTGGGGTTTGAGCTATCAAGTCATTTAATTTGTCTTCGCTCATGACAGCATCTCCTTTAATAGGTTTCTTGCCCTGTGGTATTGCGCTTTGCTGGTCCCTGGTGCGAGGTTTAGCAGTTTTGCAATCTCATTATGTTGATACCCTTCAATAGCATGTAGGACAAAAATTATTCTGGCTCTTTCGGGTAAACGTACGATGAGCTTGTCTAGGCCATCGTAATTATGTTCCTTGCCTGAACTTTGTGCCTGCGAGGCTTCAATTGGTAAGAATCGTGCCCAAAAACTTTTATGTTGTTTCACGCTATTGAGTGCCTGCCGAACCACTAATGCATGCATCCATGTTGTAAATTGGCTGTCACCACGAAATAAAGGCAATTTTTGCCATAGGCGAACAAAGCAATCCTGTGCGATCTCTTCAGCGAGCTGGCTTTGACCACTTAGTCGATAGCACAAAGCGTAAACTCGTCCTTGATGACGAAGATAAAGCTGTTGAAAAGCTGCCTTGTCTCCCTGTTGCGCTTGCGCCACAAGTAATTGCTCGTCAACTTTTGATTCACAGTCCTTTGAGAGTTTAGTCGTCACCTCAGGTGCTTCCTCATTTCATGTCCGTGGTTATTTGTGCTTAGGTTAAAACATTAGACAGATGCAAGGGTAGAAAAGGTTTAAATACGAAGATAAAAAATATACTTGCTAATGGGAGGGTTAGATTTGAGTTGGCAGCGTGTGCTTTGATTGACTTGTCTTCCCCGTTGTTGCTTGGTCAAAGAACTGGTGTTTGATGGAAGGATGTTGATTTATCGAAATTCAGACACAAAAAAACCTCGCTTAGCGAGGCCTTCAGTGAATGCAGATGAAAGAGTTGAACTTCTTGCTCAGTAGAGCGATGCATCTGAATCCGATTTGTCGTCCATTTTTATTGACTCTCAATAAAGCCAAGTAAAAAGTGGTGCCCGAACCCGGAATCGAACCAGGGACACGAGGATTTTCAATCCTCTGCTCTACCAACTGAGCTATTCGGGCGACGGGGGCAATTAAATAGGGTTTGACGTTCTGAGTCAACATTTTTCTACTGAAAAAGCGTAACTTTCACGTGTTTGAGTATCTTTTAAACGCCGGAGATGGTTTTTGCAACAAATTGGCAATTTGTTTGAACGACAACGCCATCTGTTCAGGTCTATTTGTTAGCAATGCTTATAGAATGGGTTTTAAATGCGCGTCGAGATCCCCCGATATGCCATCGTGATAGTCGAAAAACTGATCTCTTTGAGAGTTTGGGTACTGCTGTTATGGGCGGTGGTATTTGCCGCTGCTTTTATGATCGCAAGCCAATTACAATTTGATGCAAGTTTTAAAAGTTATTTTTCTAAGGCTGACCCAAGATTTCAGCAAAACTTGTCTTTTGAGTCTGACTATCAAACCAGTCAGCTGATTATCGTATTACAAGAATCTCGTTCTTGGCGGCAAGCACCTTTGCAAGCACGGCTCACCGAAATTTCACAGCAATTGCAGCAATTGCCTTTTGTTGAATCGATCGTTTCAATACAGGATCTTAAAGATAGTCAAGCCGCAGTACTTACTTATAAAAAGCATCCTCGAGAATCTTTGCTCATTAGTGAGGATGAACAAAAAGTATTGTTAAAGCTAACGATGACGCTGGAATCACTGCAGGGGAGCAACAGTCAGCTAGTGCAGCGTCATATGGAAGATATTGATGCTGTAATTAGCGCTTGGAAAAAGCAGTCATCCACGCTGGAAGTTTTTTATTCTGGAAGCCATGCGTTGAATCAACAATATGCGGAAGTATTAAAGCATGACTTACGCTGGTTTTTACCCGGATTAGCCTTTGTGTTGGGAATGATGCTTGTTGCCACAGTGCGTCACCGTGCGTGGTTAGTTGGAATCGTAGTGAACTCAAGTTTGACGTTACTGCTGACAATTGCATTTGCGGTGATTTTTGAATTGAAATTGGCTGCAATAAGTGCGGCAGTCCCCATGATTATTGGCAGCTTGTCAATTGCCTACGCAGTGCACCTTTATTTTTCATGGGCGCGTTTTAATCAGCAATTGTTTTCATTTCATGCCGCAATGAAGAAGAGTGTTGAGGAGAACATAATGCCACTGCTGGGTGGCACGATGACGACAGCACTGGGCTTTTCATGTTTGATGTTCAGTCCGTCCCCCCCCATTCAGGGGTTTGGCTTGATGATAGCGTTTGCGGTTGTTGTTAATTTTGTGCTCAATTTCAGCCTGTTACTGGTTATTGCGTCCTTTCAAAGAGTGCAAAAAGTCCGTTGGCAAGGGTTATTTCCCGTATTGGCCAATTTAAATGGTGGGCGACTGAATCGTTACGTTTTTGCTTTGATGGCTGGCTTAACCCTGCTCAGTGCCATGAGCTTGAGTCAGTTATCAGTCAACGACGACCCGTTTGGGTATTTTCCAGAAAATAGTAGCTTCAGCCGCTCTAAGGCCGCGCTTAATGATGGCTTCTTTGGTGTCAATCAAGTGATGTTTGAACTGGATACTCAAAAAGCAATGGGCGTGACCCGTTCTCAATACATTAAATTTGCCAACAAGTTTCGCCGCTATTTGCTGCAACAACCTCAAGTGATTCGAGTGGATAGTTTGCCTGATTGGCTCAAAACGTCCGGTGCGAGTGCCAGCCAATTTAGGCGGCTGTTTCGTGAGTACTCGGTTCCAGCGCTTGGATTAGCCACTGAAGTGAACCACAGTGCAAGTGCCAGTGTTGTCAGTGTGTTTTTACTTCCGATGGATGCATCAGAATTACTTTCGTTTGAAGCTCAGATCCAGGAGTGGTTAAAGAATAATGTGGACTCGTCTGAGCTGAAAGTGAGTCAGGCGCTTGGCTATCAAATGTTATTCGCGCATTTAAGTATCGAGAATAGTCAAAGCATGTTGGCTTCATTTGGATTAACTTTGCTACTGTCTTTATTGTTTGTGTTATGGGTGACCCGGTGCTGGAAGTCGACTGGTTTAGCACTGCTCGCGAATGCACTACCGCTACTATGGGTGTTTGGGATTTGGTACTGGCTTGGTCGTGACATCAGTTTAGGTAGCGCGGTCGTGATGGGAATGATTATCGGTATTATTGTAGATGATACATTGCATATTACTCTTAACGCTAAACCTACATCTCCCGACTCACTTCAACAGCCGTTATCTTTTCCAAGTCTTCCGGCATTAACGTTTACCTCTATGACTTTGGTCGTGGGGCTAGCCGTTGGCTTTGTATCAGAGTTTAAGCCAATTTTTGATTTGAGTTTACTGTCATGTATGACGTTAGTCCTAGCATGGTGGTTTGATGTGTATGTACTTACAAGTTTGATGAGACGATATATGGGGAGAGAGTCGTGAACGCACATGTAAACACGAGGTGTTTTCCTGCCCCAGCAGCGAGATCGGCGCTGGCACCGCGAAAGAACAACTTAAGAATTCTTGACTGGATGGAAACCGAAGGGGTTGACCTTCAAATGTATAGTTCGGCTGAGCAAAACTCCTTGTCGGTACTAATTCCCTTACTTTTATGTGGCGAGCAATCAGCGCAATTGGTATTCAGCCAAGAAGTGGCTCGGCTGGCGCATCAATGCCAACATAGTATGAAAGCTTTGCAAGAGGTCGAGTTGGATGAGTATTACCATGATCTGGCGCTTCAGCATGTGTTAAATCAGTTACCCAAACAGCCATTACAACGGCAGGCACAACGAAAAGCCAAACGCTTTTATACCAGCTTGGCGCGAGCAGATAATTTAAGCCAGCATTTTGTGCGAATTTCTACTCTTGATGCTTGTGTGACGCAATTAATGCAAGCTGTAGAGCATTGCTATTTAGGCGCTCACCATCCCTTTGCTCGTTTATGTGGCTTGATTAAAAAAGATGAAGCAAAACATGTCTATGTCAGCCGACAACACGCATTTCTTCTTGGTGCGACTAAGCAGGATTTTGTTGCAGAGCAACAATTGATTCTCGCCGCACTCTTTAGATTATTGAGCGAATTTGAACAAACTTTTACTCAGCTTGGGATTGATCTTAATCTTGTTTTTCAGCGTTTGGAGGCAAAATGGCAGTAAAATTTGCACCGCAGGATTTATCACTTTTATCACATAGTTACTTGTTACCCAATGAGTCTATTAGCAATGAAAGTTTGTATCATATGCTGCAAACCCAATGTGGTTTTTTCCATGCTCGAAAAGCAAAAATAATTGCGCATAAAATGGGGATTCAACAGCGGCATTGGGTGCGTGATTTATCAAAATCTCGCAGTCAGCCCTCTCCGACGGCTATTGATTTAGGGGCTCAGGTCTTGCGCAAAGCGCTTCAAGGAGCCAACTTAGAAGCCGCTCAACTCGACTATTTAATCAGTCATACATGTACGCCTCATACTCAAGTCCCCCCAAATGCTGCTTGGCTTGCTGATAAGCTGAACTTTGCAGGCCCCTATTTGGAGCTTCGCCAAGCTTGTACTGGTTTTGCGAATGGGCTGCAAGTGGCGTCAGCGTTTGCGGCGGCAGGCAGTGATTACCTTGCGATTACGGGGATAGAAACCGGATCTGTCTATTGTGAAATGAGCAAAGAGTTTTTGAACTCAGAGCAGCTTGTGAATTTGATGCAAATGGGGGATGGTGCTGCCGCAGTCGTTTTGGCACCGGCAAATGGTGGGCGTCAGCGGTTAAGTGATATTTACTTGGGGCAAGTTGGTCAAGGAAAGCAGCCGGGGTTTTATCTCGATGGTGGCTCACACAATATTGGTTTCGGAAATATGGCGCGCTTTAGTCATGATACCGAAGCCGTGCGAGCTCAAGGCAGCCAACTGTTTGAACTTGGGCTAAAAGCGGTGCTTGAGCGTGGTTATCATCTCGATGATTTCAAGTACATTTTACCCCATCAAGCCAATGGCCATATCGATAAGTTGCTGGCCGATGCTCTTGATATTGAGCCAAATCGAATTATCAATCATGCAAAAAATATGGGGAATCTTGGCTCGGCAGCGATCTGGGTTAGTTTTTCGCAGATGTTAGCATCTTACCCATTAGCTGAAGGAGATAAAGTGCTGGTACTCGGTGCTGAAGCGACCAAGTATTTATACGGTGGCTTTGTTTATACACATTAGATTTTGAAACCTCGCTAAGTCGGATATTCAACCCATAAAAAGCGGGCAAAAGTGAATACCTTTGCCCGCTCTTTATGGGTTCATGGTGTGATACGTGATCACATCAATGCTTACGGTTTAGCTTGCTTGCTGCTTCGGTTTAACTTTCTCTGCTTTAACTGCGCAAATCTTAAATTCAGGGATCTTGGACACCGGATCTAAGGCGTTAATCGTTAGCTTATTTGCTGCGGACTCTGCAAAGTGGAAGGGCAGGAATAACACACCAATTTGAGCGCGCTTCGTGACAAAGGCTGCAATCTCAATCTCGCCACGGCGCGTACTGAGCTTAAGCATGTCGCCATTGCCTACACCCAATTTTTCGGCATCGTAGACTGAAATCATTACTTTTGGTGAAGCAAGTAGATCAAGCCCTGGCGTTTTACGTGTGAGCGTACCTGTATGGAATTGCTCAAGTAGACGCCCAGTTGATAGCGTTAGTGGGTAATCTTTATCCGGCATTTCCGCAGGTAATCGATAGCCTACAGGCTTCAATTGCCCCGTGCCGCGAATAAACTCATCAACATGCAATATCGGGGTTCCTGGGTGGTTTTCATCAGGACAAGGCCATTGGATACCATTGATGTTATTTTCTAAGCGCTCCCATGTGATACCGCGATATTGGGGTGTGACTTGGTTTACTTCGGCCCAAATATCTTTTTCAGATTGATAGTTCCAATCTGCGCCCATAGCTTTTGCTATGTTTTGGATAATCTTCCAATCTTCAAGAGCCTGACCTGGCGGCTGCATGGCAACGCGCAGCTGTTGAACTCGGCGCTCGGTATTCGTGAAGTGTCCACGCTTTTCTGCAAATGCAGCAGCAGGGAGAACCACATGAGCAAGCTCAGCAGTTTCAGTCATAAAGATATCTTGGACAATCAAGAGTTCTATTTGATTGAGTGCCTCTAATACGTGTGCTTGATCGGGATCGCTCAGCACTGGGTTTTCACCCATGACATAGAGAGCCTTGAGTTTACCTTGGGTGACAGCATGCATCATTTCCGTCGCGGAGAAGCCCGGCTCCGTTGCAAGGTTGTCATTTTTCCAAGCCTTGGCAAAGGCATCCTTATGTTCAGGGATGTTCGTTTTTTGGTAGCCCGGGTAATAGTTGTATAGCGCACCCATATCGCATGCGCCTTGAACATTACTTTGGCCACGTAATGGGTTAATCCCTGCGCCATCAATTCCGAGGTTACCCGTAATTAATTGTAGGTTTGAGATCGTGGTGACATTGTCATGGCCAGAAGTATGCTGGGTAATTCCCATTGCATAGTAGATAGCTGTTTTCTTGGCCGTACCGATCATGCGTGCCATTGCGGCAATGTCTTGTTCGCTAACTCCCGTAATGATCGCTGCATTTTCTAGACTGTAGTCCTCTTTAAGGAGTTCATCTTTTAGCGCCGCAAATCCTTGCGTTCGGGCATTGATATAATCAAGGTCATGCCAATCATTCAGGATAATTTGTTGCATGATGGCGTTGAGCAACATGACATCGGTGCCAGGTTTTTGGGCAACGTAAAGCTCAGCACTATCGGCAATACCGACTTTCTTTGGATCTGCAACCATAAGGCGAGCACCACGTTCTTGGATCGCATTCTTAATATGGGATGCGATAATCGGGTGTGCGCAGGTCGTGTCAGAACCGAGGATGAAAATCAGATCGGATTGCTTGATGCTTGGAATATCGTTGGTCATTGCACCACTGCCAACGGTTGCGCGTAAGCCTGTTACCGTGGAGGAGTGACATAGTCGTGCGCAATGATCAATATTGTTAGTACCGATAACATTACGAATAAACTTCTGTAATACAAAGTTTTCTTCGTTTGTTGCTTTGGCCGATGACAAGGCTGAAATCGCATGGGACCCATAATCTGCTTTCGTTTTGGTCAAACGAGTCGCGATATATTCAACGGCCTCATCCCAACTTGCAGGTTGTAGCTCGCCATCTTTCCGGATAAGCGGTGTTGTCAAGCGTTTCGGACTTTGTAAGAAGTCAAATCCTGAGCGGCCTTTAACGCAAAGCATCCCCTCGTTGACTGGTGATGTGTCATCACCGGTTACACGCATAATTTTGTTTTTGGCTTCATCCACATGAAGCTCAACACGACAGCCAACTCCGCAATAGGTACAGACGGTTGACGTTTTCTTCAACTCAATGGTGCGACCTTGTGTCTTATCTCGAGCATCAACCAGTGCGCCAGTTGGGCAGACTTGAACACAATTACCACATTGAACACAATCACTATCATCCATTGACGCTTTAAAGCCTACACGAGGTGCAGTGCGCTGTAATTCCTCATTCGCCGTTAGCGATAGGGGCAGGGCTTGATAGCTATCGCGCTCAAAGCAAATTGCGTTATGGCCACTTTGGTTGTGACATGCCTCAACACAGGCGCCACAACTGATACAGCGGTTAGCATCAAAGGTAATAAACGGCGCGCTATCATCGACTTTAAATTTACGCGCTTGGCTCTGATCTAACTTCATGCCATCGACTTTATACTCGGTGGCGTAATCTCGCAGTTTACAATCTGTATTTGCTTGGCAAGCACATTCAAGACAACGCGCAGCTTCTTTCATGGCTTCATCTGGAATAAAGCCAAGTTCGACTTCCGCAAAATCCATAATTCGGCGTAATTCACCTAATTCAGGCATTTTTAAGCGTGGTGTCGGTTTTACCTCAGGGTATAACTCTACAGATAAAGATGCCGTTTTCTTTGCTTTAATCGAATTGAATTCAGCGGGCTCTAGATTACAGGTTAAGCCTTCTTTGAGTTGTTTCTCAATGGCGATAGCAGCTTTACGACCGTCACCAACTGCAGCCACAGCGGTCGCAGGTCCAGTGCGCGAGTCACCAATAACAAAAAGCTTATCGACACCCGCAGACATGGTTTGCTCACAACCTAGGAATGTCTTCCAGCGAGTGAGGGCAAGCTCGCCACTAGTAACATGGTTTTCTGGTTGTTCCAGAAACTCTAAGTCGACTTGCTGAGAGACCGCGGGAATCACTGTATCGAACTCTTGCTCAAACGTTTCACCAGTGGGTTTAGGAGAGCGTCGACCTGAGTCATCTGGTTCGCCTAAAGCCATCTTGGCAAGCGTTATCGATCTTACCCGGCCATTTTCGTCGGCATGGTTTTCAACAGGGTTGGTTAGGAAATGGAATTTAACGCCTTCCACTTCTGCTTCATGAATTTCGTATGGTTCTGCGGGCATTTCATCGCGGCCACGACGATAGATTAGCGTGACGTCTGCGCCTGCGCGTAATGCGGTACGAGCACAATCAATCGCTGTATTACCGCCACCGATGACGGCGACTTTTTTACCCGTTACTAATTTTTGGTCTGTGCAATAGTCGCGCAGATAATCGACACCAAGGTAGCAGCCATCTAAGTCACTTCCTGGGTAATTCATAGGCACCGCTTTTTGTGCGCCAATGGCTAAACAAACGGCATCGTAATCCGCGACAAGCTCGGTGAGGTTGGTATCGCGCCCGAGGCGGACGCCGGTTTGGATATCCATGCCGTTACGAGTGAGTAGTTCGATTTCTTTATCTAGAATGGCCTTTGGCAAACGGTATTCAGGAATACCATATCGAAGCCAGCCCCCAGCTTTAGGGCTAGACTCAATCACCGTGACCTCATGGCCATTGTTTGATAAATAGTAACCCGCACTTAATCCAGCAGGGCCACTTCCAATAATGGCAACTTTTTTACCGGTCGCAGGTGCTCTAGGTGGCACATAGGTGTCAGCATCGTTTAAATCAAGGTCTGCGGCATGGCGCTTGAGCTGGCGAATCGCAACTGGCTCATCAACCAAGCCCCGGCGACATTCGGTTTCACAAAATGCGGGGCAAACGCGGCCAATCGAAAGCGGCAACGGCAAAGTCTCTTTAATGACTTTGACTGCTTCTTTGTGATCACCTTGGGCAATATGGTACAGGTAAGACTGTACATCTACTCCTGCAGGGCATGCGGTTTGGCAAGGAGCCTCACAGTCGGCGAAATGGTCGCTCAAGATTTCTTTCAAAGCGGCTTGACGAACTTTACTGAGGTAGCTGGATTGTGTGATCACATCCATGCCCGACTCTGCCTGTGTTTCACAAGCACGAACACAGCGTTCGCTGCCATCGTTGTTTTTAATCTGGACTTGGCACAAGTTGCAGTGTTGTTTGCCAGCATCATGGGAATAGTCACATAGACTAGGGATGCTTACGCCCGCAGTAGTAGCAACTTTTAATAAGTTGTCACCCTGCGCTAAAGATAGCGACTTGCCATCGATTTTGATATCTATCATCGCGAGGCCTTTATTTCGGTTCAGTGCCATTTATTTCTTAACTGCTTGCATTTGCAATGAGCTATTTTTGGCTTGTAGGGTAAGGCAGAATAAAGAGAGTATACCTACGGTGTTTTTTCATGCAGCGAATGCTGTTTAAGTTTTCACTAAATTTGCAGATGTATTCACAGATGTTCGGCCTATTGTGCAGTTTAAGCTGGCTAGCATGCATTTATATGTGATCTAGATCATTTAAGTTAATATTAGACTAAAGTCTGATATTTGACCCCTTTAAAATCAATGGATTACAAATTCTGGTTTGACCAGTATTTCAGCGTTTTTGCGCTAGGAGCCCACTGGTCTGAGCTGTGCTGCTGTTTTTGTCAGCAGTATATGTGACTTACTTGTTAAACTGGCTTGGGTGACTAAATATCTCTAATTGGGTACATATATACGCACTTGTTATGTGGGTATTGTGTTCAATATTGTTGCTGAAACAATCATTGTATTCCCCGATGTTATTATTGTTAGCGCGTCATTTTTTTTACAAATACCACAACAAACAATGCGATGGTAAAACTGCCAGTAAAAGCTTCCATTGCCGCAATCGCACGACTTAATCCAATGGGCGTAAAGTCACCATATCCTAAGGTCGTAAAGGTGACGACCGAATAGTATATACAGTTGAAAAATAGCGAGACATTAGTTGCAAGGTCGTGCTGTGCTGAAAATACATGAACGGTGCCATCGAACTTGAGCCCAGTAAAGAGGTAAAGGATTGCGCAAATGAGGATGAACAAAGCAGAGAAAACAATGACTCGCAATGGTGCTTCTCCATAGCCGCAAAACAGATCGGTCGCTTTGCTTAGAACCCGAGCGCAGCTAAATTTAGGCATTTGTTGACGTCGCATGACCAATTCTTGACGTAAACAATGTCCTGCAAAAGTAAACAACCCTTCTTTTTCTGCCGCTTTACGAAGGTCACGGTAGATCTCTTCTGCTTGCTCAAAGTAGTCTTTGGCAATATCCCTTTCACCGACTTGTCGTGCTTGAATCGCGAGATTTTCTTGTTTTATTCGTTGTCCAAGCTTGATGTTCTCTATTCTTGCGCCGCGCCATTTCGCACCCAATAAATTACAGTTTAATAAATTTGCACAATGAATATTGGCTTCACGAAGATCGGCTTTCATCAGGCTGGCATTTTCAAGATTGAGGTTGAATAAGTGAGAGCCATTAAGATCGGCACGGTATAGCTCACAGAAACTCATGTCATAACCGGTTTTGGAATGATGTTTGACTAAATCAATGCCTGCTAAATTTGCTCTTTTTAACGCGAGTCCGCGCATCATACCGCCACTTTGGGCGTAAGCTTCAAGGCGTTTAGCATCGTCAGGGCGATTTTTAGTTATTCTTGGGTCGTGCCAGTAGCAAAGACCGGAATCTCCGGCTGGCTCGCTACACGAAAAGCCCTCGTCTTCGTGATAGCAGCAAATATCATCTCGGGTTTCCATAGTTATAAGTATAGCCAAATATTGAATGGACTAATTCTTCGGCCAAACTGTCGTGCACGGGAGATGCTCTATAGTTGAGATGAAACCATATTATTCGTTTTTAAGCGTCATTATTGATTCTGTCCTCCAAAGGGTAGCCAGAGACAATTCTTCAAGGGAATTGTGTGCCTAGGGATTATAATTATTTGCAAAAATATTCAGCATAAACCTGAATTGAGCCTAGGTTTCAATGATGGCATAGGTTAAAATGCCGCCCTTGCAAATCGATTAATCGTAACAAGTTGAAAAAACATGTTTGAAGTAAATCCGGTAAAATTCAAAATCAAGGAGCTGTCAGACCGTACAGAACTCCTGAGGGGGTACCTTTGACTATGACGCAAAACAAGAGCGTCTAGAAGAGGTAAGCCGTGAGCTGGAAAGCTCTGAAGTGTGGAATGACCCTGAGAATGCCCAAGCGTTGGGTAAAGAACGTGCTGCACTCGAAGCCGTTGTGAAAACCATTGATGATATGGATTCTGGGTTAGAAGATGTCGAAGGGTTAGTTGAACTCGCCGTCGAAGAAGACGATGAAGAAACGTTCAATGACGCCAGCAGTGAGCTTGATGAACTAGAGAAGCGATTAGAGGAGCTTGAATTCCGTCGTATGTTCTCTGGTAAACATGATACGGCCGATTGTTACTTAGATATTCAATCAGGCTCGGGCGGCACTGAAGCTCAAGATTGGGCTAATATGGTGTTGCGCATGTTCCTGCGCTGGGGCGAAGCCCACGATTACAAACCTGAATTGATAGAAGTAACAGATGGTGATGTCGCAGGAATAAAAGGCGCAACGATTAAGTTTACCGGTGAGTACGCTTTTGGTTGGTTAAGAACCGAAACCGGTGTCCATCGCTTAGTACGAAAGTCGCCTTTTGATTCTTCCGGTAAACGCCATACTTCATTTTGCTCTGTGTTTGTTTACCCAGAGATTGACGACTCCATTGAGATTGATATCAATCCTGCTGACTTGCGTGTCGACACTTATCGCGCTTCGGGCGCAGGTGGTCAGCATGTGAACAAAACTGAGTCCGCGATCCGGATTACTCACTTACCGACCAATACGGTTGTTCAGTGCCAAAATGATCGCTCGCAACATAAAAACCGTGATTCAGCGATGAAACAGCTGAAGGCTAAATTATATGAGCTTGAAATGCTCAAACAAAATGCAGATAAACAAGCTGCAGAAGATGCTAAGTCTGATATTGGTTGGGGTAGCCAAATCCGCTCCTATGTATTGGATGATGCCAGAATTAAAGATTTACGTACCGGCGTAGAAAACCGTAATACTCAGAGCGTCCTTGATGGCGACCTGGACAAGTTTATTGAAGCCAGCCTGAAGTCAGGCCTGTAACGAGAGAAGAAGATGACTGAACAAGTTCAAGATGAAAACAAGCTAATTGCAGAGCGTCGTGCCAAACTTGCGCACATCCGCGAAAACTGTCCGGCGAATGGTCACCCAAATAACTTCGATCGAAAACACAAGGCTGCGGATATTCAGGCTGAATATGGCCAATATAGCAAAGAAGCGCTCGAAGAGATGGGCGTACAGCGCTCTATCGCGGGTCGAATTATGGCAAAGCGTGGCCCATTTCTTGTGTTGCAAGACGTCAGTGGTCGTATCCAAGCCTATGCAGGCAAACCCGTTCAAAAAGATTTGAAAGCAACTTATCAAGGGTTAGATATTGGTGACATTATAGGTGTTACCGGTCAATTACACCTTTCTGGTAAGGGTGATTTGTATGTCAACATGGAAGAGTATCAGCTACTAACCAAAGCTCTGCGTCCTTTACCTGAGAAATTCCATGGTTTGCAAGATCAAGAGACTCGTTACCGCCAGCGTTACGTTGACTTAATTGTGAACGAAGAGTCTCGTAATGCTTTTGTGATGCGTTCTAAAGTTGTGACTGCGATTCGTAATTTCATGGTCAAAAAAGAGTTCATGGAAGTAGAAACGCCGATGATGCACACCATTCCTGGTGGCGCGTCAGCTCGACCTTTCATTACACATCATAACGCGCTCGATATCGAAATGTATTTACGTATTGCGCCAGAGTTATATTTGAAGCGTTTGGTTGTCGGTGGGTTTGAGCGGGTGTTTGAAGTTAACCGTAACTTCCGTAACGAAGGCCTATCGCCGCGTCATAACCCTGAATTCACCATGATGGAATTCTATATGGCGTATGCAGATTACAATGATCTGATGGACTTGACCGAAGAGATGTTGAGCTCTATCGCAGTTGAGCTTTGTGGGTCGCCACAGCTACCATACGGTGAGCACACGGTTGATTTTGGTGGTCCCTATGCGCGTTTGAGCATGCTGGATGCAATCAAAAAATATAACCCTGACAATGCTGAAATTCAGTCTATGACCTATGAAGAGGTGAAAGACGTTGAGTTTATGCGTAAGCTAGCCAAGAGCCTGCATATTGAAGTGGAGAGCTTCTGGACCTGTGGTCAATTGCTTGAGGAAATCTTTGGTGAGACTGCTGAGCCGCAATTAATGCAGCCAACCTTTATTACTGGTTACCCTGCAGATATTTCGCCGCTGGCTCGTCGCAACGATGATAACCACTTTATTACTGATCGCTTCGAGTTCTTCATCGGTGGCCGTGAAGTGGCAAATGGTTTCTCTGAGCTGAATGATGCAGAAGATCAAGACAACCGCTTTAAAGCGCAAGTTGATGCCAAAGACGCTGGTGACGATGAAGCGATGTTCTATGATGCAGATTACATCGCAGCACTTGAACATGGCTTACCGCCAACAGCTGGACAAGGTATCGGCATTGACCGTTTGGTGATGCTATTTACAAACACTCACACGATTCGTGACGTGATTCTATTCCCTGCACTGCGCCCACAGACTTAAATTTGTAGAGCGAATAGCTAGCCATTAGAAACCAGCCTTCGGGCTGGTTTTTTTGTTGTGGGGTCTGCTGAAATTTTGAGTTGAATTTACAATAGAGTATTGAAAATCAATTGCCTAATATTTAGTGTATGCGTTAAGTATGAAAATAGAGTCGTGCCTTTCATATATCCCATGTATAGATAACAAGGAATTAAGTTATGTCTATTCAAAAATGTACTGTTTTTTTGATTGTACCATTCGCTATTTCAGGTTGTTTGAGTTCAACCGAGTCCGATAATATTGATAATAATGCGCTGTGGGCATCAATAAAGATAGAGGATAGAAATGCAGGGCCAACTGCGAAAGTAACTGCTGAACTGAATGTAGGAGGTTTTAGCGGTACTAACGTTGAGCTTTCTGATGGGGAAAAGCTGGAAGTTACTGTGAATGGGGAAACCAGTGAACTTAAACATGATACTGATTTTCTAGATATTGACTATCAAACCCATGTGCAAGTAACACGGGAAGTGACGTTGTTTACCATTGATTTTTATAGAAATGGAGAACCCGATATTTTAGGTTCGAATGTGGAGTTGCCTTTAGCTTTTGATATAGTGGAGCCAGAGGAAGAACAAAGGATTTTTTCTGATACACCATTGAGTGTGCAATGGAACTCTGCATTATCTGATAGTGAAATGAAAGTTAATGTAAGTGTTAGTTGTGGCACATCTACAGGTGGCACTGTGGCACTAGCAAAGGATTTTATGACAGCTGACGATGGGAATTACAACGTCAACCTGAATACTGCATTTTTAAATGAAATACAGGATCTAGATAGAGAGCAAAGCTGCGATGTTGAAGTTGAATTGCTTCGTCGAAGTGAAGGCTCGCTCGCAGATGGATATGGAGAAGGGGGCGAAATTGTTGCCTTGCGTGCTCGTAAAGTAGACGAAATCACTCTAGTTATTAATAATTAGCTTTCAGACCTTTAAAGATGAAACTATTTTGCATTTTATATGACCAGCCTTCGGGCTGGTTTTTTATTGATTTGAAAAGAAAGTTGGTTACGTCAGGTCTTGTTAATTAACTGCGCTTTATCAAATTTCTTTTTGAATTTTTGAGGGTTCCTATGAAGTTTTGGAAAATCATTTTATTGCTGCTTAGCCATGGTGTTATTGGTTTTGTCGGGTTTGCAGCTGGAATTTATACCTTGCCGATTATAACGGCGCCTGATGCGCCATCAGTTACTGAGGTGCGCCAGCTTGCAGGTGCTGCTGAGTACCGCACTGAGTTTGTTCGAGATTTAAAAGATAGTGATGGACTGCACTGGGGCGAGGGAACGGTTGCGATTAGTGCAGATATAGTGACCTTGATGGGTGAGCTAGCGCCAGGGCCTGACTATCGTCTTTATTTTGCTAAGGAATTTGTTGAAACTGAGTTAGATTTTAAACGACTCAAGTCGACTATGGTGGATGTAGGGGATATTGAAACTTTCAAAAACTTTGCCGTGACCTTGCCTGAGGGCTTTGACCCTAGTGAATACAATACTGTCATTGTTTGGTGTGAGTCATTTAATCAGTTTATTACTGCAGCGCAATATCAAAGCTAAAGTGATGCAATGAGCAGGGCAAAAAGAGCTTTGTCGTTGATGAAGGCATTCAAATGTTTGAATGCCTTTATTTTTTGTCATGATAAAGTCAGCGTTCCTATTCCAAGCCTATGAAGCAAAGCCAATTTGAGGCACAATAGCGCCCAATTTTTATGCTGGCACTAACTAAGGATTTCCCATGGACCAACTAACCATTACTACGCCTGATGATTGGCATTTACACTTTCGCGATGGTGATATGCTGGGGGAAACGGTTCCTGCCACTGCTAGATTATTTCAGCGCGCGATTGTGATGCCTAATTTAGTGCCGCCAGTGACAACCGCGTCGATGGCGGTAGATTATCGAGCGCGTATTTTGGCAGCGCGCCCGCAAGGCAGCAACTTTGAGCCACTAATGACCTTATATCTAACCAATGATACGACGGCGCAAGATATTCGTGACGCCAAAGCTGCTGGTGTTGTCGCTGCAAAGCTTTACCCTGCTGGAGCAACGACCAATTCTGATGCGGCCGTGAAAGCGCTAGATGCCTTATTCCCAATTTTTGAAGTGATGGCAGAAGAGGGCGTGTTGCTGTTGGTTCATGGTGAGGTCACGGAGTCGCATATTGATATTTTCGATCGTGAAAAGGCATTTATCGATCGCTATATGGCGCGCATTGTTGCTGCTATGCCAACGCTTAAAATTGTATTCGAGCATATCACGACTAAAGATGCAGCCGAGTTCGTTACCGATGCACCTAGCAATATTGCGGCAACCATTACTCCGCAACATCTTTTGCTAAATCGTAATGATCTGTTAGTCGGTGGTGTGCGCCCGCATAACTTCTGTTTACCCGTTTTAAAGCGCAATGTTCACCAGCAGGCACTGCAGGCGGCGGTGATGACGGGTTCGAGTAAGTTTTTCTTAGGCACAGACTCAGCGCCACATGAAAAGCATCGTAAAGAGTCTGCCTGTGGCTGTGCGGGTTGCTATAGTGCGTGGAGTGCACTAGAGCTTTACACTCAACTATTTGATGAATTGAATATTTTAGATAAGCTCGAAGGCTTTGCCAGTCACCACGGTGCAGATTTTTACGGTTTGCCACGTAATACTGGAACCGTCACTTTAGTCAAAGAAAGCTGGACGGTGCCAGAGCAAATTATTTTGCCAAATGGCAATCCGATTGTGCCATTCTTTGCTGGCGAGCAAGTAAGTTGGAAGGTCAAACAAGGTTAAATTCGCAACTCAAATGAAAAGGGCTGCGAATGGCAGCCCTTTTTGTTTGTCGCTCTATAGAGCATTGTTATTGATTTTAAGTTATTGATTTTAGTTATTGTTTATAGTACTTGTTTTTAATAAGCCCTTTCACAATTGCATTAAACTGAGGTTTCGAAATAACTGCGGATACAGGTTGAGCAAACTCCATTTCAATTTGGGTTGGGTCATCCGTCCAAGCGTTAATTGGCGTAAAAGTGAGTTGCCCATCGACAGTTTTTTCAATCTCAGCCACATGCCACCACAAACTAATGTCTTCGCTAGGCGGGGCAAATAGGTATTGCTCGTTTTCAAAAATTACTTCAACCCTTGTCGTTTCTGCTTCCATAGCAGGATCTTCAGAGTAGTTGTGGACGTAATAGCTATAAGTTGCGACTTCTGGAAAATCTGGGATTGAAATGACTTCTGGTCCGTAGCTATTTGTATCATCGACATCCAAGAAGATAATACTTTCACCTAGTGTGACCGTCTCGTTGGCAAAATAAACATGCCCTAGCTCTTGGGTCTCATTACGAATAATTAGATGAGAGTCTAAATCGCTGGGCTCGTCTCCCCAATTTAAAGTTATTTTGGTTAAGGCTTCTGAGAGAACGAGGCACTCTTCTAGATCTGTATCTATATCGTGCGAGGAAATCTCTACCGTTCGGCTTTGAAAGCCAATCGTTGCCGAAAGCAATATCGTAGAATTCATCCGAACCTGTATGCTAAATGATCCGTCATCGTTTGAATACGTTGTAGAGCGACCAAGATAGTCACGACCATCAGAAATAATACGCGCATTATTCAGTGGAGTGTCTTGCTCATCTACTACACAACCATTAATGATGACGGTGTCATAGATGCGATCTGCATTCCAGGTTGTGAAGTGACTAACTTGGCCTTGATAGAATTGCTCGCCATTAATATTGGTTAGACTGGCTTCACCTTCTTCAATCCACTTACCTGTGACCGAATCATAGTAATATAGAGGAATCGTTGCTGGCGGTGTTGTGCCTGCAACCGGAATGTTAATTACAGCTGTTTTATCAGATGCAAGTTGCAGTGGCGCTCCGTTTTCATCTTCAAAAGTCACGGTGATGGCGCCAAAGGATTCAATTGGCACGGTTTCACCTGCTGGATTGGTGGTGACCATATCCCCTGGCATCATTTCAATATCAATCGCAGGGTTAATGATCGTTAATTCAGCGGCGACAGCAGTTGTTGCTGGATTGCCATTTGCGTCGACCAAACTATTCTCTGGCAAGGATACCAGTACTGTGTTCTCTACACTCAGATCGGTCGCCTGGGTTGCATCAAACGTAACATTTCCGTGGACAGGTTGTAGCAATAATCGATGGGACTGGGCCACTTCGTTTTGCGCCATACTTAACGCGGCTTCGGCATAACCTGCAGCGTCAGCGGTGAGCGTTAGCCGCTCACTTAGCTTGGTATCTTGAATTTTGGTTTGAAATTCACCTAGGTTGTTCGAGGTTGCTTCGGCGACTATTTCCGCACCGTTGGAAAGCTCGATACGCCCCGCTTCGATTGGTATACCATTAAAGTAGTTTACTGTTGTACCAGATAGTGTCAGAAAGAATCTTTCATTGAGGGCGAATTCAACATCGGCTGGTTGTGCACTATCTTCACCGCCATCAGCGATGCGAATCACAACATTGGATACATTGGTTTGAGTCGCTGAAGATAGGTATGAAATTGCCCCCGTTGGGCTAATTGACATGGTAGCTGGGCCAGATACCAATTCAAAACTAATGTCATTTTGAATATCAGTATCATCAACATCATTCACTACTAATTGATAGTTAAACGTATCACCAGCATCGACCGACTGGGCCATTACGGCAGATACAGTCGGGGCATCATTTACCGGTGTTACCGCTATTGCAAAGGTTTGGCTAGCAGTGGCTGCGTTATCTTCTCCACCATCCGTAACTGAGATAGTAACATCACCAGAGTTGAGAACGCCTTCCGTTGGAAGCCACTCAATTAGACCCGTTGTTGAAACTGTCATACCACTTGGTGCATTCATCAGGCTAAACGTCAGATCTGTGCCATTATTTTCATCGTCGGGATCTGTAACGGCGACTTGATAAGTGTATTGAATATCTTCAACAGCAGCGACAACGGCAGTGGAAGAAATGCTTGGTGCGACATTTGCGCTTGATGAGCTGGGTTGCTCTTGTTCAGAGCTTGATGAACTGCCACCGCAGCCAGTTATCGCAATTGATAAGGCCGAAGCGATAGCTGTGGTTCGAAGTATCGGGATTAAGTCCATTTAAAACTCCATTTTGGTATGATTCGAGAGAACAGATTCGCGTCAGATGTTAAGTATCATTCGTTTTTATTTCAATGACTTGTTAGAATTTAGGTCGTTCGTATGATGTTATTAAGGATTCAAGATGGAACAAGAGAATCTAATCGCTGATTTTTCTAAGTTAGAGATGAAACAAGATCTTGCTCATGACTTTGCCCATGTGCAGCGAGTGGTGGCGATGGCAAAGCATCTTTGCGTAGCTGAGCAAGCAGATGTCAATATCGTAATGCCTGCCGCTTGGCTACATGATTGTTTTGCATATGCAAAGGATCACCCTGAACGACATCTAAGCTCTCGTATTGCAGCGCAGCGTGCCTGTGATTTTTTGAGTTCTATTGATTATCCGGCGCAGTATCTTGATTCGATTCACCATGCGATCGTTGCCCATAGTTTTAGTGCCGGCATCCCGCCACAAACCATAGAGGCGAAAATAATACAGGACGCGGATCGGCTTGATGCTCTTGGGGCTATCGGTATTGCGCGCTGTATTCAAGTAAGTACGACACTCGAGCGGCCTTTATACCAACTCGAAGATCCTTTTTGTGAGCAAAGGGCACCGAATGATCAGCTTTTTACACTGGATCATTTTTATCGTAAGTTACTTTTACTGAGTGACAAGATGAATACTGAGTCAGCGAAAAAAGAAGCACAAAAGCGAACAAAGTTTATGAGAGCATATTTGGCTCAGTTGCAGCGAGAAGTTGCCTGACGACGGAGTTGATGGGCGAGACCTTGTGCGCACCTTTGTCGCAACTACACGTCTACTGATTGTAACTGGGCAACGCTCCCCGGCAATAATTCTTGATTTGCTTGCGCTGCTTTCAGTTGCTCTAAGTTTATCTTGCCAATTCTTACTCTTATTAAGCGTAATGTTGGAAAGCCAACTGCAGCGGTCATTTTTCTAACCTGGCGATATTTTCCTTCATTAATCGTAATTGAAACCCAACTACTGACGCCATGTCGCTCATGACGAATTGCGCGCCCACGTGCTGGAAGCGATGGGGGATTGTCTAGTTTAAAAACGCGACAGGGAAGGGTTTGATATTGCGTACCTTTTATACCAATCGTCACTCCTTGTCGTAATCGGGTGAGCGCTTCATCTGTTATCTCGCCATCAAGCTGCACATAATATTCTTTATCTATTTTCTTGCTGCGAACTTGATGGCTGATCATGCCATCGGTTGTAACCAGTAATAAACCTTCAGAATCATGGTCGAGTCGACCGATTGCCATGGCACCGGGAGGGAAGCTGTGTAATTCGCCGAGTAGTGGCTTCTTTTTACGGGTCTCTGGAACAAACTGGCTTAAAAACCCATAGGGTTTGAATAGCATAAAGTGTTGATGTGAGTTTTGTTGGGTTGTCATTATTGTGGTGTGTTGTTATCGATAAAAAACGCCCTGACTTTATCATAAGTACAGGGCGTTTACTGTGACTAAAAGTGGCGGGGCTTATTGCTTAGAAGCTTAAACCAAGCGCTTTTAGCGTTTCGATATTGATATATTTATCAGTTGGTAGGCTATTGTCAGCCTGGAAAGCATTGACGGCTTTCATTGTATCGCCACCAACAACACCATCAATTTTGCCAGGGTTATATCCTTTAGTGGCAAGGGCATTTTGAATATCCATGATGGTCGAACGAGTCATGTTGGTTTCACATAGAATTGGGCGCCATTCCATGAAGCCATCTTGGCTAATCTTGCTCAAGGTGACAGTGTTATATTCTGCAGGAATTTCAGTGCGAACTTCTGATGCAGCAGAAACCAGCTTGGTTACAGAAACCGACTCATATTTCGCTGGGATTTCAACGCGCTTAGTACCGGCTTGCTGAACAACCACACGACGTTTCACCGTTTCATACTTAGCAGGGGTTTCTGTCAGACAGATTTTATTACCCGTACGTGTCGAAGATGGGTGGTCTAAATTGTGGATTTCATGCCATACAAATGAAACGTCAGCAACTTTTTCAGTGACTTCAAAATCTTTATATTTCGCAGGAACTTGAGTACGAACCTCTTTGGCTTCAGAAACCAGTTCTTGGACTTTCACCATTTCGTATTCAGCTGGGATCTCAACGGTACGCGTCGTTGCTGGAGAGACTAAAACGCGTTTACTGAGTTTTTTGTATGTTGCTGGTACTTCAACCAAACACATGATTTCGCCTGTCGCTTCATCAATTTTCTGAATCGGGCCAGTACCTTTCTTCCAAATCGTATGCGCTGGGACATCCACAACCTCTTCGGTCACGGTTTCGTATTGTGCAGGAACTTGCTCAATACGTGTGCTTGCTTCTTTAACTAACATACGCTTTTCTACCCAGCGGAACTCTGCTGGAAGCGTTTCAACAGTTTCATAAGCTTCACTTACAAGAACTGATTCGTTCTTTTGCTCATACTTCGCAGGCAGGTAATGTTCGTGGTAACACATACCTGGTTGCGCGCTGCTTAAGTCGATGCCGTGATCAGACGCAGCTTTCAATAGTTCTGCACTTGCAGGAGCACTTCCTTTTTTCAGGTCAACAAGCCACTGAGTGCCAGCTTCTTTTACGAGCTTTTGCTCTGTTTCAAAATCATATGTGGCTGGCACTGCGACCATCTTGAAGCTAGCAGGCTGAACCTCAACAGTTTCCTGAACGGTTTCGTAGCGAGCAGGGATGACTTCAATTTTTTGGCTCGCCTCTTTTGCTAGCACTTGTTCAGTATATTGTTCGTACTTAGGCTCAACCCAAACACGTGCATAACATTCGCCAGCTTGTGCATTTGGTGGTAGCAATTCACCATCAGCACTGCTGCGAACCATCGCGTCTTGGGCTTTTGCTTCGCGCTTGGCAACGGCCGCTTCGCGTTCTAGTAGCGCTTGGTTACGTTGCTCAAGCTCTGCGGCAGAATAAGGTGAGACTTCGCCTTGTTGGGATGTGGTTGTACATGCGGTTAACAAAATTGCTGCTGAAATGGTACTGAGTTTGAACAGAGTTGTTCGTGAAGTAGCCATGATTCCTCCTGAATAAATGGGTAACTGCTATCAGTCTATCGCGCAAGGTGCCAATTTTATGACTGTGATATTGATCGCGATTATATATGGTTTAATCCAGTATTTCATGCTGTTAATGAGAAAAAGTTAATTGTAAGTCAAAAGTATGGCGTGGCTGGCGTGTGTGTTGTCGATAAGGGTGGTTGTTTATTGAGCTATCTTGGTGGGCTGACGCCTCAGTTTAGCTCGCAAATGAACAGGAGAGGAGTAGACAAGTTGTTGCTATGCTGTTAGCTTTTTGTGTCTTCTCGCGTTTTGAAATTAGATTGCTATTCGCGTTGAGTTTACTCTTTGTTTGCACCGAAAAGTTTGTAGGAGACTTCATGTCTGAAGCACATTACCCATTAAATGATTTCGTAGAATACCCTGAGTCAGAAATGTTGCAACGGGCTGAAGACAATTATCAACAAGTGAAGCGTCGGCACTCTATACGTAAATTTTCAAATAAAGCGGTACCACAAGAAATTATTGAAAAGTGCATTTTGGCGGCGGGTACTGCACCGAATGGTGCAAATCATCAGCCATGGCATTTTGTGGCCATTCAAGATCCTAAAGTGAAGTCTCAAATCCGAGAGCAAGCGGAAGAACTTGAGCGAGCATTTTATGCAGGTCGGGCTGGCGAGGAGTGGTTGGAAGCATTAAAGCCTCTGGGAACGAACGCCGAAAAACCTTACTTAGAACATGCGCCTTGGTTAATTGCCGTTTTTAGTAAAAAGCGAACCGACAATCATGTCACTGGCGGTGAACAAAAGAGTAATTACTATGTGCATGAATCGGTCGGTATTGCGACAGGCTTTTTAATTCAGGCTTTGCATCATGCTGGTTTAGGAACCTTAACTCATACACCAAAGCCCATGAGCTTTTTAAGCAAGGTGTGTGGACGTGAAAATGACAACGATCGACCATACATGTTGATCATTGCAGGTTACCCCGCGACAGATGCGACGATTCCAGAGCATGCTTTGGAAAAGAAACCGCTCAGTGAAATCTGCACTATTTTGTAGTGCTTTGTGAAGATAGGAAGCAGTGACTTAGGTTGATGAATTGTTGAATATCCTAAGCGTCTCTCACCAAGCCTTTTTCGACGGCTTTTATAACCCTTTGTGTCTTTCTGGTTAATGCGGACTGTCCTTGTTCGAGCTGCATTTGATGTTGAGCAAGGGCCCAATCAATATGCTCGAGCACCATGGCGTCGATTTCTTTGCATTGTTTTTTGAGTTGTAAAGCTTGGCGTAATGGCTCTGAAGTTGGCGCATTACCAATGGCTATGGCGATGTTTCTCAGCCAACGATGATGTCCTAAGCGTCGTATTGGGCTACCTTCTGTTATTTTTAGAAATTTTGCTTCATCCCATGAAAACAGCTCAAGCAGATCTGGGTTGATTAGATTGGCGCGGGTGTGAAAATCTGTTTGCTCCGTTAAAGGTGCTTTTGCATTAACTGGACACACAAGCTGACAATCATCACAGCCGTAGATTCGATTACCGATAAGTGGCCTGAATTCCTCAGGAATCGCTCCCTGTAATTCAATAGTGAGATAGGAGATGCAGCGCCTTGCATCGACGATATAAGGCTCAATAATGGCATCGGTTGGACATGATTTTATACATGCGACGCAACTGCCACAGGCTTCTTCAATCGCAATATCTAACGGCAAAGCAATATCAATAAATAGTTCGCCGAGAAAAAACCAACTACCTGCATTTGGGTTAAGTAATAGTGAATGTTTACCGGTCCAACCTAATCCTGCTTTATTTGCTAACGGGCGCTCTAGCGCAGGGGCTGAATCTACAAAGGGTCGATAATTAGGTGCCGCATAGCCCAATGCTTGCAGATGTGACTGAATTTTTTGCCCGAGTTTTTTCAGTCCATTACGCATCATTTTGTGGTAATCGCGTCCACCGGCGTATCGAGAAATGTAGCCGACCGAAGGTGCTTTGAGTGACGTTGCAAATCCGGCTTGGGGAGGGAGGTAATTCATGCGAGCTGAAATGACTCGGGTCGTTCCTGTGTGGAGTTCCGCTGGTCGAGCGCGCATCATACCGTGGCTTTCCATATAAGCCATTTCACCATGGTACTGTTTATCAAGCCAAGCCTGAAATTTTGGTTCTTCGGCGCTGAGGTCGACATCACAAATACCAATTTGCGCAAAGCCCAGCTCATTACCCCATTGCTTTATTAGCCTAGCTAAAACACTGGCTTCTGATGAAGGTAGCTCAGAGACTGGACGTTGCTGATGATGTGATTGGTCAGACTGGGGCATAATGAACGTTCACTAGTTTATTGGGTCAGCGAGTAGCTCATCGCTTATTCAGGCCGCCATTTTGATGCGGTTAAGCGATGGTCAGCATCTCATTGGTAGCTGCACTGGGTATTTGGGGCGCTATGATAGCAAGACCTAAGCAAGAAGGCTCGTGCCATCAAACGGGATTAACCTCGCTTCACGCAATTGCGCCCCGCTTCTTTGGCTTCGTAGAGTGCTTGGTCAGCACGACTCATTAGCTCTTTAAAGTTTGTTTGCCCGTCTATAGCGGCAACTCCGGCGCTTATCGTGACTCTAAACCCTGGATCTATGTCATCAAGATTTTCATTGGCGATGGTAGTCACTAAACGTTCAGCAATAATTTGGGCTTGGTTTAATGGCGTTTCTCGCAATAAGATTAAAAATTCTTCGCCGCCAATTCGACCTACCATGTCACCTTTTCGCATCATTGATGCACTGAGTTGCGCTAGTTTAACGAGTACATTATCCCCAGCATCGTGGCCAAGAATATCGTTTACCTTTTTGAAGTGATCGGCATCAAATAAAATAATTGAAAAATCAGTGTGATTGGCTTTAGATTTCGCGAACTCCTTTTCGCCGCGAACATAAATATGACGTCGATTTGGCAACTGGGTGAGGTGATCGGTTAGCGCCAAAGCCTCTAGGGTGCGAGTACGACGGAACTGCTTAAGCAAATAGAGCCCTAAAATAATGATGATGACCAGAGCTAATAGCAATACGGCGACTTGAAGGTACTTATTTTGTTGCGTGATGATGTGTTCTTGCTCTTTTAACCGTTTGTACTCGAGCAATTGTAGATTCTCTTGCTCCATTTTATCGCTGTTAAAGCGGCCTCGGATTTCTGCTGTACGGCGAGATTCTTGCTTCGCATCCAGGGCTTTATGGGTTTCGAATAGTTGTCGCTGCGTGTCATATGCGGCTTGCCAATCTTGGTTTTCTCCTAAGATTTGACTCTTAATGAAAAGAGCTCTTTCCTCGCCCCGCTGATTCTTACTTTTCCGATGAGATTTTTCAGCTAAAACCACGTGTTTGAACGCCAATTCAAGTTTAGACGTATTGAGATAGGCTTGAGCTAAGTAAATATTTAACTCGCCATAGAAGCCGATTTGGTCGCTAGCGATGTGAGGTTTAGCCTGCTGCAGGTATTGTAAGGCTTCTTGGGTGCGTTCGAGCCGTAAGAGCGCTGCGGCGACGTTTAAAGCAAAAATCGCCATGTCGAATTCAGCAAGTTTTTTTTGTTCACCGGCTCGATATACTTTGAGGTGTTTTTCAAGTGCTTTTTCGTATTCCCCTAGCTCTTCATAGGAAAATCCTATCTCAGTTTCAATCCCTGTTGCGATGTCTATTTCACCACGTTTTAAGTGTGCTTGTTTTTGTTGTTCAAAGTAGCGGATGGCATTTTGCGGATCGCCAAATCGTCGGTAGCTTGTAGCAATTGAGCCTAAGTTATAGTTGCTCCAATAAGAAAGCTCTTGGTTTTCATATAGGTGTTGAGCAGTAATGAGGTCTTCAAGTGCCGCTGAAAAATTGCCTTGAAATGAAAATAGCTCTCCTCGGATGCTTCTTGCGTCAGCAATAAGTCGATTGTCTTCTAAAGCATAGGCTTGTTTAACCGCTTGGTTGTAGCCCTGCATGGCAATTTCAACTTCGTTTTTTTGTTCTAAATACCATGATTTGCACAAAAGTAATTCAAGCTTTAATTTGGGGTAAGGTGCCATCGAATCATGCTGTAGCCATTGATCAGCATAGGCAATCGCCGCATTGATGACTTGATTATTGCTTATATCAGGCTCCCAACATTTCAACGCATTCAGGCGCATCCTTCTCGGGGTGTCAGATCTGCTAATGAGTGTTTCCAATTCGCTAAGCATTTGTGAGTGGCTGTCACTTGTGCCATGACCATTAATAATCTTTTCAAATATTTCGTCAGCTTTGGGGTTGTCGCTTGCAGCTAGAAGTGGGAATGACCCCATTGTGCAGGAAAAGCAAAATATTAAAACCACAATGGTTTTATAAAAAAGGTTCATAGTGATGGCGGCTCATAGACGAACTTGTTTTTATTATAGGCATAGAGTAACCGCATGCTGGATGTTTTGCCTAGTACAAGATGTGATCAATTTGTTTGTTTTTTGGTTTTTATGTTGAAATATTGCTCTGAATCAAGAATTGAGTGTTTTGAAAAGCAGCTTAATTAAGGAGGCTTTTAGGACGAACCTTTACTTACGACAGCTATGTTTGTGTTCGCTGGCTGATGAGATGGTGCGTGCAGGTAAATTGAGCGAAAACGTCACGAATTAACCTTTATTTTAGTCAGTTTGATGGTTTGTTGTGCAATGGGTGTCTTGTCTTTAATTGCGTAATAATTGGTCATGCCGCACAATTTTGGTATATGGTTAAGCTATGGAACAGATAGAGTTTTTTGACATACCTAGCCCATGTGTTGGGGTTTGCGAAGCAGATAATCGCGGATATTGTAAAGGCTGCCTAAGAAGCAGAGATGAACGGCTGCAATGGCTTAATTTTACTGATGCGAAGAAAGTTGATGTTATTCGTTTGTGTAAACAGCGTAAACGTCGTCGACAACTTGCGTTAATGAAAGCCTATAAACAGCAGGTATTAACTGCGCGTTCTGAAGCCAATGCCCAGTTTGAATTTGACCCTCCACAAGATTAATCAGAGTTGCTTTGGCCAATCGTTATAAAAATGGCATAGAGCCCGATAAATATTGGGTTCATGAGCTTTTCATTTGAGGTAACGTAATGACGAATTGTGTGTGTCCGGGCCGGCTCGAAACATTTACCCAACCTTGATGGCTCTCCGCTACTCTGGTGACAATTGCAAGGCCGAGCCCATGGCCTGTGGAACCATTTTGCTGGGATTGGATTCTATAAAATGGGTCGAACACTTTTGCTTGCTCAGCTGCAGATATACCTTCGCCATCATCAATGACTGATAGTTGATAATAAGATTTACCTTGAATAACCGTTCTTTTTACAAAGACATCAATACGGCTTTTTGCAAAGCGCTGCGCATTTGAGATCAAATTCTGCAGGGCACGTTCAATGAGTTGATTCTCTCCGAGGATGACTGCACTGTTTAATAGAGTTCTGCATCGAATGGGGATTTTGTGATGACGTTGGAGTTTGACAACTGTTTGTTTCGCCGAGCGAAGTAAATCAAGGGGCTGGTGTTGGTGATGCAGGGCTGTTTCAAGGCTTGCATAGGTCAATAGCTCCTGTAGTAAGGATTCCATTTCTTGGATGTCTTGGGTCATACCAGCCAAGTAAGTTTTGGACAGGTTATATTCTGAACGTTGGAAATTCGCTTGGGAAAGCAGTGCAAGTGAAAATTTGAGTCGAGCCAGTGGGGTACGGATCTCATGGGATATCGTGTTGGATAAATGGCGTTGATTTTCGAGCAACGCGCCAATATGTTGCGCCATATTATTGTAGGCTCGCGCTAAAGGCTGAACTTGTGAACTCTTAGAGAGCTCGGTTCGAGTATGCCAATTTGCCTGCTGCAGTTGAACCGCATGTTGCTGTAGTTTTTTTAAATCTCGAGAGAGTGGCCAAACCCATGCCAATGCAGCAAGTCCGATGAAGAGAAAAAACACCAGTGTGTATAAATGACGTTGATTTCCGTAGATGGTGATATCAATTGGCCCAGACATCAATACCTGCTCGCCGACGTTGATAAATTGATATTGCTGCCCGTCATTTACAACGGTAAAAACTTCATAGTCAGTAAGGGGTTGGTTATGAGTTAGGCTCACTTTATTTTTGTCGACTAAACGTACGGGAATGTTAAGCCTGTTAGGAAGTGAGCTTAGATATTGCTCTCGTGCAGAAGTGGGTAGCTTAGTTAGTACATGGGCGAGTGTAATGAGTGGAGCATCTAGATTGATATTCTCATCAACATTTTTGTGCCAGATATTATCTAGAGTCCAGCCAATACTAATAATGCTGATGCTCACCAATAAATAAAGGCTAATAAAAAGTCGTTTCATGGCTCAACTTCTGGAGGGGATATATGTAGGGTTTCACCCTAAAAACTAATTTAATAGCGCTTTCTAGGGTGAGAAATTTGTTACCTGTTGCTTAAGGGATCATCCATGCTTCTGGTGCAAATAGATAACCTTGGCCCCAGACGGTTTTAATTCTGAAAGGGGTTTGGATGTTATCTCCCAGTTTTTTTCGTAAACGTGAAATTCGGACGTCTATCTTTCGATCGCGGCCGTCAAAATCAATATTTAATAAGTATTGGTATATATATTGTCGACTGAGTACTTGGCCTGCTTGAGACGCTAACAGCCACAGCAGTTCAAATTCATGGGCGGTGAGATCAACTTCTACACTACCTAGACGTATCGTTTGCGCATGTGGGTCAATGCTAAGCTTACCGAAATTTAAGCAATGGGAGTGAGTTTGCAGCGGCATCGACTTGCGTTTAAGGAGGTTGTTAATTCGGGCAACGAGCAGCGCTGGGTCCACAGGCTTAACAACGTAATCATCAGCGCCAACTGCTAAGCCTCTAATTTGATCTTCATTACTTCCTAGAGCGCTCATCAGCAAAATTGGACCTGAAAAGTAATCTGGTAGTTGTTCGCAAAGGGTAAGGCCATCTGTACCTGGCAACATAATATCTAGCAGGATGATATCTGGACGGTAGCTAATGAGGCGAGTTAAGACGGTGTCGCCGCGACGTTCTAATTCAACATGCATGCCGTGGGATTTTAAGTAGTCCACGATCAAATTGGCTAAACGGGTATCATCTTCAACTAGCAGTACACGGTAGGTTGGGTGACTGTCGTTCACTTAAATAGACTCCATGGTTTTCGGTAGCGCCTTCTAACCTGCGGCTCAGTTACAGGGGTCACCTTGAACGTCACATCATCGATTTGTTGATTGGTGTTCTCGTTGACAAGCAAGAATTCAATGTCTTCTTGAGTACGGACTTTAACAGCCAAAGATTTAACCTCAGCTGAACCTGTACACCATTTGTTCGATTCAATTGCCGTTGATCGAATACAAACTGGTGCATCAAGTGTCGGCCACTGCAGGGTAAGCGTGATATTACAGCTCGGATCTTCGGGTGTGCTGATGCATAGGCGAGGGGTTATGGATAAAGCCGGTGTGGTGACGCTCTTATTGGAATCAATCTCAGCAGAGGTCGCGATGACCGTGAGCGATGTTGTCAGAGCAAGTAGCGCGACGGGGCATAGAAATAGCCACTTTAGTTTTGTATTCATATCTGTATTCACTTTAGAAAGATGGCCTAACTCAACCGGTGCAACAACTTCCACTGTTTCTTTCGGTTCTCTAGCTTTGATCGTGCCGATCTTGTTGATGTCTATACCTAATATCGAATATCACATCGGCTTTTGAGAACGCCTAAGCTGAGTTTTCTTGAGCACTTCCTGTACTTATTCTGCGGAACGTGCTGTATTTTTCAGGCAATTCGCGTGTTTGGTACATTTGCGATTACGTTGAGCGTATTACCCTGACTTTACGGCGTGGGTTCCCTTTTAGATGTAAAAAATCAATCTGCTTTCTGGAGTTATTGTGATGTATCGATATCTTCAAACCACTAATTTCGCTGGGAGCTAGATGACGGCTGTGGTCGATTGGTTGTGTTTTTTGTTCGTTTTCCTGAACCGTCGAACAGTTTGTGTTAATTGAAAAACGAGCATAAGCCTGCGGATATTCTTCAAAAAATTTGGACCTTATAAATACAGCGAACGAAAGCGGTCATCTGTTCATTTTTTCTTTGGATCTCGTGATCGAGTGCTGAATTGCTGGCGACGGCAGCACTCCTAATTTGAGCTTATGTAGTATTCGAATTTCTTGCGAATGCTATGAACTGCCGGTGTAAAGTTTATTGTGCAGATAAGTCGCTAGCATTTATCGGCTGCCAAAGTGTTTGTTGAGTAAAAGGTATGACAAACGACTTCAAATTGAGCAATATATTAGCATTCACAAACATATCTCTGGATGTGTTTTGCCGCTTGGTCGCAAATTGATACAGATGTGCGGCGGGATATGTCTTTTCTAACATCAATAAATAGAAGATAGGATGCCTTCACATGCCTCGAGTTAATTTTAATTGGCAGGACCCTTTGTTACTCGATAGTTTGCTAACAACTGAAGAGAAAATGGTGCGCGATAGCGTGCGTGACTTTGCGGCTGAAAAATTGATGCCTAGAGTACTGGAGGCAAATCGTTATGAAACCTTTGATTCAGAAATCATGCAGGAGATGGGAGAGCTAGGGATTTTGGGAGCGACTCTTCCTGAAAAGTATGGCTGTGCTGCAACAAATTATGTGAGTTATGGCTTGATGGCGCGGGAGATTGAACGTGTTGATAGTGGTTATCGCTCGGCCATGAGTGTCCAATCCTCGCTCGTGATGTATCCGATTTATCTTTATGGTTCCGAAGCACAGCGACAAAAATATTTACCTAAACTCGCATGCGGACAGTGGATTGGCTGTTTTGGGTTAACTGAACCTGACGTCGGATCCGATCCGCAATCTTTATCTACACGCGCAGAGAAAATCTCAGGTGGCTACCGTTTGAACGGCTGTAAAATGTGGATTACCAACTCGCCTATTGCAGATGTTTTTGTCGTGTGGGCAAAGCTAGACGGACAAATTCGAGGGTTTATTCTGGAACGAGGTATGGCTGGATTAAGCACCCCAAAAATTCAAGGGAAATTTTCGTTGAGAGCATCAGTTACTGGTGAAATTGTGATGGATAATGTCGAGGTGCCGGAATCTGCACTGCTACCTGAGGGCCGTGGATTAAAGGGGCCTTTTTCATGTTTGAATAAAGCGCGATATGGCATTGCGTGGGGGGCACTTGGAGCGGCAGAGTATTGTTGGCATGCTGCTCGGGATTATACGCTAGAGCGGCAACAATTTAGTCGACCTTTAGCCGCAAATCAGTTGATCCAAAAGAAGCTGGTCGATATGCAGTCTGAAATATCACTTGGTTTGCTTGGCTGTTTACAGGCCGGACGGCTTCTTGATAAAGATGCGTTGGCCATAGAGGCTATTTCACTCATTAAGCGCAATTCCTGTGGCAAAGCGCTCGACATTGCTCGGGTTGCCCGCGACATGCATGGTGGAAATGGCATCAGTGATGAGTATCATGTCATTCGCCATATGATGAACCTCGAAGCCGTGAATACCTATGAAGGAACTCATGATATTCACGCACTCATACTTGGGCGCGCGCAAACGGGGTTATCAGCGTTCTAATCAGAGGTTGATGCTCATTAGCGCTTTGGTTAATCAGGGACTGGTAAATACTTCTGCAAGGTTTAATGATGAAAGCGTGTTAATTATTTGTAGGTTATTTGGGATTGGATTGGAGATCCATTTCATTACTCGCTATATTTTACCTCTGAGGTGCTGGTTGTTTTTCAACCAGCGTAGCTTGGCGCTGGTTTTGCCGCATATGTAAATGCTTGAGTTTGATAAACTGATTGAGGAGCGATGGAATGTCTTTAGTCCCTAAGGGTTATGTGAAGTTTAAGTCGACCCCGCTATTTAACAAACAAAGTGTACCGCCAATATTACTGGACAAATATACGACTCAAACAGGAATTTACGGACAGATTCAAGTTCACCAAGGCGAGCTTCGCTTTGTGGGTTTAAAAGATGGTGCGGTGGATAAAGAGCTAATCATCAAAGCCCATGAAACTGCGATTTCTCACCCCAAGTATTGGCATCGTATCGAGTTGCTATCTGAAGATACTCAGTTTCAAATTCATTACTACGCCCATCAGAGTTTATTGCAAGCGGCATTATCGAAAACGTCAGTACAACAGTCTGCATCGCTCAGTGCTGCTTCGGGTTCCTGAGTCCTTATGAATGCATCCCTTGCCAGTATTCTAACGGCAGATGGAACCTAAATGTTTGTTTGCGGTATGTGAATGAACGACGGGTCACATTTGCTTCCTCTTTGACTTACGCTTTGTGCTTATTCAATTACTATTTAAACTTCCTCACCTTAACTCAGTCACTTCGGCGGCGAACTGGCTTACGACTTAGGATGGCAAGCATGGCACGTAAAATAATCTTAGACACAGATCCTGGGATCGATGATGCAATGGCAATTGTTTTTGCAGAAGCACATTCAGGGGTTGAGCTCAAAGCAATTACGACAGTATATGGGAATGCAACCATTGAGAATGCGACCCATAACGCACTGTACTTGAAGCAGTATTTCGGATTGTCAGCAGATATAGTCCAAGGTACCGATAAGCCGCTCCAGCGAAATCCAGTTGGACCAACCGTTGTTGTTCATGGTGAAAAAGGCTTTGGTGATATGCCTGTGCCTGACGTCCTAGAAGCGACAGTTGATGGGCGTCCAGCATACCAGTACATCATTGATTCTTTGAAGCAAGAGCCTAAAGAAATTACGCTGGTGGCGGTAGGCCCTTTGACTAATTTGGCCCTGGCATTGCAAGCTGAACCGGCTATTGTTGATTGGGTGAAAGAAGTCGTGATTATGGGTGGAGCCTTTGGGGTCAACGGGCATCGTGGAAACGTGACGCCATATGCCGAAGCCAATATTCATGATGATCCCCATGCTGCGGATATCGTGTTTGGTGCCAGCTGGCCGGTGACCGTAATTGGGCTTGATGTGACAGAAGAAAGCTTTTATACCCGACCTTACCTCGATAAGCTTCGGGACGATGCGGGTGATGTCGGTCAATTTATTTGGGATGTGAGTCGTTACTATTTAGCGTTTTATTCCGAATATGTTGGTATGCAAGCTTGCCATGTTCATGACCCGTCGGCGATTGCTTATGTTATCGAGCCTGAACTGTTTACAACGAGAAAGGGACCGATTCGCGTCGTGACCGAGGGGCCTGCGATTGGTCATACTATTCAGAAGTTTGACAATCGAAGCCATCATTATGATGAGTGGGAAATTGCTTCGCCTCAAAATGTGGCTGTTACGGTCAACAGTGAGCGATTATTAGAGATTTACCGGCAAGCACTCATTGAATTTGATCTGAGACTAACAGCGGATAAGTAACTCAAGTGATTTAGTGGAAAAGGCTCCATTTGGAGCCTTTTGCGTGTTGGCAATTATTTTAGTTCAACCGCGTCGTTACTAAGCTCGCATCAGGCATGTTGGCTGCGCCAATTCGCTCTACAGCAAGTGATGCGTATGCGTTGGCATACTTTGCAGCATCAAGCAGTGAGTTGCCTTTTACCAACTGTGCTGCCAGTGCGCCATTAAAGGCATCACCAGCTCCAGTCGTATCGACAACGGCACTTTTTATTGCACCGACTTCCATGAACCGGTCGTTTTCATAAAGCAGTGCGCCCTGTGAACCTCGGGTGATCACGACCGTCTCAACTCCCATCTGGTTGATTTTAATTGCGGCTTGTTTTGCTGTAGCTAAATCGGTGACTTCGATACCCGACATCAAAGAGGCTTCTGTTTCATTGGGAGTCACCATGTTCACAAAGGGAATGAGCTCTGGCGTTCGTTCATGGTACGGCGCAGGGTTCAAGACAACTTTTACGTCGTGTTGATGGGCCAGCATCATGGCTTGCTTAATAGCGTCAATGTTGTTTTCGAGTTGAGTGACAAACAGATCAGCACTCAATATATGCTGCTCAGCTTGCACGACTTCTTCGTGTTGAATTGAGGTATTTGCGCCGGAATAGACTGCAATCATATTTTCGCCACCTTGTTCACTGACGTAAATTAACGCATTCCCAGTTGGTTTATCATCTGACTCGATGATTAGGGTTTTATCTATTCCCGTGCTCGCGAGATGCTCTTTGGCGAAATGGCTAAACTGGTCTTTGCCAATCTTGGTCATAAAGGTGACACTCGCTCCCGTTTTCGCTGCGGCATAGGCCTGATTAGCGCCTTTACCGCCTGCGCCGATTGTGCTTCCAAGTGAGTGTAGCGTCTCACCCGGCTGGGGGAATCGCTCTAAGGTTGCAACAATGTCTACATTGAAAGAACCCAAAATAAAGACTTTGTTTTTCATCTGGTTAACTCCATCATCATTGAAGCCTTGTGGGATGATGTCTGACTCAATCCTATCGGTCGCCATTTGAGCCATAAGGCTATCTAGGCTGTACTTATCTGCGTCAAACTGCTCTGAACGCTTAACGCCACCATGGGTACGAATGACCTGTTTCTCTTGCTCTAATTTGACGAGATCACAACGAATCGTTTTTGGGGTGACCTGCATAAGCTTGGCTAGTTGCGCATTTGACAAAACTTTATGCGCGCTAAGCAGTTTTAAGATAACAGTTAGTCTTTCATTGCGGCTGAGTTTGTTCATGGCGGCAAATATACCTTGTCAGAAGCGTCGATGATGTGAGTTAAGCGCTAGCTTATCATGAAAAACGAACAAAATGGTTTGGTTGGAGTGCGATATCAACCTTTAGTGTGCGGTTGATCAACACTTATAAGGGGCAATGTTGTCTAGGTCACAGCTTTGACAGTTGATGGTTCATTTAAAGATTTCAATTGGCTATGGTCGAGAAATGACGAATTAAAATAGAGTAAGAATCGATGTTAAGTAAAGTCCGTTTTGCTGTTGTTGTTGCTTTGGTCGCTGCCGCGCTTATTCCTCAATTATCTCGTGCAGATGTTGATATTCAGTCATTTCTTCAATCCTCAAGTTTTCTCCAAGATTAATTAGTCATTGGCACTCGAATCGCTTATTAAGCCATTATTGTCAGTCGTGTGCTTTGCATCCATACGACTGCTTTGAGGTCTTTCATTTGCCGAGAAGAGAAGATGGTGATGGCCTAGCTTCATGCTATAGTTCGTTGACGAAACCCTTTCTGAATCACGGACAAACAGGTGCAGTCTAAACGGGGCCGACTCGACCGCTTTCTTAGCGTCGCTCTCCATATAAATCGTAAACATGTACGCCTTTTGCTTGCGCAGGGGCGAGTCATCGTTAATGGTGATCCCGCTAAAGATATTGCGCTCCCTATCAATGAGTTTTCTCATATCGTTTGTGACGGACAAGTGCTGCAATGCATCTCTCCTATTTATGTGATGCTACATAAGCCAACCGGTGTAGTGAGCGCAACAAAAGATGACAAGCACACGTGTGTTGTTGATCTGTTGGATGATCAGCTAAAGAAGCAAGTGCATCTGGTAGGCCGACTAGACTTGAATACTTCAGGTTTATTATTACTAACCAATGATAGTCGCTGGTCAGAAGCGTTAATGTTACCCGAAGCCAAAGTGACCAAGGAATATTGGGTTACTTTGGCAAACCCCCTTACTTCTGAGTATGTAAAGGCTTTTGCTGAGGGTATGTATTTTGATTATGAAGGCATAACAACCAAGCCAGCTGAGCTGGAAATAGTAGGCAGTCATCGGGCAAAAGTAACGTTAAGAGAAGGTCGTTATCATCAAATTAAGCGTATGTTTGGCCGCTTTAGAAATCCGGTTGTCGAATTACACCGTCATCAAATCGGGTCGTTAACGCTCGATCCGCGACTACAGCCAGGGCAAAGCCGCAGGCTAACCCAACAAGAACTACAGGCACTTGATGTGCCCTTTGCTCATTCTAGTTAGTTTGTTATTAATTATGAGTTTTAAGCTAGTTTTGAACAAATAACGGTAAGTTGTATTTCTCAAACAGTTTGATCATCGTTGCCTTATAGAGTGGTTTAATGATGTAACCTTTTGCACCTTCTTCTACGGCTTGCTTAACCGTATTTTTATTCTTATTACCCGTTAACATAATAATTGGCGTATCTCGGTTGGGTCCGGTGCCATGGGCAACCTGGTTGAGTAGATATAGGCCATTGGTATCAGGCAAATTGATATCCATCAAGACTAAGTCATATTGACGGCTGTTTAAGTAGGCGAATGCGCGTCGACCTGAGACGGCGGTGTCTATATCTATTTTGTAGTGTTTCAGCAGCATGACAGTTAGATTTAAACTGATGTTGTCATCTTCAACGATTAGAACTTTCGGGATATGCTTTATGCTAATTTCAATCTCTTCTTCAGAGATTGTGGTGTTATGTAAACGATTGAAAGAAGGCTCATTTGGATTTTTCTTTTTAATTTGCTGTTGTTCAAGACCTTTGGTGTCATGATCGGGCGCTTGATGCTCTTCTGCAACGTCGGAGACCACTTGTTGTAGTAAGTTAATTGCTTTGCTTTGTAGCTTTAATAGTTCTGGCCGGATTTCATCCGATCGAATTGCAGAGAGAGTGTCATCTAATCGCTTTAAATCGAGTTGAACAGTTTGATTGGCTTGAATACGCTCAGCGGCTTTATCTAGCGCTTTATCTATTTGATCAATACTTGATTCAAACTCTTGTTTTAATGTGTTTTTACGGACAAGCCCCTTTGTCACAATTGACTTAACATCCGGAGAATAATCTTGGCTGTGGACAAAATCTAAGCCATCTTTCTGGGTCATGGTTAAACCCAGTTCTTTTAACAAATGACTACAAATGACAATGGGGCGATGTAATTCGTATAAAGGCCTAGCGACGAGGTAGTCATCAATAAGACCACTGCTGAACGCTTGATAGGCCTCTTTCTCATCATGTCTAGAAATAAGCGAAACAATACTGTGTTCACAAAGATGCTTATCATGAACCGCATCTAGCGCTTGATAATAAATTGAAATTGTTTCTTGGAACGTACTGGCTGCGACCATGATGACTTTTGGAGCCGGGTCTTTTAATTGCTGACCAATACTGTCAATTGAAGATACAACTTTAAGTTTTGCGTAATGGCTGATCAAAACGCTCATGAGCAACTTATCGTTATCTCTATCATCAGTATATAGCGTGATATGGCTTGTTGATTTGCTGCTCACTTTATGGCTTCCATGACTTAAAGAAGGTGCGCATTCGTGCAAACTCTCGCTCTACATTTTGCCAAATTGCTTCGATTTGTTGCTCATTTTCAGCAGATTTCGCTGCGTGCTCCAAAGCTTGGCAAGCTTGGCTGAGTGGCTTCGCACCTAAGTATAATGCGCTACTTTTAATTGAATGAGCAATACTACTTACCTTGGCATAATCTGCAACTTGCATCGCAAAAGTCAGTGACTTAGCTCTAGTTTCAAGGTTTTGCAAAAACTGCTCTACTAAGTCGATTAGCGTATCGTTATCAACATCCCCTGTAAATTCGTAAATCTGTTGAATATCAACACAAACATCGTTTGTATTCGTGGCACCAGATGCTGAGTTATCAGCGTGATGGTGCGGGGTGTTTTTTACGGCACTAGCCTCGACTTGGCTAGGATCTTTGTCATCGATATTCGAGGTGTGTTCCACGTCGGTAACCGTCGCATTTCGTGTCTCATGGTTATCAGGCTGCTGATTGTGTACACCATCGTCGCACGCTATATCGTTGGCCTCATCGTCGTCATCTGCAAATGGGTCAAGGAATAAATCATCTCGGTCTTTAAAGTGTTCATCTAGGCTGGTGTCAGCATCAAGCTCACTTGTCGGTGCCTTGGGAGATGTGGGTTCCGAAGGTTGAATGAATAGCATATTAATCTGTTGTAACAACTCTTTTAGTTTGCCAAGAGATAGCGGCTTGGCCAGCAGGCGATCGACTTCTGCTGCGTCACAAGCTTGTAAGCAAGTGTCTGAACGGTCTGCGGTTAATACAAAAATCTGGCTATGCTGTTTGCATTTTTCTACCTCATCATCACGGATTTTTTTCGCGAGCTCTGCGCCAGTTAACCCGGGCATTTGGTAATCTGTAATGACAACATCAAAATGTTTGTTCTTGAATAACTCGAGAGCTTCTATGGGATCTAAGCAGAAGTCAGCTTGCACGCCAATACTTTTAATTTGTTGTTTAAATAGATAAATATTGTCTTCATTGTCTTCTACAATCAGTAGCTGAATATGCCAGAGATCATCTTGATTGCCCTTGGCTGCCAAATGGGAACCTGTTTCGAGTGAAGGGGCGTTTTGTTCAACCGTGCGGCTGACGAGGTTCGCAATTTGGTTGAGTTTTAATGGCATCAAGCTGATTTGGGCGATGTCTGATTGCCGATGAACATTTGCTGTTCCGACTAAGCTCGCTTTCTTTTGCGACATCTGGTTGAGATGCTCATGAAAGTGATGGTTATTTGGGATGTCACTTTGATTGAAGTCGATCAATAAGGCTGCATCGAGCTTTAAAATATGGATGAGCTCGGGGCTTGGGACATATTCGACTTTAAAACCTAACATTTGTCCGTAGCGATCTAAACTATGGGTGAACCCTTCATGATTACAATAAAAATCAACGGATGAGTTGCTGAGGCTTTTATAGTTTTCTGGTAACGCCTGATCTGCGCATTCGAAATCAGCGGTAAAGAACAAGCAGGCTCCTTCGCCAACCTCACTGATGACTTCTAGTTGTGATCCCATTAAATGGCATATTTTCTGGCAGATACTTAAACCAAGCCCTGAACCGCCGAACTTGCGATGGGTTTCTTCTGAAGCTTGCATAAAGCCTTTGAAAATCCGTTTTTGTTCCTTTTTAGAGATTCCAATACCATTGTCCAAAACAGATATTTTCAAAGTTTGCTGATTCCCCGTAGTGGCCAGTTTTTCAACAACGATGAGTACGGTTGGTTGGTCTTGGGTATTGAATTTAAGGGAATTACTAATCAGGTTATGCAGAACCTGAGTGAGTCGTACATCGTCACAAAGTACAATTTTAGCCACTTCGGGATCAACGTATAAGTCCAGCCAGAAGTCATGTTGTACAGCCTGAGCTGCAAAGGTTATTAATACGTCTTCACAAAGCTGACGAATATCCGTTGGATTTTTGGTGAGATTGACTTTGCTGGATTCAAAACGCGTGAATTCAAGCACATCGTTGAGTAACGACAGTAAATGCTTTGCACTGCGATGTGCGACGAGTAAATTTCGATTTTCTCTATTTGATGGTTCGCCAAGGCTCAGCTCGAGTAGACCGATAATGGCATTGAGTGGTGTGCGGATTTCATGTCCCATCACTGCCATAAATTGGCTTTTTGCTTCGCTATCTCGGCTGAGTTTTGCAAATGCGTCTTCTAGCTTTTGATTGAGAATTGTGGTTTTCGTGTTATCAATAATCAATCCAATCCGTTCATTTTGCTCAGTTAGGCGATCACGATATTCGAGGTAATGACCGGCCTTGGTTCTGAATGAAAAGCTGAGGGGCTCATTATTTTCAAATTTGCTGTCAATCCAGTGAATCAACTTTTGTGCTTTTTGAGGGTGATCTTTGAGCTCCTGACTCAGCAAGATTTTGGCAAGAGATTGAACCGACCAGCCAGCATATTGTTTATCGGATGTATAAGGGAATAACGTATGAAAACGCTCGTTGAGCAAGACAACTTTACCGAGGTTATCGCAAATAATAAGACCGTCGGTGAGGCCATTCACAGCCTTGAGTAAATAGCGATAACGTTGACTAATTCCTGAGATCGGTTGAAATCCACTGCCTGAATTCTGCCAAGATAATAGGATGATATCCATCTCATCGAGCCCTAATGGCTCAGCGCTAAAAACAAATTGTTGACCTTTATGCAAAACATTTCGTTCACTAAACATGGTTTGTGGCAGTTGTGCTAGCAGTTGCTCTATTTGAGAGTTTGCTTCTTCATCAAATATATTGAGCATTTGATCCTGCACTGGTTGTTGCGCGGTCAATTGCGGATGACTACTACAAATCACCTTGTTTTGGGGATCAAGAATGACGAAGTAGCTTTGTTCCTCTTGGAGCGCTGGCGTGCTAGAACGTCTTTTTAATCGATGACAACTCACGAGAGTTTCATGGCTAACTAGCTTCGTGAGTGACAAGCTGACTCTGTGGTCACTTGAGGTATAAGTGATATTTTTGTGGGAGTCTTGTAAATAAGGACGAATGAAATCACAAAGAGCTTGCTGGTGAAGTGTCAGTATGTCGTCTTGCTGAAAAGCTGTATTTGCACCCAGCCATTTGCCGTCCTGTGCAATTACAAAAGCTGGCGCAGCCAATTCCTGCACCAACGGATGTGCATTTGAGTCCAATTCAACACTCCACATAACCTATATTTCTTATCAAATAATAGCTTGTTCTTGTTGTTTGTGCCTAAAAATTCATAGTTAAATCAACAAATTTTTCGAAGTCATTGGATATGAACATGGCGTTGTTTTGGACGCTATGGCTTGAGAGGGCGCTTCTCACCTTCCATTAATTGGCAATGAGTCCATCAAGGCTACGTACCACGCTAACACTCGCTTGTTCCATCGCCTCTAAATGTCTTACCATGCCGTTGATATCCGTATTTCCACCAGCAACAAGCGCTGCGCGTCCGGAATCATGGACTAGCTTGTGTGGTGCATCAATATTGCTATAGCCTGGATATTGGCAATAGTTTTCGGCGCCATCGCCCTTGAAGTACCACTGACCGAGTCGGCATTCTGTGTGAGTGTTGACTGTTTCGTTGAAGCGTTTGTCGTCGAGTAAGCTATAGATATTATTTTTCCAAACCGCATGATCCAGTTTTACTGTATTTAAGAATGAGCTCGTAGCAGCGGATTCGATTACACTTTGCATATGGTGAGAGGTATCGAGTACTTGTTCTACAACGCGATCAATTTGCGAAGAAGATGCAGCGACTTCTTCTGCGCTTTGCTGATTTTCATCGACGATATTTTTTATCGCTAGAGCTTGTTGCATTATCTGTTTTACCAACGATTCGATCTGGCCACTGGCTTCGTGAGCCTTGCTTGCAAGTTGTCTTACTTCGTCAGCAACGACAGCAAATCCTCGACCGGCTTCACCAGCTCTTGCTGCTTCAATGGCGGCATTCAATGCAAGCAGGTTGGTTTGATCTGAAATGCCCTGAATCGCGGCAACAAAAGTGCTGATGGAAGAGGTGGTTTGATCTAATTCGCCAACGGCAACAAGATTTCGTTCCGCTTGGTCGTTAATATTTTTGGCTCTAGATTCAAGTCGGCTGATGGCGGTGCGGGTTTCATCAAAGACTTCATCGAGTTTGGCTAAGGCGCTTTTTTCATCCATCAGTTGTTCAGCGCTTGCTGCGAGCCCCTCACGGATTGAAGAAAGCATCTCACCGCCTTGAAGCTGGCAGCCAATCACGTTGGAATATTCCTTCTGAGCCCTTTCAGCATCTTTTTTGCCTTCCAATGCTTCTTCGAGTTGCAAAGACAGCGCATCAATTTGTGCTTGATAGCGAGACTCTGATTCAGTGAGCTGCTTTTTGAGTTCAGCATTTTCTATTTTGAGTTGATGACCAAAAAACATGATGAGGACCTTGTTTGAAGTGAATAATAAAACCAGCTTTTAAAGCGCCATTCTTATATAGCGTTCTGCTTGCAATAAACTTTAACGATTATTTATCAAAGTATCAGTATTTTTAGTGGCTTGTATATATTTGATCTGTAAAGCCTTTATGTATTCCAAATTGGAATTTGTGGCTGAGGTTTTTTTCGTTTATGGCATGAGGTGGTGTGTAGAAATTGATGTCACTGGTTGCAATGGACTTGGACAACCTAGGCGGAAATTTTGGCGCTTCTTGGTAGATGAATGCAGTTTGTGATCCAAGTTTTTGCAGCTTTAGTTTATTAGGCTACGCTTAATTTATGTCGATTAAGGTGGGTGTCTTTGTAATTATTGGTCAATGCTCAGGGTGTTTGTGGTCATCGTTATATCGTAGAAATGTGATTGTTATTTATTAATTTAGGGCTTGATAATTAACGGCTCGCTATTTTTGAAAACCCTAAAATAAATCTTTTTGTATCATAAGGTTATATTTAGAGGTTGTTTTTTGAGCGATTTTGCGTTTTTTGGGATGGTGGTCGCTCGCGAGTTATGCATTTTTTCATAGAAAATCCTGTAATTTGTCTTCAAATGTAAACCAATGATTAAATTTGTGAGCATCTGATAAATAAATCGTACTTTGTTTATCTAGATCACGAACGCAAGGTCATCGTGAGCTTAAACGGGGATTAAAACTTGGCATTCAGAGTTGGTTTTAAGATATGTCTCAATAAACCGCTGTGAGCGTGAGTCAGATCGAGTTTTGTAAAAGCTAATGCAAGGCGTTAATCGGAGGTAGTTGATTAAGTTATTGTTTTTTATTGTTTTAGTTGCTTTTTTTTATGAGTTGTTACTTCACGAATACCTTAATTTATTGATAGCTTAAGTTGCTGTTTTATAAGGGTATTAAATTTGTAAAATTATGTTTTCTAGGCTTTGGGTTGATGCTCAAAAGTAAAAATGGTGCTGATTTTCACCTGTTTGATTTGGCTTTTGGCCTTAACTAGAATCAGCCGCCACTGATTATGAAACGTTAAGCTAAATTATTGATGCTGAGTTTGCGGCAGCCTCAATAAGATTGTTGGATTAAACCTCAGGGGTAACCTATGTCTACAGAGTCCAGTTCGTATAAGCAGCTGCATAAGCCAGCTAGCTCATTCGAAACACGTGATAGCTATCTAGAACACGAGCTATCAATCATGAAGTTTAAGCGCTGGGGAATTAACCTACCGTTTAAAGATTATGGTATTGAAATAGAAGATACGATTCCTGCTTTGGCAGCAACCATTGGTAAAGTTGTAATGGTTACCGCGATGGCAGCAGCTTTTGCTACTCAGTTTGGCTTATCACCTGAGTTTGTTGCTGAAAACGTACGTTTAGAGTTATTGATTGCTGGTGTACTTTTCGCAGTTGTTTTTGCAGCAGTATTAAACCCTAATACAAACTTGGCCGGTACTCACGGTCCAATGATTCCGCTGATTCCATTGATTGCTGCAGCAGGTGGTCACCCGCTCGCCTTGGGTATTATGGTGGGTGTATTCGGACTCTTACTTAGTGCCAGTAAAGGTGGTTCCAAGCTCGTTGAACTCAGTGGTGAAGGGGTCCGGGGTGGCTTGCTTATTTATTTAGGTGCAGTTGGTCTGATTGGTCAGGTTGCTAAACTTGAATCTTGGTCAACTGGTATTGAGCGTGGCTATGTGTCATTCGGTGTGATTTTCGTTACGGTAGTGGTTTACGCTTACCTTGCGAAGGTTAACAAGCGTTGGTTAGCGATTCCTCTTTGTTCATTCCTTGCTGGTGTTGTTGCATTCTTAATGGGTACGCCATTTGAATTTGTGACTGAACCAGGTCTACCACCATTGAGCCCAATGTTCTGGTGGGGTGAAAATACTGGTTGGCAGCTAGGCTGGCCTGAGCTAAGCCACTTTGTAGCAGTTATCCCATTTGCGATTCTTGCTGTAGCTATGTGGTCTCCTGACTTCCTAGGTCACCGTGTATTCCAAGAGCTTAACTACCCAAGAAAAGCTGATGGCGTATTGATGAACGTTGATGACACAATGACAGTTTGTTCTATTCGTCAAATCGTTGGTTCGGTTCTTGGTGGTAGTAACTTAGCATCTTCTTGGGGTACATACATGATCCCAGCTGCTATCGCTAAGCGTCCTATCCCAGGTGGTGCGATTCTTACTGGCGTTATGTGTGTGCTTGCTGGTGTTCTTGGTTACCCAATGGATCTAGCAATGTGGGAGCCTGTACTCCGTGTTGCGCTTCTAGTTGGTGTATTCTTGCCACTACTTGAAGCTGGTATGCAAATGGTTCGTGACACTCAAAGTTCACAAACTGCTGGTGTATGTATGTTTGCTTGTGCATTCGTAAACCCAGTATTTGGTTGGGCTCTAACCATGTTACTAGACAACATGGGTCTCATTGGTGACAAAGAACGTGCAGACCGCTTGAAGTTTGCTGACAAGTTCGTTATCCCAATGATTGCATTTGTTATTTGTGTTGGTGCACTTGCACTTGTAGGTCAATTGCCAGGTATCCCTGCAATTCTATAAAACCTATTAAGTTTTAAAGCGGCTAAGGGACTCCTTTAGCCGTTTTTGTTTCAAGCTGCTCAATCTCAGTTTGAAGCCGTATTGCTAAGTGAGGAAATGGACTCTTTTCACTTTAGCGGTCGGGAGTAATAACAACTTATTAGAATAGTTGAAGGAAGTCATCAAATCGGTTCATAAGAAACTGAGGGTGATACAAAATTAGGCTGACAGATTTTATATCTGCCAGCCTTTTTTATGCCCGTAATAAAGTGGCTAGTATAGCCTTGAGGCCGTATAGAAGCGTATTGAGCATGCTTGCAGTTGATCTTAGTTTTTCCGATAGGGCGTCATTTGCCTCAAAATACGCCAGGATTTTAACGCTTAGGGCTTATGTGTTGAGATCTGCTATGAGGATGACTTTAGTATTGTTACTTGTGGGCGAGTATTCATGTCGTGAACGCATTATGTACCGCGAATTATAGGCGTATTGTTAATTGAGCCTGCACTTTCTTATTGCTCCTTTCAACAGACCTCAGAAGTGCGACGCTTGAGTTGCAGCGTAGAAACAGAGGCCGAAAGATAAAAAAAGCATGGCTTAGGCGACAGGGTATAAACATGGTTAGATGTTTTTGGCGGGACTGTACTGGCAATACTGATGGGGTGGCTAACGCGTTTGCGAGCTGAGGTGTTGTTCAGACTAAAGGTAAATTCAAATAAAAAAACCGGCCAAAGCCGGTTTTTAAGAACATTTAATTTACAGGAGACTATTGCTGTTTTTGAAGCTTCAATAGCCATTTGCCGTACAGAAAAATGCCTACCGCTGAAATCGTGCCAATGGCAGCAATAATGTACCAAGCCATTCCTATATTATGAGTGTTATAAAGGAGGGTCGTTAATTCTTGTGCACTTTGACCTGTATAAGCCACTAACGTCGTAAAGGCTTCACCTTGCGGAATTGCTGAGACATCTGCGCTGCTCATGCCTTTTTCGAGCAATAAATCCCGTGAGAACAGCTCTTTTGATGCATAGATTTCGTAGAGTTTAGGACCAAAATACCCTTCAAGTCCCCAGCCAAGGCCTTGGGGGAGCATTACAAAACCAAGGTACATCGCCTTTTTACCTTTAGGGGCAATGTTACCCATAAACTCATTCTTTTTCGGGCTGATCATCATTTCGCCCAACGAGAACATGGCAATCGCGAGCACGATAAACCAAGCGTAATTGGTCGCCCCGATAATGAGGAAGGCAAATATGCTGAGTAGGCAGCCCGCTAACATTGCCGAAGTAATGCGATATTTTGCGGTTAAGGCTGCGACGAGGAAGCAGCTGGTCATAATCATGCCTGCGTTGAGGTTGAGCATGCCCTCAGGCATGACTTTTGTACCTGCGTTATCCAATCCTAACCAAAACTGCAAAATGCCACTTGTCGTCCCTTCAGGGCCAAATAGCGTATTTACAATAATGCTGGTATCAACCCATTCGGCAATATGGATGGGTAATACGTCAAAAAGTGAATTGAACAGGAACCAAAAGCCTGAGAAAACGAGCATGTAATAGATAACGACGGGCTTTTTAAGTTCACGCCATGCATCTTTCCATAATGCTTCTTGAGTTACTTCTCCCGATTTAACTTGGCGAATACGTTCCAAGCGCTCCTCTTTACCAGGCTCTTTATAGGTGAGAAGAAAGAGGAAGTTGAGCGAGATGATTGCAGCACAGGCGTAGAATACATTATCCCAAGATAGCTGACGCATATGTACTGCGACAAGCGGGCCGAGGAACCCACCGACATTGACCACTTGATAGAATATGCCCCACGCCATCGACGTATTATTGCGATTGGTGGCGAGTACCAAAGTTCCTTGAATTCCGGGTTTAAAAATACCGGTACCACCGGCTAATAGCATTGCGCCAAACAAGAATCCCCAGAAACTTGGGAAAAAGGCCATCAATAAATAACCACCAATCTTAATGACGGTTGAAACAAAGATCGTTTCCTTGTACCCCACACGGTCTGAAATCCCGCCAGTAAAAACGGGTACAAAGGTTTGCATGATTGCCCAAAGCGAAATAATGATACCGTAATCGCTTAAGCTAATGCCGAGTCCACCTTCTGATTGAGGCGCTTTTGCGTATAAGCCAGCACTTGCTTTAACGCCGTAATAGGCGATTCGCTCCACAAGTTCCATACCGCCAACAAGCCAAAAAACATAGCTCAAACTGGCGATCGAGGCCCACATGCCTAATTGTTTTACTTCGCGCAGATCATTCTCTGCGTGATGATTTGAATCACTCATACCCTTCCTTTATTTAGACTCCCGATCTTTGGATTCACGCTGAGTTGGTGTCCCGGACCGATGGTTTTATTTATTATATTGAGGCTCACATATTGGAGCTGAGTTTTTGTTAATGGGCTACTTTACCCAATTTGTGAGCAAACACCAAAACTCAAACCATGCTGCGCTTGAGAAAACGTAAGCAGATGTAAATTTACTGATGCTGTTCTTGGTTACCAATAAAAACGGCAGCCTTGCGACTGCCGTTGATAACTCGCTATACAATTAAGCTTCTAGCTTGGCTAGCTCAGCTTTTTGTTCGTTAAGCTTTTCCATATCGCGTTGACATTCAGCTTGCTTAGCACGTTCTTTCTCGATGACAGCTGCTGGTGCTTTCGCGACAAAGCCTTGGTTTGAAAGCTTGCCTTCAATGCGTTTAAATTCTCCAGCAAGTTTCTCCAGTTGTTTATCGATACGGGCCATTTCCGCGTCGACATCGATAAGACCGGCCATTGGGATCAAGAGCTCCATTTCGCCAACAAGTTGGGTTGTTGACATCGGCGCTGTGTCACCATCCGCCAAAATCGTCATGGACTCGAGCTTTGCGAGCGTTGTGAAGAAGGTTTGATTGGCTTCTACACGCGCCTTATCTTGTTCGCTAACGCTGCGAAGCAGGGCGTTTAGCGGTTTAGATGGGGCGATGTTGAGTTCAGCTCTCACGTTACGTACTGCAACGATGACCTGTTTGACCCACTCGAGATCTTCAAGATCTGCTTCATTCACCTGGGTAGCGTCAAACTCAGGGAATGGTGCCTGCATAATGGTTTCGCCACTGACACCAGCGATAGGTTTTACGCGTTGCCAAATGGTTTCAGTAATATATGGCATCATTGGGTGCATCAAGCGTTGCATTGCTTCTAGAACCGTGACTAAGGTATGTCGTGTTCCTCGAAGTTCGGCCTCTGTACCATTTTGAAGTACAGGCTTAGTGAGTTCTAAGTACCAATCACAGAACTGATTCCAAGTAAATTCATACAGTGTGGTCGCGGCAAGATCAAAGCGATAGTTCGCCATATGTTCATCATAAGCTTGAACCGTCTGGTTGAATAAACCAGTGATCCAGCGATCTGCAAGTGAGAATTTCATTTCACCTACATTGCCGTCTGCGTCGGCAAAGCCACAATCTTGCTCCTCGGTGTTCATTAACACGTAACGTGAAGCATTCCAGATTTTGTTACAAAAGCTGCGATAGCCATCGAGACGTTTCATATCCCAGTTAATATCGCGACCTGTTGACGCCATTGATGCGAGAGTGAAGCGAAGAGCATCAGTACCGTGCGCCTCAATACCGTCTGCAAATTCTTTGCGAGTGCTTTTCTCAATTTTTGCCGCCAGTTTAGGCTGCATCATATTGCCAGTACGTTTAGCGACAAGCGACTCTAAGTCGATACCATCAATCATATCGAGTGGGTCAAGGACATTACCCTTTGATTTCGACATCTTGTTACCGGCTTCATCGCGGATAAGACCAGTGACATAAACCGTTTTAAAAGGTACCTGTGGTTTTCCATTTTCATCTTTAATGAAATGCATGGTCATCATGATCATTCTGGCGACCCAGAAAAAGATTATGTCAAAACCAGTGACCAAAACATCAGTCGGATGGAATGCTTTAAGTGCATCGGTATCTTCAGGCCAACCGAGTGTTGAGAATGTCCAAAGCGCAGAGCTAAACCAAGTGTCGAGCACATCTGGATCTTGACGTAAGACGATGCTGTCGTCGAGTTGATGTTTTGCGCGCACTTCAGCTTCATCGCGGCCTACGTAGACTTTGCCTGATTCATCGTACCAAGCGGGAATACGGTGCCCCCACCATAGTTGGCGGGAGATACACCAGTCTTGAATATCACGCATCCAAGAGTTGTACATATTTTCGTACTGTTGAGGAACGAATTTAATGTCACCATTATCAACCGCTTCCATTGCGGTTTTCGCCATTGGCGCAACCGCCACATACCATTGATCCGTCAATAACGGTTCAATAACGACTCCAGAACGATCACCATATGGTACTTTCAAGCCGTGAGGGTCAATTTTTCCAAGTAAACCGAGAGTTTCAAATTCTTCAACAACTGCGGTTCTTGCTTTGAATCGATCTAAGCCAACATATCGCTCTGGCATTGTGGCTGTAAGGTTTTTGTTGATCGTTCCGTCAGTATTGACCACTTCTGCTTCACTGCGGATCGCGGCATCAACCGTTAGAATGTTATACATAGGCAGCGCATGGCGTTTACCCACTTCATAATCATTAAAGTCGTGAGCTGGGGTTATTTTTACACAGCCAGTGCCAAACTCGATGTCCACATAGTCGTCGGCAACAATGGGAATACGACGATTGACGATAGGGAGAAGGATAAACTTGCCCACTAACGAGGCGTAGCGTTCATCATCAGGGTGAACCGCGACAGCACTGTCACCAAGCATGGTCTCTGGGCGAGTGGTGGCGACTTCTAAGTAATCTTTGCCATCCGCGGTGAGCTCTCCATCGGCGAGCGGGTAGCGAAAGTGCCACATGCTGCCTTGCTTTTCTTTATTTTCAACTTCTAGATCTGAAATTGCGGTGTGTAGTTTTGGATCCCAGTTCACAAGGCGCTTACCACGATAGATCATTTCGTCTTCGTATAAACGAACAAACACTTCCTGAACCGCGGCAGACATGCCTTCGTCCATGGTAAAACGTTCGCGATCCCAGTCTACAGAAGCGCCAAGGCGACGGAGTTGTTTGGTGATTGTCCCACCTGATTGTTCTTTCCAATCCCAAATTCTATCGATAAAGGCTTCACGGCCAAGATCATGACGGCTCAGGCCTTCTTCTGCGGCAACTTTGCGCTCGACAAGCATTTGTGTCGCAATGCCCGCGTGATCAGTACCAACCTGCCAAAGGGTATTGAGTCCCTTCATTCGCTGGTAGCGGGTGAGGGTATCCATAATCGTATCTTGGAATGCGTGACCCATGTGCAGGCTGCCGGTAACATTCGGCGGCGGGATCATGATGCAATAGTTGCCTTTTGACTCATCGCCATGTGGCTTGAAATAGCCCTTTTGTTCCCAGTTTTCATAAAGGGACTGTTCGATCGACTGCGGATTATATGTTTTTTCCATGGGAGCGTTTGCTTCTTAAACTAAATTTAGTGGGTGTGTTGCTAAATTTTGCGTCGTCAAGGCGATGCCGAGCGCGCGGTATTGTCGATAACGATCTCTGGCCTTGGCCTTGTCATTATCATTGTTAGCAACAAAATCGAATATTTGGCCAAAGTTTACCGCAAATGAAGGGGTCTGGTCTGCAAGATTTAGTAGCAGATGACGTTTTTTATTGGGTCCAAGGCGATCGAACCCAATTTCAACAGGGGCTCCGGTCATTGGGCCTTCACCTTTTAGGTTATGTGGCACAAAAGCTTGAGGTTCAAATTGCCAAAGTAGCTCATCTATATCATGGGCTTGCTGTTGATCTTGGCAATGAATATAGATCAGTTGTTGTGCCATATAGGCATGTTGAGCCAATTGGCAAGCAAGGGTATAGATCGGATCAGTACCAGAAAGTGAACTGTCAACCTGAGGATCTATGACATAAAACAGTGCTTGGGACATCGTCTATTTGGCTCTCGGTAAATTTGAACCGATTATTTTACACTAACCGCCGCATAGTATTCAGCATATTATTAAGGACTGATTGGTCTGCTGCCATCGATATTTATGCTTCTTGTTCGATATTGCATCGTATGCAGAATAAATCAATTTAATTTGGGGCAGGGTTATTTATACTAAAGCCAACCCATTTGCCACTCATTGGCGTTTTTAAGTTCTCGCCAATCGAGAGCAAATTCTTGTCCTGTAAACTCTGCTCTCATACTGCACTCAATCACTTGCTGCTTTTCGTTGAAGCTCACTTTTATTACCGTAAAGTGTTTGAGCTTATTAATAACTTTGATTTTGGTCCATTTGCTATGAAGCAGTTTCTTCGGGTGAATGAAGTTCATTAAGCTGTCCGAAGGTGCCGCTGTTTTTCCAGTTGCAGCTTGAGTTCATTGAGGTTGGAAATAATCAGGTCTGCCTGATGTTCATAACTTATCTTTGTGCCGTGGTTAATAAAACAAGATTGCATTCCGGCATTGTTCGCCGCTTGAATATCATAAAGATAGTCGCCTACGTACATTAGATTTTCAGGTGCAATAGACCATTGTTTGCTTATGGCATTCAGTGCGTCAGGGGCTGGTTTGGGTGGATAATCTTCTCGTGTCAGAAGTGTTTGAACTTGAATTTGGTTTCTATCCGTTTTTAAGCGCGAGGCTTGGAGGCAATTACGGGTTACAATTGCGGTAGGGTAAGCGTTTTGCTGTAGATAATTGAGTAAAACGGTAGCGCCAGCTATTGCTCGACTTTGAAGGGCATCGATTAATTCATGCTGGATGATGATCTGTAGAGCTTTTTCTGCCGCTTGGGCTGGTTGTAGGTCTTTGATATATCCGAGTATATCCACTTCTAGAGGGCAACCGATTTGTTTTCGAATGAGCTCAAAATTTATGTTCGATGTCACGAGAGTGCCATCCAAGTCAAAGATGACACCGTGAACCACCGGTAATTCTGACATTGCCCCTCCTTAAAAAACTACACTGGCTTTAGTACAAAGCCAAAGCTGCTTTGTTGCTTGTTAGCAATCAAAATACCAACTTTTGTCAGTTTGCTGACATCAAGGCTGTTGCATTTTGAGTGCTGTTTTGTGTTGCTCTTCCAAGACTACACGAAGTTTGGGATGCAATACGAGCCATAGGTTTTTATGGTTCAAAAATATTGTTAAACCGATTTGTTGGTCGCTTGGCTGCGGAACTAAGAGTGCTTAAGGATTTTATTGGGATGAATCAGTTGCTGGTTAATTGCGAACTGGTTTGCTGTGTACTAATAGCTTGCCCTCGGAGAGTTCTTCGTTTGTATTCTAAGAGAAAACTTTCTTTGTTTAATGATTAAGTGACGCAGCTAAAAAGCTTTCTGGATTGAGACTAAAAAAATTAATCGCCAATCCAAGGGGACAAAAAAAGTGGAGTATAAAACTCCACTTCTTTAGAGGCGCTTGAGCTGTTTAGGCTAAAACTCTATTTACTCGCCTTGTTCTACACCTGCACGGTTCAAAACAAACTGCGTCAGGATTGGTACAGGACGACCCGTAGAGCCTTTATTAGCCCCGCTGTTCCATGCAGAACCTGCAACATCGATATGTGCCCAGTTGTACTTCTTGGTGAAGCGAGAAAGGAAACAAGCAGCCGTTATTGAACCCGCAGGACGGCCACCAAGGTTGGTCATGTCAGCAAATGGGCTATCCAATAAGTCTTGGTACTCATCCCATAGCGGCATTCTCCATGCTCGGTCACCACTTTGCTCGCCTGCATTCAAGATTTCATGCGCTAGTGGGTTATGCGAAGAAAATAAGCCTGACGCATGCTTGCCAAGAGCAATAACACAGGCTCCGGTCAATGTTGCGGTATCAATGACTAGTTCAGGGTCGAAACGCTCAACGTAAGTTAAGACATCACATAAAACTAAACGGCCTTCAGCATCTGTATTGAGAACTTCAACTGTTTGACCTGACATCGTCGTTAAAATATCGCCGGGGCGGTATGAGTTACCACTTGGCATATTTTCACAACCCGCGAGTACGGCGACCACATTTACGGGGAGGTTCATTTCACAGATAGATTTCATCGCACCGATGACACCTGCTGCGCCACCCATGTCGTACTTCATCTCATCCATGGCTTCGCCAGGTTTAAGTGAAATACCGCCCGAGTCAAAGGTCAGCCCTTTGCCAACAAGGACAATTGGCTTAGCAGATTGATCTTCTGCGCCTTTGTATTCCATGACGGTCATTATGGACTCATTGGCGCTACCGCGGCCAACGGCAAGGTAGGTATGCATCCCTAACTGCTCCATTTGCTCTTCGCCAATGGTTGTGACTGTTAAGGTGTCATAGGTTTCAGCCATCTGGCGAGCTTGCGATGCCAAATAAGCAGGGTTACAGATGTTTGGCGGCATATTCGCGACATCGCGGCATAAATGCATACCATCTGAAACCGCAACGCCATGATCGATTGCGCGTTCACCGACTGGTAGCTCTCGACGCGTTGGTACGTTAAACACCAATTTACGCAATGGACGACGGGTTTCACCTTTGCGCGTTTTAAGGGCGTCAAAACTATATAAACTATTTTTTGTGGTCTCAACCGCTTGGCGGACTTTCCAATAAGTATCGCGACCTTTCACATGTAACTCAGTTAGGAAGCAAACGGCCTCCATCGAACCGGTTTCATTGAGCGTATTAATCGTTTTCGCGATGATTTGCTTATATTGGCGCTCGTCTAATTCACGCTCTTTACCACAACCAACTAACAAAACACGCTCACTGAGCACATTAGGTACATGGTGCAGTAGTAACATTTGGCCAGGCTTTCCCTCTAGATCGCCGCGACGTAATAGGTTACTGATATATCCTTCACTGATCTTGTCCAGCTGCTCTGCGATACCTGATAAACGGCGAGGTTCATACACGCCGACTACGATGCAGGCGGAACGTTGTTTCTCTGGGCTACCGCTTTTTACGCTAAACTCCATGAGCACTCCTAGATTCTTAAAGACAAATTTTTATATTTATTAGATAATGTCTGCTTGTGCCCAAAACGGGCGACGTTAATACTTCAAAGCTGGTTTATTTTTGGCACATTTGTATGCCATCGAGCCTTGTAGTTGGTCAGAAAACTATCAAAAGTAGACAGTCTACATGAAAGTTTGCCTGACACCAGCAAAAAGATAAGTTTAGACGGCGGAAGCAGCCTGTGATTGTATTTAGATACTTGATTCGAGAAGTTTTAAAAGCGCAGTTGGCGGTGCTTTTGGTCTTATTAACTATTTTTCTTAGCCAACATTTTGTCCGAGTTTTAGCCGACGCCACCGATGGAGAATTCCCTGCTTCATTAGTGCTCACTTTGTTAGGACTTAATTTACCTGAGTTAGCTGTATTGGTGGTTCCCTTAAGTTTATTTTTAGGGATCCTGCTTGCGCATGGACGTATGTATACCGAACATGAAATGGTGATATTGCACGGCGTAGGGATCAGTGAGTGGTATGTGACTCGAGTGACGCTATTGTTAGCCATCGCCAATATGTTAGTTGTCGGTTGTCTATCTGTTTATGTCGCTCCATGGGCGGAAGAAAGGCAAAACCAAGTGCTTGAGCAGGCCCAATCTGAAGCTGGGCTTGCCTCATTGGTGCAAGGGCGTTTTCAAACCAGCCCGAACCGCAGAGCCGTGCTATTTGTTGAGCGTATTGATGATAAGAATGGCCTAGAAAAAGTATTTGTAGCGCAATTGCCAGATCCAGAAGATGAGTCCGGCGATACCAACATTGTTTTAGCTCAGCGTGGAAAAGTTGTCGAGGATAGTTCAGGAAGTCAGTCCCTTCAGTTGAATGATGGTCAGCGCTATCAAGGGAACCCAGAGTCAGTTGCTTATCAAAAACTTGAGTTTACTGGCTATCAAATGGAGATCAAGGAACAAGAAGTTGATGCACGCCGGCGGAAGTTGTCCGCGTTGCCAATAGAGCAATTGATGACTCAGTTGGAAGAGCCCGGTGCGGTTGCAGAGTTTCATTGGCGGCTTGCCATCCCGATAGCATTGATACTAATGACGTTGATTGCGGTTCCTTTAGGTCGTGTGAATGTTCGTCAAGGGAAGTTTGCCAAAATGTTTCCGGCAATCCTTTTATACCTTGGTTATTTTGGGTTGATGATCGCTGGACGCAAAGCGTTAGAGGACGAAGTTGTACCGAGTTATTTAGGCATGTGGTGGATCCATGGTTCGGCCTTTATTATCGGGTTGTTGCTCCTTGGAAAAGATCGACCAGTTGGGTCAAAGTTCTTCGGACTATTTAAGCGAAAAAGGGCGATTGCGTGAAGATAATTGATTGGTACATCGCTCGAGTTATTGTAAGCACTTCAGCATTATGTTTGCTTATTTTAACGGGTCTTTCAGGCATTATTAAATGGGTTGACCAGCTTCGCGTTGTCGGTCGTGGTGCGTATACCATGATGGATGCGGGTATCTATGTGTTGTTTTTGATCCCTCGTGATATTGAAATGTTTTTCCCTATGGCTGTGTTGCTCGGCGCTTTAATCGGTATGGGCGCATTGGCTTCGAACTCCGAGTTAGTGGTCATGCAAGTCGCCGGTATGTCTCGCTTAGATATTACAATGTCTGCGATGAAGACAGCAATTCCGTTGATGCTGCTGGTCATGGCGTTAGGTGAGTGGGGGGCACCTATTGCTGAACAAAAGGCCAACGAACTACAAACAACCAAAATTACTGGCGGCAGCCTCATAAAGTCGAGGCGCGGTATCTGGGCGAAAGACGGCGATTTATTTGTGAATATTGGTGAGATTAAAAACGTCAATCGTTTGCAAAATATAACGCTCTATAAGTTTGATAAGGCACTGCAACTTAACCAGGTCGTGCATGCAGATAGTGCTGAATATGCAAAAGATAAATGGCGTCTATTTAACGTGTCGCGTACCTACCTCTCAGATGAAAGAGTGGCATTGAAGCAGGTTTCTGAAGACGAATGGCGTTCTACATTAACGCCAGATAAGCTTAGTGTTGTCTCGATTAAGCCTGAAGCTTTGTCAATTCAAGGCTTGGTAGAATATTTAGAGTATCTCAAAGTGAATAACCAAGACCAGAGCCGCTATGAGTTGGCGTTTTGGCGTAAATTAATGCAGCCCATTACGGTTGCCGTCATGATGCTTGTTGCGTTGTCATTTGTTTTTGGCCCTTTGCGGACTGTTACCATGGGCGCTCGGGTACTGCTTGGTGTTGTCGCTGGTTTTACTTTCTATATTAGTAATGAAATATTTGGTCCAATGAGCCTTGTTTACGAATTACCGGCGTTTGTCGGTGCTGCTGCTCCTGGATTGTTGTTTATGGGAGTCGCTTTTTATTTTATTCGTCGCTAAAAAGCGGTCTAGATAGAATGAAATCAAGCTTTCTACTTTCACGTTCTTCAATGTTGAAACGCCTGTCGCGCAATTCTGCTGTTGGCGTTTTAACATTTTATCAACTTTTTTGTTGATTTTTAAATTACTGTCATTTCTTTGTACTAGACTTATCAAGTTATCTGAAAACCTACTTTAAGCCTATGATTTATTTTGTCTACTTGTCTTTCATCGCTAGATGAGTAGCTGTATCTAAATTGGGGCCGTGATAATGGGTGCTCGTGTCATAGAATTTGATAAGGAGAGCGTTATGAGTTCAAGGTCATTGTCTATCTTTGTCGTGTGCTTAATTTTTTGTATATTTGGCCTCGCAGCGTTTCAGAGTGCGTCTACGATTGATGGTGCCAAAAATACATTGAACCGCGATTATAAAGAGAGTGTTGAGCGCACCGAGAAATTGGCCGGGATCATAAGTGCAACTATTCAAATCACCCGTGCTGTGAATAAAGCCAATAGTAACTTACTGACCGCTGAGCAATTAGGATTTATCGTGTCTGACGCAATGACACAGGCCGACGCGAAGTGGTCAGCTTATCGGCTATCCAACACGACGCCCGAGATGTCTCAAATTATCCAAGAAATTAAGCTACTCAACAGGGACCTGAATATAGAGCTCGTAAGTCTTCGGGACTTTACCAAGCCACGGCAGGGATTTATTGGGCGGGATTTAGATGCATATGATGGCCCGCTCTATGAAAAAACCGAACCTTTAGCTGCGAAGCTGGCGATGCTTATAGACTTGGAGCAAGAGCGAATCAAGAACAGCATTAAACAAGAATCTATTAATCTGGAAGGATTCAATATACAAATTTATGGCTATTGTCTTTTGGGCGCTATTTGTGGGGCTTTGTTGTTGTGGCTCGTGAGATTGCCGCGAATGCATGTGAGTCAAGCGGGCACTACTTCAGTTAAAGCGGAAAGCCAATCTCAACATCATCGTGTGAGTAGTGGAAAAATGCGCTTTAAAATATTGTCGGCAAGGCAAAGCCATTTGCGCAATAAGCTGCGGCCTCGCCAAGCATAGGTGTTCTCATTTCAGTGGGCGAGGTCAGTTATACGCCTCGCCAGTTACGCATTTGATTTGCTTCCTTCGACAATACCACCACTTCAGAGCGTGTCATCGAGTCTTGTAATGCCAGTTTTTCTGGGTTGATCAAAATCCATAGGTTACCAATGCCCAAGGCGGACCAAACGACTCGTGCACAGCTTGTAATAAAACTTAAATTTTGCCCGTTTGGATGTTGCACTTTCAGGCGCCAAGCTCGCATGCCTAGCGTTTGACCACCACGGTTCCAGAACATAGCATAAAACACTGCGACCCAAATGAGGCTCCATAGTTGATATAGGCCGGCATAGAGTGGTGTACTATTCAGTAAATCGGAAATATGTTCAAAGCCATTCATGGGTATGATTTGAAGCTTCACCAGTGCAGTAAATATGGCAAATCCAATGGTGCCGACCAGCATATAAACCGCAACAGCGAGCAACAGATCATATAACATCGCGCCCAAGCGTCTCACAAAGCTAGCTCGCGGGAAATTAGCATGTTCAGAGTTGTGCATTGTATTCCTTGAATAACTGAATTTTATAGCGATTATTCATCTTCTTCGCGAACAAAATGAATGTTTTCAAAACCAAATCGAGCGAACTCGTTCGTTCGGTAATCCTTGACTGCTTGTGAGCCTTTTGAGGTCATGGCGACTTGCTGTTCCATTGCAAGAAAGCTGGTGAGGTCAATGCCTTCTGCAGCGGCAACTGCTTCATACATATCATGGTACTTGTCGTAAGCAAAGTTAATTACTTTGGCTTGTTTTTTATAGGTGTAGGCGACTTGACGAGCCATATTTTCCTCTTTTTAAATTGATTGGGGCAGTGCAAGCTCCATATATTGGCTGTTTGGCCCATATGGCGAGAGTTCTTTACTGATGTCTAGTGATAGAAAACCCTGGTTGCGCCAGTATTGCTGCGCTTCCGGAATGGATACTAATGCAAGATGCGCTAAGGATAAAGTGGTAGCTTGCTGTTTTAGCGTTTGTAATGTCAATTCAGCTAAACCTCGTTTTCTTGCTTTGGGCAAAATCGCAATATCATGTAGGTATAGGCAATCATAAGCGGGACGTGCGCTAACCTTGGTATTTAAATCAGGGGGCAATTGGCGCTGCCACGGATGAGCCAAACAGTAACCAACGATCTCTTCATTTTGCATGAATACGAAGCAAGTTTCAGGTGATAAACGCCATTTACTTTGTAGACATACCAGTGATTCTGGAGGTAATTGCGGATAGCATGCAGTTTGAATGGATTCAATGTGTTGCCATGATTGCGGCTTTATGGGGTGTAGCAAAAGCAAATATCCTATCTGAGTGAATAGTATTTTAAATTAAGACTTAAGAGAATTTTGGATAGTTAGCACACCCAATTATAACCATCTACCGAGAGCAAAGCGATATTGGAGCTTTAGTGTGAAGATTGTTTATTGAGTTCTAAGGGGAAAGCTTTGTGGCTCATGACAGAAAATAAGTAAGGGAGGCTATATGATTAAAATAAAGGTATTCATTCTGAGTGTGTTGTTGGTGATCGGGGGAGTCTATCAAAGCGAAGTGCAAGCGGGGCCAAGTGAGTTTCATGCGGGAGAGCTTATTCCGAAATATGGAAAAGTAGCCCGCGTGAATACGACTCAAGTGATTCCTGATGAAATGCAGTTTAAAGTTGCATTTGACATGAGTGAGCAGTCAACACCAGGCAGCTTAAATCGCCATTTAGTGAAACTAGCTCGATTTCTAAATATGCACGCGAATACTGGCGTGTCGGTATCGAGAATGAATTTAGCTTTAGTTGTTCACGGTAAGGCGGTACAAGATGTTACCAAGCAAAGTTTTTATACACAAAATCAACCCGGCACAACTTCTGCGAATATTGATTTGGTCCGAACTCTAATCAAGCACGGGGTTCAAATATACGTATGTGGTCAAACCGCTGCGTATTATGATGTCGAAGCGAGCGATTTAGTTGAAGGCGTAGAGATGGCTCTTTCTGCGATGACAGCGCACGCGATATTGGCTGCCGATGGATTTAGTCTGAATCCTTTCTGAATGTAAGCATGGATTTGTGAACTGAAAGCTTGGAAATTGTTCTCAGCTTGTTATGCTGTCACCAAGGTCGTTGGACGGAACCATTGATCTAAAGGATGAAAATAATACATGGAGAAGAAGTATGTTTGCGTTTTTGGTGGCCCAACCAAACTTGCCCTATGCGATTTGTCTCGCCCTTGTCATTACGTTTGCCATTTTCGAAATTGTTGCACTCTTTGCCGGTATAAGTCTTTCAAATGTCGTTGATACGTGGGCACCGTGGGGGATGGACCAAGATCTTGCAGAGGGCAACAAGCACAGTTTAATGGAGTGGTTAAGTTTAGATAAGCTCCCTTTAGTGATTTGGTTTTTACTTGCAGTTATCAGTTTTTGCATCGCTGGCTACAGTTTAAACCTTGCGAGCATTTTCTATCATTCCATTTATATCCCAGAAGTTTTCACGATGCCGATTGCTATGGTTATCGCCTGTATTAGTTGTCGCTATTTGGGGGTGCTTTTGGCTAAATATGTGGTGAAAAGACCGTTGCATAACCTCAAAAATGAAGACTTGAGTGGCTGTTTAGGAACGATTACTTTAGGTTGCGCGATGAAAGGTAACCCGGGTGAAGCTGTTGTAAAAGATAGCTATCAATCCCGCCATTATGTATTGGTTGAACCGGATATTGAGGGCGTTGAGTTTAAAGAAGGCTCTCAAGTTGTCTTGTTGCGGAATCATGGAAGAGTTTGGTCGGCAACCCAGTTTAACTATTGATATGGCTAAATTCTTAGGCTATTCAACTCGATGACTGCAGATTTTTGGTGAGATACAACCATCAGCACTGATCTTTTGTCAATTAGTGAGGAGCCGCATCTTGAGGCATGCTAATTCCTTGTGTATAGCGCTCAACGATTTGTTGATAACGACCCGATTGTTTCATTTCATCTAACACTTGCGTTACTTGTTGCACTAATTCAATTGGTACGGTTTGTTTTGAAAACAGTAAATAAGTTGGCCAGGTCAACACAACGGCATTGCCTGTATCGTCTTGCACGATATCGATGACTGACTCGAGTTTTGCGCGGCGTATTGCATACATTGTTGGTGTGTAGTCACCGACAAATAAATCAACACGGCGATGGAGTAATTTTTTAACGCTCTGCTGGGTAGAGCTTGAGATAGAAATCGCGCCAAATTTCCCAGTATCAAGTGCTTGCCTAAAGGGGCCTGTTCCGTACAAATATCCGCGTTTAATCGCAATTGAATACTGATGAAAACCACTAAAGTCTGGCTTGAATGCGATGTTACTATCTTGGCGCTTAAACAAAACATAAGTTTGATTGATAAGTACCGAGTTTGCGTAATTTCCCCATAGCTTTCTGGCGTCGCTCACCCCCGCATTAAAGAGTATGTCTGCTTCTCCCCGTTGCGTATGAAGTACCGCTCTTTTCCATGGGTAAAACTCGTATCGTATGTTGTAGTTGTCTATCTGCTTAAAGACCTCATCAATAATCTCTATTGCTAGTCCGGAAGCGTGACCATGATCATTGGTGTATTCATAAGGGGGATATTCTAAGGTGTTGGCGACAAGTGTTTTTCTCTCTGCGGCACTCACGCAATTACAACATTGAAAGCCCAATGTTAATAAGCAGATTTGTCGTAATTCCTTATACCAACTTTGCAACCAACTCCTTTGGATATATTGAACACACTTTAACAGCATATTTTGAGGATAGTGCTTCATCGCTGGCTGTCAACATCGGGTAGAGCTCGTGCCAAGAATAATCTAAATGGGGTTCAGGAGGCTATTTTTATGCATGCTCTAGAAACTGAAAGTATTGCGGGCTTTCTGGGGGATTGAACAAATTTTGAGAATTTGCTGCGGCCGGTCAATGCCGGCCTTTTAATTATCCATCTACAGTTGGGGTGACTTCAGGTAAAAGTGTCAGCTGGGGATGTTGGTTATTGGGGTAAAGTATATAGGTAACGTGGTGTTTAATTAGGCTACTTTTCTTGTTTGGCTGACTGAGAAGCAAATCATACTGACTAGAGAGTTCAAGTAGATCTTGTTGAGGGGCGCGAACATAGAGCTGAATAGGCTTGATAAGTTCCCCATCTTGAATATGTTTGCTGTACTGTTCTGCACATACAAGGATGCTGGATTGACCATCGCTTTCTAATTTGAGCTTCTCTTGTAAATGGGTATCGCTGATGACCATCCAACCTTGGGTCTCGAGCGCTGTTAGGAGCTGATGAAGTTGATTGCCGAGTTGTTTTTTATCGGTGCACTTTGAATACCAATAGTTAATTCTTCTCATGGTGTCCGGTAGTGCCGCCCCAGCACCTTGGCTTCTCGCTGCGCGAATCCATGCTTTTAGATCATCAGCAACGAGCTTGGAGAAACGTTTGTTTTTGCTAGATTTGACCATCCAGTTACAAAGAAAATGGCTATGAGCAATGGCCGTTTTTGGGGTTTTATGACTCGTTACAGAAGCATTAAGGTCGGCTAGTGCCGCTTGTGCTAAGTTTAAAATGGCTTGGTTATAGGTTGTCATCTACAGTCCGCTACATAGGTTTCATGATTCAAAGCGGCGTCATTCTAACATTGATTGACACGAAGGCATCCATAACTTTCTTTAGATGCCTTCGTGAGTACATACAGAGCAGAGCGAGTTATTTCACAAGGCTCGCAGCTGTAATGATGAGTTCTGGTGCCGCTCGAACGCGGAAGTTTGGATTTAAATACTGAAACTGAATTAACCCTTTTTTGTCTGCAATATAGATCGCTGGAATAGGAAGAACGAGTCGTTTATCGCCTGTAGGTGTTGTCCACAAAGGATTATCCAAATTTAACTTGGACATATACCGTTGAGTCACTTTTTCACTCGTGTAAAACGCAATACCGAAGTCCTGTGCAGCTTGTAAGTTGGCATCAGATAACAAGGTATAGCTTATTTCGTTGTCGTTCATGGAAGCTTTTAGTTTTTCTGGTGTATCAGGAGAAATGCCGACTAATTGAAATCCCATGTCAATGAGTTTGGGTTCAATGGCTTTAAGTTGTCCCATTTGTGAGTTACAAAATGGGCACCATCCGCCGCGATAGAAGAAAAACACCGTTGGCTTTTTTTGGATTAATTTTGCTAAGTTAACAGGCTTGCCGTCAATGTCCTTTAGCATTGTTGCGGGGATCTGATGGCCGTTCAAAAGCGGCGTTAATTGATCTTCGCTTGGTGCAATATTCGTTGCATTTGCTTGGGTGGAAACTAAAAAAAGCAATCCGGTTAACGTTAAAAATAGGCGGGTCACATTCCGTTTTAGGGAGAAAAAATTCATCTCTTTTTATTCCTTATTGTTGGTTTGACGATCAGACCGCCGACTTGGATTTTTTATTTCAATAATTGCTGAAATAAAAAATATAAATGACAAAACCTGTTGATGCTTGCTGCTAGTGCTTTGAGTTAAAAATGGAAAATATGGGGCTAGATGCCGTCATAGGTCACGTGATGCTGTCTTTTTTATAAGGAGAAGCGGCTGGGCTCTGTTGACCTGAGTTGGTTCCGAGATTTGTTTCTTTGTTGTCTTGCTCGATAAGCGCCAATACTTGAATACAGTCGTATAAGCTGGACGACAACAGAAGTGATGACTGCTGGTGTTTAATGAAAAAAGGCGTGTCGACTGAGCCGCTAATCTCTAGCGGCTCACCTTTTGCAGCCATTTATGGCAATTATCGGCGTTATTATGAATATAGAAATTTGGTTTTATTTAATCTTTTTGGCCTTGCTGGCGCCACTTTTCACTTTGACTCGGCGGCCTTGCATGTTTTTCTCGGCGATCATTTGAGCGCCAGCATTGTCTGTTCGAGCCTGCTTTTTGGCAAAGCTACGACGTTTTTGAAGTTGCTTAATGAGTAAATCGCGGCTACTTACTTCGTAGCCTGGCACACTAATTCGCTTAATCTTTTGGCCGATGAGTTTTTCAATATCTTTTAACGTTCGCTCTTCTTCACGGCTTACAAATGAAATTGCCACTCCGGTTTTGCCAGCACGGCCTGTCCGTCCAATTCGATGAACATAGTCTTCAGCAAGGAATGGAAGATCATAATTGACAACATATTCTAAATCTTCAATATCTAAACCTCGAGCGGCTACTTCAGTTGCGACTAAGGCTCTAACTTTTCCTTCCTTAAATTCTCGTAGCGCTCTTCTTCGCGTGCCTTGAGCTTTTTCTGAGTGGACAACGGCGGCAGGAATGCCATCGAGATTCAACTCTTTTACAACTTCATCAGCAGCACCGCGAGTTGCAGTAAATACCAGTACTTGCTGCCAATTTTTCTTGCCGATGAGTTCAGATAATAATTCGCTTTTCCGGCGTTGCTCTACCGGATAAACCACTTGGCTAATCGTGCTTGCTGTGGTGTTTTGTTTATCTGCATTGATAAGCTTTGGTTTGTTCAACATTTCGTTCGCAAGCTGCTTCACTGCGCTTGAGAAAGTTGCTGAAAACAGCATATTTTGACGATCTTTATTGACGGCTTGCAGGATCTTTTGGATGTCAGAGATAAAGCCCATGTCTAACATGCGGTCGGCTTCATCAAGCACTAAAAACTCAATTTGAGAGAGGCTTAAGTTACATGCTATGACATGTTCAAGGAGACGTCCTGGCGTTGCTACAATGATGTCTGTGCCTTGCTTCAGCTTTTGTGCTTGAGAGGCTGATTTTATTCCACCAAAAATGGTTAATACGTCGATGTCCATGTATTGGCCGTACGTCGCAAAATTATCCGCAACTTGTGCCGCAAGCTCTCGTGTTGGCGCTAAAATCAAAGCCCGCGCATTTGAGTGTTGCCTAGCCTTAGGGTTATCTGCAATTTTTTGCAAAATAGGTAAAGCGAATGCCGCTGTTTTACCGGTTCCGGTTTGTGCACTGGCTAGAACGTCTTGACCGCGGCGAATCGCAGGGATTGCTTGACGTTGAACCGGAGTCATCGTTTGGTAACCACATTCAGTCACTGCACGTATAATTTCGGGAGCGAAACTGAAAGATTCAAATTTCATATTGATGATCCTATTCAACTTAAAATATAGAGTTTACTTTGCTTTGAGGGTAAAGAACCGACCGACGACAGCCCCAACCCTACCCAAGGCGGTGGCGGAGTATAGCAAATTTTGTACACAATTCACCTAGTTTTGGCAATGGAAAATTAGGGCTGATGCCTAAAGCATGTGGTTCTATGAAGGAAAGAAGAATTGATAAACAAGAGAAGGCGGCTTGCAACAACAAGCCACCGACTTAGGGTTACAGTGCTGCAGTCGCTTGTTTGAGCCAAATAAGCTCTGATGCATCCATAAATGGTGAGAGCTGTAGTAATACTTCAGCGTGGTATTGATTTAGCCAATCCACCTCTTGTTGGGTCAGCAAACTTTTTTCTATCAGTCGAGTATCCATCGGAATAAGTGTCATCGATTCAAACATCAACATCTCACGTTCGATACCAGCCAGTTCTAGGCACGGTTTTACGCTAATTAGGTTTTCGAGACGAATACCAAACTCGTCAGCGCGGTAATAGCCGGGTTCATTGGAGACCACCATACCGGGCAGCAGTGGTACATCATTGCTATTCTTCGCGATGCGTTGTGGCCCTTCGTGCACACTCAAAAAGTGTCCGACGCCATGCCCAGTTCCATGATCATAGTCATAGCCGTATTGCCATAGATATTGGCGAGCGAATGCATCGAGTTGTTGTCCAGTAGTCCCTTTTGGGAATTTAGCTTGGTCTACAGCAATATGTCCTTTAAGCACTAAAGTGACCATTTTTCGATGTTCGGCAGTGACGTTGCCAATTGCTATGGTACGAGTTACATCGGTGGTGCCATCTATATACTGGGCACCAGAGTCTACCAAATATAGACTATTGCGTTGCATCTTTGCCGGTATGCCGTTGTTATGGTTGTAGTGACACATTGCCGCATTTGCGCCAGTTGCTGAGATGGTATCAAAACTGGGCTGTTGATATTTCGAATCAAGTTTACGGAAGCTTTCAAGTTTCTCAGCTAGTTCGGCTTCGTCATACAATCGATTGGCTTCAACTTCTTGGTCAAGCCATGCAAGAAAGCGCGTTACGGCGACACCATCACGAATATGGCAGGCTTTCATACCAGTGAGCTCTGCTTGATTTTTTTGTGCTTTCGGTAATGCCACCGGATCGGCAGCGGCAATGAGGCTTGCACCTGCCGATTGAGCAAGTAACTGGCTCCAAGCGTTTGCCGTTGCTGGGTCAGCTAACAAAGATTTGCCTTTCAAAGCCGTTAATGCCGCAGTGAGCTCCTCTTCGTTAGCAAATGTTACCCCTGTGCCCACATGAGCATGAATATCTGCAGGCAGCTTATCCAAGTTGGTGAAAAACTCTAAATCACCATTGGCGTGTAATAGAGCTGTCCCTAAAATAACAGGCAAACACGGAACATCTTGGCCACGAATATTCAGTAGCCAGCAAATTGAATCGAGCGCGGTAACTAATGCTACGTCTGCGCCTAGATCTGCCACAGAGCGGGCAACCGCATGTCGTTTATCAAAACTTGATTGTCCTGCTAATGACTCATCAAAAAGCATGGCACTTGCAGTGGGTGCTTGGGGTCTATTTTGCCAACTCAAGTCGACCGGGTTTTGTTCAAGAGCGGTTAACTCGATACCTGCGGCAGTGAGTCGCTTAGACGCGTGTTGCTGCCAAGCCAATGTATGAAGTCGCGAGTCGTAACCAACTTTGGTGCCAGTTCCCAACTTTTCTATGAGCCAAGCGATTTGAGGTGTGTCAACAAGGCTTAAATACTCAAAAAGCTGTCCATCGACTTGCTGGCGCACTTGGACTGTATAGCGACCGTCAACAAATATGGCTGCACCGTCTTTTAAGACAATTACCATCCCCGCAGAACCGGTAAACTCACTGATCCATAGCAATCTTTCATTATGAGCGGGAACGTATTCACCCAAATACTCATCAGCTCTTGGGATGATAAAAGCATCGACGTTTTGACGTTGCATTTCATGGCGAACAGCCTGTAAACGCTCGTGAATAGATTGCAGCATAGCGGACTCCAATAATTGGCTAGAAGTTAGTTCTAGTTTGGATTGATTATTATGGTGCGGGATTATCGCAGGGTGTTGCGGGGAGGAGCAAGGCTTTCGTCAATTTGGAGAGGTGATGCTGTCGTATTGTGAGGTTTATACTGCCAAAAGGAAATGCACTTTGAGGCACAAGATCACGCTGGTATACTCCGCTACAGTTAAAATAACAGAGAATAGTCATGAACACTGAACAAGCTGAATATAAGCTGCGAGCTGAAAAAGTGGCACTAAATGTCACCAGTATGGTTCTGCCAATGGACTCTTTACCTGAAAGCTTGGTTGAGGCCTATGCGAATCTATTTGAAGAGTTACTTGCTGACGAAGAACAGAAATTTGAAAAGGTTTGGACGAGCTTACCTGCAAGTGCGACTAAGTTAGTGGAAAAAGTCGACTTTCACGGATTCTATATTGCAAATGCTTGGTTGCAACTCAGTCGGGTTGCACAAGATATTGCTGAGTTAGCGGATTCCGATGACGCGATTCAAGAGCATGAGTACAATGATATTTTTACTCGACTTGCTGAAACATCGTTAAAAGAAAGTGCAAAAAAATTAAAAAAAGCGCGGACTGACAGAGTATTACTTAACAGTATGCTTGATGTTATTCATCGTGATTAACGTGTGAAAGTCTTCTTTTGAGAAGATGCTCGTGACAATATTCAGTCAATTCTGAGTGGTCATCACAGAGTCAAAAAGCCCAGTCAAATGACTGGGCTTTCTTTCACATGGTATTGGATAACGATTTGCTATCTTGCCGCGAAGAAATTCAGCAAGTCTGTCGAGTGGATTACTGAGTCCCTATTAACCACCACGGCGCCCTGTTCATAGGGGCACTCGATTGATTTTTGCCCCATGATGTTTTGTGCGGTCAGAATGAGGTGCGTTTGTATTGTCGATATTCAGGTAGCCAAAAATTATCTTCAATCGCTTGCATAATAAAGTCGTCAGTTGCTTGAACCGCGAGCCCTTCAGCAACGGCTGCTTTGGCTACTGCGAACGCAATATGCCGACTAACATCATGAATATTTTCAAGTGCAGGAAGCAAAGGCCCATGTCCTTCTTGTGCAAGAGGGGAACACTCTGCAAGTGCTCGACTCGACGCCATTAACATCGCATCACTCACGCGTGACGCAGCGACAGAAAGTACGCCAAGACCAATCCCAGGAAATATGTAGCTGTTATTACACTGCGCGATTTCAAAGGTTTGATCCCCCACCACTACAGGCTCAAAAGGACTACCGGTTGCGACGAGTGCCTGTCCTTGTGTCCAGTGAAGAATATCTTTCGGTGTCGCTTCCACTCGGCTAGTTGGATTGGAGAGTGGAAAGACGATTGGACGCTTACAATGCTGGTGCATCGCTTTAATGATCTCTTCACTAAAGAGCCCTGGGGCACCAGAAACACCAATGAGTACCGTCGGCTTGGCGTTATTGACTACATCGAGTAGCGAAAGAGTCTCGCTGTAATTTTGCCAATGGGCAATATCATCACGTTTGTGCGCGAGTTTGGTCTGGAAGCTAAGTAAGTTAGGCATATTGTCTTGCAACAACCCCCAGCGATCGACCATAAAGACTTGAGCCCGAGCTTGGCGGTCATCAATCCCCTCAGACACCATTTGTGCAATAATAGCTTCCGCTATCCCACAGCCCGCAGAACCTGCGCCTAAAAAGACGACGCGTTGCTCACTAAGCTTGGTATTTGCCGCTGTACAAGCCGCTAATAATGAGCCAACGGTTACTGCTGCGGTGCCTTGAATATCATCGTTAAAACAGCAATATTTATCTTTGTAGCTTTCGAGGATCGGCATTGCATTTTTTTGTGCGAAATCCTCGAATTGGATGAGTGCCTCTGGCCAGCGTTGATGTACGGCTTCCATAAAGGATTCTACAAACGCTTTATATTCGTCGCCTCCAATTCTTTGGTGACGCCATCCCATATACATAGGATCTTCAAGTAGCGATGGGTTATCTGTGCCCACATCCAGTGTAATGGGTAAGGTGTAAGCTGGGCTGATGCCACCACAACTGGTATATAAAGAAAGCTTACCTATTGGGATCCCCATGCCACCAATTCCTTGATCGCCTAGACCTAAGATGCGTTCTCCATCGGTCACAACAATAATTTTGACTTTGTGCTGGGTTGAATTATTGAGAATATCCTCGATTCTGTCTTTATTCTCATAGGAGATAAATAAGCCGCGGTTGCGACGATAATCTTTGGAAAAACGCTCACATGCTGAACCGACGGTCGGGGTGTAAATGATTGGCATCATTTCACTAATATGATTTTGGATCAGGCGATGGAAAAGTGTCTCGTTGGTATCTTGAATATTGCGCAAATAGATATGTTTTTCTAAATCATTGGTGTAATGCTTAAATTGCGCATAAGCCCTCGATGCTTGCTCTTCAATCGTTTCAATAACACTGGGCAGCAATCCCTCAAGGTTGAAAAACACACGTTCTTCTTCGGTGAATGCACTGCCTTTGTTAATGAGTGGTGCTTCTAGAATGGCGGGGCCAGCAAAGGGCAAATAGAGTGGGCGTTTGCTATCGTTCATTGAACAACCTTAGATCGCATGCAATTTTAAAGAGAAATGATTTTGATTCAAGATTAACACAAAATGTGACCTTTCATGTATGGCTACCTTGGGGAGTTAATGGATTTTTATCGAATGCATAAAAAAACGCAGCGTTTGCTGCGTTTTATATAGGCATCATCAATGCGGTTTGTGTTACTTACCGCGATGCTGAAGAGAAAGTGCTTTAATAAAGTAGCGTAGAACCTGATCGCCACATATTTTAAAATTCTTATGTTGTGGATTGCGAAATAACGCACTCAATTCTGATTTTGACATCGCCATATCAACAGAGTCGAGTAATGCAAGGATATCGCCTTCTTTAAGTTCAAGTGCAACACGCAGCTTCTTGAAGATCATGTTGTTGTTGATTCGAGTGGCAGGTTCCGGAATTTCTGCGCCTGGCTTTAGTCCTCGCTTGGAAATGATGAGTCCATCTAAAAACATGCACAGTGTTTTATCATCACATTCAACAAAGCCTTCTTCGTCATCTTTCTTGAGAAGGTCGATGAGAACCTCTTGCGGCATTTCGTGTTTTACTTTCGCAAACATGCGGATCATTTTGGCGTTATTGAAATCAAACACAAAGCGCAGTCGGCGCAAAATATCGTTGTTAGTCATGTCTTTCTCTGGCGCGGCGGCGCTTTTTAGTGAATTAAGGCCGGATTATACCTGAAAGTCACTTCAATGCGGGGAATTTTAATGGTGAAGTGCTTGTCCGTCATTGCGACTTAATGTGTCAGTTGTCTATATAGGGCTGTATGAATAGGTGATCGACTAAATGGTCATAGAACAAATTTGCTAAGCGATGATAATAGATGGCAGATTAGTTGCGTAAAAGCAAAGGCTTGTTCTCCATCGATCACATAAGGACTATCTATGATCACTTTATATGGCGTCCCTCGTAGTCGCTCACTACGAGTCTCTTGGATACTTGAAGAATTAGGGCTGAATTGGGCTTATCATTTCGTTGATTTTTCCAAAGGTGAAAATTGTAGTGAGACGTTTTTAGCACTAAATGCAAGTGGCAAAATTCCTGTTTTGGTTGAAGATAAATTAGTTCTCACCGAGTCTGTCGCGATCGTGCAGTACCTGGCTGCAAAGTATGGCGGGCACTTAATGCCACGACCGGGAACTAAGGAGTCTGCTCAATTGCTGCAATGGCTGAGTTTTATTACTTGTGAACTAGAGCAGCCATTATGGACAATGGGTAAGCACAAATTTGCTTTACCTGAAGAGCTTAGGCAAAAGAATATGCTGCTAGTGGCGAAATGGGAATTTGAAAAAGCAGTCACGGTTGCCAATGATTGGTTGCCTGCCCAAGGTTACGCTTTGGGTGAGTTTTCTGTCGTTGATATACTACTCGGGCAAACATTGATGTGGGCGGGACGGGCGAAGCTAGAGCTCCCTGAAAAACTAAATGACTATTTGGAATTTGTTTGTCAGCGCCCCGCTTTTGAGCGCGCATTAGAAAAAGAGTTAAAAGCCGCGAACGATTAAGTTTGCTGCAAACATTGCTCTATTAAAGCGCGTCGATAGTCGGGAGTCTTGAGCGGTAACTTTATCTTTTTACCAAGAGGGCAACACTTTTTGAGTGTTGCCCTCTTGAATATTATCGCGGTTAATTGGTGTAGGACACGATGTAATCTTTATCGCAACTGAGCGTTTTACTCATATTTACACCGCTTTGCATACGTTAGTTCACAATCGTCTTTTTATGCTGAGATGTCGATTGGCTTATATTTGGGTCGCGGCCCATTTTGCTCTGTTTTCTCTACTTTCACCTAATCCTTCTTGCTCACGAAACGCTTTGTATGAGTCGACATCAAAACTAACGAGGGTAACGTCCACTTCAAGTACTAATTTACACTCTTTCTTAATGCGCCAAGTTGACGTGTTATAAAGCTCAGTAAATGGTAACGAGCTAATAAACTCTGGATTGTATTGTGTGTATATCGCTTGGGTTGGGTACACGACAAAGCTAAGTCGCCTTTTGGGCTCACTTTTGAATAGAGACTCAATCCCGTCACAAGTATTAAGAACTTGCATTTCTATGATGTCGTCAATCTCTAGCAGCTTTTTTTGAGCGACTTCAGGGATGAGCTGTTCACCCGTTTCCCAAGCTTGCACATCTTCTTCTGTCGCTTTGGTAATTTGAGCAACTTGCGCTTGATTTAGGCCAAGCGAAACCCGTAAACATTGCACTTCAATGGCGTTTAAACTATTTTTCTTTGTCATTTCTCTTCTTCGCCTTCTTTAATCGTTTTGCAGCCAAACGTGTTCAATCCATTGCCAAATTGACTCCCAAGGCTCGTCTTGGTAATCGCCATCCTGCCAAAGATGAACTTGGCCTTCTTGATCCATGCAGTAAAAACTATCACCGACCTGGCATATTGCGACCATTTCTCGGGGGAGGCCAATTGACCAAGCGTAGCTAGCAACTTCTGCCAGGTAGGTGTGTGAGCCAGGATCAGAGACCGTTACAGGTTCTAATGTGCCATATATGACATTGGAACCATGTAATAGGTATTCCTTAAGATCTACAGGTAAAGGAATAAGGATTTGCTCTTCAACTTCAACAAGTTGCTCAAAACTTGGAAGTTCTAAGGGAACTGGCACCGATTCACTTAGGGATTGCAGCTGATCAATGACTTCATTCATGGGTGTATGGAGGTTGTTGAATCGTCGCGGGATTATATAAGAACTAGCATACCTTTGCGAATCATTCAGGTATATTGACGCTTCAATGTTATGGGGTCTTGCAGAGTTATGAGTTGGAGTGCTTGGTTAAGTTTATTAGCGATATGTTGTTTAGGAGCGATGTCTCCTGGGCCGAGTCTTGCTATGATTGTTCGGCACTCGCTTGGCGGTAGTCGCTTGCATGGCGTCATTTGTGCTTGGGCCCATGCGATGGGCATTGGTATATATGCTTTAGTGACTCTGCTGGGGTTGGCTGTTGTGTTGCAACAGGCTCCTACCGTCTTTCAGGCTATTACATTGACCGGTGCTTTGTATCTGGCTTGGATTGGCTTTCAAGCATTACGTGCTAAAGGTGGGATGCAGCAGAAACTCGCTGCCGGTGAAAAGACAAGCCTATGGGTTGCGGCAAGAGATGGATTTGCTATTTCTATATTCAACCCCAAAATAATGCTGTTTTTCTTAGCATTGTTTAGTCAGTTTGTTGGGAGCGCGGACAGCTTTGTGGGCAAAGGCCTCATTGTAACGACCCCTCTCGTGATTGATGGATTATGGTACACCGTTATTGCCGTGATGCTTTCGCACCCGAATGTGCTAAATCGATTGCGAGAGAAAGCCTCATTAATTGACACACTTTCGGGTATCGTATTAATAGCACTTGCATTGCGGGTCGTAGTGACGTTGTAATTTTTAGCCCTCGGGCTAAAGAGGTTGCAATATTGCGCCTTGTAAAAATGAAAAAGCCACCGATGCGGTGGCTTTATTATCAAATTTATTCCCCAGCTGGCTTCGGTGGGTTTTCAATATGATCATCTAGGTTGTCATTGAGCATGTCTTTATATTCAGCGGTAAACCACTCTAGTGCATTTTCTTTTTCTGCTTTAAGATCCGCTGATTTTATTGCCGCTTCAAAAGCGTTAAAACGCGCCGCCGCAAAGCGCAGTGCGGTGCCGACTTTGCTGACATCGTTTTCTTGCTGACTAATTTCATTTGCTAAAGCAATGAATTTATCAGCAATGTGGTAGATAGTGGTTTCTTGTTGATCTGACATGTTGGTTCGCTCTATTTTTATTGATGTGAAAAGATTCTAGCCCAAAGGCTTACCTAAAGTCTTAAGTTATTTGACAAATGCGATCTATATCTTAGGAATTATACCGGTAATTAAAGAAGCATTTTACGTCCGCATTTATAGGCATGCGCCCTTGGCGGTTTGTGGATGTTCACTAACAGGAAATCAAGGTAAGATCTGATTAAACGAATTGGAATTGATGACAAAAATGATGGTAGAAGATTGGTCACAGTTTATTGCTCGAGAGCGTCAACAGGATTACTTTATTGATTTAGAACGCTTTATCGCTGGCGAGCGACGAAGTGAAAAAAATATATTCCCGGCAGAACAAGATGTTTATGCTGCGTTTGATTTGACGCCTCTTGATCAAGTGAAAGTAGTTATCCTTGGCCAAGACCCATATCATGGTCCCGATCAAGCCCATGGTTTGTGTTTTTCAGTTCAAGCGGATGTCAAAGTGCCACCGTCTTTGGTGAACATCTACAAAGAATTAGCCACTGATATTGATGGCTTTGAGATCCCTTCACATGGAAACCTTGCCAGTTGGGCAAAGCAGGGAGTGCTGATGCTAAATACCGTGTTGACGGTTGAGCAAGGGAAAGCTCATTCGCATGCAAAAGCAGGCTGGGAAACATTTACCGACCATGTTGTTGAGCTGTTATCTGCACAAGAACGACCTATTGTTTTTGTACTTTGGGGAAGCCATGCGCAGAAAAAAGCACGTGCTTTAGATAAAGATAAGCATCACGCATTAGTCGGGCCTCATCCTTCTCCTTTATCTGCCTACCGCGGTTTCTTTGGTTGTCGGCATTTCTCCAAAGTGAACCAGCTATTGAAGCAATCAGGTTACATGGAAATTAATTGGCAGGTGTAGCGTGCGCATTCAGTCAATCGAGTGTGATGCCATGGATTAAGTTTGCTGACTATTTCATATGACGCTCAATATAAAAGCCACCGTGCTTAACAAGGTGGCTTTTTAAATGTGCATTCATGATTTGGTAGGGCTGCTATCTGATAAGTCTGACCCAGTTACACCATGTTTTAGTGAATCATTATCGACTAATGGCTGCGCTCGACTGCAATATTCGCGAGCGAAATTAACGCGGCCTTATAATCAGACTCTGGTAAAACCGAGATAGCTTGAATTGCTTTATCTGCTTCTTCAAGGGCTCGTTTATGCGTATATTCGAGTGCACCACAGTCGGTTAATGCATTGACAATTCTTTCTATTTCGTTGCTGCCATCACCTTGCTCAATGGCTTGGCGGATCAGGGCTTGCTCTTCAGGCTTACCATTTGCTATTGCAAAAATTAACGGCAAGGTTGGTTTGCCTTCGGCGAGATCATCGCCAATGTTTTTACCTAGATCTTCCGTTTCAGCGGTATAATCGAGTAGGTCATCGGTTAACTGAAATGCTGTCCCTAGATATTTACCGTAATCAGCCAATGCGTTTTCATAGTCGGCACTGCAGCCGCCTAAAAAACCAGCAAGTCGGGTTGCGGCTTCAAAAAGTTTTGCTGTTTTACAGTAAATCACCCGCATGTAGCTTTCTTCTGTGGTATCTGGATCATTGCAATTCATGAGCTGGAGAACTTCACCTTCAGCAAGCACATTGGTAGCATCTGCGAGAACCGTCAAGACTTTCATGTTTTCCAGCTCAGTCATCATTTGAAATGAGCGGGTATATAAGAAGTCTCCAACCAGCACACTGGCGCTATTGCCAAATAATGCATTTGCAGTTTCACGTCCTCTGCGAAGCGTAGATTCGTCAACTACATCATCATGAAGTAGTGACGCCGTATGAATAAACTCAATAATAGCGGCGAGTTTTAGATGTTTATCGCCTTCGCAGTTAATGGCTCTTGCTGCAAGAATGGATAGCAGTGGACGCATTCGCTTACCACCACCATTGATAATGTAGAAGCCTAACTGGTTGATCAGTGCTACATCGGACTCTAACTGTTTATAGATTAACTGATTGACGGCTTGCATATCGCTTTCAGCTAACTCACGAATGGTGTTCAAATCCATGGTTGGCTCTGATTGATTGGGCATAGGAAACGTTAGCTCTTAATTAATTTTGGGCGTATAATAGACGTATTAAACCGGATTTTACCTAAAAATCTTACACATGACAGCTCGCGTAGAGGGATTGTGGGAGTTATTCCAATCTTTTTTTGATCTTTGTTAATTAAGGCTTGTCAGTTATAGATTCATAGCGTAAAATCCGCGCCCATTGTCAATAAATTTTTTGTGACACCCGCCACCAAAGGTGAGACGGAGTGTTAGAAATTCGGAGTAAAATAGCTATGTACGCTGTTTTTCAAAGTGGCGGTAAGCAACACCGTGTTGCTGAAGGCCATACAGTACGTTTAGAGAAATTAGAAGTAGCAACAGGTGAAACTGTTGAATTTGACCAAGTCCTATTGGTTGCTAAAGGTGATGACGTTAAAGTTGGCGCACCTCTAGTTGATGGCGGCAAAGTTGTTGCTGAAGTGGTAAGCCACGGTCGCGGTGAGAAAGTAACGATTCAAAAGTTCAACCGTCGTAAGCACCACGAGAAAAAAATGGGCCACCGTCAGTGGTTCACTGAAGTTAAAATCACTGCGATTAGCGCATAATTTAGGAGTCTAACTCATGGCACATAAAAAAGCTGGCGGTTCTACTCGTAACGGCCGCGATTCAGAAAGTAAACGTCTTGGTGTAAAGCGCTTCGGTGGCGAATCAGTTCTAGCTGGTAACATCATCGTTCGTCAACGTGGTACTAAATTCCACGCAGGCGTGAACGTAGGTATGGGTCGTGACCATACTTTGTTCGCTCTAACTGAAGGTAAAGTTAAGTTTGAAGTTAAAGGTCCTAATAACCGTAAGTTTATTAGCATCGAAGAGTAATATTCAAACATTAACTCTTGTTCTTCTAAAGCCCTGCCATTGTTGGCGGGGCTTTTGTTTTGTAGGTATGGCGCTTTTGGCTAATGATTTAGCTATAAGCGTGACATTTTAGTTTTTGGCGAGCTGTGGTTTTAAACGGTATAATTGCTGTACTGCACTGTGTCAGGAGAAGGTATGAAGTTTATCGATGAGTCAACCATCAGAGTCGAAGCTGGTGATGGCGGTAGTGGATGTGTCAGTTTTAGGCGCGAAAAGTATGTCCCAGATGGTGGCCCAGACGGTGGCGACGGTGGTGACGGTGGCAGCGTTTATCTGCAAGCTGATGAGAACATGAACACTCTGATTGATTTTCGCTTTGAGCGTTTTCATAAAGCCGAACGAGGCAGCAATGGACGCGGCAGAGATTGTACCGGACACAGTGGTAAAGATCTTGTGCTTAAGGTTCCCGTGGGGACTCGAGCGGCAGATGAAGATACTGAGGAAGTGCTTGGTGATTTAGTTAAGCATGGCCAAAAACTGCTGGTGGCGAAAGGTGGCTTCCATGGGCTCGGGAATACTCGATTCAAGAGTAGTACGAACCGAGCACCTCGTCAGAAAACACTGGGTACTCCAGGTGAAGTTCGAAGCTTAAAACTTGAACTGCGTCTGTTGGCTGATGTTGGTTTACTAGGGTTCCCGAATGCAGGTAAATCTACTTTTATTCGTTCAGTATCTAAAGCAACCCCTAAAGTCGCCGACTACCCATTTACGACTTTGGTACCTAATCTGGGTGTAGTAAATCCTCGACCAGGCCAAAGCTTCGTCGTCGCTGATATTCCCGGCTTGATTGAAGGCGCTTCGGATGGTGCAGGTCTCGGGATTCGATTTTTGAAGCATTTAGAGCGTTGCCGCATCTTGCTTCACGTGATCGATATTGATCCGATTGATGGGACTGATCCTGCTGAAAGTGCGAAGGCCATTGTTCAGGAACTAGAAAAGTATTCACCTATTCTTGCTGAAAAACCTCGCTGGATCGTGTTTAATAAATCAGACCTTCTGCTAGAAGACGAGCTTAATGAGCGAGTTGAGCGTATCGTCAAAGAACTACAATGGGATGGTGAGGTTTATACTGTTTCAGCGTATAATCGCGAAGGAACCTCGGAATTAACCCTTAAACTAATGGACTTTATTTCGAGCTTACCAGCGGCTCTGGAGACAGCAGATGCTGAAGAGGAAGTAGAGTTTAAGTGGGATAATTATCATCAGGAAAGCGTTGATTCCGTCAATGAGGATTACGACGACTTTGACGATGATGATTTTGATGATGATGACTACGATGTAGAGATCATCTATCAACGATAGGAGACGCTTGTCTCATCGAATCATTTCGAGGCGTGTTGAAAATCCAAGCCCTGAACGCAGCATCGCGTGGGGCTTGGGGTGTAAGTACTTAGAGTGTAATTCTTAGTAACTTGAGGCTCCAGTGTACGCCGATACTCAAAATGACATTACGCGCCAAGTCGTGCGAGTTGCACAACTTCTTTTGGCTTATGGCGCCGAATCAGAGCTGATCGAAGAGATTAGTCAGCGATTAGGGAAAGCACTCGGACTCGAGAGTGTTGAATTATCGATCTCATCGAATTCGTTAGTTCTGACGAGTCTTGTCCATGGCCGCTGTGTGACAACGACGAGACGTCTGCGAGAGCATGGTATTAACATGACAATCGTGTGCGAACTGCAGCGGATCTGTGTCTTAACAGAAAAAGGTTTATATGGGCTGTACGAAGTCCGTAAACGTCTGGCTCGTATCGAAGCTAAAACCTACCCCGCGAAATATTTAATTCCAATGATCGGTCTTTCGTGTGCGAGTTTTTGCCACTTGTTTGGTGGTGACTGGCAAGCCGACGTGATTACATTTTTTGCATCGGCAATCGGTATGGCTGTCCGACTCTATATTGCGAAGCGACATTTTAATCTTCTAATTAACTTCGCGGTGACAGCATTTGTGACCAATCTAGTGGCGCAATTTGGCTATATTTATCCGGTTACGGCAACGCCACAACTTCCTATGGTCGCAAGTGTGCTGATGTTAGTTCCTGGTTTCCCAATGATCAACGCTATTTCAGATATGGTGAAAGGCCATATGAACGTTGGCATATCACGTTGGGGGCTCGCAACCTTATTGACGGTGTCTTCAGTGATTGGCATTACGATTGCCATGCAGTTAGGAGGGCGTTTTCTATAATGGAACTGCTATGGATCCTGATTGACGATGCATTTTTTGCAGCTATCCCTGCCGTTGGCTTTGCAATGGTTTTTAATGTACCGGTTCGCTTTCTAAAGTATTGTGCTATCGCTGGAGCTATCGGTCATAGTTTTAGGCGCTTTTTATTGCACTTTGACTTTCCAATTGAGTGGGCTACATTCGCTGCGGCAGCCTTGATAGGAATCATCACAATAAGTTTCGCGAAGCGCCACCTAGCGCCGCCTTTGATGTATGCGGTTGCCGCAATTATACCCATGATCCCAGGATCTTATGCCTTTAATACCGTCATTGGCTTAGTTCAATTGTCGGCGCAATCTGAAGTGAGTGCAGAGTTAACAGCATTTGTGATTACAAATGGTTTGAAAACAGTATTTATTTTAGGTGCCTTGTCAGTTGGTTTAGCAATGCCAAGCTTGCTTTATTATCGAACCCGCCCGGTGATTTAGCCTTAAAACCAAATTTCTTCCGTCAGCCTTAATATCGTAAGGAGCAACAATGCGCATTGCTATGATCGCTGCAATGGCCAATAACCGCGTCATTGGTAAAGACAACCAAATGCCGTGGCATCTTCCAGAAGATTTGCGTCATTTCAAAGAAAAGACCTTGGGCAAACCTATTGTGATGGGTCGTAAAACTTTTGAATCGATAGGGCGCCCCTTACCAGGCCGACACAATATCGTGATTACCCGCCAATTAGATTATTTGCCAGAAGGTGTCACTGTTGTGAATTCATTCGAAGCTGCAAAACAAGCCGCAGGGGATGTCGAAGAGCTAGTGGTTGTTGGTGGCGGGCAACTGTATTTAGAGCTATTGCACCAAGCGAGCGTTCTTTATTTGACTGAGATAGATCTCGAAACTGATGGAGATACATACTTTCCTCACTGGGATGATGGCTCTTGGGAGATCATTGACACACAAACACAAATTAGTGAAAAAGGCTTGCCCTATCGCTTTATAAATTTACAAAAAAAATGTTAATTTATCGCCTCGGCTATGTATCGAAAATGTAACGTCTTCTGGTCGACGTTACGAATTATAATAATACTCGAGGAGTGATAGATGCGTTTTATGCCTATCTGTGCAATAACCCTACTTGCTGCGTCAACTTGTATGACGAGTACACACACTGTAGCCGCTGAATCTCAGCTTGTTGCAAACATCTGCGATTATGTGAAAGCAAATGATAAAAACCGTTTGCGTAAGAAGCTTAAAGAGAATCGCGTAAAACTTCGAAATATTTACGCTGGTGTTTCTTGTGAAGGGAATAGCTTGCTGCGCATGGCAATGCTGTCAAAGTCTGATAAGGTCGGTTCATTTATTGCCAAGCGCCTTTCATCAAAAGAACTTTCCAAAGCTGAGGCTGACGGACAAACGTTATTAGCATGGGCACAAGCCAATGGGCATGCAGGAAGTGCGACGTTTACCGTGATCAAAGAGAAAACGGGAAGCTAATCGGCAGAGGGCCTGTATTGGTTGAGTTATAGATTACTGCAGGGTTGTTGCTGAATCAAAAAAGGCCGAATAAATATTCGGCCTTTTTATTTGGTTTGCAAAAGAACTAAACCTTAAACTCTCTGACTGAGCTTTGTAGTTCTTCAGCTAATAGTGCGACTTGCTGGCTTGACTGCGCAGTTTGGTCGGCGCCAATAGCAGTTTCTTCAGAAATCGCAGCAATGCCTTCAAGCTTCTCAGATACTTGCTGACTCACCGTATTTTGCTCTTGGGCGGCTTGTGCAATATGGCTGCCTGCTTCGTGTGCTTGATTGACCGACGCATGAATTGCTTCCAGTGCCTGATTCGCTAGTTCGGTTTTTTCTACGCATAGGCTTGCTTGTTGGCTGCCTTTTTCCATCACTGAGACGGCTTCTTGGGTGCCTTTTTGCAGCACTTCAATCATTTGCTGAATTTCTTGTGTAGAATCTTGCGTTCGAGATGCCAAGCTTCGAACCTCGTCAGCCACCACAGCAAAGCCGCGTCCTTGTTCTCCGGCTCGTGCAGCCTCAATCGCGGCGTTGAGTGCTAGAAGATTAGTTTGCTCTGCAATGCCACGGATCACATCTAAAATCGAACCGATGGAGTCACTGTCAGCATGTACTTTGTTGATAACATCGCCAGCTTTTGCAACTTCTACGGATAAAGCCTCAATCGTTGAGCGGTTTTCCGTAGCAATGTCGCCCATTTTTTGTGTTTCATCATTGGCGTGACGTATTTGCTCCAATGCGAGGTCTGCACTTGAAGACACTTGCTGTGCGCTTGAGCTGAGTTCGGTTGTAGCAGTCGCTATTTGGTCTACTTGGCTTTTTTGTTCTTGGATGCCACCAGTGGTTTGCGTCGTAATCGCTGAAGTCTCTTCTGCGGCAGCGGCAAGCTGATTAGAACGATCCAAAATACCTTGAATGAGATTGCGTAAACTATCAACCAAGCGGTTGCAGCTCTTAGATAGCTCGGCAAATTCGTCATGACCAGAGGCATCAAGCTTATGGGTTAAGTCGCCTGAAGATAAAATATCGAGCGCTTTATTGACTTTGTCGAGCGAACGTTTGAGAGGGACAACAACAGCGATGCTAATTGCAATAGCAACGACGATAGCCAACAACATCACGAATAAGGTCTCATTCGTCGCCGAATCAATGTCTGCTATTGCGTTGCTACTGACCGTGTCTGCTGCTGCCTCAATTTGGCCTGCTAACGCGGTCATGTTTTGATTTGCTTGTTCTGCATTCCCGTTGACTGCAGACAGTTTAGCGTTGGCGTTCAGGGCATGAGCTAATTGGGATTTTTTATTGGCAATGATAGCTTGCTTACCTTGCAATAAGGCGAATACCTTGTCTATTTCCGCACTAATTTCGTCGATAAGGCCTTCATCGACAATGCCATCACTATGTCGCAGGCTGTAATCCATTTTGTTCTTAATATCGCGAACGATGAAATCAAGTTCTTTGACAATAATATCGAACTTCGCTTTATCTTCAGCCGCAGCAATATCGTATGCAGTCCCGACAATACTGGTTAAGCTGTTGTCGATTGATGACGCAGTCGCAGCAATTTGTTGCTCTGTGATGTCTCGACTAGCTTCTAGGTCAATAAGGTCAAGCAATATCGATGCTGCCTCGTCAACGGCATCTTCTACATCTAAGCGCTGGGTGAGTATTTTTTCCTGCAGTTGTACCGCTTTCAAATGCTCGCTTAGCATATTCGCGCTATTTGATGTAAACGTTTGGTAGCTGTTTTGCAATTTCTGTAACGGCAGCTCAAATTGGCTTTCCTGTGCCGTCAACGTGGAAAGTTCATTGAAATTACGATTGAATTCGCTAGTCAGTTGATTGAACTTGTTGCTGATTGTGGGGATTTTTTGAGATTCGGAACTGTAATAAGCTTGGAGTATTTGACGTTGCTGAGCAGCTAACATGCCAGAAAGCTTGTTGGTCGCTTTTAGCGCAGGCAGGCTTTGCTCTTGGATCATGGCTGTACTTGTTTTCAGTCCGCCATTCGTTATCAAAGATACACCGCCAAGTGCTAGGAGTAGGAGGGTGACAATGGAAAATCCACCAATCACTCGGGCGGCTACGTTAAATTTCATAATATACTCCGGTTTTTATTATAGTATTCCGAAAAACACATCGATGTATTTGCTCTCATCCTTGAGCTAAGATACCCATTCACTTATCGGCGGACTGACCTGAAAGTTTAGTCTCGCTTTAACCTATTTTGGGTGACGAATTCATCCGCTTCTAAATGCCATAGAGTCATATGAGCGCCCCAGCAACATCCTGTATCGAGTGCTTTGATATTATCCTTTTCAACTTTACCCATTAATGCTGCCCAATGGCCAAAAACAATGATTCGTTTCTTTGCGAGCTTATGTGCATGGTTGAACCATGGTTGTAGCTCTGTATTTGTGTTTTTATTTGGTGGCAATTTACAGTCAAAATCGAGCCTGCCGTCAGTATAAAGATAGCGCATTCGTGTTAATGCATTAATTGAGTATCGAATTTGTTCGAACTCAGAGAGAGACTTTGACCAGGCTTCTGGTTCTTGAGTGTACATGCGAGCCAAAATATTCTTGGCATAGTCGGGCTTCGCGAGCGCCTCAGATACTTGCTTCGACGCTTTTCTTAAAGTCTTCATCCCCCATTGTGGCGGGATACCTGCGTGACTCATGACGATCTTGCCATGGTTACTGTCTAGTTCTTGATGCAGGGGCTGTAATCTCAGCCAATTAATCAGTTTTTGAATATCGTTGGCTTGTAGCAGGGCTTGCAGTTGGTCTTTAGGGTTCGATTTCTTAATTTTGTTATGTATCGACATGAGGTGAAGGTCATGATTGCCGAGCACAATTTTAGCACTGCCCTCTAGGGATTTCATGTAGCGCAGGACTTCAAGCGAACCCGGTCCCCGCGCAACTAAATCACCGACTGACCACAATTCGTCTTTGGAAGGGTTAAACCCAACTTTGGCAAGAAGCAATTCGAGTTCAGCGAAACAGCCTTGGATATCGCCAACAAAATAATGTGCCATAAATGCTGTACTTTAATGTCTATACAGAATGGGTTTAGTGCAGTATTTTTGAAACTGCTAGACGAAAAGGCTCTATGGTGGCTTTGAATTTTGTGCCGTCCGTATTCACCATATTGTAGTGGCCTTGCATGATTCCTAAAGGTGTCTCTAAAACCGTGCCACTACTGTACTGGTAAGCCGTGTTCGGTTCGATAGTTGGTGTTTCGCCAACGACGCCAGAACCTTGCACTTCACTTTTATGGCCATTGGCATCTGTAATTATCCAATGCCGGCTTTCCAGTTTGGCTGCTTGTTCGCCTAAATTAATGATAGTTATAGTATAGCTGAATAAATACTGGTCATCTTCAGGTGAGGAGTCTTGCTCAATATATTCGGTTTTGACTTCAACTTTGACAGAGTTTTCTTTGTTGCTCATTCTCAATCCTAAATAAAAATAGGCCATCATTATGGCCTATTTTCATTGTATCTATTTGGCTTTGTTCTCACAAATTAAGTTGGCTATTGATACATACTGCTCGACAGATATTTGCTCCGGACGCAAACTTGAATCAATATTTAGATGCGCAAACTGTTCATCTGTTACTTGCTGTTTTAAATTGTTTCTCAGGGTTTTTCGTCGCATGCTAAAGGCGGTTGTGACGAGACCTCTTAGTACTTCAACATCATGACAAGGATACGGTTTTTCAGTGTATGGTAAAAGACGAACGACCGCCGAATCTACCTTTGGTGCTGGCGTAAAGCACCCTGGTGGCACCTCTAAAACAGGAACAACTTGGCAGTAGTACTGAGCCATGACGGTGAGTCTGCCATAGGCTTTTGTTCCCGGCGACGCAGACAGCCTTAAAACGACTTCTTTTTGCAACATAAAGTGCATCGTTTCAATGAGCTCCGCAAATTCAAATAAATGAAACATGAGCGGTGTTGAAATGTTATAGGGTAAGTTACCAAACACTTTCATCATTTTGCCAGGCTGTGAAAGGCTGGCAAAATCAAATTGCATTGCGTCACCTTGGTGGATCGTCAGCTTCTGTTTCAGTGTTGGGTGATTTTGCAGCCTTTCTACAAGGTCTTTGTCGAGCTCTACCACGGTCAGGTTGTCTATGCTGTTCGCGACAGGCTCGGTAAGTGCACCTAAACCAGGGCCAATTTCTACCATTACATGTTCATTGTCTGGTGAAATTGCACCCACAATACTATTAATCACATTATCGTCAGTAAGAAAGTTCTGTCCGAAACGTTTTCTGGCTGTGTGGCCTAAATGTACTTTATTGCTCATTATCTCTTACTTATTTAATGCTTGGACGCTAATTCGATAGCTTTGTTTAAAGCGCAAACGAAACTTCCCGTATCTGCTTTTCCGCTTCCTGCAAGATCAATCGCAGTGCCGTGATCTACTGAGGTACGAATATAAGGTAAGCCAAGGGTGATATTGACTGATTTACCGAAGCCTTGGGCTTTAAGAACGGGTAAGCCTTGATCGTGATACATGGCTAATATTACATCCGCATCATCCAAATATTTTTGCTGGAATAATGTATCTGCGGGCAAAGGGCCGACAACATCGTATCCTTCTTCAGCACGTAACTCTTCTAAAGCTGGAATAATCGTATCAATTTCTTCTCTTCCCAAGTGGCCATCTTCGCCAGCATGAGGGTTAAGACCACAAACATAGATCCTTGGTTTCGCGATGGCAAATTTCTCAACCAAATCCGTGTGTAAAATTTTAATGATTTGATGCAAACGATCCCGAGTAATGGCTTTTGATACATAGGCTAATGGAATATGTGTTGTGACTAGTGCAACTTGCAGGCCCGGTGTTGCCAGCATCATAACCACATCTTGACAGCCTGCTTGGTGGGCAAAAAACTCAGTATGTCCGCTAAATGGGATACCCGCTTGGTTGATAATGCCTTTATGAACTGGGCCGGTAACGACTGCGTCAAACTCACCTTTCATATTTTTTTCGCCAGCATAACGAAGGGTATCAACTACGTAGGCGCTATTTGCGTCATTCAACTCACCGCATACGGCTTCTTCAGCCAAATTAAAAGGAACAATCGTTAGTGTTCCCGCTTCTTGGGGCTTTGCTTCTTGGTTTGGCTGAAAAGGTTTTAGAGTTAAAGGCAAGCCTAGCTGTTTCGCTCTGCTGGTCAATAGCTCAGGATCTGCACAAACGACGAGCTCAGCAGGCCAAGCTTGCTGAGCTAATTGTACTGTGAGATCTGGACCAATACCCGCTGGTTCACCTGGAGTAATGGCAATTCTTTTGGTTGTCAAAATTCTTAACCTCGTTTGACTTCTGGTTCGATGACTTCGATATATGCGTCTGATCGCATTTCATCTAACCAGTTTTGTAACTCTTCATTATATTTACGACGGTAAATAAGCTGATATGCCTTTTTCTCGTTAAATTTATCCGTAGCATCTGTTTTTCGTCGTTCTTCTAGCTGAGTAATATGCCAGCCATGAGAAGAACGAAATGGCTCACTAATCTCTTTCTCTTTCAGTTCAGCGAGTGCTTGCGAAAAAGCTGGCACGTAGATACTTGGATCTGCCCAACCTAACTCTCCCCCTTTAATGCTAGAACCTGGGTCTTCTGAATATTGACGCGCGAGCTCCGCAAAATCCGCCTCACCGGCACGAATTTGAGTCAAAAAGCTTTTCAGCATGATTTGCGCTCTTTCTTCTGAAAGGATCGGGGAAGGCTTGAGGAGAATATGTCTCGCCCTTACTTCGTCTACTTCTTGGGTTTCTAAGCCTCGGGTATCCAGAATTTTAATAATGTGAAATCCAGCGCCACTGCGAATTGGACCGATGATGTCATTTTGCTTTGCACCATTAACAACCTCGGCAAATAGCGTTGGCATTTCGTTGATATTCATATAATCCCAAACACCACCTTCAAGTGCTTTAGGGCCCGCAGAAGAAGCAATGGCGGTGCTTCTGAAATCTTTGCCGTCATTTAAGCGCTTTAAAACAATGTTGGCACGTTTAGTTGCCGCAGCGAGTTCATCACTGCTAGGTGAACTCGGTACTTCAATCAGAATATGGCCAATTTGGAATTCAACGTTTTTTAGGCCTTGTTCTTCAATCATTTTGACTAGGGTGTTGATCTCCTGCGGAGAAACTTGAATACGGCGCTGGATTTGAATGCGCTGAATTTCGCCAAGTGTGATTTCTTCACGTAAGTCTTCACGATATTGACTAAAACTAATGCCGTCACTGGCGAGAGAGCGGCGCATTTCTTCGATGGTGACTTTTTGCTCTTTTGCGATATTTTCAATCGTTTGGTCAAGTTGCAAATCACCAATACGCAAACCAATACGGTCAGCCATTTGCAGTTGTAGGCGAGTCATAATGAGTCGATCAATGACCTGAGTGCGTAGCGCTGTATCTGATGGCAAAGTTTGCCCAGCAGCTTTTGCATTAGCACGCACAGTCGTCATCATGCTGTCGACTTCACTATCAAGCACAATGCCTTCATTCACTTGCACCGCAACTCGATCCAATTGTTGAACTGCTGCGATGCTCATTTGGCTGAGCGTTAGCCCGAAAAGGGCAAAAATGAGTTTTTTACTGGGTTTCATCCACAAAATCCTTGGCATCTTACTTGGCATATTTGTTATCGGTGGCTAAACAGTACATCCGACAAATAGGCTGAAATTATGTCTACTAAGCGAGTTGGACTCTTTGTCTTAGTTGAGGTTCAGCAATCTAACACAATTTATTGCTAATTCCTCAGGTAAAGTGGTTTTCGGTAACTAAATAGGCCGTCGTTAAGCATGTCGGCAACACCTAATGGCCCTGAGCCACCAAGCCCTTTAATGACGAAGTTGAGGTAGATACCACTTTCAAACAGTTCACGAGATTCTATGCTTGGGTTATCGAAATCGTCATAGTTCGTTTTAATCCGGTAATGGTAACTTAAACGCGCCGCCCAACAGCAAGATTCATACTGGAGGCCAGTATAAGTCTCTACGCTACGCTCTTCTTTCAAGTCATAATACCAATTGCCGACGAAATAAAGGCTATCGTTAATTGGCCAAGCAACTCTTAATCCGGTTTGTGCAATATTGACGGTGTTATTGGTATTGGTATTCAATAAATCAGGTACATAACGGTAACTGACCTGGACGAGTTTATTGGTACTTGGACGATAATCTAAAGCAACTTCGCTTTTCTGTGTGTCATTTCGTTTGGTATCAAATTGAATTGCACTACTAAGAAACCAATCGCTCTGCACGTGCATATCGAGCTCTGCTGCAAGCACTGATGACGATGGCTTATCTTCAATAATGCTCTCGTCCAATTGCACCTTACTATCTTCAAAATACACAATCTGACCCAGACTAAATTTGAATTGCTCATTGTTTGATTCATCAAATAATCGCGTGGTTAAACCATAAGTCAGCTGATTTGCATCGGCAATTCTGTCTAAACCTGAAAAGCGGCGATCTCGAAATAAACCAAAATAGTCATTTTGCAATTGTGCGGTATCGTACAATCCGACTCCGGTTTGATCTTCGTGGCCGGTATATAAATATTGCAATTGAGGTTCTAAGGTTTGGCGGTAATTTTGTTCAAACGCGTAAATCGGGCGCTCAAAATTAGCCTTACCGTGTACTCTAATTTGCGGAATGGTGCGGCTTACATTGTCATCAAGCTGTGTATTATCACTTTGAATGTCTTGCGCGTAATATGTTTGTAACAGTTTTGCCTCGGCGGTAAATGAGCCTGCCGGTTTATGAATTGGCAAAGTTAATGCTGGCTCAATATGTAAGCGCGTTGCTGTATCAAAGCTATTATCTTTGTGGGTGAAGTTAGTGAGTTCAGTATTCAAACTAAAATCTAAATTCTTCCATATGTCCGCTCTAAGGTAGTTAAAGTTTAACTGCGGCATCACTTGATAAGGCTCTTGTATTGTGCCGAGAACATCAATGTCCTGCACACGTGCGCTAAAATTCCAATCTTGTTCAAAGTAGGCCATTTCACCAACGCGAAATAACTGATTGTCCGTTGAGCGGCTGATCTCTGAATCTAAATCGTTAAAGTAGTTGTTGTCAGAAACCTGTGTGAAGTTGGCTCGAACACGCCAGTTTTCATCGATCGCGCCCTGATGTTGCCAGTGGTAAAGGTAACGGTTAGGGCTGCCATCGAGCTTGTCGTCATTGCCAAGAAACTCGATATTCAATTGACCTTGTTGGTCATTGTCAGAAAGGTATCTAAACTCGGTTTTAAGAAATAGTCCGCGAGACGACATATAGTGGGGCGTGAATGTTAAATCATACTCTGGTGAAATGTTCCAGTAATATGGAAGTGCTAGCTCAATACCGTTGGTTGTACTTGAGCTAACCTGTGGGAACAATAACCCCGACTTGCGCTTATCAGAAACCGGGACTGTCATATAAGGAATGTAAAGGATGGGAATATCTGCAATACGTAGTTTTGCATCCCAAATTTCTCCCCATTCTTCTTCACTATCAATTTTGATTTTTTTCGCTTCAAGTAACCACGAAACTTGATCCGGTGGACAAGTGGTAAAGTTTGTCTGGGAAAGAAGAAGGTTGTTATCTTTGGTTATTTCTAAATTCTTAGCATCACCATGCACCTGTTGGCCGTGTAGCCAATATTGGGCGCCTTTTAGTGTTGCTTGATTGCTTCGCATTTGTGCGGTAAGAGACTCGGCTGTCACGGTAAAGCGTTCGTCTTGAAAAATCAGATTACCATTTGCATCAAGCTGCTCTTTATCTTGGTCCAATATGGCTTCTTCTGCAGAAATACGACGGGCTCCCTGAGAAAAGCTGACATTGCCATTGAACTTAGCTCTATTTCCCAGTTGGGCTTCGGTACGCTGCGAATGGATTTTGATTTCTTCTAGTTTTAAATCTGGCGCGTTAGACTCATCAATACGTTCAACCGGCGCGACCGGGGGCGTCACGAGGCATTGAGAACCGCTGGTTGCAACATCTAAGTTGTCAGCAAAGGAGTATATTGGGAAAAGGCATAAGGCCAATAAATAACGGATTTGCATGTTTAGTCAGTAAATTTTGATTTCTTTTATTTGGGTCGTCATGAGTTCGGCTTCGATATCAAATTCATAATACAAAGTATCTAGCTTCACACGATTCGTTGAAAACGTGGGAACTCAAATGCATAGAGAAATTATTGTTTCAATCTTTGCTTTGACTCCGTGTAAGCAAGATTATCCGTCTAAAAAGGTAAATATTATTATCGCAGCTCAATTAGTAAGCTGCTTCCATCAATAACCGTGGCTATAATAAAGCAATTTTTCTTCAAGAGCCATGAGATGAGCCAGCCTGAACCCAGATTTCTTGCATTGAGTCATTGGTTGCAAGACTGTTTGCAACAACCCGTCGATATTGAACTGATATCAGGTGATGCCAGCTTTAGGCGTTATTACCGAGTGTTAACTGCCAAACACCACTTTATCTTGATGGACTCGCCGCCAACACTGCTACCAATAGAACCGTTTTTGGCCATAGCTAAAGCCTATGCTAAAGCCGGTATTTTTGTACCAGAGGTTGTTGCTTATGATGTGCCGCTTGGCGCAGTGCTCTTAAGTGACCTGGGTGATGAGCAATTGCTTTCTGCATTGACCCTAGATTCAGCGCCGCATTTCTACCAGCAAGCATTGGATTGGTTACCCGCAGTTGCCAAGGTTAAAAGCTGTATTTCAATCTCGGCTGGTGATAAAGAAAGTGTACAGTCTCTACCTTGCTTTGATGCGGATTTTATCGACCGAGAACTCGCTATTTTTCGTGAATGGTTTATTGGGCGTCATTTAGATTTGTCTTTGTCTGAGACAGAGCAGCAAATGGTGGCACAAGTCTTTGCACAAATATCTGATGTGATGCTGCAACAGCCTCAAATAGGAATGCATCGTGATTTTCACAGCCGCAATTTAATGATTGTCGACAAGCGGCTTGCCGTTATCGACTTTCAAGATGCGGTGATTGGTCCGTTGACCTACGATTGTGTGTCTTTGTTGAAAGACTGTTATGTTCGTTGGCCAGACACTTTGGTAGAGCGCATGAGCCAGTATCATTATCAACAGTGTATTCAACATTCTCTTCTTTCGCCTGAAGTAGATTATGCGACTTATGAATATTGGTTTGATGTGACTGGATTGCAGCGACACTTAAAAGTGCTTGGTATATTTTGTCGCTTAAATTATCGCGATAACAAACCTGCTTACATGGCCGATATCCCGCTGACACTATCGTATATTCAGCAAGTCACCCAAAAGTACGCCCAGTTCCATCAGTTTCATCATTGGATGCAGCAGCGCGTTGTTCCTGTTTGGGAGGCGCGTCTATGAGAGCGATGATTTTAGCTGCAGGCCGTGGTGAGCGTTTACGGCCGCTGACGGATACTTGCCCTAAGCCTTTGGTCGCCGTTCAAGGCAAACCTTTAATTGAATATCACCTAGAAAAGCTGGCTGCAGCAGGGTTTGCTGACGTAGTGATTAATCATGCCTGGCTGGGCCATTTAATCCCCGAGCGATTGGGTAATGGGTGCCATTGGGGGCTGCGATTACATTACAGTGCTGAAGCAGCCGCGCTGGAAACGGGAGGGGGTATCAAACAAGCTTTACCTTTACTTGGTGATGAACCATTTCTAGTCATCAACGGGGATATTTTTATTGATCAGTTGCCACAGCTCTCAACCTTGTCTGCTGAAGCTGATGCTCACCTTTTTTTAGTAGATAATCCGGTGCAGCATCCAAACGGTGATTTTGCCATTGAAGATGGTTTTGCATCGGTTGAGGGAAGCAATAAATTAACGTTCTCTGGGATTGGGATATACCGACCAAGTTTATTTCAAGATACACCAGATGGAGCGTTCGGGCTTGCGCCGTTATTAAAACAAAAAATGAAACAAGGTCGGGTGAGTGCGACAAAAATGCCTCACTATTGGTGTGATGTTGGAACGGTTGAGCGATTGGCGCAATTGAGTGAACGACTACAGAACAAATAAAATTAGCTTGCGTGTAGAGAATGGCTGCATGGAAGATTTCAAAAAAAGCTCTAAGGTAATGACATGCGAATTTGGGGAAAGTTTTTTGGTGGTGCCATTGGTTTTATGTTTGGCAAGGTGGTTGGTGCAATCATCGGGATTTGGTTAGGTCATCAATGGGATAAACGTGCAAGCCAGTTTGCAGGCATGATGAAGGATAGTAAAAGCAGACAAGCGCTATTTTTTAATTCAACGTTTGCAGTTATGGGTCATGTTGCCAAAGCATCTGGTCAGGTGACAGAGGTTGATATTAAAATTGCGACGGCCTTGATGGATCAAATGAATTTGACTGGCCAAGCTCGTGTTGATGCCCAGCAGGCATTCAGAGAAGGGCGAGATAGTGACTTTGATCTGGCGGCATGTATTAAAGCGTTTCGCTTGATCAGTATGGGGCGCAAAGAGCTCTTACAAATGTTTCTAGAAATTCAAATCCAAACCGCGCTGTCAGACGGCGAGCTTCACCCCAAGGAACATGCCATATTATTGGTGGTGGCCAAAGGGCTTGGCTTTAGCAAAACACAGCTCGATGACATGCTGAAGCGCTGGCAAGCAGAGTTCAAGTTTCATACGCAAGGTCAAACAGAGCAAGTCTCTATTACGGATGCATACCATCTGCTTGGGATGGCGGCGAGCGCGTCAGATCAAGATATCAAGCGAGCTTATCGCAAGCTAATGAATGAGCATCACCCAGATAAATTGGTTGCTAAAGGGCTACCCGAAGAAATGATGGAGCTTGCGAAGCAAAAAGCGCAAGATATCCAAACTGCCTACGATAGAGTAAAGACCGACCGCGGGATGCGCTAGCATTCAACACACTGCTTAGGGACCGATTGTTTGCCAAATCGACGAATTGAAAAGGAAAAACAATGAAAATTGTTGTACTCGATGGATATACGTTAAACCCTGGTGACCTTGATTGGCAGGGATTAGAAAAGCTTGGTCAACTCTCTGTATATGAAAGAACGTCGGTAGACTTGATTGTGGAGCGTGCGATTGATGCTGATATTGTCTTAACCAATAAAACGCCGCTGGACGCGAAGATACTGAGCCAATTACCAAGCCTGAGATATATCGGTGTACTCGCAACGGGTACCAATGTTGTCGATGTCGCTACAGCAAATGAGCGTGGCGTCGTAGTTACCAATGTTCCTGCTTATGGGCCAGATGCCGTTGCCCAAATGGTATTCGCACATATCTTGCACTATACCCAGAAGGTTGCAGCGCATCATCAAGCGGTGCAAGCGGGGCAGTGGCAAAATGGCGACGACTTTTGTTTCACTCTTGCGCCCTTGCAGTCTTTAAAGGGGAAGGTGTTAGGCTTAGTTGGTTTTGGTGATATAGGTCAACAGGTTGCTTCAATTGCCGTGGCATTTGGTATGACGGTATTGATCCATACTCGCCGTCAAAAAGATCATCTGCCTCGTGGCATAACATGGTGTGATTTAGATACCTTGTTTCAGAGTTCTGATTTTGTCAGCTTGCATTGTCCACTGTCTGAACAAACCTTCCAAATGATTAATCAGCAGCGTCTTTCGCAAATGAAATCTTCTGCGATGCTTGTGAATACGGGGCGTGGTGATTTAGTTGATGAAAGCGCATTGGCCAACGCTTTGCTAAACGGAGATATCGCATTTGCTGGTGTGGATGTTCTGTCGAGCGAACCACCACAGCCAGATAACCCACTCCTCAACGTAAAAAATATGAGTATTACGCCGCATAATGCATGGGCAACTCTTGAGGCTCGGCAAAACTTGCTTAACATTGCGGTTAATAATCTAGAATCATATTTGGCTGGCGCGCAAGAAAACCAAGTGTATTAACGGCTGATCCAGTTCTTAATTCAAGCCATTCAAAATATAAAAAAGGCAGCGTAGGCTGCCCTTTTATTTGAACATCGCTCAGTAATTGCACTGCAGTGTTTTCAACATTTAACTTCATGTTGGCAGTGCTGCGCGATTAATCCAAAATCACTTCGACTTTGTTTGCGACACGTACTGACTTATTGATGGCGCTTTCAACATCCGTATCGCGCGCGAGTGCGACACCTAGTCGACGTCGGCCATGAATGTCTGGTTTACCAAATAAGCGCAACTGCGTATCTGGCTCAGTCAAAGCTTGAGCCATTCCGCGATAACGAATGTTCTCTGATTGTCCATCTGCCAGAATCACAGCAGAAGCGCTTGGGCCATGTTGTTCAATATTGGAAATCGGTAACCCTAAAATGGCTCTCACATGCAATGCAAACTCAGATAAATCTTGGCTAATTAAGGTCACTAATCCTGTGTCATGGGGGCGAGGTGATACTTCAGAGAAATAAACATCTTCACCTTTGATAAAGAGCTCTACACCAAATAGGCCATAACCACCGAGAGCATCTACGACCGCTTTGCCAATATGTTGGGCCTTTGCTAGTACCTTTGCTGACATGGCTTGTGGTTGCCAAGACTCTCTGTAATCGCCATCTTCTTGGCGATGGCCTATGGGATCGCAAAAATGGATACCGCTAACCGCGCTAATGGTTAGCAATGTGATTTCATAATCAAATTGAACAAAACCTTCGACAATTACGCGTCCTTTGCCAGCACGTCCGCCTTCTTGTGCGTATGCCCATGCTTGGCCCATATCTGCTGCTTGGCGAATGACACTTTGACCTTTACCCGATGAACTCATGACCGGCTTAATTACGCAAGGGAATCCAAGTTTATCGACTGCAGTTTTGAATTCAGTTTCAGTATCGCAAAAGTAAAATGGCGACGTTGGCAGGCCAAGCTTTTCAGCGGCTAAACGGCGAATGCCCTCTCGGTCCATGGTCAGCATCGTTGCTTTTGCCGTAGGGACAACGTTGATGCCTTGCGCTTCCAACTCGACGAGTGCTGATGTCGCGATGGCTTCAATTTCCGGAATGATTAAATCGGGTTTTTCTAGTTCAACAACCCACTTTAAAGCCTGCGGATCTAGCATGTTAATGACATGATGACGATGGGCAACTTGCATTGCAGGAGCGTTGGGATAGCGATCGACTCCTATCACTTCGACTCCCATACGTTGTAGTTCGATGGCGACTTCTTTGCCAAGCTCTCCGCAACCAAGCAACATTGCTCGTTTTGCGCCTTCACAGTGTGGGGTGCCTATCATCTTGTTTAACCCTAAATTAATGCTGATTGTTAAGCGTCTATTTTACTCTTTCTCGGGGCGTATTATTTCTTGATATTTGCAAACAGTGTGTTTCATCTTTCAGGTTAAAAGTTAGGGTTTTGTCGCGAATTTGATTATTCTGTGGGCTACATCTTAAATATCAGTTAACATCAAGGTTTATTGCATCATTCAATTAAAAATAAAACAAATATTGCCAATGAGTTAGGGCATACCATCTTGCAAGGAGCGAGCGATGTTTTTAGATTATTTTGCCTTGTTTATTCTACTGTTCGTTGTCGTATTTATGTTTTACGGCATTATTGTAATCCATGATATCCCCTATGAAATTGCCAAAAAACGCAACCATCCACAGCAAGATGCGTTACATGTGGCGGGCTGGGTAAGCTTATTCACATTGCATGCGATTTGGCCGTTTCTTTGGATCTGGGCAACCCTTTATCGTGAAGATCGTGGATGGGGGTTTAAAAACCAGACAGAGTCAGAGCAAAAGACCGCTAAAGAGCTAGAGGAATTAAAATTGCGACTTGTGCAATTGGAAGCCAAATTGGCCGGTCAAGCGAGCCCCCAGGCCTCAGCGGTTACTGAGCCCGTTGAACTGAATAAGGAGGAGAAATAATTATGGACTTACTTCTTATCCTAACTTATACGGCGTTTTGTATCGCAATTTTTAAGATTTTTAAAATCCCTTTAAATAAGTGGAGTGTTCCTACCGCGATACTGGGCGGATTAGTGTTAATTGGCAGTTTATTGTTGCTAATGAATTACAACCACCCGTATTCGAAATTTGGTCGTGAAATCTTTGTGACCATCCCGATTAATCCTGCAGTGAAAGGGTTAGTTTCAGACGTTGAAGTCATTCCGAATACCAAGGTAAAGAAAGGGGACGTTTTATTTAAAATTGAACCTCGGCCTTTTGAAGCGATAGTGAAGCAAAAACAAGCTGCCCTTGCAGAAGCTGAATTGCAAGTCCCGCAGTTGGAGGCAAGCTGGCTCGCTGCAAAAAGTAACGTTGAGCGGGCCACTGCCGATCGAGATCGAACCAAAGCTGCGTTTGACCGTTATGACAAAGGCCGTAAACGCGGCGGGAAAAACTCTCCGTTTACAGCATTAGAGCTCGACAATAAACGTCAGCTGTACTTTGCATCAGAAGCGCAACTGCAATCTGCTGCAGCAGAAGAACTGCGTTTGAAACTCGCTTATGAGTCGAATATTGATGGCGTTAACACTAAAGTGTTGCGGTTACAGGGAGAGTTAGATAAAGCTCTTTATGACCTTGAGCAAACTGTGGTGCGAGCGCCGAGCGATGGTACTGTGACGCAATTAGCCGTTCGCCCTGGGATGATGGCAGTTCCGATCCCGTTGCGACCTTTGCTGAGTTTTATTCCTGATGAAGAGCGCTATTTTGTTGGGGCGTTTTGGCAAAATTCATTGCTGCGCTTAAAGGCTGGTGATGAAGCGGAAGTCTTGGTCAATGCTGTGCCAGGAAGAATTTTCTCAGGCAAAGTCGCACAAGTTTTACCTGCAATGGCTGAAGGCGAATTTCAATCCACAGGCTCGTTACAGACTTCTTCACGCATGTTTGTGACAGGGCGTGCGATTGTTCTGATTGAACTCGATGATCATGAAATACTGCAAGGTTTGCCCGCGGGAGTTTCGGGGCAAGCTGCAATTTATACGGAACATTTCAGTCATGTGGCTGTGATGCGCAAAGTCCTGCTGCGAATGCAGAGTTGGCTGAACTATGTCTTTGGAGAAGGGCATTAACTTTCCTGTCATGATGGTTCAGTTTTTATCAGTCATAAAGTCCGCTTTAGCGGACTTTTTTATGGAGCCTGTTTTGTCTAGTTTGGACTTACGTGAACTACCTAGGTTTAATCGATTCTCGGATTGTTGTATGTTTTATATGGATTTTAAGCGAATGAATAGAGTGGATGCGTGATGCAAGATATAACGGATTTGACTGCAGTTTTAAGATCAAGCACCCCTATTGTGGTGATTGAAACCTATGAAGAATATCGTGTTCTTGATTTACTCAAACGGGTATCACGGACCCTTTATCAACCCATATTTAGCTGGTCGATTACGCAAGGTTTGCAGCGGCTAGACAAGCAATTAGGTGTACAGAAATTTAATACAGATCCTACGGATATTTTGGGGCAAATTAAAGCAACCAATCAGCAGGGGATCTATGTGTTATGTGATTACCATCCGTTTGTTGACAATGCGCCGAAAAACGTTCGTTTATTGAAAGAAATTGCGCTTGAATATGAAGCCCTACAGCACACCTTAGTGCTCGTGAGTCATGAGTTTGAAGTGCCTCCTGAAATCAAACGTTACTGCGCACATTTTCGTTTGTCTTTGCCCGGTGCGGAGCAACTGCAAAACTTGATTTATGAAGAGGTGAATCGTCTAGAGCAGCAAGGCCGTTTGCTTGATGTTGATGATGATGCGGTAACACTACTGGCTAGTAATCTTCGTGGGGTTACCTTTGATGATGCCCGGCGTATTATCCGACGGGCGATAGCGAAAGATGGTGCGATTAGTCATTCAGATATTGATTCCGTTAATCAGGCGAAGTTTAAGTTATTGGATATGAGTGGTGTGCTGCAGTTTGAGTATGACACCAGTGACTTTTCACAGGTCGCTGGTTTACATAACCTCAAGCAATGGTTGCAACATCGCTCGCCTGATCATGCATCTACAAGCAGCCATAAACAGCTCGACGCACCGAAAGGTATTTTATTACTTGGGGTTCAAGGGAGCGGTAAAAGCCTTGCTGCCAAGGCTGTTGCAGGGGTGTGGCAGCGTCCATTGCTTCGCTTGGATATGGCAGCTCTTTATAACAAATATATTGGTGAAACTGAAAAAAATCTGCGGAATGCATTAGAGCTAGCGGATTTAATGTCTCCTTGTGTTCTATGGGTCGACGAAATAGAAAAAGGCTTGTCCAATAGCAATAGTGATGAGGGGACCTCAGGGCGAATTCTAGGCACTCTGTTGACTTGGATGGCAGAACGTAAGTCTCAGGTGTTTTTAGTCGCAACAGCAAACAATATTCAAGCGCTACCACCAGAGCTCATGCGAAAAGGACGTATGGATGAGATCTTTTTTGTGGACTTGCCTGATGACAAAATTCGTCAAGCAATCTTTGTGATTCATTGCAAGCGGCGTGGCGTCGATGTGAATCAATTGGATCTGGCTGAACTATCTTCTAAAAGCCATGGTTTTTCCGGTGCCGAGATTGAACAAGCTGTGATTGCAGCCATTTACACCGCGAGAACTTTTGAAAAGCCGGTTGACCAACAATTGTTGCTGGACGAATTAATTAAAACCAGACCGTTATCTGTGGTGATGGGCGAACGCTTGTCTGCATTGCGCCAGTGGGCTCAGGATCGTACCGTGAATGCTCATCAATAAAAATGGCATCCACTGAATCTTCAGGGATGCCAAAGCATTTTCTTTCGCCGAGGGCTTAGTGGGTTCTCGGTTAGTTAATCGCTATCAGCTCTACATCAAAAACAAGTACAGAGCCCGGTGGAATACTGCCGGCACTGCGGTTGCCATAGCCTAGTTCGCTTGGAATAAAGAAACGTGTTTTCTCACCTACAACCATTAATTGTACGCCTTCGGTCCAGCCTTTAATGACGCGGTTTAACGGGAAGTCAATGGTTTGGCCGCGGTCTATAGAGCTATCGAAGACTGTACCATCTGTTAATGTGCCATGGTAATGAACCGTAACACTATCGGTAGCTTTGGGATGTTCATTACCTGTACCGGCGACTAAGACTTGATATTGCAATCCTGAATCTGTGGTTTGTACCCCTTCTTTTTGTTTGTTCTCGGCAAGGAAAGCTTGGCCTTTGGCGACATTTTCCTGAGCTGCTTTTTGATTATTACTTGAGGTATAAAAATAAAAAATAATAGCGGCGATAATAACCACTGCGATAACCATACGCATGAATGAGTTCTCCTGTATTAATTGCCGCTCATGGTACTGAAGCTGTGGCTACGGGTAAAGTGATCTATTGTTCGCAGGTGAATCCCCATGAAATCGTTTGGTGTTCAGTCTGTATGTGTATGAAGGTTATGCGTGCGCCTATGAAGGATAGGTTAGCCAAAACGCGGCTAAAAATATGGAGACATGACTGAGCCATGTGATATGAAACCAAAATTGGAATCGGGGTTTACTTATTTTATGGCGCACTGCGAATTGCATGATTGCCGCCAGAGGCCAGCCGCCCACGAGAGATAAGATGTGGAGTTGATACTCTGCGATACGAGTATGCTGTCGAATCGCGGCCCATTTGTCATAGAGGTAGGCTAGAGCGACAGTGCCGTTGAATACAATGTATATGTAGCTAACAAATACTGGCAATTTATGTTGCTGGACTAACCAGCTCAATCCACCAAGAAAGCATATTGCAAAAATACAATTTAAATATTTCAATAGGTATGAATTCCTTTGAACTTGTTCGACATCGGGGTCGCGTTCATTTTCATTTAGAGGCATAGTGTAGCGTGTCTTATGATAGCTTGTTGTCTAGATTACCAATTTAGGTTTTCTGAGGTCTTTCTCTGTTTTAGTCACTTGATTGCCGCATTTACTGGCTACACTATAATCATTAAACAAATTTCCTAAACGTTTTCATTTTCAAAGAGGGGGCGAGATTGCTCAATACTATTCGCTTGTTCAGTTTGTGTTTGTTGTTGGCTTTTCCAAGTCACGCAAAGAAATTGACGGTAGCGTTTGGAGATACCCTTGCCCCTTGGGTGATGCCTAGCTCAAATAATGGCATTTTGGTGGATATGGTTAAAGAAGCATTTAAGCCTTTGGGATATGAAGTTGAAAATGTCTACTTACCTTATGCGCGCCGGATCCATGCTTTTAAAACACGTCAAATTGATGTGGTTTGTGATATTAATCTAATTAATATCGAACACTCCGGGTTAATGGGATATTTTTCTGGTGTGCTGTATCACTATGAAAACTACTTCTTTGCATTGTCTAAAAATAAATATCAATTCGATGATATCGCGGCCTTAAAACAGCACAGCCTTTTGTCTTGGCAGGGAGCAAAAGTGGTCTTAGGGGGCGGATATACGGCCATGGCAACAGATAACCCGTATTATAGAGAAACCCATAACCAAGCGCAGCAGGTGAAGATGTTGTTTACTGAACGCGTTGATGTGATCCAGCTGGATAAGAACATTTTTAACTATTATCGTTTAAAAATGATCGAACAATCACTCATCGCCGCTGAGCAAGGGGTCGATGTCTTCCCTTTATTAAATACCAATCCAAACGGCTTTCTCTTTCAAGATGTAAACATTCGCAATCAGTTTGTCAGTCAAATCGAAAAGATGAAACTTGATGGACGGTTTGAGCAGTTATTTGATGCCTACCTTAGTCTAGATAAAAGCGTTCACGCTCCGACGCGTAATTGATTTATTAAGCGGCCTTGCGTATCGCTCTTTGATACTGGTTCTGTTTTGATTGCATGAAAACCACCCACAACCCCGCAATTTTGTGGCTTTTTCAAGCTATGATTTTTGACCCCATGCGAGTGTTCGCCAAAGTTTTTCCATCGGGCCTTGTTTGAATAATTTGAAATATCCCCAAGCAAACAATATCTGAACCGCTGAAAATAATAGAGCAAATAAGATGTAATCAATGCGTTCAAACGCAACAAACGTTTGCGGGAAGCAATACCGGAAAATGAATACTCCGACGATTGACTGACTCAGATATAAAGTGAGTGATAATCGCCCAATTTTTTGTAAAACAGTGCACCGATTGTTGCTCGAGCATAGCTGAACAATGCAATGAAGGTAGATTAAAGCACCAAATAGACCACCGAACATCGTACAAAACTCTGCAAGTAAAAAGAGTTCTTGAATTGAAGATTGTTGCAGCGTCATGTCGATGATAAAAAGCGTGACCGTGGCATATACACAAAGCTTTAACCATTTTAAAGGCAGGCCCTTTTCAAAAATTTTGTGCTTGAACAACCCCATACCTATGAGCATGAGGCCACTGATATACCAAAGCGAACTCAAAGGCAGAGAGACGAGAGTAAACACCGTCATCAAGAGTTGGTCGGCTAGTTGATTGAAATAACCGGATTTGAGCTGCGCTAATTCATCGATGTAAAGTATTGAGTCTTGTGTAAATGGTTCGTAGCCAACCCAAAGTGTGAGAGCGTAAGTTAATAATAATCCGAATGCGACGAACTGGCTGCCTTTGTAAATGAGTGCTTTGCCTTGGAGTTCTCTATAGTGCAGTGCAACATAAGCGCAAACGGCATAGGTCAGTAAAATGTCGCCAGACCATATCAGGGTGCTATGACAAAACCCAATTACAATCAGCCATTTCAGTCGAGAAGAGATGTTTTGATAGGCGGGTTTTCCTTTTTGCTCGAGCTGTTGATATTGAAGGAGTAAGCCTGCGCCAAATAGCATCGAGAAGAGACTAATAAAACGAGTTTCTAAAAATAGACTAGCAAAAATATCTATGCTGATATCTAGTGCGCTGGGTGCAGAAGGGGTTGGATAACCATAGGTTGGGCTATTAAAAAAATAGACATTCAAAAATAGAATGCCAAGGAGTGCGAAGCCACGGATAGCATCTAATTGGTACAACCGAGATGGCGTCTGCACTGTCACTGCTATCCTTGCATTTTTTAATGGTGAAATGATGCCTTATACTGGCAACGACTGCAAAGCCTCGAATGCAAGTCATTCAACAGGTGCCCAATCTACTGCTTACTCGGTTTTTCAGAGATCCACAGTTTGATGTGCCCTTTTACCACTTCGATACCTTGAGTATCGTAAGCGGTCACATTCACATACAAGTCACCGACTTGCCACTGCTCAGGTTCAACGGTCGCGACACAGCGAATATCACTTCCTGCTTTGGCAGTATATTCAACATTCATTCCTTTGGGGATCCAGCGTAAATGCTTAGGGATTGATGCTTCGGCCATCACACCCATAGCCATTTCTAGGCCATTACAGATTGCAATTACATGCACCGTTTTTATGTGGTTATGAACCGCACGTCGCTTTGGAACCATGCACTCGCAACGATTGGGTTCCAAATGAGTGATGAGGGGTTTGACTGTTGCAAAGTAGGGCGCCGTACGAGCAACCATCATCGAAAAAATTTTGTCACCAAAAGGATACTTTTGTGTTTTTTGGTAAAGGGATAACACATGATTGGCTGTCGAGGCGTCCATTGAATGTCCTTTTAGTTTGATGTGGGTCACATTTTTCTGGTCGGATGAGTGTAGCAGCAAACAAATCCTGATGACTAGTGTTCGAGAGGGAACGCTCTGTTTATCTGGAAGTTAAAAGGATTGCCTAATGACTTCATTTCGCATAAAAAAAAACACACAAACCGCAAGCGGTTGATATAATTCGCCGCTTGAAATGACAAAAAGGACGAAAAGTTGAAGTACTTGTTTGTGTATCTTAAAGGATTGGCAATGGGCGCCGCGGATGTTGTACCGGGGGTTTCCGGGGGCACAATCGCTTTTATTACAGGGATCTTGGATACATTGCTCAATAGTGTTCGAAAAATAAATCCAAGTTTAATTGATGTTATCCGCAAGCAGGGCTTGAAAGCTGCGTTTATACACGTCAATGGTACGTTTTTAGGCGTCCTTTTAGCTGGAATTCTGACCAGTATCTTTACCCTCGCTAAGCTTATTTCATGGTTGCTCAGTCATCACCCCATTCCGGTATGGTCGTTCTTTTTTGGACTCATCATTATCTCAGTTATTCATATGCTTAAGCAGGTTCAAGGCATTACGCCTGCTCGTGTCATATTATTTATCGCCGGGATCTTATTTGCTTGGGCAATTACCATTCTCAATCCCATTGCACTACAACCAACTTATCTAAATATTATGATTGCAGGCAGTATTGCGATTTGCGCCATGGTATTACCTGGAATTTCTGGCAGTTTTATCTTATTGCTGATGGGGTTATATACCCCAATTTTGGGCGCCGTAAAAAGCTTAGATGTTGCGATTATTATGTGTTTTGCCTGCGGTGCTTTATTTGGCATTTTAACGTTTAGCCACTTGTTGTCGGCGATGTTGCGGCGCTGGCACGATGCGACCTTAGTTTTTTTGACCGGGTTAATGTTGGGGACTCTCGGCAAAATATGGCCGTGGAAACAAACTCTAACTTGGCGCACAAACTCTCGCGGGGAACAAGTTCCTCTAGTGCAAGAGAACCTCTTGCCTAACCAATTTTTAGAGGTCACTGGTCATGAACCGCAAATTGTTTTTGCTGTTGCCGCCATGTTGGCGGGAATTATGCTGGTGTGGGGATTAGAGAAGTTCGCCGCTGATTAGACTTACTTGCAATACAATGGCTTGTTTTTGAAGGCGTCAATCATTTGATTGACGCTTTTTTGTTTTTTTGCAATTGGCTGTACAAAAAGCTGATCTCCGCACATGCTTAATTCGTATAAGGATTTAAGCCAACTGAAGGAGTATTCAATGGCAGCATTTTCCCCTAAGCAGATCCAAATTGGTATCAGTGGCTGTTTGCTCGGTCAAGAAGTTCGTTTTGACGGTGGGCATAAAGCATCCCATTACTGCCAAAAAGAATTAGTGGATCATTTTCGATTCGTACCGATTTGTCCTGAAATGGCAATCGGTATGGGCGCGCCGCGAAAAAGTGTTCGGCTAGTTCGAGAGGGCGAAGTGATTCATATTCGTAGCGCTGATGGCAGCCTTGACGTTACTGAGCAGTTGAATCGTTATAGTGAAGACAAAGTTTCACAACTTGATTTTTTGGGTGGGTATATTCTGTGTGCGAAGTCGCCTACATGTGGCATGGAGCGCGTGACCGAATACAAGCCAAACTCGAATGATGGAGTGCGTGAAGGCATTGGCGTGTTTGCTCGAGAATTGATGAAGCAATATCCATATTTGCCTGTTGAGGAGTCTGGACGGTTGCACGATATGGTGCTTAGGGAAAACTTTTTTACCCGTGTTTATGCCCATCATGATTGGCATTGCATGCTGGCCGAGGGGCTCACGAAACATAAGTTGATTCAGTTTCACTCCCGTTATAAGTATTTATTGATGGCGCACCATCCACAGTCCTATCGTGAACTGGGTCCCTTGCTTGCAGATATTCAAGATCTTCAGCAAGTCGCAACAAGCTATTTTGCGGGGTTCATGGGGGCGTTGAAAAATAGAGCGACTCGCAAAAACCACACGAGTACGTTGCAGCACATTCAAGGGTATTTCAAAAAGCATTTGAGTAAGCCTCAAAAAGAAGAACTAAGTGAGTCGATCATGAAGTATCGAGAAGGTTTATTGCCTCTCCTTGTGCCGATTACGCTGATTAATCATTACTTGCGAGAATATCCAACCCCATATATCGAAGAGCAAGTGTATTTAAATCCGCATCCTGAAGAACTCAAGCTACGCTACGCCTACTGAGGCGCTTTAGCTGTTTCTGTTCCAGTCTACAGATGATATCTCTCAAAGCGCTTGGTTTAAGGTGAAGTGACAAAATGAATAAACTAATGTGGTTTCGGCAAGACTTACGCCTGATGGACAATCAAGCACTCACAGCCGCAATTGAAGCCGCAAAAATCGGTGATAGCCAAGTACGAGCTTTGTTTATTGCCAGCCCTGAGCAATGGCAACAACACAGTGTTGCGCCGATACAAATAGACTTTATTGAGCGGCACCTTCAATTATTGGCGCAAGAGCTGGTGGAGGTAGGCATTGATTTTGAGCTTATCCATGTCGATCTTTATCAAGATATTACGACAACGCTGACACAATATTGTATTGAAAATAACATTGATGCCGTTTATGCCAGTGAAGATCCTGAGTGGAACGAAATTCAACGAGATCGTGATGTTCAGTCTGCACTAAACTCTATTTCGTGCGATTTATTACTCACAAGCCAACACTGTATTTTGCCTCCCGGTTCAGTAAAGAACCAATCCGGAGCAATGTATAAAGTATTTACGCCATTTCGTCAGCGTTGGTGCCAACATGCACGGCAACGCCAGTGGGGATTAATTGATAAACCAGTGGCAATACCAACGCCCCCCAGTGCATCGCAGAAATCGAGTCTCCAATTACTGGCGCCTAAAACATCGAGTGGGGCTTGGCAAGCGGGAGAGCAAGTGGCTCAGCAGTGCCTGAAAGCCTTTGTGAGCCAACAGGTTGGCCAATACAAAGAGGTCCGAGATTTTCCAGCTGTTGCAGGGACTAGCCAGCTGTCTCCCTATTTAGCCATCGGTGTCTTGAGCCCAAAACAATGCCTAGTAGCGCTTCTGAGCGAGTTTCCTGACGTGCTTGTTGATGAAAGTAGTGACGGCAGAACATGGTTAAACGAACTGATTTGGCGCGATTTTTATCGGCATTTATTGGTTGCGTTTCCTCGATTAAGTAAAGGACAAAACTTTAAGCACAACGCTGACCGTATCATTTGGTCGAATCGACAGCAGGACTTTCAAGCGTGGTGTGAAGGGCGGACGGGTTATCCTATTGTCGATGCTGCCATGCGCCAATTGAATCAAACCGGTTGGATGCATAATCGGCTACGGATGATTGTTGCAAGCTTCCTCTGTAAGCATTTATTAATTGATTGGCGATGGGGAGAGACATATTTCAAAACCAAGCTGATTGACGGTGATTTGGCGGCGAATAATGGAGGCTGGCAATGGTCTGCAGGAACCGGGTGTGATGCCCAGCCCTATTTCAGAGTTTTTAACCCGGTAACGCAAGCGCAAAAATTTGATCCTCAAGGAGACTTCATTCGTAAGTTTGTGCCAGAGCTGGCGCATGTATCAGGTAGAGCTTTGTTTCAGCCTCTGCCTATGGTTCGCAAGGATTTACTAACGGGGGATACTTATCCCGCCGCAATTGTTGAGCACAAACAAGCAAGGGTAAGAGCGATAGATGTACTTAGTGTGATTAAGGCAAATTAAACTGATTATCCAGTAAGGAACCTTCAGATGGCGTCAAATCATTGCACAACCTCCGACTTAGACGCTGTTGATATTTCAATTCGAAAGTCTGATTTATTGCCACAAGAAAATCTTCAAGCGAAACAAGTGTCTGTGACGCAAACTAGTGAGGAGATGACGCAGCAGACCGCGGATACATTGATTGCCCTTTATAAAACGCTGAATCGTCATAACTTGCATTTGCTCGACACAGTTTATGCGAAAGATATTTGTTTCATCGATCCATTACATCAAATTCGTGGCCTAGACGCTTTAATGCGTTACTTCGAGGTGCTGTACCACAACGTGCAAAGTATTGAATTCGTTATTCATGAACGGCTCACTCAACCCCATCAAGTTTGTCTGTTTTGGCAAATGTCCTATAGCCATGCCAAGTTGAATGCGGGTAAACCGATATTGGTTGATGGTTCGAGCCATTTAAAGCTCAATGATGAATACCAAATTTGTTATCACCGAGACTACTTTGATGTTGGCCAAATGCTTTATGAACCGATTCCGGTTTTGGGGCATGTCATCCGAAAAATAAAACGAGGAGTTGGCTAATGGGTATGACGACAAACAGGGATGCTTACAAAACGACTGCAACTTCAATGAAAAGTGTGCTTATTACTGGTGCGAGTAGTGGCATCGGCGCTGCATTAGCCAAATATTATCTCAAACAGGGTTGGCGAGTATTTGCTTGCGGTCGCAATGATGAAGCCTTGGCTGAAATTGATGGGGCTGAGTCAGTGATTTTTGATATCACCAAAGTGCAGCAAATCAAAGAGGCTGCGAGGTATATTCAGCAGGCTTTGGGTGGTCAACCCTTAGATCTTGCCATTCTAAATGCCGGAAACTGTGAATATATTGATAATGCAAATCAGTTTGATGGGGCCTTGTTTGAACGTGTTATCCGCACCAACTTGATCGCGACAGGTTATTGTATTGAGGCGTTTATACCCTTACTTCGAGCTAGTTCAAGGCTTGCTTTGATGGGTTCAAGCGTCGTTTATCTCCCTCTGCCACGAGCTGAGGCCTATGGTGCCTCAAAAGCCGGAGTGCAATATCTTGCCGATAGCTTGCGCCTTGATTTAGCGGCGTCCGATATCGGAGTCAGTCTTATTTGCCCAGGCTTTGTCAAAACTCCCTTAACGGATAAAAATGACTTCGCCATGCCGATGCAAATCTCAGCGACAGAAGCTGCGGAATACATAGCGACAGGGTTAAGTAAGAAGGACAACGAAATTCACTTTCCCCTGCGCTTTACCCTATTGCTGAAGCTGTTATCAAACCTACCGCAATCGTTGATGGTGTGGTTAATGAAGCGTTCCACAGGCAAATCTCAAGGAAGTCTCGTATGAAGAATATTGCGGTCATTGGTTCTGGTGTTTCAGGTCTAACATGTGCACATGTGTTAAGCGAGAAGCATAAAGTCACGGTGTTTGAAGCCAATGACTATATTGGTGGACATACAGCAACGGTCGATGTTGACGTGGCAGGGAAAACATATGCTATTGATACTGGTTTTATCGTTTTCAATGATCGCACTTACCCAAATTTTCAAAAACTGCTTGCGAAGTTAAACGTCCAATCAATACCGACCGAGATGAGCTTTAGTGTGCATCATGCTTTGACTGGGCTTGAATATAATGGTCACACACTCGCTAGTATGTTTGCGCAGCGCAGTAATTTATTTAAGGTAAGTTTCTGGAGCTTTTTAGCCGAGATTGTTCGCTTTAACAAAACTTGTAAAGCCTTATATCAAGAGAATCGTTATCCAGATACCAATTTAGGGCAATTTCTTATTGAGGAAGAGTTTTCTGACTTCTTTTGTCAGCATTACATTTTACCGATGGGGGCAGCGATATGGTCATCGAGTATTGATGATATGAGAGCTTTCTCTATCCAATTTTTTGTTCGTTTTTTTGAGCATCATGGCTTGTTGAATATCACCGATAGGCCGCAGTGGTATGTATTGAAGGGGGGCTCTAGAAGTTACATTCCAGATTTAATACGTCCTTTTGCAAATAATATCCGTCTTTCTACACCAGTTGAAGGTGTCCGTAGAACGCCTGAAGGCGTATTGCTTCAGATCGACAAAGAGTGGCATGCCTTTGATGAAGTCATCTTTGCATGTCATAGCGATCAAGCTTTGGGGATGTTGAAAGATGCCACAGAGAATGAAAAAAAAATCTTGCGCGATTTACAATACAAAGCCAATGAAGTGGTGTTGCATACAGACAAAAGTTTGCTGCCAAAAAGAGAGGCCGCATGGGCGAGTTGGAATTATAGGCTTGATGGTGATGTAAAACGCCCTGCTTCAGTGACCTACAATATGAATATCCTGCAACAGCTCCCTCAAGGTGCACCGACATTTTGCGTGACACTCAATCAAAGCGAGTTGATTGATGAGAGTAAGATCCTGCGTAAATTTGTTTATGACCATCCCGTATTCAATGAAGCAAGTTTAGCCGCACAAAAGCAGTGGCACGTAATCAGTGGCATTCAGCATACTCATTTTGCAGGTGCGTACTGGTTTAATGGATTCCATGAAGATGGGGTAAAAAGTGGACTTGCTGTTTGTAAGCACTTCGGTTTGTCGCTATGAATCCAAAAACATCATCGCCATTGATACCGACAGCGCCAGAAGCCCTGAATAGTGGCATCTATCAAGGGGTGATCAGTCATCGACGTTTTACCCCAGCAACCCATCAATTTGATTACCAAATGATGATGATGGCTATTGACTTAGATGAAGCTGAAGAGCTCTCTCATTTCAGTCGGCTGTTTAGTTGTTTTCACTGGGCTCCGTTTAGATTCTCGCCACTAGACTATTTGAATCAAGAGCATCGTGAACTCTGCAAAATCAACGACCTGTCGGCTGTTCAGCTGCTCAAGTCAAGAGTCCTTGAAAAAGCGGCAAAACTCGGCGGCGAAGTCGCTTGTGATCGAGTCATGTTCGTGGGGCAAGTTCGCCACTTCGGCTTGTATTTTAGCCCCGTAAATTTCTTTTTTTGTTTTGATGGGGACAAACCCATCTACATGCTCGCAGAAGTGAGCAATACTCCTTGGAACCAGCGTCATTACTACCTTGTGGACATGAACGCTCCCCAGCCCACGGATAAAAACTTCCATGTTTCTCCATTTATGGATTTGGATATGCGTTATATATGGCACGTAAAAGCGCCAGGCAAACGCTTCAACCTCGCGATAGAAAACGTTCGTGAAAAAAAGTTGTTTCAAGCCCAGATCAAATTTGATCGAAATGAGTTTACGGCGCGTAATTTAAGACAACTGTTGCTTAGCTTTCCTTTAATGACTTTAAAAATTGTATTCGGCATTTACTGGCAAGCGTTAAAGCTGTTTCTTAAAAGGGTTCCTTTTGTTGGGCATCCGAGTTCGCTGGAGAAATCACATGGAAAACGTCGTCAATCCAACAGAAGTTAGGGAAGGAAGCTGGTTAGAAAACGGATGCAAAAGCATACTATTAAAAGTTCTCCCTCATCTCAAAGTTGGTTTTGTAGAGCTGTTTGACGGGAAAGACTGTTATCGATTTGGGAATGCGAACAGTAACTTAAAGGCGCAAATTCGGGTGAAAACCCCACGATTCTATAGAGACATGCTTTTGGGGGGCTCGATTGGTGCGGGTGAATCATATATTCAAGGGTGCTGGGACAGTGATAACGTGACTCAAGTGATCCAAGTGTTTGCTTTGAACTTGCCACTGATCGATAAGATTGAGAAAAAATTCGCTTGGTTAAGCCGAATCGCTTTTCGGATTGAACATTTAAGTCACCGTAACTCTAAAACTGGTTCTAAAAAGAATATTCTCGCCCATTATGATTTGGGGAATGAAATGTATCAATCATTCCTAGATCCCGAAATGCTTTATTCCAGTGCGATTTATCCTGATGCCTCAACTAGCCTTGAAGCTGGACAACAAGCAAAATTACAAAGAATTTGTGAAAAACTTGCACTCAAACCCGGGATGACTTTACTCGAGATTGGTACCGGTTGGGGTGCACTAGCAATTTATGCCGCGAAAAACTTTGGTGTTCATGTCACCACAACGACGATTTCAGATGCGCAACATGAATATGCAATGAAGCGGATTGAAGAAGAAGGATTACAAAACCAAGTCACTCTGTTGGATTGGGATTATCGTCTGCTGGAAGGACAGTACGATCGGGTGGTTTCCATCGAAATGATTGAAGCTGTGGGTCATGAATATTTAAAAGGATTTTTTGCCAAATTAGATCAACTGCTTAAACCCAATGGCAAGATGCTCATACAAGCAATAACCATTGCTGATCAACGTTATGATAGCTACAGGAAAAGTACTGACTTTATTCAAAAATATATTTTCCCCGGTGGATGTTTACCCTGTATTTCGGTAATGAGTAAGCATATTGCCGAGCAAACCAGCATGATGATTGAGTCCATCGATGATATTGGCCTGGATTACGCCCGAACTCTGAATGATTGGCATCATAATTTTGACCAGGCGAAAGCGCAGATTCTGCAACAAGGATACGGTGAAGATTTTATTCGTATGTGGAAGTTCTATTTTAGCTATTGTGAAGGCGGCTTTTTAGCAAGAACGACGAGCACTATCCATCTTGTCGCAAGTAAAGATCAATGTCGCTTCAGTGAATCTCATTAATCGCGTTGAATGTTGCGTAATCCTCGCTTGTCGCGTCCGGTACTGAGTGCAAACTCCTTGCCGTGTGAGCCTTAGTATCAGGCCGATTTGCCAGTTATTCATCTCTCAAAACCAAAGTTTGGAGGCTTTATGCTCCAGCGTCGATTTATCGCAGCACAGGGTTTATCTCGCTTAACCCTGTTTAACTTAGTTGCTTTTCAACTGATCTGGTGGCTGGGTGTCCTCTATGGCAATCAGTCTCTCTTGATTATTGTGATCATTTTGTGGGCTCATCTTTTTATTAGTCCACGACAATCGAGAGACGCAAAGTTGTTTTTGATGGGCGCCCTAATAGGGGCGGTCATTGATGGTGCACTTATTCAATCTGGGCTTTTGATATTTACTGAATTTCCTATATGGCTCGGCTTGCTATGGGGCTATCTATTTGTGTGCTTGCCTTACAGTCTTCGATTTTTCAGTACTTTTCCTGTGCTTGCCAAAGCCTTCATCGGAGGCATTTCCGGTGGTGGGAGTTATTACTCCGGTGAGATCTTTGGTGCCGTTCAACTCCAGTCATTGCATCATTCTGACTTGCCGTTTCTATTGAGTGACGTCGCCGCCGTGAGTGATGGTTCTCAACCAAGCGTCATGTTGAGTGTTCTATGCATTGTTTGTATTTGGGCTGTGCTATTTCCGTTGATGTTTGTAATCGAGCAGCGCATCACCAGTAAAGCGCCGAATGCAACTGGGAGGATTAACCATGTCTAAAAGTCAATACTCACTCCTTTACTCGCGACAGCATCAAGGGGTGGGGCAACAGCTTCAGTCAATGACCTTAATGAGCAACAAGTTGAAGTGGAGTCCGCTTTCTTGCCGTCCATTCAAAGCAAATGTAGCGGCCTTCATTTTGGCGATCATTTCGACCGTCGCTTGTTTGCTGTTGAGCTTTCCTGTGAAAAGTGACGATGCAAACAACTTCAATGATATCGCCAGTGAAAATGCCCATTTCAGTGATGCATTCAGTACTTTTGTCGAGGTTGGAAATGGAGAAATGAACTGGTGGTGGCTATCTTTGTATCGAGCTCGACTGCTCACTCCGACAGGTCAATATCAAGATGGCGAAACGCCGTTATTGCTTACAATTGAATATCACCGAAACATTGCATCTGAACATCTCGTTGAAGCCACCCAAGCGCAGTGGCAACACTTAGGTTTCTCGCAGCAATTGATTGAAGCATGGGGTAAACAAATTCACACGCTTTGGCCCGATGTAACAAAACATGATCAATTAAGTTTTCATATATCGGAAACCGGGCAAGGGCGGTTCTATTTCAATCATCGGCCGCTTCAAGGTGATTTTTCCGCAGCATTTAGCCGTGCTTTTGTCAGTATTTGGCTCGCAGAGCAAACCAGTCGACCAGAGCTGAGGGCCCAGTTGCTTGGTCAAAAATGAGAGAAAAGGTGAGGAGTCCAGCATGGGAGATTTGAAATCGAAGAGTTGCGTTGTCAAAACACTAAAGTGGTTTTTCCTCGGTGGGGCTTGCTTTGTTCTGGCTGCTTGTTCTGGCAATCAATTATCAGCATATAAAAACACTACCCCAGAGCTATCTTTGAAAAGATTTTTTGTGGGTGAATTAACGGCAGCTGGTGTGGTTGAAAACTTTAGTGGGCAAGTTATTCGTAAGTTTAATGTCACGATGCAGGCAAATTGGCAAGCGGATGAATTGACGCTCAAAGAGTGGTTTACGTATGACGATGGGGAAAAACAGCTTAGAACTTGGGTCATTCAAGATTTAGGCAATGGCAGGTATTCGGGAACTGCTGGGGATATTTTAGGAGAAGCGACAGGGCAAGCCATGGGGAGCGCTTTGCAATGGCAATATGATATGAATTTAGTTGTCGATGGTTCAGAGTATCAGGTGTCATTCGACGATTGGATGTTCCTAGTGAATGAAAATACCATTATTAATCGTAGTGACATCAATAAGTTTGGTATTAAGGTTGCCAGTGTCTTACTGGTGATACAAAAGCAGCCGAGTCACTCAAGCACAGTATCGATTGAGTGACAGCTGCGTCAAAGGTAAGCAAATCCAAATTTATCTTAGGTAAAATTAAAGGTGTTAACCCGTTTGACGGCTGTTATCGACTTGTTTCTTTTCGTAGTACTCAAAAGGGAACATATTTCGAATATGCTGAATCGTTGATTCTGGTACGTTCGCCGATACATGAAGACGAACGTCACCATTTCTCTCTGCTCTGACGGTACAGGTGAGCTTCTCTTGTTTGGCAATGGCGCGACATTCTCGTTCAAACTTTTGTTGAATTTTTCCTTTATGAGACGTGAGTCGACCTTCCTTAAAGTGCATTTCAAATAATGTCAGTCCTTTCTTAGCACTAAAAATTAACTTATAAACCAAAAACAATCCTGCGACGATAAACAAAGCTTTCAATGCTGTTGTCATAATTGGCTATCCTTCTCTTAAGTTCTGACTCTAAAATACGCCTGCTAAGAGCAAATTTATAGTGGGGTAGCGCACATTTTAATTGGAAAAGTGAAAACTATAAGTAAGCTGTTTAGCCGATAAGTTGCTGTTACAATTACTAACCTCAGCCATATATTGTGTCTATACTGAAGCTTGAATTGGATATATTCACAACAGATTCACCGGTTTTAAGCCCGCGGGTTTTCCTGTCAATAGACTAATGCAAGGGAGTTGCAATTGCAGTTAGCTGATCCTCAATTATTACGTGATAAAGCCTATATTAATGGCCAATGGTGCCTTGCTGACAGTGGAGATACGACGGCAATATATAACCCAGCGGATGCAAGTTTCATTGGTGAAGTGCCCCAGATGGGAGCAAAAGAAACCCATCATGCCATTCTTGTTGCGCAGCAAGCACAAACTTCTTGGGCTAAACAAACGGCAAAATTCCGCAGCGAAATTATGTTGAAATGGTATGCCTTGGTCATTCAGCATCAAAATGATTTAGCGCACATTATTACGCTTGAACAAGGTAAGCCATTAGCTGAATCTCTGGCAGAGATCCTTTATGCCGCTTCTTTTATCCAGTGGTTTGCAGAAGAAGCAAAACGTGTTTATGGCGATACGATTCCAGCGCCGCAAACCGATGTAAGAATTCAGGTATTAAAGCAACCTGTAGGCGTGACTGCTGCGATTACACCTTGGAATTTCCCTGCAGCAATGGTGACGCGCAAACTTGCACCAGCTTTGGCTGCAGGCTGCTCCATGGTGTTAAAACCGGCGCCACAAACCCCATTTACCGCACTGGCATTGGCTGAGCTTGCCCATCGAGCTGGTGTTCCGCCTGGGCTTTTGAATGTTGTTACCGGCGATGCTGAAGCAATTGGGAGAACCTTATGTGATAGTCCAATTGTTAAGAAATTATCGTTTACGGGGTCAACAGCTGTGGGAATTCACCTCATGCAGCAGTGTGCCCCAACGTTGAAAAAACTATCGTTGGAATTAGGGGGCAATGCGCCATTGATAGTGTTTGCGGATGCAAACGTCGAAGAAGCAGTCGCTGGTGCCATGTTGGCCAAATTTAGAAATGCGGGACAAACCTGTATTTGTGCAAACCGAATTTATGTACACGAAAAAGTTTACCAACAGTTTATCACCCAGTTTGCGCAAGCAATGGCTGAACTGAAAGTCGGCTCAGGATTTGACCTCAGCACAAATATAGGCCCGTTAATAAACTCGGCAGCAAAAGCCAAGATGAAGGAGCATCTCGATGATGCCAAAGCTAAGGGGGCTCAAATTATTCAAGGCGGTCGAGATCACACTTTAGGTGGAAATTACTTCGAACCAACTCTGCTTATTGATGCAACGGCCGATATGTTAATTGCGCAGGAAGAAACATTTGCACCCCTTGCACCGATTTTTAAATTTCATCATGAAGATGAAGTCATTGCGGCAGCAAATGCGACTGAGTTTGGGTTGGCGGCCTATCTCTATACTCAAAATATTTCTTTAATGACGCGTGTTACTGAAGCGCTTGAATATGGGATGGTTGGCGTGAATACCGGCGCAATATCGAATGAAGTTGCACCTTTTGGCGGTGTGAAGTCATCGGGGTTAGGACGGGAAGGTTCTAAGTACGGAATGGAAGAGTATCTTGAACTTAAGTATTTGTGCATAAAGGTATAAGTCGTACTTTTTTGTGACTGCAGTCAATATTAACAGTCAAGATTTGTAAATGTTGATGTCTGAACTGGCAGCTTTATTGAGTTGGCATATATTTAATGAAGTCATGATTGAACAGGTTGGCTGAATTGCTCATGTTTTATCTTTATGGATTGAAACTAGATCGCACGGCTCCGTGCAACAGGTCTAGAAAAGGAAGTGTACTATGTTGAATTTGAAAAACATCTCCATTGGCAAAAAGCTACTTATTATGGTGGTTTCTGCGCTTGTTATTCTGGTTGCAGTCAACGTTTATTATCTATTTGCCGAAAGCGAAAGCGTACTTCATGAGCGTAAACAGAAATTACGCTCACAAGTTGAATCGAGCCTGTCAGTTGCACAGCATTATTACGGACAAAGATCCGTACTTGGCGAAGATAAAGCAAAACAACTTGCGATAGAAACAATCCAAGGTATGCGCTATGACAAGGATAATTACTTCTGGATTACGAGCCCGCAGCAAAAAATTGTCATGCATCCAACGAAGCCTTCATTGAATGGTACCGACGCTTCCATGCTTAAAGATGCCAAGGGGAGTTATTTCTGGCGCGAAATGTCAGAAATTGGCAAAACCAAAGGCAATGGCTTTCTAGAGTACTACTGGCTCGCACCGCAAGGCGGAGAGCAACATAAAATGTCGTATGTTGCTTCAATGAATGAGTGGGGCTGGATTATTGGTAGTGGAATTCTAATTTCTGATATTCAGGAGCAGTTTTATCGTGATGCTGCTACTGCGGCATTTATTACGCTAGTTTCTTCGGCGCTATTAATTTTAATGAGCTTCGTTATTGGTCAAAATATTGTAAAGCCCATTGAAGCATTGATTGAGCACGTCCACAAAATTGCAGATGGAGATATGACCGTTCGCATTCAATATGAACGCAACGATGAAGTTGGTGTGATGGCGGCAGAGCTTGACCGTATGTTGGATAAGCTCCATAAGGCTTTGTTGCTGGCCAATGAGTCCGCATCTCGTTCGGCGGATATGGCTAATAATATTGCATCAGCCAGTGAAGAAAGCTCTACCAGTATGCAGTCTCAGCATATCCAACTTGAACAACTTGCAACAGCAATGAATGAGATGACCGCGACCATTACCGACGTTGCGCGTAACGCTGAGCAAGCCGCGGATGCTACCAATGATGTTACTGAGCAAGCACGACATAGCGGTGAAGATATGCAAAAAACCGCTCAAAATATTAATCGTGTGTCGACTCAAGTGGCAACCGCTGATGAATTAGTGGAAGAGCTAAAACAAGGTGTCATTAGTATTAGTGAAGTGGTGAATGTCATTCAGGCGATTTCTGAACAAACCAACCTACTGGCGTTGAATGCAGCAATTGAAGCCGCACGTGCTGGTGAGCAGGGCCGTGGTTTTGCGGTCGTTGCTGATGAAGTTAGGAGCCTTGCAAGCCGCACTCAACATTCGACTGGTGAAATTCAAGTGACTATTGATAAGTTGACCACAAGTGCGATGAGCGCTGCTGAAGCCATGCGTGTGAGTAACAGTAATGTGGTTGAGAGTGTCCAATCAGTGAATGAAACCCAAGAAGAGCTTGAACGAATGCTAGAAGGGCTTAATTTATCGAATGATATGGTGGCGCAAATTGCAGCCGCAGCCGAGCAGCAAGGTGCGGTATCGGATGAAGTGAACTCAAACGTATCGAGTATTAACCTGTCAGCAAATGAAGTGAGCCAAGCCGCAGAGAGTTTAGCTTATCAAAGCCAGTCGCTAGCAGAGTCGGCGCAAGAGTTAAGCGAGCAGTTGCGATACTTTAAAGTTTAATTAGTTTGATCGACTTTATGGCTGCCACACGTATATCGTGTGGCAGTTTTTTTATGGGGATAAATCTTGGCTTTGTCGATGGTGAAGAACGGTGGTTCAGAGCTCGTATTTGAGCTGGTTCCTCATTAAATAAAAATTAGTTTAAATCTCATTGTGAACATCGTGATATCGCGCACTGTTGGTGATGAATGAATCGGTGCATCATCTCTGTTTACAGAGTTGTTGCGCGCAAAATGAGTAAGGGAATGCAGATGGACCACATTCAAGTAAACATTAGCCTAATCGCGTTAAGTCTTCTGAGTATAAGTGCTGCGGCCAATGAAGACCGTCGCCAAATTGAGCCTGAAGGGTACATTTATGGCTTTGGGTTAGGTCTCAATCAAGAAGTTTATAAAGATTATGACCGCCGCATTATTCCATTACCTATCATTGGTTACCGCGGCAAAGATCTGAATGTATTCGGGCCTTTTGTCTCCTACGATATGCTCGATGTTGGAAATTATAGTTTTTCTGTACAGCTAAAGCCGAGATTTCAAGGGTTTGATGAGGACGACAGCGATATATTCGTTGGCATGGGTGACCGAGACTTTTCGATGGACCTTGGGCTTGGGGTTCAATACAAGAAGGATAATTGGCGTGCAGACATCAATTGGTTACACGATGTTTTAGGTAAGTCTAAGGGATATGAGTCAAACGCGAGCTTGAGCTATGTATGGCGCTATAGACAAGTCTTTTTTGAGCCCAGTATTGGCATGCAATATCGTGATAGTCGAATGACGGACTATTATTATGGTGTTCAAGCAGACGAAATAAATTTAGCGATTGATAGACCGCAATATCATGCCGATTCTGTGCTGAACCAGACAGCGAGTGTCAGTGTTGTAACCCCTTTGTGGGGAGGGTTATCTCGTTTTTCGGTTACTCAAACCTGGTATGGGGATGCCATTGCTGATAGCCCGTTAACGGACAGTGACTCTAGTCTTGCGTTTATCGTGACCTATTCAAGGTTTTTTAAATAATCACAGTCGTAATAACCAAAGTCTCAACAATCAAAGTCGAACTAAACAATGTTGCGCATAAAAAATGCCACACCGCTAACTAAAATTTAGCTGGGTGTGGCATTTTTATATCTCGAGTCATTTAGCAATCGTCCCATGAAAGCCGGTGCGTGATGTATACCGACTTTGTGGACACAGGACGTGCTACTCGATCAATGCGCTCTACGACATTTAGTTCGCTAAGTCGATTTGGTAGACGGCAAAACCAAGTGCATCTGGCTCTGGCAGTTTAGTCAGAGTGCGCTTCATGTTGTCAGTAATGAATGTATCTGCAACGTCTGTATTTGCGGTTTCAAAACGAACATCAAGTGCGACCGTCGTATCAATCGTTTTGAAATCCCAGTTAGCATCAGCTTCAGGGTTGACTGCACTATCATAACCGCCTGCATCATTCGGCTCAGACTCGCTTGTAATATACTGCGCTAATGCTTCACGGTTAGTATCCGGAAGTTCAAGTACTACGTAATCTGAACCGGTTCCCGCAAACTTGCCGCCAAATGCACGATAGTTGTTTGAAGCAATAATAAACTCTTTGCTCGCAAGCTCTGCGCCCGTAAACATATTGCCTTCACCATCGGTAAAAGTAAGGTCAACAATACGCTGTGCATCAGCATTTGCAACGGCACAATCACCATCAAACTTGTTCGGCTGCGTGACGTCTACTTTATAAGTTACACCATCAATAACATCGAAGTTATATGTACGATGAGTGTCCCAATTCACCAAGTATTGAGGTTCTGTCGAACTTGGGTCGATCTGATTGAACATATTCGCGCTACACTCAAGCCAATCCGCCACTTCAGCACCGGTAACTTTTAATGCGACAACCGTATTTGGGTACAAGTACAAATCAGCTGCGTTCTTAAACGTTAGCGGTCCTTGAGGTACTTGAACATAGGAGCTTGCATCATCAGCCGTCGAATGGCGTCCGCCGGCTTTGAATGGTGCAGAAGCTGAAAGAACGGGGAGATCGGCAAGTTCTGGAGGCAGCTTGGCTGAAACATATTCGATTTGCGCATCAGAAACAATTTGCACGCTTGGGTCATCTTGAACGAGCGTCAAGAAGCTATACATGTCAGCAGATGCAACACCAATGGGTTGGTTGACAAACTCTTTGGTTGCTTCATGCTCCATAGCCACGGCATCAACAACACCTTGGTGGCGTTCGGCCAGCGAGCCGTCAGCTTTTGTATAAATTGGACGGGCTTCAGCTTGACGGTCAATAACAACCCACTTGTCATCTTGCATCTCAAGCGTTAAATCAATCAAACCTAGGTTGTCACCCCAGCGGCCTGGCATTACTGCGGCAACGCCATTGAGTGTTCCTTTCTCAATATCAGCATTGCTGACATCTGCAAACAGGGCACTCGGGAACACTGAGTGACTGTGACCGAACATGATGGCATCAATCCCTTCAACGGTACTCAGAGTATGGGTGGCATTTTCAGCCATGGCATCAGCTGGTGCTGTGTGTGAGCCCACACCAGAATGGGGGATTGCAACAATGACATCAGCACCTTCAGCTTTCATCATCGGTACGAATTTTTCTGCAGTTTTTACGATGTCAGCAACGATCACTCGATCAGTCAGGTTTTGTTTATCCCACAATAAGATTTGTGGCGGTACGAAGCCGATGTAACCAATTTTGACAACTTGTTGGTCACCATTGCTATCAATCACGGTTTTTTCTTCAATGATATAAGGTGTAAATAAGTTTTCACCCGCTGTTTTGCCATCCCAGCAGTCAGCTTGGCACAATACGTTGGCATTGATGTATGGGAAGTTTGCACCTGCAAGTGCATTTTCAAGATAATCTAAACCGTAGTTAAATTCGTGGTTACCGATGTTACCCACTGAATAGCCAAGCGTATTCATTGCTTTATAAACCGGGTGAACGTCACCCATGACGAGACCTTTGTCAGCCATATAGTCGCCCATTGGGCTACCTTGAATTAAGTCACCGTTATCAACAAGAACAAAGTTACTAACTTCAGCGCCTGCGGCTTCAATTAAGCTTGCTGTACGAACGAGGCCTATTTTTTCAGTGGCTGCAGTTTCATCAGGCTTGTAGTAATCATAATCCATGATATTGGCATGAAGATCACTGGTCTCTAATAAACGTAGCTCAACTTGAACTGGATCGGTTTGCTTATCATCATCGCTATCACAAGCACTCAGGCCGAGTGACATAGCAATTGCGACTGCAATCGCTGTTTTATTGGTCATGTTATTGTGCATAGTTCCTTTAACCCCGTTATTGATTCGGTGACCTTCGGTGAGATCATCTCGAACTTTTAGTATGTCGTGCGGCAGTATAGAGCAAGAAATATGACAAAATTAAGACCTTGATCTCCTTTTGTTGCCGTAGCCTGTGATCTTGACGCGCAAAGAGGACTGTGTGAGTGAATATATGATTTTTATATATGAATATTCGTCTTTGTGGTTGTTCTTAAACACGAATGTAGTCAAGGCAGGATTGTTGCAAATGTGTTGAGAAGCAGTTGCGGTATGGTTGCTTTTGTTTTTTGGATCGAACGTTAAATGTTCAAATTTATTTGGCTGTGAATAAATATTCATCAGGCTCTTTTCACAATTATTTTTTGTTTATTTGGTGTGTTTGCTGGTTATTTGAGCAGTACGCTGTGCGGTTAATGGTGAAAAAAACGTAAAAAGTTAATGAAATCGCTCGATTTGGCGCTCATTTGTGCTTGTGAATCGCTACTGCTTATTTGCAGTGCGGCGGATTTGTACTTCCAAGAAATGCTTTGGCCTAGCGTTAAATCTCGGTAACGAAATGTATATTAGCTGCACTTAAAATCAAACAGCCACACGCTAAAAAGGGGGGGGCTGTTTTGTCATTTTGAGGCTTGCTTAGTTTTCTGTTTTTAAACCCATAAAGTGATCGTACAGCACTTCATCCATGGACTGCTCAAAAATAAGCATTGCGTAAGAATCTTGATTGATTTGAATTTTTGATTCTAACTCTACTTCGATGATGAAGTTTTCATCCCATAGATAGTAATCTGCATCAATGAAAATACTTGGCACATTTTCATCACTATTAACGATTTCAATCGCTTTTTGTCCATTTGGCGTATCTACAAGCTGCCAACGATATGTATCTTGCTCTGAAATTGTGAATTCATTGCCATCGACACTGAAATCATCTGCTTCAAAATCATAGTTGAAGAAGGTTTTCACGATTAAATGTGTATCTAAATTGTCTGGGCTTGCTACAGGATGATCCCAAGTGAACTGATCATTTTCGTTCGAAGGACGACAAATGACATCATCTTCCATTTCAACATTGAGTCGATACATAGTACGAGGCCAAGTTATATCTGCCAGTTTAAATGCGCTATTGGTCGCGCCAATGAGAGATTGCCAGGCATCTGTCTGTGTATCAAGCTTTGTCACTTGCATATAAATCTCAGTGGAGGTGCCTTCATACACAGTGGTTAGAGTATTGCCGGAGTAGCTCGGTTCAACGGCTTCGGCATCTTCAGAAGAGACCCATTGTGCTTTGTCAACGTTCCAACATGACATTGGAATGATCCCCTCATCGACATCGGGACTCGTTTCTATAATGGTCACCATGTCATTAATTTCAAACCCAACAATGCTTTCATCAATGGCGCCATAGTTTAAGTACACAATATCATTTGGATTCAATGTAAAAGACAGAGCATGGTTGCCAGATTCTGAAGATAGAATCCCTTCATTGATTACCTGCCAATCAGTCGCAGTCATTAAGGATTCATCGATAGGTTGCTCTTTATAACCAAGCGCGATGACTTGTTGTTCAACTACCGTGGTTAAGGCCGCTGGGGCTGAAGCTAAATACTCAGAAGCGGATTGGCCACTTTGTTCAATGAGCATATTGATTTGAGAAAGCGTGGCTGCCAAAACTCGCTCTACGGCGACAACCGCTTCAAGTGTCGACATCGGTTCTTCTATAGCATCAACTTGCGCCGCTAAATACTGATGAACCTGATAAGTTTGGATGAACTGCTCAGAAGATGCTGTAGCAGCATCAAGACGTATTGGGTTCTCGCCAGTCAGCCCGTAGGTTTCGACAAGTAAGCGTTTAAACTCGGCCATGGCAACGATGCGCTGCGCTTCAGACAAATCGTCGTCTTCAGCTAAGCGTTGGTAAGCTTGTACCTGCATGTCAGTCAGGTTGTTAATGAAGCCATTGTTTTCTTGCAAGCTTTGTAGTGTCACTGAGCCATCTGGGTTATTGATGCGTCTTGGCTGCCACTTACTTGTTGATTGGGGCGCTACGGGCACCCAAGTCGCGAGGAGATTAAATGCTGGAGACTCAGTTTCACTCTCCCAATCAATTTGAAACCCACCGTCTTGATCCGTTGTTGACGTTGGCTCACTATCATCGCAGGTAAGGTTCATATTGAGGTCAATACAGGCTTCAGCGCCGGCAACAACACCTAAGTCGACAACAGTACCAATAACTTGATGTGAAAAGCCGGTTTCTACAGGGAGTTGATCGTCTACCTCTGGTGTTGAGGAGTCTGAGCCGCCACAAGCGGTTAGTAAAATCGTCGAGATAATCAGTGAAATTTGGGTGAGTTTTGGCATTATGTTTCCTTACATAACCAATAAAATGTGTAGAGCTTAGAAATTATTAGGCAGCAATTAGATAGAAAAATCCAATCTATAAGCATTTGCCACTTGGCGTATTATCCATAGGTCAGAACATTCGTATGTACTACTTAAGGTTGAAAACAACCTTGTATATCATATGGATATCGCATTATGAGAGGTGGGGGTGTAATGCCAAGCAATAGCAACTCTTTCAGATGTTTCGCATTTAGATACCCGCGATAAAATACCAAGTTGTCATCATTTCAACCTAGTCCTGTTCATAAAAATTCAAGCTGATTAGTCAGTGAGAACACTCCTGTTTTGATTTGAGTAAATAAGTGCAATTCAATGAAAGAGACAATTGCCAAGCAATGGATTTAGATGTCGTAGGTACAAATACATCGAGGCATTAAGTGCTACTTGTTTTGGTCGGATTTCCAGTCAATAGCTAACTGCGATGTGTATGCTTTCATTTGTTAAAAAATGTAAATGATATTTAATATCAATTGCTTATCGTGGTTCGTGTAAAGATGATAGGATGAAAAAACACGCATGCGCGTTTTGACCAATAGTGTATTGAGACTGAAAGCAACTTTAATCTTAAATACAAGGTTTCACTGTGCGCGTTTTCGCTGGTCGAATGAGCAAACCAAAACCGCCGGCAAGCTGACTTGGCTCGTTGCGCTCGCGTTTGTTTGCGGCGTCATGAGTCAGTCTTAATTAGAATAGGGAGCATTCGATAAATATAGAAAAATGGGAAAAAACTCGAATACAAGGAAAGTCACACTTTATTTAGGTTAAAGGCTATTTGTCTTGGGCAGTTATAACGGCAGCGTTGTGGTCAATAATGATGCATGAATAGCTTTTGATTTCATCGGGGGATTACCAGATTCTTTAGGTTTGGCTACTACAGCTGCAATGCCTGTTACTTTCGTAACTCGCTCATACGTAACAGTGCAATATAGGATTAAGCTACTGTTACTGCTAAAAAATAAACAAGCATATAAAAATTAATTTAGTAATACCTTTTAACATCAGTTCGATCAACTACGCTATAAGAGACAATGAAAATAGCAAATAGTGTAGAGAAATATGAAGAGTATACTGAGAGTTCGTGTTTTTGTGGTCTCTATGTTAATTACCCTAATACTAGTTTCCATTTTTTTTACTGAGTACCAACAGTTCCGACACGATGTAAACTCTAAAAACCAAATAAAAAGTTCCGTTCAGCGCGAATTGATTGTAATACGTTCAATACTAGAAGCTGATGTGTACTTAGATACTTTCTATGCCAACAATCTAGCGACAATTATTAGCCTCAGCCCTGAAATATCTGAAAGTCAACTGCGACACTTAGCACAAAAAACATACAGAAAATCGAAGCACTTAAAGAATATTGCTATTGCTCCAAATGATATTATTGAATTTATTTATCCTGTAGAAGGTAATAAAGCAGCACTTGGGCTGGACTACAGAACAGTTCCTGAGCAGTGGGAAACAGTAACCAAGGCCCGTAATCAGCAATCTATTTTTATTGCTGGTCCGTTAGAGCTTGTTCAAGGTGGTGCTGGCCTAATTGCTCGGGCTCCTATTTTCAAAGATCCTCCAAATAATCGTGATTATTGGGGAGTTTGTAGTGTCGTGCTTGATCTCAAGAGCTTATTCAAGGATGCGGGAATATATGAAACCAGCAAGAGATATAATCTTGCAATAAGAGGAAAAGACGGTAAAGGGGCCTTAGGTGATGTATTCTTTGGAGACCCAGCTGTTTTTGACTCCAATTATGTTCAAGAAAAAGCAGTATTGCCTTCAGGTGTATGGGAGATTGCAATATCTCCACCTTTGCTTCATGAGGCATTTCCCTTCTATCAAAACTATATATCGAGGCTAATTGGCTATCCTCTAGTGCTTTTGGTAATTCTTATTTTTGCTTGCATTTATTACTTATACTATAAAGCTTATGGGCACTCTATGCGCGATGCATTAACACTCTTGCCAAATAGGCGATACTTCTTATATGCGCTACAGCAGATGATAAGTACTAGCCGAAAAAAAGGCAGTAGTTTTGTGCTCTTGAATATCGACGTAGACGATTTTAAATCGGTTAACGATACATATGGACATGTAATTGGGGATAAGCTTTTGATTGAGATAGCTTTAAGGTTGAAAGCTGCCGTTAGGTCTTCTGATATTATTGCACGAACTGGTGGTGATGAATATCTAGTCATTATCCCGCGAATGGTTCATGAAGAAGATCTGCAAAGAGTGATAGCTACAATAAAAAAATCGATTAATGAAAAGCCTGCGGAGTTCGGTTATATAAAAATACATACTTCAGTAAGTATTGGTTATGCGATCTATATGGATGAAGAAATGACTGCAGCTGAATTGATGACAGCAGCAGATCTGTCAATGTATGAGGATAAGAAATCTAAATTGGCTCGAAACGGTTCGTTATGATTGATCAGACTTGTAGCTAATTCCAGCCAGTTACCGGATATGGACCGGAGTCGAGACGATAAATTCCAGATATGAAAAAGCCGCTTAGATTCCTCTAAGCGGCTTATCAATAATATGGTGGCCCCTCACAGACTTGAACTGTGGACCTGACGATTATGAGTCGTATGCTCTAACCAACTGAGCTAAGGGGCCGACTTAAGCTAGTCGTCACTAACAAAAGCGGGGCAAGTATACGAAGTTTCATTCCGCTTGTCACCTGTGTTTTTGCAAGATTTCTTCCGAAATGATTCAACTGGTTATCTGTTAATCAGCGTGATTTCAGCATGATTTCAGCTTGATTCTACTTTGCGCAAGTTTTTGGCGTAAGTTCTGCCTGGATCACTGAGTATTATTCATCTCCAGTTTTTACCTAATTTAGCAAAGTGTGCAGTGCCTACACGTTGTTCATGGTGATTTGTGAGCTGCTTTGCAAAATGGATTCCAAATGAGAATATTCCTCAATTGCGATATGTTTTTTGGGCTTTGGTCTGAATGATAATGCTCCTCACTTACGTGGTGATCGTGATCAACTTTTTATTATTTGCGTAGGGTGGATGTGTGATGGGTGCGTGCTGCATGCGTGGTTTGTGATCTTGTTCGCTTGGTGCGCCTGCTTGGTGTGCGCTATCTGTCACGAATGCTGGCTGAATTTCGAGCTGTTTTCCACTTCAAGACAAAGCTCAAGAGTGAGAGCGGATTCTGCATTCTAACTCTGTTAAAAAGGTGGTTACAGATGTTGCTGCGTCAGACAGTAAACCCATGTACTGCCCCATAATAAATGTGTTCTGAATAGCGAGAATTGTTATGGATGCAAATTGTCAAATAAACGAGAACAAATGGAGATACATTCACTAACCATCTTGAAGTCAGCAAAAAATAAAACAAGTAATGGCGTGTTTGTAGCTAAATCGTGGTTCCTAGCAAGTTGGCATTTGCAGAGTCTCAGTAGATAAAACATGGTATGTGCCTGACCTAGAAGCTCATCTTGTTGCAACCGAATGTGAGTTCGGCATTGCAAAACAGAGGCGGAGTCCATAGGGCTCTGTACACTACTTAGATGACATGAATGGGGATAGACATGTTACAAGCTAATTTGACAGTACTAGCAGATAAGTTGGGCCAACTTCTTGAGCCTTCCCGGGTTTATACTGATTACCTACGCCGCGTTGCGTGGGGCACAGATGCATCCTTTTACCAAAAACGCCCGCAAATTGTAATCCATCCAAAAAATGAATCTGAAGCATCAAAAGCTTTGGCACAGTGTTATCAAAATAATACACCCGTTACATTCCGCGCTGCAGGTACTGCACTTTGTGGTCAGGCAATTTCTGACTCGGTATTGATGGTCGCGGGCATGCACTGGGACAAGTTTAAAGTTCTAGATGATGGTAAAAAAGTTCAAATGCAGCCAGGTGTGATTGGTTCGAAGCTGAACCAAGCATTGGCACCATTAGGCTGGAAGTTTGGTCCGGACCCAGCAACCATTGCTTCTGCAATGGCTGGTGGTATCGTCTCGAATAACGCCTCTGGAATGAACTGTGGTACTCACCATAACTCTTACCAGTTAATTGACTCTGCAAGAATTGTATTTGCTGATGGCTCTATTTTAGACACGGGCAGCAAGCAAAGCCGCGAAGCCTTTAAAAAGCATCATCCTGAGATGATTCAAGGAATTGAAGCCATTCGTGATGAAATTATGGCTGATGAAAAGCTAGTGGAGCGTATTAAGCGTAAGTATTCGATTAAGAACGTCACCGGTTTTGGTATGAATTCGTTCGTAGATCATCATGATCCGATCGATATTATTTTACACCTCATGGTTGGCTCTGAAGGCGCACTCGGCTTCTTGTCAGAAATCACCATGAACAGCGTTGTGAAAAACAGCCACTCGGCATCGTCAATGGTTTATTTTGACTCATTGCGTGGTGCGTGTGAGGCGATTGTTGAGCTGCGTCGTGATGCATTCAGCGAAACCAATGCTGCGGAGCTTTTAGATAACTTCGCTCTGAAAGCGGTTGCTGCATCGAAATACGAAACACCTGATTTCTTGAATGAAGTTCATAAAGATGTCACCGCAGTACTGTTTGAGACCTTCGGTGATAGCCAAGAGCAGATTGATGCGAACGTTGCCAAAATGTCTAAGATTATGGGCAAACATGGTCTGTATCGTGACGTAGAATTTACTCAAGACCCAGCTGAAATCGCAAATCTATGGACAATTCGTAAAGCGATTTTCCCACTTGCCGGCTCGATGCGACCTGTGGGTACATCATGTGTGATTGAGGATATCGCCTTCCCAATCGAAGTCTTGCCCCAAGCAACGATTGACCTACAAAACCTATCATTTGAGCATGGTTACGATGATGCGGTGATTTATGGTCACGCGTTAGAAGGTAACTACCATGTTATCTTTGCTCAAGATTTCTCGACTCAAGCAGAAGTGGATCGTTTTGATGGCTTTATGCAAGCGGTTGTTGAGCTTGTTGCCGTGAAGTATGACGGCTCGCTTAAAGCGGAGCACGGTACTGGCTTTGGTATGGCATCGTTTGTTGAGAAAGAGTGGGGCTCTGAAGTTTATGACCTCATGAAGCGTGTGAAGACGACGCTTGATCCAAATGGCATTTTGAACCCTGGCGTTATTATTAACGATGACCCGATGTGTCATGCCAAGGGCTTCAAACCAATGCCGGCCATTCATGACATCGTAGATAAGTGTATTGAATGTGGATTCTGTGAGCCGCACTGTGTTGCCCACGGTTTAACGCTTTCTCCTCGTCAACGCACCGCGGTTGCGCGTGTGATGAATACGCTGGAACGCACAGGGCAAGAGCCTGAAGTGCTCGCTGAATTGAAGAAGAACTACCCTTACTTTGCTATCGACACCTGTGCTGCTGACGGCTTATGTAAGCTAGGTTGTCCAATGGGTATTGATACCGGTAAGTACGTGAAAGTCCTACGTGCTGAAGGCGCAACTAAAACCGACCGTAAGATATCTGACTTTACGTCGAATAACTTCGGAACACTTGAGTCTGTCGCTCGTTTTGCTCTTGGTGCGACTGACATTACACGCAAAGTGATCGGTGAGAATGGTATGGGGGCGGTTACTAAGATTGTACGTAAGATTGCCCCAAGTATGCCTGTACCTTTGTGGACTGAAGGGATGCCAACTCGAGGTAAAGCGTTACCAACGGGTGTGCGTCACGGAGAGATGAAAGCGGTTTACTTCCCTGCTTGTCTGAACCGTATGATGGGAACTAGTGCGAAGAACGACGATCAACGCTCTATGCCAGAAACCATCGCCAGCCTATTTGATAAAGCAAATATTGAGATGGTCTCCGGTGAGAAGCCACAAGGTTTATGTTGTGGTCAGCCTTGGGAATCTTATGGTCATGACGAAGCGGCAGACCGCAAGTCAGATGAGCTATCAAACTGGTTGCTGCAAGTCTCTAACAACGGTCAATATCCTATCTTGGTGGCGACTACGGCTTGTTTAGAACGTATGCGCCGAGCATGTGATGATCGCCTGCAAATGTATGGCCCTGAAGAGTTTGCGTTTGAGTTCCTCGTTGATCGCCTACAGGTGAACAAGGTTGTTGAAAAGATTGCGGTTCATCCAACTTGTACCACTCACAAACTAGGAATGGCAGGTAAATTAACTGAACTGGCTAAAGCATGTGCTACGGAAGTGGTTGTGCCACAGAAAGTTGGTTGCTGTGGTATGGCAGGTAACCGTGGTATGAACTACCCAGAGTTAAATGCGCATGCATTACGTCACCTGAAGGAAGAGACAAAGGATCAGGGTTGTACCCATGGTTACTCTGTTTCAGCGACCTGTGATGTGGGATTGACCACACATTCAGGTATTCCTTACAAGAACATTCTAGCTCTGCTAGATAAAGCTTCGACAAAAAAGCAGCACTAAAAACGCTCGCTTAATCTCGACTTGCCCATGCTCACGCATGGGCTTTTTTTCGCCTGCGGTTTGGGTTGTTTAAAATGTTTCGTTGAAGATTGCTACGTCGATTTAAGCAGGGAAAGCGAAGGTTTTATAGCGTGCAACGCGAGACTGTTTTTGAGGTGGCAGATATTCATGTGTTGGTGAAACCCATAAAAAAACCCAGCTAAAGGCTGGGTTTTTTCTATACATCGTTTCGCTTATTCGTCTAAGAAAGACTTTAAGATTTCAGAGCGAGAAGGGTGACGTAGCTTACGCAACGCTTTGGCTTCAATCTGACGGATACGTTCACGGGTTACATCAAACTGTTTACCGACTTCTTCAAGCGTATGGTCGGTATTCATATCGATACCAAAACGCATGCGAAGTACTTTCGCTTCACGGGCTGTAAGGCCGGCGAGTACTTCGTGAGTCGCGTTTTTCAGGCTTTCACCCGTTGCTGACTCAAGTGGTAACTCAAGCGTTGTATCCTCAATAAAGTCACCTAAGTGCGAATCTTCATCATCACCAATTGGTGTTTCCATGGAGATAGGCTCTTTGGCAATCTTCAGAACTTTGCGGATCTTGTCTTCTGGCATCAACATACGTTCTGCAAGTTCTTCAGGAGAAGGCTCACGTCCCATTTCTTGTAGCATTTGACGAGAAATACGATTCAGTTTGTTAATTGTTTCGATCATGTGTACAGGGATACGGATCGTTCTTGCTTGGTCAGCAATCGAACGAGTAATCGCCTGACGGATCCACCATGTCGCATAAGTCGAGAACTTGTAACCACGGCGATATTCGAACTTATCTACGGCTTTCATCAAACCGATGTTACCTTCTTGAATCAAGTCCAAGAATTGTAGGCCACGGTTGGTGTACTTTTTCGCAATCGAGATAACCAAACGTAAGTTGGCTTCAACCATTTCTTTTTTCGCTCGGCGAGCTTTCGCTTCACCGATAGACATACGACGGTTGATATCTTTGATTGCAATGATTGCAAGGCCTGTTTCTTCTTCAATTGCGGCAAGCTTTGCACGACAGCGAGCGACGTCTTCTTCAACCATTTGCAAGCCTTCAACATAAGGCTTATTGGCTGCGATTTCTGCATCAAACCATTCAGCGCTCGCTTCGTTGCCTTGGAAGGCTTTCACGAAGTTTTTCTTCGGCATTTTTGCTTGTTCAACACAAAGCTTCAGAATTAAGCGCTCTTGCACGCGAACCTTGTCCATCATGCTGCGCATGCTTTTCACAAGGCGATCAAACTGCTTAGGCATCAGTTTGAATTCTTTGAATATCTCGCCAATTTCGAATAGGGCGCGAGTCGACTCAGGATGTTCACGGCCTTTTTCTGCAATGACTTGCTGAGAACGCTCAAAAGCTGCTCTTAGTTCGTCAAAGCGTTCTTTGGCTTCTTCAGGGCATGGGCCTTTCGGGCCTTCCTCTTCGTCTTCATCTTCATCGTCATCTTCGTCATCTAGATCTTCATCAGATAGCTCAGAGCCAACGTGAGTTGCAGTTGGGGCAACGTCATCTTCATCAGGGTTTATAAATCCAGAGATAATGTCAGATAGACGAGTCTCTTCAGCAACGTATTGGTCGTATTGCTCAAGGATCATCGCGATCGCTTGTGGGTATTCTGCAACAGACCCTTGTACTGTGTTGATCCCTTCTTCAATACGCTTAGCGATAACAATCTCGCCTTCGCGTGTCAGTAGTTCAACGGTGCCCATTTCACGCATGTACATACGAACTGGGTCAGTTGTACGACCTAATTCACTTTCTACGGTTGCGAGTGCAGCAGCAGCTTCTTCAGCAGCATCTTCGTCTGTACTGTCTTCCGACATCATAATGTCATCGGCATCCGGAGCTTCTTCATAAACTCGAATACCCATGTCATTTATCATCTGGATAATATCTTCGATTTGATCGGAATCGACCATATCTGCAGGTAAGTGGTCATTCACTTCTGCATAGGTTAAGTAACCTTGTTCTTTACCTTTGGCAAGCAACAATTTTAGTTGCGACTGCGGAGTATGCTCCATAGATATCATCCAAGTTTGGGTAACTGTTACAACGACGGACAACGATATATTTGTTGCCGCGCAAATCGTCAATTATAGCTGCGCACGCTTTCGTGTGCTAGTCCTAGGTCAAAGCAAGATTGCAAAATATGTATTATTTTTGACCTTTTATGACAGATATCAGTCTCTGTAACTGTATCCGCTCTTCTTTTGTATGAGTCTGCTTGAGACTCAGCTCTTGATAGCGTTGTTCAATGTATTGATTGCTCAACCAGATCAGAGCTTTTCTAAACTCTTGCTGCAGGTTTTCAGTCGCCACTTGATGATCCCATTGGGCTAGTTTTTTCAGGGTGGACTCTTGGTCATGACCTCTGAACTGTTCAAGTAGTTGTGCGCTGTTGATTTCCTGATCACGAGTTAAATCTAGTAAGTCGATTAACATTTGGATGCCAGTCAACTTCAAATGTTGTAAGGCTGGCTGGTTTACTAAACCTGTGCCAAGTTTTGGGTACTGTACGAGTAGCGCAATTGCTAATCTTAACGGTGTACCACGACCTTTTATGCCTTGTTGTGCAAGAGGCTGGGTTTGAGGTTTTACATTCACACCGAGCTTCTTTTTCAAATCTTCTGCGCTATTCATGCCCAGTTTGTGGGACAAGTTTTCGAGCAATAAATTCTGTAAAACTGCGTCTTGTATCTTTTCTATAAGTGCAATCGCTTGCTTTGCGAGACTGCTTTTATCGCCGCCAAACTTTTCAGTTAGGGTTGCAAATAAAAAGCTTGGCAAGTCGTCTGCTTTATCAATGAGCTCTTCAAACGCTTCCTTACCAATTTGCCTAACCATTGAGTCAGGGTCTTCGCCTTGCGGCAGAAATACAAACTTAACGAGATCGCCTGGCTTGAGCAGAGGTAATGCCGTTTCTAAGGCGCGCCATGCTGCGTCTTTACCTGCATTGTCGCCGTCATAACAACATACGACTTGCTTGGCACTACGTAGCATCAACTGAAATTGTTCAGCGGTTGTTGAAGTCCCTAGTGAGGCGACCGCATAATCAACGCCAAATTGCGCCAATGCAACGACATCCATATACCCTTCAACCACAAGTACGCGTTGTGGATCTCGGTATTTTTGCTTAAGTTCATATAGTCCATAAAGTTCATTGCCTTTATGAAATATGGGCGTTTCCGGAGAATTCAAGTACTTCGGGGTACCATCCCCTAAAACTCGTCCCCCAAAGCCAATGACGCGTCCGCGACGGTCACGAATAGGGAACATAAGTCGATCTCGGAAGCGGTCATACTGCTTGCCATTATCGTTGGCAATAACCATACCTGCGGTAAGCAGTTTGGTTTGCGCTTCCGTATTTTGTCGGTAACGACTGAGTAACCCATCCCAGCCATCAGGGGCGTAGCCGATACCAAACTGTTCGATAACCTGTGAGCTTAGATCCCGATAAGCAAGATACTTTTCGACTTTGGTTTTATCTGGGTGTTGCCTAAGCTGTTGCTGGTAATAATGGCTAGCTTCTTCCATCAGTTGATAGAGATCGCGACTTGCAGCGTGATCAGTTCGCTTCCCAGTGCCTTTTTCATGGGGGACTTCGACACCAAGCTGGCCGGCTAACTCTTCAATTGCGTCGACAAATTCAAGTCGGTCATATTCCATGACAAAATCGATGATGTTGCCATGAGCGCCGCAGCCAAAACAATGATAGAACTGTTTATCACGACTGACAGTGAATGATGGAGACTTCTCACTATGGAAAGGACAACAAGCTGAGTAATTTTTGCCTGCTTTCTTAAGCGGTACTTTTGCATCAATCAACTCAACCACATCGATGCGGGCAATCAGTTCATTGATAAAATCACGAGGGATAGCCATTTTAAGTTGATACCACGCTTGCTGAATAACAGAACAATATATAGGTCAAAGTCGTCTATATCGTGTGTTGATAAATATTATCAACCAGTTACTGCAATATTGACTGAATAAATCGTATAAATAATTTGCTTAGATCGTCAATGATCTACGACGTGCTATCGATAAAAAAATGTTACTTAATTGAAACAAACAAGCCGCGCTAATGCACGGCTTATTCATACACTCAAACTTTGTTACTTCAGTTTTGCACGAATAAGAGAACCAATGGCTCCCATATCTGCACGCCCCTGAACTTTAGGTTTAAGTGCACCCATCACTTTGCCCATATCCGCCATGGTCGATGCACCTACTTCTGAAATAGTTGCATCAATAATCGCTGCGATTTCCTCTTCGGAAAGTGGCTTTGGCAAGAAAGTTTCAAGAACTTGAATCTCTGCTGCTTCTGCCGCTGCAAGCTCATCACGACCGGCTGCTTCATATTGAGCAATCGAGTCACGACGTTGTTTGACCATTTTGGTTAAGACAGCTAATGCTTGGTCATCGCTCAGACTTTCGCGGCTATCCACTTCAATCTGTTTGATGGCAGCAAGTGCCATACGAATCGTCCCCAAGCGCACCTTTTCTTTGGCACGCATGGCAAGCTTCATTTGCTCTTTTAGCTGATCAATTAGGCTCATAATAGATTAGTATAAACGTACGCGACGAGCATTCTCACGAGAAAGCTTCTTAGCTAGACGTTTAACTGCAGCGGCTTTCGCGCGCTTACGAGCAGTTGTTGGCTTCTCGTAATACTCACGAGCACGCACATCAGCTAGGATACCTGCTTTTTCACAAGAGCGCTTGAAACGACGTAGAGCTACGTCGAATGGTTCATTTTCACGTACTTTAATAATTGGCATACGCCATCACCCCTTAGGTGTAATTTGTAATGGATTAATTCAGAATTAATCCAGGTAAGATTTAAAATGGTGCGGAATTTTATACTGACTCGTGGTGCCTTGTAAACCCCTAAACGCAGATCTAGTTTAGGCCAATTTTACACTTTACCGTCGAGTTGACTGGAGAAATGCTGACCTAGCAGTTAGAATTGGCCGCCTTTCAGATGAAGTAGATGAGATACCATGCGGGTTTTAGGAATAGAAACGTCTTGTGATGAGACCGGAATTGCCATATATGACGACCAAAAAGGGCTGTTAGCGCACACCTTATATAGCCAAATAAAATTGCATGCCGATTATGGTGGTGTCGTTCCCGAATTGGCTTCTCGCGATCATGTGCGCAAGATTATTCCTTTAATACGACAAACGTTAAAAGACGCCAACTGTAAACAAGAAGATATCGATGGTATCGCTTATACAAAAGGCCCGGGGCTGATAGGCGCTATTTTAGTCGGAGCTTGTGTGGGTCGTTCATTAGCTTTGTCTTGGGATAAGCCCGCGATTGGCGTGCATCATATGGAAGGTCACCTTCTGGCGCCGATGCTTGAGGAGGCTGCGCCTGAATACCCTTTCGTTGCATTACTCGTCTCTGGCGGCCATTCCATGTTGGTTGATGTCAAAGGCATTGGTCAATATGAAGTCTTGGGGGAGTCGGTTGATGATGCAGCAGGTGAAGCATTTGATAAAACGGCAAAACTGATGGGGCTTGATTATCCCGGGGGGCCTCGACTCGCCAAACTTGCAGAACAAGGCGTTCCTGCGAGTTATAAATTTCCTCGTCCGATGACAGATCGCCCTGGTTTAGATTTTAGTTTTTCTGGTCTAAAGACGTTTGCTGCCAATACGATTGCCGCAGAGCTTGATGATGACCAAACTCGCGCAAACATTGCAAGGGCTTTTGAAGAAGCCGTCATTGATACTTTATCGATTAAATGTCGCAGAGCGCTAAAACAAACCGGTTATCATCGATTGGTTGTCGCAGGCGGTGTCAGTGCGAATCGTCATTTACGTAGTTCACTTGCCGAAATGATGCAGGCCAATGGTGGAGAAGTTTATTATCCTCGCGGTGAGTTTTGTACGGACAATGGGGCGATGATTGCCTATGCGGGCTTACAACGTCTAAAAGCCGGTCAAACTGATGATTTACAGGTTAAAGGCTTACCGCGCTGGCCGCTCAACAGCCTGCCGGCAGTGGAAGTCGCCGAGTAAAGTAAACCTCACTAATTGATATCTAGATAGTGTGCCGAATATGACGCTCGCAAATATAGAGCCTAGAAGAGGGTTTTTGTACCTTCAGATGGTGTGTTTTATGATTTGCTTTTGCGGTCAGTTACTTTCGGCTCGGTTCGAGCTAGGAGTCGATGAATGTTGTCTTTGTGCCGAGCAATAATTAATGCAGAGAGCATCGCAACCGGCACCGTAAACCTGTCATCATAGAAGTGGGTATAGATAGGTGCTGCCAACGCTGTAACCATTGCGGCGAGCGAAGAGTAGCGGCTGATGACCACGACAACGAACCAGGTACCTAACAAGCTTAATCCCAAATCATTTCCTATCGGAGCCATTGCACCAAAAGCAGTGGCAACGCCTTTCCCACCTTTGAAGCCAAAGAAAATGGGAAAAATGTGCCCAATACATGCGGCGACGGCAATTAAGCCAAGGGCGACGGCGTCAAGTCCAAATCGATAGGCAACGTAAGCTGGAACCGCACCTTTTAGCATATCGCACAGCAAAACTAACGCCGCAGAGCTAATTCCTCCAATACGGAGTACGTTCGTCGCTCCAGGATTGCCAGAACCCTCAGTTCTAGGGTCTGGTAGCCCACGTAGACGACAAATGAGCACAGCACTTGATATGGAGCCTGTGAGATAAGCCACCATGATCATAAATATTGTTAGTGCTGCTACGCTCAAATTGGTTTCCTTTCTCGTCTTGAGGTATTATCGCGCCTCGGGAAAATGAATGCTAATGAAGCAAAGTTGGTTCATTTGCGCGATGCCATCAAGACACTTTGATTTCTGTCACAGACTCGACGATAAAATCGAGATAGCTCAAAGGCATATCCTACTTGGTATTGGCGTGAGTAGAAAGTAACTTTTGGTGACTTCCAGTGCTTTGCGCTGCGGATTATATCTCTTTTCTTGGGTTTAGCTTGTCAGACCTCATCAAACGGGTGTTTTTAGGTGATTTTAGATGGATAAAGTTTTAGTTCGCGAGTTACGTATTGATACGGTTATAGGGGTGTACGAATGGGAAAAGAAGATTAAGCAAACCCTTTTGATAGATTTAGATATGGCATGGGATAACCAGCGCGCTGCAGGTGGCGACCAATATGAACATGCCCTATGTTATGAAACCGTTTCTAATCGCCTTATTGCCCTTATTACCGAGCAGCCAATTGAGCTCATCGAGACTGTTGCTGAAATGATTGCAACCTGTGTGCTCGCTGAATTTCAAGTGCCTTGGGTTAAGGTCAAAGTGATGAAGCCTGGGGCTGTCAAGCAAGCGGCAGCAGTTGGCGTCGAAATAGAAAGAAGCCAACATTAGGCAAATTTGCAGCAATGGTTTTATTTAAGAAGAAAAGCGAATTGAAGACATGAGTAAGGCAACGATTTATATCAGCTTGGGTAGCAACATAGAGCCGGCCAAATATTTACAGTCAGGCTTAGATTGTCTGCAGCGAGAGTTTGGTGAATTAACACTGTCTTCTGTATACGAAAGTGAAGCAGTTGGATTTGAAGGAAGTAACTTCTTAAATATGGTTGTTGCTGCGCAAACAGATTTAGATGTTGCTGAAGTGAATCATTTGTTTAAGCAGATCGAAGCTGAAAACGGGCGTAAGTCTGGCGCCAAAAAATTTAGCCCGCGAACGTTAGATTTAGATTTATTACTTTATGACGAATTAATTTTAAATTCGCCGGTAGAGCTGCCGCGCTCCGAAATATTAACCAATGCATTTGTACTGTGGCCATTAGCCGAAATCGCACCTGCGTTGGAGCACCCAATTGCAAAGCAAAGCTATGCAAAAATGTGGCAAGCGTATGATAAAACCAAGCAAAAGCTTTGGCCAATAGACTTTGAATGGCCAGTGGGCCAAGTGTCTTAATTTCACAGCATATATAAAATAAAAAGGTGCAAAGCAATCCTCAATGCAGGGAGAGCGATAAAGCCGATAAAAGAACTTTTTTGAACTAAAGGGATATCATGGATAGTTTTCAGGTCATCATTTTGGCACTTATTCAGGGGCTGACTGAATTTTTACCTATTTCTAGCTCTGCGCATTTAATTTTGCCGGCGCAACTTCTGGACTGGCAAGATCAAGGCTTATCGTTTGATGTGGCGGTGAATACAGGCTCGTTACTCGCAGTGGTCATCTACTTCCGCCGTGAACTGGCAACAATGTTTTTTGCTTGGACAGGGAGTATTGCCACGCGTCAACACACTGATGACAGTAAACTTGCGTGGTGGATTATTTTAGCAACGATTCCTGCGGTCGTATTTGGCTTTACTGCGAAGGGTTTTATCGAAACGCATTTTCGGAGTATCGAGGTGATTGCAGCCACCACTATTATTTTTGGTTTGTTACTTTGGGTTGCTGACAATATGGCCAATCGGCAGTTAACCGAATATCAAGCGGGGTGGAAAAAAGCCCTTGTGATAGGCTTTGCTCAAGCGCTAGCGCTTATTCCTGGTACGTCACGTTCTGGTGCGACGATAACTGCAGCTTTAATGCTCGGTTTAGGTCGAGAAGCTGCGGCACGTTTTTCTTTCTTAATGTCGGTCCCCGTAAGCCTTGGCGCAGCAATTCTCGTTACAAAAGATTTAATGTCTAGTGGAGAGGCGATAGATTATCAGGCGCTCTCACTTGGTATTCTGGTGTCGTTTGTTGCAGCCTATGCATGTATTCACTACTTCTTGAAAGTGATCAGTAAAATGGGCATGACACCATTTGTCATCTATCGCTTACTATTGGGCGGTGCGCTTTGTGCGGTGATTTGGTTGTGATGACGCAATTGAATGCCGGGTCGGTTTCACGCACAATTTTATATCAATTCACTCAACTTTGGATGTCGATAGCATAATGGCGATTCAGTATCAGTGCCCAGTATGTCAACAAGCTTTGCATACACATAAAGAGTCGTCAGGTTTTTATTGTGATAATAAACATCGATTTGACCGACATGAAAATGGTTATTGGGTCTTTGCGTTGCCTAAGAAAGGTAAAGGGAAACAAGATAGCCGACAACTTATGCGAGCTAAGCGACATCTGTTAACGTCGGGCTTATTATCGCCTGTGGTTGATGCCATGGCGACGTGCGTGTCACCATTGCTTTTGCAAGGTTCATTGCAACAATTAACGCTGAATTGTGGCGAAGGCTATTTTGTGAGACAGCTTGCTCACTCGCTAGCAAGCCCTGAAATGCAGGCGTTGAATGTGCAAAACCATGGACTACAGCAAACGGCGATGAGTGAAGCTGAAAATGCAGTCTTTGCCGCCGTAAAGTCGGATACGGATGCTTTTTATTTATTGGGTGGTGATAAACGGCTGCCATTTGCCGATGAAAGTTTTGACTTGATTACGTTGGTCAATACCGCGCTCAAGGGCAAAGAGAGCTTGCGAGTTTTGAAGTCACAGGGACATTTACTTTATGTCTCTTTTGGACCTCGTCACCTCTGGCAAGTAAAATCTGTGTTGTATGCTGATATGGCCGAAAAGGCAATGCAGGTTGATTTGCCTTCTGGTTTAGAGGTTGTGACGCAACAAAGAGTCCTGTTTCAACATGATGCGAGCTCCGAAACTGCTTTGACTTTATTGGAAATGACGCCATATGCTTGGCGAGTCAATGACAAAATGAAGAGGCAATTAATGTCGCAAGCATATGCGGGGCTTGAGCTTGACTTTGTCGTGACGCTTGCGAAGAAAGTCAGCTAAATTTTTGTTGTATCTTGAAGTGAATACGGCAAACCAATACTAGTATTTTAGATTGAATTAAAAGACGTGAATAGGGATAAGAATGAGCGCCAATGGGCTTATTAGCAAGTACATCGCATTAACTTTGTTGTGGTTTTTTAGTGTCGTAATGACATCTTGTGCTTGGGCAAATGTGTACTCTCTACCTGCTGATGGTGGACGGCTGATTGGGCGTATACAGCATCATGAAGTGCAAAAAGGTGAATATTTTAAAACCATAGCGGATCATTACAATATCGGGATACTGGAGCTCATGGAGTCAAATCCAGGGGTCGATCCCTTTTTACCGACGCCGGGCACTGAGTTAATGATCCCCACGCAAATGCTAATCCCGGATGTTGTTCGCAAAGGCGTGGTGATTAATCTTGCGGAATTGAGGCTGTATTACTTTCCTAAACATCAACGAGAGGTTCATGTCTTTCCAATCGGGATTGGGAAAATTGGCTGGGATACGCCGGAGATGACGACGACAATTAGCTCGCGTATCGAAAACCCAACATGGACGCCACCAAAGAGTATTCGTAAAGCTTACCTTGAAGAAAAGGGAATCGTGCTGCCACCTGTTGTGCCTGCTGGGCCGGACAACCCTTTAGGTAATCATGCTCTGCGATTGGCTTATGGCTATGGCAGTTACTTGATCCACGGTACAAATAAAGATTTTGGCATTGGGATGCGTGTGAGCTCTGGCTGTGTTCGCCTCAACCCGAAAGATATTGCTTGGTTGTTTGAACAAACAAGACGTGGTGAACCGGTCAGAATTATTAATCGCACCATCAAAATTTCTGCTGAGCCCAACGGGGAGAAATGGATTGAAGTTCACTCTCCTTTATCTGAGACAGAAAATGATTCACAAGTGCAGAAAGCGCTAAAGCTAACCAGTGACATTGTCCGTTTTATTAGTGATGCAGATATTGATAACCAAAAAGCGAATGATGCATTGCTTTCTCAAAGGGGATTGCCAGTGAACATTCGTTGGTGATTGAGCTAAAGCTCAAAAACCAGTTAATTGATGATTGGATGACCCATCAACATATTAATTCCTAGGCTAATGATTAATCATTGGCCTTTTTTATGTTCGGTAGAACTTTTGAGCCGATATTCATCTCGATTCAATTCCCCGAATGAAATGAGCGCTGCTGAACAATATTAAATGGAAAGCTATACGGTTTAATTGCAACGTGCTTTATTAAAGAGGCACGGAATTGAGTTGAAGAAGCTACGTTTAAGAAGTGAGAAAAATAAAAGGCTTGGACTTGTAGTCTAAATAAGACCGCAATAATCCAAGCCTCAATTAACAAACCTCATTGCTGAGGAAGGTTAATTTATCATTACTTCTTGTAAGAAGAAGCAACGTTATCAAGACGAGCGTTTGCACGTTGTGCTTCAGCTTGAGCGTCCATAGCTGCAGCTTTCGCATCTTTGATGTCAGCAGACATAGTGCCGTGTTGGCCTTTAAGCATGCTTACTTCAGAAGAAAGTTGGTCAACTTTGTTGCCTAGGTTAGCTACGCTTTCTTCTAGAGCAGTTGTGTTTGCGCAACCACCTAGTAGGGCAGTCATTGCTACGCCAGCAATCATTAGTACTTTTTTGTTCATGGAGAAATCCCTTTAAATAGGTTGGATTTATTTATTAGTCAAACAGTGAATCACTGCCGCGACGACTTCATTATGTCATAGCTATTTTAATTTGCTACGCATTTAGGCGCAGCACTTGATTACCATAGCGAAAATCTATTTAATTGCAAGCAAACTGCTTAATAATGCAGCATAAATTGGGTTATTTTTTATTAATTGCTAGCTTTGGGGATATCATAGCTTTGCTTGATTCGTTCTACTTCATTTATTCGAGCTAAAGTGAGCTGCTTTCTTATCTCTGCACCTTTGAATCCTGCATTTAGGATGGCTTTTATGTCAACTTGGCTCGCAGCGTTAAAACATTGTTGAAGGTAATCTGCTTGAGGGTAAGATGTCTCTTCAAATCCTGTGCGACCTTTAGAGTCAGCCTCGCATATGAGCAACAGTTGTTGCACGCGTTCTGGTTTGCGCCAAAAATCTGCTTTATCAAAAATGTTAATGATTGTGTTCGCTTTTAACGTAAATGCGTTATGAACATTTTGGTGCTGATCACTGCCCAATAGTGCTAAGTCGCGAAAGTCGTTTGGTATTCGCAACCGCTGACAAAGCTGTTTAATGACCCCAAGACCCTTTTGCCCGTGGCCATGGTGTTTCGGCCAATGCTCTGGAGGGCTTAAAGCCTTTCCAAGATCATGCACTAGCGCGCCGAATCGAATGGCTTTATTTTGGGTGATGCGGGCCGATTGTTGTAAAACCATCAATGTATGGATGCCAGAGTCAATTTCTGGGTGCCACTTTTCGGGCTGCGGGACTCCAAATAAGTTATCAATTTCTGGGAGTAATTCTTTTAACGCATCAACTTGGCGTAATACATCGAAAAATACTTGAGGATTGTCAGCTGCAAGTGTTTTGTCTATTTCCAACCAAATGCGCTCAGGAGTTAATGCAGAGAGTTCACCGCTTTGACTAATTTGTTTCATCAGCAGCAATGTTTCTGGTGCTATGGAGAAGCCTAAATGATGAAATCTTGCTGCAAAGCGCGCCACTCTTAATACTCGGAGTGGATCTTCTGCAAAGGCATCTGATACGTGCCGAAGTTGTTTTTGCTGTATATCTCGCTGGCCACCATGGGGATCTATAATTTTACCCCGCGCATCTTGTGCCATGGCATTAATGGTTAGATCCCGACGCAATAAATCTTGCGCTAAGGTAACGTCGTCTTTTGCGTATACGCTAAAGCCGCCATAGCCGCTACCGGTTTTACGTTCGGTGCGCGCTAAAGCGTATTCGTGTTGGGTTTTGGGGTGCAAAAAAACAGGGAAGTCTTTACCCACTTGACGAAACCCTTGGCTAAGCATTTGTTCAACACTTGCACCGACAACTACATAATCTTTGTCTTTTACGGTTTGCTTTAAAAGCTGGTCTCGGACTGCGCCGCCGACAAGATAAATTTCCATGGCGATATTAGCTTATTTTTTCCGAATAAATCTTGGGTTTAAGATAGCGGCTAGACTAGCATAATTTTGATGATATAGGCCCATCAGCTAGCAATTGTGAACTTTCGAAATGAATTTGAGTGAATATTTTGACAAGCCGTGGCCTTGGCTTTACTTTGAGCGTGTAGTTTTACAATAGGATGTTTTACCGTATGTATAAGGCTTTCTACGGGCTCAGTGATAACCCATTTTCAATTGCACCCAATCCCCACTATTTGTTTTTAAGTGATCGTCACCGAGAGGCACTCACTCATTTGACTTATGGGCTTGGTGAAACGGGCGGCTTTGTTTTGCTGACGGGGGAAGTTGGCACCGGTAAAACGACAGTATCTAGAACTTTATTGAACCAGTTACCTGAACATACAGATACCGCATTTATTCTAAATCCTTCTCTGACAGAATTAGAGCTACTCGCAACATTGTGTGATGAATTGGGTATCCAATATGCCGAGTCGCCTACGTTAAAGCAGTTGACCGATTTAATTAGCCAGTACTTGCTTAAGAACCATGAAAACGGTCGTAACACGGTCATGATCATTGATGAAGCCCAGCATTTGCGAGCTGAGGTATTGGAGCAATTACGACTGTTAACCAACTTAGAGACCGATACCAAAAAACTCCTGCAAGTGATTCTTATTGGCCAGCCTGAATTACAACAGCTATTAAAGCGTCAAGAGTTAAGGCAGTTGGCGCAACGAATTACTGCGCGGTATCATTTATTGCCATTGAATGAGGAAGAGGTCGGATTATATGTTCAGCATCGACTACAAGTTGCTGGTCGTTATGAGCCTTTATTCAATAGTGGCGCAATAAAAGCGTTACACAAGCAAACCGGCGGGATCCCGCGTTTGATCAACTTGCTTTGTGAGCGGGCGCTGATGGCTGGGTATGGACAGTCAAAATTACCGATAGACCGAAAAATTATTCAAAGCGCTGCATCTGAGGTTTTAGGGTTGGATGCGCCACAGCAAAGATGGTTTTGGCCTGCAGCATCAGGCTGTGGTTTTGCGGTTTCCTTTGCCGTTGGATTGCTGCTGTTTAGTCCTGAAAGTGTACCTGTGCGTATTCAAGCTGCGCAGCCTAGCAGTCAAGTTCAACAACCTATTCAACCATTGAAGAATATTGCGGTTCAAGGTGCAGCAACGTCGCTCGACCGTGAAAAACGCTACACTATGGACCCGCAGCCTTTCTCGCAAGGTCAACAACCGATAAACGTTAGTCCTAAAGCATTAATAGCTAGCCAGCGATCTGAAGAGGTGCCGTTGGCGGCCGCTTCATTAAACCAGTATCAGCAAGCCTCGATTCCAATGCAGCAACAAGCAATTGCTCAGGAAGAATTAAGTCATGGGGTGGCACGCGCGCAGGCTGCTGACCCCAATATTCGCGAAGCTACAATGTCGGTGGTTCAGCAACATCCGCAACCTTATACTAATAAGCAAAGTGCTTTAGCTAACGCGATAGCACAAAGCCGCGATATAGAGTTGGCTTACGCTGCATTATTTGGGGTGTGGCAAAAGACACCTATACATGGTCTCACGGCTTGCCAAGCCGCCAAAGAGCAAGGGTTATCTTGTTATCAGCAACAGGGTAACTGGTTGTCTATGAGTCAGCTTAATTACCCTGCAGTGGTTTATCTTGTGGATGATAGTTTGCATAGCTTTTATGGCACAGTGGTGCGCATTGAAGGGAGCCAAATGCTTTTACAGTTGGCAGAACAGCAATTGTGGGTTAGTCGAGAATGGTTTACAGAGCACTTCTCGGGGACTTATGAGATTTTTTGGCAACGTCCAGAAGGGTTACCCCAAGAAATTAGTCGCAGTTCAAGCTCAGGACAGATCCAATGGTTAGAAAACAGCCTTGCCAGACTCGATAATAAATCGCCTCGATTGGTGAATCGCTTAGATGCGCAGTTAGAGCAGCGGTTGAAAGCTTTTCAAAGAACGCAAGGCTTGAAGCCTGACGGGATTGCAGGCCGCAATACCCTGATCAAATTGAATCTATTTCTAAGTCTTGATGGTCCAAGATTGCAACAGAGTGAGCGTCTCTAAATGTCGATATTACTTGATGCGGTAGTGCGTAATAAACAGCAAAATAGTGCAGGTAACTTTGATCCTGCACTCACACCACGCCCTCAGACAGGCAAACATAAAAAGAGCATTCCGTTGAAAGGCATTGTGAGTGTATGTATTTCGGTAGGTTTAGGTTTTGGTTTGTCTTGGTTACTTAGTACACAATGGCCGCAACCTTTGACTCGCGTAGGACAAATGGAATCAATTGTTGCTGGCGGGCAAAGTCAGTTGCACCCCCAGAACCAGCAGCAGATCCATGAGCCTACTCAAGCTGTATTGGGGCAGAATTACTCGCAACAGAGTCAAGAGCAAGCATTGGCGCCGAAAATTGCAACGATTTCGGCTCAGCAAATTTCGCCAATCAGAGCTGATCAAGAAATACGATTGGCAGCGAAAGTTGCCCTTCCCGAGGCGAAAGCGCGGCCTCTGCCCACGTACCGACAGCCACAAGCCGAAGCTGGGCAGCGTCGAGGAGACCATCAGGCGCAGAACTCGAAAGATGTTTCAGTTGCTGTAATGGCAGAGAAGCGTAATGGGGGGGCTTTGAATGAATCGAGTCAGCCGAGTCGGGAGTCAATGGGTGAACGTGAGCCCATTATTTTGGGGGCGAATGCAAATGCCCGTGGGCAACAAGAGTTAGCGTCACTCCGCCTTGAAGTCGAAAGGGCTGCGAATGTCGTTGGATTAAACCAACAGCCAGGTGCAGCCGATTTTGCTGAAGTGAGACAAAAGCATGTTAATCAGCCAGATTTGAGCCAGCCAGCAACTCAGAATTCGAGCCAAGCTCAAACTCCTAGATTAACACCTGAACAAAACAATAACTTGGTGGCTGCTTTTGAGGCAGCTTTAAAAGAGGTCGAAGTTGAATCGTCAGTGAATCAAGAATTGACGGCGCCTCAGTTAAACCCAATTCCACAATCTGATACTACAGAGACGATTCCTAAATATGGACAACTGCCTGCGACATTACAGTCGCAAGTGCCAGAATTTAATATCTTTGCTCATGTATATGCAGGAGCTCCAGAGAAGCGTTGGTTGAACGTGGATGGCATAGAGCTTCAACAAGGGGATCTCATCGGTGGGAAATTACGAATTATTGAAATTCGCCCTCGAGATGTTGTACTCGATATTCAAGGGACAGAGTTCAAAGTACCTGCAATATAAAGACTAAGCTGATGAGCTTTGACTCGTTTTCTATAGCTCATCAGTATCTTAAAGCGCCGCAGAGTCTAACCATAGAGTTGACGATGTTGGCGTCCATTTTCGCAAATTTCTTTACTGTCATTGGCTGTAATATTGTCGACGATAAAACCTTACTTAATACCGTTTATTTTGCCGCTTAGGTTTACGTTTTTTTTCTGTCAGACAGATCGTGGTTTGCCTTGCAATAGACTCAGCAAATCAGGTCCGCTCATCGGAGCAGTTTGTCCATTTTGTGTGGAACTCAGATTCACTTTTTTGCGGAAATGGGAGAAACACAGAATGAGACAAATAAATGAAAAAAAATTATCATGATTAGTGCTATTTTTTTGCATCTTCTAAGCTACTCTTTTACAAAATAATTGTGCAAAAAGTAGCCGTAATTAAAAAGTATTAATGTTACTTTGACGCAAAATTGTCACAGTCAAAATATTGACCCTGCCGATCAAAATCAATATATTGTCCCTAAATACGGTATGAACCACTTTATCTAGTATCAAGGGAGGGCGGTAATGAACTTTTTTACTCGAAGTATTCTGTTGTTGATTTCTACGGTTTGGTTAGCAATTTGTGCAAAAGATCTCTATATATTAGGCATTATTGAGCACCCTGAAATCATCACTGAACACTTAACTATTTTAGGGCAAACGATCGTTGCGTTAGTTATTTTGCGTTCAGGATTGTCGGCGAAAAAAGACCCAGGCTTTTAAGCTGAATTGCAAAAAATATTCAACAAAAAAGGGACGCAGATTGCGTCCCTTTTTTGTTGAGATGTAGTTTGATTTTTCTTCGCTAAACTACGCCTTCATTCCGGCTAAAACTTTGTCTGCAGCTAGTAGTGTTTTTTCAATATCTTCATCGGTATGAGCCATGGATAAGAAGCCTGCTTCATAAGCACTCGGTGCTAAATATACACCTTGCTCAAGCATCCCGTGATAGAAGGCTCGGAACTGATCCATGTTGCAACGGGTGACCTGCTCAAAACGGGTGATGTTTTGTTCTTCAGTAAAGAAGAAGCCAAACATGCCACCGACATAATTAATCGCCATAGGTATGCCATGCTTATCAGCTGCAGCCTTTAAGCCTTCGGCAATGGTTTTCGTTTTAGCGGCAAGTGCTTCATAAAGGCCTTCTTCACATAGGGCTTCCATTTGCGCAAGACCTGCGGTCATGGCTATTGGGTTACCAGATAGTGTGCCTGCTTGATAAACTGGGCCTGTCGGTGCGATGTACTGCATCACTTCTTTCTTACCGCCAAAAGCGCCAACCGGCATGCCACCACCAATGACTTTGCCGAGTGTGGTCAAGTCAGGAGTGATACCGTAATAGCCTTGGGCACCGCTTTTTGATACGCGGAAGCCAGTCATCACTTCATCAATGATTAGGAGTGCGCCATATTGATCACATAAGGCGCGCAGTCCTTCCAAGAAGCCTGCAACTGGAGGAATACAGTTCATATTGCCTGCGACAGGCTCAAGAATGATGCACGAGATTTCTTCAGGATATTGCTCAAACATTGTTTTTACTGAATCTAAATCGTTATAGACGGCAGTTAACGTGTGTTTTGCAAAGTCTTCTGGGATCCCTGGAGAACTTGGTTGCCCAAGTGTTAGTGCCCCTGAACCTGCTTTGACAAGTAAGCAATCCGCATGGCCATGGTAGCAACCTTCAAACTTGAGGATTTTGTCTCTGCTTGTGAATCCACGGGCAAGGCGAATCGCACTCATTGTTGCTTCGGTGCCGGAGCTCACCATACGAACTTGCTCCATTGATGGCACCATTTCAATTACTTTTTCAGCCATTTCAACTTCAAGAGCGGTTGGTGCTCCAAAGGACAAGCCATTGTCGACAGCTTGATGAACTGCTTCGCGGATTTTTGGATGGTTATGTCCTAAAATCATTGGACCCCATGAACCCACATAATCAATGTAAGCTTGACCATCTGCATCATAAATAAATGCACCATCCGCCTTTTCGATAAAGCGTGGTGAGCCGCCTACACCGTTAAAAGCACGTACTGGCGAGTTTACGCCGCCTGGAATGGTTTTCTTAGCCTGCTCAAAAAGAGTTTCGGAACGGGTCATGTTGGATCCTTAAAGTTTATGCATCGCAATCTTTGCGAGAATCATGTGAATATTTGGCAAGTCACTGCACTCATCGAACAATGCAAGGTGACTTGCCACCAAGCAGAGTTTACGTCAGCTTGGGTCAATTTTGGCTGCTGGTATCTTACCTTGTTCTTGCTTAATTGCGACTTAACTTTTGCTGCAAATCCATCACTATCGAGCTGTAAATGTGATCTAATACGCATCACTTACTGATGACTTGTCGAACGGACAAGAGATTTGTGACTATTGAGTGCGCTATATTTGACCTGAACGGATTTCTTGGAAAAGCTTTGCCCAGCTAATGACGCCAACAACATTGTCTTTTTCGCCTTGATAAATAAACACTTCACCGGAACGCCGAGGGGCAAGCTCTTGATAAACTTCATTGAGCGTTGCGGTATCAGGCAGACCATGAATGTCGACGCGTGACAAAGAAGATTCCTCCCCTTGGCTCATATTCAGCTGCAAGCGAGCGATAAGATTATTTTCTTTGCGAACAAGTACAGGACGCCCATCAGCACGCTTTAACACCTCTAATTGTAAGTCGGGGTCATTTTTAACCAACACGAACTGCTTATTCATGAGGGCGCGAACCCCCACTTTCTGTAGGCCTTGATTCACTGGGGGAACTTTGTAACCAAGCCCCATAATTTCAAGTTGCTTAAAGAATACCGATCGAGTGTTGAGTCCTTGGTACGCCAATAAGAAGGCAGGGATCGTAACAAACATCGCTGGCATAATCATCGCTGCATCATGGGTCAGCTCCAATAAAGCAACGAGTGCCGCTAGCGGCGCGGTGAGACAAGTCCCCATCATTGCAGTCATGCCGATAATGGCATACAGGCCGATATAAGGGGTAAGGGAAGGGAAATACATGGCGCTGACTAAAGCCAAAATAGCACCGACAAGCGCACCAATACCATAGAGTGGGCCGATGATACCTCCGGGGATCCCAAGTCCTAGTGCAGCAACCGTAGCGATAATTTTTGCAATCAAAATAGCGCATAGTAAACCAAGAGCGGGTTCGTCACTAATGCACTCTGCGATAGCAAGCTCACCGGTACCTAGCGCCTGTGGCAGGACAAAGCCAATGGCCGTGGTGATGAGTCCAGCGAGTAAAAGGCGTTGATGTAGGGGCTTGTTTTGGGTGGCAGCGGTAACACTGAGTAAACTTCGATTAAATGCCGCTGCAATGCATCCGATAAATAGGCCGCCAATTGCCAGTACTGGATAATGCTCTAGTGGAATTGCAATAACCTGGATGTTATCGAGCTCATGAATATTACCGAATACTAGTTGGCTCGACATCGCTCCACAAATGGCCGATAGCATAATGGGAAAGAAATAGTGGACTTTGTATTCACGCAGTACTACTTCAAAAACAAAAATAACCGCTGCTAATGGGGCGTTAAAAGTAGCTGCAATCCCCGCTGCGATACCGCTGGCACTCATAATTCTGACGCTGTTGTCCGGTAAGTTAAATTTTTCGGCCATGACGCTGGCACTGACGGCACCCAGATGAATTGCTGGTCCTTCACGGCCTACGGAAAAGTTGGTACCTAAAGCAAATAGCGCTTGGAAAAACTGACTTGGGGCGGAACCGAGTGGGATTTTTCCATAGTGCAACTTAATGCGGTGAAGCACATAGGCGATGCCCATCCTGCGATATTTTTTGGAACTGATTTTGGCGACCAGCCAAATGAGAAAGGCACCGAGTAACGGGATCAAAGCGCGCCAGCCTTCCATAACACCATGGAAGTCCATATCTTGGGTGTGAGTAAAGGTTTCAGCCCACTGCAGAAGCAGTTTAAATACTAGAATGACGCTGGATGCGACAATCGCAAAAAGCAAAGCTAACAAACAAAGTTGGACGCTTGTCTGGGCCTGTGATAACTGGTCTCTTAAGTCGCAGCTAAAGTAATTTTTGAGTTTGCTTTTAATATTTATCAATGTAGGCAGTTACGCTGCTTAAAAATCGTATCAATGAGATATACGTAGAGTATCTGCGCATAATCTGCTGGGTGAATTTGCATCCTCTAGACGATTGGGTATATTACCTATTTTCTGTTTAAGAGGCTGTTACTTAATGTCAAATTATTATCCGTGGTGGGCTCGGCTGCAAGTGATCGAGCGCAATATTCGCCCATCGAGTCTCTATTTAGTGATGTTGGTCTTTGTCTCTTGGTTATTAGGGGCACTTTGCTATAACGTTTGGTTTAGCGATGGCGATACCCGCGAAAAAATTACCAATCGACATATCGAGCGATTACAAAAAGAACTCTCCACCCAATCTCAAGCGCTTGCTAGCAAAAACCTAGCACTCTCCGTTGCTAAACAGTCTAACAAAGATATGAAGTCGATGTTTGCCCAACAACATCAACAACAGGTCGAGCTTGAGCGCGAGCTTGCTTTTTATCGTAGTATTATGGCGCCAGAACACAATGCTCAAGGTGTTGCGATTCATGGTTTAGAGATGTCTGCGGGCCTTCTACCTGATTCTTATCATATTAAGTTAGTCCTGACTCAATTGAAAAAGCGTAAAGGGTACTTGAAAGGAAAAGTTGCAGTCACTTTGCATGGTACGCTTGATGGTAAGCCGCAATCGATAGCGATGAGTAGTTTGACGGATGAAAAGCTAAAATTTAACTTCCGCTATTATCAGGTGTTTGAATCAAAATTTGAATTACCAGAAGGGTTTAGCTTGACTCAAGTGAAGGTCAAAGTGAATGTGCCAAAGAGCCGTTGGGCGAAAGCAGCTCAAGCTGAGCAAGTATTTAAGGTCTCTGATCTACTTGAAGTTGAAAAAGAGCAGCGGGTATTACTTGAACAAAATAGTCAAGTAATAGATAATCCCGATCAGTCAATGAACGCACGAGGTAGTAATGACTGAACAAGCTGATGCAGCAATGCCGATCCAATTCACTGATGCGGCTGCAACAAAGGTTAAGACTCTGCTTGATGAAGAGCAAAATGATGCATTAAAGCTCAGAGTGTACGTCACTGGCGGTGGCTGCTCAGGGTTCCAGTATGGCTTTACTTTTGATGAAAAAGTAAATGAAGGCGATTTTACTATTGAAAAGCAAGGTGTGGCGCTTGTTGTTGATCCAATGAGCTTGCAGTACTTGATGGGTGGTGAAGTTGATTACACTTCGGGTCTAGAAGGTTCTCGATTTTTTGTGAAAAACCCAAATGCCACCACAACCTGTGGTTGTGGCGCAAGCTTCTCCGTTTAGTATTAAGCGTTGAGACAAAAAAAGCCGTCATGTGACGGCTTTTTTAATGGGCGATGTTCAAGTCGCTAGTGTTTCATATATCTCTAGCCATGCCGTATATTCTGAAGCTATCACAAGCTTCGCTTGGTGACTATTTACCGATGCTGGAGTATTGTTGTCGCATTATTCAAAGTTCTCCTCACAACAGATCTAATTGGTAATCGTATCGACGTCATCATTCCGCTAGGGATTCTGTGAAGTAATTCCTTTGAAATACTTACATTCCACCATCTATTTGAATATGCTGCTGTGCAAGCTTTTATATTAAATGATGCTAAAGCTCATTTTAGGCTTGAAATAGGCTTTCACTTTTTTATCGAAAGCGACCCATACTTGTATAGCGCATATCGCAATGAGAGTGGCAAAGACGACATAGTCGGGTAGGTCGAGCTGCAACCCTGCCAGATTAAATCGGGAGGGACCCGTTTGCACATTCTCCGGCATTTGCAAAATAATGGGTAAGCAACACACGAGTACCAACTGCACAATCGTATAGCCTCGAAGCATCATCAAACCGGCTTTTTGTTTACCAATCAGTGCAAGAACCATCAGTAAGGTGAAAGCACAAAATAAAACGCCTTGATTTGCCATTAAGCCACTAATTGATGCGGCGACATAAAGTACCAGCAGCACGATTAAACGCTTTGGTGGTAGTCTACTTTGCGTTTTGTCATCCGAGACGGCGGTCATGTCTATCGGTCCCTATACAATATTGAAGCGTATTGGTTTAATGCTTGGTCTTTGGTGTCAATCTTTCATTGACTTCAAATGGAGGAACAACAACACCAAGATCATCTTGCATGGGTAAAACAGCGACGAAGAGATCATCATCTTCCATGCCTGAAACCCAGCGGCTTTGCCATTCTTCCAGAGGAATGGCGAACGGCTCGCAAGTTTTCCAGTCGTCTACTGCCCACATTTTTGCAGTTTCCTCTGATGGCCACAGTGGAATGCAGTCTTCTTCTTCCGTGGTTAGCATGACGCATCCTTCAGAATCCTGAAGACTCCATAATACTTTGTGTTGTTTTACTTGCTCAACAAAGTAGTCATAGCGGGCTTCTGGTGTCATAGATTTGATGTCAGCAAGTTTCTTTGCTTGATTGCTCATGGTGTTGATCTCTTTAAATTCACTGGATATGCCTAATGGCATTGATGGCGCAGTTTACCATAGCTCTATCGAGAAGCTTGTATACTGCACCATAAATTAATGGGCTCGTTTTAAGCTGCGCAAAAACGCGCCCCGAGTATTGCTTCTCTAGAGGCTCCGGTAACAGCGGGGAGGTTGGCAGGTAAGCTGTGCTCATAGCGCATAGCAAGCCAAGCAAAAGCGATGGCCTCAACCCATTTTGGCGATACACCAAGTTCACGGGTCGTGGTTGTTCGATAACCTGGAAGTAACTGAGCTATCCGCTTCATCATTTCTGCATTATAAGCACCACCGCCACAAACAAAGAGTTCCCCGTGGGCGGAGAGCTTCATAATGTCACTTGCAATGGTTTGGCATGTGAGATCGAGTAATGTGGATTGAATATCGCCTTCATCGAGTTGCCCATAAGCCGCGAGTTGCTGCTCGATCCAGTTTTGGCTAAATAGCTCTTTGCCTGTGCTTTTGGGGTAGCCCAGAGCAAAATAGGGATGTGCCTTTAGCTGTTGCAATAACGTTGCGTCGGTTGTGCCTTCTTTGGCCCATGCGCCATTGTCGTCATAAGGTTCGCCTTTGACTTGTTGGCACCAAGCATCCAGAAGGGTGTTCCCTGGTCCAGTATCAAAACCAACAACCTGTGATTGGTTATTGCTGTCCTCTGCCGGTAAATACGTTACATTGGCGATACCGCCAATGTTTAAAATCATCCGGTGCTGCTCTGGTGTTGCAAACAGTTGTTGATGAAAGGCGGGAACGAGAGGTGCCCCTTGTCCACCGAGCGCAATATCTTTGCGTCTAAAGTCAGCAATGACGTCAATACCTGTTGCAACTGCGATGGTATTGGGGTCGCCGATTTGTAGTGTAAAACCAATTTCGAGGCTTGGCATATGGCGTACGGTTTGGCCGTGACTGCCAATGGCGATAACTTGGCTCTTATCAATATTTGCTTTCGCGAGTAGCTCATTGACGGCCGCGCCAAATAGCTGCCCGACGCTGCGATCTAGACGGCCTAGGCGGTTAATTTCATCGCTACCCGGCTCACACAAACGTTGTAGCCCTTTGAATAAATGTGTTGGAATAACTTGGGTGTGGCTCGCGACAAGTTGGGGTTGGTCGCCCGCAAAGTCAACCAATACAGCATCGATTCCATCCATGCTTGTACCTGACATTAGACCAATATAATACGCTGTTTTCATAACTAATTTTGTCCTTTTATTGCATTGCGAGCTGGACTTGCTTGTTATGTTCAAGCTTAGCCATGATAGCTTTACTGATAGCTAGGAATTTTGATTTTTCTTTACGAGCAATCGCTTGAGCTTTTGGCAGCTTGATAGTTCTTGGGTTGCGGTGAACACCATTGACAATAAATTCATAGTGTAAATGCGCGCCGGTTACTCGACCTGTACGGCCAAGCGTACCAATAATTTGCCCCTGCTTTACTGATTGCCCTGCTTTTACTTTACGCTTGGTTAAGTGTAAGTATTTGGTGGTGTAAGTGTCATTATGCTTAATAAATACATAGTTACCATTGTACTTATTGTAAGCAGATTTGATGACTCTGCCTTTACCGGCGGCTTTAATGGGGGTGCCAACCGCTGCGACGTAGTCCACTCCTCGATGTGCTTTTACTCGACCCGTGACGGGGTGTAAACGCCGAGGATTAAAGTTAGAACTGACATATTTAAAATCAACCGGTGAGCGAAGGAAAGCTTTCCGCATACTGCGGCCAGAATCGGAATAATATTGGCCGTCGGTATAGCGAACCGCTGTATACCTATCGCCTTGATTCGTAAACTCTGCTGCTAAAATATTGCCATTTCGTAAGAACTCGCCATCGGCATATTCTTCTTCAAATATCAGTGCAAAACTATCGCCTTCACGCAAATCCAGTGCAAAATCAATATCCCAACCGAAAATGGTTGCGAGTTGCATGATTTGATTGGGAGTCAGCTTTGCGGCAACCCCAGCATTCCAGAAGTTGCTAGAAATGGTCGCGCTTGCAAATTGGTTTCGTTTTTCGACTTTCTTATGGGACAGATGCTCTCGGTAACCCTCGGCGTCTTTCTCAATATGTAAGGTGGTTATTTCATTGACTTCATATTCGACTTTAGCTAGGTCACCTAGGTTGTCTTTACTAATACTTAAAGACTCGCCGGGCATAATTTTAAGCAGATTTTTTTTGGCATGAGGCAACAACGTGATTTCATATACATCTCGAGGACTTAAGCCTGCGCGATCAAATAAAGCGGCGAGCGTATCGCCTTTTTTAACTTCAAAGCGCTCAACATCTGCAATGTAACGAGATGGCTTTGTCTTTTGTGCGACAGGGCTTGGCTGGCTTGAAATATTCTCACTTTTGCTTTTCCGTTGACTGGCCTCGGGCTCATCGAGTTGCCGAGAAGGTGCCTCGGGTGTTCTAAATGCAAGGGGGACAGAGTAACGAGTATTTAACTCTTTATTGTCAGATACTTGTGGTGCTTGATTGGATGCTTGGCTGTCATCTGATGGAATGCAAATAACTATGAAGGTGGCAGCAAATAAAATACTAACTAATAGTTGATGCTTTTTTGGCAGCAATTTAAATAAAGTAATGACCTTTCTCATTGACCTCGATACCAAATTCTCTACGTCTTTGTTATCCCCTTAGTGTACACACTTTCAATTGTGGTGGCTAACAAGTACCATAGTTCTCTTTATTTTGTATGGCGCTCAGGAGTTGTTGCCGAGATGGCTGATTTAGATCAAGCATTAGCTGAAATTAAACGTGGTACAGATGAGATTTTACTTGAATCTGATCTAGTTGAGAAACTGAAAGAAGGGCGTCCTTTACGTATTAAGTTAGGTGCTGATCCTACCGCACCAGATATTCATTTAGGTCATACCGTCATCCTAAATAAAATGCGTACTTTTCAGGAGCTCGGTCACGAAGTCATTTTCTTGATTGGCGACTTTACCGGTATGGTCGGTGACCCAAGTGGCAAAAATAGTACACGACCACCACTGACGCTTGAGCAAGTGGCAGCAAACGCCGAAACGTATAAAGAGCAGGTTTACAAGATTTTAGACCCTGCGAAAACTCGAATTGAGTTTAACTCTAGCTGGCTTGAGCCGTTAGGTGCTGCTGGCATGATCCGTCTTGCATCACAACAAACGGTTGCACGCATGATGGAACGCGATGACTTTAAAAAGCGTTACGCTTCAGGTCAGTCCATTGCAATCCATGAATTTATGTATCCACTGCTTCAGGGGTATGATTCGGTTGCACTTGAGTCGGACGTTGAGCTAGGTGGTACGGATCAAAAATTCAATCTGTTAATGGGCCGTGAACTGCAAAAAACAGAAGGGCAGAAACCACAAACCGTAATCATGATGCCGTTACTCGAAGGCTTAGACGGTGTGAAGAAGATGTCTAAGTCTGCTAATAACTATATCGGTGTGAGTGAACCTGCGGGTGAAATGTTTGGCAAAATCATGTCGATTTCTGACGATTTAATGTGGCGTTACTTTGAGCTACTGTCTTTCCGTCCATTGGCTGAAATTGAGCAATTTAAAGCTGATGTCGCAGCTGGAACCAATCCCCGCGACGTGAAAATTGCTTTAGCAAAAGAAATTATTGCTCGATTCCATGATCAAGCCGCAGCTGAAGCCGCTCATCAAGAGTTTATTAATCGGTTCCAAAAAGGTGCGGTGCCAACGAATATTCAAGAAATGGATATCGAAGTCGGTGATGGACTTGCAATTGCAAATGTTTTGAAACAAGCCGGTTTAGTCGCATCAACTTCTGATGCCATGCGAATGATTAAGCAAGGCGCAGCTAAAATTGATGGCGTAAAAGTGGAAGATACTAAACAGGTGATGAACGCGGGTTTAACCGCTGTATTCCAAGTGGGTAAACGTAAGTTTGCCAAAATTACTTTGGTATAACACTCTACAAGAACGTCGGTTTTAAAAGGCTTACTCACAGAGTAAGCCTTTTTCATTTTGATGTCGTTTAGTCGTGTTCAGACGTCTTGACTCAAGCATGTTTTAAAGTGTTGATACCACTTTATTTCGGCCATTATTTTTGGCTTTATAAAGACACTTATCGGCAATAGAAACGGCGGATTCAAATTGCTTGCTATCTTCCATTGTGGCAAGACCTGCGCTAAAACTTGCGGTTTGTTCTTGGTGGTTAAATGTAAATCTATATTGAGCAAACTCATGATTGATTTTTTGAACTAGGCGCTCTGCTGAGCAAAGGTTAGTATCGTATAAAACTAACAGAAACTCTTCTCCTCCCCAGCGCGCGGTAATGTCTCCACCTTTCGTATGTTTCTTTAGTAAATTCGCTAGTTTTTTTAACACGATATCGCCGGCATCGTGACCATGAGCATCGTTTACTGTTTTAAAATGATCAATATCTAAGAGGGCGACAATAGCCGCATTGCAAGTTTCTTTTGCTTCGATAAGGCTTTTGGTTCCTAAGCGGTTTTGTAGACCCGTTAATGGGTCGGTATTGGCGAGTTGGCGATGATCTTCTGATGCCTTGGAGATTGCGCCGTAGGAGTGAACTCGAACCCATTCACTCATGAGAATAAGTCCGCCAAGGGAAAACGAAGAGATAACGATTCGTTTGGATTCGACATCCGTATATGGGTAGATAAATTCAAAGTTGCCAAATAGCAGCATAAAATTGGCCACCATATACAGCGCCATAAAGATACTGCCGATATGAGGGCCCACCATGAGCACCATGAAAATTGAGACTGAATACGTCCAGTAAGCCCCTGTTCCTTCTGCTCCACCACCGAGTAGTAGGTAAATAGAGAGTAACAACAGCAAAGAGGAAAGGCTGATTGCGATGGGCTGAACGTGCCGGGCTTTTTTGGTTGCTTTGGCAGCGATAAGCGCGATGACAAAAAAGAAACTCAAAATGAAGCCTAACTGATAGCGTTCTGCGAGGAATGAAGTGACGGCAAATGTGGAAAGAAAAGTGCTGCCAAAGATGACAAAGGTATAAATCAATATCCTTTTGCGTTCATTCTCAATCTGACGTGGAGTATTTCCAAAATTCACATAGACTCCCTTGGCACTGCACTCTTAAGACTACACTAAATTTTTACCGGCTGGAGTTCTGAGAGCTAAAGCACATCTTGGATATCCCTTTCCCCAAGCTTTACCGATTTTGCCCGTATTCGTACGTTTTATCCTGTGAGCATTTACAGAGAAAATATTTTCGTCTTATGTTTTATCACTTGCAGATATTCAATTCTTAAAGGGCTTCAAGGTATCGTTGAAGTGCTGTCATCAAGTGCTGCTCCAGTTGCAGGTGTAAACAAGAATTGGCAGGCAGAAGTGAGTTTAATGGTTGGCGATGATCGTGTTCGATTGAGTTTCAGGTTTAGCTACGTTAATTTGCAACAGCAAAAAAACTTTGTTCCCCTATGTTTTATGATACCTAACATGGAAGTCTATCTATGCAGAATTGTTCCACATTTTTAAGCATGCTTTTTGCTTCACTAGCGCTGGCTTTTGGCGCTGCCAATGTTCATGCGGAAGAGCATCATTATTTTCCGTCAGATTCACACCCAAATTTACCCTTCTCTGAAGCTGTTTCCTATGCTGGAGTATTATACCTTTCTGGTAGCATCGGTTTAACCTCAAAAGGTCGGCTAGCCGAAGGTGGTATTACACCTGAAACCCATCAAACAATGGATAATATTCAGGTGTCACTGAAAAAGCACCAGCTCGATATGGATGATTTGTTGAAGTGTACGGTTTTTTTAACGGATATGTCTGAATGGCCAGCTTTTAACAAAGCGTACGCAAGCTATTTTGAACCTGGCCATTTTCCGGCGCGCAGCGCAATGGCGGTGTCCAAACTCGCCCTAAATGCGAAAGTCGAGGTGGAGTGCATCGCGGCGTTGAATTAGCAACGCCTGCTTTCTTCACAAGTAAATGCGCTTATTGTTCAGCCAGTTGATCGGTCATCGTTTGATAGTCTATCAAATCTGTATGTTGGCGAACTCGTCGAGTGTTCATATCTAGCTTCAGTGTGGTGACTCCGGGAATTGCAATCTTAACAATTTTACCGGGTTTGCCAAATTGATCACCGGGCCCTTGGTAGTGATAGTTGCCGATCATAACCACTAAGCTACCTGTATTGAACATATGCTCAATGTTAAAGTTGTATTCAATCACGCCTTTTTGCGCACGCTTTAAAAAGGCGAGTATATGGCGTTGACCTGTGAATTTTTTATTTGCGGTCTGATCATATAGCAAGCTGCTTCTAGAGTAGTAACGCTTAAGCTTTTCATAGTCTCGACTGGTGAGTATTTTCATATATTCGTTTGCTAATTGCTGCTCTTTAGGCATATCAGCCGCCGAAGCAAAAACAAGCTGGTTGAGGCTCATAAGGGTAAATAGGCTAGCAAAGAATAAATAGACAATAATTCTCACGGTATATCTCAAGGCAGTTATACAAGTGCGTGGTTTTGCGACGGTTTACTTTGGCTTTTGGCTGCGTAAATCAAAAGCGGGCAGTGATAGATGCCAAGTAATTGCAGCCAAGCGTATGGCAAATGCCGTGCTCATTGCAAGAAACATTGCAGATAAATCTGCCATTCCAAAGCTTAAGCTACAGGTATAGCCAATTCCTCCGGCTATCGAAGCCGTTGCATAGATTTCAGTGCGTAATACCATTGGCACCTGACGACAAAGAATATCTCGAATAATACCACCACCAACGCCGGTGATGAGTCCCATGATGACTGCACTCATACCGCTGAGCCCCATAGATAATGCTTTTTCTGCTCCGATAATTGTAAAGAGCGCTAATCCTAACGCATCGGCAATTGGGAGAACTTTTTGTGGGACACGTTTAGGCTTGCGTACCAGTAAAATGGTAAGGAGAACGGTCGAAAGAATCACAATAATGTAGGTGGGATCGTTAATCCAAAAAACTGGGGTGGCGCCCATCAGTGTGTCTCGAATACTGCCACCGCCAACAGCGGTGACCGACGCTAAAACGATCACGCCAAATGGATCCATTTTATGGCGCCCTGCTGCTAGCGCACCTGATAGCGCAAACACGGCAGTGCCGCAAAGATCAAAAAAGTAGATCCACTCTGGCATTAACTCATCTCTTCCAAGTGAATGTTAAGCGCATCAACTGAAATGCGAATTTCAGCAACAGAAAGGATTAATGAATACAAGAGCAGCAATAGACTCAAACCGAAGACCACCGAGCCAGCTTGGTTTTGCCCTAAATAGATTAAAATCATGCAAAGCACACACATCGCAAAACTTGAAACGCCGCCTTCTTGCATGCGACGGATTAATTTAATTCGCTTTTTAAGGTTTTTAATTTGATCGGTATGGACACTGGTTTCTGCTTTGCTCAAGTTGCGGATCAATGCTGCAAGTGAGAAAAACCGATTGGTATATGCAAGTAGAAGCAGCGATATTGCGGGAAATAATAAAGCCGGGGTAGTTAAGGATACGTGTAACATTTCTAACAAGGGTACGTTCTCAAGTAATAAATTCGATAGTTTGACCAGATTATATCGTAAATTTATTACATTTGCGCTGTCTGGTTGATGTTTTTTTGCGCGCACTTGGTGCGGGTGAATTCAGTGATCCACTTTGTTTAAAAGTCAGATTCATACCTGAACGTAGCGTAGCATCGACCAGAGGAGAGGCAGAGTGATCAGGAGCCCTAACCAGATCCCAAAGCCTTTAGATGTATAACTAATCGCATTTCCGATGTCTTGAGCGACTGGCTGGCGCCCTTTATTGGCATAAGGTAAAGCGACGCGCTGAGCTAGATACTTTCTTGGCCCTCCAAGCTCAATATTAATCGCTATCCCTGTGATTCTTTGTATGAGATGTTCTAGTGGGAATGGCGTTGGAACATTCGTTGTTTGAATGAGTGCTTTATAACCTAAGGGGCCGGTGAGAATGGTTAGCGTAAAGGCCCACAAAAAATTCGGTAGTATTTGCAAAATTGTATTGAGCTTTGCGATGGCAATACCAAAGTTTTTAAATCGTGGATCGGCGATAGGCCAAGCCATTTCAATTTGTTTGACCATTCTGACAGCGAGCACCAAGGGTGCGCCGGCTACGGCGAAGTAGAATATGGTTGCCACCACTCCATATACATGGCTATTGGCAAGCTTTTCAATAGTTGTTTTACAAATACCGACTTCAGATAAAGACTGGGTATCTTGTGCAACCCAAGGTTGTAACAGTTTTTTGGCCCGTGCTTTATCATCGCTATTTAATGCAAGGCGTATTTCTTGGGCAATCTGTTTGAAGCATGCGTCACTGAGGCATAAATATAAGACCAAAAAGTCGAAGAACCAAGGGTAGGCTGCCAGCTGCATTAAGAACGCGCAAATAATCCAAAAAGGGATAACTAATAAGATTGCCGCCATAACGCCAGCGGTCATTTGCTGGATTGAAGAACGCTCGGTGTGATTGACTTTCACGGCCAACTCCTTCGCGAGCTGACCAAGCCAAATTATGGGTTGGAGGTTACGAGGTAATGGCGCTATTCGTGAAAGAATCACCGCAGAAAGCAGTACCAAAAAATGGCCGAAAAGCTGACCATCTTGGCGAATTAATTCTTCAAAAAATTGCACCATAATCACGACAACCTAAAGTTGCTTCAATAGAGCGATGACCATCAACGCGCTATGGTGACCAGCCTTGACTAGATAAGCATCAAAATCAACCGCGGAGTCATCGTTTGCGTTGTCTGATAGAGAGCGAATCACCACAAAAGGCATTTCAAACTGATGACATGCTTGCGCAATTGCTGCAGCCTCCATTTCACAAGCGGCTATGGTTGGGAAGTTGGCGACCATAACTTTAGTTCTTTCTGGATCACAAATAAAGCTATCTCCAGTACAAATGAGCCCTTCAATCGCTTTGACTTGAGCCACTTCTGCTACAGCCTTTTTTGCCGCTGCGACGAGGTGTGGCGCAGGTGTAAATGCTGCGGGTTGTTGAGCCATTTGTCCGATTTCGTAGCCAAATGCTGTGCAATCGACATCATGATGGCGTACTTCTGATGAAATGACGATATCACCGATGGTTAAATCACGGACAAAGCCTCCGGCGGAGCCAGTATTAATCACAGCATCTGGCGCGAATTTTTCAATCAGTAAAGTCGTTGCGATGCTTGCAGCAACTTTGCCGATACCAGAGCGTGTCACAATAACTTGCTTGCCAGCAAGTTCACCACTAACGAATTCAATACCAGCAACTGTTTCTGATTTTGCAGCAGACATTGCTTCAATGAGGTGAGCTACTTCTGGCTCCATTGCACCGATAATACCAATTTTCATTTATCAACCTTTAATCGCAACAAGCGTAGATTTGTGTCTATAGAATATGGCGCATAATATACCATAAGCTGAATTGGTTGCGTGACTTAACTCATCGATGATTGGTTGGGAAATGGTGTTCGCTGTTTAACCTAAACCGCAGTGCGACGGAATAGCAGAAATGACAAAAAATAAGCAAGTAAAAGCGCGACATGAGCCGAGCAAGGCAATTGATGTCACCACTCAAATAAAGACTGACGCCAGCAAAGAATGTAACGCTATCTCCGATGCCGCGGATTTCGTACTTTTTGACAGTGCAGATCATGAATTAGATATCCCGAGCTTAGAAGCATCTGGGATGGACTTGTCTCCTTGGGATCTTGAGTCACACAGTGCTAATGGAAACGACTTAAAACCTATTGGATTGATAACGGGCACAAAAGAAACGGATGTAAATTGTCTGGCGGTGTCTATGTCACAGCCCGGTTATCAAGCATTGCCTGCATCTGAATTTGTGGAGCCAGCTTGTCCCCATCCTGATTTACACCTGTTTGGTCCGATGCCAATAGAATACTTTTTGCAACATGGTATTGATCCTGAAGGGTTTGAAATCCTTAAGTCTGATGATGCGATTCTGCAAAGCACAGATACAAAATAGCAAATGTGCCGAGTTGGGAACTGGACTCGGACTCGGTGCGGGCATTCTATTATTGTTACGTCAAAAAAAAGCGCATCATGTGATGCGCTTGAATCAAAATTTGATCAATGGGTTGATGTTCTTTGTCGGTAAACTCTAGTCAAAAGAGTTTAATATTCCGATCGCTGCGTCTCGGCCTTCAGCAATTGCGGTGACCACAAGATCTGATCCTCGAACCATATCGCCGCCAGCAAATACTTTGGGATTGGTTGTTTGGAATGGATTTGCATCATCTTTACTCGCTTTGACCAGACCCCATTCGTTTAACTCAATATTATGATCGGCTAACCAAGGTGCTGGGCTTGGTTGGAAACCAAACGCCACGATTATCGAATCAGCATTGATTAGCTGTTCACTACCTTCAATGGGCTCTGGACGTTGTCGACCGCTTTCATCGGCTGCGCCAAGCTTGGTCTCGATGCATTCGATTCCAACGACCTTGCCATCTTTGGTTTTGATTTCAGTTGGCTGACGGTTGAATAAGAAGTTCACTCCTTCTTCACGTGCGTTTTGTACTTCTCGGCGAGAACCTGGCATGTTTGCCTCATCACGACGATAAACACAAGTGACTTCTTTTGCCCCTTGACGAACGGCGGTTCTAACACAGTCCATCGCAGTATCACCACCACCCAGTACAACAACGCGTTGACCAGCTAAGCTTTGGTACGGCGTTTCATTACTTTGGGTGCCCATGAGCTCATGAGTATTACCAATCAAATAAGGTAAAGCTTGAATGACACCTGCTGAGTCCTCACCTGGGAGGCGGGCTTTCATCGCTGTGTAGGTGCCCATTCCCAAAAAGACTGCATCATATTCTTTCAATAGTTCTTCAAACATGATGTCTTGGCCAATGGTGACACCAAGTTTGAATTCAATTCCCATTCCCTCAAGTACGGTACGACGCGTGGCCATGACTGACTTATCCAGCTTGAATGATGGAATACCATAGGTTAATAGGCCACCAATTTGTGGATATTTGTCATAAACCACGGCTTGTACGCCATTGCGTGCAAGAATATCAGCGCAGCCAAGCCCTGCAGGGCCTGCGCCAACAATTGCAACTCTTTCTTTTCGAGGTTCGATGGTACTCAGATCTGGGCGCCAGCCTTGTTCGATCGCGGTATCTGTAATGTACTTTTCAACATTACCAATAGTTACAGCACCAAACTCATCGTTTAACGTACATGCACCTTCACACAAGCGATCTTGTGGACATACACGGCCACAGATTTCTGGCAGCGTGTTGGTTTCATGTACCAGATCGGCCGCTTCGGCAATACGTCCTTGTTTAGCCAGTGCCAGCCAATTCGGGATGTAATTGTGGAGTGGGCATTTCCACTCACAGTACGGGTTACCACAGTCTAAACAGCGATCAGCTTGCTCATTGACTTGTTCTTGTTCGAATGGCTGATAGATCTCGATAAACTGAGACGCACGATATTTTGCGTCATGTTTGTTCGGATCTTTGCGGTCCACTTCGATAAATTGAAAATTGTTGCTCATTCTGAAGTTACCCCGCTTTAACAACTAGTTCAGGTTCAACTTGCTTCGTTTTTAGCAAATCCGCCAGTTCGATATTTTTTGGTTTGACCAATACAAAGCAATCAATCCAGTTTTCAAAATCGCTAAGGATCATGCGTCCATGTTCGCTGCCTGTTTCTTCAACATGCTCTTCAATCAGCCCTTTAAGGTGCTCTTGAAGGATCGGCGTGTCGACTTTCAGTAGCTCAACGAGTTCTTTATTGACTCTCGGTTGGAAGCGCCCTAAACGATCAAATACATAGGCAAAGCCGCCAGTCATACCTGCACCGAAGTTAACACCTGTTCGGCCTAAGACCACAACAATGCCGCCAGTCATGTACTCACAACCGTTGTCACCTAAGCCTTCAACGACTGCGATTGCACCAGAGTTACGGACTGCAAAACGTTCACCGGCTTGGCCAGCCGCAAATAACTTGCCACCAGTTGCGCCATATAAACAGGTGTTGCCAACGATTGTGGACAGGTTGGATTCAAAATGGCTGCCCATTGGTGGTTTAATACTAATCTTACCGCCAGACATGCCTTTACCAACATAGTCATTGGCATCGCCACGGATTTTCAACTCAAGACCAGGACTATTCCAAACCCCGAAACTTTGGCCTGCGCTACCTGCAAACGTTAATTTGATGGGCGCTTTTGTTCCTTTAACCCCTTTTGTACGAGCAATATAGCCTGATAGTGCAGCACCTACTGAGCGGTCAGTGTTATTGATGTTGAAACATGCTTCTAGCGTTTGATCTTTATCAATATAGCTCTGACATTCATTAACAAGGTGTTGATTGAGAATACCTTGGTCTGCTGGTGGGTTTGTTTCTAACCAAACTCTCGCAGAGGTTTCTGGCACTTTTGGCTGGTACAAAATTGGCTCTAAATCTAATCCGAGCTGTTTGTCGGTTTTGCCTTCGAGTGCTTCTAGCCAATCACTGCGGCCAACGAGCTCTTCAAATTTTGAAACGCCCAGATCTGCCATGAGATCTCTTACCTCTTGTGCAACAAACTCAAAGTAAGTCATCACGCGCTCAGGTAAGCCATGGTAATGCTTTTCACGCAACTCAGTATTTTGAGTCGCTACACCAGTCGCACAGTTGTTCAGGTGACAAATACGCAAGTATTTACAGCCCAGTGCAATCATAGGTACGGTACCGAAACCAAAGCTTTCTGCGCCAAGTAGAGCGGCTTTAATTACGTCCAAACCGGTTTTTAGTCCGCCATCGACTTGCAGACGAACTTTATGACGAAGTCCATTTTCTACTAATGCTTGTTGAACTTCAGCAAGGCCTAGTTCCCAAGGACTACCTGCGTATTTCACTGAGGTGATTGGGCTTGCAGCCGTACCGCCATCATAACCAGCGACGGTAATCATATCTGCATAGGCTTTTGCCACACCGGTGGCAATTGTGCCAATACCAGGCTCAGATACCAATTTCACAGAGACTAGTGCGGTTGGGTTGATTTGCTTCAAATCAAAAATTAACTGCGCTAAATCTTCAATCGAGTAAATGTCATGATGTGGTGGTGGTGAAATCAGTGTCACACCGGGTCTAGAGTGACGTAGACCTGCAATTTCAACACTTACTTTGCCGCCTGGTAGCTGACCACCTTCACCAGGTTTTGCCCCTTGAGCGACTTTGATTTGCAACACTTCTGCGTTGACCAAGTAGTGGGCTGTTACCCCAAAGCGGCCTGATGCAATTTGCTTGATTTTCGAGTTACGCTCGCTATTGAAGCGTCGTGGATCTTCGCCACCTTCACCAGAGTTAGAGCGACCACCTAAGCGGTTCATCGCGATTGCGAGTGCCTCATGTGCCTCGGGACTAAGTGCGCCAATACTCATTGCGGCACTATCAAAGCGCTTGTAGAGGTTTTCTGGCCCTTCAACTTCGTCGGTTGTGATTTTAGCGTCGGTTTCTTTGATACCAATCAGATCACGTAGTGTTGCGACAGGACGATCATTAACAAGCTTGGTGAACTCTTTATAGGTGCCGTAATCTTTGTTATTCAAACTTGATTGTAGGGTGTTAACCACATCTGGGTTAAAGCTGTGGTATTCACCGCCCTCGACATACTTGAGTAGGCCACCTTGAGGGAGCGGGATATGAGCTCGGAAAGCTGCTTGATGAAGTGCCGCTTCATCACTGGCAATATGTTCAAAGCTCGCACCTTCAATACGAGAAACAACGCCGTTAAAGCATAGATCAACGACATCTTTTGAAAGACCCACCGCTTCAAACTGTTGACTACAACGGTATGACGCGACAGTACTAATTCCCATTTTTGACATGATCTTACGCAGACCTTTGTCGATACCCGCGCGGAAATTGAGTAGCAGAGCTGTCATATCTTCTTGATTATGGCGCTTGGCTAGATCTGCAATTGATTCGTAAGCTAGATATGGGTAAATTGCAGTTGCACCAAAGCCTAGTAAAACGGCGAAGTGATGCGGGTCTCGGGCTGATGCGGTTTCCACAATAATGTTGGTGTCACAGCGTAGATGCTTCTCAACAAGCATATTTTGCACCGCACCGACAGCCATTGCTGCAGGAATCACTTGAGCATTCTTTGCCGTATTTCTATCAGATAAGATAAGCAATGTTGTGCCAGTGCTGGCAAGCTTTTCTGCCTCATTACAAACGCGCTCTACAGCGCCTTTTAATCCTTCTGCAGCATCATAGTTTAGACAAACGGTGTTGGCATGGTAATCATCATTGTCTAACTCTCGAAGTTGATTAAAATCGCTCAAGAGCAGGATCGGAGAGTCAAACATGACGCGGTAGGCGTGGCCTGTTGTTTCATTAAACAGGTTTTGTTCACGGCCAACACACGTTGCTAATGACATAGCGTGCTTTTCACGTAAAGGGTCAATTGCAGGGTTGGTGACTTGAGCAAATTTTTGTCTGAAATAATCGTATATTGAACGGTTCTTTTTCGACAGCACTGCCATTGGCGTATCGTCGCCCATAGAACCTGTTGCTTCTTCACCGCGGCTCGCGAGAACCCAAATGACTTGCTCTAGTTCTTCACGTGTATACCCAAATTGCTTTTGATATTGCAGCAATTTAGTTTCGTCAAACTCGCTTTTACCTTGTTCTTCAGGAGGAAGTTGCTCTGCAGGTACTAAAGTACGACTATTCTTTTTCATCCATTCTTTGTATGGATGGCGACGTTTCAAATCATCATCGATTTCGAATGAGTGATATAAACGGCCATTAAGCGTATCAAGTACTAATAATTCACCTGGACCCACGCGACCTTTTTCGACCACTTCATCAGCTGCGTAATCCCAGATACCGACTTCTGAAGCAAGGGTGATAATTCTGTCTTTGGTAATCACATAACGTGATGGACGCAAGCCATTACGGTCTACAGCACAAGCGGCATGACGACCATTGGTCATCACGATGCCTGCTGGACCATCCCATGGTTCCATATGCATGGAGTTGAAGTCGTAGAAAGCTTTTAACTCTTCGTCCATTTCAGGGTTACTTTGCCATGCAGGTGGAATAAGCAAACGCATCGCACGGTATAAATCCATGCCGCCAGAAAGTAGCATCTCCAACATATTGTCGAGTGACGATGAGTCAGAACCACTTTCGTTCACAAACGGTGCGGCTTGTTGCAAGTCAGGAAGTAAAGGAGCACTAAATTTGTATGCTCTGGCTTTTGCCCACTGACGGTTACCTGCGATGGTATTGATCTCACCATTATGCGCGAGGTATCTAAATGGTTGAGCTAATGGCCACTTAGGATGTGTGTTGGTAGAGAATCGCTGATGGAATAAGCAAATTGAGCTTTGAAGGCGCAAATCGGCAAGATCGAGATAAAACTCCGGAAGATCCGCCGGCATCATCAGGCCTTTGTAGACGATAACCTGACCTGAAAGACTGGCAACATAAAATTCACTGTCATCGACAAGCTGTTGTTCAAGACGGCGTCTCGCCATATAAAGGCGTCGCTCAAGATCTTTTTCTCGCCAGCCCACTGGCGCATTAATTAATACTTGTTCAATTTGAGGTAGGCTCTCTTTACCAATTCGACCAAGCATATCTGGATTGGTTGGCACTACACGCCAACCAGCAATACTGAGTGTTTCTTTCTCTAGTTCTTTTTTTAGAATAGCTTTCGCAGCTTCTGCTTTTACAGGGTCTTGGCTTAAAAACAGCATGCCCACAGCAAAGCGACGACTTAAATGGAAACCGTTTTCTTCTGCAACGGCTTCAAAGAATTTGGTGGGCATTTGCATTAATAGCCCGCAACCATCACCGGTGCGGCCATCAGCTGCAATACCACCTCTGTGTTTCATTCGATCTAAGCCATGGATGGCTGTTCGCACAATACGGTGACTCGCTTCGCCATCCATTTGCGCAATCAATCCAAAACCACAGTTATCCCGTTCGAAACTAGGATGATACAAGCTCATACAAAACCTCCCTTACTACCTTAACAATTCGCCATTCGGGATAAAATTGTATACTTACTATAGATATGCACCCGAACCACCCAAATTAACGTGTGATTAAGCAAACGTCAAATCAATTAATTGCATAATAAGTGGGTAAATACGCAGGTTTTATGGCCATTGTGCAATGGGTTTACGTTAACGTAAGGTTGGTCCTGCAGGCTCTATCTGCTTGTTATAAATAAAAATTAATGCTTTGAGAACGTATTATTTACTTGTTGGTAACATCTATTCTCTTTCTGAATTTAATGACGAACATTGATTTTGAATATATGTACAATTGCTAAATTTTTATACAGTCATTGTGACTAGCTATTCATGTTGTGATCTGGGTTTTGCATGGTTTTCTTGCTGGGTGATCTAGGTCACTTCATTGGTTTCGCTGTGTCCTCAGTCTGGTATTTGCTTGAGTTAAGCGTTCTTGATTCAGTTTTTCCTTATAATCCTCGTTTTTGTCGGTGGAGAATGAAGTGGGATTGGACCAATTTGTGAATACCTTTGGTAGTGTTTGTAAGGCTACTTATGGTTCAAGAATTCGAAAGCTGACTATTGATGCAAAATTCACGTGTCCAAATCGTGATGGAACTTTAGGAGTTGGTGGCTGCACATTTTGTAATGTTGCCTCATTTAGTGCAGAAGAAGGCTCGAAGCTCTCTATCTCTGATCAAATGACTCAAGGTAAAGCGAGATTAGTATCAACGAGTGGAAAATACATCGCTTATTTTCAAGCGTATACCAGTACATATGATGAGTATGAGTATTTAAAGAAGAAATATGATGAAGCGATCGCCGATCGAGATATTGTTGGTTTATGTGTTGGCACTCGCCCGGATTGTGTGCCTGATAATGTCTTAGATCTACTGGTGCAGTACCAAAGTACTGGTTTAGACGTTTGGTTGGAGCTGGGGCTGCAAACTGCGAATGACAAAACCCTAAAGCGTATTAACCGCGGACATGGTGTTTCTGAATATATCGATACCGTAAAGCGGGCAAGAAGTCGTGGTTTGAAAGTTTGTACACATTTGATTTTGGGCTTGCCAGGTGAAACCGATGAAGACTACCAACAAACCCTAGATACAGTGCTAAGGCATGGCGTCGATGGGTTAAAGCTGCACCCATTGCATATCGTTGAAGGGAGCGTGATGGCGAAAGCTTGGCGTGCCGGAAAAATCAAGCTCCTTGAAAAAGAGAGTTATGCCAAGAGCGTTGCAAAGTTAATTCGACAGACACCCAAAGAGATTATTTTTCATCGGGTTACAGCTTATGCCAAAAAACCAATGCTTTTAGCGCCTGATTGGTGTGGCTTTCGCTGGGACGGTTTGGTGGCAATTGTTGATGATCTCGCTGTAAATGGCGGTCAAGGAAGTGCACTTTCAAAAGCTTCTAACAGCTAGAATTTGTTCTGTTACAAGAACGGTACGCCAGCAAAAAACGGGTTTGTGAGCTTTCTCTTGGCATGAAAATAGGTTATCAACGCTGATCTGTTCGTCAACAATTTGAATTAGTGTTTATATAATTGAACATGCGAAGTTAATAAAGGGTTAAATCTCAACGGGAATTTTCTCGGTTCTGCGCGTATGAGTTGCTTCTAATGGTAGGCTCGGTATCATGTGAGTTCAGACGCATGTAATAAGTATTAAGGATCCACTCTGATGAACACTGTTGAGCTAGATACAATTTTGGATATTAACACCCTAGATCAATATTGTAGTGCTATCGGCGCAGGAACCTTACTGAAAAGTGTTGTACTGTTTGAGCAGCTCATGCCTGAATATGTCGATAGCTTGGTGTCAGCCCATGGCGAGAATGATAAAGAGACGCTTTGTGCTGAGGCGCATAAGTTTAAAGGTGCTGCTGGGTCTGTGGGATTGAAGCGTATCCAAGAGTTTGCCCAATTGTTGCAACATGGAGAAGAAGCAAGCTGGGAGTTGAGTAAGCAATCTTGGTTGGATGGTATTACCCAAAATGTCGAGAACGACTTACAACAATTGAAACATTACTTAGAGAATCGTGCTTAATTCCGGACCGAATATATTGAAGCTCTGGTGCTTGCGGCTAGCTTGGTGATGTGCCGACAAATACTATATGCATCATATTAAATTTGCTATTGGGCTTTGACCAAATACGGCTTACTTGGCGCCAATTGAATTTTATCACGCCCTTCGCTTTTTGCTTGATATAACACTTTATCTGCACTTTCTATCAAGTGAGACTCCGAACAGCTAAGGTCATGGACAAATGATGCGACCCCTTGGCTGAGAGTCACTCTTATTTCACCTTTACTTGTTTTAAATGGCTTTTCTTTAATGGTGTCTGAAATACTCTTGGCAATATGAGCTGCACCAATAAGGTTCGTATTGGGTAATAAGACCGCAAATTCTTCGCCACCATAACGACAAATGGAATCAGCAGGGCGTTTTAATGCGAAATAAAAACGCTTGGCAACTGCTTTGAGTATCTCATCGCCAACCTGATGACCGTATTCATCATTTACTTTTTTGAAGTGATCTAAGTCAATCAGGATCAGTCCAAGAGGCTTGTTTTCTCGAGCGCTGATGGCGAGCTCATTTCTATACTTCTCATCGAAGAATTGTCTGTTTTTCAGTCCAGTCAGGAAGTCGATGGCGTTTTTCTCTTGCAGTAACCTATGCTCGGCTTCTAGCTCTTGAAGCTGTTTTTGTAATTTTTGGCTTTTACTCGGTTTGTTTGCACGTTTTGCAAAAGCAGCTTTCGGTTGTGAGTGGGCGGCTAACCCAGAATCGGCGAGGTCGAGCTCTGATATTTGATCGTAAATGAGTAACAGCGCCAATATCATACCAAAAGTTGCTATCGCAATTACTGGTGCATAGAGCTGATTCACTTGGGTAACTTGAGTGTATTGCGCTAGCGCTAGCGCCAACAGAGCCATCGACACATATAGTCCTAGGACAGGGAAGTAACCGGATTGGTATCTCTTTTTCAGTGAATAGAGCACCAAAATTGCTTGCACAAAGGTATTTAGTATTAACCCTAATAACGTCGCTGCTCCGAGTTTGTCATTACCGATTGCAATATAAGCCAGCGCAAGTATGAGCGTGATTAAGGTGAGTCCTTTGGTCACCGTAATGTAGTGACTGGGAACCTTCTTATCAAACAATGGCATCAAAAGTTGTAATAGCATCATTTGGCTGACAGTGATAAGCACTGGCCATAAGGTTAATGGTGAAGGAATGTTAAACCAAGTGTGTGCTAGTCCGAGTTGTTGGCCAAGAACAATCATACTCAGGCCGGTAATAAATAAGATACTCTTTGGCAGCAATGGAAACGTTAGGAGTAAGCAAATTTGAAGGATTAAAACGGTCAACAATACCCCCCAAGCAAAAGACAAATGTGATGACTTGTCTTCGGCATATTGCGACCACCATGCTTGGTTCCATATCTGTGTCGGTGCTTGCTTTATATAGGGGACAAAAAGCTCGAGTATCGCTTGGTTTTCGATATCGATAGTGTAGTGATAACTATTAATTGGCCATTCTTGTTTATTGGGTTGGATGCTCATAAAACCCTCTGAATTATTGAGGGACTTTAAATACAAGGTTGGTGCTGAATTTTTGTGTGTTGGCCGTGTTAGCACCCAAGACTGTGGGGCTTTGCTATGGCTTTGAATATGAAGCACATGCCACTTAATATCACTTTTATAGTTGTCCGGATGATTTTTGAGAAGGTATTGGTTGAGTGCGGTAATTTGTTTCGCATGAGCAGGCTCATACAAGGTATCAATAGGGAGTAAACGGTTGCTATCTGTGAGGCTTACATGGGCACTAGCTACTGCACTCACGAGTAGTAGTAGTCCGATGATGAATTGAATAATGTACTGCCTCATTCCTTGAGGTATCCCCTGAATACACTTGCAGTATGTAAGTATATAACTCACCGCTGATTAGGCAAGTTTTTTCAAAGATGCTCAATAACTTGTGCTATAGCTCGCAAGAATCGACACTCAATATGTGGTAAGTTAACAGGAACAATTAATTCATTTAGCAGCGGGTAATCGAAAGAATGAAACCCATACCAAGTCTAAAAAACCTGTACTATTTGGTGAATCTACATCAGCAGCAAAATTTTAACCGTGCTGCAAAGGTTTGTTTTGTGAGCCAATCCACCTTATCCAGTGGTATTCAAAATCTAGAAGAACAGCTGGGTCACCAGTTGATTGAGCGGGATCATAAATCATTTATGTTTACTGCGATTGGTGAAGAGGTGGTGCAGCGGGCACGTAAAGTACTCACTGATGTTGATGATTTAGTGGAATTGGTGAAGAACCAAGGTGAGCCCATGACGGGCGAAATTCGATTAGGGTGTATCCCAACGATTGCTCCATTTTTGTTGAGTAAAGTCGTCAAACAATGCCAAGCATCTTATCCCGATTTAAGTTTATTACTGAAAGAAGACACGACCGAAAGACTGTTGCAGGCTTTAGGAAAAGGAGAGTTAGACCTCTTAATTCTTGCCTTGCCGGTGGACGTTGGTGGATATCATAGTATGAAGGTGGGAATCGATCCTTTTAAAATGGTTGTCCATAAAGACTTAAAGTCCACTATTCCAATGCCGGTTGATTATCAATCGATGCCAGACGAAAGTATCTTTTTATTGCAAAGTGAACACTGCATCACTGGCCATGCCATTAGTGCTTGTCAGCTCGAAGATTCGGCGAAAGTGAATCCATTTGCGGCTACGAGTTTGCATACGTTAGTGCAAATGGTAAACAGCAAGTTAGGCACAACCTTTTTACCGCAGATGGCGATAGATTCTGGAATATTGAGAGACACGGACCTTGTAGTTGTTGATCCACCTGGAGACAGCCCATATCGAGATATTGGCCTGGTATGGCGTCAGACCACAAGTAGAATCCTGACGTTTAGAACCATAGGTAATGAAATTGAATCGTTGCTGACACAGTAAAAGATTTAAGGTTTAGTCATGGATAACGGTGGAGGCGAAATAACTTTCCACTTACTTCGGATGAATACCAAACACGTCTGTGGTTTGTTGTTTCCCCTTTAATTTCACAGGGCCTAGATTTGTGATTTTATATTGAGTCTCACGGGTTTCCAGTTGAGACTCAAGTTCTCCTGAAATTAACATTCTTTGTCCAAGAGGATTACATTGATCTTGTAGGCGTGCGAGCGTATTGATGACATCACTGAAATAGCTGATCTCTTGTTTTTGAACGCCGACGACTGCTGCGACAACTTGACCACAATGCGCTGCTGCTTTGAACTTAGGGACAAAGCCGTAGTGTTCTTCAAAGTATTTGCGTTGCCAGTTGAGTTGTTGGCTAAAATCAAAATAAATATTCATACAGCGGTCATTCACAACCCCTTTATTTAAAGGCCAATGAATAAGAACCGCATCTCCCATATATCGATAGATTTCTGCTTCGTTGTTGGCCACAGTATCGGATAGCAGACTAAAGCTATCCTGAATCAATCGACTAAATCGATAGTCTCCGAGGGATTCTGCATGGGTCGTTGAAGCAACCATGTCAATATACAGAAATAAGCTTTGCTCATAACGCGGCTTATGATATTTGCCAAGGCCGATATTTAGCAAAACGCGTGGTCCGACTAATAATGCCATTTGCTCAATAAAGGCGAGTCCTACGCGGACTGCAACAAGGTATATAATCAATGCTTGAAAGGATGGGCTGTAAAGAATGTGAACCGTTAACATTTGTCGTAACGTCGCCATATGGTTCTCGATGGCCCACATATTCAGGTATTGCGTGATATATGCCAGAGTCATTGCCCCAAGAAGAAGGAAAATGCCTTTGAAAATGACGGAAAAAATATAGGGGAGCCGGCTGATGGCACTGAAGTCTGAAATGAGGTTGGACAGCCAGTGCAGGCTGCCAAAAATAATCCCCATATATATGGCTAGTGTTGCGAGATCCGCTGAGCCTACCGCCCATTGCGGTAATTCAGGGGTTTGTGCATATCGAAAAAACACAAACGAAGCCATGGCTATAGCCCAAGCTAAAATCGCAAAAAGTAGTCTTTTTGCTTGTCGACGTGCTCTCACCGGCTAATTCGTATCCAAATACTGCAGAAAACTTCAGAAGGCGCTAGTGTATAGAAAATAACCCTCTAATTTCCAGTGAACTATGTGATCTGAATCAATCCTAGAGCAGTTGAGGCCTAAATTTGTCCAAAAAAACGAGAAATAATTGATTGAGTGAACTGTGTCTTTAGGTAAAACCCTCTTGGGTTGACCATTTGAATGGTGCCATTTGCACCAATACTTTCAGTCAGTGCTCGGCTATTCGCCGCTTTGGGCCTTAATTGTAAGACTTCGCCATGTCTAGCCGTTATTTTTTCTACTTCTCCCAAGGCGATTCGTTCGATAATTTCTTCCCAGTCTTGTTTGAGCAGTCGGTATTCATCGTCATTGGGCTGCCATAAAAAAGGCGTTCCAATTTGCCGTTCTCCTACTGGTATATCCCGGTCTCCTTCGATGGGAACCCAAAGAACTTGCTGCAATTTGTGGCAAACTAAACTGTTTTCCCAAGTTAACCCTTGTAAATTTACCAATGGCGCGACACTGACATACGTGGTTTCTAGGGGAGTACCTTTGGCACTAATTGGAATTGTTTTTAATTCTACGCCTAAATGAATAAAGTCTTGCTCGGGTTTTGAACCCGCTATCGCGCCCAGTTCTAACTCGATAAGCTGTCCAATCCAGCCTTTGTCGCGTTTTAAACTATTCGGAACTTGGACTTGGTGACTATCAGCCAGTTGCCCCAAAGTCAGGCCTGCCATATTGTCGGCCCTATCAAGTAGCTCTTGGAGGTCTTTTGGTGGTGATATTGAGGTTTTCATGGCTTGAGTGTATCGAATTGCTGGTTGATTTCAACTTGGTTGAAATTTGCTCGGTGTCTTGTTTGAATAATAAAGGTAGGCCGTTGGTTGTGTAAGTGTCTGTTTATAGTGGCTAAAATTTGTTGCTAGGGGCGAAATTTACTTGCGATTGTCAAGTTGCCTGTGAATTCACAGACTTTTCCAACATAGTTATCCACAGAAACTATGGATAACTCTCGAATTAATATTGGTTACTCGATAAAAAACTTGCGGTCAAGCTAACTTTTTAGTTTTTTTTAATGTTTTTTATGAAAAAAAGAATTGACCTTGTGCATAAAATACATGCCGCATATACAGCCAATCTCGTTTTTATTCAGCTGTACAAAAAAGCACCTTTGATAAGTTTTATGGCATACCTCCCTATGGTTTGTTGCTTTAAGGTGTTGTATTAAAAGCGAATGGTGTTAGCCCTGTTCATCGCGAACTATATGTAAAACTGAGAGTTATGGTTGAGCTTTTGATAGTTTCAAACAGAGATATCCACAGATTCTGTGGATATCCTTCGTTCGCCAACTAGCTTGGTGTTGATAACGTTGCTGTAAGGTGGTTTTTATCCAACAAGTTGCCATAATTGGGATTTGCCGCTAGCTCTGCTTTATGAAACAATCGAGTTATTGATATTTAAGCGTATTTGGAGTCCGTGTGATTGATAGTGACGGCTTTCGCGCAAATGTAGGCATTATTGTCTGTAATAAACAGGGCCAGGTCATGTGGGCTAGACGTTTTGGTCAGCACTCATGGCAATTTCCACAAGGTGGTGTTGATGATGGCGAAACCGCCGAGCAGGCCATGTATCGAGAACTGTATGAAGAAGTTGGGCTAAAACCAGAACATGTTCAAATATTAACATCGACGCGTTCATGGCTAAGATACCGACTTCCAAAGCGTTTGATCCGACAAGACAGTAAGCCGGTCTGTATAGGGCAAAAACAAAAATGGTTTTTGCTGCAATTAAAAAGCCAAGAAAGTGCGATTAATTTGAACAGTTCAGGTCATCCTGAGTTTGATGATTGGCGCTGGGTTAGTTACTGGTACCCCGTACGACAAGTCGTGTCATTCAAAAGAGAAGTCTACCGCAAAGTGATGAAAGAGTTTGCATCCACGACGTTGGCTTTCCAGTCTCAAGATCAGCACCACAATAATAGAAGGCAACGCCGTAGAGGCTACGGATAAAGTTAAATAGACAAACCAATGGAGGGAGAGTGTGCTTAATACGCTAAGAGATATAACCCAAGCGGTCGCAAGTGCCCAAAGCCTTGACGTTGCGTTAAAGCAAATTGTGCAGCGTACTAAAGCGGCAATGCTCACCCAAGTTTGTTCAGTTTATTTACTCGATAAACATCAAGTTGACCAACAAGAGCTTGTTTTGTCTGCAACCGATGGTCTTGATGCCGATGCTGTTGGTCGTGTTAAAATGCCGCTTACAGAAGGACTTGTTGGGCTCGTCGCACAAAGAGAAGAAGTCGTGAATCTCGCCGATGCGCGTCGGCACAATCGTTTTAAGTTGTTCCCTGAAATTGCAGAAGAAGAGTATCGAGCTTTTCTCGCAGCCCCCATCATTTATCAAAAAAAAGCACTAGGCGTTATTGTTGTACAGCAGGATTCTGCTCGCTTATTTAGTGGGGATGAAGAAGCCTTCTTAATGACATTGGCGGCTCAGCTTGCGATGGCGCTTAGGGGCCTTAAACAAAAAGCTGATGTAAAAGAGCATCAGCATCAAATTCTATTTCAAGGCACGTCAGCGTCAAATGGTATTGCGATTGCGCATGCCCTCGTATTAGGTGGCGAAATATCACTTGAACAACCTCAAATTCAATGTACCGATATTGCGGCTGAGCTGAAACGCTTAGGCGAAGCGACAGAGCGAGCGAAAGATGCTGTAAGTGCTTTGACCCAGCGATTTGACCGTGAACAAGATGATGAGGTTGCTTCAATCTTTTCAGCGCTTCTTTTGCTGCTTGATGATGCCAGTTTAGGGGGCGAATACGTTGCGGAAGTAAAGGAAGGCTGGTCAGCCGAGACAGCCGTTAGTCGAGTGTCTCTTCGGTTTATCGAGCAGTTCTCCAGTATGGATGACCCCTACCTAAAAGAGAGAGCTTCTGACATTCGCGACTTGGGGCAAAGAGTTTTACGCCAATTGATTGAGCCAGGCCGCTTAGAGGTTGAACCGGATAAACCTGTCGTGTTGGTCGCACGAGAAGCAGATACTACCTTACTCGCCGAATTTCCTCGGAAAAAGCTCGCGGGGATCGTGACGGAACTTGGTGGGGTGAACTCTCATGCCGCTATTCTGGCAAGAGCTTTAGGTGTGCCTGCGATTGTTGGGGTGCAGCAAATTCTGACCTCAGATATCGATAAACAACTTGTCGTGGTAAATGCCAGTCGTGGTCAGCTGTTGGTTTCTCCTTCTGCGTCAGTTATTCAGGAATTCAAAGGCTTCATATCTGCCCAGAAAGCACTCCAGAAAAAGTATGCGGCTGAGCAAAAGTTAAAGACAGAGACCACAGACGGGTGCCGAGTCAAATTATGCGTGAATGCCGGCCTTCTCAGTGGAATTGGTGCCAGCATTGTTGATGGCGCTGATGGCATTGGATTATACCGTACCGAAATCCCCTTTATGTTGCAGCAGCGTTTCCCGAGTGAGTCTGAGCAGATTAAAGGGTACCAACAAGTGTTATCTGCAGCGGGAGGTAAGCCTGTTGTCATGCGAACCTTGGACGTTGGGGGTGACAAACCTTTACCTTATTTTCCGATTAAAGAAGAAAACCCCTTCCTTGGTTGGCGTGGTATTCGTTTGTCCTTGGACCATCCGGAGATTTTTCTGGTCCAAATTCGTGCGATGTTACAAGCAGCTGAAGGGAGTGATCAGTTACAAATACTTTTGCCCATGGTGAGTACACTTGATGAAATAGATCAAGCGTTAAGCTATGTGCGTCAAGCATTTGATGAGTTGAAAATCGAAGCCGGTTGTAAAATTACCTGGCCCAAACTGGGGGTCATGCTAGAGGTCCCAGCGTTGCTTTATCAACTCGATGAAGTTGCAAAACGCGTCGATTTTGTGTCTGTTGGGAGCAATGACTTAACCCAATACTTACTCGCAGTAGATCGGAATAACCCGCGAGTGAGCTCCCTTTTCGATAGTTATCACCCTGGGGTTTTACGGGCGCTTGAGCGAGCCTGTAGTGACTGTCAACGTTTAAGTTTACCCATTAGCGTGTGTGGTGAACTAGCCAGTGAACCTATTGGTGCGATGATGTTGGTTGCGCTGGGGTATGACAATTTAAGTATGAACCAAGGTGCATTGGCTCGAATCAATTATTTGATGCGCCGGTTGTCATTGGCAGATCTTCAAGATCTCTTGTCAGCAGTTTTACAACAAAAAAATGGTGAACAAGTCCGTTCAGTGGCCATTAACTTTTTGAAGCAAAAATCATTAGCATCAATTCTTAACTAAGAGAGCAATATCTCTTAATAGATTTGGATTACCCAAACACAGAGTGATAATGAATCGCCTTGTAGAGCAAGCTAAAGGTTTAACGTGAAGTTCGCTCAGCAATGGTTGTGTTCTACAGCGCGAAGTGAGTGTGTTATCGCTTTTGTTTTATCTAATCTAATTTCATCACTCTGCTTGTCATACTTTAGCCAAACTTATCTTAGTTTATAGAGGTTTGCTTAGTTGCGGGGGTTACTAGCTCTGGCAATTTCGATTAAGCTACTTAGCCTACTCTCATCGATTCAAATAAGGTGCTCGCGTTGGAAAGTCTGATTACCGTGTTTATTTGCTGTGTTGTTCTTGGGTCATTTGTTGGCTTTATGGCGGGCTTGCTTGGCATAGGCGGCGGCTTAATTATTGTTCCCGCGCTTTTATATATATTGCCGTTTGCAGGAATTGAAGTGGCTTACCCAACGCATATTGCGATTGCAACCTCACTTGCGGCGATTATCTTAACCTCTGCGTCTTCAGCAAGGGCCCATCATAAGCGGGGGAATATTCCTTGGGAGCTGTTTAAGCCAATGCTGCCTGGTATTATTTTGGGTGCAATTGTTGCTGGATCAATCTCAGAACTTATTTCAGCGGAAGATTTGAAACGAATTTTTGCTGTATTTGTCGTCCTGATGGCGATTCAAATGGCATTCCCATTTAAGTCAGAAGTCGAAAAAGAACTGCCGGGAAAACCTGTATTATTTGCAGTCTCTATGTGCATCGCGTTGATTGCCGGCTTAATGGGGATCGGTGGTGGGGTGTTATTGGTTCCTTACCTCACTTGGAGTGGTTTACAGATGCGAAAAGCCGTAGGCTTCTCATCGGCAACAGGGCTAATGATTGCGTCATCAGGAACCATTGGCTACATCATTGCTGGCTGGGATGTAACAGATTTGCCGACTGGAGCGATTGGTTTTATCTATCTACCTGCACTCGTAGGAATCGTGGTGACATCCATGTTGACTGCACCGCTGGGGGTGAAAGCGGCGAGTACTTGGCCAACACCAGTACTAAAGAAAATATTTGCAGTATTGCTTGCGGTAATTGGACTGAAGCTCATGCTATCCTAGCGCCGAAAATTTACATCATCTTGAATTTAGAAAAGAGGTTTTAGGGTTCATGCAGCAATATCTTGATTTGTGTCAGCGCATTGTGGAACAGGGTGTTTGGGTTGAGAATGAACGAACCGGAAAACGCTGTAAAACAGTGATCAATGCAGACTTGACCTATCAAGTCGCTGATGGGCAATTCCCTCTCATTACGACACGTAAAAGCTTTTGGAAGGGCGCGATTGCAGAAATGCTTGGTTATTTGCGTGGTTATGATAATGCAGCTGATTTTCGAGCTATTGGATGCAACACGTGGAATGCCAATGCTAATGAAAACCAAGCTTGGTTAAATAATGCTCACCGGAAAGGTGAGGATGATATGGGGCGCGTCTATGGCGTTCAAGGCCGAGCATGGAGTAAGCCTGATGGTGGCAGTATTGATCAGTTCAAAAAGATTGTTGATAACTTAAGCCGTGGTATTGATGATCGTGGTGAGATTTTAAGCTTCTATAATCCTGGTGAGTTCCACATGGGGTGCTTGCGCCCCTGCATGCATACCCACAATTTTTCGTTGCTTGGTGATACCTTGTATCTCAATAGCTTCCAGCGTTCTTGCGATGTACCACTAGGCTTAAACTTTAATCAGGTTCAAGTTTATTTTTTATTGGCGATAGTTGCACAAATTACCGGGCATAAGCCTGGTGTGGCTTACCATAAAATTGTTAATGCGCATATTTATGAAGACCAGTTGGACTTAATGCAGTCTGTGCAGCTCAAGCGCGAGCCATTTCCCTCACCTACGTTAAAAATTAACCCAGATATTAAATCTTTAGAAGATTTGGAAACTTGGGTGACTCTAGATGACTTTGAATTGGAAGGTTATCAACATCACGAAGCGATTAAATACCCGTTTTCTGTTTAAGTCCTTATTTTTGTTTTGTTGAAAAAGCACTCGCAAGAGTGCTTTTTATTTGTACAAATCATTACAAAGTAAATCAATAGCTCGGAATATCCGATGTTAATGGCTTGAACTATCGATTATTCATGTGTCATTGCAGCCATTAGACTACCCCAATTCAAATTGGAGGAATTCATGGAACGGGCAATTAAAAACTTTTTAAGTCAGGAATCTGCTGGGGGCATTTTACTTATGCTTGCGGTTGTCGTGGCGATGTTATTGGCGAACTCACCATTTGCGAGTTATTACTTAACTTTTTTAGATACGCCAATGCAAGTTCGTGTTGGTGCACTAGATATAAATAAACCACTTTTACTTTGGATAAACGACGGTTTAATGGCTATCTTCTTTTTGCTCATAGGTTTAGAGGTTAAACGAGAGCTTTTAGAAGGCGCACTTTCCACTAGGGCGCAAGCATCACTTCCTACGTTTGCTGCTATTGGTGGCATGATATTTCCTGCGTTAATTTACTTAATGTTTAACAGTGGCGACCCAACCACAAAAGTCGGATGGGCGATTCCTGCCGCGACTGATATTGCGTTTGCCCTTGGCATCATGGCTTTGCTAGGCAGTCGTGTGCCAGTTGCTCTTAAAATTTTCTTATTGGCGTTGGCCATTATTGATGATTTGGGTGTGGTTGTGATTATCGCACTGTTTTACAGCAGTGACTTGTCGATGATGAGCCTTCTTATTGCAAGTATTGCGATTGTAGGTTTAGTGGCCTTAAACCGTAAAGGGGTAACGGCACTAGGTCCATATGGAATGCTTGGCGCGGTACTTTGGGTTGCAGTTTTGAAATCAGGGGTTCACGCAACTCTGGCTGGTGTCATTATCGCATTCTGTATTCCACTGCGAGCAAAAGATGGGAGTTCGCCATCGGAGAAGCTGGAACATAGTATTCACCCATGGAGTACCTTTTTAATTCTACCTTTATTTGCGTTTGCTAATGCTGGTGTTGACTTAAGTGGTATGCAATTGACGGATATTGTTTCACCGGTACCTGTGGGTATTGCTTTAGGCTTGCTCGTTGGTAAGCCTCTGGGTGTAATGCTAATGAGTTATATGGCCGTTAAATTGAAATGGGCGGAATTACCCAAAGGAATTGGGTGGCAGCACATAGCGCCTGTAGCGGTGATGTGTGGTGTGGGCTTTACCATGTCTATGTTTATCGCCTCCCTTGCATTTGAGCATGGCGGAGAAGCTTATAGTGACTTAGCACGACTAGGAATTTTAGTTGGCTCACTTGCTTCAGCATTAATTGGATATGTTTGGTTAGCCAAAGTGCTGCCCAACACCGAGCCTAAATCAGTTTAATTCAAAAAATTGCAGGATAATGGATATGAATATATCGATTATCCTGTCAACGATTTGCTGCGGTTGACTCTCAGCATGTCAATTGCTGATGTCGAATCGCTGAAAGCTTATCCATTGGGTGGAAGCTCCATCCAACGATAGCCTAATGGGGAAGGAATCATCGATGGTGTGCTTAGATATATATAAATCTATTGCTTCACGTGTTGGCTGTTATGACGATGACAATCGGATGCGAGCATACCGCTCTGAAATGCACTTTCAATAAGCTTATACCACTTCTTACGAGTCATAGTTCCATGTCTGCAGGTGATCAAAGCCGGTGTGATTGAAACCGAAACACAGTTCAAAGTTGAACACCAACAGCAGTTGACGGATATTGTACAAAACCTGTTAGACTGCCAAATAGTTCAGTAGCGTTTTAGGCAGAGGAGCGCATGAAGCACCTAAATTACAATCACTTGTACTATTTTTGGATGGTTCATAAAAAAGGCTCTGTGAGCAAAGCGGCAGAGGCATTATTTTTGGCACCACAAACTGTCACTGGGCAGATACGTGCTCTTGAACAACGCCTAGATGGACGCTTGTTTAAGCGTGTTGGTCGGAAACTGGCGCCCACTGAACTGGGGGAAGTAGTTTATCGTTACGCTGATAAAATGTTTAGCCTCAGCTATGAAATGGTGGACTTATTGAATTACCAAAAGAATAAGTCGACTTTGTTTGAAGTTGGTATTGCTGATGCTTTATCAAAAGCATTGTCAAGTCGGGTGCTGTTGTCAGTCGTGCCGAGCGACGGCACCATGCATTTGGCATGTTACGAGTCCACTCATGAGCATTTAATTGAAAAATTGCGAGCGCACAAACTCGATATGATCCTTTCCGATTGTGCTGGCGAATCTCTAAAGTACCCCGAAATATTGTCAAAAAAGTTAGGTGAGTGCGGCATCAGTTTTTTTTCATCGCGGCAATATTCTAAGCCATTTCCTCAGTGCCTAGAGCAAGATAAGCTTTTGATCCCCGGAATTAAAACTTCTCTTGGTCAGCAGCTTTATCGATGGTTTGATGCTTGCCAACTTCAGGTCAGTATTCTAGGGGAGTTTGATGATGCTGCGATGATGAAAGCTTTCGGCTATTTTAAACAAGGGATTTTTGTCGCGCCTTCTATTTATCAGCAAGACATCTTAGCCCATGGTGTGGCTTTAATTGGACAAACCGATGAGATAAAAGAAGAATATCATGTCATGTTTGCGGAGCGGATGATTCAGCACCCAGCGGTTAAGCGTCTTCTAGAAACTGACTTTACAGAGCTTTTTTCAGGGCAAGATATTCAATCACAACAGTTTTAGCTTGCATTTGGAGCTGCTAAACTAGTGAAGCATTTTTTAGATTTTGAACGGGAGTTGCTATTGTGCAATTGATGGATATTGCGAGAGTTAGATGGGCGTGTCGCCGAGGTATGTTAGAGCTTGATGTATTATTCCAGCCTTTTGTAGAGAATCAATATCAGCATCTCGATGACCAGGGAAAATCAGACTTTATTCGGTTGTTAGAGTGTGAAGACCCAGAATTATTTGCTTGGTTTATGGGGCATGAACAATGCCCAGATCAAGCGCTTGCAGATATGATTGTGAAAGTTCGTGGACGCGCAGCACCTTAACATTCGAGTTGTTGCTTCTTTTCAGCAACGGCTAGCATGGCTGGTGCTCGGCGCGGTCTGTTTGACTTCGATGCTAGCTTGGCCCCCGGTAGTTAATCACTTTGAGCTCGCGATGTTTTGGTTAAGCTGTTTTTTCTTATGTTCTTTTTTTGGTTGGCAATTGTGGCAGCTACAGTTTTGGCAGTGCCAACTCATGTTAAATATGGACGGGCAGGGCAAGCTAAGACGTCATTCTGATTCAGAACCGCTTGAGTTTGAATTGGCTTCAAGGCGTTGGGTTACTCCCTTAGCATGCTGTTTCTATATTCGCTTTCATCATAAAAGCCAAAGGGGGGGTAAGCAGCTGATCATTATTTGGCAGGATATGTTACCGACGAAACAATATCGGCACTTAAGTCGAATCTTGATCAACTCAAAACCTATAAATATTTAGGTTGTCGTTGCGTCTATAGAGTGAATTACTGTCAAGCGTAGAGATTGATCTCCTGCTCGACATTAGTTTTGAAAGCTGTTGAATCTTGAACAGTTGAAACGTTGGTTGATTTTTGGCAGCAAGCTGAGTTGCTGCCGGTTAATGGTCATCTAGGGCTTAAGTATTGGGCTGCAAAATTGTCGGGGTAGGGCTGTCGACTTGCAGAGGGTGGTCAATATTATAATGCAAGCCTCGGCTTTCTTTACGTTCCATTGCACAGCGAATAATGAGTTCCGCTACTTGCACTAAATTACGAAGCTCCAGTAAATTATTACTGACTCTGAAGTGACTGTAATATTCGTGTATTTCCTGCTGTAGCATATTACAACGTCTTAAAGCGCGCTCTAAACGTTTGTCGCTTCGTACAATGCCGACATAATCCCACATAAATAATCTTAATTCGTGCCAGTTATGGGCAATGATTACCTCTTCGTCGGAGTTGGACACTTGGCTTTCGTCCCACGCAGGGATCTCAGCGATGTCGATGGTTTTATTTAATGAACCTTCAATATCATGGGCCGCAGCTCGAGCAAAGACCAAACATTCCAACAAAGAGTTACTTGCCAGTCGGTTAGCACCATGTAAACCGGTATAGGCGACTTCACCGATGGCGTATAAACCATTCAAATCCGTCTGACCAGTTAAGTCGGTCATGACACCGCCACAGGTATAGTGCGCAGCAGGGACGACTGGAATCGGCTCTTTGGTAATGTCGATTCCGAGCTCTACACACCGTTGGTGAATGGTTGGGAAGTGCTTGGTAATGAACGCTTCGGATTTATGACTAATATCTAAATAGACACAATCTACACCGAGTCGCTTCATTTCAAAGTCAATTGCACGCGCTACGATGTCTCTTGGAGCGAGTTCTGCACGCTCATCAAATTCTGGCATAAATCGACTGCCATCAGGGCGAACAAGTATGGCCCCTTCACCTCGAAGTGCCTCCGTCAGCAAAAAGTTTCTAGCATCTGCATGATACAAGCACGTTGGGTGGAATTGATTGAACTCCATATTGGCAACTCTGCAACCAGCGCGCCACGCCATTGCTATACCGTCTCCAGATGCAATATCTGGGTTCGATGTGTACTGATATACTTTCGAACAGCCGCCGGTTGCCAGCGTTACAAATCGAGCTTTGACGGTTTCGACTTGTTCCAGTTCGCGATTCCAAACATAAGCGCCTAACACGCGGTTGCCTGATAAGCCGAGTTTACGTGTGGTCACCAAATCGATAGCATTATATCTTTGTAAAACGGTAATGTTTGGATGCGAGAGCGCGCGGGCTTGTAAAGTATTTTGGACTTCTCGACCGGTCGCATCAGCGGCATGTAAGATGCGTCGATGGCTATGCCCGCCCTCCCGTGTAAGATGATACGGTGCATTTTGATTGTCACCGGAAGTGGATTCTTCTTTATCAAAAGCGACTCCGCAATCAATAAGCCATTGCATCGCACTTCGAGCATTTTCTGCTGTATAACTGACAACAGGTTTGTGACACAGGCCTGCGCCAGCGATTAAGGTATCATCAACATGGGATTCGACAGTATCGGTTTCGTCAAATACTGATGCGATCCCGCCTTGCGCGTAGTATGTGGAACCTTCAAAAAGTGGTCCTTTGGAAAGCAAAATAACCTTAGCTTTTTCTGCTAGGTGAAGCGCAAGAGTAAGGCCAGCGGCACCGCTGCCAATAACCAATATGTCAGATTGGTGTTCAACGAACTGTTTCATCAGGTATCATAGTATTGATAAGCATAAGCGCTATGGTAAACCAAGACGTGGTTTATGGGTATATTCAAGAATATTTAAAATAAATAGAACTTTTTCAGACAACGTTAGTCTACATATGTGCATATGATTCGAGCGACTGAGAAATCAGCATTACAGATTTAGGAGTAGTCGGCTCGGATGAGTGGACAATTAACAGATAAACAATTAGTTGAGCGGGTTCAACAGGGAGATAAGAACGCATTTAACCTGTTGGTGCAAAAGTACCAAAGTAAGGTTCTGAACCTGATTTCGCGATATGTGCGAAATCAAGCGGATGTTGCAGATGTTGCACAAGAGGCTTTTATAAAAGCATACCGTGCATTGCCTAACTTCCGCGGTGAAAGTGCGTTCTATACTTGGCTGTATCGAATTGCAGTGAATACGGCAAAGAACCATCTGGTTTCGCAAGGACGTCGAGCGCCTGCGAATGATATCGATGTCGAGGATGCTGAATATTATGACAGTGGTAATGCGTTAAGAGAGGTCGCCTCTCCTGAACGCTTAGTCTTGTCAGATGAAATTAGGCAAGTCGTTTTCGATACGCTAGATACATTACCAGAAGAGCTCAAAATGGCGATATCTCTCCGAGAACTTGATGGGATGAGTTACGAAGAAATTGCCAATGTGATGGAGTGCCCTGTTGGCACAGTTCGATCGCGAATTTTTCGCGCTCGTGAAGCCATCGATAAAAAGTTGCAGCCATTGCTGGAACAATAAAACCTTTTATTTAGACAGGTGAAGAATGGATAAATTAGGTCAAGAGTGGGTTTCATCAGTGGTTGATGGTGAAGCTAGTGAGCAAGATCTTGCTCATTTGTCACAAGACAAAGACGCTCAAGAAAAATGGCAAAATTATCATTTAATTGGTGATACGATCCGTGGTGAGCTACCACCAGCGTTGTCGCTTGATTTAACGCAAAGCATTGCCGATGCGATAGAAAAAGAGCCTTCAATTGTGGCTCCTGGTCATGCCAATAAGCCTGTTTCCAGCGATGAATTGAGTGATGTAGTAGAAGGTAATCCTGCCAGTGTGGTTGGCTTAGATATAGCGCCGACGGCAAAACCGTCTAATGTTGTGCCATTATTTAAGCAGCTTGGCCAATATGCTATTGCAGCGAGCGTTGCTTTAGTCGCGGTGATAGGTGTTCAAAATTATAACGTGCCTGCAGACATTGAGTCGTCTCCACTTCCTGTGTTGAATACTCGCCCATTGATTGGTAGTGCCTCTCCTGTGAGTTTGCAAACTGGGCAACCTAAAGCGACGAGCCAGAATGCGAGTCAAGGCTACAGTGAAGCTCAGTTAAATGAGCAGCGCCGACGTATCAACACCTATATTCAAGACCATATGTTACAGCAAAAGTTAAATACAGCGGCTTTGCACCAACATAAATCAGAGAAAGCTCAAGAAGAGCCGCAAAAGTAATTTCACCTTTCTAGAACGCACCTGTATTTGGTTCTTAGCAAATCTAGGATTTGCATCGGGAGTTGAATACAGGTGTTGTTATATATGACAATAGTAAAATTCAGAGTCGGTACTTTGCTGATCAATTGACGAGGAGTGAGTTTGCGTCTCTTACTACTAGCCTTCCTAGCCCTAAGTTTTTCTAGTTTCGCTGAACAGCAAAATGAAGAAGAGTCAAAAACGGCTGCGTTTGAAAATCTCTCCGCGAAAGCCTGGCTGCGAAATATGAGTCATGCATTGCAACAGCAACAGTTTAAATTGTCGCTCATAAAGTTAGATGCCGATCAGATCAAACCTATGGTTTATCTACACGGGAGAGTACAAGAGCAAGAAGTTGCGTTTTTAGAGTACCTCAATGGTCCTCCGAAGAACGCTGTTAGAGTTAACAATACGATTACATTTATTGAGCACGATAAGCCTCCTTACAGCGTGTCCGGTGGGCGGATCGAAGGGTTATGGCCCGCCGTTTTTGCTGCTAACATTGAGCGGCTTGAACAGGGATATCAATTTGTTTTAGGAGGCCGGAGTCGTATCGCAGGTCGACCCGGTCAAGTCATCCGCATCTTACCGAATGATCCACATCGCTTTGGTTACCAAATCTGGCTCGATATGGAGCATTTCCTACCTTTACGCTTTGATATGATCAGTAGTGAACGTCAATTACTTGAGCAGATTTTGGCGGTAGAACTCATCGTTCTACAAGAGACGCCATCGCTTCTTTTAGAGGCTTATAAACAGAAGTGGCCGCTAGTCATGAACCATACCGAGCGCCAACAAGGGCAAGATTGGCAGTTTCAATGGATGCCAGGTGGTTTTGAAGTTGTGGTTAGAGATCTCCGTCGCTTAATGGGTAGCGATTCGAGTGTGGAATATATTGCGCTCAGTGATGGACTTGCAAGTATTTCAGTTTATGTTGCGCGTGCTGGTGAAACGCCTTTACCCAATGAGCTAGTGGCAACCAATGGATTGTCAATTGCGACAGAACGGGTTGGTAATGTGGAAGTCGTCGCTGTGGGAAAAGTTCCTCCTGCAACCTTAAGTCGTTTAGCTCAAAGCTTGACTCTGGAATAACGGCCTATGATGGAAGAGATTGCCCGTGTTGTGTCTTATCAGGATGGTTGGGCTCAGGTTGAGGTTGAAGTGAAAAGTGCCTGTAACCATTGCAACAGCCAAGAGTCATGTGGCACTTCTGCTGTTGCCAAAGCGTTTAGTCGAAAAACACAACAGTTTTCTTTACCTTGCTCAGAGCCGTGTTCTGCGGGTGATCTATTACGGATAGGGTTACCTGAAAGTGTTATTTTGAAGGCTGCAGCATTGATTTATCTAATGCCGATCATTGGTTTTTTATTGATTGGTAGTATTGCGAATATGGTGTTACCAGTATTGGGTTTAGTTCATGAATTATTTGTTGCTTTGCTGGCAGTGACCAGTGGTTATTTAAGCTGGCGATATGCCAAAAAACGCGCAGCGCAATTAGAAAAAGATGCCACCCCAATTGTTATCGCGAATCTCGGTCGTGAAATGAGCTTACAGCGGGGTTAAATCAGAGTTCACCTCAGAAGCTGCTATCGCCACACTTAGCCTTGATAAAGATTGATACAGTGCTTGAAACCAAGTTCGCATAGAAATAATCAATTAAGCCTGCTTTTGGCGATTCACAGCAATTCTCGTTGGTATTAGCGCTGTGATCAGGTACAATTTTGCACTTTTGATTTTCAATCCATTTTGAGTGTAGTCATAACAGCATAATGAAACACATAAGAAACTTCTCAATTATTGCCCATATTGACCATGGCAAATCGACCTTGTCTGATCGCTTGATCCAGGATTGTGGTGGTCTTTCAAACCGTGAAATGGCGGCTCAGGTACTAGACTCCATGGAGATCGAGCGTGAGCGCGGCATTACGATTAAAGCGCAGAGTGTAACGCTCGAGTACAAAGCGAAAGACGGTGAAACTTACCAGTTAAACTTCATTGATACACCTGGCCACGTTGACTTTTCTTATGAAGTGTCACGCTCGCTGGCAGCGTGTGAAGGTGCTTTGCTAGTCGTAGACGCTGGACAAGGCGTAGAAGCACAAACCCTTGCAAACTGTTATACAGCGCTTGAGATGGATCTTGATGTTGTCCCGATCTTAAACAAAATTGATTTGCCACAGGCTGATCCAGAGCGTGTAGCAGAAGAAATTGAAGACATTGTTGGCATTGACGCTGTCGATGCGGTGCGTTGCTCTGCGAAAACGGGTTTAGGTATTGAAGATGTACTTGAAACCATAGTCGCCGATATTCCACCACCAGAAGGCGACCTTGACGGTCCCTTGCAGGCCTTGATTATTGATTCATGGTTCGATAGCTATCTTGGCGTTGTTTCATTGGTGCGTATTAAAAATGGCATCTTGAAGAAAGGTGACAAATTTAAAGTGATGTCGACTGGTCAAAACTATAACGCTGACCGCGTAGGTATATTCACACCAAAGCAAACCGATACACCGGAGCTCAAAGCCGGTGAAGTAGGTTTTGTGATTTCTGGAATTAAAGAGATCCATGGTGCGCCAGTTGGTGACACGCTGACACATGCTAAGCATGGTGCTGAAGAGCCATTGCCAGGATTCAAAAAGGTTACGCCTCAAGTTTATGCGGGTGTATTCCCGATTTCTACGGATGAGTTTGAAAGCTTCCGTGAAGCGCTCAATAAACTTAGTTTGAATGATGCATCGCTGTTTTTCGAACCAGAGTCATCCTCGGCGTTAGGGTTTGGTTTCCGGATTGGTTACCTTGGCCTGTTGCACATGGAGATCATTCAAGAGCGTTTAGAGCGTGAGTATAACCTTGACCTGATCACTACTGCGCCAACGGTTGTTTATGAAGTACAAATGACCAATGGTGAAGTTTTATATGTTGATAATCCATCGGGTTTACCAGCAATCAACAATATTGAAGAGATTCGAGAGCCGATTGTTGAAGCTAATATGCTGGTGCCAAAAGACTATTTGGGTAATGTGATCACCTTATGTGTTGAAAAACGCGGCGTACAAACCAATATGGTTTATCACGGCAACCAAGTTGCCGTAACGTACGAATTGCCGATGGCTGAAGTTGTGATGGACTTCTTTGACCGATTAAAATCAACCAGTCGTGGCTACGCGTCATTGGAATATAACTTCATTCGCTTTGAACCGGCAGATATGGTGCGCTTAGATATTTTAATTAATGGCGATCGTGTGGATGCGCTAGCAATGGTGATCCATCGTTCTAATATTCGTCATCGTGGTATCGCATTGGTTGAGAAGATGAAAGAGCTGATTCCACGACAGATGTTCGATATCGCGATTCAAGCGGCTGTTGGTAGCCAGATTATCGCGCGTTCTAACGTGAAAGCAATGCGTAAAGACGTTACTGCAAAATGTTATGGTGGTGATGTTTCACGTAAGAAAAAACTATTGAGTAAGCAAAAAGAAGGTAAGAAACGCATGAAGCAAGTCGGTAATGTGGAAGTTCCACAAGAAGCCTTCCTTGCCGTGCTTAAATTAAGCGATTAATTCAGTCTGACCTTTTGAAATCAAGAGATTAAGGCGCCGCTACTTGCGGCGCTTTAATTGTTTTTAGCCTTTTGGTATTGAGTGATTTAATCGCGTGATAGAAAGATTTACATACAATCTAAAGTTCAGGCTAGTGCGACTATTTCGTTAGAATAATGTGACGTGTTATCAGAGCCATCACAGATGTGCTTCTGGCTTTTGCAACTCGATAACGCGACTTGTTAAGATAGCTTTACATAAGGGTTGATTATCCCTTTTTCATTTTCAGGCGGGAGTTAGAAATACATGGCAGCCTATTTTTCCATTATTTTGGTATTAGTGACCTTGGGCAGTGGTCTTATCTGGGCTGTTGATGCCATGTTGTGGGCACCTAAGCGGCGAGAGCGCCTTGCTGTAGCGCAAGCAACAGAAGCAACAATCACCGAAGAAGTAGCAGATAAAATTACCCAAGAGCCTGTTGTTGTTGAAACGGCCCGATCAATTTTTCCTGTGATTACCTTTGTTTTGATTTTGCGTTCATTCTTATATGAACCGTTTCAAATACCATCGGGCTCAATGATGCCGACACTGTTGGTGGGTGATTTTATTCTCGTCGAAAAGTTTACTTATGGATTGAAAGATCCGGTTTGGCGTAATCAATTAGTGGATATGGATGACCCCAAACGCGGTGATGTGGTTGTGTTTAAATTTCCTGAAGATACGCGAATTGATTACATCAAACGGGTGATTGGCCTACCAGGTGACAAAGTTATCTATCGTAATAAACAGCTCTATATTCAAGAAGCTTGTAAAGCTCCGACGAATTGTCCAAAGCCTAAGCTAATCCAGCGAAGCGCTGTGAACGAAGGTGAGTTTAAGCAGCGTGGCGTGTCTTTATTACGCTTTGAAGAGCAATTGGGTGATGTTACCCATGATATTTTAGTGAACCCAAGACGCCCGGACCCCATTGGCTACTACCATCGAGCGCCAGGCTTAAAAGCGGGCGAGTTTGTTGTGCCTGAAGGTCAGTATTTTGTCATGGGTGATAACCGTGATAATAGTACTGACAGTCGATTCTGGGGGTTTGTTCCTGAAGAAAACTTAGTCGGTAAAGCGACCGCAATATGGATTAGTTTTGAATTTGGAAATCAGCCATCTGATTTTCTCCCAACTTGGTTGCCGACCAATGTTCGCTTTAGCCGTGTAGGTGGAATTATTTAAAATGGAGCCGGTGAAAAACTTTCCTCGATTATGTCGAACATTGGGTTATGAATTTAATAACCTTGATTTTTTAAAGCAAGCGCTGACTCATCGTAGCGCAGCGAATAAGCATAATGAGCGCCTTGAATTCCTCGGAGATTCAATACTCTCCATTGTGATTTCAGATGCGCTTTATCACCAGTTTCCCAAAGCGACAGAGGGAGACTTGAGCCGTATGCGAGCAACACTTGTACGTGGTGATACATTGGCCAAAATCGCACAAGAATTTAAATTAGGCGATTATTTAAAATTAGGACCTGGTGAGTTAAAGAGTGGCGGCTTTCGCCGTGAATCTATTTTAGCCGATGCCGTCGAGGCCATTATTGGCGCCATTTATCTTGATTCTGATCTCGAGAAAATACGCATTATTTTGCTGGAGTGGTATGCCAAGCGGCTTGAAGAAATTCAGCCTGGTGTAAATCAAAAAGATGCCAAAACTCGTTTGCAAGAGCACTTACAAGGTTTTAAAAAGCCTCTGCCTGTTTACCAAGTCGTCAGTGTAGAAGGTGAGGCACATGATCAAACATTTACCGTAGAGTGTCGTATCGACGGCTTAAAAGATGCCGTTATCGGTGTGGCACCCTCAAGAAGAAAAGCTGAGCAGATAGCGGCGGCTCAGGTATTGGAGTTACTGAAAAAATGACCAAAAAAACAGACTTGCCAGCGGGAGTCCCCGAACAGGAACCAAGTCTAGATGATTTGTTAGCACAGATGAATCAAGATAATGCGACGCCTAATTTTGAGGTGACGTATTGCGGTATGGTGGCGATCGTTGGTCGCCCCAATGTGGGTAAGTCAACCTTGCTCAATCGTCTTTTGCAGCAAAAGGTCAGTATTACCTCGAAAAAACCACAAACAACGCGTCACCGTATTATGGGGATCCATACTGAAGGGGATACACAAATCGTTTTTGTCGATACGCCAGGTCTGCATATCGAAGAAAAACGAGCCATTAACCGCTTGATGAACCGTGCTGCCGCAAGTTCATTAGGCGATGCCGCGATGGTCGTGTTTGTTGTTGACGGAATGACATGGACCGATGATGACGAAATGGTATTAAAGAAGCTTGGTGGCGGAGAAGAAGAGCGTAAGGTGATTCTCGCCATTAATAAAGTTGATAATATCGAGGATAAAGAGTCACTTTTCCCATACTTAGAAGCAATTTCTAAAAAGTTCGAGTTTGATGAAATTCTTCCTATTTCCGCAACGAAAGGCACGAATGTCACTCGGATCATGGAACTCGCAAAGGAGTGCCTGCCTGAGTGCCCGCATTATTTTCCAGAAGATTATGTCACAGACCGCTCTCAGCGCTTTATGGCTTCAGAAATTGTTCGTGAAAAGCTGATGCGTTTTCTTGGCGATGAGTTGCCCTATGATGCAACTGTTGAAATTGAACAGTTTAAAATGATGGAGAATGGGGTTTATCAAATCAATGCGCTTATTCTTGTGGAGAGAAAAGGTCAGAAGCGAATGGTCATTGGTAAAAATGGTGAGCGTATTCGTACAATAGCGACTCAAGCACGGATAGATATGGAAGAGCTATTTGATAACAAAGTCTTCTTAGAAGTTTGGGTCAAAGTTAAATCGGGCTGGGCTGATGACGAACGGGCATTACGCAGTCTAGGTTATGGCGAAGAATAGTTAAACGCCGATGAAGCGCGGCTATATTCTGCACCACCGGCCCTACCGCGAAACAAGTGTTTTGCTTAACTTGCTTGTTGATGGGGTTGGACGGGTGGATGCCGTAGCTAGGCTCGGTTCTGGGAAGCGGTCGATTAAAAGTATTATTCAACCGTTTCAACCCCTATTATTTGAAATTTCTGGCAAGTCTGAATTAAAAAACGCCTATCAAATCGAACCCGCATCACCAGCAGTCCCAATTCAAGGCAATCCACTATACGCAGCAATGTATTTGAATGAGTTATGTGTTCGTTGTCTCAGCTCATACCACGGTGCGGAAAACCTTTTTGTAAGTTACCACCAAACCCTGATGGCGTTAGCCTCGTCATTTCAGCAAGCAGATTTGCGATATTTTGAGAAAGCGCTGCTGCTTGAACTCGGTGCGATGCCAGCTTTAAATATCGATGTTTATGGTGATGATATTTGCGCAGAAAACTTATACTGTCTGCAACTAGAACAGGGGTTTCAACCGGTCACTATGGCTCGAGAAAACCAGAAATATACGCAAGAAGCGAGTCAAATTTTTCAGGGAGAAATGTTGCTTCAACTCCAGCGCCAGCAATTGAATTTAAAGTATGAGCGTCAAGCGAAGTACTTGATGCGTTCGTTGTTCAGCCCACTCCTAGGTGGTAAACCACTTGCTAGCCGGCAACTGTTCCAACAAAGTTCGAGTTGAATTATTTACAAGTCTTCGATGTAATTTCAAAGGGCTCACAGTACAATGCAAACTAGAATCTTAATGAGCCTCACACTATGACCAAGGAGTATCCGTTGAGCAGAATTCTATTGGGCGTCAATATCGATCATATCGCGACTTTGCGCCAGGCCCGAGGCACAAACTACCCTGACCCAATTCATGCTGCAGCCGTTGCAGAGCATGCGGGCGCTGAAGGGATTACGATTCATTTGCGCGAAGATCGCCGCCATATTATCGATCGTGATGTATACACCTTGGCAAAGACGCTAAAAACCCGCATGAACCTTGAGATTGCGGTCACCGAAGAGATGCTCTCAATCGCCTGTGAAGTGAAACCTGCTTATGTCTGCCTAGTGCCAGAAAAGCGCGAGGAGTTAACGACTGAGGGGGGGCTCGATGTAGCCGGACAACTCGAGAAAATGAAGCAAGCCGTGATGCGACTCACTGAGGCCGGAATTAAGGTGTCACTGTTTATTGATGCAGACCAGACGCAAATAGATGCGGCTGTTGCGGTTGGTGCGCCTTATATTGAGATCCATACAGGCTGTTACGCCGACGCCCAAACTGATGCAGAGCAATTAGCCGAGTTTGAACGGATCCGTACGATGGCAACATATGCTCATGCGCAAGGGTTAGTCGTGAATGCTGGTCATGGGTTGCATTATCACAATGTCAAACCCATAGCTGCAATTCCAGAGTTGTATGAGTTAAACATTGGTCATGCTATCGTCGCGCGTGCTGCAATTGATGGTTTAGACAAAGCAGTGCGAGATATGAAGCAATTAATGATTGAAGGCCGCCGCGGAGAATAACGCAATGGCAATTGTAGGGCTTGGCACCGATATTGTTGAGATCGCTCGAATAGATGCTGCAATTCAGCGAAGCCCTCGGCTTGTTGAGCGTGTACTTACACCACATGAGCAGGCAATTTTCGCGAGCAGTCAGCAACCGGTGCGTTATTTTGCGAAGCGGTTTGCTGCAAAAGAAGCGGCAGCCAAGGCTTTGGGAACGGGAATTGGCCGTGGTGTGTCATTTCAGCATATTGATGTGTCTAATAACGATTTCGGAGCGCCTGTCATCACATTAAATGGTGGTGCCACAGCGCGATTAAAGCAAATAGGTGGGATGCAGTTATTTCTGTCGATTGCAGATGAACAACATTATGTGACTGCGACAGTGGTCATAGAGTAGGATGCTCTAACTGTTTACAAAGATGAAAGGCGCCAATGGCGCCTTTTTTGTTTGCTAAGAATCGAGTAGATTAAGAAAATACTAATAATGACAAGGCAAGGAATTGCGATATGAAATCTGCTGTAGAACAACTCGCCACATATAAAAGCGTGCACCTTAACCCGAAGAATATTCAGACCCATTTTGTTGGCGTTCCACTTATTATTTGGTCACTGTTTTTGGCACTAAGTCTCGTTGATTTTGATTTGGGCGTTGGTGTGTCGATAAGCCTTGCCGTGGTATTTGCAGCAGTTGTTCTTGTTTACTATTTTATTTTGCATGTAAAACTGGCGTTTGGCTTAACTCTATTTATTCTTCCTGTTTTGCTCACAAGTGCATGGGTAGCGCAAAGCGAGTACGCGATTTGGATTGCCGTGAGCGTGTTTATTATTGCATGGGCGATACAATTTGTAGGGCATCATTATGAGAAGGCAAAACCAGCATTTGCAGATGATATAAATCAATTGTTAATTGGCCCATTTTTCCTTATGGCGGAACTCTACTTTATGTTTGGCTTAGAGCAGCAGCTCGCGCAAACGATTAAGCCTTTAGCTATCGAGAAGCGTCGCGCACTTGAAGCTGCAAGAAAAAAAGATGTGGCTTCGTGACTGACGAGGTGAGTGAGGCGCGATCGCCTCAAGTTGAATCTATTTTTACCTTTGCGTGTCAATTGAGACTATGTGACTAAAACCACAGTGGTTGCAATTTATTCTAAACACTTCAATTGTTTAGCTTTGTGGATTACTATGCTCTCAATTAAAGGGCGTAGAATTGAATTCGGAGAAAGCATGAAGTTTACGGCCAGAATGGTGCGAAATCACTATGTGAAGCGTGTGCTGACGTTTGGGGTTGCGACCATGCTCCCAGCGATGCTTTGGAGCCTTTCTGCTGTGGCAAAGCCAAGTTTAAAAGATGTCCCTATTTTTGGTGGAGTCATCACGTACGCCGGCGTGCTTAAAAACCAGCTACAGGATACTTGGCAGTTTTCACAACGACTGGTTCGAGATACGAGTGTTTTTCTTGTTGCTGGTATGACGTTAGATGCTTATATATTAACGCTTCCCATTGATCGCCAGCTAAAACAGCGGCTGTTAGTGCAAATTTCTGACCCAACCTATGCTATCCCACTGGTTTATTTTTTGCGGATGTTTTATGACCGCTATACTGGCGTCGCTGAAGGGGATCTGTTCAAGGCGTATATGCAGCAAAACTATTCGCCAGCAGCGTTAACTCAATATGAGCATTCTCTATTTCAAATCACTGAGTCTAGCTTTGCTGAGTCAGAGCATACTGCTCCAGCTGGTGAACACAAGTCTGTGTTTCCATTGAGTCGTGACACGATAAGTGCAATTTTGATTGTTTATGATGCGCTGGTAGACATTGGTACTTGGCAAGACGATGGTCAGCTACCCGAGCATTATCAATATTTAACAAATTCCGCAGCAGATCAAAAGGTTATTGAGCAAGTTCGTCCTATTCTAATTGACGCTTTAAAAAAATTGTTGAGCTCCATGGATGACGGCGATATCAAACAAGCTGTGCAGCATGTCGTTGAGGATGAGAATACAGCAGAAGCCGTCACGGTCAGCTTAATAGACTTTGTTCGGTTAAATGTTTTAAAAGCGTATCGACAGTATGCGAATGAAATTCACCGCAAGCAGCAATTAAAAGCTTGGCTCAACTCAAGTTTTAAGCAAACCCCCCATGACGTCGTTGAGTTTTTGCAGTCACAGAATGAAAGAAAACTCGCTGTGCAAATTGTTGTTGATGGATTGCAGCAAGGCTTGCTTGAGGGGTTAGTCAATCCTCACTTCCCATTTATCCAGCAAGCATTTGCTCAGCATAAGCTACAGTCTCAATCCACTTCGGCTGGGATGAAGCCTATAACGTATACGCAGCAAGTGGACTTCCTTCAGCGCTTGCAATCACCCTATGAGGATGCGCATTACCTACCATTCTTTAAGCAACTCTATCGCACACAGCGTGCTGGGATAGTTCAGCATGGTATTGCGTCTACGCCAACGATCTCAGTGCGCAATTTACCGATAGTTAAAACAGGAGCGAAAGTTTCTGGGGAAATGGGGACTGGTATTCCTAACTTCCATTTTGTGGATCGAGATAAAGATCGCGCTTATTACTTCTATGGTAACGATGCATTGCAGTTAGATCGTTTAGTCGAAGAGAACCAAGTCAAAACGATGTTTGAGCGTTTACATCATCTAAATACACTGAACTGCAATGCACAATATGATTGGTATGCGCATACAAGTTACGATGCGCTGTTAAATCTTGCTATTGGTGAGAAACAGCGAGATTTCGGTGAAAAACGTTGTTTAAGAGAGTTACAAGTACGTGGCAAAGCCGAGGTAAAGCTGAGGCAACATCGAGCAAAGCTATTAGCACAAATCGAGCGGTTTAGTTCGATGTCGAATTGGCGTTTTTTTGCAAAATTCACCCTTTATTGGGAGTTGCTTGAGGCGCTGAATGATTATGGTGATATCGCTTTTAACGGCCTACCAGACTATACGTTAATTTATAATCCGTGGCCTGATCATTTTGCTCACTTTAAAGGGCCATTTAGTGACGAAATAATTGCGCCGACCGGAGAGCTGAATCGACTGGATTATTGGTTGCAGCAATATAGCAATGCGTATACACATGCTGGTGTTGCTGACAAAACGCTTTGGGGAATGGCAGGAGACCATGGTTTAACGCCAGTTTATCAAATCATAAATCCAGAAGAGGTTGCGCTTGAGCCTCTTGCAGCCGAGTACGACGTAGCAATAGAAGTCCGTAAAATTTCATCTGACGAGGGTGAAGGGCCAAAGCTAACGAACGCGATGAATCCTCCGAGTATGAGAGATGTTGACATTGTGGTTGCTTCCACTGCAGGCGGCAATTATATGCTTGATTTGTTTAATTCGAGTCAGGGCTGGCATGTTCAGCCGCAGTACTCTGAGCTACAACAGTGGCGACCAATTGCCGCCAGCCACAACAAGGTAAAGGCGCCACTGAATGATACGGCACCGATCTTAAGTATTCCCTTAGTTGATGAACTCGCTATGCGGCTGAAAGACTCTCTTGATTATATGGTAGTGCGCGAAGATGATTGTGGTGACTTGTCTTGTAAAGTTCGCCTTGTCGGCCATCGATATGGCAAGCGTCATGATGAAATAATTGAATTGAAAGACAAGTTCATCAGCTATTATTCACTCACGGCAAGTGAGCCTGTATTACTTGGTGTTCGAGATAACAACGTCTATTTGAATCCTGCGTCGACGGTTGCATCGGCTTGGCGTCAGGAGTTAATTCAAACATGCCTCTCTCACAGCCAACAGCAAAAGTGGTGCACTGCCGCTCAGTGGCGAGAGGTGAGCCTCGGTTCACCGAAACCTGATTCGGTAAATCAATTGATTCAGCTATATCAAGAGCCCAGGGCGGGGACTATCAACCTATTCCCGTTACCAGGCATGGGTTACAACACAAAAGTACCCGGACGTCACGCAGGAGAGAGTTACCTAGAAAAAGATGCTTTCATTGGACTGTGGGGCGCTGGTGTGGCGCAGGATAAGCCAAGATTGAGTGTTGGCGAAAATGGTTCCCTTGCACCAACGATTTATCAGTACTTAACCCAAGAACCTGTGCATGCTGGAGAGAAGGGTTGGGGCTATCCTGTGTTGCAGATCAAATAATTGCAATATTAACGCAAGATAATGAGATGTAGCGGCATAAGCTTTCTATACTTGCATACAAAATCCGTGTTTAACGCAAGGTTTGATGCTTGTGGCATCTGGCTTTGTTACCCACGAATTGATTTTTTCCACTAATATTAAGTAAGTTGCTACGAGTTTTTGTGAACTAGATATCGCTAAAATATATTAGATATATCTTTTGGAATGCAATACGCAATACAATGGAATGTTTCAGTTTTATGACACTGGTCGGAGGCAGTCCATTGAAGATTTTGTCAAAGTTAGTCTGTTCATTATTTGTTATATCCCCATTAGTCAGTGCAGAAGATACTCTGCCTGATTTAGACCTCGATGCTCTCATGGCAATGGATGTGCAAGTCACTTCAGCGATGAAGCGTGCGCAATCTGCATTTGAAACCGCATCCTCGATTTATGTATTAACCAATGAGCAAATTGTACGGTCAGGGGCAACATCAATTCCCGAAGCATTAAAAATGGTGCCTGGCCTTGCTGTTCGGCAGCTTGATAATAATCAATGGGCTATTTCTGCTCGAGGCGTCGCATCACGATTTTCCAGCAAAATGCTTGTCATGGTCGATGGCCAGAGCTTTTACACGCCTAAATTTGCGGCGGTTTATTGGGAAACCTTGAACGTTCCGCTGTATGACATTGAACGAATTGAAGTGATTCGTGGTCAAGGTGGGCAGTTATGGGGAACCAATGCCAATAATGGAGTGATTAATATAATTACCAAAAACAGCATTGATTCCCGAGGCTTACACGCCGACATTAGTGCTGGTGATCAAATTAATTTCGATGCAAACCTTCGTTATGGTGGCGATATTAGCAATAAAGGCAGTTATCGTATCCATGGCCATGTGCGTGATGGTAACCGTTCGTCAAAAGGTATAGAAGTCGCACCTGTGGATACGACTGAGCAGCATTCTTTTGGTGCGCGAATGGACTTGACGCCCAGTGATGAATGGTCAGTGATGATCCAAGGCAATTTGACAGAGTCTGATTTAGGTCAGAATTATCGTGGTGTACTTGATGAAACGAATGCAAATATTGCGCGTAGCGGAATTCTTGAACGGACAGATGCACGCTTTATGGCGCGGGTTGAGAATCGCATTTCTGCAGATGCGAATCAGATGCTGCAGGCATCTTGGTTAAAGCAGAGCGGCACCCAAGCATTTTTGCAAGAAGAATATGAAGCGCTCGATTTAGATTATCAAATGAACTTTTTAGTCGATGATTGGCAAATCGACTGGGGCGTTAATTACCGCAAAAACGTTGTTGAGTTCGATGAAAGCGTATTTTTAACCAGTGATCGTGAATATGATGCATTAGAGCAGTATGGTGCGTTTATTCAAGCTCAAGTGGCACTCATCCCTGACGAACTTTCACTGATCTTTGGTGCCAAGAGTGAGCACAATGAGTTAACCGGATGGGAGACACAACCGCTCGCCCGTATGATGTGGACCTTTAGTGAGCAACAGGCATTGTGGACTTCGATCTCACAAACCGTTCGTATACCTACCTTAATTGAATTTAATGATAACTTTGCGGTTCAAGGTCGAAGAATCGGTGAGGTGATGCCGACGGGCGTGCCTTTAATTGATGCGTATCGTGTCAAAACATTCTTAAATGGTAATGATGCCGTTAAGCCGGAGACGTCGCTGTCATATGAGCTGGGTTATCGTATATCGAAGGCACAATGGGCCTTGGACGTATCTGCTTATCATACCTTAGCTGAAGATGTTGCTGTCATCCGCTCTGATCCAAACTTAGAGCAGTTCATTCCCGCGCTCGCATTGTTGCAATTAGGGATGGTTAACGAAGCGGTACAAGCATTAAGCGAAACTCGGATTGATTTTAATGTGGTTTCTGAAGCTGAGTTGATGACCGAGGGAGTCGATATTGTCTTGTCGTGGCAGCCAACTGACTATTTTAGTGGCGAATTGGGTTATAGCTATAATACGTTTGAGTACGATATGCCCGATGATACGTTCCCTGCGATCGGCTTTGATTCAACGAGCCGACAGTTATTTGCAAAAGCTGATGTAGATTTTTTAGAACATCACAATGTATTTGCTACAGTGCGAGTGGAAAATAGCGATGCATATCAAACGGACACATTCACGGCGATGGATATTGCTTGGAATTGGCAACTTAATTCAGTATGGAAACTGTCATTGACAGGTAAAAACCTGTTTGCTGGTTCTCATGTTGAATATGGCAATACCTCTGAAACCTACACGATTGCCAATTTCATTGATGAAAGCTATACCATCAAAATCACTGCTGATTTTTAAGGGAGCGATGAGAACGTTGAAAAGGCTGTTTAGCGGATTGCTCTTAACACTCTTGCTTTTAGGTGAGAGTGTTGCTGCAGTTGATAAAGAGTACGCGTTAAAGGCTGGTTTTTTATTTAACTTTGCTCGTTATGGCGAGTGGAGCCCTGAGCCTGCGGCATCGCCAGCATTTTCTATATGCAGTCCAGATGCGAGTTTTATTGAGGTTGCAGGTAAAGTTCTTAAAGGGCAAAAAGTAAGTGGCGCACCAATTGAATCTATCGTTGTCGATTTAACTGCTCAATCGCTTGAATCATGTAGTTTATTGTTCATTACCGCTGCGACAATGCCGGCGTGGGCAGGTGTGGACAATAAAGAATTATATAACGTTATGGTGGTCGGAGAGAGTGAAGGTTTTATCGAAGCCGGGGGACAAATTCGATTCTTCCTATCAGGCGGTAAGATCCGTTTTGAAGTTTCCCCTAAAAAACTAAAGCTCTCCGGGATCTCGATGAGCTCCCGCGTTTTGCGTTTAGGCCGAGTGTTGGAGAGGTGATGCGATGAAGCAACTCTTCTCTTTAAATACGATTAGTAAGAAGCTGCTATTCATCTTAATGAGCGTTGCGATTGTATCGACTGCTATGGTCGCATCGGTGTTTAGTGCGTATGAACTTAGCACTGCAAAGCGTGAACAAGTTGCGAGTTTAAATACCTTAGGTGAAATGCTTGCCGCAAATATTACTGCAGCTGTGTTATTTGATGATCAGGATGCCATTCAAGAGCTTATCAATCCAATTTTGCTGCGTTCTGATGTTGTTTCTGTCAGTGTGACTGGCCCGCAGGGCAATACACTCGCAATTGCTGCGCAAGGCTCGAATTCGGATGCGCAAGTGGCGCAAGATCCGACAGAAACCGTTCTCATTACAACGGTATTAAGCCTTGAGGGGCAAGACTATGGCTTCCTTCGGATCCAAGCCGATGATAGCTATGTCAAAGAGCACGTAGCGTTCTACAGTCAGTTTTTACTGTTACTGTTGTTTGTGACGTTTGGTGTGAGCTTCTTCTTATCTCTACTCCTTCGAAAACGCTTTCTAAATCCGTTATTACATTTAGCGAGTGTTGCTGAAAATGTAACGACTTCAAATGATTATAGCCTGCGAGCGCAAGAACTATCTCAAGATGAAATCGCTGATTTAACCTCCTGCTTTAATGGGATGTTACATACAATTGAGCAGCGCGATAAGTTACTCGAAAGCCAAGTGAAGGAGCGCACTGAAGAGTTAGAAGCAGCTAACGTGCAATTGCACGAATATGCCTATAAAGATGGTCTAACACACTTGCCCAATCGTCGTTTTTTCTATGAAAAACTCCAGTCATTAATCGACACCAAAGATATGAAATTTGCGTTGATTTTTTTAGATCTCGATGGGTTCAAAGAGGTCAATGATACCCTTGGTCATGACTATGGTGATTTGCTGCTCAAGAAGGTTGCGAAACGTTTAACTCGATGTGTTCGAAGCAAAGATACTGTCGCACGGCTGGGCGGAGATGAGTTTACTTTGATCATAGAAGGCATTTGTGAGCAGGGCAGAGCTTGCCAAATTGCAGAGGTTGTCAAAACAAGCTTAATGCAACGCTTCATGATTAAGAATGAAGAAATATATGTGACTGGCAGTATCGGGCTTACCTTTTTCCCAAGCGACGGAACAACGGTTGACTCCTTAGTGAAACATGCGGATCAGGCTATGTATTTGTCTAAGAATAAAGGTCGAAATCGGTATGAGTTTTTCTCTTACCTTATGGAAGATGAAGCACTGGAAAAACGCCGATTGATTGAAGACTTAAGAATTGCAATTCGGGAAGAACAATTTGAATTGTATTACCAGCCTATTTTTAGTCTTGATGGACAATGTGCCGCGAAAGCTGAAGCCTTGATCCGCTGGAATCACCCCAAACGCGGACTCGTTTCACCAGGGGAGTTTATCGAAGTTGCGGAAAGTAGCGGTTTGATAGGGTTAATTGGAGACTGGGTTCGTAAACAGGCCATTTCAGATGCTGCAACATGGTATGAAAAAACCGGCCACGTTGTGCAAATCAGTGTTAATACATCGCCCTTGCAGATTGACCAAGGGGGAAATTGGGCAAATGCGTGGATTGAGCAAACCGCGGCCAAAGATTTGCCTCCACAAGCCATTCTTTTAGAAGTTACTGAAAATACCTTGATGGACTTAAGCTCGCCAATTCAAGAACAAATTGAACGGTTAAGTCAGCATGGAATTAATATCGCCATTGATGATTTTGGCGTTGGCTACTCTTCTTTAGCCTATCTACAAAAACTGGATATTGATGTACTCAAAATTGACCGCTCGTTCATACAAGATTTGCAAACGAATGAGAGCAGTGTTGCATTGATCCGAGCGATTATTACCATGGCACATAACCTTGAGGTCTTAGTGGTCGCAGAAGGGGTCGAAACTGAAGTTCAGCAACAACTGCTGCAACAGCTTGCTTGTGATTACCTGCAAGGATTCCTGTTTGCTAAGCCGATGCCAGCACAAGCGTTCTATGAATCTTATGTGGAAGGTGCTCCCGTTAAAACTAAACGGATTTCTGGCTAGTTGTTCAATCAACAAAGTGTGTTGATATAAAGCGTACCGGTATTTGTCTATTGCGATTAAACGATTGATATATCGTTATAGAGCGGTCAGCGGCGCAAGGATTGAACTTGTAAAAAGGCACCGAAAGGTGCCTTTTTTATTCTCATATGTGCCAAAGCTTTAAGTTGCTGGTGGCTCATATTGCTCGGGAATAACACGAACGGTTTTCACCATGTTATCTGCTACGTCGATGACTTCGACTGGATAACCTGCAAGGCGCATACTTGTATTCGGAGGCGGGATATCTTCGACATATTCGAGGATCAGGCCATTCAACGTTTTGGGACCATCTGTGGGGAATTGCCAATCCATCTCCTTATTGAGTTCCCGAATGTTCACTGTAGCATCAATTAAATAGCTACCATCTTGCTGAATATTAACATCTTCACTGGCGGCGGGAGCCATTGAGGTTGTAAAGTCGCCGACGATTTCTTCGAGGATATCACTCAGAGTGACAAGGCCTTGAATATCGCCATACTCGTCTACCACGATACCAATTTTTTCTTTATTTTGCTGGAAGTTGGTGAGCTGAACATTGAGTGGTGTACCTTCCGGAATAAAGTAGAGCTCTTTCACTGCGCGAAGTAATGAAGATTTACTAAACTGTTCTTTAGACTGCAACCTTAAGGCATCACGTAGATGCACAAAACCAACGGCATCATCAATATTATCTCGGTACAGTAATACGCGGGTATTTGGGCTTAGAAATACTTGCTTATTAATGCTCTTAAAATCATCGTTAATATTAATGGCATAGATTTCAGACCGCGGCACCATAATGTCTTCAACCGTGACTTTTTCTAAATCTAAGATTGAAATAAGCATGTCTTGGTGACGTTGCGGGATCAAGGCTCCAGCTTCGTGTACCACGGTTCTTAGTTCTTCCTGGCTGAGTGCATCTTGGGTGGTTACAGAGCGCACGCCAAAAAGTCGCAAGAAGCCGGACGTGATCAAGTTGACGGTTTTTACGAGCGGCAGGAGTACGATGAGCAACCCTCGCAGCAAAAAGCTGGATGGGAAAGCTATGCGCTCAGGGTGCAATGCGGCAATTGTCTTTGGTGTCACCTCGGCAAAAATAAGGACCACTAAGGTCAAGGCTCCAGTTGCAATAGCAACGCCAACATCTCCCCATAAACGAATTCCGATAATCGTCGCAATTGCAGACGCGAGAATATTAACTAAGTTATTGCCGATGAGAATGAGGCCAATTAAGCGATCAGGACGCTCAAGAAGCTTTGATGCTCGCAGTGCTCCTTTATGATTATTGGACGCCAAATGCCGTAAACGATAGCGGTTGAGTGTCATCATTGCTGTTTCTGAACCCGAGAAGTAAGCCGAGATCAAAATCAAGATAAATAGGAAAAACAGTAACGCGCTGGTAGAGATAGCGTCCAAAAAGGGGCTCCATTGTGGTTAAGAAACTATGTAGATACTGATATTTTGTGGGGATGTCAACAGAGGTGAAAATTTATTCAATTCACCTCTTTAACGAAATAAACAATAAGTTATTGAATAAGAATGACTTCCTTCACAACTCTCGCGCCAAAATAAGCGAGGGTTAGTAAAGATGCGCCAGTTAAAGTGTAGAGGACTGCTGTGCGAATTCTGCAGCCGACTTTGAAGTGTTGCCACAGCATTGCGACATACACACACCAAGCCATTATCGATAGAATGGCTTTGTGGCCTTTACCATCACCAAACATGTCTTCAAGGAAGATAAAGCCAGTGGCAAGGGATAAGCTTAACATAATGAGGCCCATTATAACGAGGTGATACAGCTGTTTTTCGACCGTCATCAGCGGCGGAATTGCAGGGCTAAGCATAAATTGCTTTTGCTTCAGTTTTTTCTGAATAAAGGACAGCTGAATCGCATAAAGCGCGGCAATCATGAGCGCGCTGTATGCGACTAATGACAAAACCACATGGGTCAGCACCGCAGGATTTGCATCGAATTGCGTTATATATTTTGGTGGCAGTAACCACATTAAAGCGACAGACATCATTGAAAGTGCAAACACAACGGGCACGACAACGATGACCTTGATGCGAGACATCACAAGGGTAAAAGTAAAAGCAATAATCCAACTGACAGAAGAAATAACATTGGTAATGCTGAAGTTTTGGCCTTCTTGGGTAAAGATAGCTTGATATAGGATAAAACCATGCAGAACAACGGCGACAGCGGCTGATGCGGCAACAAGTTTGCGATTGGGGCCGTCAGCATGAAAAAGTCTACTTGTCACTAAGACCAGTGCGATGCAATAAAACAACAAAGCTGATGCGGAAAGGATGGCCATTGGGTTAGAACCTATTTAATAATTGTGAATGACGAATTCAGTGTTGCGAAAGGGCAACTCTGAATGTCTTGAAGTCAATTGTGTACCATTTTGTAAGAAACGATATACAACTCATAAATTGCATGACAACCCCGGTTGTTATCCAACCGTGATCTTGATGAAATCAAGACACTTACTTCTATGCATAGGATAACATGACCCAAAGGAGTTTGGGCAGTGATATCAATGGCAAATTTTAGCAGTTACTATTTGATTCGCTTAATTTCTATGGGCGTAAACAGTATGGATTCTTTGCTGTACTACGAATCAAACATGCGATGACGCAGTGTAGCGAACTTACCTTGATTGAATATTAACAAAAATTGCCAAATTCCATGATTTCAGAATGAGAGCTAGCCAATAAAACTCAGCTTGCTTCAGCACAAGTTGCGTATCGCGGTGGCATATTATACTGGCATCGCTATAATACCAGCCCATTAATGAACATTCTAAGACGGTAAGTACTACACCATGTTTGAGAACCTATCCGACAGGCTGTCCAGCGCACTGAAAAATATCAGTGGTCGCGGTCGACTCACAGAAGACAATATTAAAGAGACGTTACGTGAAGTGCGTATGGCTCTGTTAGAGGCAGATGTCGCATTGCCTGTTGTTCGTGACTTTGTAGCAAGCGTTAAAGAGCGGGCAGTTGGACAGGAAGTTTCTAAAAGCCTGACACCAGGCCAAGTGTTCATCAAGATTGTTCAGCAAGAACTTGAACGCGCTATGGGTAAGGGGAATGAATCCCTAGATCTTGCTGCCCAGCCACCAGCTGTCATTATGATGGCCGGTCTACAGGGGGCGGGTAAAACCACCAGTGTTGCGAAGCTGTCGAAGTTTTTAAAAACTCGAGAGAAGAAATCGGTTCTTGTGGTGAGTGCGGATGTTTATCGCCCCGCAGCGATTAAACAGTTAGAAACGTTGGCAAGTGAAGTAGAGGTTGAGTTTTTCCCATCGGATGTGACTCAGAAGCCTGTCGATATCGCAACGGCTGCGATTGCTCATGCCAAGCTCAAGTTCATCGATGTTGTTATTGTCGATACCGCGGGTCGTTTGCATGTAGATGAAGCGATGATGGACGAGATCAAAGAGCTTCATGCGGCCGTCAACCCGGTAGAGACGCTTTTTGTTGTTGACGCCATGACGGGTCAAGATGCTGCCAATACAGCAAAGTCATTTAATGAAGCGCTTCCGCTGACCGGTGTTGTTTTGACCAAGGTTGACGGTGATGCGCGTGGCGGTGCGGCGTTGTCGATTCGCCATATTACTGGCAAACCAATTAAATTCTTAGGTGTTGGTGAGAAAACCGACGCACTAGAAGCATTCCATCCTGATCGTGTTGCTTCACGGATTCTAGGAATGGGTGACGTTCTGTCATTGATTGAAGAAGTTGAGCGTGGTGTCGATAAAGATAAGGCGCTAAAACTTGCTTCTAAAGTGAAGAAAGGCGGCAGCTTCGATTTAGAAGATTTCAGAGAGCAGCTCAATCAGATGAAGAATATGGGCGGCATGATGAGCATGATTGAGAAGCTACCCGGTGTTGGCCAATTGCCACCAGAGGCACTCGCACAAGTGCAAGATGGCAAAATGACGGGGCAAATGGAAGCGATCATTAACTCAATGACGCCCGGAGAACGTAAACGTCCTGATATTATTAAGGGCTCTCGTAAGCGTCGTATTGCGATGGGGTCAGGTACGCAAATTCAAGATGTTAACCGCCTTTTAAAGCAATTTACTCAGATGCAAAAAATGATGAAGAAAATGTCAGGTAAAGGCGGCATGAAGAAAATGATGCGCGGAATGAGTGGGATGTTACCACCAGGCATGAAGATGCCGGGTCGCTAAATCAATTTATAAACCAAATTTTGGCTTGTTTTTACCTTAGGTAAAACGCTTTGCAGCACTAGGAATCGCCGGATTTTTGTTGCATTAGTTGAAAAGTCAGGTAAAATCTTCCGGCTTTCTTTCTGGGGCTCTTCGCGAACACGGGGTTCCAGTTTTTATTTTTGCTTGAACATAAGCAAATCATTAGAGGATAAAAAACGCATGGTTACCATTCGTTTAGCTCGTGGTGGCGCTAAAAAGCGTCCATTTTACAACATCGTAGTTACTGACAGCCGTAACGCCCGTGACGGTCGTTTCATCGAGCGTGTTGGTTTCTTTAACCCACTAGCCAAAGGCCAAGAAGAAACGTTACGTATCGATCTTGAGCGTATTGAGCATTGGGTTGCTACTGGCGCTGCTACTTCAGAGCGTGTAGCTAAGCTAATCAAAGACGCTAAAGCTGCGGCTTAATAGCGTAAAGGTATAGATTGATGAGCAGTAATCAACAACCTGTTGTACTTGGCAAATTAGGAGCCAGTTACGGCATCAAAGGTTGGATGAAAATCACCACCTATACCGATTCTGTTGAAGGTATTTTTGACTATTCACCTTGGTTGATTAAAGAGCAAGGCGAATGGCGCGAAGTGAAGGTTGTCCAGTGGCGCTATCAAGGTAAAGCAGTTGTTGCTGAGCTTGAAGGTGTTACCACCCGTGAAAAAGCACAAGAGTTAACCAATTGTGAGATCGGCATTGCCGTTGAACAAATGGAACAGCTTCCAGAAGATGAATTCTACTGGCGTGATTTGATTGGGTGTGAAGTGATTAACTCAACTGGCTATAACATGGGTAAGGTTCAAGAAATCGTCGAGACGGGTTCAAATGATGTCTTACTCGTGAAAGCCAACGCAAAAGATGGCTTTGGCAAAACGGAACGTATGATCCCTTTTGTCACCGAACAGTTCATTCAAAAAGTGGACTTGACGGCAAAACAGATAGTCGTGGATTGGGATCCTGACTTTTAGTCGAGGTACAACATATGTGGTTAGGGGTCGTTACCCTGTTTCCCGAAATGTTTCGTGCCGTTACTGATTATGGAGTCACGGGTCGAGCCGTCAACAAGGGCTTATTAGAGTTGCAAACGTGGAATCCAAGAGATTTCACCCATGATAAACACAATACTGTGGATGACCGACCTTATGGCGGTGGCCCCGGTATGTTGATGATGGTGCAACCGCTAAGAGATGCCATTCATGCTGCAAAAGCTGCAGCTGGTGAAGGCGCAAAAGTGATTTACCTATCTCCTCAAGGTCGTAAGCTGGATCAGCGCGGCGCTGAAGAGTTGGCAAAATCAGACAGTTTGGTACTAGTTTGTGGACGCTATGAAGGTGTTGATGAGCGAATTATCCAAACTGAAGTAGATGAAGAATGGTCAATCGGTGATTACGTGCTTTCGGGCGGTGAGTTACCTGCAATGACATTAATCGATTCAGTATCGCGCTTGATTCCTGGTGTTCTAGGTAAACAAGCATCTGCAGAGCAAGATTCTTTCTCTGACGGGTTGCTGGATTGTCCTCACTACACGCGTCCTGAAACCTTGGATGGGATGGAAGTTCCCCCAGTATTGTTAAGTGGCAACCACGAAAAAATTCGACTCTGGCGTTTACAGCAAAGTCTCGGTAGAACTTTTCTCAGACGACCAGAATTAATTGAAAATCTAGCTCTGACTGACGAACAAACGACATTACTGCAACAGTTCATTGAACAAATGAATCAAAGTGAATAGTCGCAGCTCAGTTATTACTAGGACGGAGTAAATATGAACAACATCATTAAAATGCTCAACGATGAGCAAATGAAAACAGACGTACCTGAGTTTGGCCCTGGTGACACAGTTGTCGTTAAGGTACGTGTAAAAGAAGGTAACAAAGAGCGTCTACAGGCGTTCGAAGGTGTGGTTATCGCTAAGCGTAACCGTGGTCTTCACTCTGCTTTCACTGTACGTAAAATCTCTAATGGTGAAGGTGTTGAGCGTGCTTTCCAAACGCACAGCCCTCTAATTTCAAGCATTGATGTGAAGCGTCGTGGTCGTGTTCGTCGCGCTAAGCTTTACTACCTACGTGAGCGTTCAGGTAAGTCTGCGCGTATCCGTGAGAAGTTGGCAACTAAGTAAAACTAGTTTCCGAAAAAACATAATGCTGTGTTCGCACAAGAAACCGCCCTCGAGGCGGTTTTTTGTGTTTTTAGGACTATTAAAATCTTTTACTTGATATTGTCACTTCATCAGGGCATATTGTCACAACGATGTAATGGTGTAGCAGTACAGCATTGCAAAATTTAGTAAATAGCCAATACTCAGGTGAGACAAATGCAACAAGATACCATCAACAATGTTCATATTAGTTCAGAGCAGGTGCTCGTAACACCTGAGGCGTTAAAGCAGCAGCTGCCGTTGTCGCAACACGCTTATCAATACATTGTTGATGCGCGAAAGACCGTTGCAGATATTGTTCATAAACGAGATAACCGAGTGCTGGTGGTGACAGGGCCGTGTTCAATTCATGATATCGATGCTGCGAAAGAATACGCATTAAAACTAAAAAAGTTACACGATGAGCTGAGCGATGAGTTTTACATCTTGATGCGTGTTTACTTTGAAAAGCCTAGAACGACGGTGGGCTGGAAAGGTTTAATCAATGATCCAGATATGGATGAGTCATTCAACGTTGACAAAGGTTTGCGCCAAGCGCGTGAGTTAATGATCTGGTTAGCAGAACTTGAACTACCGGTAGCTACTGAAGCGCTTGACCCTATTAGCCCGCAATATTTATCTGAGCTGGTAACTTGGTCTGCAATTGGCGCTCGAACTACAGAGTCGCAAACCCACCGTGAAATGGCTTCTGGGTTATCAATGCCTGTCGGCTTCAAAAACGGTACGGATGGAAAGCTAGATGTAGCGATTAATGCGCTGAAATCTGCCGCAAGCAGCCATCGGTTCATTGGGATCAATCAACAAGGTCAAGTGGCTTTATTGCAAACCGCAGGTAACCCTGATGGTCACGTTATTTTGCGAGGCGGTAAGCAGCCAAACTATGATGCCAATAGTGTGAGCCAGTGTGAGCAGCAATTGCATAATTCAGGTCAAAATGCGCGGCTTATTATTGACTGTAGCCATGGCAACTCTTCGAAAGATCATCGCCGCCAACAGGCCGTTTGCGAAGATATTTTCGGCCAAATCGCAACCGGAAATCGTTCAATTATTGGTGTCATGCTTGAAAGTCATTTAAATGAAGGTAACCAGCCGAGTAACAAACAGTTGAGCGAACTGGATTATGGCGTATCGATTACTGATGCTTGTATTGATTGGCAAACGACCGAGGTCTTATTACGCAAAGGTGCTGAGCAATTAAAGCCGATTTTGCCATCTCGATTTGCTATGCTCGATGCAGCAAATGCTTAAGGGAATCGCATCATGAATGAGAAGACAACAGAGGATTTAGAAAAGCTGAGAGATTTGATCGACGGTGTCGACCAACAGCTTTTGCACCTGTTAAGAAAACGGCTTGATTTGGTCGCGCAAGTTGGTGCTGTGAAGCATAGCGCAGGCTTACCCATATATGCGCCCCAGCGTGAAGCTGCCATGCTAGGCAAACGCCGTGCAGAAGCCGAAGCTATGAACATTTCACCACAATTGATTGAAGACATCTTACGCCGCTTAATGCGTGAGTCATACTTAAATGAGAAAGATGTTGGCTTCAAACAAGTAAAACAAGATGTTGGAAATGTGGTCATTGTGGGCGGAGAAGGCCAACTAGGACGACTCTTTGGCCAAATGCTGACTTTGTCTGGCTATCCGGTCAAAACACTGGATAAAGACGATTGGGCACAAGCTGATACGCTGTTTGCAGAAGCAGGCCTTGTCATCGTGACCGTACCGATCTCCATTACGTGTGATGTGATCCGCAATAAACTGACTCAGTTGCCAGAAGGCTGTATTTTAGCGGATTTAACCTCGATCAAGACCGAGCCGATGGCAGCAATGTTAGCGGCTCACAACGGTCCTGTATTGGGTATGCACCCCATGTTTGGTCCTGATGTCGGTAGCTTGGCTAAACAGGTTGTCGTGGTTTGCCATGGCCGTGAACAAGAAAAATATCAATGGTTGCTTGAGCAAATTGAAATTTGGGGAGCGAGACTGGTAGAAGCTGAACCAGAGCGCCACGATAAGGCCATGCAACTTGTGCAAGCGATGCGGCATTTCTCGTCGTTTGTTTACGGGTTGAATCTTTGTAAAGAACAGGCAGATATTGATACTTTACTGCAATTTAGTTCTCCGATTTACCGACTTGAGTTAGCAATGGTTGGGCGTCTGTTTGCGCAAAGCCCAGAGCTTTACGCTGATATTATTTTTGCGCAGCAAGATAGTATGGAAGCGATTGGCGATTACCTAGAAAATTATCAACGCGCACTGGAGTTGCTTAAGTCTGGTGATCGTCAAGGCTTCATTGATAGCTTCAGTCAGGTGGCTACTTGGTTTGGGGATTTTGCGCCTCAATTCCAACAAGAAAGTCGTGCCATGCTGCAGTCTGTAAATGATATGAAGTCAAATTAGGCAAGTCATATCATTGCTGGAATATACGAGATAAAGAACCAAAAGAGAGCTACCGGCTCTCTTTTTTTTTTGTGCAATTTAGAAAACACTAAAGGTGATCTTATTCATAGTTTTTGAATCTCATCTGAAAAATGGCTGTTGCTTCTAATTTGAACGGTTAAACTACAACAAAACATGCAAAAAAAAAGCATGATTAAATAACTAGGAGTATATGCCGTGTTTTGTATTCAATGTGAGCAAACTATCCGTACACCAGCTGGCAATGGCTGTAGCTACACGCAAGGAATGTGTGGCAAGCTAGCGTCAACATCAGATCTTCAAGATTTACTCATTTACATGCTTCAAGGCGTTTCAGCTTATGCCGTGAAAGCGCGTGAATTTGGTATCATCGATGCCGAGATTGATACCTTTGTTCCTCAAGCTTTTTTCTCAACGTTAACCAACGTGAACTTTGATGATGAGCGTCTCGTTGAATATACCCAGCAAGCGAATGCTTATCGTGCGCGCTTAAAAACAGCGTATGAAGCAGCGTGTCAAGAAGCTGGTCAAACGCCTGCTGTACTTCCTGAAACTGCGACTTTGGTTCTCGGAACTTCAAAAGTAGAAATGCTTGAGCAGGCGAGTATCGCCGCTCCTAACCGTGGTGATGTGCATGAAGATATTCTAGGCTTGCGTCTTCTATGTCTGTATGGACTCAAAGGTGCAGCAGCGTACATGGAACATGCACGCGTACTTGATCAAACTGATGCAGAAGTCGCTGGACGTTTCCATGAAATCATGTCGTTCCTAGGTGAAGATTCTACCGACGCCGATAAACTGTTTGCGACTTCAATGGAAATTGGACAGTTGAACTACCGCGTGATGGAAATGCTAAATACCGGCGAAACGACGGCTTTTGGTCACCCTGAACCTACGCAAGTAAACACTAAGCCAGTTAAAGGTAAGGCTATTCTTGTTTCAGGTCACGACATGGTTGACCTAGAGTTGATCTTGAAGCAAACCGAAGGCAAAGGCATTAACGTATATACCCATGGCGAAATGTTGCCTGCGTTGGCTTACCCTGAGTTGAAGAAGTACCCACACCTTGTTGGTAACTACGGCAGTGCTTGGCAAAACCAGCAGAAAGAATTTGCTAACTTCCCAGGCGCGGTCGTGATGACTTCTAACTGCATCATTGATCCAAATGTTGGTTCTTATTCTGACCGTATCTTTACGCGCAGTATTGTCGGTTGGCCGGGTGTCACGCATCTAACAAGTGAAGATTTCACGCCTGTTATCGAAAAAGCATTAGCGCTTGATGGCTTCACTTATGATGAGATTCCACATGAAATTACCATTGGTTTTGCGCACAACGCATTGATGGCTGCAGCACCAACTGTTGTCGAAAATGTAAAAAATGGTTCTATTAAGCACTTCTTCCTAATTGGTGGTTGTGATGGCGACAAGAACGAGCGGAGTTACTTCACTGATCTTGCACGTTCAGTACCTGAAGACACTGTGATCTTGACGCTTGGCTGTGGTAAGTACAAGTTCAACAAGCTTGAGTTTGGCGATATCAATGGCATTCCACGTTTGCTAGATATCGGTCAGTGTAATGATGCGTACTCTGCGATTCAGCTTGCGATTGCACTTTCTGAAATCTTTGAGTGTGACATCAACGAATTGCCATTAAGCCTTGTTTTATCTTGGTTCGAGCAAAAAGCAATTGTTGTATTGTTGACCTTACTATCACTTGGTGTGAAGAACATTCGTACTGGCCCAACGCCACCAGCGTTCTTAACTGAAAACCTAGCTAAGATCCTAGAAGATCAGTTTGGCCTGAAGAATACTTCAACAGTTGAAGATGACCTTAATGCAATGATTAAAGTTGCTTAATTGTCGGCTATTGCGCAGATTAACTTTATGTTGATCTGCGCTTTTTCTTTTTAAAGTAGTGTTCTATGGGAGATGCTGAAGTGATTGCTAAGCAGCTCGCTGCCGGTACATGGCAGCAAGGTGAAATTCGCCTCGTTTGTACGGAAAAATGGCAAGAAACTCATGATGTCGTAAGTTTTCGATTTGAGGGAACTGAGCCTGTTAAGTTTAATTTTAAGCCGGGTCAGTTTTTAACATTTGTTCTAGATATCAAAGGCGAAACGGTTTATCGCAGTTATACCATTTCTTCTTCACCGTCTCGCCCATATTCTCTAGTTGTTACAGTTAAACGAATTCAAGATGGATTGGTATCTAACTATTTGGCTGATACTTTGCAAGTTGGTCATAGTGTTATTGTAAATGGACCTAGTGGTGTCTTTAACCTCGTTGATGTGCCAGCAACACAGAAGTATTTTTTCTTGAGCGCAGGTTGCGGCATTACGCCAATGTATTCAATGTCACGCTGGCTCACCGATACTCAAGTTGGGGCAGATATTGCTTTTGTTCATTGTGCCCGTAGCCCGGAAGATGTCATTTTTAAATCGTCTTTAGAGCGGATGGCGCAAAATAACCAAGAATTCAAACTGGGTTATGTCTTGGAGCAAGACGCGGAACGAGAGTCAAATATTGAACAGGTTGCTTCAGGTCGACTTAATGAGCACACGTTACAGCAATTGGTTCCCGATTTTAAAGAACGAACTGTTTTTGTCTGTGGCCCTGAACCCTATATGGCTGCAATGAAGTCGATGCTAGATGAGCTTGGTTTTAATATGGATAACTTCCATCAAGAAAGCTTTGGCGATCCGGCTCTAGTGAACGCCAAAGTAGCAGTTGATCAGAGTGACAGCCTAAAAGGCTTCATGATGAAAATTGGCGATCGCATGCGAGAGCTGAAATCGGAGCAAACCATATTAGATGGTGTCGAAGCTGAAGGGCTACCGATGATCGCCGCGTGTCGTAGTGGTGTTTGTGGTGCTTGCAAATGCCAAGTTGTTGAAGGTGAAGTTGAGTCCACTAGTCAAATGGCATTGACCCCAGATGAAATCGCAAATGGATTTGTGCTTGCCTGTTCAACAAAGCTGAAGTCAGATATTACCTTGAAGGTGTAGCGGTTAAGTCTATTTGTGCATGTAAAGAGAAGATTCTGTTCGCAAAAGTTGCACAAGTAGACATCAGAACGTATGGTTAAAGGCAGAAGGGAATCCTTCTGCTTTTTTTATTTGGTAATGGCTGGAGCAATTTATATGAATTCTTCAACTTCTCAAGCTATACCGATGGAAGATCCCAGTTTGGGACATTTACTATATGGATTGATGACTGGTTTCCCACTGCTCTTGTTGCCAGTTTTTTTAAGCTTGACGATTAACTTGTCACAACGACAAAACGATGTTGGTGAGCTCATTGCGACTCACCTGAAGTGGCAGAAACATTCGATTGCCGGATTGATGGTAATGTTGGTGCTCGCGTACGTGTTACCGCAGTTTTGGTTGAGTATAGTGCTGGCGACGACAGCTTTTACTTGGTTTACTTTACGGATCGTAAAAGGCTGGCTTTCTCTTGCCGATGGGCGTTTGATCTAGTTGAATATTGTAAGTTCTGGATAAATTGAAAAACGAGCCTCAAGGGCTCGTTTTTATTTTTGGTTTAAGCTAGTTTTGATGTAGCTGCCTTAACAGCTTGCCATGTTGCCCTTGGATAAGACCGCTTTCATTGTGCGTCGCAGTACCATCGACTGGTAACACAATCGCATCTGCACCAAGTGACTTTAATGCTTGGGTTTGACACTCAAATGAGACAAGCTCAACGGCATAACTTAAATTGGCCACGACGGGTAAGTGGCTTATACGTTTTAACTCAATTATACCCGCTAAATCTAAGGCTGGCTTTGCGGATTGGTCAAAGGTTCTGATACCAGACTCACACAGGAGTACTTGCTGATTGCCTTGCTCAAGTACAATGTCTGCAGATTTCAGTAATTCGTCAATACTGGCCATGGTATTGCGCTCAAGAATAACCGGAATGTGCAAAGAGCCGACTAGGGACAACAAATCTTGGTTAAACATTTGTTTACCACAAACTTGCAGCATATCAACCACTGGCGCGATTTTACCAATGTCGGGTTGCTGTTCAATCTTGGCTATTGCAACTAAATCAAACTGGTGTAGTGCATGACAAAGTGCTCTTAGTTTTTGTGGCATTTCAGCAACTTGGTTCAAGCCTTGGATAATGACCGCTTGATAACCCGCTTCTTTGATTAATTTCGCTTGTTGCCCCATGACTTCGACGTCATTACCAAGGGTGAGCTGCGCTAGCGCATTGAAGTTTCCGGAACCTATGCTCAATTGGCGATCAACGATCTCAGTAGCTTGTTGTTTGTATTCTTTTGCAGAACGCCTTTGTGCAGGGGCTTCTAAATCATTTTGCAATGGTTCGGTTACATCAGCTTTAGACGTGTCCGGCTCAATCATTAATTGACTGTTACTGAGCTGTGTTGGTTTTACTGTTTCACAGGGGTAGCACCCAAGTACTTTAATAAAACGCGTAATTCGCTCAATCTCTACCAGTGCGGCTTGCATATTGTCACTTGCGAGGTTGGCGTCAATATCCAAATAAAACATCTCTTCCCAAGGGGTTCCGGGAATAGGGCGAGACTCCAGCTTGCTCATATTCAGATCATGTGCTTTTAAGACGAGGAGAGCTTCAACTAACGCGCCAGGCTTTTGACCTGTCGCCATAATTAATGTGCATTTCGCTGGCAATTGCGAAGGGACAGCGACGGACTTTCTGGCAACGACAATAAAACGGCTTTGATTAATATTTTGGTTTGCGAGGCCTTTCTCTATCGCTTCGAGCTGATAAAGTGCGCCGCCTTCGGCACTTCCTATGGCGGCGACAGAGTGGCAATCGGCTTGAAGTACTTTTTCCATCGCTTCTGCGCTGCTTGAGCAATACTCGAGTTTAAACTCCGGATGGAGCCCCAAGAATCGACTGCACTGGCTAATTGGTTGAGGGTGCGCGTAAACAGTTTTAATGTCATTGCTACGGCTACCTTGTTTCGCTAATAAACAATGCCCGACTTCTATCGTTGTCTCGCCAACAATAGAAAGGCTTGTGTGTTGCAGTACGTCATAAACTTCGTTAATTGAGCCCGATGAAGTATTCTCGATTGGTAAAAAGCCATAGTCTGCGTGCCCTGATTCGACCGAATGGACAATTTCATCGAAGCTTTGGCAGCCTAGATCGAGCATTTCGACTTGTCTGCGTTGACAGTAGCGGTTTGCTGCGAGGTATGAATATGAGCCTCGAGCGCCTAAATAAGCAATACAATATTGTTGCTTTTGGGTTTCCGGATTTGCGCGCCCGTGTAGATAGGCCTGTTGGTTGAGAACTGAATCTTCAATAATACCTTGGTATAGCGAGAGCACATAATGGGCATCTAAGCCCTTTTCTCGACCTTGTTTTACGAGTCGCTCCAAGAGTTCTTTTTCTCTTTGAGTGTCGCGAATTGGTCGAACATCAACTTCTTTGCTTTTTGCAACTTCTAGGCTTAGCGATCTTCTCTTTGCCAGCAGCTCTAGTAAATCATTGTCTAAAGAGGTGATCTCTTGTCGAGTTTGATTGAGTGCTTGTGGTTTATTCATGCTGACCTCAGTTGCGCCCTAATTCTTATAGGGGAAATTATTTAGCTTGATGACTTCAAACAAAAAAGCCTCCCGTTTGGGAGGCTTAGGATTTTCACTTTCGTTTTTACACGTAAAATCCGCCTCCAAATCAGCAGAGAATAAAAAAGAAAGTAAAAATATTGCGAGAATTCGTTTTCATAGGAGTTAAATTAATGCCCGGAGCTAGACGCTGTCAACGAAAATTTATTCATCTTCAATAAAAAGCGCACCCGAAGGTGCGCTTGTGAAAATTAAAACGGATATCAAGCTGCGTAACCCTCCGTATCTTCATCGTCGAAGTCATCGTCAACTGACTCAGCCATTGGCTCTAGTGAGGCGTGACGTTGTGCTTCGGGTTTATGTGTCAGGCGATTTAATTGCTTCTCAAGCTTTTGACCCATTGCATTAATTGCTGCGTAAAGGTCTTTGTCTTTCGCCTGGGCGAATAATTTGTGGCCAGGAATGCCGACGTTTGCTTCTATCTTAAAATTGAGCTTTTCCTGGCTCAGGATAATATGTGGATTAATCAGCTGCACATCGTGTCGAGATAGCTTCTCCAAGCGGCTTTCAACACGTTCGCGAATAGAGGTTGTGACTTCAAATTGTTTACTTGTAATCTTTACCATATGTCTAACCTTTTGCTGTTTCCTTGAGTTCAGACTACCAAGCTTTGCCAGCAAAGTCGTGAAGGAAATCACATTTCGAATTACTTTTAATGTTGTTCGCTTCAAATTTGATCACTTAAACCATATCTGAAGTTTTTGCTGCAAAAAGCCTTGTAATGCTAAGAAACTGGCGTCATATTAGAGTGGATAAGCTTCACTACGTATATACCTTTTCTTCTATTTTTCTCGTTTAATTTCTCTAATATGGTAATAAGCACTGAGGTAAATCAAGTGTCTGTGATTGCCACCATTTGCCGATTTATTCAACTAAAGCTTCAGTGCATACTATGAGTGTAGACGATAAAGCGATATTTCGAACAAATGCTTTATCGGCCAAAGGACACTTATAAGTACAGAAAGGAATAGCTATGTCATTAAAACAGCAGCGTATGAAAATCTGGGACTTCCCAACACGTTTTTTTCATTGGGCCATGCTGAGTTTATTGGTCACGCTGTGGTGGACTGCGAACGAAGGCGAAATGACATGGCACCAATATGCAGCATATAGTTTAATGATTCTAATTGTCACTCGCATTATTTGGGGTTTTATTGGCAGTGACACGGCAAGGTTTAACCATTTCATTCTCTCACCTCGGCGAGTTGTAGAGTATATAAAACTCATCAAACAAAGTGGTGTAAAGCCTCATGTTGGCCATAATCCGTTGGGCGGATATATGGTCATCGCTTTGTTAGTTGTGCTGACATTACAATTGGCTTGTGGATTGTTTGCAACGGATGAGATTTTTAGTGAAGGTCCCTTTGTCGCCTATGTTAGCAGTGAGTTTGCGTCGGCTGCGACTTGGTTGCATAAAAAGAATTTTGATTTGCTGTTAGTGCTCGCTTCGGTTCATATTTTCGCTGTATTGGTACATCAGTGGCGAGGAGATAAATTAATTTTACCAATGATTCATGGGTATAAGGTCATTCATTCCGCAAGGGAAACGTCATTGATTTTTGTCTCGACTTGGCGCTGGCTTATCGTCGCTTTATTCGTTTCATCTATTGTCGGCTACGTTTTGATTTACCCACTTACGCTCGCCTTTTAAAATTAGCGGAACCGATGCTCATCAAAAGAAACCCGACTTCTATTGAGTCGGGTTTTAGATGTCATCGAAATCATGAGCATGTTTTTGTTAGCTTTTAGTAATTATTACGTTGCTATATTAATCTTTTTTGTAGCTATCATGACAGCTCTTGCAATTTTTACCGGTTGCGCCAAATGCTTTTTTGATCGCTTTTTTATCTCCAGTTTTCGCAACAACTGCTAGGTTGGCAGCCGCTTTTTGGAATTGTTCCATGATTTGATCAAATTCGGCTTTTTCTTGCCAAATTTTTGGAAGTGCTTCAGTACCGCTATCTACGGTTTTTGTCAGGAAGCCTTCAGCAGGGATGTGCGCTAGCGCTGCGACATTGGCTGCACGTTGTTCGAATACTTGTTGGTCATATGGCTTTTTACCTTTAAGCATTGCAGCCATATCACCAAAGTTATGGGCAATTACACCAAATGCAGACTTCCGATAATGAATCGCGTCTTCATCTTTTTTAAAGTTTGCTGCTTGTGCGCCGCCGACAACTGCAATGGATGCGATTAAAGCGATGATGGTTCCCTTCATGACTTGCTTCTCTCTTTTGTGGTTATTTGTGATCAAGGTCATTCTACATTTTTTTTGTTAGAAAACTAGCAGCCCATAAAACCAATTTGTTAATTATTATTTATGGTGCATTTATAAGATGATTTAATTGTTCAATTTTCTTCAGTGCTTGAATTTTCTATGTTTCTAAGACAGTATTTGTGTACTGTTACGGCAATACGAGTTGGATCATGAAGGCAAATTGGGATTCAGTAGTGGAGAAGATCCTCATTCATAGTAATGAGAAAGAGTTGTCAGTGCTCATGGCACTGTTACTCACTGAAGATGAAAGAGCTGCAATAGCAGGGAGGATGAAGGTTTTTCAGTTACTATTGGATTCAGAATTGAGCCAGAGACAAATTGCCTCAGAGTATCAAGTGAGTATTGCAACGATTACCCGATGTTCCAACTATTTAAAAAATATGAGCACCGAGCATCGTGAGCGGGTGAGGCAAATTTTGTGTCATCAATCGCTTTAAGCCAAAGCTTGTTTAGGGGTTTTATGTCTGCGATATGCTTTACGACGAGCAAGGATATAAAGACTATAGCTCATTAAAATAATGGCCATTACTATGGCACTACTTAAGTCGACTTTGAAAAAAAACAAAGCTAAAAATAGAAATGTAAATGGCATAAAGTCGTAAAAGAACTCAGGCAGTACACCCGGTTTTCTTCTACGTTCCTTGTCGGTTCTGCGGTTTTTGGAGCGTAAGTTATAAATCCTTGCGCCAAGCCAGAAAAGAATGGTTGCTGAAATAAGCGCTATATTTTGTTCTAATAAAATAATGCTCGAGCTACCAAGGGTGATGTAACCCAAAGGCAAAGCCTCGTATATTGTCCGTGTTAACATTAAGCAATCCTTCGCTTGTGTGATCTAGATACCCACTCATTATAAGCCAATAAAAAAAGACCACACAAAAATTTGCATGGTCTTTTCGCTTTATAACTGCATTTTCATACGAAGGTGCGAAACGCTAGTCGCAATTTCCCCTTTAGATATGAATATAGTGTGATTTTATGAAGTTGAGACTTACTCGCGGCAGCCGCAGCCACCATTCCCGTCACAACCTTCTTTCTTCTCATGTTCGTGGTCATGATCGCCACCGCCACAACATCCGCCTTCTTTTTCGCCAGAGCCGCCACAGCAGCCGCCTTCAGAAGCGTGCAAATGTCCATGGGCAACTTCTTCTTCAGTTGCTTCACGAACAGAAACAACTTCAACGCTGAAGCTCAACTCTTTGCCTGCAAGTGGGTGGTTACCATCGACAACAACGACGTCATCTCTGATTTCAGTGATTTGAACAGGGCGCTGGCCCATTTCTGTTTCAGCGATGAAGCGCATGCCTGGTACTAGATCTTCTGCATCGCCAAATGCTTCAAGAGGAACTTCTTGAATTAGGCCTTCATGGCTAGGGCCATATGCGTTTTCAGCGGCAACGGTTACGTCAAACTTGTCACCCTCTTCTTTGCCTTCTAGCTCGGCTTCCAGCCCTGGGATCAAATTTTCTGAACCATGAAGATAAAGTAATGGCTCACCATCGAAAGAGTTTTCAATTTGTTGACCCTGGTCATCGGATAAACGGTAATGGATGCTTACCGCGCTGTTTTGGGTGATTTTCATATCGCCTCCATTTCTGAATGTGGCGCGAATCATAGCGTGAAAAAACTGATCTGGCGATAATTCGAGTCTGCTTATGTTAATTAATGCACAGCTTTTGAAGAATTGTTTGAATTAGGCTTGAAGTTTGCTAGGGCGTTTTTAAAGGTAAAAAATGCCAAGTTTGACTAATTAGTCAAAAATAGTGAATTGTATTTAAACTTGGAACACAGACTTTTTAATATAATATAGCCTATTGAAGGCTGTCTTTAGACCATAAATACAGGCGCTTATAAGATAGTTGTTATGTTTGTGAATGAAAGGTAAAAAATATTCACTTTGAAAAGGTTGACAAGAGTATGCGAAAAAAGCAATTCTGTAGTCACTTAAAGAACTTATTGGTCACTTTAGACGGTTAATCATGTATCGCCAGTATCTAGTCGAAACTCGCATTATTACCACCACAACAATCATTATTGATGTTGGGGCGGGCTGATACACCCTAAAGAAAAAAGATTTACACAAGCCCGCTTCCCAACATGAAGCGGGTTTTTTGTTTAAGCCTACTTCATCAAAAAGAAAGGCGCGGTTCACGGAGAATGAATATGAGAGTAATGAAGTTTGGCGGTACCTCCCTTGCGAATTGGCAGCGTTTTTCTATGGCTGCAAATATCGTTGCAAGCGCAGCGAAAGAAGAACCGATAGCAACGGTATTATCCGCGCCAGCAACGGTAACTAACGCGTTACTTGAGCTGACGGATATGGCTGAAAAAGGCAAAGACTATCAGGATGTTTTAGCGCAGGTAGAACGAGTATTTAATACGCTTTATGCGCATGCTTCGGAGCAGCTGCTGTCAAAAGAGCAACATGATACGTTAAGCGCAACTTTAGCCACACAAATTGAAGAGTGGAAAAGCAAACTTGCTGGTGTAAAACTTCTCGGTGTATGTCCTGATAGTATTCGGGCGCAAGTTGTTGTCTCCGGTGAACGTTTAAGTACAGGCCTAATGGTTGAGGTGCTTCGAGCCAAGGGATTAACCAGTGATAAGTTAGATCCGCAAGCACTATTCCTCGCCCATGGAACGCCACTTGAATCGTCAGTGGATATTAGCCTAAGTAAGCCACGTTTCAGCCTCGTACCTCTTGATGAAAGCCGTGTTTGGGTCATGCCTGGATATACGGCAGCAAATGCAGAAGGTGAAGTTGTAACGCTTGGGCGAAACGGCTCAGATTATTCTGCCGCAGTTCTTGCTGCTTGTCTTGACGCGAGTCGTTGTGAAATCTGGACGGATGTTGATGGGGTTTATAATACTGATCCCCGTGTGGTGACTGATGCCAAATTGCTTTCACAATTGAGCTATCAAGAGGCGATGGAGCTATCGTATTTTGGGGCGAAAGTCTTGCACCCCAAAACCATCGCCCCGATTGCTCAGTATCATATTCCTTGTTATATCCGTAACAGCTTCAACCCAGATGCGCCAGGTACTTTGGTATCCAGTGCTGAGGATAAGACTGGGTTAGAAGTAAAAGCTATTTCGAACCTTGATGATCAAAGTATGTTTGATGTTTCAGGGCCAGGAATGAAAGGAATGGTGGGCATGGCAAGCCGTATGCTAGGCGCGATTAGTCGTGCAGGTGTTTCGGTATCATTGATTACTCAAAGTTCATCTGAATACAGCATGAGCTTTTGTGTTGCCACCAAAGACGCTAGCAAAGTTCTATGGGCACTTGAGCAAGAGTTTGAACTGGAATTAAAGAGTGAATTGCTGGAGCCTGTTGAGGTTCGCCATGATTTAGCAATTGTGTCTCTCATTGGTGACGGAATGCGCACCCATAAAGGCGTTGCTGCCAAGTTCTTTAAGGCGCTTGCACAAGCGAGTGTCAATATCATTGCGATTGCTCAAGGATCGTCAGAGCGATCAATTTCAACCGTCATTGAACAACGTAAAACAAAGCATGCAATTTCAGCGTGTCATCAAGGATTCTTTGATGTTCAGCAGTACTTAGATGTATTCCTCGTAGGCTGTGGTAACGTTGGTGCCGGTTTGCTTGAGCAAATTGATCAACAACAAGAAATGCTTAAAGAGCTTCATATCAGTATTCGCGTTTGTGGTATTGCCAATTCGGAAAAAATGCTCCTCAACGCTCAGGGGATCCCTTTAAGTCATTGGCAGCAAGAGTTGAATGAGAGTGAAACAGCTTCAGATATCCCGGCACTTCTCGCTTGGGCTAAAGAGCAGCAATTGCTTAACCCGGTTATGGTTGATTGTACCTCTAGCAGTTTTATTGCCGATCAGTATGTTGCTGTGATGGAGTCTGGGTTACATGTCGTTACTCCAAACAAAAAAGCGAATACTCGCGATTATGCTTATTACCAAGCATTGCGTCAGGTAGCGTTGAAACAGCGCCGTCAGTTTCTATACGAAACAACGGTTGGCGCCGGTCTTCCTGTCATCGACAATTTGAAAAAGCTTCAATATGCCGGTGATAAAGTGCACAAGTTTAGCGGCATATTGTCGGGTTCTTTATCCTACATATTTGGTATGTTGGATGAAGGCATGAGTTTATCTGAAGCGACGACAATTGCGCGCGAGAAGTGTTTTACTGAGCCGGATCCCCGTGATGATTTGAGCGGGATGGATGTGGCTCGTAAAGTTCTGATCCTTGCCCGTGAAACCGGGATGGAGCTTGAACTAGATGATGTTATTGTTGACTCTGTATTACCTGAACATTTTGACGCTTCAGGGGATGTTGACACCTTTATGGCAAATTTAAGCCAGCTTGATGAAGAGATTGCACAGCGCATCAATGAAGCAAAAGCGCAGGGTAAAGTATTGCGTTATGTCGGCCAAATTGAAGAGGGTAAATGCCATGTCCGTATTATTGAAGTTGATAATACAGACCCGCTTTATAGTGTCAAAGGTGGTGAAAACGCTCTGGCGTTCTATAGCCGCTATTATCAGCCCATTCCATTTGTATTGCGCGGATATGGCGCAGGTACAGAAGTTACTGCAGCAGGGGCATTCTCTGATGTACTGAGAACATTGAACTGGACGCGGGAGATCGGCGCATGAGTTTGACAGTATATGCTCCTGCATCGATGGGAAATGTTGGGGTTGGCTTTGACTTGTTAGGCGCTGCATTAGCGCCAATTGATGGTAGCTTGCTGGGTGATCGCGTCACAATTGAAGCCGCAGGAACTGGTATAGAGCTAACATTAAGTGGACCTTGGGCTGATAAGTTGCCGCAAGAGCCACAAGACAACATTGTTTATCAATGTGCAGAATTCTTTTTGGAACAAGCCAATGTATCTGCCAATGGTTTAAAACTGAACTTAGAAAAAAACCTACCCGTAGGTAGCGGCTTAGGTTCAAGTGCCAGCTCTGTCGTCGCAGCACTATATGCATTAAATGAGTTCTTTGATGCACCGTTCGCCGAGCAAGACTTGCTTAAACTCATGGGTGATTTTGAAGGTAAAATTAGTGGTTCAGTTCACTATGATAATGTTGCGCCAAGTTATTTAGGCGGGATGCAACTCATGTTGGAAGCAGCAGATCGTATCTGTGACTCTATTCCGGCATTTGATTCCTGGTACTGGGTTGTCGCATATCCTGGTATATCTTTATCAACGGCTAGAATGCGTGAACTTATGCCCGAACAATACGATAAAGCCACGGCAATTGATTTTGGACGTTATCTTTCTGCTTTTGTGCATGCAAGCTATCAGCAGAATCAAGAACTCGCTATCGCCGTCCTTAAGGATGTATTAGCTGAACCCTATCGTGCAAGCTCGATACCAGGCTATGAACAAGCTCGCCAAAGTCTTGGAGAACTCGGAATGCTGGCAAGTGGTATTTCTGGTAGTGGCCCGACGTTGTTTAGTGTGACTCAAGATCTAGAAACAGCAAAGCAGGCAAAAGCGCTACTCGAGCAAGATTATCTTTCACAAGATGGGGGATTTGCCCACATCTGTAAATTGGATATGCAAGGGACTCGTCGAGTCGACTAAATTTTCCAATTAAACTCATCAAGGCAGATTTTAATATGCAGTTATACAATTTAAAGCATCCGACCCAAGTGGTGAACTTCAGTGAGGCAGTAACACTGGGGTTAGGTAAAGACCGAGGGCTTTTCTTTCCAACCGAAATCCCACAGATTAAAGATATTGATGCTTTATTGGCTTTGCCTTTTGCTGAGCGTAGCAAAAAGGTTTTAGGTGCTTGGTTGGCCGAAGAGCTTGGGCAAGATGTTGTGGATGGACTTGTGGATCGCGCTTTTAATTTTGAAGCGCCAGTAGCTCAAGTTGATGATCGCCGCAGCTGTTTAGAGCTGTTCCATGGTCCAACTTTGGCGTTTAAAGATTTTGGTGCACGTTTTATGGCGCAGTGTGTAAGCCATTTAGCGGGTGATAAGCAGTTGACTATCCTAACTGCTACTTCAGGGGATACCGGTGCAGCGGTTGCCGATGCTTTTTATGGCTTAGCGAATGTTAACGTGGTGGTGCTGTACCCAGAAGGTAAAATTAGTGAACTGCAAGAAAAAATGTTTACTACTCTTGGAAAAAACATCCATACGGTTGCAGTTCAATCAGACTTTGATGATTGCCAAACGATGGTGAAACAAGCATTTGACGATCCAGAAGTTCGCGATGGTTTACATTTAAACTCAGCCAACTCTATCAATATTAGTCGTTTGTTGGCTCAGATATGCTATTACTTTGAAGCTGTCGCTCAGTTCTATACACAGCACCAGCAAGCACCTGTCGTTGCTGTTCCTAGTGGTAACTTTGGTAATTTAACTGCAGGATTATTTGCTAAGGCGATGGGGCTACCGATTCAGCGCTTTGTCGCTGCAACGAATAGTAATGATACCGTGCCGCGCTACTTGGCATCTGGTCAATGGCTCGCGAATCCTACTGTTGCGACGATGTCGAATGCAATGGATGTCTCTGAACCAAGCAATTGGCCAAGAGTTGAAGCAATTTGTGCGAAACTAGAATGGCCTTTAGCAGATATTCAAGGTGTAATGGTTAACGAAACTGATACAAGCAAAGCTTTAAAACAATTAGAGCAAGTGGGTTATCAATCAGAGCCCCACGCGGCGATTGCTGCACACGCATTGACGTTGACGATGGATGTATCGGAAAAAGGCCTGTTTCTTGGAACAGCGCACCCTGCTAAGTTTAAAGATGTCGTCGATCGTGAACTTGGTACCGATCTACCGCTACCAGCAGAACTCGCAGCAGTCGCGAATAAGCCAAGCTTGTCGGTTTCTCTGAATGCTGATTTTGCTGAGCTGAAAGCGCATATGTTTAAAGTGTTAAAATAAATTTGATGGTTGTATAAAAAGGAGCTTCGGCTCCTTTTTGTTTTATCAATTCCGCGTAACGTTTTAGTATCTGCAAGACCCTATCTAAGAGATAAAAATCCTCAGCATTAGACGATTTTTATCGCTACGTGCTTAAGCTATTTAGCCAGTTAATTTCCTCAGGCCATATCTCAGGCTCAACCGTTTCTAAAATGAGTGGAATTGAACGTGTTGCGTCAAGCTGCATGATAAACTCGAATGCAGTTTTGCCTATATGGCCCTTTCCTAGTGAAGCATGCCGATCGACGCGGCTGTTAAGTGCAGTTTTACTGTCGTTGAGATGCATCGCTTTTAAATACTGATTCCCAACGATTGAATGGAAAGCGGCAAAAGTTGTTTGGCACCCTTGTCTCGAACTTAAATCATACCCAGCAGCAAATAGATGGCAAGTGTCTAGACACACGCCGACTCGACATTTATCTTCTACGCCATGGATAATCTGCGCAAGTTGCTCAAAGCTATAGCCGAGGTTCGATCCTTGGCCTGCGGTATTTTCAATGACGGCTGTAACCGACGTTGATTTGTCGAGGGCGATATTGATTGACTCACTTATTCGCTGTAAGCATTTGTCCTCTGAAATTTTCCGAAGGTGGGAGCCTGGATGGAAGTTTAAGAGCTCAAGGCCGAGTTGCTCACAACGATAGAGCTCTTCGGTAAAAGCTGTTCTGGATTTGTCAATCAGCTCATCGTCGGGATGACCTAAGTTAATCAGATAGCTATCATGGGGAAGGATAGTATTGGGTGTAAATCCCAAGTCGTGACAGTGTTGCTTAAACTGTTCAATCTCTTGTGGCGCTAATTCCTTTGCCTGCCATCGACGCTGATTTTTGGTAAATAATGCAAAAGCCGTGGCGCCAATTTTATTCGCATTAATTGGAGCGTTTCTCACGCCGCCTGCAGCACTCACATGTGCTCCGATAAACCGTTTGGGTTGCATTTAGTGATAACCTTGCAGGTAAGAAGAAGGGGGAGTGGCCCCAAAAATAAGCCACTCAGTTTAGGTTTTGAAATAGCTCAGTTCAAGCCGTTGTGTCTATTTTCACCGATACGTAGGTGACTGAAAGTCAGAAATGCATTGAATTGGGCGTTACCTTGCAGAATTGACATTTTGCTTTTAACTCTATGGAGATCAGATTGTTGGAAGTTGATCTTCATCATGTAAAAACAAATTAGCTATCTGTTATATTGTGCGTTCTTTCACCACTTAACTATTATAAAGTTGAGAATTTATTCGATGGAGACGGCTATGCTTCCTAGATTGAAGAATGACCATAAGCATATCGCAATACTGCTTAAGATACTGAAAAATAAGTACAAACGATTAGCGGATGGTGAGTATATAAGTTTCAGCCTTATTCGAGATATTGTTGAATATATGCAAGGATATGCCGAGCATAGTCACCACCCTCTTGAAGACATCGTTTATGAATATTGCTTAACGAAAGTATCCGCTGAAGATAAATCGAAGCGCCTATTCGCTGAACATGACCGATTAATTGAAGCGTCTGCTTCTTTGATGTCGACTTTAAGCCTTATCTTAAATGACGTTGTTGTGGCTAGGGAGCAAGTGGTTCAAGATCTTCAAGACTATGTCGTGCTTCAAGAAGCGCATATGTTATTTGAGGAAGCAGAGATTTTTCCATTACTTGCCTCAACAATGGATGAAGAAGACTGGCAAAAGATTACGACTATATGTGAAGAAAAGCTTGTTGAAGACCCTCTGTTTAGCAATGATGATAATCAGTTATTCGAAGAGCTCAAGCAGCATATCGCAAAGGACGAAGAAAGGTGACTCTCTCAGTTTACCGAGGAGACTCATCGCTAAATATGAGATGTCTATTTAGGTGAACAAAGAGCAACAAAAAAGAGCGCTTTATGCGCTCTTTTTGATTGTTGTTACAACAGAATAGTATCAATATCTAACTCGAAGCTGTCATCAATATCTTGCAGCTCTTTCATTAAGCGCTGTCTATCTTTTATGGCTTCAATTTCACGCCATTTACGCTTTTTGCTCGAGCTTCTTGAGCGGGTAGGTTTCTCAACGACATTATCTAGCGCACTACCATAATCTAAACGATCCATGGCGACCTCCTGTAGTATTGATACTGTACAATTACTTAATAGCATGTTTTTTCAGCATAGTGCAATAGATATGTTTCAATCATGTTAATGAATGATGGCATTTTCAAGAAGCGTTAAGAAAGCCATGCAAGGTGCCGTCTAGGGTTGGACGCAGTGAGAGGCTAAAAAAACAAAAGCCAGCGAACGCTGGCTTTTTGAACAGGTGTTTATTGTCCTAAATTAAGAACAGCTACAGGGTGCCTTGTCGAAATAGGTTAATTAGCCCGTTGCTTGATGCATCGAGTGTTTGGCTCGGCTTGCTGGATTCAAGACGCTCTAGTACGTCATTGCCAAGGATTTTTCCGAGCTCAACACCCCATTGATCAAAGGAGTTAAGCTGCCATATCACACCTTGGACAAAAGTTCGGTGTTCATAGAGGGCTATGAGTGCACCAAGGGTGTCAGGGGTTAGTTTATCCATTAACAAGGTGTTGCTTGGCTTATTTCCCGGCATGACCTTATGTTTAGCGATAAGCGCCTTGTCTTGCTCATTGAGTGAGCTAGAAGAAAGCTCTGACAGAGACTCTTCGTAAGTTCGGCCTTGCATTAATGCCTGGGTTTGTCCAAAACAATTTGAAGCAAGTTGTATATGGTGTTCCCCGATAGGGTTATGGCTTTGCAAAGGCATAATAAAATCAGCTGGAATGAGCCCTGTTCCTTGATGCAATAACTGGTGATACGCATGTTGTCCGTTGGTGCCTTCTCCGCCCCAAATCACCGGTCCGGTACTGTAATCCACTGACGCGCCATTTAACGTTGTTGTTTTACCGTTACTTTCCATATCAAGCTGCTGGAAATAAGCCGGAAGGCCGCGTAGATAATGATCGTAAGTCAGAACAACATTTGACTGGGCACCATAGAAGTTTGTATACCACAAAGACAACATGGCCATAATTACAGGCATATTTTCTTCAAAAGGTGCGCTGGCGAAGTGCTTATCCATCTTGTTTGCACCTGCGAGCAAAGCTTTGAAGTTGTCCATGCCAATAAGCATCGCAATTGGCAAGCCAATCGCGGACCACAAAGAGTAGCGACCACCAACCCAGTCCCACATCGGGAAGATATTCTTGGGATCAATTCCAAATTCAGTTGCCTTGGCAACGTTGGATGTAATTGCAACAAAATGATGGGCTACATCTTGCTGTTTAGCCCCATGTTCCAGCAACCAGGCTTTTGCCGTGAGTGTATTGGTTAGTGTTTCTTGAGTGCCAAATGATTTAGATGACATGAGAAACAGCGTCGTTTCTGGGTTTAAGCCTTTGAGTTTCTCACTAATCGAGGTGCCGTCAACATTGGCAACAAAATGGCAATTAACGTGTCCACTCCAATATGGGCGAAGTGCTTGCGAGACCACTTTGGGCCCTAAGAAAGAGCCGCCAATCCCGATGCTAACAACATCAGTCATCTTTTTGCCAGTATAACCTTGCCACCGCCCCGAAGTCACAGCGTCAATAAATTGCGCCATCTTATCAAGTGTGGTTTGAATCTCTGGCGCAATATTGATGTCATCAACAAGTGTTGCTTTACCTGAATTGTCCCTTAATGCGGTATGAAGCACAGCTCGTTGTTCGGTGGTGTTGATTTTATCACCCTTGAACATCGCTGCGATATGCGTGCTTAAATTCGACTCTTTTGCCAACTGAAACAATAAAGAGAGCGTTTTATCGGTGGCTCTGTTTTTTGAGTAATCAAGAAACAACCCCGCAGCACTGAGAGACATGTTGTCAAATCGCTGTGAATCTTGTGCAAACAAGTCTCGCATGTGTGGAATTTCTTGGACGTGATCTGTTAAAGCCAACCAACTTGGAAGTTGAGTGAGTTTAGTCATAATTGTGGCCTCTACTCTTTACTGAAGTTTCTCTTTCAGCATCACTTCTAATTTGTCTTGATCCACGGCAAAGTTGCGAATGCCTTCTGCTAGCTTTTCAACGGCCATTGGGTTCTGATTAAACTCCCAACGGAATTCAGACTCACTTAAAGAGAAAGGCTGTTCTTTTTGTGGTTGCTCTTGTAAGAGTTTGCGCTCAATCACTTGATTTGAGTTAGCCAGTTCTTCCAATAGAGCTGGGCCAATGGTCAGTCTGTCACAACCCGCTAGCTCGATTATCTCACCAGTGTTTCTGAAGCTCGCTCCCATGACTACGGTTTTATAGTCATGCTGTTTATAGTAATTGTAGATTTCGGTCACTGACAGGACACCAGGATCGTCCTTTGCGCTGTAATCTTGACCAGTATCCTTTTTGTACCAATCTAAAATCCGGCCCACAAATGGTGAGATAAGGTAAACATGCGCCTCAGCACACGCGCGAGCTTGTGCAAAGCTGAACAACAAAGTGAGGTTACAGTTTACACCTTCAAGTTCGAGTTCTTTTGCTGCACATATGCCTTCCCATGTTGCAGCGAGTTTGATCAGAATACGCGACTTATCGATTCCCGCTTCTTTATAGAGACGAATAAGCTTGTGTGCTTTCTCTATAGAGCCTTGTTTGTCGAATGATAATCTTGCATCGACTTCCGTAGAAATTCGGCCCGGAACGAGCTTGAGGGCTTCTACACCGATATTCACAGCTAACTTATCGCCAGCATCTATGATTTGTTGCGGCAGCAGGTTGCTTTGCGATTTAGCCCATGCAATAGCATCGTCGATGAGTGGCGCATACTCTGGGATTTCTGAAGCTTTAAGAATCAAAGATGGGTTTGTGGTGGCATCTTGCGGGTGATAACGTTTGATTGCCTCAATATCACCGGTGTCAGCAACTATGGTAGTAAGAGATTTCAACTGCTCTAGCGTTGTAGCCATACAAAAATATCCTTCTTTAATTCGTAAATCCGAAAACATAATTCTCAATACGCACTATTAGAAGCGATTTCGTACAAAATGCCAACCATGTATGAAAAATAATTACATATAAGATATGAAATCTTTAAGACGGAGTTGTGAATATCATTAAGGCTGTAGAAAATTTGGTCTAATTAAGTGGGGCGCGTTACACCGCGCGGCTTTGATTTGTTGAGCAATTGGGTAAACGGTAATAAAAAAGACTAGGTGAAGACTCACCTAGTCTTGAATATATTGAAGGATGTTTAAAGTCTAAACTGACTTATTTAAGCAGTGGTTTTTTCTCACTACCTGTCACTAAACCTTCAATGCGACGGTTCGCAGCATTGGCTTCAGCAGAGCTTCCTTCAATGAGAGGCATCGTCACACCATAACCTTTCGCAGTGACGCGACTTTGGCTAATGCCATAGCGCTCCACTAGAATCTTCGCAACTGCATTTGCGCGCTTCTCTGACAGCGTCAAGTTGTAGCTTGCAGAACCGACATTTGAAGCATGGCCCGAAATGGCTACTTTAGAGTTCGGGTACTTATTCATGAAATCAGCTAGACGCTCAATTTCACTGTAAGAGGCCGTTTTTACAACTGAAGAGTTATTATCAAATTTCGCGGCAATTTGGATTTTTTCTACTTTATCTACATAGATAGAGCAGCCGTACTTGTCGACCTGGTGATTTGAAGGCGTGCCTTGACAGCGATCCATATCATCCATCACACCATCACCGTCAGAATCAACTGGCTCGGCAACAACCGGTGCAGCCGCAACGGGAGCTGGCTTCGCAACTTCGCCAAAACGGTAGCTTAGCTCCAGACCATAATAGTTGCTCTCGAGATCCAGAGTATTCCACTTATCTTCGTCTAGGTTTTCGTAACGACGGTATTTAGCGGCAAGGTTTAGCTTTTCTGTAAGCTTGTATGCGATACCGGCACCAAAGTATGGTGAGACATCATTGTCGCTATAGTATTCAGAACCGTACTGCTTATTGTTAGAAATAAGGTAGTTCAATGCACCAGCTTCCACCGTAAACAACCAGCGCTCGGCGACAGGCCAGAAAGAGTTCAGACCAATGGAGACACCTTTCACACCAACATCGTTCATTGCGTTGCTGTAGTCTACCCACTCGGTCTTACCTAGATTACGATAACCCAGTTCAATACCGATATTCTCGTTGAGTAGGTAACCACCAAATACATCAAATGCATAAGGCTCATCTTCACCACAAACCTTCATGGTTTTTTGGTCACAATTCGGCTCGTAGTTATTTAGACCAAGGCCTGCACCAACGTACCATGGTGAAAGCTCTTGCTCTGCATGTGCCGCAAACGGAAGGATTGAGGCAAGTAATGCGATTTTAAGTGTTTTGTTCATCATTAATAATTCCTTTATTTTATTGTTCACCAGTGCGCCATGGCTCGTATGGCGAGTCTGCTCTTTTTATTGGGCGATTCATTTTTTGTCGCAAACTGTGACAATTATCCATTTTATTACTGGAAAATTCCATAAGTAGTTGCTAGAAAGCAAAAAAAAACACCCGAAAGGATGCTTTTTTGTAATCTTTTTGTTCAAGTTAACGAATTAACGAGTCCAAACCCAATTTTCGATTTCTTTCGGGTCAACACCATTTTCTTTGATGTAGTTGCCATGGTCAACTAGGCGCTTCAACATATCCGTTGTAATAGCAACGTGCTGAGTTTCGTCGATCACACCTTGTTGGAATAGCTTGTAAGCCATATCAATCACTAAGTGGTAACGAGAGGTACCGTTACGAACACCCATATCAAATGGTGTTGTCGTTGAGCCTTCCTCTTCGTAACCTTTAATACGGAAGCGAGAGTTGCCTTTGTAATCAAATACAAGCTTCTTAATGGTGTTTGGATAGCCGTGGTAGTTGAATACAACACCTTTATCAGCCGTAAACACTTCATCCATTAACCAAGGCTTGCTTTGGAAGTCAAGGCTACCAAGACCACTACTGGTTAACTCAGTGACGCTGACGAAACGGATGCGAACACGTGGAAGCATTTCTCTGATGAGAACAAGTGCCGCCATTGCCTCTTGAGTGACATAGTCACCACATGCCGCAAGTACAACATCAGGATTATCATCAGATGCAAAATCCCAAACCATAACACCGTCATCGGCTTGCTTGCGTGCTTCATCAAGGGTTAGCCACTGTGGAAGCTCTTTCTTACCCGCAACGATGATGTTTAACTTGTCACGACCTTCGTATGCTTTCTCGGTGTATACAAGCGTGCTGTTACCATCAGCAGGTAAATAAGCTGAGATGATGTGCGGGTGCTTCTCGAGCATCGCTCCGAGGAACGACGGGTTCTGGTGCGAGTAACCATTGTGATCTTGACGCTCTAATAGTGAAGATAGAACGACGTTACATGCCGGAACCGGTTTGCGGAAGTGCACGCCTTGGCTCGCATAAACATACTTACAGTATTGATCAGCCATAGACGAAACGACTTGTGAGAATGCTTCATAAGTTGGGAACATCGCGTGACGACCAGTAACGGTGTAACCATGCATCATGCCGAAAAGTAAGTTCTCTGAAAGTAGTTCTACAACACGGCCATCGCGAGTCATGTCATTGTCCCAGCTTTCGATTGGCCATGTCCAACCACGGCTGGTTTCTTCGAACACTGCCTGTAGCTGATTCGAGTACGTTTCGTCAGGGCAGAAGATACGTAAGTTGCGTTGATCTCTGTTGAGTTTAAATGCATCGCGCATCCACTCACCCATTTTGTACATTGATTCACCGCGAGTTCCGCGAGGTGTTTCAGCGCCATAACCGAGCTTTTCGAGATCTGGCTTTGCAAGTGAACGAACGACTTCACCGCCATAGCTTAAGTGTTGGCGACCACAACACAGATCTTTCCTAGGAATAAGCGACTGAATATCTTTATCAAAGATCAGTTCACCAGCTTCATTCATTTCATATAATTCATGGAATTTGTAGCTGTCTAACCAAGTATTTAGAGCGTCAAGGTGGCCTTTATCGGTTGCACACTTGTTGACGATAACTTGGTGCGAATCACAGTTACCTTCAAGCTTTTTCCCACCAAACTCAGCAGTACCTGTCCAGCCTTTTGCTGTGCGCATAAGAATGACTGGCCAACGTGGTTTGCAAATATCTTCACCGGCACGAGCTCGGGTTTGAATGTCATTGATCATTTCGTAAGAAAGATCCATCGCATTCGCCATTTGTACGTAAACGTCTTCTTCTAGCTCATCATCAACAATGATTGGGTGGTAACCCAGGCCGCGGAATTCGAGATCCAGCTCTTCATGGCTCATACGCCCCATACGTGTTGGGCCAGAAATTTTATAACCATTGATATGAACGATAGGCAGAACTGCACCGTTATTGACTGGGTCGACTAAACGGTTTGCATACCAAGATGCGGCTAATGGACCGGTTTCAGCCTCGCCATCGCCCACAAGACATGCTGCAATTAAGTCAGGATTGTCGAGTACAGCACCCCAAGCAACAGAAAGCGAATAACCTAGCTCACCACCCTCTAGGATCTGGCCAGGTGCTTCAGGGTTTGCATGCGAAGGGTAACCATAAGCGGCAGAAAACTTTTGACAGATATCTGTAATACCATCTTCATTGTATGGGATGACATCTGGATAATAGTGGCTTAACGAGCCTTCTACGAATAGGTTTGCTTGCACAGCAGGGAAGCCGTGACCAGGACCAACAAGGTAAACAAATGAACGGTTGTGATTCACAATCAAACGGTTCACGTTTGCATACACAAAGTTAATACCCGGGCAGGTACCCCAGTGGCCTAGAAGTCTTGGCTTAATGTCTTCGTGTTTTAGTTCACGTTTGAAAAGAACGTTTTGCTTTAGATAGATCTGCGACGTTGCAAGAAAGTTAGTGGCACGAACTAGTTTCTTAAGTGCAGTAATCTCTTGTGGTTGTGTCATTATTAGCCTCACTCGAGCATTCGAAAAGTTAATTATCTCTGTTGGTGAACACTATATTTGTAATTTAATTACAATAACGTGCTCTACATCCAGTTTTTCGCTGTAAACCGAACCAAACTGTTCATTTTGGGTGTGTGAATGTAAGTTATTGGTCGATATTTAACCACTTGGCGCTCTGTTTGGTTGTGATGGCGATCTGGTTTTTTAGTGTTTGTGTGTGGGTTGTGCGTATTCGTTGGGTTGTAGGGGTGTAAGATCGAATTAAATTGGTGTAATAATTTAACAAGCTCGCCAGTAGTTTGGATTTTTGTCGTTTTGACCTTTATGCTTGCTAACCATAACTATACGAAAGTGCCTGCCGGCACCCCATAACTATAAGAAGTAAAAATTTATGTTAGAAGAAAGTGTTAGTTTTTTGAATTCATTACTTTGGGGTAATTTAATTATTTATGGCCTTGTTGGGGCAGGGTTGTATTTTACCGTTCGGCTCGGTTTTATTCAGGTTAGTTATCTTTGGCACTCAATAAAGTTAATGGTGCAAAGTAAAGGGGAAACCAAGCGAGGGCTTTCTTCTTTTCAAGTTTTTTGTACTAGCATGGCGGCTCGCGTTGGTGCTGGTAATATGGCGGGGGTCGCGGTAGCGATTACCGCTGGTGGCCCAGGAGCGGTGTTCTGGATGTGGTTAATTGCGATGCTAGGGATGGCGACGGCAATGATAGAGGCAACACTCGCCCAAGTTTTTAAAATAAAAGATGAAGAAGGTCAGTATCGTGGTGGGCCTGCTTATTATATGGAAAAAGGGCTGGGCTTACGTTGGATGGGAGTGTTGTTTTCTGTTCTATTAATTGTTGCATTTGGACTTGTGTTCAACGCTGTACAAGCAAATACGATTACTGGCGCAATGACCCAAGTTTTTGGCGTGAATGAAGTTTATGTTGGAATAGGTTTAGTTGTTTTCAGTGGCGTGGTAATTGCCGGAGGCTTACGTAAGGTAGCCCATGTGTCTGAGGTTTTAGTTCCGGTTATGGCGATAGCTTATATTGTGATTGCCTTTGTCGTGGTTTTGATGAATGTCGAAAAGCTACCCGGGGCGTTATCACTTGTTATAAATAGTGCGTTTGGCTGGCAAGAAGCTGCTAGTGGCGGTGTTGCCTATGCAATGGCGCAGGCGATGCAAAACGGTATTGCGAGAGGATTGTTTTCTAATGAAGCTGGCATGGGTAGTGCGGCGAATATTGCTGCGAGCGCATCACCAAACCCAAATCATCCGGCGTCGCAAGGGTTTGTGCAAATGTTAGGTGTTTTTGTCGACACCATCGTGATTTGTACTGCGACCGCGGCAATCATTATTTTGGCTGGTGACGGTCAAGGAAGCAAAGATGGTATTCAAATTACCATTGACGCAATGAGTTTTCATGTTGGTGATTGGGGAGCTTTTTTTGTCGCAGGGGCTATTTTGCTGTTTTGTTTTACTTCCATTATTGCGAATTACTCTTACGCTGAAACGAACGTTGTATTTTTAGCAAAGAACAGTACGAAGGCCTTACCGGTATTTCGCCTGTGCGTGCTGGGGATGGTGATGTTTGGTGCCATCGCTAAAGTTTCTTTGGTGTGGGATCTTGCTGACGTCTCTGCAGGCTTGATGGCGATGGTTAACTTAGTTGCATTAATCTTGCTGTCCAAGCTCGCGTTTAAGGTGATACGAGACTATCAAAAACAGCTGAAGTCAGGTCGAGTACCAACGTTTGATCAATCAAAATATCCAGAGCTTAGAAATAAGGTTGATGCTTCTATATGGCAAGGTCGGCCGTATGAGCAATAACCAGTAGATGTGTAAGTCTCTTTTTGAACGTTGTGACCGATAAACTCAATGATTCCTATCTAAAAAACCACGCTTTTTAAGCGTGGTTTTTTGTGAGTGCTTCAGTATTATAGTGCTTCATTTATTAGTTTGTTTGGAAATCGCCATGTTAATTCTAGTCTCGCCGGCAAAAACGCTGGATTATGAAACGCCAGCTTCAACAGATGAATATACTTTGCCTTCATTGCTTCCCCACAGTGAAGAATTAATTAAAATTTGCCGAGAGTTAACCCCCGCACAAATCTCTTCTCTCATGAAAGTGAGTGACAAAATAGCGAGTTTAAATGCGGTACGGTTTTCTGAATGGCATACAGGCTTTGATTTAAGTAATGCAAAGCAATCTATTTTCGCTTTTAAGGGAGATGTCTATACCGGGTTAGATGCGGATAGTTTGTCGCAAGAGTCGCTTCACAAGGCACAAGACAAATTGAGAATTCTTTCGGGGTTATATGGCGTACTTAAGCCATTAGATTTGATGATGCCTTATCGATTAGAAATGGGAACCTCCTTAATGAACGGCCGAGGGAAGAACCTGTATCAATTTTGGGGCGATTTGATCACCAAAGAGATCAATGAAGCGGGTTCAAATGAACAAAACGGTATGATTGTAAATTTAGCTTCTAATGAATACTTTAAAGCGGTGAATAAAAAGCAATTGAATCGTCAGTTGATTACTCCAATTTTCAAAGACTGTAAAAATGGGCAGTACAAGGTGATTAGCTTTTATGCGAAAAAAGCAAGAGGATTAATGGCTCGGTATTTAATTGAAAATGACGTGAACTCTATGGAAGCACTGATTCAATTCGATGTCGCTGGATATGTATATGCTGCCGAGGAGTCGAAGCCAGATTCTCCGGTCTTTAAAAGGGAAGAGCAAAAGTAGATGTTACGATTCAGGGCTGCTCATATCTTCGGCCAAGTGGATATCTCGTAATGAGTATACTGTACATACAAAATTGGATTTGCTAGGTAGAGCACTTCTAAGTCAGAAAAGGCGTACTCATGTACGCCTTTTTTGTGAGTAAAAACGTCGTAAATTAGTTCTTTTTACGGGCTTAAGCTTGAGCTTTTACCGCAACAATACATCGCACTCTATTCAATTGTTATGCACTTTCCCATATGTATTTAGTATTGGATTTAACCCAGTGGTTGTAAGTCTCATCGCTGATTTTGTCGACAGTGATGTATATCATGTTTTTTTGATATGCGCCTAAATCATTGTTTTGTAGCAGTTTGACGTTTTCATCTGAAAAAGTGGGAGGCATAGCCATATTGAATATTAGATTTAAGTTGTACTTATGGTTTTAAGTTTTATGCACTGTTTAGTCACTGAGTACTGCTGTCTTCGCTTCTGCTTTTTTAGACTTTCCTTCATTTTTATTACGTACGTCCCATTTTTAAAAACAATCTAGTAAAAACTGTGCAATACATCCCGACTATCTGTGTAAGTCAACGCTATATTAGTGGCGGGGTTTGTATTAGGAGATTTAGCTCGGAATGAATATTGAATTGATGCAAGAACGAGCCGATCATGCTGTGGTGCTTTTAAAGGCACTGGCAAATGAACGTCGTTTGTTTATTTTATGTTATTTACTCAACGAAGGTGAAATGTGCGTTGGTGAAATGAACAAAAAGCTCGGTCTAAGCCAATCAGCATTATCTCAGCATTTAGCATGGCTGCGTAAAGATCAGTTGGTCGTGACTCGTAAAGAGGCGCAAACAGTATTTTATTCACTGAAAAGTGAAGAGGTGCGCGAAATTATTAAGTTACTTAATAACATGTACTGCCATTAGTAAATTGCAGATATAAAAAAACCGGCAATTGCCGGTTTTTTTGTATCTAAGATATTAATTAAGCAGCGAGTGCTTTGATCTTAGCATTTAAGCGAGCCTTATGACGTGCAGCTTTATTCTTGTGAATAAGGCCTTTAGTCGCCATACGGTCAACAATTGGTTGTGCAGCGTTGAAAGATTCAACTGCAGCAGCGTGATCGCCACTTTTGATTGCAGCGATAACTTTCTTCAGATATGTACGTAACATAGAACGACGGCTAGCGTTATGCTGACGACGTTTCTCAGATTGAAGCGCGCGCTTCTTTGCAGACTTGCTATTAGCCAAGGTGCAACTCCTAAAACTGGATTTGATACTTTTAAAGGCCGAGGAATATGCCCGTTTATTATCACTTTGTCAATGATAATGATGGAATATTCATCGTAAAGATGAAATTTACCAAGCTAACTTAGCTATCTACGACCCAACTCGTGTAAGATGTGGCGCAATTCTAGCAGCAATTCAAGCTGGGTGACAGGGCTTGCTTCGAATTTTTCAGGTATAAAACCCAATTAAATAAAAGTCAGTTAGGAGACAAATTGAGCAAAAAACTGCTTCGCTCTGGTGCAATTGTTAGTGCTATGACATTGATTTCCCGCGTTTTAGGTTTGGTTCGTGATATCGTTATTGCCAATCTAATGGGGGCTGGCGCGAGTGCCGATGTATTTTTCTTTGCCAATAAAATTCCAAATTTTTTACGACGCTTGTTTGCTGAAGGCGCATTCGCGCAAGCTTTCGTTCCAGTTTTAACTGAATACCAAGAAAAATATAGTGAGAATGATACTCGGGAGCTTCTGGAAAAGGTTGCTGGTACGCTCGGTGGTATTATTACGATAGTGACCTTGGTTGGTGTTATCGCCTCTCCAGTGCTTGCTGCTCTTTTTGGTGGCGGTTGGTTTGCTGCTTGGTTAAATGATGAAGCAGATGGCGAGAAGTTTTTACTTGCGGCCTTTATGCTTAAAATTACCTTCCCTTATTTGTGGTTTATTACCTTTACAGCACTTGCGGGGTCGATACTAAATAGTCGTGGTCGATTTGCTGTGTCCGCATTTACTCCAGTGTTTCTGAATATCGCGATTATCAGTGCCGCTTTATTGCTGTCGCCTCAGTTGGCAAGCCCTGAGATTGGGCTTGCTTGGGGGGTATTTTTCGGTGGCTTGATTCAATTCTTATTTCAGATCCCATTCCTATATAAAGAAAGAGCGCTTGTTCGCCCCTCATGGGGCTGGAACCACCCGGGCGTTGTTAAAATAAGAACCTTAATGATCCCCGCACTTTTTGGGGTTTCTGTGTCTCAAATTAACTTACTGTTTGATACCTTCATTGCCAGTTTTCTTATGACAGGTTCAATTAGCTGGCTCTATTATTCGGACCGTTTGTTAGAGTTTCCTTTAGGGCTATTTGGTATAGCCATAGCAACAGTTATTTTGCCAGCCTTGTCAAGAAAGCATGCACATGAGCAAGGAGAAGATTTTAGTGCGACGATGGACTGGGGGGTGAAAGCTATACTTCTTCTTGGTTTGCCTGCGATGGCTGGTTTGATTGTTTTAGCCGAACCTATGTTAATGGTGCTATTTATGCGCGGCGCTTTTACTATTCACCATGTGGAGATGGCGTCCTACAGCTTAGTGGCATACGGTTCTGGCTTACTTAGTTTTATGTTAGTGAAGGTGTTAGCTCCTGGGTATTATTCTCGCCAAGATACGAAGACTCCCGTGCGCTTTGGAATTATTGCCATGATTAGCAACATGGTTTTCAATTTAATATTTGCCATACCGTTTGGCTATGTTGGATTGGCAATTGCTACATCATTATCTGCACTTTTGAATGCAACATTACTGTATCGAGGCCTAGCGAAAGCCAAGGTTTATCGCGTTTCTAAAAATACAGTCAGCTTTTTCCTAAAAACCTTGCTTGCCACCCTTGTGATGGTGTTAGTCTTATACACTTTGCTACCTAGCCAACAAGAATGGCTATCGTGGGATATTATTCAGCGTGGGTTAAAGCTTGGTGGGCTAATCGGGGCAGGTGCTGTGAGTTACTTTTTGGGGCTTATTTTGCTTGGTGTGCGTCCTTGGGCGTTGAAACCTAACGCATGAATGCTGAATCTAATTTGTAGCTGTTATATAATCCGCCAGTTAACGTCATATAACGATCAAAGAGAGTAATGGAATTAATCCGCGGGATACACAATATTCTAAGCAAGCACCATGGTTGCGTACTGACTATTGGTAATTTTGATGGTGTCCATCGCGGGCACGCTGAGGTTATTTCAAAACTGCTTCGCAAATCGCAGCAGTATAATTTGCCTGCAACGGTGATGACTTTTGAACCGCAGCCCCAAGAGCTTTTTCGTGGAGAACGAGCCCCTGCACGCTTAAGTAAGCTAAGAGATAAATTCCTTTTATTGGATGAGCTGGGTATCGAGCGTCTATTGTGCGTTAACTTCAACCGCGAATTCGCCAGTCAGCCCGCGCAAGATTTTATCGAGCAGCTCCTTGTTAAAAAGCTCGGGGTGAAGTACTTGGTTGTTGGTGATGATTTTTGTTTTGGTAACAATCGAGAAGGGACATTTGAGCTGCTTTGTGAGGCAGGGTTGAAACATGGGTTTACCGTGGTCAGCACTCAGAGTTTTGTTTTGGGTGATAAGCGAGTGAGTTCTACGATGATCCGTGAAGCATTAGGTAAAGGGCAATTAGAGCAAGCAAGACGTTTGCTTGGTCACCCTTATACTTTAAGTGGACGAGTCGCCCATGGGCAGAAACTAGGCCGAACAATTGGCTTCCCGACAGCAAATGTCGCTTTAAAACGCAAAGTCGTACCCGTACGAGGAGTCTTTGCCGTAAGAGTTTTTTGGCAAGATAGTGATATCTATGAAGGTGTCGCTAATATAGGTTTTCGGCCAACAGTTAATGGTCAAATATGCCAACTGGAAGTTCATTTGTTTGACTTTAACGATGATATTTATGGACGACAAGTCGAAGTCGAGTTGGTAGCAAAAATACGAGATGAGCAACCGTTTGAATCTTTGGATGCTTTGAAAAAACAGATTAAAAATGATGCCGATAGAGCGAGAGCTTTATTTGGTGATGATGCAAGCTAATGAGCTTTGCTAGACGAATGGTATAGGATCAATGAGCGACTATAAATCAACTTTGAATTTGCCGGAAACAGAGTTTCCAATGCGCGGTAATTTGGCTAATCGTGAACCAGAAACTCTAAAACGCTGGTCACAAGAGAATTTGTATCAACAAATTCGTGACAGTCGTATCGGCCGTAAGCCATTTATTTTGCACGATGGCCCTCCATATGCGAATGGCGATATTCATATTGGTCACTCAGTAAACAAAATTCTGAAGGACATTATTGTTAAATCAAAGACTATGTCAGGCTTTGATGCGCCCTACATTCCAGGTTGGGACTGTCATGGCTTACCAATCGAACTCAAAGTTGAACAAAAAGTCGGCAAGCCAGGCAAAAAGATTTCTGCAGCAGAGTTTCGTCAAAAGTGTCGCGAGTATGCGGCAAAGCAGGTTGACGGTCAGCGTAATGACTTTATCCGTTTAGGTGTCTTTGCTGATTGGCAAAAGCCTTATTTGACGATGGACTACTCCACGGAAGCCAATATTGTTCGCTCCTTAGCTAAGGTGATAGATAGTGGTCATCTTCATAAAGGTGTAAAACCTGTTCATTGGTGTACTGATTGCGGCTCAGCTCTTGCGGAAGCCGAGGTTGAGTATGAAGACAAGAATTCACCTGCAATCGATGTCGGTTTTGCGGCAGTGGACTCTGCCGCCGTCGCGAAGAAGTTTGGCTTCAATGAGCATTTAGACAAGGTCTCTATGGTGATATGGACCACCACACCTTGGACACTCCCTGCGAATAGAGCTTTAGCTGTTAGCGCCACCTTAGAATATTCTTTGGTTGAGTTTTCCCATGATAATGGTGTTCAGCACATTATCGTTGCAACCGACTTGCTTGAGTCATGCGTCGAGCGCTATGGCGCAACAGGGCACAATGTTTTAGGCATTGCAGCGGGTCAAGATTTAGAGCTTCTTCGCTTCAATCATCCATTTTATGATTTCGATGTGCCTGTTATTTTAGGTGAACATGTGACTACAGATTCAGGTACCGGTGTTGTTCATACCGCCCCTGGTCACGGTCAAGACGACTTCGTGGTTGGTCAACAGTATGGCCTAGAGGTCGCCAACCCTGTCGCTGACAATGGCGTATTTAAACCGGATACACCATTGTTTGCGGGTAAGCACGTGTTTAAAGCGAACGCAGACGTAGTCGCTGTGTTAGAAGAGAATAACGCACTGCTAAATCACGTGGTTTACAACCATAGTTACCCACATTGTTGGCGTCACAAAACACCAATCATATTTAGAGCGACGCCACAATGGTTCATTTCCATGGACAATAATGGTTTGCGAAAGCAAGCTTTAAGTGAAATAGAGTCAACTCAGTGGATCCCTGAGTGGGGCGAAAGCCGTATTGAGAAAATGGTAGAGAACCGCCCAGATTGGTGTATCTCAAGACAAAGAACTTGGGGGGTTCCAATTACTCTATTCGTGCATCGTGAAACAGAAGAATTACATCCTGACAGTGTTTCATTGATGGAACGTGTTGCGCATCGTATCGAACAAGAAGGTATTCAAGCGTGGTGGGATCTTGATGAAGCCGAGCTATTGGGAGAAGAAGCAGAACATTATCGTAAGGTCACTGACACTTTAGATGTTTGGTATGACTCTGGCTCCACATTTTCTTCGGTTGTCGCATCTCGCCCTGAATACAATGGTCATGACATTGATTTGTATCTAGAGGGGAGCGATCAGCATCGTGGTTGGTTTATGTCATCGTTAATGATTTCTACGGCGATGAATGGTAAAGCTCCTTATAAACAGGTCTTAACGCACGGCTTCACTGTCGATGGTAATGGTCGCAAAATGTCTAAGTCGCTTGGTAACGTAATTTCTCCGCAGCAGGTGAACAATAAACTGGGTGCAGATATTTTACGGTTATGGGTCGCTGCGACGGATTATAGCGGCGAAATGACAGTTTCTGATGAAATCCTCAAGCGTAGCGCCGATGCTTATCGCCGTATTCGAAATACTGCTCGCTTTTTACTTGCTAACTTGAATGGTTTTGATCCAAAGCAAGATACAGTTGCGGTTGAAGATATGGTTGCACTTGACCGCTGGGTTGTGCGTCGTGCTTCAGCTCTTCAAACTGAAATATTAGAAGCTTACGAGCAATATAACTTCCACTTGGTGACGCAAAAGTTGATGCAATTTTGCTCGGTGGAATTGGGTAGCTTCTACTTAGATATTATTAAAGATCGTCAATACACTGCAAAAGGCGATAGCCATGCAAGACGGAGTTGTCAGTCAGCACTGTACTTAATTGCTGAAGCTATGGTGCGTTGGATGGCACCGATCTTAAGTTTCACTGCCGATGAAGTGTGGCAGCAACTGCCTGGTGAAAGAGACAAGTTTGTGTTTACCCAGGAGTGGTTTACTGAGCTCAGCGCTGTCACTTTAGCGGGTGATCTTCCTGATGATGTATGGCAGCAATTCCTTGATGTGCGCAATGAAGTGAATAAAGTGATAGAGCAGGCGCGTCGAGATAAGCGCCTCGGTGGTTCGCTTGAAGCGGAAGTCGTTTTGTATGCTGATGAACAGCTTGCATCACAACTGGCATTAATTGACGATGAACTTAGATTTGTTCTTCTAACTTCAAGTGCGTCCGTTTCTGCTTTAGCTGATGCGCCGAGTGATGCTGTTGAAACGGATATGGCTTCGCTTAAATTAGTGATGCGTAAGAGCGAAGCTGAAAAATGTGAGCGCTGTTGGCACTACCGTGAAGATGTTGGTTCTGTTGAAGCACATCCAAGTTTATGTACGCGTTGCGTAACAAATATCGAAGGGGAAGGCGAACAACGTCAGTTCGCATAATAAGGCTAGGAAAACAAAATGCCATTGAATTGGAAGGAAAGTGGCTTGCGTTGGTATTGGGTAGCTGTCATCGTCATTTTGGCCGATCAGCTATCTAAACAATGGATCGTTGCTAATTTTGAATTGCGTCAGACGATAGAGCTATTACCTATTTTTAATATTACGTATGCGCGTAATTATGGAGCAGCTTTTAGCTTTCTGAGTGATGCGGGCGGTTGGCAGCGTTGGCTTTTTACTATTATTGCTGTTGGTTTTAGCGCATTGCTTACCTATTGGCTAAGGAAGCAGCCAAGCGATATGTGGCGCCTCAACTTGGCCTACACATTGGTGATTGGTGGCGCGATTGGTAACCTCGCAGACCGTTTATATTATGGCTATGTCGTAGATTTTTTAGATTTTTATTGGAACACCAGCCATTTCCCAGCTTTCAATATTGCGGATTCGGCGATTTGTGTGGGTGCTGGATTAATCATTTTAGATTCATTTATTGCACCAAATGAAACACAAAATACAGGGAAGGAAATCTAACGTGCAGATTAATAAATCAATCATTTGCCATATGAACATTTTGTTAGAAGATGGTTCGACTGCCGAAAGTACCAAATCTTCAGGAAAACCGGCACGATTAAATATAGGCGATGATAGTTTAAGCCCTGCATTTGAAGCGCAAATACAAAGTCTTAATGTGGGTGATGAACACCAATTTACGCTAGCACCTGAAGATGCGTTTGGTCTATCTAATCCTGATGCCATACATCATATGGATAGAAATAAGTTTCCTGGTGACATGACATTAGAAGCAGGTGTTATCGTAAGCTTTGGTGGGCCTGGTGGTCGCGAAATACCGGGAATGGTTCGAGAGATTCTTGGTGATTCTGTCACCGTGGACTTGAATCACCCGCTTGCGGGCCAGACTGTCACATTTGAATTGGAAGTTGTTCAGGTACTTTAAAATGCAAAAAACGGATAACCAATTGGATATTTTGTTGGCTAACCCACGAGGCTTCTGTGCCGGTGTGGATCGTGCGATTAGTATTGTTGAAAGAGCACTCGAGCTATTTGAACCGCCTATATACGTGCGTCATGAAGTTGTTCATAACCGCTATGTGGTGCAAAATTTAAAAGACCGCGGTGCTATTTTTGTTGATGAGCTAGAGCAAATCCCGGACAACAGCATCGTGATATTTAGTGCCCATGGCGTGTCACAGGCTGTCCGTAATGAAGCGAAAGAGCGAGGGTTAAAAGTTTTTGATGCCACTTGCCCACTTGTGACAAAAGTTCATTTGCAAGTCACACGCGCAAGTCGCAAGGGTATCGAGTGTATACTCATTGGTCACCAAGGACACCCTGAAGTTGAGGGCACCATGGGACAATACGATAACCCAAATGGTGGCGTCTATTTAGTTGAGTCACCAGAAGATGTCGCAGCTTTAACCGTTAAAGATGCTGAGAACTTGTGCTTCGTAACGCAAACAACGCTTTCGGTCGATGATACGATGGATGTCATTGCTGCACTTCAACAGAAATATCCATCAATTGAAGGGCCGCGCAAGGACGATATTTGTTATGCGACGCAAAATAGACAGGATGCGGTAAGAAATATGTCTTCCGACGTTGATTTATTGATTGTGGTTGGTTCGAAAAATAGCTCTAACTCAAACCGTTTGCGAGAGCTCGCGATTAAAACGGGCACGCAATCTTATCTTGTCGATACTGCTGCGGATGTTGAACTAGATTGGTTCGATGATGTTAAAAAGGTTGCTGTCACTGCTGGTGCTTCTGCGCCCGAGGTCCTCGTTCAACAAGTGATAGCAGCTATTGCGAAGCTAGCGCCGAGTGTTGTCACCGAGCTTGATGGTAGAAAAGAGGATACTGTATTCGCTGTACCAGCTGAGCTGCGTTAATTCATGACACATGATAAAAAGGAGGCAAATGCCTCCTTTTTTTCTACCTAGCATTTGGCCTTTAAATATTAAATTTACTTAATGTGCGCGTAATGATTATACTAATCAGTATATTAGGACGATTTGCCAGCTTACAATGATACGAAAGCTTACCTCATAAATTGTTTTTCTATTTTCGCTAGAAAAAGGAAGCTCGAAGAATATTGTAAGCGATAGGTATAACAGGTTATTTTTTATACTCTAATGTTACTGGCATGCAATCTAGGTCTAATCTATTATTAATAGATGATCATCAATATCGTAAGTAAAAGATTTTAAAAGGGTAATTGTCGAATTTAAAGTCAATAAGTTGACAGGGCGAAGGAGTTTTGACGCAAATGCATGTACAAGGGAAAGGGTTTTCCCTCATCGAGGTTATGGTTGCTTTAGTAATTTTAGTGATCGGCTTGGTGGGCGTATTTAACCTACATATCGTTTCCAAAAGAGGCAGCTTTGAGTCTTTTCAACAGACTCAAGCGGCTTACTTTGCGAATGATATTGTAAACCGCATGAAGTTGAATAAAAGCGAATTAGCTTCCTACGTTGGAAATTATAGTGGCGGTGGGACTGAACCTAAAAAGTGTGATGTCGCACCAGGCGCCAATGTTATTTGTACAAATTCTGAAACGAGACTGTGGGATCTTTACCAATGGCAATCACAGTTTACTGGTCATAACGAAAAATCAGGCACCCAACTTGTAGGTGGGCTAGATAAACCAACTGCATGTATCAAGCTCCAAGGTAATCAAGTCTCAGTCATCATGACATGGCAGGGGATCCGCAAGTTAAAAGATGGTGCTGCTAATCAGTCAACAGAAATTCAAGGTTGTGGTACGGCGAGCGATCGCCGTCGTGTCTTTGTTCTTAATACAAGGATTTTATAAGTGAAGGCATTGAATCAAAAATCATTTAAGGCTGATGCCGGTTTTTCCCTTACTGAGCTGATGGTGGCAATGGTCATCGGGCTATTTCTTACCCTTGGCGTATTTTCAATGTTTTCGATGTCGTCAACGAACGTAACGACGACAACCCAGTTTAACCAATTGCAAGAAAACGGGCGTATTGCCTTAGCTTTGATAGAACGAGATGTCAGTCAGCTTGGTTTTATGGGGGATATGACAGGAACAGATTTTATTCTTGGCGGCAACACCAGTTTAGTCGCAGCACCAATTGGGGCTGCAAACGACTGTATTGGTGGGGGAGCAAATAATGCATCGTTCCCTAACAATACACCGGCACACTTTCGGAGGCTTTGGGGCTATGAAGTTGGCGTGGGCAGTGAATCTCTTGCGTGTTTGAGTAGTGTGAAAAATAACACGGATGTGTTGCAAATCAAGCGGCTATCAGGACCAGCGATTGTTGCGACAGAACCTAATCGTTACTACATGGGAACAACTGCGAACGAAGCCATATTGTTTGCAAGTTCGGATGGCATTCCAGCGATGACTAATGGTCGATACTGGGAGTATATTCATCACGTCTATTATTTGGCGAATGATGGCACGATACCAGTACTTCGTCGCAAAGTTTTGAAAGAGGGTGGCATGAAAGTCGCGGGGAGTGATGAGCAGCTTGTCGAAGGCATTGAAAACATGCGTGTTATGTATGGTTTTGACAATGATGGTGATGATTCGGCGGATAGTTTCATGCCTGCAGAAAATGTCACGTCGCTCATGTGGGATAACGAGTTATTTCAGAGATTAGTGGCCATCCGAGTTTATCTGCTGGTTCGTGCGATTGAAGAAGACAAGTCGTATAAAAATAGTACTGTGTACGTACTCGGTGATAAAACATTTAGTGCATTTGGTGACGCCTACCGCCGTAAAGTTGTCTCAACGACCATAGTTCTTGAAAACCCTGTGTTGATCCGAAATTAGGAGCGTAATGATGAATAAGCAAAAAGGTTTAGTGCTCTTCTTTTCACTTATCGTTTTGTTGATGATGACCGTGATTGGGGTCGCTTTAGCTGTGAGTTCTGGTCAGTCTCTTCGGATGGCTGGCGCGGGTTCGGAGCGTGTGGAAGCAATGGCTTTAGTTCAAGGGCAGCAAGCCCATCAAATTAGTACAAATCAGGGAGCAACCATGGCAAATATGCTAAACGTAATAACTATGCCCCCTCAGGAAAGTGTAACAAGTGTATTTTCTCCTCTGACGGCAGGAGACGTGAATTGTCAGCGCAGTACCAATGCTAATTCAGCGAATCTCATTAGTTGTCGCCGCATAGAGGTTTCTAGTACAGCTGCGTTTGGCCGCAATAATTTGGGTCAGCTCACAGTGGTATCTGGTGTTGAGCAAGAGGTGCTCACGGGGAGTTAGATCATGTTTATCAAAAAGTGTGTACTTTTCTTGTCTGCTGTATTTGCAGCGTTTTCTAGCGGTGTTTATTCAGATGATACGGAGCTATACGTATTCGAGTCTTCTGCACGAACAGGAGCGAGACCGAAAGTCTTAGTTATATTCGATAACTCAGGTTCGATGGCCACGATTGAGGAAGATGCTGCGGGTGCATATGATCCAAATTACGTCCAGGAAGACGGAACCCTAGGGTATCCTGCAGTAGGTTCTTCAAATGCGTATCAAGGCAGAATGCTTTATTTTACAAAAGGGACGGGTATTGATGGTACAAGCGTCCCTACTCCTGATAGTCCTTCTGAAGCCCGTCGATTTTTAGATATAATCAACGGTTGTCAATCAAGTCGTGCTTCTCTAGATAAATATGGTCGGTTTACTGGTTATTTAAGAGAGTATTCTACAAAAGGGAAAACTGGAACTTGGGAAGAAGTTCCTGACAATAACGGCGCAAACATTGAAATTATAGATTGTTGGGAAGATATAGAAGTCGTTAACCCGAAAAACGCGAATAGTATTAGTGATGGGTTCCCTGTTGATGGCGCTAAACAAGGAAAAAATGCAATTCCATACAACCATGATGATGGTTCTGGGGATTGGGCCGAAGCAATTGCTCAGGCAAAAAACACGCAATTTGGCCTAGGTGAGCCCGTGACCTTGTATACCGATGACTATTTACGTTGGTATAAGCTTTCTCAAGATGGTTTATTACCAACGGTTCCTCAGTCTCGGCTCGAAATAGCAAAAAATGCTGTTAATAGTATTTTTAATTCAACATTATCCGTAGATTTTGGATTAGCAGTTTTTAATCTCGATTATCCATACGAAGGCGACCGTGATGGCGGACGGATTGTTTCAGGTATTCGCAATATGACTCAGTCAGCCAAAGAGTCATTGCTATCGACGCTTGACGGGTTGCCTGCAAATACCAATACCCCATTATGTGAAACACTTTTTGAAGCGCATCAATATTTCTCCGGTGGCACCATTACCTATGGTCACGGGGACAGTGATTATAATTTTGGTGGCGGTAACAAATATAACGCAAACAATCCCCCCTACGATTCAAGTATTGAATCCAATGGCAAATATACCAGTCCGCTAAGGGTGTGCCCTGATGGAGCTTATGTTGTGTACATTACCGATGGTGTACCGACAGTTGACAGCCATGCCAATAGTGCCATCGTTGCATTAACGGCAGGGGCAGATTCCGAAGGTGATTATACGAGCTTTTCTGAGGGGTTAAGTTCAGCCAGTTATTTACCAGCGCTTGCGAGTTACATGTATCGAAATGATATTGTTTCAGGTGTCGATTCAGAAGGTACCGATCATTTCCAAAATGTTAGAACATTTACTATTGGTTTCAGTGAAGGTGCTGAAGATGCAGCTCCTTTATTAAAAGAAACAGCCAAAAGAGGCGACGGACTATACTTCCCTGCGAAAGATGCCGCAGCGTTAGAAGAAGCTTTGAATGATACTTTAACGTCGATTCTTGCGATTGACTCGAGCTTCACGTCGCCAAGTATTGCCAGTAATAACTTTGATAGAACACAAACCTTTGATGCCGCTTATTATGCGATGTTCTTACCGAGTAAAGGGCCAAGATGGAGCGGGAACCTTAAAAAATTGAAGGTGACAAGTAGTGGTAAATTAGTTGATGCGGATAATAAAGCCGCCATTAGCGCTACGGGTAACATCAGTGATAAAACATGTACCATATGGAGCGATTGCTCAGCTAAGCCTGACGGTAATAAAGTTGTTGAAGGTGGGGTCAACGCTATGCTCGCAAATGCCAGCAAGCGGAAAATTCTGGTAAATAGTGGTGGCAGTGGGGCGTTAGAGGAGTTAAACGTTAGCAATATTGCAAATGGTGATTTAACCTTTTTGGCCAGCTTTATGGGGATCCCTGAAGATGAAATTGCGTCCACTGTAAAATGGTTATATGGGTTTGATGTTGATAATGACCGTAATTTCAATCCGTTTAACGCATCCTCCCCACAAATGCGTACCGATATTATGGGCGATCCACTGCATTCGAAACCACTTGCATTGAACTTTGGTTCCCCGTCAGCGCCTGATGTTCGAATTCTATTAGGAACCAATCAGGGTTTAGTCCATATGTTCCAAGACCATGGTGACACAGTGAGTGAACCATGGGCATTTTTACCCTATGAGCTTTTACCTAACGTTGCCAAACTAAGGAATAATGTTAGCAACAACGGGCACTCCGTTTATGGAATGGACGCGTCTCCTGTGAGTTATGTTGAATCTGGGGAGTCTGGTATTACGAAGGCATGGGTGTTTATGGGGATGCGTCGAGGAGGCCGAGCATATTATGCATTAGATGTAACCTCTCCAGATAACCCTCAGCTCATGTGGCGTATTTCTGATGAGAACTCTGATTTCAGCGACCTCGGACAATCTTGGTCCAAACCTGTGGTCACTTCTATTCCAGGTCATGAAGGGCCAGTTCTTATTTTCGGTGGTGGTTACGATGTGAGTTATGATTCTGCGCCATCGCCTTTACCAGCAGGTCGGGCGGTCTATATTGTGGATGCAGCGACAGGGCAGCGACTTCATGTATTTAATGCGTCAGGTTCAGGTGGAACCAAAATTCCAGGTTTAGCGGATAGTATTCCAAATAGTGTGGCAGTCCTTGATAGCAATAGTGATGGGAAGACAGATCGAATTTATGCGACAGATGTAGGTGGAAATATTTGGCGAATGGATATGCCTTCTGAGAGTCAATCTGATTGGTCTGCATATAAGCTTGCTGATCTTGGCGGAACTTTAGCTGATGATCGCCGCTTTTTCTCTGAGCCTGCCGTCGCTCAAACGGTGTTTAGTAATATTTCGGAGATTACTACTACGGTAAACGGTGAAACTAAGACGATCAAAACTTATCAAAATGTTCCTTACGATGCCGTAACTGTTGGTAGCGGTAATCGACCGACACCTAGTGCAAAAGATATCAATGATATGTTTTTTGTTATTCAAGATCGTAATGTCATAACAAAAACCTTTGGTACAACTGATGATCCCATCCCATCTACAATTCAGCTAGGTAATTTGTATGATGTAACTAGTACCTATCCTGATAATGAAGCTGAAAACATAGCATTTGGACAAAAAAGAGGGTGGTACTATAACTTTACCAATGAAGGGGAGAAGAGTTTGTCTGCCCCCCTTATCGTTGCTGGTAAGGTTTACTTCACATCGTATATGCCGCCATCATCAAATATTTCCGAAACTGTATGTACTATATCGGGGCAAGGGCGACTTTATGTTTTTGATTTGCATAAAGGAACACGCAATTATACCCATTACTTTTATGACTTGGGAGAGCGAGTGCCTGATACTCCACAAATTGTTATCCCTGCACCTGAAAGTGGTGAGGACCCTTATGTTTATATTATCGGTGTCGGTAAAGGAGAAAAAGGCGACGACGGTGACTTCACTGGAACCATCAATGTTGGGTCCGGTCTTGGGGTAAACAAAATTTATTATCATATTCAGGAGTAAAAGAGCTTTATGAATAAGCAAAGAGGTTTTTCTTTAATTGAGCTCATGATAGCTTTGCTGATTATTGGCGTTGTAAGTTCAATTGCTTATCCGTCGTATGTACAATATGTTGCTCAAGGAACCCGCTCTGACGGTTTGGCTGCGATTATGCGAGTTGCTAACTTGCAGGAGCAATACTATTTGGATAATCGTCAATATACGACAGATATGACAGAGCTCGGTCTTGATACAGACCCTTTCTTGACAAGGGACGGTGACTATCAAGTAGATGCTACGGGCGGGACGACTTTCACTATTACCGCTACAGCAAAGGGGGCTCAAGCGACTCGAGATAGCGCTTGTGCGTCAATCACTTTAACTGAATCAGGCGTGAAAGCACCTGAGGAGTGTTGGAAATGAGGACAAGTATAGCAGCTCTATTTGCGAGCCTAGGCCTGTTAGTTAGCGGCTCAGCAATGGCAAATTCTAGTGATTATAAATGTTATTTGGAGACAACTCAGGGCGTGCAAGTTTCATTTTTTAAGTGGAATGATAAAAAAGCAACTTTACGCCAGTCGAAATTGCTTGCATCTCAAGTGAGCGTTTCAAACAAGATTAATCAAAAGGCATATGTTAAGAAAGTTGTTGAATGCGTCAAATTGGAGCAAGAGTTTCAAAGCCCTGCTGCAAAAAAATATGATGCTGTAACATTGAGGTAGTTTGAGCGGTTGATTGAAAAATTGAGCTGTGTATGCAAGATGCTCTCGACTGGAAAGTTTATTAAAAACTAAAGAACAAGCTTAAGTAGATACTAAAATCCGAGGCACTAAGTTGTAATTGTTCTCAAGCAACTCGATGCCAGCAAGTTAAAATACTCATGTTTATCTGTTTTTGAAGTGCGATTTAGCTATTAGTTACAAGTAATTGTTGCTGAAGTTTCCATTCTCAGGTTTCCTGATGGACTGACGTTGAATGCTTGAGATGCTTCACTGGTTTTCGTTGTTGGGCAATAAGCGAATTGCCCTGATGTGCCACTGACGAGACCATCTGCAGTAAAGCTAATAAAACTCGCCCCAAAACTTACAAAATCTTTATCATTAAAACCTTCGACAACTTTGATAATGGAGTCATCACCATTTAAGTTGCCCTGTGGGTTATTTCGATCTAAGAAAATAGTGAAGCCCTTATTCCAGTTGGTTGTACAAGCGCCACTTTCAAGAGGACACACAGTGACTCTGCCACCATAACTAACCGCTTGGCTGCGGGCAAAAGTAATTGAAGACTGTAAAGTTTGGATACCAGCTTCTGCACGTGACGCTTCATATAGCGTAGTCATTGATGGTAGGCCTATAGCAATAACAATTGCTGCAACAAGAATTGCTACCAATAGCTCAACTAATGTGAGCCCTTTCGTACTGCTAATCATGCCTACACTCCAGATAGCACTTGTATTATCCGGTTAAGTATAAGCGACTTTACATGTTTTAGCAGTATGAAATATGCGCTTATTTGGTATTTGCATCGCCATATTATTGACTTAGGTCAAATACATACGATGGATTTCTTTTTGGAGTACCGAACGCGGCCAGATTGATTGACAACAATTGCTCTGGAATAAGGGCTGTTTTTTGCGCCAGGACAAAATTTGAGCGTACCGTTTGTGCCGGATGCGAATCCTTCGGGTTGAAATCGTATCGCGTTTCTATTGTATTGCACCCAATCTTTTTTGTTAAAAGGTTTTGACTTATATAGTAAAACATCTTTGTCACCAAAAGAGTTTGCAATGTCTCGATCAATGAAAATGCTATAGCCTTGTTGCCAATTCTTATGACACAAACCGTTTTCAAGTGGGCAGATTGTTACCCGTGCACCGTAACTAATGGCTTGGTTTCTTGCATAAACGATAGATTGCTGTAGGACTCTGATGTGGCTATCTGCTCGAGTATGTTCATAAATATCAGTGAATGTTGGCGAACCAACAGTGATGAGTATGCCTGCGATGCTAATCGCAACGACTGATTCAGTCAGGGTAAATCCTTTTGTTAGGCACATTGGCAACTCCTTTGCCGTTGTTGAATAATCCAATCAATATTATTTAGCGTTTGCTGAAGTAAATTGTAGAAGGTGGTGACAAGCTTTCCAGCAATCCATCATAAGATTTAGTAATAATGAGAAGTTTTTAATCTATTTTTGATATAACTAGGGTGATTGTTGTTCTTGCTTCGAGTTTCATCGTGTTAAGATAAAATTTTGGTTCCATGATCAGTTGATTGACGTAAGGAGTTTTTTGATGAAGAAGGTCGAAGCCATAATTAAGCCTTTTAAGCTAGATGATGTTCGAGAAGCTTTGGCTGAAATTGGTATTACAGGGATGACCGTGCTTGAAGTGAAAGGTTTTGGCCGACAAAAAGGTCATACCGAGCTGTATCGTGGTGCAGAGTATATGGTTGATTTTTTACCGAAAGTAAAAATTGAGCTGGTGATCCAAGACGAGCTAGTTGAGCGTGCCATTGAAGTGATTGTTGAAACGGCGCATACCGGTAAGATTGGTGACGGAAAAATATTTGTGACCGATGTTGAACGGGTAATTCGAATTCGTACCAGTGAAGAGAACGAAGACGCAGTTTAATTGACGAGTCTATTTGTCGAATTGAAAAGCTCGGTATTATATACCGAGCTATTTTGTGGGTATTTTTTATTTACTGATCTTTTTATATTTCAGCTTGTGAGGCTCAGTTACGTCTGTACCAAAGTTTTCTTTTAACCAAGTTGAATATTCAGTGTAGTTCCCTTCATAGAAGTTAACCTGGCCTTCATCGCGGTAATCAAGAATATGTGTTGCGATTCTATCGAGGAACCAACGGTCATGCGAAATGACCATTGCACAGCCTGGGAACTCTAAGAGTGCTTCTTCTAAAGCTCGCAGGGTTTCTACATCTAAATCGTTTGTTGGTTCATCAAGTAGTAAGACGTTGCCACCGGCTTGTAGCAGTTTGGCTAAGTGAACTCGGTTTCTTTCACCACCTGATAACGTGCCGATAATTTTTTGTTGGTCGCCGCCTCTAAAGTTGAATCTACCGACATAGGCTCGACTTGGGATCTCCGTATTATGAATGCGCATAATATCTTGGCCATCAGATATTTCTTGCCAGACCGTATTACTATCATTCATTGAGTCACGGAATTGGTCGACTGATGCAAGTTCAACTGACTCCCCAAGCTCAATTGAACCGCTATCTGGTTGTTCAGCTCCAGAAATAAGCTTAAATAACGTAGACTTACCTGCACCGTTAGCACCAATAATACCAACAATTGCACCCTTAGGAACACTGAAGCTTAAATTATCGATTAGAACGCGATCACCATATGATTTGGTGATGTTGTTTACTTCAATGACTTTGTCACCTAAGCGAGGCCCAGGTGGAATAAACAATTCATTCGTTTCATTTCGCTTTTGGTAATCATTGGTATTCAATTCTTCAAAGCGCGCCATGCGGGCTTTGCCTTTAGATTGGCGTCCTTTCGAACCTTGTCTGACCCATTCAAGTTCTTTCTGAATGGTTTTTTGACGTGCACTTTCAGTAGCAGACTCTTGTTGCAAACGCGCATCTTTTTGCTCTAGCCAAGAAGAATAGTTGCCTTCCCATGGAATGCCTTCACCGCGGTCGAGTTCTAAAATCCATCCCGCAGCATTATCGAGGAAATACCTATCATGGGTAATCGCCACCACGGTGCCAGTGTAGTCTTGTAAGAATCGCTCTAACCATGCAACTGATTCGGCGTCTAAGTGGTTAGTCGGTTCGTCGAGTAACAGCATATCTGGCTTTTCTAGTAGTAAGCGACAGATTGCTACTCGGCGTCGTTCACCACCCGATAGAACTTCTACTTTTTCATCCCAATCGGGAAGGCGCAAAGCATTTGCTGCTCGCTCTAAAACGTTTTCCAGATTATGTGCGTCCTGGGCTTGAATAATAGCTTCTAGTTCACCTTGTTCTTTCGCTAATGCGTCAAAGTCAGCATCTGGCTCGGCATATAAAGCATAAACTTCGTCTAATCTGACCAATGCATTTTTTGCAGCAGCTACCGCTTCCTCTATTGTTTCACGAACCGTTTTTGTTGGATCTAACTGAGGTTCCTGAGGTAAATACCCAATTTTAAGATCTTGCATCGGGCGAGCTTCACCCTCAATTTCGGTATCTAGGCCAGCCATGATGCGCAATAGAGTTGATTTACCTGAGCCGTTTAATCCCAAAACACCAATTTTGGCCCCAGGGAAAAAGCTAAGAGAAATATCTTTGAGAATTTGCTTTTTAGGAGGAACAATTTTGCCCACGCGGAGCATGCTATATACAAATTGAGCCATTTTAATCGTCTAGTTCGTAAATAAGTGCCCTAATTCTACTTGATTCGACACACAACTCAAATTGGTGATGTAACTAGGATTTGCTAAAAGCAAGGATTTTCATGTTTCAAAAACTGGGATTGTGATCAATAGCAGAGTAGAATACGCGCAACCCTACCTATAAGATTTTGTTGCTGGAGTAAGCAATGCTAAAAAAAGATATGAATATTGCTGATTTTGACCCTGAATTGTTTCAAGCGATGGAAGACGAGACTCGTCGCCAAGAAGAGCACATAGAGCTCATTGCGTCAGAAAACTACACCAGCCCTCGTGTATTAGAAGCTCAAGGTTCGCAGCTCACGAATAAGTACGCTGAAGGATATCCTGGTAAGCGTTATTACGGTGGTTGTGAGTATGTTGATATTGCGGAAGACCTAGCGATTTCCCGTGCTAAAGAGTTGTTTGGCGCGACTTATGCTAACGTGCAGCCTCACTCAGGCTCGCAAGCAAATGCAGCAGTATTTATGGCATTGCTCAATGGTGGCGATACTTTGCTAGGCATGAGTCTTGCGCATGGTGGTCACTTGACCCACGGTTCACATGTGAGTTTTTCTGGCAAACTTTATAACGCTGTCCAATATGGTATCGATGAAACAACTGGTCATATTGATTACGCTGAAGTGGAGCGCCTAGCCGTAGAAAATAAACCAAAAATGATTATTGCTGGTTTTAGTGCGTATTCAGGTGTTATTGACTGGTCTAAATTCCGTGAAATTGCTGACAAAGTCGGTGCGTATTTATTTGTCGATATGGCACATGTTGCTGGTCTAGTTGCTGCTGGCATCTATCCAAACCCGCTTCCTCATGCGCACGTAGTGACAACCACAACACACAAAACATTGGCCGGCCCACGTGGTGGTTTGATTCTTTCTGCAGCTGATGATGAAGGCATTTATAAAAAACTAAACTCTGCTGTATTCCCGGGTGGTCAAGGTGGCCCATTGATGCATGTCATTGCAGCGAAAGCGGTTGCCTTTAAAGAGGCGCTGGAGCCGGAGTTTGCAGAATACCAAAAACAAGTGGTTGTCAATGCAAAAGCGATGGCGACAACTTTCATTGAGCGTGGTTATGACGTGGTATCAGGCGGTACTGAAAACCACTTATTCTTGCTTGATCTCATCAGTAAAGACATTACTGGTAAAGACGCTGATGCCGCACTTGGCAGAGCGAATATCACGGTCAACAAAAACTCAGTACCTAATGACCCACGTTCCCCGTTTGTAACTTCAGGACTACGCATTGGTTCACCAGCGATTACTCGTCGTGGCTTCAAAGCGGAACAAGCAGTTGAATTAACGCACTGGATGTGTGACGTGATCGATGATATTGAAAATGAGCAAACTATCGAGCGTGTCAAAAAGCAGGTCGTTGAATTGTGCGCTAAGTTCCCTGTTTATGGTTAACCTATAGACCTAAATAGGATAGACTTCGATGGCCGCTTATTTAGCGGCCATTTTTGTTTGTGGTCTTTGTCCAGCCTTGCAGTATTTTTGTGCAGGAAGTCGCTGGATATAATTCTTCGACGTTCAAAGCAGGAGGCTCAATGCATTGTCCATTTTGCAACGCAACCGATACCAAAGTTATTGATTCTAGATTAGTCGCTGAAGGTCACCAAGTCAGACGTCGTCGCGAGTGCGCGGTTTGCCATGAGCGATTTACAACGTTTGAAGGTGCTGAGTTAGTTATGCCAAGAGTCGTTAAGCAAGATGGTACTCGGCAGCCATTTGACGAAGAAAAACTGCGTTCTGGTATGCTCAGAGCTGTTGAGAAACGGCCGGTATCAACGGATGATATTGAGCAAGCATTGACTAAGATTAAGTCAACTTTACGAGCAACGGGCGAGAGAGAAATTAAATCAGAAATGATCGGCAATTTGATGATGGATCATCTTATGGTTTTAGATAAAGTGGCTTACATTCGCTTTGCATCGGTTTATCGAGCGTTTGAAGATGTGTCTGAATTCGGCGAAGCCATTGCCAAGCTAGAAAAATAATACAATAAATCGCTTCGGTTAGAAGCTAGCGCCAAGGGTATTGCCATGACTGTGTGGTCTCGCCACGATATATTGATGATGAATCGAGCCGTTCAACTCGCTCGAAAAGGCCTGTATACCACGCGCCCGAATCCTAGTGTCGGCTGCGTTATAACCCAAAATGACATTATTGTTGGTGAAGGATTTCATCAGAAAGCTGGCGAGCCCCACGCTGAAGTTCATGCGTTAAATGCTGCAAAAGAAGCCAGCTTAGGCGGGACGGCTTACGTTACGCTTGAGCCTTGCAGTCATTTTGGCAGAACGCCACCTTGTGCAAAGGCATTAATTGAAGCCGGAGTAAAGCGGGTTGTGGTTGCAATGAAGGATCCAAATCCGCAAGTGGTGGGCCGTGGATTAGCCATGTTAACCGCGGCTGGTGTGCAAGTCGATATTGGCCTATTAGAGTCACAGGCCGAAGCACTCAATCCCGGCTTTATTAAACGGATGAAAACCAATATTCCGCTGGTAACAGTGAAGCTTGCAGCGAGTTTGGATGGTAAGACTGCGTTGGCCAATGGAAAGTCTCAATGGATTACTGGCTCAGAAGCCAGACAAGATGTACAAAGACTTCGTGCAAAGCATGGTGCGTTGGTTACTGGTGTTGAGACGGTTCTTATCGATAACCCCAGCTTGAATGTCCGTTATGATGAACTCGGTGGTTTAACTGATGTTTATGATGAGAAAGATCTACAGCAACCGCTTCGAGTCATTTTAGACAGTAAAGCACGATTAACGGGAAAAGAGCGGATATTTGACATAGAGTCGCCATTATTACTCGTTTCGTGTACCGCTTATCCGGACGAGTTCACCGCAAAGTTACCAAAACATGTAGAAAAGGTTGTTCTTCCTGATATCAAAGGACGAGTCGATTTGCATGCACTGCTTGCCCATTTGGGCCAATGCGTTAATTCAGTTATGGTCGAAGCTGGTGCGACACTAGCCGGCGCATTTGTTGAAGCTGGCTGTGTTGATGAGATTGTACTGTATCAGGCTCCTAAACTCCTCGGTGCGAAGGGGCGTAACTTACTCGCATTAAACGACTATGAATCAATGGCGGAAATACCGTCATTGAAAGTAATAGATGAAAGAAAAATAGGTGTGGACACACGCCTTGTGATTCAATTAGGTCATATTTAATGTTTACTGGAATTATTGAAGCAGTTGGAAGTTTACGTAAAATCGAGCGACTCGGCGACGACATAAGGTTAACGGTCGCAAGTGCGAACTTGGATTTGTCTGATGTAAAACTTGGGGATAGCATTGCAACAAATGGGGTTTGTCTCACGGTTGTTGAATGCCTAGGTGATGGTTATGTGGCGGATATATCTGCTGAAACAGTAAACCTAACTGGGTTTGCAAATTACCAAGTCGGTGAAAAAGTTAATTTAGAAAAAGCTGTGATGCCAACGACACGGCTTGGTGGGCACCTTGTCAGCGGCCATGTTGATGGCATTGCTAAAGTTGACGCCGTGCAGCAGCGCGGAAAAGCCATTGAGTTTTGGTTAAGCGCACCCCATGAGCTAGCAAAATATATTGCGCATAAGGGGTCAATTACAATTGATGGCGTGAGTTTGACGGTGAATGAAGTTGATGGTTGTCGATTTCGTTTAACCATTGTGCCACACACGGCGCAGGAGACCACGCTTATAGAACTGTCGCCCGGTGATGCGGTCAATATCGAGGTTGACTTAATTGCGCGGTATTTAGAGCGTTTGATGTTCAAAGTGCCTGAAAACGAAACAGAAAAAAATGCACCAAAAGATACGATAACGATGGAGTTACTCGCGCGTTCTGGTTTTTTGCGATAGAGAACAAACATCGAAATTCAGCAAATTAATATTTAGTACATAAAAGGTCTGACAATGGCGTTACATAGCATAGAAGAAATCATTGAAGATATTCGCCAAGGTAAAATGGTTATCTTGATGGATGATGAAGACAGAGAAAATGAAGGCGATCTCATCATGGCCGCCGAAAAGGTGACGCCTGAAGCGATTAACTTTATGGCAATGTATGGCCGAGGCTTGATTTGTCAGACTTTAACTAGAGCCCGTTGTGAGCAGCTAAGCTTGCCTTTGATGGTATCAAATAATAATGCTCAGTTTTCGACTAACTTTACGGTGTCAATTGAAGCTGCTGAAGGGGTGACTACAGGTATTTCTGCTCATGATAGAGCTGTGACCGTTCAAGCCGCAGTCGCCAAAGAGGCGGTTGCTGCTGATCTAGTTCAGCCCGGGCATATTTTTCCATTGATGGCACAAGATGGCGGTGTATTGATCCGCGCGGGTCATACTGAAGCAGGTTGTGATCTCGCAAGATTAGCAGGTCTCGAGCCATCATCTGTGATTGTCGAAATTCTGAATGATGATGGCACCATGGCTCGATTCCCAGATCTTGAAGTTTTTGCTGAGAAGCACGACATTAAAATGGGGACCATTGCTGATCTTATCGAATATCGAAATACCCAAGAAACGACAGTTGTTCGAGAAGCTAAATGTAAATTGCCGACGCGTTTCGGGGAGTTTGATTTAGTAACGTTTAGAGACACAATTGATAATCAACTGCACTATGCATTGCTAAAAGGCGAAGTGAAAGAAGATACTTTGGTACGAGTCCATTTGCAGAATACTTTCAATGACCTTTTGTTTTCTGAGCGAGATCAAGAGCGCAGCTGGCCGCTCGATAAGGCCGTCGAGCGCGTTAGCAATGAGGGCGGCGTAGTTCTTCTACTGAGCAGCCATGAACACAATAGCGATATTTTGGCGAAAGTGAAGGCGTTTGAAGCAGAAGATAACGGTGAAGCCCAAGCTGCAGCGAAGTGGCATGGTACATCACGACAAGTAGGAGTAGGGTCGCAAATCCTTTCCAGCTTAGGCGTGACAACGATGCGGTTGTTGAGCTCTCCAAAACGCTATCATTCGCTATCGGGTTTTGGACTAGAAGTTACAGAGTATATTGCTGACTAAATAAAGGCTCAGCAAATTCAGGTTTCCCATAAATTGCATAGCGCTCAGGGTAAATAGCTGTGATATCATAGCCGCACTTTTTGCCCGGAGCCGGGTGCACTAGCAAAATTAGGTAAGAAGATGAACGTAGTCGAAGGTAATATCGAAGCGAAAGACGCCAAGGTGGCGATTGTCATTTCACGTTTTAACAGCTTTCTTGTAGAAAGCTTGCTTGAAGGTGCAATTGATACTTTAAAGCGATTTGGACAAGTCGCGGATGAAAACATCACCGTAGTACGTGTACCAGGAGCATTTGAATTACCGATTGCTGCTCGTAGAGTTGCGGCAAGTGGTAAGTTCGATGGCATTATCGCATTAGGTGCAGTCATTCGTGGTGGAACACCACACTTTGATTTTGTCGCTGGTGAATGTAACAAAGGACTAGCACAAGTTTCTCTTGAATTTGATGTTCCAGTTGCATTTGGTGTTTTAACAACCGATACCATTGAACAGGCTATCGAGCGTTCAGGCACCAAAGCTGGCAACAAAGGCGGAGAGGCTGCATTAGGTTTACTTGAGACCGTGAATGTCCTTCAAGCCCTAGAACAACAGTTGTAATAGCAGGAAAGAGAATGAAGCCTTCTGAGCGCCGAAAGGCACGCCGTTTAGCGGTACAAGCCATTTATTCATGGCAACTAAGCGGAAACAATATTGCTGACGTTGAACATGAGTTTTTAACCGAGCAAAATGTAAATGGCGTAGATGTTACTTACTTCAGAGAGTTGTTTAGTGGTGCTGCCACAAAGAAAACTCAACTTGATGAGCTAATCGTTCCACATTTGGAGCGCCCTTTAGATGAAGTTGACCCTATTGAGAAAGCCGTCCTTCGGCTTGCTGTTTATGAGTTAACTTTTAGAAAGGATGTACCTTATAAAGTTGTGATCAACGAAGCCATTGAATTAGCTAAATCATTTGGTGCCGAAGAGAGTCACAAGTTTGTTAACGGTATACTTGATAAATTAGTCGCTCGTAAGTAGCACACCAAATAAACGGTATCTTCGGATACCGTTTTTCATTGCAAAGATAGGAGGTGCGGTTGATGCTGCGCCAATTGACACAATGAAAGAGTTTCAGCTAATCGCAAAATACTTCACTGGCCGCAGTCAATCTCGTCGTGATGTCCAAATTGGCATTGGTGATGACTGCGCTCTCGTGACGCCCGCAGAGAATAAGTCAATCGCAATCTCTTGCGATACACTTGTAGAGAATGTTCATTTTTATCCAGATATACCGGCGAAGCACTTAGGGTATAAGTCGCTGGCGGTCAACCTCTCCGATCTTGCCGCAATGGGTGCAGAGCCCGCGTGGATGACACTCGCATTAACAATGCCAGAAGTCGATGAAACATGGCTAGAGCAATATACAGAAGGGTTGTTTGACGTCGCAGACTACTACGGTGTTTCGCTCATTGGAGGAGACACGACTCGCGGTACTCGCGCGATTACGATTACCGTGCATGGGCAAGTGCCTACAGATAAAGCACTGCGTCGAAATACCGCCCAAGCTGGGGATTGGATTTATGTGACTGGAACGCTGGGAGATTCTGCGCTCGGTTTAGATATCTTGCGTAACAAGCAACAGGTTCCTGGGCAGTATGAATCTTATCTTACCCATCGACATTATCGACCAACACCAAGAGTGTTAGCAGGACAGTCACTGCGGAATTTAGCAAGCAGCGCAATTGATATATCTGACGGTATTGTTTCTGATATTACCCATATTTTAAAGGGGTCAGAATTAGGTGCGGTGATTAGTGTTGAAGATTTACCTTTGTCAGAAGCTATGCAAGCCAGTGTGAGCAATGATGAAGCCATTGGGTATGCGCTAACGGGTGGGGAAGACTACGAGCTGCTCTTTACGATTCCAGAAGCACAAAAAGGGGCTTTAGAAACAACATTGGGCCAAACCGGGGTTAAATTTACCCAAATAGGACAAATGACCCAAGGGACATCATTGCGTTTACTTAAAGACGGGGAGTCCTATATCCCTGCAAATTATAGTTTTGAGCACTTCTAATGCAAATTTGGTCTAGTGATCCTGCGTTAACACGTTTATCTTTAAAAAATCCTATTCACTTATTGGCGCTGGGTTTTGGATCCGGCTTGACCGCAAAAGCACCTGGTACCTTTGGGACATTAGCTGCGGTGCCGTTTGTGATGTTGATGTCGGAGTTGAATAGCTCGTGGTATATCATCATTACGCTGGTTGCCTGCATCGCGGGTATATACCTCTGTGATAAAACAGCTCGAGATATGCAAGTTCATGATCATGGTGCCATTGTGTGGGATGAATTTGCAGGTTTAATGATTACTATGTTTGCTGCGCCAAGTGGCTTTATCTGGTTGGTTGTTGGTTTCTTGCTATTTAGAGTGTTTGATATTTTGAAACCCTGGCCTATTCGTTGGCTGGACGCCAAAGTTCATGGTGGTTTTGGCATTATGATTGACGATATTCTCGCCGGTGTTTTTGCATGGAGTTGTTTACAACTGCTCGTTGGTATTTTTGCCTAGAACAAGAGAGTTAATCGGCAAATTCTATATAGGTTAGAGAGATAGAATGCACATTGATTGAAATCAATGTCGTAAGGGAGTCCATATTCAGGGCTCCCTTTTTATTTGTGTTTGAACTGTCTATTGGCGAATATACCTAAATTCATAAGCAAAGTAATTCTTTGGCATTCGCAAGTGTGTTATCGGTGATGGTATCACCGCCTAGTAATCGTGCAAGCTCAGAGATTCTTTCACTTTGGCTGAGAGGCTGCATCGAGGTTTCGGTTTTCCCTGCTTTCGTTTGTTTATCGACAAACATATGTTGATGACCATTGCCCGCAACCTGAGGGAGATGAGTGACACAAAACACTTGGGTCACATCCCCAAGGCTACGTAGCATTTTTCCAACAACAGAGGCGGTTGGCCCCGAAATACCGACATCAACCTCATCAAAGATTAACGTTGGCGTTGCAACTTTTTGAGCTGTAATGACTTGTATTCCCAGACCTATTCTTGACAACTCCCCGCCGGAAGCGACTTTGGCAATCGGTTGTAAGGGGAGCCCCGGGTTTGTGGTGACCATAAACTCTACACCATCACTGCCTATTGCTGACATCTGCTCAGGTTGATGATTCACCTCGATAAAGAACTTCCCTTTTGGCATATTGAGTGTTTGGATAGATTGCGTCACGAGAGTATTCAATTCTTTAGCGTAACGCTGGCGGCTTTTATGAAGTTTTGTAGCCTTACGCGCATAATCTTCGTAACACAGTGAAATTTCACTTTGTAATACTTCAAGTTGCTGTTCGTTGCTGCTCAAGTCGTCTAATTCACTTTTCAGCTGCTGGTGGTGTGAAAATAACAACTGAGGGGTTACTTGGTGCTTACGGCTTAGCTGTAGCGCAGTAGACATGCGCTGCTCTATCTCTTGAAATAGCTCGGGGTTAAATTCCAATTGACTTATATAGTGCTGTAATTCATTACTACTTTCTTGCACTTGAATCAAAGCCTCATTGAGCATGCCAGAAATACTCTGCAACTCTGGGTCAAGCGTCGATAACCCGTCGGCTTGAGAAACCGCTTGGTTTAAGTGCTGATCGAGATTGAAATCTGGCGAGTCTTGCAGTCGTTCCAAAAGTGCTTGGGCTTGTTCCGCTATTTGTGTGCCATTGGCAAGTTTTTTATGCTCAATTTCAATGCTTTGATATTCACCGTCTTGCAACGCAAATTCATCGAGCTCTTCGACTTGATATTGCAGGAGTTGTTTTCGCGCATCCCGTTCTTGCTGAGTTTGAGAAAGCTTTTTGAGTTGCTTAGTTAAACTTTGATGCTTATAAAAACTATCGGATACGGTTTGAATTAACTGCTTATGATTGGCATAACTGTCTAAGAGCGTCAGTTGGTGCTCTGATTTTAGCATTGCGTGATGCGCATGCTGGCCATGAATTGCGACAAGCAGTTGCCCAAGGGATTTCAATTGAGTCAATGGTACGGGGTTGCCATTGATATAAGCTCTTGAACGCCCATCTTGGCTAATAGTTCTTCTTAATATGCAATCATTTTCGAGTTCTAAATCATTTTCTACTAGCCACTGCTTCGCAGCTGGAATATCAACAACTGAAAAGCTTGCGCTAATTTCTGTTTTACTTGCTCCTGGGCGAACACTATTAGCATCGGCTCTATTTCCTAAGCATAAGCCTAAAGCGTCTATGGCAATAGATTTACCGGCGCCGGTTTCTCCCGTAATGCTGGTCATTCCATTTGAGAACTCTAACTCTAAAAAGCGAACAATGGCATAGTTGCTAATATTAAGCTGGCAGAGCATGGTGTCACTCCATTCATAACAAGTACTGTATTGATGAACAGTATAGACTGTTTTTTTATACAGTTAAACAGTGTTGTTTGGTTTCTGTTCAAAATGGGCTTTATCGGAATATCAATTTTCTATTGATGACTCTAATTGTTCGTTTTGGCTATATGTCACAGTTATTGCAATTGTTATGGAGTTGAGCGGAATTGCGCAAGTAAATGCTGCAGTTAAGTAGCATAATGGCGTGCATGGTGTAATCGGTGATTTGTGAAGCAGGGATACGCTACCCACCGAAATGGTATTTTAAGTGAAGGTGTTGGGTAGAAATATGGGTGACAAATTAGGCGGAGAGTTACAACTTGTGTACTTATTTGTACATCTCGTGAATGCCGGAAGCATCTCTCAGGCAGCGAAAGATTTAGACATGCCTATTGCGACAGTCAGCCGAAAGCTGGCAAAGCTGGAAGAAAAGTTAGATCAGCAGTTGTTTATGCGAAGTACTCGTAAGTTACGCTTAACTGAAGCAGGGCTTGAAATATTTAAACGATATCAATCGCTTATTGCGCAGTTCGATAAGCTTTCTGGTTCTTGTGATGATAAACCTGAGGGGATCTTACGCATTGCCGCACCTATTTCGATTGTTTCAATGGTCTTTATCAAAGTTTTAAAAGAGTTTTGCGATTTATACCCAGATATCAAATTGCATATCGCACAGAGTAATGAAGTTGTTGATCTCATTGATATGGGAATTGACGTAGCAATTGTTGGTGGAGAACAACCAGATTCATCTTGGGTTTCTAGCACTCTTGGTATTTTGAGCTATGGTATGTTTGCGTCGCCATCTTATTTGAATCAAGCGCAACCATTGACGCACCCACGAGAATTAAGTGAACACCATATCGTTAAAGTATGGCCTTTATTCAATTGGCTATTAAAGCATCCGAATGGCGAGTCTTTCTATTTCGACGGTGTTGCAAATTTAACATTGACCGATTTGCATGGTGCGATTCAAGCGACGACTAATGGTGCGGGTATTCTCTATGGACCGATTCTTTTCGTAAAAGATCATTTGAAAAATGGTAATTTACAGCACTTGTTTCCCGATTGGATTGGCGAAAAGCGGCGTATATCGATTTTGTATCATCAACGCAGTCAGCAACCGTTAAAAGTCCGGTTGTTTATTGATTTTATGCAGTCTAAATCAGAACAGTTATTTTCTATGGATACGCCACTCTAATATGGCGAAAAACCATCGTACGCATTTTTCAGTTGGTGATAAAAAAGCCCGCGGTGATTGCGGGCGATTCAAAGTTGTTTGTGCGTGGCGCTGAGCCTATCTATTTGCCAAGGAAGTTTTAGCCTGAAGTTGTTGCTGAAATACCGATATTGGAGATAGCATCAGTGACAAGCTCTTTTCTAAGTGCTTTGACAAAGTCAGCAGTTATTCTAGGGTTGTCTTCAATGACTTCTAGTAACTGTCCTTGGATTGATTTTTCTTCTTGCATCACTTCATGACCAAAGACGTAGTCATCTAAATCACTTTCAGATAGCTCTTGGTCGCAAGTGGCTTCAATATAGTTCGCCACAGTGCTCGAAGAGAGCTTACTGATGTTGATTAGATCCTCTTCCAGTTTGCCCTGAATTGCCCCTAACAGTGTAGTAATGGCCACTACGGCATCAAGCGCTGGAAACACGCCATAAGCATCAAAGTCTTCAGGTTCAGGCGTATTGTCTTCGAGACGCTGTAAATAAATATCAATGTTCAGCTTTAGTTTCTTGTCATACTGGCTCTGCCATAACAAGTTTAAAACGGTATCTAAAACTTTAGAGTCGCCGAACTCTGAGAGTTCTGAGAATAATTGGTAATTGGGAAACATGCGTTGGCATAAGCACAGTGCAAAAAGCTGTTTTTGAGAAAGTTCAAGTGCTTTCAAGCGCTTAAAAAATCCAGGTTTATGACTCATAGGGTAATTCCGCTGATAGCTGGGTGATCACTTGGGTGGCGGCTGATTCTACCTTAGTTAGTTCATCAAGTAACTCTAGTATTTCAGGTTCTAGATCTTCAACTTTGCAGCCTTTCTTCAGTGCGCTCTCAATTTCTTGGCATAACCTTTGTGTTGTTGGAATACCGCAGTAGCAAGAAGCACCGTGTAATTTATGGATCACTTGATACATTTTGTCTGCGTCGAGTTGAGTGAGCGCTTTATCTATATTATCAACTGTGTTGGGCAACGACTCAATCAGCATCGAGAGCATATCCAAAGCGAGATCAGTTTTTTGATTTGCTTGGCTTAAACATAAATCCCAATTGAGCGTGTGTTGCTCAAAATGTGTAAATTTGGGGCGGGTTACCCAGCGACTAATTACATTTTTCAATGCCTGCTCATCGATAGGTTTGGGGAGATAACCGTCCATACCGCTAGCCAGTATTTCTTCACGTTCATCGGCTAGTGCATGTGCGGTCACAGCAATAATCGGTGTATTGCGGTTCAAGGACTCTGCGCGAATAAGTTTTGTCGCCTTCATGCCGTCAATGTCTGGCATTTGGATATCCATTAGAATTAAATCAAAGCGACGACTTTTGGCGAGCTCTACGGACTGCTGGCCGTTAGCTGCAGTGATGACTGTGGAAACAATTTCCCCAAGTAGGGTTGTGATGAGCTTAAGATTCGCTGGGTTGTCATCAACAGCGAGTACGGTTAGCGGATACCTTGGTTCTGGTGCCGGCATATGAGAGTGAGCAACTTGCTGATCGTTATCCAATGGAGGATAAAGTAACTTTTGTGCTAATACATGTTCGCCGACTGGTGATGTAAGCACTGAGTCACAATGGGGACGAATGTATTGAGCAAGTCCCTCTTGGTTATCACACTCATTGAGCATAATGAGATTGTTGGTTTGGGCTTTTATATCTTGCAATAAACGAGCAACATCGGTGCATGATTCATGATGGTTACAATTGAGCAGCGCGCAATCAAACTGTTGTGTTTTTTCTTCAGCAAGTCGTTTTAATTGCTCAAAATCTGTGAAGTAGGTGACATGCATATTCCAACGTTGTAATTGCCGGCATAGAATTTCACGGCTTAAGAGCCTCGGCTCGTATACCAGTACAGATTGCCCTGCGAGCTTTTTCAACTCGATTGGTTCACCCAATGGGAACTGACTTGTTTGCATCGGGAGAACAAACCAGAAAGTAGAGCCTTTGCCCTGAGTCGAGTGAAACCCTATTTGGCCTCCCATTTGATTGACCAAACGTTTTGTAATGATCAATCCTAACCCTGTGCCACCAAAACGGCGTGAAATCGAGGAGTCGGCTTGACCAAAAGCTTTAAAAAGTAGTTCTTGATGAGCATCACTAATGCCAATGCCGGTATCAATCACTTCGCAGCGTACAGACACCTTGTCATCTTGAACGTCGGCCACTTCTAAACGCAAGCGGACAAGTCCTGATTCGGTAAATTTAATCGCATTGCCAAGTAAGTTTGTAATAATTTGGCTAAATCTGAGAGCGTCTCCAGAGACGCTGTCAGGCACATCTTCCGCAATGTCGACGACCAACTCTAATTGTTTAGCATGAGCACTACCAGCAATCAAAACAATGACGTCATTTAACGTGTCTCGCACTGAAAATGGCATATTTTCAAGCACCATTTTTCCTGCTTCTAACTTGGAAAAGTCTAGAATGTCATTGATGATATTTAGGAGTGTAGACGCACTGCGTTCAATTGTTTTGATGTAGTCCCGCTGACTAGAGTGCAAAGGGGTTTTGATGAGCTGCCGAGAAAAACCGATTACACCGTTCAGCGGAGTACGTAACTCATGGGACATATTGGCTAAGAACTCAGACTTAATACGACTTGCTTCTAGTGCTCTTTTCTTTGCTAAATCGAGTTCAACGTTTTGGATTTCGATTTGCTCTAGTGTTTCCCTTAGATCAGAGGTTGCTTGGTCAATATTTTGCTGCATCTCATCATGATATTCAGAAAGCGCACCAGCCATAGCATTAATACCACGCTTTAGAAGGTCGAGTTCTCCAATTAAGTTACCTTCTAAGCGGGTGTCGAGCTTACCTTCTCGTATTTTGGCAACAACGCGCACCATTTCTGTAATTGGCTGGGTGACGCTCTTTACCAGTCTAAAGGTAAACAATAGGTTAAGCTGCACCCCAATGAGTACAATAATAAAAGCCGCAACCGCAGCCCTGTGCTGCTCAAGTAAAGCCGTTTCTTTGTTTAAGTATAAAGTGACGTAACCCAGAATTTGAGCGTCTTGGTTTCCTGATAATCGCCCTGTAGTGCTTGTATAAGGAACACTTGTTGTTGCAATAATAGGGGCTCGAAGTAGTAGACTGTCACCGATTTGCTCAAATTCAGTTGTTGTTAACTGGCGAACTTCACGTTTATAGCGCATCACTTCAAAGTCTTTGTGATAGTGAGAGGTCACAAAAAGTTGGTTGTCGGCATCAAAAACGGCAATTGATTTAATGAGTGGTGAGCGGTTGAGTTGAGCGGCAGCGAGCAGGCGTTTGGTTGCTTCACGATTATTGCTCTCAATCCCGAGTTCACTGGCTATGGCCAGTGGTTCAATAATGTTACTTCCTTGTTCAACGAGAGTCTCTTCTAATTCATAGAAGCGATTTATGGTAAAGTAGCTGCCCAACAGAATACCGACCAGAACAGTTGGCGCTAGAGCAAGTGCTAAAACCCATGATCTAAGGCTATATTTAGTTCTGCCGTTGATACTATTCATTCGGCGGCGGTATTCCCAATTACAAAAGATGAATCGTTTGCTTAGACTGCCAGAAATAGGCCTGTCTTTGCCAGTAGTTTATTGATTTCGAGAGATAGATGGCACAATTTTTTAAACCAAAGCCCAAGCGCACGAAGCAACTTTCTCCGCGATTACCGCTTCAGATTGAACAATTAGATCATTTGGGGGCTGGTATTTCTCAGCACCAAGGTAAAGTTGTGTTTATTCCGAATACCTTGCCTGGCGAAGATGTTATTGCTCAATTAGTTGAGCAAAAAAAGAGTTATGCACGTGGTCGAGTTATTGAAATTACAAAACAAAGCCCAGATCGTGTTCAGCCGGCTTGTGAGTACTATGGCCAGTGCGGCGGCTGTGATATGCAGCACCTTCATGTTGCGAAACAGAGACAACATAAGCAAAAGGCATTGGCCGATATAATCAGCCGAGCAATCAAACAAGATATCGTTAAGCCTTCCATCATTGAGGGCGATGCGTGGGGTTATCGACGTCGCGCTCGATTGGCAACAAAATATAATAAAAAATCCAAGCGTTTATCTTTAGGTTTTCGAGCACCACAAAGCAATGATGTTATTGCAATTCAGCATTGCAAAGTGCTTATGCCTTCATTATCGCAATTGATTGCACCACTGTCTGAATTACTAAATACGCTCGCTTGTCGAACCAGTATTGGCCATGTTGAACTGACCGCTGCGAAAAATGGCTTGTTTATTGTATTAAGAATAACCCAAGACTTGCGAGAAAGTGATGAATCCGCATTAGAGGGCTTTGCTCGAGAGCACGATGTGGCATTGTGGCTGCAGCAAGACGACGGCCTGTGCATTGCGTTGAAAGACACAACTGCACCACAGGAAGCCGCATCATCCATAGCCCAAGCTCCGTTTTATGAGGTGGCTTTGGCTTCTGGTCAACATTGCAAACTTGAGTTTTCTCCAGGGAATTTTATCCAAGTAAATGGTGAAATGAATCAGTTAATGATTGCTCAAGCGGTTAAGTGGCTTGCCCTTCAGCCTGGAGAAAGGGTGCTTGATTTGTTTTGTGGGGTCGGTAATTTTAGTGTTGCTTTGGCTCAATTTAACGCAGATGTTGTTGGGGTCGAAGGCGTGCCCGCGATGGTTGCGCAAGCAAAGATAAATGCAGCTCAAAACCATATTGGTAACCTTGAGTTTTTCCATGCAGATTTGAGCCGGGATTTAAATGAAGCCAGCTGGCTTGGGAAAATTGACAAGTTGCTTCTTGATCCTGCCCGGGCTGGTGCTTATGAAGTACTACATCAACTGGAGCAAATGCAGCCTAAAAAAGTTGTTTATGTTTCTTGTAATCCCGCGAGCTTAGCACGTGATGCTCAGGTGCTCATTGAACAAGGTTATCAACTGAAGCAACTCAGTATGCTGGATATGTTTCCTCAGACGCACCATATCGAGGCAATTGCACTATTTGAGCGTTAAATTTGCTGAGTGTTTGGCCATTTGCCCATTGTATTTGCTATCTTTCTTGTCTCTTTAAAATAGAAAGTTATGATGTTATATCAAGATATTTGTCGCTGGTTTTGAGGCATAATATCGATTCGACGTTAATTAAGGAATGTATCCATGGTATCGGTTCGCGAAGCGCATTTTGATGATCCTAATTTTCAGCTAGAAGCTTGGGCACAACGCCATATATGTGACAGTGACGAAGCTGAAAAAGTGCTGCAATTGTTTCAACAAATCGACGACCTAAAATTCCAAGATAAAAACGTCAAACAATTACTGTTAGTACAAGCGCGTGAAATGATCGAGATTTTAGCCCCATTAAATATGGATCTAGAAACGCTTCAAGCCGCAGTTCTATTTGTCATGTTAGATGCTGGGTTATTGGACAAAGAGGTAATCGAAGCGCGTTTTGGGGCGAGTTTAGCCAATTTAGTCGGTAGTGCTGTCACGATGAATGCGATTGGAAACTTACAAACCTCGAGTTCATCCGAGCCTCAAGTTGACAATATTCGTCGAATGCTCCTGGCTATGGTCGAAGATGTAAGAGCCGTGGTTATTAAACTCGCTGAAAAAGTGTGTCAGCTTCGTCAGGTTAAAAATTCTGATGAAGAAACCAGAGTTTTATTAGCCCGAGAAATTTCAGATATTTATGCGCCACTCGCGAACCGCCTTGGCATTGGTCAACTGAAGTGGGAATTGGAAGACATTTCATTTCGGTATTTGCATCCGGAAACATACAAAGACATTGCCAAACAGTTGGATGGCAAACGGTTAGATCGTGAGACCTTCGTTGATGAGTTTGTCAGTCAATTGCAAAGTAAACTCGATGCCGAAAATATTCGAGCCAAAGTCTACGGTCGACCAAAACATATTTATAGTATTTGGCGAAAAATGAAAGGCAAGCAACTCGCTTTTGATGAGCTATTTGATGTGCGCGCGGTTCGAATTGTGACTGACCGCCTTCAGGATTGTTACGGCGCTTTGGGAGTGGTGCATACGCTTTGGCATCATATTCCTCGGGAATTCGATGACTACGTCGCCAACCCTAAACCAAATGGTTATCAATCGATTCATACTATTGTCGTGGGCCCAGAAGGGAAGACGGTTGAGATCCAAATTCGTACCCAGGAAATGCATGACGATGCCGAGCTTGGTGTTGCCGCCCACTGGAAATATAAAGAAGGGCATGCAGGTAAGCAGAGCGGTTACGAAGAGAAAATTAATTGGCTACGCAAAATTTTGCAGTGGCAAGAAGATGTGGCTGAAAGTGGCAATTTAGTTGATGAGATCCGTAGTCAAGTTTTTGAAGATCGTGTCTATGTATTTACTCCGAGCGGTGAAGTCGTCGATTTACCCCAAGGTTCAACTGTTTTAGATTTTGCCTATTATATTCACTCACAAGTTGGACACCGCTGTATTGGTGCAAAAGTTGATGGCCGCATCGTTCAATTCACTTATCAAGTGGATACCGGCGAGCGCGTTGAAATTATTACTTCCAAGCAACCTAACCCCAAAAGAGATTGGTTAAACCCAAACTTAGGCTATATCCGTTCCTCACGAGCGCGTTCAAAGATCTTGCACTGGTTTAAACAGCAAGATAGAGACAAAAATATCGTCGCGGGTAAGGAGATGTTAGAAACAGAACTAACTCGGATTGGTATGAAGTTAAAAGATGCGCAAAGTGCTGTTGAGCGTTTCAATATGGTGAGCATGGATGATCTTCTGGCTGGTATTGGCGGCGGTGACGTGCGCTTAAATCAAGTTGTGAATCATGTTGAAAGCCAGAACCGAGCGTCAGAGGTCACAGACGAAGAGGTTGTTGAAGGCATCGTAAAGAAAAGCCAGCAACACAATAAACAGGCATCTTCAGCAAAAAGCAAAGGCCAAGTTGAAGTGAATGGCGTGGGTAATTTAATGAGCCATATCGCCAATTGCTGTCAGCCCGTTCCCGGAGATGAAATCTTTGGCTACATTACGAAAGGCCGTGGTATTTCGGTGCATCGTGCTGATTGTGAACAAGTCAAAGAATTATTGCGTGTTCACCCGGAACGCTCTGTGGATGTGGTTTGGGGGGAGAACTACTCAGGCGGCTATAAAATCCGTATTCGGGTAACCGCGAATGATCGTGGCGGTTTGCTTCGGGATCTGACTACAGTGCTTGCAGCAGAAAAATCTCATGTTTTAGCGATGAGCTCTTCTTCGGATGTGAAAACTCAAACCGCAGCGATTGAGCTGGAACTAGAGCTGTATAATCTCGATGGGTTGTCTCGAATATTGCAAAAAATTGCTCAAGTTGAAAGTGTCATTGAAGCGCGTCGTCTTTAACGGCAACCACACCTAAAGCATGCCTAAACGTGGCCAGTCCGAATAGTCGGATTGGCCATTTGAAGGATGGCTTAATACCAATTAAATTGAGATATCTTGGGATGTTGTTTGGCATGTGTTTATTTCATCAATCTGTAACCCCATCGCATTGCAAATCCTGCGTGAAAAGTGAGAACTCTTATGTCCCCAACCGCTGATATAACCCCTTTACTGAAGATAATGGCGCGGTTACGAGATCCTGAGACTGGCTGTCCATGGGATAAAGTGCAGACATACCAAAGTATTGTGCCTTTTACTCTCGAAGAGGCTTATGAAGTTGCTGATACGATTGAACGAATGGCGCTAGATGAATTACCTGATGAGCTGGGAGATTTGTTGTTTCAAGTTGTTTTTTATTGCCAGTTAGGTAAAGAGCAGGGCATCTTTGACTTTGCCACGGTCGTTGATCGCGTTTGCCAAAAACTAACCAGTCGTCATCCGCATGTGTTTGGCGATATTCAGCTCACCTCAACAACACAGGTGAAACAAACGTGGGAGGCAATAAAAGCCAAAGAGCGACAAGATAAGTCGCTCCACTCTGCGTTAGATAATATTCCAGTATCACTACCTGCACTTTCTCGGGCTGTTAAGATTCAGAAGCGAGTCGCAAGAGTGGGTTTTGACTGGCCAGATCTTGGGCCTGTGGTCGATAAAATTCATGAAGAGTTTGATGAAGTTTTATATGAAGTTAAACAGAAAGACGTTTCACCGCAAAAAGTACAAGATGAAGTCGGAGACCTATTATTTGCGGTGACTAATCTTGCGAGGCACCTCAAGGTTGATCCGGAACAAGCCCTAAGGCAAGCCAATCGCAAATTTGAACAGCGTTTTCGGGGTGTAGAGCAAAAAGCTTTGGTCAGTGGAAAGCCTATGGAGTCTCATAGCTTGCAAGAGCTCGATGTATATTGGGAACAAGTAAAACAAGAGCTGAGCTAAATGAGCAGACTTCTCTAGGTCTTGTTCATCGCGTTTAGCTGAAAATTGTCGGTCAGCAAACTGATTTTTGCTCAGGAAGTCAGATAATAGTATTTGTTAATTGTCGAAGCTGTGCGCCTTTGGTATAATATTTTCCCGTCCTAGTGCTTTATAACAAGCACGTATTTCAACTCAATTTCTCAGGTTCAGCATGACGACTAGGTATATCTTCGTGACGGGTGGCGTGGTTTCATCACTCGGTAAAGGCATTGCTGCTGCATCACTTGCAGCAATTTTAGAGGCTCGTGGCCTCAACGTAACTATTATGAAGCTGGATCCGTATATCAACGTTGATCCTGGCACCATGAGCCCAACCCAACACGGGGAAGTATTTGTTACTGAGGACGGAGCGGAAACGGATCTTGACTTAGGCCATTACGAACGTTTCATTCGTACCAAAATGAACCGTCGCAATAACTTCACTACCGGACGTATTTACGAAGAAGTACTGCGTAAAGAACGTCGTGGAGATTACCTCGGTGCAACAATTCAGGTCATCCCTCACATTACGAATGCGATTAAAGAAAAAGTCATCGCAGGCGGTGAAGGTCATGATGTCGCTATTGTAGAAATTGGTGGTACCGTTGGTGACATTGAGTCGCTTCCATTCCTTGAATCGATTCGTCAATTGGGTGTAGAGCTAGGACGCGAGCGCACTTTATTTATGCATTTAACGCTTGTGCCATTTCTTGGTGCAGCAGGCGAGGTAAAAACTAAGCCGACTCAACACTCTGTTAAAGAGTTACGTTCAATTGGTATTGCACCAGATGTTCTAGTTTGTCGTGGTGATCGTGCTATTCCTGCAAATGAAAAAGCAAAAATTTCATTATTCTGTAACGTTGAAGAGCGCGCAGTTATCTCGCTAAAAGACGTCGATAGCATATACAAGATCCCCGCATTATTGCGTTCGCAAGGTTTAGATGAGTTGGTCGTTCGTCGTTTCCATTTGGAATGTGATGACGCGGACTTATCAGAGTGGGAAAATGTAATTTATCAAGAAGCAAACCCTAATGGTGAAGTTACCATTGGTATGGTTGGTAAATACATTGAATTGCCTGATGCATATAAATCAGTCAACGAAGCATTAAAACATGCTGGCTTAAAGAAGCGTGTGTCGGTCAATATTAAGTATATTGATTCGCAAACAGTTGAAGCAAAAGGCGCCGAAGTGCTTCAAGGTTTAGATGGTATTTTGGTCCCGGGCGGATTTGGCGAGCGTGGTGTTGAGGGTAAGATTTTTGCTGCTCAATATGCACGTGAGAATCAACTCCCATATTTTGGGATTTGTTTGGGAATGCAAGTCGCGTTAATTGAGTTTGCGCGTAATGTTGCAGGCCTAGAAAATGCGCATTCGAGTGAGTTCTGCAAAGAAACGCCACATCCAGTTGTGGGGCTGATCACAGAATGGATGGATAATGACGGTAAACTCGAACAACGTCATGAAAATTCTGATTTAGGCGGTACAATGCGCCTAGGTGCTCAGTTATGTCACTTAATTGAAGGCACAAAAGCTGCAGCAGCGTACGGTGAGCCAACTTGTGTTGAGCGTCATCGTCACAGATACGAAGTGAATAACGCATATAGAGAGAAGTTAGAACAAGCCGGATTGGTATTTAGTGGCTTGTCATCAGATAAAGAATTAGTAGAAATGATCGAATTACCAAACCATCCATGGTTTGTTGCCGGTCAATTCCACCCTGAATTTACATCTACCCCTCGAGATGGTCAGCCATTATTCGAAGGTTTTGTTGCCGCAGCCGACGCGTATCAGAAACGCGATTTAGGCTAACCCTTTTTCCGATAAGGCCGGCGTTCTGCAAAGATCGACCGGTCTTTATTCTTTTAAAGGCAAGGTAAGTTCAGGTTTGAAGAATTTGTTTTATTTTTATTTTTTAAATCTTTAATCGAGGACATTATGGCTAAGATCGTACATGTAATTGGTCGCGAAATCATGGATTCACGCGGTAACCCAACAGTAGAAGCTGAAGTACACCTGGAAGGTGGGTTTATTGGTATGGCCGCAGCGCCATCAGGTGCTTCTACCGGTAGTCGCGAAGCGCTTGAGTTACGTGATGGTGATAAATCACGTTATTTAGGTAAAGGTGTGTTAATGGCGATGGGCAATATTAATGGCCCAATCCGTGACGCACTTGTTGGTAAAGATGCAACCGCGCAAGCTGAAATTGATCAGGCGATGATCGATTTAGATGGCACAGAGAACAAAGACAAGCTTGGTGCAAATGCAATTCTTGCTGTTTCACTAGCAAACGCCAAAGCCGCAGCAATGAGTAAGGGAATGCCGCTATTTGCTCATATTGCTGAATTGAATGGTACGCCAGGTCAATATTCAATGCCATTACCAATGATGAACATTCTAAATGGTGGCGAGCACGCTGATAACAATGTTGATATCCAAGAGTTTATGATTCAACCTGTTGGCGCAAAAACTTTCCGTGAAGCGTTACGTATGGGTGCTGAAATTTTCCATACTTTGAAGAAAGTTTTACAAGCAAAAGGCTTAAATACTGCTGTTGGTGATGAAGGTGGTTTTGCTCCAGACTTAGCGTCAAATGCTGATGCGCTTGCTGTGATTAAAGAAGCGGTCGAGAAATCAGGATACAAGCTTGGTTCAGATGTAACACTAGCGCTTGATTGTGCAGCATCAGAATTTTACAAAGATGGTGAGTACAACCTTTCTGGTGAAGGAAAAGTGTTCTCAGCAAATGGTTTCTCAGATTTCTTGAAGTCGCTTTGCGAAGAGTACCCTATTGTTTCTATCGAAGATGGCCTCGATGAATCTGATTGGGATGGCTGGGCTTACCAAACACAAATTCTTGGTGATAAAGTGCAGCTTGTAGGTGACGATTTATTCGTAACGAACACTAAGATTCTAGAGCGCGGTATTACGAATAACATTGCCAACTCAATTTTGATTAAGTTCAACCAAATCGGTTCTCTTACTGAAACGCTTGCAGCAATCCGTATGGCGAAAGAAGCTGGTTACACCGTAGTTATTTCACACCGTAGTGGTGAAACCGAAGATGCGACGATTGCTGATTTAGCTGTTGCAACGGCCGCAGGCCAAATCAAGACAGGTTCTCTATGTCGTTCTGACCGTGTTGCGAAATACAACCAGTTACTACGTATTGAAGAGCTGCTTGAAGAGAATGCTCCGTACCGAGGTTTAGTTGAAATTAAAGGTCAAGGCTAAAAATTTGACCAAAGTACAAAAAGGCCACCACTAGGTGGCCTTTTTTGTTGTACTATCTGTTTACTATATTCCAATGAAGCGACGACCCTGATCTCATAGCCTTATGAAACGTTTAGTTTTTGTCATCACAATTGTCTTAGCACTTTTACAGTATCGCCTATGGATTGGTGAGAATAGCTTGACTGAATATTACAGTTTGGAGAAGCAAATTGCTTTGCAACAAGCAACAAATGCAAAACTAATCGATCGAAATGAAGTTTTAAAAGAAGAAATTTATGAACTCCGCAGTGGTACCGTTGCACTAGAAGAGCGAGCCCGAAATGAACTTGGCATGGTCAAAGAAGGTGAAACTTTTTACCGTGTAGTCAATCGTGATTCAAACAAAATTAAAAAGACATTTCAGTAGTAGAGGCATGGGCTTTGAAAACACAACCCTCTAAAGTCGTTGCCATTGTGCCTGCGGCTGGGATCGGTAGCAGAATGCAAGCCGATATTCCTAAGCAATACTTACCATTAGGCGAACAATGTATCCTTGCTCATACGCTTGATGTACTTTTAAATCACGACAAAATAGATCAAGTCGTCGTCGCACTTAACCCTGAAGATCAAACGTTTCCTTCACTCGCTCAAGCAACACATCCAAAGTTGACTACCGTTGTCGGAGGAAAAGAGCGTGCAGATTCTGTTTTAGCAGGGTTAAAAATTGCCGATTCAGGCTCTTGGGCACTCGTTCATGATGCTGCGAGACCATGTTTAAAGCCTTCTGACATTGATAAATTGCTGGCGTCGAGGCTAGATAACCCGCAAGGGGCAATATTAGCAATGCCAGTAAGAGATACGATGAAGCGTGCAAATACCCAAGGGAAAATCGGTGAAACCGTATGCCGGGAATCGCTATGGCATGCATTAACGCCACAGCTCTTTCCTGCCGAGCTGCTCGCATCATATTTAGACAAAGCGCTGCAAAATGGCGTAAATATTACAGATGAAGCGTCTGCGATGGAGTGGGGCGGTGTTCAACCCGCTTTGGTTATAGGCCGTGCAGATAATATAAAAGTGACCCATCCTGATGATCTTGCATTGGCTGAGTTATTTTTGGCTCGCAGATAATGGTAAGGAGTGTGTTTCAATGACGAATATCCGAATTGGCCATGGATTTGATGTACATAAGTTTGGTGGCAATGCGCCGTTGATGCTTTGTGGTGTCAATGTGCCTTATGACTGTGGTCTTATTGCGCATTCCGATGGTGATGTTGTACTTCATGCGATAAGTGACGCTGTACTTGGTGCGCTAGCTTTAGGTGACATCGGTAAACACTTTCCTGATACCGATCCACAATTTTCAGGCGCAGATAGTCGTGTCCTATTACGGCACTGTATTGCGCTTGCAAAGGAGCGCGGCTATGGATTAGGGAACCTCGACGTTACGGTGATCGCGCAAGTTCCGAAGTTACTACCTTATATCCAAGCTATGCGTGATGTGTTGGCTGAAGACTTTGAGACAGAAGTTGAAAATCTGAATGTGAAAGCAACAACGACCGAAAAGTTAGGCTTTACCGGGCGAAAAGAAGGCATAGCTGTTGAAGCTGTCGTATTGTTAATTAAATAAGATGAAGTGACTACAGAACGATCATGACACAAACCAACGCATTGTATTATTTACTGGGTAAGCCGAGCGCGCAAGCTAACCTTAAAACCCATAATAGTGACTTTATTGTAAAAGAAATATTGCCTTTTGAGCCAACAGGTGAAGGCGAGCACCATTTGCTGCATATACAGAAAGACGGCTTAAATACGATTCAGGTTGCGGACAAACTTGCCAAATTTGCAGGCATTCATTCCAAAGATGTCAGTTTTGCCGGGCAGAAGGATAAATACGCAGTTACACAGCAATGGTTTGGCGTACGTATTCCTGGGAAAGAGACACCGGAATGGAGCCAGCTGAATTCAACTGATTTGTCGATACTGTCTGCCCATCGTCATACAAAGAAGTTGAGAACAGGTGCTCTTGTGGGCAATCGATTTAAGCTGACACTGCGTGAAGTCTCTGATATTGAAGATGTGAAACTAAGAATTGAACAAGTTTCACATCAAGGGGTTCCGAACTATTTTGGCGAGCAACGTTTTGGCAACGGTGGTCGTAATTTGATCCAAGGTCGTCAAATGTTAGCCGGACGAAAGGTTAAAGATCGCAATAAGCGCAGCATGTATTTATCGGCAGTACGATCGTATCTTTTCAATCAATGTGTAAGCCAACGATTGGCGACGCACAGCCACGCTAAATTAGCAGGCGATTGTGTCATGTTATCTGGTAGTAAGAGTTATTTTGTCGCTGACTCATGGGATGAAACGAACTGCAAACGTTTATTGGAGAAAGATATCCAGCTTTCAGCGCCGCTATGGGGGAAAGGAGATATGCTTTCTAAAGGTGAGGCTGCGCAATTTGAAAAGAGCGTTTTATCTGAGTTCGAGCAGGATTGTGAGGGACTTGCCCAAGCGGGGCTGCAACAAGAGCGACGCCCCATGATTGTCGAGCCCCAAGGTCTGAAGTATGTAGTTGAGGATAATGTATTAACTTTGGAATTTGTCTTGCCTAGTGGTTGCTATGCGACGTCAGTGTTGCGAGAATTATTTGATTATCAGGATATGAGCAAGCAGCCACAACCCTCAACCGATAACGCATGAATAGTCGTGATTTGTGAGTACAGAAGGAGCAATGTTTGATGAAGGTTTTGGTAAGCAATGATGATGGGATTCATGCGCCGGGTATTCAAGCCTTATCGAATGCGCTTGCAGAGTTTTATGAAGTATTAACTGTTGCCCCTGATCGAAATTGCTCGGGAGCAAGTAATTCCCTAACATTGACGAACCCTTTAAGAGTGCAACGATTGTCGAATCAACGGGTTTCTGTCAACGGAACGCCGACAGATTGTGTTCATTTAGCGATAAGAGAACTGTGTGATGGTGAGCCTGATATGGTGGTATCGGGTATAAATGCTGGTGCCAACTTAGGAGATGATACCCTATATTCAGGCACTGTAGCTGCTGCTACAGAAGGTCGATTTTTAGGTTTACCGGCAATTGCCATTTCTTTAGTCGGCAGCAAATTAGTACATTACGATTCAGCGGCTACTTATGCCTGCAAAATTGTGAAAGCGTTACGAGAACACCCGATCGATAAGGACCAAATTTTAAACGTGAACGTGCCAGATTTACCTATTGCAGAGATTAAGGGAATCAAAGTAACGCGGCTAGGCGCTCGGCACAAAGCTGAAGGAATGATTCGTACCCAAGACCCCGCTGGTCGCGAGATATTTTGGCTTGGGCCGCCAGGTGAAGAGCAAGATGCAAGTGAAGGGACTGATTTTGATGCTGTTGCTAATGGCTATGTTTCTGTCACTCCCCTAACTGTGGACTTAACGGCGTTTGAACAAATTTCAAAATTACAGGATTGGATAGAAAAAATATGAGTCAGGTTGCTTCAACATCAGCGCGAAACATGGCGTTGAAATTATCCGAAGCAGGTATTTTATCTGCAGAAGTATTGAAGGCCGTCTCAGAAACGCCAAGGGAGTTGTTCTTAGATGCCGCGCTGGCACACAAGGCCTATGAAAACACGGCATTACCGATTGGGCAGGGACAAACCATTTCACAACCATATATCGTAGCAAGAATGACGGAGCTTTTGTTGCAGCACCAACCTCAATCAGTGTTAGAAATTGGCACTGGCTCAGGTTACCAAGCTGCAGTTTTGGCTCAGCTAGTACCTCAGTTGTACACGGTAGAACGAATCAAGTCTTTGCAAATCATGGCGAGACAAAGGCTGAAACGGTTAGATTTGCATAATATTGCGTTTAAATATGGGGACGGTTGGCAGGGCTGGCGTAATCGAGCGCCATTTGATGCCATCATGGTGACAGCAGCAGCAGCAGAAGTTCCTTCAGAGTTATTGAAACAATTGGCTGATAATGGTGTGTTGATTATTCCTGTGGGTGAAGATCACCAACAGCTTCTGCGAGTCACACGACGTGGCGACAAGTTTACTTCAGAAGTGATTGAATCGGTCAAATTTGTGCCACTTGTGAATGGTGAACTTGCCTAAGATTATTTTGATCTAAAAACAGGAAGCTTAAAAACAAAAGGAACTAATTTGAAGCAAAGTTGGCTGCTCTTTATAGTAATGATAGCGATACTTTTGAATGGTTGTAGCTTCCAAGCTGCGAAGCCGGCTCCTGTAGACTCAATTTTTGAGCGAAGTAAGCCAATCTACAATAAAGGCTCATTAAAATCGACTCGATATAAAGTGAAGAAGGGTGACACGCTTTACTCTATTTCGTGGGGGGCGGGCAAAGATTTCGTTGAGATTGCTCGGCTGAATCGGATGAAAAAACCGTACACGATATACCCCGGACAAGTGTTGTATTTACAGCCGCTAAAACCACGAAAAAAACCTATTTCCAGTAAAGTAAAACCTGTTTCCACCCGCCCACAAATCACTTCCGCACCGAAAGTGGTCAAGAATCAAACGCCTAAATCAAGCAAAAGCTCTAATCAAAAACAGCAACAAAGTGCAAAAAAACAGCTTGATCGGGGTCGCAACTCTGCGTACTCTGTAACCAGTGCCACACAAAATATTAACAAAAGTATACCTTCGTCACGATCAACGTTACCCAAACAAGTGAGTCGTTGGTTTTGGCCTTCAAAAGGGCGTTTAGTGGGTACCTTTTCTGCCAAAGAGCAGGGAAGTAATGGAATCAAGATAGCGGGGCGACGCGGGGATATTATTAAAGCCGCGGCAGATGGAAGAGTTGTATATGCTGGGAATGCGCTGCGTGGGTATGGCAACTTAGTCATCATTAAGCATAGCGATGATTATTTAAGTGCTTATGCACATGCAGACAAAATCTTGGTCAAAGAGAAACAAAGCGTAACCGCAGGACAAATGGTTGCCAAAATGGGGAGTTCAGGTACCAATCGAGTGATGCTTCATTTTGAAGTTCGCAAACATGGTAAATCAGTGAACCCTTTAAATTATTTGCCTAAACGATAATGGTTTAGGAGCCGTATTGGCGTTGGAGGATAAAACAGTGCAGTAATTTTAATGATTGAAAGGTTAGGGAGAGTTCATTATGAGCCGCAAATCAAATGCCGCAAAGGCAGAAAAGCCAACAAATTCAAACCCCAAAGCCGTCAAGGATGCCAGTGTAGTCGTTCAAGAAGAAACCGAACAATTGGTTCAGGAAGACCTACAAAAAAATCTAGACGCGACACAACTTTACCTCAGTGAGATTGGCTTTTCGCCATTACTAAGCGCAGAAGAAGAAGTTTATTTTTCCCGAAAAGCTCTTAAAGGGTGTGAGAAATCTCGCAACCGTATGATTGAGAGTAACCTAAGACTTGTCGTTAAAATTTCTCGTCGTTATAACAACCGCGGATTAGCATTGTTAGATTTAATCGAAGAGGGAAATCTCGGATTGATCCGCGCCGTTGAAAAATTTGATCCAGAGAGAGGGTTTAGATTTTCTACATACGCCACGTGGTGGATCCGTCAAACAATTGAACGTGCAATCATGAATCAGACGCGGACCATACGTTTGCCAATTCATGTTGTGAAGGAATTAAACGTTTATTTGCGTACAGCGAGAGAGCTAGCGCACAAGCTTGACCATGAGCCAACAGCTGAAGAAATCGCTGAAAAACTTGATATCCCAAGTAGTGATGTTAGCAAAATGTTAAAGCTCAATGAGCGGATTACGTCAGTGGATACACCTATCGGTGGCGAGAATGACAAGGCTCTACTAGATGTCATTGCTGATGATGACTCAGTTGGGCCCGATCATAAAGTACAAACAGAAGATATTTCTAACTCTGTAGTGAAATGGCTATATGAGTTAAATACTAAGCAAAGAGAAGTGCTTGCCAGAAGATTTGGCCTCATGGGTTATGAGCCATCAACATTGGAAGATGTCGGCTCTGAAATTGGTTTGACGCGTGAGCGCGTTAGACAGATCCAAGTTGAGGCGCTACGCAGACTTAAGGATTTATTGAGCCAGCAAGGATTGTCTGTTGAAGCGTTATTTAAAAGCTAGGATTAGTTTTTAAGAGCTATAAGAATGTTGATAAAATTTTTAATTGAAAAGCCACCGATTGCTCGGTGGCTTTTTTTTATTTTACGACTTTGCTATGAATTGAGCTGCTGCTTCAGCTTATACAGTAGGTCGTGAGCTTCTCGAGGGCTCAAGTCATCGGGATTGATTTGCTGTAACAATAACTCGACTTCTGAATCTTGGATAACCGAAACGGGCATTTGCGTTGACACATTTGTATCCGGATGGGGCTCATTATTTTGTGTTTCTAGATGGTGTAACTTGAGCTTGGCGGCTTGAATGACTTTCTTCGGAACACCTGCTAACGCTGCAACCTGTAAACCATAGCTTTTACTAGCTGCGCCTTCTTCTACAGCATGCATAAAAGCAATGCTATCACCGTGCTCCACTGCGTCTAAATGGACATTGAAAACATTCGACATTATCTGAGGTAAATGTGTTAATTCAAAATAATGGGTTGCAAATAGAGTCATCGCATTGATTTTTTGTGCCAAGTACTCGGCTGCTGCCCAAGCAAGTGACAAACCGTCGTAAGTCGAAGTACCTCGACCAATTTCGTCCATAAGAACTAAACTATTTGGTGTCGCATTATGTAAAATATTGGCTGTTTCAGTCATTTCGACCATAAATGTCGACCGTCCTGATGCTAAATCATCCGAAGCGCCAATACGCGTAAATATGCGATCAATCGGACCAATTCTTGCTGAATGGGCAGGTACAAAGCTTCCTATATGTGCCATAAGAGTAATTAAAGCGACTTGTCGCATATAGGTAGACTTACCTCCCATATTAGGTCCCGTCACTATCAGCATTTGACGTTGCGGATTGAGCGTGACGGGATTGGCGATGAAAGGACTTTGGCTAACCTTTTCTACGACTGGGTGGCGACCAGATTCGATCTCTATACCCGGCTCTTTTGTTAAGCTGGGACAGCAGTAGCCCAGCAAATCAGCCCGTTCAGCAAAGTTGCTTAATACATCTAGCTCCGCCGCTGCAGACGCAAGATCTTGTAGCTCATGTAGTTTGGGCAATAACAAGTCAAACAACTCTTCCCACAATCGTTTTTCAAGAGCTAAAGCTTTTCCTTGGCTGGAAAGAACCTTTTCCTCATGTTCCTTGAGCTCTGGTGTAATATATCGCTCTGTGTTTTTTAAAGTTTGGCGCCTTTGATAGTGCATTGGTGCAAGATCAGATTCACGTCTGCTCACTTCGATATAGAAACCGTGAACTTTGTTATAGCCAACTTTGAGCGTACTAATTCCTGTTTGCTCTTTTTCTCTGGCTTCAAGCTGCAACAAATAGTCATTGGCACCATCACTAAGGCTTCGCCACTCATCAAGCTCATGATCATAACCTGCGCGAATTACACCGCCATCACGTATGAGCACCGGCGGGTTATCGACTATTGCGCATTCCAATAATTGTAATTGTTCTGGGAACTCTGCCAACTTTATTGCGAGACGCTGCAAGTGAGAATTTTGACTTGAACCGAGCACCGCTTGAATATCAGGTAGCAATGTTAAAGCTTGCCTCAATCGAGCGAAATCTCTTGGCCTTGCCGTCCTTAACGCGAGTCGCGCCATGATGCGTTCGACATCGCCGATACTTTTTAAAATATGATGAAGAGCTTCAAAACTGCCTCGCTCCAATAGCTCTTTGACCGCAGTATGCCGAGATTGGATGGATTGGTGATCGGTGAGCGGTTGATGGATCCAGCGCTGCAACATTCGGCTACCCATTGCCGTGGCTGTATTATCTAGCACCCAAGCAAGTGTATTTTCCGTGCCTCCAGAAAGATTCCGAGTGAGCTCTAAGTTCTTGCGCGTTGCGGCATCAAGCACAATGCTATCTTCGGGATTTATTCGCACAATTGATTTGATATGCGGTAATGCGGCTTTCTGAGTGTCTTTTACATACTGCATCAAGCAGCCTGCAGCTTGTAGCGACAATTTTGCGTCTGTTATACCGAAACCATGTAAGTCTTTTGTTCCAAATTGATTTAACAAAAGGGTATGACTCGTATCCGAATCAAACTCCCATTCTGGTCGTCGTCGCTTTCCTTTGATGTCATTGATTAACATCAGCTCAGCAAAGTCTTCGCTGTAAAGGAGTTCTGCTGGTGCTGTTCGTTGTAGTTCTGTTTCCAGCGCTTCACCGTCTGCTAATTCGCAAATCACGAATCGGCCAGATGATAAGTCAAGGGTCGCATAGCCAAACCCGACTTTGCCTTCATAAACAGCGGCAAGAAGGTTATCTTGTCTTTCCTGAAGTAGCGCTTCATCGGTCAGCGTACCGGGCGTAACGACTCGAACAACTTTTCGTTCTACCGGTCCTTTTGACGTGGCTGGATCTCCTATTTGTTCACAAATTGCGACAGATTCACCTTGTTGAACAAGTTTTGCGAGATAGCCTTCGACGGCGTGATATGGAATGCCAGCCATGGGAATTGGGTCGCCTCCGCTTTTACCCCTAGCGGTCAAAGAGATACCCAGTAGCTGTGATGCATTCTTCGCGTCTTCGTAAAACAGCTCATAAAAATCGCCCATCCGATAAAACAACAACATGTCAGGGTGCTCAGCTTTCATACCGAGATATTGACGCATCATTGGTGTGTGTTTTTCCAAATTAGGGGCTGACTTGGCATTCATGGCTTGGCTTTGACTCTCTACAGACTGATGATAAATTTTGTGGCTGCTCATCTTATCAATAAAATCGCAATATGGGCGTGATTTATTCGGTAAAGTTGTCGGGTCTATCGTGATTAGCTAAAAGGTGAAAATGCGCGGAAATAGGAATTAATGCGGGAAAATAAAAAATTATTCGTACAGCACTTGATACTGTACAATCATACAGTATACTAGGCGTATCAAATGAGACTCGCAGAACCAAGATATCGAATTTGCGTGGCTTGTATCAAGTATGCATACAGTACTAATGCTGTAGTTAGAGGGAAACAAGATGAAGGCTGATCCAAATAAAGAAAAGGCACTTGCTGCAGTTTTAGGACAAATTGAAAAGCAGTTTGGTAAAGGTTCTATCATGAAACTGGGTGAAGATCGCTCAATGGATGTAGAGACGATATCTACCGGTTCTTTATCTTTGGATGTTGCTTTAGGAGCGGGCGGATTACCTATGGGACGTATTGTAGAAATATACGGACCCGAGTCATCAGGTAAAACAACCTTAACGCTTGAGGTGATTGCAGCAGCTCAAAAGCAAGGTAAAACTTGTGCATTTATTGATGCAGAGCACGCACTGGATCCTATCTATGCTCAGAAGTTAGGTGTTGATATTGATAATTTATTGTGTTCACAGCCTGATACCGGTGAGCAGGCATTAGAGATTTGCGATGCACTCACACGTAGCGGAGCGGTTGACGTCATCATTGTTGACTCCGTTGCAGCATTAACACCAAAAGCTGAAATTGAAGGTGAAATCGGTGATTTAAAGCAATCAAATACACTGCTTATTTTTATCAACCAAATTCGTATGAAAATTGGTGTTATGTTTGGTAACCCAGAAACGACAACAGGTGGGAACGCGTTAAAGTTTTACGCTTCTGTTCGACTCGACATTCGCAGAACCGGTGCAATTAAAGAAGGTGACGAAGTCGTCGGGAATGAAACTCGAGTGAAAGTAGTAAAAAATAAAATTGCTGCTCCCTTCAAGCAGGCTGAATTCCAAATTCTTTATGGTAAAGGGGTGAATAGCACTGGTGAGCTTGTAGATCTAGGTGTGAAGCATCAATTGGTTGAAAAGTCGGGTGCATGGTATAGCTATAAAGGCGACAAGATTGGCCAAGGTAGAGCAAATGCCGGGAAGTATTTGCTTGAACATCCAGAGGTTGCCCAAGAAATTGATACGGCACTGCGCTCCAAGTTATTAACGAAGGCTGCACCAGTGACTGAAGGCGAAGAAAATATCGACCTAGAAACCGGTGAAGTGTTTTAAGCTTTATTCTGAATGAGCCAATCTGCTAGACAAATCGCGGTCGCGCTTCTGGCGCGCCGCGACCACTCCCGTCAAGAACTTCAAATCAAATTACGCCAAAAAGCCTTCGAGTCATTGGAGATTGAACAAGCGCTCGATTATTGTGAATCGAACCAGTATCTATGTGATGAGCGCTATGCTCAGTTATTAATAAAAAGCCACATTTCTAAAGGCTACGGCCCCGCTAAAATTCAGCAAAGTTTATATCAAAAAGGTGTGAGTAAAAGCATCGTTTCAGAGGTGTTGCAGCAAACGGATTGTGATTGGTTTTTACTGGCCAAAAGCCGGGCTTTAAAAAAGTTTGCGGGAAAACCAATAGCGGATGCCAAAGACAAAGCAAAACGAATTCGCTTTTTGATGGGGCAAGGATTTAGCTATGACCAAGTTGCTTTTGCACTTGAGTATGATCCTTATGAGACGTAATAAACCCGATTGTGTAATTTTAATTTTGATCTTGACTCATTTTCTTTTCTTCGTGCCGCTATATCTGTAAACAACACTAGTCGTGCACAGTGTCTCTGCTTATAATGCTTGAAATTTATTATGCGTTTAGCTCAAAAGGCTAGTTATAGAGCGCCACTTTCTCAAACTCAGGAAGATTTCATGTATCAAACCACTGCTGCGCTAAGAAGTGCTTTTTTGGATTTTTTCAACCGAAATGGTCATCAGGTTGTGGACAGTAGTTCACTTGTTCCTGGAAATGACCCTACGTTGCTCTTTACCAATGCTGGTATGAACCAGTTTAAAGATGTTTTCTTGGGAATGGATAAGCGCAGCTATACACGAGCGACAACAAGCCAGCGTTGTGTACGAGCTGGTGGCAAGCACAATGATTTAGATAATGTTGGATATACGGCTCGTCACCATACATTCTTCGAAATGCTAGGCAACTTTAGCTTTGGTGATTACTTCAAAAAAGAAGCCATTCGTTACGCATGGAGCTTCTTAACTGAAGAATTGAAACTTCCTAAAGAACGTCTGTGTGTCACGATATATGAAACTGATGACGAGGCATTTGATATTTGGACGCAGGAAATCGGTGTTGCGCCAGAAAACATCATTCGAATCGGAGATAATAAAGGTGCAGCATACGCATCTGACAACTTTTGGCAGATGGGAGACACTGGCCCATGTGGTCCTTGTACCGAAATTTTCTATGATCACGGCGATCATATTTGGGGAGGACGCCCAGGGACACCAGAAGAAGATGGTGATCGATTTATCGAAATCTGGAACATCGTTTTCATGCAGTACAATCGCCAAGCAGATGGCACTATGGAGCCCCTGCCTAAACCTTCTGTGGATACCGGCATGGGGATTGAGCGCATAGCGGCGATTATGCAAGGTGTTCATTCAAATTATGAAATTGATATCTTCCAAAAGCTTATTGCAAAAACAGCGCAGATTATCGGTACGCATGATCTAGAAAATAAGTCCCTAAGGGTCATTGCAGACCATATTCGCTCTTGTGCGTTTCTGATTGCTGATGGCGTGATGCCATCCAATGAGGGTCGTGGATACGTGCTGCGCCGTATTATTCGCCGTGCAGTTCGTCATGGTAATAAGTTGGGGGCGACAGAGGCTTTCTTCTTCAAACTTGTGCCAACGCTTATCGATGTTATGGGAGATGCAGCGAAGGAACTCGTACGTACACAAGCGGTTGTCGAGAAAGCGTTAAAAGCTGAAGAAGAACAATTTGCACGAACACTTGAGCGTGGTTTAGGGATTCTAGATGTAGCTCTTGGAGCGCTTGAAGGTGAAATACTCGATGGCGAAACCGCATTTAAGTTGTATGACACCTATGGTTTCCCGGTAGATTTAACTGCGGATGTTTGTCGCGAACGAAATATCCAAGTTGATGAACCTGGATTTGAAGCTGCAATGGCGGAGCAACGTAGCCGGGCACAAGCCGCGGGACAGTTTAGTGCTGATTACAATGCTGCTTTAAAAATTGATGAAACGACAGCCTTCTTGGGTTATACGGACCTATCCAGCAAAGCGCGAATCACGACCATTTTCGAAAACGGTGAAAGCGTAAAACGTATTTCTCACCAAGAAGAAGTGATCGTCGTACTGAGCGAGTCACCGTTTTATGGCGAGTCCGGCGGGCAAGTCGGTGATCAAGGCATTTTGATTGCTGATGGTATTGAGTTTGTCGTGACTGACACGCAAAAGTACGGTGAAGCGTTAGGGCACATTGGTGTTCTAAAGCAAGGTCAACTCGAAGTGGGTCAAAGCATCGAAGCGAAGGTTGATAAGAAAAAGCGTCATCGCACAGAGCTCAACCATTCAGTAACCCACTTATTGCATGCAGCGTTGCGCAATGTACTTGGCGAACATGTGACTCAAAAAGGCTCTTTGGTTGATTCTGAAAAATTGCGATTTGATTTTTCACATTTTGAAGCGGTCAAGCCTGAAGAGCTACTCGCAGTTGAAGAGATGGTGAATACACAAATTCGACGTAATCATGCTTTGACCTCCGAAGTGATGGACATTGAAGCTGCTAAAGAAAAAGGTGCGATGGCGCTATTTGGTGAGAAATACGACGCAGAAGTTCGTGTAGTATCTATGGGCGATTTTTCAATTGAGCTTTGTGGCGGTACTCATGTTGGTCGAACTGGTGACATTGGTCTATTCAAGTTAACTTCTGAAGCGGGTATCGCCGCGGGTGTTCGCCGAATAGAAGCTGTGACTGGTGCAGCGGCTATGGCATATGTTGCTGAGCAGCAGGCCGAGCTCCATATGGCTGCAAATATACTGAAAAGTGATGCAGGGTCAGTTGTCGCGAAGTTAAAAGCGCAACTTGATAAAACCAAAGCACTTGAGAAAGAATTGTCTCAGCTGAAGGATAAGTTAGCAGCAGCTGCGGGCGCAGACTTAGCTAGTGAAGCTCAAGATATTCACGGCGTAAAAGTACTGGTTAAAAAAGTTGAAGGTATAGAGCCCGGCGCTCTACGTGGTTTACAAGATGAACTGAAGCAAAAACTAGGTTCTGGTGTGGTGTTACTTGCAATTGCTGGCGAAAACAAAGTGAACTTGATTGCTGGTGTGACCAAAGATCTTGTCAAAAAGGTTAAAGCTGGTGAACTTGTCTCTATGGCCGCTGCGGGTGTTGGTGGTAAAGGTGGTGGTCGACCTGATATGGCGCAAGCCGGTGGTAGTCAGCCAGAAAACATCGACGCGACTTTATCAAATGCAGTAACTTGGTTAACTGAGCGTCTTGCTTAAAAAGAGGTGAGTGTGGTTGAAGGACAACAACAAAGCACTTCACCATTGTTGGTAAAAAAGTTTGGTGGAACTTCGGTAGGCTCAATTGAGCGTATCGAAGTTATCGCTGAACAAGTGGCGAAATCTTTTCATCAAGGTGAAAGACAAGTTCTTGTTTTATCTGCGATGGCAGGCCATACCAATCATCTTTTTGGGTTGGCTAATCAAATCGAGCGTGTGCCTGATGCTCGAGAGTTGGATATGCTGGTTTCGACTGGAGAGCAAATTAGCGTAGCTTTGATGGCGATGGCGCTTCAAAAGCGAGGTTTAAAAGCACGGTCTTTGACCGGCGACCAAGTTCAAATTCATACCAATAATCAATTCGGCCGCGCAAGCATTGAGCGTGTTGATACTGACTATCTACAGATGTTACTTCAGCAAGGCATTATTCCTGTCGTTGCTGGGTTTCAAGGGCGTAACACTCAGGGAGAGGTGACCACACTTGGTCGCGGTGGTTCAGATACGACGGCAGTTGCAATTGCGGCCGCACTTTCTGCGCAAGAGTGTCAAATCTTTACCGACGTTGCTGGTATTTATACAACTGATCCAAACATAGAACCTTCAGCGCAGAAGCTTGCGGCGATCAGTTTTGACGAGATGTTTGAAATGGCTCGACTGGGAGCGAAAGTTCTGCATCCTGACTCTGTATCGTACGCGGAACGATTTAAGGTAAGGCTACGGGTGTTGTCTAGCTTTGAAAAAGGTTCTGGTACGCTTGTACAGTTTACTTCGGCAAAGCAGCCATTAGAGAAGGTTGTAGGCATCGCAGGCGTCGCAGAGCAAGCGATGATCAGCTTGCCGGATCTGGAGAGCGGCAGTGAAAGTTATCAAAAAATCTTTCAATTACTAGCAGCTCACGGTGTTGAAGCGGACCTAGTTTCAAAAACGCTTAGTGATAAAGAAACAATTTGTTTTACTTTAAATGATTCTGAGCTTGATTTGGCTTTGGCAACGCTTGATAGTATTAGCCAAGTTGTTAAATTAGGTGCAGTGCATAGTCACCGAAAATTGGCAAAATTGTCATTGGTTGGGGACGGCGTGTTTGCAAAAAGTGATATCCTCGCAAAAGTTTTTGAAACTTTGACCTTGATACAAACTGACGCAAAAATGATTACGACGTCGGATATCAAACTGTCGTTAGTCATTGACCAAAGCGCGTTGCATACCGCAGTTCGGGCGTTACATCACGCTTTTGAACTAAATAAGGCATAATTAAATAACTGTTTTAGTATTGAATACTATTATTTTGTACTAAGCTAACCTTATAATAAGGACATAAACGCATAAGTGATTTGCGTTAATAGCAATTAGTAATAAAGGAGCAATCGAATGCTGATATTGACTCGTCGTGTTGGTGAAACATTGATGATTGGTGACGAAGTTACAGTTACAGTTTTAGGTGTAAAAGGTAATCAGGTTCGAATTGGTGTGAATGCACCAAAAGAAGTTTCTGTGCATCGTGAAGAGATTTATCAGCGCATTCAGTCTGAAAAGACCGGTGGTGCCCCTGAAGGTGGTAACTTCTGATTTCAATCAGAAATGAAAGTTAGATAAAAGAAGTCAGTTTAAATGCTGGCTTTTTTGTTTTTTCTATCGTTTAAAAGCGCAATTGTTTACTGAATATCGTGCTCTAATCACAAGGCTGGCGTGTAATTACAGCAATATGCTTAAAAACACCTCAAACAGTTAGGGTTTCGGAAAAAGGGTTTGACTTATTTTCGTCAAACAGTAATATGTGCGCCAAGAAAACGGAGAGGTGGCCGAGTGGCCGAAGGCGCTCCCCTGCTAAGGGAGTATGGGCTTTAACTCCCATCGAGGGTTCGAATCCCTCCTTCTCCGCCATTTCTTACTAATCAATACGATGCGCGTGTAGCTCAGCTGGATAGAGTACCTGGCTACGAACCAGGCGGTCAGAGGTTCGAATCCTCTCACGCGTACCATTTTGATTTAGAAACAATACGATGCGCGTGTAGCTCAGCTGGATAGAGTACCTGGCTACGAACCAGGCGGTCAGAGGTTCGAATCCTCTCACGCGTACCATTGTTTCACACTGCTATAATTTTTAGATGCGCGTGTAGCTCAGCTGGATAGAGTACCTGGCTACGAACCAGGCGGTCAGAGGTTCGAATCCTCTCACGCGTACCATCTAAAAATATCAAAGAATTTAAGCGCGTGTAGCTCAGCTGGATAGAGTACCTGGCTACGAACCAGGCGGTCAGAGGTTCGAATCCTCTCACGCGTACCATATTTCGGAGAGGTGGCCGAGTGGCCGAAGGCGCTCCCCTGCTAAGGGAGTATGGGCTTTAACTCCCATCGAGGGTTCGAATCCCTCCTTCTCCGCCATTATTTTTATATTTCTACCGAATTTGCGCATGTAGCTCAGCTGGATAGAGTACCTGGCTACGAACCAGGCGGTCGGAGGTTCGACTCCTTCCATGCGCGCCAAATACTCAAACCCTGCATTCGCGGGGTTTTTTTATATCTATTTACCATGCCAAATTGTTATTGCAATCTGCTGGTGCTTTCCAAATGATTATGGTTTTGTTGGCCAATAGATTGAAAGCATCGGAAGTTGGTCAATGTCTTGTAAGGTCTAAGCTGGTTTTACTGCGATTGATTGCCCTTTAATGTCCGACCTGGGAACATGTAAAAAAGGTATTGTATTTTAAAGGTTTACGCTGCTTGAGCATTTTGTGCTTTAGTCTTGCATAATTATGTATTCATGGTAGGAAGAAGGTGTTTTTTTGGAAGGGATAACTAGTCATTTTATTGAATAATTTGAAATTCATCATTTTTATTGTTCATTATTCTCCATATTGAATTTGCAATAACTTTATAACGTCCTTCTGATCAACAACAAAAAAACTCAAGAACTATATAATTCTTAAAATATAGCGGTTAGGATTGGTGAATGTTCATCAAACATTAATTTTTTTTACAAAATTTGGTATGACCAATTTACATGTGAAGGGTAAATTTGTTATAGATTAGTTATGTTTTTCATCTCTAGCCAGCGGTCTTAGAGTGTTCTACTCGGTTCGCTGCTTACGCCAATCTGAATTTTTCATCTGTTCCGGTGAATAATTATATGTTTTATTATGCGTTGGATTGACGTAAAGTCATTCGGGTGTGTCTCGATTTATGGGTACAACTGAAAGAAGACAGCTAAGATGAGTTGTTGAAAAGAGTGAAGGGGAAGATATGACATCGATATTCCAACAAATATCCGACGCCTTGGGCATTATGGTCTTAGGCATGGGGTTGGTATTTGTGTTTCTAAGCATCTTAATTGTAGGTGTTAAATTAGTTGCTAAATGGGGAGCGCCCGTTGTTTGCGCTAAACCGAGTACCGCTGCTGCACCACAGCAAGTACCTAACCATGGCAACAACATGGAACCTCAGCTCCTAGCTGCTATTACTGCGGCTATCCATCAATATCGCAATCGCGCGCAAGCTTAGTTTTAATTTTGGGGAATGAATATGAGTAAGCCACTAGCATTAACCGATGTCGTCTTAAGAGACGCTCACCAGTCACTGTTGGCTACCCGCCTGCGTCTCGAAGATATGCTGCCAATTGCACCATCGTTAGACAAAGTCGGATTTTGGTCGTTAGAGTCGTGGGGTGGTGCCACATTTGACTCTTGTATCCGTTACCTAGGTGAAGATCCTTGGGAGCGTATCCGTGAATTGAAGAAGGCGATGCCTAATACACGTCAGCAGATGTTACTTCGCGGACAAAATCTATTGGGCTACCGTCACTATGCTGACGACCTTGTAAATCGCTTCGTTGAGCGTGCACACACCAACGGCGTCGATGTTTTCCGTATTTTTGATGCAATGAACGATGTCCGTAACCTTGAAGCTGCAACAAAAGCAGTCGTTGAAGTTGGTGCGCATGCACAAGGGACGCTTTCGTACACAACAAGTCCCGTTCACACGCTTGAAACGTGGACTGATTTGGCGAAGCGCATCGAAGATCTAGGCTGTCACTCACTATGTATCAAAGATATGGCCGGCCTATTGAAACCTTTTGAAGCATACGAGCTGATAAGCCAAATCAAAAAGTCGACAGATCTTGAGTTGACCATGCAGTGCCATGCAACAACCGGTTTAAGTACGGCAACTTATCAAAAAGCAATTGAAGCAGGCATTGATGCGCTCGATACATCTATCTCTTCAATGAGCCAAACTTATGGTCATTCTGCGACAGAAACGCTTGTAGCTATGGTTGAAGGTACTGAGCGTGACACAGGGTACGATCTTGTATTGCTTGAGGAAATCGCAGCTTACTTCAGAGAAGTGCGTAAAAAATATGCACAGTTTGAAGGCAGCCTGAAAGGTATTGATTCGCGAATTCTGCGCGCACAAGTACCAGGTGGCATGTTAACGAATATGGAAAACCAACTGAAAGAGCAAGGTGCTGGTGACAAACTTGATCTTGTTTTAGAAGAGATCCCACGCGTTCGTGAAGATTTAGGCTTTTTGCCTTTGGTAACGCCAACGTCGCAAATTGTAGGGACACAGTCGGTCATCAACATCTTAACAGGAGAGCGTTATAAGTCGCTTACCAAAGAGACGGAAGGCGTGCTAAAAGGTGAATATGGTGCAACACCTGCACCGGTCAATGCGGAGCTACAAGCGAGAGTTCTTGATGGTGCCGAAGCGATTACTTGTCGCCCAGCCGATTTGCTCGAACCTGAGCTCGAAAGACTCCGTGCTGAGCTAGCTGGTATCGCGAAAGAAGAGGGCATTGCGCTTGCAGAAGAAGCTGATGATGATGTTCTGACCTATGCATTATTCCCACAAATTGGATTGAAGTTCCTTAAAAATCGCAATAATCCAGACGCTTTTGAGCCTGCTCCTCAAGCACCAACGGAAGAGAAAGCTCAACCAACAGCTGCCAAAGCGCAGGCAAGTGACCAAGCCCCAGAAACTTACACCGTCAACGTGCAAGGCCAGCAATATGTAGTGCAAGTCGCTTCAGGTGGCGATATCAGTCAGGTGACGCCAGTTGCAGCTCCAGTTGCGGCAGTACCAGCAGCCCCAGCGCCAGTTGTTACGGGTGCCGTAACTGCTGAAATTAGTGCACCGCTATCTGGTAACATTTTTAAAGTAAATGTTGCGCCAGGGGCACAAGTTCAAGAAGGTGACGTAGTGATCATTCTGGAAGCCATGAAAATGGAAACCGAAGTGCGTGCCACTGCCAGTGGTGTGGTTGCTAGTCTTGCCGTGCGCGAAGGTGATTCGGTTGCCGTTGGCGATATATTGTTAGCGTTGTCTTAGGAGCATTTATGGAAGGTTTACTTGCTTTCTGGGCAGAATCTGGTTTAGCGAATTTTACGTCAGGTCAATTGTTAATGATGGGTGTTGGCGCACTGTTATTATTTTTGGCCATCGCGAAAGGCTTTGAGCCTTTACTGCTTTTACCTATTGGTTTTGGTGCGATATTAGCTAACATTCCAAATGGAGGCTTTACCGATGAAGGTGGCCTGCTGTGGTACGTGTACCATGTAGGGATTGAAACTGGTGTATTCCCGCTGCTCATTTTTATGGGGGTGGGCGCATTAACGGATTTTGGTGCGTTGATTGCTAACCCCAAAATGCTTTTGCTGGGTGCAGCAGCGCAGTTTGGTATTTTTGCAACCTTGATTGGTGCAATTGCGTTAAATCTAGTTCCCGGGTTTGAATTCTCTATGCAAGATGCTGCGGCAATCGCGATCATTGGTGGTGCCGATGGGCCCACGGCGATTTTCTTAGCCTCTAAGCTCGCGCCAGAGCTTCTAGGTGCTATTGCGGTTGCAGCATACTCGTATATGGCATTAGTGCCGATAATTCAACCACCCATTATGAAGCTTTTGACTACTGAATCAGAGCGTCAGATTAAGATGGAACAGCTTCGTGAAGTCGGTAAGCGTGAGAAGATTATATTTCCGCTGATGGTGCTTGGTTTGACGATTCTTTTCCTTCCAGCAGCAACACCGCTTGTGGGGATGTTCTGTTTAGGTAATTTGATGCGTGAGTCTGGCGTCGTGGACCGTTTATCGAATACAGCTCAAAACGAACTGATCAATATCGTCACCATTTTCCTTGGTTTAGCTGTCGGATCTAAGCTGTCTGCAGATAAGTTTTTACAAGTAGAAACGTTAGGCATTCTTATACTTGGTGCCGTTGCATTTGGTATTGGTACCGCGACGGGCGTACTTATGGCTAAGCTGATGTGTAAGTTATCAGGCGGTAAGATTAACCCATTGATTGGTGCAGCAGGTGTATCAGCAGTGCCCATGGCAGCAAGGGTTGTGAATAAGGTTGGATTACAGTCTAACCAACACAACTTCCTGTTGATGCACGCAATGGGACCAAACGTCGCTGGTGTACTTGGTTCCGCTGTAGCTGCCGGTGTCTTGCTTGCTGTACTAGGCTAAAATCAAGATGGCTTGGTTTCACGATTAAACTGTGAATCCATAATAAAAAACCTGCTTAATCACATAAGCAGGTTTTTTTGTGGGCGATGGTTTGGCTCGTTACCACTGGCCAATGTTTTGGTCGGCAGTAATCCAAAGCAATAGACTGAGTGCACCGATGACGACACTACTGATTGCAATGATATAGATATACCCCTTTTTGCCTTGACGTAAAGGGACTTGATTCACTTGTAAAAATAGAGTCCAAGCCACACAAAGCAAAAGCGGGAGGAGAAATAATTTGTTCATAGAAGGCTTAGTCCTGGTGTGAGCGCATCGACAATAAATCCTCAGCAATTGAAATAATAATGCGCAGAAATTTATTCAGCGTCAATTAATTACCTCAACAAGCTTCAGTTTGTCTTTAAAGGCATTTCATCCATACGTTCATTCTCGTCAAAGGTTTGTTGATCGAATTGCCCTTCTGATTTACCAATAACGACCACAGTCATCATATCGCCTGTCACATTGGTACAGGTACGGATCATATCAATAACGCGATCAATGGCAGCAATAAATGCGATTCCTTCAAGTGGAAGGCCAACAACACCTAAGGTGACGGAGAGCATCACCATTGCACTACCTGGAACACCAGCTGTGCCAACCGATGCAACGGTGGCGGTGACCGCGATGAGTCCATAGTCACTCATATCGAGTGGAATACCATAAATTTGTGCTATAAAAATTGCCGCGATTGCAGGGTAAATACCACCACAGCCATCCATATTCATTGTGGCACCTAAGGGCAGAACAAAAGAAGAATAGCGCTTTGAGACGCCCATTGACTCGGTGCATTTCGTGCTGGCCGGGAGCGTGCCAAAGCTAGATGCTGTTGTGAATGCTACCAGTTGAGCTGGCATAGCTTTGCGAAAGAACTGCAGTGGGCTGACCTTCGCGGCAAATTTAATGAGACCGCCATACACAAAAATAATATGGATGAATGCCGCAATGTATATGGCCGCAATAAATTTTCCAAGTGGCAGTAAGGTCGATAGCCCATATTTACCTACGACCCACGCCATAAGGCCAAACACACCGATCGGAGTTAATTTGAGAACGAGTCGGGTTAATTGGTACATGACTTCTGCACCAGCCTCAATGGCTTGCTTTAAAGGCCTCGCTTTTTCACCCACTTGGTTAATAGCAACTCCAACTAGTGCGGCAAAAACAATAATCTGCAGTACCTTGCCTTCTGCCAGTGACGCAAAAGGGTTAATGGGGATCATATTCAGCAGAACTTGACTAAACCCTGGAATATCTCGATGCCTAATCTCTGTCGTCTCAAGCTGCATCGAACCGCCCATATCGATGAGGCTACCTATACTTAAACCAATGAGAGAGGCAAGCGTGCCTGTAAACATAAACATTGCTAACGTTTTGAGGCTGAGTCGCTTGAGGCTCACTTCTCCACCTAAAGAGGTAATACTGACAACGATGGCGCAAAAAATGAGTGGTGCTACCAACATTTTTATTGCTGCAATAAAGAGGTCTCCCAGCGGCTTAAAGATTGTCGCTTCTGCCCCCATGAATACGCCAAGAATAATACCAAGAGTAAAACCAGCGACCACTTTTTGCCAAAAAGGGATATTTGAGAGAACGCGCAAATTCATATCATTTCCAGTTGGAGAGCGCTCAGTGCAATGGGTTTGTAGTGTAATAAAGGCCTGTAGAATTTCGTTATATGAGAAATTCACTTGCACGAGCGTTGGGTTATTACATGTATTGTATCCATTGTTTCTATTGCGAACCAAAGCGTTTTTATTTATAACTTATCGAGATAAGTAATTTCGTTCCTAATCCTTCCTAAATTTAGTAAGCATTAAGGTGCTTGGGCCCAACGCCTCTACAAATTCAATAGGTATTTATTGTTGGCTACATTATGGTTGATGTTCACAGGTGCATTTATTGCTGCAACTGTATTACCGGGCGGTTCAGAATTACTTTTGGTGGGGTTTATTCAGCAAGCGTCCGTTCATTGGCTTTGGCTCGTTGTGGCTGCAAGTATAGGTAATACACTGGGTTCGGTCACGAGTTATTATTTGGGGCGATTAGGGCGAATTGCGCAAACACCAGAACTCATGGCGAAAGGAAACTATCAGCGTAGCTTCAAGTTATTACAGCGATATGGCAGCATTGCGATGTTGTTTGCTTGGGCCCCTGTCGTGGGGGATGTTTTGTGTATTTTGGCTGGGTGGCTACGATTGCCAATTGGCCGCACATGTTTTTTTATCGCGATTGGGAAAACCTTTCGCTATTTCATCGTGGCAGCTGTTGCTTTGCAATGGTTTGAGCCCGCAGTAAGCTTATTGTAGGAGTATTGGTTTTGAAAAAATGGACCTTGGCTTTAGCTTCACTTTCAATTGCGTTGGCGGGGTGCGTCGTTATCCCGAACCAAGCAAATGTACCTGAGGGGGTTACCCTCATTGAAGCTTCAACATCTAAAGCGAATGAAGTCAGTATTAACTACAAGAAATATCAGCTTGCGAATGGCTTAACTGTCATTTTACATCAGGACAAATCCGATCCGTTGGTGCATGTAGATGTAACCTATCATGTGGGTGCAGCGAGAGAACTCCCTGGACGTAGTGGCTTTGCGCATCTTTTTGAGCACATGATGTTTCAAGGTTCGCAGCACGTTGCCGATGAGCAGCATTTTAAAGTGGTTACAGAGGCTGGAGGGTCACTGAATGGCACCACCAATTCGGATAGAACCAATTACTTTGAAACAGTTCCCAATAATCAATTGGAAAAAATGTTGTGGCTTGAGTCTGACCGTATGGGCTTTTTATTACCTGCATTAACGGATGCAAAGTTCGAAGTACAGCGTGAGACCGTAAAAAATGAACGCGCACAACGTGTCGATAATCGACCTTATGGGCGCATGAATGAGCGATTCAATCAGGCTTTTTATCCACAAGGCCACCCTTATTCATGGCCTGTGATTGGTTGGCCAGAAGATTTGAATCGAGCCACACCAGAAGACGTCAGACTCTTTTTTCAACGCTGGTATGGCCCTAACAATGCCACATTAACGATAGGTGGGGACTTTAATGAGTCACAGGTTCTAGCATGGGTTGACAAATATTTTGCAGAGATCCCACAAGGACCTGAAGTAAAGACTCCCGCGAAGTCGCTCGTGACTCTCGATAAAACCCGTTATATCTCGATGGAAGACAAGGTTCACCTTCCTTTAATCAAAATTGCTTTTCCAACGGTATATGCTCGTCATGAAGACGAAGCACCTCTTGATATGCTCGCCAGTATTTTAGGGGGAGGAAAAACGTCCTTATTCTATAAAAACCTAGTAAAAGATGGCTTTGCGGTTCAAGCAGGTGTGAGTCATCCATGCCAAGAGTTAGCTTGCCAAATGTCAATGTATGCACTTGCTAACCCAGCAAAAGGCGGAAAGCTTACTGATGTTGAAGCTAGAATCCAACAGTCCATTGCCGAGTTTGAAAAACGAGGCGTGACAGAAGCGGATTTGCAGAAGGTTAAAGTCCAGTTTGAAGCGGATACTATTTTTAATTTGCAAAGTGTGCGTGGCAAGGTTTCAACTCTGGCGTTTAATCAAACATTTGCAGGCAAACCTGATCTCATAGCCGAAGATTTAGCGCGTTATCAAGCCGTGACTTTAAAAGATGTGTGGCGTGTATTTCACACCTATATAAAAAATAAGCCAATGGTTGTAATGAGTGTGGTGCCAGAAGGGGCATCGGCGTTAGTTGCTTCTGCAGACAACTTTCAAGCACCTTTGCCATTAGTTGCTCAATCAGCTGTTCAGGGAGTTCAAGCTTACACTCCACCCCCGCTATCGTTTGATCGCAGCCATATGCCTGTAGCCACGAAAGCCCCCGGTATCACAGTGCCTACTTTATGGAATGACCGGTTGAACAATGGTGTTGAGGTCATTGGCACTCAAAGTACGGAAACACCAACGGTTGAACTCGTCATTTACTTGAATGGCGGTCATCGTTTGGTGGATGTGAAGCAAGCTGGCTTAGCACAGTTGACCGCGGCAATGCTTAATGAGTCGACTCAGCTTCGAACGACTGAAGAATTAACACAGGCTTTAGAATTGCTTGGGAGTAGTGTGCAGTTTGGCTCAAGCCAATATCAAAGTTATATCAAGGTTTCGTCGCTTACTTCCCAGTTAGAAAGAACAATGGCAATCGTAGAAGAAAAGCTATTTCAACCTGGATTTAAGGCGGCAGACTTTCATCGTATTAAGCAACAACAGTTGCAGTCTCTCCAGCACCAGCGGTCTGATGCGAATTATCTCGCAAGTACCGCTTTCAGCGAGTTGATGTTTGGTCGAGGTTCTTCATTGGGTGTCAGTAGTGGTGGTTCATTAGTAAGTGTGGATCGGTTAACACTTGATGATGTTAAGTCTTTTTACGCCCAGCAATATCGTGCAGGAAACGCACAAATTGTCGTGGTCACTGATATGGAGCGTTCGGTGTTCATGCCCTTATTATCGGGGTTAAACCGATGGCAAGGAGAATCCGTTACCTATCAACCCATAGCTGAATTTCCAAAACTCCAAAAAAGAACCATTTATTTAGTGGACAAACCGGGGGCTGCACAATCGGTCATTAACATTGGTAAGCGAGCACTAGCTTATGATGCAACCGGCGATTTTTATAAAGCCTATTTGATGAATTACCCGCTTGGTGGCGCTTTTAATAGCCGAATTAATTTGAATTTACGTGAAGATAAGGGCTACACCTATGGCGCACGTTCAGGGTTTAGCGGTGGAGAGGAAACGGGTTACTTTAAAGCAAGTGCGAGTGTACGCACCAATGTTACAACTGAGGCCATTCAAGAATTTTTGGCAGAAATCTCTCGATATCAAAGTGCTGGTATGTCCGCTGGTGAACTACACTTTTTAAAGAGTTCTGTCAGTCAAAGCCAAGCGCTTGATTATGAGACTCCTTATCAGAAAGCTGGTTTTTTACGTATGTTGCAAAAATACCAGCTCAGTCCGCAATATACTGAGGAGCAAAGTGAAATCATCGATAACCTTGAGCTCAGTGAATTAAACAAACTTGCACAAAAGCATATGGATCTGGAGCAAATGGTGATCTTGGTTGTTGGCGACAAAAAGGTCATTGAGCCAAACCTCAAAAATTTAGGGTATGATTTGGTTCAATTAGAGTTGAATTAACTAAACTTATCCCCATATCCCAATTAGCAGCGAGATAGCAATACTGCGGCGACAATTTGGATTGTCGCCGCATTCAGTTTTTTAAATACCCGTCAGGCTTTTGGTGTTTGAATAATTCTTTTTGCTTTATCTTGATCCGATTCAAAGTGTCATCGCCGAAAACGACCGTTTTCATCTGATGAACACTGCAATTACTAGAGAAAAATACATTGGATTCTTTCAGTCAGTGGGTTGACCAACTTTCAAATGAACAGGGGCGTCAAGCTCTATTAGGCATGTTGAGAGGGGTAGAGCGTGAAGCGTTAAGAATTGATAAAGACGGGTATTTAGCGACCGATCCGCATCCGCAAGCTTTAGGTAGCGCATTGACTCACTCTCGAATAACAACTGACTACAGTGAAGCTTTGCTAGAGTTCATTACGCCTGTTGAAACCAATATTGATAAGTTGCTTGAGGGGTTGACGAAAACCCACGCTTATACCGTACAAAATTTAGATGGCCAACAATTATGGCCTGTCAGCATGCCTTGTTATGTGGGAGATACCAAAGATATTCCCATTGCCCAATATGGCAGTTCCAATGTTGGTAAAATGAAGACTTTATACCGCCAAGGGTTGACCTATCGCTATGGCGCATTAATGCAGATTATCTCTGGTGTTCATTTTAACTTCTCTGTTTCACAAACATTGTGGGATACGTTATACGAGCAAAGTGATAAAAGTCTAAGTCGATGCGATTTTGTTTCTGAACGCTATTTTGGAATGATCCGCAATTATCGTCGTTTAGTTTGGGTCTTACCTTACTTATTTGGTGCCTCTCCTGCTTTGTGTGGCTCTTTCATTAAAAATCGCCCCTCTGATTTGCCATTTGAGAAGACAGGGAAGGGGACTTTATATTTGCCCTATGCGACTTCTTTGAGAATGAGTGATCTTGGCTATACCAATAAAGAGCAAGAAAAGCTGTCGATTAGTTATAACTCGTTGAGCGAGTACTTAGCTGGTATGCATGAGGCGATCAAAATGCCGTCGGCGAAGTTTGCTGAAATCGGTGTAAAAGTGGATGGACAGTATCGTCAACTGAACGATTATGTTTTACAAATTGAAAATGAATTCTATTCGCCGATCCGTGCGAAACGGGTGAGTTTGAAAAATGAAAAACCTTCTCAATCTCTCGCACGTGCTGGCGTCGAATATATTGAAGTTAGAGCGCTCGATGTCAATCCGTTTAGTCCAATCGGAATTGAAGCGTCCCAAATTCGTTTTCTTGATCTGTTTTTACTTTATTGCTTGCTAAGTCCTTCTGCAGCCTCTGATGATACTGAAAGCCAAGAAATTGCCGCAAACTTAAAGTCAGTGGTATTAGAAGGACGTAAACCCGGTTTAATGTTGAGCAAAAATGAGCAACCTATTTCACTACAATCGTGGTTGTCAGATTTGATGGCAGAATTAAAGCCACTGGCAGTTTTGCTTGATGGAAAGCCTGAGGGTGAATATCAACTTGCGTTAATGACGTGGGAGCGTGCTGTTGACCAGCCTGAAGCAACGATTTCTGGGCAAATAATGCAACAAATTTTTGAACAAGAAACTGACCATGGATATTGGGTCATGGGGCTAGCAAAGCAGTATGAAGAGCAAATGAAGGCGTACCCATTAGCGCAAACAGATATCGATGAGTATATGGCAGAAGCAAAATCCTCAATTAGTGCTCAAAAAGAACTGGAAAAAAGCGGTGGGGACTTTGACCAATTTCTAAAAAGCTACATGGAGAGCTAAGTGTTCGTGACCCGTGTGTTGCCCGTATTAGGCATGTTGCTTTGGATGAGCGCATGCTCTCATACGCCAAATGAAAAAGTAGTTTGTGGCACGGTATCCAGTTACCTGCCACCCGCTGCGGAACAAGATTTGTTTAGAGCCATTGTGACCCACATTGATGGTCAGCCAGTGATTTCTCGCCCCAATTATCAACTGCAACCTGGACGTTATGTCTTTACGTTAGCAGAATTAATCTTGGATCATCGCCTCCAAGTACGGCCATCCGCTCGTGTTGTGAAAACATTAGAGATACAAGTGGCGCAGGATCAACGCTATCACCTTGCTGCAAAACTAAACACCGATAAAATCTATATCGGTGATGACCAGGGATTTTGGCTGCCTGTGGTGAGGCTTGAAGAAAACCACCAATGTGAGATTCAAACGTTATAAAGCGGATGTTTTTTCAAGGTAAGCGTTGCATAATTTGATCTCGAGTGTGAAACTAATTTTATATTTAATAAGAACTTGAGTCGCAGTTTAATGAAGCTTTTAAATTCTTTTGCCCTTTGTACTGTCGGCGCTGTGTTGTTGTGCGGCTGTGCGACTGCCCCCCCAGAAAATCCAGATAATATATGCGCGATTTTTCAAGAAAATCGTGATTGGTACGACGCAGCTGTCGATACCCAAGAAAAATGGGGGGTCCCCATTCATGTGCCTATAGCCATGATGTATCAAGAAAGCTCGTTCAAACACGATGCCGCCCCGCCAATGGAATATTTTCTCGGCTTCATTCCAACAGGGCGAGCGAGTGATGCATATGGCTATGCTCAAGCTAAGACGATGACCTGGGATGATTACGTACGTGAAACAGGAAATTCATGGTCGAGTCGGAGTGATTTTGATGATGCGATGGATTTTATGGGATGGTTTATTTATAAAACCCATAAAATTAATGGTGTATCTAAGTGGAATGCTAAGCAGCAATACCTCAATTATCACGAAGGTTGGGGGGGATATAAGCGAGGAAGCTATCGGGCTAAATCCTGGTTAGTGAAAGTGGCGAATAAGGTGGACCAAAGATCTAAACGCTACGCCGGTCAATTAAAAGGGTGTAAAGAGGACTTAGACTCGTCTTGGTTGTGGCGAACATTCTTTGGTTAGTTGAGGCAGTTTTTTCAGTGCAATAGAGGTGAAAAGCAGACGACCCAGTCTGCTTTTTGCATTCACGTTTTAATCAAGAATTGAAAGATGCTGGCTTTCTTGAGCGAGCTTTTTGGCACGCTTGGCGGAATACATTCTTAAGTCTGCTTCCTTAAAAGATTTTTCCCAATTAAAAAAGTATTCAGCGATACCATAGCTAAAGCTAATCGGGGGAGATTGTTCCTTCATCTTGATTTCTAGCGCTTCGAGCTGAGTTGTTAAAGTCGCTTCATCGCCTTGAAGAAGCGCAACAAATTCATCGCCACCGTAACGAGCAACTGGAAATTGTGGAGACCACATTTTTTTTAAGTGTTTGGCAAATGTTTGTAGCGCATAATCACCGGCCTGATGCCCCAGTTCGTCATTTAGGGGCTTTAGGTTATCCATATCGAGGATCACGATAAAGCTATTGCCTTCAGCTCTTGGTGGTGTTTCTGCAATCATTGAGTCAAACTTTTTACGATTATAGAGCTGGGTAAGCCCGTCCATTGTTGCTAGAGTCTCAATCTTTTTCGATTTTTGGTATAAGGCAATAGCATTTGCTGCTTCAGATGTTAGAACACTCACTAGGTTGGCATCATAGTCCCCAAAAGCATCCGCTTTACTACTGTCCAAATTCATCATGGCGTAGAGTTCACCATCAATATGGATAGGACTTGATAAGGTTGAACGAATCGGCTCATTAGACGCCTGTAGCAAGGTTTGTTGGTCTTCTTTAGAAAGAGTGCTGTCGGAGTTAATGTTTTCCATGTCATTGATCACGACTACCCGATCACATCGGCCATCGGTGAGTCGATATTCAAAAGTTTCTTCTAACGAAAAATTAATAGTTCTAAGTGCGTCAATATCCAGACCGATCACACATTCGAAATGCAAATGTTTGGTTTTCTTATCGACTAAAATAATGCTGCCCATCTCAGCATCATCGATAGAGCTGACAGCTTTCGCTAGAAGTGCATCTAAAAAGGATTGTTCTGAGTGGTAATGACTAGAGAGGTGAACTAGTTCGTAGGTTGTATCGTTGATATGCATCACTTGTTCTAAGTGTTGCCAAAGCCGATTCAGTCGCGCTTTGTGGATGTAGTAAGCGCATGTATAACCGACTAAGTAAATACAATTGAGAGTCAGTAGTTTAAGACCTGCGAGTTCATCTGCAGGAAAGACAAATATGAATAATATCGAAATGAGCAGCATCGGCATGGCAAGCAGTAATAAGTGCCACTTCAAGTCTAAGTTATCAATTTGTTTTTTCTTGAAGCTGTCTTTTTTGACGTTAATTCTTCGTTGCACCTAAGTCATCCTTCCTTAGTTGCTTTATTGTCATCATCTCAGCTAAAAAAGCTGACCCGCAAAAAGCATCATTATTAAACATTGTTCAATATAAGTGTGATCTTCTAGGATGAATCCATAGCAGATGCACTGTGGGATAGTCTCAAGGCATATAACAACAAATTATCAAATATTTCATTGAGATACGCGCATTTTTGAGCGTTTATACATTCATGAATGTCGCGAGGGTACAAAATGAGCTAATCGTTTTGTTATTTTTTTAATTAGTGAAAACTGTTTTATCTCCATGAACCCGAGGAATTGTCTGTACCTTAGGCCAATAAATTGGAGTATAATACGCGCCGATAATAACACTAACTTCTATAAATCACCCTACATATTAAAGGAATTCCAATGAGTAAACCATTTGTTGCCGTTTTAATGGGATCGGACTCTGATCTACCTACCATGCAAGCGACTCTTGATGTACTTAAGACCTTTGACATTCAATTCGAAGCAAAAGTAACTTCAGCACATCGTACTCCAGCAGCAACTCACGCATATGTAACTGATGCTGAAGCTCGCGGTTGTAAAGTATTTATTTGTGCTGCTGGATTAGCCGCCCATTTGGCTGGTGCAGTTGCAGGTATTACAACCCGCCCAGTTATTGGTGTACCAATTGATAATGGCCCACTTCAAGGCCATGATGCACTGCTTTCTACAGTTATGATGCCAGGTGGTGTTCCCGTTGCCACTGTAGCAATTGGTAGCGCTGGTGCGAAAAACGCAGGTTATCTCGCTGCGCAAATGTTGGCAGTTGGTGATGACGAGTTAGCCGCCGCAGTTAAAGCTGAACGTCAAAAAGCTGCTGAAGCAGTGCAAGCTAAAGATGCTAAGCTTCAAGCGAAACTAGCACAGTAATTCTTCCCTGATTACTTGGCGCTTAAGTGATTAGATTGGCTTAAGTGTGAAAGTGTAAGGATAAAAGGCGACCTTAATTAAAGGGCGCCTTTTTTATTGGCTAGGATTGGCACCTAGGTTGTGAGCAACACTGAGGCATTCACTTATTAAGTCATCGTACCAATAAAAGAGAACCCGCAAATTACAGCTGAACGGCGCCTCGATTTAATTACAAAAAATTTTTATTTTCATAGCCCTTTTTTCAATTCGGTTCGTTTGAATGAGTTACAAGCACCATAGAATGACACCGTCATAGGGAATGATTATGAAATATGTTTGCGGAACAAAAGCGTTAACCGGTCGATATAAAGTGATGGCGACCCTAATTACATCAGCACTTGTCATTGCAGGCTGTAGTGGACAACACTCGAGTAAAAAGGAGTCACCAGCAGCAGAGAGCATTGAAGTGAGTATTGCAAACCCAGCCGAAGTTCAAGCTGCAAAACATGCGATGGCACGACATCAAGAGCATTTCTCGAAAGCAAAAATGCGAGTCGCTGCACTGCAGCAAGGTATGGCCGTGAGTGTGGATGCCTACGCGCAACCTAGCTTCTATCATGGGCCGGAACAGCCTCAACATGCACAGTCCAATTCAGACAAATTTGCGAGTCAAGAAGAGGGTGGTTTTAAGCGTGTACTCACGCAGCCGGTTTCAACGTTTTCGGTCGATGTCGACACCGGTAGCTATGCAACGATGCGTCGCTGGATTAATCAAGGCCGCTTACCTCAAGCACAAACAATACGAATCGAAGAACTGATTAATTATTTCAATTATCAGTATCCTACGCCTGATTCTCAGACGCAGCCGTTTTCCGTAGCTACCGAATTGGCACCGTCCCCATATTCTGATGACAAGATGTTACTTCGCGTTGGCCTGCAAGGGTATGAAGTGGATAAAAAATTAATTGGTCCAAGTAACTTAGTGTTCTTGATGGATGTCTCTGGTTCGATGAACTCCCCAGATAAACTGCCACTGCTAAAGCAGTCTTTATTGATGCTCGCGAAGCAACTTTCTGCGCACGATAAGATATCAATAGTGGTTTACGCAGGTGCAAGTGGCGTCGTACTCGATGGTATTGACGGCAATAACCACCTGCAAATCGCAAATTCTTTGGCAAAAATGCAGGCTGGTGGCAGTACTCATGGGAGCGCCGGGATTCAGCTTGCTTATCAACTCGCTCAAAAACACTTTATCGAAGGTGGCGTGAATCGAGTCATTCTGGCCACTGATGGTGACTTTAATGTCGGAACGACGGATCAGGCTGAGCTTGAGGCTTTAATCCAGCGCAAACGGAAGTCAGGCATCCAATTAACCACGCTAGGTTTTGGGCAAGGTAATTATAATGATCATTTAATGGAGCAACTCGCTGACAAAGGGAATGGTCAATATGCGTATATTGATACCTTAAGTGAAGCGCGCAAAGTGTTGGTTGATGAGATCTCTTCGAGCTTACTGACAATTGCGCAGGATGTGAAAATTCAAATCGAGTTTAATCCAAATCTGGTCGCTGAGTATCGACTGATTGGATATCAGAATCGTCTCCTCAAGCGTGAAGACTTTAATAACGACAAAGTTGACGCTGGAGATATCGGTGCAGGGCATAGTGTTACAGCTTTGTATGAACTGGCCTTAAATGGCAGTACCAATCAAAGTGTAGATCCATTGAGGTATGTAGACAAACAAACAAAACCTTTACAACCCAAAGGGAAGATTAATAATCATAAGTCTGATTTTCATAAAGAAATAGCATTTGTGAAACTGCGTTATAAACCTAAATTTAATGAACAGAGTATTTTGCTAAAACACCCAGTCTACCAAAATTCGGCCAAAGCATCGTTTGATGGTGCGAGTACAGATTTTAGGTTTGCCGCATCGGTAGCAGGTTTTGGGCAACTGCTAAATCAATCTGTTCATGTGGAGCGGTTTGACTATGCGAATGCAATTGCGATTGCACAGTCTTCTATGGGAGAAGATCCCTATGGGTATCGTCATGAATTTGTAAAGCTCATTAAAAATGCAGAGCTGTTGTCTCAAGCGAATGCCAATTTAAGCGATTCAAATCACAGTGTTAACTCGGCTGTACAGCAGGCTAGAATATCTCCTGCTAGCATTAAGCTAAACCCGATCCCAAAAACATAAGGGTTAATTCACTGATACTGGGGATTAACTGGAGGCTGTATTGAGTCAAACCTTTTCAACACAAGAGCCAGATATATCTGATGAAGAGTTGATGCTCAACTACAGCCGAGGCGATATGGTTGCCTTTGAGCACTTGTATCTCAAGCATAAAGGCGGCCTCTATCGTTACTTTGTGCGGCAAATTGGTGACCAACAACTTGCTGAAGATCTATACCAAGAAACATGGAGCCGAGTCATTCGGGCGGCTGCCCAATATCAATCGACGGCAAAGTTTACAACCTGGCTTTATAAAATTGCCCATCATTTGCTGATAGATCATGTACGTGCTGTTAAACCTGTTGATTTGGTGCCAGAAATCGATGATGTCAATGACATTGATAGGGAAGATCTGAATGCGCTCGATAGGATGTATATCCAGCAGCAAAAGTCACAAGTTTTAAAGCACTGTATTGCGCTGCTCCCATGGGTGCAAAAAGAGGCGTTAATATTAAATTTTGAATTGGGATTTACGGCAAAAATGATTAGCCAGGTTGTGAACGTCACCTATGAAGCAACGAAGAGCAGACTTCGTTATGCTAATCAAAACGTGAAAGAATGTGTCGCCCAAAAGTGGCAAGATACAGACCTCGATTTCTGCACAAATGATACATCAGCATTTTCTAGTCTATCTAGCACATCTCGCAAACAGCCAACCCATGGCGCAGAAGAGGAGTGAGCATGCAAAAAAATGATACTTCTGACACCACGGAAAATCGCCGTTTGTATCAACTTAGTGCAACGGAGCAGCCATCTGCTGAGCTAGACAAAGAAATCTTGCATCTCGCTCAACGTCAGCTAGATGTGTCGGGTATTTCATCTGAATTTGAACAAGATGATCAAAATCTAGGTAAACACAAACCCAATGAGTCATTGGGGAGTGATTCTGATGGCGGTTTTGCGGCAAACACTAGCAAAACTTCGCATCAGCAAGCAGATCTACGACATCAAGCCGCTTCAATTTCTTGGGTTGCAAGGATGCGCCGTTATCGCTGGCCGATTTCGACGGCGGCTTCGGTTATTTTTATCTCTTTCGTGTTTTTAACGAATCAAGCGTTTATGCTTCGAGAAGCTCGCATTACAGAAGAGCAATTCTTAAGTTCTGACACTGAGCCCGCGCCTGTTCATGCTGAGTTGTTGAAAAAAACTATGCCTCAGCAAAAGGGCGTTGAGCAAGCAAGCAGAGAACGAAAACAGATGAACAAAGCCTCATCAGCAGCGCCTCATCCTGAAAACAATAGTGCGCTTCAAGCGCAGCGCGCAGCGCGAGTTAAAGCTGCTGCCGAAATGGATGCACAACAACATGACAAGCGTGTCAAAATGTTAGAGCGTTCACCTACCGAGCACTCGCGTTCAGAATTTACTTCGTCCCCCAAGCAAGCCATTGTGCAATCAACGGAGATGTCACCGCAGGTAATAGATGTGGTTCAACCGCGCGCGACTGCATTACCTCAGTTGAAACAGGTTCGTCGTCCAAATGAGGCTGGAGCAAGTGCGCTGGATTCAGAAACGACGACAGAAATGCTTGGCAAAAGCGATGATATAGAATTAAAAACAGCGGTCGAATCAACTAACAAAATTGCTGTAACTGGTCCCTTTACTGCAGCTGAGTTACAGCGTATTCGGCTTGGCATTGCAGCTGAGCAGTTTGGAGCGAAGCAATCCATGAAGTTAATGCTAGGTTTGATCCGTGCTAATGAGTTGCATGATGCGGATGCGCTTTATGTTTATTTGCAAAACCAATTCCCAGAATTGGAGAATCCAGAGCATGAGCAATATCAAGCATTCGTCGAGCTTGCAAACATGCTACAGCATGCGCATCAACAATAGACGACAAGCAGCCCCAGTTTTCAAAACGGAATTTGGAGATGGGGCTGAATATTTGTTTTCATTTAAGTGTGTGGGAGAATTGATGGCTCTTTTGAAGAGCCAGTTAGTTTGGCTTCAATTCAAAAAACTCAGCAGGGGAAGAGTTCGGGTCATCATTGAGGGATGCTTTGGAAAGGTGTTCAAATTTATCTTGGATTTCAGTCAAGCAATCCACAATCTCAGGGTCAAAGTGTTTTGCTCGGCCTTCTAATATTATTTCCATTGCGCGTTGATGACTGAACGGTTCTTTGTAGCAGCGTGGTGACGTCAGTGCATCGTACACATCTGCAAGGGCAACAATTCTTGCTGCAAGGGGAATTTGTTTGTTGGATAATCCTTGAGGATAGCCCGTGCCATCCCACTTTTCATGATGGCCTGAAGCAATATCTTCGCCCATTTTAAGGAGCGAACATTGGGGAGCGTATTGCCGCAAGCTATGGATGACCGAACTCCCAATTAAGGGATGTGATTGCATTTTTTGATACTCATCGGCAGAGAGCTTGCCGGGTTTTAGTAGGATTGAATCAGCAATTCCCACTTTGCCGATATCGTGCAAAATCGCAGACAGAGCAATGTCCTGAATAAACTCTCCTGTTAACTCTTCTGGTGCGCTTTCTTTTGTCGAAAATTGAATGGCGAGCATACGAGCATATTGCCTCATCCGCAATAAATGAGCACCAGTCTCATTATCTCTGTACTCAGCTAAGCGCGCTAAACCGATAACGGTTGCTTGCCTTGAAGCTTGAATTGAGATGAGAGAAACACTGAGCTTATTTAATAGGTAAGAAATTGATAACGTCAGCATGGCATTGATCACGAGAAAGTTGATGCTGACAACTGCCCATATTGTTGCATTAAAGTCGGGAAGGCTAGGCCAACTAAGAAGACCAAAGTGATAAGCAAAGCCGATAAGAGTCAAGGTGAAAATATTGATGACTTGCGCGTATAGACTGTGTTGGTAACCCAATAGCATCGCGGCAAGAGGGGGGAAAATAAATAACCAAAAAAAGCCTGCGCCCGTTGGGCCAATGGCAAGTAACATACTTGCGCCAACAAAATACCCTAAATAGCAGCCTACTAAATAGCGGGTTGAATTAGCTAATCGTTTCGCAAAAAGAACAATGAGTAAGAGCATATAAAAGACGGTGTCTAACGCCACCATAAGCCAATTATTGTCTTGAGCAAACAGATAAACACTCGTGAGGTAAACAGGGATACACAATATCGCTAGAAACGAAAAGAGTCGTTTAAAAATCAGTTTTCGCCAATGACCGATACTCACATCGGAGATTTGGTTCACACTGTCGATATTCATTAAGGTTCCTTGTGACTACTTTCCATTAAAGTGATTTGACATAACAGGTTAGCACTCGTTTTGCCTACATAGACAGTGCGACCTTAGTTGTAGGATAGCTGCAATTTGATGCCCAATTCACCGCGTTGAGTGCCCGATTCTAAAGCGCCGAAAAACGTCTTCGTCACACAATTTCATTGTCGTCACGGAGTTTTATTGGGCTAATGATAGTACAGTCCTCTTTTGTAAAAACATGTCTCGCGTCATAGGGAATCATAGCCGAATCCACGGTTTTTAGTGTGATGAACAATTCAAATTGTGACCCCACAGCGCAGAACGGCATGCTATAAAAAACTCACTCACCCGTAGAAAGTAGTCGTGTAGGTTCATTGTTATAGGTCGTGGCTGTAGCTTAATTTTATGATGATTGCGTGAGCCAATCCCAAAGGCCAAAAGAGCTTTCGGGTAAAAGATCGATACCTAAAGCGGATTTGAGTATATAAAGCACAACAAACCCTAAACAGGTACAAATCAATAAACTTAAACAAAGAGTCAGCGTGAGCATCAGTGCTGAGATGCTTTTCTCTCTTCGAGTGAAAGCGCGTTTGTTTTTGCCCAGCAAAATGACGTAGTAATAGCGCCACATGATGAAGGGAAGAGAGAAAGTGCCGCGACGATCGATGAAATGTCGATTCCAAACTCTATCACCCAAAATCATTTTGATCCCCACCAACTGCTCATCAGTGTAGCTTGCCGCTAATTCCTTTGGTAGATGGCGAAGTAAGCTCGCCAATATCGGGTCATTGCGAATTGAACTGGGTGCTTCTTGGTTCGGTTGTTCAGCAGAGCACTTTTTGCTGGTCACATTGATGTCCCTAGATTGATAGCATCGATTAACACTCAGTATAGGATATGCACGATAGTCGGCCGCTGAGTTTGTGTTTTCGTTGAACAATCAATGTTGGATGACACATTTGCTAAAACTTCTACCCAACCATTGTGCTGCGTTTGGTAATTGATTTTGTTAATGTCACAGTCGCTTACTCTGTAGCTGTTTATATAGGCTTTCCAGCATGAACTTGAATGGTGGCAATTGTCATTTCTGATTCAAAGGCTACAGAATCGCTTTATTTGTTGTTGATTTGAACAATGACTCGTTCACTAGAAAGGCTCGTTATGACTCGTTTTCGCTCATCTTTAAAAAATGCTCTGATTTTTAGTTTGTTATCGAGTGCGCTTCACTCACAGTTTGTCGTGGCTAAGTCACCTCAAAGTGCCGATATGCAAGGTTACTATCGAATGCCAGCTTTGCACGAGCAAACGCTTGTATTTACGGCAGAAGGTGATTTATGGAAAAAATCGCAAGATGAATCACATGCACAACGTTTAACATCATTGGCCGCTGAAGAAAAGAATGCGGCGATTAGTCCTAACGGGAAATGGGTTGCGTTCTCGGCGAACTACGAAGGCACCACTGAGGCTTATGTTATTGGCATTGCTGGTGGGCAAGCGAAACGAGTGAGCTTCGAAAATAGTCGAGTACGTGTACAAGGGTGGACGCCAAGTGGGCACGTATTGTATGCCACTGATAATGCTCAAGGCCCAACCAATCGTTGGGTATTGAAGTTGGTGCACCCAGAGACATTGGAAGTGGCTGACATTCCCTTAGCTGATGCCATTGAGGGGGCGGTTGATGATGCCGAAAAGAACATTTTCTTTACGCGGTTTGGGCTTCAAGCAACGGGAGACAACGCGAAGGTTTATCGTGGTGGTGCGAAAGGGGAGTTATGGCGATTTCAATTGGGGTCTCAGCAGGAGGCGACGCGCTTAGCCCCGCAACATGAAGGGTCAATGCGGCAGCCTATGGCTGGCAAATCGCGATTGTTTTTCGTCAGCGATCAAGACGGTAATCCAAATATTTGGTCAATGACGTATGCAGGAGAAGATCTCAAGCAGCATACTCACTTTGTTGATTGGCAGGTGCGTGACGCCCAACTATATAGGGACAGTATCGTTTTTCAGCTTGGAGCTGACATACAGCATTTGGATATAGAGACAAACCAGATAAAAAAGTTAACAACGACATTAGTATCTGATTTTTCTCAGCGACGTGAACAGTGGGTACAACAACCCATGAAGTACGTCGAACATGCGCAAATATCTCCAAGTGGCGAACAAGCGGTGATTACGGCGCGAGGTCATGTGGCAATTGCAGCAACCGATGGGCGGCGTCTAGTTGAGATTGGCGATGGCAAAAGCCGAATTCGCTCGGCACTCATGAGTCATGATGGTCAATGGATCTATGCGATAAGTGATGCCAGTGGTGAGCAAGAGGTGTGGCGATATCCTGCCAATGGTCAACCTGAAGCAAAACAATTGACTTATAACGGGCAGACGCTTCGCATGAGCCTAAGCTTATCTCCTGATGGTCGTTATTTAGCGCATGATGATTATGACGGCAACGTTTGGTTATTAGATTTGAAAAAGTCGCAGCAACAGAAGATTGTTACGGATGGTGAAGGCCTTGGACCATACGCGGATCTAGTTTGGTCGGCTGACAGTAACTTCTTGGCATTGACCAAACAACAACTCGGTCATAGCCGCAGTCAAATCGTGCTTTATTCTGTAAAAGAAAAAAGGACGCAAGCGATTACCAGTGACAAATATGAATCATTTTCTCCAAGCTTTAGTTCAGATGGTCAGTGGTTATATTTTTTATCAAATCGCGAATTCAATGCCACGCCATCGTCCCCTTGGGGAGATCGCAATTTGGGGCCTCAGTTTAATCGTAGAACCCAAATTTTTGCGGTTTCGTTATCTGAGCAAGCGGCATTTCCCTTTAAAAAACCAAATGAATTGACAACTACGGTGGTGGAAGGCGATGAAAAATCTCAGCCCCATTTAGCAAAAATTGATTGGAACAATTTGTCGATGCGTTTATGGCAGGTGCCGGTTGTTTCCGGTAACTATAGTCGGCTCAATGTACTTGAAGATAAGCTCTTTTTTATTGAGCATCCTGCAGCGGGAACACCACGTCTAAAAATTCTAAAGGTCGATGCACTCAAGCCTAAACTCGATACTTTTGCGGAAGATGTTGCTGATTATCAATTGTCTGCTGATCAAAGCAAAATGCTTGTGCGTAAGCATAGTCAGAAGGGGCGTGAACTTTTAATTATTGACGCTGGTGAAAAAATCGCAACGGATCTCAGTCTAGCGAAGGTGCGAACCGAGCAATGGCAACTCAAAGTAACCCCCCAAATTGAATGGTCGCAAATGTTTGATGATGCCTGGTTAATGCACCGGGACTCTTTTTACGACAAAAAGATGCGTGGCACCAATTGGGTTGAGTTACGTCAAAAGTATTTACCATTGGTTGCACGCTTAACTGATCGTCATGAGCTGAATGACATATTTAAGCAGATGATGGGAGAACTTAATGCGTTGCATTCACAAGTGCGTGGTGGTGATTCGCCAGTTGATGGAAACACTGCCAAAGCGGCAAGTTTAGGTGCATTGTTAAAGCAAACTGATAAAGGCGTTAAAATCAGCAGTATTTACCAAGATGATCCTGAGCTACCGCAGATGGCTTCCCCACTTGCGACACCCGGTGTAGATGCCAAAAATGGTGATCGACTTGTTGCGATTAATCATAAGCCTGTGAGCACGGTGGCTGATGTCACTCGCTTATTGCGTAACCAAGCAGGAAAACAGGTCTTACTCACGCTAAAACGTGGTCGAGACTTACATCAAACGGTCGCTGAGCCGGTTACTGTAAAAGCGGCGAACAAGATGCGCTATCGTCATTGGGTCACCCTAAATAGTCAGCAGGTTGCTAATCTAAGCAATCAAAAAATGGGCTATTTGCACCTTTATGCCATGGGCGCGAAAGACATTGCTAATTTTGCCCGTGAGTTTTATGCCAATATAAATAAACAGGGATTGATTATTGATGTGCGACGCAATCGTGGTGGCAATATTGATAGTTGGATTATTGAGAAACTACTCCGCAAAACCTGGGCGTTTTGGCAGCCGACCCATGGTACTGCCAGTGGCAATATGCAGCAAACTTATCGGGGCCACCTAGTTGTACTTACTGATCAACTGACCTATTCAGATGGAGAGACATTTGCTGCAGGCATTAAGTCGCTTGGTATTGCGCCGTTGATCGGCAAACAAACTGCGGGAGCTGGTGTTTGGTTATCTGGTCGTAATCGATTAACTGATAAGGGAATGGCTCGGGTTGCTGAATATCCACAATATGCAATGGATGGGAGTTGGATTATAGAAGGCCGAGGTGTCAGTCCAAATATCGAAGTCGATAATTTGCCCTATGCCAGCTTTCAAGGCAAAGACGCACAACTTGAAGCTGCATTTGATTATTTAGCCAATCAAATTAAATCGTCACCAGTTACTCCTTTAAAGGCTTTGCCAATCCCAAGTGATGGCGCGGCAAAAGATGTACGTCCTTTAGGTTTGTAATGAACGGATTATTGAGTTTATAAGTTTTAGGGTGTTATCAAGCGTTTTGGTTCCCAGCTTGATAGCACCCTTTTTTATGTCAGGCGAATGCGGCATCTAGGGTTAGGTCATTGCTTATCCATGTGTTTCATCAAACAGTCCCTTGATTCATATTTGTTGAGAATAATCACAAGCATTGTGTTGTGACTCACAAAATACAATTGTGATTTGGAATGGTTAAGCTTGTATATATTCCGATAGTGATCCGGCCAGCAATTGTATGCATAGTTTCACTAGCATTCATATTGTGAACCCTCTATGCTGTGATTGTAGCTTTGTGGAACAACAGCGCGAAATGTAAGTCTTAGGGACCGTCATTCGTAATTCGAAAGAATCGTGACATAGTAAGCCGCTCAGTGTGAATTGCACTTGTGTGTTTTTATGTTGTTACGCTGCTGTCATCAAGGTCTATTTGTAGAATCACAGAAAAGGAAAACCTATGAAAATAAATCTTTCGGGTCACCACGTTGATGTTACAGATTCAGTTAAAGAACATGTCGCTGAAAAGTTTTCCAAAATAGAAAAACACTTTCCATCACTTATATCTCTAGACGCTATCATTGCTAAAGATCATAAACAGTATGAAGTGGAATTAACCACGAATTATGAGGGCGTCCGAGTATCAGCCCGTGGCTGCGATGATGTGATGTATCCAGCAATTGCGCAAGCGGCCAAAAAACTCGATGCGGCACTAAAGCATCGTAAGGGACAACTCAAAGCTGACCTTCATCAAAAACCGGTAAGCACTGCACCAGAAATTGCTGCAGAGATTGTTCAGGAAATGGATTTAACTTAAATGAAAATGAGCAGGGGAAACCCTGCTCAAATATTTACCAGTAATAGACCCCCGCCAAATACCCACATAAACGAGAAAATGAATTAGCAATTGAACATCAATGAAGTGATACGCTGCGCTTTAAGTTGTGTGAGAAATCATCAATGAGAATTAAATTTAGTGGTTCGAAATGTGACGATTTCACTATGAGCTGCTACTGTTGAGTAAGTGTTTGATTGTTAATAACGAGCTGTCTGAATGAATATCAATCATAAACTGCATATCATCACCATTGTTCCAGTCATTATTGCGCTAACTGCTGTTCTTTATGTCACGCAGATGCAATATCAAGCGCTGTCAGAACAAGCATTAGATGTATTCCGAGAAAGTGTGGTAAAGCATCGCAAAGAAGAACTGACCAATTATGTTTCGATTGCGAATGGTGCGATCAAACACGTGATTGAGGATGAACAACTACCAACCCACATTGCAAAAGAGCGAGTTAAAAAAATGCTCTATGAAATGCGCTTTGGCGAAGATGGTTACTTCTTTTCTTACCATTATGACGGTACAGCCTTGGTATTGCCGGGACAAGAATGGCGTGTGGGAGAAAACTGGATAGAGTTAAAAGATAAGCATGGCGTGATGGTGATCCGCGATCTAATTCAGGCCGCACAGTCCGGTGGTGGGTACCTCAATTATATTTTTAACCAGCCATCAAAGGGCGAAGTCGCTAAAAAACTAGCCTATGCAGAGCAAGTTGGACCTTGGCAATGGATGTTTGGTACAGGCGTATATATTGACGATATTGATGAACAGACCGCTAAATTAAATGAATCGTTTGCAGACCATATTAGCCGGACGTCAATGACGACGTTATTTATCGGTATCTTATCGGTTACAGGGGTATTTGTGGCAGGCCTTTACATTCGTGTTGGTGAGCGTAAGCTCGCGAATTCACAACTCAGGGAACTGAATCAAAGAATTTTTCGTACACAGGAAGAGGAGTGCAAACGGGTTTCTAGAGAGTTACATGATGGTATAAGCCAAACTGTAGCCGCCACGAGGTTTGCTTTAGAAACGGCACAGCTGAAGTTGGAAGTCGGTCATGATGCGTCGAGTGAATTAGATAAAGCGATAAATCTAACGCAGCAAACGGTTCGAGATATTCGTAGCATTTCACATGAGTTACATCCTGGGATATTAGAAGATTACGGTTTAGGTGCTGCGCTCAATGAACTTGGCAATGAGTTCTCTCAAAGAACAGGGATTGAGGTCAAGTTAGACCGGTTATCCGTTCGAAAGATCCTTTCTGCTGAAATTAGTAGTGCCTTGTATAGAATTGCACAAGAGTCATTAACAAATATTGAACGGCATTCGGGAGCGAAGAAGGTCAATATTTCTCTTAGTTTATCTAGCGGCAGTTTAACCTTAGAAATACACGATGATGGTCATGGTTTTGATTATGAAAGCTATGAGCACTCAGCCAAGCCAAGTGAAGGAATTGGTTTAAGAAATATGAAAGAGCGTTTGCATTTTTATAATGGCCAAATTTCAATTAACTCTAGTCGCACACATGGTACGAGTATTATTGCGCGTATTCCAAAAAACCAGTTGAAATACTATGGTGACGAGTAGTAAACATCTCCCTAACTTGTGTTTTATTGTACGAAGTCATGATTGAATTAAAGTTGATATTTGATATCCATTCTCATTTGCGCTTGGTGTTTTATGCAAGGCGTTCGCTGATGGCAATTCCAATTTGTTTCTGAATTATGAACTTTTTTTAAGGGTTTTTACTTATATAATTTTGCGAGTTTGTACTTAAAGAGATGCTAAATTGCCATATTACGGTGCAGCTTTAGCGTCTGTGGAGGCTTAGAATCGGTTTATTCGGGGCTGAAATAATACCTGTTTTTAGGTTCTTTTTTGTTTTAGCTCTCCCATTTTTAATCGCTTTTGCGAATGATTGCGCTGGTCGAGATGAATGCCGATTTATTAGAATGTGATCTGTGTCAGCTCAAGTTGCTGAATCTTTGATTAAGTCATCAAAATTGAACCCTGCCCCAAGTAATCTCAAAGTTGATTAGCTGTTAAGATATGCGCCTTGTCAGATCTAGATTGATTCTTGATAGAAAAGCTGAAGGCATGAGTAATGAATATTAATCATAAGCTGCATATCGTAACGATACTTCCTCTAGTTTTAGCACTCACAGCAGTGCTGATTGTCACGCAGATGCAATACAGAGAATTATCTAATCATGTCGTTGAGGTGTACCGGCAGAGCATTATCGATAATCGAAAAGACGAATTAAAAAACTACTTATCAATCGCCAACGGTGCATTAAAACATTTACATCAGGATCAATCTGTCAGTCAACCCCAAGCGCAAGCCCTAGTGAAGTCGATGTTAGCTGAAATGCGTTTTGGCGATAATGGTTATTTCTTTGCCTATGATTTTGATGGCAATAGCCTTGTATTGCCTGCACAGGAATGGCGTGTTGGAAAGAATTGGTATGACGCTGATGATGGCAATGGCGTGCAGTTTATCCAAGCTTTAATCTCTCGAGCTGAAAACGGGGGGGGATATTTAAATTATCTTTTTAATCAACCTTCGAAAGGAGGTGAAGTGAGCAAGAAACTTGCTTATGCAGAAAAGCTTGGCAATTGGGATTGGATGTTCGGTACCGGAATTTACATTGATGATATTGATGAACAAACCCAACTTCTAAATAAATCAATTTCCCGCCATATTGGTTACACCTCGTTCATGGTATTGTTGATAGGTATTTTATCGATCATCGCCGTATTTATTGCGGGCCTGTTCATCAGAATAAGTGAGAAGCGCTTAGCGAACATAAAGTTAAGGGCGCTCAATGAGAGAATCTTCCAAACCCAAGAGGAAGAGTGCAAGCGAGTTTCTCGCGAACTTCATGATGGTGTGAGTCAAACCGTTGCAGCAGCTCGTTTCTCTTTAGAAACTGCGCAGCTCAAGCTAGAAATCGGTGGTGACTCTACTGAAGATATGAATAAAGCGATTACCCTGATCCGTCAGATAATGCTAGATATACGAAGTATTTCACATCAGTTGCATCCAGGGATTCTTGAAGACTATGGGCTAGGGGCTGCCCTGAAAGAGCTGGGACGTGAGTTTTCTCTACGTACGGGAATTGAGGTCAAAGTGCAGCGGTTGTCAGTGCGAAAAATCGTATCTACCGAGCTTAGTGGTGCCTTATACCGTATCGCGCAAGAGTCGCTGACAAATATTGAGCGTCATTCTGGCGCAACCGAAGTACGCATCTCTTTATGTCTGTCACCAGGCTGGTTAACATTAGAGATTGCTGATAACGGTCGAGGTTTTGATTATTTAAGCGTGGATTCATGCAGTAAACCCCTAGAAGGGATTGGTTTACGGAATATGAAAGAGCGTTTAAGTTTCTACAATGGTATTTTGAAAGTTGAGTCTGCATCCGGTAAAGGAACCAGCTTAATTGCGCGGATCCCCCAAAGCGAACTACGCTACAATGCAGATACATCTTATGAAGGAGGATAATAATAATGATTCGAGTACTCCTCGTTGACGATCATCCCATGTTTAGAGAGGGCTTACGCTATCGTTTGAGCTTAGATAGTGAAATCCAGGTGGTCACTGAAGCTGAAAACGGCCGCCAAGCGTTAGACCTTTTACGCTCGATTGAAATTGATTTAGTGTTGATGGATATCAATATGCCAGAGATGGATGGCATGTATGTACTAGAGTTGATCAAAGAGCAAGAGATCGACTGCAAAGTGTTGATGTTAAGTATGCACGATAACAAAGAGTATATTGTTGCAGCAATGCGCCATGGAGCCGATGGATATATCTTAAAAGATGTGCCAGGAAAAGAGCTCATTCAAGCCATTAAGAAGGTCGCAAGTGGTAAATCCTACTTTAGTTCTGAAGTCACTGAGATTTTATCGAGAGAGCTCGCTAGTGAGCAGCGTGGAATTGTGACGCGCCGAGAACAGTTGGTGTTACGATTGATTTCCCAAGGCATGAATAATAAACGCATCGCTCAAGAAATGAACGTGAGTGTGCGAACCGTCGAAACCCATAAACGCAATATAAAAATTAAATTGGGAATTGATAATACCGTGGGTTTGGTACGTTATGCGATAGACCATGGCTTAGACCGATAAGCTGAACACGGTGCATATTGAGGTGCTTGAAGTGATGTAGCCATCGTCCATTATGTGGCTGATGGCACGTTTTATAAAAGCACCTGATTATGAAATGTTTACTCTTCTACTCTTCTACTCTTCTACTCTTCTACTCTTCTACTCTTCTACTCTTCTAGTTTAACCTTGCTTTTGTATATGTTGATTGATTCGCTTTTGTTTCCGTGAAGCTTTATAGCTTATTCTTAATAAGCGTATTCAATGCGTTTATTTGAAAGTTGTTGCAGATATGGGGGGAGTTAATTCATTCGAGTTCATGCTGTGAATATAGCGGTTTCTACGGTCAGTCTCCAATTTCAACGTTCAAGCTTTTATTGAAATACTTGTTTAAAACTTGGGGGGACGAAGAGTTTATAAATGTTCAGTGTGAATGATTTTGTCGAAGAGAAATTGATCTGAGCAGTCAGTTAAGCAGGTCAATCGACGATTCTAAGCGATAACTTATAGGACGAGTTAGCCAAATTTTTAATGGACTGATAGGTTGTAAACAAGATTAATTGAGAGCATTGCGCGCAAGTTTGGTGAAGCTAAGTCGATTTAATATTTGTCTTGAGAATGATTTGGAAATTGAAAAGGCGAAACGTGGGGGCCATTTAAAAAAGAGACCCGGAGCCATAGGTTGAGAGCTCCAGGTAAAAATGCAAAGCATGGCTGCTATGCGGTGGGAGTAAAATGTCGATGAGGTCCAATCTCATCCGAACGTGCCCTCTAATATCTGGTCTGAGGGCGATACAACTCGACCGTATCCCAACGTATCGAACTGTAATTCTAAATCTTTTCATGTGCATTCAATGCACGGGGCTAACTCATTTTTACGCTTATCACTTCAAGTGACTTTTTAATTCTTGATTTAAACTTGCTAATACTATTGGAGCTTTACTTTATACTGTTGATTTAATTTGCGATATTTAATCTCACGCCTGAGCTAAACAGTTTATTATTCTGATAATAAGTGGCGCAGAATTCTGCGCCACTTCAATCAGTTTCGGCTAAGGACTAAAGAGCGTACTTAACAGATACTTGTAGGTAGTCTGAATCGTTGTCTTCAGCTTCGTAGTTACCAAACTCAACACCAACGCTTAGAGACTTGTTCACTTGCTTAATCAAGTTAACAGCGTAGTGGTTGCGGTCAGTATCTACACCTGGGCCAGCTAAATCTTCAACTTCTGAGTGACCGTAGTACACTGTAGAGCGAAGGTCGCTAGTCCAGAAGTGACGGTAAGCAACGGTATAAGCGATAGTTTCTAGTAAATCACCATCAGCGTCTACTGCATCACCAGCGTTGTGGCCTGGAGAGATATAACGACCAGCTGCACCAGCGTTGAATGCTACGCGTAGGTCATCTTTACCGAATGTTTTGAACTTACCATGTACGCTATAAGCGAACTGAGTTCCGTCAGCAGCACCAGCAACACCGTTGTCATCAAAAGTACGTGCTAGACCAGCAACAGCAACTTGACCCCAATCGCCTTTGAATGTGTAGCGACCTACAACATCTGGGATTGTTTGGTTGTCATCAGCAGAAGTTGGGTTTTCTAAAGCTAGCTCTAGACCACCATTGGTGTAACGTACTTGACCTTGACGGATGAATACTTGACCAACATGTGGGCCACCAAAGTCTAGTGACTCAGGGATAGATGCTAGTGGCATGAAAGTTGACCAAGTTTGACCGACTTTCCAGTTTTTGTATGCGATGAATGCGTGGCGCATACGTGGGTTATAAGAGTTAGAAACTTTGTTGTTACCATTTCCGCCGTAGAAGTCATACTCTAGGAAACCAGTGACGTCGCCGTTTTGATACTTAACGTTGAAACGAGACTCTTTCGCGTGGATTTGAGTCTTGTTAGTATCAGGAGCTGAACCGCCTGTACCGATCCAAAGATCACGGTAGCCAATGTCACCAGCTACGTGGCGAACGTCAGCTTTGAAGTAACCACCAAAAGTAAGCTTTTGGTTGTCATCGATTTGAACGGTATAACCAGCGAAGGTTGGCGCAGACATTAATGCTGCTACAGCGATTGCTGCTTTAGTTAGTTTGTTCATCAATATGCCTTTTTATTGTGTTTTACTAGTTGGTTGCTCTTTATTTACAAAGGCGCCAGATTTTAATCTAACTTTGCCTCTGCAAACTTATTTCTTCTATAAAGCTAACCTTATGGCTTTGATGATGTTTTTTTTATCCGTGTTTTCACTTAAATTGACTAAGTGTTTACACTTAGAAAGATTGGTTTTGTTGAGGTTAAATAATGTTAATAAATTGGGATGTGTTGTAAATATTATTTTTGTGAAGTTAAACCTGCGCTAGATCACATAACGAGTGAGTGCTGTTTCTTTTATTTAATATATGTGTTTAACACGTTTGATGCAATTATAAATAAGAATTTTATTATATTAAGACATGCGGAGCCCTGATTTCACGATATAAACACACCTATTTAGGCGATATTTAAATGGGACTTTAATGCTGCTAGCCAAGTCGTTTCCGAAACCACTTGATACCCTTTGTCTGTGAAAGCGTTTTGTCTTAAACGTTCAATTTTTCGGTACCAGCTACTGTGTTTTTCGGACAAATCGGTTAAACCGCCGACCACGATATATTGTGTTGTCTCACTAGGGTGTCTTGCCAATTGCGCGCCGCTTTCAATGGCTTTTTTTTCATAAGCAGAACGATTGGCATATTCAAAGTGGCCAACAAAGCAGATTGTCGCCTGATTTGGGGGAATAACCATATCGATATGGTTGCATGTGTCAAATGAAATGGTATGAGACTGGCTTGGCAGGGAAAATTCTCCCAAGTACTTTAGCTTTTCTAAAAGGCGATGCTTACTTTCATCTTCAATCATTTTGCTTTTAATGATTTTTTGCAAATCTTTTGTGAGCGCACTCATAGGCCATGAATATAAGTGTTCCATATAGTTTGTATACCAATGCTCTAGTGCCACTATATTGTGATGGTTTTTCGGTGCGTAAGACTCAAATTTGCTGATTATTCGGTGTAACTGTACAAATTCAGAATGTCCTCTGCAGGTGTAACGATCTAGTAAAGGAACGGTCTCGAGCTGATCTTCGATAAGCTCAAGTAAATCATCGATTTCTTTATCTTGAATCGATCGCGTGAGTACAATGTCTTCTACAAAGTTAACAAGCTCTTGATACTCGCTATTCAATCGATAGCGGGGCTCGCACTTTAGCCAGATATCAAGCAGCAGTTGATTATAGTTACAGAGTTGATTGCACTCTGAAATGCCGACTGCAATGTTATGTAAGCAACGTAGCCCATGCTGAAGGTGTCCGTGAGAAGGTCGATAAGCTTGATGTTTATGTTTGCGGTAGTGTTCCAAACGAACACTCAGTGATAAAGGGATGAGCGTTGTCGCAGTGAGGGCTAAGAACTCATGTTCATCAATGGCTACAAGCTTCAATCGTTCAATATGTTCAATGTTTGCTTCAGTTGCGAACGGGCCAATACAGACGAGGTGCAATTCATCGCAGATATGTGTCATTGGCGCGTAACCGGCTTGCTGAGCCAATGTTCTTAAAGAATGTAATGTTGTCTCGTTAAGACCAATAAATCCGACCTGTAATGATTGCACCAGTGACCTCCGTGTCAGTGTAGCGAACTGTCCCCATCATTTTGGGTGGTGAGTAAGCAAAGCAAAAATATATGTGCTTTTTCAGCGACTTTAGATAAACGAATGATTCATCGTTGTGATCTGGATCTTGTTTTGGTTGTACACGTGAACCGGCGGGTTCGCAGTGTGTTTTTGATTGTTAACTAGATGCGCTAAATGCATCAAATCCTGTGTAGCTGATACAGCGAAGTTAAGGATTATTCTCTTTTGTTAGTTTTGGATGCAGTTTCATTTGCAGCGATATACTCAAGGTGAATTCAAATAATGTCGCGGATTTTAGTTGCGCATATGGATGGCATAGTGTGTTGAATGTGCAAGCTCATTGCGCTCATTTTTAATTCAAGCGTGGTGAATGCATGACAACATATTTTTGGATGTTGGCCCAGCAGCGTAATAAAATGGATTGAAAAGGATAGCCGATGAATTCCCTTGCTTAAAATCAAGCTCTTTAAGCAAGGGAGTATTGCTGAACGTTTAAAAACTCTATGGTTTTGCAGAACATCTTGGGTAGTCGGTATAACCTTCTGCACCGCCACCGTATAGGCTTAAGCGTGCATCAGAATCAAATTCTGCTAGCGGTTGTTCATTGGCCATTCGCTCCACTAGATCTGGGTTGGTTACATAGGGTGTGCCAAAAGCAACGAGGTCGACCAAGCCATCTTGCAATAGTGCTTGAGCCGTTTGTTTCGTTTGCTTACCAGCCACCATAATAGGGTGAGGGTAAACTGAGCGAACTTGTCGACGAAAATCAGTAGTTACAGGTAAGTAATTGCCTATATTCTCGGAAAAGTGAACATAAGCCAGCCGCATTGGCGCGAGTTGCTGAAGTAGTGCCATGGTGAGCGCTACGATTTCAGGGTCTTCGCTGGCGGCGCCTTCTGTAACCATTGGTGACAATCTCACCGCCACCTTACTAGCCCCAATTGCATCGACCGTCGCTGCGAGCGTGTCAACTAACAATCGCATTCGGTTTTCTAGGGAGCCACCATATTCATCTGTGCGTTGATTACTGGCAATTCTTAAAAACTGATCAAACAGGTAGCCGTGAGCACCGTGGATCTCAACCCCATCAAAGCCAGCGGCAATCGCATTCTTGGCTGCTTGGACAAAATCATTTTTAGTGGCCAGAATTTCCTTGGTGCTCATCGCTTTTGGCGGGCTAGTTTCAATCATGCCGAAGCCACCATCCGGTAGCGGGCCGTATACTTGATCTGGAATTTTGATTGCCGATGGTGCAACGATGGCTTGCCCTGCAATACGCTCATGGCTGCGACGACCCACATGCCAGAGCTGGGCAAATATTTTGCCGCCAGCATCGTGGACCGCTTGGGTAACTTGCTGCCAGCCTGCTATTTGCTCTGCGGTATAAATACCTGGGGTCATCGAGTAGCCTCGGCCAACTGCAGACACTGGTACTCCTTCACTAATGATGAGCCCAGCTGAAGCGCGCTGGCGATAATATTCAGCCATTAATAGATTTGGAATGTCGCCGGGTTGCGTACTGCGAGAGCGGGTCATTGGTGCCATTACAACACGATTTTTAGTTTGAAATGCATCAAAGGTAAATGGGGAAAATAGCATGGGATGAATCCTAAATTGGTCAATCGAATTTGGTTGTTTTTTGGTTTTATTTTCAGTCGCTAGTCGTTTATTGCGCACTGTTCACATCACTTCGACCTTGCAGTTGCTCATAAGCTGGATAGTCAGTAAACCCTTGCTCATTGCCGCCAAATAAAGTTTGTGGATCATGAGTCGCCCACGGTTGATTCTGTTCAATTCTAAGGGGTAAATCGGGATTGGCAATAAAGGGACGGCCAAATGCAATCATATCGGCAAAACCATTATTTAAAGCATCTAGAGCTCGTTTAAGATTATATTTTCCCGCGTAAATCATTACGCCATGATAGGCATCTCGCAAGGTTTGTTTAAATGCGTTACTCATCGGTGGTGCATCGTCCCAGTCGGCTTCAGCAATATGGATATAGGCCACCTTGTGCTGGTTCAGCATTGTCGCAACGGCAGTGTAAGTTTGCTCTGGTGTGGCATCAACGGTTCCATTTAGCGTGGTCAGTGGTGCTAGCCGTACGCCAACTCGCTTAGCACCAATGGCGTCTGCAACTGCGGATACCACTTCATCTAGAAATCGGAGTCGGTTTTTCAAGCTTCCCCCATACTGATCGGTGCGATGATTGGCTTCTGAATCAATAAATTGATTGATTAAATAGCCATTGGCTGCATGTAATTCAATACCATCAAACCCTGCATCAATGGCATTGAGCGCTGCTTGCTTGAACTCTGCAACCACCTTGGCAATATCATTAATTGTCATTGCACGGGGGAAACTCACATCCACAAAGCCGGGTTGGTTTTGACCATCATCTACAAAAACTTGCACCTTGTTTGCTGCAAGGGCTGAAGCAGAAATTGGGCTCTGACCACCGATGTTATCACTATGGGTCACACGGCCAACATGCCATAGTTGTGCAAAAATCACCCCGTGGTTCGCATGCACTGCATTGGTTACTAAGCGCCAACCTTCTATTTGTGCTTTTGTGTAAATTCCGGGTGTCCAAGCATAGCCTTTACCCATTGGTGAAATTTGCGTGCCCTCGCTAACAATGAGTCCTGCGGAGCTACGTTGGCCGTAATAGGTTGCCATCATGGTGTTAGCAATATCACCCGGTTGAGAGGCTCGTGAGCGAGTCATCGGTGGCATGACAATGCGATTGGTCAGTTGATAAGGACCTAGAGTGATCTCCTCTAACAGTGGGTTAGTTGGCGAGGTAAATTGTGCCGTGTCTTTTATCGGCTGTGCTGATGCTGAGGGCTTAGTTAAACTCTCCCGGTTTGTTGGTGTTTGATTGCGTGTAGACATAGTTAATGCTCGTTGTTTGGTTAACAATGAACCAATACTACCCGCTGTAATTCATTAGATTAACGGCAACAAAAACAAATCAATTTTGTAGTTTTCGCAAAAATCAGCCTCATCTAAAATCAAAGTAAATGCTTTTATCCTTGTTACGCCTTCTTACAGGGTTAACCGAGGTTGAATGTAGTCAATAAAAGCAGAAATGCGTCTAGCAACATTTGACGACTTATAGAAAACCGCATGCACTTGGCTTTGGTCGGTATAGCGCTTTTTGTGGGATTGAAATAATGGCACTAATCGTCCCGCCGAAATATCACTATTCACCATAAATCCAGATAAACAGGCGATGCCATTGCCTGCAAGCGCCAATTGGCGAACCGTTTCACCATTGCTTGCTGCAATTGTCGGCATGAGGGAGTCGCATCCCTGTAGTGGCCATTGGTTTAGATGCTTTGGCTGATGAAATCCAATAATCTGATGCTGACTTAATTCTTTGATTGAATTTGGTATGCCGTGCTCTGATAGATAATCCGCCGAGGCGACAATATGTAAATCGCTGGTACCCAAAGCTCTAGCATGGAGACTAGAGTCGGCGAGTTTGCCAATTCGAATGGCAACATCGGTGCGCTTTTCAATTAAATCAATGAAACCTTCATTAGAGGTGAGCTCTAAATCTATGTGTGGGTAAGCGAGGCGGAACCCTCTGATTAAGGGAATTAACTGATGGAATAGGAAAGGGCTGGCCGCATCAACCCGCAGCTTACCTTTGGGTAACGTCCCTTTGCTGGTCAGCGCCTCTTCTGCTTGGCGAATGTGCTGTAAGCTGCCACGCACCGATTCGACAAATTGTCGCCCTTCAATAGTGAGTTCTACCCGTCTTGTGGTTCGGTTAAAAAGGGTTACGCCGAGCTGTTGTTCCAGCTTACTGATACTGCGCGAAACACGTGCGACTTGAATATCAAGCTGTTCAGCAGCGAGGGAAAATCCGCCACTGTCAGCGACGGCCAATAAGATTGTTAGATCATCAGAGCGGGTTCGCATCACTCACCAAAGTCAAAGCATTAATTGTTGCACTTATAGCAAATATTGGTATTGCATTGAAGTTGTTATTGGCAAAACTAAACGCTAGAGTCCTCTCTTGTTCGGCGCTGGAACCTGTTTTTAACAATAGAGCAGAGGGTAAAAGAAGAGAGCGATTCCTCTCACGGCAACTGCGAGAATTGTGATGCGCCACAAGTGCATACGCTGGCCGTTGTACGTTATCTTGAGTATGATGTGGCCATAAATTTTTCCCGAAGGTTATGCTTTAACCTGATGGTTGCAAAATCCTAACTGAATAACATTATTCAAATTTAAAGAGAGTACATCATGAGCAACATCCCACCTTGTCCTAAATGTGAATCCCCTTATGCCTATGAAGATGGATCGCAGTTGATCTGCCCCGAGTGTGCTCATGAATGGAACCCGAATGAAGTGATCGTTGATCCTGATGCCATTATTCTTAAAGATGCTGTTGGCAACCTATTGGCTGAAGATGACAAAGTCACTTTAATTAAAGATCTTAAAGTCAAAGGCTCATCATTAGTATTAAAAGTGGGCACCAAAGCCGTCATCAAACGCTTTGTCGATGCTGACCATGACATCGACTGTAAAGTCGATGGCCACGGGCAAATGATGTTGAAATCAAAGTTTGTAAGAAAGCAAAACTAGTTGTAGTTGCCATATTGGTAAAATGTTTAAAAACATCCGCATATTGCGGGTGTTTTAGTTTGATGCTAATGATAGTGAGCTAGTGGACAGTCCAAAATGAGGCTAAAATTAGTCGAGTAAAGTAGTGGCGATTCAGAAAGAGGTGCAGATTTTAATGCCGAACACAGTTTGGCTTTTGATGGGTATACTCCGCTTATGCTTGCGATTGAACTTGATGAGGCTGAAATAGTTGAAGCAATGATTGGTTCTACTCATCATAATGTAGATTGGGCCGCAACTTGTTTAGAGAAACACACTAATAAGCGTGTAGACATCAGTATGATAATCAGTAACTGGCAATCGAAAAAGGTTTTAAAACTGTTATCAGAACGCTATCCAACGCAATAGTATCTTACCAACTGTAATTACTTTGAAGCTCTCGCTACTAACTAAAGGTGTAAAAAGCATCTTTATGTTAGTAGCGGGAGCTTTGTCATTGCCGATTCCCCAATTTTCTCATATTCTCTCACTACCCGTTCTAATTAATTAAACCAACATGAGATAACACTCTGAATGGTAGACCAAATTTTAACCTTGAAAGAGGTGGCTGCTTACCTAAAGTTGGCCGAAAAAACAGCATATAGATTGGCAAGCGAAGGCAAGCTTCCTGGTTTTAAAGTCGGCGGTTCTTGGCGCTTTAAGCGTGAAGACCTTGAGGCTTGGATAGAAGAGAGTAAAAAATGACTGAAAAACTAACGCTCTCCCAATTAGAGCAATACTTATCAAAAGCCGCCTGGATATTAAAAGGTCCAGTTGACGCTTCTGACTTCAAAGTATACATATTCCCACTGCTTTTCTTTAAGCGTATTTCTGATGTGTACGATGAAGAATTCCGTATAGCACTAGAAGAATCAGATGGTGATGAAGAGTACGCAGCATTACCTGAATTTCACCGCTTTGAAATCCCTGATGGTTGCCATTGGAAAGACGTTCGAGAAACAACAACTAACGTAGGTACAGCGATTGAAAATGCCCTTCGGGGTATAGAACAAGCTAACCAAGAATATTTATACGGTATTTTTGGTGATGCACAGTGGAGCAACAAAAATAAGCTTTCAGATGAATTGCTGATTAACCTCATTGAACACTTTTCTCAATACACGCTAGGAAATCAAAATGTTGACCCTGACATGCTGGGTAACGCATACGAGTACCTGATCAAACACTTTGCTGATTTAACCAATAAAAAAGCGGGTGAGTTCTATACGCCTCGCTCAGTGGTACATCTTCTTGGCTTAATACTTGACCCGCATGAAGGTGAAACTATTTACGACCCAGCCTGTGGTACAGGCGGTATGTTACTTGAGTGTGTTGATCACCTTAAAGACAATAAAGAAGATTACCGAACGCTAAAACTCTTTGGGCAAGAGAAGAACCTAACATCAAGTTCTATTGCTCGTATGAACATGTTCTTACACGGTATAGAAGACTTTGAAATATTGCGTGGTGATACGTTGCGTCACCCTGGGTTCTTTGAGGCGGATGGCCTTAAAACCTTTGATTGTGTCATTGCCAACCCACCATTCTCGTTAAAAGATTGGGGTGCTGATACCTGGGCCAATGATCCTTATGGGCGTAACATTGCTGGAGTACCACCAAAAGGCAATGGTGATATGGCGTGGGTGCAGCACATGGTTAAATCTATGAACAGCACTGGCCGTATGACAGTCGTATTACCGCATGGCGCGTTATTCAGAAAGGCTGCGGAAGGTAAAATCAGAAAACAATTGCTAGAAAGCGATTTATTAGAAGCCGTTATCGGTTTAGGACCAAATGTATTCTACGGAACTCAACTAGCCGCTTGTGTCATGGTTTTTAAACAAAATAAACCGGCTGATAAGAAAGGTAAAGTGTTGTTTATTGATGCCTCTGATCAAATTCGTGTTGGTCGAGCTCAAAATTTCCTAGAGCCAAGTCACGTTCAACAAATTTACGATTGGTATCACGACTATCAAGATGTCGAGTACTACGTAAAAGTCGCATCAATGGATGAGCTTAAAGAAAACGACTTTAACCTTAATATCCCACTCTATGTAGAAAAAATTATTGAAGACAAATTACCCTCTGTTGAAGAAGCAATGGCTGATTTAAAACAAGCATGGCAAGCAAGTTTGGATGCTGAACAAAAATTTAAGAACGTATTAAAAGGTTTTTTATAATGGCTTATTCAAGCTTATCAATTAAGCAGTTAATCACTGATATCAGCGATAACAAGTACTATCTACCTGCCATTCAACGTAAGTTCGTTTGGGGGGAGGAAAAAATTTGCAACCTGTTTGACTCTATCATGCGCGATTACCCAATTGGAACTTTCTTGTTTTGGGATTTAGCAGCTGAAAAAGCCGATCAATATACTTTTTATGAGTTTCTCAAAAACTATCATGAGCGTGACTCAAAGAATGAGTTAGTGCGTAAAGACTTTACTCAAGAAGTACGAGGCGTTCTTGATGGCCAGCAACGAATTAGCTCTCTGTATATTGCCTTACAGGGTGTTTATTGCTCAAAGAGAAAATACGCGAAGAAGGCAACCAATAATGCTTATCCTGAACGCCAACTGTATCTAAATTTGTTTGGTGATGAACAAACATACGAGTTTAAGTTTTTAGAGAAAAAGGATGCGTTAATTAAGGATGATGCTAACTATTTCTACCTAGTAAGGGATATACTAAAACAAGCTAAAGATGTGGACCCTCAAGATATACTAGAAGAGCTTGAAAGTAATGCGTCTGACGATGCAGACCTGCTTAAGCGCAATGGCCGTGTAGCTAGGAAAAAGCTGTTCTTATTAGCGAAAAAATTAAACCAAGATGAGCTAATCAATTACTTTAAAATTGTTGATAAAGACCTTGATGAGATCCTTGATATTTTTGTCCGTGTAAACAGTGGCGGCACAATATTATCTAAGTCAGATCTTCTGTTTTCAACGCTGGTGGCACACTGGGAAGATGGTAGAGAGCAAATAGAGCAGCTTATAGAGAGCATGAATGGTGAAGATAGTCTGTTTAATTTCAATACAGACTTTTTGATGCGTACTTGCTTGTTCCTCGTTGATGCACCAATGAGCTTCAAGGTACAAACTTTCGATAAAAATAATATCGCTAAGATTCGTGATAATTGGGAAGCAATAGTTAATGCATTAACACAAACATCTTCGATGCTTCGTGAGTTTGGTTTCAACAAGACCAGACTATCATCCAATTATGCGGCGACCCCAATTGCTTACTATCTATATAAATGTGGGAAAGTAGATAAAGAATCAAAAGTTGAGCTACGTAAGCTGGTAGTTCATAGTCTGCTAAAACAAATCTATAGTGGTCAAGCTGACTCAGCCTTGAGTGGGTTACGTGACGGTCTTAGAGATCGTAACATTGAAGGGTTCCCCTTAAAAGATTGTCGCTTTTCATTCACTAGTTATCAGCATACAAAACTTGCTGGTGGTAAGAGACTCAGCATTGATAGTGATGATATTGAAGACTTCTTAGAATACAAAAAAGGTAGTTTCTGTTTTGTGCTTCTATCTGTTTTGTACCCCGATTTACAGTTAGACCAAATTAGCTTCCATCAAGATCATATGCATCCTCACAGCGGATTTAAAACGCCTGCTCTGAATGCATTGGAACTGAATCCAGAAGAGATTAGTCGCTGGCAAAACTTGAGAGATCAACTCCCAAACCTTCAGTTACTTGAAGGGCAAGAAAATTCTGGCAATAAGAATGCGATGCCACTAGAAAACTGGGTAGTAGAGAGTGAAACCGATGAGCAATATTATCGCCAGCGAAACTACATACCAGCAGCGCAATCGCTCAAACTGGAAGACTTTGAACAATTTTTTGAAGCCAGAAAGCAGTTATTACGAAAGCAGTTACACCAAATATTTGATGTTGCTTTACACGCTGAAGCCGTGGAGTTAACCGAACAATGATGACTCAACAAGAATTAGAAAAATACCTTTGGGGTGCTGCGACTACTTTACGTGGCACTATCGATGCGGGTGATTATAAGCAGTACATCTTCCCGTTAATGTTCTTTAAACGCATCTCAGATGTATACGATGAAGAGTTTGATAACGCCTTAGCGGAAAGTGATGGTGATTTAGAATATGCCGCTTTTGCAGAAAACCATCATTTCCAAATCCCAGATGGGGCGCATTGGCAAGATGTTCGAGAGGTGACAACTAACGTAGGTTTAGCATTGCAAAACGCCATGCGTGCTATTGAAAAAGCTAATCCAGATACCTTAGATGGTATTTTCGGTGATGCGAGTTGGACCAATAAAGACCGACTTTCTGATGCCATGCTCACTAACCTTATTGAGCATTACTCGCAGCATAAATTAAACCTTAAAAACGTACCTGACGATAAGCTAGGTAATGCTTACGAGTATTTGATCAAAGAGTTTGCCGATGACAGCGGTCACACCGCAGCAGAGTTTTACACCAATCGCACGGTAGTTAAACTGATGACAATGATCATGGACCCACAACCGGGTGAATCAGTATACGATCCTACCTGTGGTTCTGGTGGTTTATTGCTTAACTGCGCCTTGCATTTAAAAGATGAAGGCAAAGAGTACCGAACACTTAAGTTATATGGTCAAGAGATTAACCTATTAACTTCAGCTATTGCTCGAATGAACATGTTTATGCATGGCATTGAAGAGTTCGATATCGTGCGTGGCAATACCTTGTCTAATCCAGGCTTGCTAGAAAACGATGAACTTAAAAAGTTTAACGTTATCTTAGCTAACCCTCCTTACTCAATTAAATCATGGGATCGTGGCGCATTCGAAAATGATCCTTTCGGTCGAAATTTATGGGGCATGCCACCACAAGGTTGTGCAGATTATGCATTCCAACAACACATTCAAAAAAGCTTAGATCTAGGTAATGGTCGTTCAATTTCACTTTGGCCTCATGGTATTTTGTTCCGTGATTCAGAAGCTGAAATGCGTAAGAAAATGATTGAGCAAGATTTGGTTGAGTGTGTAATAGGCTTAGGACCAAATCTCTTCTATAACTCGCCAATGGAAGCATGTTTGTTAATTACTAAAACAAACAAAGAAGATCATAAAAAGGGAAAAATCTTATTTATAAATGCGGTAAAAGAAGTTAGGCAGGATAAAAATATTGGTTATCTAGATCAAGTTCATATCGACAAAATATTTAATGCGTATAGCAAATTTGAAAGTGAAGATAACTTTGCTGTGTTAGTCGACAAACTAGAGGTTTTAGATAAGAAAGCCAATATGGCCATTAATTTATACGTTCGTCCTGACTCCTTAGTTAATAGCGAAGAAGCCTGTTTTGCGACAGCTTATCAAGAGTGGCAACAGTCATCAGATAATTTAAAACAATCAATGGAAAAGTTATTTAAGGAGTTAGATTAATGTTAGACATGGAATCTATTAAAAACTTCACTATTGATAAGTCAGAGTGGAAGGCGGTTAAGTTTGGTGATGTAGTATTTGAGCCAAAAGAGTCAGTTAAAGATCCTGTAGCTGAAGGCATAGAACATGTTGTTGGTTTAGAACATATTGACGGTGAAGATATTCACTTACGCCGCTCAGCAAGTATTGAAGAAAGTACCACCTTTACAAAGAAATTTAGCAAAAATGATGTGTTGTTTGGCCGACGTAGAGCTTACTTAAAAAAAGCAGCTAAAGCTTCATTTGAAGGGATTTGTTCTGGTGATATAACCGTAATGCGTGCTAGAGAGGAGTTACTTATTCCTCAACTGTTACCATTTATTGTAAATAACGATAGTTTCTTTGACTATGCCATCACACATTCGGCAGGTGGCTTATCACCAAGAGTTAAATTTAAAGACCTAGCAAATTTTGAATTTTCTATTCCTGGTAAATTAGGCCAACAAAAGCTGCTTTTACTTTTAAAAAGTTTAGATGAATCTATACAAGATGAATTGAGCCTTAAACGAAAACTTTCCATTAATTTAGAAACTCAAATTGAACATAAAATACATGGTGAAATTTTAAATGGCAAAACTATAAATCAAGTAATTGATAGCTTGTCAGGTAAGAGGGAAGTTATAAAGTTACAAGAGCTTGGTGAAGTCATAAAAGGTAAAGGTATCGCCAAGTCAGAGGTTATAGACAGTGGAATTCCTTGTGTCAGATATGGTGAGCTTTATACAAAACACCACAGAATAATTAGAAAGTTTCATTCTTTTATTTCTTTAAAGTCTTCGGAAAAAGCTGTAAGGCTTAAAGTTAACGATATTTTATTTGCTGGTTCTGGAGAAACAATTACAGAGATTGGTAAATCTGCGGCTTTTATAGAAAATATCGAAGCATATGCTGGGGGGGATATTTTGATATTCCGTCCGAAAGATATGGATGGCACATATTTAGGTTATTTGATGAATTCACAGCTAGTGAGGCATCAATTGAATAAATTTGGAACAGGAGCAACAGTTATGCATGTATATAGCTCAGATATACACAAAATAGTTGTTCCACACAGAAGTAAAGATGAGCAGATCAAAATAGCAAATTCATTAGAAGAAATAGCCAGTAATATAAGGCTTTTAGATAAACAGGTTCACAAGACTAAAGAGTTATTAACTTTATTACTCAGCAAGGTGTTTTAGGTATGGGATTTACCGAATTAAATAGTGTGGAACACTACATCATCCATCAAATGAGTGGTGTTAATTTAAATGCCAATCAAGTTTCAGAGCCACAACCAACTTTTGGGGTTAAATGGCAATTCCAATCGCCAGAGCAACTAGGTCGTGGTGTCAATGAGGTATTAGTTGAGTCTCAATTGGTTAAGGCGTTAATTCGTCTTAATCCTGAGATTGAAGCTAATCCAAACTTGGCGGATGAAGTAATACATAAGCTCCGTGCTATTTTAATTTCGGTAAATCAAGTAGGTTTAGTTAAAGCTAACGAAGAGTTTTTCGCTTGGATGACAGGTGAAAAGACCATGCCATTTGGTGAAAATAATCGCCATGTACCGGTTAAGCTAATCGATTTTGAAGACTTAACTCGGAACGATTATGTAGTAACTAACCAGTTCCGTATTCACCAAAGAGAAACCAAAATACCAGATGTAGTATTGATGATTAACGGTATTCCTGTGGTAGTTGGTGAAGCGAAAACGCCAATTAGACCCTCAGTAAGTTGGTTAGACGGTGCGCATGAAATTCATCAAATATATGAAAATGCTGTGCCGCAATTGTTTGTACCTAACGTTTTATCTTTTGCCACAGAGGGTAAAGAACTGTTTTATGGTGCTATTCGCTGTCCGCTAGAGTTTTGGGCCCCATGGCGTGTAGAAGAGAATGACAGTCAAATATCTAAAGTGCTAGGTTTAGCCGAAATTGGCAAAGAGCTAACAGACTTGCTTAGCCCAGCTCGTTTACTTGATATTATGCGCAACTTTTCTTTGTTTACCACTAACAAGAAAAAGCAGCGTATTAAGGTTATTCCTCGCTTTCAGCAATATGAAGGGGCGAATAAAATTGTCCAGCGTGTTATTGAAGGCAAAATTAAAAAAGGCCTGATATGGCACTTCCAAGGCTCGGGTAAATCATTACTCATGGTGTTTGCTGCGCAAAAGCTAAGACGAGCACCAGACTTAAAAAGCCCTACAGCCATCGTATTGGTCGATAGAATTGACCTCGATACACAGATAAGTGGAACCTTTAATGCCGCTGATGTAGCTAATGTTGCTACCACTGAGACGATTAAAGAACTACAACAAATGATTGAACGAGACACTCGCAAGATCATTATTTCAACTATTCACCGTTTCCGTGATGCAAAGCCAAATATGAATGATAGAGAAAACATCATTCTATTGGTGGATGAGGCTCACCGCACGCAAGAGGGTGATTTAGGCCGACAAATGCGTGCAGCATTACCTAACGCATTCCTATTCGGTTTAACTGGTACGCCAGTTAACAAGGCAGATAAAAATACCTTTTGGGCGTTTGGCTCTGAGGAAGATAAAGGTGGCTATATGTCACGTTATACCTTCCATGATTCAATTCGAGATGAAGCAACATTGCCTCTGCACTTTGAACCACGATTAGTTGATGTACATGTTGATAAAGACGCACTTGATAAAGCTTTTGAAGAGTTTAAAGAAAGTGCTGCACTAACTGACGAAGAAGCCGATGAGCTAAACAAGAAATCGGCAAAAATGTCAGCGTTTTTGAAGTCGCCTGAGCGTGTTGAAAAAATCGTAAAAGACATTGCTGAACACTTTAAAGCTAAAGTAGCGCCTCATGGCTTTAAGGGCATGATAGTTACACCAGATCGTCATGCTTGTGTGCAATACAAAGAAGAGCTAGATAAGTACTTTCCTGAAGAGGCCAGTAAGGTTGTTATTTCTACTACTGCCAATGATGATTTTGAGTTTAAGCAAAAGTGGGCGGTAGATAAAAGTCAGCAAGAAAAGATTGTTGATGAGTACAACGATGCAACATCAGAGCTTAAGTTCATCATTGTAACAGCCAAGCTGTTAACCGGCTTTGATGCCCCAATTTGTCAAACCATGTACTTAGACAAGTCATTAAAGGACCATACGTTACTTCAGGCAATTTGCCGTACAAACCGGTTATATCCTCAAAAAACATTTGGCTGTATTGTTGATTACTTTGGTGTATTTGATGATGCTGCCAAAGCACTAGAGTTTGATGAGCAAAGTGTTAAGCAGGTTATTACTAACCTTGGTGATTTACGTTCTAGGTTGCCACAAGCAATGGCTGATGCGTTAAGACACTTTGAAGGGGTAGATAGAACTCTTGATGGGTTTGAGGGCTTAGAAGCAGCACAGAACGCTATTAATACCGATGAAAAGAAAGATGCCTTTGCCAAAGACTTTAAGTACCTTGCTAAGTTATGGGAGTCTTTATCTCCTGATAATATCTTGGATGTTTATAACCAAGACTATAAATGGCTAGCTCAGGTGTTTGAGTCGGTAAAACCTGCTTCGGATAATGTTGGTAAAATGCTGTGGTTGGCACTTGGTGCGCAAACCACACAATTGATCCACGAGAATATTCATGTAGGTGAAGTGCATACGCTAGAAGAGTTTGTGTTAGATGCTGATGTCATAGAAAACATCTTCAACAACCCAGACCCGAGAAGAGTAAAACAGCTCGAAAAAGATCTAATTAAACGCTTCGTCAAACATGGCGGCAATGCCAATTTTAAAAAGCTAAGTGAGCGTTTAGAAGAGCTGCGTGACAAGGCTGAAAAAGGCTTAATTACCTCAATTGAATTCGTAAAAGAGTTATGTGCCATAGCCAAAGATACGGTTAAAGCTGAAAAAGAGCTAGAACAAGAGCTTCAAGAAAAGTCACCAAAAGCTGCACTTACAGAACTGTTCTTAGAGCTTAAGACTGATGAAACACCTGCTGTTGTCGAGCGCATAGTTACCGACATTGATGCAATCGTAAGGGTAGTCAACTTCCCTGGCTGGCAAAACACAGTAGGTGGTGAACGAGAAGTACAAAAATCACTACGCAAAGCCTTACTTAAATACAAATTACATAAAGACCAAGTGCTATTTGATAGGGCATATGGTTACATCAAGGAATATTATTGATGGAAAAGCATGAAGAAGTGCATCGCGCGGCTAGAGCGCAGGCAAAAGAGATTTGGAAGTTGCTTGAGTATATTCGTGGTGCGGCTCCAATTTCAGATTATCGTTCACTAGCTTACGCCATTTTGTTTATTCGATATCTGCAAGACATTAGTGGAAAACATTTTGAAGCACCAGGATTTTATACGTTTGATGAAATTCGCTCTCATATACATAGTCTTACATCACATTGTATAGATTTAGGCTTGCTCCCTACAAATCTAGGTCATATAGCGAGCGAGTCTATCCAAGAGATTCTTCTCAAGAACAATCGAATTGATGAAGAATCTGTAAGGTTGGCTATACGAGGGAAATTAGTAAATAGACACAAAGATGTAGCTAGGTTTACCCTCTCTGAATTGAATAGCCTTTTCGCAGAGAATGAGTCTAAATCAGGAAGTGAGTTTTATACACCTAGAGATGTTAACAGGCTAGTAACGACTTTAGGTTTGAATTATTCTCCTAGGTCAGTTTGTGACCCATTTGCTGGTGGAGGTAGTACCGCATTTTCATTTCATGAAGCGATGAAGGGGCAAGTCAGAGTTGATACGCAGGAAATGAATCCTGACATTTATTTTCAATTGGTCGTCACTAGAATCTTGAGACAGATTGGTGGGGATGATTTCTTAGAAGACTCGATCAGCAACCCTAAACTAAATAGTGAGCTTTATGACTTAGTCGTTTCCTTTCCGCCTTTTGGTCTGAAACTTCCCATATCATTAAGGGAGCGATTGTTCCACGATAGTTCTAGACCTTGGCTATGGTTAGGAGAGAAACTTCCAGCGTCAAGATCCGACTGGGTAACAACGCTTTCTATGCTGCCACCTTTAAATAATAAAACCAAACTAATTATCGGAATGTCTTTGAGCGCATTGACTAGAACTGGTTCCGAAGCTTCTGTTAGGAAAGTTCTCTCCGAACAAAATATTATTGATACAGTTATCTTATTACCTAAAGGTATCCATTACTCCACTGGAATAGCAACGGTCTTATTAGTCTTTGATATGAATCCACAGCAAAGCCAAAACAAGGTTCGCTTTGTTGATGCATCGCTTTTTTACCAACCTCGTCGAGGGAGAAATATACTCGCCCCAGAGAACATTGAGCGTATAGTTGAGTCTTGCATTTCTGATGGGCGCTTTAGTAAAACAGCAACTCTAGATGAAATTGCTCAAAATAAATTCAACCTAAACCCGAGCCTTTACGTTGAAAAAACGATAAAAGTAAGCCAGGTGAAACTTACAAATTTCAGAGGTTACACCGATTTCACCGTCCCTATACATGAATCTTTGACTGTCTTAGTCGGAGAGAATGGAGCAGGTAAAACTTCAATTCTTGAAGCTATCTCATGTGGTTTAGGACCGTTTCTAACCGCAATGCCTGAAGCCAAAGGTAAGTTGATTCGTAAATCAGACATTCATGTTGGTTCTAATGGTGTTGCTGACTTTGCTCGTATATCAATGGATACGGCTTCTAGTTTAAGCTGGGATTTAGTAACGAAGGGCTCAGATAGAAATACTCTAGCTAAAATTGGTACTCAGGCACTATCTGATTTTGCTAGTCAAATTGTTGATAACATGGATGAATATCCGCTTATCGCTTATTACGGAACAAATAGGGCACTGTCTTCTTCAAGCGGAAAGGTTTCAATTAGCCCTTTTGAAGAGGCTCAACGAAGTGAAGGGTACGATTCAGCTCTCGATGCAAAAATCAACTACGGTTCGCTCAAAAATTGGTTCTCAAAAATTGAGGTCGACGAGCTAAAACTAAGAGATGAAAAGAAAACCCACTCCTTTTCCCACCCCGCAAAAGCTCTTGTGAAAACGGCTGTAAAGCAAATAGTGGAAAGAGCAGAGGATGTTGCTTTTGATAAAACGATAAACGATGTTGTTGTGTCTTGGAGAAATGAGAATGATGAGGTCATATCTTTAGGTTTAGAACAACTAAGCGAAGGCTATCGAAATATGGTTGCACTTACTATCGACCTAGTAAGAAGAGCTTATCTCTTAAACCCTACTTCAAAATATCCGCTCGATGTATCTGGAGTAGTTATTATCGACGAAATTGAGCTCCACTTGCATCCAAGATGGCAGCAAAAGATTCTAGGAGATTTAAGGGACTTGTTTAAGAGCATTCAGTTCATTGTCACTACACATAGCCCTCAAGTACTGACAACCGTTAATGTCGAATCTATTCGTATTGTGTCTGCCGATGCGAAAGAAGCGAAGCAATTAACTGGAACTAGCACCTATGGGGCAGAGAGTTCACGGATGTTGGAAGACGTGTTAGGTGGTTCAACTCGTCCTCAGCATATTGAAATTGTACGAAAGTTAAATCGTTATACTGAACTGGTGGAATCTGACCAATGGGATTCAGATGAAGCGTTAGGGCTAAGAGAAATATTATATAAATGGGGCGGGCAAACAGAAGCAGAGCTTCAAAGGCTAGAAACAGATATTCGTATTCGTGAGTTTGAGCGAGACAATGAAAAAAATCAATAAAGGATCAGAGCCAAACCGGCTAGGAGTATTCAGAGTGGTAAATCCTGATGCTTTGTGGGATAAAGGTTGCAAAAACAGTGGATTAATTGGTGAGACTTTCCGTTGCTGTGCTACTAGATATCATGAAACTCAACAACAATTGCGGACGGATCAAGGCAATTTATGTGCATATTGTGAACAGGATTTATTATCTGGGACAAACGGAATTCTGGACGACTGTCGTATTGAGCATTTTCATCCCAAGTCGAGACGTAAGCTGGGAGAGGTTAACTGGGGGTTAAATTGGGCTAACTTACTAGTTGTTTGCTGTGGAGGGAATCAAAGGAAGGTTGTTGATCCCGAAAATCGATTTGATACTAGGCCTGAAAACTACTCTTGTGATGTACTAAAAGGTGATAAAATTCTAGATACAATTGTCTTTAACCCTCTAAATTTACCAGATATCAATATTTGGAAGTTTTACCGCTCGACAGGCTTGATTGATGTCGATGAAAGTATTTGTACGGCTCGTGGTCTAGACGTCAAAATGGCCCGTCAAACCGTAAAGGAGCTAAACTTAAATTCTCCACGAATCATGCGAGCTCGAAAAGCAATCCTCGATAACCTCAATAGTCGAATTACAGAGAGGTTGAAGAGTGGAGAAACAGTAGAAGAAGCCCGAAGAGTTTTAGCCGCATCAGTGCTTAGAAAGAATAGAGCAGGTGATTGGCCCTCTTTTTTTAGTACGACACGCTTTTACCTAGGTCAGCAAGCTGAACAAATTTTAGTTCATCCACTTTAAACTTTCATAAATTGCTTGGTTCCTGTAACAGAGAGGCTGCCTTTGGCGGCCTCTGCTATATGCCCGCTCCACCAGCTCATCATGGGCCTTCTACGCTCTAAAAAATCAGAGCGGTTGTAAGCAGCTCGCACCAAATTTGAGTCAACGTGTGATAAGGCTGCTTCAATTAGATCTGATTCAAAACCTTGTTCATTAAGCGTTGTACTTGCCATTGAGCGTAGTCCATGGCTAACCAGCTTACCTCCAAACCCCATTCGTTTTAATGCCATATTTGCAGTCTAAGAATTACAGTGAGTTTTGGGGTTTCTATCAGATGCGAATATATATTCGCGGTGGCCACTTATCGGTTTAATTGTATCTAGAATACCAAGCATTTGTTTCGTTAGTGGAATGACATGCTCTCTGCGTTTTTTCATTTTTTCAGCAGGTATCGTCCAGATTAAATTCTCAATATCTATTTCTTCCCAACGAGCTGTAGCGGCTTCTGAAGGCCTTGAGATAGTGTGAAGCTGCCATTCTATAAGACATCGAGTAACACGCTTAATAGAGGCTTGTGAAAGCGCTAGCATCAGGTTTGGTAACTCTGATGGTGGTAGCGTCGCCATATTTTCTTTTTTTGGCTTTTTAAATGCTGAGCGCATGCCAATAAGAGGGTTAGCGTCGATATAACCACAGTTGACACCATAGTTCATGATTTCATTTAGACGTTGGTTTAAACGTTTTATTGTTTCTAAACTGCCTTGAGCTTCAATAGGGCGGAATACCTGAATTACTTTAGGAGCTTTGATGTCAATCAATGGTACCGCACCAAGTTCGGGGAAAACGTGCCTTTCTAATGAGCGCCATGTTTTAGCTGCATGATCTTCGGTGACTTCATGCTTTTTAATTTCTAGCCATTCGGCGGCTACAAATTTTAAGGTATAGAGTGACTCTTGCTTTAACTTGAATGATTCTTGTTCTCGTTTTTCTTTGGGGTCGATACCACTTGCAACAAGTTCGCGGTATTCGATTACCGCTTTTCTTGCTTTGACTAATGACACTTCAGGGTAGGTGCCTAATCCTATATTTACGCGTTTCTTTGTTACTGGGTGATAGTATTTAAAGTTCCAGTGCTTTGAACCGTTAGTTCGCACTCTTAGTTGGAGGCCGTTGCCATCAGAAAGTGTTTTCTCTTTAGAACCAGGTTTTAGGTTCTTGATTTGAGTGTCTGTCAACGGTGTTGATCTTCTAGCCATAAAATCAAGCTCTCCAGAGGAAGTCGTTAAGCTATAGTATCCCAAAGATAGATGAAAATTCGTTGGGATACTCGCTGGGATACTAAAATTTTAAGCTTCTATGAAACCTTACAAGACCTTATGATACTTTAAGTTGTTGATTTTACGTTTTTCAGGCAATAAAAAAGACGTCCTGAGACGTCTTAATTACTTAATTTGGTGGAGGCGGCGGGGCTCGAACCCGCGTCCAGAAAGCCTACATCCAAGGCGCTACATGCTTAGTCTCTCTATTGGTTAACCAAGTACACTCCGAAAGACAGGATTGCAATTGGCGAGTTCGGTACTGCTTCGCGGTTCACCCCCGAACAAGGTTCCCTCGCTAGTACGATGTAAGATGACCATCAAAATCCACTGCCCATGTACGAAACGTGTGGCTGATGGCTAGCTAGCCTAAGCTGCTAGAGCGTAGTTATCGTCGTTTGCAACTATAACTGTGCGGCTTTTTACGAGGCCAACCGCCCCTCGGCATGCTCCCAGGGTTTCGTGAATCCTGTCGAATCCAAAATCGCCCCCAAGTACAAATTGATTGTAACGCTTTGTCTGCTAATTACCTAGTGACATTTACCAAGCGACAATCGTTTGTTCGTTTTGCGTTCGAAATCAGCGTTACTTGCGTAACGAATCTTTCATTGTGCGTGATTTTTCAATCTGCCATTCGCGCTCTTTGGTGTCGTCCCGTTTATCGTGGTCTTTTTTACCTTTACCGAGTCCGACTTCAATTTTAACCCATGCGCCTTTGGCCCAATACATTGATATAGGCACCAGAGAGTATCCTTGGCGGTCCACCATGCCCTGGAGTTTATCGAGTTCTTTGCGCTTGAGTAATAATTTACGCGAGCGCATTGGGTCGCATACCACATGTGTTGATGCGGTATTGAGTGGTGTGATGGTACAACCAAACAAGTAAGCTTCGCCGTCTCTAATAAACACATAGCTTTCAGAGAGGTTGATTTTACCCATTCGAATCGACTTCACTTCCCATCCCATGAGGGATAGACCTGCCTCAACCTTGTCTTCGAATTTATAGTCGAAGGTTGCACGCTTATTGCGAGCAATTGTTGCGGTTGGATTCTTTGATTTTTTTGCATTTTTCTTAGCCATAGGCCAGCTATTATACGCGCACCTGAGCAAGATGGAATTGCTGCAACGGCAATATTTAGTCGATTAGTGTGGCAAAAGCAGAGTTTGTTGGTTTTTTATGCGTTAATCCACAGCGGTGATGTTGGTCTAATGCGTTTTTTTAGAACCGTGTTAAAATTTGCCGTTAATAGATAAATGGAATAGTGAAAGCAAAGTTAATGGCGCAGATAACTCGTAGTGTCTTAGTTCGTTTTAGTGCGATGCAAATGTATGAGCTGATCAATGATGTTGAGTCTTACCCAGAGTTTTTACCCGGCTGCGTCGGTGGCAAAGTGCTCGAGTTTGATGGGGAGACCATGCTAGCTTCAGTTGATGTCAGTAAAGCGGGGATAAGCAAAACGTTTACGACGCGCAATCACGTCATTCCAGGCAAGCTGATTAAGCTTGCTTTAGATAGTGGTCCCTTCAAGCATTTAGACGGAGAATGGCGCTTCATTGAGCTGGCTGAAGATGCTTGTAAAGTTGAGTTCGAATTAAGTTTTGAATTTTCAAGTGCATTGGTTGAAGTGGCATTTGGCAAAATTTTTAAAGAGCTCATGGGGTCGATGGTGACGGCCTTTACCTCGCGCGCAAAAGTGATTTATCTCAATGACTAGCAATGCGAAGAATCAAGGCTTGATGAGTGTTGAAGTCATTTATGCGCTGCCCAATCAACAGAAACGTATTCGCTTGCAGGTCAAATCTGGCACGACTTGTATTGAAGCGGTCACACAAAGCAACATCGCAGCACTTTTTGACGAGATAGATTTAGCATCCGTTAAGCTTGGGATCTACAGCCGCTCAGTAAAGCATCATCAAGTGGTGAAATCCGGGGAGAGAATTGAGATTTATCGCCCTTTGCAAGCCGATATGAAAGCGATGCGAGTCAAAGCTCAAGAGGTTCGGCAACGTCGGTTAGAAGAAACCTTAGTGTTTGAACGTTGCAATGAATGCCGCCGCATTTGTTTTGAGTGTCGCCCGAAAAAAGCTGCGCTTGCAGCGTTAGCTCAGGCGAGTTAGTGATTCTTAAGTTGAACTTTGGCAGTGTGATGGATTCCCGCTAGGAATCCATTTTGCTTGGCTTTATCGTTTCTGCTTCCTAAATGTTCATTTGTCGATTTGCGTATCCTTCGTCATATTGAATTCACCTTTCACAGTCTGTATAAAGGAGACCAAGATCAAACAAGGCCATAATTTTTGCGCCTGAAACTTGGTAGCCTTTGATGAATTGTGAACCCAATACATTTGCTGTGAATGTCGTTTATGCTTTACCCGAGCAGCAAAAAGTGATTTCTGTAACCGTTGAACCAGGAACGAGTTGTATTGAGGCGGTGCGCCAAAGTCATATTGTTGATTTTTACCCAGAGATTGATTTAGAAACGGTGAAGCTGGGTATTTATAGCCGTTTGGTCAAACATCATGAGGTACTGCAACCTGGCCAGCGGGTAGAAATCTATCGCCCATTAATTGCTGATCCTAAGGATGTACGCCGTCGTCGTGCAGAGAAGGCAAAATTGGAAGGTCGTGCAAATAAAGTGACCGGTGGAAAGCTCTCTTAGACCTGAGAATGGTGAAATCGTCATGGGGCGAGTAACCTATGAATATCAAAAAAGCGCCGATGGGCGCTTTTTTTGGTTAAGTAATCACTGCTTATTGAAAGTAAGCATGAATCCATTCGAACTTTCATGCTGGCCTGCTTTTCAGTGATACTTAGTCGAATTTCTTCTGGGCTTGGGGTTGGCCAGACTCCTCTTCAACCAGTGGTTTTTTCTCTGGTCGTTGCTCAGGAACCTGGGGTTGTAAATCCTTTGGGTTTGCCATTGGAAGCTTGCTTTGTTCAAGCGGCGTATAAAATTCAGCACTCAATTCATAGTCGCCATCGACTTTGACTAATTTGTCAGCTTCAAACCTTAAAACAAGTTCTTTGTGGGTAATTTTCGCATTGCGGCCATTTTTATAATGATAAACATAATACCAAGTATCATCAGCAAAACTATCTCGAAGAACCGGCCGGCCTAAAATATATTCAGCTTGTTCTTTTGTCATCGCAATACGCAACTGCTCGACCTGTTGAGGCTCCATGTAGTTGCCTTGTGGGATATCAGGCTTATAAATCAACCAATCGAATACGCTACAGCCACTGAGTGTGATGGAAAGCGCCATTGCGCCGACGAAGGTAAGACTTTTATTTTTGATGGTCATTGAATGCGCTACTTCTTTAAAAATTGCTGGCCATAATACCCAAGCTCTATAGCTACTGACAAGTGTTTGCGTTGAACGTTCCAATTCCTTAAGCGTTTTCACGAATAAGTCCGGTTCGTGTACGGTTTCTGTTACGTCACCGATTTAATATTTCTGGTTGCAAATCCAGTGATTGTTTTACTTTTATGCAGCCAATGCTAAATTGAGCAAATAGCTGTATTGGTTAATTAAAGTTAATTGTTTACTAATGTAAGACTGTTGAACTTTTGAGGTGCAATTGTGGTGAAGAGTGGTCATTTAATTTGTGTTGGAACCGGTATGGTGCTGGCTGGCCAAATAAGTGCTCTCAGTCGCAGTTATATTGAGCAAGCTGATATCGTGTTTGCGCTCATGCCCGATGGGTTTGCTCAACTTTGGTTAGAAGATCTCAATGAGAATGTCGTAAATCTGCAGCAGTTCTATGCTAGAAATGGTGAGGCTAAAAGTCGGCGCTTAACCTATGAACAAATGGTAAATGCCATGCTGGCTGCGCTTCGGCAGGGGCAAAATGTAATGGGTGCATTTTACGGCCACCCAGGTGTATTTGCTTGCGTACCGCATCTTGCGATTGCGCAGGCCAAGCGGGAAGGATTCATTGCCCGTATGGAGCCCGGCATCAGTGCAGAAGCATGTTTATGGGCTGACTTAGGCATTGATCCTGGGCAAACCGGCCATCAAAGTTTTGAAGCAACGCAATTTATGTTTTACCAGCACACGCCAGATCCTGCTTGTCATTTGTTGCTATGGCAAATTGCGATTGCGGGAGAACATACATTGAAAACGTTTCAAACCAATGAATCTCGCTTGCAAGTGTTGGTCGAGTTGTTACTGCAGTGGTATGCGGGTGAACATGAAGTCATCATCTATGAGGCTGCGAACTTGCCCATTCAATCTCCAAGGATAGAAAAGTTGCCTTTATCAAGCTTACCCCAAGCGCATTTAACAACGGCGAGTACGTTATTGATCCCCCCGGCACGTAAATTGGCCGTAAATACGCAAATATTGACTAAACTTGGCATTACGGCTGCCGATTTAGGTTAATGTGACTCAAAGTAAAATCAGTTTTTGTTTTTTAAAAAGGAATTCTTGATATGTCAAAGTTAAAAGATTTTATGGTTGATTTAGCAAGTGATGCAAAATTGACGGAAGCGTATCGGCAGAACCCAATCGATACCATGAAAAGTTACGGCCTTACGGACGATGAAATCAAAGCTGTGATGAGTAATGATCAAGACGCCTTGAAAAAAATTACCGGTGAAGATGATTTTCAGCATTATATTATTATTCACAAATTTGATGAATAAATAGCCAAGTGCGTTTTATCCTCCTGTTTTCAATATTACTGAGCAGCTTGCCTTTAGGGGCAAGTGAGCTCGCTGTGGATGATTTTTTAATTGAAATTGAAAATAAAATTAAAACGCAACCCAATGTTGTTCCGGATCTCGTCGATCGTGTTCTCGAGTCAAACCAGGCTTTGACCGCTGAGCAAAGAGCTCGCTTGCTACTTTCACAAAGCCATCTTAAATTGCTTAGTGCTGACTATGGCGCATCTTTAATTCTATTGAACCAGGCTGAGGAACAAAGGCCGCCCGCACACATTTTGACCAAGATTTATCATTATCAATCTACGGCATATTTGCTGTTGCAAGACTATGATAATGCACTCAAGGTTATTGCCGCGAACCTTTCTCGAATAGAGAAAATCGAAGATTTGGATGTAAAAATCATTTCCTACATTCGATTAGCCAGTGTATTTGATCAATTGGGAGCGTACGAGGAAGCGATGACTTATGCACTGCTTGCTCGAGATTTAACCCAAGACACCGATCCTCACAATTATTGTTCAGCCGCAATTTCTGTGGCTGTTAGTCATTTGGAATTAGGCCATCTATCTAAAGCTAAATCAGGCTTTTTTGCGAGCAAACGAGCCTGCATTGTCGCGAAACACGATATTGTTACTGCGATGAGTATTAAGGGGTTAGGGCATGTCGCGCTAAAAATGGGTGATTATCCCGAAGCAGAGAAGCGATTGTTAGAAGCTCTTAAAGCGTATCAACCCTTTCAATATCAGCAGGAAATCACAGCGATTCAAGCGCTATTGTCGGAAGTCTATTTAGCTTTAGGTCAGGTCGATAAAGCCCATGATTATGCTCAGCGTGTACTTGCAGCAAAAACTGACAATTCAGATGTACTTCATTTAGAAATTGCGACTCGTGTGCTATCCGGGGTAATGCAACAACAGCAGCAATACGAACTTGCTTATCAGTATCTGCGAGACAGTAATTCATATCAAGATCAAATCATGAATGCGGCAAAAGCAAAAGCCAACGCCTATCAAACTGCAAAGTTCAATAGCGCAGAAAAAGAACGTGAAATTGCCCTTTTGAATAAAGACCGAGAACTGTACTTGTCAATGCAGCTTACTAAAGAGCAAGAGCATGCCAATATGGTTTTGCTAACGACCCTGTTGGTCGGTGGAGTTTTCTTTTTAGGGATTTTGGTCGTTGTTGGCTATATGCAAAAACAAAAGTTTATGCGGTTATCCAAAATCGATTCATTAACGGGCATTATGAATCGTGGCGCGGGACAGGATATGGGGGAGGATGCTTTAATTAAAGTTCAGGCTCAACAAGGAAGCTATTCGGTAGTTCTGTTTGACATGGACCATTTTAAGTCCATCAATGATAACTTTGGTCATGCTACGGGGGATTGGGTACTTAAAAAAGTGGCAGACACAATTTCAGGCATGCTCAAAAATAGCGACATTTTTGCCAGAGTAGGAGGAGAAGAGTTTGTGATCCTTTTGCCTTTTGCGGATGAAGCGCATGCGCTAGGTGTTGCTGAAAGTTGTAGGCTGGCGATTGAAAGTATTGATACCAAATATTCTGGTCAAGATTTCTCTATTACCGCCAGTTTTGGGATTGCGCATTTAGCCGCTGATGATTTAAGCCTTGACCCGATTTTACATCGCGCTGATGTCGCACTGTATCACGCTAAAGAGCAGGGACGGAATTTGGTCTCTAAGTATGTTGCAGAGATGGAAGGCTTTGGCAGTAATGCTGCCGTTCAAAATCAACTGGCGCTCAATTAAATCCATTTGTTTTTGTTTACCTCACCGGTTTTTCTCTTTACCAAATCGACATCTTTTATCCAGACATGTGAATCACACATATCAACCTTATATTAATAAGCATGCCTAGAAACAGTGTCTGTGAGGTGCCTTTTTGCGGCGTTGTTCCTCCAAGCGCGCATAATGGTTCGAATAGAGATGATCTACCGCTGGATGGAGATCCTTGATCATGATGAAAGATAGGGGCCAATCTCGACCAAACAGTAAAACCTGCATCTTGTGATTTAATTAAAACACTTTCCTAACAAACCAGTATTAATCTTCAAGCCTAATTTCAAAATAATTTGGCGCTTTACCAAAATAATTATGCATTTCTGACGGGCAACACTTAGCCACTATTCAAAGAACTCACATTAATGCGTGCTTACCTTTACGTTAGCGTCAAAATAAAACGACTGTTTGAATTCTCTGTTTTGTAATTTCCACTCAAGCTGCTGATATTAATTGATAAATTGACTATAGGCTAAAGTCTAAGCTAAACAAAATGCCCAAATGACTCAAGTTTGTAATCTGTGTTTGCGTGTAAATAATTCATTGCGTCATGTAAAAAAAATACGGATAAGCATTCGCGTCGAATGACGTGGTCAACTGGTAAGACAAATTTTTTAGAACCAACCTTCACAATAGGGCGGGCTAATTTATATGTAATATTTACAGTTACTTAGGTGGGAGTCTGTCTTTTGGTCAGACCAATTTTTGAGGTTGTTTTTATTGATCTAAGTCAAGCTTTGTTCGCTTTAGCATTGTTGCAAATACAATGGTTAGTCGATAACTTTTAGTACGAAACAAACATTTGCTGGTTTTTTGGTCGGGATCACCAATTTCGACATTTGCGGTTAGCTGGATTGTTATAAAAGAGACTTTAGGAAAGATTGGGATGACACAACAAGTACAGTTAAAGCAAAAGAACACCTCGGTATCGCCATTGATGCTGAAGGGATCTGATGTGGCAGGCCAAGAGCGCCTTTTGAATGCTCAATCATTGTGTTTATTAGCTCATGTGTGTGAGGCTTTTTCAAAAGACCATGCAGCACTTTTAGCGCAACGTATTGTACGACAAGAACGGTTGGATTGCGGTGAATTACCGCAGTTCATGAAGCAAACTCGTGCTGTCCGTGCTGGAAAATGGACTGCAAACGCATTGCATCGTCAATATACCAATCGAAAGGTTGAGCTCAAATTAGATCCTCGTCATCTTGAAAGCGCTGGTGCGCAAACAAAGCAGATTGATGGGGTGGTGATTGACTATCAAACGGTGATGACGTGGCCAGAACGTATTGCGGCAATGTTACGTGCGATGGAGCTGACACGTGGGGAGTTGGCTATTGGTTTGGCTTATCACGAAAGCCAAGGCATTGCGCTCACTCCAAATTTAGCTTGCCGAACAAGACCTTTAGATGAGATTGAGGGCAATGTGCACCTGAATGAAGAAGGTATTCCTGCAGCACTGTTTGACTTGACGATGCACCTATTTCATAACTTTCGCCACCAATTATTACATGGTGCTATGCCGCATGTTGAGATCGACGATATTCAATCTGCTGACGAAGCATACTGGTGGTCGAAAGTGCTCTCTTTTTTAGAAAATCGCTTTTGCTTAAAGCCTGGAACGATTAAATGTACCTGCAAAATTGCCAGTTATAGTGCGGTATTTGAAATAGAAGAGGTTGTTCATGGATTAAGAAATCACGTCATTGCATTACGGAGTGATATTAATTCGTTCTCTTTAGCTTATAACGAATCATTTATCCATCAGCAGGATAGGCAACTTCCCTTCGACGTACTCAAGGATAGTCGCCACCCCATTTCAGATGCATATTTAAGGCAAATTGTGAAGGTCGCGCATCGACGTGGCGTATTAGCATTGACTGAGATGGACACTAACAATTTCCAGGATGAGCAAGATGCTATTCATCATATCTCTCACGTCATTCGATTAGGGTATGACGGCATTTCAATATCGGATGAGACTTTATTGGCATCAACTAAATCATCAATTGAACAATATATTGGTGAACATAATGACAATCAGTTGCACATAACACGTGATGTCGATGCACCTGTTGCCGTCAGCGATTTAATCAAATCACAATAGACCGAAACTCTGTTTGATAGAAACCCAAGGCCGAAAGGCTCGTATAAATAAGGAGTAGCCTTATGAAAGAAGCAACTACCCAAATGACCCGTCAACAAAAAATTGAAAGTATTGAACATGATTGGGCAACTAATCCGCGCTGGAAAAACGTTCGTCGCCCATATTCTGCGAGTGAGGTAGTGGCTTTACAGGGATCTGTCGTCATTGAAAATACCATGGCGAAACGTGGCGCTAAAAAGCTATGGGAACTTCTCCATGGGGATGCCAAAAAAGGCTATGTTAATTCGCTGGGTACACTCAGTGGTGGTCAAGCGGTGCAACAAGCAAAAGCAGGGTTAGAGGCCATTTATTTATCAGGGTGGCAAGTTGCTGCTGATGGTAACTTAGCGGGTGCAATGTACCCCGATCAATCTTTATACCCCGTGAACTCGGTGCCAACACTCGTCTCGACAATCAATAGTGCGTTTCAGCGAGCCGACCAAATTCAATGGTCGAATGAAATTGAGCCAGGCCAGAAAGGCTATGTAGATTATTTCTTGCCAATTATTGCAGATGCCGAAGCTGGATTTGGTGGTGTACTGAATACCTTTGAGTTGATGAAGAGTATGGTTGATGCAGGTGCTGCGGCGGTTCATTTCGAAGACCAGCTGGCTTCCTTAAAGAAAGATGGTCACATGGGTGGCAAAGTGTTGGTTCCAACTCAAGAAGCGATTCAAAAGCTTGTTTCTGCGCGTTTAGCAGCAGATGTATGTGGTGTCGACACCCTCATTATTGCACGAACGGATGCCAATGCAGCAGGGTTGCTTACTTCTGATTGTGATAGTCAAGATCGAGACTTTTTGACGGGGGAGCGAACCAAAGAAGGTTTTTATCGTGTGAATGCTGGGATTGACCAAGCGATAGCTCGAGGTCTTGCTTATGCTCCTTATGCTGATCTGGTTTGGTGTGAAACTGCGACGCCTGATCTTGAAGAAGCACGTAAGTTTGCTGATGCAATTCATCAACACTTCCCAGATCAGATCTTGGCATATAACTGTTCGCCATCATTTAATTGGCGTAAAAATTTAGATGACGAAACCATTTCTCGTTTCCAGCAAGAGTTGTCTCAAATGGGGTATAAGTACCAGTTTATTACTTTAGCTGGCATCCATAACATGTGGTACAACATGTTCGATTTGGCATATTGTTCAGCGCGAGGTGAAGGGATTAAGCACTATGTCGATAAGGTACAAGAAGCTGAGTTTGCCGCATCGAAGAAAGGTTATACCTTCGCTTCTCATCAACAAGAAGTGGGAACCGGTTATTTTGACCGCGTGACTAACATTGTTGAGGGGGGGGAATCGGAAGTGACTGCGATGACAGGTTCGACGGAGGAAGCGCAATTTCCAGTCAATGATCCCGAATAACGCCAATTAAGTTTAGCAACCGATGGTTGTGTCGCCCCATGCTATATCCTACGTGTAGCATGGGGCTTTTATTTGAACTGGCCTACAGCTTGAATATTATTATTGCCTATTTAACTCTCTGAAGTTGCTCTAAAGCGTTTTACTGCTAACATTTTAATGTAGAACACAAAATAATAACGACAAAGCAAGGTTGTACTGCATTTGAATACGGTAACGGGGAAAACCAAAGGGACTGAATATTGGACACAACGGATCAGTGAGCAGGAGATGCCTGCGCTGTGCTCTACGGTTGGCACATTAGAGAAACTAGCAAGAGACGATAAATCTTCTTTGTCGATTCTTGGGCGTAGTGTTATGCACGATAACGCCCTGACCGCACGGATCCTCCGTGTCGTTAACTCCGCAATTTATAGTAAAGGTAATACGCAAATTACGACGGTGAGTCGTGCAGCAGTCATTTTGGGTTTTGACTGTCTACGCAATATTTGTATTACTGCCAAATTACTGTCTAGCTTACTTGAAAATAAGAACCTTTCTCCCAAGGTGTATGAGCGTTTGCTAAAGCTGATGGCGCAAGCATTCCAAGCGGCTGTGCTCGCCAAAATGATGCTTTATGAGCATGATGAAGAAGTGCAGGAGCAGGTATTCATTGCCGCATTACTACACCATTTAGGTGAAAGTGCATTTTGGAGTTCCGGCGGCGAGCTTACCGAGCAGTTAGATGCAGAACTGAATAAATTGATTCATGTTAAAGATCAGCACGCACTGATTCGAAAGCGACTTGGCACCACCTTTTCGCAATTGTCGTTGGGGATTGCTAAAAACTGGGGGTTAGGTGAGGTTTTGATTAAATCTTTGACCAATCCGTTAGAAAAAACTCCAGAAACTCAGTCTATTTTTATTGCGAATCAACTCAGTGAAGTTTTGACGCAAACTGAGCAAGATCCTGAGCGATTTGAAGCGTTGATTGCTCAAGCTTCAGAGATGCTGGGCGTTGATGCGAAAAAGTTCCGAAAAAAAGTGATTCGATGTGCTAGTGCAACACATAAATTAGTGGATGCATATGATGCCAAAGCCCTTGGGAATTATTTGCCTACAGAAGATTCATTAAAGCGCATTACCGAATCAGAAGAGGATGAAAAAGCGCAAGAGGCAGACAAATTAGTTCGCCAGAATGATGCCAGTATTGAGCTAAAAAAGTTAAAACAGCTTACTCGTTTTACTGTTGCTAAGACTGATTTTAATTTGATTATAACAACGGCGTTAGAAGGCATACTTGATGGTGTTGGTGTGGATCGTTGCGGGATTTGGCTTGTGAGTCCATGCCGAAAAAAGTTACAGCCTCGGATTGTGCTTGGAGATGACGTTGAAACAATGAAGCGCGAATTTTCCGTGAGTCTAACTGAGCTCAATAACGTGTTTAAGCAATGCTTAGTGAAAAGAGAAAATATTTGGGTGAATGACCCTAATAGTAAGACTTGGCGAGCGAAACTTGGAGATTACCATCGTGAGCTGGTCTCACCAAAAGGCTTTGTGTTGTGCCCGTTGGTGGTTTCAGACAAAGTTATCGGTGTTTATTATGCTGACCGAGTGACGACTTTGCGAAAGTTTGACGATGAGAGCTTTGATAGCATTTCACATTTTGCGCAGTTAGCAAATGTTTGTCTTTCGGTATCGACTCGTTAACTTACCCTTCTTGTACATTAAATCCATGACATAGGGCGGCGTGATTTGACTTACGCCGTTCTACGTTATGCTTTTATAAGTTCTGTTATGGGACCGGTTTGTTTTTTTGACTAGACTCAGCCTGAATTTGAGCGGTAATTTTTTTAGCCATTGGGTTTGGGATAGGAAAACTCAAATGATATTGAGCAATTTTCCAACCATTTTTGGTTAAGAGCAGTGTTCCTGTCCCTCGGCTTAAACCATAACTACTGTTATACAAAATTTCATCAAATACAATGACATTTCCGTGATGGTTTAGAGTTCTATGATGAACGTCGTAACGCCAGCCTCGAGTTGGTGATGCGTACTTTCTAAATTCTGGCATACGCCAATGCTCGCTTGCATCTGTACCAATAAATACGGCGTTTTCAAGATAAAGGTTGAAATATGCTGGCCAGTTAGCACTTGCGGCATAGGCATGAAGTTGATCGAGCAACTGATGTGCAGGTGCTAATTCTGCTGTGAGTGGTTGCTGAAAGGAGTCATGTTTTATTTTTTGTTCGGCGTTTACTGTAAAAGTGAGTAAATTCAATAAAACAAGGAGTAAAACAACTTTCATTGGGTTTTGGCTGATCATTTTTAACCTATTGCTTTGAGGGCATAAGGCAAGAGTTTAATTAAAATTTTTGGTATTGGATACATGAGTTGTTGGCCTCATCAATGCCAGTTGATGGGATCAAGTCGATAAAACTGACTCAATTGCTTATAGAGTTCAGGATATTGAGCCGCCATTGATTGAGATTGTTCGAAAAAGACTTCACTGACCACGGCAAAAAACTCTGCTGGATTGGTGGCGCCATAATTGTCAAAAAGTGAGGGCGTATTTGTAGCGACACAGTGCTTCAACGCTTCAAACTCTTGGCTTAATACTTTTGACCATTGTTGGTAATCTTTTGACGTGGCCAAGATAGGGGCACCATTGGCTGAACCGCTCTCTTGATCGAGTTGATGGGCAAATTCATGGATCACAACGTTGTTGCCATCAAAAGGCGCTGCTGCGCCAACAAGTGTGTCATGCCAGGATAAAATGACTTTGCCATTTTCCCATGATTCTCCAGAAAGTACGCGGCGGTTATACCATACAACGCCAGATGCATCTGTTTGTTCATTTTCAGTAATAAACGCGGATGGGTAGACGAGGATTTGTTTTAGTTGAGGATAAAACCCGGTCTGACGATTTAAAAGTAATAAACAAGCTTGCGCTGCAATTGTGACTTTGACTTCATCGTTTATCTGTATACCTTCACACCCTACAAACTCTTTTTCATGAATAAAGACTTGGATGTGTTTTTTTAATTGCAGCTGCAGATCTGCGGGCATGCTTAAAAAATAAGGAAAACGCTTCTTTAGAATATGACGCCATCGAGTTGGAAACGGTGAGCTTACAACTTTTCGACGGCGGTATTGGGCACGTTGTGGGCTTGTCACGAGCCAAGCGATAGCAACGCACCCTAAAATAAGCATCAAAATAAAAGACAGCATAGTCGCTCCAATATCCAAGGGATATATAAGAGATAAGGTCAAATGTTTGAAATGCAAGTCGTAGATATATAGCGTAAACATCTAGCTCATGCGACTTTAAGCTAAATCAAATCAGCAAATTAGTATCTATGACATGAATTGTTGTTGATATGGTTGGAAGTCAATTGTCGTTTTTGTTGGACGGATAGTGTTTCTTTTGGTGGTGAGCCTAAAGAAAAAGAAAGACTGGTAGCAAACAGGGCAAGCAATAAGGTTGCGGGGTTGAGCTTATTAAGATGAACATTAATAAGTTACATATTTTGCTTGCCCCTTGAGCCGTGCTACCAGTCAAGGGAGATGTTGAGCCACACGTAACGTCAATGACGATTTATTTGGCGCTTTGAGCTTTCTTGCTGTCTTTCATTGCCTGATATTCTTGTTCAATGAGGTCTCGAATTAACCTAGATTTTGCAATGCCTTGGTGTGTTGCCAATTCCGTGAGCTGTTGAATTACCGTTTCGTTTAAACTAAATGTCGCATTCTTTGATTTTCGGTTCGGTGTTTTGTGAATGGGTTGCTGATGAGCCGAAACCAAAGTGAGAGCAATGGGTGAATGTTTTGAAGCTAACGCCGCTTCACCCATAGCATAGCGAGAGGCATCTTCAATAAAGTCTTCTAAAGAGACCGGCTTTATAAAAGCAACGTTAGATGACGTAACGTTTTTCTTGAGATCTGCTAGAGCCATATTGATTTCCTAAGGTCGAGACTTGCTTTGTGAGGATGAATTGTTTGATTTCATCAGCATTCTTTAGATTAAACATTTCGCAAGCAATGTTTCTTATTTCGTCAGCAGCCTTGCCTTTGGGATCCATTTCTATCACTGAACATCCAGACTCTTCACTATCGTCATAGATGTTGCGGCAATAAGTAATTGCATTGAGTACATTGATATCGTATGAGCGACAAATCTCTTTTGCTTCCAATATACGATTGGCTTGACTTGGTAAACTTGGGCATTGAGTCATTACAAAGTTCGCCTGCAATTTGGGGTTTATCATCATGCAGGTTGCGACGATGTCCTCCATATGATTGACTGTTTTTAAGTCGCGGCGTTTAGGTCGTAGGGGCATCAATATGTAAGAGGCGACCGACATGGTTGCACGAAGCGCTAAATTGTCTTGTCCACCGCAATCGACGATGACGACATCATAATGTGACTCTAGACTGAGTAAATCGTTGCGAATTTTGCCATAGAGTTGGACACAGTTAATGGTCGTCAGCTTTGGAACTGCATTTCTCGCGTGTATCCAATCTGAAGTGGAGCGCTGGGGATCGCAATCGACCATGATGATTGAAGCCGCACACTCTTCGGCGAGATACACCGCTATGTTTTGAGCTAGGCAGCTCTTACCGCTACCACCTTTCTCTCCGCCGACTAGAATAATCATCTTGATGACCTCTCATAAAGGGTGATGCTGCTTGCTTTATATGCGTGAAAATCTTGGCGCAGTACTCTTCAAATAACCTTCGCAATGAAGGATTGAATATGGCACGTTCTTCACTCACTGAAGTTGCAAAACCTGTAACAATAAATTCACTTTAGACATCATTGTTTGGGGCGTCAACTGCTTGATTTTTGACATGTTTACGCTCGAATGGCAGTCGCTATTATTTTGACTTTATGCAAGTGGAGGCCAGATTATTGACGTCCTGACATACATGGTGGGCACTTGAGTTACTCGATGATTATCAAGGGTTTATTTTGTTTTATTATGAATGATGTTCACTGCTCTGAGCGAAATTAGAAATGAATTTGTCGCTTACTCGCAATAAAATATTTTTTAATTTTTTTACTGTGGTGTTAGGGAAGCATTAAAGAATTCGTTACTATGCCCCCAAGATTGAATGAAGAGTGATGTATTGCGATGGAGCAACAACAGCTGGTAGAAGCCGTGAATCAAGTCATGCCATTTGGGAAATATGCTGGGCGCCGATTACTAGAATTGCCTGAGCCTTATTTAGTTTGGTTTCACAGTAAAGGTTTTCCTGAAGGGAAGTTGGGGCAACAGTTAGCATTAATGTATGAGGTGAAGCTAAATGGTTTAGAAGGAATGCTTAAACCATTATTGAAGTAGCTCAAACCTGCTAATTTGACTGCTAGATTTACTAACCCACCGTTCCCATCCTAAATGGTTTAAAAAGATACTGTGAGATATATGAACCAAGGCAACAATTATCGTATACAGGGCTTAAATCCAAAAATCGGTAGACTGTATGCTCATGACTTATCAAGCCTTTATCATGATTCAGTACAACATTGCGCGAATGGTATTTATTCGCAAGCGCAGTGCGATGCATGGTCGTTTGCGCCGCGATCAGACTATTATTGGTTCAAGCAGTTATCACGTAATAAGAGTTGGCTAGCGCTCACGCAACCGCAGTCATCATCTGCACAGGAACGCGTGTGTATGGGGTTTGTCAGCATGGCCACTCGATTTCAAGAGCGTGGGTATATTGAACATTTATATGTAGCACCGCATTACCAGCGGCAGGGTATCGCAATAGAGTTATTAAATCAGTTAGAGTGCTGGGCTGTTGCTCAAAATTACCGACAGCTGACGACGGATGCCTCTGCACTATCGAAAGCCGCCTTTTTACGCCAAGGCTTCCATATCAAGCATAAAACCTACCAACAAAAGCGCGGGCAAATTTTACAAGGTTTTTATATGGTGAAATCCTTAAAAGGTCATCATATTTAGAGTGTAACGCTGTTGACGGATGCATTGAAAATGATTCGCCGTATTGATGCTTCTATCTAGTCGCTGTCTCATGTCCCATTGATGATGCTAGCTGTGCTGACTGATGTAGCTTAGCTGTGGTGCTAACGGCTGATCAATCACTTCCTTTTTACGGGCAAATTGCATAAATGCGGCCGCGAGGTTGATGTCTTGAATATCTTTTTGCCAGCATGATTGCAGTAAAGCTTGATAGCCTTCCTTACCCGATGCCGTATACGAGCTAGATACACCGACATAGTAATGATGGGTTTCTATGGGTTTCCAGACCAACTCTTGATTGTGAATATCATGATTCGCAGGATGTAGTTTGTCCAAAATTTGCAGTTGCTGAAGGCGGCTACCTATGGGCTGGCGACCGTCGTAGTGATATTTCAGACCATAGGTATATGGAAAGCTGCCAGCGCCCGTGCCGATAACACCGTTATTTGTCGCGGCATTAATTGCAGACTCAATGGCTTCAATCAGATAGCAGCCTTGAATTTGGTAGCGGACAAGTGGGAGTTCAAAAGGCAGAACGCGGCCAATAATATCGGCGACACTGATTTTTCCCTGCTCAAGGGAGTGGCGGACGCCGCCGGCATTATGTAGTGCAAAGTCTATATCAGCAGAAACCTCTCGCGCTTCGTGGTACATACTTTTGCTGACCCAAGGAGAAATTTCACTACCGTGGGGTAAGTGCTTACTGGGTAGACGAGAATGCTGTAGCGTTTTGGGTACAAAAGCGAGGATTTGATGTTCAAGCGCGTCGATTGCTGGGCGATATTGACTCCCAATTGCATAACGAATTGCGACATCCTCTTCATCCCACAAGATCCCTGGATGATCGGTTAATATGCTGCGGATTTGCTCATAATCATCTTCATCAACATCTTGAGGGGATTGCAAAAGAAACTGCTCATCCAGCATAAAGTTATTATTGCCCAGTAGTCGGGTCACTTTGCCAGAGGCATCAAATTCAATATTTGCGAGCCCTAACGTCTCAGCATGTAAGCCCGCATGCACAATCGGTGTCTCGTTGACACGCTCGCCATAGGTGAGGTTGCTTCTGCCTAATTTGCGAAAATCGCCTTGTAAGGTATGGGTATGCCCACCCACAATAAGACTGATCCCTTCGACTTCTTGCGCAAGAATTCTATCCTGTTGTAACCCCAAATGGCTGAGCACAATAATATGATGAATACCTTGCTTTTTAAGTGATTGTACGGTGTTTCGAGTCGTGGCAATGGCGTCTATAAAATGCACATCTGCATCTGGGCGCGCAATTTCTTTCATTTGATCAAGCGTGATGCCGACAATGGCAAGTTGGCGGTCATGAAAACTGCGGATTAGAGGTTTGGCAATGTGGTTCACTGGATCATAGTCATACAGCCTCGGCTCACCGCACAATGGTGCAACTTTACCTTTTTGCTCTCGGCTGAGATCCATATTGCCAGCCAAAATGGGAAAGTTTGTTGCTTGGATGAATTCTTTGACGGGGCCGTTTCCTGCATCAATTTCATGATTTCCGAGGACCATTGCATCTGGGGTCATCATCGATAGCAAATGAGCGTTTGCGGCACCTTTAAACTGGTTAAAATACAAAGTGCCTTGGAAGCTATCGCCCGCGTGCAGAAACAGAAATTCCTGCTGATTTTGTTGGGCTGCTAGTCTTGCTTGTTTGACTTGATATTGCAGCCGTGCGTAGCCGCCAGTATGGCTATATAACTCAAATGATTTATTGTGATGCTCGATATTAAATTGGATGCGACTGGGCTCAAAATGAGAGTGGGTATCATTTATATGGGCAAGTTTGAGTGTATAAGCTGTTTGCATGGAGTCCTCGATTAGTGAGGGTGAATTATACGCCAAAACCAATTGGTGTGGGAATAGCACTGGTCACAGGTTATAGGTCACAGGTATTGCTGCACTATGTTATCGGCAGAAAGTTGCAATAGGGTGTACAAGTAAGCAGAGCTCTTTTTAGTGCTAAAAATTTGTTTTTGGTAAAGCCTAAGTATCCACGGCGTTCCGAAGGTGTGCCTGTACATAGGCCAGCGGTAGGCAATGGGGATGATTATCAGGCGATATGAATAGCCACTGAGTCGCTAGGCTCCACGCCGTACCAACATTCGCATTGAAGTTCTCCTTTTGCAGCTACAAAGTCTCAATAACTGCGGGCTAGTTCATGGAGTGCTAAAGCAAATTTGAACTGGAAACTGGTGCGACATATAGTGAAGGGATCTCGCGTATAGTCTGGTATTTCGGTAGAGGAATTTTGATGAACGATAAATATGGCCGCATTTTGGTCGCTGGCTCAACTGGCTACTTAGGAATGCATATTGTTAAAGAGCTAGTAGAGAAAAAGTGTGACTTTAAGGCTCTCGCGAGAAGTACAGGCAAGCTAACGGAGATGGGGGTTGACGAAGATAAAATCATCCATGCCCGTGTCACTCGAGCTGATTCCCTGCAAGGCTGCTGTGATGGGATTGATGTCGTTATCTCCTGTTTAGGCATTACCCGGCAAAAAGATGGTCTGAAATATATGGATGTCGACTATCAAGCTAACCTTAACTTGCTGGAGGAAGCTGAGCGAGCAGGGGTGAAAAAGTTCATTTATATTTCCGCTTTTAATGCGCAAAATTTGCAACACATTCGTATTTTAAAAGCGAAAGAAAAATTTGCTGCAAGACTACTAGCATCTGAAAAACTCACTCCATGTGTGATTCGCCCAAATGGCTTTTTTGTCGATATGAAAGAGTTCTACATCATGGCTAAATCAGGCAAGGTGTTCCTGTTGGGTAAAGGCGATGTGAAACTTAACCCCATTCATGGTGAAGATTTAGCAAAGTATTGTATTCGAGCCATTCTAAAAGAAGGGCAAGAGTATGATGTTGGTGGCCCTGAAGTTCTTTCAGAAGATGAGATTGCCAAACTTGCGTTTAGCGCGCTGAAGAAAGAAGAAAAAATATCGCATTTTCCAGATTGGATTCGGCGTGTCATACTCTTCTTTAGCCGCTACTTACCTGAAAAGAAAACTGGACCGGCGGAGTTTTTTCTTTCAGCAATGGCGCAAGATATGATTGCACCTATTTATGGCACTAAAAAGCTGGGTGAGTACTTCAAAGATTTGGCGAGAAGAGAAAGAGCGCTTGCACAAAAGGCCAAGAACAAAGGCGAAACACCGGATTCAGGCGCCTAAATCTAGTCTTTTCATTGCAAGCATGTGCGCCTGATAGCTAAAATTTTTTAGCATTTTATATAAAGCTATTTGGAGGTGTCACTTTGCTCTATGTTGAGTGCCGTTGACACTTCACCTTCACTTTCATCGGCTTCATCTTTGGCTACGCTTGTGCGCGCTTCTTCATGCCCCATATCTGCGGAAAATACGATTCCTTTTTCTTTCATGCGTTTTTCCCACTGACTACGAGCCAGCTGCTGCATGTCAATTGCGGGATCGTTTAAGTCGACAATTTCTAAACCAAGCAGTGACTCGATAATGTCTTCTTGGGTGACGACACCAAGGATGTCACCATACTCATCCACGGAAACCGCAATTTGTGTATTGCGTCGGATCATCAGCTCAAATAACGGGAGGATGCGTGCCGAAGACGGGATGACGAGCAAATCGCGTTTGAACTTTACGAGCTGGGCTTGTGGCGTTTGATAGTTGGCGAGAATAATGTCACTTCGATCCACATAACCAATAATATCTTCATTGTTTTTTTGAAATAGAGGAATTCGAGTAAATGGTTTGTCGCTGTGCAGTTTTACAAATTCTTCAACTTTCATACTGGCTGGTAGATTAAAGATAACTGTTCTTGGGGTCATAATTGCAGTGACCGGAACATCTTTGGCGGAAAGCATTTGAGTGACAATTTTTGATTCTTGTTCATCAAGTTCACCGGACTCATGCCCCATTTTCGCCATGGCGCTGATCTCTTGTCTGACAAAAGGCTCCGGTGTACTTTCACTCATAGTTTTTGTGACTTGTTGAGACATCCAAATTAACGGTTTCGTTGCGCGTTCGAGCCATAACAAAACATATGACACCGCCGGCGCTAGCTGCCGCCACTGGTTCGCCCCGATGGTCTTTGGAATGATTTCTGAGAAAAATAAGATTAAAAAAGTCAGCACCCCCGAGAATACCCCGAGCATATCGTCACCAAATACCTTGGCTGCTTGGGCGCCAGCAACCGCTGCACCCACAGTATGGGAGATTGTATTTAAGGTTAGAATTGCAACGAGAGGTGATTCTACGTTTTCTTTTTGTATATTTAACCGCGCTGCGGCGTCCGGATTTTCTTCGGCCAAGGCCGAAATGTAGCTGGGTGTCACTGAAAGTAATACCGCCTCAAATACACTGCAAAGAAAAGAGATCGCAATGGCGAAAAAAACGATGGCAATAAGGGTGAACATGGGTTGATTTACCTATCCTTAGTCTCAGGGATTTAATGGTCATTGATATTATGTATTAAACGATGGTGTGACCTACAGGAGAAAGTCGGAATAACTGTATTATCTTCTGCGCAATCAAATGATTGTTTAATTATAGGGCTATCTTAAAGCATTCATAGAAGAAATTGCATCGGCGATACAAACTTGTTTGGCTTGGGCTGCCCCTAGCTATCAGCGCCGATGGCCTGTATAATTCTGCGCCCTGTTTCAGGTTTATTGAGTTTTGAGGTTAGACAAATGAGTGACAAAAAGATCAATTTATTAGATCTCGATCGCAGGGCGATGCGAGCTTTTTTTGCCGATTTGGGTGAAAAACCGTTTCGTGCCGATCAGCTCATGAAGTGGTTATATCACTTTGGTGTCAGTGACTTCGAACAAATGACCAATATCAATAAAAAGCTGCGAGCCAAGCTGGCGGCCAAGTGTGAGGTGGTTGCGCCTGAAATCTCAAGTTATCAAAAATCTAATGACGGCACGATTAAATTTGCGATTAATGTCGGCCAAGGCCAAGAAGTTGAAACCGTCTATATTCCAGAAGAAGATAGAGCGACACTGTGTGTATCGTCTCAAGTTGGCTGTGCATTAGAGTGTACCTTTTGTTCGACGGCGCAGCAGGGGTTTAACCGAAACCTAACTGTTTCTGAAATTGTTGGCCAAATCTGGCGTGTCTCGCACTTTTTAGGTTTTGCGAAAGAAACGGGTGAACGACCGATTTCAAATGTTGTGATGATGGGCATGGGTGAACCGTTATTGAACTTATCTAACGTTATTCCAGCGATGGATATTATGTTAGATGATTTAGGTTTTAGCCTTTCAAAGCGCAGAGTGACAGTATCAACTTCTGGCGTTGTACCGGCTTTAGATAAGTTGGGTGATGCGCTGGATGTGGCGTTAGCCGTGAGTATTCATGCTCCTAATGATGAGTTGCGTGATGAGCTTGTTCCAGTGAACAAAAAGTACCCTTTGGATGACTTTTTGGCCAGTATTCGTCGCTACCTTTCTAAATCAAACGCTAACCGCGGGCGAGTAACTGTTGAGTACGTGATGCTTGATCACATCAATGATAGTACTGATCAAGCCCATGAACTGGCTAAATTGATGAAAGAAACGCCGTGTAAAATCAATCTTATTCCCTTTAACCCGTATCCTGGTTCGCCGTATGGCCGTTCGTCCAATTCACGTATTGATCGTTTTTCTAAAGTGCTAATGGAGTACGGCTTAACGGTTATTGTTCGTAAGACCCGTGGTGATGATATTGATGCTGCTTGTGGTCAGCTTGCGGGGGATATCCGTGATAGAACGAAACGTTTAGCGAAAAAACGCATGCAAGATAACCAAATTTCGGTCACAATGGATTAACTCTTTGTTTGCTAATAATAATGGGCTTGCCAATGAAGCAAGGATTGCCACAAATTTGTTTAATGCTCACGCTGGCTGTTTCGATGACAGCGTGTGTTACTGAGCGTACCTATACTGGTACCGATATTCCCGTCTCTCAAAGAACATTTGATAAAGAGTTAGCCGCCAGAGACCGACTTAACTTAGGTTTAACCTATTTAAGGAAAGGCAATAGTGTTCAAGCGAAGTTTAACCTAGACAAAGCAGAAGAATACGCCCCATACCTTGAAGATGTACATGTTGCTAAAGCTTACTATTTCCAAACTGTAGGTGAGGTTATTCGCGCCGAAGAAGCCTATGAAAAAGCAATCAGCCTCTCAACAGCGACCGGTAATTCATACAATAATTTTGGTGTGTTTCTTTGCCAACAGAAGAAGTATGAAAAATCAGAGAAGATGTTTTTAGCGGCCATCAATATTCCCAAATATACGCGTATTGGCTCAAGCTATGAAAACCTTGGCCTCTGTAGCAAAGAAGCTGGTCATATCGAAAAAGCACGACAGTATTTTGAGATGGCGTTAAAATATGAGCCTCGACGTCAATCAACCTTGCTTGAGTTAATCGATATGGAAATGGACGCTCAACAATACACCATGGCCAAAAGGCAGCTCGAGCGGTATCATTCTGTTGCTCAGCAGTCGGCTCAAAGCTTGGCTTTAGCAATAGAAATTGAGCAAGGGTTGAATGATCTTATTGCGGCCTCACGATTTGGCCTTATTTTGCTGGCTAAATTTCCCCAGTCGCCCCAAGCCTTGCAGTACAAAACAAGTTTGCAACAATGACAAATCAAAACGAAGATCTGTTCGCTCAAGAAGAGAGTGAACGCGAAGAAACACTAGGTCCAATCCTACGGGCCGCCCGAGAGCAAAAAGGCATGTCGATAGACGACATTGCAGAGCGTTTGCACCTGCGACCGAGTATCGTCAAAGATATTGAAGCAGATTGTTTCAATGATATCGCTTCTTCAACCTATGCCCGTGGCTATGTCAGGAATTTTGCTCGAATTGTTGAGGCTTCAGAGCCTCAGGTGATGGCGTGCCTTGCTCGTCAGGTGCCATCTGTTGATGAGCACGCAATGCAGAGTTTTTCGCGCAAAACCAGCCGTGAAGCCCGAGACAATCGTTTAATGTTAGTAACCTATTTGATTGTAGCGGTCTTACTGACATTATTGATTGTTTGGTGGGTGCAAAAATCTGAGCTACTGTCTGGGAAAGACTTTTCGCAACCAACAGTTGAGGAGATTGCTGAATCACTAGAAGATGAGCCGTCTCCAATGCTCCGCGAACCAGAAGCCAATGCGGCCCCTGAAACCGCGCTAGATAACGACGCTGAACCTGCGCCTGCAGTCAATCAACCGCAGTTGAATGAGCGTGAAGCTGCGGTGGTTATGGCAGCCTCCATTGCTGAGCAAGATTCGTCTTCCGCAATGACCGCGGTCAATCAAGCGATTGATGAAACTGCGTTAGAGAGCACACCCAACACTCCTGTCGATGCTGTAAAATTAGCGAAATCTGCAAACGGGTTGACTGCGTTAGAAGTCAGCCTGACTGGTGACTGCTGGATTAAAGCCACCGATGCGACAGGCAAAGTATTGATTAATGATTTGAAAAAATCAGGTAAAACCATTTCTGTCACAGGAAAACCTCCTTTTAAGTTGGTGCTTGGTGCGCCGCAAGTGGTTTCGATGAAACTTGATGGGGAGTCTGTTGATATGAGCCAGTTCCCACGTAATCGAGTTGCTAGAATTACGGTACCTGTTCAAGGTTAATCGTAGTGAATCCCAAAGAATTCAAATAGAGCAAACTTAAGATGTACAACGAGAATCCAATCATTAGACGCCCATCAACTCGAATTTATGTTGGTGATGTACCGATTGGTGATGGAGCACCCATTGCCGTTCAGTCGATGACAAATACGCGAACGACCGATGTCGAAGCGACCGTTGCTCAAATTCGAGCGTTAGAAAATGTAGGTGCTGATTTAGTTCGAGTATCGGTACCGACAATGGATGCCGCCGAAGCATTTAAGCTCATTAAACAACAAGTCAAAGTGCCTTTGATTGCAGATATTCACTTTGATTATCGAATTGCACTAAAAGTTGCTGAATATGGTGTCGATTGCTTGCGGATTAATCCTGGCAATATTGGCAATGAGGAACGTGTTCGCAATGTTGTCGATTGTGCTCGTGATAAAAACATTCCGATTCGTATCGGGGTTAATGGTGGTTCATTAGAGAAAGACCTCATGGATAAATACCATGAGCCAACGCCAGAAGCCCTCTTAGAGTCGGCCATGCGTCATGTGGATATTTTAGATAGACTGAACTTTGATCAATTCAAGGTGAGTGTTAAAGCTTCCGATGTCTTCCTTGCTGTTGAGTCATATCGCTTGCTGGCCAAGCAAATTCAGCAACCATTGCATCTCGGGATTACTGAAGCGGGTGGCGCTCGTGCCGGTGCCGTTAAATCAGCGGTTGGTATGGGAATGCTACTGGCTGAAGGCATTGGTGATACGCTACGGGTTTCGCTTGCTGCTGATCCGGTTGAAGAAATCAAAGTCGGTTTTGATATTTTAAAGTCGCTACGTATTCGCTCTCGCGGCATTAACTTCATTGCTTGCCCGTCATGTTCTCGTCAGGAGTTCGATGTCATTACGACGGTCAATGCTTTAGAAGAGCGCTTAGAAGATGTTACGACAGCAATGGATGTGTCGATTATTGGGTGTGTAGTTAATGGACCTGGCGAAGCCTTAGTCTCCGATATTGGCCTCACTGGCGGGAATCGTAAGAGTGGTTATTACGATGATGGAGAACGTCAAAAAGAGCGCTTTGATAATGAAAAAATTGTGGATCAGTTAGAAGCAAAAATTCGAGCAAAAGCTGAGTTAATGGCAAATCGGATCCCAGTAAACGAACAAGACAAATAACGCTGAAAGCGCGCTTTTTTTATACAAACTAAAATGTTTCAACCGCCTTTAGGGAGAAATCCTTAAAGGCTGTTTTACGTTTGGCGCTGATACGCCTATAATGCGGAACATTTTTGAATTTTAATCAGCTAGTAATACGAGTCGAGCCCGTGGCAAAACAGATCCAAGCGATTCGCGGAATGAATGACATTCTGCCAACTCAAAGTCCTCTATGGCAAAAAGTAGAAGCTGAACTTCGAGCTTCTGTCAGTGCGTATGGATATAGTGAAATCCGTATGCCTATCGTTGAGAGTACTGACCTTTTCAAACGCTCTATTGGTGAAGTGACCGATATTGTCGAAAAAGAAATGTATACGTTTGAAGATCGCAACGGAGATAGTTTGACCCTGCGCCCTGAAGGCACTGCATCCACAGTTCGAGCAGGTAACGAGCATGGGTTGCTGTATAACCAAGAGCAGCGTTTATGGTATATGGGACCAATGTTTCGCCATGAGCGCCCGCAAAAAGGCCGCTATCGTCAGTTTCACCAATTTGGTGTAGAAATCTATGGTATAGCGAGTGCTGATATCGATGCGGAAGTGTTGATGTTGTCGGCCCGTTTATGGGAAAAACTTGGAATAAGTGAGCATGTAACACTTGAGTTAAATACCCTTGGTGACAGTGAAGAACGCGCGACATATCGTGACGCTTTAATTGCTTTTTTAGAGCAATATAAAGACCAGTTAGATGAAGATAGCCAGCGTCGTATGTACACCAATCCTCTACGTGTTTTAGATTCAAAAAATCCAGAGGTTCAAGCTTTATTAACAGACGCACCTCAGCTTTCTGATTACCTTGGCGAAGATTCAAAAGGACATTTTTCACATTTGTGTGAACTCCTTGACGCTGTGGGTATCCAATACACCATTAATCCAAGGCTCGTCCGTGGACTTGACTACTATAATCGCACTGTTTTTGAGTGGGTCACGTCAAGTTTAGGTGCCCAAGGTACTGTTTTGGCGGGTGGCCGTTATGACGGCTTAGTGGGTCAATTAGGTGGAAAGGACACTCCAGCAGTTGGTTTTGCAATGGGGCTGGAGCGTATAGTTTTACTGCTAGAAACCTTGGAACTGACTAAAGATATTCCGGCACCTGTTGATGTGTATGTCACGGCAATGGGTGACAATTGTAAGATAGAAGCGATTAAAGTCGCAGAGCAGTTACGCCAACAACTGCCACAGCTTAAAGTAATGAGCCACTGTGGTGGTGGTAATTTTAAAAAGCAAATGAAACGAGCTGATAAGAGTGGTGCAAGTATCGCGCTTATCCTTGGGGAAAATGAAATCGCTGCGGGTCAAGTTGCAGTGAAGCATTTGCGAAATAATAATGAACAACAGCTCGTTGCCCGTGATGATCTGGTAACGACTTTGGCTGGATTGGTTGAATAAGAGGGGAAGTGTGCGTGGAAATTTATAGCACAGAAGAACAACAAGTTGACGCAATCAAAACATTTTGGAAGGACTATGGAACATCGATCATTATCGGTGCGGTCGTAGGTCTAGGAGGCTTATATGGTTGGAATACCTATTCTGATTATAAAGTCACCCAACAAGAGAAAGCTTCTGAAGCATTTCAAAGTGTAGGCTTACAGCGTGCAGACCCTGTTGCGATGAAAACAGCGGCCGCAGAATTTAGCACAGCCCACGACCAAAAAGGTTATCAAGCGATGCTTGACTTGATCTTGGCGAAAGCTGCGGTTGATGCAGGTGATTTAGCCGAAGCAGAAAAAGTATTAAAACAAGTGATAGCAGCCAAGCCAGGTTCTAGCCTTGATGTGATTGCGACCATTCGCCTTGCGCGGATTCAAGCTGAGCAAGGCCAGCTTGCAACAGCAATCGCCACTTTAGAGCAAGTGACTGATGAAGCTTTCCTTGCGCAGCGCGATGAATTAAAAGGTGACTTTTTGAGTCGTCAGGGCGATGTTGAGAAAGCAAAGGTTGCTTATCAATCTGCAATGGACAAGGGTGGAGCTGCTGCAAGCCCAGGCCTAAAAATGAAACTTGATAGCTTGAATCAAGCCTAAGGATTGCCAATGAAATCTTGGTGTAAAACCCTCATTGCTTGTGGTTTAAGTTTAAGTGTTCTGACTTCATGTTCATCAAATGATGTTGAAGAAGAGCCAGCCGCGCCTTTAAAAGAGTTACAAGCTAGCGTATTTCCTGAAGTGAGCTGGAGTGTCTCTGTTGGCAACGGCGTCGGGAGCTTCTATTCGCAATTGTCTCCTGCGGTTCGCTACGGCAAAGTTTTTGTTGCGGGTCGATTCGGAGAGGTTGCTGCCTTTGACGAAAACACCGGTGATCAGGTATGGAGCCGAGATTTTAGCGAAGTATTTCGTTCAGCTGCTTTGGCAAAAAATAAAGGTGCGCGTTTGTCCGGTGGTATAACCGCGGCGCGAAATAAAGTCTTTATTGGTGGTGAGAGCGGCATGCTTGGTGCGCTAGACGCTGAGACTGGTGAGCTGGCATGGTATGCACTTACAAGCGGAGAAGTGCTTTCAGCACCAACCGTTGCTGAAGATATCGTTGTGGTACATACCGGTATTGGCACCATTGAAGCTTATGATGTTGAGAGTGGTAAGCAAGTTTGGACCAATGAGAACCAACTCCCTAACTTAACGCTTCGCGGTACAGGTTCGCCTGCTTATGAATCTGGCGGCTTTTTTGTTGGCAGTGCCGATGGCAAAGTCTCAGTGATTATCAAAAGCAATGGGCAAACGGCTTGGCAACAACCAATCTATACGCCTACTGGTGGCAATGAATTCACGCGCATGGCTGATGTCGATATGAAGCCGGTGATCGTGGGCCAAAATCTTTACGCAGTGAGTTATAACGGTAACCTTGTGGCGATGGAGATGCGCTCGGGTCGTATTATTTGGTCGCGTAAATATTCTAGCTTCAACGAGCTGGCTGTATCTGGCCTAAGCTTATTTGTTGTTGATGATTACAGCCGCATTTATGCCGTGGATAAGCGTAATGGGCTAGAGTTATGGAGTAACTCTGAGCTGATTAATCGCAATCTAACTTCTGCTGCCGTATTTGGCGAGTATGTTGTGGTTGGTGATTTTGAAGGCTACCTTCATTTTATAGCGCGTGAAAGTGGTAAGATTGAAGGCCGTCTTAAAATAGATGATTCAGGCTTGTATAGCCAACCTGTCGTTGTTGCAGATAAGCTATATGTGCAAACTCGGGCGGGTAAAGTCGCTACCGTTACGCTTCCGTAGCGCTGAATGCAATAGCATTGATAGCCCCCGGAAGTGTGTTCTGGGGGCTTTTTAATTATAAAGAAGTAAATTGAGGCAAAAACATGATTCCTGTAGTGGCCCTTGTGGGTCGGCCTAATGTAGGTAAATCCACATTATTTAACCGTCTCACCCGTACGCGAGATGCGTTAGTCGCTGACTATCCTGGGTTAACCCGTGATCGCAAGTATGGCCGTGCCCATTTAGCTGGATACGAGTTTATTGTTGTTGATACTGGTGGCATCGACGGTACCGAAGAGGGTATCGAAACGAAAATGGCCGAGCAATCTTTGGCAGCCATTGAAGAAGCTGATGTAGTCTTGTTCATGACAGATGCCAGAGCGGGTTTGACAGCGGCTGATCAGGCTATTGCCCAGCATCTACGTAGTCGTGATAAAACGACTTTTGTGGTTGCCAATAAAGTTGATGGTATTGATGGTGACTCTGCTTGTGCTGAGTTTTGGTCATTAGGTCTTGGTGAAGTTTACCAGATGGCTGCATCGCAGGGCCGAGGTGTGACGAATATGATTGAGTATTCGCTGGCGCCTTACGCTGAAGCGATGGGTATCAGCAAAGATGGTCAGCAAGATGAAGACGTGGCTGCGCGTGAATATAGTGAAGAAGAAGCAGAGGCAGAGCAAAAACGTTTGCAGGATTTGCCGATTAAGTTAGCGATTATTGGCAAACCCAATGTCGGTAAATCTACGCTGATTAATCGTATTCTCGGTGAAGACCGCGTGGTGGTTTATGACCAGCCCGGCACAACCCGAGACAGTATCTATGTCCCTATGGAGCGTGAAGGCCGAGAGTACATTTTGATTGATACGGCTGGTGTTCGCCGTCGCGCGAAGGTGCACGAGACCGTGGAGAAGTTCTCGGTTATTAAAACCTTGAAAGCTGTTGAAGACTCAAACGTTGTTTTACTTGTGATTGATGCGCGCGAAGGGATCGCTGAGCAAGATCTTGGGCTGCTTGGTTTTGCGCTTAATGCTGGGCGAGCACTGGTTATCGCCGTTAATAAATGGGATGGCATTGATCAAGAAGTAAAAGATCGTGTCAAGAGTGAGTTAGATCGCCGTCTAGGCTTTATCGATTTCGCTCGCATTCACTTTATCTCAGCACTGCATGGTACGGGCGTTGGCCATTTGTATGAGTCTATTGAAGAAGCATATGACAGTGCTACACGTCGCGTGAGCACGTCGATGTTAACGCGTATTATGCAAATGTCGCAGGATGATCATCAGCCACCAATGGTGAATGGTCGACGTGTGAAGCTAAAGTATGCGCATGCTGGTGGCTATAACCCTCCAATCGTTGTCATCCATGGCAACCAGGTCGCCAAGTTACCCGATTCTTACAAGCGTTATATGATGAATTATTTCCGTCGTTCACTCAAAGTTGTTGGCACGCCAATTCAATTGCGTTTTCATGAAGGTGCCAACCCATTTGAAGGGAAAGTCGAGAAATTAACACTGAGTCAGGAGCGTCGTCGTAAACGTATGATGGGTCATATCAAAGACAAGAAGAAATAGTCTTTGAATCGTTTTTAACGTGAATGTCACTATAAAAAGGAACCTTAGGGTTCCTTTTTTGTGATTTTGACTACGACGGGGAGGTAAACTCAGAAGCATTACCACGATGTTTACTCGTTGTTTGATAATAACTGCTGATTATTACGATGCACCTTTTCAGTATTTAAGTCGTGAAGATGCGTATCACCACATCGTCATTTTAACCATCTTAACTCTCATCAATGTGGGTGATGGTCGAGGTCAGACTGCCTTGATGTAATTGCGTCACTACCGTTTCCCCAATTTTAGCCGCATGTGAAGATGTTAAAAGCTGGCCTTTATTGTTTCGACTAATGCTATAACCACGGCCAAGGGTTGATAAAGGACTAACCGTATCGAGTTGGTGAGCCGCTGATTCAAATCGCTGCTTTGCCTGCTCAAAAGTCTGGGCTACTGCACCGTCTAACCTTTGACTTAAATAGGTTAGTTGTCGCTCTGCTAAATCAAGTTTATTTGCAGGGGAACGTTGTAAGAGCCTCGCAGAGAGTTGCTGCTGTATGACGTAGTGCCGATTTAGTTTCTGGCTGACAGATTGGTTAAGCCGATACTCAAACTCATCAAATTTCTGTTGAAGGCTTTGTAAGCGAACTTTGGGGTCTTGCCGAGAGAGTTGATGTTGTATGTGTTGCAGCTGATTCGCGCGCTTCAAGCTAAAATGCTGCCAGCTTTGTTGTAAGCGATCGTGCCACCGGTTGATTTGTTGACGTCGCTGCTCACTATCTGAAGAAAGAATTTCTGCCGCTGCTGAAGGGGTCGGGGCTCTTAAATCAGCCACATAATCACTGATAGTGGTATCGACTTCATGGCCAACAGCAGACACAACGGGGATTGCACTATTGTATATTGTATGGGCAAGCGCTTCGCTATTAAAGCACCATAAATCTTCTAAAGAGCCGCCACCACGCGTGAGGAGCAACACATCAACTTCAGCTCTCTCATTGGCAACCTCTATGGCTCGACACAGCTCTTTTGCCGCGATTTCCCCTTGCACCTGGCTTGGGTAGATCACAACCTCGAGTGACGGGTCTCGTCGATGCAGCACATGTAATATATCGCGTATTGCGGCACCGGTTGGGGAGGTGATGATGCCGACTTTACCAATGGGGGATGGTAAGGTGCGTTTGGTCTCCACAGAAAACATGCCTTCTGCGGCGAGCTTCATCTTCAACGCTTCATATTGCTGTGCTAAAAGACCATCACCTGCCGGAAGCATGCTGTCGATAATGAGCTGATAATCACCTCTCGGCTCATAAACACTAATCGTGCCTTTCACCAGAACTTGTTGTCCATTATTGGGAACAAAGGTGACGGAACGGTTACGGCCTTTAAACATCGCGCAACGAACTTGAGAGCGACTATCCTTAAGCGTGAGGTACCAGTGGCCTGAACTTGGCGAGGAAAAATTGGAGATTTCAGCTTCTAACCAGATTTTTCCAAGTTGATTCTCCAAAATTTGTCGAACTTCACCGTTCAGCTTAGAGACTGTATAAACGTTGTTTTTTAGCGTTTGCATCAGGATTTAGCCGCTAATGGTAATTTTTTACTATTTTCCATTTACCACTGCGTATATGCAAGGTATAATTCCGCCGCAATATTTTACCTCTATTATTAAATAATATCCTACCTATCGGGGAAATGTTGCTCATGCTACGTTTAATTAAAGATGCACTTACTTTTGACGATGTGTTGCTGGTTCCAGCGCACTCGACAGTCCTCCCTAACACTGCAAGCTTGAAAACTCGCCTTACCAATAAGATTGATCTAAATATACCTCTCGTCTCTGCAGCAATGGATACTGTAACTGAGTCGCGCCTTGCGATTGCGATGGCTCAGGAAGGTGGTTTAGGATTTATTCATAAAAATATGAGTATCGAACAACAAGCAGAAGAAGTTCGTAAAGTTAAAATTTATGAAGCTGGTATTGTTCAGCAACCGGTCACGATTTCTCCAACCACTACGCTTGCTGAATTGAAGCGTTTGATTGAGAAAAATGGCTTTGCCGGTTACCCAGTTGTGAACGCCGCCAATGAGCTTGTTGGTATCATCACCGGTCGTGATACTCGTTTTGTGACGGATTGGAGCAAAACGGTCAATCAAGTGATGACACCGCGCGATCGTCTAGTCACTGTGCTCGAAGGTACGCCTTTAGCGGACGTTCAAAAGTTAATGCATGAACACCGTATTGAAAAAGTTTTAGTGGTCGATGATAACTACAAACTGAAAGGTCTCATTACGGTTAAAGATTTCCAAAAAGCAGAGCAAAAGCCCAATGCTTGTAAAGATGAGCTTGGCCGCTTACGTGTGGGTGCCGCTGTGGGTGCTGGCCCAGGTAATGAAGAACGAGTTGATGCATTAGTCAAAGCTGGCGTAGATGTATTATTGATTGATTCATCTCATGGGCACTCTGAAGGTGTATTACAACGTATTCGTGATACCCGTGCGAAATACCCTGATTTGCAAATCGTTGGGGGTAACGTCGCAACCGCAGATGGCGCAGTGGCATTGGTTGAAGCTGGTGTGAATGCTGTTAAAGTCGGTATTGGCCCAGGCTCAATTTGTACCACCCGTATTGTTACAGGTGTTGGTGTTCCTCAAATTACAGCTGTATCTGATGCAGCAGAAGCGGTAAAAGCGCTTGGTATTCCAGTCATTGCAGATGGCGGTATCCGCTTCTCTGGTGATTTAGCAAAAGCACTGGCTGCTGGCGCATCATGTGTCATGGCGGGTTCTATGTTTGCGGGTACCGACGAAGCTCCAGGTGAAACTGAGCTTTATCAAGGTCGTGCATACAAATCATACCGCGGTATGGGGTCGCTTGGCGCAATGTCTCAAGGTTCTTCTGATCGTTATTTCCAAAGTGATAACGCGGCGGACAAGTTAGTACCAGAAGGTATCGAAGGCCGCGTCCCTTACAAAGGAAAACTGAAAGAGATCATCCATCAACACATGGGTGGTTTGCGCTCGTGCATGGGACTTACAGGTTGCGAAACCATTGATATCCTAAATAACAAAGCTCAGTTTGTTCAAATTACCGCTGCAGGTATGGGTGAATCCCATGTCCACGACGTGACAATGAGCAAAGAAGCACCTAATTACCGTTCTGGCGGTTAACTCCACAATGGAATATGAGGGCAAACACGATTGCCCTCATTGATTTGAATTCAATCCCTACAAATTTAAGCGAACAAAAAGGTTTCCCATGAGCGATATTCATGAGCATAAAATCCTGATCCTTGATTTTGGATCTCAATATACCCAATTAATCGCACGTCGAATCCGTGAAATCGGTGTCTACTGTGAACTGTGGGCGTGGGATGTGTCTGAAGAGCAAATTAAAGGCTTTGCCCCGAACGGCATTATTCTCGCGGGTGGACCTGAAAGCGTAACTGCTGAAAACTCACCTCGTGCGCCACAATATGTGTTTGAAGCGGGTGTACCAGTCCTTGGGATTTGTTACGGCATGCAAACGATGTCTGAACAGCTCGGTGGCAAGGTTATTCAAGGGATTGGTGAGGGTGAGTTTGGCTACGCTCAAGTCGAATTGCAGGCGCCATCTGCGCTATTTAAAGCGATTGAAGATGCGGTCAGTGAATCGGGTAAGCCGTTACTTGACGTGTGGATGAGCCACGGTGATAAAGTTTCTGAAATTCCAGAAGGCTTTGTAGCTGTTGCGAACACAGAGACATGCCCATACGCCGCAATGGCAAATGAAGACAAACAGTTTTACGGCGTGCAATTCCACCCTGAAGTAACCCACACGCGCCAAGGCAAGCGTATGCTTGAGCACTTTGCGTTAGAGATTTGTGGTTGCCCCGCCAATTGGAAGCCTTCATCAATCATTGAAGATGCGATCGCGCGCCTGAAAAAACAAATCGGCGATGATGAAGTCATTCTTGGTCTTTCTGGTGGTGTTGACTCATCGGTTGTGGCGATGCTGCTACATCGCGCGATAGGGGACAAGCTGACGTGTGTATTCGTTGACAACGGATTACTTCGCTTAAATGAAGCAACGCAAGTGATGGATATGTTTGGTGATCATTTTGGTCTTAATATCATTCATGTTGAAGCTGAAAACCGTTTCCTTGATGCGCTCAAGGGCGAAAGTGACCCAGAAGCTAAACGTAAAATTATTGGCCATGTGTTTGTCGACATTTTTGATGAAGAATCGAAGAAGTGCGTCAATGCAAAATGGCTTGCTCAAGGTACGATCTACCCTGATGTGATTGAATCTGCAGGCAGTGCTACGGGTAAGGCGCATGTGATCAAATCACACCACAATGTCGGTGGATTACCTGATGACATGGAGCTGGGTCTTGTTGAACCATTGCGTGAACTCTTTAAGGATGAAGTGCGTAAAATTGGTTTAGAACTGGGCTTGCCATATGACATGCTATATCGTCACCCGTTCCCTGGACCAGGCCTTGGCGTGCGTGTGTTGGGTGAGATTAAGAAAGAGTATTGTGACTTACTAAGATTGGCGGATGCAATCTTTATCGATGAGCTAAGAAAAGCTGAGCTCTACGACAAAGTTAGCCAAGCATTTACCGTCTTTTTACCTGTTCGCTCGGTTGGCGTAATGGGTGATGGTCGTAAATATGACTGGGTTGTTTCTTTACGAGCGGTTGAGACGATTGACTTTATGACCGCACACTGGGCACATCTACCGTATGATTTCTTAGGTCGTGTATCGAACCGCATTATCAATGAAATTGATGGGATCTCACGCGTGGTTTACGATATTTCGGGTAAGCCGCCAGCGACAATTGAGTGGGAATGATGCCACTGAACTTCTAAAGTGATGTTTCACTGGATTGAAGATAAAAAAGGCGCCTCGGCGTCTTTTTTTATATAATCGCGTCAGCCATTGATGATGACTTCAATTGGTTGGTTAGGCATCAATGTACCAATGATTGTGTTTATATTAGAAGTTTTTCTAGAGTGAGTAAGACGCATTGCAACAATTAAAAACAGATGAATATTGGATGGAAAGAGCCATTGCTTTAGCAGCGCAAGCGGAGGCTAAAGATGAAGTTCCGGTCGGCGCAGTACTCGTCAAAGACGGCGAGTTGATTGCTGAGGGTTACAATTATTCGATAGGTCTTTGCGATCCGAGTGCGCATGCCGAAATGCAGTGTTTGCGTGTGGCTGGACAAGTACTGGAAAATTATCGACTCTTAGATACAACGATGTATGTCACCCTAGAGCCGTGCGCAATGTGTGCGGGGGCGATGGTGCATAGTCGTATTAAACGTTTGGTATTTGGTGCGGCCGATGAAAAGACGGGAGCGGCGGGAACCGTGATGAACCTATTGCAGCATCCAAATTTAAATCATCAATTGCAAGTCGAGGGGGGCGTGATGGCTGAAGCCTGCAGCGAACAGCTCAGCAATTTCTTTAAACGACGCCGTAAAGAGCATAAAGCGAAGAAACAACAAAAAGGATAATTCGCCGCTAGTTTGGCACTCGAATAAAAGTGAAAAACTGCTTTTGTCGATTTAACATGCGTAAGTGGCGTGTTTTTAACATTGTTCGCCGTCTTGATGCATTTCTCATCATTTTTTTGTTTTTCATTTGAAAGAGTTATCCATATATTTGACGAGAATTATCATATTCTAAATCGCTGAAGTTCTACAATCATACTTTTTGACGGTATTCGTTTTTACGCGGCGACTATCTTGAATATTGATGTAAACGATACAGTTAAGCTTTCGCTAATTATATGGCGAAATATCTGTTACTGTAACCCTTTAATTCATCATCATGAGCATTTTTAGATTGTTCTACATTGCAATTTTGAGTGCGCATCATAACGCTAGCCGTTTCATTTTCACCAATTAATTATTTTTGCACCTTGTCATTGTCCAGAATATAAAACGGCCCTTTGGCTGCATTCAATGCACGGCCCTGTGTGCTGCCAGAGCCTTGCAAAGGCTGCGCGTTTATTTCGGTTGGCTCGCACTGACTTCTGATTCTTTGCTGTTTTTTGGCGGGGAAAGGATAGCAGTCGTTTGTGACATTTCTGATTTTTCATCAAAGTGGGCGCTTTGGCTATCGAGCCAGACCATGGTGTCGTAATAACGGCGAATATTATCTACATAGTGGGCAGCTTCGCTTCCTCGAGCATAGCCGTAGCGGGTTTTTTGGTAATATTGTCTTTGTTGCAATAACGGTAAGACTTGCTTTACGTCCCGCCATGCACTTGGATTAAGTCCCATATTTTCGGCGAGCTTACGTGCATCTTCCACGTGCCCCATACCAATATTATAAGAGGCGAGTGCGAACCAGATGCGTTGGTTTTCCGGGATAGAATCTGGCAAACGTCGTAATAACTTTTTCAAATAGCGCGCGCCACCCTCAATGCTTTGCTCTGCATCAAGTCGATTTTTAATTCCAACCTGCTTGGCGGTCGGCAGTGTTAACATCATCATCCCGCGAACGCCAGTAGGAGAACGTGCCTTAGGATTCCAGTGGGACTCCTGATAGCTTGTTGCCGCTAGTTTTCTCCAGTCGAGCTCGCCAGCATAGGTTTGAAATAAATGTTTATACTTTGGCAGTTTGCTATCAATTGCGCGTATGAAAGCTCGAGTATCAACATAGTCAAAACGTTTTACATGGCCAAAATAGCGTTCATTTAAATGCTCAAGCGTGCCCTTAACATTAACCTTATGCCAGAACTCAAGTAGATGGCTCATCAAGGTGTCGCTCTGGTTTGCAGGAAGGAGCCAAACGACGGGCAGATCATTGGCGAGGATAGGACCTTGTCTTAATTCTGGCATCATTCTGCGGTTAATCAGTAAGCTACTTGAATCACTTACTGTATATTGCAGCTCTCCTTTTGCGATGAGGTGCAAAAGTTCTTCGTTGTCTTTGCCATAAACCTGTTTCCATGTCAGCTCTGGGTGCTGTTGCTGATAGCGGCTCAGTGTTTCTACATAGGCTGAATCGGCATTAATGGTAATGGGTTCATCAATGTCGGTAATCATTCGGGGCCGCGATGAGCCTTGTCGGTAAACCAAAATCTGATCTACAAAATATAAAGGTGGACCAAGCCTAAAACGTGCTTTGCGGTTGGGAGTTTCCGTTAAGCCTGCGGCAATGATATCAATATCTTGGTTTTCTAACGCCGCGTATAAATCAGAAACACTGGCGTAAGGCGTCATACTTAATTTCAAACCGAGGTGGCGAGCAAATCGTTTAGCGAGTTCGTAGTCAAAGCCATACTTACCCTGACCGGTCGTGATATAAATTTGCGGGCCATAGAGAGTGCCGACTTTGAGGTGGGTTTTCGGTTCTGCACTTGATAGTTTTTCATCTGACACGGTTTGTTCTTGGCAAGCCACCAATAAACTGCATGTCATGAAAATCAAAAAATATCTAAGTGTTGTTAGCAAAATTAAACGCCATTTAAATCAATAAGATGTAGCTGTTCCCTGCTTTGATGAGGCTCCATTATTACACAATAAGTATGGCTTAGCATTCTGCAAGTGCGAATCTAGATTTTGTTATCCTTAAATATGATAACTGTTTTCTTAAAACAGGGGCGTCAATTGGCCTTGAATCGCACGTCAGACGAAGCGCTAAAGGTGATTTGTAGCGCACATTTCCCTATAATAGCGCGCAGTTCTGACCCTGCAATTTATAATCAAAAAGGTGAAAAGACGTGATGGAAATCATCCGCGGAGCCCCCGCACTTTCTGCGTTTAGAGTGCAAAAGTTAATGGAAGCATGTCGTAGTGCTGCATTACCCGTTAGCCAGATTTATGCTGAGTACATCCATTTAGCTGATATGTCCGGAACGCTTTCCAGCGACCAACAGCAACAGCTTGATAAGATTCTGACTTATGGTCCAGCCATTGAGTCGCACCAACCTTCTGGCTCGCTTATTTTTGTTACCCCTCGTCCAGGCACCATTTCTCCTTGGTCTTCTAAAGCAACGGATATCGCATATAATTGCGGCCTTAACCAGATCAATCGCCTTGAACGTGGCATTGCTTATTATGTGGAGTCTGATGAGCTTACCGTTCAGCAGCAGGGAACCTTAAATAATCTATTACACGACCGTATGGTTGAAGTTGTTGTGCCCACCTTTGAAAGTGCTGCGCAACTATTTAATGAAACCGAGCCAGCCGCGTTTACCAGTGTCAATATTTTAGGGGAAGGCCGCCGGGCACTCGAATATGCCAATACAGAGCTTGGCCTTGCCTTAGCGGAAGATGAAATTGATTATCTTGTTGAAAATTTTGTTGCACTAGGCCGTAACCCCCACGACATTGAGCTGATGATGTTTGCGCAAGCAAACTCTGAACATTGCCGTCACAAAATCTTTAATGCAGATTGGAAGATTGATGGCAAAGAGCAGCCGAAGTCATTGTTCAAAATGATTAAGAATACCTATGAAGTCACACCGGACAACGTGCTATCTGCCTATAAAGATAACGCGGCTGTGATGACCGGTGGCACGGCAGGTCGCTTCTTCCCAAATGCTGAAGGTGTTTATCAATACCATACCGAGCCAATGCACATCTTGATGAAGGTGGAAACCCATAACCATCCGACCGCAATTAGCCCATACCCGGGTGCTGCAACAGGTTCTGGTGGTGAAATCCGAGATGAAGGGGCAACTGGCCGAGGCTCTAAACCGAAAGCCGGTCTGACCGGTTTCAGTGTGTCAAACCTTAAAATTCCTGGTTTTGAGCAACCTTGGGAACAAGATTATGGCAAGCCATCTCGTATTGTAAATGCGCTCGATATTATGACAGAAGGTCCACTGGGTGGCGCCGCATTTAATAATGAATTTGGTCGCCCGGCCCTGCTAGGTTACTTCCGAACCTATGAGCAAGAAGTGAATAGCCATAATGGCGTGGAAGTTCGTGGTTACCACAAGCCCATTATGCTCGCCGGTGGTTTAGGAAATATCCGAGAAGATCATGTTCAAAAGGGTGAGATCACGGTTGGTGCGAAGTTGATCGTACTTGGTGGTCCAGCCATGAATATTGGCCTAGGTGGCGGTGCTGCTTCATCGATGGCATCGGGCCAATCAAGCGAAGATTTAGATTTTGCTTCAGTGCAGCGTGAAAACCCAGAAATGGAACGTCGTTGCCAAGAAGTCATTGATCGTTGCTGGCAAATGGGTGACGACAATCCCATCCAATTTATTCATGACGTTGGAGCGGGGGGCTTATCTAATGCTTTCCCTGAGCTTGTCAGTGACGGTGGTCGTGGTGGCAACTTTGAACTGCGTAATGTGCCGTCTGATGAGCGAGGCATGAGCCCGCTAGAGATCTGGTGTAACGAGTCGCAAGAGCGTTACGTCATGTCTGTTGCTTCGGAAAATTTAGAAACGTTCGCTGCAATCTGTAAGCGTGAAAGAGCGCCATTTGCCGTTGTTGGTGAGGCGACGAAAGAAGAACATTTAACGCTGACCGATAATCATTTTGATGACAAGCCGATTGATTTGCCGCTTGAAGTGTTGCTTGGTAAAGCGCCTAAAATGAGCCGCGATGTGGTTTCGGCGAAAGCACAATCCAAAGCGCTTGATCAGCAAGAGATCAATGTTGCCGATGCAGTACGTCGTTTATTGCGTTTGCCAACCATTGCTGAAAAAACTTTCCTGATCACCATTGGCGATCGCAGTGTCACAGGTTTAGTGAATCGCGACCAAATGGTTGGACCTTGGCAAGTTCCAGTTGCTGATTGTGCAGTGACCGCTTCAAGCTTTGATGCTTATTGCGGTGAGGCTATGTCTATGGGTGAGCGTACACCACTTGCCTTGCTTGACTTTGGCGCGTCTGCTCGCATGGCCGTTGCAGAGTCCATCATGAACATTGCCGGTGCAGATATTGGCTCGATGAAACGCATTAAACTGTCTGCGAACTGGATGTCTGCAGCAGGGCACCCAGGAGAGGACGCCGGACTTTATGAAGCGGTGAAGGCCGTGGGTGAAGAATTGTGTCCAGAATTGTCGTTGACCATCCCAGTCGGTAAAGACTCGATGTCAATGAAGACCGCATGGCAAGACGGTGGCGAAGATAAAGCAGTCACTTCTCCGATGTCTTTGGTCATTACGGCATTTGGTGCCGTCCAAGATATTCGTAAAACCGTAACACCAGAGCTACGTAGTGACAAAGGGGAAACCTGTTTGTTAGCCGTTGATTTAAGTAACGGGCAACGTCGACTCGGTGGCTCATGCCTTGCGCAAGTTTATGGGGAGCTGGGTGATTTAGCCCCCGATCTCGAACAAGCATCGAATTTGCGCCACTTCTTTGAAGTGACTCAGCAACTCGTTGCGGATAACAAATTGATCGCGTATCACGATAGAAGTGATGGTGGCCTATTTACAACGCTTGTTGAAATGGCTTTTGCGGGGAATACAGGTTTAAACATTGAATTGGATGGCGTTGAGGGGACCGATGTAGAAGTCCTATTCAATGAAGAGCTTGGTGCCGTCATGCAGGTGAGCGCGCAAGATGCAGCGCAAATTTGCCAGAGTTATTCTGCCGGCGGGGTTGATTGCAAGCCCATTGGTACTTTGCAGCCTGGTAATCAGATTCGAATTAGTCGAGATGGTCGTCCTGTTGTGACAGAGTCTCGTAGCGAATTACGTACGATTTGGGCAGAAACCACTTATCAAATGCAGTCGTTGCGTGATAACCCGCAATGTGCACTAGAAGAACACCAATTGAAGCAGAACCCTGACGAACCGGGTTTGAGTGCCCAATTGAGCTTCAACCCGAGTGAAGATGTCGCCGCACCATTTATTCTTAAAGGTGCAGCACCTAAAATGGCAATTTTGCGGGAACAAGGTGTCAACTCTCATTTAGAAATGGCTGCCGCATTTGATCGTGCAGGTTTTGAGAGCCGAGATGTACATATGAGTGATATTCTCGCGGGCCGCATCTCTTTAGAGGAGTTCCAAGGACTAGTTGCTTGTGGTGGCTTCTCTTACGGTGATGTGCTGGGTGCCGGCGAGGGTTGGGCGAAATCAATCCTGTTCAATGAGCGTGCTCGAGATCAGTTTACGCAATTCTTTGCCCGTGATGATAGTTTTTCCCTTGGTGTCTGTAATGGTTGCCAAATGCTATCGAACCTCAAAGAAATCATTCCGGGTACCGAATTGTGGCCACACTTTGTGAGAAACCGTTCAGAGCGTTTCGAAGCCAGATTCAGCTTAGTTGAAGTTCAACAAAGCCCATCTATCTTCTTTGAGGGTATGGCGGGGTCAAGAATGCCTATCGCCGTATCACATGGTGAAGGGCGTGCAGAATTTAAGAGTCCTGAGCAGCAACAGGCCGCACTTCAGTCAGGCACTGTGGCAATCAAGTATGTCAATGGACTAGGGGAAGTAGCAACTCAGTATCCGCAAAACCCGAACGGTTCTCCTGATGGTTTGTCTGGCATATGCTCGACAGACGGCAAGGTGACAATCATGATGCCGCACCCTGAGCGCGTGTTTAGAACCGTGGCGAACTCATGGCATCCTGATTCTTGGGGTGAAGATAGCCCTTGGATGCGGATGTTCCGTAACGCTCGCGTTAAGATTGGTTAATTATTTAAAAATGCATAATAACCTTTGGTTTTAGTCAAGAAAGAGCTGGGTTTTACCTAGCTCTTTTTTTATGCCGTCAATTTGGAAAAGTTAATCAATTTAATTATATCAGTGGCTTATAATATGATTAGGTAAATCTAATAATTAGAATTGTGTAATTGTGCCGCTAGCCACTCTTTGACTCCTTAATGGGTCATAATCTTCATTTATAGATGTGAATTCCAGCATGGAATACGCTGTATTGCCCATTGGAATTTATTGTGTCATTGCTGTTGAGAAAATGAGTCCCATTCATTTTTCGCTACTTCTTGACCTCATTTCATCGGAATTCTTGCTGATAAAGACGTTATCACTTGACTGTGTTGGCGTCATATTCTGAGCTCATTTGCTCACAATGAAATTGGAGCGTGTATTATTTTGTTTAATAACAGGTGGTTGCGCTCATTATTTCTGATGGGGGATACAATTTTATGTGGCAATGGGTATATTGAGATTTCAAAGCAGTGACTAAATGCTTTATGACTTTATGGGTAGTTATTCAAGTGAAATAGAAATTGAGTTGAACTGTATTTTTTATTTTCTCTTTAGATTTCGCATTGCACTACTTTTTGTACTATCTTGTTTAATAATGTCTTTTTGTATATACCTTGAGCGCCTGCTTGTGCATTTTTGTTATTTCAGATGGTTTCGCGTAGTAAATTGTGTGAAGTTGATTAAAACAAGGCTTTTTGCTTGATTTATTTTCGCCCTACCATGGCTGGTTTTTTTAATCAACGCCTCTTGGGGTGTTAGTGTGCGGTAACTCGCAAATTATTCCTGTTCTTGAGCTTGTCGTTGATTTGTTGGCTATGGCGATGCTATAAAATGATGGCTTATATGAATGAGTTGCTTCAGTTTTTGTTGAATTTGTCCCGTTATATCGATTTGTAAGCTCAGCCGATATAAATTGCACAATTGCTACATTTGCAGCAGCTTATTAAGGATATACCCACAAAGATTAATTAACTTTCATTTAATCTTGCGTGGGACACGAAAGGTGCATTTTAGATACTTTTGTATTAGCAATGGCAAAAGTCATTCAATCTAATGCCGATTATATGCAGCCAGCCCATATGAATAATGGTTGGTTTTTCCACGTGAGGAGTCACAAATGATTGTTGAAGAGGTTGTTGAGCTATCGCGCTTTCAATTTGCGATGACAGCAATGTATCACTTCCTGTTTGTTCCCCTAACTTTGGGGCTAGCATTTTTGCTAGCGATCATGGAATCACTTTATGTGATGACAGATAAACAAATATATAAGGATATGACCAAGTTCTGGGGTAAGTTATTTGGAATTAACTTTGCAATTGGTGTGACAACCGGTTTAGCAATGGAATTCCAGTTTGGTACAAACTGGTCTTACTATTCCCACTACGTTGGGGATATTTTTGGTGCACCACTTGCGATTGAAGGTTTGATGGCATTCTTCCTTGAATCGACGTTCGTGGGAATGTTCTTCTTTGGTTGGGACCGATTCAGTAAACGCCAACACTTGGCAGTGACTTGGTTGGTTGCAATTGGTTCGAATATGTCTGCACTGTGGATTCTTGTGGCCAATGGTTGGATGCAAAACCCTGTCGGTTCGGTATTTAACTATGAAACCATGCGTATGGAAATGACGAGTTTCGCTGACGTATTGTTCAACCCGGTTGCTCAGGTCAAGTTTGTCCATACCGTAGCTTCTGGCTATGTTGCGGGTTCAATGTTTGTACTTGCAATCAGTGCATATTACATCCTGAAGAATCGAGACTTACCTTTTGCTCGTCGCTCTTTTGCAATTGCTGCGAGTTTCGGTATGGCTTCTATTTTGTCTGTTATCGTACTCGGTGATGAATCAGGATATGAAGTTGGCGAAGTGCAACGCGTTAAGTTAGCTGCGATTGAGGCTGAGTGGCATACTGAGCCGGCACCAGCGGCATTTACGGTAGCAGGTTTCCCTAACCAAGAAACGCAACATACTGACTACGCCCTTAAAATTCCGTATGTCATGGGGATAATCGCCACCCGTTCTATTGATGAACAAGTGGTCGGCTTGAAAGACTTAATTGCAAACCATGAAATTCGAATCCGCCATGGTATGGAAGCATACGCACTGTTAGAAAAATTGCGTGCAGGTGACGAGACGCCTGAAGTCAGAGCGGCTTTTGAAGACGCCAAAGTTGATTTGGGTTACGGCCTCCTTCTGAAGCGTTACACCGACAAGATTGTGGATGCCACTGAAGAACAAATTAAAGCCGCAGCGCTCGACTCTATTCCGCAGGTTGCACCTATGTTTTGGACCTTCCGGATCATGGTCGCTGCCGGTGTCTTGATGCTGATTATTTTCGCAGCTGCATTCTGGCAAAGTACGCGTCATCGCATTGCTGAGAAGAAGTGGGTGCTGAAAGCTGCATTGTACGGACTGCCGTTACCTTGGATTGCAATTGAATGTGGTTGGTTCGTTGCAGAGTATGGTCGCCAACCGTGGACTATCTCTGAAGTGCTGCCGACCTTTATGTCAGCATCTAGCCTGAGTGCCGGAGATCTTTGGTTCAGTATTATCAGTATCAGTGCCTTTTACACCGTGTTACTCGTGATTGAGAGTTACTTAATGGTTAAGTTTGCCCGTCGTGGTCCAAGTAGCTTGAAGACCGGCCGTTATCACTTTGAGCAGCAGGCATAACAGGAGCATTCATCATGTTTGATTATGAAACGTTAAGATTTATTTGGTGGGCGCTCATTGGCGTGTTGTTTATCGGTTTTGCGGTTACTGACGGTTTTGATATGGGGGTTGGTGCATTGCTTCCGTTTGTCGGAACCGATGATACTGAACGCCGTATTATGATTAACTCAATTGCCCCGCATTGGGACGGTAACCAAGTTTGGTTAATCACGGCCGGTGGTGCTTTGTTTGCGGCGTGGCCAATGGTTTATGCCGTATCGTTCTCGGGTTTTTACATTGCGATGGTTTTGACACTGCTCGCATTGTTTATGCGCCCCGTTGGTTTTGATTATCGCTCGAAAATCGAAGACCCAAAATGGCGTAAGTCTTGGGACTGGGCAATTTTCTTTGGTAGCTTCGTTCCTCCGCTCATTATTGGTGTTGCATTTGGTAACTTGCTCCAAGGGGTACCATTTGATTTTGATGAGTTCTTAAGAGCAACCTATCATGGTGGTTTCTTTGGCTTGTTAAATCCATTTGCCTTGGTCGCAGGTTTAGTGAGTGTTTGTATGTTCATGATGCAAGGTGCAACATGGCTACAAATGAAAACAGAAGGTGAGCTCAGGGTTCGCGCAGCTAGCTTTACACAAGTGCTCGCACTTGCTGTGACTCTGTTGTTTGCAGTTGCAGGTGTCTGGCTAATGAATGGCATTGATGGTTATGTGATTACATCGAACCTTGATCATTTTGCAGCGTCTAATCCTGCAAACAAAACCGTAGCAATCGAAGCTGGTGCTTGGTTAGCCAACTACGATAAATATCCAATTACCATGTTGTTCCCTGTTTTGGGGTTAGCATTGCCATTACTTGTGATTGTATGTAGTCGTTTTAACCGCTGTGGTTTTGCGTTCTTGTTTAGCTCATTAGCCGTTGCCTCAGTGATTTTAACTTGTGGCGCTGCGATGTTCCCATTCGTGATGCCTTCGTCACTTGACCCGAACCTGAGTCTGACAATGTGGGATGCTACAGCGAGTGAAATGACGCTGACGGTTATGACATTTGCCGCAATCATTTTTGTCCCGATTGTTTTAAGCTACACAGCGTGGACGTATTACAAGATGTTTGGTCGCCTTGATCGTAAGTTCATTGCAGATAACAAGACATCACTCTATTAAAGGAGCAAATAATTATGTGGTATTTCACTTGGATACTTGGTGTATTACTGGCTTGCTCTTTTGGCATTATTAATGCCTTGTGGTTAGAGCACACAGAAAATATGGATCGCGCGATTGAGCAAGAGGACTCATAGTCTACTATTTTGTAACCTTTTGATTTTGTAGCCTTTGATATATGGCTACGGAATCAATCGCGAAAAAATAATTGAGCTCAAAATCAAAAAGCCTGCCTGTGCAGGCTTTTTTGTATATAACATCGAAGATTAAGTGAGTCCCCCCTTGGCTAACGAGCTTGATTTCTGCCATTGCTCGGAAATACAACAAGTGAATTCAAGGTTTGGGAGTTATAAATGCTCTTCATTTGAGGAAAATGTTGCTCGCTTAAACTGCGAATTCTTGTCATCATTCGCTATTACTTGCCAATGGCTAGAGACGTCGTTTTGTCGAACCTATTTAAGTTTTTTGCCATCATATATTGTGTCTGCTGCATGGCAACGGCTTGGTTATCACAGCACTTACTCGGAGCCGGAATGTGGTTTTGGGCTATTCTGACTGCCGGAGTTTTTGTTGCAATATCTCCGTATTTACCCAAATTCACAGATTCAGGTAAGCACTTTGCGGTTAGCTTGAGCACGGTTATTGCTGGCGTTTCGGCTTGTTTTTCAATTTGTGCTGTGGGCTTAGGCTTGCTTGCTGCAACTGTTGGTGGAAACTTCCGGCTTGACGTTGAGGAAGCATGGCTGCTTATCCTGTTTGGTCTGACCGCCATCATGGGGATTATCTTGGTCGTGGTGAATCGTCGAGATATTAAGAACAGTCAACAATTTGAAGCTTAGCCTATCTTATCTATAGCTGTGCTAGCGTCGCCTTAGGCTAGTGTCTGCAACTGTCCAAAAAAGTTGAATTCAAAGTATTAAAAATCACAACAGTTTGGATATTTTCTCTTCGATTTGTCGTTTATTAGGCATTTTTCAACCAGAAAATGCGTCAAGATGAATTGACGCAGCGGCATTCGAAGCTTTTCTAGGTGAAACTCTTGATGTTTTGTATAAAGTTGTTCGAATATATGGAGTTCGTAGCAAATGGAATTTAAGCAAGTCCCTCTTACTTCACCGTTATCTAATGATATGAAACACTCCATAGAACTTTTTCTATATCGTGCAGCGGAGCTATTAGAAAATTATGATGACTTAAAAAAGAATGGTGTTGGCTTCGGAGGATTATCCAATTATTCATTCGAAGACGGTGTGATTTCAGGTCCATCATTAAATGTTTGTAGGCATAGATTAAAAGGACTTTTTGTCGATTTTCGATTCTTTTTTGGGAATGACGAACCAACAAACTTCCTCAGTTTTACTGGTGTACTTGGAAAGTTAACTGATGATATTGGCTTTAGAAGTGTTCTAAAAGAATCCAAACAGTTTTGGATCGAAAAGGGATTTTTAGATGGCTGGTCCAAAATACCAGCGCGTGAAATGATACGAATTTACTTTAATTCACAAGCATTCCATGGTCGTCATATAAACGAAGGTGAATACCTTGAATTAATAAAATCCTTTGATCAAAAAACTCTTGAATATATACTCGTTTTTTATATTTCGGATAGAATTCAAAGTATAAAAAATATAAGTTGGGTGCTGGAAAAGGTTTGTAAAGACAATGTGTTGCAAGTTCCAGCATATAAATATGCCTAACAAGCCAATTAAGCGTGGGACTGCTAAAGCTTGGCGCAGTTCCACTTCGTTACACAGTTTAGCCAAGCGTTTATCAGCCTCTTTGTGAGGAGCTGGAGGACCCCCTCAAAATTCGGATCTTCCAGCATTGTGAAGCAACTTGATGTATTCATGCATCTCCCAGCGTAAATGTAGCTCTGTTATCTTGTTGTTTTTCCTCTTCCTTCGATTGGAATTGTCTTGCCAGTTTCGTGATAGAAGCTTTTGCACTGGAAATACGACCCAAATGAATGGATTGCGCACTGCGTTGATCTTCAATATAGGCAACTTCAACAAATTCTTTGTGAGTGTCTAAACCTATGAAAAGTATGTTATGTTTGCTCATGCTGATCTCCAATTTTTAGTTTCTTTAACAAAACTATTATGGCTCTGGCTTCAGCTAACCCACGATTGATTGGAGATCAGCATCTTTAGTGGGGAGTCATTATGTCTATGTACTCAAGGAGAGTTAAGCACATGGATTCTAGTCCTAATTATAATAACTACACACTAGATGAACTTTTAGACGTTCAAAACCATATTGATTCAGAGCAATACCCTGAAAGAGCAAAAGAAATTAAGCTAGCTATCTCTAATAAAGCGAGTGATCCCGCGACTAAGGCTGAGATGGAAAGGCAGCAAGAATTAGATAAATATTCTACTTTCGGCCCTCGATTTTGGGCATCAATTATTGATGGTATTGTTATTAGCGTTCTTTCAGCAATTCTTGCTTACTTAGGAACCCAAGCAGGTGGTGGAATACAGGCAACATTAGGGTATATCGACACTATGCAATTTGCTGTTTATTCTATTGCTCTTCATACTCTTTACGGTCAAACCCTCGGTAAAATGGCGTTAGATGTAAAAGTAGTAGATCATCTATCAGAAAAAGGAATTAGTTTTAAACAAGCCTTCTTGCGAGATTGTGTACCTGTTGTAATGTTAATATTATTATTAATTGCTTCTCTATTTTTACCTGTTAACCAAGTAGGTGAAACACCTGATTGGTTAATTTATGCAATGATGGTTTTTGGCATTTCATACTTTTTGTGGCATTTACTTGAGATAATCACAATGCTATTCAACGACAAAAATAGAGCAATGCATGATTTTATCGCGGGAACGGTAGTAATTCGCACATAACAGGTTAAAAAATAAGGATAAAAGCAGCTAGCTGTTATCGTTCCTCAACATTTTAGCCAACTAAATTTTGCCCATTAACAGGGCGCTGGGGGCTCCCCTCAAAACTCAGGTCTTCCAGCAGTGTGAACCAACTTGATGTATTCATGCATCGCCCAGCGTAAATGTTGCTCTGTTATCTTGTAGTTTTTCCTCTTCCTTCGATTGGAATTGTCTTGCCAGTTTCGTGATAGATGGTCTTACACTGGAAATACGATCAAAATGCATGGGTTGAGCACTGCATGCTCTTCAATATAGGCGACTTCAATAAACTCTTTGTGAGTATATAAGCCGATGAAAAGTAAGTTATGTTTTCTTATGCCGATCTCCAATTTTTAGTTTCTTTAACAAAACTATTATGGCTCTGGCTTCAGCTAACCTACGATTGATTGGAGATCAGCATCTTTAGTGGGGAGTCATTATGTCTAGTAGCTTTGAGGTCAATCATGAGTAAGGTGCCTAAATGAGAGTATTGGTAACGGGCTCTGCGGGTAGAGTCGGGCGTGCAATCTATATTAAATTAATGCGAACACATGACGTAGTCGGCATTGATAAAACGCCATGCTCAATAGCCGATTACATTGGTGATATTCGTGATAATGCTCTGATTGAGGGGGCACTTAAAAATATTGATGTCATCATTCATACAGCGGCTCTTCATGCTCCCCATGTTGGTTTTGTGCCTGATTCAGAGTTTCAATCTATCAACGTAGATGCAACTGAGAAACTGGCTTTGGCTGGCGTAAAAGCAGGTATTAAGCAGTTTATTTTTACCAGTACAACTGCATTGTACGGTAACGCTTCGACGCCTAAAGGGATTGCTGGTTGGGTTAATGAGCAAGTTACTCCGCAACCCAAGTCGATTTACCATAAAAGTAAAATTGCTGCTGAAACTAAGCTCGAAGAAATTTCAAACCTGTTTCAGCTTCCGGTGACTGTGCTGCAAATGTCGAGGTGTTTTCCAGAGCAAGCGGATTTAATGGCAGTATTTCGTCTGACTCGTGGAATTGATGCTCGTGATGTAGCAAACGCTCACTTATGTGCTGTGGAAAAGCGCTTAAGTGGTTTTAATCGTTTTATCATCTCTGGTGCAACACCTTTTCATCTTTCTGATTGCGAAGCTCTATATTCTGAAGCTGGATCGGTCATCAAGCGTAAGTGCCCAGAAATCGCGTTAGCATTTAAACAAAGAAATTGGCAGTTACTTCAAAGCTTAGATCGTGTGTATGATTCATCGTCCGCACAAGAGAAATTAGGTTGGTCGCCTATACATGGTTTTGAAAGTGTTTTGGAAATGCTAGATACTGAATCAGCAGAAGTATTACCAATTTTGAAACGCAGCTAATAAGAGACAATGGCGTCAATCGTTAATTTCGAGCTTTTGGCGTTTCTCACATCACACCACCTCTTAGCATTGAATTTAACGTGACAACCATCTTCCTGATACAGGCAATTATCGCCACTTTCTTTGGTTCTCCTGCACCTATTAGTCGCTGGTCAGTTTCTTTGAAGACAGGATTGGACGGAATTGCAGACATCATCGCCATGTATAGAGCAGTTCTGGATTGATTCCTCCTCCTTGAGTTTTTCTTTGACCTTTGAAACGGCTGTTTCCCTACATTGGCTCAGTTTTGGCTGTTTTGCCTATCCCTTTCATGCTTTGAGGGATGACGTTTTAGCTTGATAGTCAGGGCATGATTCGATGAGCGCGCTGAGGCTAGTTGCAAAATTTATTTCCTCCTTTGCTTCCTTTGTCTCTGCTCTTGTTGGCATGTTCACCGCCGGAAGAGTTTTTTGAGCTGCATTGCCTAGCAACTGGCGGGTTTATTTAAATGGGAACGCTGAATTATTTTTCTTCGGGACGTAAGGCAAGTGAAAATTGCCAGCGGCGGTGAAATGAAAGGCAAATAAAAGCGGCTCATATATGAGCCGCTAAATCTTAGTATTTTAAACAGAAAGACTTTCGAACAGCGTTAAACTTTGAATACACCGATCTGCTGTTGCAACTCACTTGCGACATCAGATAACTCTTCCGCAGTTTGTACGGTTTCGTTTGCTCGCTGTTCTCCTTCTTGCGCAAGAGCTGTAATTTGATGGAGGTTACGCGTGATTTCCTCTGCCACTGCACTTTGTTGTTCTGTGGCACTGGCTATATCAGCCGTTACGCCTGCGAGTTCGCCAATTCTTTGGGTGATTTCGGTCAACTGCTCATTGGCTTGGGCGCCTTGATCTGCCGAATGTCCTCCAAGTTCTTGGCTTTGTTCCATTTGGGTTGCAGTCACGCCAACAACTTGCTGTAAGCGACCAATTGTTTGCCCAATTTCAGAAATGGAAGACTGGGTTCGTTGAGCCAGATTACGCACTTCATCGGCAACGACGGCAAAGCCTCGCCCTTGCTCACCTGCTCGGGCCGCTTCAATGGCGGCATTCAGAGCAAGTAAGTTCGTCTGCTCTGCAATAGAGTTAATCACTTCTGTGACTTGACTGATCGCATCGCTTTCTTTGCTAACATCTCCGACCGCATGATGACTACTGCTCAGCTGTGAGCTGAGATCGCGTAAACCATTGACGACTTCTTCCAACTGCTGCTGCCCTGATTGCGCAGCATTATCGACTTGCTGACTTTGGCTCGCACCATGGTTTGCGTGATCCGCCACATTGCGAATCGACACTGACATCTCTTCAATAGCGGTCGCGATTTGGTCGGTTTGGGCCATCATCGCTTGCGCCTCTTCCCCATTCAAACGAGCAACTTCCTGAGATTGAGTGGCTTGTGCTTCTACCTGTTTCGCTGACTGTTGTAATGAGACAATCAGCTGCCTTAAATTCGTAGCCATATTGCTTGTGCTAATGGTGATTTGATCGACTTCATTGTCACTGTTTTCTGTTGCCGTGGGTAAGTTACGGCTCAAATCTCCGTTGCCTAGTGCTTCTAGATGTTGCTGAAGTAGCTTCAATGGATTGAGAGATTTATGTAAAACAATAGACAGTAAGACCGTGATTAAAATGATGCCTGCAATCGCGACCGCGGCATTGATTTTAAGGAGGGTGAGGCTTTCTTCGTTGAGTTCTTTACTTTCCACTTGCCCGACAAGTGACCAGTCCCAACCGGGGACTAAAATACTATGGGCAAGGGTGTCTTGCTGTCGATGATTGATGTACTCATGGGCGGTGTCATATTGCTTTGCCTGTGCAAGCGATAAACCGTTAAGCACATCATCAGTCACTTTGCTGCCGACGTCGTAACTAGGGTGCGCAATTACACTGTTGTCAGCGTTTCGGAGTAATAAGTAATGACCAGTTTCTTCCAGTTTAAGTTTATTTACGACTTCGCGGATTTGCGTTAATGAACTTGTGATATCAAATCCAACATACATGATACCAATCACTTCGCCTTCTTTACTCAAAATAGGGCGGTAGACGGTCATATAGTCTTTTCCAAAAAGGTAGGCGTAACCTTCATAACTTTGACCAGCGATGAGCGCCTCATAGCCTGGGTGATCTTTACCAAGGTAAGTGACTAATGCACGTTTACCATTGGGCTTTTTGAGGGATGTAGTAATGCGCAGAAAGTCGTCACCATCCCGAACAAATACCGTCGCTGTTCCACCAGTCAGGTTGGCAAATCGATCGACTTTACTTTTTGATGCGTTGAGTTGTTCGCGCTCATGAGCTAGTGCTGGAGTGGCCTTGCCAAAAATCTTAACGGTTTTATCTGGTTTTCTAAATTGTCCTGGATACATCTCCCGAAACACATCAGCACTGCGTCGGCCTTGTTCTAATAAGCTGTCGTATTGCAGTTTTAAAAGGTCAGCCAATTCATGCATTTGTACCTGCATGGCTGAGGCGCCTTTGTCTTTGATTTCATTTGAAGCGGTTGTGTAGGATATCGAACTTAAAATGGCAAAGATTAAAATAGTCAGCAGGAACGCGAGGGTACCGATCTGCTTTGCAATAGGCCAATGCTTATAATTCATAGTTTTTTTGGTCTTTTCGGTGGATGGTTGCTGGAGCACTCTAAACTTTTTTTTAACAATTGTATTTGCGCCATATCTCAGAAAAACGGTAAGAATTTGGGCTGGTCGTTTTATCGACTATTGCTTGGCGAGGGATGGATCGGGCTACTCGCCAAATTGAGATGTAGGTCGCAAACAGCTTGTTCTATCTTTGGTTTAGCTTTTGCTTAAGCGGAGGCTTTTCAGAATCTATGATTGGGCTAATTAGGCGATACCTCTTTGGAGGTATTTGCAGTATAAAGATATTGAACCTGTCTTTTTACTATAGCCTTCTAAGCTGCATCTTATTGATATATATCACTGAAATTGCAACAATCTCAGTGAAAAATTCAAATTAAAATTGTGCCCATTTAGACCCTCTACTATACTTGCCGTAGAATAATCGCCCTTGTTTTTACACAAGAATTTATACTCACCTTTTCTATTTATTAAGATTCCTTATGGCGCGCTTTTCAAGAGTATTACTTGTACTGTTTAGCAGCATGATGGTTTTATATCTCATGTTCGTAATTACGTTTACCCAAGGTATGGGTGTTCTGCAAAAAGAGAACTTTCACCAAGCAATCAGTACGTTCCAAATATCCGAAGTTAGTGCGATTGATTCACAAATTGCTGCAGTTTTGTTTTTAGAAAACGAAATCGTGAAGGACACAGAAGGCTATTATGCGGTGCTGTCTCGTCAAGGCGGTCAAATTCAAGCCGTTAAGATAAGAGATATCTTCAGCAAGGTGATGTTGTTCAGTAACTTACCATTATTATTGGTGGTGTTCTTTGCTTTTGTATTTCCGTATTACATGTCTAGTCGCGCAGAGCAAAAAACAGCCAAATCCTTAGGGCAAGTGAACGAGCAGGCAGATAAGTTACTCAGTGCCTTTAGCATTGAGCTAGCTGAAGTGGCGCAGCAAAACCCAGTCTCAAAATTAAGCTATACCTTGAATGCACTTAACGACCGCGTGCTGCATTATCAAAGGGAAACCGAAACCAATATTTTTCAAGATAAATTGACGGGACTTGCAGACAGACATGCGTACTTATCTTATTTAGAGATCCAGCTTGCTAGAGCAGAGGAAGCAGGGCATAAGCAAGCATTGCTATTTGTTGATCTTGATGGCTTTAAACAGGTCAATGATTCTTTCGGGCATAGTTTTGGTGATGAGGTTCTGATTCAAGTTGCTGGCCGTTTGATGAATATTGTTCGCAACCATGACTTAAGTAAAACACACCCTGTGAATCATATTGAGCAAAACTTGTCTCGTTTAGGCGGAGATGAGTTTTCAGTATTTATCGAACACCTAGAAGATGAAGGTCAAGCGATCGAAATTGCGCAAAGCATTTTACAAGAAATGGAACGTGATTTTTTGCTTGGTAATAAAGTTGTCAAAATCGGAGCAAGCATTGGTATTGCTGTCTATCCCGATAGTGCGTCTAACCCAAATACATTGCTGCAAATGGCAGACGTTGCTATGTTTCGCGCTAAAACCGATGGCCGAGGAATTTTCAGAGTTTATTCGCCGGAAATGGGCAGCAAAATGCGCCGCTATCATTACTTACTTGAAGAAATGCGGCTTGCATTGGCGACGCAAAACTTTAGTTTGTCGTTCCAGCCGATTGTTCATGTGGAAGATTGCAGCATTGATTACTTTGAGTCTTTAGTTCGTTGGAATCACCCTGCGGAAGGGATGATTACTCCTGGTGAGTTTATTCCGATTGCAGAAGAGTCAAACTTAATTTTAGAGCTGGGTGACTGGATATTGTTTGAGGCCTGTCGACAAATGGCGGCTTGGTACAATGCTGGGATGCGTAAAGTGAGGATTTCCGTGAATATTTCGGCGGTGCAGTTAAAGCATCGTCGGATGCATCAATGGGTGATGCAGACGATTGACAAAGCCGGCTTACCGCCGTCGGCGTTATTATTAGAGATTACAGAGTCTTGCTTTATTGATGCGCCGCAAAAAGTCATTGAAGAATTTGAAAAGCTGCGTGAAGACGGCGTTCAAATTGCGATTGATGATTTTGGTACCGGCTTTAGTTCGTTGTCGACCTTGGCTGAGTTACCAATTGATGTCATTAAAGTTGATAAGCTTTTTATTGACCAAGCGAATGTAAACCCGAAGTACGACAAAATCTTAAACTCAATTAGTGAACTTGGGCAGCACCTAAACCTTAAGATTGTGGCAGAAGGTGTGGAGCAAGCACAGCAGTTTGAACTCGTGAAAAAATTGGGGATTCAATGTGTGCAAGGGTATCTTATTAGCCGTCCAGAAACTTCGCGAAATGTGGGCTCCAAGGTGCTGAACAGTAACTTTAGCCAAGTGGCGCAATCAGGTACCAATGTTTGGCAGCCCCAAGCGTCGGAGCTACCACCAGAGCAGACCTCTGCTTAGTTGATGCTGAGATTACACGAAGAAGCTCTCGTCTGTGATGCACTTATAGCATAAGACATGGTTGATAATTCCCAAGCCCAGCTCAGCAGTAAAGCAATTGCCTAACATCTTGGTCATCATGTTTGTTTTTAAAAGCTGCCGTTTATCGAGGCGGCATCCCATGAGTCTATTAAGCTTATCGGCGCTTTAATTCACCGTTTGTATTTCTTGATTGTTTCCTACTCGCTTTTTACGTGATTTTCGCTGGGGCGTCATCCATAGAGAATACATCACCGGCACCCAAACCAGAGAGAGAAGCGTGGTCAATAGAGTGCCCCCTGCAATTGCGATGGCAAAGGGAGGCCAAAATCCGCCGCCAGCGATAATTAATGGGAGGAAGCCACCAATGGTTGTAATGGTTGTTGAGCCGATGTGGCGTCCACAACTACTGACTGCATCAATGATCACCTGCTGATCACCTTGACGGGCTGTTTTTAAGTCTTCTAGCTCAGCCAAGATGACAATCGCTGCATTGATTGCCAATCCCATTAAACCCAGTAATCCAATGATCACCGTAAAGCCAAATGGATATCCAAATACATAAACGGCGAGCAGACCAAGGCCCGCGGATTGTCCTGCGCTCAGCAAGATGATGCCTGTGAGCCGAAAAGAGTTGAATGACAGTACGACCGTTGTAAATAGCAGTGTTGCAACGAGAACGATATTTGAAAGTAAGTTGCCTACAGCTTCGTTGCGCTTCGCGCTTTCTCCGCCAATTTCGATGCGATAACCACTAGGTAACTGGATGTCATTCACCTGTTGACGTATATCGTTGAGAACCTTAGCCGGCAACACATCAGCTGTGATATAGGCTTCAATAATATTGACCCGCTGACCATTGCGGCGGGTAATTGAACCTCGACTTACGTCAATACGTGTTTGTGCGAGTGCTGAAAGTGGAATGCCGGTTCCCTGAGTCGACAGCAGATTGAGTTCAGTTAGCCTCGTTTGTTGTTCTCTTGCGCGCTCGACTAAACGAACTCGCACAGGTAGCGACTCTGTTTGTTCGATGATGCTTCCGCCATTTATTCCCGCTGTTGCGGCTTGGATTTGATTCGCAATATCGGCCAAGCTCAACCCGCTCATTAAACTTGCATCTTCATTGACTTGCAGCCACAACTTTGGTGCCCCTGCACCCAATGTGGTTCGAGTGTGAAGTACATCTTCGGTTTGGTTTAAAATTAAGCGGACCTGTTCGCCAATGATCCTGAGTTGCTCTAGGTTTGAGCCATAGACCCTGAGCTCTACTGGCGCGTTAAAAGGTGGGCCTTGTTCAAGCTTGCGAACTAAAACCTGCGCAGCAGTGTATTTTTTATCAAAAGACTTTTGTATCTCAGGAATTAGCTGGTTTGCAGTCTGGAAGCTTTCTGCGGTCACCATGGCTTGCGCGTAGTGAGTAGCACCCTGCTGGCGTTGGGTAATGTTGTAATAGAAAGAGGGCGTATTGCCACCAACGACCCAACTGACATCGTTTACCCCCTGTGTAAGATGTAAATCGGCATCCATTGCTTTGATTTGAGCTAACGTATTATCAAGGCTGACATGGGGCGCGAGATAGACTTCAATTTGGAACATATCTCGGTCTGATGGCGGAAAGAATTGCTCTGTCATTTTGCCCGCAGCGACGAAGCCAAGGAGTGGCAATACCCCAATAATGAGTGCAGACAGAAAGGGGCGCTGCAAAGCAATTTTAAGCGTTGCTCGGAAACTTCGGCTAAGAAATGGCGCAGAAATGCCGGTTTGCGTCCAAGTCTTGCGGATTTTCTTGGGACTAAAGCGTCCTGCTAGACCTGCAATTAAAGTATGGGAGATGACATAGGAGCCAAGCAAGGCAAATATAACTGATATGGCGATGCCGCCGACAAATTCTCCCGCTGCACCAGGCATAAGTACGATGGGAGCGAATGCAAGCATGGTCGTCATTGTTGACCCGGCGAGCGGGAGCCATAAATGCCGCAGTGTTTGCTCAACGGCTTTGAGCTTGCCTAAGCCTTGCTGCCGCCGTTGCGAGATTGCGTCGACGATGACAATTGCATTGTCGACCATTATTCCCAGTGCAACCACAAGCCCAGTGACAGACATTTGGTGTATGGGTAAACCGACATACTTCATACAGGCTAAAGTGAATAAAGCGGTTAAAGGAAGAGACAAAGCGACGATTAAGGCATTTCTTAGTCCCAAGGTGAGCATCAAAACCACAAGAATAATGACAAAACCTTGAACCAAGTTTATCAGTAGGTTTTCAAGGCGCTCACTGGTATAGCTTTCTTGCTCGAATAACCATTCTATTTTTATATTCGACGGCAATGCGGATTCTAGATCGGTTACTGCGACTTGTACTTGTTGCTGCCATTGGTCAACCCGCACGCTTTTAATCATTCTGGCGGCGACCATAACGCCATGACGTTGCTTGATTAGCGCAATACTAGATGCGGGTGTTTTAGCTTGACGCTTAACGGTTGCGATATCACCTAAACGGATAATTTGGCCCAAGTGATCAACTTTGATCGGCACTTGTTTGATGCGCGTGATTGAATCAAGTTCACCTGAGATCTCAACCAGTGCTCTAAAGCTCTGATTGTTTAATTCACCCGCTGATATTTTGCTGTCGGCTTGCTCCAGTTTGGTGGCAATAACCGCGGGCGTGAGCTGCAATTGATTAATTTTGTAGTTTTCCAGTTCCACCAAAATTTCTTCTTGTGGCTCGCCATAGAGCTTCACAAAATCGGTACCTTGCAGTGCCCGAAGTCGACTTTGAAGCTCTTTTGCATAGCGCTTGAGCATGTCGGTTCGTGGGGCACCGTCTCCTTGCCAGGAGACGCCCAAGATGACGGTGCTTGCATAGCCAATTTGGTCATCTAACCGAGAGTTTCTGGCTTGTTCGGGAAGTTGTGCATTGGCATCAGCAATTAGATCTCGAGCTTTTGACCATACGGGAGCGGTTTCTAAGACGTCATCTTTTAATTCCAGTTGGATTACGGAGATCCCGGGGCGAGATGTTGAATTGACTAGTTTTAATTCTTCTAAGCGGCGTAATTGATTTTCTAAAACTTCAGTGACTAAAGACTCGACTCTAGAAGCAGAAGCGCCGGGAAATTGAGTAATCACAGAAGCAAAGCGATTGGTGATATGCGGATCTTCGGAGCGAGGCAAGCTAGAGACTGCGCCAAATCCTGCGACTAATAATAGCGCGATGATTAGGCTGGTAAGGCGGCCGTTGTGAACGAGGTGCTTAATCATTGTGGCCATGCTCCTGTGGATTAACCAGCTGACCAGACACTAATTTGTGGAGCCCTTGACTGACGAATTGTTCCTTGTCTGAAATTGCACCTTGAATATACGCTTTGTCTCGATCGGTATAGATGATTTCGACGTCTCGACGTTGCACGATAAATGCGTGTTCTTGCGGCTTGATCACATAGATATTCCAAAGGCCGCGCATGCCTTCTGTTAACGCGGCAATCGGTACCCAGTAACCTGTTTGTTGAATTTGCTGCTGGTAATCCAAGTAGGCAAGCTCACCATTGATGACCGCCGCATTTTTGGGCAGCGCAATACGTACTTCTTGTGTGCGGGTGACAGGATTCAGCTGACCACTAATACCGCGAATGCGTGCTGTATATGTTTGTTTACCAACTTTAACACTCACTTGCTGGTCCGTACTAAAGCTACGTGCAACTTCAACTGGAACACCAATAAATGCTTGCGGTGTATTGCTTTGGATTAAAGTAAAAACTGGACTGCCGAGTTGGACCACACCACCAAGATTCTGGTGCCGTTCGGCAACACTTCCTTCAAACGGAGCCAGTAACGTTGATTTTTCTAAGTTGAGGTTGATGGCAGATAGGCTCGCTTGCAGCTGCTTTTTCCTCGCGAGTAAACTGTTGAGTTGCCCTTTAACTTCATCCAGTGTTTGTTCAGAGATATAACCTTGATTCGTCAGCTCTAAGCTTCGATTGAGCGTGCTTCGCGCTAAGTCTATATCCGCTTGGTTTTGCAACAAAGATGCATCCACTTCTTGTTGCTGGGCGAGCAATATACTGACGTCGAGCTGTGCTAGGGGCTGTTTGGCGCTGACTTTATCTCCACTGTCGACGTAGAGCTGTTTGATTTTTCCGGAAAGCTCAAATCCAACTCCTGTGGTATTCGCCGCGCGAATATTTCCGGAAAAGAATTGTTTGTGAGCATAGAAATCGGTTTGGTTGAGCGTTTTGACTGCGACGGTTTGCAAACTCGGCTCTGCTTGAATGTCAGCATTTTGGTTACCGCACCCAGTGAGTGGCATGATGAAAACCATCAATGTTGCTATTGATGCTAAATAGAATTTTAGGGATTGCGTTGGTTTGGTTTTCATAATCAATGTTCCACGTAAAAATCGCAATACGTTTAAGTATCATGGTTGCAACTAGACTACCCAGTCTAGTTGTATCAAACTGGACTGTCTAGTCTACTTTGTGATTAAATGTGTTTTAGCTTTTCGACGCGCTGATGATAGTGTCGTGTAACTTTGAGACGTAGTTATTAAGTTGTTTGCCAACATGAGTGAGAATGAAGTCATGCCTAAAAGCACCCTGAGTCGCAGTGAACAAAAAAGAGCGCAAGTCCTAGAGGCTGCAATTGAACTGTTTTGCGACAAAGGCTATCCGCATACCAGCATGGAAGAAGTTGCCAAGCTGGCCAATGTTTCAAAGCAAACGGTCTATTCTCACTTTGGAAGTAAAGATGAGCTATTTGTCGCTTCTATTGAATCGCGCTGTGTCTTTCATGGAGAAAGTGAGTCGGTGTTAATCGACCCGCTGAATCCAGAAGAAGAACTAATCGCTTATGCGCAAATGTTTAGCTCGATAGTACTGTCACAAGAGGCGCTCACTGTATTTAGGGCTTGCATCGCGAATTTGGATAGTCACCCGCAATTATCGGATATGTATTTTCAGGCCGGACCAATGCATACAATTGAAATATTGTCGGACTACTTGCAAAAAATGGAGAAAACAGGCTGTTATCAATTTGATAACACAAGAGATTGTGCAGTGCGACTGTGCATGATGTTACTGGGCGAAATGCGTCTCAAGCTTGAACTTGGTTTGGCAACCCAAGCGCTTGAACCTAGTCGGCATGGATATATGCTTGGTTGTATTCAAATGTTTTTAAAGGCTTATCGAGTTTAGGCTTAATAAGGGCCGAGCTGCATATCGCACCACTTGAGCGCCATGCTGTTATCTATGGAATAAGTGAATGCGATTCGCGTTCTAGGGATATGTTCTATCAATTACTTTGAACTGACGAGCTACCTTTAAACGTGGAAGCCTTCCTGCTTTGATTGACAGTGAAGGCTTCAAGATTGAGTGGATTTACGTCAATCCGTTTAAATGAGCCCACTTGTTTAAAGCCTGCTACAGACTTCAATTCGTGGTGCGTTCATTTCAGTTATAAACTGAGCATGGCCTCTTTAAGACTGTTTTGTGCCGGTTCATTGCCAAGCCATATTCCGAGTAAAGCTTCACGAAAAGCTATATCTTCAAATTGACCTTGTGCTTTGCCATTTTTATAGGTGGTAACACGACCAGAGGAAAAGGTGACAAACGTAAACTGATCGCCCTCAGAAACCCCACTTTCAAATAACGCCATAAACTGAGCTATCTTATCGTCAATATGACTTGTATTGTCATGGGTGGCTGCATTGAAGCCATCTTCAATTGCCGCTTGCATTTTTTCGGCGGTGATCATGCCTGAGACAATATTGAGGCGAATTATTGCAGGGCTTTGTTGCAGAACTTGCGTGAGATCATGAGCTGGTGCCGGAAGGTATAAACTACCAACGTACAGATCCATAAAAAACTTACTGCGAATGCCTGCACCATTGAGTATCAAAGGCTGTTCGGACCAAATAATCTGTTCTTTAATCTCGACATCTGCAAGCTCCCTTGCGGCAGTGTCGTTGGTATTTAGCAAAAGGAGTAGCGCCAAGGATGTGGCGAGTAAATACTTCATGATTTTACTTTTCCATAATTAATAGCGTAGTGGCAATGTGCCCGTGTGAACATGAATGTCGCGTTCGAACTCAATATATCAGTGTCCACGGTTTAAGTATTAGTTACGTGTTCCAACTTGGTATTGGCCTTTTTGGTCGAACCAAGCGGCTTGTTTTTGCTTTGGAGCGATTAAAAGTGGGCCATCGTCAAAGAATAAGAAGCACTTCCAGTTTCTTTCAAATACTTGCCAAGTGGTTTCAATGACTTGGTACTTGTCGTAACAAAAATAAACTTTGGCTTGGGGTTGCCATTGAATGAACTCAGCAATTACTGTAGGCAGTGCAGGGTCTTCGCTATCCCACGCGCTTTGCCAGTGATCTGTTTGCTGCCAGGTATTTCCTTTTGCTGCCCAATCTCCTTTTGAAAATTGATCAGGACGACTGCATTTATTGCTTATCCATTGATTCCAGATTTGCATTGAAGCTTTTTCTGTTAATGGGAAAATTTGCGATTTGTCTTCATCAGAAACTGGCAAATCTTTGTGATTAAAGATCCACTTGCGTTTGTATTGCGCTAAAGGAATATGAGCAGAGGTCAAGTAACCACTCCAAGTCGAATAAACAAGGCGTATATTATAAAGATGTGTATCGATTTAGGGAATGACAATTGTCATTCACGAGTGTTAAACCAAGGTTTTAGAGCGGATTCTGAGCAAGGCTGAAGCAACGAGGGGATGAAGTCATAGCTGGCGACCTTGATTGGAAAAGAATGGCGTCCCCTAGAGGATTCGAACCTCTGACCTGCCCCTTAGGAGGGGGCTGCTCTATCCAGCTGAGCTAAGGAGACATATTCAACGTCAGCCATTATATAAATAATTTGTAAAAATACTATGATTGGAATGGATTATGTTTCTTATCCGAATGATTATTAGACAAAATTATCCCCTTTATCCAAATGTTTACTTTTGGGCAAAGGGGAAAATCTGGATTGAAACTAGATTTTAAGTGCGATATCACTGATTTGAATGTTGTAGCTGGCATTCTGATTTTTGAGTACTGCGGTGGCCGTCATTTCACTGATTTGGTCTATGATGACTTCTGCATTGCTCTCGCTTGCGAGGGGGCGCAGTTTGCTGAGCCTATCGGGTAAGTTTTTTTGCAAAATGATTTGGAACTTATCACCGACTTGTACACCATTTTGTCGGCCGAGGTTAATAATAATTCTATCGGCTTGCCTGGCAACCACCTGTGCCATGACTGGACGGCAGCTCAATAGGTTGTCCAAATCCTTAATGGCACTATTTAAAATATTATCTACTCGAGTCCCGTATTTCGATTGCCAAAAATTACGGGTGTTGGTGGCCACCTTTTGCTGACGTTCGTATTCCCAAGGTGCTTGGGAGTGATAATTCTTACGCCAAATCCGCTCACCACTGATGCCATGGTAGAGGGACAAAGTGAGACCAAATTGTCTAATCGGCGGCTCTGCCCAAAAGTTTAGAAAGCTGCTTTCAGACTTTTCTGTAGAAATGTCAGTGATTTCTGAGGTTAATACGTACTGACTATCAGTGGTTTCACTATACCAACTTGGAAGGCGGTACCCCATGGTGTCATGTAGATTGCTATTCATTTCCAGGCGATCTTGACTGTGATCATGGGCTAACGCTGAGCGAGAAGTTTGATTAATACTCTGGCTCAAATGTTCTGAAATATTTTGTCCAAAATTTTCAAGTTGCCCATATCGGAGTTGGCTTCGCTCCTTCACTTCGGTTTGCGGGATTAGGACGGCAACTTTTGTATTGGCTCCCATGCATTGAAGCGCAGGATCACTAAAGATATCGACTCTGAGTTGAACCGTTAACTGGTTTCCTTCGATGCGTTCAGAAATGAGCTCGACCTCACCGGTTGATGCGGCTTGATGGACATCGTATTGATCAGCTGTTAACTGGCCGTTTGTGACTTGCTGGTGGCTGGTATAGCTCATTCCTGTCTTCAACATGGCATAGTGTGTTGCCTGATCAACAGCTTGTTGCCGGGCAAGATTAATGTCGCCATTGATGATTTGGGCTTGGCCGCTGGATTCAATCCACTCGCCGTATACGGGCGATAACCAGAATAATAGCCCCACCGATAAGATTGTAAGATGTTTATTCATCAGTATTTACTCTTAGGTTAACCCCTCTCACTGCGAATATGAATTCGATTCGAGCAGGGGCAACAAAGTGCACCATTCAGCGAATTCATATCGAATTGAAGTCGATGATTTGTCACTTTTGCTATTGATGAGCAAATAGCTAGCAAGTTATATGCCTTTAATTGTTCGCGCCGAAAATAATAATCGTAAAGTTTCAGCTATGCTTGCCGATACAGAAAAGTAGGTAGGTAATGATGTGGTCAGCGTAGAGTTTAGGCTGAGACATGATTACTAAGTAAAATATAGGAATCCTTCGATGAAACTAGCTGCATTGATCCCATTGCTAATGCTTTCAGCTTGTATGAGTACAGTAGAGCCGGAGCCTCAAAGTGTTCGATTGAATAGCGGCTATGGTTTATCACCGACCGATAGTGTCAATCACTTGTCGCAGCGAATTGTAAACTCATTGGTGCGAAATAACGATGTCCTGCGCTCTGACCAACCTTTACTCGTGACAACGCCCGTTGTATTGGACAGCTTATTTGAAAGTAATAAGTTTGGCTTACAGTTACAGCAGGGGATGATGACGGCCTTGCATGAACATAAATTCAACCTTGTTGATGTCAATGTCGCGGATAATATGAGAGTTGCGCCAAATGGCGAATTCATGTTGTCACGTGATTGGCAACAACTTCCCGCAGATGTCGCTGTAGAACATGTTTTGGTGTCGACGATGAGTATGAACAAAACGGGTGTTGTGCTCAATGCTCGCATCGTCAATATCGTAAATAACCGAGTCGTTTCTGCAACGCAAGCTTCTGTTTTACAGAAAGAACTTCCTGAATATATTGTGTTGTCACCAAAAGTTATTGCGAAAGGTGGTTTGCTGTATCGCAATGAAAACCATGGCGATTCACACGTACGTATCATAGGAGACAAGCAATGAAACTTTGGTTAATTGCGCTATTACTCATGTTGACTGGGTGTGCGACTCAAGATAGATATGTGCAGTGGGAGACGGAGGCACCAGAAACTTTCCCCAAGATTAGTGCAGTGGGGTATGCAACTTTGGCCATGCAACCAGGGAAGACACAGTCTCAGAAAGTGCTTGCAGCGATGCAAGCTTCAAAAATTGCTGCTTACCGAGAATTGACTGAGCAGGTCTATGGACAAAGGTTATCTTCGAAGAGTAGCGTGAGTGACTGGGTTTTGAAAAATGATACGATTAATGCATCTGTTTCGGGAGTCATTCGAGGTGCGAGAGTCGTGCGGTCGTACCCTGCAGGCGAACATTATGTGACTGAATTAGAGTTAGATTTTTCACAAGTATGGGCTTTATATCAGCAACAACATAAATCGAGGAAAGTGAAGCAAATTACTTACTTCTAATTCAAACAGTAGACATCGATATCATACAAGCCGCGTGAACGCGGCTTTTTTTGATCCAACCCCCAGTGCTTTATGTGTCCACGTCGCGTGTTCTGCTTTTTTGGGGGGGACATCGTTATTTTCAAATGAGATATGGCTAGGCTTTGATGTTATTGCCTAGAGTTGCAGAGCTTGTTGTTTTGCCTTTTTCGTCATAGGTCATTGTCGATGAGCTGCGACTCGCCTGTAAGGCTTGTGAAAATCGGTTGATACTTGCCATGTTGAGATCGATAAGATCGGCATTTTGAGCATTGAGCGTTTGGCAATCTGCCAGCTGCTGCTCTGCAATACGGATTTTTTCTTGAATGACGGGGTTAGATTTTGCTTGTGCTATATCAGGCTGGTTTGCGATGGCTTGGTCGTTGATTTGCAACTGTTGGAGGAGGGCAGCTTTTTGGCTAGCTAAAGACAAAAGGGTATCCGCATCTTGAGCGACCAATGCCTGCTTTTCTTGCTCAATAATCTCTTTGAGATTGAGCAAGAGGTTGGTTTGATTATCGACCAAATTTTCTATGTTTGTCATATCTAGCCGGTAACCTCACATGCTAGTTTATTCAGTGTGTAGTTGGCTTAGCTCTGATTCAAAAGTGCTAATATTTGCTGCTAGTTTTTCAGCATCAACTTTATACTTACCTTCAGCAATAGCCGCCTTAATTTCGGCTACTTTATTTAAGTCTACGTCAGGCATCGCACTCATTTGAGATTGTACCCCTTGTAGCTGCTGAGCTTGCTCGGTAATCATCACTGAATCTGCACTTTTAGGTGCAGAATTACTGGTGGATGGCGAACTATTCGCCACATTGTTTTGTGTCTTTTGCGAACGAACTTGTGTGTTTGCGGAAGACTGTAATTTATTAATATCAATAGCCATTTTAGGCTCCAGCGTCGAATGTTCAAGTTTCCTTAACTTGAATATCGGCTTAGTGGCAAAAATCTTTAGCTCATTTTACATTTTAATTTCAACTTCTCCAATGCCTGTGACTCTGGCATCGATAGTTTTGCTAGAACGACTGTTACGAATGCGAATTGAATCACCTAAATTGCCGTCTCTTAATGCTTCGCCTCGTGTCTTAATGACAAAATTACTGGTGCGTGCGTATATAGAGACTGTATCTCCTTTGCATACGTAGCACAGGTTGTTTTCAAAAATGGGCTGACCTTTGGGTACTCTTCTTTTGACGCGAATCCCTTCGAGTTGTGTGACTTCATTAAATTGCTTGCCGCGAATGGCGCTTTGTTCAATGAAGCGTTTCTCTAATTGATGTTGCTCAATCAGTTCTCCTGCTGCGAGTACCTCTTTGGCGACAACAATGGGGTAGAGAATACTGACTCTGACGGATACATAGATCTGCCAAGGGTAGGCTAGTTCATCGGTGATACAGCTTATTTTGACCGTGTTATTACGACTAATTTTACGTTTCGAAGCCAGCTCCGCTTTTAACTCAGACTGACAATTAGGAATCGCGAGCCTGTTATCATATATCTGTGGTGTAATTTCGACCTTTGCTGTTGATGGCACAGTAATTTTTTTGGCAACGACCTCTTTAGCTAAAGAAGTTATGGCCGATAAAGAAGGCGCAGCCGTTGTTGTTGGTGAATAACCAATCAGCAGCGTCGATAAAATACTAAAAAACAGAAGTAATTTTACTTTCATAATGAAGAGACTAGCGTGTTGTGCCAGAATACACCTATACTTTTATTCAGGTCGTTGCCTTTGGACGTATATATGACAAATTCTTAGTCAATATAATGACTCCAAAAGCTTCTAAAACAATTATTACGACTAGTTAAAGCAAATAGTATGCCTATACTGAGTTAGAGCGGTGTCGGTAAACAAAAAACAAGACAACACAAGGCAGAGTTATGTCGAGCATTCTTGAGTCAGTCAATAAACGTACGCAATTAGTAGGGCAGAACCGATTGGAGTTGCTCTTATTTAAGCTGAATGGACGCCAGCGCTATGGGATCAACGTATTTAAAGTGAAAGAGGTGCTGCAGTGCCCTCCATTAACAGGACTTCCTAAGCTCAACCCTTATGTTCGAGGCGTCGCTCATATTCGGGGTACGACGATTTCTGTAATTGACTTGAGTGCTGCGACTGGTGGTAGACCGATTGAAGATATCTCGAATTGCTTCATCATTATTTCCGAGTATAACCGTAGTGTTCAAGGTTTTTTGGTGAGTTCAGTAGAGCGCATTATTAACATGAACTGGGAAGCTATTTTGCCACCACCACAAGGAGCTGGTCGTTCTTCATATCTGACGGCGGTGACCGAAATTGAAGGTGAACTGGTTGAAATTCTGGATGTTGAGAAAATTCTTGATGAAATTTCACCGGTACAAACTAAAATTAGTGATGATGTTGATGAAGGGTTGACCATTGATCGGGAAGAAAATTTCCACATTATGGTGATTGATGATTCCTCGGTGGCAAGAAAGCAAATTATTCGTTCGTTAGAGCCATTGAATTTGCAAATTGATACCGCAAAAGATGGCAAAGAAGCCCTCGATAAGCTCGTTGCGCTGACGTCTGAAATTGATGATTTATCAAAAGAGATCCCACTTATTATTTCAGATATTGAAATGCCTGAAATGGACGGTTATACCTTGACCGCTGAAATTCGTGACAATCCGAAGCTGAAGAATATTAAAGTTGTTTTGCATACATCACTCAGTGGTGTGTTTAACCAAGCGATGGTTGAAAAGGTTGGTGCGAATGACTTTATTGCTAAATTTAATCCAGACGAACTTGCTGCTGCAGTGAATAAGCATCTAAGTTTATAGCAAGCGATAAGCCATTTAGTTACCAGCTAAGTGGCTTTTCATACCATACAAGGCTTGTATAAACGGAAGCGCTAATGTATAACGCAGCGGTTTATCATTCGGAATAAAAGAAGTTGGCATAGGGAATTGGCAATTTCGTTATATTTAGGAAGTTATAGTGCCAAATAAATCACTCGCAGAAACAGAATACACACAATTCCGCCTGTTTTTAGAACAGCATAGTGGAATTGTTTTGGGTGAAAACAAACAGTATTTGGTTCGTTCAAGGCTCGCTCCCTTGATGGGTAAGTACAATCTACCGTCGTTATCGGAAGTGGTTAAGCAGTCGATGAAGCCATCGGAAAGGCAATTGCGAGCAGCAGTGATCGATGCCATGACCACAAATGAAACTTTATGGTTCCGAGACCGTTATCCATTTGAGCTGTTGGCTAATAGTTTACTACCCGAGTACGGCAAGTTAGGCCGTCCTGTTAAAATTTGGTCTGCGGCATGTTCATCAGGACAAGAGCCCTACTCATTAGCGATGACGGCGCTGGAGTACCAACAGAAAAAACCTGGAGCATTACCGAAAGGGGTAAGCATTCAAGCTACAGACTTGTCACCGTCGATGCTCGAACGCTGTAAAGTTGCAGAATATGACAGTCTTGCGTTGGCAAGAGGCTTGTCGGAAGAGCGGAAGCGTCAATTCTTTGAACCAACGACCGTTGGCTCTATGAAGCTCAAAGATAATGTGAAGCGTTTAGTTAACTTTCGCTCGCATAATTTACTTGAGAGTTATGGTTTGTTAGGCAAATTTGACATTATCTTTTGTCGTAATGTTCTCATTTACTTTGCTCCAGAGGCAAAAGCTAAAATTCTGCGGCAATTCGCTGCCGCGCTGAATCCTAATGGGATCTTATTTCTTGGTGCTTCAGAGTCTATTGCTGGTTTAACCGATGAATTTGACATGGTTAGATGTAACCCTGGTATCTACTACCGTAAGAAAACATAAGCGCTTATATTTATTTAGAAAACACCAGCAGTTTGCTGGTGTTTTTGTCTATAGACACTCCTTTCAAACAAACTAATCTTCTTTTGGCATATTAATTGCTTTTATTCCCTCGTAAGCACGAGGAGGCAATTTTATGGCGATTAATTTTGATAACGCACTTGGTATTCACCAATACACGATCGGTATACGTGCTAAGCGCGCTGAAGTCATTTCTAGCAATATCGCAAATGCCGATACTCCTCATTATAAAGCGCGAGATGTCGATTTTGCTGCAGCGATGCAAGCGGCAAAAACAAGCCAGTCCGGCATGAGTTTGAATAAGAGTAATGAAAAGCACTTCGATTTATCGATGCAGAGCCAACAACATGTTGGATATCGAGTGCCAAATCAGCCGGATACCGGTGATGGTAATACGGTTGATGTTCAACAAGAGCAAACCGCATTTATGGAAAACGCTTTGGAATATCAAATGTCTCTTGGCTTTTTAGACAGCAAATTTGCCGGGTTGCGTAAAGCGATTAAAGGAGAGTAGCGATGAGTCTATTTAATATTTTTGATGTTGCAGGCTCAGGGATGTCAGCGCAGTCCGTGCGACTAAACACTACCGCAAGTAATATCGCGAACGCAGATTCTGTCTCAAGCAGCGTGAATGAAACGTACAAAGCCCGTCACCCTATTTTTGAAGCAGAGATGGCGAAAGCAACCCATGATCAGCAAGCAGTTGGTGTTCAAGTTCGAGGTGTTGTTGAAAGTGATGCACCTTTAACCCGAGAGTTTTCTCCTGACCATCCCTTGGCTGACAAAGATGGGTTTATTTACAAATCTAATGTCAATGTGATGGAAGAGATGGCCGATATGATCTCCGCTACGCGATCGTATCAAATGAATGTACAAGTTGCTGATGCTGCAAAATCGATGCTTCAGCAAACCCTTAGAATGGGTAAATAATTTTGATGACAAATATCGTGGGAGGTAAGTTGTGAGCCTCATAAACTCAGTAAATCAAGCGTCACCGACTAGCGTTAGTTCGAGTCAGACTAGTTCTCCGTCGGCATCGAGCACATCAACTACGGGTAATCCGTTTTTAGATAGTGTTCGTCTGCCAGAAAGTGAGCCAGTTGCTGAATCAAACAACCAAAGCCTGACGCAAGATGACTTCTTTTCTTTGTTGAGTCAGCAACTCTCAATGCAAGATCCGTTTAAACCGGTTGATAACGACCAGATGATCTCGCAGATGTCCTCATTTTCAACAGTAGATGGCATCAACAACTTGAACAGTGAAATTCAAAATTTGAATAGTGTGATGTCTTCTAGTCAAGCATTGCAAGCTTCAGGTCTGGTTGGACGAAAAGTTTTAATCCCTTCTGATACTGGGAATGTCTCAGCTGAAAATAGAGTGCTGAACGGTGTTATTAGCACCCCATCTTCTATGAATGATATTACGGTTCGAATTGAAGATGAATCCGGCCAGTTAGTGAAAAGCTATGTTGTTGATGGGAGTGCCGGAGGCAACATTGATGTGAAGTGGGATGGCTTAGATCAAGATGGCCAACCTGTTGCCGCTGGTAATTACTCAATGAAAGCTAGTGGAAAGATTGATGGCGCGGCGCAAGAGTTGCCTGTGTCTACTTATGCTCATGTTGAAAGCGTGTCTTTAGGCACGGCACAGACAGGAGCGATTTTGAATCTGCGTGGTGTTGGCGGAGTCAAGCTCGGGGATGTACTCGCGGTTTCTGAAACCTAATACGAGTCAATCATTGTTGGGCACTCAGTCAGCCCGGTAACAAATTTAGATAAGATAGAGGTTCATTATGTCTTTTAATATTGCTTTGAGTGGAATATCTGCCGCGCAGAAAGATCTAAATACGACGGCAAACAATATTGCCAACGCCAATACGATTGGCTTTAAAGAGTCGAGAGCGGAATTTGCAGATGTATATGCAAATTCAATTTTCTCTAACAGCAAAACGGCTGTTGGTGGCGGTGTGGCGACTACGCAAGTTGCGCAACAGTTTTCACAAGGTAGCTTGCAATTTACCAGTAACTCGTTAGATATGGCGATTAATGGTGGTGGCTTTTTTGTGACATCATCTGAGCAAACTGGCCAAGATTACGCCTTTACTCGTGCCGGTGCTTTTAAGTTAGATTCGAATAACTACATGGTTGACTCCGCGGGTAATTATCTTCGAGCTTTCCCCGTTGATGAAGTGACGGGAACGTCAAACTCTGTGAGTTTAGATAATACGACTCCGATTCAAATCCCTGATACTGCGGGTAGCCCAGCGATGACATCTGCCGTCGGTATTCAAATGAATTTGGATGTCAAAGAAACGCCACTCAATCCGGCCAACTTTGACCCAACTGATTCGAGTACCTATAACAAGGCCACAGCAGTCACCACATACGACTCTCTGGGTGAACCACATATTTTGACGACCTATTTTGTGAAGCCTCAAGGGGCATCGTTTGCCGGTCAAAGTAGCTGGGTTGCGTATTATGCCGTAGACGGTCAACAAGTTGATATTGTTGGTGGTGGTCAAGCCTATGGTGTGGATACCACGGGTGATGGTGCTGCAGACTCAACCGCAAATGCTGCGACTACCGGAGGTTGGCAAGGCTCTATTCTTTCTTTTGACAGTGCAGGTGCTTACACCGGCACGTCACCAGCAACGCTAACCACTGAAGCGTTGGGTATTGGTGGGGCGGATGTACTTGGCCCTGGTGCTGATGGTTCGCAAACGTTGACGGTGACATTTAATAATCCGACGCAATATTCAGCGCCATTTGAAACCACAGAGCTGACACAAAACGGTACAACCGTCGGGCGTTTGACGAATGTCGAAGTTGGGACTGACGGTTTGATCAATGCAAAATATAGTAATGGTGCTACAGTCGCACTAGCGCGTGTTGCACTGGCTCGCTTTGGTAATGACCAAGGTTTGACTCAGGTGGGCAATACGTCATGGAAGGCAAGCTTAGATTCAGGCCCTGCACTTGCGGGTGAAGCGAATACCGGTACATTCGGTGCGATTCGTTCATCAGCACTTGAGCAGTCAAATGTTGATTTAACTACTGAGCTGGTTGATTTGATTTCAGCACAGCGAAACTTCCAGGCGAATTCTCGAACGCTTGAAATTAACAATACATTGAACCAAACCATCCTTCAGATCCGTTAGGTTTCGGGGCAAGGTGCTGCTAGGCGGCAACACCTTGCCTTCATTCTTATCTGGTGAATAAACAAACGCCTCCTTATCTTTTCGAAGAATGATTCCGGTGATCACGGCTAGAACGTCTTCTCGCTTAATTGCTGATTTACCTCCTATTTATGACCAAAAACTCTTTGTGTGCTCTTATGGCATAGTTATTGCTTTTACAATGTATTAGCAAAAGATTGACGGAGCCTAAGGTGGATAAATTTCTTTATGTGGCAATGAGTGGTGCGAAGCAAAACATGAATGCTTTAGCTGTTCGTGCCAACAACTTAGCCAATGCGAATACTGACGGCTTCAAAGCCGATATGGCTCAAGCCCGTTCAATGCAGGCATTCGGTGAAGGGTTACCAACACGAGTTTTCTCCATGACTGAGATCCCATCTGCCAATTTTCAGTCAGGTTCGTTGAAAAGTACCGGTCGAGATTTAGATGTCGCCGTTAATGGTGATGGTTGGATTGCGGTTCAAGCACCTGACGGTGGTGAAGCATATACCCGTAGTGGTGGTTTGAAGTTTGATGCGACTGGGCTGCTTCATAACGGCCGAGGCAACCCGGTGATGGGAGATAATGGACCAATTGTTCTCCCACTGCCTATAGAAAAAATTCAAATTGCTCAGGACGGTACGATTGCCGTGCGTCCACAGGGCGCGACTGCAGATATCGTTGAAGAGGTTGGGCGGATCAAGTTAGTGAATCCCGGTAATGATCAATTAATGCGTGGAGAGGATGGTTTGTTCCGACAAATAACAGGTAACCCTGCTCCGCAAGATCCCTTAGTGATGCTGGAAAGCGGCGCAATTGAGGGAAGTAACGTCAATGCTGTTAGTGAAATGACAAATCTAATTGACTTGCAGCGACAGTTTGAAATGCAAGTGAAAATGATGAAGAACGCAGAAGAAAACGACAAAGCCTCTGCCTCACTTATGCGTATTAGTTAGGAGATAGATTATGCATCCCGCTTTATGGATTAGTAAGACAGGCTTAGACGCCCAGCAGACGAATATTTCGGTTATTTCAAATAACGTTGCCAATGCGAGTACTGTTGGATACAAAAAAAGCCGCGCAGTGTTTGAGGACTTACTGTATCAGACTGTGAATCAGGCTGGTGGTATTAGTGCCTCTAATACTAAATTGCCCAATGGCTTGAACGTGGGCGCAGGGACAAAAGTTGTCGCGACGCAAAAGCAATTTACCCAAGGTAATATGCTAACAACAGACAATTCGCTGGACATGATGGTCGAAGGGCCAGGATTTTTTGAAGTTCAGTTACCAGATGGTACCGCGGCTTATACTCGAAATGGACAATTTACACTGGATGACACCGGTCAAATTGTAACGCCGGGTTCAGGATATGTTGTTCAGCCTCCAATTACGATCCCACAAAACGCAGTTTCTATTACCGTTTCTGCTGAAGGTGAAGTCTCGGTGAAAACGCCAGATGCTGCCGAAGCGCAAGTCGTGGGCCAATTTAGTATGGCTGACTTTATTAACCCTGCAGGTTTGGATGCGATGGGACAAAACTTGTATACCGAAACGGGTTCAAGTGGCACACCGATCCAAGGCACGGCATCGCTGGATGGTATGGGTTCGATTCGTCAAGGCGCACTTGAAACTTCAAACGTGAATGTGACGGAAGAGCTGGTAAATTTGATTGAAGGTCAGCGAGTTTATGAAATGAACTCCAAAGTGATCTCAGCTGTTGATCAAATGCTCTCTTACGTGAACCAGAATTTGTAAGGAGTATGTCATGGTTAGATTGATGGCATTAACTTTAGCGGCTTTATTGGTTGGTTGTAGCTCGACCCAAGAAAAGCCCATTCCAGACGATCCTTATTATGCGCCCGTATACCCAGAAGCGCCGCCAACCAAAGTTGAGCCGACCGGATCACTGTTTCAAAGTAGCCAAGCGTCTAGCCTCTATTCCGATCTAAGAGCACATCGTGTTGGAGACATTATTACGATTGTGCTGCAGGAATCGACACGCGCTTCAAAAAGCGCCGCGAATGAGATTAAAAAAGGCTCAGATCTGACACTTAACCCAATCACTGCGGCAGGTCAAAACGTCACGATTAACGGCAAGTCTATCGATATTGGCTACAAAGACGATATGAATACCAAGCGAGAGTCGGATGCCGACCAAAGCAACAGCCTGAGCGGCAGCATATCGGCAAATGTCATGAAAGTTCTCAATAACGGCAACTTAGTTGTTCGCGGTGAGAAATGGATATCTATCAATAATGGTGATGAGTTCCTACGCGTAACGGGCATCGTACGAGCACAGGATATAAGTCCTGACAATACCATTGAGTCGCAACGTATTGCGAATGCTCGAATTCAATATAGTGGTACCGGCACGTTTGCTGATGCCCAAAAAGTGGGATGGTTGAGTCAGTTCTTTATGAGTGACTTATGGCCATTCTAGGGAGGCTTACCATGAAAGCAAAAACACTGATTGGCATGCTGCTCTTTCTCATCATAGCAATGCCCGCTGATGCTCAACGCATTAAAGATATTGCAAATGTGCAGGGCGTTCGTAATAACCAGTTGATTGGTTATGGCATGGTCGTCGGTTTGCCAGGAACGGGAGAGAAAACTCGTTATACCGAGCAAACGTTTAAAACTATGTTGAAGAACTTTGGCATTAATTTACCGGAGAGTTTTCGCCCGAAAGTAAAAAATGTTGCTGTGGTGGCCGTCCATGCTGATATGCCCCCATTTATTAAGCCGGGTCAAACGCTTGACGTTACAGTATCAAGCTTGGGTGAAGCGAAGAGTTTACGGGGTGGAACATTACTCCAAACGTTTTTGAAAGGCGTTGATGGGAATGTTTATGCGATTGCGCAGGGGAGTTTGGTCGTCAGTGGATTCAGTGCTGAAGGCTTGGATGGCTCCAAAGTAATCCAAAACACGCCCACCGTGGGCCGGATCCCCAATGGCGGTATCATTGAGCGTGCCGTGGTTTCACCGTTTTCATCTGGCGACTTTCTGACTTTCAATTTACGTCGAGCAGATTTTTCTACCGCGAAAGCGATGGCCGACGCCATCAATGATCTTCTTGGAGCCGGAATGGCTCGTCCTCTAGACGCCTCATCAATTCAAGTGAGCGCGCCTCGCGATGTATCTCAACGGGTGTCTTTTCTCTCTGTGTTAGAAAACATCCAAGTGGAACCCGCATCAGAAGCAGCGAAAGTCATTGTCAATTCACGAACCGGCACCATTGTTGTCGGGCAAAATGTGCAGTTGTTCCCTGCTGCAGTTACTCATGGTGGCTTAACGGTAACCATCGCTGAGGCGACGCAAGTCTCGCAGCCAAACCCACTTGCTGGTGGGGAAACGGTCGTTACTAGTGAAAGTACCATTGACGTTGCTGAAGATAGCCGCCGCATGTTTATGTTTGATCCTGGGACCACGCTTGATGAACTTGTTCGTGCGGTCAATCTCGTTGGTGCCGCGCCGTCAGATGTTCTCGCCATACTCGAAGCGCTAAAAATGGCAGGCGCTTTGCATGGTGAGTTAATCATCATCTAATTATTGTCGGTTTTGTTATGGAAAAGCTCTCGAACTCATCGCACTTCCTTGACTTAAGTAGCCTTGACTCATTGCGTAGTAAGGCGCAACAAGATAGCAAGGGTGCGCTTAAGGAAGTCGCTCAGCAATTTGAGGGTATTTTTGTTCAGATGCTGATGAAGAGTATGCGTGATGCAAATGCTGTATTTGAGTCTGACAGTCCTATGAACAGTCAATACACCAAGTTTTATGAGCAAATGCATGATCAGCAAATGTCGATGGATTTGTCAGATAAAGGAATGCTTGGTTTAGCTGATCTAATGGTTCAGCAATTAGACCCCGATTCAAGCCAATTAATGCCGGCATCTGGCCTTCGCGGCAACATGAGTCCTGTGCAAAAGGCAAGTATGGCCGTGGAGATAAGCGACCCGAGGCCGTCAAAGGCGATGAATATAACCGCGCAATCAAATGCGAGCCAATACGCAGCGAGTAACTTGGAACTGCAGCAAGTCTTATCTGGCGAGATCAAGCCTTCAATGGCGATTGTGAAAGACAAATTGAATTTTGAGAGCCCCAATGATTTTGTTACTCAGTTGTATCCTCACGCCAAAAAAGCGGCAGATACTTTAGGCACAACCCCTGAGTTACTTATTGCGCAATCGGCACTAGAGACTGGTTGGGGCCAAAAGGTCATCAAAACGTCGGCTGGGGAATCAAGTCATAACCTCTTTAATATCAAAGCCGACAAGCGTTGGTCTGGTGAAAAGTCTCAAGTGAATACGCTCGAATATGAGCAAGGGCGTGCGGTGAAACAGAAAGCAGATTTCCGCGTTTATGAAGGTATCGAACAAAGCTTCCATGATTTTGTGAACTTCATTTCGAACAACAGCCGCTATCAAGAAGCGCAAAAGCTCGCTGACAAGCCGGAGCAGTTTATACGCGCATTGCAGCAGGCTGGTTACGCAACGGATCCGCAGTACGCGAATAAGGTGATAAAAGTCATGAAGACGATAGTTCAAGAAGTCAACATCATGGCCAATGGCGGTGGTGAATAATGAAAAGTATTACCAACACCTTCCTACAGATGCGAGGTGAATCATGGGCTTAGATCTTCTCAATATTGCAACGTCCGGTGTTGTTGCATCTCAAGCACAGCTTGCGGTAACCGGTAACAATATTGCAAATGCGAATACCGAAGGGTATCACCGCCAAGTCGCGACACAAGGCACGTATGAATCGCAAAAGATAGGTGATAGCTATTTTGGCGCAGGAGCATATGTTGCGGATGTCAAACGAGTTTACAACCAGTATGCGGCGAAAGAGCTAAGGATTGGGCAATCGAATCTGAGCGAAGCAGAAATGAGCCTAACGAAGCTCAATGATCTGGACGAATTATATTCTAAGGTCGGCAAAGTTGTGCCGCAAAGTTTGACCGATTTTTACGAGAGCTTAAATAATCTCGCGGGTTTACCTGATGACATTGCAATCCGAAATTCAACTTTAGTTACGGCTGAACAAGTTGCCGGCAGCCTGAATCAGATGCAATCTCGTCTTGATGACAAATTGCAGCAGACCAATGAACAAATTGCCACGATTACGGACCGTATTTCTGAAATCAGTAATGAGCTCGGTGCGCTTAACCTCGAGATCGTCAAGTCAGAAGGTAATGACCTTCAACTATTAGACAAACAGGATGCATTGATCCAAGAGCTTAGTCAGTACTCACAAGTGAATACGATTCCAATTGGCAATGGTGCAAAAAGCATCATGCTCGGTGGCTCGGTGATGTTGGTATCTGGTGAAGTTTCCATGAGCATGGGAACGAAACCTGGTGATCCATCTCCCAATAAGCCAACGCTCACGACGACGATTAATAATACCGTTCAAGATGTGAATGGGGCGTTGATGGGAGGCGAGTTGGGTGCGCTGTTTAAGTATAGAGACGGTGAGTTGAGTAAAGCGATTAATGAATTGGGACAACTTGCATTAGGTGTAGCCGACTCATTTAATGAAATGCAATCCCAGGGTTTTGATTTGAACGGTCAAATGGGACAAAACCTATTTACTGATATTAATGATCCGAATGTGTCATCAACACGAGTCGGAACCTTTTCGACCAATACCGGGACTGCCGCTTTAAGTGTGGAAATTGATGACGTGACTCAGCTTACGGGGAGTTCATATGAGCTGAAGTTTGCCACAGGCACACCTGATACCTATACGCTTATTGATGATCTGACAGGGAAAGAAACAGCACTTACGTTAAATGGTGCAGGTACGCAGCTCCTAGGTGGTGATGGCTTTATTATTAACATTGACTCGGGTGCATTTGCGGATCGAGACCGTTTTGAAATCTCCCCTACATCCGGCGCTGCTGCTGGTATTAGCCTCGCCTTTTCTGACCCGGAATTACTCGCTACTGCCTCACCCAAAGTGACGGCTGACGCCGCAAACTCTGGCAGCATGGCGGTTAAGCTAACGAGCATTGATGATCGAAACGCTGTGAACTTTCCGTTAACGGATAGTGAGCTGACCTTTGATATTGACATGTTGGCAGGTACTTATGATGTATTTGATGTCAATGGTACAGCGATTAGCACTGGCACAGCTATTACGCCGGGCACACCACCGACAATTTCTGCCCATGGTTTTACTTTTGAATTGAATACCACCACAGCCACAGCATCTGAACGATTCACATTTGATCTCTCTCATGCAAAAGGCGACAACACGAATACCGTTGCAATGGCCACGATGAGTGAGTCAAAACACATGGAAAATGGTGATGCAACACTCGTTGACCTATTTGAAGAAACCAAACTAAGTATTGGTGGTAGTAGTAAGTCTGCACAAGTTCGGAGTGCATCCGCTGAAATTATCTACAGCCAAGCTTATGAGCGTCAGCAAAGTGTTTCGGGAGTCAACCTAGACGAAGAAGCTGCGAAGTTAATGCGGTATCAACAGTCATATCAAGCATCAGCCAGAATCATGACCACAGCGACTCAGATTTTTGAAACGCTATTTAGTTCTACGCGATAGGAGCAGATGATGAGAATTTCTACCGCACAAATGTTTACTCAAAATAGCAACAGCATTCTGAATAAACAGTCCGCTGTCAATTTGGCAACTCAAAAAATATCCAGTGGCAAACGCGTTGAAACGTCGGGTGAAGATCCTGTCGCAGCATTAGGTATTGATAACCTCAATGGCAAAAATGCGCTGATCGATCAGTTTGTGAAAAATATCGATTATGCGACAAACCATCTTGCAATCGCCGAATCAAAGCTAGGAAGCGCAGAAACGCTTGTCGCGTCAATGAAAGATCAAATTCTTCGGTCAATGAACGGCAGTTTGCAAAGCGGTGATCGGCAAGTCATTGCCGATGAGTTGAGAGAGTCACTGCAAGAGCTGGTCTCGATTGCAAATTCAAGAGACGAATCTGGCAACTACATTTTTGCGGGCTTTAAAACCGATCAGCAGCCTTTTGCCTTTGATAATAGCGGGAATATGATTTACTCCGGTGATTCAGGCGAACGAACTTCCGGTGTCGCGACTGGCGTCGCGATTGAAACAAATATCCCGGGTGATCAGATATTTATGAACGCCCCCAACCCGCTAGGAGACTTCGGTGCCAATTATTTGGCTGGTCAGACTGAAAACTTCCAAGTCAAGAGTGCTGAAATAACCAACAGTACGCCTAGAACGGTTGTCGCGCCAGAAAGTTATACATTTGCATTTACTGACAATGGTACTGGCGGTGTGCAATTGGAGGTGTTTGATTCCGGTTCGAATTCTATTTATACCGATACGAATTTTGACCCAACCGCTGCCGTAGAGGTGAACGGAATGGCTATCAACATCTCTGGAACCCCTGGTGCAGGTGACTCTTTCACTTTGGAACCTTTAACAGCGGTCAGTATTTTCGACACTTTAAATCAAGCGATCTCAGTGATTGAAGATGGCCAATTAGCAAATACGCCGCAAGGAAATTCAGAGTTGGCACAAATATTGGATTACTTACGGGGTGGCACAGATCAAATTGGCATAATAAGAGGTAAGGCTGGCAATAGTCTGAACAGCTTAGAAAGTTTCAAGTCTGCCCATGTCGAAGAAAAGATAGTGAATAGTACCGCGTTATCGATGTTAGAAGACTTAGATTATGCAACCGCTATTACTGAATATGAAAAACAACGACTCGCACTTAATGCCGTTTCACAAGTATTTGGTCGAGTGAACTCTACATCACTATTCGATTATATCTAGTGGCAAGCGTAGAGACTAAACACAATTAAGCTGTCAGCAATATTAGCAGTTTAGCCAAGCTCCAAGTCTTGGCGTTCAACTAAGAAGAGGAATATACAATGGCTATTTCCGTTAATACTAACGTTACATCAATGAAAGCTCAGGGTAACCTGAACAAAGCACAGATGAAGACAGCGACCTCTATGGAGCGTCTAGCATCTGGCCTACGAATTAACAGCGCTAAAGATGATGCGGCAGGCCTGCAGATCTCAAACCGTATGACCAGCCAGATCAACGGTATCGGTGTTGCCATTCGTAATGCGAATGACGGTATTTCGATTGCGCAAACTGCAGAGGGTGCGATGCAAGAATCGACCAACATTTTGCAACGTATGCGTGATCTATCCCTCCAATCAGCAAACGGTTCTAACTCAGCAGAAGATAGAGCTGCACTGCAAAAAGAAGTGAACTCACTTCAAGCGGAATTGACGCGTATTGCTGAAACCACATCTTTTGGTGGACAGTATCTATTAGATGGTTCATACGGAACCCAGTCATTCCAAGTTGGCCCAGATGCCAACCAGATTATTGAAGTATCATTGAAGTCTGTTGCAGCCGCGAGTATTGGTGCTTACCAAAGTGATACCGCAGGTACGATTTTTGGTGGCGCTATTTCTACGGGGCCGGCTGGGACGAACGGCTCGACTGGCGACACGTTGACAATTACTCAAGGTACAAGCGGTACTAATATCGTGACAGCCGATGAAGATACTGCAACGGAAATCGTTTCAAAAATCAATCAGGCGGGTACAGGTGTTACTGCTTCTGCAGAAACAAGAATCCGTGCGAATTTGACGGCGGGCTTTGATACATCGTTGATTATGAATGTTGACGATGGCACGGCAACCGCTTCTATTGACTTAACAGGTATTGGAAACAATGCAGACCTTGCCGCTGCAATTAACAACTTTTCTGGTGAGACAGGCGTTTCAGCCAACCTTTCAAATGGTGAGTTAACGATTACTGCGGCAAACGGCGCTGATGTTAACTTTACGTCGCTTGCGAGTAACACCACGGGTGCATTGGCACTTCAAAACATCGATGGCAATGGTAACCTTTCTGCTGCAACAAACGTAACCACTGCTGGTGTAGTTGCAACTGCGGTTGGTGCCATTACGCTTAGCTCGGCAGATAGCTATACGGTAACCTCTGCGTCAACGCTTGCGGCTGAATTGACCGGTGAAACAACGGGACAGTTTGCTGGAGTAAATACCGTCAATATTGCGTCTGCATCCGGAGCACAGGCAGCGATTGAAATTATCGATGGGGCGATTTCGAGTATTGATGCGTCTCGAGCCGATTTGGGTGCGATTCAAAACCGCATGAGCTTTACGATTAACAACCTCAGTAACGTGATGAACAACGTTTCTGATGCTCGTAGCCGTATTCAGGATGTTGACTTTGCCAATGAAAGTGCTGAATTAAGTAAGCAGCAGATTCTACAGCAGTCTTCCTCAACCATGCTGGCCCAAGCAAATCAGCTACCACAAGTTGCGCTGTCGCTTTTGGGTGGCTAAAAGAAGGCACTAAAAGCCAATTAATAGCAATTATTAGTATGAATAGGCTCCTGTATAGGAGTCTATTTTTTTGAAAAATATAATATTTTTATAAAATCAATAAAAATATTAAAGTTCCTAAATTTCGTGCCGTTAACTTAAGTGTAACCAATAAGATCCGCCTGGCTTAATGATAGACAGGCATCATTTAAGTCAGGAATGCGAAGAGGAATAAATTATGGCTATTTCAGTAAATACCAACGTTACTTCGATGAGAGCCCAAGGTAACTTAAATAACGCACAATCAAATACTGCCACTTCAATGGAGCGTTTAGCCTCTGGTCTACGTATTAACAGTGCAAAAGACGATGCTGCGGGTCTACAGATCTCTAACCGTATGACCAGCCAGATTAATGGTCTTGGTGTTGCGATGCGTAACGCGAATGATGGTATCTCGATTGCTCAAACCGCTGAAGGTGCAATGCAAGAATCAACAAACATCTTGCAACGTATGCGTGACTTATCACTCCAGTCTGCAAACGGTTCAAACTCTTCTGAAGATAGAGCGGCACTGCAAAAAGAAGTGAACTCACTTCAATCAGAACTAACTCGTATTGCTGAAACAACTTCGTTTGGTGGTCAAACACTACTCGATGGTTCATATGGTACTCAGTCTTTCCAAGTGGGTTCTGAAGCGAACCAAACGATTGATGTTTCGTTAAAATCAATTGGTGCATCTAGTATTGGTGCTTACCAAAGTGATGCTGCAGGTTCAATTTTAGGTGGTGCATTAGTCGCTGCAGCAGCTGGTACCAATGGTACAACTGCAGGTGACATCACAATCACTCAAGGTACCGCCGCGACAGCAGTGACTATTGCTGATGAAGATACAGCTACGGAAATTGCAAGTAAAATTAACCAAGCGGGTACTGGTGTTACTGCTTCAGCTGAAACCAATGTTCGAGCAAACTTAACTGCAGCCTTTGATACTTCATTGATCATGAATGTAGATGATGGTTCGAGCACGTCATCACTGAACTTAACTGGTATTTCGAACAATGCAGATTTAGCGACTGCAATTAATGATGCTTCGGGCGAAACTGGTGTGACGGCGAATTTAGATAATGGTACTTTGACGATTACTAGTTCAAATGGTGCAGATATTAACTTTACTTCGTTAGCATCGAACACCACTGGTGCTCTAGCATTGAATAACGTTTCAGCAGCTGGTGTCGTTTCAGCAGCAACTAACGTTACAACCGCTGGTGTAGTCGCTACTGCAGCAGGTGCGTTAACCCTAAGCTCTCCAGATTCTTACACCGTAACTGGTGGTGGTACTGCAGAATTTACAGGTGAGGCAACAGGTGCGTTTGCCGGTGTGAACACAGTTGATATTGGTACATCATCAGGTGCACAAAATGCGATTGCGATTATTGATGGTGCGATTGCAGGGATTGATGGTAACCGAGCTGACCTAGGTGCGATTCAAAACCGTCTTGACTTTACCATTAGCAACTTGAGCAATGTACAAAACAACGTTGCAGATGCAAGAAGCCGTATTCAAGATGTTGACTTCGCAGCAGAAAGTGCTGAGTTAAGTAAGCAGCAAATTCTACAGCAATCATCTTCGTCTATGTTAGCCCAGGCGAACCAGCTACCACAGGTCGCGCTATCGCTACTTTAATTAGCTAAACTTAGTGAAAGACTAGTTTAACATACTAAGTAAAAAGCTAAGTGAATCAATAAGATTAGTAAAACTCTAAAGGAAGATTCACGATTGAATCTTCCTTTTTGCTCAAAATTAGCTTGTGTGATGAGAGTAAAATTAGTCCATTGATGTTGTTTTTAAGTGTTGATGAATCAGCTTTTGTTAGAAACTTAGCACGTTTAAATTGAGAGAGGATGTTATGGATATTAATTTGCAGGGTGTACCCCACCCATCTATAACAAACCGTGTTGATCAAAAGCCTGAAACTAAACCTGTCGCAGAACCTACTTTGGTCGGTAGTGCAAAAGTGACCGAAGAAGAGAGTGTGCGGTTAGTGAAAGCGGTCAGCGAAACTGAAGAGAGCTCAAAAGAGACGGCGAAAGAGAAGCGGGATGCTGAAGCCCTTGCTGAAGTCGTTGAGCAATTATCAGACGTTGTGACTATGATGAACAAAGGATTGGCTTTTTCCGTGGATGAAGACTCCGGAGCTGCCGTGGTTAAAGTAATGGATATCGACTCTGGAGAAATTATTCGCCAAATTCCAAGTGATGAGGCACTGGAGTTGGCTCAAAAATTGCAGGATGTCAAAGGCTTGTTAATGAAGACCGAGGCTTAGTATTTAAAACGCTAACCGAGTTCTTCGCGTATGAATTACATCATTGGACTGTGGCGTTAAGGCATAGCAAAAGTTGATGTAAAGAGTTTAGTTGAGGTAACTATGGGATTAACATCAGTAGGGCTGGGTTCTGGCCTAGATATTAACGGCATCGTATCGGCGCTTGTCGGCTCTGAACGTGATCCTAAAGTCGCCGAGTTTAACTCCAAAGAAGGTGAGATTACGTCAGAAATCTCCGCACTTGGCAGTTTAAAAAGCGCATTGTCTACCTTCCAAGACAGCTTAGATTTTTTATCGAAAGCTGAATCATTCGAAAGCAATCAAACTTCACTGTCTCAACGAGACTATTTGTCTGCAACGGTTGACGATACCGCTGTGGCTGGTAGTTATAATATTTCTGTTGAACAACTCGCTGAAAGTCAAAAAGTTGGCACCATTGCGGTCGCTGATGTCACTGCCGCTTTGGATGAGGGAACATTGAATTTTGCTGTCGATGGTGAAGACTTTGATATTGAGGTTACCACTGAAGATACACTGCAAACCTTGGTCGCGAAGATTAACGATTCCGAAGATAATATTGGCGTAACGGCAACGATTGTAAACAGTGATGCAGGTGCACAGTTAGTCTTAACTTCTGATGAAACGGGGATTGCCAATAATATTACCGTTACAGCAACCGATACGGGCGCCGGTACCGTGTTGGCTGACACCTTTACGATGACCGAATTGCAAGAAGCAAAAGATTCGATTATTTATGTGGATGGTTTGAAGTTAACTTCTAGTAGTAATGAAATTACAAATGCGATTGATGGTGTAACACTAAACCTGAAAGATGCGGATGTCGCTGAAACAACTAAGTTGACCGTATCGAAGAATACAGGCGCTGTTGAGACTGCGATTGGCGAGTTCGTAGGTGCCTACAATGAAATGATGGAAACCATTGGTGGGTTAACAAGCTATAACGCTGATACTGAACAGGCCGCTGTGCTGCAAGGTGATGCCTTGCCTCGTGGTATTCAAAGTCAGATTCGCAATGTTATATCCTCAGCTTTTTCTACCTCGAGTGGAAATTTATCACTAGCTTCACTAGGGGTGACCACCACCCGTTCCGGAACTTTGGAAATTGATGACGATATTCTTCAAGATGCCCTTAAGAATGATATGTCAGATATTAAGGACATGTTTTCTGCCGAAAACTCAGGCTTTGTTGCGAAAATGACAGGCTACCTCGATGCATATACTGAGACTGGCGGCGTCATTGATAGCCGTGATAGTGCTTTAGATGGTCGACTGGATCGCCTCAATAGTGACCGAGAAAGCTTCGCATTAAAAATGTCGGCTTTAGAAGCTCGATTGTATAAACAATATAACCAGATGGATTTGATAGTCGGTCAGCTCACTTCGCAAAGTGCAGACTTACAAGCGCGACTTGACTCATTGCCTGGCGTAGTGAGAAAAGAGAAATAGTAGTACGCCTAGTTTTCTCATTTCTCACAATCCGACCACAGGATGTTTCCTATGATATCGCAACAGCACCGCGAGTTAGTTCAGCAGCTTGATCATATTAATCTAGATTGTCAGACCGCCTTTAAACAAATCAATGATCTGAAACAAGCACAAGAAGATGAAGAGTTGGTCTCTAAATTGCAAGAGCTTATCAGTAAGCGTCAAATTTCCCTTGATGCCCTAATTGCTGACTCTACGTTTGTTGATGCAAGCTACCTAGAAAGGCAACTAGAAATGACACTTAGCCTGAAAGTGAAGGCTAAAAAGGTGATGACCCGACTGCAAACAGATTTGCACTTAGGGAAAAAACACCAACGACAAATTAATGCTTATAAAAGCGTAGATGCAAATAAATAGGAAGGTAGTTATGAGAGGGTCACTACAATCATATCGAAAAGTCTCACTTGAGAGTGAGATTGCGGTGGCATCACCGCATCGCTTAGTTCAGATGATGTTTGAAGGTGCCTTACGTCGCATTGCTGAAGCCAAATACTCAATACAACAAAAAGACTATGCCCAGAAGGGCGAGGCAATCGGTAAAGCGATTGGTATTGTTGCGGGATTAAACGGTAGCTTAGATATGGATGCTGGCGCGGAAATATCTTCAAACTTAAATGCATTATATGATTTTATGCTTCGTAGGTTGTCTGAAGCTAATTTAAACAATGATGCCGAAGCACTTGATGAAGTGTCTGGTTTATTGAGAACGATTAAAGAGGGTTGGGATGCGATACCTGCTGAGCATCACCAGTTGACCTCAGCTGAAGGTCTAGAAAACGCTTAAAATCTGTATACGCTAAGGCGCTAATATTGCGCCTAGTGTCTTTACATCGGTAACAGCGTCTTATTCTGATTCTAGTGAAACTTTAATCGTTTCTTCTCATCTTGGTTAGGGTTTTCGCTTTAAAAATGAACTAAAATCAAGTCTGTCGGGCATATTCGCCATCATATACTTGCTTATCCTCGGCTGATGTTACAATATTCATCTTAAACCAGATTTGGAACAAATTATTCCGTGTAGTTTGCTATGATGTAGTGATGCATATGATGATGAATTTAATGCAAATCAACAAATTTTAGCGCTTTATGGCTTATTGAATGATGCAGACAGACCAACGAATTTTATTAGTTGAAAACCAGCCTGAGCGAGTGAAGAGCTTATCGTGCATTTTTGAGTTTCTGGGCGAAAGTGTCGAGTTAGTTTTACCTGAACAATTGACCGAAAAATTAATGCATGCGCGTTATCGTGCAGTCGTATTAGTTGCTGGCAGTGCACCCTTAAGCGAGTTTCAATCATTTTGCCGCGCCAGTGCATGGCAACCTTTCCTATTGCTCGGTGAACTTGATCTCTTTGATGAAACAAACCTTTTAGGGACTATCGAACAACCACTCAATTACCCTCAGCTCACAGAGCTTTTGCACTTTTGCCAAGTATTTGGGCAAGCGAAGAAGCCTCAAGCACCGACTAGCGCAAATCAAACCAAGCTGTTTAGAAGTATGGTTGGCAGAAGTGAAGGCATTGCCAATGTTCGTCACCTCATCAGCCAAGTGGCCAATTCAGATGCTACTGTGATGGTGCTAGGCCAATCTGGCACAGGTAAAGAAGTTGTGGCTCGCAATATTCACTATCTCTCTGATCGTCGTGATGGTCCATTTATTCCAGTTAACTGCGGTGCGATACCCGCTGAGTTGCTGGAAAGTGAACTGTTTGGTCATGAGAAAGGATCTTTTACCGGTGCGATTAGTAGCCGAAAAGGGCGATTTGAATTAGCAGAAAATGGCACCTTATTTCTCGATGAAATCGGTGATATGCCATTGCAAATGCAAGTTAAATTGCTACGGGTGTTACAAGAAAAAGTATTTGAACGTGTGGGCGGCACCAAGACACTGACGACGAATGTTCGAGTTGTGACCGCAACACATCGTGACTTAGAGACAATGATCTCCGCCGGCGAGTTCAGAGAAGATCTATATTACCGCTTGAATGTCTTCCCAATTGAAATGCCATCTTTACAGCAACGCAAAGATGATATCCCACTATTACTACAAGAACTTGTTAGCCGTGTTTACAATGAAGGCCGAGGAAAAGTTCGCTTCACAAAACGTGCCATAGAATCATTAAAAGAGCATAGTTGGTCGGGCAATGTTCGAGAGCTATCTAATTTAGTCGAGCGCTTAACGATTTTGTATCCTGGTGGTTTAGTAGATGTAAATGACTTACCCATTAAGTATCGTCATATCGATGTGCCGGAGTATTGCGTTGAGGTCAGTGAGGAGCAACTAGAAAGAGATGCATTGGCAGCTATTTTTAGTGACGAAGAACAGATTGAATTACCCGAGTCTAAGTTCCCGTCAGAATTGCCACCAGAAGGCGTGAATCTGAAAGATTTACTGGCAGAGCTTGAAGTCGACATGATCCGTCAGGCCCTCGAGCAGCAAGATAGTGTGGTTGCGCGTGCAGCAGAAATGCTTGGTATCCGGAGAACGACATTAGTCGAAAAGATGCGAAAATACGGCATGAGTAAAGATTAATTTTTGCTAAATCCTTGTTGTTTTTTTGACCGAGCCCAAGTTATTAACTTGGGCTTTTTGATATCTCTCAATAAATTAGTACAATTTCTCAACAGTTCAAGATAACCTAATTTCGTTAATAATGGCTCGGTAAAAGGATAGGTAAACGCTTTGCGTTTGTCTGGTTTGGGCTTTGGCACGGAAACTGCAGTGACAGCTGTAGAGCATATTTTTTGACGGAGTGAGCATGTCTGCCAATCCAGTATCTATTGAAACATATACGACCCGCAGCAAGGTCGATTTACCTGCGCGAGAGGCGGCGAATATGTCGAATCGAATGGAGCATATTCTTCAGGCAATGCCTTCTGGGATTATTATTCTCAATGGTGATGGCTTTGTAACCGAAGCAAACCCTGTCGCAAGGGAGCTTCTCGGGCGGCCTTTGCAAGGCATGCGTTGGCTTGATGTCATCAATCGCTCGTTTTCGCCTAAAGATGATGATGGTCATGAAGTCTCGCTTCGAAATGGGCGTCGAGTAAAAATTGCAATTACGCCGCTGAGCCCTGAGCCTGGGCAGTTAATCGTATTAACAGATTTAACCGAAACGCGCCTATTGCAAAAAAACCTGTCACATTTACAACGCTTGTCTGCGCTAGGGAAAATGGTTGCAACTCTCGCTCACCAAGTTAGAACACCACTTTCAGCGGCATTGTTATACGCGTCTAACTTAGGGAGCTCCAAGCTTTCAGATGCAGCGAAAAACAAGTTTCAAACCAAGCTAGTGGACCGGTTGAATGAGCTTGAAGGTCAAGTTAATGACATGTTGTTGATGGCTAAAGGTCGTCATGAAGCGCTGGGTGAGCCCACCGCCGTAGAAGAAATCTTCTCTTCAGTGATGGCGAACTGCGAGCCGTTAGCTGAGCGTCACCAAAGTAAATTAAGGTGTATTAATCAAAGTTCATCTCCAATAATGGCAAACAGTGGGGCGCTTAGTTCTGCGATTAACAATCTTGTTGTGAATAGCTTCGAGGCTGGTGCAGATCAAGTGACGCTGCATTGCTTTGAGGAACAATCGCAAGTTTGCATTGATGTTGTTGATAATGGCAAGGGACTTGAGCCAGAGCTACAAGCGAAAGTACTAGAGCCATTTTATACCACTAAGCCACAAGGTACTGGTTTAGGGCTTGCAGTTGTGCAATCTGTGGTTCATAACCATGGTGGTCAAATTAAATTAAGCTGCATTAAAGATGTGGGTTGCAAAATATCCCTAACTTTTCCAGCTCATTATGTAGAAGGTAGCAAGGTCAATAAGGAGGCGCAGTATGTCTGAAGCCAAATTACTACTCGTTGAGGATGACCATGCTTTACGTGAAGCGTTATTGGACACACTGCTACTGGCACAATATGAATGTGTTGATGTTGCGTCAGCAGAAGATGCAATTGTGGCGCTCAAAGCAAATCACTTTGATATGGTGATTAGTGATGTGCAAATGGAGGGTATTGGTGGCATGGGGCTGTTGAATTACTTACAACAACATCATCCCAAAATACCCGTGCTATTGATGACTGCGTTTGCAACGATTGGCAGTGCGGTGAGTGCCATTAAGTTGGGTGCCGTCGACTATTTGGCAAAACCATTTGCGCCAGAAGTGCTCCTCAATCAGGTTTCACGTTACTTAACTAAGACTGCAGATATTGATTCCCCCGTAGTTGCAGATGACAAGAGTTTAGCTTTGTTATCACTTGCAGAGCGGGTCGCTAGCTCAGATGCTTCTGTCATGATTTTGGGGCCGAGTGGCTCTGGCAAAGAAGTTCTAGCACGCTATATTCATCAAAATAGCGCTAGAGTGGAAGAACCCTTTGTGGCAATTAATTGCGCAGCAATACCAGAAAATATGCTTGAGGCAACCTTATTTGGCTATGAAAAAGGTGCATTTACTGGAGCCTATCAAGCTTGCCCTGGTAAGTTTGAACAAGCGCAAGGTGGGACGATTTTGCTTGATGAAATCTCTGAGATGGACCTAGCGTTACAAGCGAAACTATTGCGGGTATTGCAAGAACGCGAAGTGGAACGCTTAGGTGGTCGTAAAACCATTAAGCTAGATGTCAGAGTTTTGGCAACGTCTAACCGAGATTTAAAAGCAGTGGTTGCAGATGGGAAGTTCAGAGAAGATCTTTACTATCGAATTAATGTATTTCCATTAAGTTGGCCTGCTTTAAATCAACGGCCAGCAGATATTATTCCTCTAGCAAAACATTTAATTCAGCGGCATGCCAAATTATCTAATATTTCTGAAATTCCAGAGCTTGATGATAGTGCCATACGTCGATTGTTAACTCATCGTTGGCCTGGCAATGTCCGAGAATTAGATAATGTCGTTCAACGTGCATTGATTTTAGCGAATGGCCAAGAAATTGTGGCGACGGATATCATTATTGATAATGAGGAAGCTGCGATGGCTGCAAGCCCAGAATCAGCGCCGCAATCTAAAGTTAACGAGCCAGAAGGGCTTGGTAATGAATTGAAAGCACAAGAACATGTGATTATTTTGGAAACTTTGGCGCAATGCCAAGGGAGTCGAAAACTTGTTGCTGAAAAACTTGGTATTAGTGCGAGAACACTCAGATATAAAATGGCCAAAATGCGTGATATGGGTGTACAAATCCCTGCATAACTCCCTCCTTGGCACAGCTTTAATTGTCGCGTGCTTAAAATGACATCAGATTGAGCCAATAATCGTCACTTCGGTGACGATTCTTCTATTTGCTAACATCTTGGCAAACTAATTGCAGAATCAAAGTATCGATACAGTTTTCGTCAATTATTCGGCGACAGGAGCCTTGGTATGCAAATCGGCGCTAATTCTTTACTTCAAGAAATGCAGTCACTTAAAAGTGAAGTGACTCCTGGTGCAATCCAGCCTCGAATTACCCAACAAGTCAACAACACTACGGGGAGTGATTTTGGACAGTTACTTGCCCAAGCTGTAGGCAATGTCAGCGAATTACAGAGTACATCGGCTAATTTAGCCACGCGCTTAGAAATGGGCGATTCGACAGTGACACTGTCTGATACGGTGATTGCACGAGAAAAAGCCGGTGTCGCATTCGAAGCAACCGTGCAAGTGCGTAATAAGCTGGTTGATGCTTATAAGCAAATTATGAGCATGCCAGTTTAATGAAGTTTTCTGAAAAATAGGTGATCACGTGAGTACAGATATGGTGGTAGGGTCTGATCCTTCAACAGTCGATAGTGGACTGGGTCAAGAGACTAAATCCGGTGTCGTTGGCAGCTTAGGCAGCGCAGATATGCTTCGTCAAGTGACGATGATTCTTGCTTTGGCGATCTGCCTTGCTTTGGCTGTGTTCATCATGCTTTGGGCTCAAGAGCCTGAGTTTAGACCCTTGGGTAAGATGGATACCCAAGAAATGGTTCAGGTACTTGATGTTTTAGATAAGAACAAAATATCTTATCAAATTGATGTCGATGTACTCAAAGTGCCTGAAGACAAATATCAAGATGTCAAAATGATGCTGAGCCGTGCAGGCCTTGATAGCGCATCAACGAATCAAGACTATTTGAGTAAAGGTAGTGAGTTTGGTGTGAGTCAACGCATGGAGCTTGCGCGACTTAAACAAAGCCAAGAACTGAACTTAGCGCGTGCGATTGAAGAGTTTAAAAGTATTAGTCGAGCCAAAGTGATTTTGGCACTACCAAAAGAAAATGTCTTTGCACGTAATAAATCGAAACCTAGCGCTACCGTTGTTATAAATGCTCGTCGTGGTGGTTTAGGGCAAGAAGAAGTCGATTCAATTGTTGATATTGTTGCTTCAGCTGTTCATGGGTTAGAGCCATCAAGAGTGACTGTGACGGATTCAAATGGACGCTTGTTGAATTCAGGTAGTCAAGACGGTGTATCCGCCAGAGCGCGTCGAGAGCTAGAGCTTGTGCAGCAAAAAGAAGCCGAATATCGCACTAAAATTGACTCTATTCTCATGCCTATTCTTGGGCCTGAGAATTTTACATCTCAGGTTGATGTGAGTATGGACTTTACTGCGGTAGAGCAAACCGCAAAACGCTTCAACCCAGATATTCCAGCGCTTCGAAGTGAAATGACTGTTGAAAACAATTCCGTGGGAAATACCAATGGTGGTGTACCTGGTGCATTGTCAAATCAGCCGCCTGCTGAATCTAACATTCCACAAAACGCAACGGGCCAAGGAAGCGAAGCAAACGTTTCAGGCAATAGCCACAAAGAGGCGACGCGTAATTTCGAACTCGATACCACGATTAGTCATACCCGTCAGCAAATTGGCGTTGTTCGTCGAGTGAGTGTCTCCGTTGCGATTGATTTTAAAACCGCTGCAGCGACTGAAGAGGGGCAAGTCAATCGAGTACCACGGACAGAGCAAGAGTTGTCGAATATTCGTCGCTTGCTAGAAGGAGCGGTCGGATTTAATACCCAGCGCGGTGATATGCTTGAGGTTGTTACTGTACCGTTTATGGATCAGCTGGTAGAAGCTGTCCCTGAACCACCAATATGGGAGCAGCCTTGGTTCTGGCGTGCCATCAAGCTAGCCGTTGGCGCAATCATTGTTCTGGTTCTTATTCTGACAGTCGTGCGACCTATGTTGAAACGTTTAGTTTCACCTGAAAAAATCGATATGCCAGAAGAACCTAAACTTGGGCAAGAGCTTGCTGAAATTGAAGACCAGTATGCGGCTGATACGCTGGGCATGTTAAATCGTCCTGAGGCTGAGTATAGTTATGCTGACGATGGCTCGATTACAATCCCAGACTTACATAAAGACGATGATATGATTAAGGCGATTCGTGCTCTCGTTGCCAATGAGCCGGAATTATCCACACAGGTTATTAAAAGTTGGTTGGTAGAAGAAGATGACGGACAATAATGGCGAGAACAAAGCTGGTTCAGCAAACTTTGATGTTGACTCATTAACCGGCATTGAAAAGACAGCGATCTTGCTCTTAAGTTTGAGCGAAGCCGATGCTGCATCCATCTTAAAACACTTAGAGCCTAAACAGGTTCAAAAAGTGGGGATGTCGATGGCGTCTCTTGAAGATTTTGGCCAGGAGAAAGTGATCGGTGTACATAAGCTGTTTCTTGATGATATTCAGAAATATTCATCGATTGGTTTTAATAGTGAAGAGTTCGTCCGTAAAGCGTTAACCGCTGCACTTGGTGAAGATAAAGCCGGTAATTTAATTGAACAGATTATTATGGGAAGTGGCGCCAAAGGTTTGGAGTCATTGAAATGGATGGATGCCCGCCAAGTGGCAACGATTATTCAAAACGAACATCCTCAAATCCAAACCATTGTATTGTCTTATTTGGAACCGGATCAAGCTGCTGAAATTTTTGGGCAGTTCCCTGAAAATACGCGGCTTGACTTGATGATGCGAATCGCCAACTTAGAAGAGGTGCAACCTGCAGCTCTACAAGAGTTGAACGATATCATGGAGAAACAGTTTGCTGGTCAAGGTGGCGCACAGGCTGCGAAGATGGGCGGTATGAAGGCGGCAGCAAATATCATGAACTACCTAGATACTGGTGTTGAAGGGCAGTTGATGGAGACCATGCGCGAATCGGATGAAGAGATGGCGCAGCAAATTCAAGATATGATGTTTGTATTTGAAAACTTAATTGACGTTGATGATCGCGGCATCCAAGCGCTACTTCGAGAAATCCAGCAAGAAGTATTGATGAAGGCGCTTAAAGGTGCAGATGATGCATTGAAGGATAAGATTCTGGGCAATATGTCTAAACGTGCCGCAGAGTTATTAGCTGATGACCTAGAAGCAATGGGGCCAATCCGAATTAGTGAAGTTGAAGTCGCACAAAAAGAGATCCTGTCTATTGCTCGTCGCTTAAGTGATAGTGGAGAAATTATGTTAAGTGGTGGCGGTGGAGACGAGTTCTTATAATTATGAGCACAAAAGCCCCCCAACAAGAGCACTCAACCGAAGCATTTGAAGCCGATGTTAGTTTCGCACATTGGCAATTGCCTGATGTGACTCAGGACGCCATTGAATCTCCAGCGAATCTTTTTGGGAAAAAAGCCAATCACCCAGAGGTGGAAAAGCAAGAACAAGAATCTGTTTTGCCACCAACAATGGCGCAAATAGAAGATATTCGAGCGCAAGCAGAAGCCGAAGGCTTTGAACAAGGTCAGCAAGAAGGTTATCAAAACGGTCTCGAAAAAGGGCGCTTGGAAGGGCTAGAGCAAGGTCACCTTCAAGGGCTAGAGCAAGGGCAGCAGCAAGGCTATGAGCAAGGCATTGCCGAGGCTCAAACTCAGTTGGAACAACTCAGCCAACTCATCGAACAGTTTCAGCAACCCCTTGCCATACTCGATAGTCAAATTGAGTTGGAGCTGCTGAACTTGGTGTCAGGATTAAGTCGTGCCGTGATTGGACATGAACTTAAAACGAGTCCGGAGCATATTTTAGCAGCGCTTCGTCAGGGAGTTGACTCTCTTCCTATCAAAGAGCAGCAAGTGACTATTCGGCTGCATCCTCAGGACGCGCAACTCGTTGAGGAACTATATAGTGAAGAGCAATTACAACGTAACCTATGGAAGATAGAGCTGGATCCAAGTTTGTCACAAGGGGACTGTATTGTTGATAGTCAGAGATCACGCGTTGACGTGACTTTAGAAACAAGAATGCGCAGTATTTTTGAGCAAGTTGCACAGCAACAATCTCAATTAGAAAGCCAAATCCAGCAGCAAGAAAAGGCGCTTGAACAGTCACAGCCTTCTGCAGCATCAAAGTCCGATATACAAAATCCACAAGTCGGGCCATCCGAGACTGAACAAGCCATCATTGATCAGCGTGCTGAGCCCTCCGTTCAAGTGAGCCTAGAGCCGACTGTCGATCCAGAACCCGCTCGTCATCAAGGTGACCAAGATGCAGAATCGCCAACACCAACTACTGACTAAACTCAAACAGCGAGCTGGCAGCTTACCGTCTTTTCGAGCTGTAGCGAGTGGCCAATTGGTTCGTGTCGTAGGTTTAACATTAGAAGCAAGCGGCTGCCGAGCGCCGGTCGGCAGTTTATGTTCGATTGAAACGATTGCGGGTGAGCTGGTAGCCGAAGTGATAGGTTTTGATGATGAACTCTTATACCTAATGCCAATTGAAGAGCTTCGTGGGGTGCTTCCTGGAGCTAAAGTTACGCCACTGGGAGAGCAAACCGGACTAAATGTAGGTTTGTCTTTATTAGGGCGAGTGTTGGACGGCAACGGCCAGCCCCTCGACGGTTTAGGCGCCTTACATACCGAACAGCATGCACCTCGGCACGGACAAACAATTAATCCATTAGCACGTCGCGCGATATCGGAGCCATTAGATGTGGGAGTTCGTGCAATTAATACGATGCTAACAGTTGGCAAAGGTCAGCGCATGGGCTTATTTGCAGGCTCTGGTGTCGGTAAAAGTGTTTTACTTGGAATGATGACGCGTGGGACCACGGCAGACATTATTGTTGTTGGCTTAGTGGGTGAGCGTGGTCGAGAAGTTAAAGAGTTTATTGAAGAAATTTTAGGCGAACAAGGCCGAGCTCGCTCTGTTGTGATTGCTGCTCCAGCAGATACATCGCCGTTAATGCGTTTACGTGCCTGCGAAACATCAACTCGAATCGCAGAGTATTTTCGAGATTTAGGTTACAACGTCCTTTTATTGATGGATAGTCTGACTCGATATGCCCAAGCGCAGCGTGAGATTGCGCTGGCCGTTGGTGAGCCGCCAGCAACTAAAGGATATCCGCCTTCAGTTTTTGCAAAGCTACCTAAATTAGTGGAAAGGGCTGGTAATGGTGGGCCAGGCCAAGGTTCAATCACTGCATTTTATACGGTATTAACTGAAGGTGATGATTTGCAAGACCCCATTGCTGATGCGTCTCGAGCGATTCTAGATGGTCATATCGTATTGTCTCGTGAATTAGCTGACTCAGGTCACTACCCGGCCATTGATGTTGAAGGTTCCATTAGTCGAGTTGCCCCCATGGTGATTTCAGATGAGCATCTTGAAGCTATGCGCAAAGTAAAGCAAACCTATGCGCTTTATCAACAAAATAGAGACTTAATTTCTATTGGTGCTTACTCTCAAGGCAGTGACCCTCGAATTGACAATGCAATACGTCTTCAGCCTGCAATGAATGCGTTTTTAAGACAGTCGATGTCTGAATCGATCGCATTTGCTGATGGTGAGCTAATGTTGATGCAGCTTGCGGCTCAATGCAACGCGTGAGGTGAATAATGGCGAGACCTGATCCGCTCTTAACTGTACTCAAATTGGCGACTGATGCTGAAGAGCAAGCCGGGATGCAGTTGCGGGCAGCGCAGATGGAGTGCCAAAAACGAGATGCCCAACAACAAGCCCTGCAAAATTATCGTTTGGACTACATGAAGCAGATGTCCATGCAACAGGGACAAAATATTAGTGCGAGTGCTTATCATCAATTTCATCGTTTTGTGCAACAAATTGATGATGCAATCGCGCAGCAGATCAAAGCATGTGCGGAAGCTGATAATCAGCGGCAGCATCGTCAAACTCATTGGCTTGAAAAGCAGAAAAAACGTAAAGCGGTAGAGTTGTTGTTAGAACATAAAGCCGAGAAAAAAGCGGTGAAGGCTCAAAAAGCCGAGCAGAAAATGTTTGATGAATTTGCCTCTCAACAATTTTTCAGAAAGCGCTCAATAAGATAAAAGCTCCCCAAATATTTGAGGTGTATTTTGTTTGCTTTACTGGGAACCCCTTGAACCATCGACTTTTTTGACGCCTTTTGTTATCGGCGAAGAACTCTGTTAAGTGTCGGGAGTTCCATATGTTAAAAGTTGGCTCTAAGTTTGCATTATCTTCGAGTGTTGCACCGGGCAACCATGCAAGCGTTCACATAAGCCGATTGTTTACAAGATGGGGTGTTCGGTTATGAATGGAAAAGAATTCTGGAGAAGTTCATGTCGCAGTTAACTAATACGCTGATGGGTATAACCACAGAAACGAACTTAAGCAAATCAAGCGCTGATTTGCAAGTGTCTGATTCTGAGGTTTTTTCTGCGGAGTTTTCGAAGGCTAAGCAAAACTATTCTTCAACACTGGCAACATCTTCAGTCGCCGCTGATGTTGAATCGCACACCAATGAAACTCCAAAAACTTCGCAGCAACAAGCACAGCAAAGTAGTGCTAAAATGGTGTTTGAGCAAATCGCGATGTCAGAGCAAATCGACAAAAGTCAGAAATCTGCCGCTGATTCGGGTGAGGACTTGCCGCTTGAAGATAAAGGTGCAAAGAAAGTAACTATTGCCGATTTAAAATCGCAATCACTTCTCGTTTCTGAGCCTGTGACTCCAGCGTTGAAGCCAAGCAAAGAAAAAGAAACCACTCCGCTGCAGCCGGGAAATGTTGAGCAACACCCTGGAAAGCCCACAAAGTACATTTTACCGATTGAAGACAGTATTGAGCAATTTGAGGCCGTGACTCCATTGAAAGGCGATGTTTCAATAACAGATAAAGCATCAAGCATTGTGGCAGGCGTGGATGTCGCAAAAGACGTCAGTAAATCTGAAAGCAAGATAGTTGATTCACAAAAACTTGATATGCAGCGGGCTAACCAATCTACGAACACGAATGCAGGCACTCAAGAGTCTAAGCACATTTTTACTGAGCGATTTGTGAATGGTACACAAGATGAGCCTGAGCTTGTCGAGCAGTCTCGTTACAATAAAGACAGGTACTTTGCGTTAGAAAATGAATCTAGGCAAAAAGGGTCAACCGTAAATTCTGCAGCCAATCAGTTCGCGACACAGCAAGAAAAAAGTAAGTTAAACATTGATTCTTCAACGAAAACAACTGGAGCAGAAAATACTCAGATTGTTGATAAAGCGAGTCATGAGGGTAAAGCTGTTATCAGTGAAGACGCTGCTGAGAACAAGCCTGTTGTTAGCAAAGAAGTCACAGAGAGCAAATCTGGCTCTTCATTGAAATTCACTGAACTAAATGTTGAGTTAGCTGAAAGCAAACATGTCACTCAAACTGATAAGAAAGATCACAGTAGTGCTCGAGCACAAATTCAAGTCGAGCCGCAAACACTCGCGGTTGATAAAATTGTTAAGCCAACAGAATCTACAAATTTAGAATCAAAGGTGACTGTGAAATTTGAACCTGCAAAGGTTGAAGTTCCACCACAGTTTAGCAAGGCCGAGCCCAACAACGCTCAAGCTGATTTCAAATCCCCGACGTTGCTCAGTGACGCAGATACCGTAAGCATGTCAACTGCGGGTAAGACAAGTGAGCTTGTCCATCAAGCTCAAATGCAAGTTAATTCAGCCATGAAACCTGAACAAGCAAAGCAAAATCTAGCAGCGGAACCTGTTCAATCAGAGATTTCGAAGCAACTAAATCTTATGTTGAAAGGAAGTGCGGAAGATGCAATAAAATCGTCGCAACCGATTGAAAATGCTTTGTCAGCAGCTTTGAAAGGATCAGAACGTTCACTGACCGCGCCGCCTAATGGCACGATTATTTCTGCTGCTGAAGTCTTAGGCAAAGAGCCGCAAAAGAATATAGAAAATTTAGAATTGGCTAAAGCACAGCTGGAGATTGGCAAGAAGGCTGATTTGATACCTAAGATTCAGACAGATGCGAAAAGCTTGCTTGCGGCTTCGCAAGAGGCAATGCAATTGGCTCATTCCGCAAAAGGTCTAGGGCTTGAGGTGTCAGGCGTTGATAAAGCGTTTGAATTGGAACTTGATAACCGCTTGCAGTCTGTCGGTCATAGTCTGCAAAGTTCTGCTCAAGTCAGGCAAGATGTGCAGCAAATTCAAGTTTCTTTAAGGCAACCTAGTGAAGCAAGCTTGTCGATGGCTCAAGTCATTCAACGGTTTGCCCCGGTCATGCAAAAGCAATTGTTGGGACTAGTTAATCGCGGTGTGCAGCATGCTGAGATCCGTCTTGATCCTGCCGAACTTGGCAGCATGGTTGTGAAAATCCAAGTGCAGGGCGATCAAACACAAGTTCAATTCCAAGCTTCTCAAGCGCAAACAAGGGATGTTCTTGAGCAAGCGATGCCACGTTTAAGAGAAATGTTGCAACAGCACGGCATGGAGTTAGCTGATGGGCAAGTTTCTCAAGAACAAAATCATGGTCAAAGTCGTCATGAAGAAGAGACTCAAATAGGCTATTCTGCAGAAGAGCAGTTGGAAATATCAGCAGAAGAACTGGTATTAAGCACAAATCAAGCAACAAGTTACGAAACGGGTATAGATTATTACGCTTAAGTAGGTAATCTATAGCCCTATAACTAAATGAAAGTGTTGCATGCGTTGATGGGATACAAAAATGGCTGAAGAAGAATCTCTGGAACTAGAAGAAACCGGTGCGCCAAAGAGTAAGAAAAAGCTCTTTATTATTATCGGGATTGTCGTCGTTCTATTGCTGGCAGGTGGCGGTGCCGCTTGGTTTTTCCTAGCTGGTGGTGAAGAACCCGTCGCTGAGTCAGCGGAACAAGTTGAAAAAAAGGTTTCAGTTGAAGAAGCATTTTATGTTGCTTTGCCGCGACCATTCTTATTTAACTTACCCGGACCTAAACGAGCTCGACTGGTTGAAATCAAAGTTCAACTAATGGTGCGTGGCTCAGATGACAACACGACGACGATGAAACACATCCCTTTGATTGAAGATGCGTTATTAACAACCTTTAGTGGTGCAGAAATTCAGAAGTTGAGTACCCAAGCAGGTAAAGACGAAATGCGTCAGCAAGCGTTGTTAAATGTCCAAAATACACTGCAGCCAATTACCGGACGTAAGGTGGTTGAGAAAGTGCTGTTTACTGGTTTTGTGATGCAATAGTTTGCGCTTCTTCAAGTGCAAACCCAATGATGAAGGCTAACTTGTGAGTGATTTATTAAGCCAAGACGAGATTGATGCGCTACTTCATGGTGTCGATGACGTAGAAGAGGAAGAGGTAAGTGATGGCTCCGGTGTGGCAGCCTCATATGACTTCTCATCACAAGATCGTATCGTTCGCGGACGAATGCCAACGCTCGAGATTGTTAATGAGCGCTTTGCAAGGCATTTGCGCATCAGTATGTTCAACATGATGCGCCGAGCCGCAGAGGTGTCAATTAACGGCGTACAAATGCTCAAGTTTGGTGAGTATGTGCATACGTTGTTCGTGCCAACAAGTTTGAATATGGTTCGCTTCAGCCCATTGAAAGGAACAGGGCTGATTACCATGGAAGCGCGACTAGTTTTCATTTTGGTCGATAATTTCTTTGGTGGCGATGGACGATTCCACGCAAAAATTGAAGGGCGTGAATTTACGCCGACTGAGCGACGTATTGTTCAATTATTATTGAAAATTATCTTTGAAGATTACAAAGATGCATGGGCACCGGTCATGGATGTTGAGTTTGAATATCTGGATGCCGAAGTCAACCCTGCGATGGCGAACATCGTTAGCCCAACAGAAGTGGTTGTAGTGAATTCATTCCACATTGAAGTGGATGGCGGCGGCGGGGATTTTCACATTACCATGCCGTATTCAATGATCGAACCGATCCGTGAATTGCTTGATGCGGGTGTTCAAAGTGACAAGCAAGATACTGATATGCGTTGGTCACAAGCACTTAAAGATGAAATTATGGATGTAGATGTTGGTTTTGATACCACCATCGTTGAACAAGAAGTCAGCTTGAAAGACATTATGAATTTTGAGGCGGGAGATATTATCCCAGTTGAACTGCCTGAGCATGTTTTAATGCGAGTTGAAGATTTACCTACTTTCCGTTGTAAAGTCGGTAAAGTTCGAGAAAATATGGCGCTTCGGATTTGTGACAAGATTGCACGACCAGAAACTGTAAAATCAGAGCTACAGTTGGTGACTCGTAAGGGCAAAGCTCGAGATCTTTCAGAATTATAGGAATAAGAACGAATGAGTACTGAAGATACAGGTGATGATTGGGCTGCAGCAATGGCAGAACAAGCGATTGAAGAAGCAAAAGCATCTGATGCAGCTGAAGCTGTAGAGCTGGATGAACTGCAAAATGAAGCGAAGCCAATGAGCGAAGAAGAAGCTTCAAAACTTGATAGCATCATGGACATTCCGGTTACCATTTCAATGGAAGTTGGCCGTAGCTTTATTAGTATTCGCAATTTATTGCAATTGAACCAAGGCTCTGTTGTTGAGCTGGATCGAGTTGCTGGAGAACCATTAGATGTCATGGTCAATGGTACGCTCATTGCGCATGGTGAAGTTGTTGTAGTGAATGACAAGTTTGGTATTCGTTTAACGGATGTTATTAGCCAAACTGAACGAATTAAGAAGCTCAAATAATAGAGGTTAAGTCGATATGTTTGCACTGCTCGGTTTTGCCACCACTGAAGCTGAGCCTATTGCAAATGGGCAGTCAGCAAATTTGAGTGCAATGGCGAGTATGATGGGTGGCCTCATACTTGTACTGGTTATTATTTTTGTGCTGGCATATATCGTCAGAAAGCTCAATTTGACCCCGTCATCCCATGGTGTGATGAAAACGGTTGCCGTGACACCTCTTGGTCAAAAAGAAAAACTTGTTCTTGTTGAATTGGATGGCCAGCAATATCTGTTGGGTGTTACACAACAGCAGGTGAATTTGCTAGACAAGTTAGATAAGGCTGTTCAAATCGAACCCGATAGTGCTTCATTTGCGAGTCGACTAAAACAAGCGAGTACCAAGCAATCATGAAACGAACTCTTTCAATCATAGGCTTATTTGTTTCGCTTTTTGCCCCTTTCGCGTTTGCACAAGACGGCATCTTGCCAGCCGTTACTGTGACGACTGCCCCAGATGGTTCAACGCAGTATTCGGTTACGATGCAAATATTGTTGCTGATGACCGCGTTAAGCTTTTTGCCAGCAATGGTTATTATGCTGACATCTTTTACGCGGATCATTGTGGTCCTGTCTATTTTACGTCAGGCAACCGGTTTACAGCAGGCGCCATCGAATCAAGTGTTAATTGGCATGAGTCTTTTTTTAACGTTTTTCATTATGTCACCCGTGTTTGAAAAGATTTACGATGACGCTGTTCAACCATACATCAATGAGACTTTACCTATCGATCAGGCCGTGATTGCTGGGAAAGAACCCTTGAAAAAGTTTATGTTGTCTCAGACTCGATTGACAGATTTGGACACCTTTATTGAAATTGCAGGTTACGACAATATTGCGTCGCCAGAAGATACACCAATGACAGTTGTGATCCCCGCCTTTATTACCAGTGAATTAAAAACTGCGTTCCAAATCGGCTTTATGCTATTTGTGCCCTTCTTAGTGATAGATCTGGTGGTGGCAAGTATTTTGATGGCCATGGGTATGATGATGCTGTCACCAATGATTGTATCTTTGCCATTTAAAATCATGTTGTTTGTATTAGTGGATGGCTGGAGTCTGGTTATGGGCACGCTGGCAAATAGTTTTGGTGTGTAGCGTGAAGGAGGGGAAATGAGTCCAGAAGCACTGATCGACATTTTCCGAGAAGCACTGTCTGTTATCGTCATGCTCGTATCGGCAATTATCTTGCCGGGTCTAGGTGTTGGGTTGATTGTTGCTGTCTTTCAGGCGGCAACTTCCATTAACGAACAAACCTTGAGTTTTTTACCTCGTCTGTTGATGACTTTATTTGCACTTATGTTTTTGGGTCATTGGTTAGTACAAACCATGATGGATTTTTTTCTTGAAATGGTTAACCGCATTCCGCAAGTCATAGGCTAATATGAACTTCTTGCTGAATGACCTCATGCAAACCATCGCATCATATATGTGGCCGCTTTATCGTGTCACCAGTATGCTCATGGTCATGGCGATATTTGGTGCCAATACAACCCCAGCAAGAATACGCTTATTACTTGGTGTTGCTATTACTGTGGCGATCGCTCCAGTGCTTCCACCAACGGAAAATTATGAGTTATTTTCTTTGGGGGCAATATTCATAACGGCCCAGCAAATCCTTATCGGTGCCGCAATGGGGTTTGTTAGTATTTTATTGATGCAAACGTTTGTATTGACCGGTCAGATTATTGGTATGCAAACATCTTTGGGTTTTGCGTCCATGGTTGACCCTGGCTCTGGTCAGCAAACACCAGTGATTGGTAACTTCTTTCTTCTATTAACCACCATGGTATTTCTTGCTGTTGATGGTCATCTCGTCATGATAAGAATGCTGGTAGCCAGCTTTGAAACCATCCCTGTATCAGATCAGGGCATCATGGTTTCATCATATAAATCTTTAGCTGAATGGGGCGCATATATGTTTGGCGCCGCGCTGACGATGTCGATTTCAGCAATTGTAGCCTTATTACTGATTAATTTATCATTTGGGGTGATGACGCGAGCATCACCACAGCTCAATATTTTTGCCATTGGTTTTCCTGTAACCATGGTGAGTGGCTTGTTGATCCTGTGGTTAACACTGACACCTATCATGGAGCATTTTGATGAAGTGTGGCAGGCGGCACAATTACTGCTTTGTGACATGCTTGGACTGCAATGCAACGTGAATGGAGGCTTCTAGCGAATGGCAGAGAATGACTCCAGTCAGGAACGTACCGAGGAACCCACCAGTCGGCGCAAGGAACAGGCGCGAGAAAAGGGGCAAGTTGCTCGTTCAAAAGAATTAGGAACAGCTGCTGTTTTGCTATCTGCCGCGATTGGTTTTGCCTTGGTGGGACCTACTTTAGGGGCAAGTCTGCATACCATCATGAAACAAATGTTTTCTATGACGAGAGAGCAAATCTTTGATACCACAGAAATGTTTCGTGTATGGGGTGTGGTGTTGTCTGAGCTTGCAGGTCCGTTACTAACATTTATTTTATTCCTTGGCTTTGTCGCATTTATGGGAAATGTCGTACTAGGTGGGATTACATTTTCTACGAAAGCTTTTTTGCCCAAAACGGACAAAATGAACCCAGTCAATGGCTTCAAACGCATGTTTGGTATTCAAGCTTTGGTCGAATTGACCAAAGGTATTGCGAAGTTTTCGGTGGTTGCGATTTCTGCTTATTTTTTACTGAGTTTCTTCTTTGGGGATATCTTAAATTTATCTCGAGATCACTTACCTGGAAACATTTACCATGCCCTGGATCTATTGGTCTGGATGTTTATCATTCTGTGCTGCTCTATGTTATTGATTGTTATCATTGATGTGCCATTCCAGATTTGGAATCACAATAAACAATTAAAAATGACTAAGCAGGAAGTGAAAGATGAATACAAAGATACAGAAGGTAAGCCTGAAGTAAAAAGCCGTATTCGACAATTGCAGCAAGAAATGGCACAGCGACGGATGATGGAGCAGGTGCCTGAAGCTGATGTCATCGTTGTCAACCCTGAGCATTACGCCGTTGCAGTTAAATACGATGCTGACAAATCAGCGGCGCCGTTCGTGGTCGCAAAGGGCGTGGATGACGTTGCATTTAAAATTAGAGAAATTGCGCGCGCGAATGACGTTACTGTGGTCTCAGCCCCACCACTTGCCAGAGCTATCTATCACACGACTAAAATAGATCAGGAGATCCCTGAAGGCCTCTTTACTGCCATTGCCCAGGTGCTGGCTTATGTATTCCAGCTGAAACAATACCAAAAAGGCCGTGGACGCAAACCTATCCCCATTCCGTTAAACCAGCCTATCCCTGATGATTTGAAGCATTAGGTTTTAGTTGCTTGTGCAGAAAGCCAGCAGCTGTTTCGCTCCATACCGCAGGCTCTCGTCATTGGCTTGATCTTTGCTTTATACCGCTTAGACCTCTGTAAACGTCAAAGATTGGGCGATATTAATGGACGTAAAAGCAACTGTTGGGCAAATTTGGAATTCAAAATCAGCCAATTTAAAAGGCGTAGGCACCCCCCTTTTAGTGCTTGCGGCTTTGGCGATGATTGTATTACCAATGCCTGCATTTCTATTGGATATACTGTTCTCATTTAATATTGCGCTTGCTTTAGTGGTATTACTTGTTGCCATTTATTCTGATCGCCCTCTCGATTTTGCCGCTTTCCCGACGGTGTTGCTCGTAGCAACATTGCTCCGATTGGCACTGAACGTTGCTTCAACACGTGTAGTGCTGCTTGAAGGTCACAATGGTGGGGATGCTGCGGGTAAAGTGATTGAAGCCTTTGGCTCTGTCGTTATCGGTGGTAACTATGCTGTGGGACTCGTGGTCTTTCTCATTCTCATTATTATTAACTTTGCTGTTGTGACTAAAGGTGCCGGGCGTATTTCCGAAGTCAGCGCCAGATTTACGTTGGATGCGATGCCGGGTAAACAGATGGCAATTGATGCTGATTTAAATGCTGGTATTTTGAATCAAGATCAAGCGCGCTTACGCCGAGCTGAAGTCACCAAAGAGGCAGACTTCTACGGCGCAATGGACGGTGCTTCGAAATTTGTGAAAGGTGATGCGATCGCGGGTATTTTGATCCTCGTGATTAATATCTTAGGCGGTTTTGTCATCGGTATGGTGCAACATGGCTTAGATATTTCATCAGCCGTTGAAATCTATACATTGCTAACCATTGGTGATGGTTTGGTCGCGCAAATCCCAGGATTATTGCTGTCTATTGCAGCTGCGTTGATGGTGACACGTCAAAATGAGTCTGGAGATATGGGGCAAATGGTCATGAGCCAGATGTTTGACAGTCCCAAGTCACTTGCCATTGCTTCCGCTGTTTTATTTGTCATGGGTGTTGTACCGGGCATGCCGCATATCGCTTTTTTAAGTTTTGCCTTGATTACTGCAGGCGGGGCTTACTATCTGAATAAGCGTAACGATAAGGCTCGCGAACTTGCGATAGAACAGGCGAAGCAAGGCAGTATTGAAAAACCAGATAAAGAGCCTAAAGAGCTGAGCTGGGATGATGTCCGTCATGTCGATACCATCGGTCTTGAAGTGGGTTACCGCCTGATCCCTCTGGTTGATAAAAGCCAAGGTGGTGAGCTATTAAGTCGTATCAAAGGGGTTCGCAAGAAACTGTCTCAAGAGCTTGGGTTCTTGGTTCCTGCGGTGCATATCCGCGACAATTTAGATTTAGCGCCAAATATTTACCGAATTTCCCTTATGGGCGTCGCGGTTGGTGAAGCTGAGATCCGTCATGATTGTGAGCTTGCGATCAACCCTGGACAAGTCTTTGGGCAGCTTGATGGTATTGCGACCACGGATCCGGCATTTGGCCTCGAGGCGGTGTGGATCGCGCCAGAATTAAGAGAGCACGCCCAGACGCTCGGATATACCGTTGTTGATGCCGCGACGGTAGTCGCCACTCATATTAGTCAAATATTGACAAATAGTGCAGCGAAACTGCTTGGCTATGAAGAGGTGCAACAACTACTTGATATGCTTGCGAAGAATTCACCGAAGCTGGTAGATGGCTTTATCCCTGAAGTGATGAGCTTAGGGAACGTAGTGAAAGTGATGCAAAACTTACTAAACGAAGGAGTTTCAGTTCGAGATTTACGAACCATAGTGCAAACCCTTGTGGAGTATGGCGGAAAGAGTACAGATACCGAAGTGCTGACCGCTGCAGTACGAATTGCGCTTAAGCGAATGATTGTTCAAGAAATCGCCGGGCCAGAAAACGAAATCCCTGTCATAACTTTGGCGCCAGAATTGGAACAGATGTTGCATCAGTCGATGCAAGCGACAGGAGGCGAAGGGCCGAACATCGAGCCAGGCCTTGCAGAGCGCATGCAGCAGTCACTTACCGATGCAGCGCAAAAGCAAGAAATGGTAGGGCAACCCGCAGTTTTATTGACATCGGGGATGTTGCGCTCAACATTATCGCGTTTTGTTAAATTTACGATTCCGAATTTAAGAGTGATTTCTTACCAAGAAATTCCTGATGAAAAGCAAATTCGCATCGTGTCTGCCGTAGGTCAATAGAGGGTTTGTTCCGTGAAGATTAAAAGATTTTTTGCTAAAGATATGCGCGCAGCACTCGCTCAAGTAAAAGACACACTAGGTTCTGATGCTGTCATTATGTCAAATAAGAAAGTGACCGGTGGAATCGAGATTGTTGCGGCTGTCGATTACGACGAGCCTAAACCTGACTTGAGCTCCAAGGCAAATATTCCGCCATTTATGGACATGAGCGAAGACAAAGTCTCGCTAGCAAGCAAGCCAAATGTAAAAGCGCAAACCCGACAAAACCCTGCGCCAGCACCTGACACACTACAAGCTTTGCTTGAAAAGCAGCAAAGTCGACTTCAGCAGCAAATTAGCGAACAGAAAGAAGATCTTGATATGCCTCAATGGGCAAAGGCGTTACAAGGCCCTGCAGAAACGCAAAAGCCTAAGCCTGAGCCGCGTCGAGATTTCAATGCTTCACTCAAAAAGAATCACCAGAAGCAGCACTTAGAAGAAATGGATGCATTACGTGAAGAGCTTGCTTCGATGCGTAGTTTGTTGACGCATCAAGTGTCCTCTTTGATGGAAGAACAAAAAAAGCGCACCGATCCGGTAGGTGCAATGCTAGAAAGCAAATTGCTAGAAGCTGAGTTTTCTGTTCCTGTAGCAAAAAAGCTCGCCGATTTAAGTCAACATTATACGCCCGCAGATTTAGTTCGTGCGTTACCTCAAAGTTTGGCTAACATGCTCGATAATCAGGGAGACGATATTGTTCGTCAAGGTGGTGTCGTGGCTTTTGTTGGTCCTACAGGTGTAGGTAAAACGACGACTCTAGCTAAAGTTGCCGCGAGATTTGCGGCTCACCATGGCGCCGATCAGGTCGCACTTATTACCATGGATCATTATCGTATTGGTGCCTATGAGCAGCTAGCAACCTATGGTAAAATCATGGGCTGCCCAGTGAAGCAAGCTTCTGATTTAAATGAATTGGAGCAAATTCTTTATCAGTTTAGAAACCGCAAGCTAGTATTGATAGATACAGCAGGAATGGGACAACGTGATATGCGTTTGTGTCAACAACTAGATAATCTTGCTCAAAACAGTCGTCTACCGATACGCAGTTACTTGGTATTATCAGCGACAGCACAGCGTCGAGTTTTACAAGATGCAGTGCAACATTTTAATCGAATTCCGCTTTCTGGCGCTATTTTGACTAAATTAGATGAATCTGTGTCACTTGCTGGCGCATTAAGTGTATTAATTCAGTGTGGTTTGCCATTAAGCTATGTTACTGATGGACAACGAGTACCTGAAGATATGAAATTGGCCGATACACTAGTGCTCGCTAAACAGGCATTGTCAGTGTTAAATGACGCAGAAAAGCATTCGATACAGGATACTGTGCGGTCTGATAATATGACCCACGCATTTGAGTAGAGCTATGACACCGGATCAAGCAAGCGGTTTACGTATGATGAATCAACCACATAATGAGAAAGTAAAAGTAATTGCCGTTACTGGTGGTAAAGGGGGCGTTGGTAAAACAAACGTTTCTATTAATACTGCCGTATCTTTGGCGGAAAAGGGAAAGCGTGTTTTAGTCCTTGATGCTGACTTAGGCCTCGCAAATGTCGATGTCATGTTAGGGATCCGCGCAGAACGTAACTTGTCTCATGTTTTATCTGGCGATGCAGAGCTAGACGATATTATCGTTCGTGGCCCTAAAGGCATCGGTATTGTACCTGCAACGTCCGGTACGCAAGCTATGGTTGAGCTCAATCAAGCTCAACACGCAGGGTTAATTCGTGCTTTCAGTGAAATGCGCTCGCAGTTTGATGTGTTAATTGTCGATACTGCAGCCGGTATTTCAGATATGGTTTTAAGCTTTTCTCGCGCCTCACAAGATGTGTTAGTTGTGGTCTGTGATGAGCCGACATCGATTACTGATGCCTATGCGCTTATCAAAATTCTAAGCCGAGAACACGGCGTATTTAGATTTAAAATTGTTGCCAATATGGTGCGTAGTTTAAGAGAAGGGATGGAGTTATTTGCTAAGTTAAGCAAAGTGACGGATCGTTTCCTTGATGTCGCGTTAGAACTGGTCGCAACGATTCCATTTGATGAAAACCTTCGTAAAGCTGTGCGTAAACAGAAAGTTATTGTTGATGCTTATCCCAAGTCGCCAGCTTCAATTGCCTATCATGGACTTGCAAATAAGGTCATGAGTTGGCCAATTCCTCAACAACCAGGTGGTCACTTAGAGTTCTTTGTCGAGCGCTTAGTTCAGCAACCCGATTATCAAGAGGATAGAACGAGTGAATAAAGCCGCTGCGTATACTAGTCTTGACAATAAAGCGAACGTCGTCGAACAGTATGCACCGTTGGTAAAAAAAATTGCTCATCACCTTTTGGCGAGGCTCCCAGCTTCAGTTCAGCTCGATGACTTGACTCAAGCTGGCATGATGGGGCTGCTTGAAGCCTCTTCAAAGTTTGACGGTAGCAAAGGTGCCAAGTTTGAAACGTTTGCCGGGATCCGCATTCGTGGCGCAATGCTTGATGAGATCCGTCGAGGTGATTGGGTGCCACGCTCAGTGCATCGTAATCAACGTCGTGTCGCTCAAGTGATTGACGAATTAGAACAAGAGCTGGGTCGCGATGCACGTGACACAGAAATCGCAGAAAGACTTGATATAACCCTGAATGAATACCATCATATTCTAAATGATGTTTCTGTAGGGAAAATCATAGGCATAGAAGATTTAGGGGTGACGCAAGACGTCATATCTGCTGACGAAGCGTCCTATGACAATACCTTTGATTCACTATTAGATAAACAATTTCAAAGTGCGATGGTTGCGGCAATTAAGCTGCTTCCAGAAAGGGACGCGCTAGTGTTATCACTTTATTATGATGAAGCACTGAATTTAAAGGAAATTGGAGCTATTCTTGAAGTAAGCGAATCAAGAGTTAGCCAAATTCATAGCCAAGCAATGTTAAGACTTAAGGGCAAGTTGAAACATTGGACACAAACATAATTATTAATATAGAGCATTACAAGTATTAGCTCACCGGAGGAAACCTTGGACAAGAATATGAAGATTCTTATTGTTGACGACTTTTCAACAATGAGACGTATCATCAAGAACTTGTTGCGAGACTTGGGGTTTAACAATACCCAAGAAGCAGATGACGGAAACACCGCTTTACCTATGTTGCAAAAAGGCGAGTTTGATTTCGTTGTTACAGACTGGAACATGCCTGGCATGCAAGGTATTGACTTGCTAAAGGCGATTCGCGCTGACGACGAATTAAAACACATTCCTGTGTTAATGGTAACGGCAGAAGCGAAGCGTGAGCAGATTATTGCTGCAGCGCAAGCTGGCGTAAATGGATATGTAGTGAAGCCATTTACAGCAGCAACACTGAAAGAGAAGTTAGATAAGATTTTTGAACGACTCGGCTAAATTAGCGAAGGTGAGCAATGCAAGCACAAACAACAAAGCTTATTTCGCTAGAGCAAGCCAAAAAGCTGGTCGAGTTGCTGGAGCAAGATCAACAGCAACAAGCTGATGAATTAATTAGTGAGATTTCAGCGCCTCTTCAAAGTGACTTGTTCGATGAAGTGGGAAAACTGACGAGGCAGCTGCATAGTGCTTTAATGGATTTTCAGCTAGATAGTCGCTTGATTGAGCTTGCGAATACAGAGATTCCAGATGCTAAAGAACGCTTAAATTATGTCATCGATATGACAGAGCAAGCGGCAAATAAAACCATGGATGCTGTAGAAGAGTCATTGCCGCTAGCAAGTGCAATTCACGCCAATATTCACTCAGTGAAGCCGGTATGGGACAAGCTCATGCGGCGTGATATTGATATTACAGAGTTTAAAAAGCTTTGCCATGATGTCCAAGACTTTATGGTTCGAAGTGAGCAGGACTCTGACAGGCTTAGAGATTTATTAAATGAAATCTTAATGGCACAAGACTTCCAGGATTTGACCGGACAGATGATCCGACGCGTGATTGAACTCGTGCGGGAAGTAGAAAATAGCTTAGTTTCTTTGCTGACAGTATTTGGTGATGAAGCCGAAACTGAAGTTGCAGCAGCGGAAACAACAGACATAGATGCAGAAGGTCCGATAATGAATGCGGAGTTGCGAGAAGATGTCGTCGCCGGACAAGACGAAGTAGATGATCTGCTTTCTAGTCTAGGTTTCTAATTAGGAGTCAAATGAATGGCCTTTGATGTTGATGAAGAGATTCTCCAGGATTTTTTGATTGAAGCTGGCGAGATCTTAGAACTTCTGCAAGAGCAATTAGTCGCGCTTGAGAACAATCCTGAAGATACGGATTTACTCAATGCCATCTTCCGTGGCTTCCACACCGTAAAAGGTGGTGCAGGCTTTTTAAGCCTGACTCCAATGGTTGACGTGTGTCATGAAGCCGAGAATACATTTGATTTATTAAGAACCGGTAAGCGTGGTGTGAGTGCGGAATTAATGGACGTCATTCTGCAAGCAGTTGACTCAATTAATACCATGTTTGATCAAACGCAAGCTGGTGAACAGCAAGATCCTGCGGAGCCTCAGCTACTTGCTGACTTAAAATTGTTGAGTTCAGGAGAGCTTTTACCTTCTGAAAAAGGTGAAGATGCTGCAGAGCCAGAGCCAGAGCCAGAGCCAGAGCCAGAGCCAGAGCCAGAGCCAGAGCCAGAGCCAGAGCCAGAGCCAGAGCCAGAGCCAGTAAGTGATGCTGATATCGATGAAATCAATGACGACGAATTTGAAGCATTACTCGACGCCCTTCATGGCGACGGTAAGGGACCCGCAACGACCGAAAAGCCAAGCACTGAAGTCGCACCGGTTAGTGGTGATGATATTACGGATGACGAGTTTGAGTCGCTGCTTGATGAGTTACATGGCTCTGGAACATTTGCGAGCAAAGCGCCAGGAGCTAAAGTTGTTGAGCCAGAGCCAGATTTAGCTCAAGCCGTTGATGCTGATGAAATTACTGATGATGAGTTTGAAGCACTATTAGATGAGCTTCATGGCAAAGGAGCGCCTGCAGCAGAAAAAGAAGCCAAGCCTTCGAAGCCGAAAAAAGCGAAAGCAGAACCCAAGGCAGAGACTGTCAAGCCAGCAAAGAAAGCTGTTAAAGCTAAGCCTGCAGCAAAGACAGAGGCTGCTCCAGCGAAGACTCAGGTTGCTGCTAAGCCTAAAGCTCCTGCAAAAGCTGCTGGGCCGAGTGTCCCGCAAGGTGAAACGACAGTTCGTGTTGATACAGCGCGCTTAGACCAAATTATGAATATGGTTGGTGAGCTGGTATTGGTGAGGAATCGCTTGGTTAGCCTTGGTGTCACTCGTGAAGACGAAGAGATGTCAAAGGCCTTGGCAAACTTGGATTTGGTTACCGCAGACCTTCAAGGCGCAGTCATGAAGACGCGGATGCAACCCATCAAGAAAGTATTTGGCCGCTTCCCACGAGTTGTACGAGACTTAGCACGTTCACTAAATAAAGAGATTGATCTTGTCATGATTGGTGAAGAAACCGATCTGGATAAGAACCTTGTCGAAGCGTTAGCCGATCCATTAGTTCACTTGGTGAGAAACTCGGTGGACCACGGTATTGAAATGCCTGCCACTCGTCTTGAAAATGGCAAATCAAAGACCGGAACCATTACGCTTTCTGCCAGCCAAGAAGGCGATCATATCCTGCTTAAAATCGAAGATGACGGCGCAGGAATGGACGCTGAAAAGCTGAAGCAAATAGCAATCAGCCGCGGTGTTTTAGACGAAGATGCTGCCGCTCGCATGTCTGACAATGATGCCTACAATCTGATTTTTGCTCCGGGATTCTCAACCAAAGTTGAGGTTTCAGATATTTCAGGTCGTGGTGTGGGAATGGACGTGGTTAAAACCCGTATCACCCAGCTCAACGGTACAGTTCACATTGATTCGGCACACGGTAAAGGCACAAGACTCGAGATTAAAGTCCCATTAACCTTAGCCATTATGCCAACGTTAATGGTTGAAGTTACTAAGCAAGTCTTTGCATTGCCGTTATCGAGTGTGAATGAGATTTTCCACCTTGATTTAACCAAAACCAATATCGTTGATGGCCAATTGACTGTGATTGTACGAGATAAGGCTGTTCCTTTATTCTATTTGGAGCAGTGGCTTAGCCGTACCAGTACCGGTTTTAAGCATGGCGACAAAGAGCATGGTCATGTTGTGATTGTACAATTAGGTACATCCCAAGTTGGTTTTGTTGTGGATTCTCTTATCGGCCAAGAAGAGGTCGTGATTAAACCTTTAGGTACGTTGCTTCATGGAACGCCTGGTATGGCTGGTGCAACAATTACCTCTGATGGCGGCATTGCGTTGATCCTCGATGTTCCAGGTTTGTTAAAGCATAACGCCGGTCGCAGATAGTCTGTGTCCGCACATTCCTTGCAATGAAGGTGCGACCTTCGGTGCAAGGAATGATAAGGATTTAAATGGGTATTAAAGTTTTAATCGTCGATGATTCTAGTTTTTTTCGTCGGCGAGTGAGTGAGATTGTGAAGCAAGACCCAGAGCTTGAAGTCATCGGCACGGCATCCAATGGTGCTGAGGCTGTACAAATGGCGCAGAAACTTTCTCCGCAAGTGATTACGATGGATATTGAAATGCCCGTCATGGACGGCATTACAGCCGTTAAAAAAATCATGGAAAGCACACCAACACCGATTTTAATGTTTTCTTCGCTGACTCATGATGGAGCGAAGGCAACGCTCGACGCGTTAGAAGCCGGCGCATTAGATTTTTTGCCGAAACGCTTTGAAGATATAGCGACGAATAAAGAAGATGCGACCAAGCTATTGCAACAGCGAGTCAAAGCTTTGGGGCGTCGTCGTATGTTTCGGCCCGCTGCCAGACCTGTTGCAAAGCCTCAAGTGCAAGCTAAGCCTACCGCATCCCGCCCTTTAGGAAGAACCGCCACGACGGCATCAAAGCCTGTAGCAACTCCAGTCCGGGCTAAAACTGGTGCCTCAGGACCTTCAAAGGCAAGTGGAAAACATTACAAATTACTCTTGATTGGTACCTCCACCGGTGGACCCGTTGCATTACAAAAGATTCTGACTCAGTTCCCTGCCAATTATCCGCACCCTATTTTATTGGTTCAGCATATGCCCGCTGCATTTACGCCAGCTTTTGCGAATCGACTGAACGGTTTATGTAAGATCGGTGTGAAAGAAGCGGAAAACGGAGATGTACTACGCCCGGGGCAAGCTTACTTGGCTCCAGGCGGTATGCAAATGATGATAGAGCGTAGCGGGGGCTCTGGTAGGCTTAAAGTTATTCCTGGAAAGGCGGATATGAACTATAAGCCGAGTGTTGATATCACTTTTGCTTCGGCTTCAAAGGCTTTTTCATCGGACGTGCTTGCAGTTGTGTTAACTGGTATGGGAGCTGATGGCCGTGAAGGCGCTCGTATGCTTAAAAGTGCAGGGGCAGTGATATGGGCGCAAGATGAAGCAAGCTGTGTCGTTTATGGAATGCCGCAGGCTGTAACCGCCGCGGGGATCTCTACGCAGTCCATTGCTTTAGATCATATGGCAGATGCAATCATTAGAGAATCAGGTCGTGGCTAAGGTCAAAAATATTCAGACTGCATTATGGCTCACCATTTTTTTATTGGGTGTTGCAGTGGTGGTATTTGCGGGACTATTTTTTGACACATTAAATAAAAATCGGTTATTGGACGAAGAAGTTCAAACATTACAAAAGAGCCAAGTTTTACTAATGGTTCCGGATGATCAAGCAGAAGCGATTGCAAACTGGCTAGCAAGCAATCCGGAGCAAACACAGTCATTATTGCAGCACGCGCAGACCGGTCAGCAGACATCTGTGCAACTTGACACCGATGGCAGCTTGAAGTCGATTGACGAAAGCAAATCAAGGACAGAAAAATCAGCAGGTGCTCCATTGCTTGCTGATTCGCAACAGGTCATTCCTGAAGATGGCAATGGAAACGCAACAAAGCAATCGAACAACCAAGTAAAGCGTGATACTCAGCCGTTATTGGAACCGAAAATCGTATCTGATAGCAAAGGCGATGTTAAAGTTATTACTCTTCCCCATGGCGGAATAAGAGTAACAACTCGAGAAGAAAAAAATTAGTTTTTAACGCGTGCAACTGAGGATGTTTGTTTGAAAGTTTGGACCATTGCAAATCAAAAAGGTGGCGTAGGTAAGACAACCTCGGTTGCCAGTCTCGCAGGTTCCCTCGTTAAACGCGGTCAGCGTGTGTTGATGATCGATACCGACCCTCATGCCTCACTCGGCTACTATTTGGGTATTGACTCAGAAGAAGTCTCTGGGTCTCTCTATGATGTCTTCTTAGCCCATAAAGAATTAACGCACACTTTGGTAAAGAAGCATATTGTCACAACGTTGGTTGACAATTTGGACTTACTTCCAGCAACGATGGCATTGGCAACCTTAGATAAAGCGCTAGGGCACCAAGGTGGTATGGGGCTCGTCTTAAAGAAATTGCTATCGCTCGTTGAAGATGATTACGATGTTGCCTTAATTGATTGTCCACCGGTACTTGGCGTACTGATGGTGAATGCATTGGCAGCTAGCGATCATATTGTTGTACCTGTTCAGACTGAATTTTTGGCGATCAAAGGTTTGGATAGAATGATTAAAACGATGGAGTTAATGGGCCGAGCCAAAAAAGTAAAATATAACTATACCGTGGTTCCGACTATGTACGACCGCCGTACCAAAGCTTCTCCGGCAGCACTTCAGCAACTCAGTGAAGATTATGGGCATGCACTTTGGCCTGACGTTATTCCAATAGATACCAAGTTCCGAGATGCGAGCCTTGCACATATGCCCGCATCGCACTTTGCGGGTTCGAGTCGTGGTGTAAAAGCTTACGATAGGCTACTCGACTTTTTAATGGAAAAGGAGCTTGGCCATGTCAAAATCGGTTGATCAGACTGTTTTTGACTACTTTTCGTTATTATTGACGGAAGAAGATAGTCAGCCTAAAGCCTCTGCTGCTTCCTTGGCGGTTGCCGCGAGTGCGAATACTGCAATCGAACATGTTATTGCTGCTGAGGCTATGCCAGCGATTATGCCCAAAGTTGAGCAAAAAACTGACTATAAGGTAAATAAGCCGGCACCTCAGTTCGCAGAACCTTCTGCGAAACTGGATAAACAATCGTTAGAAAGCCTGCTCGCTTCAGTCTCTACTGCAGAAGTAGCGAAGCCAACGATAGAGAACCAAGTAGAAACCCGAACAAAAAATCAAACGGAAAATAGGTTTAAAACTAAGCCAAAAATCAAAGAACAGTTAAAAGAACAGGCAAAAGTTCAAACACAGGCTAAAGTTAAAGAAAATGAAGCCGAAAAACAGGTAGTTGAAAAAGTTGTTGCTGATGATGTGGAAGTTGCCGCTCAAGTTCAAGAAGGGGCAGCCCCACCAAGTATTACAAAAGATTTACAGCAACAACTCGATGATGAGTTTCAGGTACTCTTTTTTAAAGTCGCTGGGTTAACGCTTGCAGTGCCTTTGGTTAGTCTGGGCGGCATTGTTAAAGTTGAGCACATTAACCAAATATTTGGTCGGCCGGATTGGTTTTTAGGGGTTCAGTCCCATCGTGATAGCCAACTGAATTTAGTTGATACTTGTGCCTGGGTGATGCCAGATAAGTATGATGAAGCCTTAGCGGAAAGTGTAGACTATCAGTATTTTGTAGTTTTAGAAGACAGTAACTGGGGACTGGCTTGTGAATCATTGGTTCATACCGTGAAGATCAATAAGTCTCAAGTGAATTGGCGTGGTAAAGCAGGGAAACGACCTTGGTTAGCTGGCGTCGTAAAAGAACAAATGTGTGGCATTTTGAATGTGCAATCGCTAATCGAAATGTTAAATGCGGGTTTAGGTTGTCAAGATCCTATTGATTGAGGTAGATATGACAGATTCAAGAAATGTAGCGGCAGTTGCGGCAGGTAATAACGAAGATGCGGTTTTGCAATGGGTTACCTTTCGGTTAGACAATGAAACGTATGGTATTAACGTAATGCAAGTTCAAGAAGTATTACGTTATACCGAAATTGCACCAGTGCCTGGCGCACCACATTATGTACTCGGTATCATTAACCTTCGCGGTAATGTAGTGACTGTTATCGATACCCGCTCTCGTTTTGGTTTACAGTCTACCGAAATTGATGAGTCTTCTCGAATCGTGATTATTGAAGCTGAAAAGCAAGTGATTGGTATTTTGGTTGATAGCGTGGCAGAGGTTGTCTATCTTCGTCGCTCTGAAATTGACAATGCACCTAATGTTGGTACCGAAGAAAGCGCTAAGTTTATTCAAGGTGTAAGTAATCGTGACAATGAGCTTTTGATTTTAGTTGATTTAGATAAGCTTCTTTCTGATGAAGAATGGGCGGAAATCTCTCAGCTTTAATTCGCCGATATCACGATAAAATTCTGATGTTTAATTTAATGGCCACTGTTGAAGTGGTCATTATTTTTTGTGGTTCGTTTGGTAAAAAGTGATTAGAATATCAATAGTTAGTGGTACGCTCTAGTAAAGTAACGCAGAACTATACAATATTTTTGAGTGTTTGATTGGGGTACTTTGGTATGGAAATGATGGGCGATCAATTTTTAATCGCAGCGCTCGTTTATGTGATTGCCTGCTTAGGCCTTGTTCTCTATTTGCAAAAGCAGTCAAACAAGTTGAGAGCAAAGGTTGATGCGCTTACAGTACTGATGAAAGAAAGTGACCGGCAACGTGACGCATTCAAACGTGAATTGAATGAACTACGCAGCGGTACTATTGGTGTTGGGCGCCGTGTAATCGAGTTAGAAAAGAAGTTGGCAAAACAAGATGCGAAGCTAGATGAGGCCAACCAACAAGACCCACAGGCTAGATTGTATAGTCGGGCGATGAAAATGGTGAGTTTAGGCGCAGGTGTTGAAGAATTAGTTCAAGAATGTGAGTTACCTAAAGCTGAAGCAGAATTGATATTACGTTTGCATCGAAAGTAGGTTTCGGGACAGTTGAATCCACTTTCAGTTTGCTTTCCTGTGGCAGAGCTAAAGCGAAAAAAGTGCCGAAAAAACCTTAACAGGTATGGGGATCGAGTATTAATGGGTTGCGCCTGATATAGCTACAGCAAAGGGTAGGTGAATTGATAAAGATTTTTTGTTCTCACGCTGACTACATTTTAAGAGTTTTATTTTTGTCGTGCTTATTGAAATCCCCTGATTTATTTATAAAAAATGCTTCTGCGTTACTTATTTTTGAAGCCATGATTCACAAGTTGTCTAAACTTCTGCCACTATTTTTTGGTGCATGTTATTCCACTTTTCTGGATACTTCCCTTCCAACATGTAAACAAATGCGATAATTTCCGCGATAATTGTATAGAGTTCAACGGGTATTTCTTCGCCCTGTTCCAGCGTTTGTAGGAATTGCGCTAGGTGAGGGTCTTGATGGATGTGTATACCAACCTCTTGAGCTAGTGCAATGATCTCCTCAGCAATAACCCCTTCACCTTTAACGGTTACTTTGGGCGCTTCGCCTTCGTTGTATTGCAAGCCAACGGCTTGACGCGTTTTCTGTTCGTCGTTCATTTTAATCCCCTAAGCTTCAGTATGGACGAGATAATGGTCACCAGGAAGAATGGTCGGAGGTACTTTCGTCTCATGGGTATAAATCTGGCTGATGTTAATATTCACTTCTGAGAATTTCTTGATGAGTCCCTCGGTAAACAATGAGATTTTTGACAATAGGAGTGGGCTCTCACAATGAAAGTGTAACTCGAGAGACTCCTGTCGCTTGTGAGCAATAACTAACAGCGGAGAGCTTTGTAGATTAAACTTAAGCTGTAGCTTCCATTGTGGGGGCCTTTCGTCAGCGTCTTCATGGCTTGACTGTTCATACATTCCCTCAAGCTGCTCATGATTCTGGTTAAATTGATAAGGGGCGGCAAAGTACCACTGATGTTGGTTTTCTAGACTTGTTTGTTGAAAAATTTGCAGCCCACTTGCTAATCGATTGATTGTTTCTAGCGTTCCTGACTGTTGTAACTGTTCCAATAACGGGCTCGGTATTTGGCTGGCCTGCTGGACTTGACGTAGGTATTGAATTAACTGGCTACTTACGGGTAAAGACTGAGTTAGTGCTTGCTGACCCAGTAAAAGCTGAAATAACAGAGTGATAGGATGTAAATTATTGGATGGTGTTATTTGAGTCAGATGTAGCTGCTCTGCTAAATGAATACTTGAGTATTGATGTAGTCGTTGTTTAACCGATGCAGGGCTCGCAAGCTGAGTTAAGAGATCGGGCGATAGTGAAGGAAGATATCTAAGCAAACGATGCGTGAGGCTTTGGCTACTTTGGTTGCTTGCTGGTTTTTGTATCGCTTCACTCTCTTGATCGTCACCAAAGTTTTTTAGCACTTGGTAAATTTCTGTTTGAGATGGAGAGTTTTTAGTGGCCGAGTGGGGGGAGGCTTTAGTGTTAGCATCTGTTGCTTGTACTGTTTTGTTGTTTGTTTTTTCTGGAATTCCTGAACGCTCTAACTTTGCAAACAGTTGAGCGTATCCATCACTGACGGTGATGAGCCTCTTGAGTTTGTTTTCACGGCTTAAAGCTTGTCCTTGCTGATTTTCTATCGTATGGGTGGATTGTGCTGTTGGTAAAAGTTGAATTTCAGAGCGGCCAGCAATGGGAGACAGTTCTAGGTTTAATCGATTTGAAGCAAATGTTATGCGGGCTAAATACTTGCCGTTATTTAACTGAGCGTGAGAATCAATTTTGATGCTAGAGCCTTTGTCAAAATTCAAAACACCATTTTTAATGTCTACGTCGGGTAAGGGATAGCCATGTTTCCTCGCAGCAAGAGACTCAAGCGATTGAATAGAAACATGATTGACTTGAGCCAACTTTTTAATTGCATTTGGTAGCGGTAAGATTTTTGGCTCATTCACGCCAACGAGCTCATATCTATTTGAGTCGTTTTTAGAGCCTTTAGTGTTTTTATTCTGAGTGACTTTCAGTAAGTGCTGATTGGCATGTGCCAATGAAGAGACGTTTGCTTGGTTGACGATAGAAAATTGTAACGTCTGCTGATTTATCTGCAGTATGGGCTGCTGATTGCTAAACTTTACGAACACGGGGATCTGAACTGGGCTTGTTGTTTCACGAATACCGAGAACACTGGAACGCAGTGAGGTTTTACTTTGACCAAGCAGATTTGTTAATGCATGAATCGGATTTAAGGGTTCCATTATTCGGGCCTAAATGACACGCGTGATCATAATTTAACACAAAATTTGAAGCCTATTTGTCATTATGGTTTGTAATTGCTCAATGCGACGTACGATTGATAATGAAATCTATTAATTATGGCTCAGGATAAGTGTAACAGTCGGTAAAAAATGTCGTAAAGTCATTTTATTAGCGGTATGATCCTTCGCTCGTTCGGCGCGAATAGGCAGTACATTGTTCGCGAATTGTTGGTTGGATGTCGACCAACATGCATTTTACCGTGCGCTAATTATTGAAAGTGGTGAAAAGATAAATATGAAGTTGAAATGGATTGTGTTGCCCTTATTCTGTGTGTTGGGGCAATCGACGTTAGCATTTGCAGATGATCAGCAAGTGAGCGAAGCCGACTCAAAGGAAAGAGTTGCAGTAGTATTCGATGATCCTCGTGACCCATTTGAAGCGCTCAACCGAGTGATTTGGGATATTAACTATGAAGTCATTGATAAAAATATTTATCGACCTGTTGCTCATGGTTACAATGATCATGTTCCTTTGCCGGTTAAATCGGGCATCAACAATTTTGTTCGGAACTTTGAAGAGCCAAGCTCTATGGTCAACAATGCCTTACAAGGCAAGTGGAAGTGGGCTGCGAATGCGGGTAGCCGATTCACCTTGAACTCCACTATCGGTATTCTGGGCGTGGTTGATGTCGCTGATATGATGGGCTTGCCACGAAAGCGAGACGAATTCAATGAAGTCTTGGGATATTATGGTGTGCCGAATGGACCCTATTTCATGATGCCGTTTTTGGGGCCTTATGTCACCAGGGAACTCGCCTCAGATTGGGTTGATGGTCTATACTTTCCATTATCAGACTTTACCATGTGGCAATCTGCCTTAAAGTGGGGCTTAAAGAGCCTTCATAGCCGAGCTGCGGCAATTGACCAAGAGCGTTTATTAGACAATGCACTAGACCCATATATATTTGTGAAAGATGCTTACTTTCAGCACATGGATTATAAAGTCTTTGATGGTGACGTTCCTTTAGAGCAAGAAGATGACCTTTTAGACGAGTACATGTTGGAGTTGGAATAGCTGTAGAGCAACACAAGCATTTAGATATCATTTAACATTGTCTTGCTCTGTCCATTGGTATGTAACAATGGGCTTATGCTATCAATATCCTTAGGGGATTATATGGCATTAAGTGATATCTCTGTTTTGTTTGTTGAGGATGACCCCGTATTTCGGAGCTTAGTTTCCGCTTATCTTGTAAAACATGGTGCAAAGGTGACAGAAGCCGAAGACGGTGAAGTTGGCCTTCAGTACTTTTTAACTCAGACATTCGATGTGGTTCTCGCTGATTTAAGCATGCCTAATATGGGCGGTTTAGAAATGTTACGAGAGCTTCAGAAAGCAAATTCTCAAGTTCCTGCAATTGTGATCTCTGGTAACAATGTGATGGCAGATGTCGTTGAAGCGCTGCGTGTTGGTGCCAGTGACTATATCGTCAAGCCTGTTTCTGATCTTGAAACGATTGAAACAGCTATTTTGCAGGCAATAAAGGTGCCTCCTCAATCCGAAGAGGAATTGCAGCAACATCAAGAAGAACAGTCTTATAAAGAGCTGCAAGAAAATTTGCAATTGCTTGAGCGAGATACAAGCGCAGCGAGCTCTATTCAACAGCAGTTATTTCCAAGCCATTGCATCGATTACCCGCAAGCTAACCTGAAATATAGTCTTTTCAATTCCGACGAAGTCAGTGATTACTTTATTGATTCTCGACTAGTTGATAGTCAGCATATCGTGTTTTATATGGTGGATATGAGTTCCAATTCAAGTCAATCTACCTTTGCGAGTGTATTACTTCATAGTTTAGTGACTGAAAAGCTAACCAGCTTTCAAGCGGGTGAGAGTGCAACGGTTTTGCAGCCATTTGGCATGTTAAGTTATTTGAATGAGAAGTTGCTAGTGAGTGGCTTAGAACTAGATATGGACATCATTTATGTGTCGATTGATCTTGAAAACCTAAGAGTAGCGATAGCGAAGTCGGGCAATACGTTGCGATGCTATATTAGAACTGAGCAACAGTTAACGCCGTTGATACTTGCTGACACGCCGGAGTTGGGCACATTAGACTGGGGAGAGCCAAGCTCGCAGTTTCGCACACTTTCGAAATCCGAAGCCTTATGTATTTCAACGACCCATCCCATACACAAACAGAGTTTGCTACATAATGAGTTTTGTGGCCATTGCGTGAGCCCTAATTTACCGGAAGGAGGGTTTATTCAGTTGTCGTTTGGTGAAAGTTTGGCGTCATAGAGTGGCCTGAAACCGCTTCGTGGTTTGAAATGAGTGATGTTGATTATATTTGTAAGTCAAAACGCTTTGTTGTAACTGCATAAAAAAACGCCTCGGAATGAGGCGTTTTTTGTGAGTCAGAAATACTGTACGATGAGGTTTTAGTCGTTTAAGCCCAACACTTTAGTGGTTGGTTTTAATCCCTTCATGCTCACCCGTTACCGCGATTTCCTGTTCTAATACTTCTTCTTCAGTATGGCTTTCAGCTTTGTCTTCTGCTCCGTGCATCCAATCAACTAGCTTGTCAGCCATAAAGTAGAGGATTACGCCTGAGATAGTTGCGGTGATGGCAATCCCCGCAAAAATCGACATTGCATTAGCAAGTTGCTCTTCTACAGCGCCACCATGACCGATAAATGATCCAACTAAACCGCCAATTTTGTTGGCTGCTGCGATAAATAGGAACCAAGCACCCATAAGCAATGAAGCAATGCGAAGTGGAGCCAATTTAGTCACCATTGATAGACCGATTGGCGATAAGCATAACTCACCCATGGTATGGAAGAAGTATGCACCGACTAACCACCACATACTTGATTTAGCGGTAGCATCGCCACCCATTTCCATAACTGCGCCAATCATAAACAAGAAGCCAACAGCGAGTAGGAATAAACCAAGGGCAAATTTAACTGGCGAGTTAGGCTCTCTTTTACCGAGACGGATCCAAATTGAAGCTATCACAGGTGCGAAAACGACAATGAATATCGCGTTTAATGATTGGAAATAAGTCGTAGGCACTTCCCAGCTACCAATCATGCGATCAGTAAAGTTATTGGTAAACAGGTTCATCAATCCGCCTGCTTGCTCAAATCCAGCCCAGAAAATGATGGTAAACAAGCCCATAACCATAATAACTTTAATACGGTCGCGTTCAACCTTGGTTAGTGGTTCTTTACGAACTTCACCTTTTTCTTCATTCCTTTGCTTTTCAAGTTTAGCCGCCGGTATTGTACCAATGTCACCTAATAGCTTTTGGGCAAATAAGAACTGAATAATGAGTGATGCAACCATGCCTATACCAGCACAGAAGAAGCCCGCTTGCCAGTTGTTCACGAATACTTCTTGTCCATCAACAACGGCACTATGGCCAAATGATGTGTAGGCCCACGCAACGATAAAGCCAGATAGGGCTGCACCAACGTTAATCCCCATATAGAAGATAGTGAATGCACCATCACGTCGGTGATCGCCTTCTTCGTATAGGTCACCAACCATTGTTGAAATGTTTGGTTTAAACAGACCGTTACCTAGAATAAGAGTGCCTAAACCTATATAGAACAATGTCGTTTCAAGGCCTGGGAACCAGTCATGAGGCGCGGCCAAGGTGAATTGACCAGCAGCCATTAAGAAGCCACCAATATAAATTGACTTTCTTTGCCCCAAAATATTATCAGCTAACCAGCCACCTATAAGTGGAGTCAGGTACACTAAACCCGTGAATGTGCCGTATAGTGATAATGCATCCGCTTGAGTCCAGCCTAGTCCACTACCACCTTCTGATTGGACTTTGTCTACTAGATAAAGTACGAGAATTGCTCGCATTGCATAGTAACTGAATCGCTCCCACAGCTCTGTTGTAAACAGTAGGAACAACCCGGTAGGGTGACCAAGCATGGTTCCCTTGGGTTTAGATACGCTCATTTATTTTCCACCTTCAACTTGTGATTACCCACGAACAAAAAAAGCGTCGTGGAAATATTTTGTAAATAATTCTTCTAGTCAGGCACCATGTTTTTGTGAATCAAGTGTGCTTTTTGCGTGCAAGCGGGTTATCTATAACATGTGGGCACAAAGAATTTATCCACGATAACCGGTCTCGCCAAGCCAACCACTTGATATCTACGACGTACATAGTGTCATGCAAGAGATTTATAGTATTTATATATTATTCAGAGCTTTAATGTTGAAAACATCTTAGGTAAATGGTTACTTTGAGTTATCAAACGCATCAGTTAAACGTTAATAACGTTACATTGTAAAAATTGTATGTTCACCAAGCTAACATGAAAAAACGTCACAAACTCCAAAAATCCACACTTATATACCCTTTTCGACGCGTAAAAGTCAATTTTCGTTCAGTGATTGTTCAGTATCTAAACTATTGTATTTTATCTGCTGGTGTTCTTCATTAATTGGCGAAAACAATGACACTTTCGTGCGACAAATCCTTTCAACAAATAAGGATGTTTGCTAATATTCCACGCCGTGAATAGGACGTCGCAGTGAGAGATAGATGAAAGCTTGGTATTTATTGTATTGTAAGCCCAGAAATGAGTTCAGGGCACAGCAAAACTTAGCCCTTCAAGGGGTTGAGTCGTATTTGCCCATGTTACTCTCAGAACCTACCTCAAAATCAAAGTCTGCTAAGTCGACGCCATTGTTTCCGTGTTACCTTTTTGCTTTTTTTGATCCGCAAGAATTTCCTATCAGTCGCATTCATTCAACACGTGGTGTTGCGCGTCTTGTTGGCTGTAAAGAAATGCTAGTACCAATCGATGAATCAATTGTGAACGGTGTTAAAACTCAAGAGCAAAAGGTAAGACGAGAGGTTGTGAGTCTCGCACATGAACCTCTCATGCGAAGTGGCGACAAAGTCGTTGTTCATTCTGGGCCTTTTTCAGAACTAGAAGGCATATTTGATGAGACTTGCGGCAATAAACGGTGCCACGTTTTGTTTACCATCATGGGGCAAACAAAACGGATCAGTGTGCCGCAAGCTGACTTGAAGAGAGTTTGTGCGTAAAGCTATATCACTCTTGTAAGATATTCGCTATAAGATAACCAAAGCTTGGACGTCGCTAAACGTCGTGATTATCTTTAACGTCTACTTAAGTCTATTGTTTTTAAGAAGGTTTTCTTATGGTCTTAGGACCATAAAATTTGTATTGACTAATGTTTGTGCGGTTGAACTTTTTGATTTATTAAAATCAAGTTGAAGTTGCCTCGAATGTTATAAGATGTCGCGTCAATTGTTAAATAAGGCGGTTGTTTTAATCTCTCGCTAGTGAAAAAGTAGAAAGTCGTTAAATCGATGGGCATTGCTGGAGCCGAAACCAATGGGCGGTAGCGTGCCTAAACGGCGTGAAGTAATCAACTTCACCCATTTGACAACTTATTCGTGTCAGATGTAAGCCTCTGTTTTGGTATAGCAAAAACCGATATGAGTATTGCGGCATTAATAGCCAGTTCTGCGTACTTGTTTTCAAATCAAATTTAAAGTGGGTTGAGTATTGCTCTACTTTTCAGCCCCAAAATTTTCGATGTTATCTATAAACTGTTTTTGGAGAAGCTATAGTGTTACGTAACTTTAAACTGATGTTGATGGCTACTATTGCTATGTGGGGAATGATCGCGTTACATGCAGCGGCTATCACACCTTCTCCACAGATGATTGAACAATTTAAAGCGTTGCCTAAGTCAGAACAGCAACGGCTAGCGAAGCAATACGGTGTAGACCCATCAATTCTTAGTTCGGGAAGTCGGACAACTACAATTCAAAACCCAGAAGTTGTAGCACCTCGAAAGGCTACAAATAACGTAGTGGATCAATCTGAGAGTGAAGGGTTGAACCAAGCCACTAAAACCAAATCTAGTGTTGAAGCGCTAGAAAGTAAAAAAGAAAAGCAATTAAAGCGCTTTGGTTATGATCTGTTTGCGGGAGAACCCACGACGTTTGCTCCGGTTTCTGACGTGCCTGTGCCTTCTGAATACATGGTTGGCCCTGGCGATACGTTGAATGTGCAATTGTATGGCAAAGAACATAATGAATTTACGTTAACAATAAATCGAGAAGGTGTGGTTCAGTTTCCAGATTTAGGCCCGATTAGCTTGAACGGGCTTACTTTTGCAGAAGTTCGTGAGGTATTGAAGCGTCGTATTGATCAAGCCATGATTGGCATTCAAGCGAGCATCACTATGGGTGAGCTTCGCTCTATTCGTATTTTCGTTGCCGGCGATGCTTATAAACCAGGCTCTTATACCGTATCGAGTCTTTCTACGATGACGCAAGCCTTGTTTGTCTCTGGGGGCGTAAACCAAATTGGTAGCCTGCGTAACATTCAGCTCAAACGCATGGGGAAAACCGTTGGCACTTTAGATTTGTATGACTTGCTAATGAAGGGCGACGCTTCTGGAGATATGCGCTTGCAGTCGGGAGACGTTGTGTTTATCCCTCCATCTGGTGGAAGTGTTGGTATTAAAGGTGAAATTCGTCGTCCAGCAATCTATGAACTGAAAAACAACGAAACAATCGCAGATGTGCTGCGAATGGCAAGTGGTCTAAAGCCAGGCGCCTATCCCAAAGCCAGTAGCATTGAGCGTTATAAGCTAGCTGCAAATAAAACAGTCATTACTATTGACCTGACAACAAAAAGTGGTTTGAGCTCGCGAGTCAAAAATGGTGACATTATTAGTGTTAAATCATCATCAAGTCGCATTGATAATGTTGTCACTATTAGTGGCGCAGTTATACGCCCTGGTGAGTATCAATGGTCACCCAATTTAAAAGTAGCTGACATACTCCCTTCTATTTGGGGGGATTTGACGATTTCTGCAGACCTTGATTATTGTTTATTGGTTCGAGAAATAAATCGAAGAGGTGATATCGAAGTTCAAACCGTCGCTCTGGGACAGGCGATTACGAAAAGGAGCAGTAAACAAAATATAGTGCTGCAACCAAGGGATCATATTGTTGTATTTGACTATTCGGATCGTAAAAAACTGCTCGCTCCAATCATCGCCAAATTGAAGAAGCAAAGTCGATTTGGTGATGCGGTAAAGACTGTCAATATTGGTGGCAATGTTAAGTTTCCGGGTCAATATCCTTTGACTAAAAAAGCGAAAGCAAAAGATCTACTCATTGCTGCTGGCGGACTGCAAGAAGGTGCTTACACGCTCGCTGCAGAGTTGACCCGTCAACTCGCGAGTAAAAACGGTGTTAAAAGCCAACATACGCAAATTAGTCTTGAAGATATTATCAATAATGTTAGCGCTGCCAATGTTGAGCTGCAAAGTAGAGATATTATTACGGTAAGAACGTTACCCGATTTTCAAGAGACTCGTTGGGTTAAGGTTCAAGGAGAGGTTGTATTTCCAGGTTCTTATTCAATTCAGCGTGGTGAAACCCTCAAGCAAGTGTTAGAGCGTGCAGGCGGTTTAACTGAAGAAGCATCGGCTAGAAGTGCTGTTTTTTTACGAAAATCAGTACAGCGTAAAGAGCAGATAGAGCTTTCTAAATTGTCAGATGAACTACGTCGCGATATTGCTGCTAGGGCGTTAACTAAAGATGGCGCGATAATTGGCTTTGCTGATGCTCAGTTAATGTTGAACGAGCTCGAGAACGTAAAAACGGTTGGGCGGCTCGTTGTTGATATCAACGCGATTAATATGGGCATTGTTGATGCCAATATTGATTTAGAAAATGAGGATGAAATCTATATTCCGGCTAAAAATCCTACTGTGTCGGTTATGGGGCAAGTGCAGTATCCAAGTACTCATCGTTACAAACAAGGCCTAAAACTCGAGGATTATCTGAATTTAGCCGGTGGACCACGAAAGCGCGCTGACGATGATCGCGTATATGTACTAAAGGCTGATGGCTCAGTGATGATGCCAAGTTCATCGCTTTGGTATAGCGATAATCATCCTATAGAACCAGGCGACTCTATCATCATGCCGCTAGATACAGAATATAAAGATAGTTTGACTCTATGGAGTCAAGTTACTCAAATCATCTATAACACAGCCGTTGCGATTAGCGCTATTTCTAGTATATAGATTTGATTAGTAGCATGGGCATAACCCGATATATTCAAGTATTAACCATTTATTTGAGAATAGAAAACCAGTGCAGTTATTCTGGAGAGAAAGTGAAAACAACAATTAGAAAGATATTTCTTGCATTCCCTATGATGTTAATTGCTTTTTTGTGGGTCAATTCCGTAAGTGCGATATCACCTACGCCACAAATGTTAGAGCAATTCAAGAGTTTGCCAAAATCAGAGCAACAACGTTTAGCGAGACAATATGGCATTGACCCAGCGTTACTGAGTGGTATCGATACGAATCAGCCGACGCGACTCGAAACTCCACAACTAGTCACACCGCGCCCGACTTCTGATGGCTTCAATACTCAGCCTGCAGATTCGTATAAAGTTGAACCTGAAGTCATTGATTTCACGGATGATGATACTGACTCTTTAAAGCGCTTTGGATATGAGTTATTTGCCGGCGCTCCCACAACTTTTGCGCCGGTTTCTGATGCGCCCGTGCCAGCTGAATATCTTGTTGGGCCAGGGGATAATATAAAAGTCCAACTCTATGGCAAAGAAAACAAAAATTACGATCTAGTGATTAATCGCGATGGGGTGATTCAGTTTCCAGAACTGGGGCCAGTTAATGTTAACGGGCTCACTTTTTCTCAGCTTCGCGAGTCGCTCACAGAAAGAATTAAGCAACAGATGATCGGTATCGAGTCCAATATCACTATGGGTGAATTAAGATCGATTCGAATTTTTGTGGCAGGAGATGCATATAAACCCGGTTCCTATACTGTTTCAAGTTTATCAAGCATGACACAAGCATTATTTGTAGCAGGCGGTATTAACGAAATTGGTTCGTTACGGAACATCCAGCTAAAGCGCAATGGTAATCTTATCGGCAAGCTGGACCTCTATGACTTGCTTATTCATGGGGATGCATCTGGTGATAAACGACTGAGAAGTGGTGATGTCGTATTTATTCCCCCTGCAACGAAAATTGTTGAAATTGATGGTTTTGTTAATCGTCCTGCGATATATGAATTGCAGCAAGGTGACAATCTAGCTGACGTAATAAAAATGGCGGGGGGCGCAAAACCCGACGCTTATTTAAAAACAGTAAGTATAGAGCGTTACAACACTCAAGGATTAAAAGCGATAAAACTCATCGATTTGTCGTCTAAACAAGGACTCCAGTTCGTTGTTAAGGCCGGTGACGTCATTGGAATTGAAGGAGCTTCTCTACAATATCAGAATGCTATAACGTTGGTTGGTGCTGTGATTCGCCCAGGTCAATATCAGTGGCAGCAGGGGATCTCCGTTAAAGATTTAATTCCACAAATTAAAGGACAAGTAAAAAGAAGTGCTGATCTTCAATACTCGCTCGTTGTCCGCGAGAATAACAGCAGTGGAGAAATAGAGATCATTCAATTTTCTTTGAATGATGCAGTTAACTTGTCGGATGCAACGCAAAATATCGTTCTGCATGAGAACGATAAAATTATTATTTTCAATAAAAACGACGATACGCAAAACAGGTATGAACTCAATAAACTCGTTCAAAACCGCATAAAAAAGATAAGCCAATTGTCTAGTAATTCTTTGCTCGGCAATGATTTATTTAAAGCTGGGTTTGCTCAGCTGGAAAAAGCAGAGCTTGATAACAAAGAGCAAATAGCTGGTGTGGTTGTGCATAAGAAGTCTGAACAAAGCAAAGAACAAGAGCTTGTTTCAAGCGAAGTAAATAAGATGCTTGCCAACTTATTCTTTGATAAAGAACTCATCCAACTCAGTCATGTGCTCAACCGCAGTGAATTGCTATTTCCCATTATTGTAAAACTAAATCAACAAGGCGATGCAGGTGATTCTGTCGATGTAGTTGCAGTGAATGGCCCAGTACGGTACCCAGGCGTTTACCCCCTTGCAAATAAAGGGACGATTAAAGATCTGGTGACTGCAGCAGGTGGCCTTAAAGAAGGCGCATATACACCGAGAGCTGAATTAACGCGTACATTTATGGGCGAGAATGGGTCAAACATCAAGCATCATGGCTTATGCCTATCGTCTGCTTTAGCAGGTGAAGTTGACGATAATATTGAGCTCAAAGGAAGAGATGTCCTCACTGTATTGACAACACCAGACTGGCAGGAAAACCAATCAATTGAAGTGCGCGGCGAGGTTAAGTTTCCTGGTGTATACAATATTCGTCGAGGTGAAACATTGTTAAGCGTTCTTGAGCGCGCGGGCGGATATACTGAGTACGCGTATCTACCAGCAGCCGTTTTTGTGCGTGAAGCGGTTCGAAAACAAGAGCAAATCGAAATTAAAAAACTTGCTGATACGTTAAGGCGAGATATTGCCACGCGAGGTGTATCTAAAGATGGCAATGTTGTGAATTATAGCGAAGCGAAATTGATGCTCGCGGATTTGGAAAACATTCAAGCGGTTGGACGTTTAGTTGTTGATTTACCCGCGCTTGCAATGGGCGTTAAGCAAGCGGACATTCAGTTGGAAGATAGCGATGTGTTGTATGTGCCTTCGACTAAACAAACTGTGGCAGTAATGGGCGAAGTGCAACATGCTGCAACGCATCGCTATAAAGAAGGCTTAGGTTACAGTGAGTATATTTCTATGTCCGGTGGCTCAAGACAAAGAGCCGATGAAGATAGAACCTATATTATCCAAGCTAACGGTTCTGTTCTTTTGCCGTCGTCATCTTTTTGGTTTGATGACAATCAACAATTGAAGCCTGGTGACACGATTATTGTTCCACTTGATACGGAATATAAAGATAATCTGACACTTTGGAGTCAAGTCACCCAAATTATTTATAATACCGCAGTGGCGATAGCAACTGTTTCGAACTTATAGCCTTTAAACTAATTCCCAAGTTGTTTATTTGGTTTGTAAGAATAACTAATTAAAATTAACTTTTAGTAAGTAAAAATTAAACATGAATTCAAGTGTATCTCGAGTGTCGCAAGAGCCTGCCGAATTAGCGAATAAGTACCAAGCTGTCAACGCAGATGAAATTGATTTACGAGAGTTATTTGGCGTTATTTGGAAAGGAAAACTGCTAATTATTAGCGTGACCATTTTTTTTGCCGTTTGCTCTGTGATATTTGCAATCATGCAACCTAATATTTATAGATCTGAAGCATTGCTTGCTCCTGCCGCTGAGGAACAGGGCGGAGGCGGTCTCGCTGCATTAGCTGGACAATTTGGCGGGCTAGCGAGCATGGCTGGCATCAATTTAGGCGGCGGCGGTTCTGATAAAACTCAACTGGCCATCGAAGTTATGAAATCTCGCCAGTTTGCAAGCGATTTTATTCAGCGCCACGATTTATTGTCTGATTTAATGGCCGCTGAGAAGTGGCATATCGGGGATAATAGCATCACTTATGACGATGATATGTATGAAGCATCTACAGGAAAATGGATAAGAGATGTTAATGCCCCTTTTAAGCCTGAACCGTCCATGCAAGAGGCATTTAAAGAGTTTAAAAAGGTAGTGAGTGTCAATTCGTCTAAAGACACTGGCATGGTTACGGTTGCTGTAGAACACTTAGCTCCAGCAGTTGCAAAACAATGGGTTGAGTGGTTAGTGCTAGACATTAACACCGTGATGAAGGAGCGCGACGTTGCTGAAGCCAAGCGGAGTACCGCGTTCTTACGGTCGCAAATTCAACAAACTAATGTCGCAGATATTCGCTCAATTCTGTACAAGCTGGTTGAAGAGCAAGCAAAGACAATTATGTTCGCAGAAGTGCGTGATGAATACGTATTTAAAACCATAGATCCTGCGATAGTTCCAGAAGAAAAAGCCAAACCTAAACGCGCTTTAATATGTGCTTTAGGTACAGTGTTAGGTGGCATGCTGGCCGTTATGTTTGTTCTCATTAGGCATTTTATTAGAAAAGAGTAATTGCCATATTTTGGATATCATATTAGGGCCAATGCTACGCAGGAACGGCCGGGTCTATGGTGATGGGGCGAACGACACGAAGCAATACCATGATTAAATCGGCAAGAAGAAGGCTATTCCTCGTATCCCAACTAGGAGCAACGTTGGGTATTTGAAAGGCGACCTCCCGGGAATGAAGCTGTGGCGGTGTTGAAGGCTGGCGACTTAGAAGCCCTGGAAATAAGACAACTGATACCATCGCTCCTCAACAGTCCTTTGGTTATATATGGCAGCTGACAAGCTTAGGCGGAGAGATTACAACGTACCTGTCGGTGAATCACTAGCCCGGGTTGGGGTGTTAAACAAAATGACAGGCCTCACCATGCCTGGAAGTAAAATGGTTCGTTAACTAGAAGTTGGATAAGGCAAATAGCGCATTACCCATTAATTGATCAACAAAGCCTTTTTAAAGTGGTATAGATGAAGAGTTTGGTTAGGATAGGGACTGGCAGTTTAACTGTAATTATTACACAGTTTATTACCAATGCTGTTATGAATAAAGTAATAGCTGTATATTGTGGTGTTGCTGCATATGCACAAATAGGTAGTATCCAAAACCAGCAGCAAATTATTCTTCCGTTGTCTGGGCAATGTTTGGCAACAGGTGTAACAAGATTTACATCAAGAAATAGATATCACCATAAGAAGCTAAAGTATCATGTTGCAAATAGCTTGTTTTACTCAATATTGCTATGTTTGGTCGTATTGTCTTTATGTATTGTACTGTATGTAAGCTCAGACTTTTTTGATTCTTTATATATATTGGTTTACGTTGCTTTGCTTCCGCTAGTGGTGGTTCACAATTGGTTTCTTTCAATACTGAACGGACTTGGCGAAGCTAAGAGGTATTTAAAGATTTCATTAATAACCGTTTTGTCAAACTTTACAATAACAACTGTATTAACAGTAGGGTTTTCAACTCATGGAACTTTAATCGCAATTGCGATAAACCAAGCTGTTGCATCACTAATAACCATTTTGTTCTATCTTAGAAAATTTGAGATTTTTGATGTAGCTTATATCCGATTTAATCAGTCAATATTCAAGAAATATCTAAAGTATGGGTGTATGACTTTTGTTTCTCTTTCGACAATACCGTTGGCAATTTTTTTGCTACGCCTTGATTTAATCGAAAAGTATGGTGAAGTATTAGCAGGGCAGTGGGATGCAATGCTTAGGCTTAGTATTATGTACTCTCTTGTTATTACTTCTTTTTTGAGTATTGTATATTTGCCTAAAATAACTAACTTGAGATGTGATGTTGAAATAGTTGATTTGCAGTATAAGTTTATAAAGTATGTATCTATTTTTGCAATCCCATTTTTTGGAGTCATTTTTTTGTTGAAAGGGTTTGTGGTTGAATTGCTCTTCACCCAAGAATTTCTAGGTATGCTAAAATTCTTTACTCCTCAGTTAACAGGCGACTTTTTCAAGATATTAACATGGGTAGTAATGTGTTACTTTGTAACAAAAGGAGTTGTGATAAATCATATTCTTTTAAATTTAGTTTTTGGATTGCTATTCTTTTTGATGGCAAAAATAAGTTTAAATTTTTCTTCAAACATATCAATCGGGTATGCCTTAAGCCAAGTGTTATCTTTCATTTTTTCATTGTTAGTAGTTTCAAGGTTTGTTAAAAATGCATCTGTCAAGTATAAAAGTAAAGTCAAGTCAAGCTTTTAATAAGTATATTTCGCGCAAGAAAGTTCATAAAGCAATATTTTACACCGGTGCGAAGAAAAATATAGGTGATTCTATGGTGCCGTGGCTTATTAATAGCATTAGTGGTTCGGACTTTCAGTATTCTAATCCTTTAGAAGCTTCTGGCTCACACTTATTTTCAGTTGGGTCAATTTTGCAATATGCTAATAAAGACTGTTTCGTGTGGGGATCAGGTTTTATAAGTTGTAACTCAAAATATAAGTCTTTGCCTAAATCAATATCCGCAGTAAGAGGTCCATTAACTGCTTGTAGGGTAGAGCAGCTTAGCGGAAATAAACCTTCTATATTCGGTGACCCTGCACTTATTACGCCGAATCTAATCGATGGCTCAATAATTGAAAATTTGGCAGCCAAAAAAGAAAATGCTAAAATTGGGTTGATACCTCATTATGTCGATAAAATTCAATTGGAACAAACGAAGATATATCATGAAAACAGTGTAAAAGTAATTGATGTTGAAACAGATGATATTTACGATTTTGTTGCTGAATTACATACTGTGGATATAGTAGTGTCGAGCTCTCTTCATGGAATAATTTTGGCTGAATCGTTTGGAATACCCGCTGTTTGGGCGAAATTCTCGAATCGTGTTTATGGAAATGATTTTAAATTTCACGATTACTATTTATCTACTGGTAGGCCTATGATTACGCATCAGTCTTACTTAGATATCACTAGCAGTACTCTAAAACCAAACCAAAGAATATCGGATAGCTTGCTCACTAGCATAACGGATAGTTTGATTGAGGTTTATCCAGGTGAATTCAAATAGAACAGTTATTGTGCCACACGTAGGCGCCGGAGGCGGTGCTGGTATATATATTAGCGACATTTATTCATATTTTAAAAATAAAGTGGGTAATGTAGATGTGATAGGTCCGTTTTCTTGTTCCTATTCAGGGCTGAACTCTGATTATCTCTTATGTAAATCGTATTTTCCTAACTATAAAGGAGTTAGACTACTTGCCAAAATCTTTTGGTTGGTTAATTGCCTTTTGATGCACTTTTTTTTCTTAGGGAGTATAAGAAAGTGTATAGCAGAAATACCAGCAGGTACAACGTTGATTCTTACTTCTAGTATACAGATCCATTGGGCTAGAATGTTTAAAAAATTAGGGTTCAAAGGCAGGGTAGTATGTTTTATTCAAGAAAACCTTGAATTAGATGGTTTGTTCGGCCTTTATATTAGAAGGTTTTGTTTAAATCATATTGATGAGTTAGCTTGCATTACGCAAGATTGGCATGACTATGCATCAACCTTCAACGTCGATTCAACGTTGGTAATGAATAGCTTTGATGAGTATCATTTTAGTAATACTGTTTCATATCATGCTAGCGTTGTGGAGACAAAGTCTTTGGCAACAAGCAAACATAGTGATAACTCTGTATTACTCTACTTAGGAGGTGGTCAAAGAATTAAAGGTTGGGATTTCATTAAAGAGGTTTTTTTGAATTTATCAAAAGAATACAACATTGAAATATTATGTTTGGGAACATTCTCGGCAACGCAAAAGAAAGAAATTGAATGTATTAATACAAGAATGACAAATGAGTCTAAGCTAACTGTTTTAGAAAATGTGTCTGATGTTAAACTTTTTTATTCGATATGTGACTTTGTATTAATCCCCATAATTTCACCACATTTTTGTCGGCCAGCAATTGAAGCAGGTTTTTTTACAAAAACATACATAATTCCAGATTTTTCAGAGTTAGAGTTTTTCGCTAAACACGAAGAAAATTGTTTAAAATATCAGTCTAATAGCTTTTCTTCATTTTCAAAATCAGTTTGCCGTCTTCTTGATGAAAAAAAACTGTGTTCTCGTTTAGCAAGGAGCAATAAAGCATTTGCTAATAAAATTTTTTATCTAGGACGTTTTGATGATGATATGGGAAAGATTTTCTTATCGAATAAATAAGTTTGATCTATATGTGTTCTCGATAGTTTTCTTATCTATAAGCCCAATTTTTTCATATCATACTAGAATTGGTGCTTTGGGTTTTGTGATATTATGGGGCTCTATTAGAATTTTTAAGAACCCTAGTGAATATGTGTTGGTTACAAAAAACGATCTGGTTTTACTTTTATACGCTTTTTGTATTTTTTCTTTATCATTATCAACGGACATTTATTACGCACAGCTATACGGTTTAAATACTTTTTCATTTTTGTTGTTTCCATGCTTCTTTATTTACGGTTATGTGGTAAGTAAAACATTAAGCTTTGATGATTTTGCTACTAGGTTCGAGAAAATTGTCGTTTTTTTGTCTGTAGTTTCACTTTGTATATATTTATTTGTATCTGTTTTCCCATCGACTATTAATTATTTTTTTACATATGAATATGAAGGGTTTAGTGCTAAAACAGTTATTCTCCTCAACGTGCTTATTCCCGATGGTCAAGTTTTATTTCGAAATGCCGGAGTGGCGAGTGAACCAGGTTTGTACCAGTTGATTTTAAACTTAGCATTGCATTTTAGACTCCTTCGTTTAAAAAAGCTGGACTTGGCCTCTACTGCTTTAATAATGTCGATTGTAACAACAGACTCAACAGTGGGTATTTTTATTTGTTTTGTTATTTTGTGTTTTAATTTAAGCTTGAGGTTGATTTTTATGTTAGCCCCTGTTGTTATCATGTCGTTTTCGATAATTGTAGATTTGTTTTTTTATCATCTTGAATATAAACTTTTTGGTTCAGTAGCATTCAATGGTCGGATGTTGCCGATTTTAAATTTAATTGATTTGGCTGCAGAATACCCTTTGGGTATGGGCTCAGTCCTCTATACTCATTATCTCGAAATATTAAATATTGGTGGGTGGGATTCGTATTCACAATTGTACATTAGATACGGCATTCAAGGGTTGTTGTTTGGCGTAATATGCCTTTTTATTTTGATGAAAGAATCCATTCTTCTATTTTTTATTGTGTCTGTTACATTATTATCTCAAAATGTTTTTTTTATACCGTTTTTGGTGGTTTTGTATTTTTATGCTATAAACGCGGTTAAGGTAAGGTGGGGGAAATGAAATCAATATTGTTTTTGGGTTATAATGTCACTGATGAGTGCGTCGATAAACTAATATCTATAGACACTTTACCTGCTTTGCAAACAATAAAGCTATCTAGAGGGTTGTATGAAATATTTAATAGAGACCCTATATCACTTTCGTGTTTTACTGTGGTTCCAATTCAAGACTTCCCAATTGGTAAGAAATTGTATGTAAAAGGGAACTTTGGGGCAGGAGTTAATACTAAGGGGGTATCATTTATTAACGTGCTTTGTTTAAAGCAAATCTCTAGATTTTTTTCAATTCTATTTCATTATGTTAATTTGAAAAGTAGGCCTGATTTTGTTTTTATTCATGGGTGTGATTTGTCACTAATTAGTTCTGTTTTTGTTTTAAAGCTTCTTTTTCCTAATGTTCATGTGCAAGTCGTTTTAACAGATATGGCATCTTTGCCACTCGCATCTGATGGATTAATTCGGCGTTGTCTTAAAATTTTTAGTTCTAAGCTGACTAAATTATTATTAAAAAGGTTCGACTCTTGTGTTTCTCTTTCCAGAGATTTAGGTGAATATTACTTCTCAGGAAAAAGAATTATTAGTTTACCTGGCGTTGTAGTTCCAGGTGATAACTCAGTTAATAAAATGGAGCTGTCGATTGACTCTAACGTTTTTAATCATTTGTATTCTTCTTCTGGTAAACATAAGATTTTGTATGCTGGTACAATAATCAAATCTTATGGAGTGGAATCTTTAATAGAAAGCTTGGATTTTCTTGATGACTCTTTCGTTATTTACTTCTTTGGTAAAGGGCCTGATTTGGATTACCTAAAAGCTGTCGCTAAGAAAGATTCGCGTGTAGTTTATGGCGGGTTTCTTAATAAGGCTCAGTTGGATTTGTTTATAGAGAACGTTGATGTTCTCGTAAACTGCCGCAGCAGTAATCTGGAATTTTCAAAGCTTTCCTTCCCTTCCAAATTGCTCGAGTATTCATTATCAGGTAAACCTGTTATCACTAGCAGGATTGAAACTATACCCGATGAATTAGCTGGCTACTTTCTTTATTTTAATGATCAGACGGCTCTAGAAATTGCTAATGAAATTAAAAGATTTTTCAAGCTTTCTGAAGTGGAAAGGGAGATGGTAGGGGCGAAATTAAAAGACTTTGTTGTCAATACATATAGCCCTAGCGCGATATTTGATAGGTACTATAATTCTAATGTTTAAACTGTTTGAGGTTTTTTTATGTTTACTGGTAAGGTATTGTTAATAACTGGTGGGACTGGCTCATTTGGGAATGCCGTTTTAAAACGATTTTTAGATACTGATATCGCAGAGATTCGTATATTTAGCCGGGATGAGAAAAAGCAAGATGATATGCGTAAAAAGTATAATAATCCTAAGTTGAAGTTTTATATTGGAGATGTGAGGGATTATAATAGTGTCCTTTCTGCTACCCGCGGGGTAGATTTTATATATCATGCTGCAGCATTAAAGCAGGTACCGTCCTGTGAATTTCATCCTATGGAAGCTGTTAAGACCAATGTTATTGGTACTGAGAATGTTCTCGAAGCAGCTATAGCTAACGAAGTTTCGCGCGTTGTATGTTTAAGTACTGACAAGGCAGTTTATCCGATCAATGCTATGGGTATATCAAAGGCTATGATGGAAAAAGTCATGGTTGCGAAATCTCGTAACGTAGACCCTTCCAAAACGGTTATATGCGGTACGCGCTACGGAAATGTAATGGCCTCGCGCGGTTCAGTTATTCCTTTATTCGTAGATTTGATTAAATCTGGTAAGCCATTAACGATTACAGATTCAAACATGACGCGATTCATGATGACCTTAGATGATGCAGTAGACCTAGTTTTGTATGCATTTGAACATGGAATGAACGGTGACATATTTGTGCAAAAAGCCCCTGCCGCAACAATTGAGGTATTAGCAAAAGCTTTAACTGAGCTATTAGGTGTGCCAGAACATGAGATTAAGGTTATAGGTACTCGCCATGGAGAAAAGCTCTATGAGTCACTGTTGAGTTGTGAAGAGATGCTAGCCTCAATAGATCATGGAGAATACTATCAGGTTAAACCTGATATGCGTGATTTAAATTATGGTAAGTTTGTAGAGGATGGCGATAATAGAATTTCTGAGACTGTAGACTATAACTCTCATAACACAGAACGTGTTGATGTCGAACAAATGAAGCAGTTGTTACTTAAGCTGGATTTTGTGCGAGCAATTTGTGCAGGCGAAGATTACGAACTGGATGCGTAAATTATGAAAATTTTAGTAACTGGTGCTGAAGGGTTTATCGGAAAAAATCTGTGTTTTCAGCTTGTAGAAAGTGGATTTGATGATTTATTAAAAATCGACAGAGATAATTCTAAAGATGATTTAGATAACGCGTTGAAAGTTGCTGATTTTATTTTTCATTTGGCAGGTGTTAATCGACCTAAAAATGAATCTGAATTTAGAGAGGGAAATGCGAATCTAACCTCGTATATAGTAGCTAAGCTACAAGAGTTTGGTCGTAAAACGCCTATTTTGCTCACGTCATCGATACAGGCCGAGAGAGATAATGCTTATGGAGTGAGTAAAGCAGAAGCTGAAAAATCTGTTAATAATTATTCATCTAAAACCCAAGCAAAAGTATTTGTTTATAGATTGCCAAATGTTTTTGGGAAGTGGTGTCGCCCTAATTATAATTCAGTTGTTGCAACTTTCTGTCACAATGTAGCAAATGGCTTGCGGTTAACCATTAATGACCCAAGTGCTAAAATAAATCTTGTATACATTGATACAGTTTGCGAGCACTTTATTAGTCATCTTAACGCAGATAAGCCAAGCGGTGAACAGTCTATTTCTCCTGTATATCCAACAACTGTCGGTGAAATTGCCGATGCTTTAGAATCTTTTAAATCTAGCAAGGAATATTTAATTACTGAAAATGTTGGAAATGGCTTTCTGAGAGCACTTTATTCAACTTACATTAGCTATTACAGTCCGGACCAGTTTTCATACAATGTCCCTTCCTACGTTGATCCTCGTGGTACCTTTTGCGAGTTACTGAAAACAAAAGAATCCGGACAGTTTTCCTATTTTACCGCACATCCAGGTGTCACTCGTGGCGGACATTATCATCATACAAAGAATGAAAAATTTTTGGTGATTAAGGGTAAAGCAAAATTTCGCTTTGAACACATAGCAACTGGTGAGCGATATGAACTTGACGTTGAAGGTGAAGAATGTCGTGTGGTCGAAACTGTACCTGGTTGGACGCATGATGTTACCAATATTGGCGAAGAAGAACTTATTGTAATGCTTTGGGCTAATGAAATTTTTGATCGTGAAAAACCAGATACAATTGCAAAACCGCTTTAGGCTAGGAATAACATTTTGAAAAAACTAAAAGTAATGTCAGTGGTCGGTACCCGACCAGAAATTATCCGCTTGTCACGTGTTCTGACTAAACTTGATGAGCATTGTGAGCATATTTTAGTTCATACTGGTCAGAATTATGACTTTGAGCTTAACGAAGTCTTTTTTAATGATTTAGGGGTACGCAAGCCTGATCATTTTCTTAATGCTGCGGGAAAAAATGCAGCAGAGACAATAGGCCAAGTGATTATCAATGTAGATCAGGTGCTTGAGCAAATTCAACCTGACGCGATGTTGGTTCTAGGTGATACCAATTCCTGCTTAGCTGCAATTCCAGCTAAGAGGCGTAAGGTACCTATTTTCCATATGGAAGCTGGGAATCGCTGCTTCGACCAACGTGTTCCTGAGGAAACTAATCGTCGCATCGTTGACCACACTGCCGATATCAATCTTACTTATAGCTCAATTGCTAGAGAGTATTTGTTAGCTGAAGGACTTCCTGCTGATCGCGTGATCAAAACAGGGAGCCCGATGTTTGAGGTGCTGAATCACTACATGCCACAAATTGATAGTTCTGATGTGTTATCCCGGCTTGGATTAGAAGTTGGCCAGTTCTTTGTGGTTAGTGCACACCGGGAAGAGAATGTAGATTCTCCTAAACAGCTTAAGAAACTAGCAGAGACGTTGAACACTGTAGCTGAGAACTACGGTATGCCAGTGATTGTATCAACACATCCAAGAACACGAAATCGAATCGAAGCACAGGGAATTGAATTTCATAAAAATATCCAGCTACTGAAACCGCTTGGTTTTCATGATTACAATCATTTACAGAAAAACGCAAAAGTAGTTTTGTCTGATAGCGGAACAATCAATGAGGAATCATCAATTATGAATTTTCCTGCACTAAATATGCGTGAAGCACACGAGCGTCCAGAAGGAATGGAAGAGGCATCTGTGATGATGGTAGGGCTTGGTGTTGAGCGAGTAATGCAGGCTTTGCAAGTATTAGAATCTCAACCGGCAGGGGAGGAGCGTTTATTGCGACAAGTATATGATTACAGCATGCCAAATGTATCTGAAAAAATGGTGCGTATTATTCATTCTTATACAGATTATGTTAAGCGTGTTGTTTGGAAAGAGTTCTGATAGTCATTCTCAACAGTTAAATCGGGGCTTGTTGATATATTTCCAGAACTATTGTCAACTTCCGCACTCAGGTCCTGAATCATCTAATTCAGGGCTCAAGAAATGGCGAAGTAAAAGTACAATGTAAATAACTGGCGAGAGTACAACAAGACACTAGCGAATTGTGGTTCCGTGGCCTTTTGGCTTGATAAGAAAGTGATTACAGCGGGGCATGAATGTAAGCCCAATGGCCAGCGTGGCCAGGATTGCGAATTCAATGACTCTGCCATAACTACCGCATTGATGATCTTGGCAAGTCTTTGACTTGAGCTTCTGTCAGACGCAAGGCTTCATTTATTTAATCTTTGTCTTGATGGGCACTGAACTACAAGCACGGGTTGCGGCGTTTAACAAAATGACAGGCCTCGCCATGCCCGAAATCGAAATGGTTCGTTAACCAGAGATTAGACAAGGGAAACTGCGCCTTAACCAATTAATTGTTCAATAAGGCCTTATTAGGGTGTAAACACTATTCATATGAAAATTTTGTTGTTAACACAATGGTTTGATCCTGAGCCCACTTTTAAAGGGTTATTGTTTGCAAAAGCTTTACGAGATAAAGGGCATCAAGTTGAAGTAGTAACTGGGTTCCCCAACTATCCAGGTGGAAATGTATATGACGGTTATAAAATTTCTATCTATCAGAAAGATATTGTCGATGGAATAGTTATTCACCGCTGCCCACTTTACCCAAGTCATGATAGTTCGGCATTAAAACGTATATTAAATTATATTACGTTCGCATTGAGCTCTTTATTTGTTGGCATGGTTAAAGCTAGAAATATAGACGTAATATATTCTTATCATCCACCTTTAACCACTGCTTTGTCGGCAATGGTGCTAGGTTTTTTTAAAAGAGTTCCTTTTGTTGTTGATATACAAGATTTGTGGCCAGATACTCTCGCGGCTACAGGCATGCTAAGCAACAAAAAAGTACTAACAGTAGTAAGTAAGTTTTGTCAGTTGGTATATCGGCAAGCGTCGAAAATTGTTGTTTTATCTCCCGGTTTTAAATCAAACTTGGTTCAAAGTGGCGTGCCTAAGAGCAAAGTGGATGTAATCTATAATTGGTGCGATGAATTGGCACTATTGAATGCCGAACCAAGTAACGGTTTGCTACCAAATAATGGGAATTTAAATGTCCTTTTTGCCGGTAACTTAGGGTTAGCTCAAGATCTTCCTTGTATAGTGACAGCTGCTGAATTGATTCAAAAAAGAAATGTAAACGTAAACATAGTGTTTTTGGGAGATGGTGTTGCTAAATCATCCGCTCAAACTTTGGCAGAGCAGAAAAAGTTACTTAATGTCACATTTTTACCTCGAATGCCAATGTATAAGGTTGGTGGGGTGCTGTCGCAAGCGGATGGTTTACTAGTTAATTTAAGGGATGATGAATTATTTAGAATTACAATACCTTCACGGACCCAAGCAAATTTATGTATAGGTAAGCCCATTATTATGGGAGTTGCAGGAGATGCAGCTGACTTAATTCATAAAGCTCGTGCAGGGTTTGTTTGTAATCCAAATGATCCTATATCTCTTGCTGATAACATAGAACAATTAGCTTCCATGTCAGCTCAAGAACGATTTGTGATGGGAGAACGTGGTAAGGAATACTATGATAAACATTTGTCATTAAACATTGGTGTTGAAAAGTTTATTCGTATATTTAAAGAGGTTTCATGAAAAGGTTATTTGATATTATGGCTTCTATGTTCGGCTTGGTTTTGCTTTCTCCAATCATGACTGTTATTGCATGGAAAATTCGGAATAACCTTGGGTCTCCTGTACTTTTTCGTCAAACTCGCCCAGGTTTAAATTGCGAGCCGTTTGAAATGCTTAAATTTAGGTCAATGAAAGATGCCGTCGATTCCAGTGGGGCGCCATTACCAGATGAAGACCGGATGACCCCATTTGGGAAAAAGCTTAGAGATTCTAGTTTAGACGAGCTTCCCGGGTTGATAAGTGTCCTAAAAGGGGATATGAGTTTAGTTGGTCCAAGGCCATTATTAATGCAATATTTACCACTTTATAACACAGAGCAGGCTCGGCGCCATGATGTTCGCCCTGGAATTACAGGTTGGGCACAGGTGAATGGCAGAAATGCAATTAGCTGGGAAGACAAATTTAAACTAGATGTTTGGTATGTTGATAATCAGTCTTTCTTGTTAGATATAAAAATTCTTCTTTTAACTATTAAAAAGGTTTTCATAAAAGAGGGGATTTCAGCAGAAGGACATGTAACGATTGAGCCTTTTAAGGGCAGTTCAAATGAGTAGCGTTTGTGCTATTTTAGGTGCGAGCGGTCATGGTAAGGTTGTTGCTGAACTCGCTGAGTTAAATGGGTACTCAGAAATCAAATTCTTTGATGATGCATGGCCCCATAAGTTGCAAGTTGAGCACTGGAGTGTAGTTGGAAATACGCAAAGCCTTTTTGAATCAATTGATAGTTATGATTGTATTGTTGTCGCAATAGGTAACAACTCAGTTCGATATAGCAAACATAGAGAAATTGTAGAGGCTGGAGCAAAGTGCCCTCCTCTCATTCACCCTAAAGCTATCGTCAGTAATTATGCTCAAATTAAAGAAGGAACCGTTGTAATGGCGGGAGCAGCTGTTAACCCCTTTTCAACCATTGGTGAGGCTTGCGTTCTTAATACTAACTCTTGTGTAGATCATGATTGTGCATTGCAAGATGGTGTGCATATTAGCCCGAATGCAAGTCTTGCAGGCGCTGTGCAAGTCGGTGAAAAAGCCTGGGTTGGTATTGGTGCTCAAGTTCGGCAGCAAATTAAAATTGGCCCTGAAGCTGTTGTTGGTGCAGGGGCCACGGTTGTTAAAGATGTTCCTAAAGGAAAAACTGTAGTAGGTAACCCTGCTAAAATAAAAGTCAGTAATAGGTGATGTAGTGTTAAATTCCCCATTTTCTCCTTGGCCTTCATTTACTCAAGAAGAAGCAGATATAGCAAGTAAGATTATTTTGTCTAATAAAGTAAATTATTGGACTGGAACAGAAGGTAGAGAGTTTGAAAAGGAGTTTGCCGAATGGGCAGATAGTAAATTCGCTGTCGCTTTGGCGAACGGCACATTAGCTCTCGATATAGCATTAAAGGCATTAGAAGTCGGTGAGGGGGATGAAGTTATTACAACACCTCGAACATTTTTGGCTTCTGCTTCAAGTATTGTGACGGCAGGTGCTAATCCAGTTTTTGCGGATGTAGACTTAAACAGTCAAAATATAACTGCTCAAAGCATTAAAGAAGTGTTAACACCAAAAACGAAAGCTGTGATAGTTGTTCATTTAGCTGGAATGCCTGCAAATATGGATGAAATTATGGATTTAAGTCGTGAGTATGGATTCTATGTGATAGAGGATTGTGCTCAGGCTCATGGCGCAAAGTACAAGGGAAAATCAGTTGGCTCGATAGGTCATATTGGTGCATGGAGTTTTTGTCAAGATAAGATTATGACGACAGCGGGCGAGGGGGGCATGGTGACCACCAGTGATCGTGACCTTTGGTCAAAGATGTGGAGTTATAAAGATCATGGTAAGAGTTATGACGCTATATATAACAAAGAGCACCCGCCAGGTTTTCGATGGCTGCATGAAAGCTTTGGCACAAACTGGCGTATGACTGAGATTCAGGCTGCAATAGGAAGAATTCAATTGCGCCGCATGGATGATTGGACTAAAAAACGCCAAGATAATGCTGAAGCTATCGACCGCTCAGTAATGGACATTTCTTTAGTTCGGACTGTAGAAGTTGGAAGTGAATGCAGTCATGCTGCTTATAAGCACTATTTGTTTATTAAACCTGAGCTTTTGGCTGATGGCTGGAGCAGAGACCGTATTGTTGAAGAGATTTCAGCTCGCGGCGTACCGGCCTTTCAGGGTAGTTGTTCTGAAGTGTATATGGAAAAGGCATTTGATGAAACTCCGTGGCGACCAAAAGTAAGGCTTAAGAATGCTGTAGAACTAGGAGAGACTAGCTTGATGTTTCTTGTTCACCCTACGCTGACTTCCAAAGAAATCAGTAAAACCCGTTCAGTGCTGCAGGAAGTTTTAGAGTTGGCATCGCAAGTATAGTCAAACTACTTTTCTCTATTGTTTTGCTTTTTATGAAATAAGAAGGTTGGTATGGATATCCTTCAGGTTCTCTTTTCTTTAAAAAGAAGCCATAAACGTCTCATCAGCGTAATAGTAGATGCTGGATTTTTAATCCTTTCGTTTTGGTTTGCTTTATTTGTTCGGATTGACTCTTTAAGTGTGCTTGTTAACCCCTCATTCTGGTTGATTATTGTACTGGTGGCTCCTTTAAGTGTTGTGGCATTTGTTAAGCTAGGTTTGTATCGCGCAGTATTACGCTATATGGGAATTCAAGCGCTGGGAGCCATTATATTAGGCGTTCTAGCATCTACAGTTAGCTTAGTATTCATTGGATACTTTTTGGATGCCGGGCTACCGCGTACCGTTCCTTTGATTTATGCTGCTTTTGCTTTGGTTTTTGTTGGTGGAAGTCGCGGTATAGTGCGCTCCGCAGTTGGCTCTGGCCTTAAAAATATTGGCGAGCCTGTCATCATCTATGGTGCCGGTGTGAGTGGGCGGCAACTTCTTACCTCATTAGCGCAAAGCCATGAGTATTACCCATCGGCTTTTGTGGATGATGATGAAACATTGCAAGGCAATATCATTCAAGGAGTTCATGTTCACTCTCCCTATAGTATTAAAAAGCTTGTAAACCAAAAAGCCGCAACGAAGGTTTTACTCGCCATGCCGAGTATTTCTCGTAAAGCGCGGCAAGAAATATTGAGTCGTTTGGAACCATTGTCAGTGCAAGTTTTAACCATACCTGCAATGGCTGATTTGGTAAATGGTGACAAGCTTTATAGTGATATCAAGGAAGTAGAAATTTCTGACTTACTTGGCAGAGATGCTGTCGACCCTCGCGTTGATTTAATGACAGCAAACGTTCGTGGTAAAACCGTGATGGTTACGGGGGCGGGTGGTTCGATTGGTTCTGAGCTGTGCCGACAGATAATTCAGCAAAAGCCAAAACGATTAGTTTTGTTTGAATTATCTGAGTTTGGGCTTTATTCCATCGAAAAAGAGCTAACCGCTAAGGTGAAGGATCAAGGGTTAGATGTAGAGATATTCCCAATCATGGGCTCTATTCAAAAGCAAAATCGTTTAGAAGCTGTGATGAGCTCGTTTAAAGTTGAAACTTTATATCATGCAGCGGCCTATAAACATGTGCCATTGGTTGAGCATAATGTGGTCGAAGGCGTACGTAATAATATTTTTGGTACCTTGTATACGGCGCAAGCTGCAATCAAAGCCAAAGTTAAAACCTTTGTTCTCATTTCAACTGACAAAGCGGTTCGCCCTACCAATGTGATGGGGACAACCAAGCGCATGGCTGAATTGGCTTTACAAGCACTTGCGAATGAAGAGAACAATACACGGTTTTGCATGGTTCGTTTTGGTAATGTTCTAGGCTCATCTGGATCTGTTGTGCCTTTATTTCGCCGCCAAATTGCTGCGGGAGGCCCTGTTACAGTAACTCATCAAGATATTACTCGTTTCTTCATGACGATCCCTGAAGCTTCTCAGCTTGTCATTCAGGCGGGCGCTATGGGTAAAGGTGGTGATGTATTTGTGCTGGATATGGGAGAGTCCGTTCGTATTGTAGATCTAGCTGAAAAAATGATCCGCCTCAGCGGTTATGAAGTGAAGAACAGCGAGACCCCTGATGGCGAAATAGAAATTCAGTTTAGTGGCCTTCGACCTGGTGAAAAACTATACGAAGAGTTATTGATTGGTGATGATGTTATAGGGACTGAGCATGAACGCATTATGACTGCCAATGAGCAATTTATGCCTTGGTCAGAGTATCAAGTTGTTTTGAGTCAGCTAGATAAGGCTTGTCATGAGTTTGACCATCAAACTATTCGCGATATTTTGTTGCAAACGCCCACGGGCTTTAATCCCACAGATGGTATTTGTGATTTAGTGTGGCAGCAAAGACAAATTAAAAAGGCACCGTCTAAAGACGAAATCGTTGTTAATTTGGTTTCCTAATTCCTGTTTGGTGTAATTGAGAGCTGACGTTGCTTTGCAAGGTCAGCTTTTTCATTTTTTATTCGTAGGAAGTTAAGCAAATGTAAGCTCATTTTCAAATGCTTTTCTGTGACATAATGCTCTCTCATCAGTTTTGAGTGCATTTTAATCTTCATCTCAGCTTTATTCATTTGTATCACGAACGTGAACTGATGGCTCGGCTCGAAAGATGCTGGTTTATTTGATATATTAACTGTAATTTTTCAAAGGTTGAGGCCGCTTTAGGGACTCGACCTTTTTCATTAGGACAATGATATGACGCGTAAGTATTTTGGCACCGATGGCGTGCGCGGTAAAGTGGGTAACTTTCCTATTACACCTTCATTTGCGATGAAGTTAGGGTGGGCGGCAGGTACAGTGCTGGCATCATCAGGCACCAAAGGTGTCATAATTGGTAAAGATACTCGAATTAGTGGCTATATGCTTGAATCTGCGATCGAAGCAGGCCTGATTGCAGCAGGCGTCAATGTTTCTTTGATTGGCCCAATGCCAACACCTGCGGTTGCATATTTGGCTTCAACTTTTCGGGCTGATGCAGGAGTCGTGATTAGTGCCTCCCATAACCCGTATTACGATAACGGGATCAAGTTTTTTTCAAATGCAGGCACAAAATTGACTGACGCCCAAGAGCAAGAAATAGAAGTTTTGCTCGATAAGGCAATCAATGAAGATGGCATGGCGTGTGTCGAGTCAGATAAGTTAGGTAAGGTGAAGCGCATCGAAGATGCTGCAGGCCGTTATATCGAGTTTTGTAAAGGAACTTTTCCCAACGCACTATCGCTATCAGGTTTAAAAATTGTAGTTGATAGTGCCAATGGCGCGGCTTACCACATTGCGAAAAAGGTTTATGCCGAGCTCGGTGCTGAAGTGATCAGTATCAATGACCAGCCAGATGGGATTAATATCAATGACCGTTGCGGTGCAACTGATTTGAAAAGCCTTTCTATTGTCGTACAAGCTGAAGAGGCGGATTTTGGGATTGCATTGGATGGTGACGCAGACCGAATTATGTTTGTGGATCACTTGGGCAACAAAGTCGATGGCGATCAAATTTTATATATTTTGGCAAGCTCGTTAAAAGCAAAGGGCAAAATGGATGGTGGCGTCGTTGGGACTTTGATGTCAAATCTGGGGCTTGAACTTGCGCTTCGAGAGATGGATATCCCGTTTGTTCGAGCGAATGTTGGTGACCGGTATGTTGTTGAACAATTGAAGAAAACCGGTTGGAAAATTGGTGGTGAAAACTCAGGGCATATCCTGAGCTTAAAGCATACAACAACTGGTGATGGTATCGTTGCATCACTGCAAGTGCTAAAGGCGATTGTTGAATCGGGTCAATCACTTGCGGAATTAGTTTCCGGAATGAAGATGTTGCCGCAAGTCTTAATTAACGTGAGAGTTGAAAATGGCAATGCCGCGGCAATGATCGAGATGGATGCTGTCAAACAAGCAGTGAAAGATGCGGAAGCTGAAATGGGAGATAGTGGCCGAGTATTGCTGAGGAAGTCTGGTACAGAGCCGCTGATCCGAGTTATGGTTGAATCAACGGATCCAAGCGGAACTCAGCGGCATGCCGAAGCCATTGCTGAAGTGATCCGTAGTCTATAGTTATCATTATATCGTATTCATGGATTTTTAGATTAGGGAAAGGCTATGGCTGTTTTAGTGACCGGTGGTGCAGGGTACATAGGAAGTCACACAATTGTTGAGTTACTCAACATTGGCAAGGATGTAGTCGTTATCGATAACCTTTGTAATTCAAGTATTGAAGCGCTTAAGCGTGTTGAAAAAATTGCAGGTACCAGTATACAGTTTTATCAAGGTGATATTTTAGACAGCGTTATTCTGCATAAAATTTTCTCAGAAAATAGCATTGATGCAGTGGTCCACTTTGCTGGTTTAAAAGCGGTTGGTGAGTCTGTTGCTGAACCCTTAAAGTATTACCAAAATAACGTTGCCGGCACTTTGGTATTATGTGAAGTGATGAATAAATTTAAGGTCAAAAACCTTGTGTTTAGTTCTTCGGCCACGGTTTACGGCGAGCCTGCTTCACTGCCAATGCTTGAAAGCTTTCCTATGGCGCCTGAAAGCCCTTATGGGCAATCAAAGCTGATGGTAGAAAATGTGCTAGCTGATTTGGCTAATTCAGATCCCGAATGGAATATCGCTCGCTTGCGGTACTTTAATCCTGTTGGGGCCCATGAAAGTGGTTTGATTGGTGAAGATCCAAATGACATTCCCAATAATCTGATGCCTTTTATTGCTCAAGTTGCCGTCGGTAAGCGCGAACAACTGAGCGTTTTTGGTGATGATTATGAGACGCCAGATGGAACCGGCGTCAGAGACTATATTCATGTCGTCGATTTGGCTCGTGGTCATTTAAAAGCACTTGAAAAACTAGCGACGGGATCTGGTCTCGTCACTTACAATTTGGGTACCGGTGTTGGTGTTAGCGTTCTTGAAATGGTGAAAGCTTTTGAGCAAGCTTGCGGCATGCCGATCCAATATCAAGTGGCAAAAAGGCGGTCTGGAGATATTGCTGCTTATTGGGGAGATCCTTCTCTGGCTAAGAAAGACCTAGGCTGGCAAGCAACCCATACTCTAGATGACATGGTTTCTAGCAGTTGGAAGTGGCAGTCCATGAACCCTGATGGTTATTATTCATAGAAAGCTCATTCATTATGGCCAGAACGCTAGCTTGTAGAGGGCTGGCGTTTTTTGTTTAGAATAAGTACAACCTGCAAGTCGTAAAATCAGTAGAAGCGCAGGTAACAGGATTCGGGGGCTAAAATCGTTGTAACTAAAAAAGGCATTGTTCTAGCCGGCGGGCAAGGTTCTCGTCTGTATCCGATGACACTCAATGTGAGTAAGCAACTGCTACCCATTTACGATAAGCCTATGATTTATTATCCATTGGCGACGTTGATGCAAGCTGGAATTCAGCATATTTTAATCATCTGTACAGCCCGAGATTTACCTTTGTTTCAGACATTGCTGGGTCGTGGTCAGCAGTGGGGCATTCACCTTGAATATGCCATTCAAGAACAAGCGAATGGTATCGCAGAATCCCTGTTAATTGCGGAAGATTTTTTGGCTGGTCATGGTTGCGCATTGGTCTTAGGGGATAACCTTTTTTATGGTGAAAACTTAGCGCAGATATGGCTTGATGCGGCAAGTCAGCATGTCGGTGCCCATGTTTTTGCTTATCACGTTGCAAATCCTCAGGATTATGGTGTCGTCAGTCTTAACCAGCAGGGCGTTGTGATTTCCATTCAAGAGAAGCCGAAAGCGCCGAAGTCTCAATATGCCATGCCAGGATTGTACTTCTTCGACTCTCAAGCCGTTGAGTATGCGAAGGGTATTCAACCATCCTCTCGCGGTGAGTTAGAAATCGTTGATGTGATAACTCAATATATGAATACTAATCAGCTCACAGTCTCTACCTTAGGCAGAGGCGTGGCATGGCTAGATACGGGAACACCGGATGCACTTTCTGAAGCGACACAGTTTGTTGCTGCTATCGAAAAGCGTCAAGGTTTAAAAATAAACTGCCCAGAAGAGGTCGCATTTCGGCAAGGCTGGATTGATGGTTCACAATTAATGAAGTTGGCAAAGCCTTTGTTAAATAGTGGCTATGGCGAGTATTTAGAAAGTTTAGTTAGAAAACAGAGACGTTTATGAAATGTAATCAATCAGCGATTCCGGATGTATTGGTTTTTGAGCCGGTTGTACATCATGATGAGCGGGGTTTTTTTAAAGAGGTCTTGAGGGAATCAAGCTTTAACCAATTTCTTTCGCTCTACGGCCAGCCGAGTCAGTCTTTAGTGCAGGAGAATTTGAGCCAGTCAAAGCGCCACGTTCTTCGAGGATTACATTTTCAGTCTCAGCAACCACAAGGAAAACTAGTGAGTGTGGTGCATGGAGAGGTATTTGATGTTGCGGTGGATATTCGACCTCATTCTGAAACATATGGCCAATGGGTTGGACATATATTATCAAATCAAAACCATCAGCAGGTTTGGATTCCACCGGGTTTCGCCCATGGCTTTCTAGTGTTGAGTGAGTCTGCCGATGTGCTTTATAAGTGCTCGAGTTACTATATGGCTGGTGACCAACAGGGCATTTTATGGAGCGATCCAACGCTTGCGATTGACTGGCCCCTCGCTAAAGGACAAAGCCCTATACTCTCTGTACAAGATGTGACTCAACCGTTATTTCGAGGTGAATAGACCCGTAAAGGTTCGATATTAGTCATTTATATATTGTGCTGTTTGTATGATGACTTTAAGTCGTTTTTGTTAACTCCATTCTAATTAGCATATCAATTGCGCCCATCAATTGCGTCCATTAATACAGGCCCTAAATACTCCCAGTGGCATTTCCAGTTGAATTCTCATTGTGGCTTTTATCGCAATATATGTTGCGTTACTGCCAATACTCTTCTTAATCAAAAAGTCGCTAAATGACTTAAAATCACTAAATTGTAATCGCCTTGTGTAGGACTTCAAAAGACGTTTGCTGCTGTTGCCAATACAGCTGTTTGGCAAGTTGGTAGTCTTGTGTCTGAGTTGCCGTCGACGTTATTTGATCTCGTTCACCGAATCTTCCATGCCTGCCTTTTGCAGCGATATGAATGAATGCCTCAGAATTGTGGATTTCTATGCCGGGCAATCTCATGTGCTCTGCATACTCATATTGAGCGCGACTCTTGGTGAGGTAGCTGTCTTTATCGAATTGAAAAAATGCCAATGGCACTTGGAATTGCAGTGCGTCGATATAAAGTGATGAGTAGTCGGTAATCAATAGATCAAGATACGGCAGCAAGTCGTATACATCCTCTCGATGGCTGATATCAATGATGTTAGGCTGCTGTGCCAATGCTTCAGCTAAATGCCGCTCATTCGGGTGGCAACGTATAAGTAGTAACGTGTTACTCGCAACCAGCTCATGGGATAAATTGAGCCAGTCTATGACGTTGACATACGGGTTCTCGTCCGTGCTGATGTTATCTCTAAAGCTAGGCGCGTACAGCACAACGCGCTGATAGTCAGCAAGTTTGATCGCGGGTGAATGCAAAGGTTTTACCTTCGGTATCGCATAAGAGGCTTGAGCGTCTGCGAAATAGTCGGTTCTAGGGTAGCCGCTGCGCAATATCTGCTCGTGAGATATACGGAATGCACTAGAAAATAGGGCATCGACGAGTGGACTCGGGCTTAACATGAGATCAGGGCGTACATATTCCTGATGATGGAATAGCTCAGTCATGAAGCGGTTCACAATTCCAATGGGCCGATAGGTAGATGCTAAGGTGCCGTGTTCAATATCATGTTCAATTTGTTTTAGCGGACTCCCATGCCACAGGTTAATTTTGAATGTGCCGCCAGTAAGATATTGATTCACATCTCCCACATAGCTGCTGTAGCAAACGTATTTTGCCGTTAGGCTATGGAAGACCCCTTGTAAGGACCACCTCACGTAAGCTTCATGACCGGATAAGCGCAATTGCTCGACGAGTCGGTGATTGCCTGAAATCCATATTGCACGGATAAATTGGCTCTGAGACCAGTGCAAGAATAAGTATTTACTGTTGTCGCTAAATAAGTTGTGGTGGCAACCAAATACCGCTTTATGCTTGTTTCTAGGGCTTAGTTTCGCGAGTTGATATAGGCACTTGCCGATAATTGCCTTCAATACGTTAAGCATAGGGCTATCCTCTATTTTTACTGGAGTTGGATTTCACTCATGTGAGCCTATTCCATTCTACGGGGTGGCTAGCTGCTGAATATTTCTTGCGAGATTATCTTTAATTTCAGTCGTAGAGATGTCCTCAGTTCTTGGCAAATAGACCACCTGACAATACTTTTTCAAATCATCAAACTTCCCTTGCCAGTCGTCACCAATTGCAAAAATGTCGGCATGATAAGTTTGAATATCCCTCGCTTTTTGCTGCCAATGTTGTTCCGGGAACACGGCGTCTACAAACCTGCATGCGCTCACTATCTCTGCGCGTTGGCGATAGCTAAAAAATGCCATCTTTCCTTTCATTGCATTAAATTCATCGGTTGAAACACCCACAATTAATTGGTCTCCTAGCGCACTAAGCCTTTCGAGTAGGCGAACATGGCCGATATGAAATAAATCAAAAGTTCCGTACGTGATTATCGTTTTCATCATGTGTTTCTCCTATGTCCGAATGAGTGTCGGTTAATGTATCGGTGCATGCTTTGGGGTAGAGGGCTGACTAACATTGAGCTGGCTATTGATGTTCAAAATTGATGACCGGATGTCACTTTCCTGAGCTGCATCAATAGAGCCTAAGGAAGTCGCATTTCGCAGCGATTGCCAAATTAGCGTGATGCCTTTCATGGCTGAGAACTGATGCATAAATTCAATTTCAGCCAGTAGAATTTGTTCAATTGGTGCTTTAGAAAGTAACAGTTGTTCTGGCCCAAATACGCCAACTGGTAAATGATGATTGGTTGCTAATACAGAGTCTGGCTTGATACGTTGATGTTGATGTGCCGCAGCAGAACGTCCGAAAAACTTGAGGCGTCCAGAAACGACGTGCCATAGCTCAGGAAGGCGCGCGACCACTTGGGGGGGAAGGTGCCATTGCCAAGATGCAAACCTCTGACCTCTATTGTCGATAAAGGGGTTTTTAATCATCATTTGATGAGGCTGTTTTAGCCACGCAGCTATGTGAAGCATTGGCCAACACGGTAAGCTGATGACGAGTATGCAAAGGGCGATGAAGCGCTCCAGAAAGCTGCTTTGATGCAAAACTTCTAGCGTTTTAGTAGTTGGGTGTGTTTGTTCAAGGTTATGAGTTTGGCTTGCCTGTTGCGCTTGTGTTCGCTCCTCTTGAGTGGGGCTCTGAAAAAATGACGATGCTGTGTGCTGAGAGATGCTTTCCCCGATTACGGTATTGTCAGTCACCTTGCAGGCTGTTTGCGTATCCATTTGAATAATATGGTTCTGACAGACAATTGAATTTTTGATGCTGAGGTGCTCGCCAATAAAAGTATTCGGCAAAACGAGGCTATTTTCTATTTTCGTTTCTGCGCCGATATTACATAAATCACCAATAACGACTTGGCCTTGCAGCCGGCACGAGCTATGAATTTGTACACATTTGCCAATCGCACCATTTGCATTTTGCTCGTGTGCAGAACAAATTTTAGATTGAGCGCCCACAAAAAGACGATTGGCGCTGCCGCTGACTAATGCATGCCCTTGAGGCGTCATCCCTGCGACTTTTTGGCTGGCAATATCTCGGTTGGCTTGTAAGTAATCATCAAGAGAGTCCAGGTGATAATTCATGCCGTGAATGACTTGGGTTACTGGCGACTTGTCGCTTTGCTGTTGAAGTGGCCAATTGAGCGATTTGGCTTGCGTTAATTCCACCGCCTTGCTTTGAGATGGCTGGAGTAGTACTAATCCAGCGGGCTTATGGTTGATTAAGACGTCGACAGATCCATGGCTCATATTTTTTGCGTAGGCAATAAACTGTTCGATACACGGGCTGCGAAGAATATCCCCCCTGACTAACAGAGTAGGCAGGGCTTGATGCACCGTTAGTCTTTGGATGATGTCTTCAGTGCGTTCTTGCTGCTGGCAAGGAAAGTAACTTAACTGAACCCCCCAACGACAGCCTTTTTGGAGATGGGCTGCAATTGCTTGAGAATGCGTATCTGCAACAATTTTTATATCCTGAATACCCGCGCGAGCGAGATCTTCAATGGCGTATTCGATAACTGCTTTGTTAGCTACCGGTAGCAAGGCTGGCGTGTAAAATTGATTTAATGGAGCGACTTCGCTGCCGGTTCGATTTGCAAAAATAATTGCTTGCATGATATTTGTCCTCAATCTAAGTGGATCCATTAATATGCGCCGCGGGCCAAAACGACTGCTGGAATGGTTTTGATTAGAAGCATGACGTCTGCTTTTAGCGATTGCTGGTGGATGTACTCAACATCCAGCTCAACTTGTTGAGCAAAAGGAATATCTGAACGCCCCGAGACTTGCCAGATACAGGTAATTCCAGGTTTAACTGCGAGCCGTTGCCGTTGATGAGTTTCGTATTGCGCGACTTCTGACAGTAAAGCGGGTCTTGGTCCAACTAAGGACATATCGCCTTTTAATACATTCCACAGTTGCGGTAGTTCATCAATCGATGCTTTTCGAATGAACTTACCGATGCGAGTGATGCGTGGATCTTGTTTCATTTTGAACAGCACACCACCTTTCATTTCATTGTTCTGCTGAAGTTTTTTTAACCTGTGGTCAGCATCTTGGTACATGGAACGAAATTTCCACATCGTGAATGCTTGGTTATTTTTTCCTGCGCGTTGCTGGCTATACAATGCTGCGCCCGGTGATTCCAAGCGGATTAAAACCGTAATCAGGCATAACAGTGGGCTCAATAGCATGAGTAATAATGCCGATGCACAGATGTCTAAAATTCGTTTGCTTATCTGGCTTATGGCGATATTGGCGCGTTGTAATCTCCGAGTGAAAATCGCTTTCACGGCGCGGATATTATGATGCTGAAGTGAGGTTGGCATCTCGAATTGGATCGCAGCATTTCGTTTGTCGTGCATTTGGTTGTTGGCCGATTGAAAGGCGCGCCACAAAAAAATGGGATTGCCGAGAATGTATCGGCGCCACATTCTTTGGGGTTCTTGCACTAAACGCCAAATCCACTCCATTCCAATGTGGCGCAACCACATCGGCGCACGACTTATTCGATTCGAGTAGAAATCAAACAAGCCTCCAACCCCTATCGCAATCGCAACGTTGAGTTGTGATGTATGCTCTGCAATCCATAGATCTTGCTTCGGGGCGCCCATAGCGACCAATAAAATGTCAGCCTGTGATTGGTTAATTTGCTCAATAATGGGGGTCGCATCCGAAAAAAAACCGTGGTGCGTACCCGCTATCTGTAGTTCTGGGAAGCGCTTCAGCATATTATTCGCGGCTGTCTCTGCGATACCGTCTTGGCCACCCAGCAAGAAAATTCGATGTCCTTGCTCAGATGCCTGCTTGCAAAGCGCAGGGAATAAATCTGTCCCGTTTAAATTGTCTTTGAGTCCAAAACCATGCCAAAGCGAGGCTAGACGGACACCAGAGCCGTCAGCAAGGAGATGCTCACAGCGGTTGAGTTGCTCCCTATAGGTCGCATTGCGATGACTGATATTGACGCAATCAGCATTCACGAAGGCATACTGAGTGAGTGTTGAGCGTTGCCCGATATGACGGGGGCGCATCACTCGCTCGTTTATGTCAGCGAGCACCTGCACCATAGTCAAGTTACTGAACGTTAATCCCATTATTTTGAAACGACGGCTGTGTCGGTTCATAGGGCGTGAAGAAGAGAGCGCATAGGTCGCAATGCAGCGGGTAAGCGCCATCATTAGACGTAGCGGCGAAGATAATGCCTGAGACGTCGCAATCTGGGCGTTTTCAAAACTAAGCCCCATTCTTTGTTGGCTTGCTGCCAGCGAAAATAGCCCAGGTTTGAAAGGTGAATCGGGTTGACCCTCAATGCTGTAAATCAGTGGATCGCCAAGTAGGGCAATATCGCCATTGATAACACTGAGTAGCCTTGGAGAGCGACCGAGCCAAGATTCATCATCGAACTGTTGAAGCGTCCTAATCGTTCCTTTCTCACCATAGACGTCAATGCGTTCGATGGGGTTCAGTTTTAACCATTGTCGACACAACTTGAGCAGCATCATTGGCGAAAGCAATGTCAATGCTAATGAGGCAAGCAAAATTTCCATAGGGCGTATCCAAGGATGAGCAAATCGATCTTGGTAATGCTTGATGTCGGGATGATTTTGTTTTCCTGTTCGATTCATTGTCTGCACCTCAAAGGATGATTCATATGACTTTGAGTGAAGGTATTGCAGGGGCTGTGCCAAATATTTTTATCTATAAAAACATGGGATTACTGGGTCTGATGCTGGTCGGGGGCTGGTGGTATGGATTGATTTGCAAATTGCAATGCGGCTTGCGAATTACCTGTGTTGGCAAAAACATAGAATCGTGGAAGGTCATCATTGCTGAAAAGCATGTTGTTGGTCGACAACTCGCTTTCATTTCTAAGGATAAATCAAAGCGAGTTGTGAGACAGTTTCATGGTGGGGTAAGCCCTTACCCCGCAAAGCCATGACGACGTGAGGGGCAAGGCTTGCGCTAATGGGTGAATGATGTTGGAACGCCATCGATGTAAATCTTAACTTTTTGTAAGCTGCTGACCCATTTCTGCCCGAGTCGCTCACAAGCTTTATACATGCCCAAAGGGAGTGCCCATAACAGATAAGCAGCGCTTAGGGTGACTAAGGTTCGGCTGGTTTCCTGGAATAGGATTGAGGGTGACTCCATCAGTGCATTATTCACGAGTTTCTTCGCTGCATGGCCATCCGCAAGTCGAATCGCTTGTCGCGCGAGATAGCGGAGTTGGTAGCCCCTTGCTTGGTTTTCATGCTTTGCAAGTAATGCTGGTGCATACACTCTTGCCTTACGGATCATCTGCTCCCATGAATCCAGTTGTTTATATAAGTTTGAGGATAGGCCGCCATGATTTAGACGGTAATAGGTCAGTGGCTCTGGGATCCCTTCCATTTGCCAATCTGTTGTCGCAACGATTCTCAACCAGCATTCAATGTCCTCTGATTGGCGAAATCGCTCATCAAAGTAGCAGGAATGGGGCTGCGAATGTGTGTTGGATTGATAACGAATGTCATTGAGGGTTTGTCTGCGGATCACGGGTGCAGAACCATTGCCAACCGGATTTCTGCAAAGCAAATGCGCAGCATTGATTTGGGTCAGCTGTGGCATTTGGTAAAAATCGAGCAGTTTGCCCTCAAAGCTCATAAAGCATGAACGCGAAAAACTGATCCCAACTTGTGGATTATCCGCTAGATGTTTTGCATGCAGTGCCAATTTGTGCGGGTGCCACATATCATCAGAATCAATAAAGGCCACTAAGTCACCAAGCGCATGGCGGATACCTGTATTGCGAGCTGCTGCAAGCCCTTGGTTCACCTCATGGTTGATGATGCGTATTCTTGAATCTTCAAATTGTTTGCAAATGGCAAGACTGTTATCTGTTGCACAGTCATTCACAATCAGTAGTTCGAAGTTTTCAAAAGTTTGTGCAAGAACCGATTCAATGGCTTGCTGTACGAATGCCTCGACATTGTAAACGGGCATGACGACCGAGATTTTTGTGGTATTCATCTTAAGCTCCTTGAAGGATTGGATTGGTTTAAAGCGACAAATTGAATGGGAAGTCGTTTGAAGTTTTCTTGGCGTACATTTTGATATGAATACAGACAAATGAGTGGCATACAAATGCTGTATAAAACAAAGATGGATTGTGCAACGGTTAATAGACTGACTTGGCAAGCGAGCGCAATGGTGATCGCAAGCAGGCAGGTAAAGCTAATATTAATTGCAAGATTTATATGGCTTTTTCCTTCGGAGATCAGTAGTTGCCCTGCGGCTTCTCCCATGGGTCTGACCATGCCAGATAAGCAAAGCATTACAAAAACGGGCAGGGCACCTGCATCTACCCACTGCGTTCCATAAATGTAAGGAACATAGAAGGGGGCCAGTCCTGCTTGTAGTAAAACAATGGGGATAGTGAGCAGCGAAATGATACTGGTGGATTGTTTAAACTGGATGAGCTTCTCACGGTTGATAGATTTTGCTGGGGGGTGATGACTCGCGCTATCTTGTTCGCTCTGGCGTTGATCTTTTTGCTTGCAAAGAAGTGAGTAAAAAGCGGTGCCAAAACTTTGAGAAACGCCTAAGCTAATGCCTAAACTAGCATTGACCGCAAAGAAATAGACACCAAGTGCTTCCACCCCCAAAAAGTAGCCGACAATTAAGTAATCGATGTTTTGGCGGAGGGAAATGCTGAAGTCACTGAATCCAACTTGTAACCCAAATTGCAGTAGTTTTTTTGTTTGATTTAGCGTGGCTTGAGATGCTTTATAATTTGGTAAAGGGTTTTGATGTCGGTGAATCATAATCCAAACACTGACGACTAAAAGTTTAGGGAGCACGATGGCCCAAATCCCCACCCCTGCCAAAGCTAAGCTCGCAGAAAGCACGCTTTCTACAATTGTTTGCCACAGCGCAGCACGGCCAACCACCCGCATTTTGTTGGCCCTTAAATTTTGTGTGGCGTATTGCATTCCAAAAGGGAGTAATAAGTAGCTGAGCGCCATACAAAGCATTGGAGCGATGAGACTTGGCGTTGCGTTGTAGCTTGCAACCACCCATGTAATCAAACTCATCAGTAGAAATGCCACAATACATGCAATCCAATTCACTCGATTTGCTGCTGCCAAATGCTGCGAATATTGATGTTCGCTCATCGCAATGAGAGGTGCTGAACTGATGCGGCGTGTTGGCGTGCAGATGAGCTCAAAACAGGTCAAGATGATTGCAACCTGACCAAACACCTCCGGCACTAACAGTCGTGCTAAGATGACACTTGAACCTAAGCGGACAATTCGGCTCATTAATTGTGAGGAACAAAGCCACCATAAACTTTTACCAAGTGTGAGTGAGGTGCTGGATTGCCGATAGCTTGCCGGCTTTAAATCACTTTGGGCAGTGTTTTTAGTCTTTGTTTGTTTCATCGACGGTTATAACTTGATGGGGCTGTACCTTATCCCTATCAGGTTCCGTGCCAATCAGGTATTACCTTTAAAAACAGGGCTTTACATTGAATTTATTCAGGTATTTAATTTAAAGAAGCCCGCGTCAGGCATGTTTTTGCAATATGCAACGCGTATTGATAACTATGGCGATCGTCGTTGCGGCTGCCACAGCGTGAAAAACACTTTGACTAACAAAAATGGAATAACAGCTATATTGAGCGCACTTTGGCGAGAATAAGTTGAGTTTCCCTAACGGCTTCTTTAGCATTGGTCGATTGGGCGCTAATCTTGATATGGATAAAATCGACTTTATGGTTCATGGGACAGATCAAACCTTTAATGTCACCCAAGCAGAAATTGAGCATTGTTTTAACGATAAAACGTTAGAGCAAGGTCTTGAGGTGCGCAAAAAGTTCAGTATCTCTCATTGGATTTATGCCGTCACTGGGGCGGGCAATCGCTCGCGTGATCCTGATGGTTCACCTGATGCCGTCAGTGCGCGTGTTAAAGAGCGCGGTGGAAAGACATATCATGTGGGACTCACACGCTATCAGGATGAACTGCAAAATGCGTCAAACCTAGGTAGCTCCTCATTAATTGTATGTCGGTGTAGCTGTCAGGTTGGGTTAAATTGCATCCATGGTGCAGTAGTCGCTTTATCATTGGCGTTGAAAGATCTTTCCCCAAATCATCTGCTCCAAGAAGAGTTAGCTATTCAAAAGCGATTGAATCATCGAAAAGCAGGCCTAGTGTCATCCTGCGATGTTCAAACCCGTGCCGCTGATCATGTATTGACCTCAACCCCCTTTGATTCTACGCATTGTGAACCAGCAAACGGCACAGCTGCGCAACACGCCGAGGATAGCGCAGCTGTGGGGTTGGGCAAGCGTGCTGCTAATCAAACCCAAAGCGACACGAACGATGCCGATGTACTGCTTGAGGAACCGCTCGATTTAAGCTCGGTTTCCAAGCTGCGCGGAGTAAACCATCCAAAGGGTACAAATACAGGTACGCATCTGCCATCTAAAAATGATTTTCATGTGCAACGGGATTCTCGAAACACCAGCCGTCAGGCTGAGCCATTGTCTCTATGGCTAGCGCAATTGGGACAAATTAGTCAGTGTACAACGGATGCCACGCCTGAAGCGCGTCAAAGAAAATCCGACAGTGATGAAGTGATTTTTATCCTGCAAGAAGGGCGCAACGGCATCAATGTAAACGTAAAGCGCAGTCGTCGCGGCAAGCGTGGAGATTATTTAAAAGGGAGTCAAATTGCGATTAGCGATTTTCGTTACTTTGTTCCTCAATGGGTTGATGCGCAAGAGCAGCAAATTTTAAGCTTGTTAACCCCATCGGATGGCAAAAGTGAGCGATTTGGTGAGCTAACCGGTGACGTAGGTTATTTAGCTTTAAAGAAAATGGTGAATTCTGGCCGCTGTTTTTGGGAAGAAAATCGCATTCCAGTCAAGTGGGTGGAAAAGGCGTCACTGCAAGTGCAATGGTCACAAAAGCAGCTTGGTTATCAAATTCAGTTCAATTTGCAAGGTCATGAAAATTGGGAGTTACTTGAAACTGAACCCCTGTGTTTCTTTGATGCCGATTACTTAACAACTGGGTGGATAGAAACTGATTTTTCAGCAGCACAGCTGCGATACTTGCAAAGTATGCCCAGCGTTCCGGCGTTGTCATTAGAATCAACAGCACGACAGCTATTACAATATTTCCCCGCGCCCCAGCTTACACTGCCGCCCGCAGTCGCCGTTGATTATATTGAAACTAAATGCGTGCCCAACGCTTATTTTATGATGCTCAATGCCAAACCCGTATTACGAATTGGCTTTCAATACGCTGAACACGTGTTTGGTGGTTTGTGCGAGAAATCAGCGCAACAATTATCAGTGGTACACAATCACAAGCAGCTTGTCCAAGTGCGACGGGATTGCAAATTTGAAGCCTCGGTTCGCGCTGAACTGATTGCCTTGGGGCTTGAGCAAGTAAAGCGTGATTCAGGGGATGGATTAGAGCAATGGGGCTGCGTTGCTGAACAGGATGAACTGCAGCTTTGGTTAGCGCTACTTGGGCCACAAACTAAGCGATGGCAGTCGCAAGATTGGCATGTTCAAGTGGATGAAAGCTTTGATATCGGTGTGCAGGAGTCAACCGTTAATATCGAAGTTAACGAAGGCGATAAAGGCTGGTTTGCTATCGGTATGACAGTGGTTATTGATTCACAGCCCGTTGCACTGCTGCCCATGATTGCCAGCTGGCTAGCATTGCAAGCCAAAAGCAATGATAGGCGAGCGCTGGCTGATATTTGGCAGCAGACTCCCAAATTATTATTACCGGCACCAACTGGCGGTCGCGTGCTCGTTGATGTGCAACAGATCCAGCCACTGCTTCGAGTTATTGAAGAGTTATTTAGTCACAGCGGAAGCCATGCAAAATCGCTCGATACAGAGTTTTTGCAATTGCCTGTCAGCCGAGCGGCGCTCTTAACTGAGCTGCAAGCACCGCAACATGGCTCCTGCCAAGTTCAAGTGAATAGCGACAAGCTGTTGAATTTGGCCAAGCAGCTCGAACACTTTAACGGGATTGCTGAAGTCGAACCACCGCAAGGACTTAAAGCTACACTGCGGGAGTATCAAGCCCAAGGCTTAAGCTGGATTAGCTTTTTGCAGCAATATCAATTGGGCGGGATATTGGCTGATGACATGGGGCTGGGTAAAACCTTGCAAGCCTTAGCTTTCATTCTTAAGCAAAAACAAGCAGGCAAACTGAAACAAGGTGCACTGATTATTTGTCCAACGAGCCTCATTGGCAACTGGCAGCAAGAAGCGAAAAAATTTACACCAGCTTTGCGTGTTGTGTTGCTTCAAGGCCAAAAGCGTCATCAAGTGGTGGCGGATATTGAATCTGCCGATATTGTGATTACCACCTATCCTTTGATCTCTCGAGACCAAGCGTTTTATGACAGCCGATGTTTTGATGTGCTTATTCTGGATGAAGCACAGCAAATTAAAAATAGTCAGGCCAAGGTAACCCGCGTTGTAAATCAATTAAATGCTGATTTCAAATTGTGTTTAACGGGAACACCACTTGAAAATCACTTGGGGGAACTGAAGTCTTTAATGGATTTTTGTCTTCCGGGCTTGTTAGGCGATAGCAAACAGTTTGCTAAGCAGTATAGAACGCCCATTGAGAAACATGCTGACAAAGACGTCGCAAAACAGTTACAGCAAATCATGGCTCCATTTTTATTGCGCCGAACTAAAACACAAGTCGCTTCAGAACTTCCGTCTAAAACCGAAATTGATGTGTTGTTGGAAATGGAAAGCGACCAGCGCAATTTATATGAAAGTATTCGAATTGCGATGGAGAAAAAACTGCGGGAACTATTTGCTCGTAAGGGCACTTCCGGTAGTCAAATTGAATTTCTCGATGCATTGCTGAAATTACGCCAATCATGCTGCGATGCAAGGCTGGTAAAATTGGAGCAAGCCCAATATGTTCAGCAAAGTGCCAAACTGGAATGGCTGAAACATCATTTGCCGGAAATGCTTGAAGAGGGCCGGAAAGTACTCATTTTTAGCCAGTTCACGAGCATGCTCAGCTTGATTCAATCTCAGCTGGAAGCGCAAGGTATTCGCTATAGCCTGCTCACTGGCGAAACCCGAGAGCGCCAGCCACAAATAGATGCTTTTCAATCTGGTCAGCAAAGTGTGTTTTTAATTAGCTTGAAAGCCGGCGGAACGGGGTTAAACCTCACGGCTGCGGATACAGTGATCCATTATGACCCTTGGTGGAATCCGGCGATAGAGCGTCAAGCAACGGATCGTGCATACCGTATCGGGCAAGAAAAACCGGTATTTGTTTATAAGCTGATCGCAAGAGGAACGGTGGAAGAAAAAATTCAGCGCATGCAGCAGAACAAACAAGGGTTATCTGAGAGTCTATTTGATCATGAAGGACAACAAGTTTGGCAAGGCGGTGCCGATGAGTTGTTATCACTCCTGAACTAGTGCCAGCGAGTCTGAAGTTCTCGCCTCTGTTCGCGTGGGCTTCGACATCCCTTGAGGGCCGTTAACATGTTGATGTGCAGAACCCAAAATGATGAGTCCTGGCCAGAATAAATAGGCCAAAATTTCTAAGTTTTCTCCAAATGTGTAGAGAAACAGTAGCAACATAATCGCCACGCCGGTGGCCGCGAGTTTGCTGCGCAATAGGTATCGCAGTAGCAGCAGTAAACTCATTAACATGGGAACCGCTAACGCAGCAGCGCCCACCGCACCTTTGACAAACAAAAGTCCATACCAAGTATGATGCGAACCAATGGGCATGTATTCCACCAAGTGCGGACCACGCTCGACAATGCCATGCCCCCAGGTGATGGCTTCATTTTGCCAACGCTGAATGGCAATGTCTGCCAAAGCCTGTCGCACACGTGTAGAACCAGCGCGGGCCGCTTTAAACGCGGTAATGGTTTGTTCAATTTTTTCGTTAATTTGTATTCCGACGAGCCCCGCAAATAGGGCTGCAGGGGTCATTGCAAAATAGACCCAAGGTCGATGCGCGTAACGAATGAAAGTGAAGTAGCCAATGAGTGCCATATAACAAACCAGCCCAAGACGAGATTGAGAAATCAGCACCATGAGTAAACTTCCCCAAATACCGTAAAGTCGATACCTCTTACTCGTTTCTTGCAGCGAAAAAATTAGATATAAGTTTGCCAGCATCCCCAGTGCAGGTGCCCAGGGGGTAAATAGTCGCCATCGAGGCGTGCCGCTGCCTGGGTCGATTTCATAAAGGCTAACGCTGAAAAACTCTGGCCCTGGACCACCGATGATACTTAGAGGGGACACGTAGAGTGTCGCGGGGAGCTTTAACATCCAAGCCATCACAAATATAGGAAGTAAAATGAGGGTGTGTTTTGCGACAGTGGTGCAGGCTCGATAAATGAGCGTTGGACGAATATCCAAACAGCCGATGACTGGAAAAATCGCCAAAAGCGCCCAACCTTTCGCCCAGCCGATTGTCGACTTGATTAACTTAGCTGCGCCCAGTTCAAAGTCTAGGTGCCCAACAACCAGCGCCAATAGCATTACTAGCATAGCGATAATCCAGCACCAGTGGGCAAACGTCACCACGATTTGCTGGTGGATCAATCGCCACATGACTCGTGCAAATAAGATCCACGCGATCACCGGGGCGACAACATACATGGCACCGATTAACCAAAACCCGTAGGTCCAAGTAATCGCATACCAGACTATGCGCTCGTCAAAATTTTGCGGAGTATAGGTTTGCGTATCCATAACACAATGAGTCCTGTTAGGGCGAAAATGGAAGCGCAAACCGCGCCAATCAGAGTCAGGATGAATGCCATTCGATCGGGTTTATCTGGTGTTGAAGGGGGGGTGAGCAATTGCACCATGGGGTAGGCTGAATAAATATCAGCTTTTCCCACATCCATTTTGGCTAGAGCTGAAGTAAAGACTGCTGTGGCCAATTGGTGCTCTCGATGCAAATCTTCGAGTTTTGCCGCATCATCATTGCTGCTGCTTAAGCGTGCGTCCCATTGTTTGATTTCGGCATCTAGGCTGGCAACTTCTTGTCGTAACCCCTCACTTTGGCTCGCTAAACTCAAAAGTTGTTTCATCAAATCGGCGCGGCCATCAATATCATCAGCCGAAAGCATCAACATCAATTTATCTTGGTTATAGCCTAATAGCGCTTTACAGCGTTTCTGCATCGCGCTTAGCAGTGCATTTTGTTCTGTTTTTATGGTCAAGACTTGTGGATGATTTCTTGCAAATCTTCCACTTACGGCCACGAGTTCTGTACTCGCTTGGGTATACTGCACCAGCAACTGTTGAAAGTACTGATCATTTTTCAATATGAGTAAGTCAGCTGCTTGCTGACTGTCTAGCCCTAAGTGTGTTTCTAGGACGTTTTTACTGGCATCGAGTCCCTGTAGTTTGGAAATCATATTGACGCGACTAAAGCGTAGCTTTTCCATCGTCAGTGCAAGCTCTTTGAATTGATCTAAAGATACCAACCCCATTTCTGACTGATAAGACAGTATTTTGGCCTGACTTTGACTGACTTTATTGGCAAATCCATCGAGGCTACTGCGGATCCCATTTTCTCGCAATTGAATTTCGTCGCGACGCAGCTGGCTTAGCAAAGCTTGCAAGCTTTGATAGTGAGCATTGGCTTTTGCTGCGGCGAGCGCAGCGCTGTTTGCTTTGATGCTGAAATGGATCAGTCCCGTTTGGCTTGGTAGTTTGAGTTTGGGTTTTCCTAGCACGCTGGATTTGATTTGCAACGTTGCAGCTGCAGCATCCAATAGGGTTTTGCTCGTGGAAATTGCTTTGTAGTTTTCTCTTGGGTCTATTGCTGAACTTAAGTAGGGCGAACTACTTGAGCTTGTCGCCTGTCCGATACTATCAAGATTAACGAGGGAACCTGCCCCTGCGCCGGGCAAAATAAGTGTCCAGCGGCTAGTGTATTTCGTTGGCGTTATCAGTATCGCGCTTGCAGCGAGCCCCCAGATGATCAATAGGCTGACGAGTGCGACTTTGACATAGAGCTTACGACGCTCGGTTACAGACAACCGGCTGCCATCGACTAAAGCGCGCTTTATCCATAGGAGTTGGCTTGGGTGGTGTTCTTGACGTTTCATCAGGCTTCCTCCTTCTTGTTTTCTTGTTTTCTTGTTTTCTTGTTTTCTTGTTTTCTTGTTTTCTTGTTTTCTGGTTTTCTTGTTTTCTGGTTTCTGGTTTCTGGTTTCTGGTTTCTGGTTTCTGTTTTCTGGTTTCTGGTTTCTGGTTTCTGGGTTCGTTACAGCCAGCCTAGTAGGTTGCTAGGAATAACGACTTCAGTGAGTGAGCGGGCAATCTCTCGTAAATTGGTCACTCGAGAGTCATAACAGGCAAGACCATCTCCAGGCAGCAAAACAGGATTGAAATGGGGATCCCACGCTTTACCAATTAAGGCGTCCATAGCTCGTTCAACCACATCCATCTGTCCTGATAAGGGGTTTTTGGTGACAAGCAAAAGATGTCTACTTGCATTGGTGGTTTGGGCGCCACCCACACAGTTTGCCGCGATGGCACCGCTGAGCAGTCGAGTTCCGTAAGGGAATCGTGTTGCCTCCGTATCGACGGCGGACTGAGAGTTGCTACTTGCTGGCTGAGTCAAATTTGAAATAAATACCCGTATGCCAGGTGCCGTGATTTGCGAGGGACGAACCAGTGCATCATCAAACTTCATGCTAGATGGCACATGAATACTGTCACCTGCAACGAGTGTAATTTGTGGCACGGGTTTACCATTCATGATCCCGCCAAAATCCACGCTCATTCTTTGATGATTGCGGATTAACACTATCTTGGTTATATCTGCATCTGGGCGGATCCCCCCAGAAGCTCTCAACGCTGCACCGATTGTTCGATCAATGGCTTGATCACCTGCTTGACCGCGGTCATCATCTTGAATTTCTGTAACCGACTTGTGGTTAATTAAATGTTGGCCGGTTTCAAACACAGCGCCAGTCACGGTAACTTCAATTGGGGCCCACTTTAATGGGGTTACACTGACTCGGATGGCAGTAGCGTACATGAGCTCTTCATCAATGAGTGTTTGTTTTACTTTGGATTTCAGCTGCTGGACACTAAGCCCTTTTGCATAAATCGCTGGCAAATAAGGCAAGTAAATGTTGCCGCTGGCATCGATTTCGACCTCCGCAGCGAAATCGTCACCATGGAGAATGCTAATAGCGAGTCTGTCTCCCACGGAAAGCGTGGTGGTTGAGTCGAAGGATGCCATTGCGTTGGTCTGAGAGCTGTTCAGTGGTTGGAGATCGAACTGATATTTATATCTTGGTTTAGAACGATCATAGGGAGTTTGATTATCAAAGTAGTGACATTTTGATAAAGTTTTTTGAGTCAATGCTTTGTTGTCTAACGTATCTTCGTTTGTCATACCAAACCGTTTTTGAGAGTTACAAACCGCCTGAGGTTCGTATTGCTGAGGCGTGACACAACCGGACAACACGCCTGAAAACGCAACCAAAGCAAGTGCCATCAGCGTTGAACGAAGCGTTAAGGGTGGCAAGGTTATGTTGGTTAGTTGCTGATTCATTTGCGTATTCCTCTGATCCAGTTCACCGCATGCATCTACATGAAAAATTAATGCGCGAGTTGAGCGTCCTCAGCGGCAAAGGCCAGTCTTGCCTGCTCGTTGACGTATTCAACTGCGGCCTCTTTGTCTTCATAAATCGGGAATATTTGGTGCAGCTGTGTCAATTCAATCAGCGCACGCACATTGTTTGATGGGTTTAAAAGTACGACTTCCCCTTGGGATTGTTGCGCACGTTTGAGCGCACTGATTAACACTGATAGCCCGCTAGAGTCGATGAACTCAACCTGATGTAGGTCGACAACAAGCCGATTGATGCCTTTGTTCATTAGCTTCAATACGGCGCCTCTTAGTGTCGCTGTATTTGCAAGCATCATTGCCTTAGGCATGATAACGAGGCTTGTGGTTGCCGTTTGTGGATTTGAAAACTTGTTTTGTGTCATTTTCATGATGAACTCCTTGAGCAAATCAATATTGCTTTGGGGTGGCTTTATCATGAATCTGCAGGAATGGTGCCAGATTTTTTGTCATTAAAATTCATTGACTTAGGTTTTATTTGGTTTTGTTCTGAGGATATTTGCAAATTGCAATTGACCATGGTTTGCAATCTGCAACATCAAAGCCAATTTATTTGAAGCATAAGAGTTCCGTGCAGAGAACAGCAATCATGCAAAAGAAGAATTAGTCAGAGCATAGCGCGAAGGTTTGGATGGTTATAAATTCGCAGGATAAAAGACGCTTTGTGATGATTTATTGGCGTTGGTTTCAACGTCTAAATTACGTATTTCAAGCCTCATTAAAGTGGCGTAAGCGGGGCCGTAGAGTCCTTTTTTGCCCAAAAAATCGGAAAAAAGCGTTATATGTTGAAGCCCAAAATGAGTTGCATGTAGCTAGCAGTGAAGAGATAGAGAAGAGCAGTAATCCGTCAGCCTATGTAAAACAATAGATATTGGTCTCGATTTACTCTAGATAAGGCCGCTTTATCTTTGCTCGCTTGTTCAATTTTTCATGCTCGTTTATTCAGTGATTCTCTAGTAGAGTTTTTATTAATCAATCGCTTTGCTTTAGCGAGGCTAAAAAATAGGTTTGTTTATTGTGCATGCACGTTTTGCCAGAGATGTATGCATACGCAGTATACAAATGTTATGCGTTTCAGAGGTAATATGGAATATCTTCATTTTAAAAAAGATGTTACACATATTCCCGAACTCCAGGTTGGGAAGTTTCGCTGCATAATTGTGGCTGAGGAAGCAGTAGCTTAAAGTTGGTAATCGAAATCGAGTTCTTGGCTAGTCGAGGGTGGTTGCATGTATGCTTCAGCTTGGGGTGTTAATGCTAGTTCTTGGGATACATCTATAGATATAGCAAATATCATTTACGTCGGAGATAGCGATTTGAATGATGAAAATTTGGTTGTAACAACTTGGCACGATGATGAGCCGCTGTCAGAGGCCTTTTGGTTTGCAAAACATTTAGTATCACACTCTTACTATGAACTCAGAGATACGGTAGTTATTTATATTTCTAGCCGTGGGCCTCGTAAACATGAGTTCGTTGAACTTTTAAAAAACGCATAACAAACTGCTCAAGAGGGATTCGCAACGCGTGGCATTTTTACTATGCGTTAATTATAGTGATTAACGTGGTGTGCGGCGGCTTCGGTATTGCGTTGCTCACCCCTTAGCAGGGTGTCATAACTCAGGAGTAATATGAAGTCTGAATTAGAAAAAGCAGTGTTAATTCTAGATGGGTTAGCTGGAGACCTTGAAGGCGCAGTGCTTTTGATCAAAGAAAGTAGGCGTAAGTCTATCATTGAGGAAACTGAAGTTAGTCATAAGCATGTTTTCAGAATTTGCTTCACTTCAATATTTATAAATACATCAAAATTTGTAGAGTTTTGCCGCAAATACAGTAAGTTGCTCAACGAGGAAACTCCAGAGCTAACGACTATTCGAAACTCGTACCAAGAAAGCATCAAGAAAAAAGGTATTATCAAATTTCGAAATGACTATATTGGGCACATACATTCTAAGTCATTAAAAAGACCATTAACGAATATTGAAAACCAAGTTGCACTGGAGGCTATTATTGGTGGTGCTGATACACTACCGTTTTTAAACTGGATCTATCCAGATGACTATGAAACCAGTGATAGGCTCGATTCGCTAGTTGGTATTATTGAAGAACATCATGATGTCTTGCGAGCTAAGTTATAACAAAGCGTTTAAGACAGATTCCCAACGCTCGGCATTTTCAGTTCAAGTCGAGTTTTGTGTATGAGGTGCCATGGGTTAGGTTTAGTGGCAGCGTTGCTCACTACTTAATGCGGTGCTATACGAAAAGGAAGTGCAATGCGTAAAATATTTATCGCGATTATCACTACACCTATAATCTATTTAATCGTGGCGATTACCCTCGTACATTTTCCCTTTGAACGTACCTCTCCAGAAAAAGGCTTGGATTTTGATGTCATTGAAACTGAGGCATTTCTAGCTGATAACATCGAAGAAACGGGCTATTTATCTCGCGATAAAACGGAATTATTTTATAGATATATTCAAGGTCACTCGGATATCAGTATTGTCCTATTACACGGTTCAGGGTCTGAAGGTCGGTATTTAATCCCTTTAGCTCACAAGCTAAATTCACTGCTTGATATATCTGTCGTCATACCAGACCTTCGGGGGCATGGTCGTTCTATGGGCCAACAACCTGGAGATGTTCATTATCTAGGTCAATTTGAGCATGATCTGGAGGACCTTCTTCTCCATCTTAAGTCATCAAAACCCGACAATGTATTCTTATTAGGCGGTCATTCATCTGGTGGGGGACTTGTGGTCAAGCATGGGGGGAATTCTTTAGCTCAATTTAATGGCGCCATTCTGCTAGCCCCCTATTTGGGCTATCAAGCACCCACTGTCCGCCCCAACTCTGGAGGATGGGTTCAAGTGGTCGTGCCACGTTATATTGGTCTGGCTATGCTTAACAATGTAGGTATCACCTACTTTAACAACACGCCGGTTTTATTTTTTAATCGTCCAGCAGGTGTCATGGACCACCTGCAAGTCGACAGCTATAGCTATCGGCTAAACGAATCATTTGCGCCCGTATCATACGCAGCTGATTTATCGGCAAATAAAAATCCTATTCTTCTTTTAGTCGGCAAAGAAGACGAAGCGTTTTATGCCCAAGCATACAAAGATGTAATGAACAGTTATGCGCCTCATACCGAGCTTTATATTCTAGAAAATGTAAAGCATCTAGATATAACATCCAATGAAAAAGCGGTCTCACTAATTGTACAGTGGATTGAAAAAACGTATCACAAATAAGGACGCGGCTACGCGCGGCCTATCCTTATTGTTATGGATGGCTCAGCACCAAGACAGTGGATGTGGGTAGTTGTTGAGCTGGCAATGGTCATTGGTTTCTGGTTTTTGTATGCCAATCAACGCACATAACACGTCATGAAAGCAGCACAAATAGTTGTTTTTTTTGCTTTGTCGAAATTTTATCTGGCTATTTTGTAGCCTCCACACGAGGCGTTAGCATTGTGAATAAAGCAGGGTGGTTTTAATGAATAACCTACAAAAAGCTGCAGGTATTTCAGCTATTTTTGAAGCATTGATTTACATTGTTGCCTTTGTGTATTTTGGCGCTTTTTGGGCATATCCCTCCGAAGGTACCGCATTAGAAAAAATGGCATATTTAGCAGAAAATCAGTTGGCATTTTCAATGATTTATTTTCTGATGTATGCCGTGTTTGGAATCTTTCTAGCGGTTCTTGTTATTGGCTTACATGAGAAACTAAAACCAACCAATGACCCAATTGTTAAAGTGGGTTCTGTTTTCGGCGTTGTTTGGGTTGTTCTGGTCATTGCCAGTGGTATGTTGGCAAATATTGGGCTTTCACATGCAATTAGCCTGATGGATCTATCCACCGAGAAAGCTTTTGATATGTGGAGAATGATTTCAGTGCTAGTCGAAAGCCTTGGGGGAGGAAATGAGCTGGTTGGTGGACTTTGGGTGCTGTTGGTTAGTATAGCGGCTTTAAAAGCCAAGGAATTCTCGCAAGGACTGAATTACCTTGGCCTAATTGTTGGCGTTTTTGGGATTGCAACAATATACCCCGAGGAGGTACTCACCGAAATTTTTGGTATCACTCAGATTCTTTGGTTTGTCTGGCTTGGTTTATCCATGTTACGCCAGAGTCATGCTAGTAAGCCAATTCAGCCGACCGCTAACGTGTCGACTGATTGAGGTGTTAGGAAAAAAGAAGGAACCAGAGACAATGGAAGTGAGCTGTCATTGTGGGAATGTAAAATTAATAATGGCCAGATACCCAATAGAAATTGCCGAATGTAACTGCTCTATTTGTCGTAGATATGCCGCTTACTGGGCTTACTTTTCACCTAGTGAAGTTGATATTCAGGTGGGAGATAAAGGTACGAAACCCTACATTTGGGGAGATAAGGAAGTTGAATTTCATCATTGTAATTCCTGTGGCTGTATTACTCATTATATCTCAACTGCAAAGTGTTCAGTTGATAGGACTGCGGTGAATATGCGCATGGCAACTTCAGAACAGCTTCAAGGTTTGGCGCTTAGACACATCAAGGGTGTACTGTACTGATTTACCAAACTCCATAACGTGTGCCGGTTTCGCTTCGCTCAAGTATGGCACATGTCACTCCGCATATTTAGACGGCACTGGGTGATGCCTTTATCATTCAGATCTCTCATCAATGACAACTAACGGGCATCAAAACTGTGGCAAAACACTCGCACTTCGGGGAATCGATGATGGCTATGTAGTGCATCGCTATCTCTACAGGTTTAGCTTCAAGATAGAAACGTTGGTTCGTATACGGTTACGCTGCGGCCTTGTTTGCTGATGGATGCACGTAAATTCATCAATCTCAACAGCTCTGGTACATGGTTCTATCTACGAGCATATTGGGCATAGATTTGGCGCCACAACACCTTTGCACTTCATTGAGAAGAACGCACAATATATATACACAGACTTCATCGTTGAAATCCGATTAAGCTCGCAAAGAGCTGAGCCGCAAATGAGTGCCAGCAGCTGTAGGTTGAAATCGAACTTGATCCATCCAGTGCTCAAGAATCCAAAGCCCTCGCCCTGACTCTTTGTCAATTTGAAGTTGCGATGGTGCCTGCGGTACCGAGTTTAAGGTGGTGCTATCAAGCAAATCAACTACCACCCGATCGGGTTGGCAGTGAATCATCAAAATTGCAGAGTCTACCCCTGTGCTTGCATGTTGCAGTAAATTTCCCACAGCCTCGAGAATGCAAGTCACAACCTTGAATCGCTGCGGGTTGGGAATGTTTTGCAACGTGAGAAATTGTTCTACTTCATTACAAAAATCTACATTCTTCAAAATGCTACGAGTTAAGTTAATTTGTAGGTGATTCATACTGTCTCCTTAGGGGCAGATATCAACATGAGTGAAGTGTCATCTTGGGGTTGATGTTGCTGCCAAAGTTCGAGTGAATGATTTATGTGGTAAATCAGCTTTTGCGGCTGCAAAGAATGGGCGTTTTGACACAATGATTGCAGTCTTTGTTGCCCAAACTCGCCATAGCAAGGATGGTGGCATTCATATGCGCCATCGGAGTACAGGAGTAGCTGGGCGATATCGTGAAGGGGAATGATATGGTTTTTGTATTTGTGGCTTCGATGGATCCCAAGGGGAAGTTCTGTTGGCATTTCTGCAACTTTCCATGCGATATCGAAGATGAGGGGGGCCGGATGCCCTGCGTTGCATATCGTTAAAACCTGCGTTGTCGTGTTAATGATTGCTATCATTCCGGTCGTGAATCGTCCGGCTTGTTCAGGGTCTTGATAGTTAAAATTCAGTTTGTTCATTAGTAATGCAGGATCTAAACCTTGCCAATCCGCTAACGAATGGTTGAGCTGCTGCGCTAATGTAAAGGCGTGCATTGCCGAGGCCGCACCATGTCCGGCGACATCAAGTAGATAAAACCCGATATTTTCGTTATCAATTTCAACAATTTGAAATAGGTCTCCAGCAAGCTCAAGTGCAGGCTTAAAGCTGGTGTTAAATTGCCATTGTTTTAAATCAACTTGTGGTTTGGGTAGTAAAGACTGTTGTAATTGTGCGGCACTTTGTAGATCGGTTTGCCGCTGTTGATGTAAGTATTTCTCATGCGCTAAAACTTGATTGAGCTGTTGATTTTGTTTTTTGAGCGTAAGCTGCATTTGCAAAATGCGACTTGCGGCGAGCAATCTAACTTTAAGCTCACTGGGTGCAAATGGTTTGGTGATAAAGTCATCTGCACCAGCAACAATGCCCTCAACTAAGTGGGTGGATTGATTGTTGGCAGTAAGCAAAATGAAATAGGGTGGCGTCGTTGATTGTTTTAAATGTTGGCAAAGTTGTAAGCCTGTTAACGTTGGCATACGCCAGTCGCTGACCACAATGTCAAATTGATGATTAGCCCATAGTTCAAGGGCTTGTTCCCCATCATCGCAAGTTGTCACTTTGAAACCATAGCTCTCAATTAATTGTGCAATGAATAGGCGTTCACTTTGAGTGTCTTCCACCACAAGTACGCTGAGGCAAGTCTCTTTCCTTGGTGCTGCGAATGAATCAGAGCTGCCCACTTCAGCCGTCACCTCTTGCTGAGTAGAGGTGTTAAATACTTGGTTTTTTAAGCGCTCACTATATGGCCGAAGGGTATTCATGTGAGTTCCATTTGGTAGGTTTACTGGATGTCTGTTGGAAAGCAAAACTCGAGCCATACAGCAATAACAGCTGATTAGTCATACAAATAGTCCAATGTAATCAGAGGTTTGAGTGGTTTGGCGTCGGGTGTTTTTGTGACGGATAATGTGTTTGATGAATTGTGATTTGCAAAATGCACTGAACTGATAGGGCATCTTTGCAAAATGCAAATCACTCATTCATAGTAGGAGTGAGTCAGTTAAAAAACGAACGATTGATTTGGGCGTTGGAAGCCTTTTCTCTAATTTTTTAATGGCTTGTATGGTATTTGATCGAGTTTGAGTGTTGGGGAATGTTCAAGGGGAAGTTGGTGTAAAACTTGCTCACTGAGTATTCAGCGCTTTTATCTGGTGACTTTGGTTTCTTGTTTTGTGTGAGGCAGAAAGGTAAATATCTTCTCCGCTCGTCGCATGAGTTCAAGGCTTTGTAAAGCTCAGCCAGAATCAATAACCTAACAAATTCGCAAGGAGTGCAAATGAACCTGAATTTAAGAACCATCAAAGTACTAGTCGAGCTTCATTGTGTGTCTAGAGCTATTGCTTTGCGGGCAGAAGTAGAGAGTTGGTTTTCTTTTTTGTTCAATAACCTATGCATTCGCCTTCGTCCTATTAGATTCTGTTTATGTCAATGTATATCAGCCAAGCACTGGCAGCGGTGCTTACCTGACTATCAGCGCGTTTTTGCTAGGGGGCTCGCCAGCTGTTTGCTGCTGACGTTGTGTATTGAAAGTCCAATGGTACACGCCGCGCAGCAACAGAGATTAACCGCGCCGAAAATGGTGACACCGCTTAAGTTTGGTGCTGTACCGCAGCAATCTGCAAGCAAGCTGGCGAAGGTCTGGTTGCCATTGATTCAGCAATTGTCACAAGACTCTGGATTACCTTTGCAGTTTGCCACCGCACCAGATATCCCTACTTTTGAAGCTCGGCTCGCCAACGGTGAATACGATATTGCTTATATGAACCCCTATCACTACGTTACTTTTCACCAATCATCTGAATATCTGGCACTCGCGAAGGAGGCACACAAGTCTCTGCAGGGGATTATTGTTGTGAAAAACAGTGCTCCAATGCAGAGGATTGAGCAGTTGCAGGAGCGGTCGATAGCTTTTCCCGCACCAGCAGCATTTGCAGCAAGTATGGTGCCTCAAGCGAGCTTAAAACAGTTGGCTGTCCAACACGATTCTCACTATGTTGGTTCCCACGACTCGGTCTATTTAGCCGTTGCCAAAGGGGTGATGGATGCTGGTGGTGGCGTGGTTAGAACTTTCAATAAGATGGACCCCGCGATAAAGCAACAATTACGCATTATTTGGCATAGTCCTGAATACACGCCACACGCAATTGCTACGCACTCTCGGATTTCGGCACAGCGCGAAAAATTGATGGGTGCGTTGGTGAAGGTATCGAAAAATAAGAAAGGAAAGGCGTTACTGAGCAACTTGGGCTTTGCCGGGTTTACTCTGGCGACCGATGCGGACTGGAACCCGATTCGAGAATTAAAGCTCCATGAATTGTTTACAGTGCCAGCGGATAAGGCCTCGACAACCGATTTAAGCACGGAGGCTAAATAACGTGTCGTTTCGACTAAAAACCATTTTGGGTATTGCGCTTATTGAAGGTGTATTGCTATTGCTACTGGTGTATACCAGTGTTGATTATTTGAAGCGTTCCAACCAAGAGCAAATCGCTGCCAGAGCGCAAGCTACTGGGGCTTTGTTTTCGGCAGCTGCAAAAGATGCAATTATCAGTACAGATTTGTCTACCCTACAAGAGCTTGCCGATGAGTTAATCGCAAATACGGAAGTCAAATACGTCAAGGTGTTTGGACAAAACCAATTGTTGGCGAGTGCTGGCGAACCGGTTCTATTGACTCGATTGGCGACTTTGGATGCGAATGTCGCAGCAGTTGATGATGGTATTTTAGACATTAATGTTGATGTTAAAGCGTCTGCTTTTGTTGTGGGCCATGTGAAAATGGGCTTTTCAATCGCCAAGCTTGATGAATATGTGGTGCAGGCTTCGACTCGAATTGGTTCAATTGCCGCCTTGGAAATGATTTTGGTGGCACTTTTCTCTTGGCTATTAGGGATGTATTTAACTCGCAATCTGAGTCAGCTAAAGCGAGCATCCCAACAAATATTACAAGGGGAAACTCTCGTTCAAATCCCTGTCGTTGGCAAAGATGAGATTGCCCAAACCACTGCCGCATTTAATGATATGAGCGCGCAGATATCTACACGAACCCATGATTTGGAAAGTGCAAATACACGCTTGAACACCATTTTATCCGCTGCGATAGACGGATATATCATTATCAATACCCAAGGCATTATCACACAAGTGAACCCCGCTGTGAGCCGTGTTTTTGGCTACGATAGTGAAGAGTTGATTGGTGAAAATGTCGCAATATTTTTACCTGCTCCCGATCGCCATCGTCATGATGGATATATTCAACACTATCTTGATACAGGTGCCGCGGGAATTATTGGTAAAGGGCGCGAAGTGACTGCGCAGCATAAAGATGGGCACCTTTTTCAAGTCGATCTCTCTGTATCAAGAATGGAGATTGAAGAGGAGTTGATGTTCCTCGGGTTGGTGAAAGATCTAACCGATATTAAACGCCAACAAGATGCCGCCAAACGTTCTGAAGCCATTTTGCTCGCGACCTTAGATGCCAGCCAGGATGCTTTGATTACCATCGATATATCCGGACGGGTGTTAGAGTTTAATGATGCTGCAGTCGGACTATTTGGTTATACAAGAGAGCAAGCCATAGGAGAAACGCTAGAAGATCTCATTATTCCGCCAGAGTATCACCAGGCCCATGCAATGGGTATGGAGCATTACCGCCGGACTGGTGAAGGTCCAGTGTTGAATAAGCAAATCGAGGTGACTGCACTCACAAAAGATAGAACACCGGTGCCGGTTGAGATGACGATTATTCCAATCCAACTTGGGGATGATGTATTGATGACGGCGTTTTTACGTGACATTACTGAGCGTAAACAAATTGAGGATAAACTGAAACTCGCAAAACAGCAGGCCGAAATGGGTAGCAAAGCGAAATCTCGCTTTTTAGCAACCATGAGCCATGAGATTCGTTCGCCGTTGAATGCTGTTCTCGGCAGTGTTGATCTCCTGCTGGATTCAGAACTTGATCAAGACCAACAAATATATGCCCGAACCGCAAATGAAGCTGGCTCCGCTTTGCTTAGTACGATCAATGACATTTTAGATTTTTCTAAAATCGAGGCTGGGCAAATGGTGCTGACGAAGCAAACTTTTACCCCGGCTAAATTGGTCACTCAAGTCTTGCAAGTGCTCGCACCTAAAGCGCTTGAAAAAGGTATCCATCTTGCCAGCTTTATCAACCGCAATGTGCCAGATTATTTGGTTGGCGACGAGCAGCGTTTACGTCAAGTGATTCATAATCTAGTTGATAATGCGATTAAGTTCTCGGAATCTGGCTGCATCTCTGTGCAGATGTGGATACCTGACAGTCATGCAGAAGATATTCAATTATGCTGCAAAGTTGAGGACCAAGGCATTGGTATTCCTGAGGCCGATCAACAAACGTTGTTTAACGAATTTTCTCAAGTGCATGATGAAAACAATACCAGCTATAAGGGAACTGGTCTGGGGTTGGCTATCTGTGCGGAATTGATTCATATGATGGGTGGTGAAATTAGCCTGAAGAGTGAATTGGGTCAAGGCACTTGCTTTGAATTCGACGTCCGCTTGCAGCTTGATGAGAAGCAACCTTTAAAACTTTTAAATGTACCTAGCCATTGTCGAGTTTTGTTGGTGCACCCTGACGCAACACTAAGTGCGTTGATGAAAAAGCAATATAGTCAGCACGGTGTGCAGCTCATCTCCGTGACACAAGTCGAGCAGGTTTATAAAACAACTGTGGTCAAAGGGCGCTTCAATTTAATTTTAGTTGATGACTCGTGTTTGTTTGATTTAGACAATAAGCAAATCAACTTACTGAGTCGAGATTTCTTATTTAGTGGTGGCATGATTTGCGCCCTAGTGTCGAGCATGAGTCGGGATATCTCACAATTGATGGCGAGTATTGGTTTAGAGCAGGTTGTGAATAAACCCATTAGCCGAGAAATGCTTCTGGGGCTGCTTAATGGGCAGCATGCTCATCAATTGACAGACCAAGGCGCTGTCAGTATTGAGGATGAGAGTATTGATACCAGAGTCACCCCCGCAGGAGTCCGCCTTTTGCTTGCAGAGGATAGTAAAGCAAATCAACTGGTTGCAGGTGCGTTGTTGTCTAAAGCTGGTTATCAAGTTGATTTTGCGAAGAATGGCCAAGAAGCACTTGAAATGGCACTGTCCCATGACTATCAATTGATTTTGATGGATATGCGCATGCCACAAATGGATGGTCTGGATTCGACGCGCCATATCATGCAACAAAAGCCATCACAGCTTATTGTTGCAATGTCTGCCAATGTGTTGAAGCAAGATGTTGAGCAGTGTTTTGCTGCAGGAATGCAAGACTTTATTTCGAAGCCGGTGAAGCGTGAAGAACTATTAGAAACCGTCGCGAAATGGGTGCAACATCAGCCAACGGAACCTATAGAGGAGCAAGCCACTGCGCCGGAATCGATTCACGAGCAGTTATGGCTTGATACCGATGTGGTGGACGAGTTGCTTGCAGCGTTAAGTGAAGAGAGTGTGCAGCAAATGATGTCTGTGTTTATCATTGAAGCTGAGGAGCGGCTCGGTGTATTGAAACAAGCGCAGCAGCGATTGCAAGACGAATCATTTGATTTTGATTTGATTGAAACACAAGCGCATACGCTCAAAAGCAGTGCGGGTAGTTTTGGGGCGAGCGCGCTGTTTGAAATATCTAAAACGTTGGAATCAGCGGCAAGAGAAAAGCAGGTAACATTGCTGACAGAGTCACTGATTGCAATTGAAAAAACAGGTACGGAAACCCTTCGAGTCTATCGACAAAAATTTGGTGGTGAACATGGATAAGCAAATAGAGTTTACAGCGTTACTGGTAGAAGACAGCATGTCGCTAGGGGCGCTTTATACTGAGTATTTGCGAGCTGAAGGGGCGAAAGTGACCCTAGTGCACTATGGGCAGGATGCGCTCTCAGAACTCGCAAAGTGGCAGCCTGAGTTACTCATCCTTGATATAAAATTGCCAGATATTTCAGGTATGGAAGTCTTGGAGACGGTACAAAAAAAATACCCTGACATTAGCGTCATTATGATTACCGCCCACGGTACGATTGATATCGCCGTCGATGCAATGAGGGCGGGTGCGTTTGATTTTCTTGTAAAGCCATTTGACGCCAAACGTTTATCGATAACGCTGCGCAATGCATTAAAACAAAAGGAATTGTTTAATCTCGTCGCCAAGTATGAAAACAGCTTGCCGAAAGCTAATTTTCAGGGATTTATTGGTAATTCTCTTGCGATGCAAGCCGTGTATAAAACAATTGATAGTGTTGCCAACAGTAAGGCCTCGGTTTTTGTCGTCGGAGAGAGTGGTACCGGCAAGGAAGTGTGTGCCCACGCGATACACAATGCAGGCAGTCGCCGTGATAAGCCATTTGTTGCGTTGAACTGCGCTTCTATTCCGAAAGATTTAATTGAGAGTGAAATTTTCGGGCATACCAAGGGCGCTTTTACCGGTGCTCATGCTAACCGCGATGGCGCGGCTACAAGAGCCCATGGCGGAACGCTTTTCCTTGATGAAATCTGTGAAATGGATTTAGAACTGCAAAGTAAATTGCTTCGATTTATTCAAACTGGTGTATTTCAGCGTGTTGGCGGCAGCCGTGAAGAGAAGGTGGATGTGCGATTTATTAGTGCTACCAATAGAGCCCCTTGGGATGAAGTCAAAGCTGGCCGGTTTCGGGAAGATCTGTTTTATCGTTTACATGTGATCCCGATTGAGCTGCCACCGCTGCGGATGCGCGGCAAAGATATCTTGTTATTGGCTAAACGCTTATTAAAAGAATACAACCGTGAAGAGGGCAAATCATTTGCTCGCTATAGTGAAGAGGCGATCCAGTCTCTATTACGTTATAACTGGCCTGGGAATGTTCGGCAGTTACAAAACGTTGTCAGACAAGCGGTCGTTTTAGGCTCGGGGCAACAAATTGAGTTATCTATGTTGCCGCAATTGATTGATAGCAATCATCAACCGTCAGGCTCTCGTGTAGCAAATGAGCCATCCTGCGACAAACAGCCGTTGCCTCAAATCGAGGCGGTGGTTGCAGCGACAGATGCCACAAACAAAAGTTTGATTGGCGATGAGCTCAGCTTTAGTGAAACAGCATTGGCACCTGATGGTCATATTCAGCCTTTATGGCTTTCGGAAAAGCAAACTATAGAAGCCGCGATAGCTCAATGTGACGGCAATGTCCCTAAAGCTGCAGCCTTGCTAGATATTAGTGCCTCAACCATTTATCGCAAACGACAAAGCTGGGAGGAAAAGCAAGAGGCGGATGCTTAATGGTTTTTGTGTATGACACGGATTTGTTAAAGAGGTGGCTATTACGGTAGTTTTAACGGCGTTGAGGCTGCGATCTCCTTAGACGTGATAGGTGACTGCTAAAGAGGAGCTTGAACCGATCTACCTTGTTAGTTTTTCATTCATCTGCTCAAGCACATGTTGAAAAGCTAAAAGATCGTGCTGAGCGATATTTGAATGCACTTTATGGGCGATTTGCTGTAGCACTGGTTTACATCTCATCGGTTTCGATTGAACGATGAATTGCTTGGGCAATGAGATCGCTTTTCATTGTCGTTGGAGTTACAGCTTGCTCAAACCAGAAACTCATCGGTTGATCAAAGCCGATTCCGTGCATGTAGTTATAGATAGCTTTGCGAAGACCTTCGCCGAGCATTTCATGATCCGTGCCGGTTGGGTCAATGAATTCTACATCATTTTCGGCAAATAAAATTTCAGGGCGTTCAGCCAATGTAATACCAAACTGTTCTGGGTTTATTCCAATAGGGCTATGAACGGTAGCGACAAAACGATGCCAATAAGCAGATTGAAAACAGCCTTGCTCCATCATCTGCCGGACCATTTCGAGTGAGTCGACCGTTTCTTGCTCCGTTTGTGTTGGGAAGCCATACATCAGATAAGCGTGTACCATGATGCCTGCATTACTGAAGGCTTTGGTGACTTGGGCGACACGTTCGACACTGACGCCTTTCTTCATTAGCTTTAATAGTCGATCTGATGCGACTTCTAGACCACCGCTGACGGCGATACAGCCGGAGTCTGCTAGTAATTGGCAACGGGCCTGACTAAAGGTTCTTTCAAAACGTATATTGCCCCACCAACTGATAACTACACCGCGCTCAATGAGTCTTTTTGCAAATGAAAACAACACTTTTGGTGGTAATGCTTCATCTACAAAATGAAACCCTGTTTGGCCAGTTTCTTCGATGAGTTGTTCTACACGGTTAACTAGAATATCGGCTCCGGCAGCATCGTAGCGGTCGATATAGTCAAGGCTCACATCACAAAAGCTGCATTTTCGCCAATAGCAACCATGGGCGATAGTGAGCTTGTTCCAGCGACCATCACTCCAAATACGATGCATAGGGTTAAGCATTTCACATAAAGATAAGTATTCGTCTAATGGCAAGCCATCGTAAATGGGGGCGCCAACGTCAGTTTGCGGAATATCATGCAGGGCAGTGTTTTCATTAAAGTGGACATATGCCTGGCCATTTTCATCTTCTGCGAGGAAGTATGTGCGTACCAAATCATCTATCTCCCGTTGCCCTTGGAAGTATTCCAGCAATGTGATCAATGGCCGTTCGCCATCATCAAGGCAAATGAAGTCAACGAACTCAAAAATGCGCGGATCATTCAATGCGCGAAGCTCTGTATTGATAAAACCGCCGCCGATAATTATTGGAATATTTGGATTAATGGCTTTACAAGTTTGCGCAATTCGCAGAGCCCCGAGCATATTTCCAGGGAAGGGTACTGTTAGCGCAACCACACTGGGTTGCGTGTCTTCTATATAGTGTTCGACAAGTTGTTCTAGGATTTCAGAACTAAATGTAGCTTCATCTATTAAGGTTTCGTAAAGGCTGTCAAAGCTTGGGTTCGCTGCAGCGAGTTGCTCGCCATAACGACTGACTTCAAAATAAGGGTCCACGCCCTGAGTAATGACACTTGATAGATCATTGATAAATAAGGTTGCTAGGTATTTTGCTTTATCTTGAACTCCCAAATTTCCAAATGCCGCTTGTAAAACATCGCCTGAAACGGCTTCCATTTGTGCGATTGCGTCAAATGCAGGGCCTTCTGGTAAAAACTTACGCGAATTAATGCGGAGCGCCAAACTTGGATCTTTGCCCTGTAAAAACCGAATTGCGCTCTCAACTGTCAGCTGATATCGATCAAATTCTGCAAGGAAGTTGAAAATCACATCAGGAAGTTCTTCGTCTTCAAAATGCTCAAAGTTTTGTTCCACGTGCTGGCGAATGATTTCGAGTGCAGGTGCAGTCATCATTTCGAGAAAAAGCTCGATGGCTGGATCCCTTTGAACCGCTTCATAGCCCCTCGTGCGCAAAAAACCAGTCAAATACGCAGTTGCAGGATAGGGCGTATTGAGCTGAGTCATAGGGGGAGTCATTAGAAGAACGGTCATAGCCTGCCTTTATTTATGAAATTTGATTGCTTTGCTCGCAACCAAGCTTGGACGCAGATACTGCTGCCTTAAAAATTGAGTGGATTCTAGCAAATGAGTTGCATAAAAACCCGAAAATTAGTCAATGGATTTATGACATGACCTTTTTCATTTGATAATGAGCAACGGTATGGCTAAGTGGCTATCAAATGCACCACGGAAAAAGTGGTGCGTTTAGTTTTATGTATGGGGGAGAATTGACGAATTTGATGTGTAGCGCCTAAAGATCTTGATTGAGTTGGAGAGCGTGCGGGTGTAGTAACGGGCTGCATTTTGTAGCGCTGATATTTTTAGGTTTCAGTGAAATATATGGAGTGTTGCAATCGTAAAGACGTTGCGAACTTCAATTTGGTGCAGCTAAAACATACCTGAATAACACTGGTTTATTTTCTGATAAAGCGCCACAATAGCGATGGCGTTTTTTGTTAGGAACACTCAATGACTTTTCCCGTCGATACCCATACGCACACGCTAGCATCAACCCATGCTTATAGCAGTATTCATGACTATCTTGCAGAGGCAAAACGAAAAGGCATTAAATTATTTGCCACTACGGATCATGGCCCTGCGATGCCTGATGCGCCTCACTTTTGGCACTTTGTTAATTTAAGGGTATTGCCCAGAATGTACGATGGTGTTGGGATTTTGCGTGGTATCGAAGCCAATATTTGCGATCTTGAAGGAAAGATTGATTATTTTGGGCAGTATCATGCTGAATTAGACATCATCCTGGCTGGGTTTCATGAGCCGGTGTTACCACCCACTCATATTGATGATCATACGCAAGCGATGGTGAATACGATTAAAAGTGGCATGGTTGATATAATTACGCACCCAGGGAATCCTGCCTACCCAATTCATGTTGAAGCCGTTGTTGATGCGGCGGTCGCTCACAACGTCGCATTGGAGGTGAATAACTCTTCATTTGCGTGTTCGCGTAAAGGCAGCGAAGCCAATTGCTTAAACATTATTCAGTCGGCTAAAGAAAAAGGCGCGTCGATAGTTGTTGCCTCTGATTCTCATGTTGCGTTTAGTCTCGGCGAATTTCCATTGGCAATGGCTTTGATTGAGCAAGCTAAATTTCCATCATCGAGAATATTAAATCGCTCTCCAGAGGCTTTGCTGGCGTTTTTAGCGGCTCGAGGTCGTGAAACCGTGCATGATTTTAAAACTTATTTTGATTTCGAAATGCCGGCTCAATCGTAAATGAGGGTATTGATTACTGGTGCCAAAGGGCAGCTTGCGACGGTTTTAACGATGCAAGCAAGTTGCAACAGTCGTTGCTTTATGTCACTTGCGTCATATAAGCAAAGCCTTGCCCGCCAGAGTGTCGATCAAGATATAGAGCCAAAAAGTTCTTCATGTCAGTCTTCTGGTAATGAGTCGAATCCGCCCAAATACTCAGATGAACAACGCCAGATGATGAGCCGGTTGTTTGCCAATATTGAGCGACTTGTGGAATCGGACTGGCAAGTGCTGTGCCTACAACGCAAAGACTGTGACGTTACCTCAGAAACTGCAGTTAATCATGTTTTTCATACGTTTATGCCACAAGTTGTTATTAACTGTGCCGCATTCAATCGGGTGGATGAAGCAGAAGAAAAGCCATGCCGTGCCCAAGCCGTGAATGGGGAAGGGGTTGAGTTACTGGCGAAGTGGTGTGTTCGTATTGCTGCCAAACTTGTCCATATTTCGTCAGACTATGTATTTGATGGGCAAGCAAACAACAAGTATTCGCCACAGTCTAAAACAGCGCCTTTATCTGCATACGGTCGTAGTAAACTTTCTGGTGAGCAATTGATAGCGAAGGCTTATTCTACGGAGTCAACTCAGGCAAGAAATTCAAAATGGATGCATTCCAAGCAAGACCTTTCTTTGAATCAAGAAAGAGCAAGGCAACAAGATTTACAAGCTCATGATAGTAGGTCTTTAACCGCGACAGGCATTGTGCCTGAGCCTCTTATTATAAGAACTGCTTGGCTATACAGCCCTTATGGTGACAATTTCGTCAAAACCATGCTGAGATTGCAGCGTGACTGTAAAACGTTGAACATCGTTGCAGATCAAATGGGTTCACCGACTTGGGCTGATGCGTTAGCTGTAATGATATGGCGTGCTGTGCGAGCGGGATTGTCAGGTCTCTATCATTATGGTGCTAGCAATACCTGCACATGGTTTGAGCTTGCAAGTAAAATCCAGGCATTTTCAAATGAGCAAGTTCTGCAATGTGAAGGTGAACGGTCTATTGAACAAGTCGATACCTCCTCATGCCAGCTCATTCCAATTTCCTTGGCTGAGTATCGTAAGCAACAGCATAAAAAAGGTCGAGTATTTGCGTTGAGACCACTCAATAGTTCACTTGAGTCATCAACGATCCACCAACATTTGGCGCCACATGTTGGAGGCAATGACGCCCCTAATGCACATCAGTGGCAAACACAGTTACAGATGATGTTAAAATTCATGGGTATGAATAACGAGCGACATAATTGCTAGAAAATAGGGTCTTATGATTGTTGGCTGACAAAATGTCTGGAGATAACGATGATGAGCCGAATAATGAAACAAAACCAATAATGATGATTCAACAGAGAACATATTTTGCCTAAAAGCCAACTCGCACAATTACCAAAAACACAAGCCTCAGTTAAGTCTCGACGAATACTGGTTACCGGAGCTGCAGGTTTTATTGGCGCTAATTTTGTGGATTATTGGCTAACACAATATCCTAATGACCAAATATGGGGTTTAGATAAGCTCACCTATGCTGCTAACCTTCGAAATTTAAGTGAGGCAATAAAATCTGTTCGCTTTACGTTTGTAAAAGGGGATATTGCCGACGAATCTTTAGTTCGTGGGTTAGTCATTGAGCACCATATTGATACCGTAATTAACTTTGCTGCAGAGTCCCACGTTGATCGCTCTATTGCTTCGGCCGATGAGTTTGTACAAACCAATATCGTAGGTACCCATAACTTACTCAAAGTATGTAAGTCAATTTGGATAGATGATCCCAATTGGTGCCAGCGAAAGCCTGAGGTTAGATTTCATCAAGTCTCTACCGATGAAGTTTATGGAAGCCTAACAATCGAAGATGATAGCTTCACTGAAAGCAGTCCGTTTTTACCTAATTCACCATACTCTGCCAGCAAAGCCGCTGCTGATCATATGGTCAGGGCATTTGGCAAGACTTATGGTTTACCGGTAACAACGAGCCATTGCTCCAATAATTATGGCCCTTACCATCACGTGGAAAAAATGATCCCGATGATCATTACTCACTTACTGGAGAATGAGACGATAGGGATTTATGGCGATGGACTGCAGATCCGAGATTGGCTCCATGTTGAAGACCATATTCGTGGCATTGAACATATTTTAAAAGACGGTATTGCTGGAGAACACTACAACATTGGTGCCCAATATGAATTGACCAATATCGAATTGGTTCATCGTATTTGTAAGTTAATGGAACAGGAGTTTTCCCAACGTCCAGAATTACATGCTCAATATCCGATGGCGACAGCTTTGCAAACAGGAACGAGCACATCTTTGATTGAGCATGTACCGGATCGGTTAGGTCATGACAAAAGATATGGCGTTAATTTTGATAAACTAGCCGAGCTTGGTTATCAGCCTCAAGTTGACTTTGATGCGGGGTTAAAGCGAACAATCGCTTGGTTTATGCGCTAGAAATCGTTTTACCTATAACCTTTTATCATGAATAAAAGGTATTTGTTATTAAAAGCTTAACAGTTTTAATGCCATAATCATTGTGGTATTACCTATCGAAGCGAAGGAGTCTCGATTGCCTATTACTCGTTTTCAAAGCGAATACTTATCTGTAATGGCAGATATTGCGAAACAAGCAGGCCAAGCCATTATGCAGCATTACGGCACAGATCAATTATCTGTTCAGGTGAAGTCCGATGATAGTCCCGTGACTATAGCAGATATGGCGAGCCACCAAGTTATCGTGCAAGGGCTCACGAAACTGACGCCAGAGGTTCCGGTCCTATCTGAAGAATCAGAAGCGATTGATTGGGAAACACGCAAGCAATGGCCAGCATATTGGCTCATTGATCCGCTGGATGGAACGAAGGAGTTTATTCAGCACAATGGTGAATTTACGGTGAATATAGCTTACATACATCAAGGCGTTGCGGTCGCTGGTGTTGTTTATGCACCTGCACTCGGTAAATGCTACTCCGGTGCTTTAGGTTTTGGCGCATGGCTTGAAGTAACATCGGCAGTCAATCAGCAGCGTTGTTCAGCGCCTGTCCCAGCAAAGCTCTCTCAGCTATTTGCCAAATCTTCTGTGCCGCGCAAGGTGCCGATCATTGTTGGCAGTCGTTCTCATCCAAGCCCTTTGCTTTCTGATTACCTTGCAAATCTTGATGACTATGAAATGCTCTCCGTTGGAAGCTCTCTCAAGTTTTGTTTATTGGCGGAGGGCGCCGCTGATATCTACCCTAGACTGGGTCCGACAAGTGAGTGGGACACCGCTGCCGCACAAGCGGTACTTGAAAGTGCTGGTGGTCGAGTGAACATTTACGATGCAGATATTCGCTTGAAATATAATCAAAAATCTAGCCTGTTAAATCCGTTTTTTATTGCGACTTCTGCCCAATGGAAATAATGGATTTGTTGAAGCCTAGTTCTGCATTCAAAGTGACTATAATATTTTGACTTTTAATGAAGACGTTGGTTGTGGATGTCGGGTGTAGTCCTGCTCAAGCCTAGGTGGATTCAACCTTTTATCGGATGGTGGTGAGAATGAGATTCGGGGTAGATTTAGGCGGCACGAAAATCGAGTTGATCGCTCTTGATGAGCAGGGTCAAGAACACTATCGAAAGCGCATTGAAACACCAAAAAGCTATCATGGTACCCTTGAGGCTATAACTCGACTAGTTGCTCAAGCTGAAAGTCATTTATCTGCTAACAAAGATATATTCGAAAATAAAAATCGAAGACAAACTCGTGTTAACAATATGATTGCAACACCGGTGGGAATTGGTATTCCAGGCGCAATTTCGAAGCAAACGGGTTTGGTTAAAAATGCGAATTCGGTATGGTTGAATGGGCAGAATTTCCAAGAAGATATTGAGTTGCTCTTGGAGCGCCCGGTTCGAATTGCCAATGATGCAAATTGTTTTACGGTTTCGGAAGCTATAGATGGCGCTGGTGCAGGAAAACCGTTGGTATTTGGGGTTATTTTGGGCACGGGTTGTGGCGCTGGTATCGCTATCAATGGTCGTGCTTTGCTTGGACCCAATCGTATTGCAGGTGAATGGGGGCACAATCCGCTTCCCTGGATGCGTCCGCAGGAAATCCAGTCAAATCTATGTTTTTGTGGTCAATATGATTGCATTGAAACGTTCATTTCTGGAACTGGTTTTACTGCTGAATATCAGAAATTGTCGGCTCAGAAATTGACTACGATTGAAATTATGCAATTGGTGCAAAATGAGCATTATTTAGCTTGTCAGGCTTTCAATCTGTATCTAGATAGGCTAGCCCGTGCGCTTGCTCATGTGATTAATTTGCTGGATCCCGATGTGATTGTTTTGGGCGGAGGAATGTCGAACATTGAATCGATATACAGTGCTTTACCTTTGATATTACCTCAATATGTATTTGGTGGGGAATGTACAACGCCGATCCTTAAAAATCAGTTTGGCGATTCATCTGGTGTTCGTGGTGCTGCTTGGTTGTGGAGCGATGCAGCAAAGGCTTAAAACAGAAAATATTTAGATATACATAGATAAAGGGATTTATTGTGGGTGACATCATGTTTTGGGTGAAGAAAATGGCATCAATGTTGATGATGCCTATTTCTGTTTTTATCATTTTATTACTTTTTTCTATGGTCATTCTGTACCGCCGTCCAACTGCTGCACGTATTTTACTGTCAAGTGTCATTGGCTTATTGTTACTACTGAGTAGTCAATTAGGGGTGAACTTGATTGTTGCGCCATTAGAGCAGCAATACTCGGTAAACTCAGAAGCAGTCGAGCATGAATGTATCGTGTTGGTTCTTGGCTCGGGTCATTCGACGTCACCAGACTTACCGCCGTTGCAAAAGCTATCATCGACTGCGCTTGCCCGCCTAATGGAAGGGGTTCGTCAATTGCAATTGGGTGAACATTGCACTTTAGTGACCAGTGGCTGGAGTGGCGATGAGTCCCTCGATCAAGTAGAGCACTCCCATGCCTATATTGCTGCGCAAGCAGCGCTAGAATTAGGCGTTTCCGAGCAACAGATTTATCAACAGCCTCGGGCAAAAGATACGATTGAAGAAGCATTGTGGTTTAAACAGCGATTTGCTGATGCGCCTTTTCGTATTGTGACATCTGCGACGCATATGCCAAGAGCGATGTCTATTTTTCATCAACAGGGTTTGTACCCAAGTCCTGCTCCGACTGATTTTATTGCCAGAGATGGTTTGTGGTGGCGCTTAGAGGCCGAAAACTTGTACCGTTGTCAAAGGGCGATTCATGAGTATATTGGCCGGCTGTGGTTCTGGCTTAAGACTCACGTGTTATAATTTACCCTGTCATTATTTCTGATATTTGAGCTTTTATGTCTGTTGTTGAAATCCGCCCTTATTCTAAAAGAAACGGAATAACGTTAACTGTTGTGGGTGCAAGTGTGCTTTTTCTTGGAATTGGCTTGTTCTTAAACTCAGCAGATAATTTTGCAGTAGGCCTTACCTGTTTTTCATTGGGCGCAGTCTCCTTGATTTTAGGCGCTGCTAAGCTACTTGAACCATCCAACAGTTTTACTCTCGATAGTGAAAAGTTCACCTATCGCCATCGTCGAGGAAAAGTTTCTGTGCATTGGCGACAAATTCAAAGGGTAGACATTGTTAGGGTGAATCATGGTTTAGAAATGACAGAGTTGCCTTATATCGGTATTAAGCTGAAGAGCGTAAGTGCCATTTTGGACACTATCTCTCCTCGTCTTGCGACAGGCTTATTGACGGAGCAACGCCCTCTGATGATGACGGCGACCGCACAGGGCGAGAATGAGGATACTTTGGAAGCACATCTTGGGCTTGAATTTACACCGTTAATTGTCGCTTCCAATGAAGCTGCTAATCGGGCTACCAAAGAGTACACGGGTGTCTTGGCGATGTTTGGCCACAGAAGCATGATGTTAGATCAATACCTTGGTTATCACTTATATGTCCCTTTGGATAGTTTAGATAGGCCGCCAGAAGAGTTCTTGGATGTGTTACGCGGGTATATGCGTTAAATGAGTATGAACAACTTGATTGATATCTAGCAAACTAAAACAGAGGCCGTAAGGGATGGGCGATAAACGGCCTTTTGTCGATTATTCACACTCAATAAAAGCGTTGAATGCCTTAGGTTTTTACGTTTATGCTTCGGGTTCTGTTTGTGCTTCGAGTAACATCACGTCATCTTTTACCCGCATACCGATAAATTGGCCACCATCGGTAATTTCCATCGATTTGCTAGCAACTTCACCTTCAACTGTACCCGTGACGGTAATCATCAGTTTGTCACAGCTGAGTTTTCCTTTGAAAGCACCGGCAACTTTCAGCTCTTTGCAACGGACTTCTCCCTCAAGTAGTCCGCCTGCTTCGACTGTAATGGTGCCTTTGGAGTTAACTTTGCCAAAGAGTTCTCCGCCAATCAGTGCATCACCTATGATTGCCGATTCCCCTGTAAATCGAGTTCCTTGCGCAATAAAAGTCAGGCTTGTGTTTGTTTTATTTTTTTTGAACATAAGACTCTCTAACAACTTAGAAGTTGAGGGATGTTAACCTGTATTTTGGATGAACAAAACCATAAATAATTGGCACTGTGATGTCAGTTTTTTGGCATTTCAATTTTGATGGAATCATTGGGGCATGGTGCAACGCAAGCCCCGCATCCTGTACAATCTTCAATCGTGATGCTAGGAAAAGCTGGTTTGCCGAGTGCTGGAGGAAATTTGATTGCCCCATAGTCGCACGCATCTTTACAGCTTTGGCACATGACCCCTTGGTTGACCAGACAACTCTCATCAACCTGAGCAACTATAAGCCAAGGGCGAACGTTCGTATTACCGAAAATGGGCTCAGGGCATGCCTCGACACATTGTTTGCAAAATGTGCACTCATCACTATTGAAGCTAATTTCGGGAAAACCGCCGCTCCCTTTGATAATGATTTGAGTTTCGCAAGCCTGAATACATTTGTCGCAGCGGCTGCAAAGATCTGTAAATTCAATATCTTCTTTCACCCAAGGTGGTCGATTGACATGTGTCGTGCGCCGGTTAAACAGATTCCGGCGACTTAAGTTAACGCGATTGCTCATATTGTTGATTGCTTTTATGTTCTTTTTAATCAGAGGGTTGAATGGCTAAGAGTCAGATTGACTCTCGAGTTTTTCTACAATGTCTTTGAGGTACAGAGCAAACTCTCTACCAATTTGTTTGTGACGCAGACCATACTCTACACATGCCTGCATGTAGCCCATTTTATTGCCGCAGTCATGACTTTTACCATGCATGTAATAGGCATTTACTTGTTGTTTTTCCATGAGCATTGCGATGCTATCGGTGAGTTGGATTTCATCTCCAGCCCCTGCAGGAGTCTTACCTAATAGTTTCCAAATCTCTTTAGGAAGGATATAACGACCAACCACAGCGTAATTAGACGGTGCTTCTTCGCGGTCCGGCTTTTCGATCAATTGCGCAATGGGGCATGAGTCTCCAGGAACAATGCTTTCACCTGAAAGATCGGCAATACCATATTGATCAACTTTGTCTTCTGGTACTGCTTCTACCATGATTTGCCCAATTTGCTCTTCATTAAAACGCTTGACCATGTGTGCCAGGTTCTGTTTTTTTAGGTTGCAACTCGCTTCGTCAATAATGACATCGGGGAGTAAGACGGCAAATGGTTCATTTCCAACTACAGATTGGGCGCAAAGTATTGCATGTCCTAGGCCTTTTGCCTGTGATTGTCTGACGCTGATGACTGTTACACCAGGAGGACATATGGATTGAACTTCATCAAGTAGTTGGCGTTTTACGCGTCGCTCAAGCTGCGCTTCAAGCTCGAAACTTGTATCGAAGTGGTTCTCGATAGAGTTTTTACTTGCATGAGTCACGAGAACAATCTCTTTAATACCGGCTCGTATCGCTTCATTTACAACATGCTGAATTAAAGGTTTGTCGACGATGGGAAGCATTTCTTTTGGAATGGCCTTGGTCGCTGGGAGCATGCGTGTGCCGAGTCCTGCAACAGGGATAACGGCTTTACGAATTATCTGCTGTTTCATCGTTGTTCCTTTTTCATTGCGCGTGATGTGTTAATTGACAGTCAATTCAAGTCTTCGATTGGGACTTGATTGAACGCTTTTGTGCAAGTGCATTTTTCACCATCATAGCAATGATTTATAGATGCGAACATGCTTCTGTTGATGACATTTATGACTTTGCTGAAAAATGATGCTGTAACAATTAATTTACAACTAATGGTGTTCGCTCACCGAACTAAAAGTGTGATGTGGTTAACAAAAGTGTGGATTTGGTTAAGTATGTGTATATGTGGATTTAAGAAATGAATCATTGATATGACAAAAGCAACTGCTTACACGGCGAGAGAAGCGAATGCTTCTGGCTATATAGAATACCCAGATAATGAGCATCAAATTTGGCAACGTTTATTTGAGCGTCAGATAGAAAACTTGCCGGGGCGAGCTTGTCAGGAATATATGGCGGGACTCGATGCCTTGGCATTGTCGAAAGAGCGTATTCCGCAATTAAATGAAATTGATCAGGTGTTGATGCAAACCACTGGCTGGCAAACTGCGCCTGTACCTGCGTTGATTTCGTTCGGCAAATTTTTTGAGTTATTGGCAAGTCAAAAATTTCCTGTCGCGACATTTATTCGAAGCGAACAAGAGTTTGATTATTTGCAAGAACCCGATATTTTCCACGAGATATTTGGCCATTGCCCACTGCTAACCAATCAAGCTTTTGCGAATTTTTCACAGAAATACGGACAACTCGGTTTGGCAGCATCTAAAGAAGATCGCGTGTTTTTGGCTCGGCTTTATTGGTTTACCGTTGAATTTGGTCTGTTGCGTAATCAATTCAGCGCTCAGGAACCTTCAAAGCTGCAAATTTACGGCGGCGGAATACTCAGTTCACCTGGAGAAACTTTATATTGCATGGGGACTCAGCCAGATATCCGAGAGTTCAATATAGTTGATGTACTCAGAACACCTTATCGAATAGATATTATGCAGCCTGTCTATTACGCGATAGATTCAGTCGACTATTTAGATGAAATCGCGTCAATGGATATTATGGCCGCAGTTAGCCAAGCAAAGTCACTGGGGTTATTTCAACCTTTGTTTGACCACCAAGCGAGTTAAAGCAATTTGTGCGTCGAGACATAACGAATCACCGGACTAAAAAAAGAGCAAGGAAATCAAATGAATAAACTAGCAAGTATGACCTGCGAAGCGTGTCAAGCCGATGCCCCCAAAGTTACAGAGCATGAATTGGCTGAATTAATCCGCTTGATTCCTGACTGGGGTGTTGAAGTGAGAGATGGGATTATGCAACTAGAGAGAGTTTACAAATTTAAAAATTTTAAGCTTGCGATGGTATTTACGAATCAACTTGCTGAACTGGCCGAGTCCGAATTTCATCATCCTGGTATTTTGACCGAATGGGGCAAAGTGACGGTAACTTGGTGGTCTCACTCCATTAAAGGGTTGCACCGCAATGACTTTATTATGGCAGCGAAAACAGATGCACTATTAGACTCTTAATATGAAAATGCGAAGCGGTGCTTAGATTGCACGCTTCGCTTCTACAGTGTTTTTGCTCCAAATTGTATTCAAGTGTAAACAACTCTTGCCACAACGCTCATAACCTTCTACCGTATAGCCATAAATACACATAAATGTGATCTTCGTCATGCTTTATTGGCGTTAAACATAGATTACAAGTACACGATTTAATCGTCCTAGATTCAAATCAAAGGGAAATACGGTCCTATGCGCTTGGAAGTGAGCTGTCAAGACAGAGTGGGTCTTGCAAAAGATATTCTGGAAGTACTAGAGCGGTACGATATTAATCTAATGGCCATCGATGCAAGTAATCAAGGTTTTCTATTTTTGCAGTTTGCAGAGGTAAGCTTTGATACCTTGAGTGTATTGATGCCTCAAATCCGCAAAGTGGAGAGTGTGAAAGATGTTCGAACGGTTTCATTTATGCCGTCAGAGCAGGAACACTACGCATTAAAAACTTTGTTGCGAACCCTACCTGATTCCGTGTTTTCTATTGATTCAAAATCACGAATTCGCATTGTGAATGAGTCCGCTTTACAAACCCTATCAATGCAGGAGCACGAGGTTATTGATGAACCACTTAACCATTGGGTTCAAGGCTTTAGCTTTAGCCGTTGGTTAAGTGAAGGCGAGGTATTAGCTCAAGCTGCTCGCGTGATGATTGGGCAGCGTGAATACCTTGCAGAAATGTTACCTATTTATCTCCCAGATGATAGCCAAAGTTCTATTTTGGTGGGGGCAGTTGTTTCTCTGAAGTCACCAGCAAGAGTTGGCAAACAATTTAATGCTTTGCAAAACCAAACAACAGGTTTCGATAACGTACTTGCAGTAAGTGACAACATGCAAGAGGTGCTGAAGCACGCCAAAAGGATGGCTCATTTAGATGCGCCATTGCTCATCACGGGTGAGACTGGAACGGGTAAAGAGTTAATGGCGAGAGCCTGTCATGATGCAAGTCTACGCCGTGAGCAGCCATTTATTGCGATTAACTGTGCCGCAGTACCTGAAAGTGCAGCGGAAGAAGAGCTATTTGGGTATGTTGCAGGTGGTGAGATCATCAAGCAAGGGCTATTTGCTGAAGCTTCTGGTGGGACAATTTTTCTTGATGAAATCGCTGAGTTATCCGTCGGAGCCCAAGTCAAGCTGCTACGGCTGTTGCAGGATGGGCATTTCAGGCGAATTGGTGGCGAAAAAGAGGTTCGGGTTGATGTTCGGGTGATTTGTGCGACGCAAAATAATTTGGCTGAGCTCTGCCAAACCGGTGAGTTTAGGGAAGATCTTTATTATCGGATCCATGTACTAAGCTTCCATATGCCTGCATTACGCGAGCGACGCGTAGATGTTATCCCACTGACTGAAATGTTCCTTGAGCACTATAGCCAGCAATTATCCTGTCCAGTTCGTCGCATCTCAACCGCTTGCCGAGATCATTTGATGACCTATGCTTGGCCCGGCAATGTTCGTCAGTTAAAAAATGCAATTTTCAGAGCGGTCTCGATGTGGGATGGCTCGGCAGAGCTAACCGTTGAGCAGCTCAAATTACCGTCTTATGCAGAGGGCTTTGGCTACTATGATGACGAGTTTGAAGGTTCTCTTGATGATGCAATGAAGCAATATGAATCAGGGTTATTGCGCCGACTATATCCAGCATACCCGAGCACAAGGCAGTTAGCGAGAAAGCTTGGGGTTTCTCATACGGCCATTGCGAATAAGCTAAGGGATTACAAAATTACGAAGCCTAAATCGCAATAATTGTTGTGAGCAATATGTTCGAATTTTAAGGCTGTAAAAATTTATGTACGCTTGATTTGTGATGTGAGTTTACTGTGATCTTGCTCACGTTATATGATGTGTTCATTACAATGAAAAAAGCTACTTTTATTGAGTTATATTCGCAAAATTTAATCTGCTGAAAACTCAATCGCAGTGAAACTTGGTACGGGAGAAAATATGAAATTAGCGACATACAACAATGGTCGTCGTGATGGTGTATTAATGTTGGTTAGCCGTGATTTGAAAAAAGCAGTCGCAGTTCCAGCAATTGCCAATACGATGCAACAGCTGATGGATTCATGGGATTTACTTGTACCTCAGTTGCAAGAGTTATATGAAGCGTTAAATCAGGGAATCTTACCGAATACAGTTGATTTTGAAGAAGATAAATGTCACTCACCGCTGCCGCGAGCATACCAATGGGCCGATGGGAGTGCTTATGTGAACCATGTTGAGTTAGTTCGTAAAGCGCGTGGTGCTGAAATGCCTGAGTCATTCTGGACCGATCCTCTTGTGTACCAGGGCGGCTCTGATAGCTTTATTCCGCCTCGTGCAGACATTCCCTTAGCAAGTGATGAGTGGGGCATTGATTTTGAGTCTGAAATTGCTGTGATTACTGATGATGTTCCGATGGGGGTGTCTGCAGAAAATGCTCACAAGCATATTAAATTGCTGATGTTGGTGAATGATGTTTCTTTACGAAATTTAATCCCTGGTGAATTAGCAAAAGGGTTTGGCTTTTTTCAATCGAAGCCGTCGAGCAGCTTTTCACCTGTTGCAGTAACACCTGATGAACTGGGTGATGTTTGGCGAGATTGCAAAATTCATTTGCCGCTGGTGACGCACTTAAATGATGAGTTATTTGGTCAGCCCAATGCCGGTGTTGATATGACATTTAATTTTAGTGATCTCGTCTCTCATGTGGCGAAAACTAGACCCATCGGCGCAGGTGCAATTATTGGGTCTGGTACGATTTCAAATTATGACCGTAGTGCTGGTTCGAGCTGTCTAGCGGAAAAGAGAATGTTAGAAGTGATTGCTGATGGCAAGCCTGCCACCCGTTTTATGGGGTTTGGAGATCGCGTTCGCGTTGAAATGTTTGATAAAGAGAATCACAGTATTTTTGGTTCAATTGATCAGCAAGTTGTGCGCTATGAGCCGTAAATGAAGTCTTGTGTCATTGTTTTATTCGACGCTTGAGCTGAGAAACAAAGAAGGAAATGCTGTGAAACTTTATGGATATTGGCGCTCTAGTGCTGCTTATCGAGTTCGAATTGCTTTGAATTTGAAACAAATTCAAGCAGAACAGTTTTCAATTCATTTGGTTAAAAATGGGGGAGAGCAACACAGTGAAGTGTTTCGCCAACTCAACCCGCAATCTTTGGTGCCAGCACTTAGCATTGCACCAAATCAGCTTCACCAAAGTGAAAAGACACGGCAAGCGTCCGCAGAAGGACAACCTAGTCCCAGTCAACTGGAAGACGAGCAAATATTAACGCAATCATTGGCGATTATTGAGTATTTGGATGAAGCGTTTCCCGCTCCTTCACTATTACCTCAGACTGCTTGGGAGCGAGCGCAAGTGCGTTCGCTGTCCTATGCTATCGCGTGCGATATCCATCCATTGAATAATTTGCGCGTATTGCAATATTTGACTGGGGAACTCGGTGTTGATGAGCAACGCAAAAATGCTTGGTATCTGCACTGGATTCAATCAGGGTTTGCTGCAATTGAGCAAATGCTTGTTAAGCAAAGTGGTCAGTATTGTTTTGGTGATCAAGTAACAATGGCCGATATATGCTTAATACCTCAAGTTTATAATGCTGAACGTTTCCACGTTGATATGGCGCCATACCCACATATTCAGCGGATTTATCAAACTTGTAATCAACTTGATGCATTTATCAATGCGCAGCCAGAGCGTCAAGCAGACGCTATTTAGGCAGAGCAATATAAGCATTCAGGTGCTATTCAGCGGTGTCTTATGAGCAGGCTGTTGATACTGCAATATATAGATTACATTGAAAAAATTGGAATTTGCACGGTAAATATCGCACCGCCATCATGAGCATTTTCAGCCATAATCTTCCCTTTCATGGAATGCACAATTTTGGTTGAAATGGAAAGCCCAAGTCCTAACCCAGGGTTTTGCTCGGTTGAATAGAAGGGTTCAAATATCTTTTCAATGTAAGCTTCATTAATGCCAGGTCCGGTATCTTTAACGCGAATGGTCAAATACTTCTGGACCTCGACTTCTACGACGAGCTTTTTGGTTGATGAATGCTGCATTGCGACAATTGAGTTACTCAGCAAATTCACCAAAACCTGTTGCAATCGGGTTTTCTCCGCCCAAATCATTACTTTTTCTTTGGGATATCGAACAATTAATTCGACACCCTTTTTGTCCAATTCTGGTTGCACGATAACAATGGCGTACTCAACGTTTTTAACGATATCGATTGCGGTTTCTTTGCCTTGGCTTTTACGAGTGAAATCTTTATAACGTTCAACAATATCGGTGAGTCGATCACTTAATTCGACAATGGTCTGTATATTCTCTAACGCCTTATCATTGTGCTCTCTTAGTAAAAACGATTGAGTGTTTTGTGCATAGCTTCGCAAAGCTGTTAAAGGTTGGTTAATTTCGTGATTGATGCTTGCTGACAAATTACCCATAGCCGCTAATTTAGCGGATTGAATGACTTCTTCTTGGGACTCCTTGAGCATTTCATTGGCTTTTAGTAATTCCTCTGTGCGCTCTTTGACCCGGTTTTCTAATTGCTCTTGTGCTTGCTTCAGGCGCTTTAGGTGGCGTCGTCGTTCAAAAGAAAATAATAAGCCGCCGCAAAATAGTAAATAGATACATGTGGTAAGGAGATATGCGAAAGGCATTTGGTCATAGACATCGTTGATTGGTGTTAAAACATGTACGCGCCATTTGGCAAAAGGCATGTACTTTCTGTTTTCCATGTACTTAATAGAGCCGCTTGTTGAAGCGATTTGATAAATCTGGAAGTGGTGCTCTGCGACGGGTCTGTACTCTGGTGTAATATCTAATTGCTTAATTTGTCGTTGTGCGTATCGTTGTGAGCCATTGATAGTCATCTTTTCAGCGCTAGTAATGGAAACCAGTGAAGCGAGACGCCAGCTTTGCTCGGTTGCAAGAAACACAATGTCATCTCGACTACTCACAATCACTTCAAACTGACTCGATTGCGCCATACTTTTGATTTGTTGCTCAACGAGGTCGATATTGAGTTTCACGACGATGACGCCCAAAATATTTGCCTGACTATAGACTGGGGAGGAGAAGTAAAAACCGCGCTTATTTGACGATACGCCGACAGCATAGTAGCTACTCAAACTACCCAAAATTGCTTGTTGAAAGTAAGGCCGAAAAGAGTAGTTTTTACCAATAAAAGTGTTTTCCTTTTGCCAGTTACTTGCAGCGATGGCGTCGCCTTTGCTGTTAATTAAGTACACATCTGCGGCAGCAGTGGCTTTTTGTAGTTCTTCTAAGTAAATATTTAACTTCTGGATCCCTACTGGATCACTCTGATTATTGAGAACTTGGTTCAATAATGTGTTGTCTGCAATGACTTGGGGAATTCGCTCGTAACGTATCAGTGTATCTTCTAGAAACCCTTTCAGCTCTTCGAGTTGTTGTTCTGAATGTTGCTGTAATTGTTCAAAACCGCGCTTTTCGCACCACCAATGAGTGGCTTGTATCGCTACAAGCAACCCTAAAGTTAGCAAGACATAAATAAATAGCCGGTTCTTATTAAAGCGGTGCGGTGGCATATACACTCAAAAATGATGAAAACTCTCTATTTAGCGTCGTTCATAAACTGGAATTTATCAAGCCACGATGACGAGAAAATGCTTGTAAATTGATAGCATTATGAACGAATTTTTTTGGCTCATTGTTGAAAGACTAATACGCTTATTCGCTAGCTTTTGTTTGCTCTGATTCTCTATACCATAGTGAGGCTTTGAAATGTCCGTGATAAAAAATTGCACATGCAATCAGGACGACAAATGCTCCACAAATCAACGCCCATTGAACTTGTATGAGTGAGAGTAAACTTCCAACAATTGCCGCAAGTACATTTCCTATGCAGAATATCGTGACGAGCATTCCCATCAGTTGCCCTTGCGCTCTATGGGCATACGCAGTCGAAATATAAGCTGGCAAAAAGCCGTTAAATATAGCAATTCCTGCACCCATTAACGCGAAGCAAACGAGAAATTGTATTGAGCTAAATAGTGGGACGAAAAGTAATGCGAATGCGAACATCATCATTCCTAAAATACCGGCTTGAGCATGGGAGTAGCGGCGTTGTAATTTAGGGTTAAATGCAACACTTGTTAAGATCATACATGATGTAAGAAATATCGTAGCCCAACTGATGCCGATGGGGCCGTATTCATGAATATTGACTAGCCAAAGAGGGTAAAATTCGTAGTAGATATTCACGCCAAGGGTTAAGCAAAGGTATAGGGTGAAAAATCGTCTTAGTTTTGGATCTTTAAGGAGCACAAAACTAGACTTTGCTTCTGCGTTCAGAACTTTTTTGTCCAAACTTTTAGGAAGTAACCAAAAACTCAGTATGCCGCACAAAAAGCATGCGAGCCCCGCGCAATAAAACACTAATCCGGGGCCTGCAAATGCGAGTTGCCCACCTGCTAGTGGACCTAAAAGATAACCACCATACCCCATGGCACTGATGAGAGAAAAACTTCTCGTTTTATCTATCGTGGGGTGAAGGTCTGCAGCAATTGCCCGTGCGATTGCGATATTGCCTTCACAAATTCCTGTCAGTAAACGCGCCAAGATGAACAATAAGAAGTCACCTGAAACTGCGGCTATTCCAGTTAGCCCATAACTAATAGCCGTACCGATGAGTGTGTACCCAAGAATTCTTCGCCGCCCCCAATGATCAGACAGCGAGCCGATAACGCTGCTGCCAATAATGATACCTAGCGGATAAATAGCCAGCACGATGCCAAATAAAAGCTCCTTTGGAAGGCCTAGAAATTGTGTCAGCGGTGATGTGCCTTCGGCAAATAGGGGGGCCAAAATAGGATAGGGAAGGGCAATGCCTGCAACACTGATTAAGGTAACCAGCAGGGTAATACCAAGAATGCTTTTGGCTGTTTGTTCGTTTTGGGGCTTGTGCATGATTAACTGATTACCAAACTAAGTTGCTGTTCACTATGTCAGTTAAATCTAATTAAGTAAAGTTAATGCTTTATTTAATGGTTTAGATATTGATTTATTTATATCAAGCTCATAAACATGAATTGAAAAGGGTAGCTCACTCCTCCTAGAACGAGAACAAATCACTAAAAGTTAAATGATTACTATATGTGCTGAAATGAAAAGTGGATATTTCCAGTTAGGCCAACTTGGCTGTCGTCGATATTGATATGATTGGTAAATTGCGTCAGTTTACACATAATTGTTTGTGCTTCGCTGTGTGCTTGTTGTTTATCAAAGCCGTAGGCCTGCTCAAGATGGCGCGCAATATGATAAATTGAAAGAGAAGAGACATTATTTTCCATAGCGAGACTCATCACATAATGAACTTATTAAAAGCATAGACCGTGATTTTTGAGATTGGAAAAAATATTTGAAGAATGGTGGTCGATACTGGGCTCGAACCAGTGACCCCCTCCTTGTAAGGGAGGTGCTCTCCCAGCTGAGCTAATCGACCTGGGATCTAACAGATGGAGCAGTAAAAAATGGTGGTCGATACTGGGCTCGAACCAGTGACCCCCTCCTTGTAAGGGAGGTGCTCTCCCAGCTGAGCTAATCGACCTGGGATCTAACAAATGAAGTCGTAAAATATGGTGGTCGATACTGGGCTCGAACCAGTGACCCCCTCCTTGTAAGGGAGGTGCTCTCCCAGCTGAGCTAATCGACCTGGGATTTTACGAAGCGTTATTTATACTTTTTCAATTGCTTGAAAAATGGTGGTCGATACTGGGCTCGAACCAGTGACCCCCTCCTTGTAAGGGAGGTGCTCTCCCAGCTGAGCTAATCGACCTGGGATAACGCTTTTATCAAATTGTCATAAAAAATTTGTATCATGGTGGTCGATACTGGGCTCGAACCAGTGACCCCCTCCTTGTAAGGGAGGTGCTCTCCCAGCTGAGCTAATCGACCTGGGATACAAACTTTTCTAACACATTGCCATAGAATTCAAATATTGAAAATATGGTGGTCGATACTGGGCTCGAACCAGTGACCCCCTCCTTGTAAGGGAGGTGCTCTCCCAGCTGAGCTAATCGACCTCGCTGTGTGGAGCCGTATTATAGGGGGCAACGATCCTCTGTCAACGGTTTTTATTTAAAAAAGATCCGGTAGCTGCAAAATTGTGCGCATTGATGTTTTGTTATTCACAAGCCTGCCATCTTTGATTTTCAGCGATTGAAGGCGATGATTTTCACTGAATTCCAAATATAGACTTACCCTGCATTTTTAAATACTTCAGTAAATCACATTGAGTAATTAATTCGATGTAAACCCGATAGAGTTTGGTCAATCTATTTCCCCCACCTTTATTGACTGTTAGAATATGGCCACTTTTTTACACTTGTCGTCGCCTCGGGCGACTGCTTTATATAGGTAAATGTTCCATTATGGTCACTAAGACACGTTTTGCTCCTAGCCCCACCGGATTTTTGCATGTTGGTGGTGCGCGTACTGCACTTTATTCATGGCTACATGCTCAAGCAAACCAAGGTGAGTTTGTTTTACGTATCGAAGATACAGATCTTGAGCGTTCAACCCAAGAAGCATGTGATGCAATCTTAGATGGCATGAAGTGGCTTGGACTGGATTGGGACCAAGGCCCTTTTTATCAGACAAAGCGTTTTGATCGTTACAATGAAATTATTGCTCAACTGTTGGAGCAGGGTAAAGCGTATAAGTGCTATTGCAGCCGTGAACGTATTGAAGCTTTGCGAGAAGAGCAAGCTGCAAAAGGTGAACGTCAGAAATATGATGGTTGTTGTCGAGATCTGCCCGCGCGCGATACGGATGAGCCATTCGTCATTCGGTTTAAAAACCCCACAGAAGGCAGCGTTGTCTTTCAAGACCATGTACGTGGTCAAGTTGAATTCTCAAATGAAGAATTGGATGACTTAATTATTGCTCGTACAGAAGGCACCCCCACGTATAACTTTTGTGTTGTCGTCGATGACTGGGATATGGGGATCAATTGTGTGGTGCGAGGTGAAGACCACCTTAACAACACACCACGCCAAATCAATATCCTTAAAGCATTAGATGCGCCTATTCCTGAATATGCACACGTATCAATGATCCTTGGTGATGATGGTGCTAAATTATCAAAGCGACATGGTGCAGTAAGCGTGATGCAGTATCGTGACGATGGTTACTTGCCTGAAGCGTTACTTAACTATTTGGTTCGTTTAGGCTGGTCACATGGCGACCAGGAAGTCTTTTCTATTGAAGAGATGAAGCAATTATTTAAACTCGATGATATCAATAAGGCTGCGTCAGCGTTTAACACTGAAAAGCTCAATTGGCTCAATCAACACTATATTAAGAGCCTTGCACCAGAATATGTGGCTGAGCATTTAGTTTGGCATATGCAAGAGCAAAATATTGATACAAGCAATGGTCCTGCATTAGCTGAGGTGGTAACGGCCTTGTCTGAGCGAGCAAAGACTCTGAAAGAGCTTGCTGCGTCGAGCCGTTACTTCTATGAAGACTTTGAAGAGTTTGATGCCGCGCAAGCGAAGAAGCATTTGCGTGGTGTTGCCATGGAGCCACTGCAATTAGTGCAAAAGAAATTAGCCGAACTTGAGAATTGGGAACAGGAAGCTTTGCATCAAGTGATCCAAGATACTGCTGCTGAGCTAGAAGTGGGCATGGGTAAAGTAGGGATGCCGCTTCGTGTTGCTGTGACTGGCGCGGGGCAATCACCTGCACTAGACCTCACTTTATTACTGATTGGTCGTGAACGCTGCGCACAAAGAATCTCCAAAGCGGTTGAATTTGTAGCAGATAGAATAAATTCGTAAAAAACGAGTTGACACTTTTGGGTGTGCTGCATAGAATGCGCCTCGCAGTTGAGACACAGGGCAGCATTTGCTGACGGTGCACTCAAAGGCTATAAGTTAGTATGAGGGGCCTTAGCTCAGCTGGGAGAGCGCAACACTGGCAGTGTTGAGGTCAGCGGTTCGATCCCGCTAGGCTCCACCATCACTTATACAAAGCGTTAATGTTTAGCCTACAGATATTAGCGAGTATTCACTCTCTTACAGAGTCTAAACGTAAGACCGGCGTCCCATTCGTCTAGAGGCCTAGGACACCGCCCTTTCACGGCGGTAACAGGGGTTCGAATCCCCTATGGGATACCACTTATTCTTGAGTGGTTGACTGTAAAGTTAACGATTCGATAGCGTTGATGCTTAGCCTACAGGTATCAACGAGTATTCACTCCCTTACGGAGTCTAAACGTAAGACCGGCGTCCCATTCGTCTAGAGGCCTAGGACACCGCCCTTTCACGGCGGTAACAGGGGTTCGAATCCCCTATGGGATACCACTTAATTCTTGAGTGGTTGACTGTAAAGTTAACGATTCGATAGCGTTGATGCTTAGCCTACAGGTATCAATGAGTATTCACTCCCTTACGGAGTCTAAACGTAAGACCGGCGTCCCATTCGTCTAGAGGC